>NZ_ATWI01000001.1 GCF_000421165.1 Marinobacter daepoensis DSM 16072
ATCAGCGATAATACGGCCATCGTCAACCGCATAGGATCGTTGCCACCATGGATCAGATCACTTTCTCCGAAGCCGAGTACCAGACCAAGAAGCGCAAAACCCGCCGCGAGATCTTTCTGGAACGGATGGACAAGCTGATTCCCTGGAAACAGCTGGAGAAGAAGGTGGCCCGATATTACCCCAAGGGTCAGAACGGACGCCCTCCCTATCCGTTGTCTGCCATGCTGCGTGTTCACTGCATGCAGTTGTTCTACAACCTCAGTGATCCTGCCATGGAAGACGCGCTGTACGAGATCGAATCCATGCGTCAGTTCGCCGGGCTGAAGCTGGACCGTCTGCCGGATGAAACCACGATTCTGAAGTTTCGTCATTTCCTGGAGCAACATGGCCTTGGCAACGTGCTGTTCAAAGAAGTGAACAAGCACCTGGAGAAAAATGGCCTGATGCTGCGTGAAGGCAGCATTGTGGACGCCACCATTATCTCTGCGCCCAGCTCCACAAAGAACAATTCTGGCAAGCGAGATCCTGAGATGCACCAGACCAGAAAAGGCAACGAATGGCATTTTGGCATGAAGATGCACATTGGTGTCGATGACACGCTGGGTCTGATCCACAGCATCGACACCACTGCTGCCAATGTTCATGACATCGTGCCTTCCGGCAAGCTATTGCACGGTGAAGAGCAGCGAGTATTCGGTGATGCCGGCTACCTTGGCCTCCAAAAATGGGCGGAGCATAAAAACCGCAAGAACGTGTCCTGGTTTATCGCCAAGCGCCCTGGTGCTCGGAAAACCCTGGATGCCGACAAGCTGAAAGCCGAGAAAATCAAAGCCAGCATCCGCTCAAAAGTGGAACATCCGTTCCGGTACATCAAACAGGTCTTCGGCTACAGCAAAGTCCGCTATCGCGGCTTGGCCAAGAACAACAACCGGCTGCATTTGCTGGCCGCGTTCAGCAACCTACTGATCGGTGAAAAATACCTACTGGCGTAGGGCCAGTGCGCCTGTTTTCCGCCAAAACGGCGGTAGACGGGTAAAAAACAGACAAACAACGGGAGGGTAGTGTTTGAATTCTCGATCTTTTGCCGGCTCATGCCGATGAAAATTGGCGGTTATTCAGACTCTCCCTAACTCCCCAGGAATAGAGGTTGATACGAGTGGTGTGAACTATGGCAAAGGTCACGGTCATGCTCCCAACTAACACGCGCTATATACAGATGAATTATTGACTGCGCTCATGATTTACCGTTGAGCCCAGCGTTGAACACACAACCTGAAAGTTCGCTTTGCGACCATAGCGGCCAACTTATGATGTCATTGCGACTGTTGGCTGGCGTCAGCGCCTGTCGCTCGCAGGCAATCGTCAGGAGCCGCTGATTTTCCGGGGTGATCTGATCAGCACGCGTAGCGGTTGTAGAAGCCTTCGATCCGGGACAGGGCGTTGTCCATTGAGCGGGTGTAGGCGTTTTTGTCGAGGCAGTAGGCAAACTGCAGGCTGATCCGGTAGCCGGCCTGAAACGGCTGGCAGGCAATGGCCCGGGCGCCGATACCTTGCTCATTGATGTACTTGCCTTTGATATCCAGTATCAGCCGAACCCCTGCGTCGACCGGTCGCGGGCAAAGAACCGCCATGCCGTACCGGTTCATGTCCAGGCAGGTGACGCTCACCGGATGTCTGCCCCGGGCAAAGAAGCCGTATTCACGAAGCTGGACCTGAAGGCACGAGGCGGGAAAACGATCCTTGATGCGGCGGTCTGCCGAGTGATTCGTCATTTTCTATTCACTGCGTGTCTTGTCGTTGTTGTTGCCGGGAAAGGCCCGGATAGAGAAGTGTAGTAATCGATGCTCTGGATGAAAAATAGCCAGCGCATGATTTGTGAACGGGTTGGCATTTGAGGTCTCGCGGGAGGCCTTTCGATAAAACCGGACGAGGTACGCGACAGGCCCGGCCCCAGGCACTACAATGGCCAGCCTGAAATCCTACAAAACTGACCGTAATGGGAAGCCGATTTGAAGTCACTGCCTCTGCACCAGCTGTATAAAGCCTGCGTCCTCAAAGACCTTCCGTTCAAAACCACAAGGCAACTGGAACCCCTGGCTGAAATTGTTGGCCAGAACCGGGCTCAGGAGGCGGTGCGCTTTGCTCTGGCGATGCCCCATGGCGGCTACAACGTGTATGCCGTTGGCCGAAACGGGTTGGGTAAGCGCACCATGATGCTGCGTTATCTGGAGCATCATGTGGATACCCGGCAGCAGAGCCACGACTGGTGTTATGTCGCCAATTTTGAGGAGCCTCGCAACCCGAAACTGCTGCAGTTGCCGGGCGGGCTGGGTACCCAGCTCAAGCAGGATATGGAAAAGCTGATGGCACGCCTGGTGAAAACGATTCCCCAGACGTTTGACAGTGACAGCTTTCTGGAGCGCTCAGAGCAACTCAAGAACGATTACGGCCAACGGCAGGAAGACGAGCTGGCGAAACTTGCAGCCCAGGCAAAACGCAAGAAGGTAAGGCTGACGGTTACCACGCCGGGAGGCTATCGTCTGGTGGCCATGAATGGCGACGAGCCCCACACCGCTGAAAGCTTCCAGGCTCTGACGGAGGAGCAGCGGGACAAGTTTGAGGATTCCATTAACAAGCTTGAGAAGAAGCTGCGCCAGGCCCTGCGGAAAATGGCAGACTGGGAGCAGGAATACGCCGACAAGCAACAAGCTTTGAATCAGGAGACCCTGGAGGGGATCTCCGGGCACCAGATTGATGAGTTGGTGCAGACGTATCGCGAGCAGCCGGATGTCGTCGCGTATCTGGAAGCGGTGCGCAAGGATCTGGTGGATAATCTGGATATCTTTCTGGAAGACGATGAAGAGCAGGCCGCCATTGCCTGGGCGTCTCTGGACAAAAAGATGCCCCGGCGGTATCTGGTCAATCTTCTGGTGCACCAGAAAACCAACGAAGTGCCGGTGGTGGTGGAGGATAACCCTACGTACCACAACCTGTTTGGCTACGTGGAAAATGTAACCTACAAAGGGACGGTGTTTACCGACTTCTCGCTGATCCGCCCCGGCAGTCTGCACCGGGCCAACGGTGGATATCTCCTGATGGACGCCATCAAGGTATTGGAACAGCCGTTTGTGTGGGACGGTTTGAAGCGTGCGCTGCGCTCAAAGTCCATCCAGATCAATTCCCTGGAGCGTGAGCTGACCCTTTCCGGGACCATCTCGATAGAACCCGAAGCGGTGCCTCTGGATGTCAAGATTGTCCTGTTTGGTGACCGGGAAACCTGGATGCTGCTTCAGGAGTACGACTCTGAGTTCGCGGAGTTGTTTCGGGTGACGGCTGATTTCGAGAATGAAATGTACCGTACGGAGGAAAGTCAGCTTCTGTATGCCAAGTTTATTGCCAGCCTCGTGGTGGAAAAACAGCTGCTGCACTGCACCAATAAAGCGGTGGCGCGTATCATTGAGCATTGCGCGCGTATGGCAGACCATCAGGACCGGTTGTCTTTGCACGCGGCCGACATCGCCAACCTCTTGCGTGAGTCGGATTTCTGGGCGCGCCAGGCTGGTGCCCGGCTGATCTCAGAAGTGCACATTGAACGGGCGCTGGAAAGCGCACGTTATCGCAGCAGCCGGATCCGCGATCAGTTCTACGATTCCATTCGCGACGGTTCCACGCTTGTGTCCACCACGGGAACCTGCGTGGGCCAGGTCAACGCGCTGTCTGTGCTGTCGACCGGCGGTTTTGAGTTCGGGTTGTCCAACCGGGTAACCGCCAGCTGTTATTATGGCGATGGCGGGGTGATGGATATTGAGCGGGATGTGAAATTGGGCGGGAATATTCACTCCA
The DNA here is from genome assembly GCF_000421165.1 of Marinobacter daepoensis DSM 16072. Lineage (GTDB taxonomy): Bacteria > Pseudomonadota > Gammaproteobacteria > Pseudomonadales > Oleiphilaceae > Marinobacter > Marinobacter daepoensis. The sequence goes on from NZ_ATWI01000001.1 coordinate 3,844, forward strand.
AAGGCGTGATGATCCTCAGCTCCTGGCTGGCCTCGCATTTTGCGGTCGATGATCCGATGCATTTGTCAGCCAGCCTGACCTTTGAGCAGAATTACGGTGAAGTCGATGGCGACAGCGCCTCGCTTGCAGAACTCTGTGCGCTGATCTCCGCCTTGTCGGAGATTCCGGTGCGTCAGGACCTGGCGATTACCGGGTCGGTTAACCAGTTCGGTGAAGTTCAGCCAATCGGTGGTGTTAACGAAAAAACCGAGGGCTTCTATGCGACCTGTGAACTCAAAGGTGGCCTCACGGGCACCCAGGGCGTGATCATTCCGTCGACCAACGTCCAGAATCTGATGCTGGACAGCGAGGTGGTCCAGGCGGTCCGGGCTGGTCGTTTTTCAGTGTATGCGGTTGCCCGGGTAGAAGAGGCGGTTACACTGTTACTGGGTAAGCCTGCCGGTAAAGCCGATGACAAAGGCAGGTACCCGAAGCAGAGCGTTTTTGGCATTATCCAGCAACGACTCGAAAAAATGCGTGAGCACGAGCGGCAGGAACAGGCTCGGGACGATCATAAAGATCCGTCCATTCACTGACCGGCACCATAATAAAACGGACAGGAGATTACAGATCCATGACTGACATCCAGCAAACTGTGTACGTGGTAGAGGACGATGAAGCCGTTCGTGATTCTCTTGAACTATTGCTGAAATCCGATGGCAAGCCGGTGAAACCCTACGAGAGTGCCAACGCCTTTCTGAAAGACTATTCCGACAAAATGGCCGGTTGTATTGTTCTGGATATCCGTATGCCCGGCATGGATGGCATGGAGCTGCAGAAAAAACTGAACGACAAGCACTCGATTCTGCCCATTATTTTTGTAACCGGCCATGGAGATGTCCCGATGGCGGTGGATGCGATGAAGGAGGGGGCGGTTGACTTTATCCAGAAGCCCTACCGGGAAGAGGCGCTGCTGGAAAAAATTGAGGCAGCGCTGGAGCAGGATCTTGAGCAGCGGAAATCTCTGGACGAAAAGCAGGAAATCATCCGCCGGGTGAAGAGCCTGACGCCTCGTGAAAGAGAAATTATGGATCGTATGATTGCGGGCCAGGCCAACAAGGTGATCGCCATCGAGCTGGAGATCAGTCAGCGCACGGTTGAAATTCACCGCTCCCGGGTTATGCACAAGATGGGTACCCATTCATTGGCTCATCTTGTACGTATGGTTCTGTCCGTAAAGGACCTTATCGACTAGGTTGGCCGGCGCCGTCATTATATCTGAACGTTTTTAACCGGCCGTATTTCTATGACTGAAACTGTCAGTGAGAACTCTGAGGTCACCGTTCTGCTGGTGGACGATAACCCGCAGAACCTGAAAGTCCTCTACGAGACCCTGAAAGACAAAGGTTACCGGTTGCTGATTGCCAATGAGGGCGAGAAGGCACTGGATCTTGCCCATCGACATCATCCGGAAGTGATTCTTCTGGATATCATGATGCCTGAGATGGATGGTTATGAAGTGTGCGAGCGCCTCAAGGCTGATCCGCAGACGGCGGATTGTGCCGTGGTGTTTCTGTCTGCGCTCGATGATCTTCAGGCCAAGGTCAAAGGTTTCTCCCTTGGCGGTGCGGATTATATTTCCAAACCCTTCCAGTCTCAGGAAGTCATTGTTCGGGTTAAAACCCACGCACAGGTGATTCGTCTGGAGCGTGAGCTTCAGGCGAGGAATCGGGAACTTCAAAGCGACCAGACCCGGATTCTGAACTCGATCAGCGAGGGCATCTATGGTCTGGATGAGCATGGCGTTATCGAGTTTGCCAACCCGGCTGCAGCGATGATCATGGGGTGTCCGGTTGAAGATCTGATTGGTCAGAATTTCTTTGAACGGCATTTTTCCACCGCGGCTGAGTCCGAAGACAACCTGCCGGTGATGGCTACCTGCCGGCAAGGTGTGGCAGAAAATCAACGCAATATCCGTATGCTACGGTCTGACGGTTCGGGGTTCCCCGGTGAGTACCGGTCGACACCAAAACTTGATAATGAGGAACTCCATGGCGCCGTGGTGGTGTTCCGGGATATCACCACAGAGCTTGAGAACGAGCAGGCGCTGGAAGACGCCAGGACTATGGTTCAGGAGCAGCGCGATCAGCTTGCTCATACTTCCCGGTTGAGCACTATGGGAGAGATGGCGGCGGGATTCGCCCACGAAGTCAATCAGCCGCTGACCGCTATTACCAACTATGCCCGTGTGGCCAAGCGGATGATGGGCAAGGAGCAGCCAGACCTGGTTCTGTTGCAGGAGACTCTCGATAAAATCGAGGCTCAGTCTCACCGCGCCAGTGAAATTATTCGTCGGATCCGGCGTTTCATGAAGAAGCCCGCCACTGGGAAAGAAGTATTGGCAGTGCCTGGCCTGCTGGATGATACCCGTCAGTTTGCCGAAGTGGACATGCGCAATAACGAAGGCGGTATTGAGGTTCAGGTGGAGGAGGCATTGCCAGAGGTGCTGGCTGATCCGATCCAGGTTCAGCAGGTGGCGTTGAACCTGATCCGCAACGCTCTGGAGGCGACCCGCAGTGCCGGAGTCTCAGCGTCGGTGGAGGTGAGCGCCCGTCAGTGTGGCGACAAGTGTGTGCGCATTCAGGTGAGGGACCACGGTGTCGGGGTCTCTGAAGAAGACGAGGAGAAGCTCTTCCATCCCTTCCACACCACCAAAGACGATGGCATGGGGATCGGTTTGGCGACTTGCCGGTCGTTGATTCAGGCTCAGGGTGGAGAGATCGGCTATGAGCGCCCGGAAGGCGAGGGTGCCTGCTTCTGGTTTACCCTGCCGATAGCCGGAGCCCAGGGTCCGTCCTGCGCTCCGGAGTGCTGAGTTCGCAATACCTTCCTATAGCCAGTCGACGCACCCCGTAAAGTGAGGTGCGTCGCCTCCTGCATTCAGCAGTTGGTAGTCCCACCTGTCGTCACCGGTTTTCCAGTTCAGTATGGCGGCCCCTGGAAGCAGCAGAGGTTTCTTGAATTGACAGCTGGCACGGACCGGGCCTTCTTTCCAGTCTTTTTGTGTCTCCAGAAGAGCCAGGGCTCTGGCCTTGCTCCACATGCCGTGTGCGATAGCTCTGGGGAACCCGAACGCTTTTGCGCTGAGCGCATGCAAGTGAATCGGGTTTCTGTCGCCGGAAACCTTGGCGTATTGGCGCCCCAGGTTCTCTGGTGCCGTGATGGTTTCGGAGCAAGGGTAGTTCGCCAGCGGAGGCATCTGCTTTGTGGCCTGGTTGCTGGTTGCTGGCTTCTTCCGGAACAATGTGGTGCTGGCTTCTTCCCAGACCAGTCGCCCTGAGGCTCTGGCTTCCGTTACCAGATCAAACTCCAACCCCCGTTCGGTGCTCTGCTGATTGGCCAGGGTAACGTGCAGGTCCAGGTTTTCTCCTGTGCCCAGCGGGCGGTGTTGGGTAATGGTGTTGCGAAGGTGTACCAGGCCCAGAAGCGGTAGAGGGAAGGCGGGCTCTGTCAGAAGCTTCAGGTGCAGGGGGAAGGCCAGAATATGTGGCCAGGTGATCGGCAGAGTGGCTCCGTGGCGAAAGCCACAGAGTGTCCGGTAGTCTGCCAGCGTTGGCGTATCGGTTGATACGCCTAGCAGATGGGCCTCTAGCGCAGGGATGGCAGGTTCGGCTTCTTGGCCATGCCTGTTTTTGGGCAACAGGGCCTTCCCATACAGTGGCAGCAGGGCTGGCGGGGTGTGCCGGTAGACCATTGGCTTTGGCATGGTGGCGCTCTCCTTCGGTGGCCGGAGGCCTGAATTCGTGTTAGCTGATTGTGACGGCATGGCGGTTTATTCTGGGTATGACCAAATTTCGGTACAACTGTGCCTCAGTGGCCTGATATGCTCTAATGTACGACTAAAGTCTGGCAAACCCGGCCAGACGTGGCATTGACCTTGCGTGCTCCGGAGCCTGTCCGGCGGGTCAAAGTAGTAACCAATAAATAAAAAAGCGGGATACTATGCAGGAATTACGTGATGCAGGCGTCATGCTGCGCCTGATATACGAGGCAATGAAGCGTAAGGGTGTCGATACCGATGCCATTTTTAACCGCCTTGGCGTTGACGAGCAGTATGTATACACAGATCAGTTAAGAACGCCCCACAGCGCTCAGCTTTATTTCTGGCAGGCGGTGGAGGAGGTGTCGGGGGACCCGGATGTGGGGCTTCACCTAGGGGCAATGTTGCCCGCCTATAAAGGGCAGGTGCTGGAATATCTGTTCCTGAGCAGCCCCAGTTTTGGTGAAGGCTTGCGGAGGGCGCTGAACTATCAGCGTCTGTTGAGTGATGCGGCCAATACCGAGGTCTTTGTTGACGGTCAAGAAGCCTGCATGGTTCTGGATGCTGCGTCTGAAGAAGTACGGCGGTTGCGGCATTTCAATGAGTGTTTTGTCCAGGGGGTGATTACATTCTTCCGGTCGATAACCGATGGCAATTTTTACCCGTCGAGAATTGAATTCGAGCACGAACGCGAACAGGGGCAGGACCATGTTCGTGAGGTGCTGGGGTGTGACGTGGTTTTCGGCGCCGAAGAAAATCGCCTGTATTTCCCCACGGAATTTATGTCTCACGCATCCCCTCACGCTGAGCCGGAGTTGCTGGCGCTGCATGAGAGGTTTGCCAGCGAGCAGGTTGCCCGGCTTGAGAAAAAGGACATTGTCGGGCAGGTGGAGCGAATTATTGCTGAACTTCTCGATAGTGGAGAAGTTACGCTGGATGCTGTTGCTGAAAGGTTAGGCATCAAGCCTCGCACGCTGCGGACCCGGCTGACGGAAGCTGAAACCAGTTTCAATCAGGTCTTGGCGGATTTTCGGTACCGGCTGGCCCGCCAGTTGCTCGCAACCACCGACGAATCCATTGATGAAATTGTTTACCTGACCGGGTTCTCGGAGCCCAGTACTTTTTATCGTGCGTTCAAACGCTGGTCTGGGATGACCCCCATTGAATACCGGAAAACCGCACAGGGTAAGGACGCCATGGTTGATGCCATGTAGTCCGGCCCGGAAAATTGAAAAAAGTTTTGAAAAAGCGTTGACATAAACGAGGGCCTCTATATAATGCGCCCTCGTTGTCACAGAGCAATCGCAAGAAAGCTCAGGCACGCCGCGCGGAGCGGTAGTTCAGTTGGTTAGAATACCGGCCTGTCACGCCGGGGGTCGCGGGTTCGAGTCCCGTCCGCTCCGCCATTTTCCTCCCAGGATTATCTTACCTTTCAGTTTTTCTAATCTGTGTTCATTCTGAGCTTCTTTCTGTGTTCGCCCGGGCTGATGTTGTGCCATCGTTGGTAGGCCTTATGAAAAGCCGGCGGGTTGGCAAATCCGAGCAGCCAGGCAATTTCCGCCAGTGAGCTGTTTGTCTCTTTCAGATAGTCCACCGCCAGTTGTTTGCGTGTGGCATCCAGCAATTGTCTGAAGCCGCTGCCTTCCTGTGCGAGTTGTCGCTGTAGTGTCCAGGGTGTCACGCCCAGTTTTGCCGAGAGCGACTCAAGAGAGGTGTTGCCGCCTACCAGCAGGGGGGCAATATGGTGCCTGGCCCGGTCTGCGGTGCTCCAGCCTCGCTGCATTTGCTGCAGCTCCAGTTCACAAACATTCGTTAGTTTCTCATGCATGCCTGCATGGGCCTGCAATGGGAGCAGTCCCCAGACCTGCTCTTTGATGCGTATATCATTAGTGCTTGCACCAAACTCCACCGGGCAGCGAAACCAGCTTTCAAACACGTCATCCAGCCCTCTGGAAGGGTATTCAATTCTCACGCGATCCAGAACATCGTAGCGGCCGGTCATATGGCGGATAAGTTGTGTCCAGCCAGCGAGCACCGAATCCACCACAAAGTAGTTGTATGCGTTGTAGGGGCGGATGGAATAAAAGTGGATAGAGCGCTGGTGTCGATGAACGCCGGGAGCTCCCCGGGAATTGCGGCTGGTCAGCAACGAGAATCGCACCAGGGTTTCCATCGCCTGGCCAACCGTTTCGGCGGTCTCTGCGCAGAGACCGGCGATGCCGGCGTCGACCGGCCGGGACAGGGCACCCATGCGCAGGCCTATAGCCGGGTTGCCCGTGGCGTTTATGGCTGCGTGCCCCAGGCGCATGAACCTTGGGATACTGATGCGGGCATCGGTTGCTGCCGATTCCGGGGCGTTGAGATGAAAGCTGGCTTTCAGCCGTTCCGGGTTGGCACCCTCTGCCGCCACGGCCTTCAGCAGGACGGAGACGTAAAGAAGGCTGATGTCGCCCAGAGCATTCTGGGTCTGCGTACCGGGTTTGTGCATGCGCCCATTATCGATGTTATCCGGGGATAATCAAATGTTGTTTTAGGATATTGTTGGGCGGTGTATGGCCAGTTAGTGTTAGGGCCATAATAAATGGGGCATTTGCCCCGTGGTTGATCAGATGAGGAGCATTCCATGACCGCAGCTGCTGGCGAAAGCAAGTATCCGAACCTCTTGAAGCCGTTGGATCTCGGCTTCACCACCTTGCGTAACCGCACCCTGATGGGGTCTATGCACACGGGGCTTGAAGAAGTTAAAAACGGTTTTGATCGTTTGGCAGCATTTTATGCTGAGCGCGCCCGTGGCGGAGTAGGCCTTATCGTGACCGGGGGCATTGGTCCAAATACCGAAGGGGCGGTTTTCCAGCATGCTGCCAAGATGAGCACCGAGGAAGAGTCGGACCGGCACAAGGTTATTACCAGGGCTGTGCATGACGAAGGTGGCAAAATCTGTATGCAGATTCTCCACGCGGGCCGATATGCCTACTCTCCGGAGCTGGTCGCGCCGTCTGCTATTCAGGCGCCTATCAACCCGTTCAAACCCAAAGAACTGGACGAAGCCGGTATTCAGAAGCAGATTGATGACTATGTGAACTGCGCAGCTCTGGCTCAGCGCGCGGATTACGATGGTGTTGAAATCATGGGCTCGGAAGGGTACTTCATTAACCAGTTTATCGTCTCCCATACCAACCAGCGAACAGACCAGTGGGGTGGCAGCTACGAGAACCGTATCCGGCTGCCGATTGAAATAGTGCGTCGTGTGCGTGAGCGCGTGGGTGAGAACTTTATCATTGTCTACCGCCTGTCCATGCTGGATCTGATCGAAGATGGCAGCACCTGGGAAGAAGTGGTGCACCTGGCCAGGGAAATCGAAAAAGCCGGTGCAACCATCATCAATACAGGGATCGGATGGCATGAGGCGCGGGTACCAACCATCGCAACTTCGGTGCCCCGTGCGGCCTTTACCAAAGTGACGGCTCGCCTCAAGGGTGAGGTCAGCATTCCTCTGGTGACGACCAACCGCATCAACATGCCGGATGTTGCCGAAAAAGTGCTGGCCGAAGGCGATGCCGACATGGTTTCCATGGCGCGTCCGTTCCTGGCAGATGCTGAGCTGGTCCTGAAGGCAGAGCAGGATCGTGCCGATGAGATCAATACCTGTATTGGCTGCAATCAGGCGTGCCTGGACCACACCTTCAGTGGCAAATTGACCTCTTGTCTGGTGAATCCCAGAGCGTGTCACGAGACCGAGCTGGCCTATGTGAAAACCTCGCAGCCAAAATCCATTGCGGTGGTTGGTGCCGGCCCTGCGGGCCTGGCCTTCGCGACCGTTGCCGCCGAGCGTGGTCACACGGTGACGCTGTTTGATGCGGGCAGTGAAGTTGGTGGTCAGTTCAACGTTGCCAAGCGAATTCCGGGTAAGGAAGAGTTCTACGAAACCCTTCGTTATTTCCGAAAAATGCTGGACAAGACCGGCGTGGATGTTCGTCTGAACACTCGTGTGTCTGCAGAGGATCTGAAGGCCGGTGGGTTTGATGAGGTGGTACTGGCGACCGGTGTTGAACCTCGCACTCCGGACATTGAGGGGATTGATCACCCGAAAGTCATTGGTTATCTGGATGCGCTGCTGGAGCGCAAACCGGTAGGCCAGAGGGTTGCGGTGATTGGCGCTGGTGGTATTGGTTTCGATGTTTCCGAGTTTGTTGTCCATAAAGGGGAGTCACCGTCCCTTAATACCGATCACTTCATGCAGGAGTGGGGGGTGGATCTGTCTGTTGAGCATCGCGGCGGTATTAAAGGCATGACGCCAGAGGTGCCTGCACCGGCTCGGCAGGTATACCTGCTTCAGCGCAAGGCCTCCAAAGTGGGTAAAAATCTGGGCAAAACCACGGGCTGGATCCACCGGACGTCCCTGAAAAATCGAGATGTTCAGATGGTACCCGGTGTCAGCTATCGCAAGATTGACGATGAAGGGCTGCACATTACGGTAACGCCGAAAGGTGCGGAGCAGGGGCAGGACAGGGTTCTGGCCGTTGATACTATCATCGTCTGTGCTGGTCAGGAGCCGCTTCGGGAGTTGCAGGCTGATGTGGAATCCGCTGGCATTCCGGTGCATCTGATCGGTGGTGCCGACGTGGCAGCCGAGCTGGATGCCAAGCGTGCCATTAATCAGGGTAGTCGACTCGCTGCAGAGATCTGATCACAAATCGTTGCAGTTTTTCGCTGTGTTTCGGGGCCTGTCTGGCTAGACTAGTCAGATAATGGTTGAATTGGAACCAACGGGCGCCGACCGGCGTCCGGAATTCAGATTCCCGAGGCACGGAGAAGTTTGATGGTAAATGCCGGGCAGGCCGCCGATGGCTATTCGGCGGTCTTTTTTGTGGAAGGCAATCAGATTGCCCGGCAGATGAGGCTGTCGGAGTTTGGCGCTTTTCTGGATGGCTACGTTGGCCTTTCAGACCTGGCGGAGACGGATGTCCGGGCGGTCCTGGTGAACCTGAGCCCGAACCTGAAGGTGACGTCTCTGGTCTTCTTCCGCATCTGGTTTGATGATGAGGGCCGGGCTGACAGCCACTGGAATGTGCCCATTGAATCCCTGGCCGATCAGGGCGCCAAGGGGCCAAACATGGGTGGCGGAGCCATCAGGCTGGTCTGCCGGAGTCAGTGTCCCGCTCCGGAGTTCGCCAATGAACTGTGGGATCCGGATATGACTCCGGGCAATAACCACTTTCAGGCCATTCGCAAAGCGGTGGATGCCAACACGCTTCGGTTTCAGAAAATCGAACCTGAAGAAGAAAATATCCCGGTACTTACGGCAACCTCATCTTCGTCAGAAGCCGGCGAGGGCAGCCGGGACCGGGCCCGCCTGGCTCAGGTGCTGCGTGAACAGCGCCTGAGAATCAAAACGCTCCAAAGTGTACATCGTGATTCGCTGGCAGACCTGCAGCGAGAGCATCGTCTTGAAATGCAGGGGTTGCGCGGCGAGATGGCGGATCTCGAGCAGAGGTGTGAGCGCCTCAGGCTCAGCAACGAGCAGCTCAAGCAGCGATTGTCCCAGCGCAACGAACAGTACCTGAGCATGCAGGAAAAGATGGCAGAGGGGCGTGAGGACCAAGGGCGGGAAGATGCCAATGCCAGCGCTGAGACCGTGTTGTTAAGGGAGCAGCTGGAACGTAAACAGCGTGAGCTGGAGCTCCGTGACGAGAAGATCGTTGCCCTGGAGCAGGACAGGCACGACCTGCTGCACCGTCAGCCTCCGGAGGAATCGTTACTGGAGCAGCTTCGGGCGCAGTCGGTCTTTCTGGTGGCCTACCACCCGGGTGTGGGGCACATTACCTTGCCGTATGAAGAGATTGATACCTACTTTGGCAACCCTCTTGGGTATGCCGCAGAGCGCTGCAGCCTGAACGAACCGGCCTATCGTGAATGGCTGGCCCACTATGAGCATCCCGTTTGTAATCACGTTGATGAAGATGGGAGGGCCTGCGGAGAGCCCATCATGCGGATAACCCAACCTGCCGAATTCGAGCCGGGTCGTGATGACCGATGCGAGCATCATCAGGCCTGATCGTCATCTTTTTTCAGAATCTGCCCGAGTTTCGTTAAACTGTCCTTCTGTTCCTTATCGATCAGGGAGTCTGGCATCCCGTCCGGGGGGCCGGTACTCTCTGCTCCATTCAGAGACCACGGGATACTTCATGGACCAGTTCAGGAATATCGGCATCGTCGGGCGCATGGGCAGCGTCAAGGTCGTTGAGTCGCTTCGGCAGCTCAAGCAGTACCTAACCGCCAACAATTATCATGTGATTATTGAGGAAGATACCTCAGCCATGATTCCTGGCCACGGTCTGCAGGTGGCCAGCAAAAAGCTTTTGGGGGAAATCTGTGATTTGGTCATCGTGGTCGGCGGTGACGGCAGTCTGCTGGGCGCGGCCCGGGAACTCGCCAAATCCAAGATTCCCATTCTGGGGGTTAACCGGGGGCGTCTGGGGTTTCTGACGGATATCTCCCCCTCAGACCTCGAAGAACGTCTGGCCCAGGTGCTGGCAGGTAATTACATTGAAGAGTCCCGCTTTCTTCTGGATGGCCATGTAGAGCGAAACGGCCAGCCCTTAGGTTATGGCTCGGCGCTGAACGATGTGGTTCTGCACCCGGGGAAATCAACCCGGATGATTGGTTTCGATCTTTTTATTGATGGCCACTTTGTCTATAGCCAACGCTCGGACGGTTTGATTGTTGCCACACCAACGGGGTCCACGGCGTACTCACTGTCAGCAGGGGGGCCGATTATGCACCCTAAGCTCGATGCCGTAGTTCTGGTACCGATGTTCCCCCATACCCTCAGCAGTCGTCCGATCGTTGTTGATGGCAAAAGCGAGATCAAGCTGGTGATCGGGGAAACCAATGAAACCTACCCACAGATCAGCTTCGATGGTCAGATGAATATCGCCTGTGCGCCTGGCGACATCATTCGAATCACCAAAAAACCATTCAAGATCCGTCTGATTCACCCCACCGATCATAATTTCTACGCGACCTGCCGGGACAAACTGGGCTGGGCAAGCGAAATAGCAGCGAGTTGATTGATTATGGCGGCAATCAAGACAATCGCAGATCGCGGTTACGACATCATTGGTGATATTCACGGCTGTTCACACACGCTGGAGCGCCTGCTGGAGCAGATGGGGTACCGGAAGCTCAACGGGATCTACCAGCACCCAAGGCGTCAGGCCATTTTTATTGGCGATATTATTGACCGGGGGCCAAGAATTCGGGAATCGCTGCATCTGGTTCGGGATATGGTCGAGCATGGTTTTGCCCGGATTGTCATGGGGAACCATGAATACAACGCCCTCGGGTATTGCACTCGTGCCCGGCCTGGCAGCGGCAAAACGTTCCTGAGGGAACACAACCCGCGGCATGACCGACTGATCAAGGAAACCCTTGAACAGTTCGATGCGTATCCTCACGAATGGAACGAGTTTCTGGAGTGGTTTTACACGATTCCGCTCTTTATTGAGGAAGAGAATTTTCGTGTGGTGCATGCGTGCTGGGATCAGACACTGATTAGTCAGTTTCGTGAAAACCACGGCGGGGCCTGCATTGATGAAGACTTCCTGCATGCCTCCGCCGCGATCGAGTCGTTTGCCGGCCAAGTGATGGATACGCTCCTGAGGGGGACCGATCTCAGATTACCGGACGGCATGTCGATCACAGGGCGTGACGGGTACGTTCGCCAGTTTTTCAGAACCAAGTTCTGGGCCGATCAGCCGGACACCTATGCGGATGTGGTGTTTCAGCCAGACCCTCTGCCAACGGAAGTGGCCGGCATGGGCCTGACTGACGATGAGCGCAAACAGTTGATTACCTATCCGCTGGAGGCGCCTCCGGTGTTTGTTGGCCATTACTGGATGGATGGGGCGCCAGCACCGCTCAAACACAACGTGGCCTGTATTGATTACAGTGCCGTCAAGTATGGAAAACTAGTGGCGTACCGCTTTGATGGGGAGAAAGTGTTATCCCGGGACAAGTTTGTCTGGGTTGACGTTGATCGTCCGGAACAGCCGGACTATCCCACCAGTGAAGATAGCGTTGCCCGCTAAAACAAGAGAGGTTTACTTGGATAATTCGTCGCCTTCCCCGATCACGCCCAATGGGCGCTGGCAGCCTGCACCGCGCCACGCGCCCCTGGTGATTGCGGTCATTATGATCGCGATTGCCATGGTTTGGCTTACCGGCATGGGGCAGAGCAAGTTGGCAGCCTCCATGATGATTGTCGACCCCCGGCCATTTCCCTGGGGAACGTTTGAAACGCTGTCGGGGCGTCTGGATGCGCTGCTATTGACGCTTTCTGCCGGAGAGGTCTGGCGCCTGTTGACGCCGGATTTCCTGCATTTCAGCTGGACCCATATCATTTTCAACTCTGTCATGCTCTGGTTTCTTGGAAGTCAGATTGAGTGGATGGATGGGCGGATGAGGCTTGTCGCTCTGTTTTTTGCGGCCAGCCTTGGGTCGAATCTGTTGCAGTATCTGGTGTCGGGCCCCTTGTTCGGCGGCCTTTCCGGCGTTGTGTATGGCATTTTGGGGTACTGTTGGCTGAGCCAGCGCCGAATGCCGCGTTTCCAGTTTCCACCAGCACTGGTCACTTTCGCCCTGGTTTGGATGGTCATTGGGTTCACGCCGCTGCCAGAGGTGCTGGGGCTTGGACGAATGGCTAACGAAGCCCACCTGGGAGGTTTCCTCGCGGGTCTGGCTATGGCTGCCGTGTTACCCCCACGGCGTTATCTGCGATAAAAAAAAGCCCCACCGAAAGGTGAGGCTGTAAAAGAGCTTATAGCTCCTGATGAGAGAGACCAAATGATACGACCGTTGTCATTTGGTGGGTTAATGATAATCGTTATCATTTTTGATTGTCAAATAAGTTTGCCGGTTTTTAGATGAAGAAATGTTCAGGAGGCGGGAATGACATACGAAGAATTGATTGAGCGGCTGGACCCGACGGTTTACCGCAACCTGAAGCAGGCCATTGAGCTTGGCAAGTGGCCCGACGGCCGGGTGATGACCCGGGAGCAGCGCGAAATCAGCCTGGAAGCGGTGATTTACTACGAGGAAAAGCACAACGTTCCTGAGGAGCAGCGTGTGGGCTATCTGGATCGGGGAGAAAAGGCCGGTACGGCTTGTGATCCTTCGGTGCAGTTCCGAAAAGAGAAACAGAACAACGAGGCAGACCCTGATCAGTTTGTTGAGGTAAAGGTTTGACAGTTTCAACGGATGTAACCGGCCGTTTGCGGAAAATGCCGGCGGAGGCGGGAGACCCGGTGGCCTATACCCTCGCCGTTGGTGATGCCCGTCTGCCGCTGAATGAGCTTGTGGGCCGCAAGGTGAGCCTGGAGTTTGATGGTGTGATTCGTTGCGTCCATTGTGATCGCACCACCAAGAAAAGTTTCAATCAAGGATACTGCTACCCCTGTTTCCGGAAACTCGCGGCCTGTGATAGCTGCATCATGAGCCCGGAAAAATGCCATTTTCATCTGGGTACCTGCCGTGAGCCTGAGTGGGGCGAGGCCAACTGCATGGTGGAGCATGTGGTTTATCTGGCCAATTCGAGCGGTTTGAAAGTAGGGATCACACGGGCTTCTCAGGTGCCAACCCGGTGGATTGACCAGGGTGCGGTAACCGCTATTCCCATGCTTCGGGTGGCCAGTCGGTATCTTTCCGGGCTGGTGGAGGTGGCATGCAAGAGTCATGCGGCTGACCGCACCAACTGGCGGGCGATGCTCAAAGGTGATGTACCGGAACTGGATCTGGTGCAGGAGCGGGAGAGGATGCTGGGTCTGATCGAAGCGGATCTGGAGACCCTTCGGTCGCAGCATGGTGAAGATAGCATTCGGATTGTGGACGAAGCCTCACTGGGATTAGGTTATCCGGTTCAGGTCTGGCCGGCGAAAGTGAAAACCCATAATCTGGACAAAACGCCAGAAGTGGAGGGCGTACTTGAGGGTGTTAAAGGTCAGTACCTCATGCTTGATACCGGTGTGATCAATATCCGCAAGTTTACCGGCTACGAAGTCCGGTTCCGGGTTCTTGACTGAGCCCGCCATGTCTTTTGTCTGGAGAGAATGAATGCGAACCAATCAGCCGCAAACCATTTGCCTGAGCGACTATAAGGTACCGGCCTATCTGGTTGATCAGGTAGATCTTCGTTTCGAATTGTTTGAGGACGGTGCCCGGGTGCACAGTGTGTTGTCTGTGCGACGGAATCCTGAATCGTCTGGCGGAGATGAGCCGCTGTATCTGCATGGCGATAGCCTGGTATTGGAATCGGTGGCCTTGAATGGCACGCCATTGGCAGCCGGTGACTTTGACGATCTCGGGGATGCGCTGGTTGTATCCTCCGTCCCGGAAGCGTTTGAATTGCAGGTGGTGACCTGGATTGAGCCTCAGAACAACACGCGGCTGGAAGGTTTGTACAAGTCTTCGGGGATGTTCTGTACCCAGTGTGAGGCAGAAGGGTTTCGGTGCATTACATTCTACCCGGATCGTCCTGATGTCATGGCTCGCTTCCGAACCCGCATTGAAGCCGACAGGGACGCGTATCCGGTGTTGCTGTCGAATGGTAATCCGGTGGCGAAAGGAGATCTTGAAGGTGGTCGTCATTACGTGACCTGGGAAGATCCGTTTCCCAAGCCGGCTTATCTCTTTGCGCTGGTGGCCGGTGACCTGGTAGAGAAGAAGGATACATTTACAACATGCTCCGGCAGGTCGATTGATCTTCGGATGTACGTGGAGCCCCGCAACGCCCAAAAGTGTGACTTCGCCCTGGATGCCCTTAAACGATCCATGCGCTGGGACGAAGACGTGTATGGTCGGGAATACGACCTGGACATCTTCATGATTGTGGCCGTGGATGATTTCAATATGGGCGCCATGGAAAACAAAGGGCTCAACATCTTTAACTCGTCGTGTGTGCTGGCCAGCCAGGAAACGGCGACAGATGCAGCGTTCCAGCGCATTGAGGCCATTGTTGCCCATGAGTACTTCCATAACTGGTCCGGGAACCGGGTAACCTGCAGGGACTGGTTCCAGCTCAGCCTGAAAGAGGGCTTCACCGTTTTCCGGGATGCTCAGTTCTCGGCCGATATGGGGTCACCGACGGTCAAGCGTATCGAAGATGCCACGCTCTTGCGCACGGCTCAGTTTGCGGAGGATGCGGGGCCGATGGCGCACCCGGTCCGTCCTGCGTCCTATATGGAAATCTCCAACTTCTACACCCTCACGATCTACGAGAAGGGTGCTGAAGTGGTAAGAATGATCCACAACCTACTTGGAGAGTCGCTGTTCCGACAGGGGAGTGATCTTTACTTCCAGCGTCATGATGGCCAGGCGGTTACCACTGACGACTTTGTCCGGGCGATGGAAGATGCATCCGGACGGGACCTGAGCCAGTTCCGGCTATGGTATGAGCAGGCCGGAACCCCGGCGCTAACGGTAACTGATGAGTTTGACGAGGAGCGTTGTGTCTATCGCCTGACAGTGAGACAAAGCGTTCCCGATACACCGGGGCAGACTGGCAAGAAGCCTCAGCACATCCCGTTTGCGGTTGGCCTCCTGGGGCGTGATGGGCAGCCCTTGCCTCTGCTGTTCAGCGCCGGGAGCGACGACGCGCCGGTTGAGCGTGTACTGGAGCTGACAGAGCGTGAGCACTGCTTTGAATTCCACGGGGTGTCTGAACGCCCGGTGCCGTCTCTTCTGCGGGGCTTTTCGGCTCCGGTCCGGGTTCACTATCCATGGACCCGGGAGCAACTCCTGTTTCTGATGAACCACGATCCCGATGGCTTCAATCGCTGGGATGCCGGTCAGCGGCTGGCGGTTGATGTGATCCAGTCCCTGATCGTTGCGCCGGAGGCTGAGGTTGAACCGAGGCTGGTAGATGCCTATCGCTCGCTGCTCCGGAATACTGGCCTGGATCAGGCTCTGGTGGCAAAGATGCTGCAGCTGCCCTCCGAGGCTTACCTGATCGAATTGTCTGAACAGGCGGATGTTGCCGCTATTCACCGGGCCCGTGAAGCGGTGCTGAGTCATCTGGCAACCCATTTGCGTGATGAATTACTGGCATGCTACCACTGCAACTCGGCGCAGGGCGATTATCAGTTGACACCGGACTCCGTTGCCCGTCGAAGCCTCAGAAATACCGCCCTCGGGTGGTTGCTCCACATCGGGGATCAGCAAGGCCTGGTACTGGCCCAGGAGCAGCTCCGTTCTGCCGACAACATGACGGATCGGTTGGGTGCGTTGCGGGCGTTGGTGAATTCAGACTTTGTGGAAGAGCGCACTCAGGCGCTTGAGGGTTTTTATCAGGCCTTCAGGGAGGATCCGCAAGTCGTGGAACTCTGGTTCTCTGTTCAGGCCGCCAGCGTTCGGGCAGGGCAACTGCCGCAGATTACGCAGCTCCTTGAGCATGAGGCCTTTGACTGGAAAAACCCCAACAAGGTGCGATCTGTGATCGGTGCGTTTGCCTCTCAGAATCTGGCCGCTTTTCACAATCCCGATGGCAGCGGTTATGCGTTCCTGGCGACGCAGGTTTGCCGACTGGATGACAGTAACCCCCAGATTGCGTCCCGTCTGGTGACGCCGTTGACCCGCTGGCGTAAGTTTGCACCGGAATACCGGGTGCTGATGAAGTCGGCGCTGGAGCGTGTTCGTGATAAAGACCGCCTGTCGGGGGATGTGTACGAAGTCGTTCACAAGAGCCTGGCGGACTGAGGCCTACCCCTGCTCCTGGCCTGATGGGCGGGACTTTGGATCTGGCTGTGATTGAAAACCGTCGTCACAGCCGGATACAAAATCGCACTTTCGGTCGATAGACAACCTTGCCTGATCGGCTAATCTGTCAGAAAGTCTGTGAATTGCACCAGACCATAACAAAAAAGCCCACAGAGGCTTCCAGACGGATTTAAGGTTGCACAATGAGATATAACAAGAACGTATTGTTTGGCGGGTTGCTGGCGCTGTCGTTTGCAGCTTCACCGCTGCACGCGGCAGTCTCTGCATCGGAGGCGTCGCGTCTCGGCCAGGATCTCACCCCCTTCGGATCGCCCAAAGCCGGTAATGATGCCGGTACCATCCCGGCGTGGGATGGCGGCCTGACAGAGCCTCCCGCAGGTTACGACGGCAGTGGCCAGCATCATGTCAATCCGTTCCCGGATGATGAAGTGCTGTTCACCATCAATGCCTCCAATCTGGATCAGTATCAGGAGCACCTGACCGATGGTGTCAGGGCCATGCTGGAAACCTATCCGACAACCTTCCGTATTCCGGTTTACCAGTCCCGGCGGACCCATGCGGTGCCTGCCTGGGTGGCAGAAAATACCCGTAAGAATGCGGTAAATGCTGAGATCGTTGGTGAAACCGAAGGTTTGAAAGGCGCTTTTGGGGGCTATCCGTTCCCGATACTACACGGTAACGATGAAGAAAAAGCCTGGCAGGTGATCTGGAATCATCTGACCCGCTGGCGCGGTGTGTCCGTGACACGGCGTTCCAGTGAGGTCGCTGTCCAGACCAATGGCGATTACAGTCTGGTGACCTCGCAGCAGGAAGCCTTTTTCAATTTTTACAATCCTGAGGGTGGTGAAGGCGAACTCGATAATGTGATCTTCTACTACCTGTCATTTACCCAGTCTCCACCCCGCCTCGCCGGGGGCGCCATTCTGGTGCACGAGACCCTGAACCAGATCATCAACCCCCGGAACGGCTGGGGCTATAACGCTGGCCAGCGACGTGTACGCCGGGCACCAAATCTGGGTTACGACTCACCTATTGCCGCTGCTGACAACCTGCGCACGGCCGATGACACCGATATTTTCAATGGTGCCATGGATCGGTATAGCTGGAACTATGAGGGTGTTCGGGAGATTTACATTCCCTACAACAACTACCGGATTGGTGAAAAGGGGACTCCTTACTCGGATATTCTGGGGATGTCTCACCTGAACCCGGATCTGACACGCTGGGAGTTGCATCGGGTTCACGTGGTGGAAGCGACTCTGAAAGATGGTGAGCGGCACATCTACGGCAAGCGGCGCTTCTACGTGGATGCGGACAGCTGGAACACGGTTCTTCTCGATCAGTACGATGGTCGTGGTGCCCTGTGGCGCGTCACCATGGGCATTCCCAAGAACTATTACGAGTTGCCCGGAGTCTGGACGGTACTTGACGTTTATCACGATCTTCAGGCCCGTCGATACCACGTGCTGGGGCTGGATACCGAAGAGCCCAACACCCGGGTGTTCACCAACGATGTCCCGAACAAGCGTTACTTTTCACCGGCCTCCCTGCGCAGGCGAAGCGTACGCTGAGGTTTGGGCGCCGGAACGCACTGGCGCCTGAAGCCCGGGAGAAATGTCAGCCGGCGGCCCGGATGGGCTGTTGGTTTGTTTGCAAAGTCTGCTGCAGGCAACGCATGCAGATGCATCAGGATTTAACCAACGTAAAGGCAATCTGAATGGCTAAAAGGTTCATGTGCGAGACGCTGGGAACTGCCACCCTGGGCCTCTCTATGGCGCTGGCGGCACCCGTGGCGTTTGCACTTTCAGATATTATTGAGACCCCCGCGAGGCCAACAGAGCTGGCGCCGCAGTCGCTGCTGAACGACGCTACCCGCGCTGGTGACAGAGTGGTGTCGGTCGGCGAACGTGGCCACATTATCTACTCGGACGATCAGGGACAGACCTGGGTGCAGGCTGAAGTACCTGTGGCGGTCACGCTGACGTCGGTGGATTTCGGAACCGAACAACATGGCTGGGTGGTTGGCCACAGCGGTGTTGTTCTCCACTCCGAGGATGGCGGTGAAAACTGGGCACTTCAGCTCGATGGGCTCCAGGCCGCCGAGCTCGTTATCGCCAGTAAAGAAGATCAGATTGCCGAGCTTGAGGCACGCATAGAGCAGGCGCCGGAGGGCGAGAAAGGTGACCTTGAGTGGGCGCTGGATGATCTCTTTTTTGCGCTGGAAAACACCCAGGCGGATATGGACATTGGTCCGGTGAACCCGTTTCTGGATGTCTGGTTTGAGGATGAGAATCACGGGTTTGTCGTGGGGGCTTACGGCATGATCCTGCGAACACAGGATGGCGGCCAAACCTGGGAAGACTGGGGGCCCAGGCTCGATAACCCGACTAACTTCCACTACAACAGCATTACTCAGGTGGCAGGTGGTGCGCTGGTGCTGGTTGGAGAGGCTGGCCAGATCCATGTCTCTGTGGATGGCGGTGATACCTGGGATAAGCGCGAAAGTCCTTACGACGGATCTCTGTTCGGTGTCACCGGAACCGGTCAGGTCAATGAGGTGCTGGCATTCGGGCTGCGGGGCAACACGCTGTTGTCGACGGATCTTGGTCGCACCTGGACCATGGTGCCCAACGAAGGTGGCGCAACCCTCAACAATGCGGCAGTTGCCGACGATGGCCGAATCACACTTGTTGGGAACGGCGGAGCTGTATTGATGAGCGCCAACGGTGGCGAGAGTTTCCGCCCCTATTTCCGAACTGACCGGGAAGGTGTCATGGGTGTGGTTCCTTTGTCAGGAACCAGTCTGCTGTTAGTCGGTGAGGGCGGTGTGACGATCACCGATGCCCGCGGCCGGAATCTGAATTAACGCCCTGGTGTGGCATCAACGGATAAATGGATAGAGGGGTTTTTTAATGTCTGACCCGATGCATGACAAGGGTGAACATTACCTGACAACGCCCAAGGCGGAACCGTTTCTTGAGCGCGTGATTTTCAACAACCGGGCGCCGATTCTCATCGCCTTTTTTGTGCTGACGCTGTTCCTTGGCTACAACGCCATCAAGATTCAGCCAGACGCGAGCTTTGAGCGGATGATTCCGCTGGAGCACCCGTACATCGTCAATATGCTGGATCATCGGGACGATCTGGATAATCTGGGTAATTTTGTGCGTATTGCTGTCGCTGTTGAAGAAGGAGATATCTTCACAGCGGAATACATGGAAACCCTCAAACAGATCACTGACGAAGTGTTCTACCTCAACGGTGTGGATCGATCTGGGCTGAAAACCCTGTGGACGTCTAACGTTCGCTGGGTTGAAGTGACCGAGCAGGGTTTTCAGGGGGGAACGGTCATTCCCGATGGCTACGACGGTTCCCGCGCGAGCCTGGAGCAGTTGCGCCAGAACGTCTTGCGGTCGAATGAGGTTGGTCGTCTGATCTCGGACAACTTCAAATCAACAATTGTGTATGCGCCTTTGTATGAGAAGAACCCGGAGACGGGCGAAGCCCTGGATTACGCTGCGTTCTCCAGAGAACTGGAAGAGAAAATCCGCCAGAAATACGAAGCACAGAATCCGGGTGTCAGCATCCACATTGTTGGTTTCGCGAAGAAAGTCGGAGACCTCATTGAGGGGATTGGGTCTATTGCCTGGTTTGCGGGCATTACCATTCTGCTGACCACGCTGCTTCTGTACTGGTACTCCCGGTGTATCGCCGGAACCCTGGTGCCGATCTTCACGTCCATCATTGCGGTGTTCTGGCAGTTGGGCGCCTTGCGGCTTCTTGGGTATGGGCTGGACCCTTATTCAGTTCTGGTGCCGTTCCTGGTATTCGCGATTGGTATCAGTCACGGTGTGCAGATTGTGAACGCCATGGCGGTAGAGTCTGCCAAAGGGTTTGATGCGGTTACCTCGGCCCGCCTTGCGTTCCGGGCACTGTATATCCCAGGCATGCTGGCGTTGATTTCCGATGCGGTGGGTTTTCTTACTCTGGTCTTCATCGAGATTGATGTTATTCGTGATCTGGCGGTTGCGGCGGGTCTCGGGGTGGCGTTCGTGATTATCACCAACCTGGTGCTGCATGTTCTGATCATGTCTTACATTGGCATTTCCAAAGGAGGGGTGCGGCACGTTCAGAATCATGGTGAGCAGCAGGATCGCAAATGGCGCATCATGTCCTATTTTGCTCATCCTGGCGTTGCGCCAATTTCGCTGTTGATTGCCGTGATTGGTCTGGGACTGGGGCTGTATTACAAGCAGGACCTGAAAGTGGGCGATCTGGATCAGGGAGCACCTGAACTGCGTCCGGACTCCCGTTACAACAAAGACAACGCCTACATCATCAATAATTATTCCACCAGTGCTGATGTTCTGGTTGCGATGGTGAAAACCCCTGAAGAACAATGTACTCAGTACAACGTGCTTCGGGCGATGGACAGTCTTCAGTGGGAGCTCCAGAACACGCCGGGTGTTCAGAGCTCGGCGTCTTTGGCTGATGTGTCAAAGCTGGTCACCAAAGCGTTGAACGAGGGTAACTGGAAGTGGTATGAGATTTCCCGGAACCAGACCATCATCAACGCTTCTATCCGGGATGCACCGGCGGGATTGATCAATACCGATTGCAGTCTCACGCCGGTACTGGTGTTCCTGGAAGACCACAAAGCTGAAACTCTGGAAACGGTGGTTGAGCGGGTGGAGCAGTTCGCAGCCGCCAACAGCAATGAGGAGCATACATTCCTGCTGGCAGCGGGTAACGCGGGTATTGAGGCCGCGACCAACGAGGTCATCTCCAATGCCAAAGACATCATGTTGCTGCTCGTTTACGGCGTGGTGAGTTTGCTCTGTTTCCTGACTTTCCGTTCGATTCGGGCGGTGGCCTGTATTGTGATTCCGCTGGGGCTGACATCGATCCTGTGTGAAGCGATCATGTCGGTCTCTGGTATTGGTATCAAGGTGGCCACTCTGCCGGTTATCGCCCTGGGTGTTGGTATTGGTGTGGATTACGGCATCTATATCTACAGCAAGCTGGAAAAGTTCCTGCTGGAGGGAAAAACGCTTCAGGAAGCATATTACGAGACCCTGCGGTCTACGGGTAAAGCGGTTATCTTTACCGGGGTGACTCTGGGTATCGGTGTTGTGACCTGGATCTTCTCGCCAATCAAATTCCAGGCCGACATGGGCTTCCTGCTGTTCTTCATGTTCCTGTGGAACATGGTCGGCGCAATCTGGCTGCTGCCGGCACTGGCAAGATTCCTGCTCCGGCCGGAAAAAATGCTGGCCAAGGCAAAGGCAGCAAAGTCCTGATAACTGCCACCGGATAACAAAAAAGCCCGCATGTGCGGGCTTTTTTGTTGAAAGCTCAGCTGGTTAGCGTGCTAATCCTTGCTTTATTTATCGCCAGAAGTGTTCTATGTTCTAGGACGAACCGGATGTTTGCCCGTCAACCCGTGCGGGTAATCGATTATAACTACCAAGAAAAGGAAGAGCACACATGACACTGAAACTCAAAGCGTCCGCTTTTGCCGTTGCAGCCGCCGTGAGCCTGAGTGCCGCGTCCTCTGCGGTTTCAGCTCAGGAACAGCGTTTCGTGACCATCGGTACCGGTGGCGTGACCGGGGTTTACTATCCGGCGGGTGGCGCCATCTGTCGCCTGGTGAACATGGATCGTAAAGAACATGGTATCCGTTGCTCAGTCGAGAGTACCGGCGGTTCTGTCTATAACCTGAATGCTATCCGGCAAGGGGAGCTTGACCTGGCGGTCGCCCAATCTGACTGGCAGTATCATGCCTACAATGGCAGCAGCCAGTTCGAGGACTCGGGGAAAAACGAGAAACTGAGAGCGGTCTTCTCGCTGCACCCGGAGCCGTTCACGGTTGTCGCCAGCAAAGGCTCAGGCATCAAGAGCTTTGAGGACCTGGAAGGCAAGCGTGTGTCCGTAGGCAACCCAGGCTCTGGCCAGCGCGCTACGGCTGAAGTTCTGATGGAGGAAATGGGGTGGGGCATGGACAAGTTCTCCCTGGCCGCCGAGATCAAGGCTGCAGAACAGTCCCAGGCCCTGTGCGATGGAAACATTGATGCCTTCTTCTACACCGTTGGACACCCCTCTGGTGCCATCAAAGAAGCCACCACGTCCTGCGACAGCGTGATCGTATCCGTCGATAACAAATCCACAGAAGCCCTGATCAAGGCCAACCCATACTATCGTAAGGCGGTGATCCCTGGTGGCATGTACCGTGGTTCTGACGAAGACGTGACTACCTTCGGTGTGGCGGCCACGTTCGTGTCTTCAACGGACGTACCTGATGATGTGGTCTATGAAGTAGTTAAGGCGGTGTTTGAAAACTTTGACAGCTTCAAGCGTCTGCATCCTGCCTTTGGCACCCTGAAGAAGGAAGAGATGGTTGCTGATGCCCTGAGTGCGCCTCTGCATTCCGGCGCAGCCAAGTACTATCGCGAGGCTGGCCTGATCGACTGATCAGCGAGGCACACCAACAGAGCGGGCTCCCGGCCCGCTCTGTTGATTCAGTAAGGTTACTTCCCATCACAGGAACATTCTATGGCAAAGAATGACCCCGGTACCGGGGCGGGTGTGGATGCCAGCAAGGTTGAGCAGTTATTGCAGACGGAAACCGGGGGCAGGGCGCTTACCGGCGCTGCGGCGGTTATCCTGTTCATTGTTCCGGTTTGCTGGTCACTGTTCCAGCTCTGGATAGCATCTCCCCTGCCGTTCATTCTGAATTTCGGTATTTTCAATTCCACGGAAGCGCGTTCCATTCACCTGGCATTTGCGGTGTTTCTCGCGTTTTCGGCATTCCCTATGATCAAGGGGGTGCACGCCAATAAAGTGCCCGTTTACGACTGGGTGCTGGCTCTGGCTGCTGCGTTCGCGGCCTCTTATCTTTTTGTTTTCTATGACTCGTTGGCTCAGCGCCCTGGTGCGCCCAACTCCATCGATCTATGGGTGGCGCTTGGCGGCCTGGTTCTGTTGCTTGAGGCCACGCGGAGAGCACTCGGGTTGCCCCTGACGGTTGTGGCGGCGGTCTTTGTGACCTATTCCCTGGCAGGCCCCTACATGCCTGACGTGATCTCCCATAAGGGGGTCAGCCTGAACAAGCTGGCGTCCCATCAGTGGCTTGGGACCGAAGGCGTATTTGGCGTGGCTCTGGGGGTTTCTACCAGTTTTGTGTTCCTGTTTGTCTTATTCGGAGCATTGCTGGAGCGAGCCGGTGCCGGTAACTACTTCATCAAAGTAGCGTATGCCATGCTGGGTCATATGCGCGGGGGGCCGGCCAAGGCGGCAGTGGTCTCCAGTGGTTTGAGTGGCGTTATCTCGGGCTCATCCATTGCCAACGTTGTGACCACCGGTACGTTTACCATTCCGCTGATGAAGCGGGTGGGCTTTCCTGCCACCAAAGCCGGGGCGGTTGAGGTGGCTGCCTCTACTAACGGCCAGCTTACCCCGCCGATTATGGGGGCAGCAGCTTTTCTGATGGTGGAGTACGTGGGGATCTCCTATCTGGAGGTGATCAAGCATGCGATTCTGCCTGCGTTGATTTCCTATGTTGCCCTGATTTACATCGTTCATCTGGAAGCCTGCAAGCTGAAAATGGAAGGTCTGGAGCGGCCCAATCGGCCGAGTCTGGCTCATCGACTGCTGAACTGGGTTGTCGTTCTGATCGGCTTGATTGTTCTGACATTTGCGGTTTACTACGGTGTAGGGTGGACCAAGGGCTTTCTGGGCGAGGCTGCCCCCTGGGTGCTTGGGCCGCTTCTGGTGCTGATATACGTTGGCCTGGTGGGATATGCCACCCGTTTTCCTGAGCTGGAGGAAGACGATCCGAACAAGGCAATGGACCAGTTGCCAGAGGTTGGGCCAACCGTGAAAACCGGGCTGTATTATCTGTTGCCGGTTGTTGTTCTGGTCTGGTGTCTGACGGTAGAGCGTTTTTCTCCGCAATTGTCGGCGTTCTGGGCCACCCTGTTCATGATCTTTATCGTGATCACCCAGCGCCCCCTCAAAGCCTTCTTCCGCAGGCACGGCGAGCTGTTTTCCGAATTTACCGGTGGTATTCATGACTTGTTCCATTCCCTGGCAACCGGGGGCCGGAACATGGTGGGTATCGGTGTTGCGACTGCGACGGCCGGTATTGTTGTCGGAACGGTTACCCTGACCGGTATTGGCCTGGTGATGACGCAGTTCGTGGAGTTTCTGTCTGGCGGCAATCTCCTGCTGATGCTGATCTTCACTGCGATCATCAGTCTGATTCTGGGTATGGGGCTGCCGACAACCGCAAACTACATTGTGGTCTCCACCCTGATGGCACCTGTCATTGTCACTTTGGGGGCCCAGAATGGATTACTGGTGCCGTTGATTGCGGTTCATCTGTTTGTGTTCTACTTCGGGATTCTGGCGGATGATACGCCGCCCGTTGGGCTGGCCGCCTATGCGGCGGCGGCTATCTCGGGGGCAGATCCCATCAGGACCGGGATTCAGGGTTTTACCTACGACATACGGACAGCGATCCTGCCGTTCATGTTCATCTTCAACACGCAGTTGTTGCTGATTGGGCTGACCGGGTGGTTTGACCTGCTGGTTACCGTGTTCAGTGCGGTGACTGCCATGCTGGTGTTCTCAGCGGCTACCCAGGGGTTCTGGTTTACCAGAAGCCGGAAGTGGGAAACTCTCGCACTTCTGTTGATTACCTTTACGATGTTCCGGCCAGGATACTGGTGGGACATGGTCTATCCGCCCAATGAGGAGCGCCCGGGCACTGCGGTCATGGAGTACGTCGAGACAGTGCCGGCGAATGCCCCGGTTGTTCTTAAGGTGTCTGGCATGGCGTTGGATGGCAGCGATGTGACGACTTACGTGGAGCTGGAGGTTCCGGAAGGTAGTACGCCGCAGGAACGATTGGCCGGTGCGGGGCTTGAAGTGTCTGAACAGGGCAACGATCTTGTTGTGGACTTTGTTAACTTCGGCAGCGCGGCGGAAGCGGCTGGTATTGAGTTTGGGTGGGTCATTGAGGCGGTCCAGATCAAACTGGATCGGCCGCCGAAGGAGCTGATGTTTATTCCGGCGTTGCTGCTGTTGGGGCTGGTTGCGTTTGGCCAGCTCAAACGCAAGGCCAGGGAGGACATTCAACTGCAGTCTGCCTGAGCCCAGGCTCCGTAAAAACCCGGCGTTGCTGCCGGGTTTTTTTCTGTTAGACTCCCTGACAAATCCGGCTCGCGGTTTGTGTCGCGCAGTCCGGCAACCAAGTGATCTTTGGTATAGATCACCGCTGAGAACCCCCATGAGGAGATCATCATGCCCGTCATTACTCTGCCGGATGGCAGTCACCGCAGTTTTGCTGAACCCGTAACCGTACACGATGTTGCTGCTGATATTGGTGCTGGCCTGGCCAAGGCCGCTCTCGCCGGTAAGGTTAATGGGCAGCTTGTAGATACAAGCCATCTGATCGAAAACGATTCGGAACTGGCCATTGTGACGGAACGTGATGACGACGGTGTTGATGTTATTCGCCACTCCACCGCCCATTTGATGGCAATGGCGGTTCAGGAATTGTTTCCGGGGGCTCAGGTAACGATCGGTCCGGTGATCGAAAACGGCTTCTATTACGACTTCAAATACGAGCGCCCGTTTACCAATGAGGACATGGCCCGCATTGAAAAGCGGATGGAGGAGCTGGCGAAACAGGATCTTCCGGTCTCCCGTTCCATTATGTCCCGGGGCGACGCCGTAAAATTGTTCGAGGACATGGGTGAGGAATACAAGGTTCGCATCATCGGGGATATTCCCGGTGAAGAAGACCTGTCGTTCTATCGCCAGGGCGATTTTATCGACCTGTGTCGTGGCCCGCATGTGCCCAGTACGGGCAAGCTGAAAGCCTTCAAGCTCACAAAGGTGGCCGGTGCATATTGGCGCGGGGACACCAGCAACGAGCAGTTGCAGCGTATCTACGGCACTGCCTGGGGCAACAAGAAGGACCTCAAGGCTTACCTGCATCGTCTGGAAGAAGCCGAAAAGCGGGATCACCGGAAAATTGGCAAGAAACTGGGCCTGTTCCACATGCAGGAAGAGGCGCCGGGGATGGTGTTCTGGCATCCGGATGGCTGGTCTCTGTATCAGGAGATTGAGCAGTACATGCGTGTCCAGCAACACAAGCATGGTTATCAGGAAATCAAGACTCCGCAAGTGGTGTCACGAAACCTTTGGGAAAAGTCCGGGCACTGGGACAAGTTCAAGGACGACATGTTCACGACCGAGTCCGAGAAGCACGATTTTGCCATCAAGCCTATGAACTGTCCCTGCCATGTGCAGGTCTTTAATCAGGGCCTGAAGAGCTACAAAGAGTTGCCGTTGCGTCTGGCGGAGTTTGGTTCCTGTCACCGTAATGAGGCCTCAGGTGCGCTGCACGGTTTGATGCGGGTTCGGGGCTTTACGCAGGACGACGCACACATTTTCTGCGAAGAAGATACGATCCAGCAGGAGGTTTCCGCCTTTATTGCCATGCTGCATGAAGTCTACGCAGATTTTGGTTTCACAGAGATTCTCTACAAGTTGTCCACGCGCCCGGAGAAGCGGGTAGGATCAGACGAAGTGTGGGACAAGGCGGAGGCTGCGCTGGAAGAAGCCCTGAATCGTGAAGGCGTTGATTGGGAATTATTGCCGGGTGAGGGCGCCTTCTATGGGCCTAAGATCGAGTTTTCGTTGAAAGACTGCCTGGGCCGGGTCTGGCAGTGTGGTACCATACAGGTTGATTTCTCGATGCCAGGGCGTTTAGGGGCTCAGTACGTTGCTGATAATTCTGAGCGTAAAACCCCGGTTATGTTGCACCGTGCGGTCTTGGGGTCATTTGAGCGCTTTATTGGTATTCTGATTGAAGAATACGAAGGGGCTTTCCCGACATGGCTGGCACCCACTCAGGTTGCTGTCCTGAATATTACCGATAAACAGCGTGATTATTGTCAGAATCTGGCCAAAAAACTGGATTCTTTAGGCTATAGGGTTAATGCTGACTTGAGAAACGAGAAGATCGGCTTTAAAATCCGCGAGCATACTCTAAATAAGGTTCCCTATCTGGTCGTTGTTGGCGATAAAGAAATCGAAAACAATGCCGTTGCGGTGAGAACCCGTAAAGGGGAAGATCTGGGAACCATGTCGGTCGACGATTTTGAAAAGCTGCTTGCAGCTGATGTCGAACGCAAAGGCAGAACTAAAACGGAGATCTAATTATTAAACAGCGAACGAATCGGGGTGGGCGTGCACCCAAGGCGCCTATCAATGAGAATATTGACGCAACTGAAGTCCGACTGATTGATGCCGAAGGCAATCAGGTGGGTATTGTTCCGATTGAAGACGCCCTGCGCATGGCGGAAGAGGCGACCCTGGATCTGGTTCAGGTTACGGATTCCGATCCGATCGTCTGTAAGATAATGGACTACGGCAAGAAGATCTTCGAAGAGAAAAAGGCCAAGGCGGCTGCCAAGAAGAAGCAGAAGCAGACGCAGGTCAAAGAGCTGAAGTTCCGACCAGGAACGGATGAAGGGGATTATCAGGTCAAACTACGCAACCTGATACGTTTCCTTGAGAACGGGGACCGCGGCAAGATCACTATCCGGTTCCGTGGGCGTGAGATGGCACACCAGGAACTTGGTATGAAGCTCATGCAACGGATTGAGGAAGATGTGTCTGAGGTGGCCCAGGTCGAAATGCGGCCGAAAATGGAAGGCCGTCAGATGACCATGGTGATCGCACCCCGAAAGAAGAAGTGAACCTGATCCCATGACGGGTCCCCCGCATCGGCGGGGGATTTGTCGTTCAGGGGCACGATTGTTTTTTTCGATAATAGAATGCGGAGTTTTAAAAATGCCGAAGATGAAAACCAAAAGCGGAGCTACCAAGCGGTTCAAGAAAACCGCCAATGGCTTCAAGCACAAGCAGTCCTTCACCAGCCACATTCTGACCAAGAAGAGCCCGAAGCGTAAGCGTCAGCTGCGCGGCACCAAGCTCATCGCCAAGTCAGATGTAGCATCTATCAAGCGCATGACCGCGTGCTGATTCAGCCGCGCGACTCATTCCTTAGAAAGTAAAGGTAGAAGGATTAAAGTATGGCTCGTGTAAAGCGTGGCGTGGTCGCACGTCGTCGTCACAAGAAGATTCTCAATCAGGCCAAAGGTTACTACGGTGCCCGTAGCCGTGTTTACCGTGTTGCCAAACAGGCGGTTATCAAGGCCGGCCAGTATGCCTACCGTGACCGTCGCAACCGTAAGCGCGCCTTCCGTGCTCTGTGGATTGCCCGTATCAACGCTGGTGCCCGTGCAAACGGTCTGTCATACAGCCGTCTGATCGCTGGCCTGAAAAAGGCAAACGTTGAAATCGATCGTAAGGTTCTGGCCGACCTGGCTATGAACGAGCAGCAGGCGTTTGCCGCTGTTGTTGAGAAGGCCAAAGCGTCCCTGTGATCGCTTAAGCTCTTTCATCGATTGCTGATCGATTCGGGCGCCGCATGATTCATGATGGCGCCTACTGATAGGGGAAGGGCACGCTCTTCCCCTATTTTTGTTTTAACCTACCCCATTTCTGGTTTGGAGCAGGGTCAATGGAAAACCTGAAACAACTGGTTCAGGACGGGTTGAGCGCCGTAGAAAAGGCCGACAACCTGCAGGCGCTTGATCAAATTCGCGTTGAATACCTCGGCAAAAAAGGTGTGATTACCCAGCAGGCGAAAACCCTGGGGAAGCTCTCTGCTGAAGAACGCCCGGTGGCCGGCCAGAAAATCAATGAAGCCAAAGGGCAGGTCGAGCAGGCCATCAATGCAAAGCGTGCGGATCTGGAAAAAGCCGCCATTGAGGCCAGGCTTGCAGCGGAATCCATTGACGTAACACTGCCTGGTCGCGGGCAGGATCTGGGTGGTCTTCATCCTGTTACCCGAACGTTGCAGCGCATCGAGGAAATCTTTTCCCGTGCCGGTTACAGCGTGGAACAGGGCCCGGAGATCGAAGACGATTACCATAACTTTGAAGCCCTGAATATCCCCGGGCATCATCCGGCCCGTGCGATGCACGACACTTTCTATTTCAATCCAGGTACGTTGCTGCGAACTCATACCTCGCCGGTCCAGATTCGGACCATGGAGGCCGGCAAGCCGCCTTTTCGCATGATTTGCCCGGGCCGGGTCTATCGATGCGATTCGGACATGACCCATACGCCCATGTTCCATCAGGTTGAAGGTCTGCTGGTTGAGAAAAACGTCAGTTTTGCTGATCTGAAAAGTACCGTTGAAGAGTTTCTGAGAGTGTTCTTTGAGCGCGACCTCAAGGTGCGGTTCCGGCCTTCCTATTTTCCGTTCACCGAACCCTCGGCGGAAGTCGATATTGAGTGGGGGCGGGAGCCGGATGGCAGCATCAAGTGGCTGGAAGTCATGGGGTGCGGCATGGTACACCCGAAAGTGTTCGAATATTGCGGAATTGATTCTGAGGAGTACCGCGGGTTTGCCTTTGGCATGGGGGTTGAGCGCCTGGCGATGCTGCGTTACGGCGTGAAAGACCTGCGTATGTTTTTCGAGAACGACCTGCGTTTCCTGCGCCAGTTCCGTTAAGACGGCGCTTAATAAAAGGTAACCGGCTCAGAATCAACCGAATCAGGACAGGGTTAGGACAATGAAATTCAGTGAACAGTGGCTGCGCGAATGGGTAAACCCGAGCATTGGCTCTCAGGAGTTGATGGATCAGATCACGATGGCGGGGCTGGAAGTCGATGGCTTTGAGGCTGTCGCGGGTGAGTTTACCGGCGTGGTCGTGGGAGAGGTCATTTCTGTGGCTCCTCATCCCGACGCCGACAAGTTGAGAGTGTGTCAGGTGAGTAATGGCGAGCAGACGGTCCAGGTGGTCTGCGGTGCGCCGAATGTTCGGGACGGGTTGAAAGTGCCTTTTGCCGAAGTGGGAGCGGTCCTGCCCGGTAACTTTAAGATCAAGAAGGCCAAGCTTCGTGGCCAGCCTTCAGAAGGTATGCTGTGTTCGGAGTCCGAACTCGGGCTTTCCGAAAGCCACGATGGCCTGATGGAGCTCCCTGAGGAGGCGCCGGTTGGCCAGCCAGTTTCGGATTATCTCAAGCTGAATGATATTGCGATTGATGTTGACCTGACGCCCAACCGCAGTGATTGCTTGTCTATCAAGGGGCTTGCCCGTGAAGTGGGTGTGCTGAACAGCCTGGTAACGACAGCGCCAGTTATCGAGCCAGTTAAAGCTGTGCATTCTGAGGTTCCGGATGTCCGGGTCGAAGCTCCGGCAGGCTGCCCGCGTTATCTGGGGCGTATTCTGCGAAATGTGAATCTTCAGGCGGAAACCCCGTTGTGGATGCAGGAAAAACTGCGCCGCTCCGGGATACGTTCGATTGATGCGGCGGTTGACGTCACGAACTATGTCATGCTGGAGCTGGGGCAGCCCATGCATGCGTTTGATCGGAATGAGATCAGTGGCGGAATTGTTGTGCGCATGGCTGCTGCCGGAGAGAAACTGGTGTTGCTGGATGGCCAGCAGGTTGAGCTCACGGCAGAAACCCTGGTTATTGCGGACCACGAAAAACCGGTCGCTATTGCGGGGGTTATGGGGGGGGAGCATTCCGGGGTCAGCGAAAAGACTCAGGATCTGGTGCTGGAGTCGGCGTATTTCGATCCGATTACTCTGGCAGGAAAAGCTCGTCACTATGGGTTGCACACAGACGCCTCCCATCGCTTTGAGCGGGGTGTGGACTATGAGCTTGCCCGTGAGGCAATGGAGCGCGCAACAAGTCTGCTGATGGCCATTGTCGGTGGTGAGCCTGGTGAGGTTGTGGAAGTTGCCAGCGCAGAGCACCTGCCGAAACCGCGTGCCATTGATCTTCGTGAGCAGCGCCTTGCCGACGTGCTGGGGCTGAAGATCAATCGCACCACCGTGGAAGAAATTCTCACCCGTCTGGGGTTGCGCATAGATAAGCTGCTGAAAGACGGATGGCGAGTGAGTGTGCCGAGCTTCAGGCCGGATATCTCTATCGAGGAAGATCTGATTGAGGAAGTTGGCCGGATTTTCGGTTACAACAACCTGCCGGTTACTGAGCCAACCGGCTCGCTGGGGCTGCGCGCGCGTGAAGAAGCCGTGCGCCCCTTGTCTGCCGTTCGCAACTACTTTGTAGCCCAGGGATATCAGGAGGCGATTACCTACAGTTTTGTCGACCCGAAAATTCAGCAGTTGGTAGACCCTGAGCGGGAAGGTATCGCGCTGGCAAATCCGATTTCCGCAGATCTGTCGGTGATGCGTACAACCCTGTGGAGTGGATTGCTGAAGACGGTTGCCTATAACCAGAACCGGCAGCAACCCCGGATTCGATTGTTTGAAAGTGGTTTGCGGTTTGAGCAGACCAACGACGGTATTCGGCAGCAGCCGATGCTGGCCGGTGTGGTGGTTGGTAACCAGACTCCTGAAAACTGGGTGAATGGTCGCAGAACTTCTGACTTCTTTGATGTAAAAGGAGAGTTGGAAAGCCTGTTCCGGCTGTTGGGTATTGAGGTTGCCTTTGTCGCAAGCCAGCACCCTGCGTTGCACCCCGGACAGACGGCTGAATTGCTTCGAAATGGGGAGCGTGTCGGTTGGTTGGGCACATTGCATCCACAAGTGCAGAAAAATCTTGAACTTAATGGCACGATCCTGTTGTTTGAGCTATTCTTGAATTCGATCGTTACCGGTTATGTGCCTAATTTCAAAGATGTTTCAAAATTTCCGGAAGTTCGCCGGGATTTGGCTATCATTATCGGGAGCGAGGTGGCGTTCGCTCAGGTAGAACATGTGGCCCGAAAACATGCTGGCGAACACCTCACGGCGTTGCGTGTGTTTGATGTCTACGAGGGAGAAAGCCTGGGTGAGGGCAATCGTAGCCTGGCACTGAGTCTTTTCTGGCAGCATCCCGAACGCACGCTTAATGAGGACGAAGTGCATTCGCTCTTCAACGGGGTTATCGAAGCCCTGAAGGAAGAGTTGGAGGCAACACTGAGGAGTTGACAGATGGCGGCTTTGACGAAAGCGGACATGGCGGAGCGCTTGTACGAAGAGTTGGGTCTGAACAAGCGTGAAGCCAAAGAAATGGTGGAAGCTTTCTTCGATGAAATCAGAGGCGCACTCAGCCACAACGAACAGGTGAAACTGTCGGGATTCGGTAACTTCGATCTCAGGGATAAGAAGCAGCGGCCGGGAAGGAACCCGAAAACGGGTGAGGAAATTCCCATCAGTGCACGACGCGTAGTTACGTTTCGACCAGGTCAGAAACTGAAACAGAAAGTAGAAGCGTATGCTGGAACCCAGTCATAATAACGAGCTCCCTGTTATTCCGGGGAAACGCTATTTCACTATTGGTGAGGTGGCCGAGCTGTGTGCGGTTAAGGCGCATGTGTTGCGCTATTGGGAGCAGGAGTTTCCTCAGTTATCTCCGGTAAAGCGGCGGGGTAACCGCCGTTACTACCAGCGGGCCGATGTGATCACTATCCGGCAGATTCGAAGTCTGCTGTATGATCAGGGTTACACCATAGGTGGGGCCAAGCAGAAGCTAAGCAGTAGTGAGGCAAAAGACGACACGTCCCAATACAAGCAACTGATCCGTCAGATGATTACAGAGCTGGAAGAAGTGCTGGATGTCTTGAATGCGCCGGTGCGCTGAAACGAGGCGTTCTAGCCTGATCTCAATATAACAAGGCCAGAGTGGCTAGAGCTGCTCTGGCCTTTGTGTTTCTGCTATTTGGTTTTGCAGGTCTTGATTCCCAGAATTGAGTACGCCGGACAGTTGCCAATAAGGGCCGTTGCCAGCGGCACAATCCCTACCCAGCCCCAAGGTGTCTGAGGGCCGATAAAGACCAGGGCCAGCAGGACAAGGCCTGCGATGGCGCGAATAATGCGATCAGCGGAACCCATGTTTACCGTCATCTTGGTTTCTCCTGTGAGATGTCGAGTGATGATGTCAGTGTAGGTCTGCGGAAGATCGGGTTCAGTGATAAAGTCACACAGACCAGCAACTTTCTGCAAAGGGCACTGCCGGATGGCCAAACACCATATTCTCGATACTCTGACCGATGCCTTGCGGGATGATGTGCTTGAGGGGCTTCAGGTCCTGAGGTTTCCGGCGGGGCAGGTTTTGTTCAGTGCCGGTGAGCATTGCCGCGGTCTTCCTCTGGTTCTGAGTGGCAGCATCAAGGTTCAGATGACCGGAGTGTCCGGCCACAGTATTGTGCTTTATCGAATGGGGGCCGACGACATCTGCACCTTATCCATCGGGTGCCTGATGACGGGGCGCGGATACCGGGCTGAGGCTATTTCCGAGGGCGAGGCTGAAGCCGCGATCATTCCGCGGGGTTTGTTCGACCGGTTGATGGATCAGTCAGCCGGTTTCCGGCTGGGTATCATGGAATCCTATGGGCGTCGGCTGGACGACCTCATGTTGCTGGTCGAAGAGGTGGCGTTTCACCGTATGGATGAGCGCCTGGAAGAGTGGCTGCAAGACCGGGCCTCCAGCGGTCAGAATGTAGTGCTTATTACCCATCAGGAATTGGCTGTGGAACTTGGTACGGCAAGGGAAGTGGTCAGTCGTCTGCTGAAAGAGCTGGAGCGCCGGGGACAGGTTCGGCTGGCCCGTGGCCGGGTTGAACTGACCGGTCTGCTGAGGACCACCTCACTGGCGTGAGATACTGTGAATCAGTCGGGCCAGCTGTTCGGATGCCTGTTCGAGATTGGCCTCAGCATTGGTGTAGGCTTCGGACAGCGCCATGGGGGCGGGTGTAATGGAAAAGGCTGCTGTCAGACCTGTGTCATGCAGTGGCGAGAGTTCGCCGCTGAGTTTTCCGCACAGGCCGATAACCGGTATGCCGCAGGATCTGGCCAATGCCGCTACGCCTGCCGGTGTCTTGCCGGATGCACTTTGAGCGTCGATGGCCCCCTCTGCCGTGATCACCAGGTCTGCAGTGCGGATGTACTGTTCCAGTTGCAGGGCCTCCATCACCAGGTTGACTCCCGGTTGAAGCCTGGCCCCAAGAACGCCTTTGGCCATTCCTCCTATACCGCCGGCCGCGCCACTTCCGGGAAAGCTGGCGATGTCCATCCCCTGAGTTTCGAGGATTCTCGCAAAGTGGCTCAGGTTGTCGTCCAATTGGGCGACTTCCTGAATGCTCGCGCCTTTCTGGGGTCCGAATATTGCCGCCGCTCCCTGAGGGCCAAGGAGTGGATTTGTGACGTCGCAGGCAACGACAATCTGAACGCCCAGGAATCGTTGGATTGCGGGTTCAAGGCAGGCGTGGGTCATTGACGCCAGGCCGATGCCGCCTGGCGGAATATCATGGCCCTTATGGTCTAACAGTCTGGCGCCCAGGGCTTGCAGGATTCCGGCTCCTCCATCCGTCGTGGCGCTGCCGCCAAGCCCCAGGATCAGGGTTTTTGGTTGATGTTTCAGAGCTGCCATAATCAGTTCTCCAGTCCCGCGACTGGACGCTTTTAGGGCCTCACGGGCCTCGGCGGGTACGTGGTGCAGCCCGCTGGCTTCAGCCACTTCGACGATGGCTGTGCTGCCGTGATTAATCAGTCCGAAGTGTGCGTGTACCGGCTCGCCGAGCGGACCGGTCACGGAAACTTGATGCAGTTTCCCTTTTGCAGCGGTTGTCAGGGCGATAGTTGTCCCTTCGCCACCATCGGCCAGTGGGATCTCTACAAGCTCGTCGTTCGGAGCGACCTTGCTCCAGCCGCGGGCTATGGCCGTCGCCACCTCTTGTGCGGAAAGGCACTCCTTAAAAGAGTCTGGTGCAATGACGATGTTCATCTTATTGCCCTCGGTCTTTGACGTTTTCCATCACCGCAAAGGTACTGGTTTGCAGCACGTGTGGGAGGCTGGAAATCTGTTCGCCGAGCACTTGTCGGTATTCAGCCATGTTCCGGGTGCGCACTTTCAGAAGATAGTCAAAGTTCGCCGCCATCATGTGGCACTGTTCGACGGCGGAGATCTGTCGGACAGCCTCGTTGAACGCGGCCAGTGCCTTGCTGCTGGTATCGCTCAGGGTAACCTGGGCGAATGCGACGTGGGAAAGCCCGAGTTTGGTCTGATTCACCATGGCGCTGTAGCCCGTGATGTACCCCTGATCTTCCAGTCTCTTCATTCTGACCTGACATGGCGTTTTGGATAAACCCACCCGGGACGCCAGGTCTGTCACCGTGATGCGGCCATTTTTCTGCAGTTCCCGGATGATGGAAAGGTCGATTCTGTCGAGATCTGCCATGGCTGCTATCCTTTGAAATAGGGGTGAAACCTGCGAAAAAAGTCAGGTTGTCTGATATTAACGAATATGCAGGGATATAGGTAAGTTTCTGGGGTGCAAAAAAGGAAAAATAAACGCTGTTTGAGGGCTGAATAGGCTAATTGTATGCACCTGCTTCGTTAAAATGCGGTCAGTATTCAAACAATCAGGAGGGTACACCATGAGTCTTCAGCAATCCCCAGCTCCGGAGCTCAATGACATTCGCCAGGCCATCCGCGCGAACTACCTGGCGGATGAACATGAAGTGATTCACCGGCTGATTGCTGAGGCACGGTTGTCGGATGAAACCCGAAAGGCCATTTCTGCCCGTGCAGCCGAGCTGGTGAGGGATGTACGCAACAGTGCGCGCCCGACCATCATGGAAAAATTCCTTGCCGAGTACGGGCTGACCACCAAAGAGGGGGTCGCGCTGATGTGTCTGGCTGAAGCGTTGTTGCGGGTGCCGGATAATCTGACCATTCAGGACCTGATCGAAGACAAAATCACCTCAGGTAACTGGGGAGCTCACGTCGGTAAAGCAAAATCCGGCATGATCAACTCTGCCACCCTTGCCTTGCTGATGACCAGTAATCTGCTGAAAGATTCGGAGCGGCAAAGTGTCGGGGACACGCTGCGTAA
Organism: Marinobacter daepoensis DSM 16072; assembly: GCF_000421165.1. Lineage (GTDB taxonomy): Bacteria > Pseudomonadota > Gammaproteobacteria > Pseudomonadales > Oleiphilaceae > Marinobacter > Marinobacter daepoensis. The sequence continues at coordinate 40,350 of NZ_ATWI01000001.1, forward strand.
ACTGGTCAAGCGCCTGGGGGAACCTGTGGTTCGCACGGTTGCCGGGCAGGCGATGAAGGAAATGGGGCGCCAGTTTGTACTTGGGCGGACCATTGAAGAAGCCCAGGATCGAGGGAAGTCCCAGGAAACCCGGGGCTATACCTACTCGTATGACATGCTGGGAGAAGCGGCTCGCACCGATGCGGACGCTCACCGTTATTATCAGGCCTATTCCGACGCCATCGACAGTATCAGTAAGCGCTGCAAGGGTGATGTGAGAACCAATCCGGGTATCTCAGTGAAGCTCTCCGCGCTTCTGGCCCGTTATGAGTATGGCCATAAAGAGCGGGTGATGAATGAACTGGTTCCACGCGCACTCAAGCTCGCCAGAAAGGCAGCGGCGGCCAATATGGGGTTCAATATTGATGCAGAAGAGCAGGATCGCCTGGACCTGTCTCTTGATGTTATCGAGGCCATTCTTTCCGATTCCGAACTGAAAAACTGGGACGGTTTCGGAGTGGTTGTCCAAGCTTTCGGCAAAAGGGCATCACAGACTCTGGATTGGCTCTATGCTCTGTCGGAGAAACTGGATCGCCGCATCATGGTCCGGCTGGTTAAAGGCGCGTACTGGGATGCCGAAATCAAGCGTGCCCAGGTAATGGGGTTGAGTGGTTTCCCTGTGTACACACGCAAAGCATGCAGCGATGTGGCCTACCTGGCCGGGGCTCGTAAGCTTCTGGCAATGACCGATCGAATTTATCCGCAGTTCGCCACCCACAATGCCCATTCGGTATCTGCGGTGCTGGAACTTGCAAAGGATCTTGGGCGGGATAAGTTTGAGTTCCAGCGCCTGCACGGTATGGGGGAGTCTCTGCATGATCAGGTTCTGGAAGACAGCGGTGTGCCCTGTCGAATCTACGCCCCGGTTGGAGCTCATAAAGACCTGTTGGCGTATCTGGTGCGCCGGCTGCTGGAGAACGGCGCCAACAGCTCGTTTGTGAACCAGATTGTGGATACCAGCATCACTCCGGAAGAAATTGCCAAAGACCCGATTGATGTCGTGGTCGGGCTTGGTCATAACCTGTCCAGTCAGGCGATTGTGCACCCGTCTAAAATCTTTGGTGAGCAGCGCCGAAACTCCAGAGGGTGGGATATTACCGACCCGGTAACGGTGGCCGAGATTGATGAAGGGCGGAATCGTTACAAGAGCCATCAGTGGAAGGGCGGCCCGGTGTTGGCGGTCGATTCAGTCAGTGATGAGGTGGTGGAAGTACGGAATCCAGCGAACCCGGACGACCTGGTGGGCCACATGACCTATGCCTCTGAGGCGGATATCTCTGCGGCGCTGGATGCGGCTCAGGATGGTTTCAGGGAGTGGTCTGCGGTGCCGGTGGAGGACCGGGCAGCGATGATTCGCAAAGTAGGCGACCTGTATGAAGCGAACGTACATGAGCTGTTCGCGCTGACCACCCGTGAGGCGGGCAAGTCATTGCTGGATGCCGTTGCGGAGATTCGTGAAGCCGTTGATTTCGCGATGTTCTATGCCGATGAAGGCATTCGTTATAAGGGCGATGGGGCAGCCCGTGGCGTGATGTGCTGTATCTCGCCCTGGAACTTCCCGCTGGCCATTTTTACCGGGCAAATTCTGGCTAACCTGGCGGCGGGTAATGCCGTGGTGGCCAAGCCAGCAGAGCAGACATCGTTGCTGGCTGTCCGGGCCGTAGAGTTGATGCATCAGGCGGGGATTCCTGCAGCGGCTATCCAGTTGTTACCGGGCACCGGCGCAACCGTCGGTTCAGGCCTGACCTCTGATGCGAGGGTCGCCGGGGTTTGTTTTACCGGTTCGACCGCCACAGCGCAAAGAATCAACAAGGCGATGACTGAGCACATGGAGCCGGATGCGCCCCTGGTGGCGGAAACCGGTGGTCTCAATGCCATGATTGTAGACTCCACCGCCTTGCCGGAGCAGGTCGTCCGGGATGTGCTGGCGTCGTCGTTCCAGAGTGCTGGGCAGCGCTGCTCCGCCCTTCGGATGCTGTACGTCCAGAAAGATATTGCCGATAACCTTCTGGAAATGCTGTATGGCGCGATGGAGGAATTGGGGATTGGTGATCCGTGGCAATTATCAACCGATGTGGGCCCGGTGATTGACGAAAATGCCCGCAAGAAGATTTCTGACCATTGTCAGAAGTTCGAACAGCAGGGCAAGCTGTTGAAGAAACTCAAGGTACCGGAGCAAGGCCTGTTTGTGTCGCCTGCGGTGCTTCAGGTCAGTGGCATTGAGGAGCTGGAAGAGGAAATCTTTGGCCCGGTCCTGCATGTGGCTACGTTTGAGGCCAGGGATATTGATAAGGTTATCGATGCTATCAATGCCAAAGGCTACGGCCTGACGTTCGGGATTCACAGCCGGGTTGACCGCCGTATCGAGCACATTGCCAGCCGCATTAAAGTCGGCAACACCTACGTGAACCGAAACCAGATCGGGGCCATTGTCGGCTCTCAGCCTTTTGGTGGAGAAGGGCTTTCCGGTACCGGTCCTAAAGCCGGCGGGCCGCAGTATGTGAGCCGGTTCCTCAAGGGCAGCGTGCTTGAGAAGCCTGCGCCTTCTACCGATAAAATGGTGGGCGCAGATAAAGCACAAAAGCTGATCCGCAAACTGGCCGAGCTGGATATTCCGGAAGCAAAAGGGCGACAGGCGGTGTTGGAGCCCTATTTCGGGAAGGTACCTGCACCATTGGATGAAGGGTATGAGGAAATGCCGGGGCCAACGGGGGAGCAGAACCACCTGTCCTGTCATGGACGTGGTGTGGTTTTGTGCCTTGGCCCGGATGCCGAGGCTGCTATTGAGCAGGCGGGAACGGCGTTGTCTCAGGGTAACAAGGTGGTTGTGATCGCACCCGGGGCAGATGAAGCGTTGGCCGGTGCGGTTAAAGCTGGTCTTCCGGTTGTTGTCAGTGATGGCATGCTCAATCCGGATGTGCTGGCTGATCTGGAAGGGTTTGCTGCCGTTGTCAGTGTTGCGGAGAAATCTTTGCTTAAGCAATACCGAACGGCGCTTTGCCGGCGGGAAGGGGCGTTGCTGCCGATCATCACCGAGCCGCAACTGGATCAGCGCTTTGTGATTGAGCGCCACCTGTGTGTCGATACGACCGCAGCGGGAGGTAATGCCAGCCTGATTGCGTCTGCAGAGTAGGTCGTGCTGTAACGACTTTGTTCTGTGATGGAGCGCCAGCCTGTTGCCAGGTTGGCGCTTTTTTTGTTTTTGGGGCTTATGTTATCGATCTTTAAATAAACTTTTCCTTCCTCCAATCCTTTTGGCGGCTGCCCAAAAGAGTTGTATCGCCAGAGTGAGATCATCCCGTACTAGGAAAAACCATAGTTCGAAGGTGATGCGCCGTGAGCAATATTCTGGGATACGTCATTGACATTGAAGGTACTGCATTTCTCAGGAATGAGGAGGGTGCCAGTCAGCTTTTGGCGATAGGGGATTCGTTGGAAGCAGGAGCTCCGCTTCTGATCCCGGATGGCTCTGCAGTTCTTGTTAGAATGCCTGACGGGCAGATCGTCCGGTTGAGTACAGATCATGGCCACGGTGAGCTGATCCTGTCTGAGAAGGTCCTGCATGACCCTGCGTATACCGAATCAACGATCGAGTTTTCTGATCCTCAGCGTATCGAGCCTGGCGAGGGCCTTTACCGGGTCTATAACAAGCAGGTCCAGTATCAGAGCAGTGGTTTCGATCATGTCCGGCTGTCTGAAGGGGCCGGAGAGAGAGCCCTGTACGGCGACTCACCGCGATCCCTGAGCGAAGACCGTCCGTCTGAACCCGGGATCACGTCGTTCGGTGAGGGGCCTGAACCGCGGCCCTCCGAGCCGGAATGGCGAGAAACAGAGCTGAAAGTACTTCGGAGCATTGATCCTCAGGTCAACTACGATGCGGAATCTCTGACCTCTGTCGATATCGCTTCCTACTTTACTCAGCCGGAGGGCGCCGGAAAACTGAGCTTTTCCGCGCAAGGATTGCCCCCGGGCATGACTATGGACCCTCGTACAGGCGTAATTTCAGGCACCTTTGATGGCTCATCCAGTCAAGGGGCCAATGAGGGCGTTTACCGCGTTACGGTGACCGCTACTCCGGAGTTTGGCTCCAGTATCAGCCAGTCGTTCGATTGGACTGTGATCAACGTTCCCCCGGTTGCGGTCAATGATCAGGAAGCAACCGATTCAGAGGTTGTATTGCAGGTGCCGGCAGCGGCTGGCCTGCTGGGAAATGACCACGCGCCGGACGGAGACAGTATAGAAGTTGTTGCTGTCAATCAGATTCAGCCCGGAGTGTTGTCTGGTTCTGGGGCGACGCCTTCATCAGGCGGGGTTGGTGCTGCCCTGCCGGGCAGCCATGGCGGAATATTCATTATTCACGCGGATGGCAGTTACTCGTTTGATCCTAACGGTGAATTCGGGTATCTGGGTGACTCCGAGAGCGCCAGAACGTCCATTGATTATGTGATCAGTGATGGAGAAGGCGGAACGGCAACGGCCACGCTGACCATTACGGTAACCGGGGGCAACGATGCCCCGCAGGCCTCGGGCTCGATTCCGGATCAGACCGACGTTGATGACGTCACCATCACCGACCTGGACGTCTCCGGGTACTTCACTGATGCCGATGCCAGTGACACCCTGACCTACACCGCCAGCGGGTTGCCCGATGGCCTGACTCTGGATTCGGCCACCGGTCGGATCACTGGCACGCCGGCTCCTTCGGCCAGCCAGGGCGGAAGTAACGGGGTATACCAGGTCACGATCACAGCCACAGACAGCCAGGGCGCAACCGTCGACCAGACCTTTACATGGACGGTGACCAACCCGGCGCCGGTAGCGGCTGACGATACCGGCACCACCGATCAGGATTCGGTGTTGGACATGGATGCGGCCAGCGGTGTGCTGGCCAATGATGCCGATCCGGATGGTGATGTTTTGTCCGTGACAGGGATTACAAATGGTGCGGTCACCGTGTATCCCGGTTCGGCTTTGTCGGGGGATAACGGCGGGGAGTTCACCCTGAACGCCGACGGCAGCTACACCTTTAACCCGAACGGGGC
>NZ_ATWI01000002.1 GCF_000421165.1 Marinobacter daepoensis DSM 16072
TCGAATTTCAGGCTTTGGCCCGCTGGGCAGATACAGGTCAGTTTCACCGGATCGAACTGGAATTCACTGGCCGGAATGATCTCTTTCCAGCCCGTGCTGGTCTGGCTCTGATGGCGTTTGCCATACTTGTCTTTCTGGTTCTGGAACTTCGGGTCACGGCTGCGGAATTTGTTGTCCGGCACGTAGCCATTGATCTGCCGTTCGTGCAGGTATTTCATGTTGGCTTCGTTGGCGAAGCCGGTGTCGGCCGTAACGATGGCGCCTTGCTCGTAGATGTTGTCGGCGATACCCAGTTTCCTGAACCGGGCTTCGACACTCTCCAGAACCGGTTGCAGGGTGTGGTGTTCCTGGCCTTCGCCAAAGGCCTGGGCATCGATGATGATCTGGTGTTTCCTGTCCACCGTGGCCACGCCGCTATAGCCCTGGATCGTGCCCTTGCTGGTGCTCATCTTGGCGCTTTCGTTATCGGTGAGGTTGCTCTTCACTTCCTTGTTCCGTTTCCCCCGGCCCATCCTTGGGCGGTTCGTCTTTAGGAAGCGGTCCACTTTCTTCGCGGCCTCATCCAGAGACAGGATGGTCTTGGCTCGTCGGATGTCCCGGTCCAGTTCAGCTTCGGTTTCTGCCTCGTCCCGCTCGTAATGGGCTTTGAGGTGATGGCGAACCAGGCGTCTCAGCTTGGTGCGCTTCTCGTCCAGTTCCTTGAAGGTACCGGACCATTCTTTGGCCGCATTCGATGACATCTTGCAGCCGTCGATGGCGAAGAGCTCGTTACCCAATAGGCCTTGTTCGTGGCAGACCAGCAGCACCTGCTCGAACAGTTCTTCGATCTCATCCGAGTGACTGCTGACGAACTTGGCCAGGGTGGTGAAATGCGGAACCGTGTCGCAGGACAGCGCCTTGAAGATGATGTTGGTCTCGCAGCACCACTGCATCTCGCGACTGGAGGTGATGCCCTTGGAGTAGGCGAACAGGATGATCTTCAGGAGGATAGCAGGATCATAGGCCAGCCGGCCGGTGTCTTCGTTGCGGTACTTGGGGTGAAACACCGACAGATCCAGCTTGTGCTCGATCAGGTAGTGCACCGCGTGTTCAAAGGTGCCGGGCTGGAGCTGTTCCTGGTAGTTAATCACGACCATGGCATCCTGGTCGTAGTTATAATGCTTGAAGCGGGGCATCTGACCACTCCTTGTCCGTTTGCCTGATCCTATCAAAACTCCGAAAGATTTCGGGGTTTTTCTACAGCCTCAACGCCAGCCATAAGCGGCGCCCTGACAAGGGCGTCCGGTGGAGGGCCATCGGCCCGGAACAACCTTGATGGCTTTGTTATACATTTATCATGTCCAAGAACTAGTTCGACGGCCCACACGCTGGAGCCGCTCACGGCTTTTTTTGGCCGCCTCGGCCTCACGCGTCTTCAACTCTTCTTCGGTTATTGGATCTACCGGCAAAGCCAAAGGGACTTTGAAAGAGATACGGTTGGTAGCAGAACTCTGCTTGCTTGAATCGCCACCAGCCCCCAGCGAGAGAAAGCTGGCAACCTTTAGCTTTGCCTCTGCGTTACTTCCGGCCTCTTCACTGACGCTCACAGCAACGTCGAAATCGACTAAGAATACATTGCGCCCGGCCCCCATACTTGCAAAATGAGAGCTATCCGTGGTCTTAGGTTGTGTCCGAATGGCGGGATTCGAGTAACCTCCAGCTTCTCTTACGGGCTCAAGTGATTCCTGAATACCTTGTGCAATTTGAGTCAAAGTTTCACGAACAAAATCCTTCAGTTCCATAAAAACTCCTTGTTTGACCTTGGGTATAACGCCTCAAACACCGGCATGGTGAAGTTGGCGGCTTTTTTGGAACAAAAAAGGTGACAGCTTTACCATGTCCGAGTGCTTTGATTTGTTAGCACTAGTCTTCGTCTGCAAACCAAGCACAACCAACCACTTCTTTGTTTATTACAATTACACCAGTATCGAAAGTTGCTTCTGTAGCCGGTGACCAAGATGGCCCAAAATTTGGGTTTTTTCGAGGTTTGCCATATTCACCATTGGTATAGAATTTGGCCTCATCTCCGAAATTGCATACGAACTCCGCTGCCAAGTTTTTAGCCTTTTCGGACGACATGATTTTTACGCTATAAGCCATGTCTTTATGGAGAACGTTCCTAAGAACCTCTATAGCCTCGGCGCGTCCGATCTCTTCGTAGATGCCACTTTCATTCGAAAGGCCAAATAGCTCGGCGGCTGCTTCCACAGATCTCACCTTTGACTCTTTAATTCCGGCGATACAACTGCCGCGAGCTTTCTGGATTTTCTTGTATATGTCCATATGCCTCTTGGGTGCTAACGCTACTGGTAACCGGCGCCGGAGCGCAGCGGAGGGAACCAAAAGCGGCACGCTTTTGGCGTCCGGTTGACCGTTTGGTTAAATCTCTCAGTCAATGCTGCGCCCCAAAATTTTGGCTATAAAGCTGACACCACTCTTCTCCTTCCGTTGCGCATTCGCACCGAAAAAGTAATTGCGAAACGCAAAAAATAGACCCACCAGAAAACAGGCATTACCCACCCAGGCGGACAGCCGAATGAATCGGCCATAGCGGGCTTCGATCATCGGGTAAAGACGACTACCCTCTTGCGCGGCAAGCTGCGTCTCTAAATAGCCACCAAGGCCGACAGCAATTAGTAGATATAACAGAGTACCGAGAAGCAAGGCGCTCCACCAAGGAAGGCGGGCCGCAACTTGGACCATCTCGAACACTACTGATACGAGATCATTTTTCCTTCGATATCTGCGACCCATTGGGCCTCCCTGCCTGTAGATTTAACGCCAAGCTAAGCGGCGCCCTGACAAGGGCGTCCGGTGGAGGCCGTAGGCCGGAACAAACTTGAGCGACTGGTTAGGATATCAGCTGCACTCTTTCTGTAGGGTGCTGAACAGAATGTCGCAGCGCGCCGGATCGACTCCAGCTTCATTGCACTTTTCAGCTCTCCACTGTTCATTTTCAAAAGCCCCCTCGTCTTCAGGGACGCCCTCGCAGATTTTCGGTATTTTTTCGGCATTGCTTAAACACCCACGGAGGTAACCGTTTGTGTTCACAGAGCACTCAATCGAGGAACAACCGCTGACTTTTTCGATGGCGCTGGAAAGGCACTGTTCCTGATTAAGACTTTTTGACGCTTCTACTCCTTCCTCATGGTGCTTGAGGTACTCTTCCTCGTTTACTCCGCAACCAATTAAGGCAATGCTCAACGAAATCGCAAAAACAACTCTCTTCATATTTTACTTCCTAACGCCGAAACTTTGCGGCAATATTGGAGCCGCGACGCGGCGGAAAAATTGTCCGGCAACAGTGACTTGTTATGTTTTTTGACGCATCCATCTCTTCCACTCTTCAGACTGGTGCAATTCCTTCCTGTCTGAAATCTTCCAGCGATACAGGAGAGCTGGCACCTGGCCGTGATGGCGCTCGTAGAAAAGTACCGCATCTCTTCTTTTTTGCCGCCAATGGTTACTGACAGCTCCTGGCCAGCTGTGATTTTCTCGTCGGTTGGCCATTAAGATTATGCTCCGCACTTCACTTTTTCGAAGCCTTACCCAGTTTGCCCGCTTAAACCTTAATTGGCGGCTTGGGTTGCGGACCATTGGTAGGATTCTTCTATCCTTGAAACGGTTGCCAGCCATATTCCTCTCAAACATAACGCTGAGCCCAGCGGCGGCCCGATAGGGGCGTCCGGCGGCCACCGGCCGCGTACTGCGGCGACTGGTTAGTGCGAGGTTTTGATGACGCCAAATCCCTGGCACTGACCATGACGGCCTACTGAGCAAAACACACCGACATACGCCGATGCACCTTGATTAAAACCACCGCAAAACCAAGCGGCGAACGAACCACAACTCAGCGGCAAAAAAAACGGATGAGTTTCCGGCGGACGGCCCCACAACGGAAATACCATCCAATACTACCAACGCCAGCATTCGCTGGGGCTGCCAAATACGAGGCGCTGCATACGTTAGCCAACCGCGCGGGCCTGGCACCCACTTACGCCACCAAGGCCTCGGCACAACGCAACCCCAAAATGACCGAGGCCCCGGCAATAACGCCAGCAATAAACGGCGCCCGGACAAGGGCGTCCGGTGGAGGCCGCAGGCCGGAACGGATTTGATTGCCTTGTTAAATTTTTACTGAGTACCTACGTTCTGCGCAGTTGTACCAATAAGCGCCGCATCTGAATCTCCAGATACAAAATATATAATCAGTGCTACAACAATAACCCAAAAGATAGCTTGGCCTTGAATTGCTTCGGTCTTTCTTTTTCTACCCGACTTGGTTGTAGGGATACCAGTTTTGGTAGCAAAGCTTCTCTTGGCATTGCGCTTGGCCTTCTTCAACGGATTCATCCCAGCCTCCCTCTACATTTAACGCCCAAAACAGCGGCGCATTTATGCGTCCGCCTGCTTTTGCTTGTTAGGCATTTTTTGCCCACACTGGATCATTGTGGTAACAGTTTCCCAGTTGATTTTTCGGAAATAATATTCTCCTGACAATTCACGCTCAATAGTTTCAAAATAGCTATCAAGCCAAGCATGATAATCCCAATTTGACTTTCTAAGAGATGAGAAAAGTTTGAATTCAACTTCGGCTCTAAATTCAACTCCGAATACACGATATTTTTTAAATGATTCAAGACCCAAATAGTATTTTTCAAAATTTATCGGGGTATTGTAACCAGTTCCATTAAAACGAATTGATATCGATAGCTTGAATTTTGAGGTATCTATCACGATTGCGCCGTTCTCCCTTGTAACTTTTGCACCTTTAGGGAGAACCAAATCAAATCGAGAATAAAAAGCTCCGTTTGGCCCCATAGACATAACTACTTCACCGCCAGCGACTCCTACATGATCTTCACTATCAAATACGGAACGGTTTTCCATGGGGGCAGAGAAAAGCTCCATAAACCTATTATTTAACAGGATCGTTGGTACATCTTCTCGCGACAGTTCTTTTAGTTCGGAATTATCATAATTTTCTTGATTGAAATAATCGGTAAGATGGGTGGACAATGTTTCGATAATATAATATTCCGAGGCCTCTCGAATCAGCTTTAATGATGCCTCTGAGGACTCCCCCTTTTTCTGGCTAAAAATATGTAAAAGAGGCTCTTTATCCCACTGGCGTTTTAACGCCTCATTTTCATTAAATGCTGAACCTAAAAACCTGCTAATTTCCTCAGAAAATTGGTATCTAGGAACTCTTTGGATTTGGTTTTCTTCTTTTAAATGGATTATGAACCCTTCCACCGAAATCTTAGCTTTTCCTGAACGAGTAAATTTCTTTGAAAGAAAAAATATACAGATAACCAAAAGAGACACTAACCCAATGTAGAGCCATGCGGAATGCTCTTTTAGGCCTTCATATGCAAGCGCTCCAGTAACGCTAGCGCAGACACCAATAAGAAAACCAACTATCAAGATTTCCATCAAAGCTGTTCTACTTACAGATAGCTGCTCAATTACATTATTTTTCATACGGATCTCATTACTTAGTACTGCCTAACGCCCTGGGTAAGCTGCCGATACGGAGCGCAGCGTAGTACCGGTCAGCTTCACCCACTGGTTATGCGGGCCGGTTGAAGGTAAAAAGTTGGCGGCCTTCGTTTTGGTATTTTTCCATTAGCGCATCAACTCCAAGTTCAATTTTGATCTGGCGATCAGCATCGGAAATCGGCATTGCCAACCAAAATTTCACCTCTCTTTCTTGAAGATTTGCTGAACGCGGGAAATCTGTCCAGGCTACGTTAGGGAGACTGATCAAATAGCCTGACCAGCCAGCATTTTTAACGTACGCATTTTCGGTTGGAATCGTGTGATGCAAAAACAAGCGAGCGATCTCTTCGTTGTGCTTTTGCAGCCCCGCTATTTCTCTGCTGAGTTCACTGCCATCACCATCACAGATAATGAAGTAGGACTCCCCTCCCTTTCTGGGTATTGAGAAAACTACTTTGATGGGATCGCTCTCGTCACCTAACATCCCAACCCCAACTAGGTAACTCCTACCGTTCTGAAAATCGATTTTTGATACCGAAATGTCACCCTTGATAGGGAGGAGCCTGTAGAAAATGGCAATCAGAGATTTCTCAAAGTCTGTGTAATCCATAGGACTCCAAATACGCATAACGCTGAGGTAACCGGCGCCGGAGCGCAGCGGAGGGAACCAAAAGCGGTACGCTTTTGGCGTCCGGTTGACCGCCTGGTTAGTGGCCGGTCACCACCAAGGCTGCCTTGGCACTCAATGCTGCATGCCCTCTCCCGAACACCTTGCACCAACCAGACGGATGGCGAAAGGAACCAGAACTCAAACCGCACCAACCCGATTACCATTTGAACTGGACGGCCCCGCGACTGGGGCAGGCCATGAATAACCATGCTACCGATGATGTTGGCAACTAACTCCGACAACAACCTTTCCGGCCTTGGCCATCACCAACACAAGCGGCTTTGCAACCAAAACCGGTGCCAAGGCCTTTGCACTAAGCCAGCCAAAATGAAGAAGGCCAGGACCAATAACGCTGAGGTAACCGGCGCCGGAGCGCCAGCGGAGGGAACCAAAAGCGGTACGCTTTTGGCGTCCGGTTGACCGTATGGTTATGCATTATTCAGTCGCCGCCGCCGGAATCACCTGTAGCGTCCAGGTCAACAGAATGTTTAGTTTTATCATAATCCGCCCCATCATAACCGCCTGCACCATCGTTACGGCTTCTTCTCTTCCAAGCAGCATCGGATGCCATAAATGCAACTACACATAAGAGCACAGCCACAACTGCGGCCATCTTGTTGGTCAAAAGCTCCTGATAATCTGCCAAATATCGAACTTCCTGCCGCGACAGAAAGTTGAGCATCAACCAGCCTGCGCCAATTGAAAAAATCAGGTATCTCATCTCTAACGGGATGTAGTGCTTCATACTATGGCCATTGCATAACGCCAAAAATAAGCGGCGGCCCAATAGGGGCGTCCGGTGGAGGCCCTTCGGGCCGTAACGTACTTGATTGATTTGTTATGCATTTTTATAGAAATAAGCTGCCAACTTATTAGGAATATATGGCCAAAACACATCCCAACCTTCTGGCTTCGGGTAACGCCGTTGGTACAGCTCCCTCTCTCCGCCACTAAGACGACCAAACCAATCCACAAAACTATACCAATAGTCTTCGCCTGGACCCATTCGCCAGCCGATTGACCCCGGAGGAATCTCAGGATATTTCAGCCATGGCGGCAACATTTCACACTCCATTGCCCTACCCCTTTGTTCCCGAAAAACTCCGCATAACGCTGAGGTAACCGGCGCCGGAGCGCAGCGGAGGGAACCAAAAGCTGCCAGCTTTTGGCGTCCGGTTGACCGGCTGGTTAGTGGCCGGTCACCACCAAGATCGCCCCTGGCAACCAACGCTGCATGCCCTCTCCCAAACAGCTTGCACCAACCCGACGGATGGCGAAAGGAACCAGAGCACAAACAGTGCCAGCCCGATTACCGTTTAAACCAAACGGCCCCGCAACGGGGGCACGCCGTGAATAACCATGCTGCGGATGAGCTTGGCACCCAACCCCGACAGCCACTTTTCCGGCCTTGGCCATCACCTACATAAGCGGCTTGGCTACCAAACCCGATGCCAAGGCCTTGGCACTAACCCAGCCAAAAATGAAAAAGGCCAGGACCAATAACGCTGAGCCCAGCGGCGGCCCGATAGGGGCGTCCGGCGGCCACCGGCCGCGTACTGCGGCGACTGGTTAGTGCGAGGTTTTGATGACGCCAAATCCCTGGCACTGACCATGACGGCCTACTGAGCAAAACACACCGACATACGCCGATGCACCTTGATTAAAACCACCGCAAAACCAAGCGGCGAACGAACCACAACTCAGCGGCAAAAAAAACGGATGAGTTTCCGGCGGACGGCCCCACGACGGGGAAATCCACCAATACTACCAGCGCCAGCATTTGCTGGGGCTGCCAAATACGAGGCGACCTTTAACGGCCTTGGTGCTTAGCCAACCGCGCGGGCCTGGCACCCACTTACGCCACCAAGGCCTGGGCACAACGCAACCCCAAAATGACGGAGGCCCCGGCAATAACGCCAATATTAAGCGGCGCCCGACCAGGGCGTCCGGTGGACGGCCGACAGGCCGGGCACGAACTTGAATAACTGGTTAGCACTCAGGGACTTGATAAGTGCGATAGTTACCCGGCCCCAACCAAGTTACGGCCGTAAATGAGAAATCCATATCCCCTTGCTCCTGAAGCTGTTGAAGCACGGCTGCTGGGGGCCACCCACTCGGAGCATCTACAAACGCGTACCCTTGTGCCAACAACTGCTTTACCAACGTCACCAATTCGGCGTTGTCTCGGTACGAAACCTCGTACTCAGGCGTATCCGCAGTTTTTAGAGTCCCGCCCTGAATGCTAGTGACATACTTTTGAATCATGATTCTCTGGTGCTAACGCTGAGCCCAGCGGCGGCCCGACAGGGGCGTCCGGCGGCCATCGGCCGCGTACTGCGGCGACTGGTTAGTGCGAGGTTTTGATAAGGCCTAATCCCTGGCACTGACCGTGACGGCCTACTGAGCGAAAATACACCGACACAAGCCGATGCACCTTGATATAAAACACCGCAAAACAAAGCGGCGAATGAACCAGAGCTCAGCGCCCAAAATCCCGGATGAGTTCTCGGCGGACGGCCCCACAACGGAAATACCACCCGATACTACCAACGCCCGCATTCGCTGGGGCTGCCAAATACGAGACGACCTTTAACGGCCTTGGTGCTTAGCTAACCTTCCCGGCCTGGCAACCACTTACGCCACCAAGGCCTCGGCACAACGCAACCCAAAAATGACCGACGCCCCGGCAATAACAGCTAATTATACGAACGCGTTCGTATAACACCCATTCGTATAATTCCAAAAAATCCAGCTCAAAAACCAATCAATTTAAATTAAAAAATCAACAAGTTACAAAATAAACCACGGCTACCGCCGGAGTTATACGCCCTTGTTTGAGCTACCCCTGCCCTAAAACCCGGGCGTATAACTCCGCCCTGCCTTCTATTCCTTTTCAAACTTATCAGAACGTTAGCAACATTTCCGCCTGGTTTCCCGGAGTTTTGCGAACGCGTTCGTATAACTCCGGGCCGAACGCGGTGTCAGGCTGGCTTGGCATGGGCATTTGCTGCACTATCATGGGCTCTCCTACATTCAAGAGGATCTTTCATGCACGCGCCCTTCTGGCTGACCACTGCCCTGCTGTTTCCGGTTTTGCTTTATCAGGGCAAGCGTGCCCGCCGGGTAACGCCGCGTTTGCCGGAGGCAAGCGGAGCGTGTTCGGGTCAGTATGGCGAGGGCAGCCCGGCTTTCCGGTTGCTGGTGCTTGGTGAGTCTACTGCGGCCGGGGTAGGCGTGGAGAGCCACGCCCAGGGGTTGGCCAGTCAGTTAGCGCTGAATCTGCACCAGCGCACCGGGCTGGCCATTTCCTGGCATACGATTGGGGTGAACGGGATTCGGCTGGGGGACCTGCTCCGGAAACTGGCCTCCACCGAGTTGCCGGAAGCCGATGCGGTGTTGCTCAGTATGGGGGTAAACGATACCACCGGGTTCACGCCCCGCTTTCGCTTTCGGCGATCTCTGAAGGCGTTGAGGGCTGCCACGGCCACCCGGTACAGCGCGCCGATTACTCTGTTGAGCGTTCCGCCGATGGAGAAATTCACCGCGTTGCCCGCTCCGCTTCGGCAGATGATGGGGTGGCGGGCGCGCCAGCTGGACAGGGTGTATCAGGCGTTAGCGGCAAGCGCTCCTGCCGACTTTCGTTACCTCACCTACCCTACCGTCGAAAACCCGGCCCTGCTCGCCCGGGATGGGTACCACCCGAGTGAACAGGGCTACAGCACCATTGCGCAAGCCCTCGCAGAGCAGGACTGGGGGCTATCGCCCCGCTAACTCAGCCCAGATTTTTGCGCATGAACTTCTGCAACTCCCCGACAATCCCGCTACGGAATGCCAGTACCGTCAGCACGAAGATGCCACCGAGGATCGGGTCTACCCAGTCTCGCAGGGGGCCCTGGGAGAGCTGGTATTCCACGTTCACCACAAAGGTGGCGCCCACCACGGGGCCCAGCAATGTGCCCATGCCCCCTACCAGGGTCATCAGGATTACTTCGCCCGACATGTGCCAATGGGCATCGTTCAGGGAGGCGAGCTGGAACACCACCGATTTCATCGAGCCCGCCAATCCCGCCAGCGCTGCGGAGATGACAAAGGCCAGGATTTTGTATCGATCCACGTTGTACCCCAGCGACACCGCCCGGGGCTCGTTCTGCTTGATGGCCTTGAGGATCTGACCATAAGGGCTGCTGACAATCCGCTGCACCAGCAGATAACAGGCAATGAACACGGCCAGCACGAAGTAGTACATATTCAGGTTGTCTTCGAGATTGATCAGGCCAAACAGTTCGCCTCTCGGGATGCCATGCATGCCGTCTTCGCCACCCGTGAATTCCGACTGCACGAAGAAAAAGAACACCAGTTGAGCCAGGGCCAGGGTCACCATGGCGAAGTAGATCCCTTGTCGGCGAATAGACAACAGTGCAAAGACCAGCCCCATCGCCGTTGCGGTTGCGGTACCGGCAAGAATGCCCAGTTCCGTGGTCAGGCCTGAGAAGTTGCTGAGCAGATAACCGGTGGTGTAGCCCCCGCTGGCCAGAAACGCGGCGTGGCCGAACGACAGCAGGCCGGTAAACCCGAACAACAGGTTGAAAGCCACCGCGAACAACGCGAAGCACAGAATTTTCATCAGGAAGACCGGGTACATCACGAACGGCGCCGCCATCAGAAGCAACAGCAACACACCATTCACGATCATCTTTTTGCGATCCTGAGCCTTCTGTTGCTCAACAATGGCCTGATGGATGCTGGCAGGATTGAATGTCTGGTTCATGATTATGCCTCCTTACCGAACAGGCCCGCAGGGCGGATCATCAGCACCACCACCATCACCAGGAAAATAACCGCAGAGGATGCAGGTGGGTAAAAGGTTTTGGTCAGGCCTTCGATGATGCCCATCAGAATACCGGTGATAATGGCCCCGCCGATGGAGCCCATACCCCCGATAACCACTACTGCAAACACCACAATAAGGATGTTGGAGCCCATCACCGGGGTCACCGAATAGATGGGCGCGGCCAGCACCCCGGCAAACGCCGCCAGCATTACCCCGAAACCGTAAGTCAGGCTGACCAGCAACGGCACGTTGATACCGAAGCCCTGCATCAGTTGTGAATCTTCCGTGCCGGCCCTCAGATAGGAGCCCAGTTTGGTTTTCTCAATGATGAACCAGGTGCCAAAGCACACCAGCAGGGCCACCACGATCACCCAGGCCCGGTAGTAGGGCAGAAACATAAAGCCCAGATTGATACCGCCTTTGAACAGGTCCGGCATCGAGTAGCGAAGCCCGGACACGCCGTAGATGTTGGTGAGTACGCCCTGGATGATCAGCGCAACTCCAAAGGTAAGCAGCAGACTGTAGATATGATCTTGCCCGGCAATGCGCCGGAGCAGGAAGTATTCGATGAGAATGCCGAAAGCACCAACCAGTACCGGGGCCACAAACAGGGCCACCCAGTAATTGACACCCAGCAGGTCAAACAGAACCACGGTGACCAGTGCACCGAGCATGTACATGGCGCCATGGGCAAAGTTGATGATCTTTAGCAGACCGAAGATGACCGCAAGGCCGAGGCTTAGCAGGGCGTAAAAGGCACCGTTGATAATCCCGATCAAAAGCTGGCCAGACAGCACAGCAAGGGGGACGCCGAAAATCATGGTCATGTTGCAAACTCCACAAGCAGCGCAGACGTTGTTTTTGTTTGGGTATTCGTCCTGGCGGGGCGCCCGGCGCCGGTCGCGCTTTCAGACCGGGCACCGGGGATTCCGCATCGCTTAGTTATTCACCAGCTTGCACTTGCTCTCAGACAGCGGGCGGTAGGCTTCGTCCGCCGGAATGGTCCGCAGGATTTTGTACAGATCCCACTCATCCCTGGACTCAGCCGGTGTTTTCACTTCCGCCAGGAACATGTCGTGCACCATGCGGCCGTCCTCACGGATCCGGCCGTTTTTGGCAAACATGTCGTTGATGGGTGTCTCCATCATCTGCTTGCGAACCGTTTGAGCATCATCGGAGCCGGTGGCCGCAACCGCATTCAGGTACTGAAGGGTGCTGGAGTAGATACCCGCATGGACCATGGTGGGCCGCACACCGGTTTCTTTCATAAATCGGTCCGACCACTCTCGGGTTTCTTCATTCATGTCCCAGTACCAACCGGTGGTCAGTTGAATGCCCTGAGCGGTTTCCGCCCCCAGAGCGTGCACATCGGTCAGGAACAGCAACAGGGCGGCCAGAGTCTGGCCTGACTGGGTAACGCCAAATTCACTGGCGGTGGTGATCGCATTGGTGGTGTCTGCGCCTGCGTTGGCAAGGCCAACCACATCCGCACCAGACGCCTGTGCCTGCAGGATGAACGATGAGAAATCCTGAGTTGGGAACGGATGGCGCACGCTGCCAACAATCTCACCGCCGTTGGCTTCAACCACCCGGGTGACATCGCCTTCAAGGGCGTGACCAAACGCGTAGTCGGCGGTCAGCAGGTACCAGGACTTGCCCCCTTCTTTCACCACCGCACTGGCGGTACCGTTGGCCAGCGGATAGGTATCGTAGACATAGTGAATGTGGTTGGGCGTGCAGTGCTCATTGGTAATACTGGACGCCGCCGAACCCGAGACAATCCCAAGGCGGTCGTTCTCTTCCAGAATCTTGCTCACAGCAATGGAAACGGATGAAGCCACCAAGCCAGCCACCAGGTCGACTTTGTCGTTCTCCACCCAACGGCGGACGGTGCTGGAAGACGTATCCGGGCTGTTACGGTCGTCAGCACTGACCACCTCAATCTTCGCGCCATTCACTTTCCCGCCAAAGTCCTTAATGGCCATTTCGAGGGCCGCCAGGCCATTGGGCCCGGCAAGGTCCCGGTAGGTGCCGGACATATCCGCCAGGTAACCGATTTTGACGGTGTTGTCCGAAATGGCCGCCTGGGCCCCGGTGGCCATCAGGGCTGATGCAACGGCTGAGGTCAGAAGCTTTTTCATCATTGTCATTGTTGTTTCTCCGCGACTGTCTTGCGTTGGTTCGGGTTATTGTTGCTTTTGTTGCTTTCGCTCTATCCGAGGTCAAACCCCCAAATAGCTATCCAGCACCGACTGCTTGGCACTCAGTTCGTTGGCGCTGATTTCTTCCACAATCTGGCCATGCTCAACCACGTAATGTCGGTCGGCCAACGGCGCGGCAAAGTGGAAATTCTGCTCCACCAGGATGATCGTCAGGCCCTTGTTTTTCAGAGCGACGAGGACTTCTCCCAGTTTTTCGACTATCACCGGGGCCAGGCCTTCGGTGATCTCGTCCAGTAACAGCATGTTGGCCCCGGTACGCAGAATGCGGGCCATAGCAAGCATCTGTTGCTCACCGCCGGAAAGCTTGGTGCCCTGGCTGAAACGGCGTTCGTAGAGGTTGGGGAACATGGTGTAGATTTCTTCCAGGCTCATCCCGCCACTGCGCACCACCGGCGGCAGGGTCAGGTTTTCCTGAACGCTGAGCGAGGAAAAAATGCCCCGATGCTCGGGGCAATACCCGACACCCAACCTGGCAATGTGATGTGGCGCGCATTGCATGGTTTCTTCGCCGTTGATCATGATCGAGCCGGTGCGTCGGCCCACCATGTTCATGATCGCCTTCAGGGTAGTGCTTCGCCCTGCCCCGTTACGGCCTAGCAGAGTGACCAGTTCACCGCGGTGCACCACCAGGTCAATACCATGCAGTATGTGGGATTCACCGTAAAAGGCATGCAGCCCCGACATGCGCAGCTGTTCGTATTCACGGTCTGGATTTGAACTCATTGGGCCGCCTCCACGTTTTCCTGGTTCGGAGCCTGGGCGCCCCGCTCACCGCTGCCGTCGCTGCCCATGTATACCTCGCGAACCCTCGGGTCTGCAGAGACGGTCTGGTAATCCCCTTCGGTAAGCACCGCCCCCTGGGCCAGCACGGTAATACGGTCGCACAGCTTGCTGACCACGCTCAGGTTATGCTCCACCATCAGCACCGTGCGCCCCTGAGCGGCCTTGCGTACCAGTGCCACCACGCGGTCTACATCTTCAGAGCCCATGCCCTGAGTAGGTTCGTCCAGCAACAGCAACTGAGGCTCCATAGCCAGGGTAGTGGCCAGTTCCAGAGCCCGTTTGCGACCATAGGCCAGCTCCACCGTCGTGGTATTGGCAAATTCAGCCAGGCCCACAGACTCCAGCAACTCCATACAACGCTCGTTAAGTTTGTGCAGGGAATGGCCGGATTTCCAGAAGCTGTAGGAAGAACCTTCCGCAGTTTGCAGAGCCACCCGGATGTTCTCCAGCGCAGTCATGTGGGGAAACACGGCGGAGATCTGGAACGAACGGACAATGCCTTTGCGGGCAATAGCGGCGGATTTCAGGGGGGTGATGTCCTCTCCGCGGTAGAGAATCTGGCCGCGGGTGGGAATGAGAAACTTGGTCAGCAGGTTGAACACGGTGGTCTTACCGGCACCGTTGGGGCCAATCAGGGCATGAATATCGCCCTGACGGATCTGGAGATTGACGTCGTTAACGGCGACAAACCCCTTGAACTCTTTGACCAGGTTACGGGTCTCGAGAACGTACTGTTCACTCATGAGCCACTTCACCTTTTGTTATTGTTGTATTTATCAACTACTACACAGATTAGATTTACGTGCACGTAAACGTCAAGCTTTAATTCTGATATTTCTCGGGCGGAATAGAATAGGTCATCGTGGAGTGGGCCACCGGGTCTTCCATGCCGTCGGAGTAGACGAACACTTCCCCCACGCCCATGGTTCGCCCTACTTTCAACAGCGTGGCGCGCGCCCGTATCGGTGCGTGGGCAACCGGCTTGCGCAGGAAGTTGATATTGAGATTGGTGGTGACCGCCAGAGGCACCAGACCAATGCGGCTGAGCAGCGCCGCGTACATCGTCACGTCTGCCAGAGCCATCATGGCCGGGCCGGAAACCGTGCCGCCGGGCCGAAGGTGATCGTCCTCCACCGCCAGCGTCATTTCAGCCCAGCCCTCCCCGAGCGCCTCCAGGGCGCCATATGCGGCACCCTGGGGGAATTGCTCCTCGAGGAAGAACTTCAGTTCCTCGAAGGTGACCTTCATGCCGTTACCTCATCCTGCGCCCGGTTTCGAAGGATGAATCGCTGAATCTTGCCGCTCGGGGTTTTCGGCAGCTCTTCAACAAATTCTATTTCCCTCGGAAACGCATGGGTAGACAGGCGGCGGCGAACCAGGTCCTGCAATTCTTCCTTGAGAGCCAGATCGTCTGCCGGTTCCTGGCCTGCCTTGATGACCACGTAGGCCTTGATAATGGCGCCCCGCTTTTCATCCGGTTTGGCCACCACACCCGATTCAGCCACAGCGGCGTGTTCCAGCAATGTACTTTCCACATCAGCCGGCCCCACGCGATAGCCCGCCGTGGTGATGATGTCATCGTCCCGGCCACTGAAGGAGTACCCGCCATCGCCATGGCAGATCACCATATCGCCGGTCAGGTAGTAACCGTTCACGAACGGGTCCTTTTCACCCCAGGTGTAACCATCGAAATGAAACAGCGGCGAGGCACTGATATCCACCGCCAGTTGGCCGACTTCGCCTTCACCCACTTCTTCATGCTTCTCGTTCAAAGCCACCACTCGATGGCCGGGGGAGGAATAGCCCATGGAGCCCTGGCGAATGGGGTGCTCCAGGCCATGGAAATTGCAACAGGTCATACCGGTTTCGGTCTGCCCGTAATGGTCTTTGACCGGGCAGAAGTGCCGGCGGGCTATCCAGTTCACCACTTCCGGGTTCAACGGCTCACCGGCACTACTGCACACCCGAAGCCCCAGATTCTCGCCTTCCGGCAACACCTGATCGTGGGCCTTCAGCAATCGATAAGCGGTGGGCGCGGCTGCGAGGTTGGTGATTTTGTACTTGCGGATCATGTCGTAGGTGGATTCGGGAGTGAACGGGTTCGGGTTGAAATGGGTAGCGTGGCCCATCAGCAAGGGGCCCGTTACCGCGTAGTAAAGGCCGTAAGCCCAGCCCGGGTCTGCCACGTTCCAGAACACATCATCATCACGCAGCTCGATGGCATATCTCATGTACACATAAAACGCCAGCAGAGCCTTGGCGGGCACCGCCACCCCTTTGGCCTTGCCAACAGTGCCAGACGTGAACATCTGCAGGAAGGGATCGCTGCCGGTAATCATCACCGGCTCACACTGGTCCGATTGCTGGTTCAGTGCCTGCTGGAAGTCCGCCACATCGGCGCCCGTGGCCGCCGCATTCACGCACAACACCGGCGGACAACCTTTTACGTCCAGCAGCTTGGGGTAGTTATCCGGATCGGTCACCACCAGTCTGGTGCCGGCCTTTTCCAGACGATACTCAATCGCCCCGGAACCAAACGCGGTGAACAACGGCTGGTAAACCGCCCCCAGCCGAAGAGTGCCGGCAATCACTATCAGTAACTCAGGGCCCCGGGGCAGCAGGCCCGCCACTCGGTCGCCCTTGGATACACCAAGGGTTTTAAGGTAGTTGGCAAAACGGGCAGAAGCTGCCTTGAGCTCGGCAAACGTGAGCACGCCGTCGCCACCGTCAACGGTTTCGTAATAGAGCGCGACTTTCTGGGGATCGGCGGCCCATTTGTCACAGATTTCATGGCATACGTTCAGGCCGGTATCCAGGCGCCCGTCCAGAATGTCCGCTTCCAGTGCGGCAGCATCAAAGCGGCTATACACGTCATGGTATTGCGGTAGGCTCATCGTACACTCCATTTGTTGTCGTTGTTGGTTGCACAAGATTTAAACAGATTTATCACACGCTTCACTTTACGTAAAGGTAAACTTTAGGCTAAAAAGAAAGGGCGCCCCTAGCGTCGCCCTTTCTGTTTTATTCCGGTTTGTAGAGCCGGAGAATGCTGGAAAAGTCCAGCTCGCCATGGCCCTGTCCAGCGTGCAGCTGGAACAGGTTCCTGGCCAGAGACCCCATGGGAATGGACGCCTGATTCGTCACCGCGTTATCAAAAGCCAGCCCCAGATCCTTTGCCATCAGGTTCACCAGAAAACCGCCCTGATAATCGCGGGAAGCCGGTACGCCTTCCATCACGCCAGGCCATGGGTTGTATACGTTCAGCGCCCAGTTGCCGCCAGAACTCTGCTTCATGATTTCAGACAGCACCGCCGGATCAAGACCGTTACTGGCGCCAAGGGCCAGAGCCTCGCTGGTGCCAGCCATCAGGATGGCCAGGAGCATGTTGTTGCAGATCTTGGCCACCTGTCCGGCACCGTGGGGCCCGGCATGGAAGATGTTCTTGCCCATACCCTCCAGGATCGGCCTGGCTTTCTCGAAGGTGTCAGCCTCTCCGCCGCAGATAAACGTCAGTGTGCCCGCTTTGGCACCGCCGACCCCGCCGGAGACTGGTGCATCAATAAAGGCCAGCCCACGGGCTGCGGCCTGTTCGGCAACGTTACGGGAAGTCTCCGGCGCAATGGTGGACGAATCAATCACCAGCGTACCGGCCGGCAGCGACGCCAGCAGACCATCATCGCTCAGATACACCGCTTCCACATGCTTACCGGCTGGCAGCATGGTGATAACACACTCCGCGCCTTCTGCCGCTGCCTTGCCAGAGTCCGCCGTGCGGGCGCCCTCGGCCACCAGCGCCTCGACGGCACTTTCAGACAGATCAAACACGGTGACTTCGTGGCCGGCCTTGAGCAGGTTGGCCGCCATTGGCGCGCCCATGTTGCCCAGGCCGATAAAGGTAATGTTCGCCATGTTGCTTCTCCTTGTTGTTGTACTGGTTATCGCCGCATGCAGAGCGCCTACGGGCTGAAAAAACCGTCAATCCAGGCGTCGTCCACCGCGTTGAGTGAGGCATAGCGCCAACGGGGTTGCATGTCCTTATCAATCAGCAATGCCCGTATGCCTTCGGCAAATTCACCTTTCTTCAGGCAGTGGTGCGACATCACCAATTCGTGATCGAGCACGGTCTCCAGGCTATGCAACCGGCTTCGATGGTAGTGGCGCCACATCAGGGCCAGGGACGTCGGGGAGGCGGCTTTCAGCCCTCTCACCGATTTACCCAACCAGTCTTCCCGCGCCCCCAGTTCGACCAACTGAGCGACCACCTGGGGCAAACTATCGCCATCCGTAGCCAGCTGGATATCGTCGTAATGGGCCCGCAGGGGCGATTCGGGCATGGCATCCCGGCTTTGCTGCTCAAACTGCCTCAGCACGGCACTGACCACGGCGTGCGCATCCGCTCGCTGCCAATCGGCGGCTTTCAGCGTTTCGACCACCTGGCCCTTCAATCCATGGGAGACAAACCGGTCGGCCATGTTCACAAACAGGGCATCGGCTCCGTTCATACGGGCACCGGTCAGGCCAAGGAACAGGCCGGTGCGCATCGGCATCCGGTTCAGGAACCAACCCGCACCAATATCCGGATACAAGCCAATACTCACCTCCGGCATGGCCAGTTTCGAGTGCTCGGTCACCACCCGGTGCGAAGCGCCCACCATCAGGCCAATGCCCCCGCCCATCACGATGCCGTTACCCCAACAGACAATCGGCTTTGGGTAGGTGTGGATCAGGTAATCCAGCGCATACTCTTCGTTGAAGAAGCGCTCCCCTTCCCCCACCTTGCCGGGTTCCGTCATGGCACGGTACAGGGAGACAATATCTCCCCCGGCACAGAAGGCTTTGTCACCTTCCGCTTCCAGCCAGACCGCCCGAACCGCTGGGTCGTCCGCCCAGCGTGTGAGCTGGGGTCGGAGCAGGCTGATCATATCCATCGACAGGGAGTTCAGGTTCCGTGGCGTGTTCAGTCGAGCCACGGCAATCCGTTCACCACCGCCGGTTGTCCACTCTTCAAAAACTATCGGTTGATCACTCATAGCAGACCCGGGTTATCGGTTTTTCCATTCTGGCTTACGCTTATCAAGAAACGCATTCACGCCTTCTTTCTGGTCTTCGGTGTGGAACAGTTCAACAAACAGTTCCCGCTCCATTCGCCAGCCGTCACTGTGGCTGCGGCCATCCCGCGCACTCATCACCAGTTGCTTACAGCGGGCAATGGACGACGGGCTTTGTTTGCAGGCCCCTTCTGCCAGCTTCAACGCGGTTTCCAGGCCCGCTCCGGAAGCAACCACCTCTTCCACCAGGCCAATCTGCAGCGCTTTGGCAGCATTAACCCGCTCACCACACAGGATCATGCGCTTGGCCCAGCCTTCGCCGACCAGCCAGGGCAGGTTCTGGGTTCCCCCCGCACACGGCAGCAGGCCAACGCTGGCCTCTGGCAGGGCCATCTGGGCGTGCTCTTCCGCGATGCGGATGTCACAGGACAGCGCGCACTCAAGGCCGCCCCCCATGGCATAGCCGTTAATCGCAGCGATGGACACGCCCCGAAATGCCGTCAGCGCGGCAAAGGCTTCGCCAAACCGCTGGGCCATCTCATTGGCCCGGGCGCGATCGCCATCAGCAAAGGTTTTCAGGTCTGCGCCGGCCGAGAAAAACTTCTCTCCCTGCCCGGTCACCACCAGAGCGAAAATCTCGCGGTCTTCGTTCAGTTCTTCCACGGTCACTTTGAGGGCCGCCAGCGAGTCCGCGGTCCAGGTGTTGGCCGGTGGGTTGGCAATGGTCAGGATGGCAATGTGACCACGCTTTTCCAGTTGAATCAGTTCACTCATCACGAATTCCTTCTGTTGTTCGCCCGGTTACTGAATGGCTTCGGCAACGCCGTCGTCCAGTAACCGGCGCGCAATAATCAGTCGCATGATTTCGTTGGTGCCTTCCAGAATCTGGTGTACCCGAAGATCCCGGAGATACCGCTCCAATGGGTACTCACGGATGTAACCATAGCCGCCATGAAGCTGCAGCGCTTCGTTGGCCACGTCAAAACAGGCATCGGTCGCGAATCGTTTAGCCATGGCACAGTGCAGTGTGGCTTCGGGGTCACCCCCGTCCAGCTTGAAGGCACCCAGACGCACCATCTGACGGGCTGCTACCAGGTTCGTGGCCATATCCGCCAGCTTGAACTGGAGCGCCTGAAACGCCGCTAACGGTTTACCGAACTGCTGGCGCTCGTGCATGTAATTTCGGGCCCGGAGTAACGCCGCCTGAGCGCCCCCCAGAGAGCAGGTAGCAATGTTAAGGCGTCCGCCATCAAGGCCTTTCATGGCAATCGTAAAACCATCGCCTTCGTTTCCCACCCGGTTACTGGCGGGTACGCGAACGTCTTCCAGGGTCACCAGCCGTGTAGGCTGGCTATGCCACCCCATTTTTTCCTCATTCTTGCCGTAAGAGACACCTTCCGCGTTGGCGGGTACCACAAAGGTGGAGATGCCCTTCGCGCCGCTGTCGGCGTCACCGGTTCGGGCCATCAGCACGAGAACATCGGTGGCACCGGCGCCGGAAATAAACATTTTGCTGCCATTGATGACATAACTGTCGCCTTCCCGAACCGCCCGGGTTCTGAGGCTGGCCGCATCGGAGCCCGCTCCGGGTTCCGTCAGGCAGTAGGAGGCCAGCCACTCACCGCTGGCCAGCTTGGGCACAATTTCCTGGCGTAGGTCATCAGACGCAAAGCTCGCAACCATCCAGGTTGCCATGTTGTGGATGGTGATAAAGGCCGCGGTGGACGGGCAGGCCGCCGCCAGTTCCTCAACGATCACCGAGGTATCCAGCCGTGACAACCCCATTCCACCCAGAGCTTCCGGGGTATATATCCCCATGAATCCCATGGCTCCGGCCTCTTTCATCACGTCCACCGGGAAGATATGTTCGGCATCCCACTGGGCCGCATGGGGGGCCATGGACTTCTCAGCAAAGGCCCGGGCAGCATCCCGGAACGCCTGCTGGTCTTCAGTCAGGTTAAAATCCATCGTTCAGCTCCTTGTTGAGTCCGGTTGGGTTCCCATTGTTCAAGCGGGAAAAAGGGGCCGGAACAGATCCGGCCCAACACCTCACCGACAATTCATCAACGCAACTGAATCGAGAAATTGGCCTCCGAAGAGGTCGCTTCACTGGAGAACCAGCGGGATGTGACCGTTTTAGTCTCGGTGTAGAAGCGCACGGCCTGCTTGCCATAGGCGTGCTGATCGCCATAGAAAGAACCTTTCCAGCCCGTGAAGGAGAAGAACGGCAGGGGCACCGGAATGGGGATGTTCACACCCACCTGGCCCACATCAATCTCGTGCTGGAAACGACGGGCGGCGCCACCATGGTTGGTAAAGATCGACGTACCGTTACCGAAGGGGCTGTCGTTGATTAGCTCGATGGCATCGCCAAGGCTATCCACGTTGACGCAGGACAGCACCGGGCCAAAAATTTCTTCCTTGTAGATGTCCATCTCCGGCGTGACTTCACTGAACAGGGTTGGCCCTACCCAGTTGCCTTCCGGCAGCCCATCGACGGTGCAACCACGGCCATCCAGCAGCAGCCTGGCGCCCTGGGCTTCACCGGTGGCGATCAGGGATTCGATGCGGTCTTTGGCCTTGCCACTGATCACCGGGCCGTAACTGGCGCCGGCATCGTTCCAGGCACCCGGGCGCACCTTGGCCATGGCGTCTTTCAGCTCCGGAATCCACTCTTGCGCCGCGCCCACGAAGACGGCAACCGAGATAGCCATGCAACGCTGGCCTGCGGCTCCTACCGACGCCCCCACCAGAGCGTTAATCACCTGTTGCTTATCGGCATCCGGCATGATGACCATGTGGTTCTTGGCCCCGGCAAAGCTCTGCACACGCTTCATATTGCGGGTGCCTGTTTCATATATGTACTGCCCTACCGGCACCGAGCCCACAAAGGAAATCGCCTTGATGGCCGGGTCGGTCAACAGGGTATCTACTTGCTCTTTGGCGCCGTGGACCACCTGCAACACCCCTTTGGGCGCACCAGCCTGTTCAAACAACTCCGCCAGGCGGGTGGGTGTCAGTGGGTCCTGCTCAGAGGGCTTCAGAATGAAGGTATTACCGCAGGCAATCGCCATGGGGAACATCCAGAGCGGAATCATGGCCGGGAAGTTGAACGGCGTGATCCCGGCACAGACGCCCAGCGGCTGAATCCAGGAGTGAGTGTCTACTTCACGGGCCACATTTTCCACGGTTTCGCCCATCATCAGGGACGCCACGTTAGCAGCATGCTCAACCACCTCAATGCCCCGCCAGACATCACCCTTGGCGTCATCAAACGTCTTTCCGGTTTCCTGAGAGAGAATCTCGGCGATCTCATCGTGGTGTTCTTTGAGCAGCGCCTGATAACGCAGCATCACCCTTGCCCGCTCAGACACCGGGGTTTCTTTCCAGCTTTTGAACACCTCGCCCGCATTGTCGATGGCCTGGCGCATTTCATCGGCTGTGGCACACGGCACCTGGGCAATGACTTCGTTGGTGGCGGGGTTGGTCACGTCGATCCAGTTCTGGGTCTGGCTCTGAACAAATTCACCAGCAATAAACTGAGGTACTTTCTTCATGATAATGGTCCCTGTTTGTTGTTATCCGGGAATGCCCTGCCCCTTCTTGGCAAGCGGGCATGACGATGATCTGAAGAAAGACTAGCACGCAGATTCCTGGGGCGTGATTGACTAAATTTCGCCCATGATGGATTATCTTTCGATGGCTGAACAAGATCTCAGGAAACCAGCGGCACAGACCTCTCAGTGGCCGGTACCCACAGACAGTGCCCGTTATGTGGTGCCAGAGCCTATTGTGCGGCTTTTGGCGGCACATCCACTCACCCGGGAGCTCTACCCTCTTGCCTTTGGTCACTACCGGCGGGCGACAGGCCATCACATGCATAGGGAACACCACCGTGATAATCTTTTGATCTATTGCACCGACGGCAAGGCTTTCCTGAACGTGGCTGGCACACCCTATACCGTGGAAGCCGGGGATCTTCTGCTCCTTCCGGCCGGGGCCAGCCACCGGTACACCGCCGACCCGGACAACCCCTGGAGCATCCACTGGGTTCACTACACCGGCCCGCTGGCTGAAGCCTTCGGGCAGCACATGGGGTTTGACGACACCACCCGCATTCGACATCTGGGAAGGCGGCCCCGCCTGCTGGTGGATTTCAATGGCCTGCTCTCAGTCCGACAGACCGGGTTTCGGGCGCGCGGCCTGATCCACGCCAGCAACCGGCTAAGGCAATTACTCGCCGCTGTCCCCATTAACGCGGATGAAACCGGACAGGCGCGGCAAGCCGAGCTGGATTCGTTACACCATTTTATGCGGGAACATCTGGAAGAACGGCTCACCCTGAACCAGCTGGCAGAGCTCTCCGGGTTATCACCCGCGCATTTTGCAACCCGATACCGGGAACAAACAGGGACCTCACCCATCCAGCACTTCCTCCATCTGAAAGTAGAACGAGCCTGCGAGCTGCTGGACACCACCAGCCAGAGCTTCGCCGACATCAGCCGCCAGCTGGGTTATGACGACGCCTACTATTTCTCGCGCCTGTTCAAGAAAGTGATGGGAAAATCACCCACAGATTACCGGCACACCGCACGCCACTGAAGCCTGCGAACATAGCCCCGGCATTGCATCCCTGTGCCCGTTGGGCTCAAATAGGTGCTTGGCCCCTATCCGGAGAAGACACCAACGATGATTCTGAACCGCTGCTCTACACTCGT
The DNA here is from genome assembly GCF_000421165.1 of Marinobacter daepoensis DSM 16072. Classification (GTDB taxonomy): domain Bacteria; phylum Pseudomonadota; class Gammaproteobacteria; order Pseudomonadales; family Oleiphilaceae; genus Marinobacter; species Marinobacter daepoensis. The sequence continues at coordinate 23,814 of NZ_ATWI01000002.1, forward strand.
CCTCGCAACCTCCGTCTCCTTACTGTCCGGCTGCAGCAATATCGGCCCCGTCAAAAGCGGTACGGAGAACCCCTGTGCAACCCTGCAGTCCATCGTTCAGGATTACGACACAGGTTTTGAGAACTACCGGGGCACCGGGTCCAGCTTCAATATGGTTACGCTGTACCGCGCAAAAGAGCAGTTGATCAAAGGCCACTGCGAAATCTGGGCCTGGGGCAATGGTGATGCGGCCTATACTTGCACGGTCGGTGCTCCTGACCAATCCGTGGCAGAGGACCGGTTCAGGGAAGCCTCCAACCTGTTGGCCCAGTGCCTTGGTCCCGACTGGACACAAGAAACCAGTGCCCGGGAGCGCGACGGGAAGCCGGCCGGTGAAGTCGTTTCCATGCAAACGAACGACCCGACAGCACCGTCGGTCTCGTTGCACCGGGTCGAAGATGGCCGCCGGCAGTCACTCTATCTGTTCGTGGGACCATCAGGCCGGGCGCCTGCCAACCAGTAATTCTCTCGGGTAGCCACAAAACCCAGCTGCTTCCAGCGGTAAGCCCTAAGAACTCAAAAGGCGGTATTACGGTGTTTCAGGGAACGCCCGACACCTGGCGGCGGTCGCGCACCGACTGAACCCACTTATAGAAGACCGGCACCAGCAGGGTTCCCAGAATGGTCGCGGCCACCATACCGCTGAGCACGGTAATCCCCAGGCTGACCCGGCTGGCCGCACCCGCACCGCTGGCAAACACCAGCGGCAGCACGCCAAGCACAAACGACAGTGCCGTCATCAGGACCGCCCGGAAACGCAAAACGGCGGCCTTCTGGGCAGCTTCTTCAGTAGCCATCCCTCCCTGACGCAGCTGCATCGCAAATTCCACAATCAGAATGGCGGTTTTGGTCGACAACCCTATCAGCAGAACCAGTCCCACCTGGGCGTAGATATTATTGGCCAGCCCAACCAGCCACAAACCGGCCATAGCACCACCCAGCGCCAGAGGAACTGCCCCCAGAACCGCCACCGGCAGACTCCAGCTTTCGTACTGAGCCACCAGAAACAGGTACACGAAGATCAGCGCCAGAACAAAAATCACAACCGCCAGGTTACCCGCCTGAATTTCTTGCAGGCTTTGGCCAGACCAACTGAACTCATACCCCTGAGGCAAGCGCTCAGACAACGCCTCCATGGCGCTAATGGCGTCACCACTGGCAAACCCCGCCGCCGCCTCACCGGAAATGGTGACCGATCGCTTGAGGTTGAAGTGCTGAATGCTGGACGGCCCCAGCACCGGTTCCAGCGATGCGAGCGTGGTCAGTGGGACCATTGCCCCGTCTCCGTTTCGGACAAAATAATGGGTCAGGTCCTCCGGCCGCCGCCGAAACTCACCTTCGGCCTGCAACAACACCCGGTAGTTCTTTCCGAAGCGGGTAAAGTCGTTCACGTAGAGGGACCCCAGCTGCGTCTGCAACGTCGAAAAAATATCCGACAACTGAATCCCAAGAGCCTTGGCTTTATTGCGGTCCACTTCCAGCAGGTATTGAGGAATGTTCGCCCGATACGTGCTGTAGACCCGGGACAGCGACGGGGTCTGGTTCGCTTCAAAAATCAGCCCGTTCATCACCTGGGCCAGCTCGGAAACCTCCCTGCCCTGATTATCCAGCAAGCGGTAATCGAACCCCGCCGAGGTGCCCAACCCCGGAATCGGGGGTGGATTAAACACCATGACCTGAGCTTCCGACACCGTCCAAAGCTTGCCATACAGCCGGGGAATCACGGCCCCCAACCCCAGCTCCGGGCTTCCCCGTTCTTCCCAGTCTTTCAGCATCACAATGCCGAGCCCGTTGTTCGGAGCGGCACCACCCAACAACGAGAAACCGGACACGGATATAAAGTCCGTCACAGACGGATCTTCGAGCACCATCTCCGTGACTTTCTCGAGCACGGTATCTGTCCGCTCCAGCGAGGCGGCATCGGGCAACTGGACATCTACAAACAGGAAGCCCTGGTCTTCCGGAGGCACAAATGCGGTGGGTACCGCCTTGAACAGCCCGGCACTGCCCACCAGCACCACCAGCACCACGGCCCCGACCAGCGCGCCCTTTCGGAGCAGCTGCGCCACGGTTCGGGAGTATCCGTTGGTACTTCGTGTAATCAACTGCTCGAACGGTCTCAGCCAGCGAATGGACTGGTTACCGCCTCGCCCCAGAAGCGAGACACACAGTGCGGGGCTGAGCGTGAGGGCATTGATGGATGAGATGATTACCGCCACCGAAATGGTGACTGAGAACTGCTGGTACAGTTTGCCCGTAATCCCCGGCATGAAAGCCACGGGCACAAACACCGCCAGCAGTACGAGGGTGGTGGCAATCACCGGCCCCGTGACTTCCTCCATCGCCTTGGTGACCGCTTCCCGAATCGGGAGGGATTCTTCGGTGAGGATACGCTCAACGTTTTCGATGACCACAATGGCATCGTCGACCACGATCCCAATCGCCAGTACCAGACCAAACAGCGTGATGGTGTTGATGTCGTACCCCAGTACCGCCATTACCGCAAATGTACCAATCAGTGAAACAGGGATGGCAATACTGGGAATGAGGGTAGCCCGCCAGTTCTGCAAAAACAGAAACACCACCAGAATGACCAGGCCAACAGCCTGAAACAGGGTGACCACCACTTCGCTGATGGACCGGCTGATGAACTCTGTGGTGTCGTATAGAACGCTGTATTCCACCCCTTCCGGGAAACTCGCCGAGGCCTCCTCCACCAGGCGCCTCACCCTGCCAGCGACGTCAAGCGCATTGGCATCCGGCAGCTGATAAATCACCAGAAACGCCGTGTCACGGTTGTTCAGCCTGGCCGTTGACGTATAAGAACGGGAGCCCAGTTCGATTCGCCCGACATCTTTCAGACGGACAAAGCCCCCATCCGGCCGGGAGCGCAGGATGGTCTGGCCGAACTCGTCCGGGTCGGACAATCGTTCGCGAGTCTGGATGCTGTAAACAAACTGCTGCCCGGCCGGGACCGGGGATTGCCCGAGTTTGCCGGCCGCCACAATCTGATTCTGCTCCCGCAGCGCGGCCGCCACCTCCGTCACGGTGACATCCAGCGCCGCCATGTGGCGCGGGTCAAGCCAGACCCGCATGCTGTAGTCTTTTGCCCCCATCACTTCCGCCGAGCCTACACCGGCGACCCGCCCAAGGGCTTCAACCAGGTTATTGGAGGCGTAGTTGCTGAGGAACACGCCATCGAGTTCGGGCCGGCTGGAGGTGAGGTTAATCCCCATCAGCATGTTGCCCGACTGCTTCCGGACCACAACACCCTGACGACGTACTTCATCCGGTAGAAACGGTTCCGCAAGCGCCACCCGATTCTGCACGTTGACCTGAGCAATGTCGGTGTCAGTTCCGCTTTCAAAGGTGATGGTGATCTTCGCCGTGCCGTCACTCGACGCAGAGGACTCGAGGTAAATCATGCCCTCCACACCATTGAGTTGTTGTTCCACCGGCCGGACCACGGCCTCTTCCACCACCTGTGCGCTGGCGCCGGGCAGCGACGCCGTTACCTGGACCTGCGGCGGCGCCATATCCGGGTACATATTGACCGGTAGCATCCTCAGCGCCAGCACCCCGGCCAGCGTGATGAGAATAGAGATAACAAACGCAAACTTCGGGCGGTGTATGAACACACGGCTGATCATTGGAGTGCCTCGTCCAGCTGGCTCAGTGCCCCGGTCTCCGGATCAATGTGTTTTCGAACCGGATTGACCGCCACACCCGCCCGGACTTTCTGCAGGCCTTCCACCACCACCCGGTCGCCCACCTCCAGGCCAGACTCCACCACCAGCAGAGCCCCTTCCCGCGCCCCTGTTTTGATGAATCGCTGAACCACCTGATTCTGGCCATCAACCAGCAGAACAAACTTGCCCTCCAGGGTTTCCTGTATCGCTACCTGCGGCACCAGAACGCGCTGATCCCCCGCATGGCCGGCTACCTTCAGCGTGACATACAGCCCGGGAACCAGCACAGCCCCCGGATTGGGAAACACCGCCCGGATGGCCACGGTCCCGGTACTGGCATCTGTCTGGACGTCGGCGAAATCCAGAGTGCCCGATTGTTCATAACGAGCCCCGTCAGACAGCGTCAACGTAAGATCCAGCGTTCGGGCAACCGCATCGGCAGATTCCGCACCAGCTCGCCGGAACGCGATAAAGTCGGCTTCATTGACCTGGAATTCCACGTACATCGGGTCGGTCACCAACACCGAGGTAATCGGCCCCGAGCCCGGCCCGACAACCGCGCCGACATCGAAGTTCAAACGCCCGATCCAGCCATCGAAAGGCGCCCTCAGCTCGGCATAGTCCAGATTCGTCCGGGCTTTCTGAAGCGCCGCTTCGGCCGCTTGAAGCCGGCTTTGTGCCGCACTGAAGCGATCTTTCAGCTTGTCGAGGTCTGAAGCCGAGAGAAACCCCTTATCGGCAACATCTTCACCGCGCCGAAGGTTTCGTTGCGCCGAATCCAGTTCAGCCCGAGCCGCCGTCAGCTCAGCTTCCGATTGCTGGAGGTCTGCGCTCGCCCGGGTATCCTCAAGCAAAACCAGCACCTGACCGCGCTGAACCCGGGCCCCTTCCCGGAACAAAACTTCCTGAATTTCCGCTTCAATGCGGGCAGTGATATCCGCCCGGGCTGACGCCGATGTGCGAGCCACAAACTCTCTGGATGGCCGCACCTCCGATGCCTCCAGTTCGACAACTGAAACCGCGACAGGGGCCGGAGGCGGCGGCTCTGCAGGCTCCGAACACCCCACCCCCATCACCCCGGCCAGTAACAAAACACCGATTCTTTTCCAGATACGCACTTCAAGAGACTGCATAGACACCCTTCCCAGTAGCTGCGACAGGAGGCATGGAGCACCGCCCGCCCGGGTACGACGCAAAGCGACTTATTGAGGACTACAACCATATTAGTCGGTGATGTGAAGGGCGGCCATTGAATGGCCTGTCAGCGGCGGGAAAGAATGCGACTCAATCCGCCACAGGTCACCATCGGGTCGTCGCAGTTCACCAGGATATCGGAGCGGGCAATCACATAGCTCTTGCCAGTGATACGGTTCCTGACAACCGGATAATTGCCCTCCATTGCCACCGACGTCAGCTCTCCGATAAAGCGGGTTTGTCGCAGAGAGATCGTCTCCAGACTGTCGCCCGGCTTCATGCGTCCTTCGAGGTTCATCAGCGCCAGGCGTGCGGAAGTACCGGTGCCGGTTGTGCTTCGGCAGATCACACCGGGATGCACGTAGGTTGCAGACCGGGACCGGAAACAGCCATCGGCCACCGGCTCTACGGGGCCCATAAAATGCAGAAATGGCAACGGCCCGACATCGCCTAGTGCATAGTGGGAAAAGCACCGCTCGCCCTGAATCGCCTCGACAATCGCATGCGCGGTCCGGGCCAGGGCCCGCTCTTCGCTCAGTGTCAGGTCAAACCCCAGCGCTTTGGCATCCACCAGGGCATAAAATCCGCCACTGTAAGCCACACTGTATTCAACCTCGCCAATACCCGGCACCCTGAGGCTGGCCCTGTGCGTCTGGATGTAGCTCGGCAGCCCCTCGCAGGTAATCGCGTCCACCACACCGTCATGCACCATGGCTTCAATACTCACCAGGCCCGCTGGCGACTCCAGCATGAAGTGCTGCTGGCCCTCCAGCTTCGGCACAAGGCCAGCCTCCAATACCGCCGTGGCAGTGCATATGGTGTTGGAACCGGAATAAATCGGGTACCCCATCACTTCCATGATGATGTACCCGGCCACCGCCCGGGGGTCCGTTGCCGGAACCAGCAGATCCACAGACATTTCCGGAATGCCGTAGGGCTCCTTCAGTAGCAAGGTCCGAAGGCCATCAGCGTTGTCTCTCAGGTATTCCATCTGAGCTCTCACCGTGCTGCCGGGAAGTGGCCCGACACCCCCGGTTACAATACGGCTGACATCACCACCGGCATGGGTGTCCATCAGTTGAAGGGTCATCTCCGGTTTCATTGGCCCGCCTCCACCGCATAGGGCTGACCGTGCTCCTGCCATTGGGCGTCCGGAACAATCACAATCTTGCCCAGATAGCCACTGCCACGGTTGACGAAATAGGTTTCGGCCCGTCTCAGGTCCGACAGCCGGAAAGCCCCGTGCAGGACCGGTTTCAGCTCGCCACTCCGAATCCAGCGGATGAGCTGGCCAGCCTCTTCCCGGGTGCCATGGGAAACACCAAAGATCTGAACCTGATAAAGGTAAATTCGGGTCCACAGGATTTCGCTGAGGTTACCGCCACTGGCACCCGCAATGCTCAACCGGGGGTAGGTACTGCGAACGTTCATGTCGAAAATCATCGCGTCGATGAAACGGTCAGTCATCGTTCCTCCGACAAGATCCATCACCGCATCCAGCGGCCGCCCACCGGTTTCCGCTCTTACCCGCTCAACAAACGAATCCATATCGGCTCTGTCGAACACCGCCTCAGCCCCCAGATTCAGCAACGGGGCAACCTTGTCCTTCTGGCTCAGGGCATACGGCACTGCGCCGATGATCCGGCACAACTGGATCAGCGCAGTACCCACGCCGCCACTGGCTCCTGTGACCAGAACCCGTTCACCGGCCTGTACATTCGCGGTCGTCAGCATGTGATAAGCAGTCTGATAGGAGCACATGCCCATGGCTGCCAGTTCTGCATCGGCCAGGCCAGGGTTGGGAACATGATGAAATTGATCGGAAGGCACGGCGACGTATTCGGCATAGCCACCATCCGCACCATGACCGTAATAGTCCGGGGTCAGGTTAATGTCAGCGCGGTCGTTGGCGTAGAGGTTGAAATCCAGCAGGCCACGCTCTCCGATGCGCTGTTCACTAACGCCCTCACCAACGGCCACCACACGCCCGACAATGTCCGCCCCCTGAATTCTGGGAAAGGTGAGCGTGGGCTTTCCACCCATCCGGAACGACGCTACCTCCCCTTTCCGGGTCGGATACAGGCCTTCTCGGGCTTTTCGGTCGGTATTGTTCTTGGCGGTGGCGGTCACCTGCACGAGAACCTGCCCCTTTCCGGGTGTTGGAACCGGCATGTCCTGGTATTTGAGCTGATCAACATCACCATGGCCCACCAGAACCATAGCTTTCATGGATGTCGGAATCATCAGTAACAGCCCCTCCTGCCCAGGTGCATTCAGCCTTCAGACAGGATAGGAAAGATAATCGCGGGTGTCAGGGTGAGAGGCTCATACCGGCTGTAGGGTGGTCACCGGGCAATCACCCGGTACACCGGCTGAAGCCGTGGGATCTGCTTGAGCACAACCTGGATAACCGTCATCAGCGGGACAGCCAGCAGCACGCCGACAGGCCCCCAGAGCCAGCCCCAGAAAAAGATGGAAATAAAAATAACCACGGGATTAATCGCCATCCGAAAGCCATGAATCCACGGCTCCAGAAAAAAGCCGACAATGGTGGTCAGCACGATAAAACTGACCGGAGCCAACGCCATCATCCACAGAGTGTCCAGCGAAATAGCCGACACAATTGCCAGCAGAGCAATGGTCAGCATGTTGCCAAGATAGGGAATAAAACGGGCCAGCCCGGCAATCAGCCCCCACACGGCGGGGTCTGGCAGCCCGATTCCCCAACAGATCAAGCCGGTCAGAACACCAACCGAGGTGTTGGACAGCCCGAGCACCGCCAGATACTGCGCAATCTGGTGCTGGGAATCGTGGGTGATTCTCAGCACGGTTTTTCTCTGAGTTCTGGGCAGCTGTTTCACGAAATTGCGAATCAGGCGGTCTCCGCTGACCAGAAGGAAGTAGGTTAACGCCAGTGCCAGCGCCAAACCGGCAATGCCATTCCGAGCCTTGGCCATCAACTGACTACGCCAGGAGTCGGTTTGCAGAACCACCGTGGTTGGCTTGGTTCCTTTGTTTTCCGAGAGCTCCTCCACCGACTTTTCAACCTGCTCAGCAGACCGGCTGACTTTATCAATCTGGCGCATGATTTCGCTATCGCCAACCAACAGCCGAGAAAGCCCCTCTGGTGCCTTCTGAGCCCACTCCAGAGCAGGCGTGGCAACGGCAGCCCCCAATCCCAGTATGCCGGCCAGAACCACCAAGACCAGAACCAGCGAACTGACCACCCTGGGACAACGCCAGCGCAGATACGCCCGCTTCACCAAAGGCGCCAGTAAAAGACTGGTCAAAACGGCAAGAATGATGGGCAGAACAATTTGATGGGCAAGATACAGCGTGTAGAGAATGCCAAGTATGAACAACCCGTAGATGGGAGTGGAGAGATCCGCGATTGAGGAAGTCGGCCTGGCGACCTCCTGTTCGGTGCGTTCTGTTGTCTGATCATCCATGGGCACGCCATACCTTGTTTGGACAGGCAAGCCCAACGTGACGCAGGGCCGCCCGGTTTCAGGACACTGTGCTGATTAGCCACTCAGTGTAGCGTTTCCCGGAAGCCCCCGCATTATCAAACGATTACAGAACGTTTCTCCCGCCCCTAGCTGGCCATTTTGGGCAGGAATGATGTATCGACCCAATACCGCTTGAGATTAGCTTCGTCCACCAGCACCGGCACTGTTTCCTGATGGATATGCTGGCTGGGATCAAACCAGAGGTTCTCGCTGCGGAACACGTGAAGCTCTCCGGTTTGCGGGTGCTGCCACTGGCAGATGATGCGAAATGGGTTCCGGCCGTTAACCGTAAGAGCAGTGTTTCGCTCAACCGATGAAAACGTCGCCAACACCTCCGTACCGTGGTCTTTCAGATAGGCCTTGGAGCGCCCCTTCAGCAGACCAAACAGCACCATACCGCCACCGATGGCGCCAAATACCAGCCCCAACCCGCCCAGAACGACACTGAGCCCCCAAAGCGAGAAGAAACTGTTAATCCTTGCACTCTCCGGCTCAGAAGGCTCATAAAAAACAGAGACGGTTTCACCGCGACTGAACGCTGGAGGATTTGAGCCAGACCGGGAGCGGAATTCAATCTGTTGCCCCATGACATCTTCAAAGACCACCACCGGATAGTACGTAGTGGAATCGCTCGAACGAGAACGCTCAAGGTCAACCACCGTTCCCCAGGCCTCCGTTGAACGCTCGATGAACGATGCCGTGCTGTTGTAACTCATGAACGCACCGACAAGAAGACCGGCACCGATGAGGGCGAAGAGGTATTTTAGAATGTTCAGGGTTTTCAATGGTTCAATCCTTGCTTTTGGGTTCTTCCATAAGAGGTGTTGGCCGGGATTTTATATAACCATTGAGGACTATGCCATCAGCGGGCTTCGATGATTTATTGAGCCCGCAACGGAGGGTTCTCTTTCCTTATACCAGTTGACCGATTTCAGCTCCTTCGGGAACGAGAGAAGGCATTTGGGGCTCACGCCCCTTCAACATATTTGCCAGACGCCTCTCTCGTACCTTGTGAACGGAGGGATCAAACCTGAGAACCTTAAGGGGCACCGGGTCACCCTCCCGCAACTTGTCGAACGTTGCCAGCTTACTCAGATAAAAGGCCCCACTGTGATTTTGGCCATCAAACTGAAAATTAAACTCAATCAGAAGGTTACACTGACAATACCCTTCCCCCTGTGGCTCATTTCGATGGTCGTATTCCTGATAAAACTGACAATCCGCCTCTTTTTTGGTCAGTACGCCGTCCACCTCTACACCGTGCTTCCGTAGCAAGGCCTGGCCGTAGAGGTAGCTGGTACCCGAGTAGGTCATGACGATAGCAAGCAGAACCAACCCAGCGCCCATCAATGCGAAGAAACCTCCCGCAATCATGGCCCCCCAGCTGCCAAAATCAACATAGAAAATGCCACCACCGACAGCGGTGGTAATTATTCCTGCGCACAGCATCGTTAGCATAGTGCCGAGGTCAGTTTTCATTGCTGACCACAGGAGCGGCCAATCAATGTAGTTTTTTCTGAGCATTTTTCTGGCGCTGGGAGGTTAGTTGATGGACCGAGGCTGGTTAACGAGGCCGCGAACGATTGGCTCTGTTGACGAAAAACTACCTGGGGAGGGTTTTACGCATCCGTTCGTGAAGCTCGTCTAGCTCCTTCTGTTTTTGCGCCATGTAGGCTTCTTCGATATCGATCAGGCGGGTTGTGGGGCCGTTGGGGTCCAGGCGTTCTTGAACGATTTCAGGCCAGTGTTTACGAGCCTTCTTTCTGTCAATCTTCTGTACAATTTCCATGCCGAATGCAGGCAGGAACAGCATGTAAGAGGTCACCCAAGAAAGAAAAGCCGCCCCAGAAACACCCTCCCCCTCTCTGTATTCTCTCCCCAAAGTTCTCCTTGAATCGAGAACCAAGTCAAGAAAGGAAATCTCGCCGGATTTCAAGCTTTTTTCTATAAACGAATTTTTAAATTCTGTCTTATTGCCGGTCTCGTCAAACCACGGGCCAACTGTCATATAGCTTCTCAAATATTCCCAGAAACCCAATAAGGTTGGTAAGCGCTTGCCGGCTGGAACGCCTGATAGATTCAGCAGTATCCGATCGTCGGGGTCACCGAACTTCCGAAGAACAATTTCCAAATTTCCATGAATAATGGCCCCTGAGTACTGATTGACTATCGTATATTCATACGCGACTGCCTCTATATCATTCCATTCTGAGTAGTAGAGTTCTCCTTTTTGATCGTAGTAAATCTCCTGCGTACGCCGATTAAAAACTACAGGTAGCATGGGCCGACGGCTAATCTCCCATATTGCAGGAACAATAATGACTAAAACTGAGAGAAAGAAAACCCACCAGTCCAAATTCGAACTATAAGGTGTTCCAAATAGGTTAGGCAGCAAAACAAGCAGTATTCCAACTACACCCACAAAAAAACCTACACCTGTAAGAATACCCCTGCTATCAGTGCTGCCAGTTCTCAAAGCCAAAGACACCTCATCTTGTGACTCTACGAGACCGGGCTGGGATGGAGCATAGCCAGTACCCAATCCACCACTCAGCGGAAGAGCATTTGAGGAACTCCCTAATTTATTAGTTACAGCGTCAAACAACTTTTTCGCGTTTTCAATCACCAGATATCAACCTTTACCGGAGGCATTTCCAAACCAGGTTGTGGTCGATAGATCAACTCGCCCTGCAACCCAAAGATTTGGTCATCATCGTGATAAACTCTTCTGTATGTGGCCGTAGCTGCGGCGTTATGAACTCTTGTACCCACATGCAGACTGAAATCAGAACCAGACCAAGTCACAGGGGTTCTCTTTGGCTGAAGGATGCGCTCTCTTTCCTCTGTATCCAGAACAGCTCGTAATTGCCGTTCAACCCATGCCAAAGACCGGTAACCAACACCGCTCCTCAACTCATCGCCAGAAAAATAAATAGTTTCAGGATTCAAAGCTCTTTGGCCTGCAAGCTCAAGAATCAACCAGCAATCCTGCATATGGATTCCCGTATGCGGATTTAACCTTGGAACCCTTTCCAGCCTCAACTTGATGGGAAAAATAATCGTGTACAACCGCTCCATTTCATCTCGATAGTTTCCTGACCACTCGGCCGGCTTTACACCAAATCTAGTATTAGCGAGCCAGCGCTCAAGCGGTGTATTCTGCGCGTAATGACGGGCGACCAAGCCTCCAATCAAGGATGCAGTTAGGCCTAAAGACAACGCCGTATAGAAGCCACCCAGCCTCGACAATCCCCGGACTGAAGAAGCAACTTGCAACCCTAGTGCGGCAGCTCTCGCCTCACGATATGCTCTAAAGGCTCTCACACTGAGTGCCAGTTGCCCCGACGACACACCCATCAAGCCAACCTCAAGAGCAGACGTATCGAAATCACCAGAACGGTACGACTCGATCGCTTGCATGCCAAATGCAATTATATCGAAAGCCGCAGTGACAGCGGTGAACGCAGCTGCAACTGCACCTACTCCATGGCTATACGCTGCTGGGTTAGGTGACCTTGAGAGTCCTTTTTTCCAATTAAGCTCGGAAATCTTGTGCTCTAAGGATAAGGCTGCAGCGGTGAAAGCTGTGAAGCTCCCAGTAGCCTTTGCTAAACCTTCGACGTCTCTATTCGAATTAGTAACAAATTCTGAGCTTGCAGACATCATGTTCAATCCGGTCAGAGCAACCAGAACTGAGCGCAACGGAGCCTTTTCTAAAGCATCCTTGAGGCTGTATGGGTTGCCTTTAAAATATTGGCCAGCATTTGCTGATGTGATACGAATAACGGGCACTTTCCGTGCTTCTACGTCAGGAGGACTGAGAGTCGCCGTTGCATTGCCACTATTTTTTGCAGCCTCACTCAGCCACTGATTCGATTGAACAGTACTTACACTGTCCACCACCAAGGACTGCCCTGTTCGGGCCAACCCAGACACCAGAAACCCACGACCTAAAAGTGAGATTCGATTTGGGAATCCTCTCAACTCAACTGCGGCCGCAGGCGAGACCGCGTTGAAAAGCAATTGTGTTGGCGTGCCAGAGGGAACCGGAGCGCGCCCTACCAAGCCCGAAACCTTGGAATTTATGGCGGCAACGACAGCGGTGGCAGCTTTAGAGAGGTCTTCAACAGAATCATTGGCCATATCGCCAATCGATACCAGCTTCTCGACGTCGCCGAGAGATACTCGCTCTCGTATCCCAAGCAATGCATTCCAGAACCAGCGAGTACCCTCCCCCTGAACTGCGGCGAGGCGGCCGATCGCCCCGGCCCCTTTGCTGAAATAGGAGGGACCAAGCAGAATAAGCCCGAATTTTTCCTGCAGAATGGTGTGATGATCTTCTTTAGCAAGATCCAGGCTTTCGCACGAACTTGCGAGGGTTTCCGGGCCGTTCGCGCATTCAAGGGTATCCATCCAGAGGACCCAGGAATCAAGGAGCCCGGCAACAACATCTTCAAAATGTGACTGAGACTCATCCGATTCCCGCCACACTCTCTGTAACTTCGGCAGCTCAACAAGCTCCGGAAGTTTCGCTTCAAGCTGGCGATCCGTCTCGTAAAGATCCTTGATCGTCTTTGCCAAACTCCATTCCCCACCGAATCTGGCCCTTAACCGCTCCTGATTATCGTGAGTCAGACGAACCAAAGCAGCCAGATCTTCCGTAACCCCCCAGGGATCGTCCACAATCCCCATCACACGCTGATCAAATCGCCGGGTAGACCGTTCCAATCTGGGCCAGTGTGGAATAGTAGGAGTCAGTCCCGACCAGTCAAAGTCCTCAATGGAAGTCACTTCCGGCAGGGCATAAAAGGTCTGCTCATCAAGCAGCTGAGTGTTCGGTGAACTTCCTGGCACAATTCTGCGCATAAACTTGCTGCGCTGATCCTGCTCACTCACGATCATGTCGAAATGAGCATCAGACCACTGATTCTCACTCCAGGCGATATCAGCAGGTTCACCAGAGGGCAAAGACAAGTAAACATTGCTGCGACGATCAACAACGTCTCCTCCTCTCGCCGTCTCCTGAATCCGGGAACCGCTGACCGAATACTCAATCAACCGGCCTTCAAACTCACTCCAGACATACAGCCAGCCGTCTCTCAGAAATCGAGGAACAAGCTCAAGATTCCTATCCTGAAGATCAGTATAACGATCAATATTAGGAAACAGGTCTGGCACATCCGGCAATTCCAATCCAGCTAATAACTCCCCTTCATAGCGCAGAGGAGCAATGGCGTATCGAAGGGGTAAAAAAGCCGTCATTAGCGGGCAGGTTGCGCAGTAAGTCATAACACTTCCCTGTGTTTGTTATCCGCGGAAGAATCGAGAGCGGCCAATAAATCCATACCAAAGTGGAAACATGGAGCCACCAGAGAAGACAGAAATTCTCCATCCTCCTGCTCGTTACTCATCGTGGACCGTGATGGGCTGTACTGAGTGATAGATCCATCACTTGAACGGAAAAAGAGGCGGCGAATACCAGACCAAAAATGCGCTGGCAACCGAGCATCAACTCCAGCCAGCCTTGACACCACTTTGGCATCACCAATCCTTAGCCAGACAGCGCGACCCTCCGGCATCACTACCTGAACCCGAGATCGCATAAAATCCAATAAGGCTGACTCATCATAAGACGTATGCAAGACCGAAGCCCTCGCGACTATGGGGTGGTTCTTTGCCCACAACTCTTTAAGTGCGGCACTCTCCCCCATATCGGCAATCATGGGCCCCAAGGCTGATACGCCATCAAAAACGCCGTCTTTAAGTACCATTAAAGGGCATACATCCAGGCCCTCTTCATACAAACTTCGCAGACCACCCCCGATCGCTCCATCAAACAACATGAACATTTTTTTGTTTGAAGGCGACAGGCTTTCATGAACGTTCGCAGCCTTAAACGTCATGAAGGACTCCCCATATCCGATCTCACAGAGCAAACCTCCGAAAAAGTCTCCTCCTTCTGCGCTGCATTCCTGAAACTTGCAGCCTGTTTCAAATCTGCCTCAACCGGCCGCAACTGGTCAGACTTAAGAACCTGCGAGACACCGCCCTGTCTTGTATCCGTCTCGGCAAGTTCTGAAACGGTCTGCGTGGGAGGAGAATCCGGCACCACATTATCCGGCAACAACGGCGCTTTCACCCCAACCCCACTACCACTCCCAGGCCCACCCCCGGAATTCATCCGCACCAGCGGCCCGGAAATGGTCACCCCACTCGGGTCCACCTTCACAAAGCTGCCACCGGCCTTCAGCGTTACCTCCGCCCCGGCTTCAATCACAATCTTCATACCGGCCTTGTGGTGGATTTCGGTGCCGGCTTCCACCAGCTGGTTTTTGCCCTGTTTGCTGTGGTGGCTGCCGTTTACGGTGAAGCTGTAGTCGGCGCCGATACTCTCGCGATGTTCGCCATCTGTGGTGTGGTGGCGGTTGCCTTTGGTGTGGCTGACGCGGTTGTTTTCCACCGTCAGGTGGCTGTCGTTCCTGATGACTTCGGTGCGGTTGTTTTCCGTCAGCAGGTCCAGGTCTTTCTGGGCGTGCACGTAGATCTGTTCTTCGCCGGCTTCGTCTTCAAACCGCAGTTCGTTGCTGCCCTCACCCTTGTGGGTTTTGGTCTTCAGGGTGGTCCGGGTTTTGTGTTCCGGCAGCGCGTACGGCGGTGTGTTGGTGGCGTGGTAGGTTCTTCCGGTGATGATGGGCTGGTCCGGGTCGCCGTCGAGGAAAGACACGATGACTTCGTGGCCGATTCTGGGCAAGGCCATAAAGCCGTATTGGCCGCCGGCCCAGCCCTGGGCCACGCGCAGCCAGGCGCTGCTGTGTTCGTCGTTCTTCGAATAGCGATCCCACGGAAATCTTACTTTCACCCGGCCATACTGGTCGCAGTGAATTTCTTCACCCTCGGGCCCGGTGACGAGGGCCATCTGGGGGCCGTCCATCATGGGTTTGTGGTTGCACAGGGGGCGCCAGGTTTTGTCGGCCGGAACGGCACTGAAGGTGTTGTGGTAGCTGGTGGGTTCGCTACCGCCCTCTTCTTCCAGAGCCTGGGGCTGTTTGCCGGTGTGGGTGATGGCGGTCAGCAGCCATTCGCGGTTCAGGGTCTGGCTGTCGTGGTCCTGCAGTTCCACTTTGGCGCCGGGGGTGAAGTCTGGCCG
>NZ_ATWI01000003.1 GCF_000421165.1 Marinobacter daepoensis DSM 16072
AGCAGCTGTCAGAGTGGTCTTACCATGGTCAACGTGACCGATGGTGCCGACGTTTACGTGCGGCTTACTGCGTTCAAATTTTTCTTTAGACACGGTTACACCTCTTCCTGTTTCTTAAGTCCTGGGATCAACCCTTTTTAATGATCGCTTCGGCAATGTTCGAAGGAGCTTCCGAGTAGCGGGAGAACTCCATCGCATAAGACGCCCGACCCTGCGTTGCAGAACGCAGATCGGTGGCGTAACCGAACATCTCCGACAACGGAACTTCAGCACGAACGATCTTGCCAGCGGGATTATCATCCATACCCTGAATCACGCCGCGACGACGGTTCAGGTCGCCAACAACATCACCCATGTAGTCTTCCGGAGTGACAACCTCAACCTTCATCATCGGCTCGAGCAGCGCCGGGTTCGCTTCGAGAGCACCCTTTTTCATCGCCATGGAACCAGCGATTTTGAACGCCATCTCGTTGGAGTCAACGTCGTGATATGAGCCGTCGTACAGAGTCGCCTTAATGCCAAGCAACGGATAGCCAGCCAGACAGCCGTTCTGCATCTGCTCAGAGATACCCTGCTGAACCGCCGGGATGTATTCCTTCGGAACCACACCACCAACGATCTCGTTCACGAAGATGAAGTTTTCCGCATCTTCCACATCCAGCGGCAGCGGCTCAAGCTTCACTTTAACGTGACCGTACTGACCCCGACCACCAGACTGACGAACGAACTTACCTTCGACATCTACCGGCTTGCGAATGCACTCACGATAAGCAACCTGAGGCTTACCAATGTTCGCCTCAACCTTAAACTCGCGACGCATACGGTCAACGATAATATCCAGGTGCAACTCGCCCATACCAGAGATGATGGTCTGACCAGACTCTTCATCGGTACGAACGCGGAACGAAGGGTCTTCCTGAGCCAACTTGCCCAGCGCCACACCCATCTTTTCCTGGTCCGCTTTGGACTTTGGCTCGACTGCAACCGAGATAACCGGCTCCGGGAACTCCATCCGCTCCAGAATGATTTTGCTGTTTTCGTCACACAGAGTGTCCCCGGTAGTGACGTTTTTCAGGCCGATGGCCGCAGCAATATCGCCCGCAAGCACTTCTTTGATTTCTTCCCGGTCATTGGCATGCATCTGAACCATACGGCCCACACGCTCTTTCTTACCTTTAACCGAGTTATAAACCGCGTTACCAGACTCAAGCTTACCGGAATACACCCGGAAGAAGGTCAGTGAGCCAACAAACGGGTCAGTGGCGATTTTGAACGCCAAAGCAGCAAATGGCGCATCATCATCAACCGGACGAGTTTCCTCGGTACCTTCGTCATCAACTTCACCACGGATCGCCTTAACTTCGTCCGGCGCCGGCAGGAATTCGATAACCGCATCCAGAACCGCAGGAACACCCTTGTTCTTGAACGCCGTACCACAGCAGGCCGGAACGATTTCGTTAGCCAGGGTACGTGCGCGCAGACCGGCCTTAATTTCTTCCAGGCTCAGCTCACCGCCTTCAAGGTACTTTTCCATGAGCTCTTCGTTGGCTTCGGCCGCTGCCTCAACCAACTGCTCGCGGTACAGGTTGACTTCGTCGACCATGTCCGCCGGAACTTCGCTCTCGTCGTAGCTCATGCCCAAATCTTCGTCATTCCAGCGAATCGCCTTCATGCGAAGCAGGTCAACCACACCCTCAAAGTCGTCTTCCGCGCCAATCGGCAATTGCAAAGGAACCGGGGTAGCACCCAGGCGGTCCTTGATCTGAGCAACAACACGCAGGAAGTCCGCACCAGCACGGTCCATCTTATTGACGAACACCATGCGCGGCACTTCATACTTGTTGGCCTGACGCCACACAGTCTCAGACTGAGGCTCCACACCAGAAGAACCGCAGAAAACGACCACAGCACCATCCAGAACACGCAGAGAACGCTCTACCTCAATGGTAAAGTCAACGTGGCCCGGGGTGTCGATGATGTTTACCCGATGCTCAGGAAACTGCTTGTCCATGCCCTGCCAGAAGGTGGTGACAGCTGCAGAGGTGATGGTGATACCACGCTCCTGCTCCTGCTCCATCCAGTCAGTGGTTGATGCACCATCATGGGTTTCACCCATCTTGTGGTTACGACCGGTGTAGTAAAGAATACGCTCAGTCGTTGTGGTCTTGCCTGCATCAACGTGCGCACAGATACCAATGTTTCTGTAACGTTTGATCGGAGTCTTTCGTGCCACTGTTTAAACCTCGGCTGTTTAGAAACGGAAATGAGAGAAGGCCTTGTTGGCTTCTGCCATACGATGGACGTCTTCACGCTTCTTAACTGCCGCACCCTTGCTCTCTACAGCATCAAGGATTTCACCAGCAAGGCGCTGCGCCATGCTTTTCTCACCGCGCTTCCGTGAGTATTCAACGAGCCAGCGCATTGCCAGCGCGTTCTGACGGGAAGGCCGTACTTCTACGGGCACCTGGTAGGTAGCACCACCCACACGACGGGACTTAACCTCGACCATCGGCTGGATGTTCTCCAGGGCCTTTTCGAACATGTCGATCGGCTCTTCCTTGGATTTTTCGGCAACAATCTCAAGTGCGCCGTAAACAATGCGCTCCGCAACCGCTTTCTTGCCGCTTTCCATCACGTGGTTGATGAACTTGGCAAGACGTGCACTGCCGAACTTAGGATCGGGAATGATTTCCCGCTTTGCTGCAACTCTTCTTCTAGGCATCGATAAGCCCTTATATCAAAAAGGTCTTCAGGAACCCTGAGATAGCCACTGACTACTCAGCCTTACTCTTACCGTTCTTACAAGCAACGATAAAAGGCACCCGCTCGGGACATCAGGACTTGGGTCGTTTTGCACCGTACTTGGAGCGGCCCTGCTTACGGTTCTGAACACCCTGGGTATCCAACGTACCGCGAACAGTGTGGTAGCGCACACCCGGAAGGTCTTTTACTCGACCACCACGGATCAGCACAACACTGTGCTCCTGAAGGTTATGACCTTCACCACCAATGTATGAGGAAACCTCGTAGCCGTTGGTCAGACGAACACGACACACTTTACGCAGTGCTGAGTTCGGCTTCTTCGGCGTTGTGGTGTACACACGAGTGCACACACCACGGCGCTGAGGACAGGCCTGGAGCGCGGGAACGTCGCTCTGGTCTACCTTGCGCTTACGAGGCTTACGCACCAACTGATTAATCGTTGCCATGTAAGCAAACTCCAAAAAACCATACCAATGTAACTTACCCCCAATGAAGGGGGTAAAATTTAAGGGACGCAAGTTTAAGCCCGCACCCCAAGTCAGTCAAGATGACTGATCTCTTTTTAACCACCCTCGGCATAGGTATCTATCCCGAGGGCGGCGTGCCACAACTCAGCTTTCGCGGTTGAGCTCGGCACTCAGAGCTTCTTCAACGTCAGCTGCAGTAACGCCCTGCTCTTCTAGGTCACGCTTGCGACGGCGTTCGTTATGGTAAGCCAACCCGGTACCGGCCGGAATCAGACGACCTACCACCACGTTCTCTTTCAGACCACGCAGATAATCGCGCTTGCCAGTCACCGCACCTTCGGTCAGAACCCGTGTGGTTTCCTGGAAAGAAGCCGCAGAGATAAAGGACTCTGTGGCCAGCGATGCCTTGGTGATACCCAGCAGCAGACGTTCGAATCTGGCAGGTTCTTTGTCTGCCGCGTTCGCTTTGTCATTCTCTTCAATCACCTGAGTGATTTCCACCTGGTCACCAGACAGCAGCGTCGTGTCACCCGGGTCCGTGATTTCCACCTTGCGCAGCATCTGTCGCACGATAACTTCAATATGTTTATCGTTGATGACAACGCCCTGCAGGCGATAAACATCCTGAATCTCGTTGGTGATGTACTTGGCGAGCTCCACGACGCCCAACAACCGCAAAATATCATGCGGGTTAGACGGTCCGTCGGAGATAACCTCACCCTTTTCTACGGTTTCACCTTCGAACACGTTGAGCTGACGATGCTTCGGAATCAACACCTCATACGCATCATCATCCTTCGGCGTAATAACCAGGCGCTTCTTACCCTTGGTCTCTTTACCAAACGACACCACACCACTGATCTCTGCCAAAATCGCAGACTCTTTCGGGCGACGAGCCTCGAACAGATCCGCAACCCGCGGCAGACCACCGGTAATATCCCGCGTTTTCGAGCTTTCCTGAGGAATACGGGCAACGACATCGCCCAGCTCGATCTTCGCACCGTTCGCCATGGTGACCAGCGCGTTCGCGGGCAGGAAGAAGATCGCGGCGCCACCGCCAGGCAGATCCACTTCTTCTCCCACCTCGTCGACCAACTGAATCGCCGGACGAATGTCCTTACCAGCCGCCGGACGCTCTTTCGGGTCGATCACTTCCATGGTCGACAGACCGGTAAGTTCATCAGCCTGGGTGCGGACCGTGATGCCCTCTTCCATGTTGACAAACTTGGCGGTGCCCTTCGCTTCCGCGATGATTGGGTGTGTATGCGGGTCCCACTTGGCAACCACAACACCAGCCTCTACAAGGTCACCGTTCTTCACAGACAGCACAGCACCATACGGCAGCTTGTACCACTCGCGCTCACGACCCTGCTCATCGGCAATGGCCAACGCAGAGGAACGGGAGACCACCACCAGAGAACCGTCAGTCTTTTCAATGGACTTAAGGTTATGCAGACGGACAGTACCGCCATGCTTGACCTGGATGTTATCCACCGCTGAAGCCCGGCTCGCCGCACCACCGATGTGGAAGGTCCGCATCGTCAACTGCGTGCCCGGCTCACCGATGGACTGTGCCGCAATAACACCGACAGCCTCACCGACGTTCACCTGGTGACCACGAGCCAGATCGCGGCCGTAACACTTGGAACAGATACCGTGGCGGGTGTCACAGGTGATCGCAGAGCGCACCCAGATTTCATCCACACCGGCGCGCTCAACCATTTCGACGGTTTTCTCATCGAGCAGAGTGCCGGCCGGAACGACTGCGTTATCTTTATCAGTCGGCGTAAAGACATCCCGTGCCGTTACACGCCCCAGAACCCGATCACCCAGCGGTACAACAACGTCACCACCCTCAATGTGCGGCGTCATCAACAGGCCTTCACCGGTTCCACAATCTTCTTCGGTGACGACCAGGTCCTGAGAAACATCAACCAGACGGCGAGTCAGATAACCAGAGTTCGCCGTCTTCAGAGCGGTATCCGCCAGACCCTTACGAGCACCGTGGGTCGAGATAAAGTACTGCAGTACGTTCAGACCCTCACGGAAGTTCGCGGTGATCGGCGTCTCGATGATCGAGCCGTCCGGCTTGGCCATCAGACCACGCATACCGGACAACTGACGAATCTGAGCCGCAGAACCCCGGGCACCGGAGTCAGCCATCATGTAAACGGAGTTGAAAGACTCCTGCATCAGGTCTTCGCCGTCTTCCGTCTTAACGGGCTGGCCATCCGGGCCAATTACCTGCTCCTTGGACAACCGCTCCATCATCGCCTTCGACACTTTGTCGTTAGCGCGGGACCAGATATCAATAACCTTGTTGTACTTTTCGCCCTGCGTCAGAAGACCGGACGCGTACTGGTTTTCGATGTCTTTAACTTCGTCAGACGCCGCATCAACCAGCTCGTACTTCTCTGGCGGAATTTCAAAGTCGTTGAAACCAATGGAGATGCCGGAACGGGTCGCATAGTGGTAACCCATATACATCAGCTGGTCTGCAAAGATAACTGTATCTTTCAGACCTGCATCCCGGTAACAGGTGTTGATCAGGTTGGAAATTGCCTTTTTGACCATCGGTTTGTTGACGATCTCAAACGGCAAGCCATCGGGCACGATGTCATATAGCAGCGCCCGGCCAACCGTCGTCTCGACGATCCGGAAACTCTCGGTACGAGCCCCATCCTCATCAATCGCGACTTCCCTGACACGCACCTTCACACTGGCCTGCAGATCAACCTGCCCCGCCCCGTACGCACGATGAGCTTCTTTAACGTCAGCGAAGACCATACCCTCACCGGTAGCGGCATGGCGCTCACGGGTCATGTAGTACAAGCCCAATACCACGTCCTGTGACGGGACAATAATCGGCTCGCCGTTAGCGGGCGACAGTACGTTGTTGGTAGACATCATCAACGCACGGGCTTCAAGCTGAGCTTCCAGGGTCAGCGGCACGTGCACCGCCATCTGGTCACCGTCAAAGTCGGCGTTGTAGGCCGCACACACCAGCGGGTGCAACTGAATCGCCTTACCTTCGATCAGAACCGGTTCGAATGCCTGGATACCCAGACGGTGCAGGGTCGGCGCCCGGTTCAGCAGGATCGGATGCTCACGGATGACCTCGTCCAGGATATCCCAGACCACGCCTTCCTCACGCTCGACCATTTTCTTGGCGGCCTTGATGGTCGTCGCCAGGCCACGATGCTCAAGCTTGGAGAAAATGAACGGCTTGAACAGTTCCAGGGCCATCTTCTTAGGCAGACCGCACTGATGCAGACGCAGGTACGGCCCAACCACGATCACTGAACGGCCAGAGTAGTCGACACGCTTACCCAGCAGGTTCTGACGGAAGCGACCCTGCTTACCTTTGATCATGTCAGCCAGAGACTTCAGCGGGCGCTTGTTGGTGCCGGTGATGGCACGGCCACGGCGGCCGTTGTCCAGCAGGGCATCCACAGCTTCCTGCAACATCCGCTTCTCGTTACGTACGATGATGTCCGGAGCATTCAGCTCCAGCAGGCGCTTGAGACGGTTGTTCCGGTTGATCACCCGACGGTACAGGTCGTTAAGGTCGGAGGTGGCAAAACGGCCGCCATCCAGAGGCACCAGCGGGCGCAGATCCGGCGGCAGAACCGGCAGCACGGTCATTACCATGTCGCCCGGCTTGTTACCGGAATACAGGAACGCCTCCAAAATTTTCAGGCGCTTGCTGAATTTCTTGATCTTGGTTTCAGAGTTGGTCTGCGGAATCTCTTCGCGCAGCGCGTCAACTTCGGCTTGCAGATCAATGTCTTCCAGCAACTGCTTGACGGCTTCTGCACCCATGCGGGCATCGAACTCGTCGCCAAACTCTTCCAGGGCTTCATAATACTGCTCATCGTTCAGCAGCTGCCCCTTCTCCAAGGTGGTCATGCCCGGATCGATAACAATAAAGCTCTCGAAGTACAGAACCCGCTCGATATCACGCAGGGTCATGTCCAGCATCAGACCAATGCGGGACGGCAGTGACTTCAGGAACCAAATGTGGGCAACCGGGCTCGCCAGTTCAATGTGGCCCATGCGGTCACGACGAACGCTTGCCAGTGCAACCTCAACGCCACACTTCTCACAAATGACACCGCGGTGCTTGAGGCGCTTGTATTTTCCGCACAGGCACTCGTAGTCTTTGATCGGGCCGAAGATCTTGGCGCAGAAAAGACCGTCACGCTCCGGCTTGAAGGTACGGTAGTTGATGGTCTCAGGCTTTTTAACTTCACCAAAAGACCAGGAACGAATCATGTCAGGTGACGCGAGGCCAATGCGAATGGCGTCGAATTCCTTACTCTGATTCTGGCTCTTGAGAAGATTCAGCAAATCTTTCATCAGTAAAAGCTCCGGATGGCGTTAATCTCGGGCGGGCACAGTCTGTACCCGCTCACGCTGCCAAAAACAATTCGGCTCACTCGGATTCCAGCTCGATGTCGATACCCAACGAGCGGATTTCCTTGACAAGAACGTTGAAGGACTCGGGCATCCCCGGCTCCATCCGATGATCGCCATCGACAATGTTCTTGTACATCTTGGTCCGACCGTTTACGTCGTCAGACTTGACGGTGAGCATTTCCTGGAGGGTGTAGGCCGCGCCATACGCCTCCAGAGCCCAGACTTCCATCTCACCGAAGCGCTGTCCACCGAACTGCGCCTTACCACCCAGCGGCTGCTGGGTAACCAGGCTGTAGGAACCGGTGGAACGAGCGTGCATCTTGTCATCGATCAGGTGGTTCAGCTTGAGCATGTACATGTAGCCCACTGTCACCGGGCGGTCAAATGCATCGCCGGTTCGACCATCGAAGAGCCTCGTCTGCCCACTGGTATCCAGATCCGCCAACTCAAGCATCCGCTTGACCTCGGCCTCTTTGGCCCCGTCGAAGACCGGTGTTGCCATCGGCACACCGCTACGCAGGTTGTTACACAGTTCGACGATCTCTTTGTCACTCAGGCTATCCAAGTCGACCTTGAACACCTCATCGGAGTGATTGTAGATCTCGTCCAGCAGCTGACGCAGCTCGGCAATCTTCCGCTGCTCATCCAGCATACGGCTGATTTTCTCGCCCAGGCCTTTAGCAGCAGCACCCAGGTGGGTCTCAAGCACCTGACCAACGTTCATCCGCGAAGGAACACCCAGCGGGTTGAGAACGATATCGACGGTGTTACCAAACTCATCGTAAGGCATATCCTCAATCGGCATAACCGCAGAGATAACACCCTTGTTACCATGGCGACCCGCCATTTTGTCGCCCGGCTGAATACGACGCTTGATGGCAAGGTAAACCTTGACGATTTTGAGTACACCAGGAGCCAGGTCATCGCCCTGCTGAAGCTTACCCTTCTTGTCTTCGAAGCGCGCTTCATGCTCTTTCTTACGTTCTTCCAGACCCTGCTCTGACTTCTCCAGCAACTCGTTCAACGCTTCGTCTTTCATCCGCAGCTTGAACCAGTCCGGACGCGGCAGCTCGGCCAGGTAAGACTCGTCGAGATTAGCCCCTTTCTTCATGCCCGGTCCGCTGATAACTTCCTGTCCGTTCAGCGCAGACATAAGGCGCTCATAGGTCGCGCCTTCAACGATGCGATATTCGTCTTTCAGATCCTTGCGGTACTTATCCAGTTGCTCTTTCTCAATAGACAGAGCCCTGGCATCTTTTTCAATACCGTCACGGGTGAACACCTGAACGTCAATAACCGTGCCGCGAGTGCCTGTAGGCACACGCTGGGACGTATCCTTAACGTCGGATGCCTTCTCACCAAAGATCGCGCGCAGCAGCTTTTCTTCCGGCGTCAGCTGGGTCTCGCCTTTTGGCGTCACCTTGCCAACCAGAATATCGCCGGGGCCCACTTCGGCACCGATGTAGACGATACCCGCTTCGTCCAGCTTGGACAGCGCACTTTCACCAACGTTCGGAATATCCGCAGTGATTTCTTCGCTACCCAGTTTCGTGTCCCGAGCCACACAGGTCAGTTCCTGGATGTGAATGGTTGTCAGGCGATCTTCCTGAACCACCTTCTCGGAAATGAGGATGGAATCCTCAAAGTTGTAACCATTCCAGGGCATGAAGGCGATGCGCATGTTCTGCCCAAGAGCCAGCTCACCCAAATCAACTGAAGGACCGTCCGCCAGTACGTCACCACGGGCAACCACATCACCCTGGCGCACGATGGAGCGCTGGTTGATGCAGGTGTTCTGGTTTGAACGGGTGTACTTGGTGAGGTTGTAGATATCCACACCGGCGTCACCGGCAGCCGTTTCCTCGTTGTTCACACGAACCACGATACGAGCTGCGTCGACGCTCTCAATCACACCACCTCGACGAGCCGTCACACACACACCGGAGTCCTGCGCAACGGTGCGCTCAACACCAGTTCCCACCAGGGGAACCTGCGATTTCAGCGTCGGTACGGCCTGACGCTGCATGTTCGCGCCCATCAGAGCCCGGTTAGCATCATCATGCTCCAGGAACGGGATCAGAGACGCAGCAACAGACACAACCTGGCGCGGCGAAACGTCCATGAAGTTGACCGCCTCTGGCGGTGCAACAGTAAATTCGTTCTGATGACGAACGGTAACCAGCTCGTCGGTCAGACGCTTACCTTCATCCGTCGCAGCACTGGCCTGAGCGATGACGTAGTTACTCTCTTCAATCGCAGAGAGATACACCAGCTCATCCGTAACAACCCCCTCGACCACCTTACGGTACGGGCTCTCAAGGAATCCGTAGAAATTGGAGCGGGCATAGGTTGCCAGAGAGTTGATCAGACCGATGTTCGGACCTTCCGGAGTCTCGATCGGACACACTCGACCGTAGTGGGTCGGATGTACGTCCCGAACCTCAAAGCCCGCTCGCTCGCGAGTCAGACCACCAGGGCCCAACGCCGAGATACGGCGCTTGTGAGTGACTTCTGACAGAGGGTTGTTCTGGTCCATGAACTGTGACAACTGACTGGAACCGAAGAACTCCTTCACTGCGGCCGCAACCGGCTTGGCGTTGATCAGATCCTGCGGCATCAGGCCTTCGCTTTCCGCCAGGCTGAGGCGCTCGCGGACAGCACGCTCTACACGCACCAGACCAACACGGAACTGGTTCTCTGCCATTTCACCAACACAACGCACACGACGGTTGCCCAGGTTATCAATGTCATCCACCTGCCCCTGACCATTTCGGATCGCGATCAGGGTTTTCAGCACATCGATGATGTCTTCGTGCGTCAGCGTGCCTTCACCCGTGCTTTCTTCCCGACCCAGGCGACGGTTGAGCTTCATCCGGCCAACGCCGGACAAGTCATAGCGCTCGTCAGAGAAGAACAGGTTGTTGAACAGATTCTCCGCAGATTCCTTGGTGGGCGGCTCGCCCGGGCGCATCATGCGGTAAATTTCCACCAACGCTTCCAGCGGTGTGCGAGTCGGGTCGATACGCAAGGTATCGGACATGAAGGGCCCGCAATCCAGGTCGTTGGTATAAAGCGTTTCGATTTCTGCAACGCCAGCATCGAGAACTTTGGTAACAACGTCTTCTGTCAGCTCGGTGTTACACTCCACCAGCACTTCACCAGTGGACTGATCGATCATATCCTTGGCCAGGACACGACCGTAGAGATACTCGGTCGGGACTTCCAGCTCGGTAATACCGGCTTTCTCAAGCTGCTTGATGTGACGAGCAGTGACACGGCGACCTTCTTCAACAATCACGCCACCGTCATTGTCCTTGATATCAAACGTCGCAATATCGCCACGGAGACGGCTAGGCACCAGCTCCAGCTTACATACCTCTGCACCCAGTGAGAATCTGCTGGTCTCAAAGAACATGTCGAGCATTTGCTCCGACGTGTACCCCAGCGCACGCAGAAGAATAGAAGCCGGAAGCTTTCGGCGACGGTCGATACGAACGAACACGGAATCTTTCGGATCGAACTCGAAGTCCAGCCAGGAACCACGGTAAGGAATGACCCGCGCCGAATAGAGCAGCTTGCCGGAAGAGTGGGTCTTGCCCTTGTCATGATCAAAGAACACACCAGGTGAACGGTGGAGCTGGGAAACTATAACGCGCTCGGTACCGTTAACAACAAAGGTACCGTTCTCGGTCATCAGGGGCATCTCGCCCATGTACACTTCTTGCTCTTTGATGTCCTTAATCGCCTTGTTGGACGATTCCTTATCATAAATGATCAGGCGGACCTTTACCCGTAGCGGCGCGGCGTATGTAACGCCCCTGAGCTGACATTCCTTGACGTCGAACACCGGCTCGCCGATTCGATAGCTCACATACTCGAGCGCGGCGTTGCCAGAGTAACTGACAATCGGGAATACGGATTTGAATGCTGCATGAAGACCGGTTTCCCGGCGGTCTTCAGGAGCGGCTTCCATTTGGAGGAAGTCCCGGAACGAATCCAGCTGAATAGACAGCAAATAGGGGACGTCCATCACGGAAGGCAATTTACTAAAGTCTTTGCGAATCCGTTTTTTCTCAGTGTAGGAGTAAGTCATCTGCATTCCCCAGCTTTAGACTTGATACCTGGTATCAAGAAGCAATCAAATGTTCTGCTTCGGGGCCGAATTGCTCGGCTTATCGCGCCGTCTTGAACAAGACTCTGGCTGTAGGTTATAGACCTGACATCAACCTGCAATTGCACACCAGACTCTATAGCATATACAACAGAAAAAGGCCGGTGGCGTAAAGCCACCAGCCCGTCCGTGCTTAATGCACGGTGTCGATCAACAGCCGACTCTTACTTGAGCTCAACAGAAGCGCCTGCTTCCTCAAGCTTCTTCTTGGCTTCTTCAGCCTCGTCCTTGCTTGCAGCTTCCTTAACAGTGGAAGGAGCGCCGTCAACCATTTCCTTGGCTTCTTTCAGACCCAGGCCTGTCAGTTCACGAACAGCCTTGATAACGTTTACTTTCTTCTCACCAGCACCGGTCAGAACAACGTCAAATTCGGTCTTCTCTTCAGCAGCAGCAGCATCGCCAGCACCAGCTGCAGGAGCAGCAGCAACAGCAGCAGCGGCAGATACGCCGAACTTTTCTTCCATAGCTTCAACGAGCTCAACAACTTCCATTACGCTCATTTCAGCAATTGCATTCAAAATATCGTCTTTAGACAGAGCCATGACTTTCTCCGAAAATGTAAAAAATGGTGTTCAACAGAATCAAGCAGCTTCTTGCTTCTGGTCGCGGACTGCAGCTACTACACGTGTAATTCTGCCCGGAATATCGTTCAGAGTACGTGCGAGCTTGGTAACTGGTGCCTGTGTAACAATAGCCAGCTTGGTCAACGCTTCGTGCAGCGTCGGCAGCGTGGCCAGGCGATCGATCTGTTCTGCGCCCATCAGCTCACCGCCGACAGCCAGACCCTTGATCTCAAACGCCTCTTTCTCTTTTGCAAAATCCTTCAGCAAGCGCGCAGCCGCGCCCGGATCTTCCATTGAGAAAGCCAGAATGGTCGGACCAACCAGCGCCGGATCAATGCACTCGAACTCGGTACCACGAATTGCGATCTTCGCCAGGTTGTTACGTACAACCTTCAGACGCACATTTTCGGCACGAGCCTTGGCACGCAGCGCCGTCATGTCACCAGAAGTGACACCACGGTAGTCAGCCAAAACCACAGACAGAGCAGTACCAGCAGTCTCGTTGACTTCAGCGACGATCGCTTTCTTGTCTTCGAGTCTAATTGCCACTGGTTTTCTCCTCGATTTCGCTGGTCAACCCAGCAAACCCATCTATACCCCTTGCGGGGCTCCTAACGGTGTTAGGGTTCAGAGAGAACGTCTTCACACCGTCTGCGCAGGCGTTGCTTTAACCCTTTTGGCGCCTGGAAAGGGCGCCTCAGGGGCCTGCGGTCTTTGACAGCCTTGGCTTCCGCCCAGACTACAAAGTAACTACCGCTCAGAGCCTCAGATGCTCAGAGTACCCTGATCGATAGTCAGGCCAGGGCCCATGGTCGAAGAGACAGTGATCTTCTTCAGATACACACCCTTGGACGAAGCCGGCTTGGCCTTTTTCAGGTCTGCAATCAGAGCTTCAAGGTTTTCCCTGATGTTCTGTGCAGTAAACTCAACATTACCCAGCGGAGCATGGATGATACCGTTCTTGTCAGTCCGGTAACGAACCTGACCCGCTTTCGCGTTTTTGACCGCAGTTTCAACGTCAGCCGTTACTGTGCCTACCTTCGGGTTTGGCATCAGGCCACGAGGCCCCAGAATCTGACCCAGCTGACCAACGACACGCATTGCATCAGGGGTGGCAATCACTACGTCGAAATCCATGTTGCCTTTTTTGACTTCGTCAGCCAGATCATCCATACCAACAATGTCAGCACCCGCAGCGGCGGCTTTCTCAGCATTGGCGCCCTGGGTAAACACGGCAACCCGAACGCTCTTACCGGTTCCATGAGGCAGAACGGTGCTACTACGAACGACCTGGTCTGATTTACGAGCATCAACACCAAGGTTGACGGCCACATCAACAGACTCTTTGAACTTAACGCTCTGACCCAGTTCAGCCAGCAACGCTACAGCCTCATCGATGGAATAGGCACGGGTAGAGTCAACTTTTTCACGAATAAGCTTCTGACGCTTGCTCAGATTTGCCATCTTACAGACCCTCCACGTTCAGGCCCATGCTACGGGCAGTTCCGGCAATGGTACGAACCGCAGCTTCCATATCGGCAGCTGTCAGATCCGGCTCTTTGGTCTTGGCAATCTCTTCAAGCTGAGCGCGGGTAACAGTACCCACCTTCTCAGTATTGGGGCGACCAGAACCACTCTTGACACCGGCTGCTTTTTTCAGCAGGACTGGCGCAGGTGGAGTCTTGGTTACAAAAGTGAAGCTGCGATCAGCGTAGACGGTGATAACAGTAGGAATCGGCAGCCCTGGCTCCATGCCTTGAGTTTTGGCATTGAAGGCTTTACAGAATTCCATAATATTTACACCGCGCTGACCCAGAGCAGGACCAACGGGGGGACTTGGGTTGGCCTGACCGGCAGCAACCTGAAGCTTGATGTACGCTTCGATTTTCTTCGCCATGATAATTCTCCTATGGGTTCTTGCGCCTTTCGGCTCCCCGATTACAACCTGCATATAGCAGACACAAAAAGCCCGCGGCGCCACGGCGCGCGAGCTCTAAAACTTAAAGGCTACTTTCAGTCCTTTTCGACCTGACCAAACTCCAGCTCTACCGGAGTGGATCGACCAAAAATCAGAACCGCAACCTTAACCCGACTCTTCTCGTAGTCGACTTCTTCAACCACGCCATTAAAGTCTGCGAACGGACCTTCAATAACGCGAACAATTTCTCCGGGCTCAAACAGCGTTTTCGGCTTAGGCTTGTCGGCGCCACTCTCAACGCGACGTAAAATAGCCTCTGCTTCACGCTCGGTGATTGGTGCAGGCTTATCCTTGGTTCCACCAATAAAACCAAGCACTCTGGGCGTGTTCTTAACCAGATGCCAGGTAGCGTCGTCCATTTCCATCTGAACCAAAACGTACCCAGGATAAAACTTTCGCTCACTCTTGCGCTTTTTCCCGTCACGCATCTCAACGACTTCCTCGGTCGGAACGAGGATCTCGCCGAACTGATCTTCCATACCCTCGAGCGCCACACGCTCTTTAAGAGTGCGCATTACATGCTTTTCAAAGCCAGAATACGCATGTACAACGTACCAGCGCTTAGCCATTGCCCACTCCCGTTAACCGATGAAGCCGGCGACCAGCCAGCTGATCAGCGAATCCATGCCCCACAGAATCAGAGCCAACACAAGAACAAACACCACAACGATAATGGTGGTCTGAACCAGCTCAGGCCTGGTGGGCCAGACGACTTTCCGGATCTCTACGCGCGCTTCCTTCAAAAGCGTGGCAAAACGACGACCACGATCCGTTTGCAGCGCAACAAATGCGGCAACGAGCCCCAACCCCACAAGGGCCAGAACGCGATACAGCACAGACTCGGCACTAAAATACTGGTTACCCACAACACCTACGGCAACCAGAACAAAAACAACCAGCCACTTCATTGCATCGAAACGGCTGGCTGACTGAACGACTTTTGACTCCATAGGAATCAACTTATGTATCCGGATGTTGAAAAATGGCAGGCCAGGAGGGAATCGAACCCCCAACCTGCGGTTTTGGAGACCGCTGCTCTGCCAATTGAGCTACTGGCCTGCACCGAAACAACTCAGCGCAACAAACTAACGAGCAACCCGAAGGTTACTCGATGATCTTGGCAACCACGCCGGCACCTACGGTACGGCCACCTTCACGAATCGCGAAGCGCAGACCATCTTCCATGGCGATCGGAGCGA
>NZ_ATWI01000004.1 GCF_000421165.1 Marinobacter daepoensis DSM 16072
CAGACCTCGTGACATACACGAGTCAAAGCAGCTGTCAGAGTGGTCTTACCATGGTCAACGTGACCGATGGTGCCGACGTTTACGTGCGGCTTACTACGTTCAAATTTTTCTTTAGACATTTCGACCAATCCCCCTAATCAACCAGGATCGCAACGTTGACCAGACAAAAAATGGAGCTCATGACCGGAATTGAACCGGTGACCTCATCCTTACCAAGGATGTGCTCTACCGACTGAGCTACATGAGCGCTAAAACTAAACTGGAGCGGGCAGCGGGAATCGAACCCGCGTCATCAGCTTGGAAGGCTGAGGTAATAGCCACTATACGATGCCCGCAAGCAATTAGTGGTGGAGGGGGCAGGATTCGAACCTGCGAAGCTTTCGCGTCAGATTTACAGTCTGATCCCTTTGGCCACTCGGGAACCCCTCCAAAACAAACCTGCTACGCAAGCTTGCCAAAACTAAAGTGGAGCTGGCGGACGGAATCGAACCCCCGACCTGCTGATTACAAGTCAGCTGCTCTACCAACTGAGCTACGCCAGCTCACATTCGCCTTCTCAGCGAGGGCCGTATACTACGGATTTTTTTCCGGGCTTGCAACACCTTCACAGGCATTACTTTCCACGAAATCGAATTCGTGTCCGGTTTCCGCTTCAACCGCCTGAACCCACTCATCTTCTGACGTGGACTCAACCTCAAAAACGAGCGCGTATCCTAAACGATTTCGGGGGAACTTGGCCAGCACTACATTAGGATTTGACTGTTTTTTTTCAGCAAGGACAGAGCGGGCGGCCTGCTCGGACTCAAACAACCCCAATGAAATCGCGTTGCGGTATTCGCCCCCCGAAACAATGTAAGATTCAACGCCCTGGCGCACCAGCTCACGAAACTGCGCACGTGCATCTTCAGGCGGCTGAGGGGGAATCAAAACCCAATGTAACGGCGCAATCTCCCGCTGAATTTCGACAACTCCAGGCGATACGGAGAACCCTTCCGCAACCCGCCGGGCTTGAGCCCGGGTCCTGAAGTCACCCAGAGTCAATCTGACACAGACAGACTCCCCCAACGTCTCAGGCTCGACCTTCAGACTTAACACTCTGGGCAAGACACCCTCGGCCACTGCCCCCTCGGAGGACGGCATCCACTCCGGTGCATACCATACCGCAATATTCATCAGAACTAATATCAGCACTAACAGCTTCATTTGTCCTGACCCACCCCGACCCTCTGCCCCAACCCATCAAGGACCAACCCCTCAACAAAGACCGACTGCAGCCCCAGCCCCTGAAAGCGCCAGGCATCCCCTCCAGTCAGAAACACCGAGCCCAGGTTATAGGCACTCAGATCGCGCAGCAGGCGATGAACAATGGCCTCGGAGAGCCAGGAGAGGCCATTATTAACACACTCTCCCGTTGACTGACCGGGAGTTGTGGAGAGCACATCGTGGTGCTCAAAACCGATGCGAGCGGCATCTACCTTCAAACTTCGGCGCATCATCTGCAACCCCGGTAGAATATAGCCGCCGATGTGCCCGCCATCGGGACCGACATAATCGACCGTAACCGCGCTGCCCGCATCTATTACGGCAAACGCCGCCCCACAGCGTACCCAACCACCCAGCATGGCGTGCCAGCGATCAGCCCCCATCAGGGACACATCCTTATAGGAGTTAACAAGGCCCATACGCGCACTCTCTGACCAACAATACTGGACGGGCGCAACGGTATGACTGCCAAGCAGGGCGTCCAGCCTCTCTTTGGCTGACCTCGAAGCGACACTCGACACAAACACGCCAGAGACATGCGCCCAATATCCCTCCAGCTCTTTCAAAGGCTCAGGCGCCCCGATCACAGAGACACCCTCCACGGCCGCAGCCCCACTCATCGCCAAGCGCCACTTCAACCGGGTATTACCGGCATCAATCAACAGAATCATTCAGAAATCCGCAAACTAATATCCCCTGCCCGAACCGACATCACCCCTTCTGCCGTATCCACCAGATAGTTCCCGCATTCGTCGATACCCACGCCGTACCCTGTCATATCACCCCCCCGCGCCACCAACGACCTCCCCCTAAAAATATCACGTTGTTGCCACCGGTCGCGGAAACACAAAAAACCTCCAGCTTCGAACTCATCAACCGCCATCAGAACATGCCTGATCACTCTTCCAGCCAACTGGTTACGCACCCAGCGCTCACCCGGCCAGCGAAGAGCCAGGCTTGTCCAGGGTTGATCTACGCCCCCGGCTTCGCTCATATGGACATTAAGCCCGATCCCCGCGATGACCTGCACACTACCTTCCTGGAGCTCACCCTGAATTTCGACCAGAATACCCCCAAACTTCTTCTGCCCCGAAAACAGATCGTTTGGCCACTTCAGCCCTATGTCACAGATTCCGGATTGCCCCAAGGCATCCGCAACCGCAACCCCAAGCGCGAGACTCAGCCCATCCAATGCCGAGAAACCACCCTTTATAGTCAAACCAAGACTCAGGTACAGATTCTGCCCTTTAGGGCTCGCCCAGTTTCGACCACGCCGCCCACGGCCAGAGGTCTGTCGATCCGCTATAACAACCGGGGAAGATGAGGCAGTCATTCGTCGAGCCACTTCCGCATTGGTGGAATCCACCTCATCCAACACGGCCAGATCGATCCGAGCTCTCGAATCAGGATCCAGGGCCGCCTGGATAGCGGCTAACTCAAGAAGGTCTAATTGGGAAACCAACTGATATCCCTGCCCCCTTATGGTACGAATATCAGTACCCTCCCGGATCGCCTTGCGAACCTGCTTCCAGACAGCCGTTCTTGAAACACCAAGCTGCTGCGCCAGCGACTCTCCTGAGTGCACTTCACGATCACTGAGCAGGGACAACAATGTTTTGGATTTCATGCAAATAGGTCCGGATGGAGAATGAGCAAGCAGGGATTAAACAACAGGAGGACATTGAAAAGCAAAAGGGAGGGTTATTTGAAATAATAAAAAAGCCCCGGCATCTAGGATGCTGGGGCTTTCAGTATAAGGCGCCTGACGATGACCTACTCTCACATGGGCAACGCCACACTACCATCG
>NZ_ATWI01000005.1 GCF_000421165.1 Marinobacter daepoensis DSM 16072
GGCTTGACGTTACCTACAGAAGAAGCACCGGCTAACTCCGTGCCAGCAGCCGCGGTAATACGGAGGGTGCAAGCGTTAATCGGAATTACTGGGCGTAAAGCGCGCGTAGGTGGTTTGGTAAGCGAGATGTGAAAGCCCCGGGCTTAACCTGGGAACGGCATTTCGAACTGCCAGGCTAGAGTGTGGTAGAGGGTAGTGGAATTTCCTGTGTAGCGGTGAAATGCGTAGATATAGGAAGGAACACCAGTGGCGAAGGCGGCTACCTGGACCAACACTGACACTGAGGTGCGAAAGCGTGGGGAGCAAACAGGATTAGATACCCTGGTAGTCCACGCCGTAAACGATGTCAACTAGCCGTTGGGGATCTTGAATCCTTAGTGGCGCAGCTAACGCACTAAGTTGACCGCCTGGGGAGTACGGCCGCAAGGTTAAAACTCAAATGAATTGACGGGGGCCCGCACAAGCGGTGGAGCATGTGGTTTAATTCGACGCAACGCGAAGAACCTTACCTGGCCTTGACATCCTGCGAACTTTCTAGAGATAGATTGGTGCCTTCGGGAACGCAGTGACAGGTGCTGCATGGCCGTCGTCAGCTCGTGTCGTGAGATGTTGGGTTAAGTCCCGTAACGAGCGCAACCCCTATCCCTGGTTGCTAGCAGGTAATGCTGAGAACTCCAGGGAGACTGCCGGTGACAAACCGGAGGAAGGTGGGGATGACGTCAGGTCATCATGGCCCTTACGGCCAGGGCTACACACGTGCTACAATGGTGCGTACAGAGGGCTGCCAACTCGCGAGAGTGAGCCAATCCCTTAAAACGCATCGTAGTCCGGATCGGAGTCTGCAACTCGACTCCGTGAAGTCGGAATCGCTAGTAATCGCGAATCAGAATGTCGCGGTGAATACGTTCCCGGGCCTTGTACACACCGCCCGTCACACCATGGGAGTGGATTGCACCAGAAGTAGTTAGTCTAACCTTCGGGAGGACGATTACCACGGTGTGGTTCATGACTGGGGTGAAGTCGTAACAAGGTAGCCGTAGGGGAACCTGCGGCTGGATCACCTCCTTAAACGAAGCCGAATGCTTCGGTCAGAGTCCACACGAATTACTTGGTTGGCTAATAAAGAGAGCAAAGGGTCTTCAGGCCCGATTGTTTGGGTCTGTAGCTCAGGTGGTTAGAGCGCACCCCTGATAAGGGTGAGGTCGGTGGTTCAAGTCCACCCAGACCCACCAGAATTATTCAGCTCGCAAGATCTGAATGGTTCCTGGCAACTTGATTGGGGCCGTAGCTCAGCTGGGAGAGCGCCTGCCTTGCACGCAGGAGGTCAGGAGTTCGATCCTCCTCGGCTCCACCAAACAGATCAAGATTTTAACTAACTGACTAACCTTGGGTTAGCAGTGTACAGAAACGAATGTTTCATTGCTGTGAAGCCTTCCTTTCTGATCACTGGGTCAGATTTGCTCTTTAACAAATTGGACGAGATAGAACACGAATATTTTCTCTCATTATCTCCGAGAGGAAATGTTCAAGTGATAGCGATTTCAAGCGTTATCCGGTGTTGTCGTTGAAGTGGTTGTTATATCGCTTCAAGAAAGCTGAAGCCTTCGGGCTCACAGTTGTCTTGGGGTTATATAGTCAAGCAACTAAGCGCATACGGTGGATGCCTTGGCAGTCAGAGGCGATGAAAGACGTGGAAGCCTGCGATAAGGTTCGGGGAGCTGGCAAACGAGCTGTGATCCGGACATCTCTGAATGGGGAAACCCACCGACTTTCGGGTCGGTATCTTGTACTGAATACATAGGTGCAAGAGGCGAACCAGGGGAACTGAAACATCTAAGTACCCTGAGGAAAAGAAATCAACCGAGATTCCCTAAGTAGCGGCGAGCGAACGGGGACCAGCCCTTAAGCTGAACAACTGGTAGGAGAAGGCTCTGGAAAGTGCCGCCATAGTGGGTGATAGCCCCGTATCCGAAACCTGAGTTCAGTGAAATCGAGTAGGTCGGCGCACGAGAAACGTTGACTGAATATGGGGGGACCATCCTCCAAGGCTAAATACTCCTGACTGACCGATAGTGAACCAGTACCGTGAGGGAAAGGCGAAAAGAACCCCTGTGAGGGGAGTGAAATAGACCCTGAAACCGTATGCGTACAAGCAGTCGGAGCAGA
>NZ_ATWI01000006.1 GCF_000421165.1 Marinobacter daepoensis DSM 16072
TTGCATTATCCGCAATTGTCTTGGGTGTTATATAGTCAAGCCGCACGAGCAATTAGTACCGGTTAGCTCAACGCCTCACAGCGCTTACACACCCGGCCTATCAACGTCCTGGTCTTGAACGGCTCTTCAGGAGGCTCGAGGCCTCGGGGAGATCTCATCTTGGAAGGGGCTTCCCGCTTAGATGCTTTCAGCGGTTATCCTGTCCGAACATAGCTACCGGGCAATGCTTCTGGCGAAACAACCCGAACACCAGCGGTTCGTTCACTCCGGTCCTCTCGTACTAGGAGCAACTTTCCTCAAATCTCCAACGTCCACGGCAGATAGGGACCGAACTGTCTCACGACGTTCTAAACCCAGCTCGCGTACCACTTTAAATGGCGAACAGCCATACCCTTGGGACCGGCTTCAGCCCCAGGATGTGATGAGCCGACATCGAGGTGCCAAACACCGCCGTCGATGTGAACTCTTGGGCGGTATCAGCCTGTTATCCCCGGAGTACCTTTTATCCGTTGAGCGATGGCCCTTCCATACAGAACCACCGGATCACTATGACCTACTTTCGTACCTGCTCGACGTGTCTGTCTCGCAGTCAAGCGGGCTTGTGCCATTACACTAACCGCATGATGTCCGACCATGCTTAGCCCACCTTTGTGCTCCTCCGTTACGCTTTGGGAGGAGACCGCCCCAGTCAAACTACCCACCACACAGTGTCCTCAACCCCGATAAGGGGCCAGAGTTAGAACCTCAAACATGCCAGGCTGGTATTTCAAGGTTGGCTCCACCAGAACTGGCGTCCTGGTTTCAAAGCCTCCCAGCTATCCTACACAAGCATATTCAAAGTTCACTGTGAAGCTATAGTAAAGGTTCACGGGGTCTTTCCGTCTAGCCGCGGATACACCGCATCTTCACGGCGATTTCAATTTCACTGAGTCTCGGGTAGAGACAGCGCCCCCATCGTTACGCCATTCGTGCAGGTCGGAACTTACCCGACAAGGAATTTCGCTACCTTAGGACCGTTATAGTTACGGCCGCCGTTTACCGGGGCTTCGATCAAGAGCTTCGCCTAAGCTAACCCCATCAATTAACCTTCCGGCACCGGGCAGGCGTCACACCCTATACGTCCACTTTCGTGTTTGCAGAGTGCTGTGTTTTTAATAAACAGTCGCAGGGGCCTGGTATCTTCGACCGGCTTCCGCTCCACCCGCAGGGGTTTCACATACACACCGGCGTGCCTTCTCCCGAAGTTACGGCACCATTTTGCCTAGTTCCTTTACCCGAGTTCTCTCAAGCGCCTTGGTATTCTCTACCTGACCACCTGTGTCGGTTTGGGGTACGGTCTCGAATAGCCTGAAGCTTAGAAGATTTTCCTGGAAGCAGGGCATCAATGACTTCGTTCCTAAAAGGAACTCGTCGTCGCGTCTCGGGATTGTGGACCCGGATTTGCCTAAGTCCACTCCCTACATGCTTAAACCGGGGCAACCGTCGCCCGGCTCACCTAGCCTTCTCCGTCTCTCCATCGCAGCTATCCAAGGTACGGGAATATTAACCCGTTTCCCATCGACTACACCTTTCGGTCTCGCCTTAGGGGCCGACTCACCCTGCGCCGATTAGCGTTGCGCAGGAACCCTTGGTCTTCCGGCGTGCGGG
>NZ_ATWI01000007.1 GCF_000421165.1 Marinobacter daepoensis DSM 16072
TTACTCGATGATCTTGGCAACCACGCCGGCACCTACGGTACGGCCACCTTCACGAATCGCGAAGCGCAGACCATCTTCCATGGCGATCGGAGCGATCAGGGTAACGGTCATTTTGACGTTGTCACCCGGCATTACCATTTCAACACCTTCCGGCAGTTCGCAAGAACCGGTCACGTCTGTGGTCCGGAAGTAAAACTGCGGACGGTAGCCCTTGAAGAACGGAGTATGACGACCACCTTCTTCTTTGGACAGTACGTACACTTCACACTCAAACTTGGTGTGCGGCTTGATGGAGCCCGGCACACACAGAACCTGACCACGCTCAACGTCGTCACGCTTGGTACCACGCAGCAGAACACCTACGTTCTCACCCGCACGACCTTCGTCGAGCAGCTTACGGAACATCTCAACACCAGTACAGGTAGTGGTCTGAGTATCGCGGATACCAACGATCTCAACAGTATCACCAACCTTGATGATGCCACGCTCAACACGGCCGGTCACAACCGTACCACGTCCGGAGATAGAGAAAACGTCCTCGATCGGCATCAGGAACGGCTGATCAATCGCACGCTCCGGCTCAGGGATGTAGTCATCCAGCGCCTCTACCAGCTTCTTAACAGCGGTAGTACCCATCTCGTTGTCATCTTTACCTTCCAGCGCCATCAGCGCAGAACCGGTGATGATCGGAGTGTCGTCACCCGGGAAGTCGTACTGGCTCAGCAGGTCGCGAACTTCCATCTCGACCAGCTCCAGCAGCTCCTCATCGTCTACCATGTCGGCCTTGTTCAGGAATACAACGATGAACGGAACACCAACCTGACGGGACAGCAGGATGTGCTCGCGAGTCTGCGGCATGGGGCCGTCAGCAGCGGAGCAAACCAGGATCGCGCCATCCATCTGCGCAGCACCAGTGATCATGTTTTTAACATAGTCAGCGTGGCCCGGGCAGTCTACGTGTGCGTAGTGACGGGTCGGGGAATCGTACTCAACGTGAGAGGTCGCAATGGTAATACC
>NZ_ATWI01000008.1:0-691374 GCF_000421165.1 Marinobacter daepoensis DSM 16072
ACAATCGAAAAAACAGGAATCCAGAAACGAAAAAAGCCCCTGAAATCAGGGGCTTTTCTCTTGCAAGGTGGTGGAGACGGCGGGAATTGAACCCGCGTCCGCCAGCACTAGGCCTTGAGGTCTACATGCTTAGTGTCCTTCTATTGATTTAACCTCAAGCGACCCGAAGGTCAGGGTGCAGGAGGCGAGCTCTTTAATCTTAGCCGGACACCAGTGAGCGCTAGTGAGCGGAGCATCCTATAAGCGATGACGTCCTGGGATGTTGCTACTGAGTTATAGGCGCCTCAGCCAGGACGACTGGAACGGCTTACGCCGCCAGTGCGTAGTTTTCGTCGTTTGCGACTATTACGTTGCAGCTTTGGATTTACGAGATTCGCTGCCATCTCGGCATGCACCCAAGGGTTCGTCACCGGCGTCGAAGCCAAGTCGTCCCCTTGTAGGTTCAGTATATGTGGCCGGATTGTCAGACTTCAAGGGTTCTTTTTGTAACTGCGTTATGAATTGTACCTACCGTGGCTGTTTTGGTGGTCACGAGGCGCGGCGGTAAGCGACGTCTGGAGCGTGGGCAAGTGCTGCCTGGTGCAGGGCCTCGAAGCTTTCCCGAAAATACGCCATCACAGCGTCGGGGTTGGCTTGTATCCCTTTGTCCACCGTCATGCCGAACTGGACCGTACCTGCGTAGCTGAAAATGCTCATGCCAATGCCGATGCTGCCGCTCTGGGGCACCCAGAACATGGGCTGAACCAGTTTGCTGCCTGCCAGGTAAACCGCATGGCGGGGGCCTGGTACGTTGGTGAGTACCGCTGAGGCCTTTCGGCTCAGCATGTCTAAAGCACGTCTTTCAAGAATGTCGGGGCCCCGCCCGAACAGGTCCAGCAGGCTGTAGGTTACCTGGGCCTGGTAGGAGCGTTTGAGCCGGTTCATGTTCTCCTGAATCTGGCGAAAGCACATGATTGGGTCGCGGACTTCAATGGGCAAGCACACCAGCACCAGTCCGAACTGGTTACCCAGAGTTTCAATGGGCTGGTCCAGGGGGCGGAGATTAAAGGGCACCGCCACCCGGATGCCGCAGTCCGGAATGGGTTGGTCCCGCTCGGTGAAGTGGCGGCTCAGGGCGCCGGTGGCGGCGCAAAGCAAGACGTCGTTGACGGTGCCCCCCAGTAATCGGGCACACTGTTTTACGGCATCCAGCGCCAGCGGTTCTGCCCAGGCCACTTGTTTTCGGCCTTGCAGAGGGCCTTTCAGGCTGGTTTTCGGTTCAAAAGGAGCCAGCCCGAGTTTCGCCAGGTCCATTATGATGCCGCCTGCGGTGCTGACCAGCTTGAGCGGGTAATCCGGCTCTTTGCGAATGGAGTCTATGAACAGGTTGGCCTGTTCCCAGGCTGCATGTGTGCTGTCTGTCAGGCGATTCAGGAAACGGCTGGCCACGCCCTTTTCGGTATTTTTGACGGCTTTGGGCTGGGAGATTCGGTTGAGTTTAGG
Organism: Marinobacter daepoensis DSM 16072; assembly: GCF_000421165.1. GTDB lineage: Bacteria > Pseudomonadota > Gammaproteobacteria > Pseudomonadales > Oleiphilaceae > Marinobacter > Marinobacter daepoensis. The sequence goes on from NZ_ATWI01000008.1 coordinate 1,483, forward strand.
TTCCGGTGTTCTGTCGGTCAGGGAAAGCAGTACCCGGACCAGGGAAATGCCATCCGCAATACAGTGGTGGATCCGGATCAGCAGGGCGCAACCACCCTCGTAATTGTCGATGTAGTGGATTTGCCAAAGTGGCCGCCGAAAGTCGAGGGCGGTGCTGTTGAAATCGCTGGTCAGTGCCTGGAGTTCTGCTTTATCGGCGCTTCCTGGCAGGGCGATGGTGTGCAGGTGGTTGTCGAGATCGAAAAGCGGGTCGTCCTCCCAGTAAACGCGGTCGCCGGTGTCGACAACGCGTTGCCGAAAGCGCCGAAACCTGAGAAAACGCTCCTCCAGGGTGCGTTGGAGCCGCGTCAGGGGGATGGGGTTCTCGAAAACCAGCACCGCGGAAATCATCATGGGGTTTTCCGCGGTATCCATACGTAACCAGGAGCGATCGACCGACGACATGGTCGTCCGTTTGGATGACATAAGCCCTCCCTTTGCTTGGTGCCAGAGTCCGGGCCTCAGGAACTGCCGTTGGGGCCAGTTAATGGGATGTCAAAGTATAGGAGTCTTTTCCTGAACCGCAAAGGGGAGGCTGATGCACTGGCGTGTTCCGGTCAGGTGTTCGCTTCGCGCATAATCCGCTGCTTTTGCCGGTTCCAGTCACGTTCTTTCTCGGTGGCTCGTTTGTCGAAGAGCTTCTTACCTTTCACCAGCGCAATCTCGCATTTCACCCGGTTCTTCTTCCAGTAAAGGGCGAGGGGGATGCACGTATAACCGGCCTGGTTTACCTGGCCGACAATTTTGGCGATCTCCTTGGCATGCAACAGGAGTTTTCGGGTGCGGGTGGGGTCCGCAATGACATGCGTCGACGCGGTGTTCAGCGGCGTGATGTGAGAACCCAGCAACCAGGCTTCGCCGTCTTTCAGGAGAACATAGGCATCAACCAACTGGGCCTTGCCGGCGCGCAGCGATTTCACTTCCCAGCCGAGCAGGGCAAGGCCGGCTTCAAAGCGCTCCTCGATATGATATTCGTGCTTCGCCTTTTTGTTCAGGGCGATGGTGTTGCTGGTTGGGGCGTTTGCTTTCTTCTTGCTCATGAATCCTGTCCGGGATCGGAAGAATGACGGAGCTGGCATCTTCACTTTGGCCAGCAAATCGCGCATTGTAGCGCAGGAGTGCAATAAGGGTCACGGATTCGCCACCCGTTGCTGGTTTTGAGTCGTTCCTGGCCTCCGGCATCGGCTACAATGGCGCGCTTATCACGGCCAGGGGACGTCATGCTGCGTAAGTACCAGACTTCAATAGGGTCCTTTACCCGAAAATCCACGTTTTTCTGGGCTTCTGTGGGCGCCACGGTCGGGCTTGCCAACCTGTGGCAGTTTCCCTATCTGGCGAGCAAGTACGGGGGGGGCTTGTTTATCCTGCTGTACCTGGCTTGTTTGCTTGTGGTCACTTTGCCGCTGATGGTGACAGAGGCCGTTATCGGGCGCCACGCCCGCCATGGGATCGTTCTGGCGATGGATGGCCTGGTCAAAAATGCCGGGTGTTCGCCATTCTGGCGGCTGGCAGGGCCTCTGAGTATCCTTGCCGCGTTTGCTGTGCTGTCTTTTACGGCCGTTTTTGGTGGTATCGTTCTGGCCTACATCTTTTTTGGTGCCGCCGATCGCTTTGCGGGGGCGTCAACGACGTCGGCTGCGGCCGTTCTCTCTGAGTTGGTTTCTGACCCGGGCCATTACCGGGAGTTTATGGCCTGGCATGTGTTTTTCCTGATTCTGGTGGTGGCGGTATCGGCCCGAGGGGTGGTGAAGGGGCTTGAGCGTTCTATGCGGCTTGTGGTGCCCTGCACCTTGCTGCTGATGTTGCTGTTATTTGTGTTTTCGGCAATGCGGGGCAGCTTGCAGTCGGGCATTGAGCATGTATTGGTCATGCGCCCCGGGCAGGTCACGGGCGATAGCCTCAAGGCCGCTTTCTTCCACGCGTTCTATACCTTGGGGCTAGGGATGGGCGTGTGGGCGATCTTTGGGGCTTACTCCACGGGCCATACCCGGTTGAAACGCTCGATTCTGGCCGTTGTGTTGATGGATACGCTGGTGGCTATTGTCGCTGGTCTGATGATGTTCTCCATTGCGGCCGACGGCAACAGTCTGGACGGTGAGCGCGGCTTCAGTCTGCTGTTTGTGTCGCTGCCGGTTACTCTGTCGGGTTTGCCGTACAGCCAGGTGATCCTGGCGTCGGTTTTCCTTTTGGTGGTGTTGATTGTCTGGGCTACCGCTCTGTCTTTGCTGGAACCGGTTGTGGGCTGGTTCCGGGAGTGGACTGGGGCACCCCGGGCCTGGTCGGCCGTGATTGTGGGAGTAGCCGTCTGGTTTGCCGGGCTCGCCTCGCTGTTTTCCTTCAATGTGTGGGCGGATTATCGGCTGGGCGGGGCAACGGTTTTTCGTTGGCTGGAGCTGGGGTCGGGCGGAGTGGTGATTCCGGTTGTCGCTATCCTGATCGCAACCTTTGCGGGTTGGTGTGTGACTCGTCGGTATGCGGCGATGCTCCTTGGGAATGCCCCGGCGCTGTTCCGGAAAATCTGGTTCTGGGTCATGCGGTTGGTGCTGCCGGTGGTGGCGGCCTGGATTGGCATCCAGTACACCCTGTTCTCGTTAGGTAACCTTTGTGATAATGGCAGCGCTGCCATCTGGTGTCAGGAAGCGCCGGTGGTTGAGGTCCCACCTGCCGAAGGGGGGAGCGAAGTGTTTGGTGAGGGGGCGAATGATGAGATGCCCCTGGACGCTGCTGAGGACTTGGTGGTGCCGGCCGGGCATGGGCTATTGGAGTCGGATGAAAAGGCCCCCAAACAGAGCGATATCCTTTATCATAGTGTCTGAACGGTCCGGCAGGGCTGCAATGACGTCTGAAACGCAGGAATCCCGCTTTACATGGCACATCAGATCGATAAGACCGCGTTGGTCATGCACTCGGCGGAGCGTATGTTCCACCTGGTCAACGATATCGCCCGCTATCCCGAGTTTCTGCCCTGGTGTACCGGGGCGGAAGTGCACGAACAGAACGATGCCGAGATCATGGCATCACTGGATATTGCCAAAGGCGGTGTCCGTCACAGGTTGACCACGCGAAATCAGCTGTTGATGCCGGAAAGCATCGAGATGAAGCTGGTTGATGGCCCGCTCCGGAATCTGACCGGGCGCTGGCATTTCCGGGCACTGGACGCAAACGCCTGCAAAGTCATACTGACTCTTGAATTCGAGTTTTCCGGTTCGCTGTCCAGAATCACCTTTGGCCCGGTGTTCAACCAAGCGGCCAACACCATGGTTGATGCCTTCTGTCGACGGGCGGACCAGGTGTATCAGGGAGGGTTGGTGTAATGGAAGTCGAGGTGGCATATGCCCGCCCTGATAAACAGCAGATTGTGACTGTCGTTGTGCCGGAGGGAACGACGGCGCTCGAGGCTGTCAGGCTTTCGACGATCAGTGAAATCTTCCCGGAGGTCGACCCCGAAAACATTGATATGGGTGTGTTCGGGAAGGTGGTGAAGCGCCCGGCGGAACATGTGCTTCGGGATGGGGATCGGGTAGAGCTCTATCGCCCGCTCAAGATTGATCCCAAGCAGGCGAGGCTGAACCGGGCCAAGAAAAAAGGCTGAAGGTCAGTAGGCGGGAGTCTCTTCCAGCAACTGAGCCTCGTAGTGGCTCAGCCGGTCATTCTCGTAGTAGACAACGATACGTTGTTCTTCAATGTCGTTGCCGCGACGCTGAAAGGTGAAGATGTAGTATTCCCTGGACGGGTCAACCGGGTTCAGCAGCAACGGTGTGCCAAGGAGCGCGTGCACCTGGTTTCTGGGCATGCCTTCCGACAGCTCCTTCAGTTCCTCATCCGTCACGATGTTGCCTTGCTGGACGTTGATTTTGTAGACGCCCGGGAATGTGCAGCCGGACAACGATAAAATGCTAATAAGAACGATAGCGGGGAGCTTTTGCATCGCCGGGGGAAATCCTCTATCTTGAATTCGCCTGCATCAAGCAGGTGTGAAACGGGTCATCCGTCGTACTGCGGCTTCATCATACCGGAAGCCGTGAGGCACACCAAAGAGCGAATGGTAACATGTCATCTGAAAACGCCGAATTACGAAAAGTCGGTCTGAAGGTTACCCTGCCAAGGGTCAAGATCTTCAATATCCTGGAAAACGCCAAAGAGCATCATCTGAGTGCCGAAGACGTTTATAAGAAACTGCTGGATCAAGGCGATGACGTGGGGCTGGCAACCGTGTATCGGGTTCTGACTCAGTTCGAAACGGCAGGCCTGGTGTTACGTCACAATTTCGAAGGCGGTCATGCGGTTTTTGAGATGGCCGGAGACGATCATCACGATCATATGGTCTGCACGCAGACGGGTGAAGTCGTTGAATTTGTAGACGAAGTCATCGAGGAGCGTCAGAAGAAAATTGCCGCAGAACACGGTTACGAGATTGTTGATCACAGCCTGATCCTCTACGTGAAACCGTTGAAGTCCGACAAGAAGTAAAAAAAGGGCCAGCGATGCGCTGGCCCAACAGCTCTCTGAAGCGAGAGGGGGTTAGTGGTGTGTTGCCTGGCCCTTAACAAACATTTCGCGGGCATGCGCTATGGTCTGTTCTGTCATATCGACGCCGCCAAGCATCCTCGCGACCTCGCTGATCCGGCCCTGATCGTCCAGTCGTTCAATGCGTGAATAGGTTGAATCCTTTTCTGTAAATTTGCTGACAAACAGGTGCTGATGGCACTGGGCTGCGACCTGAGGCAGGTGTGTCACGCACAGAACCTGTCCGTTTTCTCCCAGAGACCGAAGCAGGCGCCCAACCACTTCCGCAGTCCCCCCGCCAATCCCGACATCGACTTCGTCGAAGACCAGTGTTGGTGTTGTTGAGGTCTGCGCCACAACCACCTGTATGGCAAGGCTGATGCGTGACAATTCGCCTCCGGAAGCCACTTTTGCGAGTGATCGGGCGGGTTGCCCCGGGTTGGCGCTCACCAGAAACTCCACCTCTTCCAGGCCATGGGGGGAGGGAGTCTCGTCGTGGTTGCGGCTCAGGTGGCTGACAAATTGCACTGAAGGCATGTTCAGTTGCGTCAGCTCGCGGGCAATTCGCTGGTCCAGCTCCACCGCAGCTGTCCGGCGTTTCTCGGACAGGTCATTCGCCAGCGTATTAAACGTCGCCCGGTGGCTTTCCAGTTCGGCTTCCAGTTGTTCGAGGCTGCCTTCTCCTCCGTCCAGGTCTGCCAGCTCCTGGCTCAGGTGTCGGTGCAGTTCAAACAGCTCTTCGGGGGGGATGCGGTGCTTTCTCGCCATCTGGTAGATGGCGCTGAGTCGTTCTTCGACCTCCGTCAGCCTGGCTGGGTCGGCTTCATAGTCGTCCACAAAACGACGCAGGTTGTCTCCGGCTTCTGAAACCTGTATCTGCGCTTCGTTCAGCATCTGGATTGTGTCGGCCAGCGCCGGCACCTCTGATGGCAGCTGCTCCAGTTGCTGTAAGGCCTGACGGATCAGGTCGACAGCAGATGCATCGTTTTCCGTGCACAGCAGGGCGGCCTGGTGGCTGTTGTGTAAAATAGCATCGGCCTGGCTGAGCTGGGCCTGTTCTGCTTCCAGGCTTTCCTGCTCATCTTCGGCCAGCGCCAGTCTGTCGAGTTCTTCAACCTGATATCGTAAGAGCTGCAGCCGGGCTTCGGTTTCGTCAGCGTTTTGCTGGCGCTGCCGGAGTTTATGTCGGGTGTCGTTCCAGGCTTTCCAGGCGGAGCGTGTTTCTTCCGCCAGGGTTTCGGCGCCAGCGAATTCGTCCAGCAATTTTCGGTGAGTTTCCTTGCGAAGCAGCGACTGGTGCTGGTGCTGACTGTGGATGTCCATCAGTTGTGTGCCTAGCTCTTTCAGCTGAGACAGAGGGCAGGGCTGGCCGTTGATGAAAGCTTTGGATCGCCCGTCCTTGCTGATGGTTCGGCGCAGTATGCAGTCGTCCTTGTCGTCCAGCTCATGGTGTTCCAGCCAGGATTGGGCGTCTGGAATACGGGAAATGTCAAAGCTGGCTGTTATATCGGCACGCTTGGCTCCGTGGCGAACAGCGCCGGCATCCGCCCGGCCGCCCATCACCAGCCCCAGCGCATCCAGAACAATGGACTTGCCCGCGCCGGTTTCACCCGTCAGGGCGGTCATGCCCGGGCTGAATTGCAGTTCAACGCGTTCCGCAATGGCGTAGTTCGATACCGTGAGCTGTGTGAGCATGCCGCAACCTCCGCTCATTCATGAGCCTTTGAAATTCTGCACTGTGTTTTCATACAGGTGCTGTGAATATATACAGGGTTTTGGGTCTTTGCAAATTCGATTGGGGCAAATCGGTAAAGAATGTGTGGGTAATGGTTGAAACATGTGAAGCGAGCCCCATATCGGTTCGCAAAGTGATGTTTTCCTGCTTTCTGGACGAGTGGGAGTTGTCTTTTCTGCAGGCCCGTGCGGCCGTGAGAACGATATCAGGAGTGGTCATGAGTGCTGACGATAAGCGTAGTGAACAGGTAGAAGAACGCAACGAGGCGGCAGAGACTGCAGCAGAGCAGCAGGCTGGCGCGGCGGAGCAGGTCGCTGAAGAGGGTTCTGAGCTGGAGTCTCTGCAGCAGAAATTGCAGGAATATCAGGAGCAGGCCCTGCGAGCGCAGGCCGAGATGCAGAATGTGCGCCGGCGAGCCGAGATTGATGTTGAGAAGGCGCATAAATTTGCCCTTGAGAAGTTTGTGAAAGAGCTGTTGCCAGTGGCTGACAGTTTGGAAAAAGCGGTAGAAAGCACAGAAGGGCATGAGGAAGCTGGTGAGCTGGTTGCTTCCATTCGGGAAGGGGTGGAAATGACCCTTACTCTGTTCATGAACAGCCTGAAGAAGTTCAGCGTTGAGCAGGTCAATCCGGTGGGTGAGCCGTTCGATCCTCAGCAGCACGAGGCGATGTCCATGGTGCCGGCGCCCGGCGCAGAGCCGAACAGCGTGGTTGCGGTGGTGCAGAAAGGTTATTTGCTGAACGGACGGGTGGTCCGGCCGGCCATGGTTGTCGTGGCAAAAGCGGAAGATGCGCCAAAAATCGATGAGCAGGCTTGAAAATTCGAGCAAAGCGCCAATATAGCGATTAAACAGCAAAGGCCGGAGTAGTCCATTCTCCGGGACCGTATTCAGAAAGATTTGGAGTGAATCAATGAGCAAAATTATCGGTATTGACCTGGGAACCACCAACTCCTGTGTAGCTATCATGGATGGCGACAAGGTCAAAGTAATTGAGAATGCCGAAGGCGATCGCACCACGCCGTCCATCATTGCCTATACAGACGATGGCGAAACACTGGTTGGCCAGTCTGCCAAGCGTCAGGCGGTTACCAACCCGGAGAACACCCTTTACGCCATCAAGCGTTTGATCGGTCGTCGTTTCGAAGACGATGTCGTTCAGAAAGACATCAAGATGGTGCCTTATAAGATTGCCAAGGCAGATAACGGGGATGCCTGGGTTGAAGTGAAAGGACAGAAAATGGCAGCGCCGCAGGTGTCTGCCGAAGTCCTGAAGAAGATGAAGAAGACTGCGGAAGACTATCTGGGTGAAAAGGTAACCGAAGCGGTCATTACCGTCCCGGCTTACTTCAACGACAGCCAGCGTCAGGCGACCAAAGATGCGGGCCGGATTGCCGGTCTGGAAGTGAAGCGTATCATCAACGAGCCGACGGCAGCTGCCCTGGCCTATGGTCTGGACAAAAAGAGCGGTGATCGCACGGTGGCCGTTTATGACCTGGGTGGTGGTACTTTCGATCTGTCGATCATCGAGATCGCCGATGTGGACGGTGAGCACCAGTTCGAGGTTCTGGCTACCAACGGTGACACGTTCCTGGGTGGTGAAGACTTTGACCTGAAGGTGATTGAGTACCTAGCGGACCAGTTCAAGAAAGACAGTGGCATTGATCTGCGTGGCGATTCCCTGGCGATGCAGCGTCTGAAAGAAGCTGCCGAGAAAGCCAAGATCGAGCTGTCCAGCAGTCAGCAGACTGACGTAAACCTGCCGTACATCACGGCCGATGCGTCAGGCCCTAAGCACATGAACGTGAAACTGACCCGCGCCAAGCTGGAATCTCTGGTGGAAGGCCTGGTTCAGCGCAGCCTGGAACCCTGTAAGGTGGCGTTGCAGGATGCGGGCATGAGCGCTGGCGAGATTGATGAGGTAATCCTGGTTGGTGGTCAGACCCGTATGCCGCTGGTACAGGAGAAAGTTAAAGAATTCTTCGGTAAAGAGCCGCGTAAGGATGTGAACCCGGACGAAGCTGTCGCGATGGGTGCCGCTATTCAGGGTGCAGTTCTGTCCGGGGATGTTAAAGACGTATTGCTGCTGGATGTGACTCCGCTGACTCTTGGTATTGAGACCATGGGCGGTGTGGCCACGCCTTTGATTGAGAAGAACACCACCATCCCGACCAAGAAGTCGCAGACGTTCTCCACAGCAGAAGACAGTCAGACAGCGGTGACCATTCACGTGGTTCAGGGTGAGCGTAAACAGGCGGCGCAGAACAAGTCGCTGGGCCGTTTTGACCTGGCCGATATCCCGCCGGCGCCGCGTGGCGTGCCTCAGATCGAAGTAACCTTCGATATTGATGCCAACGGTATCCTGAATGTGTCTGCGAAAGACAAGGCAACGGGTAAAGAGCAGTCTATCGTGATCAAGGCCTCGTCTGGTCTGAACGATGACGAGATCGATAAGATGGTGCGTGATGCCGAGGCCAACGCCGAGGAAGATCGGAAGTTTGAAGAGTTGGTTCAGGCTCGTAACCAGGGCGATGCCATGGTGCATGCTGTGCGCAAAACTCTGAGTGAGGCCGGAGATAAGGTTTCTGAGGGTGAGAAGGAGTCTATTGAAGCGGCCATCAAGGATCTGGAGGCGGCGCTTGAGGGTTCCGATAAGGAGGCCATTGAGGCGAAGACTCAGAAGCTCACGGAAGTTTCGTCTGAGCTGGCTCAGAAGATGTATGCGGACCAGTCTGATCAGGCCCAGCAGGCGGGTGGTCAGGAAGAAGGTCAGGCCCGGAGTGCTGACGACGCCGTCGATGCTGAGTTTGAGGAAGTCAAAGACGACGACAAGAAGTAATTCCGAAGTACATCAAGTGGTTGGGAAAACGCGGGCAGTGCTCGCGTTTTCCTTGTTATAAAAACAGGGTTTTGAAGCATGGCCAAGCGCGATTATTACGAAGTACTCGGGGTCTCCCGGGATGCGGACGAGAAGGAAATAAAGCGGGCGTACCGAAAGCTCGCGATGAAGTACCATCCAGACCGTAACCCGGACGATAAGGATGCCGAGAACAAATTTAAAGAGGCCAGCGAGGCCTACGAAATCCTGGCGGATACCAGTAAGCGTGCGGCCTATGACCAGTTCGGTCATGCGGGTGTGGATGGTCAGGCCGGAGGCGGCTTTGGTGGTGGCGGGGCCAGCTTCTCCGATATTTTCGGTGATGTTTTCGGAGACATTTTCGGGGGCGGTGGTGGTCGCGGCCGCTCTACCCGGGGGGCCGACCTGCGCTACACTCTGGAGCTGGATCTTGAGGAAGCGGTAAAGGGTAAGACCGTCAAGATTAACATTCCGGGGCACAAAGAATGTGATGCCTGCGACGGCAGTGGGGCGGAAAAAGGTTCAAGCCCGGAGACCTGTGGAACCTGCCAGGGGATGGGGCAGGTTCGTATGCAGCAAGGGTTCTTCACCGTTCAGCAGGCATGCCCGACGTGCCGGGGCTCGGGGCAGATCATTAAGAATCCGTGTAAGGTCTGCCATGGTCAGGGGCGTGTGCGTCAGGAAAAAACGCTGTCGGTTAAGGTTCCGCCTGGGGTTGATACCGGTGATCGTATCCGTCTCTCTGGCGAGGGCGAGATGGGGGTCGATGGCGGGCCTCCGGGGGATCTGTATGTCCAGGTAGCCGTTCGGGAGCATTCCATCTTCACGCGTGACGGCCGGAACCTATACTGTGAGGTGCCCATTAGCATTGTCGATGCCGCATTGGGAGGCGAGCTGGAAGTGCCGACGCTGGATGGTCGGGTCAAGCTCAAGATTCCGCCTGAGACCCAGACTGGCAAGCTGTTCCGTTTGCGTAACAAAGGGGTCAGCCCGGTACGCGGTGGTCCGGCCGGTGATCTTCTGTGCCGGGTGACGGTGGAAACGCCGGTGAACCTTACCAAGCGCCAGAAAGAGCTGATGGAAGAGTTTCAGCAAACCCTGGATGGTAACAACGGAACTCATCATGCCCCCAAGAAAACCTCGTGGTTTGAGGGTGTGAAAAGCTTCTTCGACGAAATGAAATTCTGAGGGTTGAGCGGATGAGGGTAGCAATCATTGGCGCCGCCGGGCGTATGGGTAAAGTGCTGATCGAAGCAGTTGATGGTACGGAGGGGCTTGAGCTGGGCGCGGCGGTTGTTGAGCCGGATAGCACCCTGGTTGGAGCGGATGCCGGGGAAATGACGGGTATAGGCAAAACCGGCGTCAGGATGTCGGGTAGCCTGGAGGATGTGAAGGAAGCCTTCGACGTGCTCATCGACTTTACTTTTCCGGACCTCACGTTGGAGAACGCCCGCTTCTGCAGCGAGAATGGCAAGATGATTGTCATCGGCACCACTGGTATGAGTGATGCAGAAAAGCAGCAGCTCGCTCTGTTTGCCGAAAAAACCCCGGTGGTTTTTGCGCCGAATATGAGTGTGGGTGTTAACGTCGTGCTCAATCTCCTGCGTACCGCTGCAGCGGCTTTGGGAGATGACTACGATGTTGAAATCATTGAGGCTCACCATCGCCATAAAAAAGATGCGCCGTCTGGTACCGCTCTGCGTATGGGTGAGGTGGTCGCCGATGCTCTGGGGCGTGACCTGAAGGAATGCGCGGTCTATGGGCGGGAAGGTTTTACCGGTGAGCGCACTCGTAAGGAGATCGGCTTCGAAACCATTCGCGCCGGAGATGTGGTGGGGGATCATACGGTCCTGTTTGCCACCGAAGGTGAGCGTATTGAAGTTACCCATAAAGCGAGCAGTCGGATGACCTTCGCGAAAGGGGCTATGCGAGCGGCACTTTGGCTCGAGGGCAGGGGTGCCGGGCTATACGACATGCAGGACGTTCTGAGCCTGAAGGCCTGAGCGGCAGGTGGTGTCTCGCGATTCAGCTCGGGTTATGTAGCCAGGGCAATTCGGCGTGGACAAAAAGTGTCAAAATCGCTTACAATATGGCGATTTGACTGCACCAAGCGTACCTTTGAAAAGTTTATAAGAAAGCGGGACCGGGTTTTTACCCTGTCTCGCTTTTTTGCAACCTGAATATGCGCTTGCGTTCCTGTTCGTGACGAACTTACGCCACTCGATGAGGATACAAGCCTTGAGCACACCAGCAATCCTTGCACTCGCAGACGGAAGCCTCTTCTACGGCACCGCCATCGGCGCAGATGGAGAAACCAGCGGTGAGGTGGTGTTTAACACTGCCATGACCGGATATCAGGAAATCCTGACAGACCCGTCCTACTCCCGCCAGATCGTCACCTTGACGTATCCGCATATTGGCAACACCGGTGTTAATGAAGAAGACGTGGAATCTGACCGCATTCATGCTGCGGGTCTGATTATCCGGGACCTTCCCCTGCTCGCCAGCAGCTGGCGAAACAAGGGCAACCTCGACGATTACCTGCGAAGCAATAACATTGTTGGCATTGCTGACATCGATACCCGGCGCCTGACGCGGATTCTCCGGGATAAAGGCTCCCAGAATGGTGCCATCGTTGCAGGAGAGAACGCGACCGCTGAACGCGCGCTGGAACTCGCCAACGCCTTCCCTGGCCTTAAAGGCATGGATCTCGCCAAAGAGGTGACCTGTGATAAGGCCTATCCGTGGAGTCAGACCGAGTGGGATCTGGCCGGTGGGTATGGTGAGCGCACCGACGGTCGGTTCAAGGTTGTGGCCTGGGACTACGGCGTGAAGTACAACATTTTGCGCATGCTTGCGGCCCGTGGGTGTGACATCACAGTTGTGCCAGCGCAGACTCCGGCGGCTGACGTGCTGGCGATGAATCCGGATGGCATCTTCCTGTCGAATGGACCGGGCGATCCGGAACCCTGCGATTACGCGATCAAGGCCATTCAGGAGGTTTTGGAAACCGAAATCCCGGTGTTCGGTATTTGTCTGGGGCACCAGTTGCTGGCCCTGGCCAGCGGCGCCAAGACCGTGAAAATGGGGCACGGCCATCATGGTGCGAACCATCCGGTGCAGGATATCGCTGCCGGCACGGTGATGATCACCAGCCAGAACCACGGGTTTGCGGTTGACGAGTCAACTCTGCCGGCCAATGTGGAGGCCACCCATAAATCCCTGTTTGACGGCACGCTGCAAGGCATCCGCCGCACTGATAAGCCGGCCTACAGTTTCCAGGGGCACCCGGAAGCCAGTCCGGGGCCGCATGACGTGGTGCCGTTGTTCGACGAGTTCATCCGGTTGATGGAGGCTCGATCTGCCTGAGGGCAAGGCCATCTGAGATGACTCACTGGCGCTGGATACCGCGCTGAAAGAATTCAAAAGTTGCTGACAGGTTTACCGAGACATGCCAAAACGTACCGATATTAAAAGCATCCTGATCCTGGGCGCTGGTCCCATTGTGATCGGGCAGGCGTGCGAATTCGACTACTCCGGAGCTCAGGCCTGCAAGGCGCTGCGCGAAGAGGGTTACCGGGTCATCCTGGTGAACTCGAACCCGGCTACCATCATGACCGATCCCGCCATGGCTGATGCAACCTACATCGAGCCAATTACCTGGAAAACGGTCGAGAAAATCATCGAAAAGGAAAAGCCGGACGCTCTGTTGCCGACCATGGGTGGCCAGACGGCGCTGAACTGTGCGCTGGATTTGGAAAAACACGGCGTGCTGGAAAAGCACGGTGTTGAAATGATCGGCGCCAATGCCGATACCATCGACAAGGCCGAAGACCGTAACCGCTTCGACAAGGCGATGAAGAAAATTGGCCTGGAGTGCCCGCGGGCCGCGATCGCCCACACCATGGAAGAAGCCTGGAAAATTTCCGAAGATATCGGCTTTCCCTGCATCATTCGTCCGTCCTTCACCATGGGCGGCTCCGGAGGCGGTATTGCCTACAACCGGGACGAATTCGAGGAAATCTGTACCCGGGGGCTGGACCTCTCTCCCACCAATGAGTTGCTGATCGATGAATCCCTGATTGGCTGGAAAGAGTACGAGATGGAGGTTGTTCGCGACAAGAATGACAACTGCATCATCGTCTGTTCCATCGAGAACTTTGATGCCATGGGCGTGCACACGGGTGATTCAATCACCGTAGCTCCCGCCCAGACACTCACCGATAAGGAATACCAGATCATGCGGAACGCCTCGCTGGCGGTGCTGCGTGAGATCGGTGTGGAGACGGGTGGCTCAAACGTTCAGTTTGGTATTAATCCTGACACCGGGCGGATGGTTGTCATTGAGATGAACCCGCGGGTATCCCGTTCTTCCGCGCTGGCTTCCAAGGCAACTGGTTTCCCGATTGCCAAGGTGGCGGCCAAGCTGGCGGTGGGGTACACCCTTGATGAGCTGCATAATGAAATCACTGGTGGCGTGACGCCAGCTTCGTTCGAGCCAAGTATTGACTATGTGGTGACCAAGGTTCCCCGCTTTACCTTCGAGAAATTCCCGCAGGCTGATGCTCGTTTGACGACTCAGATGAAGTCAGTGGGCGAAGTGATGGCGATTGGCCGGACCTTCCAGGAGTCTGTGCAGAAAGCCCTCCGTGGTCTGGAGGTGGGCTCAGAAGGGTTTGATGAAAAGCTTGAGGAGCTGGATTCCGAGAACTCTCGCGAGACCCTGATTCAGGAACTGAACGTGCCGGGCGCTGAGCGCATCTGGTACATCGGGGATGCTTTCCGGGCTGGTATGAGTGTCGAGGAAGTGTTCCGGCATACCAAGGTTGACCCCTGGTATCTGGTGCAGATCGAAGATCTTGTCCGGGAAGAAGAGGCACTGAAGTCGTCTAGCAAAGCGGATATTAACCAGACATCGCTGTTTCGCCTCAAGCGTAAGGGCTTTTCGGATGCGCGCATTGCCAAGCTGCTGGGGATCTCTGAGGTCAGCCTGCGCAAGCTGCGTCATGACCTGGGTATTCGTCCCGTCTATAAGCGGGTAGATACTTGCGCGGCGGAGTTTGCGTCCGATACTGCCTATATGTACTCCACCTATGAGGAGGAGTGTGAGGCTGAACCGTCGGATCGCGAAAAAATCGTGGTGATTGGCGGCGGTCCGAACCGTATTGGTCAGGGTATTGAATTTGATTACTGCTGTGTGCACGCGGCCCTGGCCATGCGCGAAGATGGCTACGAAACCATCATGATCAACTGTAACCCAGAGACGGTGTCTACCGATTTCGACACCTCTGACCGGCTGTACTTTGAGTCGATCACTCTGGAAGATGTGCTGGAAATTATTCACCTTGAGAAGCCGAAGGGTGTCATTGTTCAGTACGGTGGTCAGACCCCGCTTAAGCTGGCTCGCGGCCTCGAAGCGGCGGGTGTGCCGATCATTGGGACCAGTCCTGATGCGATTGATCGCGCGGAGGACCGTGAGCGGTTCCAGCAGATGATTCAGCGTCTGGGCCTCAAGCAGCCTGAAAACGCAACGGTTCGCAGTCACGAGGAAGGTATTCTTGCGGCTCGTGAAATCGGTTATCCGCTGGTGGTGCGCCCCTCCTACGTGTTGGGTGGCCGGGCCATGGAGATTGTCTACGATGAGACCGAGCTGGTGCGTTACATGCGCAATGCCGTGTTGGTCTCAAACGACAGCCCGGTGCTGCTCGACCACTTCCTGAATGCTGCCATTGAGGTCGATATTGATGCCATTTGTGATGGTACCGATGTCGTTATTGGCGGAATCATGCAGCATATTGAGCAGGCTGGTGTTCACTCTGGCGATTCCGCCTGTTCACTGCCCCCTTACAGTCTGAGCAAAGACGTTCAGGATGGGATGCGAGAGGCTGTGAAGAAAATGGCCATCGAGCTCGAGGTGGTTGGCCTGATGAACGTGCAGCTGGCGTATCAGGACAACGAGATCTACGTGATCGAGGTGAATCCGCGTGCTTCTCGTACCGTGCCGTTTGTCTCCAAGGCCATTGGCATGTCCCTGGCGGCCGTTGCGGCCCGGGTTATGTCGGGCAAGAGTCTGAAAGAGCTGAATTTCACCCAGGAAATCGTGCCGACTTACTACGCGGTGAAAGAGTCTGTATTCCCGTTCAATAAGTTCCCGTCGGTAGATCCGATTCTTGGGCCTGAAATGAAATCCACCGGTGAGGTGATGGGGCTGGGTGACAGCTTTGACGAAGCGTTTGCCAAGGCCTCTCTGGCGATTGGTGAGCGCTTGCCGGCGAAAGGTGTTGCCTTCATGTCGGTCCGCGACGTGGACAAGCCGGGAGCTGCCCGTGTGGCGAGGGATCTGGTGGATGCCGGTTTCCGGATTATTGCCACCACAGGTACTGCCAAGGCGCTGGAAGCCGAAGGCATTAAGGTTGATCAGGTGAACAAGGTGCGGGAAGGGCGTCCTCACATTGTCGACGCCATCAAGAATGGCCAGGTTCAACTGATCATTAACACAACGGAAGGTCGCAAAGCTATTTCTGACTCGGCGCAGATTCGCCAGTCAGCTTTGCAAACAAAGGTTACTTACACAACAACATTGGCGGGTGGCGAAGCCTTCTGCCGGGCCATCAAGTTTGGCCCGGAGCGCACGGTTCGTCGCCTCCAGGAACTTCACGCAGGAAAGTAAGGCTATGGCTGACAGAGTACCGATGACCAAGGCGGGTGAAGCCCGTTTGCGCGAGGAGCTGAAAAAGCTGAAGTCCGAAGATCGGCCCCGGGTAATTGCGTCTATCGCGGAAGCCCGGGAGCACGGTGATCTTAAGGAGAATGCGGAGTATCACGCTGCCCGTGAGCAGCAGAGCTTTATCGAAGGTCGCATTCAGGAGATCGAAGGAAAACTTTCGGTGGCTCAGGTGATTGATGTCACGACCATGGAAAATACCGGTAAGGTGATTTTTGGTACCACCGTGCATCTGATTAATATGGAGACCGACGAAGAGGTGGCCTACCAGATCGTGGGCGAGGATGAGGCAGACATTAAAGCTGGCAAGCTGTCGGTGTCTTCGCCCATTGCCCGGGCTCTGATTGGCAAGAATGAAGGTGATGTGGTGGCAATTCGCATTCCTTCAGGGACCGTGGAGTACGAGATTTCTGAAGTTGAATACATCTGACCCTGTTAAGGGTCGCTGATGTAAAAAGCCGGCTCTGGGTGACCAGGCCGGCTTTTTTGTGTCGCCTGCTTATTGGTTGCGAAGCAGGTTGGACAACTTCGGGTTGGGCTTTTTGGCGCGGCGCAGGATCACGGCAATCTTGCCAATGGTCTGCACCAGTTCTGCGCCTGACACCTCGCAGAGTGCCTGGATGGCTTCCTGGCGGGCTTCGCGGTCCTGGCTGGCGATTTTGATTTTAATGAGCTCGTGGTCGTTCAGGGCGCGATCAAGCTCTTCCTGAAGTCCCTCAGACAGGCCTTTATCGCCAACAATGATGACAGGCTTCAGGTTGTGGGCGATCGCCCGGTACGCCCGGCGCTGTTCCGGTGAAAGGCTCATGATGTAATCTCTTAATAGGTGCGATTAACAAAAGGTCAGCGGCGAACCCGCTGGCAACGACGTATAATCGGGCGATTGTAACAGATCGCGCCTCGCTACAAATGGCCGTAATCACTTACAGGGGTGTTGTAATTCTGGACAGGGCATCCCATATAGGTAGTATCTCGGTCCTCTGAGTAGGCTCCGTTTCTGGTTTACGGGCGTACAATTAGTGTAAGGTGTCGGAAAAGGGCTGGCAGCTCCGGAGCCTCAGCCCTGCAATTCACAGGTGATGATCCTTGAACGATATGGCTAAAAATCTGGTTCTCTGGCTAATTATAGCCGCGGTTCTGCTGATGGTGTTTCAGAACTTTTCTCCCACCACCAGCGGGCAACAAGTCAATTATTCCCAGTTCGTCGAGATGGTCCAGCAGGGTCAGGTGCGGCAAGTGACCATTGATGGTCTGCAGGTACAGGGTGTCCGCAACGACGGCTCTCAGTTCCAGAGCATCCGGCCTCAGGTATCCGACAACAAGCTGATGGACGATCTGCTGGCCAATAAGGTTGAGGTGATCGGCAAGGAGCCTGAGCGCCAGAGCTTGTGGACCCAGTTGTTGGTGGCGGCGTTTCCGATTCTGATCATCATCGCTTTGTTTGTGTTTTTTATGCGGCAGATGCAAGGCGGCGGAGGCGGCAAAGGCCCCATGTCGTTTGGCAAGAGCAAAGCCCGCCTGATGAGCGAGGACCAGATCAAAACCACATTTGCTGACGTGGCCGGTGTGGATGAGGCTAAAGAAGACGTTAAAGAACTCGTAGACTTCCTGCGGGACCCGAGCAAGTTCCAGCGCCTGGGTGGGCGCATTCCCCGTGGCGTTTTGATGGTGGGTCCTCCGGGGACGGGTAAAACCCTGCTGGCCAAGGCTATTGCGGGTGAGGCCAAGGTGCCGTTTTTCTCAATCTCGGGCTCCGATTTTGTTGAGATGTTCGTAGGTGTCGGGGCTTCTCGTGTTCGGGATATGTTTGAGCAGGCCAAGAAGCAAAGCCCGTGCATTATTTTTATCGACGAGATTGATGCGGTCGGTCGCCATCGTGGGGCCGGTATGGGCGGCGGGCATGATGAGCGTGAGCAGACGCTGAACCAGCTGCTCGTGGAAATGGACGGTTTCGAGGGCAACGAAGGTGTTATCGTTATTGCTGCCACCAACCGTCCGGACGTCCTTGATCCGGCGTTGTTGCGTCCCGGTCGTTTTGACCGGCAGGTGGTCGTCAGCCTGCCAGACATCATTGGTCGGGAGCAGATCCTGAAGGTTCACATGAAGAAGGTGCCGCTGGCGGATGGGATTGATCCGGCAGTGATCGCGCGGGGCACGCCGGGCTTCTCCGGTGCCGACCTGGCCAACCTGGTGAATGAGGCGGCTCTGTTCGCGGCCCGTCGTAACCAGCGGCTGGTTTCCATGGAAGAGCTTGAGCTGGCCAAAGACAAGATCATGATGGGTGCCGAGCGCAAGTCCATGGTGATGAGTGAAAAGGAGAAGCGCAACACGGCTTACCATGAGTCCGGTCATGCAATTGTCGGGCGCCTGGTGCCGGAGCATGACCCGGTCTATAAAGTAAGTATCATTCCGCGGGGGCGGGCGCTGGGCGTCACGATGTTCCTTCCTGAGGAAGACAAGTACAGTCATTCAAAACGCTATCTGACCAGCTCTATCTGCAGCCTCTTTGGTGGACGTATTGCCGAGGAATTGACGCTGGGCTTTGATGGAGTGACCACGGGCGCGTCCAATGATATTGAGCGTGCCACCAGCCTGGCCCGGAACATGGTCACGCGCTGGGGACTGTCTGAGAAGCTGGGCCCTCTTCAGTACGATACTGACAGCGAAGAGCCGTTCCTGGGACGGTCTGCTGGGCAATCGCACACGGTGTATTCGCCAGAGACCGCTCAGAGGATTGATGAAGAAGTTCGAAATATCATTGATGAGTGCTATGAGATAGCCCGGAAAATTCTGATTGATAACCGGGATAAGCTCGACATGATGGCGGAAGCCCTGATGAAGTACGAAACAATTGATCGTTATCAGATCGATGACATCATGGCGGGTAAAGAGCCCCGGCCCCCAAAGAACTGGGGTGACAGTGGCCCGGCGGGTGGGGTGAAGGCTGAGGAGCCAGAGTCTGCGCCGGAATCCCGTGGTTCGGACAGCGGGCGTGAGCCTGGTGTCGGGCGGCCCGCCGGGGAGCACTAAGGCGCTCCTGGCTTCTGGATGAAAACAAACGCCGCCCGGAGACCCGGGCGGCGTTTGTTTTTGTTTCTCCGAAAAACCTCTGGGACACGTGTTATGAACATGAGCTTTGCCGGTCGTGAGCTGGACCTGTCTGTGTGTCGTGTGATGGGGATTCTGAATGTCACGCCGGATTCCTTTTCTGATGGTGGCCGGTTTAACTCCCGGGAGTCAGCCCTCCTGCGAGCTCGTCAGATGGTGAGTGACGGGGCCTCTTTTATCGATGTAGGTGGTGAGTCGACTCGCCCAGGTGCGGCTCCTGTGTCGACGCAGGAGGAGGTGGATCGCGTGTGCCCGGTGGTTGAGGCGATCGCTGGCGAGTTGGACGTTGTGATTTCCGTTGATACCAGTAATCCGGTGGTCATGGCGGAGACTGTCAGGCTGGGGGCCGGGCTGATCAACGATGTTCGGGGGCTTCAGCGAGAAGGGGCGCCGGAGGCAGCGGCGAATGCCGCAGTGCCTGTATGTCTGATGCATAGTCAGGGTGAGCCAGACACCATGCAGAACGATCCGCGTTATCGGAATGTGCGCAAAGACGTCAGTTCATTCCTGTCGGAGCGCATGCGGGTGGTGGAGAGTGCCGGAGTGCGGCCTGAAAACATCATTCTGGATCCGGGCTTTGGATTTGGTAAAAGCGTGGAACATAATTTCCGGTTGCTTGCAGGGCTGGAGCAGATGCACCTGTTGGGGCATCCGCTGCTTGTGGGTGTCTCAAGAAAATCCATGCTGGGGGCAGTAACCGGGCGGGATGTGAATGAAAGGTTGCCCGCCAGTCTGGCGGCCGCGACAATATCGGCCATGAAAGGAGCGAGCATCCTCAGGGTGCACGATGTTCAGGAAACAATGGATGCTGTCCGGATCGTGACGGCAATGAGGGAGGCAATCTGATGACCCAGCGCAAATATTTTGGAACCGACGGCATTCGGGGGCGGGTTGGTGACCGGCCGATCACCCCGGAGTTTATGTTGCATCTGGGTTGGGCTGCCGGGCAGGCTTTCAAGCGGGAGGGGCAGCGTAACAGCGTCCTGATTGGAAAAGATACACGGTTATCCGGGTATATGTTTGAGTCTGCACTTGAGGCCGGATTGGCGGCGGCGGGGGTCGACGTTAAACTCCTGGGCCCCATGCCGACGCCAGCGATTGCCTATCTGACCCGGACCTTCCGGGCGTCGGCAGGCATTGTAATCAGTGCTTCCCATAATCCGCACCATGATAATGGTATCAAGTTTTTCTCTCCTGCCGGTACCAAGCTGGATGATGCGCTGGAGGCTGAAATCGAGCGTTGGCTGGAGCAGCCGATTCAGGTCTGTGAGCCTGAGGAGTTGGGTAAGGCGACCAGAATTGACGATGCGCCTGGCCGCTATGTTGAGTTTTGCAAAAGTACCGTACCGAACGAGTTCACACTGGACGGTATGCATCTGGTGTTGGATTGCGCCCATGGGGCGACCTACCATGTGGCGCCGAAAGTTTTTCGTGAGCTTGGAGCAAAGGTATCGGTTATTGGGGCTGAGCCTGATGGTCTGAACATCAACCTGAATGTTGGTTCTACCCATCTGGATGCTCTTAAGCAGGCCGTTGAGGGCAAGGGTGCGGATCTGGGGATTGCCTTTGATGGTGACGGTGACCGAGTGCTGATGGTGGACCGGGATGGCTCCGAAGTCGATGGCGATGAGTTGTTGTACATTCTGGCGTCTCAGCGGCAGGCTGAAGGTCGGCTCAAGGGTGGTGTGGTTGGAACCCTGATGACAAATCTGGGTGTTGAGTTGGCGTTGCGTGAGCTTGGCGTGGACTTCGAGCGTGCAAAAGTGGGTGACCGTTATGTCATGGAGCGCCTGCTGGCAAATAACTGGGTCATCGGTGGTGAGGGCTCGGGGCATATGGTCATTCGTGATTGCACGACCACCGGGGATGGGATTGTCTCTGCCTTGCAAGTTTTGCTGGCGGTCCGGCAGGCCGGGAAAACCATGGGCGAGCTGCGGTCGGGGATGAGCAAGTTGCCTCAGAAAATGATCAATGTCCGGGTTGCCGAGCGTTTTGATCCTTTAGGCCGGGCTGACATTGTTGAGGCGGTGGCGCGCGCGGAAGCGAGCCTTGGGGATGCTGGCCGGATTTTGCTTCGGGCTTCTGGCACAGAGCCTCTGATCCGGGTCATGGCTGAAGGCCGGAACGCCGATGATATTGTCCGGGTGGCTGAAGAACTGGCGCAGGTTGTTGAGCGTTCAGCGTCCTGAATATCAGGGGCGGTTGTACAGAGTGAACGACTGCTGTATAGTTCCGCCTCCCTTTTGATCGGGACTGTCGAGGACAGAGATGCGACGCAGAATTGTTGCCGGAAACTGGAAAATGAACGGGTCGAAAGACCTGGTGAAACAGCTGGTCGGCGCCATTCGCGAGCAGGCCGGCAGTGTTGGTGGAGAGATCGAGGTGGTGGTTATTCCTCCCGCGATCTATCTAAGCCAGGTCGGTGAGCTGGGGGCTGGCTCCGTTATTACAGGTGTTCAGAACGTGTCGCAGTGGCAGGCTGGCGCCTATACCGGAGAGATTTCAGCCGACATGGCCCGCGATATGGGGTGTGGCTACGTTCTGGTGGGCCATTCTGAGCGTCGTCAGATGTTCGGCGAGACCAGTAAAGTGGCGGCTGACAAAGTATCACGAGTATTGTCGAGTGGGCTTGTGGCTGTGCTTTGTGTCGGCGAGACGCTCGACGAACGTGAAGCTGGCCAGGCTGAGGCTGTTGTCGCGGAACAGGTGCGCCAGGGGTTGGCCGGAGTTTCTGCTGAGCAGTGGTCAAATGTTGTGGTGGCGTATGAGCCTGTCTGGGCCATCGGAACGGGTAAAACTGCCACCGCCAGCGACGCGCAGGCGATGCATTCCGAGATCCGTAAGGTGCTTAATAGCATGAAAGCACCCGCGAATGAGATTTCGGTACTTTACGGCGGCAGTGTAAAAGCGGATAATGCGGCCGCTCTGTTTGCAGAGCCGGATATTGATGGCGGTCTGATCGGGGGAGCTTCCCTGAAGGCCGAAGAGTTTATCAGCATTTGCCGGTCTTTCCCGGCGAGTGTCTAAACCGAAACGTTTACGAGAGTCTGTATGGATTGGTTGGAAACACTGGTAGTCGTTGTTCACGTCGTGATCGCCGTGGCGCTGGTGGGCCTGGTTCTGATCCAGCAGGGTAAGGGCGCAGATGCCGGAGCTGCTTTTGGTGGTGGCGCCTCTCAGACTGTATTCGGTAGTCAGGGAAGTGGAAGCTTTCTGACGCGGATGACCACCTTTATGGCGGTGATCTTTTTTGTGACAAGTTTTTCGCTGGCCATTTTTGCCAAGCAGCGTGCTGAAGTTGCAGGCGATGCTGGTATTCCGGTTGTTCAGGAGTCGTCTGACATCGGTGCCGGGGCAGAACAGGTGCCGTCAATTGATGGCGCTTCAGGCAGCGAGTCTGAGGGCGGGGATGTGCTCCCCGAACTCGAGTAAAGAATGATGCCCGGGTGGTGAAACTGGTAGACACGCTATCTTGAGGGGGTAGTGGCGAAAGCCGTGCCGGTTCGAGTCCGGCCCCGGGCACCATATTTAAAAAGACGGCTTGGCAAAACCAGGCCGTTTTTTTTGGTCAGTCCTTGACCAGTTCGCGTGGCATCACTATACTCCCGCGGATATTGAAGCCTGCGAGTATCGAGGCTTCCAGGCAGGCCAGGTGTCTGTCGGCCGAGCGCTTGAAAGGGTTGGCGCTTTGCGAATTCTTGCAACAAAAGGCCCCATGTTTCGGGGCTTTTTGATTAAGGGGCCTGGCGCGAAGGGCCCTGGTGCATAAAAGGGCTGATTAACAGCCCTTTTTTTGTTTTTGTACCCTGAAAATTCCGAAACGGAGGCGGCGACACTTGTCAGCCAAACTGAAACAACTGGAAGACATCTTACGCCCGGTGGTCGAAGGTCTGGGTTATGAGTTCTGGGGGATTGAGTACCTCTCTCAGGGGCACCATTCCAAGCTCCGGGTGTTTATCGACGATGCCGAGAGCGGCATCAATATTGACGATTGCGAGAAAGTCAGTCGTCAGATCAGCAGCGTGATGGATGTGGAAGACCCTATCCAGACAGAGTACACGCTGGAGGTTTCATCCCCGGGGATGGATCGCCCCCTGTTCCGTCTGGAGCAGTATGAGGCTTTTGCCGGTCATAAAGTGCAGATCAAGCTGCGCATGGCGTTTGAGGGGCGACGCAAATTCCAGGGTCTGATCAAGGGTGTGGAGGGTGATGAGGTTGTGGTTGTGGTCGATGATCACGAGTATCTGCTGCCCTTCGACAGTATTGAGAAAGCCAACATAATGCCGGTGTTCGAGTGACACGTTCGAATAAAATTTTAGATGTATTGTTTATTTTGAGGGCAGGGCAATCCCATGAGTAAAGAGATCTTGCTGGTAGTGGAATCCGTCTCGAACGAAAAAGGTGTCGAGAAGGATGTGATTTTCGAGGCGATTGAACTCGCGCTCGCGACCGCTGCCAAGAAACGTTATGAGGACGAAGAAGCGGATATCCGGGTTGCCATTGATCGCCGCACCGGAGAATACGAATCGTTCCGCCGTTGGCTGGTGGTCGATAACGATGCCGTGCCGGCACTGGGTACGGAGTTGACCCTGCAGGAAGCGGAAGAGATCGATACAAATCTTAAGCCAGGCGATATGTACGAAGAGAAAGTCGAATCTGTGGCGTTCGGGCGCATCGGTGCCCAAGCCGCCAAGCAGATCATTTTTCAGAAAGTACGGGAAGCTGAGCGCACCAAGATCGTAGACAGTTATCGTGATCGAATTGGCGAACTGGTCTCCGGTACCGTTAAAAAAGTCACCCGGGACAACGTAATCGTGGATCTGGGGGGGAACGCCGAAGCGTTGCTCCCACGTGAGCACCTGATTCCTCGTGAAACATTCCGGATGGGTGATCGTGTTCGTGCTCTGCTGCTGGAAATCCGGACGGATCATCGTGGGCCACAGCTGATTCTCAGCCGGACTGACGCTCAGATGCTGATTGAACTGTTCCGTATCGAAGTACCTGAGATTGCGGAAGATCTGATTGAAATTCGTGGTGCAGCCCGAGACCCGGGTTCACGTGCCAAAATTGCGGTGAAAACCAACGATCGCCGTATCGATCCGGTGGGTGCCTGCGTTGGAATGCGGGGTTCCCGTGTTCAGGCGGTATCCAATGAACTCGGCGGTGAGCGAGTGGATATCGTACTGTATGACGATAACCCGGCCCAGTTGGTGATCAACGCGATGGCACCGGCAGAAGTCGCGTCCATCGTGATGGACGAAGATCGTCATACTATGGATGTGGCGGTTGCCGAAGACAATCTGGCCCAGGCCATTGGCCGGAATGGCCAGAACGTTCGCCTGGCGACAGAGCTGACGGGGTGGACGCTGAATGTAATGACCGAGGAGGAGGCCGGAGAGCGCCAGGAGCAGGAACACAATCGCCTGCTGGAGCACTTCACCGCCCACCTTGATGTCGATGAAGAATTTGCCAGTGTTCTGATCGAGGAAGGTTTCACCTCTATTGAAGAGGTGGCCTATGTGCCGATGGAAGAAATGCTGGCAATTGAGGGCTTTGACGAGGAAACCGTCACTGAATTGCGCCGTCGTGCGAAAGACGTGTTGCTGAACCAGGCGCTGGCCAGTGAAGAAGCCCTGGAGGGTGCAGAGCCCGAAGAAGATCTTCTCAACATGGATGGCATGGACCGTGCCCTGGCGTTCAAGCTGGCAGGTATGGGGGTGCGCACGATGGAAGATCTGGCGGAGCAGTCGATTGACGAACTGCTTGAAATTGAAGGTATGGATGAAGAGCGTGCGGGTCAGTTGATTATGACGGCACGTGCCCCCTGGTTTGAAGACCAGGCCTGATTCGGGAGAGGAGGACCAGTATGGCTGAAGTAACGGTAAAACAACTGGCCGCAGATGTAGGCGCTCCCGTGGATCGTTTGCTGAAGCAGATTGTCGAAGCGGGTCTCAGTGCCCGAGGTGAAGATGATGCTGTAACCAGCGATGAGAAGCAGCAGTTGCTGGCCTATCTGAGAAAGAACCATGGTGAGGCTGAGGCCGAGCCACGGAAAATTACGCTCAAGCGTAAGACCACGACCACTTTGAAGGCTGGTAAGGCCAAGACGGTTAATGTGGAAGTGCGTAAGCGCCGCACGTACATCAAGCGTGCAGAGCTGCAACCTGAGCCGGAAGCTGAAGCGCCCAAGCCAGAAGAGCTTGTCGAAGCCCCGGTGGCCGAGCAGGCCCCGGTTGAGGACACGCCGACGGTTGAAGCAGAGGTTGTCCAGGCTGAGGCCGTTGAGGCTGAAGCACCCGCAGAACCGGAAACCGAGGTGAAAGCCGCTCCGGAAGTTGCGTCTGACAGTGAAGAGGCCGCAGTTGAGCCGGAGGACATTCCCATGCCTCCGCCCGAGGATGAAGGTCGGGATCGCAAGCCCAAGAAGAAGAAAGAGAAGGTGCGTGAGCGCGGCGATGATATCGAAGAAGGCAAGCCTAAGAAGAAGCAGGCAGGCCACCGCGGCCCTCGCAGCCGTCCGGTAGAAGAGCCTCTGGTGATTTCAGAGGATGAGGAAGAGAGCCTTCCTCGCAAGCAGCTGCGGGCCAAAAAGAAACCGAAAGAAAAGCGTCACGCTTTCGAGAGGCCCACAAAGCCCATGGTCAGAGAAGTACAGATTCCAGAAACGATCACCGTTGGTGATCTCGCCCAGCGCATGGCTGTAAAAGCTGCTGATGTGATTAAAACGCTGATGGGTATGGGGGTGATGGCAACCATCAACCAAGCCCTGGATCAGGAAACAGCCGTCCTGGTGACCGAGGAATTAGGTCACAAACCCAGAGCGGTCAGCGAAGATGCCTATGAAGAAGAAGTGCTGAGCGAAATTACCAGCGAGCACGAAGGCAAGGAGAAGATCAAGCGGGCGCCGGTCGTCAGCGTGATGGGGCACGTAGATCACGGTAAAACCTCTCTCCTGGATTACATTCGTCGCG
This sequence comes from Marinobacter daepoensis DSM 16072, assembly GCF_000421165.1. Lineage (GTDB taxonomy): Bacteria > Pseudomonadota > Gammaproteobacteria > Pseudomonadales > Oleiphilaceae > Marinobacter > Marinobacter daepoensis. The sequence continues at coordinate 27,421 of NZ_ATWI01000008.1, forward strand.
CCAAGGTGGCGGCCGGTGAATCGGGCGGTATTACCCAGCATATCGGGGCCTACCATGTAGAGACGGATCACGGCATGGTGTCCTTCCTGGATACGCCGGGCCACGCGGCCTTCACGGCCATGCGAGCTCGCGGTGCTCAGTGCACGGACATCGTTATCCTTGTGGTGGCTTCCGACGACGGCGTGATGCCGCAAACCAAAGAAGCCATTGATCATGCCCGTTCCGCGGGTGTGCCCATCGTGGTGGCCATCACCAAGATGGACAAAGAATCTGCCGATCCCGATCGCATCAAGAACGAACTGGCTGCGCTGGAAGTTATCCCCGAAGACTGGGGCGGTGATATTCAGTTTGTGCCGATTTCCGCCCACACCGGTGCGGGCATTGACGATTTGTTGGAAGCGGTCCTTCTGCAGGCTGAGATTCTTGAGCTGGAAGCGTCTCCGGATGCAGCAGCCAAAGGTGTGGTTGTTGAATCGAGCCTGGAGCGCGGCCGTGGTTCGGTGGCTACCGTACTGGTTCAGAACGGTACTCTGCGCCAGGGCGATATGGTCGTTGCCGGGTCGTTCTTCGGTAAGGTGCGGGCCATGACTGACGAGGCTGGCCGACAGGTGAGAGAGGCAGGCCCTTCCATTCCTGTGGAAATCCTGGGGCTGAACGGTACCCCGGATGCCGGTGATGAGTTCTTTGCGGTCGCCGACGAGAAAAAGGCTAAAGAACTGGCCGAATTCCGTCAGACCCGCGAGCGTGAACTGCGGTTGCAGCGTCAGCAGGCGGCCAAGCTGGAGAACCTGTTCGAAAACATGGGCAAAGACGAGGTCAAGACCCTCAATGTTGTGCTCAAGACCGACGTGCGCGGTTCCTTGGAGGCCATTACCAAGGCCCTGCAGGACCTGGGTAACGACGAGGTTCAGGTGAAGATTGTTTCGTCCGGTGTTGGTGGTATTGCCGAAACGGACGTCAGTCTTGCCATGGCTACCAGTGCGGTCATTTTTGGCTTTAACGTGCGGGCGGATACCGCCTCCAAGCGTTTGGTTGAGCAGGAAGGTCTGGATCTGCGCTACTACAGCATCATCTACAACCTGATTGATGATGTGAAAGCAGCCCTGACCGGTATGCTGAAACCTGAATTCCGCGAGGACATTGTGGGTATCGCCGATGTGCGTGACGTGTTCCGTTCGCCGAAGTTCGGCCAGGTGGCCGGCTGTATGGTGACTGAGGGAACCGTATACCGTAACAAGCCGATTCGCGTACTGAGGGACAACGTGGTCATCTTTGAGGGCGAGCTGGAATCCCTGCGCCGCTTCAAGGACGACGTCGCGGAAGTCCGTAACGGTATGGAATGTGGTATCGGTGTTAAGGGCTACGATGTGAAAGTGGGCGACCAGATCGAAGTCTTCGATCGCGTCCGGGTTGAACGTCAGCTCGAATCCACGGGGGCCTGATGGCACGGGAATACAGTCGCGTAGATCGCATTGGCGATCAGATGCAGCGTGAGCTGGCGCAGCTGATCCAGCGCGAGGTGAAAGATCCTCGCGTTGGTATGGTTACGGTGAACGACGTTAAGGTCAGCCGTGACCTCGGCTACGCCGATATTTATATTTCGTTGTTGTCGACCGAGGAGCTCACAGAAGAGTCTCCGGAGGTTCAGGACTCTCTGGCGGTGCTGGACAAGGCATCCGGCTTCTTGCGTGGTCAGGTGGGCCGTGCGATGAAGCTGCGTGTCGTCCCCCATTTGCGCTTTCATTTTGACAAGCTGCTGGGGCAAAGCCGAAAAATGGATCGCCTGATCCGGGAAGCGGTGGGTGAAAAGCCTGCGGTGCCTCCCCGTGATGACAACGACGACCCTGTTTCCGACAACCCGGAGCGTGACGCTTGAGTCGAAGACGTAAAGGTCGTGATGTAAACGGCATTCTTGTTATCGATAAGCCCCAGGGCGTGACGTCAAACGGCATCCTGCAGCAGGTTAAACGGCTGTACGGGGCCGCAAAGGCGGGTCATACCGGGGCACTGGATCCGCTGGCTACCGGTGTGTTGCCGCTGTGTTTTGGTGAGGCAACCAAGTTCTCGCAAACCATGTTGGATAGCGATAAGGCCTACATCACCACTGCACGCCTGGGTATCCGGACGGAAACCGGTGACAGTGAAGGTGCTGTGGTCGAGGAAAAAGCGGTCCCTGCGTTGACTGAAGCCGAGGTGGAGTCAGTACTGACGACGTTTCGTGGTGACATTCAGCAGGTCCCCTCCATGTACTCGGCTCTGAAGCATAAAGGGCGCCCGCTGTATGAGTATGCCCGCGAAGGGATTGAGGTGGAGCGTCCGGCCCGCCCTGTCACCATCTACGAGCTGACATTGCTGGCCGTTCGGGATCAGGAGCTGGACCTCGCTGTTACCTGCACAAAAGGTACGTATATTCGCTCATTGGTTGAAGACATCGGCGAAGCGCTTGGCTGCGGTGCTCATGTCAGTGCGTTGCGGCGCACACTGGCCGCTGGCTACACGCTGGCAAATGTGCACGATGTCAAAGACCTGGAGGCCATGCGGGAGCGGGGTGAAAGTCTGGATGGTCTTTTGCTGCCGCCAGAAACCGCGCTGACGATGTTCCCGGAGTATCGGTTGTCGGGTTCGTCGCTGGTATCGATCTTGAACGGACAACCGGTTAGAATACCGGGCCAGTCGTTCGAGGGTTTTGTGCGCCTATATGGCAACCATTCCTTCGTAGGGCTGGCAGAGGCGTTACCGGACGGAGAGGAAACCAAACTGGTTCCCCGCCGACTGGTCAAGAACAGCGGGCGGTAAGAAAACCGTAGGCTGTTTAGCCGGGCTGTAGAGATGCGCGGTTTGGCTGAATGAATATGCATCGCAAACAATGAGGTGAGATATGGCACTGTCTGCCAGTGAGAAAGCACAGATCGTTAAAGATTTTCAGCAAGGTGATGCTGATACCGGTTCCCCTGAGGTTCAGGTAGCTCTGCTGAGCGCCAACATCAACAAGCTGCAGGATCACTTCAAGGCCAACAAGCAGGATCATCATTCCCGCCGTGGCCTGATCCGGATGGTAAACCAGCGTCGTAAGCTGCTGGACTACCTCAAGCGCAAGAACGCTGACCGTTACCTGGATCTGATCCAGCGTCTGGGTCTGCGTCGCTAATCCGGTTTTAGCGACCTGAAGACTGAGCCCGGGGTTCCCGGGCTCGGCCTTGTTTTCTCTCCCCGCTCCCTGGCTTGCTCCTTCCGAACAAGCGGGAAGCGTATTTGCTGCAGTTGCTTTGTCTGTGAAACCGAAGGATTTTCCCTGTCACACTGGAAAGCCGATATTGATAGCAGGTTGTTGAAAAGCCCGGGCTGCCCGGGGTTTTGCAACAGCCTGTTAGCTTTCAGACGGGTTGCCTTTCGGTTCACTGATCAGACTGCTGCAGTTGTTGGAAAACGGCGAATGAATGGGTCATTTGTCGGAATCTGTAACCGCTGAAAATGCAGGAGTTTATTGTGGATCTGCAACCACGTATCAAGACATTTGAAATGGGTGGGGAAACCTTTACCCTGGAAACCGGCCGCGTTGCCCGTCAGGCAACAGGTGCGGTATTGGTCAGCTCAGGCGATACTTCTGTTCTGGGCACGGTTGTTGGTGCGAAAGAGCCGAAGCCGGGGCAGGGTTTTTTCCCGCTGACCGTGAACTATCAGGAAAAGACATACGCCGCTGGTAAAATTCCCGGAGGCTTCTTCAAGCGTGAAGGTCGCCCGTCTGAGAAAGAGACGCTGACCTCCCGCCTGATCGACCGTCCAATCCGTCCGCTGTTCCCCACTGGCTACATGAACGAAGTTCAGGTTGTCCTGACCGTTATGTCTGCCAGCAAGAACCACGATCCGGATATCGCGGCTATGATCGCGGCCTCTGCGGCCCTGGCTATTTCCGGTATTCCGTTTGACGGCCCGATTGGCGCCGCTCGTGTGGGCTACACCAACGACAAGGGTTACTTCCTGAACCCGACCTTCGAAGAGCTGAGTAGCTCGCTGTTGGATATGGTGGTGGCAGGTACCGACGATGCGGTTCTGATGGTTGAGTCGGAAGCCAAAGGCCTGACTGAAGATCAGATGCTGGGTGCGGTTCTGTTTGGTCATCAGGAAATGCAGACCGCGATTACAGCCATCAAGGAGTTTGCGGCTGAGAATGGCAAGCCCCGTTGGGAGTGGCAGCCTGAAGCTGAGAACACCGAGTTACTGAATGCACTTCAGTCTGAGTTCGGTGGCGCGGTTGAAGAAGCTTATGCAATCCGTGACAAGATGGCCCGCTACGAGCGCCTGGGCGAGATCAAGTCTGCGGCTGTTGAAAAACTGGCCGGAGAGGACGAGGGCCAGCCGTCCGAAGACGAAGTGAAGAAGTACTTCGGCAAGGTTGAGAAGTCCGTGGTTCGTCAGCAGGTTATTGAAGGCAAGCCGCGTATTGATGGTCGTGACAACAAGACCGTTCGTCCGATCAAAGTAGAAGTCGGCGTTCTGCCGTCTGTGCATGGCTCTGCGTTGTTCACCCGCGGTGAAACCCAGGCCATTGTAACAGCCACTCTGGGTACCACCCGTGACGTGCAGATCATCGATGCGCTGGAAGGTGAGCGTAAAGATCCGTTCCTGTTCCACTACAACTTCCCTCCGTACTCCGTAGGCGAAGCGGGCCGCATGGGCTCCCCGGGCCGTCGTGAAATCGGTCATGGTCGTCTGGCGAAGCGTGGTGTTGCCGCGGTTATGCCGACCATCGAAGAGTTCCCGTATGCTATCCGTGCGGTGTCCGAGATCACTGAGTCCAACGGTTCCAGCTCCATGGCTTCCGTGTGTGGTTCTTCACTGGCGCTGATGGATGCCGGCGTGCCCCTGAAGGCACCGGTTGCCGGTATCGCCATGGGTCTGGTCAAGGAAGGCGATAAGTTCGCGGTTCTGACCGACATCCTGGGTGATGAAGACCATCTGGGCGACATGGACTTCAAGGTTGCGGGTACTAAAGAGGGCGTGACTGCCCTGCAGATGGATATCAAGATCCAGGGCATCACCGACGAGATCATGGAAATCGCTCTGGAGCAGGCCAACGCTGCACGTCTGCACATCCTTGAAGAGATGAACAAAGTGATTGCTGAGCCGCGTGCTGAGCTGTCTGAGCGTGCTCCTAGCATCACCACCATCAAGATCCATCCGGATAAGATCCGTGACGTCATTGGTAAGGGCGGTGCTACCATCCGTGGTATCTGCGATGAGACCGGTGCCTCCATCGATCTGGACGACGACGGCAATGTGAAAATCTACGCCGATAATGCCGCAGCTGCTCAGGCAGCGGTGAATCGCGTGAAGGAGATTACGGCTGAAATCGAAGTGGGTGCCATTTACAAGGGGCGCGTTGAGCGCATTGTGGACTTTGGTGCCTTTGTGAACATCCTGCCCGGCAAGGATGGTCTGGTGCACATTTCCCAGATCTCTGAGCGCCGTATCGAGAACGTAACTGACGAGCTGAGCGAAGGTCAGGAAGTTCTGGTCAAGGTTCTGGATGTGGACAACCGTGGTCGCGTCAAGCTGTCCATGAAGGAAGTCAAAGAAGGCGAGCAGCCGACTGACTTCGCTGACTAAGAACATTCTTGGTTAGAAAAACCCGCCCGGCTTCAAGCCTGGCGGGTTTTTTCGTTTATGGGCCTTGTAGTTTTAGTGCCTGCAGCGGTTGTGGGAAGCCTTTCCAAAAGACGCTACGAGCACATCCATGTGCGCTTCTTTCGGGCCGTCCATGGCCCTCAAGACTTTTGGAAAGGCTTCCCACAACCGCTGCGCTAGACCTTGTGCTTGCCTCTATAGGCCTTTTTCCATGAATTCCAGTACTGCCTCCCTGTACGCCGGAATCACAAACGTCGCCGCGTGGGGTGTATCGGTCTGCAAGAACTCCTTGGGCTGATCCGCTGCGTCATACAGCCTGACACCGTGCTGAAATGGAATGATGCCATCCCGAACGCTGTGGATAACCATCACCGGCACCGGTGAGAGGCCAGCGATGTGGTCTGTGCCTTCGTAGTCATCCGGGATGGTCCAGCTCAGAGGATACTGGAACGGCCAGGTGAGCCAGAACAGGTCAAGCTTTTCCCGGGCGATGTAGCGGAAACCGGAAAAGGTGCCATCCAGGATGACGCCATTGAGAGGGGGGTGTTCGTTACGCTGTGTCCATTCACTGGTGAGTGTGACACCCAGAGCGCCACCAAGGCTCTGGCCGAGCAGGTAGAGTGGGCGGTTCTGGGTGTATTCCTGATCAACCAGCCAGCGCAGGCCGGTCTCTACGTCGTGCAGGGCGCCTTCTATATCGGGCGCGCCAGTGGACTGGCCGTAGCCCCGGTAGTCGATGGTGAATACGTTATAGCCCTGTTCTGGCAGCCATGCAACGTTGAGGATATGGGCACTGACGTTCTGAGCGTTACCGTGCAAATAGTAAACCGAGCCTTTAGCAGGCTCCTCGGTGAGGGCCGGGAGCCACCAGCCGTGGAGGGTTTCGCCATCGGAGGTCTCAAGGTGGACGTCCTCGTACTCCAGATTGAGGCGATCCGGAGTGATGTAGACCGCGTTGTCGGGGTAGAAGAACACACTGCTGCAGCCAAGCTGCAACAGTGTGATCAGGATCAGCGTCAGGGAGGTGGCGGTCCGTCGATTCAGAAGTAGGCGTGCAGGCCGGCTTGCCATGTGCTTTGGTACCTGTCGAAGTGATCTTCCCGGGAGAATTTGGTGAATAGGCTGAACTCCCGCCCGATGTGCCAGTTTCCTTCCAGATACAGTTGGTCCTGACGGTGTTGGCTACTGACGATCCATGCTTTGGTTTTGGCGCCAGCCAGCAGGCTGAACCGGTTGTTTTGATGCAGCAGGCCCAGGTCGGCGCCCGGAGCTGCGTCATAGCCCCGGCGTAAATCGTCGTCGATTTCCAGGTCAGCGGTTGCGATGGCAAAAGCCTGGGTGTTGTCGCCAAGCCGCCAGCTGCCGCCGGCGCCGCCTTCCAGATAGGGAGTCAAGACCCGGTCGGTCCCGGTATCGGTCCTTCGGCCGCCAAAACCAACCTGCCAGGAAATAGGTGCGAAGAACGGATTTCTTGGGCTCAGAGAGCGGATTTCCACGCCGGTTATACGTTCAACCTGAAGCTCGTTGTTGCTGTGATAAAGGCGGGCATCGAGTCGGAGAAATTGCAGTTGGGCTCCACCTCGATAACCTTCCGGAGGATCCAGTACGTCGTGATAAGCGGGCCTGAGCGTGAGTTGAGTAAATTCGCTGCCCGCCAGTTGGCCTGTCCCCAGGCTTACCCGGAAAGTGTCGTGGCCCTGATCATCGCGAACCTGGGGTTCTGGCACGTCTGGAAGCGCCTCTGCGTTGTCGATCTGGCTGCGGGCTACCAGCAACTGATGTGATAGTGGGGCTGCGTGCTCTCGGGGCCAAGCCTCGGCTTCGCTCTGGTATCGGACATAGTCGTAGGTGGCATCAAACAGTTGTGCCTGTTCATTGTTTGAGAGGTTGCGCACTTCCGGCGCGTCCACGGTCAGGTAGCCATTGGCTATCGCGGCGGCAATGGTCTGATGCTCTGCCGGCAGACTGTCGAGGCTGTGGGCAACCGAGGTGGCTGCTGAGGGGCGGTAGTTCACGCTTTCAACCAGGCCTGCATCGCGGACCCAGCGCACGGTGTCGGAGGGTATTGCATGGGTGCTGACTTCGTCCAGCAGGCTTGTGCCGGGGCGTGCGGCGTCGATCAGCGCCAGTAACCGGTAGGCGCAGTTTTCGTCAAAGAAGTAATAATCGAAGTTCTTATCCTGGATTTCCCAGGTGTGGGCAATCAGGGTATCGACTTCCTGTTGGTCGAGATTCAGGGTGTATTCCCATAGATCCCTGTGTTCGATGTCGTTATAGAGCCGGATCATCTCATAGTAGGGCTTGATAGAGGTGATGCCGGGGTAGCCCCCGAAGATGCCCCGGTAGGCGAAGAGTAACTCGTTGTCGTGCTCAGCGGCATCGGCAGCGTACGAAATAGTGTTTGCCAGCAACAGGTCGGCTTCGTCGTCGTCCTGAGGGGGGTCGAGGCGAAGGAACGTATGACCGAACATGGAAGACGGACTGTTCAGGTAGGAGGCTGCAAACACCAGCGTGACGTTTTCTGTATTCAGGGTTCCGGACCATTCCTCGAACGCCGGGCAGTTGACCGGGGTGTCTGGCAGATCCAGTTGTTCCCTCAGCCAGGCATCCCGTGCCGGGAAACGGCAGCGGGCGTGCTCATCGCCGCCTCCAGGCTGCTGTATGGCTTTCAGCGTGGCGTCCAGCTCAGCTTTGGGTGAGGTTTTGCCGCTTTGGCTCAGGAAAAACCCGGGGTCGTCAGCCTGGCTGGTGTAACTCTCTCCAAGAGTATCCTGATGGTAGTGGCCAAGCGTGAGCCAGGTTGGGTGTTGGTGCAGGTTCTCGGGCAGTGTCAGAACTTCTGTCTGTGCCCAGGCCGTAGTACTGCATGCAAGCCACAGAATGGCCTGCCCGGAGCGAAGGGTAAAGCCCATGGGATTGGTGTATCCGGATTGGTTGCTCAGAAGTTTGTGCGCCGTCCCTGGCGCAGATCCATTCCGTTACAATCGGCGATCAGGCCGCAACGTACTTGCTGAGGGCGTCATTTTGCTCCAGCAGGGCAACGATCGCGTCTACCGCTTCACCAGAGGTGGTGTCTGCGTTCGGGAAAATGGTTGCAAAGTTGTTTTGCAGGGTCTGACGGAAGGTATCACGGTCCGCGTCTTCTACACCCAGCAGAACCGCCAGGGTGTCCAGGTTCTCACCTGAGCCGCGGGACATGTCGCGTGCAACCTTGTCGATGTTGCTGTCCATGTACATGGCCATGGATTGAACGGATTGGTTAGTCTGGCAGCCCAAGGTGCCAGTGGTCATGCCGAATGTCTGGTTACCGAAGGTTCCGTTGGTGGTGGCGGCCAGTACGTGCGGAGCAATACCAGACTGCCCCTTCCAGATCATTGCGCCAACACCACAGCCGGGCTGGGCGAATGCCATGGAGGAAGCACCAAGAAGAATTGCGCCTGCGATCAGTTTTTTCATTATCCACTCCTTTATGGGATTTTTGCTTTGTCGCATACCCTGCAGCTTTTCGATTCCGCGGCTGCAAGACAACGGCCAGTGTCTGGTTTGGGTTAGAGACCGTCTGACCAAGTATAGATCAAAACCTAAAATCGCAAGTTAATCCAGTGTTAAGGAATTGTGTCGATTGATTTCAGGGAAGTGAACGTGTGTTCATATTCAAAAAAGAGCTATTGGATGTTTTTTAGTCTCATATTGTTATATGAGACTCATTTCAGTATAGTGCGCGCGGCCATGAAGGCCGCGTAACAACATATGGAGAGTTTGTTTTGAAGAAAGCGCTTATTGCATCAACACTCGTTCTGGCCGGTGCTATGTCCGGTTGTACTTCACTTAACGTGAGCTCCAGCTCCATGCCTGTGACTGCTCCTCTGCAGACAGACGTGAAGGCTGACGTTGAAGTAGGCGAGAAAATTTCCGGCACGGCTTCCGTTACCAAGATTCTGTTCTTCACCATCGGCGGTGACAAGCAGTTCTCTGACGGTGTTTCTTACGGCGGATCTGCCGGCGGTGGCCTGCCTTTTGGCGACCCGGTTGGTAAAGCCAAGTCTGCCGCTGCGTACAAGGCTATTGAGTCCTCTGGCGCTGACATCATTGTAGCTCCGCGTTACACCGTTGAGACCGAAGACTTCGTTGTGTTCGGTACCATCAACGTAACCGTTGAAGGCTACAAAGGCACCATCAAAAGCATCAAGTAAGCTTTTGTGAGCCTGTCAAAAAAGCCGGATGGCAACGCGCCCTCCGGCTTTTTTGTTATCTGGCAACTCAGCCGCCAAGATAGGCTTCTCTGACCTCAGGGTTTGCCAGCAGGTTCTTGCCGGTATCGTGCAGGCGAATACGGCCGGTCTCCAGAACGTAGCCCCGGTCTGCCAGGCTCAGAGCCTGATGAGCGTTTTGCTCTACCAGGAACACCGTAATTCCTTCCTCTCGCAACTGGCCAATAATCTCGAAGATCTGCTGAATGATAATGGGCGCCAGTCCCAGTGAAGGCTCATCCAGAATGATCATTCTGGGTTTGCTCATCAGGGCGCGGCCGATGGCGAGCATTTGCTGCTCCCCGCCTGACATGGTGCCTGCGCGTTGATGTTCACGTTCTTTCAGTCTTGGGAACAGCTCGTACACGTGATCCTGGCTTTTGCGGATTTCCGGTTTGGTGTTGAAGAAACCGCCCATGTGCAGGTTCTCCTCTACCGTCAGTCCGGGAAACACCCGGCGTCCTTCCGGCACGATGGCGATGCCGGATCGCATGATGTTGGAGGTGGCTTCATTGGTGATGTCCCGCCCCTCCAGAATGACCCGGCCAGAACTGGCCTTCGGGCTGCCGCAAACGGTCATCAGCAGGGTGGTTTTGCCGGCGCCGTTGGCGCCGATCAGAGAAACGATTTCACCTTTGTTCACTTCCACCGAAACGCCGTGCAGGGCCTCGATCTTGCCATAGTGGGTATGTACGTCTTCCAGTGCCAGCATGGTGTCTCCTCAGGCCTCGCCCAGATAAGCTTTGATCACATCGTCGTTCTGGCGAACTTCGTCCGGCGTTCCCGATGCCAGTGGGCGCCCCTGATTGATCACGGTGATCCGGTCGGAAATATCCATAACCAGGCTCATGTCGTGTTCGATCAGCAGAACAGAGACGTTGTAGTCTTCTTTCAGGCTGACAATTAGTTGATTGAGGTCCTTGGTTTCGGCTGGGTTCAAGCCTGCCGCGGGCTCATCCAGCATCAGCAGTTTCGGTTCTGTCACCATGCAGCGTGCGATCTCCAGCCGACGCTGTTGTCCGTATGCCAGGTTCCCGGCTTCCCGGTTAGCAAGCTCCAGAAGGCCGACCCGGTCGAGCCAGTAGGAAGCCCGGTCCAGAGACTTGCGTTCCCGTTCACGGAAGTCGGGGGTCTTGATCAGACCGGAGAGCAGGTTCGTATTGAGGTGGCGGTGTTGTGCTACCAGAAGGTTCTCCACCACGCTCATTTGCCCGAACAGGCGAACATGCTGAAAGGTACGGACCATACCGAGCCGTGAGATCTTGTAGTCGGGCTTGCCCTGAACTTCTCCGCCTTCGAACAAAATTTTTCCGCCCGTGGGCTTATAGAACCCGCTGATGCAGTTGAAGACGGTGGTTTTACCGGCCCCGTTGGGGCCGATGATGGAAACAATCTCATGTTCCTGCACATCCAGGCTGACCTGGTCGACTGCCAGCAGGCCGCCGAAGCGCATGGACAGATTCTGTACATCCAGCATGCCTGTCACTCCTGCTTTTTGAGTTCAATGTGTACACGGCGCATGGGCATCAGGCCTTGCGGGCGCCATACCATCATCAGCACCATGGCGGCACCGAACACCAGCATGCGGTAATCGGAGAACTCGCGGGCCAGTTCCGGCAAGATGGTCACGGCGATGGCGGCCAGTACCACGCCTAACTGCGAGCCCATCCCGCCGAGAACCACGATGGCCAGAATGATGGCGGATTCCAGGAACACGAAAGACTCGGGGCTGATAAAGCCCTGCTTGGAGGCAAACACGGTACCGGCAAAGCCGGCAAAGAAGGCGCCAATAGTGAAGGCGGAGAGTTTGACCGCCGTTCGGCTGAGCCCCAGTGAGCGGGCAGCTATCTCATCTTCGCGAAGTGCCTCCCACGCACGGCCAACGGGCATGCGCATGAAGCGGCGAATGATCAGCGCGGTAATGATGGCCAGCACCAGGGCGATCAGATAGAGAAAAATGACTTTGTGCTCGCCGCTGTAGGCAATACCAAAGGTTTCGTGGAACGAGGTGTTGCCCTCTTCGCGAACCCGGCGCCCGAATTCCATGCCGAACAGGGTCGGGTCGGGAATGCCGCCGATTCCATTGGGACCGCCGGTCAGAGCGGTCCAGTTGTTGAGCAGAATCCGGATGATTTCCCCGAAGCCCAGCGTCACAATGGCCAGATAATCACCCCGGAGTCGCAGCACTGGAAATCCCAGTACCAGACCGAACAGAGCGGCCAGACAGGCGCCGAGAGGCAATGCCATCCAGAAGGAAAAACCGGCGTACTGTGAGAGCAGGGCAAAGGTATAGGCGCCGACGGCGTAAAAGGCCACATAGCCCAGGTCCAGCAGGCCAGCCAGGCCGACAACCACATTCAGCCCCAGAGCCAGCATGATGTAGATCAGTACAAGCGTTGCCAGGTCAACCGACCCTCGGGAGACGAAGAACGGCCAGAACAACGCGAGTACCACGATGCCGGTGAGGACCCAGGATTCGATTCTGGCCCGCTTGTTCTCTGCCATCGGCTCTTTTCGGGGTTGCGGGAGGGGATTCGGGAGGCTTCGCAGGGCGCTCATGATCCGGTCCCGGAATAACTGGAACAGGAACACGATAACGGCGGCCAGCAGGACCATCCCAATGGTGCTGGTTGTAGCGCCGGTCAGTGTGATGTTGATGCCCTGAATTTCCAGGTTAAAACCGATGATCGGGTACGAAATGATCAGGGTGACAAGGGCACAGAAGAGGGCGTGTTTCAGGTTGTTGGCAGCCATCAGATCTTCTCAACCTCCGGTTTGCCCAGCAGTCCGGTGGGTTTGAACAGCAGGATCAGAATAAGCAGGCTGAACGACACGACGTCTTTGTATTCTCCGCTCAGATAACCCGAGGTCATGCTCTCGGCGACGCCCAGAATGAGGCCGCCCAGCATGGCGCCGGGAATACTTCCGATTCCGCCAAGTACGGCGGCGGTAAACGCTTTGAGGCCGGCGATGAAGCCAAAAAGTGGATCTACAGAACCGTAGTACATCCCCAGAAGCAGGCCTGCCACCGCGGCCAGAGAGGCTCCGATAACAAACGTGGCTGATATGATGCGGTTGGTGTCGATTCCCAGCAGGTTTGCCATGCCCAGATCCTGGGAGACCGCCCGGCAGGCCCGTCCAATCCGCGATCTGGAGATAAACAGGGACAGCGCTGTCATGCAGATCAGGGTGGTGATGAAAATGGTGATCTGAATGTACGAAATGGACATCGGGAAGGTGTCTTCAGACCCGAACTGGAAGCCACCCTCAATCAGCGCCGGAAAGCCGATGTTTCGAGAGCCTTGTGCCAGGTGAACGTAGTTTTGAAGGAAAATGGACATCCCGATGGCGGATATCAGGGGGATCAGGCGATGTCGCCCACGTACCGGCCGATAGGCAACCCGTTCGACGGCCCAGCCCATCGAACTGGAAACCAGAACGGCGCAGATCAGCGCGACAATCAGGACCAGGGGGAGCCAGGTAATGCCAAGCGTTGCCAGCCCGGTGATGGCGATCAGAGCGGTGTACGCGCCGATCATATAGACTTCACCATGGGCAAAGTTAATCATGCCGATGATGCCGTAAACCATGGTGTAACCAATGGCGATCAGGGCGTAGGTGCTCCCGATCGTCAGCCCGTTAATGAGCTGTTGGAAAAAATACAGGAGATCTTGCATGTTTGTGGAACTCCGAAAGCCTGCTCCCTCGCCTGCGTGCAACTGTCCGGTGTCGCCGGGATGGTTGCCATCAGGGTCTGCAGGAGGCCAGAAAAACACCTTCTCCCGGATCGCGGTGAGAAGGTGTTCTCGTTGTTACCGTTACCTAACGAGGTTGGCTCAGTTAACCGGAGTCTTGCTGCCGTCCGAGTGCCATTCGTACACCACAAACTCGAACGACGTCATGTCGCCGGCCTGATCGTACTGGACAGTCCCGATGGGCGTCTGGAAGCTGCCGGAACGAAGGGTCTGGGCAACGTCATACGGGTCTTTGGAATCGGCCTGTGCGATGCCTTCAGCAATCAGCTGAACGGCGGCGTAGGAGGTCAGTACGAAGGGCCCGGAAGGGTCCTCACCTTTGGCGTCAAAGGCGGCAATCAGTTCTTTGTTCTCTTCTTTCTGGTCGAAACTCGGGGGCAGAGTAACCAGCAGGCCTTCAGCGGCTTCGCCGGCAATGGTGTTGATGTCTTTGTTGCCAACCCCTTCAGGCCCCATGAACTTTGCGTCGACATCGGACTGGCGCGCCTGACGCAGGATCAGGCCCAGCTCGGGGTGATAGCCTCCGAAATAGACGTAGTCCACGTCGGCCTGTTTGATTTTGGTGACAAGCGAGGAGAAGTCCTTGTCACCGGCGGTAATGCCTTCAAACATGGCAATTTCAATGCCGCTGTCCTTCAGGGTGTCGCGCACGGCGGTGGCAATGCCTTCACCATACTGCTGTTTGTCGTGAACAATCGCTACACGCTCTGGTTTCTGGCTGGCAATGTAGCTGCCGGCCACCGGGCCTTGCATGCTGTCCAGGCCGATGGTGCGGAATACCAGTTCATAGCCCCGGTTAGTAATCTCCGGGCTGGTGGAGGCCGGAGTGATCATCAGAATGCCTTCATCTTCGTAGATGTCTGAGGCGGGTTGGGTGGAGCTGGAGCACAGATGCCCCACGACATAGCGGACTCCCTCATTCACCAGTCGGTTGGCGACGGTCACGGCCTGCTTCGGGTCACACACATCATCGACCTCGACGGCGACGACCTCTTCTCCGTTCACGCCGCCAGCCGCATTGATGCGCTCAATGGCCATGTGGGCGCCGGAGAATTGCATGTCTCCGTACTGTGCAACGGGGCCGGTCATTGGGCCGGCGATACCAATCTTGATTTCAGCGGCGGCCTGGCCGGCAGCCAACAGGGCAACGGACGCGCCAACAGCGGTAGCGAGCTTTGTTATGGAGGTTTTCATCGTGTTTTTCCTGTCTGTGTCAGGGTTATTCTTATGTTCTCAGAGACTTAAACAAACACCACAGTCTGTTGCTTGTCAAGCGAATCAGGCCACGAAGTATGCTCTGGAACACGGCGCAACTAAAAGACAGTCTTTAGCAAGCGCCGTGCCGTTCTGAGCCTGTTCACGCATCCGTGCTGTCATCGTTTGTCTGAAAGACAACGTTCCTGAAACTTTCATGATCGTGCAGATGTTCGAAGCTGGGGTCAACCGACGCGTCATCCCGGTAGGCTTCAGCAATGTCGATGGCTTTTTCCAAGTCTCTGACGGCGTCTTCCCAGCGCCCGATCTCGGCGTAGGCGCACGCGAGCTGGTAGTGCGCATGGCCGTTGTCCGGGGCCAGCTTGAGCGCGCGCTGGCAAAGGCTGATTGCCCAAAGTGGCTCCTGCATTTCGAGGACAGCGTCGGCCTTGTAGCTGAGAGCTTCGACATCATCCGGTCGTAAGTCGAGAATCTGGTCGTAGGCGGCAATCTTGTTCTGCTGGGAGGTTTCCTGGCTTGCCTTCAGCCAGAGCGCGTGCACCTCGTTGGTGCGCTCGATTTCAGCCTGATTCTGGTGGATGATTTCGGACTTCTGTTGCAGCTGCTCCTCAATGGCTTTGAGGCGCTGTTCATACACCACCACCAGTTCATTTACGCGTTTCTCTGCCAGGCTGGTCAGCTGATTTCGCATGTCCCGGATGGAGTTCCAGCCGATCACCACGAGGATGGAGGTGGCACCGGCAATCAGATAGAAAAAGTACGTCACGGTATCCGTGGCATAAGACATGGTTTTGTCCGCCACCGACAATTCTTTATCTACCACTTTCTCGATCAGTTCAGCTCGTGTATTTTGCATTTCTTGCCGCAAGGCCTTGGTCTCTTCCAGCAGATACAGTTCCACGAACGGTGTATACATGGGTTTCTCGAGGGTCTTGGTGCTTTCCTCCAGATCTTCCGCGGTCAGTTCTTCGTCGGGGCCGAGTTGCTGCTGGGCTTGTACGTGGACTGTGAAAGCAAGGGCGAGGGCGAACGCGAGGTAATTCCTGATCATTAACCGGGGTCCGTTTGTCAGTGAATGAGAGCGAGAGCCTGACCTTAGCATAGTGCCCGGCAGAAATATTGCTGCAGCAAGGCCGCCTGATTGTCCGTGCGACTGGATCACCTCCTAGGTAAAACTGCCCACTTGCATTTCAGGATATAAAGACCTCTAATAATTAGTGGTATAAATATTGGTCTTTGATCTCTTCCGGGGGGCGGAGTTGAACAGTTACGAGCAGGTGTTGGTGGCATTGCGCCGGGTCATCCGGGCGACGGATCTTCATTCCAAACGACTCAGCAAACATGCTGGTTTGACAGGCCCGCAGCTGTTGATCATGCGTACCATCCGGGATCTTGGGGAAGTCACCATTGGAACCATTGCTGAGAATGTGAGCCTGAGTCAGGCCACGGTGACCACGATTCTGGATCGGCTGGAACACCGCAAGCTGGTATACCGGGTTCGCAGTACCCGGGACAAGCGGAAAGTACACGCCCATCTTACAGAAGAAGGTGCGGAGCTTCTGGCGCGTGCCCCGAACCCGCTTCAGGAAGATTTTATCCAGAAATTCCAGAGTCTGGCCGAGTGGGAGCAGACGATGATTCTGGCTTCGTTGCAACGGGTAGCCCATATGATGGATGCGGACGACATTGATGCGTCTCCGGTCCTCACCGTAGGCTCTGTGCTGAAAGATGATGGCTGGAAAGAAAAGGGTTGACGGGGAAGGGCGAGGCGAGTTTTCAGAGGCACCCGGGCTGGGTGCCTCTTTGGTTTCAGAGATTAGTGAACGCTTGAGCCCCGCTTGGGTTTGTTGCCAAAGCAAACCTGAAACACGTCGTTATAGTGTTTGGCAAAGTTCACGGAAATCCCCTCTTTCAGGTAATTCGGAAGTTCTTCATAGTCCCCCCGGTTCGCTTCTGGCAGGATCAGATTGCTGATCTTTTGTCGGCGGGCGGCGATGACCTTCTCCCGGATGCCTCCAACAGGAAGTACCTGGCCGGTGAGAGTCAGCTCCCCCGTCATCGCCAGATTCTGCTGTGGCGCTTCCTTGCGGGCGATGGAGAGCAGGGCCGTTGCCATGGTTATGCCGGCACTCGGTCCGTCTTTGGGGGTTGCGCCTTCCGGGACGTGCAAGTGTACAAAAGACTTGTCGAAGAAGGCCGGGTCACCCTTGAATCGTTTCAGGTTGGACGATACAAAACTGTACGCGATCTCTGCGGACTCTTTCATTACGTCCCCGAGCTGCCCGGTTAGTCGGAACCCGCGCTGGCTGCTGTGAATGCGTGACGCTTCAATGCTGAGCGTTGCTCCACCCATCGCGGTCCAGGCAAGTCCGGTAACGACGCCGATGCCTTTCAGGGATTTCTCCTTCCTGAAGGCCGGCTGCCCCAGGTAGTTTGGCAGGTCGCTGACGCCGACCCGAACTGGCTCGCCGGGATGTTCCAGCAGTCTGACAATGCCTTTGCGAATGATTTTATGCAGCAGTTTTTCCAGGTTGCGGACGCCGGCTTCTCTGGCATACCCCTCGATCACCTGGCGTAGGGCGGCGTCGGTGATGTTCAGCTGTTTTTTCAGCAGACCGGCCCGCTTGAGCAGGCGGGGAACCAGGTGGTGTTTGGCGATTGCCAGTTTTTCCTCGCCGATGTAACCAGACAGGCGAATCACATCCATTCGGTCCAGAAGTGGTCTGGGGATGGTGTCCAGCTGGTTGGCCGTGCAGATAAAAAGCACTTTTGACAGATCCATCCGGACATCCAGATAGTGATCCAGAAACTCGCGGTTCTGCTCAGGGTCCAGAGTTTCCAGCAAAGCTGAGGCGGGGTCGCCCTGATACGAAGTGCCGATCTTGTCGATCTCATCCAGCATGATGACCGGGTTGGCCACTTTGCTGTCTTTCAGGGCCTGCACGAACTTCCCGGGCATGGCTCCAATGTAGGTTCGGCGGTGGCCTTTGATTTCGGCTTCGTCGCGCATGCCGCCGACGCTGAAACGATAGAACTCACGCCCCAGTGCATCGGCGACAGAGCGGCCGATGGATGTTTTGCCGACGCCCGGTGGGCCGACCAGCAAGAGTATGGAACCACTCACTTCGCCTTTGAACGAGCCTTCGGCCAGGAATTCGATGATGCGGTCTTTCACGTCATCCAGCCCGTCGTGATCACGATCCAGAATGGTTCTGGCCTGTGCCAGGTCGAAGTGATCCTCGGAATGCACGCCCCAGGGAACCTGGGTAATCCAGTCCAGGTAATTGCGGGTGACGCCATACTCTGGCGAGCCCTGTTCAAGAATCTGCAGCTTTTGGACTTCATCCCTGAAGCGCTCCAGAACGGCTTCCGGCGGGTTGAGTTTCGCCATGCGCTCCTCAAACCGCTCCACGTCGGCGGTTTTGTCGTCTTTGGCGATGCCCAGTTCCCGTTGAATGACTTTCAGTTGTTCGCGCAGGAAAAACTCGCGCTGGTGTTTCTGAACCTTTTCGTTGACCTCGTCGTTGATCTCGGACTGCAGGCGAGCGACTTCCTGCTCCTTGCGCATCAGCAACAGAACCTTTTCCATGCGCCGGAGCAGGGGCACGGTGTCGAGTACATCCTGTAGTTCTGGCCCGGGAGCGCTGGTCATTGAGGCGCCAAAGTCGGCAAGGGGGGAGCTGTCGTCAGGGCCAAAGCGTGACAGGTATTGCTTCACCTCCTCGCCATAAAGCGGGTTGGTGCGTAACAGTTCCTTGATAGCGCTGATGATGGCCAGTGTGTAGGCCTTGAGTTCATCGGCGGGCTCTTCCGGCTCCTCCGGATACTCCACTTCGACCAGGTATGGGGGGCGACGACGCAGCCACTGGACGATTCTGAATCGTTGAAGGCCCTGGGCAATAAACTGGACCTTGCCGCTGTCATTCTGCGCATGGTGCACGCGCACGGCGCAGCCCACGCTCTCCAGGTCATCGCTGTCGGGAATACCGTCGTCGGCCTGCGGGTTCTCCACAAAGCAGATGCCGAGCATCCGGTGGTCGGTTTCGCCAACTCGTTTGAGGGTTTCCTGCCACGGGTCCTGATTCACCATCACAGGCTGAACCTGGGCCGGGAAAAATGGTCGGTTGGAAACGGGGAGAACGTATAGCCGTTGTGGTCTGGTCTGCTGGGGCAGCGCCAGGCTTTTGCTGTTTTCGTCTTTGCCGATGTACTCGGTCACGTCTTCTTCAAATTCTTCCAGGGAGTCCTTACGGTTCTCGTCATTCATGCCGGAGCGCTCTCAAGGAGTGAGTGTTTATGATCCTATGTAGCGGCAACTCTGCGTATTTCAAGCTGGCTTGATTTTTCCTGGGCCGGCTCCATATCTGCAGGTAATTTCATTCATTTGTTTCAGGTTCCCGACTCATGAGCAACTCGCCCTACGTTTTCGATGCCACTGCAGACAACTTTCAGCAGAAAGTGATGGATGCCTCAATGACGACGCCGATACTGGTGGATGTCTGGGCGGATTGGTGTGCCCCCTGCAAGCAGTTGATGCCGATTTTGGAGAAGCTGGCGGAGGAGTATCAGGGAAACTTTGAGCTGGCCAAGGTGAACGCCGACCAGCAGCAGGAGCTGACCGCTTCTTTGGGGGTTCGGAGTCTGCCCACGGTGATTCTGGTCAAGAAGGGTCAGGCGGTGGATGGTTTTAACGGAGCGCTGCCGGAAAGTGAGATTCGGCAGGTCCTGGATAAGCACGTGGAGGCTCCGGCGGAGGACCCGTATGAGAAGGCTCAGGCCTTGTGGGAGTCTGGAGATGTAGACAGTGCTCTGGTGATTCTCACCGAGTTGAATCAGAAAGACCCGGAAAATTTGGATGTGTTGATTGATCTGGCTCAGCTGAAAGCGGAACAAGGAGATCTTGAGACTGCAGAGCAGGTGCTTAACAGTCTGCCGCCGGAAGAAAAAATGCAGCATAAGGCCAAGCAACTGGCGGCCCGGGTCAAGTTTATGAAGCAGTCCGGTGAATTGCCGCCCATGGCGGAGCTTGAGGCCCGGTTGGCTGAAAACTCTCAGGACCCGGAGGCGCTTCATCAGCTGTCGCTTCATAAGGTGTTGAGGGATGAAAATGCCGAAGCCATGGAGTTGCTGCTCCGTTTAATGCAGGCGGATAGTACCTACA
Source organism: Marinobacter daepoensis DSM 16072 (assembly GCF_000421165.1). Taxonomy (GTDB): domain Bacteria; phylum Pseudomonadota; class Gammaproteobacteria; order Pseudomonadales; family Oleiphilaceae; genus Marinobacter; species Marinobacter daepoensis. Next base: position 47,427 of record NZ_ATWI01000008.1, read on the forward strand.
AGGAGGGGGTGGCCCGGACGACGCTGGTAGAACTGTTTGAAAAGCTGGGCAGTGGCAATCCAGATGTGCGCACATACCGACGCAAGCTGTACACGCTCATGCATTAATGGTTTCCGGAGCAGGAAAGGAGGGGGCGGCCGCTCCTTTCCTGTTGCAAAGGCGCGGTCTTAGCCGTTGCCTTTCTTCATCTGCTCGAATTCATCCTCGAAAAAGAATTTCTCTTCTCCCAGGGCGGGCTCCAGCTCGTGTAGCCAGGTAGCCGTTTCACTGTACTTGGCAAAGAACGGGCGCTGTACCCAGTCTGGGTTGCGACCTTGCAGGAAGCGCAACACGAACACTTTCTCGCCATTGATTTCGGTAATGCCCTGAATCTCCACTTTGCCGGGGCCTGCGCTCATGCTGGGGCCGCGGGCCGTGCGGGCCAGGCCGCTGACCTGCTTCATGGCTTCCCGGTAGATGTGGTAGGTCTCTGCCAGTGGGACCTCAAAGTAGTTCTTGGCGCCGGTATCCCGTTCCACAAACATGTAGTAGGGGATGATGCCGAGCTTCACTTCTCTCTTCCAGAGTCTGGCCCAGTCGTCGGCGTTGTCGTTCACGTGTTTGATCAGAGGCCCCTGGGCCCGGATCTCGGCTCCCGTTGCCCGAATGCGGCGGATGGCCTCTTCAGCGATATCGGTGGTGATTTCCTGCCAGTGATTGTAGTGGGCCATGATGGCTACGTGTTTGCCGCCCTCAACCAGCTTGGCAAACAGTTCGATCAGTTCATCTGCGTCTTTGTCGGTCACGAACCGGTACGGCCAGAAGGTCAGCGCCTTGGTTCCGATGCGGATGGTTTGGATATGATCGAACTCTGGCTGCAGCAGCGGTTCCAGGTACTGCACCAGGTTTTTGGTTTTCATTACCATCGGGTCGCCGCCGGTGACCAGCAGGTCGGTCACTTCGGTGTGCTCCTGCAGATAGCCGTGCAGTTTTTCGGCCTCGGTGCTGGCCATCTTCAGGTCTTTGTCGCCAACAAACTGCGCCCAGCGGAAGCAGAAGGTGCAATAGGAGTGGCAGGTCTGGCCCTGAGCCGGGAAGAACAGAACGGTTTCCCGGTACTTGTGCTGAATGCCGTCCAGAACTTCACCGTCCAGTTCCGGCATGTTCATTTCCATCTGCCCGGCAGGGTGCGGGTTCAGTGCGTCGCGGATTTCCTTGGCGACGGCCTGAATTTCTTTTTTGTCTGCGCCGTCCCGGTGAAGCTGGGCCATACGTTCGTAATGTTCGTCCTTGAGCATACCTTTCTGAGGGAAGACCAACTGGTAAATCGGATCGTTGGGGACTTTGTTCCAATCGATCAGTTCGTTGATCACATACTCATTGACCCGGAACGGCAATACGCTGGCCACCACCCTCATTTCAAACAGGGTTTCCTCAGGGAGAGTCTGGATTGCCTCAATTTTGTCGAGTTGGCGGTCGGTGAATACCTTGAACCGGCGTTCCTCGAATTCCTGTACCGGGATCTGGTTAGGAACGGTGACGATAGAGTTCATAGGTCGCCCTCTGTTGTAGGTCAAAGACAAAAGAGAGGACTGACCTCCCTTGCTGGTTAAAAAACGGGCGGCAAGTATACATAAAACGAAATTTGTTTTCAGGTCTAATTAATGAGTGGTGGTGGTTGGGGTTTTGTCTCATGAAATGGCCAATAAAATCAGGGTAAAAGCAGAGAAAAAGCATGAAGTTGGGTGGGCAGGAGGTTGTCGATGCTTAGTGTGTCAATGGAAATGGTGGTCCTCAGGAAGATCAGACCTTGGTCTGAGGTCGGTTGTTTGGTGAGCAAAATGGCGACATTATTACGTAAGTAATATAAACAAACGGCAAGATTCAGGCTTTCAAACGGCTGTTTGTTTGTTTTTCAGGGGTGTTTTGTAGTAAAAGAACGAAAGTTTTCGGGTTTGTCGGTTGCAAACGTGGCAGGCGCGTTTTCCGGGCGACGGTTCCGGGTGAAAAGCCGCAGGGCCGCGCGGTTGCCGACAGGAAAAATGAGAAAGCTGTTCTATGCTTGAGAGAGGTCAAGCACCCGGATCAGCCTTTCTTACAAGCTGACGTTTCTACAAGAAATACTGCATACCATCGCAGCTTATGACTTCGCACCGTTTGAGGCCGCTGATCGTGGCCGGCGTTGCACTTTTGATGCCAAGGGGAGGGTTTGATGTACCAGGATGATGATCCCATTGAAACCAGTGAATGGCTGGATGCGCTGGAATCTCTGATCGAGAACGAAGGCGTAGACCGGGCAAAATATATTCTTGAACGGCTTTCCGAGCGCGCCAGTCGCGACGGCACTGAGCTGCCGTACTCCATCACCACGCCGTTCCGCAACACAATACCGGTCACTCAGGAATCCCGGATGCCGGGCGACCTGTTCATGGAGCGTCGCATCCGCTCGCTGATCCGCTGGAACGCCATGGCCATGGTTGTGCGGGCAAATAAACGCCCGGGAGATCTGGGGGGGCATATTTCGACCTTCTCATCAGCAGCCACTTTGTATGATGTGGGCTTCAACTATTTCTTTCACGGTGGTGGTGAAGAGCGGGCTTCGGATCTGGTGTATTTCCAGGGTCACGCGTCGCCGGGGATTTATGCGCGCTCCTTTCTGGAAGGACGTTTTAGCGAAGAGCAGCTGGACAAGTACCGCGAAGAAGTTGACGGTGAAGGTTTGTCCTCCTATCCGCACCCCTGGTTGATGCCGGATTACTGGCAGTTTCCAACCGTTTCCATGGGTCTGGGGCCAATCCAGTCCATTTATCAGGCCCACGTCATGAAGTACCTGCACAGCCGGGAACTGATCGATATGGATGGCCGTAAGGTGTGGGCGTTTGTCGGGGATGGCGAGTGTGATGAGCCGGAAACCCTGGGGTCTATCTCCAAGGCCGGCCGTGAAAAGCTGGATAACCTGATCTGGGTGGTGAACTGCAACCTGCAGCGACTGGATGGCCCGGTGCGGGGTAATGGCAAGATCGTACAGGAGCTGGAAGGGGTCTTCCGTGGTGCTGGCTGGAATGTGATCAAGGTCGTCTGGGGCCGGATGTGGGACCCACTGTTCGACAGAGACGAAGATGGCGTGATGCAACGGGCCATGGATGAACTCTGTGACGGTGAACTGCAAAACCTGACCTTTAAAGGGCCCGCCTATACCCGCAAAGAGTTCTTCGGCAAACACCCGGAGCTGGCCAAGCTGGCGGACAACCTGTCGGATGAAGATATCAGCAAACTCAACCGCGGAGGTCACGATCCGTACAAGGTGTACGCGGCGTATCACAAGGCGGCGAATCAGGCCAATGGCAAGCCGACGGTGATCCTGGCTCATACCATCAAAGGGTATGGTTTCGGGGCGGCAGGCGAAGCCCAGAACACCGCGCATTCCCTGAAGAAACTGGATATCGATACTCTGAAGGCTTTCCGGGACCGTTTCGGTGTGCCCCTGAAAGACGAAGAGCTTGAAGAGGTACCGTACTACCGGCCGGCCCCCGACAGCCCGGAGCTGGTGTACATGAAGAAGCGCCGGCAGGAGCTGGGTGGCTTCTACCCCAAGCGCAATAAGGATTGCCAGCCGCTGCAGATTCCTGAGCTGGATATTTTCAAGCAGGTGCTGGAAGGCTCCGACGGTCGTGCGATATCCACCACGATGGCATTTGTCCGCATTCTGAGTGCGCTGGTAAAAGACAAGCGCATTGGAAAACGCGTGGTGCCGATTGTCCCGGATGAAGCCCGTACGTTCGGGATGGAAGGCATGTTCCGTCAGTTGGGGATCTACACCGCCGAGGGGCAAAAGTACGTTCCCCAGGACCGTGACCAGATCATGTACTACCGGGAGGACAAAAAAGGGCAGATCCTTCAGGAAGGCATCAATGAAGCCGGTGCCATGTCGACCTGGATGGCGGCCGCAACCTCCTACAGCAGCAACAGCTTCCCGCTGATTCCGTTCTATGTGTTCTACTCCATGTTCGGTTTCCAGCGCGTTGGCGATCTGGCCTGGGCCTCTGGTGACATGCAGGCGCGGGGCTTCCTGATTGGCGGGACTGCCGGGCGCACCACCCTGAATGGGGAAGGTTTGCAGCATCAGGACGGGCACAGCCACATTCTCGCCAACACCATTCCGAACTGTAAGGCTTACGACCCGGCCTACGGGTATGAGATGGCGGTGGTGATTCGTCAGGGTATGAAAGAGATGTTCGAAGACAATCAGAACGTCTTCTACTACCTGACGATTGAGAACGAAAATTACGAGCAGCCAGCGATGCCGAAAGACTGTGAGGACGGCATCATCAAGGGGATGTACAAGTTTGAATCGGTGGAAACCAAAGGCCGGAAGAAGAGCCCGCGGGTTCAGCTGCTCGGGTCTGGTGCCATCATGAATGAAGTCCGGGCGGCCGCTCAGATGCTGAAGGAAGACTGGGAGGTGGCGTCTGATGTCTGGAGTGTGACCAGCTTCAACGAACTGGCCCGCGATGGTCAGCATGTGGAGCGCTGGAATCACCTGCATCCGGATGACAAGCCGCGCAAAGCCCATGTTACGCAGTGCCTGGAGAAGGCTCAGGGGCCGGTCGTGTCGTCTACGGATTACATCAAGCTGCATTCCGAGCAGTTGCGGGCCTTCATTCCGAAGACCTTCATGACGCTGGGCACCGATGGTTTTGGCCGCAGTGACACCCGTGAGAAGCTTCGGAACTTCTTCGAGGTTGATCGCTATTACGTGGTTGTGACGGCCCTGGCGGCTCTGGCTCAGGATGGTGAGATCAAGCAGGAGCAGGTTCTCGAAGCTATGCGCAAGTACGGAATCGATCGCAACAAACCGAACCCGGTGCTGAGCTAAGGAGACCGCTATGAGTGAACAGGAAATCAAGGTTCCCGATCTCGGCGGCGCTGATGAAGTCGAGGTCATTGAAATCATCGTCAGTGAAGGCGATTCGGTTGAAGAAGAAGATCCGATTCTGACGGTAGAATCGGACAAAGCCTCGGTAGAGCTGCCGGCCTCAACCGCTGGCAAGATCACCAGAATCACCGTGAAGGTGGGTGACAAGGTGAAAGAGGGCGACGTGATCGGCCTGCTGGTCGCCAGTGATGGCGCTGGTGGTTCGGGAGATGCCGGGGATGACGAGCCGGCGGAAAAGGATGGAGAAAAAGCAGACGAGCAATCTGAAGCAGCTCCGGAAGACGCCCCGCCCGCCCCGAAGAAGAAAAAGTCTGGTGGCGCTCGCACTGAGGTGGTGAAGGTGCCGTCGCTGGATGGTTTTGATGATGTGCCGGTGATTGAAATCAACGTGTCTGAAGGCGATTCCGTGGGCGAGGAAGATCCTCTGGTAACGGTGGAGTCGGATAAGGCCACTATGGAAATTCCGTCACCCTTCGCCGGCAAAATCGGCAAGATTCTGGTGAAGGAGGGCGACAAGCTTTCTGAAGGTTCTGATCTGCTGGAAATGACCATCGAAGACGACGGTGACGATGAGGAAGGCTCCGTAGATTCCAGTGACAGCGCCCGGGCAGAGAGCCCGGAAAGCAAGCCGGCGCCAAAAGAGCGCAAGCAGGAATCAGCACCTCAGCCACAAGGTTCAACCTACGAGCCGCCGTCACCGGGCACCAAGGTGCACGCCGGTCCGGCGGTGAGAAAGCTGGCCCGGGAGTTGGGGGCGGATCTCACCCGGGTGAAGGGCTCCGGGCCGAAGGGGCGGATCATTAAGGATGATGTGCACGCCTACGTGAAGAGCCAGCTGCAACAGGCCCAGCAGGGCGCGGGTGTGGCGACGGGGTCCGGTATTCCGGGCGTGAAGCTGCCGGACTTCAGCCAGTTTGGTGAAGTCGAGCGCGAAGGTATGTCCCGCATGATGGCGGCCACCGCCGCCAACATGCAGCGGAGCTGGCTGAACGTGCCCCACGTGACCCAGTTTGACGATGCCGACATCACTGAAATGGAGGACTTCCGTAAGGCCCAGAAAGCGGCCGGCGAAAAACGTGGGGTGAAAATGACTCCGCTGCCGTTCCTGCTCAAGGCCTGTGCCGCCGCGTTGGCGGAACTGCCCCAGTTCAACGTGTCTCTGGACATGGAACGCAAAGAGGTGGTGCGCAAGAAGTACATCCACATCGGTATTGCCGTTGATACTCCGCACGGGCTGATGGTGCCGGTGATCCGTGACGTCGACCAGAAGGGGTTGTGGGAGCTGGCGGCTGAGAGTGCCGAGCTGGCTCAGAAAGCGAGGGACAAGAAGCTGAAGCCGGCAGAAATGCAGGGCGCCTGCTTTACCATCACCAGCCTGGGGGGGATTGGCGGGACTGCCTTCACGCCGATCGTGAACACCCCGGAAGTTGCCATACTGGGGGTGTCCAAAGCGGCCATGAAGCCGGTGTGGGATGGCAAGGCGTTCCAGCCTCGGCTGATGCTGCCGCTGTCATTGTCTTACGACCATCGTGCGGTGAACGGTGCCGACGCGGCTCGTTTTACCAACCTGCTGACGCAGCTTCTGGGGGATATCCGAACCTTGTTGCTGTAAGGCTTGCTGGCGTGCCTGGTTGACCGGGCTGATGAAAAAAAGGGCTACCTGTACAGGTAGCCCTTTTGGTTTGGAGGATTAGTTCGCGAAGAACATGGAGTCGAAGTAGTTATGGAGTGCTTGCATGGCCGACACTTCGGCCGGTTGGGTCAGTTCAAACAACAGGTTCTGATCTTTGGCGCGTTTCATGGCGTTACCTCTCAGGGTTGCAGCGGTGATTGCGAGTTCTGTTTCGCAGGTACCAACGGGTACCTAGCATGAGGTGTGCCAACCACTGGGAGGCGCCGCCTCTGTGCTGGAATGGAGGTCTCCGGGCTGGGCCGGTGGCAGAGTGAGGGGGCGGTGTGAGCAGACATGGTGCCCATGCACCAGTCTGGAACGAAAAACCCCGGCCGGAGCCGGGGTAATTCTGAGTTAACGCCTGACAGGAAGGGTCAGAAGTTGTACTGCGCCGCAAACAGGATGCGGTTGGCATTACCATCCGTGCCATCGACGTTTTCACGCTTCAGGAACTGATACTCAACGCCCATCATGACGTTCTTGAGCGGTGTCCACTTGTAGTTGGCCATGACGGCCTGGTTGCTTTCGCTTTGATTAGCGACCGCAATGCCATCATCTTCCGCATCATCCCAGTCGACTTCGACCAGACCGTAACCAATGTTGATGCTGCGGCCATTGCCCAGGTTGAAGCCGGCGCCGATAGAGCCGCCGTAGCCGGAGATGGTTTCTACATCGCCGCTGCTATCCACATAAGCGCTGTCGGCACCGAAGTTATCACCGGAACGGTACAGGTAGCTGTTCGCCCCGTCGGTGTAGGAGAGGGTGCCCTGAATGGTGATCATGTCGGTCAGCGCCATCTTGGCGGCAACAAAAGTCGCAAAGCCGAACGCGCTTTCGTCGTCACTGCCATCGTCATAGCCTACCTGGTGTGCCAGAACGGCGGCGGAGTAGCTCATGCCACCGGCAGAGTCCTCAAGGCGGGCGGTAATCGCCGGCATGCTGTCTTTTGTATCGCTGTTGTTCACGATGCCGTTATTCGGCTCTTCCAGCGAGAACGACAGGGCGCCGGTGGTGTAGCGAGCCTGCGCAACCCGGCCCTGCAGACCGGCCAGACCAGGCAGTGAGTCGAAATCCAGAGTCGCGGTGTTGCCTACGAAACTGGTGAAGTTGGACCAGGTCTGCCCCATGAGGACACCCTTGTACTCACCGAACGCGTGGCGCAGGCGCAGGTTGCCGGGGCGGAAGTCGCCTTCTACGGTAACGTTAAGGCCTTCCGGGGAGGTGGTTTTGAAGCCCAGACGGCTCTGGACGGCATCGGCACCGAAGTGGCCCTCGGGGGCATCATCGTTTCCGGCGAGGCCATCGTAGGAGCCGGAGCGGGTGCTCAAAGACTGATCGCTGTCCACGTCGTAGGAGGCGTTCAGGCGAGCGTAGCCATAAACATTAACGTCGTAATCACCCGCGCTGAAGCTGACAGCGCCAGCCTGGCTGGCCATGCCCAGAACTGCAGCCGCCGCCGTCGCACGAATGGCCATTCTTAACTTGTTGCTTTGCATTGTTGTTGTCTCCACACATTTATTGTTGTTGGACCCACAAACAAAGTAGTTACGAATCAGTGACAATTCAAACAGATTTGATGATTATTTAGACGAATGTCTATAGGCCTTCGATTGAGGTGTGGTGGCATTCGGCGGTGTACTTTGGTCGCAGGAAAAAAGAGGACATTCAAACGCCTGGTCCTTTCTGAGCCGACCTGTAGCCAAGGTGCTGGCGCAGCAGTGCGAAGATTGTCTGTTTGTCGCCCGAAAGGTGCGGTTTGTCGGCCATTCTACAACCGGCTGTTCTTATGCCCCGAGTGGCGTATTATGGGATGGAATTCATCCAATCAGAGAGAGATCCATGAACAAAGAACCTGTCTCCCGCGAACTTTTTGACGAAGTCATGGTGCCCAACTACGCTCCCGGCAGCATTATCCCGGTGCGAGGTGAAGGCTCCCGCGTGTGGGATCAGGACGGACGTGAGTTCGTGGATCTGCAGGGCGGAATAGCGGTCACCAGTCTGGGGCATGCTCACCCGGGCCTGCTGGGCGCCCTGCAAGAGCAATCCGAGAAAATCTGGCATCTGTCGAACGTCATGACTAACGAGCCCGCGCTCCGGCTTGCCAAGACCCTGTGCGACCTGACCTTTGCTGAACGGGTTTTCTTCGCCAATTCCGGAGGCGAAGCCAACGAAGCGGCCTTCAAGCTGGCCCGTCGGTATGCCTGGGAGCACTATGGGCCGGAGAAGCACGAGATCATCTCGTTCAGGAACTCCTTCCACGGCCGTACCCTGTTTACCGTCAGTGTGGGTGGTCAGCCCAAATACCTCGAAGGCTTTGAGCCGGCCCCGGGTGGGATTCATCATGCGGAGTTCAATAACCTGGACTCTGTGAAGGCCCTGATCTCCAAAGAAAAAACCTGCGCTGTGGTGGTTGAGCCGGTTCAGGGTGAAGGCGGCGTCATGCCGGCAGACCCTGAATTCCTCACAGGGCTTCGACAGTTATGTGATGAGAACAATGCTTTGCTGGTTTTCGACGAAGTGCAAAGCGGCGTGGGGCGGACAGGTTATCTGTATGCCTACGAAATGTACGACGTGGTTCCGGACATTCTTTCCAGTGCCAAAGGGCTGGGTGGCGGGTTCCCTGTCGCGGCTATGCTTACGACGGCAAAAATTGCTGCGAGCCTGGGTGTGGGGACCCACGGCAGTACCTACGGTGGTAACGCTCTGGCCTGTGCTGTTGCACAGAAAGTGATTGATACCGTCAGCCAGCCGGACATTCTCAAGGGCGTGAAAGCCCGGTCTGACCGATTGCGTGAAGGCATGATGGACATTGGCGAGCGTTACGGGGTGTTCTCCGAAGTTCGTGGTGCTGGTCTACTCTTGGGGTGTGTTCTGACCGAACAATGGCAAGGTAGAGCCAAAGACTTTCTGAACGCGGGGCTGGATGAGGGCGTTATGGTGTTGGTGGCGGGAGCCAGTGTGGTTCGTCTGGCACCTTCGCTGATCATTCCGGAAACAGATATTGACGAGGCGTTGGCGCGATTTGAAGCGGCCGTGAAAACGTTGACGGCGTAAGTGGAGTTCAGATAACCAGGTAGGGCGGGCTTCCGGGAATTCTTGAAGCTCTGGACGGCTGGAAGCTCACCCCGCTCAGTCAGCGTTTTGCAAACTCCACTATGAGGAGCAGGCAATGTGGCGAGTCAGACCGGCCAAACTGGATGATCTGCAACCGATTCTGAACATTGGCGAGAACCGGTTGTCCTCGACTCTGCCCAAGACCCGGGATGCCCTGGCCAGGAAAATCGAGCAGGCCTGGGCATCTCTGAATCCTGTCCAGACAAGTCAGTCTCCGCGTCGGTTCCTGTTCGTACTTGAAAATACCGATACCGGTGAAATTGCCGGCACGGCCGGCATCGACAGCCGGGCCGGTAATGGTCAGCCGTTCTACAATTACCGTCGCGATCATCTGGTTCACGCCTCACATGAGCTGAACATTTCCCGCCGTGTCGAAATGCTCTTCCCCAGTCATGCCCTGACTGACCTGACGTTGTTGTGTTCGTTTACCCTGAAACAGGAACTCCGCAACACGGAGGTGTTTGAACTGCTCTCCCGGGCTCGGATGATGTTCATTGCCGGCCACCGGGAGTGGTTCACTAGCCGCACCGTGGTGGAGATCCAGGGGGTACAGCAGGAGCATGGCGGTGTGCCGTTCTGGGACAGCCTGGGGCGACATTTTTTTAATATGGATTTTGAAACGGCGGATCAGTACTCCGGGCAGCTCAGTAAAACCTTTATTGCCGAACTCATGCCGCCCAACCCGGTGTACGTGACGTTGCTGAGCGACGCAGCTCAGGCTGCTCTGGGGCAGCCTCATCCACTGACGGCCCCCAATTATGACCTGCTCCAGCGCGAAGGTTTCCTGCCCGGATGCTATGTCGATATCTTTGATGGCGGGCCGGTGATGGAAGCTCGAACCGACACCCTGAAAACCCTGGTGACCAGCCAGACCAAAGCTCTGCATGGCAGTCATCAGGAAGAGGGCGACACCTGCCTGATCAGTGCGGGGGAGGGGGTGGAGTTTCGTTGTCTGTTAACCCCGGTTGCCGAGACACTGGCCGATGATGTGAAAGTGCCTGTGGGTACCTGGCGTGGCCTCGAAAAGACAGCCGGTGACCGGGTGAGGATTTCTCCGCTATGAGTATGCCGAAACAGGGGAGGGCGTAACATGCTGGTCATTCGTCCGCTTCAGAACGACGATCTGGGTGATCTTTATGCGATGGCCCAGAAGGCGGGTAAGGGGCTAACGACGTTACCGGCAGACCGTGAGCTGCTCCAGCGCAAAATTGACCGTGCCCGTGAATCGTTCAGCCAGCGTTGCGCGCCGGAGGCTGCCCTGTATCTGTTTGCTCTGGAAGATCTTGATGCCGGTAAAACCGTGGGTATCAGTGGGGTTGATGCCAGGGTCGGGCTCGACGAGGTCTTCTATAATTACCGGTTGAGTGTGACGGTGAATGCCTCCCGGGAACTGGGGGTGCATGTGCGTACCCCGACCCTTAATCTCTCCAATGACATGACGGACACCACAGAGATCTGCTCTCTGCTGTTGTCTGACGAGTATCAGGGCGGGGGCAATGGCCTGCTGCTGTCCCGTTGCCGGTTCATGTTCCTGGATGATTTTCGGAAATGGTTCTCTGAGAAAGTATTTGCTGAAATGCGGGGAGTGTCAGACACCAGTGGGCGTAGCCCCCTGTGGGACAGCCTTGGCAGCAAATTCTTTGATATGGAGTTCAGCCAGGCGGATCGGCTGTCCGGCTTAGGCAACAAATCGTTCATTGCTGAGCTGATGCCCAAGTATCCGATCTACCTTCCCATGTTGCCCGATGAGGCCCGGGCCGTGATCGGCAGGGTGCACGACAACACCCGGCCGGCCCTGAAGATGCTTCAGGCAGAAGGATTCAACTTCAATGGCATGGTAGATATCTTTGATGGAGGGCCGGTCGTGGAAGCCTTTGTTCATAATATCCGCACTGTTAGGGAAGCTGAGAATCGTCAGGTATTGGTGGTTGATCACGCCATGGCTCCCGACGCGCCGCCAGACCAGCGGGCCATGATCTCGAACCGGTCGTTCAGGGACTTTCGGGTAACCACCATTCCCATGACCTGCATCGGGCCTGATACGGTGAACCTGCCCGGCGAAGTGGCTGATGCCATACGGGTTGAGTCGGGAGACCAGGTGCGGGTGGTTCCCCTGAAAGACGGTGGGCTGCTGCCCGTAGCGCCCCTGAAGGGCGTGTAACGATGAACACGGCGTTCAGGGGCTGATATTCGACTGGCAAAGTCTGCAGGGCGAGAACTGAGGTGCCGGATAGGGCCAGACAATTCTGAACCGGGAGGTGGTAAACAATGGAAAATCTGACAGGGAATCTGTACATAGACGGGCTTTGGTTACAGGGTCATGGCGCGCCTTTTGAGTCGCTGCAGCCAGTGACGGGTAGCACCGTCTGGGATGGGAATGCCGCTTGCCTTGAAGATGTGGATGCTGCAGTTCGGGAAGCCCGAAAGGCGTTTCCGGCCTGGCGGCGAAAAAGCCTCGCTGAGCGACAGGCGATCGTCGAGGCGTTTGGCGAGCTTCTGGAAGCCAACAAAGAAGATCTGGCGCATCAGATCGGTCTGGAAACCGGTAAGCCGTTGTGGGAGTCCCGCACGGAAGTTGCGGCAATGATGGGCAAGATCCCCATTTCCATCAAAGCCTATCATGAGCGCACTGGCCATACGGAATCCGACGTGGCGGGCGGGCATGCGGTATTGCGCCACCGTCCCCACGGCGTAGTGGCTGTTTTCGGGCCCTATAATTTCCCCGGACACCTGCCAAACGGCCACATTGTGCCGGCTTTGCTGGCGGGGAATACGGTGGTGTTCAAGCCCAGCGAGCTGACCCCGGGTGTTGCGGAGCTGACGGTCAGGCTCTGGGTGAAGGCTGGCTTACCGGATGGCGTGATCAATCTGGTTCAGGGTGGTTCCGATACCGGAAAATGTCTGGCCAGGCACCCACTGCTTGATGGTCTGTTTTTTACCGGAAGCTCGACCGTTGGCCAGTTGTTGCATGAGCAGTTTGGTGGGCAGCCCGAGAAAATCCTGGCGCTTGAGATGGGGGGTAATAACCCACTGATTGTTCAGAATATTTCAGATATGGATGGCGCCGTGCACCATACGCTGCAGTCGGCGTTCCTGTCGGCGGGTCAGCGTTGTACCTGTGCCCGTCGGCTGCTTGTGCCGAAAGGCACAAAGGGCGATGCCTTTGTTGACCGGCTGGTGGCCGTAGCCGGGCGTATCACTGTGGGCGAGTTCGATGCCGACCCGCAACCGTTCATGGGGTCGGTTATTTCGCCGCAGGCCGCAGAGCAGATGCTGTCAGCTCAGAGTGCAATGGTGGAAGCGGGCGCAAAGATTCTGCTGGAAATGAAGCAGACCAAACCGGGCACGGGGCTGTTGTCCCCCGGGATTGTTGATGCCACGGACGTGTCTCTGGAGGATCAGGAGTATTTCGGACCCTTGCTGACGGTGTATCGCTACAAAAGTTTTGATGAGGCGCTTGAGTTAGCCAACAACACGCGTTTTGGGTTGTCGGCGGGCATCCTCACAGACGATCGACGGTTGTACAACCGCCTGGTTGAGGAGGTGAGGGCAGGTATCGTCAACTGGAACCGGCCCCTGACCGGAGCCAGCAGCGCCGCTCCGTTTGGTGGGGTGGGAGCCAGCGGAAACCATCGTGCGAGCGCCTGGTATGCGGCGGATTACTGTGCCTGGCCCATGGCCTCACTGGAAGCCGCCAAGAGCGAGTTGCCGGAAAGCCTCGCCCCAGGCCTGAATTTCGACCGACAGGAATAACAGTTATGGTGAAACGTGCGGTAGAAGCGAACTTTGATGGCCTGGTTGGCCCGACCCATAACTACGCAGGTTTGTCCTGGGGCAATGTGGCGTCCAGATCCAACGTCAATTCGGTGGCCAACCCAAGGGAGGCGGCCCTCCAGGGGCTGGCCAAGATGAAGCGGTTGGCCGACCGTGGCTACGTTCAGGGAGTACTGCCACCCCATGAGCGCCCTCATCTGCCCACTCTCAGGGCATTGGGGTTTACCGGGAATGAAGGCCAGGTGCTGAGCGCTGTGGCCCGAACCGATCCGGCTCTTCTGGCGGCGGTGTCATCGGCCTCGGCAATGTGGACGGCGAATGCGGCCACCGTCTCTCCGAGTGCGGACACGGCCGACCAGCGGGTGCACCTAACGCCTGCCAATCTCAGCGCCAAGTTTCACCGCTCCATTGAACATCGGGTAACCGGTCGGGCACTGAAGGCGATTTTCAGTGACGAGCGCTATTTCGCTCATCACTCTGCGCTGCCGTCGGTCAGCCAGTTTGGTGATGAAGGCGCAGCCAACCATACGCGCTTGTGTGGTGACTACGGCGCCTCCGGGGTCGAGCTGTTCGTCTATGGCCAGGAAGCTTTCAACGACGCGGCGCCTGCACCGGTCAGGTTTCCTGCCCGGCAGACTCTGGAAGCCTCCCGGGCGATTGCCCGTCTCCACGGCCTGACCGATCGCCACGCGGTGTTTGCTCAGCAGAATCCGGCGGCGATTGACGCCGGTGTGTTTCACAATGATGTGATTGCCGTTGGAAATGGCAACTGCCTGTTTTATCACGAGCAGGCGTTTCTGCATGAAGCGCAGGTGCTGACGGATCTGCGGGAGCGTTTGACCGGGGTGGAACTGGCGGCTGTGCGAGTGTCCTCCGATCAGGTCCCCATTGCCGATGCCGTCTCTTCCTACTTATTCAACAGCCAGTTGCTGGCCAGTGCCGATGGGATGTTGCTGGCCGTTCCGGGTGAGTGCCGGGAAGTGGCGTCGGTCAGCCGTTATCTGGATACGCTGGTGCAAAGCGGAGGCCCGATAACGGCGGTGGAGGTGTTCGATGTCAAGCAGTCCATGCGCAATGGCGGCGGCCCGGCATGCCTGCGCTTGCGCGTGGTGCTGAATGAGGACGAGCTCCGGGCCATTAACCAGAACGTAATTCTGACGGATGCCTTGTATGAGCGCCTGACGGTCTGGGTCAAGGCTCATTATCGGGACGCTATGAGCCAGCAAGACCTTGCTGACCCGATGTTGCTTGACGAGGTACGCAAGGCGCTGGATGAACTGACCGCCATTCTTGGTCTGGGAAGCATCTACGATTTTCAGATGTGAGCCTGAGCGCTTCTGCCTCTCCGAGCGTTCAGTCCCTGGAGATGGAGCGTGTCAGCATTTCCATGGAATGACGGATGAGTGTTTCGGAGGGAAACTCCGGGTTTTGTGACGATTCCGCCTGGCACAGCATGATCACCCCGTGCAAGGCACCTCTCAGATAAAGCGCGGTCTGCGCCGGTGAGCAGATGCGCTCGGAGCTGATGGTGCCGTCTTCCAGGCCCTGGTGCAGGGCCGCCTCCATCAGGACCATCAGTTCGTTTTTGGAACAAAGCATCTCTCTGGCCTGGTCTTCTTCTGCATCGGCAATAGCGGTGGAGGCTTTGGTCAGTGCGGTGAAGTAGTCCGGAGCCTCCACGTAAAATCGGTAGTAAGCCTCTCCCATGGCCCGGATTTTCCCCAGCCCGCTGTCGGTGGCCTTCATGGCTTCTTCAAAGCGAGTCACCAGATCCTGCCCCGCCCGGAGCATGATGCCTCGCTGGATGGCGGATTTGTCCTTGAAATAGACGTACAGCAAAGCCCGGCTCAGGCTTGCGGTTCGCGCAATGTCGTCCATGGAGGTTCGTTCATAGCCCTTTTCAGAGAACGCCAGTTCAGCGGCATCCAGAATGGCATCGTACCTGGCCTGTTTTTCCCGTTCCCGTCGTGACTTCAGCGGTTCATTCATGGTGATCCCGAGGTTGCCGGCTTTCGCAGCATGATAACTGAAAAGGGATAAGAGCTGATTATTGACAATTTGTCAAAGAATGACATTATGTCGAAAATGATCTCCAACCTCCGAAGGACCGGGGGCAATGAATCTGTTCAGGGAAAAGGGCTGGAACAACATGTCTTTCATTTCTCGTAGTTTTCCGTTTTGGACGGCGGGCCTTCTGGTGCTCGCCTTCTCAATGTCTGGTTGCCGTGGTGGTGGCGAGTCGACTGTTGAAACGCTGGTCTCTGTACGCGCGACGGAGGTAACGGGGGGGCAGATGGAGGAAATTCCTCTGCGTTTCTCCGGCATTGTGCGGGCGGCACAGCGGGCAACGCTGACGTTCCAGGTCAGTGGTACGCTGAAAGAGCGTCCGGTCGAACTGGGGCAAATGGTAACGCCCGGTGATGCGCTGGCGCGCCTGTATAACCCGGCACTGGAGCCTGCGCGTGATTCTGCGGCAGCCCGTCTGGATGAACTCAAAACCCAGTTTGACCAGGCGCAGCGCGAATGGGAGCGCTCCAGCCGTCTGCACAAGCGTGGCGTGGTCTCTGAACAGACCCTCGAGCAGATTGCGGCTCGCCGGGACGGCCTCCGAGCCAGTATGGCTACGGCTGAGGCATCGCTGGCCGAGGCATCTCGTCTGCTTGAGGAAAGTGTATTGAGGGCACCGTTTGCCGGGCAGGTGGAAGCGCTGCTGGTGGAGCGAGACGAGTTTGTTGCCGCTGGCCAGCCAGTGATGCGCCTGTCCTCGCCGCTGGGGCGGGAAGTCGAAGTGCGTGTGCCGGCACACTTGCTTGATTTTGTGAACGTGGGGCAGGGATTGCCGGTGTGGCTGGTGCAGGACCGCAAGCGTGAGCCGGTGACGGGCACCGTGGTGGAAATCGCTCAGGGCAGCTCGATTCGGGGGGAGCTGCACCCGGTGCTGGTCAGTTTGCCTCCGAATTCTCTGGCGTCTGGCCAACCTGTTGAAGTCGGGATTGCACCCGTGCGGGAATCCGCTATCACGGTGCCTTTGCTGGCGGTGGTTCGCGATAGTACGGGAACCAGTGTATTCCGGATCGACGCCGGTGTTGCCCGCCGGGTGCCGGTGGTGGTTGATCGGGTGATCGGTGAGCGAGTCATGCTCGACCCAGGGTCGCTGAAACCGGGGGACCGGGTGGTGTACGCCGGCATGACCCGCCTGGTCGACGGTGACCGGGTGGAGGTGCGCTGATGGGCCGGCGGCTTCTGAACTATCAGCGCCTGCTGGGCATGGTCGTGACCATGCTGTGTTTATTGGGTGTCGCGGCGTACAGCACCATGCCGAGGCAGGAAGACCCGAGCTTTCCCTATCGGGCGGGCATGATCACGGTCAGTTACCCCGGGGCCAGCGCGGAAGCCGTTGAGCGTTTGGTGCTGCAGCCTCTGACGGACGAACTCCGGCAGGTGGAGGAACTTGACTGGAGCCAGAGTACCGCGAGAACCGGTGTGGCCCTGGCCAGGCTGAAGCTCCGAGATCACATCTACGATACCGATTCTGCCTGGGATCGGGTGCGGCAGGCCATGGAGCGCGCCCGTCAGGATTTCCCGGACGATGTCGGGTTGATGGAGCTGGATGACCGGCTGATCGATATTCCGGCGGTGGTTTTGGCGGTGGGGGGCTCTCCTTCAGTAACCCGGCTGTCGGAAGTGGCCGAGCGCCTGAAGCAAAATCTGTCGGATATCTCCGGGATCTCCCGGATCGAGCTGGAAGGCGACGCCGACGAGCAGATCACTCTGGCCCTGGATGATGCCGCTCTTTACCGGTTGGGGGTGTCCCCCAAGCGTATACTGGAAACTCTGGCTCGCCGTAATCAGACCATCCCGGGTGGTTTTGTGGTGGTGGAAGGCAAGCGCTTGTCGGTATTACCCAATACCGAGTTCACGGACATCGACGCTATTCGGGCCACTCCGATTGAATTGCCCGATGGCTCGCAGGTGCCGCTGGCCGCGGCTGCTGAAGTCTGGCGGGGGCCGGCAGAGCCCCGGCAGCCCGAAACCTGGTTCAATGGTGAGCGGGTGGTTCTGCTTTCGATCATCATGGAAGAGGGCTCAACCGACGCCATCCGCTTTGGTGAACGGATCCGGGAGCGGTTGGGGCAGATTCGGGCTGATTTTGCGCCCTATGACATACAGGAAATGTTTTTCCAGCCAGACAAGGTCTCTGACCGTTTGGATGATCTGGCCTGGAGCCTGGTACTGTCGGTACTGATTATTGTGGCGGTGGTGTTCACCGGCATGGGGATCCGGATGGGGCTTCTGGTTGCTTCCATTCTGCCGATGGTGGCGCTGATCAGTGTGGGATTGTATGACCTCGGAGGCGGGGTGTTGCATCAGATCGCGGTCATTGGGATGGTGATCTCTCTCGGGATTCTGATCGATAACGCCATTGTGATTGTGGAAAACATTCAGGGGCACCTTGATGAAGGTATGCGCCGTATGGATGCCCTGCGCAAGGCTGTCGGTGAGCTGGCGGGACCGCTCGGCGCATCTACCGGGACGACCCTGGCTGCGTTTGCTCCGCTCCTGATGGCGAAAGGCGGGGCGGCGGACTTCACCCGTGGGGTGCCGGTGATGATCATGCTGACACTCTCGGTGAGCTACCTGCTGGCGATTTCCGCGGTGCCGCTGCTGGCGGCGCGGTTTCTGAAGCCTCGTCGAGATGCCCATGAGGACCGGCTTATCGGGCTGGCGCGCTATTTGGGTGGGCTGGTATATCGTTACCCCGGGCGAATTATCGTTTTCGGGATGGTGCTGGTATCGATCAGCCTGGGGATGACCCCGTTCATGGCGCAGCAGTTTTTTCCCAATGCGGACCGGCCAAGAGTCATTGTTGAAATGTACCTTCCGGAAGGGACGGACCAGAGCCACACCTCTGAGGTTGCCGCGACGTTGGAGCGCGCGATAAGAAGCCGTCCTGAGGCACTGGAGGTCCATCGGTTTGTCGGATTTACCGGCCCGTCTTTCTACTACAACCTGCAGCGCTCTCCTCAGGCTCCGAACCGGGCGCGGCTGGTGGTTCGTACCCCAACACTTGCCGACACCACCGGGCTGGTGAAGTGGATTCGGCGCGAAGTGGCCCAGACCATGCCGGAACTGGATATATCGGCCGGCATTCTGGGGCAGGGGCCGCCAAGGTCAGCCCCGGTTGAAGTCCGGGTGTTTCATCCGAACGACACGATACGGGCGCTGGCAACGGAGCAAGTCTTTGCGGTTCTGCGCGGGGTTGAGGGAACGGTGGATGTCCGCCACGATCTGGATATTGGGGTGCCGAGTATCTCCATCAACGTGGATGACGCCACCGCCGCACGTTACGGGCTGACCCGCGCAGACGTTGCCCAGAGCCTTTATGGACAAAGCTACGGTGCCGTTGCAGAACGTTATCGCCAGGAAGATGACCCCATCCCTATTGTGCTGCGTTCACGGGAAGGTACCTCATTGTCCCTGTCTCGCCTGTTATCTGTGAACACCTACAACGATCAGGGAGCGGCTATTCCTCTGTCTGCGGTCGCGACGGTGGAGACCACCTGGGAGCCTGCTGCCCGCAATTTGCGCAACGGCGTGCGGGTCAATACGGTCAGCGCTAACCTTGAGCCGGGGTACAGCTTCAGTCAGGCGCTGGATGGGCTGTATGCCAGCCTGGAGACGAATCCTCTGCCCGAGGGGGTCCGGCTGGACATGGGGGGCGATGCTGAAGGGTCGGATCGAGCCAACTCAGCCTTGTTGACGGCGGCGCCCATTGGCATGCTGCTGTTGTTGTTCTTCCTGCTGCTGCAGTTCAACTCGTTTCGCCGTGTCGGCATTATCCTGCTGACCGTGCCCCTGGCGACCGTGGGTATCTTCCCCGGCCTGGTGCTTTCCGGATCGCCCTTCGGCTTTCAGTCGCTATTGGGGGTGATCGCGTTGGTGGGGATTGTGGTAAATAATGCGATCGTGCTGCTGGATGTTATGGACCGGGAACTGGAGCGGGGACGTGCCATTGCAGATGCCGTACGCACGGCGGTGGAACGCAGAACCCGCCCGATTCTCCTGACCACGGCGACCACGGTAGCGGGTTTGCTGCCGCTGGCGTTCTCCAGCTCGACGCTGTGGCCTCCCATGGCCTGGGCCATTATCAGTGGCTTGCTTGCCTCCACGGTGCTGACTTTGCTGGTTATCCCATCGGTCTGCACCAGGCTGATCAGGCTGCCAGTGGCCGAGCCGGAAAACGCACCCGCCTGAGGGCCAGACAGTTCAGGGCCGCCTAGCCTGGTCGGGCCCTGAACGCGCCACTGGCGCGAAGCATCAAGCCAGCCCTTTGCCCAACCGGCACGGCCCGGTTAGGAAACACGATGGCCTCTGGCGCTGTCCCGACCTGATAGCCACCCTGATCGTCTTCCCAGATCAGCGTGCCGGGTGGATACTCGGTAAAGTTTGCCACATCGTCCGGTACGTGAAAGTGGAAAGAGGGCCCGGTATTCAGCACCTCATGCACCACTTCAAACATGGTCAGGTGATCAAATGGAGGGTGAACCCCGGGTGCCGGCTCCCCACGGAACCTCCGACGCAATGCCCGTTCAATCCCTTGGAACCGTCGCAAGTCATTTCGGCCAAATGGCTCTACCTTGCCTAGCTCAATGGTAAAGCTTTCCGCCTTCAGCGTGCTGGCCGTAAACGACGAGAACACCGTCGAGGCCTTATGTTGAAGCAACAGCGTTTCCACCTCGGCCTCCAGCAAGAACGCACATTGCCCAGATGGCACTGACCGCCCTTCCACAAAAGGATACAGTGCAAATCGCTCCCGCTTGGAAGGCCGGATGGCGGTATGCAGGTCATAGTGGCTCAACGCCAGCTCCTGATGGGCCATGGCAAACTGCCGGCACATCTCCTCCAGGAATTGTGCCCGGCGAGCCTCGGGAAGCCCTGTGTGCTCAGTTTTGCCATGAGCACCGTTGAACAACCGGTTCATGTTTACATCCAGAAACCGCTCACCAGCGACCATCGCCGGAGGATTGCCCAACATCACCAGCAACGGGCAGGCCAGAGTCCATGCCCTGGCGAACAACTCGGACACCAGCGCGTTCAGCACCTCAATCGGTGCCGTCTCATTGCCATGCACGCCAGCAGAAATGATCAGGGCTTCGCGGTTCGGATTAACTCGCCCGGTGGGTGGTGTTAGCCAGAGAACACCGTTGCCTTTGCGAGAGACCTGGGTGCCATCGGGCAGGGAGGCCTTGGTTTCGGGCAGATCAGAGGATGCGTTGGCGAGTGTGTGGCTGAGCCAGTCTGGGTGGAAGTCAAAGAGTTGATTGGTCGCTTTCATAGACTCCCCTGAGGCGTTTGGGGTCATCTGACGGGATAGGCTTTCCGGGAATGTCGGAGGCCATGGATGGCCGGAGAGAAACGCCCAGGGATGTGCTCGTAGCGGTTCCCGGAAAGCCTATCCCGTCAGATGGCCATGCTCCCGGCGACGGGAGTAAACGTTAGCCATTAACCGGCCGCTGATGCCGCAATAGATGATTTTCCAGCTTACGGAAAGCAAACACCAGAATAAACGTCAGCACCATGTAGCACAGTGCCACAAAAATGAACGCATCGAACGGCGCATAGAACCGCGAATAGATGTTTCGTGCTGCGCCCGTCAGGTCAACAATGGTGACCACACTGGCAATCGCACTGGCGTGCAGCATGAAAATCACCTCATTGGAATAAGCCTGAACCGCCCGGCGGGCCGCACTGGGCAGAATGATTCGACGCATTCTCAGGAGCCAGTTCATCCCATAGGCTTTGGCCGCCTCAATCTCGCCATTGGGTGTTGACAGGATCGCCCCCCGGATAATCTCCGTGGTATAGGCTGCCGTATTCAGTGTGAAAGCCAGCAGGGCGGGGTAGAGTGGCTCTTTGAAGATCTCCCACCAGAACGTCTCCTGAATGCCCGGAATCTGGGCCACACCGTAGTAAATGATGTACAGCTGGATTAGCAGGGGGGTGCCCCGGAACAGGTACGTGTAGACCCAGATAGGGCCAGACACCAGCGGATTCCTCACAGTGCGAAGAATGGCCAGAGGTACAGCTACCAGAAGGCCAATCACCAGAGACAGAAACACCAGGTGTACGGTTGTTACCAGGCCGTCCCAGTATTCCATCAGCGTCATGGCTGTGAAAATATCGTTCTGGTTTAACCACTCGGCAATGAAATCAGGCATCGTTTAATTCCCCTGAACCACGCCAACATTGGCTCTACGATCAAGCCACTTGATGAACAATTCCGAGCCGGCGGTCAATGCGAGGTAGACTGCGGCCACCGGAATAAAAAAGTGGAACGGCATACGCTCGGCTTTGGCTGCTTCCTCTGCAACCCGGACCATGTCGGTCAGGCCGATAATGGACACCAGAGCAGTGGTCTTCAGCAGTACCTGCCAGTTGTTGCCGATACCGGGCAGGGCATGGCGCAGCATTTGCGGAATCATGACACGACGGAAGGTGTGCCACCGTGAGAAGCCATAGGCTTTGGCGGCCTCAATCTGGCCGACGTCCACCGCCAGAAAGGCCCCGCGAAATGTTTCCGTCATGTAGGCCCCGAAGATCAGGCCAATGGTCACCACGCCCGACATGAAAGGGTCGAACTGGAAGAAAAAGTCGATACCGCGGGTTTCCCACAGATAATCAGACAAGGCATTCACCGCGACCTGGCCACCATAATAGAACAGCAGCATCATGACGAGGTCTGGTACACCGCGAATCAGAGTGGTGTAGGTGGTCGCAATGCCCGTCAGCACCCGGTTTCCCGAGAGTTTGGCTGACGCGCCCAGCAGGCCAAGCGTGAGAGCGAGGGCCAGAGAAAAGAAGGCCAGCTCAATGGTAACCACGGCGCCTTCGGCAAGGGCTGGGCCATAGCCTTTCAGATCAAGCATGGGAATGTCCGGAAAGTGGGGGAGCAGCCCTCAGGCTGCTCCCGAAGTCGAGTCAGATCTTGATGTCGTAGTTGAAGTATTTTTTCATGATGGCGTCGTAGGTGCCATCTTCCTTCAAGGTACGCAGGGCAGCATTCACTTTCTTGGCCAGGTCAGCATCACGCTTGCGCATGGCAACACCGACGCCCTCGCCCAGTTTTACGGGCTCTCCGACTTCCTTGTAGCCGTCTTTGGACAAGACGGTCTGCTCGCCCACCGGGTAGTCTACGAACACCACATCCAGGCGTTGACCTTCCAGATCCAAAACCATGTCTTCAGCCGTGGTATAGCGTTTGATGTTGACAACGCCACCCATGTTTTCAGTGACATAGGTGTCCATGGTGGTGCCTCGCTGAACGCCGACGGTCTTATCCTTCATGGCATCCATGTCGGTCACGTCGGTGCTGAATGACTCGGGGCCAAACCAGCCGCCCGGGGTGATGTAGTACGGCTCGGAGAAGAGCACGCGCTCGGCACGCTCTGCGGTAATCGACATGGAGGACATGATCAGGTCGAACTTGCGGGCCAGCAAGCCAGGGATCATACCGTCCCAGGCCTGGATCACGAATTCACAGTTGGTTTCCAGTTTTTCGCACACGGCGGAAGCCAGTTCTACCTCGAACCCGGTCAGTTCGCCGCTGTCATCGCGATATTCAAACGGCTCGTAGGGGATGTCGAAGGCGATTCGCAGGTCTTTGGCCTGTGCCGTGCCGGTCATCAGGGCCAAGGCACAACTTGCTGCAACAATCAGTTTTTTCATGTGTCACTTCTCCAGTTTTTCGCCTCAGAGGCTTTCTGTTTTTTTATGGAAGTTTCGGGAGCGTCTCTGCAACTCCTGCGTTAACACCGGTTCAAGATAGCACCGGTGCTCAGAACTTGGGAGCAAGAAATTGTTTCATGCGTTCCGACTCGGGGTTGTCGAAGACCTTCTCCGGCGTTCCCTGTTCCTCGATGACGCCCTGATGCAAGAACAGGACCTGAGTGGAGACGTCCCGTGCAAATGCCATCTCGTGGGTGACCACGATCATGGTCCTGCCTTCCTCAGCCAGGCTCTGCATGACTTTCAGTACCTCGCCCACCAACTCCGGGTCAAGGGCGGAGGTCGGTTCATCGAACAGCATAACTTCCGGTTCCATGGCGAGCGCGCGGGCAATGGCTGCCCGCTGCTGCTGTCCACCGGACATCTGGGCGGGGTAGTAATCTTTGCGTTCGTAAATGCCCACTTTATTAAGGTAGGCCTCCGCGCGTTCGATGGCTTCTTTTCTGGGGATTTTCAGCACGTGTACCGGCGCTTCGATAATGTTCTCCAGAACCGTCATATGCGACCAGAGGTTGAAGCCCTGAAACACCATGGAGAGACGGGCGCGGATAAGTTCAACCTGACGGTTGTCGGCCGGCACCCGCTCACCTTTCCGGTTCTCTGTGAACCGGATTGGATCACCGTGCACAATAATGTCGCCGGACGTTGGGGTCTCCAGCAGGTTGATGCAGCGGAGAAA
Organism: Marinobacter daepoensis DSM 16072; assembly: GCF_000421165.1. Classification (GTDB taxonomy): domain Bacteria; phylum Pseudomonadota; class Gammaproteobacteria; order Pseudomonadales; family Oleiphilaceae; genus Marinobacter; species Marinobacter daepoensis. The sequence goes on from NZ_ATWI01000008.1 coordinate 71,367, forward strand.
GGTACTTTTGCCGGAGCCGGAACTGCCAATCAGTGAAACCACATCCCCTTTCCGGGTTTCCAGAGAAATGCCCTTGAGGACTTCCAGCTTGTTAAAGGTCTTGTGGATATCCCTGCAGATAAGAGGCGCTGGTTCCGCCATGACTGGCTCCTGAGACTGTCATACAAAGGCGCATGTTTTACGGACTGTTGCCGTGGAAATCAATACCGCTTTGTAGGGTTTTCATGAAAGTTGCCGGAATTCAGTGATACCCGGATAACCTCTGCTCCCTGGTTTTCCAGGCTGCGCAATGAGTCCTGAACAAAGCGGACATGGGCCATGGCTGCCTTCCGTGCAGCATTGGCTCTGCCCGCCATGATGGCCTGGTAGATCTGTTTGTGCTGTTTCATGATCAACTGCCGCATTTCGGCCCGGGGGTTAAGGTTGGCAACGGACGCATGTACCGTCAACAGCATCATGTTTTTCAGGCCGTTGAGCACATGCACCAGAATCGGGTTATGGGAGGCTTCAATGATGGCCTGATGAAAGCCGTGGTCGGGTTTGGCATTGCTCATCGGGTCGGTCTCTTCCAGAGCCTGGTAAGCTTTGGTAATGCTGTGCCGGTCACCACGGGTGGCCCTCTGGGCCGCAAGTTCGGCCGCCTGGCCTTCCAGCTGTTCCCGCACTTCCAGCAGATCATAGAGTGTGCGTGGGTGGCCCGCAAACAGGTGCAGCAGCGCGCTGTTTTCTTCCAGATCATCGGTGGCCGGAACTATGCTGGCGACAAACGAGCCCCGCCCATGCTGGGTTTCGATCACACCGCGCCCCTGGAGTTCGTGCAGGGCCTCCCGGATGATGGCCCGCGAAACCCCAAGCCGGGCCGCGAGCTGGCGCTCTGACGGAATTTTCTGCCCTGGCGCCAGGCCGCCGTCGAGAATCAGGCGCTCCAGCCTGAAAGAAACTTCCTGCGATATGCCCATCTCTGTTTACCTGACTGGCCTTTTGGTCTGACCAGTTGTTGTTCGTGTGACCGGGTGTCGGGCCCGATGATTGCCCTCCAGACGGCTAACTATGGCTGATAGCGCGGCATTCGTCCATTTTACGGCGGGCAAAAACTGGTCTGACCAGTTGGCAATTTTCTGGACTAAACCGCATGTGCCAACGAATATCTTTTTAATGCCGGCGATTGCTGGTGTTGGACTGACTCTGCATAACAACAACGTGAACGGAGATGTCTCAATGAACACCCTCGAGAACAACGACAAGCAATGCGCTTCAGGCGCCACCCCGCCACGCCGGAGTTTTCTCAGGAAACTCGCGGCCGGGGCCACCCTGGCCGGCGCCCTGATGCTGGGAGCGGGGCAGGCCGCCGCGGCGACCACCTGGAAAATACAGTCAGTGTGGGACGCCGGGACCGTGGGTTACGACCTGTTTGAGGAATGGTGTAACAGCATCGAGGAAAAGTCTGGTGGGGAGCTGGTTTTCAAGCCATATCCGGCGAAGGCGGTCGCGGCCGACAATAACGCGCTTTTTGATGCGGTGCGTAACGGTGTTCTTCAGGGCATGAACCCGTTCACGCTGTATTGGTCCGGCAAGATCCCTGCATCGGTTTTCTTGTCGTCCTACCCGGCGGGCCCGGACCAGCCGCATCAGTGGGACACCATGTTTTATTCCCTGGGAATGCTGGAGAAAACGCGGGAAATCTACAAAAAGTACGGGTTGTTCTACGTTGGCCCCATTCAGCATGACGCCAACATCATTCATTCCAAGAAACCCGTAAACAGTCTGGCGGATCTCAAGGGTATGAAGATCCGGGTGCCGGGGGGCATGGTGGCGGAAGTGTTCCAGCAGTTTGGGGTCTCGACCGTGAGCCTGCCGGGGTCCGATATCTTCCCGGCGCTGGAGAAGGGCACCATTGACGCGGCGGATTATGTTGGCCCGGCGGTGAACTACGAGCTGGGCTTCTCCCAGGTGACGGATTACATCCTGTTTGGGCCTCCCGGGGTGATGTCGATTTATCAGCCGGTGGATCTGATGGACCTGACGGTCAATCTGCGTGCCTGGAATTCACTGGATCCAAAGCTCCAGCAGTTGGTGGAAGAGGAAGTGCGCATCTATTCCCAGAAGCACTACCTGACCATTCAGAAACGCAATATTGAGGCCATGGAGAAGTTCCGGGCGGATGGCGATACCGTCAGTCGGCTGAGCCAGGAAGACCTTCAGGCATTCCGTCGTGCGGCGATTCCGATCTGGTACAACTGGGCCAACAAAAACGACGACGCCAAGGCTATTTTTGATATGCAGCTCAAGTACATGATGAACGACACGGTGGGCTACGTCACAGAGCAAGACCTCAAGGCGGCTGGTAAGTGATCGGTTAATTCCAATAACAAGCAGACAGGCGGGGAAGGGCAGGGAGCGCCTTGAGTCAGGGCTCTCTCCCTTCCCCGCGCTGTAACCGAGGTGAAGACAGTATGTCTGATCTGAGCAACTTTGGCTTTGTACTGCCGCACTGGTTCTACTGGGGGTGGCTGGCGCTGATGCCCCTGCTGATGATGGCTTGGGACCGCTGGTCCAGTGGTCGTGGGGTGCAGGCAATCGACAAAAATGCCCTGGCGAACGAGAAGCTTCAGCAGATCGAAGCTGAAATGTCGAAAACGATCGAGTCCGATTATGAGAACTGGTTTACCCGGATCATCGACTGGATCAGCGAAAAGTCCGGGGTGTTTATTTCCTTCTGGACCGTCAACGCTGTGGTTTTCTACTTTTTTGAAGTGGTGATGCGCTACATCTTCAACATGCCAACCATCTGGGTGCATGAGGCCAGCTTCCTGCTGTTCGGCATGCAGTACCTGCTGGCGGGCGCGTTTGCGCTGCTGCACGGGGCCCACGTGCGGGTCGATGTAATTTACAACCTGCTGCCCGCAAGAGGGCGGATTGGCATGGATATTTTTACCTCCATGTTCTTCTTCATGTTTGCGCTGGCACTGGTGATTACTTCCTGGACCTTTTTTCAGAACTCCTACTCGATGGATGAACGTACCGTTGAGACCTGGGGCATTCAGTACTGGCCGGTGAAGGCCATGATGCTGCTGGGAGCCGTTCTGCTTACTTTGGCGGGACTGTCCAAACTGATCAAGGACATTGCGCTGTTCATCAGACTTGGCCGGGAGCAACAGGTATGACTATGGGCACCGTGAATTCCCCCTCATCGGGTAACCTCAAAGGCAAGCTTGGCACCTGGCTGATGATCCTGGCCACCGTGGCACTGGCCTTTGTGATGTTTGTCGAGTTCATCAATATTCTGTTCTACGACCCCTTCAGTGATGACAAGTTTCTGTTCAAGCTGGCAGGCAGCCTGTCCGACGTCAATATCGGGCCTCTGACATACCTCATGTTTGGTTCCCTGTTGGTTGCCCTGATGATGGGCCTGCCGCTGGCGTTTGTAACCGGTGGCCTGGGGGTTGTATTCATCTATCTGGTGGGGGATTCGCTGATGCTGAACATCATCCCCAGCCGCATTTTCCCGATGATGACCAACTCGGATCTGGCCGCTATCCCTTTGTTTATTTTCATGGCAGCGATGCTGGAACGGGCAGGTCTGATCGAGGAAATGTTCAATGTCGTCTACAAGTGGATGGGCGGGGTTGGTGGTGGTCTGGCCATTGCCACCATTGTGGCGTCCACGATTCTTGCGGCCATGGTCGGGGTTATTGGCGCTGCGGTGGTGACCATGGGCATCATTGCCCTGCCAGCCATGCTCAAGCGGGGCTACGACCACAAGATTGCCCTGGGTTCCATCATGGCCGGCGGCACTCTGGGCATTCTCATTCCGCCCTCAATTCTTGCCATCCTCTATGCCGTGGTTGCCCAGCAGTCTGTCGGCGAGCTTTATCTGGGGTCGGTCATTCCGGGCATTCTGTTGTCCAGCCTGTATGTGTTCTACGTCTGGATCCGGGCAAAACTGAACCCGGAGCTTGGGCCGCCGATTCCTCAGGAGGAGCGCATCGGCCTGAAAGACAAGTTATTGCTTCTGAAAGACCTGATCGCCCCCTTGATTCTGGTGTTCCTGGTGCTTGGGCTGCTGTTTGGAGGGATAGCCACGCCGGTAGAAGCGGCTGGTATCGGTTCCTTCGGCGCCATCCTGGTGGCTATGAAGCATAAGGTGTTCACCATCGCGACGCTGCGGGATGCCTCCGTTACGACCGCCAAAGCGTCAGCCATGGTGCTGTGGATCATGTTCGGGGCTTCGGTGTTTGTCGGCTTTTACATCCTTCAGGGCGGGCAGGATTTCATTACCGAATCCATTCTCGGCACCGGCCTGCCGGCCTACGGCATTCTGTTCCTGCTGATGGTCTTGCTGGTGGTGCTGGGCATGTTTCTGGACTGGGTTGGTATTTTGCTACTGGCGGTGCCGATCTTTATCCCCATTGTCGAGGCGCTGGAGTTCCCGGGGTTGTTCGGCCTGCCGGGGGTCTCGGGTGATGACGTGGTGTTGTGGTTCGGAGTGCTGTATCTGGTGAACATGCAGATGTCGTTCCTGAGTCCGCCGTTTGGCTATGCGCTGTTCTACATCCGTGGGGTGTGTCCGCCGGAGATTTCCATGGGCACCATCTTCAAGTCATCCCTGGTGTTTCTGGCCATTCAGGCTTTGGGTGTCTTCCTGTGCATCGTGTTCCCGGCCATTACCACCTGGCTGCCCAATCTCGCTTATGGCTAACCAAGAGGAGTAAGTTGTTATGTTGACTGTTAACCGTCTGGACGTGTCCGACGGCCGGCTTCTGATTGAGGGAGCGGCCGCTAAGGCCCGCGAGATCGGGGTGCCCATGTGCATCGCCGTTGTGGATGAATCCGGGACGCTGATTGCCTTTGAACGGATGGATGGCGGAAAGGTGACGAGCGTGGCCATTGCGCAAGACAAGGCATTCACGGCCGCTGCGGCCCGTAAGGCAACTCACGAGTACAACGCGGCCAACGTGCCCGGCAATCTGGTGTTTGGCATTCACACCGAAGTGGGCGGACGGCTGAGCACGGTCGGCGGCGGCCTGCCGGTGATCGTAGACGGTGACGTGGTTGGCGGTATCGGCATCAGCTCCGGAACGCCTCAGCAGGATATGGATTGTGCTCAGGCAGGGCTCGACCATTTTGAACGTAAACGCCAGTAACCGGTGTCTCTTATGAACAATCAAACCCGTATCAGCAAGTCTCAGCTGGCGGAACAGTTCCGGGTTTTTATAGACCCGGATTTCGTGATCACGGATGACGAAACCCTGAAACCCTATGAGTGTGATGGCCTGGCCATGTACCGGGAAATGCCCATGCTGGTGGTGCTCCCGGAAACCGTGGAGCAGGTTCAGCGGGTCATGCGCATCTGCCATGAACAGGGTGTCCCCGTGGTTGCCCGCGGTGCCGGCACGGGGCTGTGTGCCGGCGCAATGCCTCACAAGGAAGGCGTCGTGCTCTCGCTGGCCAAGTTCAACCGGATTCTGAACATTGATCCGGTTGGTCGCACCGCGCGCCTGCAGCCGGGCGTCCGCAACTTGGCCATCAGCGAGGAAGCGGCTCAGTACGGCCTCTATTATGGGCCGGACCCTTCTTCGCAGATTGCCTGCACCATTGGCGGTAACGTGGCCGAGAATTCCGGCGGCGTACACTGCCTGAAGTATGGGCTGACCGTGCATAACATTCTCAGCGTGGAGATGATCACCGCCGAAGGCGATCGCGTTCAGGTAGGCAGCGATGGTCTGGATAGCTGTGGCATGGATCTGCTGGCCCTGCTGACGGGCTCGGAAGGGTTGCTGGGGGTGGTTACTGAGGTGAAGGTAAAGTTGTTGCCCAAACCCGAAGTTGCTCAGGTCATCATGGCGGGCTTCGATAGCATTGAAAAAGCCGGTGACTCGGTGGGAGGCGTGATCTCCCATGGCATTATCCCAGGCGGCCTGGAAATGATGGACGGCCATGCCATTGTCGCTGCCGATGATTTCTGTGGGGCAGGGTACCCTCGGGATGCCAAAGCTCTGCTGTTGTGTGAAGTGGACGGGACCGAAGAAGAGGTGCACGAACACATCGCCGAAGCTGAAGCATTGTTCCGTAAGCTAGGTGCGACCTCAATCCGTACCTCTCAGAGTGAGGATGAGCGGGCGCTGCTCTGGAAAGGTCGCAAGTCGGCCTTTCCGGCGGTGGGGCGAATCTCTCCGGATTACTACTGTATGGACGGCACCATCCCGCGCCGGTATCTGGCGAAGGTTCTGCTGGAAATGGAAAAGATGTCGGAAGAGTTTGGCCTGCGGGTGGCCAATGTGTTCCACGCCGGTGATGGCAACCTGCACCCCTTGATCCTGTTTGATGCCAATACGCCAGGCGAATTCGAGCGCACCGAAGAGTTTGGCAGCAAGATTCTGGAACTGTGTGTTGAAGTCGGGGGTTGCATTACCGGCGAGCACGGGGTCGGGGTTGAGAAAATCCGCCAGATGGCGGTGCAGTTCAACGATGAGGAGCTGCAGCAGTTCCACGATGTGAAGGCGGCTTTTGACCCCACCGGAATACTGAACCCGGGTAAAGGGGTGCCTACCCTGAAATTCTGTCAGGAATACCGCTCCATCGAGCATAAGCAACACAAGCACGGAGAGGCGGACGCTGCCCATGGCTGATCAGATACAAGCGATACAGGAACAGGTGTTCCAGGCCCGCAGAAATGGGCAGAAACTCAACATTGTTGGCGGTGGCAGTAAATCCTTTATGGGGCGGCAGGCCGATTCGGAGGCTGGCATTCTGAGTATGGCTGAGCACACCGGTGTGGTGGAATACCACCCGGTGGAGCTGGTGTTAACCGTGCGGGCCGGGACCTCGTTGAAAGAGATTGAAGCGGTACTGGCGGAACAGGGGCAATGCCTGCACTTTGAGCCACCGCGGTTTGGTGAAGCCTCCACCATTGGGGGCACTCTGGCTTGCAACCTTTCAGGCCCTGCGCGGCCCTGGACGGGGTCGGTGCGGGATCAGGTGCTGGGGATCCGGCTGCTCAACGGTAAAGGTGAACACCTGCGTTTTGGCGGCCAGGTTATGAAGAATGTGGCTGGCTACGATGTGTCCCGTCTGCAAGCCGGCGCGATGGGCACGCTGGGGGTAATGACGGAAATCAGCCTGAAAGTGATGCCGAAACCCGCAGCAACGGCGACTCTGGTACAGGAGATGGCCGTGGACGAAGTGGTGGAGTACATGAACCGGCGCGCCGGAGAGCCCAAACCCATCACCGGCGCCTGCTGGGTCGACGGCAAAGTCTATCTCCGTCTGGCTGGTGCGAAGTCAGCCGTTGAAGCGACCGCCGAGAAGTGGAGTGGCGACGTTATGGCACAGGGGGATGCGTTCTGGCAGAAGGTCCAGGACATGCAGCACGGCTTCTTTGCCGACCCGGAAGTGCCCCTCTGGCGTTTTTCCCTGGACGCCACCGCGAAAACACCGGAGCTGGATGGCCCCTGGATGATTGACTGGATCGGGTCCCAGCGCTGGTATCGCGGTGACGCGTCGCTCAGCGATCTGGAGCCACTGGCTCGTGCTGCCGGTGGCCAGGTTAGCTTGTTCCGGGGCGGTGACCGCACTGCCGACGTGATGCACAGCCAACCTGAAGCGCTGAAAGCCATTCAGCGCCGCGTGAAACACTCGTTCGATCCCGACGGCATTTTTAACCCTGGTCGTCTTTATAGCTGGTTGTAATTATGCAAACGAATCTGGTTCAGCAATTTGCCAATAATCCTGAAGGTCAGGAAGCAGAGGAAATCCTCAGGGCCTGTGTGCATTGCGGTTTTTGCACCGCGACCTGTCCCACCTATCAGGAACTGAATGACGAGCGGGATGGCCCCCGTGGCCGCATTTACCTGATGAAAATGTTTTTGGAGGGGGGAGAAGTTACCGAGAAAACCCGGGAGCATCTCGACCGCTGCCTGACGTGCCGGAGCTGTGAGACCACGTGCCCGTCCGGCGTGAAATACGGGCGGCTGGTGGATATCAGCCGTGGTTTGATGGAAAAAGAGCTGCCGCGCAAGCCGCAGGAACAATGGTTGCGCTGGGCGCTGACCCGCTTCCTGCCGGACCGCCGGCTGTTCGCGTTGATGCTGCGTCTGGGCCAGGCCTTCCGGCCGGTCCTGCCGGAGAAGCTGCGCACCAAGGTGCCTCCCCGCCGACACGCAAGCCCCTGGCCCTCGTCGAGCCACAGCCGTGTGGTTCTGGCTCTGGCTGGCTGTGTTCAGCCGTCGGCTGCGCCCAATACCAACGCGGCCGCGGCCCGGGTGCTGGACAAGCTCGGCGTGACCATGGTGGAAGCCCCTGAGGCCGGATGTTGTGGCGCGGTGAACTATCACCTGTCGGAGCATGAGCGTGGACTGGAGCAGATGCGCCGCAACATTGATGCCTGGTGGCCAGCGATTGACGCGGGTGCAGAGGCGATCCTCATGACCGCGTCAGGTTGTGGTGCCATGGTTCAGGATTACGGCCATTTGCTGAAAGATGACCCGGTCTACGCCAACAAGGCAAGGAAGGTCAGCGAGTTGTGCACCGATCTTGGGGCGTTCCTGTTGAAAGAAGACCTGGAGCCCCTGAAGGCCAGTGCCCAGGCGGGCAAGGTGGCGTTCCACTGTCCGTGTACCCTGCAGCACGCCATGAAACAGAATGGGGTGGTGGAGCAGGTGCTTACCAAGGCGGGTATCGACCTGGCGGCCACCAAAGACAAGCACCTGTGCTGTGGCTCGGCCGGTACCTATTCCATCACCCAGCCGGAGATGAGCCAGAAGCTGCTTGATAACAAGCTGAAGGCGCTGACGGTGGATGACCCGGTGCGGATTGTCACCGCCAATATCGGGTGCCAGCTGCATCTGGAAACAAAATCGGATATACCGGTGAATCACTGGATCGAATTGCTGGATCGTTAACCCGATAGCGGAACGTGAAGGCCGGCTCCGGTATCGTCACGTTCTCTTGGCCAGCCGCTGGTGACCGCCGCGGCTGGCTTTCCATTCAGACGCGTCACAGGATGTGAACTTATGCCATGGAAACTGGCCGCAAGCCTGCTTATGGTTGCGTTGGCCCTGCCCGCAACCGCTGAGATATACCGCTGGACCGATGCCCGTGGGTCCATTCACTTTTCCGACACTCCGCCCCCGCGACAGGAGCACGACCAGGTAACTCTGCCGCCCCCGGTAACTGTGCCCATGAGCGAAAATATTCGACAGGCGGACAAGGTTCGCCAGAGCCGGGCGCAGGTCAGTCGGTTGCTGGCGCCGGACAGTGGCGATCGTTATGCCCAGAGCCGTGAACACCAGGAGAAACTCAAGTTGTGTCAGGGCTATCGAAAGCAGTTGGATCGTATTCAGGGCCAGCTACGGGCAGGGTACAGTAATGACCGGGGCAACAGCCTTCGGCAGAAACGACGCAAACTCAGTCAACGTTACAGCCGGGAATGCGTGCTGGATTAACCCGGAAGATAACTACCAGGGCTTCGGAAACCGCTGATTGTCGTTATTGCTTATTTGTTGTTAGCTATCTATCTTGTCAGCGGAGGTAGAATTTGTCTCATTTTCAGCTCGCACTATTGCTTGGTATGACGGTGGCTCTGGGGCCGCTGGCTCTGGATGCCTATCTGCCAGCGTTTCCGGATATCGCCGATGGATTCGGCATTCCCCATGCCGATGTTGGTTTGACCCTGAGCGCCTATGTGGCAACGCTTGGTCTGGCTCAGTTGGTGGGCGGTCCTTTGTCGGACCGGTACGGGCGAAAGTTGATTCTGTTTATCGGCCTGACGGTGTTTGCCATTGCGGCTGTGATGATTGCACAAGCGACCAACCTGTCCGAGTTGGTCAGCTGGCGGATTGTTCAGGGCATTGGCGGTGCTTTCTGTGCTGTCTCGGTCCCGGCGATTGTCCGGGATCAGGTTGGCGGGCAGGAGGCCGCCCGGCTGTTCGGGCTGATTGGCCTGATTATGTTCATCGCGCCAGCCGCTGCACCGTCGCTGGGGGCTTTGATGCTGGTACTGGGCGACTGGCACTGGATTTTCGTCGTACTGGCCGGCTATGCGCTTTTTCTCGCCGTCGTCCTGCAGTGCGCGCTGTTTCCCCGGCTGAAGCCGCGGCCGGCGGCCGTGACGCCGGTCAAAACGCTGGTAACCAATTACCTGCTCGTACTGCGGCATCGGACGACCATGCGTTTTGTTGGCATTCAGGTGCTGTGTTTCAGCACCATGATGCTGTTTATCACCCACGCCTCGTTTATCTATCAGGAATGGTTTGGGCTTTCCAACAGTGCGTTCTCTATTCTCTTTGCGGCTAACATCGGCCTGATGGCTATACTCAACCTGATCAACCGGCCGCTGCTGAGGCGGTTCTCGTCGGTCGTTCTGCTGCGGGTACAGGTGATTCTGCAGTTTGTTGCTTTGATTGGGCTGGTGTCTGTGGTCGCGGTTGGTGGGCCGCCGTGGGCGGTTGTTGCGTTTATTATTGCCGCAATCGGCTGCCAGGGGGGGATTGTTCCGAATAACATGGCGAATGCTCTGGAGTTCTTCCCGCATCTGGGCGGCACCGCTGCTGCCATGCTTGGCGCCTCGCAGTTCACGCTCGCCGGAGTGGTCAGTGCATTGTCCTCGACATTTGGCGGTGATGCCCTGTTGCCGATTGTCCTGAGTATGCTGGCCTGTTCAGCGGGCGCGGTGTTGCTGGCACTGGGAGCGCCCGCGGCCGTTGCCCGGGAGAAAGCCGGGGGCACGGCCGCCTAGGCTGGGCCGGTCAGGTGCAGCGGCGTACATTAACCAGTAAGGGGCTACCGGTGCTGGGGTCCGGTATCAGGTCGCACTGTACACCGTAGAGCTCTCTGACCAGTTCTGGAGAGACAATGTGAGCCGGCGCCCCTTCTTCAATAACCTCACCGGCTTTCATGGCGATCATGTGGTCTGCGTAACGGCAGGCGCTGGCCAGGTCGTGTACTACCATGGCGATGGTTTTGCCCTGCTGGCTTAATGTCCGGATCAGTTCAAACACTTCAATCTGATGGCCAAGGTCCAGAGCCGAGGTTGGTTCATCCAAGAGTAGCAGGGGCGTCTGCTGGGCAACGGCCATGGCGATCCAGGCCCGCTGGCGCTGTCCGCCTGAAAGTGTATCCAGGGCGCGTTCGGACAGGTCGCTGACATCAGCGGCCCGAATCGCTGCTTCAAAGGCCTGCTGGTCTTCGACAGACCACTGCTTCATCCAGCCCTGATGCGGTTGTCGGCCAAAACGGACCAGGTCGGCGACGGTAAGTCCTTCCGGGGCGCTGTTGTCCTGTGGCAGTAGGGCCAGTTTCCGGGCCACGTCTTTCGAGGGCAAACGATGGATATCTTTGCCGTCCAGCAACACGGAGCCACTTCTTGGCTTGTGGATTCGGGCAAGGCCATTCAGCAACGTCGATTTTCCGCAGCCGTTGGGGCCGACGATGGCCGTCACTTTCTCCGGGGGCAGGCGAATGCTCAGGTTTTCTGCGACGGTAAACTGTCCATGGGCCAGGGTTATGTGTTCGGCGGCGAGGGTCGCAGTCGTGGTATGACTCATGTCAGGCTCCGTGGCGAAGGTCTAAGCAGGATCCAGAGAAGGTAAGGGCTGCCCACAATGGCGGTGATGATGCCCACGGGAATTTCCAGGGGGGCAAACAGGGTTCGCCCTATCAGGTCGGCAATAACCATGAACGCGGCGCCGGTCAGGGCGGCAGCCATCAGAGGCATCTTCCCGGGGCGGCAGAGCATTCGGGCGAACTCCGGAGCGAGCAGGGCAATCAGGCCCACCGGGCCACAAACGGAAACGGCAAGCCCTGTCAGCATAACGGATAGGCCGAGCCCGAGAATCCGGGTTGCTTTCAGTCGGGTTCCCAGAGCAATGGCAACCGCATCAGAAAACTGCAGGGTATTCAGTGCCCGTGAGGTGGCGATGAGGGCCAGGCAGCCGATGGCCAGGCCAAGGCCGAGAATGGTCACACTGTGTTCCGAGCGAGCGTTCAGGCTGCCGACGGTCCAGGGGTAAGCCGCATTGGCCGCATCTATAGCCACCCGGCTGAGCATCACCTGAGTGACCGCGCCCGCAATGGCTCCAATACCAACCCCTGCCACGATGAACCGGTAGCCCCGGGTGCCGTTGGCACCGGCCAGGCCAAAGGCGATTGCGGTGGCGGCCGCCGCCCCTGCCAGAGCCATGGCGGAAGGCGCAACGGACAGGCCAGCACCGACAACGGACGCAACGGCGAAGGCCGTCGCTGCGTTATCAATACCGATAATGCCGGGGGTTGCCAGACGGTTGCGGGCCAGTGTCTGCATCAGACAGCCGGCTATGGCTAACGCTGCGCCGCTTAGCAATCCGGCCATCACGCGGCTCAGGCGTAGTTCGTTGACGACGAAAAGGGTCATTGGGTCAGCGTTCCCAGACAATGCCTTCAGCGTGTCGGGTAAAGACACTTGTACGGTGCCGGTCGACAGAGACAAGACCACGAGAAACAGCGCCAGGACTGACAGGATGGCATTGACCAAAAGGTTGCGTGAATCGGGCATCGGTAATCCTGCAATCAAAGGGACGGCATCCGGCCAGACCGGACAATGGTCAGCAGAACCGGGGCGCCAATCAGAGCCGTGACCACGCCCAAGGGCATCTCCGCCGGTGCTGCAACCAGGCGGGAAATGACATCGGCCCCCAGGACGACGGCAGGGCCAACAGGCACGCACAGCCAAAGGGTTTTGCGGATATCCGGGCCTGAAAATGCCCGGGCAATGAATGGCACCACCAGCCCGACGAAAATCAGAGGCCCGGCCAGTGCTGTGGCAGAGCCAACCAACAGGGCAACGGTTATGGTAATCAAGAAGCGGATACGCCCGGGATGATGCCCAAGACCGAGCGCTGCTTTCTCGCCCAGCGCCATGGCGGCCAGAGGTCTGGCAACCAGCACGATCAGGGTAAGGGCGAGCACGATGGAGGGTAGGGTAGCCTTGAGGATGGCCAGCGGTTTCCCCGCGACACTGCCGGTAATCCAGAAGCGAATCTCGTCGGCTGCACGCTGATCCATCAGCATCATCATGGACGTTAGGGCCAGCAAAAGGCCGGTCATGGTGGCGCCGGCCAGAATCAGACGAACCGGATCATTACCCAGCCCCTGAACCCGGGTGGTAGCAATCACCAGGGCGCACCCGGCCAGTGCGCCGGCCTGTGCTACCAGTGTCGTCAGCGTTGTCGTAGTGGCACCCAGCAGAATGGCCAGAGCAACGGCGAACCCGCTGCCAGCACTGACGCCAAGCAACCCTGGCTCGGCCAGGGGGTTACGTGTCATCGACTGTAGCAAAGCTCCCGCCAGCCCCAGCGCAAGCCCTGTTGTCATTGCAATGAGGGTGCGTGGCAGGCGCAGTTCGGTCACCACAAAGGTGGCGTCGGAGGTTCCATCGCCGGTCAGAGCGGAGAAGGCCTGAGCCGCGGAGACCGGGCCGGCACCATAGAGCAGGCTGGCCAGTACGATCAGCAACAGCAAAAATCCCGCTGCTAAAAGCAGCGGGAGAAGGGCGCGAGACGCAACCGCGCGAGTTGGGGATCTTGCTTTCAAGGTTCGTCGCTTCAGGGCTTGGTGGCAGACACAGCCGACTCAATGTCGTCAAGAATGGCGAGTACCGCAAGAGGCCCGCTTGCACTGGTCCAGAGCTGACCGCTAACGGCAATCACCTGGTCCTTTTCAACAGCTTCGAGGCGGGCAAACGCGGGGGAGTTCCGGGCCGCTTGCAATGCTTTTTCTCCATCTTCGTTGAGTGTGGCGAGAAACACCCAGTTCTGGTTCATGCTGGACAGGTTTTCCAGGCTCAGAGGTTCGCTGTGTGGTCGACCCGCTTTTACCAGATCATTGTCTTCCACCCTGAACCCGACGGCTTGCAGAATCGAGGCGGAAAAGAGCCCTTCGGCCATAACGAGCGGCCCCTGAGGCATCCAGCGCACGAGTGTGGCATCCCGCTGTGATTTGGGGATGCGTGCTTCCACCAGCGCTGCGACTTCTGAAATTCGGGCTTCAATGTCGTCAATTACCTGTTCTGCCGCTGCTTCCCGGCCGAGCGCTTTTGCGAACAGACGGGTCTCGCGTTTCCAGCTGTCTGGCTCAAACAGGGGGACATCCGACACCACGACCGGGGCGATGCGTGACAGCAGTTGATACTGCTGTTCGTTGATGCGCGGAGCGGCGAGGATGACGTCTGGTTGTGCGGCAATGACAGCCTCAATGTTGGTTTCTGCCGGTGCTCCGACAATGGCGATGTCGCCCGCTCTGGACTGGATGTAGTCGGCTACGTCACTGCCTCCCCGGGTAATCACTGCGCCTACAGCATTGCCCTGAACGGCCAGCGTGGCATCCAGAGCGCCTTCGTAGAGTGTGACGACCCGCCCGGGTTGACCGCTGATGTCGACGGGGCCGTACGCACTTTCCACTTTGCGGGTGTCGGCCAGGGCTGACGTTGTGGTGGTAAAGAGCAGAGCAGCGAGGGTGGAGCGAAGCGCGGTCACGAAGAGCGATGAGTGGTAGTTCACGTCAGATTGACTCCGGTGGATAGAGCGTTAGGTAGCTATCGAATTTATGATGAGAAAAATGATAATGGTTCGCGTTAAGTTTTTAAAGTAATATATTGGGACATTCAGTTGCAGGAATTGGAACCCGGTTTATGTATGACCCCCAGGATCTCGAAGCATTTGTGTCGGTAGTACGCACCGGCAGTCTGACGGCTTGTACGACGGAACTGGGGTTGCCTAAATCGACGTTGAGTCGGCGAATCCGGCAATTGGAAGAGGCTGTTGGGCAGCCTTTGTTGCTGCGCCAGTCCAGAAAGATCGTGCCGAATGATGCGGGCCGGGTCTTCTATCGTTACTGCAACGAAATTCTTGAATTGATGGCGCGCGGCCGTGAAGCGCTGGATGAGCTTAGGGAAGAGGTGTCCGGCCATCTGGTGCTTTATTGCCATGAGGCATTTGTTCGCGGCTGGTTCTCCGGATTGGTGGAATCCTTTATGGCTGCGCATTCTGATGTTCAGGTTGTGATCAGAACCCAGCGCCAGACACCCTCTGAACTCAGTGATGCGATTTGCCTGTGGTTGGGCGAACTTGGTGATACCCGGCTGCGCCGGGAAGGATTAGGGCAACTCTCACAGGGGGTCTATGGCAGTCCGGGGTATTTCAGCCAGAGGCAGGCGCCTGAGACCCCGGGAGAATTGAGTGAACACCCGTGGGTTGACCTGCTGGGTTCAACGGAAGGCGGGATGGCACTGCACAATGTGCGACATGGCAGTTATCCGGTTGCTATCCCGGCTCGTCGGCTAACGGTGGATCAATTCTGTGTACAGAGTGATGCCATTGCTGCGGGGCGAGGGCTTGGATTGCTGCCGCACTGGCTGGTGGCGTTGCGTAGCCGTGCTCATCCGGGCAGTTTTCAGGGCTGCCTGGCAGAGTGGTCGGGGCCATCTCTGCCGGTTACGTTACTTTACCCCCATGGCCATCTGCCCCGGCGGGTTCGGGCATTTATCGCCCATGTCCGCAGTTCCATTCCTGAGCAGTGGAGCTGCCCGGGGGCCGATGAGAAGAAAGGGGGCCTGAAGGCCCCCGGGGATTCTGGCTAAACCCGTACAATCAGAACTCGACGGTGGCCGAGAGCCAGAGCCGGCGCCCCTGTTCTACGGTGCCGCCCTGAGCCATGCCGCGGTTGACGTAGATGTAGTCAGATACCCAGTCGGTTTCCACGTTACCGCCGTCGACGTAGCTGTACTCTTCGCCCGACAGGAAGTCCTTGTCGAGGAGGTTGAAAACAGTTGCGGTCAGCGTCACGGTCTCCGAGGCGCGGTAGCTTGCCCCCAGGTGGAACAGGGCGTAAGCGTCCAGATCACCTACGGCGTCGTCGATGGCACGCTCTTCGTTGGAATAGTTCTCCCGCTTCTTGGTGTAGCGCGTGCGCTCACCTCGGTATTCTCCAGCCAGCCACAGCCCCAGTTGTGAGCTCGCTTGCCAGGCCAGACGCGCGTTCACCACGTGCTCTGGCGTGTTGGTCAGCTTGGCGCCGCGGTTGTCACCGCTCTTCTGCTCGCTGTCGGTGTAGGTGTAATTACCCCGTATGCTCCAATCCGGTGCAAATTGCCAGCTGGATGCCAGCTCCAGGCCACGGGTCTCGGCCTTTCCGATGTTTGCCAGCTGCTCATAGGTGCCATCTGGAATCCTGGTGTCCCCACTGATAATGACATCGTTGCCGTCGTCGATCTTGTCTTTGAAGCGGGTATAGAACACCGTGGCGTTGGCTTTGAATCCCTGTCGGTTGTCGTAGTAGGCACCAACTTCGTAGTTGGTGCTCTTCTCCGGCTCCAGTCCCGGGGTGCCGATGGTGATGTCTTCGCCCTGACCGGTTACGCCGTTGATCCCATCGTGCAGGTCGCTGATTTCCGGCGTTTTATAGCCCTGGCTGACGCCGCCTTTGAAAGTCCACGACGGGCTGCTGTTCCATACCAGATAGGCTCTTGGTGTGAAGTGGCCAGAGAACGCCTCGTGATCTTCGTACCGGCCGCCAAGGGTCAGGGCCAGATCATCTCGAAGATACCACTCGTCCTCGGCAAAGACCGCCCAGGAACTTTGTTCAAAGGTGGTATCGGCAATCCCGTCAGTCAATTCGGTGTCCCGGTACTGGGCACCCACCGTAGCGATGTGGTGCTCACCAATGGGTGCCACCAGGCGAGTGTCCAGAATCGTATCCTTGGATTCCAGTTCACGGTCTTCTCCGCCAACCAGGCTCTGGTAGGGGGCATCGTAAGGCTGGCCAAAAGTGCCCGGAAGCGTCCTTCCTTCGGTTTCCGTCACGTTATGGGTCAGGTCGCTGGACCAGGTGCCAATCCCGAGCTTGCTGGCGTGCCCGATCGCGATCTGATCACGATGAAATCTCAATTCATCAGAGTAGCCGTCGGCCTGATTGTTGTTTTCGGGCTCGCAGCGGCGGTTCCGGCCGTCGCGGGTTCCCAGTTGGCATTCGTCGTTGTTGTAGACCTGCCGCCCGGTTTCCGCATCCAGATAGAGTTCGTGTCCCTGGCTGGGTACATAGGTCAGCCGGGCACCAATGTGACTGTTGCGGCCATCAACCGGGGCTACCCCTCGTTTCGGCGCTTCGCTGCCGTCATCGAAGGTAATGTCTGAGGCTTCGCGGTCCAGTACGCTGCCGCGAACGGCGAGCCCCAGAGTATCTTTGATCAGGGGGCCGCTGGTGTAAAAGCTGGCCTTGCCAGAGTCGCCGTACTCTCGTTGCTCCTGGAAGGTGTGTTCGAGAGTGACGGAGCCGATCCATTCCTCGGACACTTTCTTGGTGATGATGTTGACCACACCGCCAATGGCATCAGAACCGTACAGGGTCGACATGGGGCCGCGGATGACTTCAATGCGTTCAATGGCCGATACCGGGGGCATGAAACTGGTGGATGTGTCGCCAAAGCCATTTGGCGTTACGCCACTGGGAGCATTCTGACGCCGGCCGTCGATCAGGATCAGGGTGTATTCGCTGGGGAGGCCCCGGATGCTGATGTTGAGGCCGCCGGTCTTCCCGGTGCTCTGGCGGACATCCACGCCTTCCACGGTCTCAAGGGCTTCTGCGATGTTGGCGTACTGGTTCTGCTGCAACGCCTGCTGACTGATCACGCTGATGCTGGCTGGTGCCTCGGTCAGTTTCTGTTCAGAGCCTGAGGCTGAAACCACAATTTCATCCAGCTCAACAGGCTGAGCCATGGCCTGCATCGAGGTTCCTGAAGACAGCAGGGTGACTGCAGCCGCTAGCATCTTTTTCTGAAGCGCCATGAACAACTCCTGTTTAATTGGCAATTTTTAACTTCCGCAAATGATAATTGTTCTTGTCTTTGCCGTCAGCCGAATTAAAGGAACGATGTGTTCTGAAATATGGAACCGAAAAGAGGGAGAGAGATGTGAAAAAAATCGGGAAAGTCACCTTGTTCCATTAAATGCAACGGACTGTTTCAGTACTTTGCTATTTCCATATGTTAATTTTCCTGTCATCGACAATCATTCTTATTTGTGTTTGGCCATAAACCTTGCGCTGGCACACCCCTGGAGTTCGTATGCGTTGCAGATTTTCTTTGCTGTCGACGGCGGTTGCGCTGATCAGTCTCAGTCCTGCCGGATTCGCTCAGCCTGCCCCGGTTGAGCTGGATGAAATGGTCGTAACCGCGGCCGGGTTTGAGCTGACGCTGGATTACCGGCTGACGGATGCGACGCGTGTGACGGCGGGGTTGTACAACCTGGCTGATAAAGAAATTACCAATGATGACTACGGCGTGGTGCTCGATGGTCGTCGCGTGAACCTGGGCCTTGCGGTCGACTTCTGAGGAACTCATCATGAAACCACATAATACCCTTCTGGCGGGTGCATTCGCTGGCCTGATGCTGGCGGGCTGTGCGAGTACGCCAGACCTGACTCGGCCTACCGTGATCAGTTATGACCATGGTGCTCTGGATACCCTGCTTGAACTCGGGTTGGAAGGCAGTATTCAGGCGGTGCCGAAACAGGGGTTGCCGGATTACCTGGCTGACGTTGCAGGCCGTTGGCCAGATGCAGGAAGCCTGAAGGCACCGGACCAGTCGCTGATTTCAGATCTGAGGCCAGGCCTGGTGCTGATGACTGGTCGGCAGGGAGCCGATGCTCAGGCCGCTGCCGCCAAGGTTGCACCGGTCCGGGACATTACGCTGAGTGGCGAAACTTATCAGGAGGCGGTCAACGCCCGTGTCATTGACCTTGCGCACTACTTTGGTCTCGAACAGGCGGCTGGTATAAAACTGAATGAGCTCTGGCAATACGTTGGCGAGCAAAAGGCAGCGCTGAGCAGCGCCGGAACGGTGACGGTGGTTACGCACAATGAGGGTCGTTTTTCGCTGCGGCAGGAAGCCCTGGTGTATGAGGTTCTTGGGCTGACGCCAGCCGTCGTGCCTGAGAGCGTGCAGCCCATTGAGCGGGGCGCCCGTACCTTCTACCCGGTCACAACCGGGATTCTCGCAGATATGGCCCCCGATACACTGCTGGTGGTGGATCGCAGCGCGGCTATTGGAGCAACACCACTGGAGCCACAGGTGTTGCAGTCTGCGTTGGCGCAGGCCGGAGCCCAGACCCGGGTTGTGGTGCTCGATCCCGGGCTCTGGTACCTGTCAGGCGCAGGGCTGAAGAGTGTTCGTCTTCAGGTGGATGAAGTGGTCAGCTCGGTGCGTTGAGTTGGCCTGACGGGGTCAGGGTAAAGGCCTGCTGACTTGGCTGGTGGGCCTTTTTGTTGTTGCCGCTTTTATCAATAATGTGGGTCATGAAGCTTATCCTCAGTAGAAAGGGGTTCGACAGCTCGGCGGGCGGTTGTCCAAACCCGGTGTTTCCGGATGGCCGGATGCTGGCGTTGCCCATTCCAGACGCCCAGTCGCCCATCCGGTATAGCCAGATTCAGCATCAGGGGCAGAGTATCGGGCCTCTGGTGTCACAGTTAACGGGTATTCCCTCGTTTTCACGGCGAGGAGCACATCTGGACCCGGATCTGATTGCGAGCGCCTACCCACGGGAGCCCGGCTGGCGTCCGGTGCTTGGCCAGCACAGCAGCGCACAGGCGCATCTGGCGAATCACGGTGTCGGGGTGGGTGATCTTTTCCTGTTCTTTGCTCTGTTCCGGCCCGCAGAAAAACAACGGGGACGCTGGCGGTTTGTGCCGGGAAGCCAGGCATTTCATGCGATCTGGGGGTGGTTGCAGGTGGCTGAGGTCTGGCCCCTTTGTAAGGCTGAGCCGAGGCCTTCCTGGGTGGCTTATCACCCGCATTGTCACGGTGACCGCTCAGCCCGGAACAGTCTGTATGTAGGGCGTGAGAGACTGGTGCTGCCTGGATTACAGGAAAGTCTGGCCGGAGCTGGTGTTGTGGAGAGGCTGGCGGCGCTGCACCGGTTAACAGCACCCGGAGCTGGGCGGGTTACTGATTGGCGGTTGCCAGCGGTTTTCTTCCCCGGGCCGGGCAAGTCCCCCTTGAGCTATCACCATAACCCTGGCCGGTGGCAGGTGGATAATGAGGCAGCGGGGTTTTGCCGGCTCAGGAGTGCGGCGCGTGGGCAGGAATTTGTTCTCGACCTGGGGCAGTATCCCGGGGTCTGTGAATGGTTGCTGACTCCGGGCCTTCTGTCTTAGAAGGCTGTTGTTAACAGGTAAAGAGTGTAGCCTGCAAAGGCGGCCAGTAAGATGGTCGCATCCAGCCGGCTTAGTTCCCTGGCAAGCAGCAGCCAGCGCTGAGACTGCCATTTCCGGCGCGGAGGTTCCGAAGCCAACCACCACCATCCCAATCAGAAGCGGCGGCCCCTTCGACAAAACGGTCCGCACTCCAGACCAGCAGTGCGAGACCAACAAGAATAGCCAGAGAAGCGATAAGCACGTATTGGAGCTCCCGGGTGGATGTTTCCGTATTTGACGGCAATCCAGAGAGCTCCACAATTACACATAACTACTTATGAGCCGGGCGTTTGTAGCCCTCCGGTCTGGTTGTTCTCCTGCTTTTTCCGGAATTCCGTGGGGGTGCAGCCATTGATCTTTCGGAACGCAGTATTGAACGTGGACTTCGAATTGAACCCCGATTCATAGCAAATTTCGGTAACGCTCAGGTCGGTTGAGGCCAGGGCCTGGTTGGCGGCGTCTATCCGGTAGCGGTTTACCCATTCGTAAAAGTTTGCCCCGGAACACAGATTGATGGCTGCTGAGGCCTGATGAGTGGTTGTTCCGCAGGTGTCTGCGAGTTTTCGCAGGGTCAGGGCCGTGTCTCTGAAAGCACCTTGTTCCATGGCATTGCAGAGTTCACTGAAAAGTGCACGGGATAAGGAAGACTCCCCGCCGTGTTCTGCTGCGACATCCGGTTGCCCCCCGATAAACGGCTCTGCGATCGGCTCCAGATTGGCTCGCAGCAGATGCGCGGGCGGGCGGGCATGGGTAAGCAGAAGGTAGGTCAGGTAAGCCATGGTGGGGGCCAACACATAAGTCACTGAGAAGCTCTCATCGTAGATCAGGTAGATGGTGATCCGAAGCGCCATACTGCCAGCAATGACCAGCTGGATCCTTTGCAGGTGACCGACCCATTCTTTCACGGCGACTTTACGACTGTTTATCCCGTGTTTGTTCTGGAGCCCCCAGTAAAAGAGGCTAAGGCCACCAATGACGGCCAGATAGGGGTTTCCGAACAGGGTGACCGGCTGCCAGAGCGCTTCCGAGTTCATGCCCTGAATCATCCAGTGGACCTTGGCTTCCCCCGGTAAGCTCCAGAACGGAATCGCCAGGAGGGCAACAGCGATCATGGGGGAGGCATGAAGCCAGCGGCCACGGGTCTGGGAGAGGACGTTTTCGCCCTGGAGTGCCCGGATGTAACCATAGACACAGAATGGAATCAGTACGATCAGGGGGTCAATCAGCTTCAGGAAAAACGGAAACGGCTGAAACCAGCCACTGGCGTGGTACAAAAACTCCAGGGATTGAAGAACGACCAGACAAACCAGCGCCAGCAGATACGCCATGGGCAGTCGGTCGTGCCGGCGGTTCACAAACCAGGTCAGGCTGGCCATCAGAAGGATGATACCGATACACAGGCAGACAAGTGCTGCCGCTCCCGTCCAGTAATTCATTGCCACCTCGCGTTCGAATGGATCGAATCGAACTTTTAAATTTTTGTTTTTGAAGGCTTATTATTGCCACGTTCGGATTTATAAAACCAGACGACAGCGATACTTCCTTTGTATTTAAATGATGGTTCGCAAAACCACAACGACAATAAAGAGGAAGTCATCATGCGATTGTCTGTCAGTGTCCTTGCGCTGGGCGCAGTTATTTTATCAGGCTGTGGAGGAAGTTCGGGCGGTTCGGACTCTTCTGGCGATCCTGGCGCGGATACCCGCTACTCGGCCAATATTCGTTACACCGACTATGGGGTTCCCCATATAACGGCCGGTGATTATGGGTCGCTGGGCTATGGGATTGGGTACGATCATGCCCAGAACAATCTTTGCACGCTGTCTGAGCAGCTGGTAAAGCTCA
Source organism: Marinobacter daepoensis DSM 16072 (assembly GCF_000421165.1). Lineage (GTDB taxonomy): Bacteria > Pseudomonadota > Gammaproteobacteria > Pseudomonadales > Oleiphilaceae > Marinobacter > Marinobacter daepoensis. The sequence goes on from NZ_ATWI01000008.1 coordinate 93,430, forward strand.
AAGGTGAGAAATCGCGGTACTTTGGTGCCGGGGAGGGCAGTGGCAACCTGTTGACGGACGTTGGCTATAAAGCTCTCGATTATCCGGCTCAGGCCAGGGAGCTGTTCAGCAGTCTGTCCGATCAGTCCAGAGAACTCCTGACCGGGTATGCTGCGGGCTTTAACCGGTCGTTGTCTGAGCGCCAGGGCCCGGATGATTACCCAACACCCTGTCGCGGAGCTGAGTGGGTCGACAGCATCTCGGCAGAAGACCTGCTGGCCTACCAGCTGGATCTGGCGGGGCTGGCCAGTTCCCGAAACTTTCTGAGTGCCATGGCGGCTGCGCAGCCACCGCAGTCAATTGCGCCGTTGCTGCAGGTAGAGCTGGACCCGACGCAGGTGCTGACATCTGAAGGTATCGGCAGTAACGGCTGGGCCCTCGGGAAAGATCGGGTTGAAGGGGCAAGCAGCCTGTTGTTAGGGAACCCGCACTTTCCGTGGGATGGCGAACTCCGGTTCTACCAGAACCATCTGACCATTCCGGGAGAACTCGACGTGACTGGTGTGACCATGATTGGTCTGCCTGCGGTTGTCATCGGATTTAACGAACATCTCGGCTGGACCCATACGGTCTCGCAATCCAAGCGTTTCACGCTTTATCAACTGACGCTGGATGAAAATGATCCGACCCGCTATCTGTACGACGGTGAATACCGTGACATGACCCGTAAAATGGTGACCGTTGAGGTCAAACGGCCGGATGGCAGTTTGGTGGAGCACACACAGCCGGTTTACTTCAGCCACTTCGGGCCCATGGTTAATCTTGGGTCCATGTCGCCGATGCTGGGCTGGTCCAAAAACAGCGCCATTACGTTCCGGGATGCCAATGCCGGCAACACACGGATGCTGGATCAATGGCTTGCCATGGGTAAAGCCGATAGCCGGCAGGCGTTTGTCGACAGCTTTGGCCAGCATCAGGGCATTCCCTGGGTCAATACGCTGATGATCGATAAGGAGGGGACCGCGAACTACATCGATGCAACCCAGGTGCCCAGGCTCACTCCTGCGGCAGAGCAATACTGGCGAGCGGCATCTCAGTCTCCCCAGCTCGCTCCCCTCTGGCAGGACGGCGCCGGCAGCGTCTTGTTACCGGGGGATAGCTCAGACTATGCTTGGGTGGATACTGGTCTGACAAAAACACCGGGCCTGGTGCCGTTTGCCGAAGCGCCCAGACAGACCCGGACCGATTACCTGTTTAACGCCAACAGCAGCCATTGGTTATCGAATGCTGATAACCCTCTGGAAGGCTACAGTATTCTTTACGGGCCAGAGAAGACGATCCGAAGTACCCGGACGAGATACAACGCCCAGTTGATTTCTGACAACAGCGGTTCCGGGTTGGCAGGTGCCGACAGCCGGTTCTCGCTGGACGAGCTGAAAACCGTGATGACTCACAATGGTTCGTTGTTTGGCGGCGACTGGAAAAACCAGCTGACCCAACGCTGCGCCAACTACCCCACCGTAAATCTGGAGGGTAGCGCGTTTGATCTGACGGCGGCGTGTCAGACACTGGTGAACTGGGACGGCACATACAACACTGGCAGTACCGGGGCCCATCTGATGCGGGAGTTTCTGGCGGCTTTCCGGGTGTCCGGGCACCGCTCGCTTGATGATGCCCTGTTCGCTACCGGCTTCGACGCCGCCATGCCGGTGGTTACCCCCTCCGGTCTTGTGCCAATCGATGCCGCTGATTCGCAGAATGATCCGGTGTTGATGGCGCTGGCAGCGGCGGCCCAACGTCTGGGGGACGCAGGTGTTGCGTTGGACGCGCCTTTAGGAAGCGTGCAATACGTGCTCAAAGCGGAAGGGCAACAGGCTTTGCCGATTTCCGGTGGCTATTCCTTTGAGGGCGTGTTCAACATGGCTGAGACCACGACAAGCTCCCGCAGCACATCAGATCTGGCCAATACGCTTACGGGGGCTCCGGTGCCGGGCAGTCTTCTGTTTGCACTGGATGAAAATGGTAATGGCAGCGATGAGCTGGCGTACCGGATCAACTACGGTTCCAGTTTCGTGATGGCGCTGGAGTACAGCGACGAAGGCCCCCGGGCGGATATGTTCCTCAGTTACAGCCAGGGACATGATCCGGAAGGTGAGCATTTCAGTGACCAGACCACGTTGTACAGTGATCTGCAATGGCGCCCCGTGCTGTTCTCGGAGGACGAGGTGGCAGCGGCTGTGGTCAGAACCATTGACCTTGAGGAGTAAGTGATAAACGAACGGCCCCGCAGGGGCCGTTCGTGTGTCTGGAAGTGTCAGGCGCGTTTGAAACTGGCCAGTGCAACGGCGGCGGTGACAAACAGCCCGCCGAACACCCGGTTCATCTGGCGCTGACGCCTGGGCGTGGTCATGAAGCGGAACAACTGGCTGGCGAGCACGGCGTAGCCCACCATCACCAGAATGTCGACAAAGATCAGTGTTGCGCCCATGGTCGCCAGCTGTTGCCCGTGGGCTGTGCCCGCCACCAGGAACTGGGGGAACAGGGCAATCAGAAAGATCGTGGCTTTCGGGTTGGTGAGGTTCACCAATGCACCATTCCAGAACTGCTGACGAGGGCTGAACCCGGATAAAGCGGCACGCGTGGCCTCAATCGGTGGCTCCCGCCATTTCTGAATGCCGAGCCAGATCAGATAGACCACACCAATCCACTTGATCACCATGAGAGTTGTGTTGGAGGAGGCCACCAGAGCGCCCAGGCCAGCACCCACCAGCACAATCTGAACGCCGTAGCCAAATTGCTGCCCGGCAATCGTGGGGAGGGATTTGCGCACGCCGTACCGCAGGCCGCTGCTCATGGAATTCACGGCACCGGCGCCGGGTGAGATGCTGATAAAAACAGCGGCGATCAGAAAAGTCAGCCAGACGGTGAGGGTCATTGCTTACGCTCTCGCAAAATATGAAGATGTTATACTGACTACCACGACCAATCGGCCAGAAGAGGAGACAGAATCATGGCCAGAAAGCGGGCAAAAGTCACACAGCACAGCGCTGTGCAACGGGAGCTGAGAACGCCAAAATACCAGATGCGTGTGGTTGAGGACAAAACCAGATACAAGCGCAGTCGTGACAAGGCGGTGCGTGAGGAGGGCTTTCGCAAAGCTGCCTGATGGTTGCTTTACGAAAGCCCTCCTTTTTGCTGGCCAAACGTCGGGGCCTTGCTCCTGACTTTGTGTGTCATAAAAGCTTAATAAATCCCCCCGGAGCCACTGTTATCCTGTAGGGTTTAATGACGTGAGATACGGCAGGAGCCGCAACAGGATGAGAATAATCGCCTTTTACAGCCCCAAAGGTGGCGTTGGGAAAACCGCCGCAGCCGTTAACACGGCCTATCTGGCCAGTCGCGAGGGGGTGCGTACGTTACTCTGGGATCTCGACCCGCAGGGGGCCTCCAGTTTTTATCTGGCCGGTGCTGAACGAGTGAAAGGCCGGAAGTTGTCGAAGCTTCTGGATGGCCAGTCCCCCATTGCGCGATTTATTCATGAGGATGTTTACGACGACCTGGACGTGATTCCCGCCCATTCCAGCTTTCGGAATTTCGACATCAAGCTGGAGCAGGAACAGGATGGAAACACGTTGAAAGAACTGCTGGCGCCGCTGTCTGAGGACACCAGTCTGGTAATCCTGGACTGTCCGCCCACGCTGTCCCGGTTGACGGAGCAGGTGCTGGAGGTCGCTGATAAGGTGTATGTGCCGGTGGTGCCAACGTGGTTATCCCTGAACAGCTGGGCGCAGTTGAGAGAGTTTGTGAAGGATAAAAAACTGGGCGTTAAAAAGCTGCGCCCATTCTTCTCGATGGCAGACCGGCGTAAACATCTGCACCGGGATCTGCTGGCCCAGCCTGAAGAAGCGCTGGGCGTGCCCGCCCTGGCAGCCATTCCTTATGCCAGCGTTGTTGAACGGATGGGCGAGGAGGGGCAGCCTCTGGAGCGGCTTGCGCCAAATACCGTGGCGGCCGCAGAGTTTCGGGCATTATGGCAGGGCATCCGAAAGGATCTTTGGTCCCGTTGACCGGGAAAGTGTTAAAGTCAGGCGCTTTCCCTACCCGTGAACGGAGGCGCCATGACGGCACTGAACACCTTGCAGATTGACACCGGCCCGAACCCAGAGATCACCATCATCTGGCTGCACGGTCTTGGCGCCAGTGGCCATGACTTCGAACCGGTGGTCCCTGAATTTACGTTTTCGCGGCAGCGGCCGGTTCGTTTCATTTTTCCCCATGCCCCGGAGTTGCCGGTTACCGTAAACGGGGGGATGGTCATGCCGGCCTGGTATGACATTCTCGCGATGGATGTGGACCGGAAAGTGGATGCAGACCAGCTCCGGACGTCAGCCTCCAGAGTTGCAGAGCTCATACGGCAAGAGCGTGAGCGAGGCGTTGCCAGTGAACACATCATTCTGGGCGGATTCTCTCAGGGCGGCGCCGTGGCTTATGAGCTGGCATTGAGCTATCCCGAACGGCTGGGCGGACTGTTCGCGCTCTCCACTTATTTCGCTACCGCAGAGACCATTGAGCTGAACGATGCCAACCGCCAACTACCGGTATTCATCGGCCATGGCCGGTTTGATCCGGTTGTTCAGGAAAGCCTTGGGCAGTCTGCGTTGCAAAGGCTGAAAAGTCTTGGGTACTCCGTGGAATACCATCACTACGCGATGGAACACAGCTTATGCATGGAGGAAGTGCAGGATTTGGATCATTTTCTGGCGGCCGTTCTTGATGGAAATGCTTCGCCATTGGACTGAGCGTTTGGTTGCCAGAGGCAAGTGGGGCCCGTTCAGGGAAATATGACCGTCGGTTGAACGTGAGTCTGCGCTTGAGCTGTGTCAACTCAGCGTCACGAATGGGGCATACACTGGCAGGGTCGAATCGAAAACGGTCCCTGCCAGCTACCCGATGAGGTCTCGCTATGAACCCGCACATGCTCGATATCGCACTCCCTGAAAGCACCCGCCTGACACTGCAAAAAATTCCGCTTGAAGCCAATGGCTCGGGGACCGGTCAGCACGCCAATACCTCCTTTGAAATGATTGCCGAGAATGGTCAGGTGGTCGGATACGTCAAGACCTGGCACGAAGCGGATGGCTATGCCGGCTATGTCAGGTTTGATTCGGAGGGTAACGTTCAGGACTGGAAGGTTCTGAGGGATCGTCAGTAAAACTGAACGATTTATCCAGAAGCTTCTGTTATCTCTGACTGACAACCAACGCTACACTGCCGGTTCATGCAGTAACAGGTCCCGACAGTAAGGTAGTCCAGAGATGATGAACGTGGTTTACATTGCTCATGGGGGCGGGCCGATGCCATTGCTCGGTGACCCCCGGCACGGGCAGATGGTCGATCAGTTGCAGAGCCTTGCCGGGTCTTTGCCCCGGCCCTCTGCTGTTCTGGTGATCAGCGCCCATTGGGAAGAGCCGGTCCCCACCCTGACCTCGGGGAGTCATCCACCGCTGATCTATGACTATTACGGGTTTCCTGAGCCGGCTTATCGTCTGACATACCCTTGCCTTGGTGATCCGGGGCTGGCAGCACAGATGGGAGAAGCGTTTGCCCGTGCCGGAGTTGAGCATCGGCTGGATGGTGACCGTGGTTTTGATCACGGCGTGTTTGTGCCCCTGAAAATCATGTACCCAGACGCCGATATTCCTTGCGTTCAACTCTCACTGCTCGCGTCGCTGGACGCCGAAGACCATTTGGCTATGGGAGAAGCTTTGCAGTCCCTGGAGTGCGGGAATCTTCTGGTCATTGGCTCTGGTTTCTCCTTTCACAACATGCAGGCGTTCTTTGGTCGTGGCGGAGATGATGCAGATCAGCGGAACGAATTGTTTCAGGTGTGGCTGGAAAATACACTGACAGATCCGGAACTGGCGGAGTCTGCGCGCCGGGACCGACTTGTTCGCTGGGATCTGGCCCCCCACGCCCGCTTTTGTCACCCGAGGGAGGAGCACTTGTTGCCCCTGCATGTGTGTTACGGGCTGGCGGGGCAAGCCAGCCCACGCCATGAGGCCTTGGAAGTATTGGGCAAGAGTGTCCGGGTGTTTGCCTGGGAAAAGTGAGATCTCAGGCAATCACAACCCGGTTGCGGCCCGCGTTTTTTGCCTCGTAGAGTGCGTCGTCTGCTTTTCTGAGCAGGCGTTGATAATCCGGGTGCCCGTCGAAACAGGCGGCTCCCGCGCTGATCGTGATGTTGATGGTGTTGCCTTCCGGAAGCCTGAATGGCTCGCTCGCCACGCTTTCCCGTAGTTTTTCCATCAGCCTCTGGATGTTGGTTTTGTCCATGTCGACGGCGATCAGCAAGAACTCCTCCCCTCCCATCCGGAACAGATAATCACCGGACCGGCTTTTGTTCACAAGGATAAGAGCCAGTTGCTGCAATACGCTGTCGCCGGCCTGGTGGCCGTAGGTGTCGTTGACCTGCTTGAAGTAATCAAGGTCCAGCGCAACCACGGCGAAGGAAGTTTTCTGTTTTCTGGCCTGGTCGATTTGCTTGTTGAGAACAACCGGCAGGAATTTTCGGTTCAGCAGGCGTGTCAGGACGTCACGACCAGACTCCAGTTCGTTGTTCTGATCAAACAGACTGTCCAGATGAAACAGGATGCTTTTTACCTTATCCCGCAAATCATGCAGTAACGCGACGCGCTCAGACTGGCGGTCGATCTGCTCCATATCCGAGCCGAACAGCGGCACAATCACATCGTCGATAGTTTCCATGGCGTCCAGAATCGTGGTGGCTTCCACCGAGCCTTCGAAGGCGTGAATGCCTTTGTGGCGAAACCAGAGCCCGAAATCTGAAGCCTGAATGCGGGGCAACGCCGAGCCGCTTTTACCGACAGCCTGCTCGAACATGAACTGGTTTTCCCAGTGCAGAACGGCAGCCCTCTGCTGATCTTTTTCGTTCGCGATGTTCTGGGTGATGGCAAAGAGCCGGTAGGCCTCTTCGGCCCTGGAGTTTCTGTCGTGGGAGATCGCGTAAGCCTGCCCCATGATCTCCATGGCAACATCAATGGTTTCTGACACCAGGCGGATGGCATCCACCCTCTGATTTTCCTGATCCGGGAAACCGGAGGTGCTCAATGTCGAGAAACTGTTCTTCAGGCAACGAGCTCCGCGCAGGACCAGATGCAAAGGAATGTCTATTCTCGCATGCACTTCACCGACTTTGCGTTGCTCGGCAATCAGTTTAGTCACCGAGGCTTCATCCTCAGAGGAAAACAGGTTAGAGAGCCAGCGTTGCATAGACGCTCCCAGGCGGCGTTGAACGTCGTCATTTGAGAGATACTTCGATGCCTCCGCATCCCCCAGCATAGCGATATAAAACTGCTCTGCGAGTGTGCTGGCGTGCTCCTGAAAAAACGACAGGGCGAACTGTCGTGTCTGAGGTTCAAAGCGATTGTTCAAAGACAGCCATTCGGCGGTCAGGTACTCGAGAGACAAGTGAGGCATGAAGCAGTGTCTTGTATGGGTTACGGCAATAAGCGGCGCAAGCTTATCATAACAGGGCGTTACATATTGCCGGGTATAGGTACCTTCCTTTAGCTTCTGGTTGTGAATGTTTCAGCCGAGTCATCTCAGTGCAACCTCATTTTCACTTCCTTTTGGCATATACCAGTTTGGTTTTGAAACATAGACAAATGGGAGCAAGAGATGAACATAAGAAAGAGTAAAGAGTGGAGCCGCCGTTCTATTCTTGGTGGGGCCATGTTGGCCACATTGGCTGGTTGTAACGGCGACGACACCCATTCTGAGACCATCATTGAACGCCAGAATCAGGCCCCGGTGGTCGACAATGTCGATCTGGGGACAGAGAACGCGGTTCAAGTGGTAACAGTACTGCCGGAGAAACTGCTGGAAAGTGCCTCGGATCCCGACGGTGATCCGCTGCACCTGAAGAAAGTAGAGCTCCGTGATCCGGATCAGGGCAGGCTGAGTGTTGAGAGGGATGACAACGGCTTGATCCGTTCGATCGAATTCATGCCGGGCGTTTTCCGGGGTACGCACACGGTGGAACTGTCCTTTCAGGTCAGTGATGGTCAGTTGGTCACGGAAGCGCTGGCAACACTGGAGTTGATGCTTGGGGATCGCACTCCAAAAGCTCTGGTGGTGATGGTGGATGGTGTTCGCTATGACGCTCTGATGGAGGCTGCTCCGGCTCACATTTCCCAGTTAGACGTACAGAAGGCGTATTCGGGTGGAGTAACGGGTGCATTCAGCCAGTCGGGCACGAGCACGGTTGAGGGAACGTCTACCTTGTGGACTGGCGCCTGGCACGCCAGCCAGCGAGGTGGCCACGATGGCTATCCGTCCATCTGGGGGCATTTGTACAATAACAGTGCTACCCCGTTAACACTTGGTGTGTATCCCAACTGGAATCTCTTTGCCCACGTTAATTACCCTGATATGGAGGTCATCAGTACCAAAGGCGCGTTTGCCACCGGAACCGATAAGGGGCGGGAGCGGGAAAACATTGAAACCATCACCGGCTACATCGAGTCGGGTGAGTACGATGCGCTTTATACCACGATTGATATGACTGATTATGCAGGTCACTGTAATTACGGGAACAGTGGCGGCGCCTGGTCGAAACAATATAACGAGACCATTCGCGAAGCTGACGAACTTTTTGGGCAGATGTGGAAAGCGGTTCAGCAGCGAGAGCAGGAACACAATGAAGACTGGCTGGTGATTGTCACTACGGACCATGGGTACAACAAGCTCCGTAATAATGGCACGGCAGACTGCTCCCATGGTTCTCAGGACCTGAGTGCCAAGGAGGTATGGATTGCGACCAATAAAGCTGAGCGCATGAATGAGCAGTACAATGAGCCATTGGAGGCCATTGCCAATACTGAGAAAGCGGGAGTCTACCGCTACCCTGCACTGGTGGATGTCCCGGTAACGCTGCTTAGCTGGTTTGACGTTGAGCCTCAGAAAGAATGGTTGCTTGAGGGGACATCGTTAATCGGTGAGACTGGCGTGCGAGGCCTATTTGCGGAGCCGGTTGAGACTGAGGACAATCAGGTAAGCGTTTCCTTTACGGCGACGAATGACGAGCCAGTGGTTGTGTATCGTAGTGTACAGACTGGCAGTCATGAGACTGTCCGGGGTCAGCAAATTGATGTGATAAACGGGTTGGAAGAAGGGCGTGTTCATACGTATGTTGATGAGCTGGACCTTGAGCCCGGTAACTACGAGATCATCTATCAGCTGGAGAATAAGGGGACCACTAAGGCCGTTCGGGTTCAGGTCACTATTGTAGAGAAGGTTGCGTTTGATGACCTGCCATTCAATTCTATCAGCGATGTTTTCACCTTTGATGATCCGGCGAACCTGCTCCTGAATAGCGGAGATGGTTTGGACCTGACACAGATCGGGCAACCAGCCATTTCGTCTGTAGCCGGCCGTTTTGGTTCCGCACTTCAGCATCAGCGTCAGTTCAGTCAGGACCTCAGTTTCCCGGATGCGTTCACGAGCTCCGACAAGTTCACTCTGTCGTTCTGGTTCCGGGGAGATGGCAAGACCTCTGATCCTGCGATACTGACGAACAAGGCCTGGTCGTCCTCTCTGAATGGAACCATCGTCGCCCAGTTGAACGATACCCTGAAATTCCAGGTAGGGGCCACCGGGGAAGGTTCTTGCTGCTATGTTCAACTGCCATACTCCCCGAGTCAGGCATTGGAGGAGCCAGAATGGAACCTGGTGGTCGCTTCCGTTGACCGGACCCGGGTCTGGTCTGATGGCCTGGGACAAGGGGTTATCAGTCTGTCAGTGTATCGGCCGGATGGTTCTTTGGAGCACGGGGAAACCCGTCTTTCCGGCAACCGTGCTCAGACCGTGTCTACAGGACAGCCCTGGCTGATCAATAATGACCATGCCCAGCGCTACAATGGCGGTCATGTCGGGTTTATTGATGAAGTGGCCGTCTGGCAGGGCGTTGCTCTGAGCGCCGGGCAAGCGAAGGCCCTTGGCACTGAGGGGCGCTCGGTGACAGAGAAGCTGACGAACCAGTAAGTTGTCTTGTATTCTCATCACTTGAAGATCGATGCCGGGCCATCCGCGAGGATGGCCCGGCATCTTTTATTTTGCCTGGTGAACACCTGTGAGATGAACGACGCATGGCTTCGGTTACGGTAAGCGAATTTCAGGAGGAGCGATTCAGGTATCCGGTGGTGGCAACCATTGCGGTGTTGTTCAGGAATGAAGAGGTCTTGCTGGTACGCCGTGCCAACCCGCCAGATGTGGGGCGTTGGGGGTTTCCGGGTGGGAAAATGGAGTTGGGAGAGACGGTTAAGGCCGCCGCGGTGAGAGAGTTGTACGAGGAGACCGGGGTCCGGGCTGCCGCAGGGAAAGTCTTCAACGTGGTGGATGCGTATGACCATGACGATGAGGGACGCCTTCGATCCCACTTTGTTCTGATCGCGGTGCTGTGTTTCTGGGAATCTGGTGAGCCGGTTGCGGCCGACGATGCGCTGGATGCGGCGTTCGTTCCGATGGCTGCCCTGGGCGCCAGCGATCTTGCCTTGAGCCTGGATGTGGAAGAAATTGCCAGGGAGGCCTATGAGTTGGCCTCTGAGGCCGAGGCTGGAGGCCGTGGTCAGTAAATCGCCGGAGGCGGCGGTTCGGCTTGGACGGCCAGTGGCAGCCAGAGTTTCCAGTCCATCCCGCCCGTTTCGTTATAACTTGGGGTCAGCGAGCCCCCGCACTGAGTGACAATGGTATTGACGATGGCCAGCCCCAGCCCGTGACTTTCCGGGGACACGGACTGGTTTTCCACCGATTGCTGAGGGTGCATTCCGCTGCCGGCGTCGCGTACCATGACTTCCAGCATGGGGGGGGTATCTGGCGGTGCGTTCTCCGACACTCGGTGGACGATGACATCACAGTTGGTATCCGAGTGTTTCAGTGCATTTTCAATCAGATTGCGCACGGCCATGACGGCCAGAGTTGCCGGCACCCGAACGTTGCACCCTGGGGCATTGTCTTGCAGCCGGACCCGGCTGGGGTTGGACAGGTCTTCCAGTGCCTGTGACAGAATGTTTTCGACCCTGCTGAACTCTGCCTCTGGCAGCCCGTGGCGTTCAAGGCGCGACAACTGCAACAGTTGTTCGGTCAATGTTTGCAAGCGCTGAACGCCGGTCTCGGCATTCGCGAGGGCCTGCTGCTGGCGTTCACCAGTCAGTTTCCCGGCAACCTGAAGGTGCGTCTTGACGGCGGTCAGCGGTGTTCGGAACTCGTGGGCGGCGCTGTTGGCAAACCGTTTTTCCCAGGCGACGGTGCTTGCGACCCGGGCGAACAGGTTGTTCAGGGTGTTGACCACCGGGGTCAGTTCCTGGGGGGCGTTGTGGAGCTGGATCGCTTCCAGGTTTTCCGGCGACCGGTGGCGGAGTTGATCCTGTAGCGATTGCAGGGGGAACAAGCCCCGGCGTACTCCCCACCAAAGAACGGCCAGCCCGCCAATAAGTGCCAGGGTAAAGGGTGTGACCATCGCCAGAAGGATGCCGTTGGCCAGCGCGACCCGTTCGGATAACCTGTCTGCGGTGGTAATAAAGGTGTCGCCCTGCTTGAGGGTATAGAGCCGCCATGTCTGGTCATCGATTTCCCGGTTGGAAAAACCGGGGCGCGTGTTTCCCAGAAGCTGGCCGCGCACCCCGTTGGTTTGCAGCAGAACCTCACCACTGGCGGCCTGGATCTGGCAGGCAACACCTTCATACTCGGGCGAGACCAGCAGGGGGTTGTTGTCGGGAAAGCTCAGGATGTCCTGCTGTCGGGACAGCAGGCCAGCGACCATCGTGGCCGAGGCCGCGAGGCGCTGGTCAAGAGTCTGAGACACTTGCCGGTCCAGGTGGAAGTACATCAACGCTGCGACCGACAGCCAGAGAATCAGGAACGCGGTGCTCAATAGCCAGAGCAGGCGCCTCTGCAGGCTCATTCGTTGTGCTCCGGTGATGGGGGAGGGGGCCCCAGTCGGTAGCCGAGCCCCCGCTCGGTAATCACGATATCCTTGTGGATTTTCTTCCGCAGGTGGTAGATGTGTACGTTCAGAGCGTTGCTTTCGATGCTGGCCCCCATACCATACAGACTGTCTTTCAGCTGTTCGTCGGACACCACGCCGCCCCGCGCATTAATCAGTTTTTCCAGTAAGGCCAGTTCGCGCCGGGAAAGTGAGATCGGGGTTTCATTCAGCCTGACGTCTCCTGAACCCGGGTTGATCCGGAGGGCTCCATGGGTAATCTCCGATTGAGCACGGCCGGCGGACCGTCGAACCAGAGCGTGCAGGCGCGAGGCAAGTTCATCCAGATCGAACGGTTTGAGAACGTAGTCATCGGCTCCCGCATCCAGCCCCTGAATCCGGTACTCAACCTCATCGCGGGCGGTGAGAATAAGGATTGGGGTAGTGATGCCCTGGTTTCTCCAGTGTGTAAGGAGTTCCATGCCATCTTTATCCGGCAGGCCGAGGTCCAGGATCACAACATCACACTCGAACTGGGCCAGGGCGGTCATTGCGGAGCGGCAGGTGTTCACGCGATCCACCAGGCAGTTGTGGAGCTCCAGGCCCGCAATCAGGCCGGATGCAACCAGATCGTCGTCCTCTACCAACAATACGTGCACAGATGTTTCCTTTGCCTCAACGGTGATGTGTCATAGCAGGAGTCCGGAGGGCCTGGTGAGGCCCCAGGGCCATTTCAGGGAGCCTTAATGCTGCCTTAATCCTCGGCCCCCAGACTGCGGCCCCGACAGACTTCAAGCCCCTAGTAAACGACAGGAGTATCGCGTGCGGGAAGCCAGACTCTGGGTACGCATCTTATCCGCTCTCATTGTTTTAGCAACCAGTTGGCCCGTTGCTGGCCAGTCCCTTTTTGGAACCGGGACGGGTAACGATTTCCTTCCTGTGGAGGAAGCCTTTCAGTACAGCCTGACGCAGAATCCGGACAACACGGTCACGTTGTACTGGGACATCGCTCAGGACTATTACCTCTACCGGAAACGCCTGACCATTGAGGGTGTGGATGGCGAACTCGGGGGCATTGCGTTCCCGGCCGGAGTGATGATCAACGATGAGTTTTTTGGTGAATCCGAAGTTTATTACACCCAGGCCGAGATCCAGATTGAGCCTGGGGAGGCATCGGCGTTGTCCCTGTCATGGCAGGGCTGTGCCGATGCCGGGCTGTGCTATCCACCGCAATCGGCAGAGATCAGTTTTTCTGGTGAACCGTGGGCGGGCGGGCCTGAGGAGGCTCAAGCGTCCCGGACACCCACCGGAGATGTTGCATCACCAGGCTCGGCTGCCTCGAGTGTCAGTAGCCAGGCGGAGGATCAGTCGCTGACCAGCCAGTTAGCGGCTGGCGGCATTGCCTGGAACATGCTCGTTTTCTTCGGCCTGGGACTCTTGCTGGTGTTTACGCCCTGCGTCTTGCCAATGATCCCTATCCTGTCGACGGTCATCATCGGGAATGGCGCGGGACGAAGCCGGTCTTTTGTGCTCTCGACCGTGTATGTGATGACCATGGCTACTACCTACGCTCTGATGGGGGTTCTGGCAGCCATGGCGGGAGCAAATCTTCAGGCTGTTTTGCAGGCTCCGGTTTTCATCATTCTGATTGCCATTATTTTTGTGTTGCTCGCACTCTCCATGTTCGGGCTCTACGAACTGCAACTGCCTTCGTTTATCCGTAATCGTCTGGGGCAGCTCAGCAGTCAGCAGAAAGGTGGCAGCCTGCTCAGTGCCGGCATCATGGGCGTGATTGCCGCTTTACTGGCCAGTCCTTGTATGACCGCGCCTCTGGCAGGGGCTCTGATCTACATTGCTGATACCGGTGACACCGTTCTGGGCGGACTGGCGTTGCTGGCTCTGGGGCTTGGAATGGGCGCCCCATTGATTGCACTGGCAACGGTGGGGGCGGGGCTGCTTCCCAGGCCGGGCGGATGGATGAACGCGGTGAAGGCCCTCTTTGGATTTGTGCTTCTGGGTACCACGGTTTACTTTCTTGAGCGCATTATTGACGACTCCGTGACGCTTGCACTCTGGGGAGCCCTGACGCTCGCGCTGGGCATCGTTTTGAGGTCTGCCGCCAGTTCGGCTGAAAAGAGCCGGTCGCTCAATCTGATTTCCCTGTCTCTGGGCACCATCCTGGCTCTGTGGGGCGGTGTGATGATGGTGGGTGCCGCCGCCGGGGGTGACAAATTAACGCAGCCTCTGAACGGTCTGGCCCTTGGCGGCGGTGGTGGCCCGATAGAGCAGACTCATGCCCGGTTTGAGGATTTCAAATCGGTTGAGGATCTCAACCGCGCCGTGGCTGAGGCTGGCGGCGAGGGGCAATGGACCCTGGTGGACTTCTACGCGGACTGGTGTGTGTCCTGCAAGGTAATTGAGGAAGAAGTATTCGGGGATGCCAGCGTTGTAGCGGCACTCTCCGACATGCAGTTGCTGAGGGCCGACGTGACAGACAATGACGCTCTGGATCAGGCCCTGATGAGGCACCTGGAGGTTATAGGCCCGCCAACCATTCTGATTCTGGGCCCGGATGGCCAGGAATACCGCGCCCAGAGGACAACGGGGGAGGTGTCCGCGGAGGTTTTTCTGGAGCGCCTAGGGGTAGCCCGGCAGTCATAGTCAAGGAGTCAATATGTTGAGTGTCAGTTTGGGGCCGATGGTGTTGTCTTTGCAGAACGCTTTGTTGTTCTTCGCGTTTTTTGTTGCCCTGATTGTGGGAGCAATTATCGGCCGGAAAGAAGGTATCCCCGTGGCCGGGACCTTGTCGGACATCTTTCTGGCCGCCCTGGTGACCGCACGGGTTGGCTTCGTGATCCGTTACTTTGAGCACTATCAGGAATCGTTGTGGCGCGTGATCGATATCCGGGATGGCGGCTTTGATGTTGTTGCCGGCCTGGTGGGCGTGCTCACGATTCTGGTCTGGAAGTTATGGCGGCATCCGGCCATCAGGAAACCGCTGGGCAGCGCGGCCGCTGCGGGACTGCTGGTCTGGGGCGGAGTGCTATCGGTCATCAACCTGATTGAAAGCCAGTCCAGAGTAGTGCCCGAAGTACCGTTGGCATATCTGGATGAGCGTCCTGCGTCTCTGGCGGAGGTAGCGGGTGGGCAGCCAATGGTGGTGAACCTTTGGGCCAGTTGGTGCCCGCCGTGTGTGCGGGAAATGCCGGTGCTTGAAAAGGCGCAGCGCGAGAATCCCGATATCACGTTTGTGTTTGTGAATCAGGGGGAGCAGGCCGGCACCATTCGACGTTTTCTTGGGCAGCATGATCTGTCTCTGGATAATGTCCTGACCGATGTTCAGGGTGGAATGGGCAAAATCACCGGGAGTCAGGCGTTGCCGACGACGCTGTTTTACGACGCTCAGGGGCGGCAGGTGGACGCTCATCTGGGGGAGCTGTCCTCAGCTTCCCTGGCTCATCGACTGAAACGTTTTAACGAGAATTGATGTAAACCGGAGTACAACCATGAAGTTAGTCAAGTCTGTAATGAAACCTGCTGTGCTGGCGATTGCGTTGTCGGGCGCGGCAATGAGTACCCCGCTATGGGCCGAAGAGTCTCACCCTGACGCTGTGCAGCAACTGATTTCCCGGGGAGTCTCCATTGATGGGACCTTTGACGCGCCCGGAGGCATGACCGGCTATGTCGGCAACATGCAGGGGCGTGCAGTGGCCTTTTACCTGACCTCGGATAAACAGCACGTGGTTGTGGGGCCGATGCTAGACGCCAAAGGTGAGAATCTGACCGAGCCGAAAATCCAGGAACTGGTGATTGGGCCTCAGAATGAAAAGGCCTGGGGGCAACTCGAAAACTCGGAATGGGTCCGGGACGGCAGCCCGGAAGCACCGGTGGTGGTGTACACGTTTACCGACCCTAACTGCCCCTACTGCCATCGTTTTCGCCAGTCTGCTGAACCCTGGATTGAGGCGGGTGAAGTGCAGCTTCGTCACGTGATGGTGGGCATCCTGAAGGAAGACAGTCTGCCTAAAGCGGCCACCATTCTGGGCGCCGATGACCCGGAGCAGGCCCTGGCGGACAACCAGAATCAGCACGATCAGGGGGGAATCGAGGTGGATCGCGAGATCGTCAGTGCCAATGCCCGACGCGTGCAGGCGAACAACCAGTTGATGTCCAGCCTTGGTTTAAGCGCAACGCCGAGCACTTACTATCGCGATGGAAACGGAACCGTCCAGATGAAACAGGGCGCCCCCCGGCCCGGGGAAATGGAAGGGATCATGGGAACACCAAAGCCCTGAGCGTGCTCTCGATGGCTTTGCCTGCACAACCGTGGGTAAAGCCATCTAGCGGTGTTTAAGCCAAATGCAGAGATACAGCCCAAGTGCCTGAAGCGTCGCGAGGCAGGCCAGGACACCTTGCCACCCCCAGGCTGAAAATGAATAGCCCGCCAGTGTGGCGCCAATCGCACCACCGAGATAGTAAAAGCTGAGGTAGTAACCGGTTGCAACGCTTGGGGGCACGGACACCGAGGTGCTGAGTATTCGGGTTGTGATGGTCTGAAAAACGTAAGTAGCTGTGGCGAAGAGCCCGACGCCGATATACGGCGATGTATTTCTCGTGGCTAGAACCCAAAGTGCCAGCCACGATAAAAGAATGAGAAGTGACGCCAGGGTGGTCTCGCTCAGACGCCGACGAAGGACATGGGCCGAGAGCACGAAAAACAAGGCGGGCAGGCAGGCGAGATACAGAGTGCCAATACGTTCGGAAGTCCAGGCGTGCGGTGGTTGTGACAGCCACAACCCCAGAGCGGTGAAAACGGTGCTTTGAGTGAACAGAAGCGCGAACCCGGACAGGTAGGCGATCAGCAGTGTTCTGTCGGACATCGCAAACCTGACAGACGCCCCGAGAGAGGGCGGATGCAGGTCACCGGTGCCGGGGGCGAACACGTTTATTCTGGATAAATGGTTAAGAGCAGCAGCGGCCAGGGCCATCAGGCCTGCAGCACCCAAAAAACCGGATTCCCATCCCAGAGTATCCACACTCCAGGCCGGGTAGAGCCGGCTCAACGTACTTCCAAGAATGGTGCCAGCTACGTACAGGGGGACGAAACGCAAGGGATTTCCCGACACCAGTGTCATGGTGGCGGTCAGAAGAAATGGCAGGGCGGCTCCCTGAACGAGACGTAGAAAAAACAGTCCGGCGTGGCTGGTCGTGAAGGCGATCAGGGCATTCAGCACCCCCAGGGTGAGAAAACCTGTCACCAAAACAGCAGACGGTTTGGTCCGCCGGGTTATGATAGCCGCGATGGGGGCGACCACGGTCATCCCGAGTAACGATGCCATAGTGAGCCAGCCAGCGTCGGCTATCGTGGATTCAAATCGGTGACTGAGCTGGGGGAACAGGGCCTGCAGCTGGTACAGATTAAAAAAAGCTCCCAGTGAGCCGATCATCACGGCAGTACGCATGTCTGGTTCCTTTCCGGGGAAGGATCACACGCTAATGGGGCTCAGCCGCGGGCGGAAGGTCGGTTTTTATATCGCAGTGAGTCGGAATCTGACAGAGCGTGACGCCGGGAACTCTAGTAATCTCTGTCGAAAGGGTGGGAGGGATTGATGGTTGAGTTGAAGCAGATACAGCATTTCATTGCGGTGGCTGAGGAGCTTAACTTCCGGCGCGCAGCAGAAAGATTACACATCACCCAACCCCCGCTCAGCCAAAGTATAAAGGCACTGGAAGACACCATGGGCGTCAGGCTGTTTGATCGGAATACCCGAGGTGTCCGGCTGACCAAAGCGGGAGAGGTGTTTCTTGGCCAGAGTCGTGACCTGCTGAGAGCTGCGCAGAAAAGCGTTCAGGCAGCGAAGCAGGCCGCTCGGGGTGAGGTGGGGGAGCTGCGCATTGGTTATTCGGCCAGCGCCATCTTTTCTGAACGCTTCACGAAAGCGTTGGCGCAACTGCTTGCCGAGCGCCCGGAGCTTGAGTTGGAGCTGTGTTCAGGCAATGCCCTGAGGCAGGTAGCGGCTGTTAGATCGGGGGATACCGATGTGGCTCTGCTCCGGGCCGGGCTTCGTGAAGAGTCGTTGTCGGGGGTGTCTGTTTGCCACTTAGGTGATGAGCCGCTTTACGTGATCCTCCCGCCAGGGCACCGTCTGCAGGCGCGATCGTCTATTTCTCTGGAGGAGCTTGACGGTGAGCGACTGTTGCTTCAGCCAGCTGTACAGAGAACGTTTCTGAGGCGCCAGTTGGAAGCCTTGGCCGACGCCGCCGGGGTTCCCCTTGATTGTTTTCTTGAAGTCCCGGATATCGGCAGTACGCTCTGTTTTGTCAGAGCCGGGATTGGCCTCACGATCCTGCCTGCGAGTGCCGCGTCCGTGGCGCACAATCTGGTGGTGCGGCCGCTCGCCGAACAGGAAGCGTCACAGCCTTTGCTCATGGTCTACCGGGAGGGCAGCCCCTTGAGTGAGCGGCTTTATGAGTTGGTTGATGGTCGTCGTTGAGCCTCGAAACTGAAGATGAGGTCTTCGTTGGAGGGTGGCTTGCCATGCTGGTAACCGCCCGAGATCTCAATGTTGTCGAACCCGGCCTCTTTAAGCGCGAGACACAGTTCGTTGATGCCCCACCAGCGAAGATTGAAAAAGTCGACCTCGGTCGTCAGCAAAGCTCCATCTTTCCAATGCTCGTAACGCAGGCACGAAAATGATGTCTGGTTTGCATAATCGACCTCGGGTGAGCTGCTTGTCAGTGTCAGGAGTTCACGTTCATTAACCTGCCACCGGCGCATAGCCCCGGAGGGCTCCAGCAGGCCTTTCATGTGGTCGATATCCAGAATCAGCGAGCCCCCGGGAGCGAGCAGATCATGAAACTTGCGAAGCAGGTCCTGTGCGGCCTTCGCTTGGGTAACCAATTGGAAGGAACCTGCGGGCATGATGATGGCGTCGAAGGTGGTTGTCGCCTGGAAGTCGCTGAATGTCTGGCAGGTCAGTGAGGGTGAAAGCTGGCGTGCCGCGCATTCACGCCTGCAGTAATCGAGCATGTCCTCTGAAGCATCGAATCCCTCAATCTGAAAACCTGCCTCCAGCAACGGTATAAACACCCGGCCATTGCCAACGGCAGGTTCCAGTATGGGGCCGGAATAGTTCTGAAGTCGATCCCGGTAAAATTTGATATCACCAAAGGAGCGGCCTATCGGTTTGTCCAGATGGTAGACCCAGGAGGCCAGTTTTCCGTAACGATTTTCCATATTCCGCTCCCATAAAACGTTGCTGGCGCAGGGCTCAGCCCTCGCTGACCGTATCAAAACCTTCCTGCGCGGTGCTGCCGACTCCAATTCGCGTAAGCGCCTGTAGTTTGTGCGAGACGCCCACGAGTTCGGCTACCTACCTGCTTCTTTGTTTGTTTTCTGTCAATAAGACATTGTTTTTAGCCATTGAAGCGCGCTGTTTTTTTGTCACTTTCTGTTAACTGAACAGTCACAGTTCATGTTTAGGGTGGCGCTTCCGTACAAACTGACAGAGGCGTAAAGACATGCAAACCCTATCCCGTAAACAATGGCGAAAAGCGGCCCTTCCCTTGGCCGTGAGCGTGCTTTTGACGGCGTGTGGCAGCGACAGTGACAGCTCGGACGATAAGGTGACTGGCCCTGTGACAGACTCGGGCCCCAGTTTCACGATTGCCGTGATTCCGGATACCCAGAAGTACTCCCGATATTCCCCTGAGCGCTTTGTGGCCCAGACCCAGTGGATTGCGAGCAATTATCAGGAGGAAGACATTGAGTTCACCCTTCACCTGGGCGATGTGGTGGACCGGGCTGCTGAACCCAGTGAGTGGACCTACGCGCGCCAGGCCATGCAGGTGCTAGAGGCGAATGCCGAGACTCCATACAGCGTACTGGCCGGAAACCACGATGTTCTGAACAGCGGCCAGTGGGATGATGAGCGGACTTACGCGAATGAACCGTTCCTGACGAATTTCCCGGCGGCCTTGCAGGCCGGTAACTTCACAACTTTCCAGGGCACAGATGATACCGGTTTCAGCAGTTATCACATCTTCTCTGCGGATGACCGGGAGTTCCTGGTACTGGCGCTGGACTGGCGCTCATCTGAACAGACCGTGGCCTGGGCTCAGTCTGTGCTTGATCAACATCCGGATTTGCCGGTCATTCTGACCACTCACCAGCTTCTGAATATTGCCGGTGACGGAGAAACTGCGATCTTTACGGATCACGGCGCGATGCTGTGGGACAACCTGATTCGCAGCAACGATCAGATCTTCCTGACCTTTAACGGCCACCATCACGGCGAAGCCATGATGGTTGGCAAGAACGACTACGGCCGGGATGTGGTCATGGTGGTGGTCGATTATCAGTCCG
Organism: Marinobacter daepoensis DSM 16072; assembly: GCF_000421165.1. Taxonomy (GTDB): domain Bacteria; phylum Pseudomonadota; class Gammaproteobacteria; order Pseudomonadales; family Oleiphilaceae; genus Marinobacter; species Marinobacter daepoensis. The sequence continues at coordinate 113,775 of NZ_ATWI01000008.1, forward strand.
GGTTCTGGGGTGGTAACGGCATGATGCAGCTGGTCGGTTTTGATGAAGCCAATGACGAGCTGGACTTCCGCTCGTTCTCTCCGTGGGTGGCCGAGATACCGGAAGACCAGCGGCAGCCGCAGGATGAACTGGAACGCTGGGAGTTCAGTGTACCGATGGATTTCGACAAGCGCTTTGCCAGCTTTAATGATGACACCGGGACGGATGAACCCGGAAACATCGAAGGCACCCAGGCCTACTGGATTCTGGATGAGGCCCATCGCGCAACGACAACAACGGGTGACATACAGTTCCTGGATGCTTCCGGGAAAGGCAATAGTCTGAATCTGGTGCCTCTGAATGGTCCCCAGGGAGATCGGGAGCAGTATTTCAGCGTGATTCAGGAGTCGGCTCCGTTCGGCTATGCATCCGGAGCTGCCCGGTTCCGGGGTAACAACACCACAGGCGGGTATTACCTGACGACCAATGGCCCGGGGCTGACGTTCAGCGACAGCGCTGCTGGCAAACCGGGTTATTTGCCGACTTACACCATCGAAGCCATTGTTCGTCTGCCGGATGACTGGAAATCTGAGGACAACAAATGGTCCGGTATTCTGAATCACCAGCCTCAGATCACGCAGGTGTGCCAGTATCACGAAGTAACCTGTGGCGGTGGCGATGCCTCTCTGGGGCTCAACGTGTCCTCCCTCAAGGAGTTTCAGTGGGTCAGCACCTCCCAGAACGGGAAGGGCCCGGATAACTGGTCCTGGGAAGTGATGAACGACTACTGGTATCACATCGCTCTGGTGAATGATGGCGAGAAAGTGCAGATGTATGTGGATGGTTCCCTGGTGATGAGAACTGGCGTGGGCGAGCAGCAGGGTTTGCTGGTTGAGCCGGGACAGCCCTGGGCGATTGGGGCCAACAGCTGGGAAGGCATGCCGGGCAATCTGTTTGCCGGGGATATTGCGGAAATCCGGATCAACAACCGGGTGCTGGATCGCACCGAGTGGTTGCTGAATCAATAAACAAAGTGGCTCCGGGGCAGGGATGCTCCGGAGCCGGTAACGGAAGCCGTTGGCCGACCGGATGGTCTGCCAACGGTTTACCAGGGTCAGGGTTGATTGCAGAACAGGTTGGCTTCTTCCTGACGGCTCAGTCTGACCATGTCCACCTCGCCCTTGAGCGGTGTCTGAGCGACGCTGCCCCATCCTGCGCCGACCATGATGCCGGTGGTTCCCCGCGACAACATAGGCTGGCCCATTGCCCGGTCAAAACCGGCAACCGCCTCACAACCCAGTTGTACCTGAAGCTGGTCTCCGTCGCTGGAGATCCACAGTTCCTGCCAGTCGGTCTCGGGCAGGCCGATCACCAGCCGACGGTCCTGATTGGGGAGGTGAAGTACCGCAGTGTCGCCGTTCATCTGTAAATCCAACGCCTGCCCGCGCTGGCTGCCCAGCGAGACAGCGCTGCCGAGCTCTTCAGACTGGCTCCGGGCTCGCACATGCAGCGTGAAGCGTTCGCCAATCACTGTATTGGCGAGGACCGAGTCCGGCCCGGTCGACAGTTGATAAGCGCCGTTGAAGTTCAGAACCTGACCGATTTCCCCGGCTTCGGTACCGATCGGTGCGGTGTCTGGTTCGCCATAGTCGGGTGACTGGGCGTACAGCAGGTTTCCGTAGGCAGAGTAATCGTTGACGCAGAAGCCGTCGCAGGCTTCTTCCTGGTCCATCACCCAGAAACCCAGCACATACCCGTCAACGGGCATGTATTCGACCGGATGTTCCACGGGCACTTCGGTGATGACGTCGACGTAGCGGGTTTTATCGCTGCCACAACCCATCATCAGGCTGGTCAGGCCCAGCAGAGCCAGGGACGTTTTCAGTGAATTCATGGTGATCTCCTTAGCGGCTGGCCCGCGTAGTCAGGTAGGCATCATCAACCACGGTGCCGTCCAGTGTTCGGGTCAGCACGTGCATGCGGTCTCCGATGATCTCCAGCGTGGTGTACGTGTTGACGTTGTCATCGAACAGCACATCGGCCACCAGAGCGATACCGCCGCCGTTGTTGTCGTAGTACTTGGCGGAGTCCGATCCTGCGATCAGGTAGGTTGCTCCCTGCGGGTGTGGCTGGCCTCCGGAAAGCGGCACGCTGCGCGAGTACATGTGATCGTGGCCTGAGAGCACCAGATCAACACCCAGTTCGTCCACCACCGGTGGCAGGTATTCCATGACACGACCGTTGCCCGAGGCAGCGTTCCCGTTGTAGGGCGGCCGGTGGACCATCACAATTTTCCAGGTCTGGTCGGAGGCCTGCATGTCCTGGCGCAGCCAGTTCATCATCTTCGGCCAATCGCTTTCGTCGGTCAGTTCGCTGGTGATCACTGCAATGTGTGTGTTGCCATAATCAAAGCTGTAGATGGCGCCTTCAAATGGTTCTGCCACACCGCTGTCCGTGTCGGCAAACCGGAACATGGAGGCGAATTTCTGGGCACCCTCGTTGTAGACTTCGTGGTTGCCTTCGGTTGGGACAAACAGACGGGACGCCATCATGTCGTCGCCTTCGAGCGCTTCCAGGAACAAACGCAGGTAGCGGTAGTCACTCAGGTCTTCGGTGAAATCTCCCACATGCAGGATCAGGTCTCCGTCGGGTAGCTGCGCCTGCATCTTGCGATACAGTTCGGTTACCAGCCCGCTGCCATTGAACAGGTTGTCGTTGGAGACGGTCTGGGTGTCTCCGAACAGGTGGATATTCACCCGGTCGTCGCCATCGTCTGTGGTGAAGTTATATCCGGGGCTGTCGTTGCCATAGCCGTCGCCAACCACATAGTGGTATTGAGTCCCTGGCTTCAGGTTGTCCAGCGTTGCGTGATGTACGCGCACCACGCCGGCTTCGCTGCCATAGAAGAACGGCATGATTTCCGAGTCACCGTAGCGGGTCTGGTCGAGAGATCCTTCACCAAAGCGAACCTCGGAGGTGTTCACGTCGGTTGAGGTGTACCAGGTCAGATTGAGCTGTGACGCATCTTTGCCGGGCGTCATGTAGACATGGCGCGGGGCCGGGGTAAGGCGTTCGGCCAGCGCCTGAACCTCGGTCATCAGGGATGAGCCCTGGGTGTCGTAGGTGCGGAACAGCAGGTTCTGAGAGTCGCTGCCATACGGCATACTGACCTGCAGGCGGCCTTCTGAATCGGTCTGTCCCAGCACGGTCACATCGCTGACCTGATCGGTACCACTGCTGTATTTGAAGGTTTCCACCGTCACGTTCGGTGCGGCTTTGCCTTGCTGGTCCACCACCAGAAGGTCCAGCTGCTGACCGCTGATTCCCCAGTGAGTCATCAGACGATACCGGCTGCCCACCTCCTTGCGGATAACCGGGTGATGGTAGGTTTCGCCATCCAGGTGCCCGTTAACCACCACCGAAACAAAGGTGTTCTGGATGTAGTCCCGCACCTTGAGTTCAAGGTAGGCAACCACGCCAGTGTCCTGGCTGAAGCCGGAGAAGCGGCCGCTCCACTGCCCATTGGTGGTGACCACATTTGTGGCAGTAAGGTCGGCATCCAGAACCGAAAGCGAAGCTTTCGTGGCGTCGTAATCCAGATTCAGGTCGAGCTGGGAGAAGGACTGCCCGTCGACTGCCCGGATCGGCAGGGTGAACGTACCGCCGGGGTAGAACTGCACGTTGTCACTGTCGATGTACACCCGTGGTGCGCCGGTCTTCACCTCAAACAGGTAGTCACCCGCGGTCACGTTGCCGTTGTTGTCCTGCACGCGGTAATCCACACGATGCCAGCCATCCGCCAGATTGGCGGTCTGGTAGGACAGCCGGTCCACGCCGTTGTTGGTGAGGGAGTAAGACACGTCTTGTCCGTCCAGCGCCAGATATGCGCTGTCAAAGGCCACACCCGAGGCGTCGTTCACTTGCAGTGCAATGGTTGGCGAGGCGTTGGTTATGGTGGCGTCTGCCCCTGGCGTTGCGGTGACACCCGGGCCGCTCAGGTCGGTGTTGTCGCTATAGATCGCCGTGAAGTTATCCAGAATAACGTGCGAATCGATACGCTCAGCGGTTTTCAGAACAAGGAACCGGAACGGCTGGAAAAAGCGCAGGGGCTCTTTGTAGCCGGAGCCGATCTCCGCTTTCATAAAGTGCCAGCCCCGTTCGGGCAGGGAATCGCCACTGTTGTTGTAGTTCAGAACCACGGTTTTTCCGTCGGCATCTTTCAGGGTGCCGCGTACCCACCAGACTTTTCCGGCCAGCTCGTCGGGAATGTAGACGTTTACGCCGAGGTAGCGGGGATAGCCCGGCAGTTCGGTGACCTGGCCCGGGTCGGTAAAGTAGGCGCCAAAGGTGCCCGGTTGAGCGGGATCGGCCTGCCAGCTCAGCTTCATGGAAACATCGCCGTCAAACACCTGGTCAGAGATCGGGTCCAGAGCGACGGATTTGTGTCGGGCACCGCCGGGGGCAAAGGCGCTGTTGTCGCCTTCAAAGTCGGTGACCAGTTCCGGTGCCACACCGATTTTGACGTCGGTGCTGGCGCTGAGCCCGGCGGCGGTTGCGGTCACCCGGCAGCTGCGGCCCTGCACTGGGGCGGCTGACAACAGACCGGTGGCGGGATCAATCGCACAGTCGTCGGTGTTGTCGAGTGTGTAGGTGATAACGTTGCTGGAGTAGTAGATGGATTCGCCCTGGCTCAGAAGCTGAGGGCGAAGCTGCAGGCTGCCAGCGCTGTCGATGGTGTACTGATCGCTGCTGAAACGGATCTCGTCGATGTCATCGGTCACACGTACGCGGGCAACGCCTTTCTGATCACCCACCTCGACCACGACATAGCCCTCGGCGCTGCCCGAACTGGCTTTGAAGGCGCCGGTTCGGGCATCGATCAGGCCAAGGCTGGCATCGCTGACACCGAATTCCGGAACATCACCACCCTGTTCCCAGGACTCAGAATCGTAGCCGACGCCCCGGAAGCGGCGGTAGACCGAGCCTGACATCAGGGTCAGTTCCCGGGGATACACCGCCACCGAGTCTGAGGTGCTTTGCGCTACCTCGCTGTTCAGGACCAGCCCCCATTTGGTGGCCGTTTCCCGCTCACCGCCATCGGATGGCACGTTAACCAAGTGGGTGTAGCGCTCTCCTGGGAGGCGCGCCGCAAGGGTGGATGAACCGCCCCCGTCCAGGTTGATGGCTTTGACCGCTCCGTAGCCGATCATGATCTGGCCGAGCTTGGTCTGGGTGATGCCATCGTAGAGCGAGCCCACCGGTTTATCCACCACCAGGAAAAAGGCGCTGCCATCTGCGCGGATACCAAAGGCTGTCCGGCTGCTGATGGCTACCTCGTCCTGGTTGCTACCGAGTTGTCCGTCCTTGACCAGTAAGCCGCGTCCAAAACCGGCCCCCAGAGCACTTTCAACATTGTCCCAGGCCGGATCGTCGGTCTCGTAACGAATATCGATGTGGCTGCCCACAGTCAGATTGCCATCATCCACGACCAGAGCATGGCCGGCTGGCACAACGTAGTCCGTGCGGTTATCCACCCGTGAAACCACGACACCGGACAGTGGGGGTAACTGCACGCTGTTTTGGCCTTCGCCGCGCTCGACCACGCTGATGCCGTTGGCCTCTGAGTCGATTAGTACGGCTTTCCGGCCCGTCAGATCAATCGTGCCGCGATAGCTTTCCGCGCCGTAAAACTCCAGAGGCGAGGTGCCTCGGCTGAAGGCGCGGTTGGTCTGGGAGGCCTGGTCAAAGTAGTGAATGTTGCCCAGAGGATTCAGAAGCTGACCATTCTGGTACACGTTCAGGGTAAACGCAGGTACCTGTTCCAGAATATCAACAGAACCGTCTTTGTAGACGACGATTGCTTCTTCGCTGCGATCGGAGAAACCGGTGTAGGTGACGCCGTCCTTTTTGATCAGGCCCATGTTCCAGCCCTGGGACATACTGTACGGGTCGGCATTCACGGCCAGGATAACCGGTTGCCCCTGATCAATGGCGTGGTTGGCTGACCCGGTGGTTGTTTCAAACGAGAACTGCCCTTTGGAACGCGTCAGCGGGACCATGGAGAGGCCAGCTCCCGGGGTGAACTCTGCGCTGAAGATCCCTTCGTTGCGGACATGGTTCAGGCGCCCGCTGGTCAGGACCAGATCTGGGGTGATCTCGAAGCGCTGGTAACCGGAAATGTCTGTGGCCATGGTTTCACGGGCGGTCAGCCCCTGAACCTGAGGTGCGGGCTCCGGAAGAAACTGGTCTTCGGCATCCGAAGGCGGCGCGATGATGTTGGCCGTAAATTGCTCTGTGCCGGAAAGGTCATCGACGTAGGGCGTGTCTTTATCAACCGGCACGTTCACTTCCCGGTCGACGTACCGGGTATCAGAATCGTCAATACAACCTGCCAGCAATGCGGTAATTAACGACGGCAAGACCGCCGCGCGCCATCGTATGGCGCGTGGAACAGAAAGTCTCATGGTGTTCTCCCGAACAACTAGGAAGGGAGCGGGGGCAGAATCGCCCCGCTCGGGAGCGATCACGATATCGAGGGGCGGTGTCAGTTTGGTGAAGGAACGGTGACAGGTGTTCCGGGCGCTCAGCAAGCTCCCTGGACTTCAATGACAAGGTCTGGCCTGAAGCTGGGCGATTCGAACTCGTTGGGATAGCCGCCCGGATTTGCGACGATGCGGGTGCCGCTGTATTCAATGTCCACTGCTTCATGGACATGTCCGTGAGCCCACAGGGCAGCTTTGCCCATCAGGCGCGACAGGTCCGAAGCAAAGGCGGGAGAGAGCGCATCGCCGGTATACCGGGGAGGGATGCAGTCGGGCAACGGGGCGTGGTGACTAACGATTACTTTAGGGCCGCTGAAGGGGGCGGCCAGCCCTGCTTCCAGCCAGTGTACGGCTTCGTGATGCAGCTGCTGGCTGGCTTCCGGAGTAAACAGGGTATCTTCTGGTTGTTCAATGATCCTGAAGTCTGGCATGAAAGCGAGGGCTTTTTCATGAGTGGCAGCTGGATCGTGCCCAGCAGATGCTGAATACAGCGCAAAATCGGTCCAGAGGGTGGTGCCAAGAAAACGGATACCGCCGATATCCACATGGGTATTGTCCAGCAGGTGGATGCCAAGCTGCCGAGCTTCCGCCTGAAGCGCTTTTCGTAACTGGGGCATGGAGTGGCCGTAGTACTCATGATTGCCCGGCACATAAATAACCGGCACATCGCGGAATTGTGCGGCCGCCCAGGCTAACCCCTGGCTGCCAGAGTGGATGTCTCCGGCCAGGATGACCACATCGGCCGGCACATCCGGCAGCCCGCGCCCTTCATAGAAATGCTCAAGGTGGAGGTCGGAAAGGATTCTCAGTCGCACAAGTCAGCCCTCAACGTTTTAAATGTTTATTGGAGCCTAGCAGGATAGAGGGCCTCTTTGCAGATAGATAAAAAGCTGCCCGAAGGCAGCTCTTGCATTGCAGTACGTGTGCCGTGAGGCTGATCTTAGCGACGGTCTTTCAGCTTGTAGTTGGCGGGTACCTCAAAGCGGCTTGCCCGCTCAGGCTGAACCTGTGCGCTGGTGACATCGTAGATGTAGGTGAAAACCGGCTTATCTTTGCCGTATCCCATGTAGTCTTTGGCTTTGTCTTCAGCCGCGGTTTGCAGCATGTTCCCGGCCAGTTTGCCAAGGGAACCGACCGGATCGCTCACGTCAAACCCGCCAGAGCCAGACGCGGCCTGTTTCTGTTGCTGACAGGCCTGGTTGTCGGCGAACCATTCCAGCTTAATGGATACCGGGTAACCTTCGAGCTGGCTCAGCCCTTTGAGAACTTCGGAATCAGAGTCCAGTTCCTGTTTTTCAATGTCACCTGAAATCATGGCGACGACTTTATACACGCTGTCTGTGAAGAACTTCGACAGGGGGTTGTTGGCGTCGGCCACGGCCTTCAGGTAGTTGTCCTGAAACTGGCCGTTGATGCCCCATACGTCCTGCATGGCGGGATCGGCCTGGGTCATCCAGAAATCCATCGTCATGACATGTTTGTCTTCATGACCCTGTTCATCCTGTGACACCATTTTCCACTGGGCTACAAACTGGTCGGCCGTAAAACCATTGACGACGCGGTCTTTATCTTTCGGTGTCACCGAAAAGCTGAATTCGGAGGTGGTCATCTGGCAGGCATCGCCGCCCGAGGGATCGTACACTTCCTCTTCTTCACTGGTTTCGCCGTTTTCCAGCTGTTCCCAGATGCTGAGGTCGGTGCAGCCCTTGAGGGGGCATTCGACATAGTTCTTCCGGGTGTGATCGACCTGCCACTGGAGGTTTTTGTCCAGGCGAGCGATATCCGCTTCGTGGGTTTCTCCAAAGATCTGCCGGGAAATCCAGGAATCAAACTCGACGGTATTTTCGATGGTGCGACGGTCGGCCAGGGTATAGGTAACCTGCTCTCCCTGGGAATCCGGAAGGATGTAACCACCAATGATGTACTTGGCTTTGACAACACTTGTGTCTGCCAGCGGCGTATTATCAACCACTTTTGGGGTGGAACACCCCGCCAGCCCCAGAGCCACAACGGCGGCAGACAGCAAGGACAATGAATACTTCACACACAACTCCCTTTATGGATCTTCATTTAAAGCGATGATACTGACGGAAAGCCTGGTCAGCTAAATGGCGAACAGGAACCCTCCCTGAGCTCAGGCGCTGTTACGCGTGCGTAGAATACCGGAGAGAGGTGCTTGAATGGTATGAAATTTGTGTGTCTGCCCGGAGGAAGGGAGCTGCTTATTTGGCGCTAATTTCACGCATCGCCGGGTTTGTCCGCCGGGGCGAGTTCACCGCGTGTCCCGATGGTGAAGATGACTTTCAGTGGTTTGCTCGGGCAGCACAGGGGGTCTTCTCCGGTATAGCTAAACCCGGTCAGGACAAGGCCCTTATCGCCTTCCTGAACGTCTGTGAAAAGGCGTTCACCTTTGCCTCCAACCTGCGTAAAAGAGAGCAGACGGTAAGTCTTGACTGGTGCTATACCTGCAATGCTGTCGTTGACTGCGTACAGGGCGAGGTACTGATTGTTGGTTGCTCCGCCTCCCCAGCCCCCGAGGCTCATGAGCACGGCAACACCGTTGCTGTACCCGGGGCCGCTCAGCGATGAGAGGGGGAGGTAAGAGGCACTGTCGGGATAGAAAACCGCCCGCCCATCACTGAGTAAGCTTCCCAGCATGCCGGCCTCCTCGGCAAGCTCGTCTGGCAGGGGAGCTGGGGTTGCCAGAGCAAAACTGCTCCAGAGCAGGAGCGGAAGGATTATAAGGGGATTCATGAACGCATGGACTCCTGCCAATAGTGATACAGATCGCGGATGTTACCTGCGTGTGAGGACGAGCACATCTTTGCGAGTTTAGCGGTCCTTAGGCAAAGAAACGAGAGGGCGCGCTTCTCACGCGCTCCTATACATAACTCCGAGATATGATCGATGCAGGCGAAGAAATCTGGCGGCTTAATGAAGCCCTGATCACCCTCAGCCGATCTTGGCGTGAGTCGCTCAGGCAAACCTTTCATCTGTCATCGGACGCCCTGTGCCGTTATGCTTCGGTAACTCGTCACAGTGGCTGCGGAGATCGAGTGCCGCTGTGTAACTGTGTCCAGACGAAGTGAGGTTCTATTGGCTACTTTGAATATCCTGATCCTGGGGGCCGGGGGCATTGGAGGTTACTACGCTGCCCGGTTGTCTGAAGCTGGCCACAACGTGGTCCTGACCGCCCGTGGCGAGCATCTGAACGCGCTCAAGGCGGACGGCCTGACCGTCGACTACGAAGGCGAGGTGCGACACCACGCACTTCCAGCCTGTTCTCACGAGGCGTTGTGCCGGGACTACGCACCGGACGATTTTGACCTCGTTGCCGTGACCTTGAAATCTACCGCAACTGAGGCTGTGATGGCGGAACTGGCCAACTGGTTGTGCTCTGGCTCAGTACCGGTTCTGTCGTTGCAGAACGGTGTCGATAATGAACCATTGATTGCTTCGGTTGTGGGTGAGCAGCGAGTGCTGGGCGGGCTTGCGGTTCGCATCGGCGGCCATGTGACAGGCCCCGGGCAAGTCTATGCTGAAGGTGTTGCGCAGATCGTGATGGGCGCCTGGCCGAAGCAGCAGGCTGGCGATCCTCGCGAGTCTCTGCTCAAACAGCTGGATACCGCCTTCAACGAGGCGGGTATTCCCACCACGATGAGCTCTGACATTCGCTACGAACTCTGGCGTAAGCTGGTGATCAACAATGGAGTCAATCCGCTATCAGCACTGACGCGCCTGGATACCCGGAGCCTGACCCATCATCCCGAGTTCGGGCCGTTCGTGTATGCCATGATGGCAGAAACGGTTGAAGCCGCTAGGGCCGACCACGTGAACCTCACCCAGCAGGATCTGGATGAGATGTTTTCCCTCATTCGCAACTTCAACGCCATCAAAACCTCGATGTTGGTGGACCGTGAGAAAGGCCGCCCTCTGGAGCTCGACAGCATCTCGGGTGCCGTGCTTCGCCGTTGCAAAGCACTGGGTGTGGAGGCGCCGGTCACCGCTTTGGTGTCGGCTTTGCTCCGGCACGGTGTGTAGGCACGCGTTGCGGTAACCACGCATAAGGTAGGTTTTACTTTAAAAAGGTAGGAGCCTAACATTGTTGTCAGGCGAAGGTTTGCCGGCCTGCAACATCGTCCGAAAGGAGGAAGCCAAGATGAGCAACCGTTACACCGACTTTCACCTACAGCCTCTTGGTGGGGCGTGGCGCGAAGGGGCGGGAGAGCGTCGCCTGACGGTCACCAACCCATTCACTCAGGAACCGTTGGTTTCGCTGGCACTGGCGACGGAGCAGGATCTTGAGGCCGCGTATTGCGCAGCAGAGCGGGCCCAGAGTGACTGGGCGGAAACTCCGTCATCGGAGCGCTCCGCTTTGTTGCTGCGGGCTGTGTCAGTTTTCGATGCCCGCAAAGAAGAAATTATCGACTGGCTGATTCGGGAGTCGGGCAGCACTCGCCTGAAGGCGAACGTGGAGTGGGGGTCGGCCCGCGCCATAACGCTTGAAGCCGCGAGCATGCCCGGGCGTGCCCACGGCATGACGATGGCATCCGACATCCCCGGCAAAGAGAACCTGATTTATCGCAAACCGCTGGGTGTGGTTGGTGTGATCAGCCCCTGGAACTTTCCCCTTCACCTCTCCCAACGATCCATTGCACCGGCGCTGGCGCTGGGGAATGCGGTGGTGGTCAAGCCTGCCAGCGATACGCCGGTGACTGGTGGTCTGCTACTTGCCAGAATCTTTGAGGAAGCGGGCCTTCCTGCAGGTGTCCTGAGCGTGGTGGTTGGGGCCGGCCGGGATATCGGCGATGCTTTTGTGGAGCATCGGGTGCCCCGGATGATTTCCTTTACCGGGTCCACACAGGTAGGACGTGGTATTGGAAGGATCGCCAGTGGTGGAAGGTTCATCAAAAAGGTCGCTTTGGAACTTGGTGGTAACAGCCCCTTTGTGGTGCTGGACGATGCCGATATTGAGCAAGCGGTAGACGCGGCGGTGATGGGCAAGTTTCTGCATCAGGGACAGATCTGTATGGCCATTAACCGGATCATCGTGGATGACCGGCGGTATGACGACTTTGTGCAAAAGTTTGTCGCCAGGGTTAAAGCACTGCCGGTGGGCGACCCCGATGACATGACCACAGTGATCGGCCCAATCATCAATGCGAGTCAGCGAGAAAGCCTTCAGGCTCGAATCGCGAGAGCGCGGGAGCAGGGCGCGACGGTGTTGCTGGATGGTGACATCCGTGGCCAGCTTGTGCCTCCGCATATTTTTGGAGATGTAGGCCCGGATATGGACATCAGCCGCGAAGAGTTGTTCGGGCCGCTTGTCGGGATTCAGCGGGCCTGCGATGAAGACCATGCGCTGAAGCTGGCTAACGACAGTGAGTATGGCCTTTCCAGCAGCGTATTCACCTCAGACCTGGCCCGTGGCGCCCGCTTTGCCCGTCAGCTTCAGGCAGGGATGACGCACATCAACGACATGCCAGTGAATGATGAAGCCCACGTGCCGTTCGGAGGTGAGAAAAACTCCGGGTTGGGCCGCTTCAATGGTGATTGGGCCATAGAGGAATTCACCACCGTTCAATGGATCAGCGTGCAGCATTCGCCGCGCGACTATCCCTTCTGACTGACCACGTACGAAGGAGTTTTCATGAAGATACAAGCCGCCGTAACACGCAAACAGGGTGATGATTTTCAATGGCAGGACGTGGAGCTGGCGGAGCCAGGGCTGGGTGAGGTTCGTGTCAGAATCGTCGCCACTGGCGTGTGCCATACCGATGCGGTTGCCCGTGATCTGGGAATCGCACCGTTTCCGATTGTGCTTGGGCACGAAGGTGCCGGCGTTGTGGAGGCTCTGGGGGCCGGGGTATCCGGGCTGGCCGAGGGCGATCATGTGGTACTGTCTTTTGCCCATTGTGGCCAGTGTGGTCATTGTCTGACTGGCCACCCAACGGTTTGTGACACTTTTAACGATCTCAACTTTGGTGGTGCCATGGACGATGGCAGTCATCGCTTGCGTCGTGACGACAAGGCATTGGCTACGTTCTTTGGCCAGTCGTCGTTCGCTTCCCATGCGGTGGTGAATGCCCGTAACGCCGTTAAAGTAGACCCGGAGGTGGATCTGGCGCTGCTGGGGCCATTGGGTTGCGGCATTCAAACCGGGGCAGGGACGGTATTGAATCGCCTCAGGCCCGGTTTCGGAAGCAGCCTGGTGGTCTACGGCTGTGGTGCTGTGGGGCTGTCAGCGATCATGGCGGCGAAGATTGCCGGATGTCATCAGGTGATTGCGGTTGATGTTCATGACAGCCGGCTGGCGCTCGCCGCTGAGCTTGGGGCGACTCACACCATCAATGGTCAGAAAGAAGAGACCGTTGCACGAGTTCGCGACATCACAGGCACCGGCAGTGAATACGCGGTGGAAACCACCGGGGTGCCAGCGGTGGTTCGTCAGTCGCTCCAGGCGCTGCGCCCATTGGGAGTGTCTGCCATTGTGGGGGTCACCCCGGAAGTGACACTGGATGTTCATCAGGATCTGATGGCCGAGGGCAAGTCCATGGTTGGTGTTATTGAAGGCGACTCAGTGCCCCGCGTATTTATCCCGCAGTTGGTGTCGTACTACAAGGACGGACGCTTTCCTTTCGACAAACTGGTGAAGTTCTATCCGGCAGATCAGATCAACCAGGCATTTGAAGACTCTAAACAGGGAATCACGGTTAAACCGGTCCTCCGTATCAGCAACTAATTTTCAGGGCACCATGTGTGCCCTGAGCGTTCTCATGAGCCCATCGAAAATCGCTTGTCACAAAATTGTCATGATTTTCTGTGGTTTTTTAAGTACATAAACCCGAACTATTCTGTTATTACACGTGCCAAAGCTGTGAATCAGTATTGTTTTTGATCATCCTAAAGAGTGCTTTGGCTAATGAAGTCTTCGTTGTATGGCCTGCTTGTTGGCGCGCTTCTGTTTGTCTCCGTGAAAAGCTCAGCTCATGTCATAACGGTTCTGGCACCGGAATTACCCGCCAACTCGGAGCGGGACGGAACCGGGAGAGATCTGGAAATCTTTGCCGCGGTAATGGCGCGGTGTGGACGTGAGGTGCGTTTTGAGTTCTCGCCGTTCCTGCGGCACCTGAGAAACTATACCCATGAGCATATGGGGGATGCGGTGATGACGGTCGATCTCTCCCGGAATGCACCGGGGTTTGCGACCATTCCCTATGTGTATTATCAGAACGGTGTGGTCATTCTCGATTCTGCTGATGTGAAACCCTACAGCCTGAGCAGCCTTGAAGGACTGCGTGTGGTCTATTTTTCTGGCGCACCCCGCTTGCTGGGCTTTGATGCGCAGGACCGTGGATTTGCCGGTTCTTTTGAATTTCTGGATGACCGGGTGCATGCCCGGGTATTGTTCTATGGACGAGTAGATGCGGTGCTCACTGATGGCCTGATTTTCTCGGAAATCACCAGAAACCTGAACACCAATGATGCCTTTGGACAGGATCTGGACCCGACTCAGAAAGTGATGTTTATCCCCATGTTCCCGCCATCCCCCTATCGGGCCTTCTTCCGGTCTGAGGCATTGAGAGACGAATTCAACCGCTGCCTTCGGATTCTGGAAGGTGATGGTGAGGTGAAAGCGATCAACGTTAAGTACGTTGATGAGCACCGGGATATGCTTGGGTATGGGTATCTTGGGTATTGAGGCGGGGGGAACCCCTTCGCTGACGCCAGAAACAACAAAGCCAGCTCGAAAGCTGGCTAAGTCGTGAAATTAGTGGTGCCCGGACGCGGAATCGAACCACGGACACGGGGATTTTCAATCCCCTGCTCTACCAACTGAGCTATCCGGGCGTGTTGAGCTATGTGCTTCAACGGGGCGCTATTAAACCGGTTTAGGGTTTGGGAGTCAAGGCCGGTTAGCAAAAATTTTTGGAAGATTTTTTCGGTTGTTCAGGCTTTGATCAAACGGCTCACTTTTCCGGCGGTACGTAGCCCTCGGCTTGGTCGAAGGGTTCGTTGTTGAAGAAGCGGTCCATCTGAGCCTGAAGGTATTTCCGGTTGTTCAGGTCCATCAGGTTCAGGTGCTTTTCATTGATCAGCATGGTTTGCTGGTTCTGCCATTCTTCCCAGGCTTGTTTGGAAACATGCTCGTAAATGTCCTGGCCTTTGGGGCCTGGCATGGGGGGCATGGCAAGGCCCTCCATGTCTTTCTGGTATTTGCGGCAGAATACGGTGCGGCTCATGTTGGCTCCTGTGCTGAAATCGTTCCGCCGGCATGATAACAGACCGTTCGGCTCCTTGGCTTGGTCACAGCAGGGTTGCCTGCTCAGGCTCTGTCAGCAGGGTGCGAATCGGGGCAGGTAATCCCAGAGTGAGGGCTTCGTCCCGGTGCAGCCATCGCTGATGATCTGAGTCGGAGGCTTGGGTGTTGTTGATCACCGGCAGGCGGGCGGGCTGTATGTGCAGATGATAATGGCTGAAAGTATGGCGGAAGCCGCTGATCAGCTCCGGGCTGTGGCAGTTCAGCCCCAGTTCTTTTGTACAGGCTTCCTGCAGCTCATCGGCGCCGTAGCCAGGGTCCAGTTCTGGCAGGCTCCAGAGCCCTCCCCAGATGCCGCTGGGTGGTCTGCGTTCCAGCAGGACGCGACCTTCCTCGTCTTCCAGTATCAGCATCCAGGTGGTTTTTTCCGGTTTTTCCTTTTTGGGCTTGGAACCGGGGTAGAGTGAGGTTTCATTTCGAGCGTAGGCCTGGCACCCGTCACGGACCGGGCAGTGTTCGCAGTCTGGCCTGCTGCGGGTGCAGACTATCGCCCCCAGGTCCATAATGGCCTGAGTGTAGTCTTTCACCCGGGCGTCAGGTGTGTGACTTTCTGCATGTTCCCAAAGCTGGTTCAGCACGGCAGTTTGTCCGGGCCACCCGGGTACGGCATGGTAACGGGCGAGTACACGCTTGACGTTGCCATCCAGGATGGTTGCCCGTTTGCCAAAGGCCTGAGCCACGATAGCCGCTGCCGTGGAGCGGCCAATTCCGGTCAGGGATTCAAGTTGTTGTTGCTCGGCCGGAAACTCGCCGCCATAGGCGTCGACCACTTGCCGGGCCGCTTTGTGAAGGTTGCGGGCCCGGGCATAGTAGCCAAGGCCGGACCAATGGCCGAGTACATCATCCTCGGGGGCCGAGGCCAGGGCATGGACATCGGGAAAACGAGCCATGAATGCTTCAAAATAGGGAATCACCGTGGTGACCTGGGTTTGCTGGAGCATGATCTCCGAAACCCAGACCCGGTAAGCATTCCGGTTGTGGTGCCACGGCAGGTTGTGCCTGCCGTGCTGGTCGTACCAGTGAAGCAGCTTGTCGGCAAAACGGTTCTGCATCAGTTAAACAGCCCCTTCAGGGCGTCTTTCACTTTTCCGCCGGTTTCTTCTCCCAGTTTTTCCTTCAGCTTTTCCTGTACTTTTTCCTCTGCTTTCTCTTTCGCGCGGTCTACTTCTTCTTTGGCTTTTGCTTTCGCGGCATTGGCAGCGATGTCCTTCAGGGTGTCCCTGAAGCGGGAGCCGTCGAATGAGCATAGTCCGGCCGGGTCTTCGGAGAAGTTGCCTCGGCATTCGACGGGAATGACCACGTTTTCCACGTATTCCGTTACCCGGCAGGCTTCATCCCGGTGGATTTCACCAACAATACGCAGGCCCACTTCGTAGTCCAGCTCGGTCTGTTCAAGATCGACGTTGCCGTTGCCTTCCAGCCGCATGCCGGCAAGGGCGGCAACCAGATCGGTGTTGTTCAGGGTGTTGCCGTCAATTTTGAGAGTGCCATGCATGTCGTTGAAGGGGGTGGTGGTGCCCCAGTCGGTGGTGGTCAAGGATTCCTGATTAGCCAGAGCAATGCCCTGGCAGGCCATCCGGGTCAGATTCATCTGGCGGAATTCGCCTTCTGCCAGGTTGAAGCGAATTTCGCCTTTGGCGTTGCTACGCAGAGCGGAGACGCGGTTGCCGTTTGTATCAACCGCAACGTTGAGGTTGGCTCCGCCGGAGAGCATATCCACTTCCGCCAGATCGGTGAGTAGTGGCAGGGTCTGTACATTGGCGACCTCGGAGCGGATTTTCCATTTTGGGTTATCGGTACGTGCGTCGATGCTGGCGTTGGCGCCGAAGCTGCCGCTGTAGAGTTTGCCGCTGAACTCATCTATCTGCAGAAGACCATCCCGGGCCGTTGTGCTGGCCTTGATGTCGTTGATGGTGAGGTTGCTGACGATCAGTTCGCCCAGTCCGAAATCGATATCCAGAAGCAGGGCGCGCAGCGCGTCTAAGGGCAAAAGGTCGGCTTCCGGTTGTTGTGCCGTGTTCCGGGAAGCGGTGTCAGGCTTGGGCTCAGCAGCGGCTTCCCCTTCGGCCTCGGGGGGCAGGTAACGATCGGCATTCAGTTTGTCGCCTTCAAGGTTGAAGACCAGCCCGCCGTTGCCCAGATTATAGCTGCCGCCGCCGGTAAAGAGAGTATCGTCAAGCGTAATGGACAGGTCCGATAGAGCGGCCACACCGGGCTTTCCTCCCAGGTTGGTGGACAGGGCGATGGCGGTCAGTACCGCGGGGTCGCTTGTCTCGATGGCGGCCTGCCCGAGGTTGCTGAGTAGATCTTTCAGTGAAAACTCGGCAATTTCGAGCCGGCCATCCAGCGCAGGCTTGTCGCCAAAGCCTTTAACGTTGAGGTTGGTGCTGAGCTTCAGGTTCGCGAGGCTGGCAGTGAAATCGCTGAGTGACGCGGTTTCGTCTTCCAGGTTGGCAATCAGGGAGCCCGCCAGCTCAGCGGTTACCGACTTGCCGCCAAAGGGCTCGCCAGACAGGTCAAAGACAGCGCTCAGACCGGATACGGCGAAATCATTGAGCGCCTGGTTGGCCTTCAGGCGGGCACTGATGCTGCCATCCACGGCAAACTGGGGCTGGCTGGTTTCTACCCGGAAGCGGATGTCCAGAGGAAACTCTGATCCCAGTGTGATGTTGCTGGCGGTCACTGTGAAGTCTTCCAGTGTTACCGACTGGCCCGTGCTCAGGTCGTTGTAGTGAACGTTGGCGTTGCTGATTTCCACGTTCTCAACGTTGAAATTCAGCGCTTCTCCTCCGGCGGATGGAGCATCTGAGCTGGTGGGCGCCTGTTCGGGTTGCTCTGATGAAGTTGCGGAACGGTCGGAAGTGCTTGCCTGGGGAGCGGGGCTTTGTTCACGCATGATCCTTGCCCAGTTGCCTTCGCCTTCTTCATTGACTTCCAGATGGGCGTCCAGGCCATCCAGCAAAAACGTATTTACCTGCGGTGACATGGCGAGTAGCGACCAGAAGTCGATCTGGGCGATCAGCTGCTCCAGCGCGACAAACCGCTTTCCGTCCAATGTGGCTTCAACTTTGTTCAGTTCAAGCCCCAGAGGGATAAATGACCAGCCGATATCACCCTCAAGAATCAGATCCAGGTTGGTCTGTTTCTCAACGGCCGCTTCAATCTGAGGTTTGTAGTCGTTGGGGTTTATCACCGCAACCGCAATGGCGACAGCGGCCACCGCCAGTAACAGCAGCGTAATAACGGCGTAAATCGCGTAGCGGATAACTTTCATCACTTGGGTTCCTTGTTCCTGTTCGGAGGGCTGGTGGCCAGTGTTTTCAAGCCGGAATAAAGTAAAGGATAACGCAGGGTTAGCAAATTAACAGTGCAGGAATATGACAATGCGTTAGTCTTGGTACAAAATACCCTCCCAATTTACGTGAAGGGGCGGAGCGCCCTGAAGCACTAATAAACATAAGAAGGAGTCGGCAGTGGCCATTACCGTATCGATTGAGCTGAGCCGGGATCTGGAAATTCCGGCAAGCTATGATGAAGTTTTTAATCTGTTGGCAGATGTTCCCGAATCTGCCAGCCACTTCCCGAAAGTCGATAAGCTGGTGGACCTGGGCAACAACGCTTATCGTTGGGAAATGGAAAAAGTGGGCGTCGACAAACATGCCATTCAGTCTGTGTATGCCTGCACCTATCATGCTGACAAAGACGCCGGGAAAATCACCTGGACACCTATAAAAGGCGAAGGTAACGGCGTGGTCAGTGGCTCTTGGGTGTTGGCCGCCAGTGGCGATAACGCCACTGCCGTCAAGTTCCAGACCAGTGCAGAGTTGACGGTTCCCCTGCCGAGTCTTCTCAAGCTCGCCATCAGCCCTGTGATCAAGCACGAATTTAACAGTCTGGTGGATACCTACATGAACAACCTGAAGAAGGTTTTCTGAGCCAGCAGCGCGATTCTTCCGGTTGCGGGACTCCGGCTGACTTAACAGGTATACTCCGCAAAACAACGTTTTCGGTAGCAAGCCAGTTTTTCAACGGAGTCTCCATGGCCGAACGCAAGGCTCGGGTAGAACGCAATACCCTTGAAACCCAGATTACCGTCGAGA
Organism: Marinobacter daepoensis DSM 16072; assembly: GCF_000421165.1. Classification (GTDB taxonomy): domain Bacteria; phylum Pseudomonadota; class Gammaproteobacteria; order Pseudomonadales; family Oleiphilaceae; genus Marinobacter; species Marinobacter daepoensis. The sequence continues at coordinate 132,716 of NZ_ATWI01000008.1, forward strand.
TCAACCTCGATGGTACCGGTACAGCAAATTTTGATACCGGTGTTCCCTTCCTCGACCACATGATGGACCAGATTGCCCGACATGGTCTGGTGGATCTGGATATCACCTGTAAGGGTGACCTGCACATCGATGACCATCATACGGTCGAAGATATTGGTATCACGCTTGGCCAGGCTTTCAGGCAGGCCGTTGGCGACAAGAAAGGCATTCGCCGCTATGGTCACGCCTACGTGCCGCTGGATGAAGCCCTGTCACGTGTGGTTATCGATCTTTCCGGACGCCCCGGTCTTAGCATGGACGTGCCTTACACTCGTGCCAGTGTTGGCGGGTTCGATGTGGATCTGTTTGAAGAGTTTTTCCATGGCTTCGTCAACCATTCCATGGTGACTCTGCATATCGACAACCTGAAAGGCAAGAACACTCATCACCAGATTGAGACCGTGTTCAAGGCGTTTGGTCGTGCGCTGCGCGTGGCGATTGAAATGGATGAGCGCATGGCAGGCATAACCCCGTCTACCAAAGGCGCTCTGTAACCAGTACCGATAGGACACAGACACACCATGAAGACCGTCGCCATCATCGACTATGGCATGGGTAACCTGCATTCTGCCCGCAAAGCCGTAGAACACGTGGCCCCGGACTGCACCGTGCTGGTTACAGACGATGCTGCCAAAATCCGCGAAGCCGACCGGGTTATTCTGCCTGGGGTTGGTGCCATCCGTGACTGTATGGCCGAAATGCACCGCCTGGGCGTGGTTGAACTCGTTAAAGAGGTCTCCCGGGATCGCCCCTTTCTCGGCATTTGCGTTGGCATGCAGGCCTTGATGGCACGCAGTGAAGAAAACGGCGGTGTTGAAGGCATCGGCCTGTTCCCGTCAGAAGTTCGCTACTTCGGTGACAACCTCACCGAGCATGGCGAGCGCCTGAAAGTGCCTCATATGGGGTGGAATCAGGTTTGGCATGCAGCAGACCATCCACTCTGGCACAACATTCCGGATGGCGACCGTTTTTACTTCGTGCACAGTTACTACGCGGAAGCCGAGGGCAACGCGGATATGGCTGGCCGGACCCATTATGGTGTCGACCTGGCGGCAGCCGTGGCGAGAGATAACATCTTTGCCGTGCAGTTCCACCCGGAAAAGAGTGCCCGGGCGGGCCTGCAGTTGCTGGAAAACTTTACGAACTGGACTGGAAAGTAAGCCGGCAAGCACACCGTAGTGCTCTGGAGCAAGAAGCGCTCAACTTCTTGCCCGGCTTACTGAATAGGAAGAACAAAATGCTGATTATTCCCGCAATCGACCTCAAAGACGGCAAGTGCGTAAGACTTCGCCAGGGCCGCATGGAAGACTCTACCGTATTCGGTGACGACCCCGTCGACATGGCCACCAAGTGGGTGAATGCTGGCGCTCGCCGCCTGCACCTGGTTGACCTCAATGGCGCCTTCGCCGGCGAACCGGTAAACGGTGAAATCGTGAAGGCGATTGCAGTGAAATACCCGAATTTGCCCATCCAGATCGGTGGTGGTATCCGCTCTGCGGAAACCATTGAGGCCTACCTGAAGGCCGGTGTTCAGTGGGTCATCATCGGCACCAAGGCTGTGAAAGAGCCTGAATTCGTCACCGAAATGTGCAAGGAATTCCCGGGCCATATCATCGTTGGCCTGGACGCCAAAGACGGCCGCGTTGCCACCGACGGTTGGGCCGAGGTGTCGGAAGTCATGGCGGTGGATCTGGCCAAACGTTTCGCCAATGATGGCGTGTCCTCCATTGTCTACACCGACATTGCCCGCGACGGCATGATGCAAGGGGTAAACGTGGAAGCCACGGCCAGGCTGGCGGAGGAGGGCGGTATTCCGGTTGTTGCCTCTGGCGGTGTGACCAACATGGACGATCTCAAGCGTCTGGCCACCGTTGCGGACAAGGGCGTGATCGGGGCGATCACCGGCCGTGCCATCTACGAGGGCACGCTCGATATGACCGAGGCACAAGCCTACTGCGACGGCCTGAACAACTGAGGACGAGTCATGGCATTGGCAAAACGCATCATTCCCTGTCTGGACGTTGATAAAGGTCGCGTTGTTAAGGGCGTTAATTTTGTGGATATCCGCGACGCCGGTGACCCGGTTGAGGTGGCTCGTCGCTACAATGAGCAGGGTGCCGATGAAATTACCTTTCTCGACATTACGGCCAGCAGTGAAAGCCGGGATACCACCTACGAAACCGTTGAACGGATGGCCGCGGAAGTGTTTATTCCATTGACGGTGGGTGGCGGTGTGCGCACGGTGGATGATATCCGCAAGCTGTTGAATGCCGGTGCCGATAAAGTCTCAATTAATACCGCGGCGGTATTCAATCCGGAGTTTGTGAAAGAGGCTGCGGAACGCTTCGGGCGTCAGTGCATTGTGGTGGCCATTGATGCCAAGCGTGTCAGCGAAGATGGAGATGCGCCCCGTTGGGAAATCTTCACGCATGGAGGCCGAAAGCCTACCGGCCTGGATGCCATTGAGTGGGCAAAGAAGATGGTCGAGCTGGGTGCGGGTGAACTGTTGTTGACAAGCATGGACCGGGACGGGACCAAGGTCGGGTTTGACCTGGGGCTGACTCGTGCCGTCAGTGATGCGGTCGCCGTACCTGTGATTGCATCCGGCGGGGTAGGTGAGCTTCAGCATCTGGCCGATGGTGTCACTCAGGGTGGGGCAGACGCGGTACTGGCAGCCTCCATCTTCCATTTTGGTCAGCACACCATTCCCGAAGCCAAGGCGTTCATGAAGGCTCAGGGCATCGAAGTCCGCGATTAGTCTCCGCGAGCATAGGCAGGCCGTATGGCCTGCTTTTCCCCTTCTGCAAACATCTCACGATTTTCATTGCGCATCGCCCACAGGCCGCTGACCGTAGCAATGGCGATGCCCTGTTCGTCCAGCATTGGCAAGTGTTTTTCCAGGTAATCCACCGTTACCTTGTGAGGATGGCCGATACCGATTGCGGTGCCTTTTTCCCTGGCCGTCTGAATCAGCAGCTTGAACTGCCGGTCGACAAACTCTTCTGTTTGCTCGTGGTCCAGGAAGACGTCACGTGTCAGGTTTGGGATGTTGTAGGCCTCGGCGACGTTGCTGGCAATGGAGTTGGCTATGGTCCGGCTGTCGACGAAATACACTGGATAGCGATCCAGTTCTTTCATCACCCAGTCCATGGGTTCCAGTTGCTGTGTCAGCAGGCTACCCATGTGGTTGTTAACGCCGCTGACAAACGGAACGGATTGCAGCGCCCGTCGTAACGTCGTTGCGATGGAGAGTTCGTCCATGTCGGGCGTCAGTCCGCCCGGCCCCAGGCCAAAGTTTCGGGTGTTGGCCATTGGCGCATGCAACATGATCTCTTTGGATTGCGTGTGGGCCAGTTTGGCCAGAGGTACCGTATGACGCCGGTAGGGCAGGAATGCCAGGGTCAGAGGCTGATCCAGCCGTGCCAGTCGCTCCCCTTCATGCCGGTTATGGCCCATGTCATCTATGATAATCGCAATGGTTGGCTGCTGGGGCTCCCCGGGGCCAGCCGCGGCACCGGCAAACGGGGTGAGAGCCAGTGTAACCAGAAGCGAGAGCGTCGTGCGCAAGGTCACTGGCTGCTATCCTGGGGCGCGTCGTTGTCGTTCCGGTTGAGGATGTGCAGGCCTTTGAGCAGGTTCAGGGCCGATCTTAGCTGGTAGTCCCGGTCAGCGGCGGAGGCCTGAGCTTTGGCCGCTTCCTCTCTAGCCTCCCGTGCTTCTTTTTCATTCTCACCTTCGAGGTGGCCGCTCAGATCGGCTTCGGTAAAGAATGGACGGCTGTCGAGCTCTGTGAGTTCTGCCGGGCGTACTTCAATATCCGGTTTGATGCCGGTGGCCTGGATGGAGCGGCCATCCGGTGTGAAGTAGCGGGCGGTGGTCATCTTGATGGCATGGGTTTCGTCCAGTGGAATCACCGTTTGAACACTGCCCTTGCCAAATGACTGGGTCCCCATCACGACAGCCCGCTGATGATCCTGAAGAGCGCCCGCAAGAATCTCGGAAGCGGAGGCGGAACCTCCGTTGATCAGGACCACAATCGGGGTGCCCGCCATAACGTCGCCGGGTTTGGCGCTGAAGCGCAGACGTGAGCTTTGGATTCGGCCTTCGGTGTAGACAATCAGGCCTTCATCCAAAAGGGCATCGGCGGTTTCGACGGCCGCTTGCAGGACGCCGCCCGGGTTGTTGCGCAGGTCGATGATCAGGCCATCAAGGTCACGGCCGTGTTTTTCTTCCAGGTTGCTGAGGGCTTTCCTGAACTGGCGCCCGGTCTCGGCCTGGAACTGGGTGATGCGGACGTACCCGTAGCCATTGTCGATCATGCGGGATTTGACGCTGGTGACCTTGATAACGTCCCGGGTGACATCGAGCTCAATCGGGGCGCTTTCGCCTTCCCGCATGATGGTCAGGGTCAGGATGGTGCCGGGCTTGCCGCGCATCAGGTTGACGGCTTCTTCCAGTGACATACCCTTGACCGGTTTTTCATCCAGCTTGATGATCAGGTCGCCGGCCTGAACACCAGCCTTCTGGGCCGGGGTGTCGTCAATCGGAGAGATTACCTTCACAAAGCCGTTTTCCATACCGACTTCGATGCCCAGCCCGCCAAACTCACCGGAGGTACTTTCTTCCAGTTCCTCGTAGTCTTTGGGGGCCAGATACGTGGAGTGGGGATCAAGGTCTGACAACATGCCCTTGATGGCGCTTTCGAGCAGTTGGGTATCGGAAACCTCTTCTACATAGGCATCTTTGATGCGACTGAAGACTTCAGTGAACTTGCGAAGATCATCCAGAGGCAGCTGCTTTTCCGGGTCTGGCAGCTTCAGCTCAACCCGTTCGCCATTCTGGATCGCATTGATGATCTGTTGCGTCTGGGCTTCCTGATCCTGTGCCAGGGCCAGTCCGGGGACGGTGAAACAACAGGTGGCAAGAATCATGGAGCGCAATGGCGAGGTCTTGAGTGTGCTTCTGGCCCGTTTCATTCACATATCCTGTTTGGTTTCCAATAGTTGGACTGGTTCCTGTCTGGGACAGTATGGCGCCCGCAACGGCGTTTGTCAGCCCTGTTTATGGCTTGCCCAGCCAGCTGCGGGGGTTGACGGGTTTGCCGTTGCGGCGAACCTCGAAATACACCGCAGGGTCGTCAGTGCCGCCGGTGCGCCCGGCCAGGGCGATGGTTTCTCCGGGGCGTACCCAATCGCCTGGTTCGGTGAACAGGCTGCTGCTGTGGCCGTAGAGGGTCAGGTAACCGTCGCCGTGATCAATGATAGTGATCAGGCCAAAGCCCCGGAACCAGTTGGCAAAGACGACCCGGCCATAATGCACCGCCTTGATCTCAGCGTCTTCCTCTGTATTCATGAGAATGCCATTGCGGCGGAGCTTCCCATCGGCGTATGTGGCGCCGTAGTTGTTGACGACCCGGCCTTTTGCTGGCCAGGGGAGCTTGTCGCGCCGGGATTTGAACGGGCTGGATTCGTTAGGTGCCGGGATGTTGGCAATGGCCTGCTGCACTTCTTCCAGGAGTTGTTCAAGCCGTTTTCGGTCGGCTTCAAGCGTCTGACGTTCGTTACGTCGGTTCCGGATATCGGCGTTCAGCGCGGCGAGGGTTTTGGTTCGATCACTCCGGCTTTGAGCCAGTTGCTGCTGGCGTTGCTCAAGGTCGGCTTCCGTCTTCGCTAACTCCGTCTGGGTTGCCTGGACAGCCGCTCGCGCTTCTTTCAGCTCCTGCAGGCTGCGCTGGAAGGCTTCCAGCCGAGACACGGTGTCTTTGCTCAGGTATTCGTAATAGGTCAGGGTGCGTGCGATTTCGCCCGGCTCAACTTCGTTAAGCAGCACTTTCAGAGCCGGTGCGTCACCTTCCATCCAGGCGGTCCGGATCTGCTTTTTCAGGTTTTCGCGCTGACGCTCCAGCGTGTTGGCCAGCTCGCGTTCCTGAGTGCGTAACGCTGAGAGGCGTTCCTGCTGCTTGCTGGCTTGTTGTTGAAGGCTTCGGCGTTCGCGGGTCAGGGTGCTGATTTTCCGCTCGGTAGCCGCCAGTTGCTGCTCAAGGGCAGACCGGTCTTTTTCGGCGCCAGCCAGCCAGCGGTCGATGTCCGAGATGCGCTCTTTCAGCGCCTCGATCTGTTCGGGGGTCACGTCCTGCCGGGCCGACAGCGGCGAGGCCCCCAGGATGAGGGCCAGCATCAGCGTTGTCAGTTGCCTGAGCACAATAGTCTTCGTTGCGATCAGTCGAGCCCGACCAGGCTGTGCCCGGTCATTTCTGCCGGTTTCTCTGCGCCCATCAGGGCCAGCAGAGTTGGCGCGATATCACACAGGCTGCCATCATCCCGCAGGTGAACGTTGCGGTGGCCGGTGTACACCAGCGGCACCGGGCCGATGGTGTGAGAAGTGTGAACCTGGCCCGAGTTGGGGTCAGTCATTTGTTCACAGTTGCCGTGGTCGGCTGTGATCAGGGCTTCGCCACCAACCTCATCCAGAGCCTGAACAACGCGTTGTACACACTGGTCCAGGCACTCGGCGGCTTTGATGGCGGCGTCCAGTTTGCCGGTATGGCCAACCATGTCGCCGTTGGCGTAGTTGCACACGATCAGGTCGTACTTGCCGCTCTTGATGGCTTCAACCAGCTTGTCGGTCACTTCCGGAGCGCTCATCTCCGGCTGCAGATCGTAGGTGGCCACCTTCGGAGACGGCACCAGAATCCGGTCTTCGCCTTCAAACGGGGCTTCCAGGCCACCATTGAAAAAGAAGGTGACGTGAGCGTATTTTTCGGTTTCGGCAATACGCAGCTGGGTTTTCCCCAGGTTGGCCATGTATTCGCCAAGGCCGTTGGCCAGTTGCTCGGGCGGATACGCGCAGGTGGTCTTGATATCGGCGGCGTACTCCGTGAGCATGACAAAGTCGGCCAGGGCAGGGTGTTTGCGGCGGTCAAAGCCGTCGAACTCAGGCTCCACGAAGGTGCGTGTCATCTCCCGGGCCCGGTCGGCACGGAAGTTCATGAACAGCACGGTATCGCCATCGTTGATCGTGCCTTCTGGCTGGCCGTCTTTGCGGATATGAGTCGGTTTCACGAACTCGTCATTTTCGCCGCGCTCGTAGGCCTGCTCCAGGGCTGCCACGGGGTCGTCGCAGATGAACTCTGCATCTCCCAGTGTCATTGCATTGTAGGCGGCTTCAACACGATCCCACCGGTTGTCCCGGTCCATGGCAAAGTAGCGGCCAACAATGGTGGCTACCCGGCCAACGCCGAGGCTTTTCATTTTTGCGGCGGCCTTCTCCAGAGAAGGACGAGCGCTGCGAGGCGGCATGTCCCGGCCATCCAGAAACGCGTGGATGAACACATTCCTGGCGCCACGGGCAGCGGCCAGTTCGGCAGCGGCCAGGATGTGATCTTCGTGGCTGTGTACGCCACCGGGGGAGAGCAGGCCCATTAAGTGGACGGCTTTGTCATTGGCAACGGCTTTGTCAATGGCCTGGCACAGAGCCTCGTTTTTCTGGAACTGACCGTCTTCAAGGTCTTTATCGATGCGTGTGAGGCTCTGATACACCACGCGCCCGGCGCCGAGGTTCATATGGCCTACTTCGGAGTTGCCCATCTGCCCCTGGGGCAGGCCGACGAACATGCCTGACGTGTTGATCAGGGTTTTCGGCTGGTTTTTCCAGAGCTGGTCCCAGAAGGGAGTGTCGGCGTTGGAGATGGCATTGTCTTCCGCCGGGTCACGGTGGCCCCAGCCATCAAGGATAATCAGTGCGGTGGGCTTGCGCGTCTCGGTCATCGTGTCGTCCGCCAGGTTGCAAAAAGGAACTGAATTTGAGTGGGGCAGATTGTAACCGTTTTCATTTACTCAGGCCACGCGGCGTTTGCTGAAGCCTGGCCATAACGACGATACACCGGGGCTATCATGGTGGCGGGGGATTGCCTTCTTTGAGTCGGTACGGGTGTGTATAATCCGGCGAAACCAATTGTCAGGGTAGTTTCATGGATCGCTTGTTTGAATTTGTTGTTAACCACTACATCCTTGTATCGCTGTTTGTGGCGTTCCTGCTGGCCATCCTTGTTCTGGAATCCCGTCGTGGCGGAGCCAAGATTTCGGCCCAGGGTGCCGTCACTCTGATCAATAAGGATGAAGCCGTGGTGCTGGATATCCGCGACCGTAAGGAATTTAACGAAGGTCGCATTACCGGTTCGGTGAACATTCCGCTTAACAGCCTCAAGGGCCGGGTGAATGAGCTGAGCAAGCACAAGGATAAGCAGATCATTGTTGTCGATAAAATGGGGCAGCACGCCGCGATGGCCGTCAAGCAACTGAATGCCGAAGGTTATGATAACGTTGTGCGCCTGAACGGTGGCGTTACGGATTGGAAGGCGAGCAATCTGCCATTGGTCAAAAAGTAACGGGGCTTGATCTGAGTAGAGATCTGACGCACTGTTTCACATTACCATCCGGAACCGCACTGTAAACTGTTCCGACAGATGACCCAACAGCGGGCCTGGCCCCTTAATACGGAAACGAAAGGACTGATCATGGCTGAGAATCAGCAAGCCGCAGGTAACGAGAACCAGAACCAACCACAGTTTGCCCTTCAGCGCATTTATGTGAAGGACCTGTCTTTTGAATCTCCCAACTCTCCGCTGGTTTTCCAGGAGCAGTGGAAGCCGCAGGTGAATCTGGACCTGAATACCGCTCACAACAAGATCAGCGACAATCAGTACGAAGTGGTTCTGTCGCTGACGGTAACAGCAAAGGTTGGTGAGAAAGTCGCCTACATTGTTGAGATCCAGCAGGGTGGCGTGTTCCTGATTTCTGGCATCGAAGGGCCACAACTTGGCCAGATGCTGGGCGCCTATTGCCCGACGATTTTGTTCCCATACGCCCGTGAAGCGATTGACGGCATTGTGAACAAAGGCAGCTTCCCGGCCCTGATGCTGGCCCCGGTTAACTTTGATGCCATCTACGCCCAGGCTCTCAAGCGCAAGCAGGAAGAAGCAGCGGGTGAAGCGAAGGAAGAGCAGACCCACTAAGCGTCTGGCGCCCCCTCGGAAAGAAAAACCGGCTTCGGCCGGTTTTTTTGTGCCTGTTTGATTTTTATCAACTGCCTGTTGACGTTACATTTAAACTAAACAATAATCGTTTGCATTAACGTTTTTGGTGTTGGTTTATGATGGATCAGAAGCAGGCACGTTTCGGGTGGCCTTTGGCCGTTGTGTTTTTGGGGGTTGCCGGAGCCGCAGAAGCCGGAGTGGGCTATCTGGATGAGCTGGTTGTTACCGGGACCCGCACGGAGCGCCAGTTGCTCGACACCCCGGTGCGTACGGAAGTCGTCACCGCAGGTGAGCTGAAGGCTACCCATGCTCGAAGCCTGAAGGAAGCATTGGAGCATGTGCCTGGGGTGCAGTTGCGGGAGATTCATGGCAAGCCGGGTTACGAAGTATGGCTTCAGGGGATTGAGGCAGATCGGGTACTGGTGCTGATTGACGGCATGCCAATGACGGCGACCACTGGCTCCGCGATCGACGTCAGTCAGTTGGCGGTGTTGGATGTTGAGCGCATTGAAGTGGTCAAGGGGGCGGTTTCAGCGCAATACGGAAGTTCGGGTATTGGTGGCGTCATCAACGTGATTACCCGGGTCCCGGAGCCCGGGCTTTCCGGTGAGTTGACGGCGGATGCTGGTAGTTATGGCAACCAGAACCCTTCGGGTGACCGTACTGATGCCGCCCGGTACGGGGCCCGTGCCACGGTACAGGGTGGCAATGAGCGGCTGGCTTTGAGGCTGTCCGCATCGCACCAGCACTCCGATGGGGTAGATCCGCAGCCGGAAAGCTGGGCTCAACCGGGAGACGAGTATGATCGTACCGACCTCACGCTGCGGGCCGATTGGCAGGTTGCTGACAAACACCGGCTGAGCGGCACCGTCGCTCACTTCCAGGAAGATTCTGAGTCCCGTTATCGACTGCCGCCCCCGGTGAATGCCAATCAAGGCAAGGAGGAATCGGTAAAGCGCATCCGTTTCTCTCTGGCTGGCACCCATCGTGGAGCCGGCGTTGTTCAGGGAGGCTGGTCTGCCGTTCATGAAACCCTGAATGACGACACATTGAAGTATTCCGCTGGCCGGAGTTTTGATGATCGGCAATCTGAATCGACCCTGGCCCGGTTTTCCGGGCATCTGGGAGCATCGATTGGCGGGGGGCATTTTCTTCAGGGTGGTGTTGATGTCTCGCGGGCAACGCTTAAACAGAGCAAAGACCAGGCTTCGGAGCTGGGAGGGAAGAAGGCCCGCAGAGGGCAAGAGCTCTGGCTTCAGGATACCTGGATGCCCGCGTCGAGACTGGAGCTGGTGCCCGGTGTCAGGTTTCAGAATGACTCCGATTTTGGAACCCACACCGCACCCAAGATTCATGCCCGCTATGACCTGGCCCGGACGGATACCTTGACGGCGTTTCTTCGGGGTGGCGTTGGGGCAGGCTACCGGGTACCCAACCTGAAAGAGCGGCACTATTTGTTTGACCACAGCTCGCTTGGCTACATCGTTAAAGGTTCGGAAGACCTGAAGCCGGAGGAGTCGGTAAGTTATCAGTTCGGTGGGGGCGTGTCCTGGAACCGGCACGCCTGGCTTGAGGCGAATGCGTTCTATAACGACATTGATCAGTTGATCCAGACCTCGGGTACGGGTGTGGTCAGCGATGGTGTGGCGGAATACCAGTACGAAAATATCGCTGAAGCCCGAACCTGGGGTGTTGAAAGCACTGCCGGCTGGGAGCCCTCTGAGCGGTGGCGGTTTACCGCTGGTTATACCTATACACGTACAAAGGATGAGCAGACCGGTGATGCGCTCAATCATCGGCCCAGGCATCAGGCCAACCTGGGGGTTGATGGCCCGCTCATACTGCCCGGTTTGTCCTGGAGTGCCCGGATGCGCTACCAGAGTGATGAGTTCGTGAATGCCGGGCGTGGCACTGAATCGCCGGGTTACACCACCACGGACCTGAAACTCAACTACCAGCTTTCCAGCGACCTGCGACTGTTTGCCGGCGTCGACAATCTCACCGATGTACAGCGTGACTTTTCAAAGGCCAGTGAAGATTTCAGGCCGGTGGGCGGGCGCTTCCTGTACGCCGGGCTGACCGTATCGATTGGCAAATAGCCTCAACCTGAACATTCCATGAACCGTAAGGAGACACCGATGAACCTGTTTGATACCCGGCCCCCGGCTCTTGTGCTGACGGCCATGTTGCTGACGGCCTGTGGCGGTGGCAGTGACAAAGACATCGAGACAGCCGGGGGAGATGCCGGCAACAACGGAGACAATACGGCAGGGGCAGGCGACCAGAGTGGTCTTCAGTCCAAGCGCCTGCCTGCGGCCAATGAAACGGTTTACCTGAACCTGAAAACGGGTGCTCTGGTGGGCGAGAACGACGAATGGCACATTGCTGCCAACCGGTTGAGATTCACGCTGAACGGCGGCGCCTCCGGCAGTGGCATGGTCGGGGGAGTGCTGGCGGTGGCGCAGGATGATTTCTACGACGCGGACGGTGAACCCAGGGTTAGCGTGTTCACCAATGCCACCGTTAATTCGGAAGAAGAGCATTTGAGGGAAGTTTTCTCTGCGCCTGAGAGCTGGCAGCAGGATGCCTTTGCCAGCGCCTTTGGGGCTTCCAGTACCTGGTCGGAGTATGACCGCGCAACCGGTGTGATATCTGAGAAGGCCGATGTGGGTTATCTGGTCCGTTCTGCCGAAGGAGACAGCTACGCCCGAATGCGGGTGGTGGATTTTCATTTCCCTACCCGGGCGGGCTCTGGGATAGAGAGCTTCCGGTTCGAGTTTGAGGTGCAGGCGGCCGGAGCCAGCCAGTTCAGCAACACGCCCGTGGTTTTTGAAGCGCCTGCGGATTACGACGGCATGGATGCCTGTTTTGATTTCGATTCGGCAATGGTTGTCGATTGTGCGGCCAGCGATGCCTGGGATCTTTTGGTGGGGTTCTCGGGACGGGACTGGTATCTCCGGTCCAACAGCGGTGAATCCGGAGCAGGCCGGGGCGGTGCATCAGCCCCGATGACCTGGAGTGAGCTGGATCAGAACGCAGCTGACCCCGGGGTGCCCCGGTTGTATGAGTCTGACGCCACAGGAGGCGTGTTCTCTGAAAACACCTGGTATGCCTACAACCTGAGTGAACAGCACAGAATCTGGCCCAACTTCCGGACTTTCCTGGTGAAATCTGACGTGGGGGTGGCCGACTCGGCAACCTGGGCACTGCAGATTACCGGTTATTACGATGACAACGGCAACAGCGGCCAGCCTTCGGTTCGATGGGTGCCCGTCGAGCTTGAACAACCTCAGGAGTAAACCATGCAGCAGACAGTAGAGGCCGCAAAGGCGGGTGACCAGAACCTGGTGGGGCGCTGGCAGGCGCTTCAGGAGACACAACCACACCTGAGAATCCGGGCAGCGGCGGAGCAGTTGGGTGTGAGTGAAATGGAATTGGTCAGGCTGCGTGGGGGAGAGGCTCTGGTGCCACTGGAAGGCCGGTTTCCTGAGATTCTGAAAGCGCTTGAGCAGGTGGGGCCGGTGATGGTTTTGGCCCGCAACAATGAAGTGGTTCATGAGGTCACCGGCGCTTTTCGGGATTTCACCAGCGGAAAATCTGGTCTGATGGGGCTCGCCGTCGGGGACATTGATATCCGGGTGTTTTTCAAGCACTGGGCCTGGGGTTATCGGGTGCGGGAGCAAGTGCGCTCTGGTTTGAGAGAGAGCCTTCAGTTCTTTGACGGTTACGGAGCGGCGATTCATAAGATCTATCGTGTGGCGGAGACCGATGACGTCGCCTGGGATCAATTGGTAGAGAGGTTCGCGGCCAGCCAGTTGGCGCCATTTAAACCTTGCGGTAAACGGCCAGACCCGGTGAGAGTGGCCGCCGGGTCTGTGGATATCAAGGAACTCCGTGACGGTTGGCAGGAACTCAAAGACGTCCATCACTTTAACGCGTTGCTGAAACGGGCCGGAACAGACAGGCTGACGGCACTCGAGTTGCTCAGAGGGGAGTGGGCCACAGAGTTGCAGCGCACCGACGGTGGTGTTCTGGATACCCTGCTAGCGCTGTTGAGGGACAACCAGTGCCCCGGGATGTTCTTTGTCGGGAACCCAGGCATTGTGCAGATTTACACTGGTCAGGTTTCTAACCTGCGCCGTACCGGACCATGGATGAACGTGTTGGATCCGGGCTTCAACCTGCATGCCAACACGGAGCTGGTCAAGCGTTGGTGGCTCGTACGCCGACCGTCGTCTGATGGCATCATCACATCCGTAGAAGCGTTCAACGCACGCGGCGAGTTGGTGCTGACAGTCTTTGGTGAGCGTAAGCCGGGATTGCCGGAATCCGAATTCTGGCGGGAGCAAGTGGCCACTTTGGAGGCGTTGTCATGATGTTCCGGCTAGGGCCATTCGTATTGGCGGTGTTGCTGCCGGCTCTGGTTCAGGCTGATCCTCTGCGAGTAATCACGGCGGATGGTGCGATTACAGAGATTGTTTATCAGTTAGGAATGGAAGCGCGGCTGGTGGCCGTCGATACCACCAGCGGCTACCCGCCGGCTACCCAATCGCTGCCCAAAATCGGCTACCTGCGAGCGCTGCCCTTCGAGGGGGTGCTGGCAATGAAGCCGGATTTGCTGATTACCTCGGAGCAGGCGGCGCCGAAGAAGAATCTGGACCGTCTTACTCGGGCTGGCGTCATGGTAGAGACCTTGCCGTCGGCCTGGTCTCCGGAAGCGGCATTGGCGCGGATCCGGTCCGTAGGTGATCTTTTGGGAGAGCCGGGGCGTGCAGCATTACTGGTGACGGCGCTTGAAACCGAGATTCGGCGTGTTCAGCGTTCAGCGTCGGCCAGAGAACGTCGCCCGAAAGTGCTGTTTATGCTGGCGGCGGGGGATCACTCGGTGATGCTGGCTGGTGAGGGCACGGCGGCGTCGGCGTTATTGGAGGCCGTGAATGCCGATAATGCAGTGTCGGGTGTGATGGGCTACAAGCCCGCGAACCGGGAGGCCATTCTTGCCTCGCAACCTGACGCCATTGTGATTGCGGAGTCCACACCCGGGCAGTTTGATATTGACTCCTGGCCGGAACTCGCTCGCCTTCAGGCCTGGCAGGCGGGGCATCGATTGGTGGCCGACAGCATGTTGCTGCTGGGTTTCGGCCCAAGGTTGCCCCAGGCCATGGCTGCGGTTAATCGGGTGATGCCTTCAGACGCCCGCGTGGCAGATCATGATTCGTGATGCAACGGGGCGCTTCGGGTACACCCCTTCATTAGTGGTGGTGGTTTCCGCGGCTGCGGTGGTGGCTCTTGTCTCCGTTTCGAGCGGCGCCTATCCCTTGTCAGTAGCTGACATTCTCCGGGTGCTGGCCGGCCGGGACGCCAGCGACCCGGTTGCCTCAATGGTTTTGCTTGATGTCCGCCTGCCAAGGTTTCTGTTGGGGTTTCTGGTGGGGGCCGTGCTTTCCGTTTCCGGGGCTCTGTTGCAGGGGCTGTTCCGGAACCCGCTGGCTGACCCGGGGTTGATTGGTGTTTCTGCGGGCGCCTCCCTTGCGGCTATTGCTGTGATTGTACTTGGTGGTACCTGGCTTGGAGGCTGGCTGGCGCTGTTTGGCGAATGGGCGCTCCCGGTGGCGGCGTTCCTAGGCGGCAGTGCGACCGTGCTGCTTGCCTGGCGCATTGCCCATCGCGCGGGACAATCGGCGGTGGCGACCCTGCTGCTGGCAGGCATCGCCATCAATGCAGTCGCGGGCGCCGCAACCGGGCTACTGACGTTCTATGCCACCGATGATGAGCTGCGATCGCTGACGTTCTGGACCATGGGCAGTCTGGGACATGCCGGGTGGGATGAGTTATTGATTGGTGCGCCGTTTATGGTGTTGGCCATACTGGTTGCTCCCTGGCTGGCTCGACCACTGGATGCTTTCTTACTCGGTGAATCGGTCGTCGGGCACCTTGGTTATCGACCCGACAGGGTCAAAAAAGCGGCGATTCTGGTGGTTGGCCTGGGCGTTGGTGCTGCGGTGGCGGTCAGTGGCCTCATCGGGTTCGTGGGGCTGGTGGTGCCGCATCTCGTTCGCCAGTTGCTGGGAGCCAGTCATCGGGTGGTGTTGCCGTTCAGCGCCTTGGTTGGTGGCACTTTGCTGGTGGCGGCCGATTCGCTGGCCCGGGTTGTGGTTGCGCCTGCTGAGTTGCCAATTGGCCTGATGATGGCGCTGATCGGAGGCCCGTTCTTTTTGGGGCTGTTGATGCGCAGAAAGGTGATGTGATGGTGTTGTCGGTCAGGAATCTCAGTGTGTCGCTGGGTGGTACAACGGTTGTCAGTGACATCAGCCTGTCGGTTGCGGCGGGAGAGGTGCTGATGCTGCTGGGTCCCAATGGTGCCGGCAAGTCTACTCTGCTGAAGGCGGTATCCGGTGAGATTTCGTCAACGGGCCGGATTGTCGTTGGAGGGTGTGAGCTTAATAACTGGGAACCCTCGCAACTGGCCCGACGGCGCGCAGTGATGCCCCAGAGGGTAGAGGTGAACTTTCCACTGACGGTGGAAGAGGTGATTGCGCTGGGAAGGCCGGCCGTGTTTCGGGGCTGTGTTGATCCGGTGGTTCAGAAACTGATGGAGGCGCTGGACATTGCCCAACTCCGTCACCGGCTGGTTCCAGAGTTGTCAGGAGGGGAGCAGCAGCGGTTGCAGTTGGCCCGGGTACTTGGGCAGATTATCGACACGCCAGGGCAGCGAGTGTTGTTGCTGGATGAATGTACGTCGGCCCTTGATCCGGCTCACCAGCAACTGGTGCTGGAGTTTGTTCAGCGGTTGGCGCGAGAGCAGGGCGTAGGGGTGCTTGCTATTGTGCATGATCTGAATCTGGCGGCTCAGTTTGCAGATCGCCTGATCATCATGCGTGAAGGGCGCTGCTTCCATGAAGGTTGTGCCTGCGAGGTGCTGACGCCATCAGTACTCAAAGCCGTGTACGGGTACCGGGCGAGAGTGATTCCACTCCCCGAGGGCTACCCTGTGATTGTGCCTTTGGGGAGTGGTCCGGTTCAGAGAGCGCCGTCGAAACCGAGCTGCCGCCAGGCTTCGTAGACGACAAGAGCCGCGGTATTGGACAGATTCAGGCTACGACTCTCCGGGCGCATCGGGACCCGTAGTTGGCGTTCTTCCGGCAGTCCGTTTCTGACGTCAGCTGGCAGGCCGCGGGTTTCTGGCCCGAACATGAGGTAGTCGCCGTCTCTGAAAGATGCTTCATGATAATGACGGGAACCTTTGGTCGTGAGCCCGAACAGCCGTTCGGGCTGTTCGGAGGCCAGGAAATGCGTGTAATCCGAATGGATTTTTACGGTGGCGTATTCACTGTAGTCCAGCCCGGCCCGTCGCATCTGTTTGTCTTCCAGAGAGAACCCCAGAGGCTCAATCAGATGCAACTGGCAGCCAGTGTTGGCACAAAGCCGGATGATGTTGCCGGTGTTCGGCGGTATCTCCGGCTCGTACAGAACGACGTGCAGCATCAGCGCTCAACGGCCAGGGCAACTCCCATGCCGCCGCCAATGCACAGAGTGGCCAGGCCTTTTTGGGCATCACGGCGGGCCATTTCATGCAACAGGCTGACCAGAATGCGGCAGCCGGAAGCGCCGATCGGGTGCCCCAGGGCGATGGCGCCACCGTTTACATTTACTTTGCTGGTGTCCCAGCCCATATCACGGTTAACGGAAATGGCCTGAGCGGCAAAGGCCTCATTGGCCTCAACCAGGTCCAGATCCTGCGCTGTCCAGCCCGCCCGTTCCAGGCAGCGCTGGCTGGCAGGGATCGGGCCAGTGCCCATGATGGTCGGGTCTACTCCGGCGCTGGCCTGGGCCTTGATGGTGGCCAGTGGTGTCAGACCCAGTTCTTTGGCTTTCTCTGCACTGCAAACCATGACAATGGCGGCGCCATCGTTCAGAGACGACGCGTTGCCTGCGGTGACCGATCCATCTTTCCTGAACGCCGGACGAAGCTTGCCAAGGCTTTCACCTGTTACGCCGTCCCGGGGGCACTCATCTTTGGCGACGATCAGTGGATCGCCTTTACGTTGGGGGATTGCAACCGGAACAATCTGGCCGTCGAAATGGCCGGCTTGCTGAGCCGCAACGGCCTTTTGCTGGGACGCCGCGGCGAAGGCATCCTGCTCGTCCCGGCTGATGCCGTACTTGTCTACGATGTTCTCTGCGGTGATACCCATGTGGTAATCGTTGAACGCGTCCCACAGGCCGTCGTTGACCATGGTGTCGATCATGCTCCAGTTGCCCATACGCTGGCCGTTACGGCTGTTCGGGAGCACGTGAGGAGCCTGGCTCATGCTTTCCTGGCCGCCGGCCAGGATGATATCGGCATCGCCGCACTGGATGGCCTGGGCCGCCATGTGAACGGCTTTGAGGCCCGAGCCACAGACCTTGTTGATCACCAGAGCCGGTACCGTTTCGGGCAGGCCGGCGTTGATCGCAGCCTGGCGGGCCGGATTCTGGCCACAGCCGGCAGTCAGGACCTGACCGAGGATGACTTCGTTGATCTGGTCGCCGGCAACGCCAGTTTCTTCCATTATGGATTTGATGACTGCGGTACCAAGCTCGTCGGCCCGCAGGCTCGACAGGCCCCCGCCGAAACTGCCGATGGCGGTACGTTTTGCGGCAACAATAACAACATCACGCATGGAGACTCTCCGTTATCCTGGGCGCAGTTTCTGGTTGCGCCTGTTTATAAGAATGGCATGCATTGTAGCGGCAAAGCCGTGGCTGGCCAAAGTGACAAAGGTCGGAGTGGTTCTGGGCGCGGGCTACATGTGCAGGCTGCGGCCACCGTCTACTGTCAGAATCTGACCCGTTACGAACGGCGCGTCGCACATCAGATACGCAATGGCGCCGGCAATGTCGTTGGGGTTGCCGGTTCTGGCCAGTGGGGTTTTGTCCAGAATTGCCTGTTGGTACTCCTCATCTGCGCCCGAATCACCGTCTGGCCAGAGAATGGCCCCCGGCGATACTCCATTTACCCTGATGTCGGGTGCGAGATCCTTGGCCCAGGCGCGGGTCAGTGCTGCCAGGCCCGCTTTGCTGGCGCAGTAGAGTGGATGATCTTTCAGCGGTTTCTCGCTGTAGATGTCGATGAGGTTGATCACGCTTCCGGACGAGATTCTGAGCGATGGCAGGCACTGTTGCAGCAGGAAGAACGGTGCTTTGAGGTTGGTGCCCAGGACCTTTTCCCAGTCCTCTTCAGAGGTTTTTTCTGTCGGGTTTGGGTAAAACACGGAGGCATTGTTGACCAGCGCATCAAGACGGCCCCAGTGTGTACAGGCCTGGTGAGCCAGTGTCCGGATCTCCTCCACGCTGGAGAGATCGGCGGGATAGCAGGCGGCGGAGTCCGGCCGCTTCTGGTTGAGTCTGGCCGTCAGATTTTGTGCCTGAGTTTTCCGGCTCCGATAGTGAATAATCACATTCCAGCCCCGGGCGTGCAGTGTTTCGACCGTCTGTGCCCCCAGGCGGTGGGCGGCACCTGTAACCAGTACTACAGGGTTGGGCATCTTACTTTCCTTTTGCGAGTTAACTCATTACCTCGGTAATACGGCGCAGGCGCTCGTTCCGGATTGCCTCACCCAGGGCTTTACCCTGAATGCCTCGCTGCAGGAAAGGCTGAGGGGTGACGTTTTTCGCGTGACGCGCGGCCTTCTCAAGAAAGTGGCTGGTATCGCTTTCTTCATTCCGCTCACTGTTCCCATGATCAAGCGTGCAAGGGAGGGTGTCCAGCAGTGTTTCAAATCGCTCAGGACGGCGCCAGAGGTCTGCCTGGTCCAGCAGTGCCAGGGTTTCTTCCGGAGTGATGTCGCGGGCGGATGCGAGTGAGCGCAGCTTCGCTGTGAACAGACAGACCAGGTGGGCCATTTCACGGCATTCCACCGGGCTTTTCATGGCCTTGGCGCGGTTGACTGCTGCGGGGCCGGGCACTTCCGAAAGCAAGGCGGCAAAGCGCTGGGCTGTAGAGCCATGTTTCAGGTGAATGCACTCAAGCGCCTGCATTCCATTCTGGAAGTTGGTTTCGTCGTTAAGCTCCGGAATCAACACCTTGAGGGCGCCCAAGGCTTTCAGGACCTTGAAGAAAACGGCCGGGGCATGTTCGTGAAGCGCCCTTTGAACTTCCTGCCATACCCGCTCCGGGGTCAGGTCCCGGAGTTCACCTCTGGCCACCATGGCCTGCATCAGGTTCATGGTTTCCTCACTGATCCGGAAACCCAAAGGGGTAAGGCGTGCCGCAAAACGGGCAGTGCGGAGAATGCGTAGCGGATCTTCAGAGAAGGCGTCTGACACGTGCCGGAGTACTCTCTGATCGAGATCAGCCCGGCCGTTAAACGGATCCACCAGTTGGCCATCGTCTGCTTCGGCGATGGCGTTGATGGTGAGATCCCGGCGCTTGAGATCTTCTTCCAGAGTTACGTCCGGGGCACTGTAAACATCGAATCCGTGGTACCCGCGGCCCTGCTTGCGTTCGGTTCGGGCGAGGGCATATTCCTCACCCGTGGCGGGATGCAGGAAAACGGGAAAATCTGCGCCAACCTGTTTGAAGCCTTTTTGTTGCATGGTGTCCGGTGTGGCGCCGACGACCACCCAGTCCCGGTCTTTCACATTCAGGCCGAGCAGCTTGTCGCGGACTGCGCCGCCCACCAGATAGATTTGCATGATGTGGATGTTCCAGAATGGTGTGAATGGATCTTCCGGAATTATCCTGCCCGGGCGGGGAAGAGGCAAATGGAGGAGGGAGCAAGAAAAAGCCCGGCATGCAGACGAGGGCCGGGCTTTGAGTGTGGCTGGCTGACGGTCAGAACGACGTGCCGAGCTCCAGAGCGGCACCGACATCGGCGCTGCTGTAGAGAGCACCAAGATCTACCCGTACACCCACGATGTTCAGACCCAGGCCTGCCGTAAACTGGGTATCTTCTTCGATGCCGTCGTTGTCGTCATTACTTGCAAGATTATGGCGAACGCCAGCACGGAGCTGGGCATAACGCCAGGCATCAAATTCGGCGCCAAGGGCGACCCACTGAGTATCGTCCTCGTAGCCAAAGGCTTCATTCTTGGTCAGATCCACTTCGGCGGTAATAACGTGGTAGTCACTTTTGTGGGCAATACCCGCTGTAACCATCGGGTTCAGTTCGAGGGTGTACTCGTCTTCGCCCAGGTCCGGGCGTGACCGGGCAGAGTCCAGCTCCATCGGAATCAGGTTCTTGACCACAAGGCCGGCATTCCACTGCTTTTCGGCGCCGAAGGCGTAGGCAGCGCCGAGGTCCAGGTTGAAGCCGCTTTTGTCGGTTTCGTATTCGTCGCTGTCGAATTCGTCGTCCTCAAAGCCAGAGACGGTCTCGGTGTACTGGAAGGTGCGAAGCTGAACGTATTTCGGGGTAATGCCCACATGCAGACGGTTGCCGTTATTCAGGTCAAACGAGGTTGCAATGCTGATACCGGCTTCCGCCACGGCTGAGGCAAGTACCCGTCCTCGTGACTGGAGATCCTGGTCGAGATCGGCGTTGACCAGATCGCCAACTGGTGCGCTCTCCAGAGCCGCCAGAAGTGCATCGTCACGTTCGTCAAACTCGCCGCGCACGGTGGCGGTCAGGCTGGCGTCGGTCACGAACCCGATTGAAATTGACCGGGCAGGAACGGCGAATGCAAGCCCAAGACCGGCGTTAACTCTGACGGTGTCCTGATTGAAGTTGTTCAGCCGGTCGCGCAGGTCCCCCGCCAGTTGGCGGGCCTCGTCCGGGTTAGACGTGCGGTCAAGATCATTAAACTGCTCGATGACATCCTGAATGTCATCCACCTGGTCAATCACTTCTTCCTCATCCGCTGCCCGGGCATGAACGGATGGCAGCATCAGTCCGAAATCATCTGCCCAATCGTGTTGCTCGGCGGCCATCATGGCCGGATTGGAGCTGGGGGCAGCGGAAGGGTGGGCTGTTGCCACACCGGTTCCGCCCATGGAGAAGGAGCGCGCTGACATAAATGCCTGTGGGCTAGCCAGTGTGGACGTGGTTGCCACAGCCAGACCGATGGCCAGAGCGAGTTTGTTGAAGCGGTTTGCTTTCATGAGTGATCCTGTCGGGTTCCTGATACATGATTTAATCATCCAGTGACTGAAAGGTTAGTTCAGTTTTTTATGTGACACAGCGCACATGCGGTAACTGTTTGTTCGCGATGTGTAAATAAAGGCAGTTTTTTGCCGCTTCCGCTGGACAGAGATCGGTTGGCGTGGTTGAAAGTACTGGTAGAACATGGGGTTACTGGAAGTGGCGTGATTTTTTCATGAAGGCTGGGAAAGTGTTGTCCGGAGACAAGATAATGACGTTGCGCTGGATCCTCGTTCCTGTTCTCGCCCTTGCAGTGGCGGCCTGTTCTCCCGTGGGCAGTTACCGGAATGCTCAGCCCGAGGCCGAGAGCTTTGAACCCATTACTGTTCGCGTCAGCGGGTTCGGTACCTATGAGGATGCCCAGGCTGACCGGCTCAACCCCCGAAAGCGGCTGCTTGCGCGTCGCGCTTCCCAGTTGGATGCCTACCGGAATCTGGCAGAACGTGTGTACGGTACGGTGATTTATGGCAGTTCGACCGTGAACGACTTTGCCCTTCGCAATGACAGCTTCCGGACCTACGTAGACAGCTACATACGGGGGGCCCGGATGGTGGCGGTGAACGAGCACAGCGACGGTGTGGTGGAAACCGTGATGGAGTTGAAGCTGGAGCCGAGATTCCGGGCGTGTGTCTCAAAGGTGGCAGACGACCAGGT
Organism: Marinobacter daepoensis DSM 16072; assembly: GCF_000421165.1. GTDB lineage: Bacteria > Pseudomonadota > Gammaproteobacteria > Pseudomonadales > Oleiphilaceae > Marinobacter > Marinobacter daepoensis. The sequence goes on from NZ_ATWI01000008.1 coordinate 154,565, forward strand.
GCAGGATCTCTGTGCTATTCCGATGCCACAACGGAGCGACAGGGTTGGGGATGTTGAAGCTGGCCGCACGGACTCCCTGTATTACCTGGACTAAGACGCAATGACACCGGCAGGTGGTTGAACCATGATGAGATGGCTGTTTCCTTTCCTGATGCTGAGCTTGTGTGCCGGAATTGCTGATGGGGCGGTTCTGGAGGGGGTGGGGCACGCCAGCATCCGGGACCAGAATCTTGACCAGGCGAGAGCCGAGGCGCGGCAGGCTGCAATGCGGGACCTGGCCTTGCAGTATCAGGCCCGTGTGAGCACGCGGGATACGATGGAGAATGGTGAGCTGGTTGGCTCTCATACCGAGCTATCGGCCTTGGCTCAGGTTCGGAATGCCACCATTGTGGATGAGTATCAAAGTGGCAACCTGCTGCGGGTGATTGTTCGTGCAGAGATGTCCGATGCTGGGGGAGAGGCCGGAAGCTGCCAGTCCGCCGAGGCTTCCACATTACGCAAGCGGGTGGCGGTAACGGCGTTCCCTGTTATTCGGCCAGAGCAGGGTGGTGACGGGCTGGACGAGGCGGGGCTGCAGCTGTCGCAAGCGCTGGTGGCCCGTTTGCAGCAGCAAGAGCGGTTGCAGGTGCTGGGGGCAACGTCGTTGCAGCTGTTTTCCAATCTGCCCGATGCCCCAACCTCACGGAAGAACTCCGCCACAAATCAACTGACCAACGTGGTTCAACTGGCCCGGGAGCTGGGTGCCCAGTTTGTGGTGTCGGGTGTGATTCGTGACATCGGGCTGGCAGATCCCGGCGCTTGGGGCAGTTCCATTCTGGATCGGATGCAGCGGAGCATAGGCCTCACGGACACCTCTCGTCGCTTTGAGGCGGAGTTGATGGTGTTTGATGGGTTCAGTGGCTCGCCGGTATTCCGGCAGCGATTCGAAACCTCGGCCGATTGGCGTCCCGATGGCAGTGGGAGCGGTTCTTTTGCCGGTGCCGGGTTTGGAGATTCGGAATGGGGTTCGGCTGTTGAAGGCGTGATGGCGGATATGACTGCTGCGGTCACCAGAGCTCTGGCATGTCAGCCCTTTATGGCCCGGATTACACGGGTGGATGGCCAGCGCGTTACTCTGGCCTCTGGTGCGACGGCGGGACTGCGTCCGGGAGATGAGCTGCATCTATACCGGAGTCAGCGCTATTTTGATTCGCTGGACGGTACGCCGGAGCTCTCCGATACCGGTGTGACCCTGACACTGGATAACGTGCACCCGGATTTCAGTAATGGGCAAATGCCCGAAGAAGGTGGCCTGATCAACGTTCAGCGCGATGACCTGGCCATTATCTGGTAACTATCCGGCGGCTTCGGCTGCCGCAAGATCCCGGATCTTGCCGACCATGGCGCGCAGGCCGTTTCCTCGGGTCGGAGAGATGTGGCGGAACAGATCCAGTTGTTCGAACAGCTCGTCGATGTCGGTGGCTAGCAGGTCTCTCGGTGTCTTGCCGTTCAAGGCAACCAGAATGATGGCGGCCAGCCCACGAACGATCATGGCGTCCGAATCAATCAGCAGGAACAGTTTACCGCTGTCCTCATCGTAGTGAGGGATCAGCCAGACCTGGCTCTGACAGCCATGGACGTAGTTCTTTTCAATCCGCTCATCGTCGGGAAAGGCGGGCAGTTGCTTGCCCAGATCGATGATGTAGGCATAGCGTTCCTCCCAGTCGTCCAGAAACTCAAAAGCGTCCAGAACGTCTGCCAGAGTGGTGTCTTTGCCCAGGGGGTTGTTCAGAAATTGTTCCTTGCTGGCGGTCATAGCATTCCCAGTTCAAGTTTGGCTTCGTCGGTGAGCATATCGTTGTTCCAGGGGGGATCAAAGGTCAGCTCGACGGTTACCTTGTCCACATTGGGCACATGCTCTACCTTACGCTTTACATCGTCCGTAATGACCGGGCCCATGCCACAGCCTGCGGCGGTGAGGGTCATTTTGATGTAAACGTGATTGCCGTCTTCAGTGCCATTTTCAATCCTGCACTCGTAAATCAGCCCCAGGTTAACAACATCGACCGGGATTTCCGGGTCATAGCAATTACGCAGTGCTTCCCATACCTGGTTTTCGTTGATGGTGCCGTCTTCCGGAGTCTCAAAGCTACTTTCCAGCGGTTGCTTGCCAAGGGCATCGGCATCGTGGCCCTCAATGCGCGCGAGGTTGCCGTTAACCGCCACGGTGAAGCTGCCGCCGAGAGACTGTGTGATGGTCACGAAGGTATCTGACGGGATCATGATTTCCGTTCCGGCAGGCACCAGGCGGGCCTCCACTTCGCGTTTGGTCAGGACGACTTCGCGTTCTTGCATGGTTGATCGGTCCTATCTTTGTGCTTTACGCCACCGTGAAGCTTTCACCGCAGCCACATTCGGCCGTAGCGTTAGGATTGCGGAAGCGGAACAGGGAGTTTACACCTTCGGTGACAAAGTCGATTTCGATGCCATTCACCAGGGGCAGGTGTTCCTGCTTGACGTATACATCGACGCCATCAATGGTAAACACGCGGTCATCCTCGGCAGGCGCTTCGACCCACTGGGTTTCGTACTTGAAACCGGAGCAGCCGCTCTTCCTGATGGCCAGGCGAATGCCTTTGGCGTCTGGTTTCTTGTCCAGTTGTTTGCGAACGTGCTTGACCGCAGTGGGGGTCATGGTCACGCTCACATCGTTTGGGGTGAAGACTTCGGCTGTCATGTTTCCACCTCCTCAGGCAAACAGATGCTGGATTTTTTGCAGGCCGGCAAACAGTGTCTCGACCTCATCCAGAGTATTGTAGAACGCAAACGATGCCCGGGCTGTACCGGGTACTCCGTAGAAATCCATCAAGGGCATGGCGCAGTGGTGTCCTGTGCGAATGGCAATACCCTGCTGGTCCAGCAGCGTGCCGAGGTCGCTGGGATGAAGGCCGGAAATCTTGAACGACATCACAGGGACTTTATGACGCGAGGTGCCGATGACCTCCATGCCCGGAACGGTGTCGACCAATTCGTTGGCGCGTTTCAGGAGGGTGTTTTCGGCAGCCTCCATCGCCTTGCGATCCAGGGCGTTGAGATACTCAATGGCGGCGCCAAGCCCGACGGCCTCCGCGATGGCCGGGGTGCCGGCTTCAAACTTGTAGGGCAAGACGTTCCAGGTGGTACGTTCAAACGATACCCGTTCGATCATTTCACCGCCGCCCTGATAGGGGGGCATCTCTTCCAGCAACTCGGCCCGGCCGTAAAGCACACCGATGCCGGTGGGGCCAAACAGCTTATGAGATGAGAAGGCGTAGAAATCGCAGCCCAGAGCCTGCACGTCTGGCTGGAAGTGGGGCACGGCCTGAGCGCCATCAATCAGCGTCAGTACACCCTGTTTCTTTGCCTGTTCAATCAGGGAGGCGATCGGGTTAATGGTGCCCAGCACGTTGGAGACGTGGGTGATGGCGAGAATCCGGGTACGATCATTCAACAGGCTGTTGAACGAGTCCAGGTCCAGATCGCCGTCGGGTGTCACCTGAATGGGGATGACTTTGGCTCCCGTGCGCTCGGCGACCATCTGCCAGGGGACGATGTTGGCGTGGTGCTCCATATGGCTCACCAGTATCTCGTCTCCGGCGTTCAGGCGCGGTGCCAGGCCATTGGCGACCAGATTGATGGCTTCTGTGGTGCCCCGGGTCCATAGGATTTCACGGGTTTCCGGGGCGTTCAGAAACTTCCGGACGGTTTCCCGGGCGCCTTCGAACGCAGCCGTTGCACGGTCTCCCAGCGTGTGGGCACCGCGGTGTACGTTTGAGTGCATTTCCCGATAATAGCGGTCCATGGCATCCAGCACGGCCAGGGGCTTCTGTGCCGAGGCGCCGTTGTCCAGATACACCAGAGGCTTCCCGTTGATCTCTTGATTGAGGATTGGGAAGTCGCGGCGAATGGCGTGTACGTCAAAGGCCAGCGACGGGGTGTTGTTTGCCACGGACAGGTCAGTCATGCCTCTCAGGCCTCCCGAAAGGTTTGCTCAAAAAAATCACTCAACCGCGCCTGGGCGGTTTCACGGACAACGGCGACCGGAATCTGTTCAACCAGTTCGTTGATAAAGGCCATGGTCAGCAACACGTTGGCCTGCCGACGGTCAATGCCTCTGGATACCAGATAGAACACTGACGTTTCGTCCAACTGACCGATGGTCGCTCCGTGGGCGCATTTAACGTCGTCTGCGTAAATCTCCAGTTCGGGCTTGGTGTCAATCTCTGCACCGTTGGACAGCAGCAGGTTCTTGTTGTTCATATCCGCGTTGGATTTCTGGGCGTCCTGATGGATATGAATGCGGCCATTAAAAACGGCATGGGACTGGTCAGCAGCGATGTTGCGATAGGTTTCCTCGCTGTTGCAGTGGGCCGCCACGTGATCAATGGATGTGTGGTTGTCGTAATGCTGTTTACCCTGAGTAACCACAACGCCATTGAGCTTGGTCTCTGCCCCTTCTCCTTCCAGCCGCACCTGCAGGTCGTGTCGGCGCAACGGGCCGCCGAAGCCAACGCAGTGGCTTTCAAACCGGGAGCTGCGTTGTTGGCGGACGCCGGTCGCCCCGATGTGCTGGACGTTCTCGCCTTCCATGTTCAGTCGAACGCTGGTGACATTGGCACCCTCGGCCAGGCTGAACTCGGTCACGGTGCTGATGAGCGCAGAGGCCTGGCCAGTCGAGGTGTATTCTTCCACCAGCGTCAGCTGGCTGTTGGCCCCGGCCTCAACGAAAATTCGCGGGTAGGCCGAGCCGCTGGCATCCGCGCTGGTTTCGTGGATGATGAAAAGTGGCTGGTCAAGCACCGCACCCGCTTTCAGCCGGACAAGCAGGCCATCTTCAAAGCGGGCCCCGTTCAGGCGAGCAAACTGGGCCTGTGCATGGTCCAGAGTGTGGCCCAGTCTTGCGGCCAGGGCGTTGGCCTCATCAGCGTCGAGATCGTTGAAGCTGGTAATCTGAATGCCGTCGAGATCCGGATATTCGCTGGCCTCGGGAATCATCACGCCGTTGAGAAAGACTACTTTGTAACCGGGCACCGCCAGGCTGTTGCCGGTCTTGCCTTCTGCCGGCAGAGAAATGGCCATGTCATCGGCCAGCTTCAGGTACTTGCTGGAGTATTTCCAGTTCTCGGTTTTGCGTGTGGGCAGAGGCATGTCAACCAAAGCGCTCGCCCTTTCTTTTCGCAGCGCCAGCAGCGGTTCCGGCAGCGAATGCCCGGCCGGGTGCAGGAAGGCGCTGGAAAGCATGGGTACAGATTTCATTCCATGGCCTCCTGATCAGTTGCTGGCATCGTCGTCTTTAATGCCGAGCCAGCCGTAACCTTTTTCTTCCAGTTCCAGAGCCAGTTCGCGTCCGCCAGACTTAATGATCCTGCCGCCGGCGAGTACGTGCACGTAGTCTGGAACAATGTGGTTCAGCAGACGCTGGTAATGGGTCACCATCAGAATCGCCCGGTCGTCCGAGCGCAAGGCGTTCACTCCGTCAGAAACCACTTTCAGGGCATCGATGTCCAGGCCAGAGTCGGTTTCGTCCAGGATGGCCAGCTTGGGTTGCAGCATGAGAGCCTGCATGATTTCGTTACGCTTCTTCTCGCCGCCGGAGAAGCCCTCGTTCACACCCCGTTTCAGGAAGGCTGGGTCCAGGTCTACCTGTTTTGAAACTTCCTTCGCCAGCTTCATGAATTCGGCCGCGTTCATCTCCGCTTCGCCTTTATGCTTGCGCATGGCATTAACAGCGGTGCGCAGGAACTGCAGGTTGCTCACGCCGGGAATTTCCACCGGGTACTGGAACGCCAGGAATATGCCGTCGCGGGCGCGCTCTTCGGTTTCCAGTTCCAGCAGATTTTCACCGTTCAGAGTAACTTCACCTTCGGTGACTTCAAATGCATCGTTGCCTGCCAGAACCTGTGACAGGGTACTCTTACCGGAACCGTTCGGGCCCATGATGGCGTGAACTTCCCCGGCCTTGATCTCCAGGTTGATGCCCTTGAGGATTTCTTTGCCCTCAACGGATGCGTGCAGGTTTTTGATACTCAGCATTTGTAGATGTCTCTCTATATCCTGAATTTCGATCTATAAACTCGTACCCTTTTATGCCCCTGAAAACGTTCGGGACAGTGGGCGGGGCATAGCGTTTAACCAACAGACCCTTCAAGGCTGACTTCCAGAAGCTTGCCAGCCTCAACCGCAAACTCCATTGGCAGCTCCTTGAACACCTCTTTACAGAAGCCGTTCACGATCATGGACACGGCCTGCTCCGGGTCAATGCCGCGCTGGCGGCACAGGAACATCTGCTCGTCGCTGACCTTGGACGTGGTGGCCTCATGCTCGACAATGGCAGACTTGTTCTTGCTTTCAATGTACGGGAAGGTATGTGCACCGCAGCGGTCGCCAATCAGTAGCGAATCACACTGGGTAAAGTTACGCGCGCCTTCCGCACCAGGACCGAATTTCACCAGGCCGCGGTAGGCGTTGGAGCTCTTGCCAGCCGAAATCCCCTTGGAGATGATGGTGCTTCGGGTATTTTTGCCCAGGTGGATCATCTTGGTGCCGGTGTCGGCCTGCTGGAAGTTGTGAGTCAGGGCCACAGAATAGAACTCGCCGACGCTGTTTTCACCCCGGAGTACACAGCTTGGGTACTTCCAGGTAACGGCGGAGCCGGTCTCGACCTGAGTCCAGGAGATCTTTGAATTCTTGCCGATGCAGGCGCCGCGCTTGGTCACAAAGTTATAGATGCCGCCTTTGCCTTCTTCATCACCCGGGTACCAGTTCTGCACCGTGGAGTATTTGATCTGAGCGTCGTCCAGCGCCACCAGCTCAACCACCGCCGCGTGTAGTTGGTTCTCGTCACGCATGGGAGCCGTGCAGCCCTCCAGATAGCTCACGTAGCTGCCTTCCTCGGCGATGATCAGGGTACGCTCGAACTGGCCGGTATTGGCGGCATTAATGCGGAAATAAGTCGACAGTTCCATGGGGCAGCGCACGCCCTTGGGAATGTAAACAAAGGTGCCGTCGGAGAAGACGGCGGAGTTCAGGGCTGCGAAGAAGTTGTCGCCCTGGGGCACAACGGTGCCCAGATACTTCTTGACCAGTTCCGGGTAGTCATGCACCGCTTCGGAAATGGAGCAGAAGACAACGCCAGCCTTGGCCAGCGGCTCTTTGAAAGTGGTAGCAACTGACACGGAATCAAATACCGCGTCTACTGCAACACCGGCCAGCTTCTCGCGCTCGTGCAGGGGAATGCCCAGCTTTTCGTAAGTTTTCAGAAGCTCTGGATCGACTTCATCCAGGCTTTGCGGCATATCCTCTTTGCGCTTGGGCGCTGAGTAGTAGGAAATCGAGTTGTAGTCGACTTTCGGGTAGCCAACGTGAGCCCAGTCTGGCTCTTCCATTTCCAACCAGCGACGATAGGCTTTGAGGCGCCATTCCAGCATCCACTCCGGCTCTTTCTTGATGGCGGAAAGGCGGGCAATGACGTCTTCGTTCAGTCCGGGTTCGAACGTGTCGGATTCGATTTCTGTCACGAATCCGTGTTCGTACTCCCGTTTGATCAGCTCTTTCACCTCGTTATCGGTGGTCGCCATGATCGTCGCTCCGTAATTCTCTCATCCAGGGCGTTTGCCCTTTGTGTCACCGGCAGCCCCTGTCGGGCTGGCGGATGGGTGTCATATGTTTGCTGATGTTGCAGCGGTCGCTCTCTCCATGAGTACGCCCTGCAATCGTTTCTTGGATGACGGGGGGCGGATAGGCCGTTTCCCCGTTGCTTCTGGCGAGCGATTATACAATACCATAGTAAAATAGTCAGGTATTAAATCGGTTGTGTGAGGATTATACCTTAATCACGCTCTGGGGCACTAAGGGGCGGGTGTTGTCCTGATAGACTTTGGTTTGTTGGAGCGAGCGGGTGTCGTAGCTTGTCAGGCTTGGTGCGGCCACCCCTTCGACGATTTCGAGTCATCCTCTATATCTGGATCGAGCGGGGCTGGCCGTTTTCGTTAGCTTAGCCTTTTGTATTCTCAGGAAAAATCTTGGTCAGGTAAGTGAAATTCAGATTCTCCGGCAAGCTTTCCGGTCTGGGAATTTTAACGATGTGACCACTGCCTGGCGCACACTCCATGGCCTCGCCCTGGCGGTTTTCCATGGCATCAGCGCAGAATCGAAGATTGCCGGCAGGGGTGATGAGTTCGAGTTGGTCGCCAGGTGCGAATTTATTTTTGACGTCGATGGTGAGCCATCGGTCATCCGCATCGGAAATGGTACCTACCACCTGCTGTGTGCCGAGAAATGACGAACCCTGTTCGTAGGTCTGGTATTCCTGGGGCACGTGGCGGCGCAGGAAGCCCTCGGTGTAGCCCCGGTTCGAAAGTGCTTCGAGTTCGTCCATCATGTGCATGTCGAAAGGTTTGCCGGCTACGGCGTCGTCAATGGCTTTTCGGTACACCTGAGTAGTGCGGGCGACGTAATAGGTGCTCTTGGTGCGGCCTTCGATTTTCAGGGAGTGAACGCCCATATTGACCAGTTCGGCGACATGCTGCACGGCGCGCAAGTCCTTGGAGTTCATGATGTAAGTGCCGTGTTCGTCCTCGTAGGCGGGTATGAAGCCTCCGGGACGGTTGGGTTCTTCGAGCAGGATTTCTTTTGGTTCGAAGGTTTCCACGGTATTGGCCGAGGTCGCGATTAAATCGCCGGTCTGGTCCTGGCTGTGCTGGACTTCTTTGTAGTTCCAGCGACAGGCGTTGGTGCAGGCCCCCTGATTGGCGTCACGGTGGTTCATGTAACCGGACAGCAGACAGCGGCCGGAGTAAGCCATGCATAAGGCGCCATGCACGAACACTTCCAGTTCCATTTCAGGCACGTGTTCGCGGATTTCGCGAATTTCGTTCAGCGCCAGTTCCCGGGACAGGATGACCCGGCTTATGCCTTGGCGGCGCCAGAATTCAACGGTTGCCCAGTTGACGGCGTTGGACTGGACCGAAAGGTGGATGGGTTGCTCGGGCCATTTTTCCCGCACCAGCATGATCAGGCCAGGGTCGGACATGATCAGGGCATCGGGTTTGTGCTCAATCACAGGCTCCAGATCCCTGAGGTAGCTGCGCACCTTGTTGTTGTGAGGGGCGATGTTGGAAACCAGATAGAACTGTTTGCCTAGTTTGTGAGCCCGTTCTATGCCGGCGCCCAGGGCTGAAACGTCCTTGAAACTGTTATTTCTTACTCTCAGGGAATATCGTGGCTGGCCAGCGTAGACGGCATCGGCACCGTAGGCAAAGGCGGTTTCAAGGTGTTCGGGGGTGCCGGCGGGGGCGAGCAGTTCCGGGCTGGTCATGGGTTCTCCGGTTAATGGCTGAAAAACAATTGGATGCAGGTAGGGCATTTTGAAAAAGAGGTATTCTGCGGCAAAAAGAATGGAGTGCCATTGATCTTGCTCAAAGGTCGTATTGATTGATTTCGGCTAACATGTGTACGCTGATAGTGTTGGCAGTTAGGCCAGGATGATAGTCAGGAGGAGTCAGCATGGCGTCAGAGCCTTTAAGGCCTGAAAATTCAAAGCGTTCGCTGAGCATGCGGGTCAGCAAACTGATCCTGATTCAGCTGGAGCGAGGTAAGGTCGGGGTAGAGACCGTGGCCGGTCAACTGAATATGAGCCGGTACACGCTGCATAAAAAGTTGCGCCAGGAGGGGCTCACGTTTGCGGCATTGCTGGAGCAGGTGCGCAGGGAGCAGGCAATCGCGTATATGAAGGATAAGTCCAAGCCGCTGGTGGAAATTGCCGAGCAGCTTGGGTTTTCTGAACTCAGCGCATTCAGCCGGGCGTTCAAGCGCTGGATGGGAACGCCGCCGGCTGAATACCGTTCTCTCCGGTTGTCCTGATCAGACTTTTTTGAAGATCAGGGTGGCGTTAGTACCGCCAAAACCGAAGCTGTTGCTCATCACCAGATCCAGATTCTGGTTGTCCAGGCGTTCGCGCACGATGGGGTAGCCTTCGGCTCCTTCGTCCAGCGTCTGGATATTGGCTGAGGGCGCAATAAAGTTCTCCCGCTGCATAATCAGGCTGTAGATGGCCTCATGCACACCGGCTGCACCCAGGGCGTGTCCGCACAGGGGTTTGGTAGAGCTCAGTGGGGGAATTTGGTCGCCAAACGTTTCCTTGAGAGCTTTCAGCTCGGTTACATCACCGGCCGGCGTACTGGTGCCGTGGGTGTTGATGTAGTTGATCTCGCCGTCAATGTTGGCCATGGCCTGCTTCATGCAGCGAATGGCACCTTCACCGCTTGGGGCGACCATGTCGGCACCGTCGGAGGTGGCCCCGAAGCCGACCAGTTCTGCCAGAATAGTCGCGCCGCGGGCTTCCGCGTGCTCCAGCGCTTCCAGCACCAGTGCGCCGCCACCACCGGAAATGACGAACCCGTCCCGGTCGGCGTCGTAAGTGCGTGAGGCCTGTTCTGGGGTGTCGTTGTATTTCGTCGACAGGGCGCCCATGGCGTCAAACATCAGGCTGAGAGTCCAGTGAATGTCTTCTCCGCCGCCCGCAAGCATTACGTCCTGGCGGCCCAGGGCGATCTGGTCTGCGGCGTGGCCAATGCAGTGGGCACTGGTGGCGCAGGCAGATGTAATACCGTAGTTGATACCGGTAATTCCGAAGGCGGTGGTAATGGATGCGTTGATGGCGCTGCCCATGGTGCGGGGCACGCGGTATGGGCCAACCCGGCGAATGCCTTTGTCGCGGTGGGTATCGATGGCATCGAGCAGTTCCACGGTGGATGCGCCACCAGTGCCAAACACGGCGCCAGTGGTGTTGGCGCGTAACTGTTCGTCGGTCAGACCGGCCTGCTCAATCGCTTCCCGGGCGGCCAGATAGCTGTAGCCGGCTGCAGGGCACATGAAACGCAGGATTTTCCGGTCGATCAGCTCCGACAGGTTCAGGTCGATTTTCCCGGCGACATGGCTGCGCAGGCCGTTATCCCGGGCTTCCTCGCTGAATGCGATGCCAGAGCGGGATTCCCGCAGGGATTCGGCCACTTCTTTCTGGTTGGTTCCAAGGCTGGAGATAATCCCCATGCCAGTAACTACAACGCGACGCATTGTGCTAACTCCTAAAAGTCATCAGTAGAGGTGAACAGGCCAACCCGCAGATCTTTGGCGGTATAGATTTCCCGCCCGTCCACTTCCATACGGGCATCGGCAATGGCCATGGTCAGTTTCCGACGGATCATTCGCTTGATGTCGAGATAGTAGGTGATCTTCTTGTGTTCAGGCAGTACCTGTCCGAAGAATTTCACTTCCCCCGCACCAAGGGCGCGACCTTTGCCTTCGCCGCCACTCCAGGCCAGGAAAAAACCGACCAGCTGCCACATGGCATCCAGACCCAGGCAGCCCGGCATTACCGGATCGCTATCAAAATGCACTTTGAAGAACCAGAGGTCCGGGTTGATATCCAGCTCGGCAACCAGGCTGCCTTTGCCGTGTTCACCGTCGTCTGCGGCGATGTGGGTAATGCGGTCAACCATCAGCATTTCGTCGATGGGCAGGCGCATGGCACCGGGGAACAGTTCACCGTGGCCGCAGCGAATCAGGTCTTCTTTATCAAAGTGGTCAGGGTACATATTGCCTGTGTCTCTGTTGCAAAATGATTTCTTCTACTTTAGCGCCTGTTCCGTGAACGGCTATTGACCTTTAGTGGATGATTGAGCGAGTTAAGTTCCCCGGGCCCCCTTCGGTCAGGCTGGTTGATGGTGATCAAGGTGGGTTGGGGTATGGCCTGATACTTTCGTCGAATGCATGGCAGAGCAATGAAAGGAGGGGCGATGTCCGGGGATACGGGGGCCATTGAAGGTCAGGTCTGGCTGGTGGGGGATCGGGTGTTTGTTCAGTTGGAGCGCTGGCTGGAGCACTCCCCGGAAACGGTGTGGAGAATGCTGACCGATTCTGGGCATCTGGCGCAGTGGCTGGCCCCGGGGGCGCTGGAGGCGCGCGAAGGTGGGCGTGTTCAGCTGGACTTTGGAAACAGTGGTATGCCGATTGATTCCACTGTTGTTGCCTGCCGCCCCGGGGAGCTGCTGTCGTATTCCTGGAGTTCCGGCGACAGGCCGGAACGGCCGCTGTCCTGGGCGTTGATGCCGACGGAGACTTCGACCCGGTTACGACTGACACTGTCATTGCCGGAGAATGATCTGGTTCCTATTGCCTGCGCCGGATGGGATGCCCATCTGGAAATGCTGGTGGCAGCGCTTGAAGGCATCAGCATTCATTTTCCAGCCGAACGCTTTCGGGCTGCTCGCGTGTATTTTGAACAACTCAGGGAAGAAGCGCGCTCGGTCTGAACGGCTTTCCCTGATTTTCCTCCAGATTCCGGCCAGGGTGCACCCAAGCTGGATTACAGGTGTGAGTCAGCCTTCTCGGCCATCGGCTCGTGGGCTGGCCAGAATCCCGGTGTAACGCAGCAGGAACAGGCCGTAGGCCAGCATCCAGAGCAGGGTGCTGGTGCCGATTCCCGGGTGCCATGGAATGAGGTTGAATGCAGTGAACACCCGGACCAGGGCGGCCAGTTGTATTGCAACGAACGCCAGCACCATACCTTTTGGCAGAGTCAGTGGCCGCCCGGTATGCCCCAGAGAAACTCTGGCAATGACGCCGAGAATCAGGCCGCCAATGGCGCCAGTCCCCGCCGCGTGGCTCCAGGCGTTGCTGGGCCAGCCGACCAGCAGCGACCCGGCCAGCAGGAGCAGAGCCGCGGGCACCCAGAGGATCGACAGGTGCAGAATCCAGAGCAATGGATCTTTGCGCACTCGCCAGCCTTTCCAGTGATACAGGCGAATCAGCATCAGCATTGATGCGATCACCGCAATGAGGGCCGTCACGGTTGGCCACCCTGTGACCATGGATGTCATCAGCAGGATCATGGCGAACAGGGTTGCCATATCCAGTGCGGGAATCATTCTGACCGCGTTGGCGTCGCCACCGCGCTGGCGCAGCCAGCCAGCCGTAAAGGCCGGGGTGATACGGCCACCGATGATGCTGATTAATGCCATGGCCATGATCAGGGCGCCGTAGCTGAAGGCCATGTCCTGGCGGGTAACAAATCCGATCTGCATCAGCCAGAGCAGGCCGAGCACCACCAGAATCATAAGTTGTCTTTTCTGTTGTGCTTTCCAGATTCTCCACCCGGCGTCGATCATCACCAGAGGCAGAAACATCAGGTTCACGCCTTGTACCAGCCATTCCGGGAGGCTGCCACCGAATGCCAGTAACAGTCGGCCGGCCAGCCACACACACCATAGTCCCGCCAGCATTGCACCATGGGTTCGGTTGGTTTGGGTCCAGACACAAACGGCGGTCAACAGAAAGCCGGCAATCGCCGCCGACAGGAAGCCAAAGAGCATTTCATGCTGATGCCAGAGCAGTGGCGGCAGGGCAAGCGGTAACTGAAGGGTACCAGTGACTTCCAGCACCCAGACCGGAATCACCACGAGCGCCAGCAGGCTCATGGACAGAAAAAATATCCGGAACGGGTAGTTGAAAAGCTGACCGAGGCTGGCAGACGCCTGTTCAGGAGAAGTGGGTATGGCCTGCATAGATGTCTCCCATATACATGTATTTTGAGTATATGTTAAGCCTTCAGGCCCGCATTAACCATACCTGCTTGGGGGTAGTTTGCGTACAATGGCTGCAAACTGTTTATTCACAAAGGAACTTCCATGACGTCGTACATGATTCTGAAGCACCTGCACATGACCACCGCTTATCTGACCATCACGCTGTTTGCCCTCAGGCTGCTACTGGATGCGGTGGGGCGCCCGGGCTGGCGCCAGACGCCTTTGCGTTTTATTCCTCACATTAACGATACGGTTCTTCTGGTGGCGGCGATTGCGCTGGTGTTTGTCGCGGGTTATGCCTCGGCTATGCCAGGATGGCTGATTACCAAGATCGTCCTTTTGATTGGCTACATCTTGGCGGGCGTGTTCGCGCTGAAAACCACCGTAAGCAAGCCCGTTCGCATTGTGGCGGCGGTACTTGCTCTGGTGCAGGTGAGTGCCATTTTCCATCTGGCCATGGCCAAGCCGTTCTGACTCAGCGTTGATCGCTGATCTGCTTCGTCAGTTCCTGTAGCTGTTCCTGAACAGCTCGGAGCTGACGGGCAATTTCATCCCTCTCATCATGGGCTTTCTGGGCCTCTCGCGCATTCTGCTCCTCGCTCATCACCTCCAGAATCGCGCCGATCATCATGTTCAGGAACACAAAGGCCGTCAGGAAGATAAAGGTCAGGTAGTACAACCAGCTCATGGGATAGTCTTCCATGGTGGCGTACATTACGTCGGTCCAGTCCTCGAAGGTGGCCACCCGGAACAGGGTGAGCATAGCTATGGCAACATCGCCCCAGAGCACTTCATCTACACTGGCGAAGAACATGGAACCCATGGCCGCGTAGATGTAGAAGATGATGAACATCAGCAGGGCGATGTAGCCCATGCGTGGGATGGCTTTGAGCAGGGAGTTGATCAGGAAGCGGAGTTCCGGAACCACCGAGACCAGTCGAAGTACCCGGAAGACCCGCAGCAGCCGGCCGAGCAGCACGGCTTCGGAATTGTCGAGGGGAATCAGGCTGCCGATCACCACGATGGTGTCGAACAGGTTCCAGCCATCCATGAGGAATCGGCGCTTGGTGGAGCAGGCAGCGAACCGGAACAAGATTTCAACCAGGAAAAACAGGGTGATGGCATTGTCCATAACCGACAGGCTTTGTTCGACCAGCGGCGGAAGGTCGTAGGTCTTTGCGCCGATGGTCAGGGCGGACAGAATGATAATGGCGATAACAACAGTCTGAAATACTTTGCTCGACTCAATACGCTTGAGCTGGGCAAAACTGCTGGCAGGGTTCATGTCCATGGACATTACGACGGCTCCGGGGAAATTGAAACGCGGCAATTCTAAAGTGCCGGAGCCCTAGGTGGTAGTTCTGTGGCGTGGGTTTAATCTGCTTGTCCGAGGATGTGATGCCATTCCCTGTTGCTCACAGGCATTACCGACAGGCGGCTGCCTTTGCGTACCAGAGGAAGATCGCAGAGTTCGGGCATGGCTTTGAGTTGATCAAGGGGGATCAGCCTTGGCAGTTTGCGTTCAAATTGCATATCGACGGCTTGCCAGCGAGATTTCTCAGGTGTGCTTTTAGGGTCGTGGTAGGGCGATTCCGGGTCGAATTGGGTTGGGTCCGGGTAGGCGCTTTTCACCACGCGCACGACACCGGCGATGCCGATGTGTTTGCAGCTTGAGTGGTAGATGAAAACGTAATCTCCTTCCTGCATTTTGGCCAGGAAGTTGCGGGCCTGATAGTTGCGCACGCCATCCCAGGGAATCACGCCTTCCGGCGTTTTAGCGAAATCGTCGATACCACATTCCGAAGGTTCGGTTTTTACCAGCCAATACGCCACCACTGGTGCTCCCTTGAGTTTATGTTTTGCCAGTATACAAAAAGCCTGAAGGCGGGGGGTACGGTATGGCCATCGCCATTGGTTTCCATATTACCGGCTAGGGCGCTGTTTGGAGGCTCCGCCTGCCCCGGGGCGATTGTGAGGATAAAACAGGTGTGAAGCGGCAAGTTCCGGCAGATCTGTTTGTTCTGACTGGGCCGCCCACTCCACCCGCTCGGCCTTTCGGATGGCATAGTGCATCCAGGCCAGGGCCGCCAATACGATAATGAACATCAGCATAAAACAACTTTGCCAGATGCCGGTGATGTCATTCAGAACACCGAACGCCAGTGGCAGAATGAAACCACCAATACCCCCTACCATGCCAACGACACCACCCACGGCGCCCACATGCTCCGGGTAGTACACGGGAATGTGCTTGTAGACTGCGGCCTTCCCCAGTGACATGAAAAAACCGAGGGTAAACGTCAGCATTACGAACATTGGCAGACTCATAGTAAGGGTAAAGCTGATGTCTCCTTCCATTCCGTGGATCACGTAGCGGGTAGGGGGGTAACTGAGCAGGAACGTGCAGCCCATGGATGCGAAAAAGGTCCAGTACATGACTTTCCGGGCGCCGTATTGGTCGGCCAGCCAGCCGCCGAGTACACGAAACAGCGAGGCTGGAATCGTATAAAGAGCGGCTATCATGCCGGCTGTTTTGATGTCCAGGCCGTACACACCCATCAGGAAATGGGGTAACCAGAGCGCAAGCGCCACAAAGGCGCCGAACACAAAAAAATAGTACAGGGCAAAGCGCCACACTCTTAGCTCTCTCAGTGGGGCCATTTGTTCTGCAAACGACGTCTGTTCAGCGTTGCGTCGCTGTTCGGACAACGGGTCGGTTTTTGCCATGAACAGAAACAAAACGCCCATGATGGCCAGAATGGTGGCGTAGATCTGGGCGGTCTTCTCCCAGCCAAAGGCAACCAGCAGAAACGGCGCACCAAAATTGGTGACGGCGGAACCCACATTGCCAGCACCGAAGATGCCCAGAGCGGTGCCCTGTCTGGCTGGTTCAAACCAGGCGGCCGTATAAGCGACACCCACAATGAAAGCGCCACCCGCGAGCCCCACCCCCAGAGCGCCTGCCAGCATCATGGCATAGGTTGTGGCAAAGGTCAGAAGGTAGACGCAGGCGGCGGTCGTCAGCATCAGGATGCCGAAGACCCGCCGCCCGCCGTAGCGATCTGTCCAGATGCCCAGAAACAGCCGACTGACGGACCCAGTAAGAATGGGCGTGGCCATGAGCAGCCCCAGTTCGGTATCCGACAGGCCAAGCTCTTCGCTGATGCGGATGCCAATGATGGAGAAAATGGTCCAGACCGCAAAACAGAGCGTGAAGGCGAACGTAGAGAGGCCCAGAGCGCGGTATTGCTCGGCTTTGGCGGGCTGGGTGGTCATGGGCTCTCCTGATCAGGGGCTTTCCTTTATAAACCATATCAAAAACCTGTTTTTCGGGGCTGGCGCATTGGAGGTACCTCATGCTGGGTGGAAAAGAGGTAGGTCAATGGTCACTCTCGCTGTAAAGGTGATATTTACTGGCTTTCTCTGGTGGGGTAGGCCGGGGCAGGCTTGATGAACGTCAATTATGGCGGGTGAGTGCTGTGGGGTAATGCTGACCGATATCAACGTAAAAACCTCCGTCCGGGGGTACTTGATACCGGGAGAATCCCATGAAGATCATGATTGCCTACGACGGTTCCCGAAACGCAAAACTGGCGCTGGCTCAGACCATCACCATGTTTCGCGGACTGGAGCCGGAACTCACTCTGGTGGCGGTGGCTGAAAACCCCCGCGACATCACTTCGGGAAATGAAGACTTGTTTCAGCAGGAAGTGGGTGAGCTGAAGCAGCATCTGCAACAAGCTCTGGAGGTGTGCGAGCGTGAGCGGGTCATCGCCGAGAGCTTGATGCTGGAAGGCGATGCCCGAAAGAGCCTGTTGTTTGCTGCAGAAAAAAAGGTGCGGCCAGACATGCTGGTGATTGCCCGGCATAGCCACGAGCCGGATGGCGGGTTCATTGCCCGGTCACTGACCTATTTCGTGGATGAACTGGATTACATGACCTTTGGCAGCGTCAGTTCATTTCTGGCACGGCGTATCCAGTGCCCACTGTTGATCCTGCCGAGCCACTGATGGCCGTTTCCATTCTGTTATCCCCGGGAGACCGAAATGAAAGTCGCTGATGTATTCCGCGTACGGAATCCGGAGATCAGAGCTCTGCATCTGACCTGGATTGCCTTTTTTATCACCTTCTATGTCTGGTTTAACATGGCGCCGCTGGCATCCAGCATGCTGAAAAGTGTGGACTGGCTGACCAAGGACGACCTGCGCCTGTTCGCCATCTGTAACGTTGCGCTGACCATTCCTGCCCGCATTATTGTCGGTATGGCCCTCGACCGTTTTGGCCCGCGCCGGGTGTTTTCAGTGTTGATGGTCGTGATGGCCATACCGGCGTTGGTGTTTGCTTTCGGTGACACCATGGCGCAGTTACTGGTCAGTCGCCTGGTGCTGAGTTCCATCGGAGCCAGTTTTGTGGTGGGTATTCACATGACCGCGATGTGGTTCAAGCCTAAGGATATCGGTTTTGCCGAAGGCTTCTACGCCGGATGGGGGAACTTTGGTTCCGCAGCGGCGGCTATGTCATTGCCGACGATCGCGATTACCCTGTATGGGGGGGAGGACGGCTGGCGTTGGGCCATTGCCCAGAGTGCCATTGTGATGGCGGCTTATGGCATCTATTACTGGTTTGCCATTACAGACGGCCCCGCCGGTACCGTGCATCGCAAACCGCGTAAGGCCGTTGCCCTGGAAGTAAGCACCTGGGGTGATATGGTCAAACTGATCCTCTGGACGATCCCCCTTGTGGGCGTCCTGGCGATTCTGGTTTGGCGCATCCAGAACATGGGGTATCTGTCTGCGACCGGGGCGGCCATCTGCTACGCCATCATTTTTGCCATTGTCTGCTACCAGATAGTGCAGATCCTGAGAGTGAATGTGCCCATCCTGAAAAAAGGCGTGCCGGAGGATGATAAATATCCGTTCAACAGCGTGGCGGCGCTGAACAGTACGTACTTCGCGAATTTTGGCGCCGAGCTGGCGGTGGTTTCCATGCTGCCGATGTTTTTTGAGGAAACCTGGAGTCTGAGCGCAACCGCCGCGGGCCTGATTGCCGCCTCCTTTGCATTTGTGAACCTGATGGCCCGGCCAATGGGCGGGCTGGTGTCCGACCGGATGGGCAACCGCCGTTTTGTGATGCTCAGCTATATGTTTGGCATTGCGGTGGGTTTTGGTCTGATGGGGCTTCTGGACTCCAATTGGCCGCTGATTGTGGCGGTGTCGATTACCGTGTTCACCTCCTTTTTTGTGCAGGGAGCTGAGGGCGCCACCTTTGGGATAATCCCTTCCATCAAACGCCGGCTGACCGGGCAGATCTCTGGTATGGCGGGGGCATACGGTAACGTGGGGGCGGTGGTGTATCTGACCATCTTCACTTTTGTAACGCCAACTCAGTTCTTTTTCATTATCGCGGCCGGGGCGTTCATCAGTTGGGTGTTGTGTGTCCTGTGGCTGAAAGAGCCTGAAAGTGGCTTCTCGGAGGAATACCACGTGTCTTCTGTGGATCTTCAGATTGAAGAGGAGGAGCGCCAGCGGCTGGCAGGTCAGGCCGCCAGATAGAAGCTAGGCAGCCTACCCACAAGGCAGACTACCCGCCGGGGTTGATCCCGGCGGGTTTTTTCATGCGTGTTGATAAGGGGGGGCATAAAAAAGTCAGCCCTTTTGAGGCTGGCAAACAGAGGTCGGATGGCCGGACTCGTGCGGTTACGGGTTCTTGATGTAGGCGTTCTTGCGGAGATAGAACCACCAGTTAACCACCAGGCAAACTGCATAGAACACAGCGAATCCGTACATGGCCACTTCCGGTGTGCCGGCCTGGATCTCCTGCCCCATCACCCGGGGTGCGATGAAGGCACCGTACGCGGCGACGGCAGAGGTCCAGCCCAGTACCGGGCCCTTCTGCTGCTGGTTGAAGATGAAACCAATGCTGCGGAAGGTGGAGCCATTGCCAATACCGCTGGCGGCGAACATCACAATGAACAGGATCAGGAACAGGGCAAAGTAGCTGTTCGGATCCGTTGAGTTGTAGGCCAGCATCATCACGTAGCCGGTGGCAACGGAGGCGACGACCATCACCACTGAGATGACCTGGGTGACAATGGAGCCGCCCAGCTTGTCAGAAATCCATCCGCCAACCGGGCGGATCAGGGCGCCGACAAACGGCCCCATCCAGGCCCAGGTCAGAGCGCTGGGCGCATCCGGATTGACCACCCGAGTCATGGTGCCATCGGCACCTACTTCCATCATGTTGCCGAAAATGACGCTGATGGACAGGGGCAGGGCGGCAGAAAACCCGATGAATGAGCCGAAAGTCAGAATGTAAAGCACGGTCATGGACCAGGTGTGCTTGTTGCTGAAAATGGCAAACTGGTTCTTGATGTTGGGCTTGATATTACCGGGGATCAGCCTGAGCAGCACCACGGTCAGTACGATGGTGATGGGCAGGGCCAGCCACATATTCATGACTGACAGGGCCCAGACGCCGGCAATAGAGGTCAGCAGGCCAACGCCATAGAGGCCAAGAATCTTGCCGAAGGCCGACATCGAGCTGCCCGGGTTCGGAGTCACCACCTTGAGGTTGTTCATGCCGAACCAGCCCGCGAAGGCAAGCGGAATCAGGAACAGCAGCCAGATGAAGCCGGCATTCTGGATCCAGGTGTCGGTACCTGCCTCAATGCGGCCGATCAGGGTGCCGCTGGGGCTTTGCAGCTGCATAGGGTCACCGGCAAGGGCGCCGAACACACCGACGGTCATCACCAGGGGAATCAGAATCTGCATGGCGGTCACGCCGAAATTACCCAGGCCCGCGTTCATGCCCAGCCCGTAACCCTGTTTGCTCTTGGGATAAAACGCGCTGATGTTGCTCATGGAGCAGGCAAAGTTACCACCACCAATACCGGACAGCAGCGTCAGTGCCTGGAACACGATGAACGGTGTATCCGGGTTCATCAGGGCGACACCGGTGCCGAACGCCGGGATCATCAGCAAGGCTGTCGTCAGAAAAACGGTATTGCGACCGCCGGCAATCTTGATCATGAACGAAGCCGGAATTCGCAGGGTTGCGCCGGACAAACCGGCAATGGCCGTTAGTGTGAACAGCTGTTCAACGGTGAAAGAAAAACCCAGGTTTTTCATCTGGGTGGTGATCATTCCCCACATTAGCCAGATGGCGAATCCCATCAGCAGGCTGGGAATGGAAATCCACAGGTTGCGGGAGGCGACTTTCTTGCCTTCCCGCTCCCAGAATTCTTTATTTTCGACATCCCAGTGTTCAATATCGGCGTTGGTTTTTGCCATGGTTAAGCTCCTCGTTTTCTCGACCCGGAGCCACCGGATGCAGTGGCTGTCACGGCGTTGGGGTCATTTTGCAAACGAGGCGAGTGGTTCAATCCTGTTAAATATCAAGGAAGGTTACAGGGAATATGATCTCGTAAACCGGCTGGTTTCTCAGCTGGTTTGAAACGTTTTTTAACCCTTTTAAAACAATTGGTTATGTTGGTGGTACGCTGGAGGTAGTAGTTGCCTTTCGAGTTGGCGCAGTGGAGGTAGCCAATCATTTCCGGGGCTTGTTGGGGGCCGCACCGGGCTTTTGAACGCGAGGATAGAGCGCGAGTAGCTGGCCGGCGACGCCTGTAAAGGTCAGGCCCCAGCAGCCGGCGGATAACCACAGAAGCTCAGGTTGTGAGTAAGGTGAGGCACCCGCCAGGTAGCGGCTGATGGTGGCGGCTGCGATCAGAACCGCGATGGTGATAACTTGCCAGGCTGGCGGAAATGTCCGGCGTGCCCGCTGCCAGGCCAGTCGAAGCATCACGCTCCCCGAGAGTGTCCCCAGCGCTCCGACAACAATCAGGTGCAGCGAGGGAAGAACCGGCCGTCCGGTCAGCAGGTGCCCGCCTGCGAACGCCGCGCCGATGGCCAGCCACAGATAGCCAAGGGCCAGCACCAGCAGGTCGGGCCGGTTGCTGCAGTGCCAGAGCTTCCAGCGGACAATCCGGGTAACTACCAGCGCGCTGGCTGAGGTAAGAAGAAGTCCGGCCAGCTGTTTGGTGGTACTGAACAGCATCAACGCCATGGCGATCGGCAAGATGATCAGCAGCACCCCTTCGATGTGTGGTTGTATCCGGGCTTGCAGAGGAATATCCCGTTTTTCCAGCGTACCGGCCACGGCCGGCGCAATAATCCTTCCGCCCATAAAAATCATCAGTAATAGCAGGCCCACGATGGTGGTTTGGAGCAGGCGGCGGGTGTCTGGCAACGGCAGTCCGGATTGTGTCAGAAAATAGATCAAAGCCATCAGGCAGAGCACGAGAATCAGCGGGCCGGCAATTTTGTTGCGCCATTTCTTGGCGGCCTGAAACCGAGGCACCACGTGCCATGCCAGCAGCAATGCAAAAGCCGGGCTGAGCAGTTGGGCGACGATGGTGTCGGGTGCCAGCAGCCAGGCAAGCCGGGCCGATAACCAGAGCCCAAAGAGTGGAGCCAGTATGCGCTGGGGTTGTGAGCCGAGCGTGTAACCGGCAATCAGTGCCAGGGCGAAACCAAAAATCAGCTCATGGCCATGGCCGGCGCCAATCAGCCCGGGTGGCCAGCCAGAGCCGGATAGCACCGCGTAGATAGACAGGGGAACCACCACAGCGGCCCAGAGCGATGCCGCCGGAAAGAACAACCAGAACGTATGGATGGGCTTGTGGGGCCTGGTAGCCATCGTCCGCTCTCCGGCAGGGGGGAGAATGCTCGTAGTCATCTGCTGACGTTGAAGCCGGTGTGGTGATCCACTAAAAGTGAGATTAAGAGAGCATGATACAGGTGGACACCATGGCAAGGACACAACTCCTGAGCTTGCCGTTCTATATGCTGTGCGGCAATACGCCAAAATAAATGGCGCTGAAATGGCAGGCGCTGCCGCCGATCACAAAGAGATGCCAGATCGCATGCATGTACGGAATGCGGTCAGCCAGGTAGAAGGCCACGCCGGCGGTGTAGACGATACCTCCGGCAATGGTCAGTGTCAGGGCGGTTTCGCTGAGACTGGCCACCAGGTCAGATGATGCGAAGGTGATCAACCAGCCCATGGCGATGTAAATGCCCACTCGAATGAGTTTAAACCGATTCTTGAAGATGACTTTCAGGATGACACCGGTCAGCGCCAGCGACCAGATCACGGCAAACAGCGTCCAACCCGTCGTGCCGCGCATGTTGACGAGCAGGAAAGGGGTATAGGTTCCTGCGATCAGAATAAAGATCGCGCAGTGATCCAGAGTTTTGAAGGCGGTCTTCAGGCGGGGGTGACGGACGCCGTGGTAAAGGGCTGATGCCAGATAAAGCAGGATCAGTGAGGCACCGAATACGCTGAAACTGATGATTTTCCAGATATCACCCAACTGGCTTGCCCCAATGATCAGAGCTATTGTGCCGACTACGCTGAGCAGCGCTCCCAGTCCGTGAGTCGCACTGTTGATCCACTCTTCGATCCGGTGATGGAGAGAGTCCGTCTGGCTGTGATTCATGGTGTGGGTTTTACCTTGTCTGGAAATTGCGATACAACGAAAGTATAGGGTATTTCAGCGTACAAGTGTACGCAAACGGCGTTTGGTGAATATTCTGTGACTTTGTTCAGAAAAACTGATGAACCTGCCGTAAAACTTCCGTTTTTTTATCCGGACAGAACCCGTTACGATTCGCGGCATTGAACGCAAACACAGGAGATTGTTGCGATGGCGAAAGTTCTGGTTCTTTACTATTCAATGTACGGTCATATCGAATCTATGGCGAACACGGTTGCCGAAGGTGCGCGCGGTGTGGAAGGTGCCGAGGTTGTCGTGAAGCGAGTGCCGGAAACCATGGCTGATGAGGCTTTCCTGAACGCCGGGGGTAAGTCTGACCAGGCGGCTCCGGTGGCCGACCCGAAAGAACTGGCTGACTACGATGCCATCATCTTCGGCACGCCTACCCGCTTCGGTAACATGGCGGGGCAGATGCGCACGTTTCTGGATCAGACCGGCGGGCTTTGGGCGGAAGGTAAGTTGTTTGGCAAGGTTGGCAGTGTGTTTACATCAACCGGGACTGGGGGTGGTCAGGAAATGACCATTACCTCTTTCTGGACATCGCTTGCCCATCACGGCATGGTGCTCGCGCCCATTGGATACGGTACACCTGAATTCTTCGATATTTCTGAAGTGAACGGTGGCACCCCCTACGGCGCCTCTACCATTGCCGGTGGTGATGGCAGTCGTCAGCCGAGCAATAAGGAGCTGGCCATTGCCCGTTTTCAGGGTAAGCATGTGGCAGAGTTGGCGATCAAGCTGCACGGCTGACAGAGCCCGGGAGTGGCTCAGGGTATTGGCGGCGGGCAGGGTTCCGCCGCTTTTTCAGGGTTTGCCTGCTTGGTTGGCAAAGGCGGTTTTCAGGCGAGAAAACGTGGCAGGAACGACGCCTAGCCAAGAGGCCAGTTGATTGTCGGGGACCCGCTTTACCAGTTCCGGATATTCATCCATTAGCAGTTGATAGCGCTCGGGTGCCGACATGGTGTGTTTTCGATACTCGCGCATGCTGGTCAGCTCGGCGATTTCCTCCGTCAGGACCAGGGCGAACTTGTGCCACTGGCCATCTCCATAGTTCTGAATGGCAGACCGAAAGTCCGCAAAATCGGCGACCCAGACGGTCGCTGGCAAGACGCTGGTCAGGCAAAGTGTGTTGCGGACTGTGCGACTTCGGCCAAAGACGGGCCAGATCAGATCGCCTTCTGAGAAAAAGTGGTGAATCGCCACCTTCCCTGAGGAAGACTCCCTGAACAGTCGGAGAACCCCATGCTGGATCAGGTAGACATGGCGCCACGGCTGGTCGTGTTTTTCCAGAGGGGTTTCCGGCTCTACCCGGTGTTGTTGAAACAGGTTCGCCAGAGTGTCGAGAAAGCGGGCCTCGGGATGATCCTGGTTGGCATTCAGACAAATGCCAAACGCATGACTGAGGCCGTTCAGGAGGGCCACCTCGGCGGGAGCGACGCTGTACTGGATGAGGTCGTTGTTACTTTCCCCCAACAGGCACGGTGCAGAGGCCACCGCGGGCCTGAAACTGCTGTTCATATGTTGACCCCGACTGCATTAGCGTAGGCCAATTATCCTACCATGAAAGCAATATCCGAAATGACTTAAACGATTAAGCATATGTTATTGAGTCGATAAGGGTCAGTGACTGGTGCCTTCCTCATAGTTGATTTTGTTCCAGACGTTGTACTTACCGGAGGGCTTCTTCATGGGAAGTCGTTTTTCTTCCTCAAGGGTATCGGCGTCATAGACAATGATGGCGCCGTCATTGTCCCAAATGCTCAGGAGTAGCTTTTCGCCATAACGGTCAAATTCCACGTGGGCGGCCACTTTGCCGGGTTCCGGTTGCAGAGTTCTGACAATTTCCAGAGTTTGTTTATCGATAATGTGCACTTTGTCGGCGTTGGGGCCAAAGAACACGTCTGCCCAGGCATAGCGGGAGTTTTCATGGCTGCGCATGAAGAACCCGGGGCCCTCGGTTTTCAGCGTCTTGATGACTTGCCAGGTGTCCATATCAATGATGGATATGGCGCCGGCACGGAAGTGGGGGGTGGCCATTACCCGGCGGCCTTCGTACTCCCAGGTAATGCCGGAGCCCAGGTGTGGCATGCCGGGCAGAGGAAGTTCTGCCGTGGTTTGGCCGGTATCCAGATCGATCACAACGCCGTGTTTTCCGTCCCGGGCAGCGCCGATCAGGTGTCGGTAGCCCGGGTCGAAGAAGAAGTCGTCGAGCAGGGTGTCGGTGGTCATGCGGCGGACTTTGGCTTCACCGTTTTCCACAGCGATTTCCCAGGCCTCTGGCATGTCTTTCAGAGCGGCGATAAAGCTGCCTCTGGGCGGCGCAGTGTAGACCGCGCTGACTCGCGAGCTGTCTCCGGCGTCGTTTTGAACAGGGATAAAGTCCAGCATGTCCAGATTCCTGGCATCGAACAGCACCATGGAATGAGGAAGATAATTAGCCGCCAGGACGTAGTTGCCGTCAGCAGAAACTGCAATGTTGCGCATGTTGATGCCGGCACGAACTTCCGCCACCACTTTCAGGTTGTAGATATCGTATTTGGTAATCCAGCCATCCCGGGAGCCGAAGTATACATAACGGCCGTCCGGGCTGTATTTCGGCCCGCCGTGCAGGGCAAAGCGGCTGGGGAACCGATGAATGGGCTCCAGCTTGTCGCCATCAAGCAGGGTGACGTGATGATCACCGATTTCCACCACCAGGAACAGGTTCATCAGGTCCGCCTCAAACACCGGCTTATCCGGCAGCGAACCCTGGGGGTGAGAGACTTCCTGACTACTGCGGATTTCCGCTTCGCCCCATTTCAGTTCATGGCTCGGGGGCTGATAGATGAAGTCAGTCAGTGCGGCGATCTGCTCGTTGTTGAGCAGAGTTTGATAGCCTCCCATCTGGGTCGCCGGACGCCCCTCACGAATCACCTGTTCAGCCTCGGACTGTTTCAGGCGCCCCAGGTTATCTGGTAACAGAGCCGGCCCCATGCCGCCGAGGCGGTCGGGCCCGTGGCAGGCTGCGCATTGCTGCAGATAAAGGGTTTCGGTGCTGATGTTTTCGGCTTGGTCGGCCTGCGCCTGGCCGCCTATCAGGGCGCCGATCAGTAGCATTGCTTTCGTCAGACTTGCTTGGGTTCGGTTCAGGGTCACCAGTTACCGCTCCAGGTTGATCAGATGTCGTCGTATCGCTCAGGCGGGGCGTCGGTTGGCCGTGGCTGCCGGTTCGGCCAGGGCGCTGTTCCAGCCGGCCTGGCCCGGACGGGCGAGTTTGTCGGCCAGTTGCACCACTTCGCCCACAATAATCAGGGTAGGGGGTTGGAAATCCTCGCGCTCAATGGTGTCCACCAGATTGTTCAGGGTTGTCACTGTCATGTGTTGCAGTGGTGTGGTGCCGCGCTCGACCAGGGCCACGGGGCAGTCTGAAGACAGACCGTGAGCGGTGAGTTCGCGAACGATAGTTGGCGCGTTGTGCAGGCCCATGTAGAACACCCTTGTCTGTCGCGGCGCTGCCAAAACCGGCCAGTTCAGTTCCAGGGTCTGGTCGGCTTTTCGGTGGCCGGTAACGAACGTTACGCTTTGGGAATAATCCCGGTGCGTCAGCGGAATGCCGCAGTAAGAGGCACAGCCTGCCGCAGACGTAATGCCAGGCACTACCTGAAAATCGATGTCGTTATCCACCAGGAATTCGGCTTCCTCACCACCCCGACCAAAAATGTACGGGTCGCCGCCTTTCAGCCGCACCACTCGCCGTTGCTTCATGGCCAGTTTTACCAGCAGTTCATTCGTGTCTTCCTGAGGCACGTAATGGCAACCGCTGGCTTTGCCCACGTGAATGCGCTCGGCTTGAGGGTTCACCAGTTCCATGATCTGAGGGGAGACCAGTCGGTCGTAAACAATGGCATCGGCCTGCTGAATCAGCATCAGGGCTCTGAGTGTAAGCAACCCCGGGTCCCCCGGACCGGCACCGACGATGGCAACCTCTCCGGCCCGCAGGGGGTGTTCCGCCAGCTGGAACTCCACCAGGCATTTTTTGCGTGGGTTTGTGGTCATGGCGTGGTTCCTTACAGGTTGTGAACCGGAATTTCGATCACCGGAGCGGCGACCCGTCGTGGAGTGTCGTCAATCACACCAATTTCCTCATTGGTGAGGTAGCAGCCCGGGTCCTCTTCCCAGAAGTCGCCGGACACGTTGTAGGCCCGTACCCGGGTGTTGCCGTTGCAAATCCCAAGATATTTGCAGCCGGCACAGCGGCCCTTCACCGGGCGTGGATGCTGTCGGAAGCCTTGCATCAACGGGTCGGAGGTTTCAGACCAGATTCTGGAGAAGGGGGTTTCCCGCACGTTGCCCAGATTGTGGTCCCACCAGAAGGTGTCCGGGTGTACCACCCCCAGGTTGTCAATGTTGGAAATGTTGACGCCGGAAGAATTACCGCCCCAGTTGGTCAGGCGCTGGGTCAGTGCATCGACCTGATCCGGGTAATGTTCCTTGGCCCATTCGATCAGGAAGGGGCCGTCTGCATCGTTGTTGCCGGTTACGTATTCCCGCTCAATACCACGCTTGAGTTCGTTGTGGCAGTGGTTGAACAGCCGGTGCATGGCATCCCGGGTCATGTCGTACCAGGCATCCCGCTTCTTGTTGCGCCGACCGCGACCGGAGTAGTTCAGGTGTGACAGGTAGAATTTATCGATCTGGTGCTCGTCCAGCATCTCCAGCATGGCTGGCAGTTCCGGGTAGTTGTCCTGCGTCAGGGTGAAACGCAGGCCCACTTTGATGCCGGCCTGTTTGCACAGGGCTACGGCGTGCATGGATTCCCGGAACGCGCCTTTTTTCTGGCGGAATTCGTCGTGGGTGGCTTCCAGGCCGTCGATACTGATGCCCACGTAGTCGTAGCCCACCCCGGCGATTTTGCCGATGTTGTCTTCGGTAATCAGGGTGCCGTTGGTGGACAGGCCCACATAGAAGCCCATGGCTTTGGCCCTATGGGAAATGTCAAAAATGTCCGGGCGCATCAGCGGTTCTCCACCTGAGAGGATCAGGACCGGTACACCGAAGGCTTTGAGGTCGTCCATCACCGTATAGACTTCCGGGGTGGTGAGTTCCCCTTTGAAGTCGATATCGGCTGAAATCGAATAGCAGTGTTTACAGGTAAGGTTACAGCGGCGGATCAGGTTCCAGATCACCACCGGACCGCTGGGTTTCGGTACCGGGTGCACCGGGGCCGGGTTCATCAGGCTCTTGATGTAGCGGGTCATGCGAAACATAGTCTTTCTCTCTCATCGGGAGTGGCTTTCTTGCCTCTCCGGGCGGGCCTTTACCGGCTCTCTGCCCTTCTAACTATCCCCCTGCGGGTGCTTCGTATCCATACCTTCAATGGAGTACTTCAGGGGGTAGGTGTTAACTCCTACCTGATTGTTTCTTCAGGCGTAAACCGGTTTTCTTCAGGATCGCCGAGCTGTACAGAATGGTGTGCCCGGAGCAGGCATCGCCCAGCACCTCACGGATCTGGGCTGCTTTGTGTTCAACCTCATCCCGGCTGATGCCATGGACCATGGCAAACAGGTTGTAGCTCCAGTACGGCAGATGCCGGGGGCGTTGATAACAGTGGCTCACAAAGGGCAGGCAGCCAACTTGGTCCCCCAGCCTGGCGATGGCGTCATCGCAGACGTCCCAGACGGTCATCCCGTTAAACTGATAACCCAGCCGGTAATGGTCCGGGACTGCGGCGACCCGGCGAATGACGCCGTTGTCCTGCATCTTCTGAAACCGTGCCAGGACTTCATCGGCTGGCATGTCCAGCTGTTTGCCCAGCTCAGCCCAGGGGTCCGAAACCAGAGGGAGTCCGGCCTGGGTGGCCACAATGAGCGCACGGTCCCGTTCGCTGAGCAGGTCAGACTTCAAAGTGGAGGTGGACATGGAACTCCTTCTCCTTGGGCATGTTGTAGACCGGGTAGCCGGTCAGGGTTTCAATTTGCTCGATGGCTTCGTTGATGCCTTCCGGGGATTCGGTGGCCAGAACAAACCACATATTCAGGTCGTGTTCCCGGCGATAGTTGTGAGCCACTTCGGGAAGCCGGTTTACGATCTCTGTCACCCGCTGAAAGGCTTCATCGGGAATCCGCATGGCGGCCAGGGTCAGACCGCCCCCCATTTCGCCAGCGTGAAACATGGGGCCAAAACGGGTCAGGATGCCCTGGGCCAATAAGGCCTCCAGATGTTGAATAAGGGTGCTTTCGGAAACCCCCAGTTCATCTGCCACGTCCTGATAGGGGGTTCGGGTCAGCGGCAGTCCGTACTGCAGACGGTTAATGATCGCGCGTTCCAGAGCTGTGAACTCGGGTTGTGGTGTTGCGGGGGCGCGATGCGTGGTGTGCTCAGTCGTTGCTGACATAGCGGCCTCCGCGCTGCAGGTAGGCTTTGTTGCTGAACAGTATGGCGTGGGCCACATCCCGGAGTTGGTGTTGGTCCATCAGTGAGTTCAGTTGCTGCAGTACACGGTCTCGGTTAATGCCGTGGATCATGCAGAACAGATTGTACGGCCACTCAGGAAGGCGTCTGGGGCGTTGATAGCACAGGGTGATGAACGGCACTGACGCCAGGGCCTGGCCTAGCTCAGCAACCTGATCGTCCGGTACGTTCCAGACGATCATGGCGTTGGCCTGATAACCCAGAGTACGGTGTCTGACGACCAGCCCCAGGCGTTTGATCAATCCCTGATGTTGCCACCGGTGGATGGCTTCCATCACTTGTTCTTCCGTCAGGCCGGTGCGCTCTGCGAGGGTCTGATAAGGACGAGGCGTGAGCGGAAGCCCCTTCTCAAGTTGCTCGCGCAGTCTCAGCAAGCCCCAGGCGCTCATGGATTCACGATCAATAAGAAAGTCATGATTCGGGCGTGTGGCGGGCAGGTTCATGGCAGAGCCTCCCAGTCGATGTCAAAGCCCAGGTCGATGTGATAGCCCTCGATCATAGGGAGTCTCAGCATGGGCAGCTGTAACTGGTGTTCCAGTTCGTCGAGTCGTTCGTCCAGAGTCTCTTCATCTGGCGCTGTCATCACGAACCAGAGGTTGTAGGCGTGCTCCCGGGCGTAATTGTGGTTTACCCCCGGGGCACGGTTAATCCGGGCAGCAACCAGGTCCATCTGGTTTTCTGGTGCTGCCACGGCAGCCAGCAGGCTGGCGCCTGCCCGGCTGTGTTCAAAAACCGGGCCGACCCGGCTGAGCACCTGGTTTTCCTGCAGGCGGGACAGTCGTGCAATGACCTCGTCTTCAGTCAGGCCCAGTTCCCGGGCCATTTCCTGATAGGGCCGTTCACAGACCGGCAGATGCCTCTGGTATCTGTCGATCAGTTGTCTGTCTGCCGCATCCAGTCTCATCAGGTTGCTCCTCTCCGGGCCGGAACCGGGGTCAGTACACGTCGTGCTGGGTGTTGTAGACGTTGAACTTGCCAGTTGGCGTAACCAGACGCTTGTCTTTGATGACTTTCTTCAACTTGCGAGTCTTGTCGTCCAGGATCACGATGGCTGATTTCTTGTCTGAGGTGTTCCAGACAGAGAACCAGACTTCGTCACCCGCGACGTTGTACTCGGGCTGAACCACACGCTTGGGTCCTTCACCAAGGTCGGCCCACTCGGCAATCGGCAGCACTTCATAGCCTTTGTCGAAGTTGTTGATGTCGAACACCGCAACACTCTGGCTGACCGCTTCGGCCGGGTTCAGAGCCGTGTCCACATACAGGTTTCTGGACTTCGGATGGGTCTTCACGAACAGAGATCCGCCACCCTGTCCGTCCACGGTTCGGACCACTTTCCAGGCTTTGTCCGGGTGGTTCTTCGGATCGGTTCCGATCATCTGGATCGTTTGGTCACCCAGGTGAGAGGTTGCCCAGACCGGACCATGCTCGGGATCTTCAAAGTTGGCGCCGCGTCCCGGGTGCGGGATCTTGCCGACATCAACGATGGCTTCGAGGTTACGGTCCTGAGCGTCAACAACGGCGATCTTGTTGGAGTTGTTGGCAGCGGTCAGGAAGTAGCGCATGCTGGAGTCCCAGCCACCGTCGTGCAGGAACTGGGCCGCGTCGATGGTGGTGATGGACAGGGCGTCCAGATCTTCGTAGTTTGCCAGCATGATCTTGCCGGTTTCTTTTACGTTGATAATGAACTCAGGGTGCGCGTGAGAGGCAACGATGGCGGCAACCCGTGGCTCAGGGTGGTATTCCTGTGTGCCAACGGTCATGCCGCGAGTGCCAATAATCTTCTTGGGTTCCAGCGTTTCGCCATCCATGATCACGAACTGTGGTGGCCAGTAAGTGCCGGCAATCGCCAGTTTGTCTTCCCAGCCTTTGTACTTGGATGTTTCAACAGAACGGGCTTCCATACCAACCTTGATCTTGGCAACGGTGTCCGGGTTTTCCATCCACAAGTCGATCATGTTGACCAACGCGTCGCGGCCAATCACAAACAGGTAGCGGCCAGAGGCAGACATCCGGGAGATGTGCACGGCGTACCCGGTCTTAATAATGTGGGCGATTTCTTTGGTGTCACCATCAATCAGGGCAATCTGGCCGGCATCACGCAGGGTCACGCTGAACAGGTTTTTCAGGTTCAGGTCGTTCATCTGCTTCTTCGGGCGGTCCTCCGGCGGAATCACAACCTCCCAGCTGGCCTTCATCTCTTCCAGGCCATACTCCGGTGGTTGTGGCGGCTCATGCATGACGTACTTGGCCATCAGCTCAACGGTGTCTTCATCAAAGTCGCCAGAGGTGAGCCAGTTGGGCATACCTGCGGGTGAGCCATAGCTGATAAAGGCTTTCAGATAGTCGAGGCCGCGTTCCTGAGTGATGTCCGGAGTCAGGGGCTTGCCGGTGGCCCCTTTACGCAGTACGCCGTGACAACCGGCACAGCGTTCGAAGTAAATCTGTTTGGCTTGTTCGAATTCGGCATCGGTCAGGTCTGGCGCCCCGGGGGAACGGACGACTTTGGCGGATGCGGCATCAACGGCGCTGGGGGTGCCTTCATAGGCCATGGTGGCCTTGTCGGGATCTTTTGGGGCGGCCTGTGCAGACATTACGCCCAACGACGTAATGGCCACGGCCAGGGCCAGTGGCTTGATCATCATGTGGGTTACTCTCATCAGGTTCTCTCCTTGGGTTCAAGAGTACTCCTAGGTTTCTCTTGTTATGGTTTATGAACCTTGATTAATGTCAGAAAAGTACAGCTTTTCAAGAGAGTACCTCGCAGGTGGTAGATGGCCTATGCCCAAAGATCAGTGGAATCCGGTATCGAATTTAATCAATATCAAGGTTATGAATTTGATGGAATTGCAGCATGGTTGCGAACCTTCAGGAGAGCGGTAATGAATAGGTCCGGTCAGGGGTTGTACTGGCAAGCAGGTCTGGCAGTAGCCATGCTGATGGCGACGGCCGGGGCAACTGCCGGTGCTCCGGAAACCGAGTCGGAACTCGCAAATTTTGTGATTCAGGATTGTGGCTCCTGCCACGGTCTGAAGCTGAAAGGCGGGCTTGGGCCTCCGCTTCGGCCCGAGGACATTGAAGCCCTGCCAGAAGCGGCGGTCGCCGCGATCATTCGTCAGGGGGTGCCGGGCACTGCGATGCCTCCCTGGAAAGCCCTGCTGACGGAGCAGGAAATTCTCTGGATCAGTCGTCAGCTGAAATCGGGAGCGTTGATCGCGCCGGAATCCGATACCTTTTGAACCCGATAAGCCTTAAGGATCACCGATGAAACGTCTGCTTGTCTCCGCCGCCCTGACCATGGCTGTTTTAATCTCAACCGGTTGCCAGACCCTTCCTCCGCCAGAGGGCAGGGAGCTCCGGGGGACCGGGGATCTGGGCCTTATCATTGAGCGGGCCACCGGTTCGGTGTTGGTTGTGGATCATTCGGAACACGCCGTTCTGGGCCGGGTGGAGGGGTTGGGTGACTTGTCCCACGCCTCGGTGGTGTATTCCCGGGATGCCCGTTACGGCTACGTCTTTGGCCGTGATGGCGGGCTTACCCGGGTTGATCTGTTAACCCGCAAGGTAACCGATCGGATTATCCAGTCTGGCAATAGCATCGGCGGTGCGATTTCCCAGAATGGCCGATACGTGGCGGTTTCCAATTACGAGCCCGGCGGCGTCAACATTTTTGATAGCAGCACGCTGGACCTCGTGGCGGAGATTCCAGCAATTTATACCAATGCCCAGGGCGAACAGAGGCAGTCTAAAACCGTTGGGTTGGTGGATGCGCCGGGCAACCAGTTTGTGTTCAGCCTGTTTGATGCGGGTGAGATCTGGACGGTGGATATGCACCGTCATCCCCCCGGTGTGGAGCGGTATCCTGCCGGTAAAGAGCCCTACGATGCGCTGATTACGCCGGATGGCCGTTATTACATTGCCGGCTTGTTTGGTGAAGATGGGTTGTCGATGATGGATCTGTGGGCACCGGGACAGGGAGCCCGGACAATCCTGCCGGGCTACGGTAAAGGTGAGCAGCGTTTGCCAGTGTACAAAATGCCGCACCTGGAAGGCTGGGCGATAGCTGATGGCTATGCGTTTGTGCCAGCGGTCGGGCGCCACGAGGTACTGGTGGCGGATATGGAAGACTGGCGCATGGTGCAGCGTATACCGGTGCAGGGCCAGCCAGTGTTTGTTATGGCCAGCCCGGACAACCGTCAGATCTGGGTCAGCTTTGCCCACCCGCTGAACGATGTGGTGCAGGTGATTGATTCCCGGGCCCGGGAAGTCATCCGCACGCTGGAACCGGGCAAGTCTGTGTTGCATATGGAGTTTACGCCCCGTGGAGAAGAAGTCTGGGTGTCCTCCCGGGACAGCAACCGGGTGACGGTATACAGCACTCGTACGCTGGAGCCGGTTGCTACGCTGCCGGCACAGAAACCCTCCGGTATCTTTTTTACCAACCGGGCGCACCAGTTGGGCCTGTGACATGCGCAACGTCGTCTGCCTGTGGTTAATGGCCAGCAGTGTCGGTGCCACCGGAGCCGGACTGCCTGCCGGGCCTGCATCTGCCAGGCTTGAGGTATGGACCGAGGCGCGTTCGACAACGGTGGCCAGCTATCGGTTGCAACGGTATCTGGCGGCAAAAGGGTGCCACGCCGAGCTGGTGTTTAACGGGGCCGGTGAGAGTGACCTGGTGTTTCGGCCAGGAAACCGGGGGGAGATGCTCGTGCTTACATCGGTGAACGCCGATGGCCGCCACCCGGTTCCTGTCTGGGTGACTCGAAAGTCTGCCGGTGTCAGCTCGCTCCTGGAGCTTGAAGGTCGGGATGTTTCTCTGGTGGCAGGGCGCGATCCTTTGTCGGGTGTCCTGGCGCTTGAGGCCCTCGCTGCTCATGGTATCCGGCCCGGCAAAGGGCAGCGTTATGAGGCGGGGGATTTCAGTTCCGCGCTGGGATTGTTGCTGCACAACAACACACACGCAGCGGTTTCGGAGCTTGGTCTGGTCAGGCCGTTTCTGGAGCCGCAGGGGCTGACCATCACGTGGCAGGGGCAGCCTGTGCAAGGTGCAGGCTGGTATGCCTCGACGTCGGAGATCGGTCCTGCCCTGCAGACTTGCCGTCAGGCACTCCTTGAGCTCAGGCGGGGAGACGACCGTCAGATTTTTACGCTTTTTCCGGAATGGGTGAGCGGCTTTGCGCCACCCGATTCCCTACCATAAAAGGAAGCCGTCCATGACCTTCTATCAACCTGCAGGCAATGAAATCGCTCTGTTTACCGCTGCCGCTGAACATGGGCTCCCGGTGCTGATCAAAGGCCCTACCGGGTGTGGCAAAACCCGCTTTGTCCGTTACATGG
The DNA here is from genome assembly GCF_000421165.1 of Marinobacter daepoensis DSM 16072. Taxonomy (GTDB): domain Bacteria; phylum Pseudomonadota; class Gammaproteobacteria; order Pseudomonadales; family Oleiphilaceae; genus Marinobacter; species Marinobacter daepoensis. The sequence goes on from NZ_ATWI01000008.1 coordinate 189,509, forward strand.
CTGAAAAGCTGGGCCGACCGGTTTACACCGTAGCCTGTCATGATGACCTTACGGCCTCTGATCTGGTTGGCCGTCACCTGATTGGACCTGAGGGTACCTACTGGCAGGATGGGCCGCTCACCCGGGCGGTTCGGGAAGGGGGAATTTGCTATCTGGATGAAGTTGTGGAAGCCCGCAAGGACACCACGGTGGTGCTGCATCCGTTGGCCGACGATCGTCGTGAACTGCCCATTGAGCGAACCGGCGAGCTGCTCCAGGCTGCGCCCGGATTCATGCTGGTGGTGTCATACAACCCCGGTTATCAGAGTTTGCTGAAGGGCATGAAGCCCAGCACCCGGCAGCGTTTTGTGTCCATGAGTTTTGATTATCCGACGCCGGATCTGGAGCAGGCCATTGTGCGGGAGGAATCCGGGTGTGACGCGGATCTTGCGAGTCAACTGGTGGGGCTGGCCAGTGCGTTACGTAAACTGAAAGATCATGATCTGGAAGAGGCTGCCTCCACTCGGTTGCTGATCCATACAGCTTATCTGGTCGCGTCGGGCATGCCGCACATCGAGGCTTGCCGGGCGGGAATGATTGAGCCGCTGTCGGACGATGCGGTAACGGTAAATGCACTGATGGAGGTGGTGTATGCGGTATTCGGACAGTCTGAAGACTAAGGAGCCCGGGGCAATGGCTCCGGTTATCTGGTATTTGCTGAACCTGCTGGCGTTGCCGATCATTGGCTTTCTGGTGCTGCTGGTTATTGCCATGAAGTCCGGCGAGGCCAGTGAGCTGCGCCGGGTCCACAGCAAGGCCGGGGTTTATATGTCGATTCTCGGCGCGGTGCTGATCAGTTCCGGGGTGGCGATTTGCTGGTTTGTGTATGGCAATACCGGTTTGTTCTGGACCTATGCGATTGTCTGGGCCGTGGTGCTCCATACCTCGTTTGTATTGTGGGGGATGATTGCTCTGGCGCAGGCGATTGGTAACAAACCGCCTTACTTTCCGCGACGCTTGCTTTGAATTTTGGGTTTAGACGGAGGGTTGGTTCGGGGCGGCGGTCCCGAACCAACCTGCAAATGTCAGAGCTGTAGCCCGTGGACTCCCGCCAAAACAGCCACGACCACAACTGCCCAGCCCTGCGCCGCTAAGCGCCAACCCAAGGGCGCATGTTTCATTTCCATGAAGTGGTCGACCAGTAACACGGCTTTTACGATCACCAGAGCGAACACCAGCCACACCAGAATCGACAGATTTGCACCGGTCTGTAAGGCCACCACGGGTGCCATGGTGCAGATCATCAGAGTGATATAAACCGCTAGCATCAGAATGTCTCCTTACGCCAGTACGTAGAGCATCGGGAACAGCACCAGCCACACCAGGTCGACCATGTGCCAGTACGAGGCGCCGGATTCCATGCCGTTCATGTCGTCGCCGTTGTAGTCACCTTTCTTCACCTTTACCGCCAGCAACACGAGTATGATCTGGCCCAGAACCACATGCATGAAGTGGAAGAAGGTGAGGAAGAAATAGAACATGAAGAACGTGTCGGTACCCAGGTTGTAGCCGTTGCCGTAGAGGTCGGCGTACTCCCAGAGTTTGCCGAAGGTGTAGATGGAGGAAGCCGCGACGCCGGCCCAGAGCAGGGCAGCGGTGCCGGGTTTGCGGTCACGTAGGCGGTGTACCGACAGGGCGACCAGATAGCTGGCGGTTATCAGGCCGAAGGTGTTGATCAGCCCGGTCCAGGGGTGCAGGGCCTGGCGGCCAGCGTGGAAGGTGTCCGGGTCGAGACTGCGTGCAATGCCAAAGCCGATGAACATGATGGCAAAGACGGCCAGTTCCGCAAAAATGAAAATCCAGACGGCGATGTCTCCGGGCAGGTGCGCCGGGCGCCGGGCCTGAAGTTCTGTCATTTCGGTCTCCGTTAGCGGGTCAGGTTCATATAGAGTTTGGGCAACTGGCCCGGTAGCTGTACCGGGTCTTTGATCACCACGAAGTTGCTGCTGCCGAACACGTAAGGCAGGTACTCGTTAGCTTCTTCGTCGATGGTTACGCAAAAGGGTGTCAGGCCGGCCTTGTGGGCTTCCTGAACGGCCATGCGGGTGTCTTCCACACCATAGCGGCCCTCGTACAGGTCCAGGTCGTTGGGCTTGCCATCGGTCAGCAGTAACAGGATTTTCTGATGCTCTGGCCGTGCCTCAAGCAGTTTGATGGACTGTCGGATCGCGGCGCCCATACGGGTGTAGTAGCCTGGCTCCAGCGCCTGAATCCGGCCCCGCGTGGTGTCGTTGTAGGGTTCGTTGAAACCCTTGATGTGGTGGAAACGGATGTGGTCCCGTCGCCGTGATGAAAAGGCGAACAGCGCAAATGGATCGCGGCTTGCGGTCAGGGCTTCACTCAACAGTTGCAGGCCGTCCCGCGCGATGTCGATCACCCGCTGGTGGTTGTTGATGTAGGTGTCGGTAGACAGCGACACATCTGTAAGTACCAGGCAGGCGAGGTCTCTCTGATTCTGTTTGCATTGCCGGAACAGTTTCTGATCGGCTTCACCCAAACCGCGCCGGTGCTGAACTACCCGTTCCAGGCAGGCGTCGAGGTCCAGCTCTTCCCCTTCCCGTTGCCGGCGCTCCCATTGCCTCAAAGGTTTGAGGGCGCTGAACTGCCTTCGCAGGGTCTGGGCCGGGCGCTTCAGATGTTCTGGCAGAACCGCAGCCCCGGCTTCTTTACTGAGCAGAGGTTGCAGGCAACAGAATTTTTCCCGGTAGTCTTGCCGGCGCCAGTCCCATTCCGGGAGATGGATGCCAGGGCCCAGCGGCAGGTCATCGTGTTCCTCTGATGGGAGGTCCAGGTCGAATTTTATGGCGGAAGAAGCCTCGCGCCGGTCCTGGGACACCGAGATCATATCCATGTCGTCGGCGACTGCGTTGGCATCATCCTCGTCGCTGTCATCGCCGGCCCGGTCCACCGGAATGAACTCAGACCAGGAGAACAGGTTCTCCAGCCGGAACAGCATCAGGCCCTGGTCTTTATCGAAGGCATCAACCCGCTCGGCGCGTCGACGCTTGCGTTTCTTGGTCAGTCCACCGGATTTGGACAGGGTATTATCGTCGCCAATGATCTGGCCTTTGAGTTTGCCGCGTCCAAGCACCGGGTAGAGCCAGAGCACCACAGGCCACGGATCGGTGAGCGCTTCGGGCAGGTCGCGGACGCTGCCCGGATGAATCAGGGCCTGTCGGATAGCCGTTTCACGTTCAGCTTCGTGGCCCCGGAGACTGTCGGGGTGAGGGCGCCAGTGAAGGGTGTGTCTGACCAGCCTCTGATACATGGATTCGAGCCCGGGCCAGCGCGCCAGTAGTGCCTGAACCATGGCCTGGTTGCCGTGTAGCCAGCTGTGGTGGTGGATCTCGCCGAGTGATGCCAGTGCCGCCAGCCAAAGATACAGCTCCCGGTTGACTTTTTTGGAGGGGAAAAGCGCGAGTTTGTCTGGTAAACGCAGGCTTTCGTCGTCGCGCCAGGCCAATTCGAACTTGCGGTGGGTTCCAGCCAGTTTCTGCAGGAACCGGCGCCGAATCTGGACGTGCCTTGGCTCGGCCGTGACCAGGCTCAGAGCTGGGTCTCCTCCCATGGCCCGGAACAGGACGCCCAGAGTCCGTGCCTCGTCTTTCAGGTGCACAGCGTATTCCGGAAACTCACCCATGGCCTGGCGGGTAACATAGTCATGCCATTTGAGTCCGACCCACTCTTCCATCTTGTGTCCTCATGTCAGGTTCGCGGTTGGCGCGGGGTGGATTCCACCTCGCGAACCGGAATCAGCACCGTTTGTTTGCCGGGTTTGCCCGGCTCCCAGGTCAGCAAGGCGCCGGCCGGGTTGTTTTTCTGTACTTCCCGGCATGCGCTTACGCATTGCAGACATTGGGTACAGCTGAATTTTGCCCGTTTATGACTGCGGGTTGGCAGCCGCATGGGGCAGGCTTCGTCACAGGCTTTGGTGCAGTCCCGGCAGGCGGCTGCCCGGCTGGCATCGAAGGTCACTACCGGAGCTCTGCCGTTGGTCATCCAGGCAATGCTCTGAACAATGCCGAAGGCGCAGCCGTATTTGCAGAACAGGTGCCGGGCAAACAGAAAATCGAAGGTGAACACCGAGGTGGCGACCGCCAGGAAAATACTCGGGTACAGGCTTAGCTGGCCGGTAACCAGATCGGTATACAGCGGCATCGGCGGCAGCAGGTAGGACAGCATGGCCAGTGCCCAGGAAAAGCCGATCAGCGCGCAAATCAGGGTAAGGCCCGCCCAGTGAATGGTTTTTCCGGTACGGCCTTTCTTCAGGGCCTCCCACAAGGTGGGGCGCCCGGTAATGCGACTCATCAGGCTGTTGACGGTCTCTACCACGGAGAAGTGCGGGCACAGCCAGCCGCAGTACAGGCGGCCCCATTTGAAGGCGATCCAGAGCACCAGAGGCACCAGCACCAGAATAGGCAGGATGAACCAGAACAGAATCTGTCCGGCGACTTCGGCAGGCGTGCTGTGGGCGACCCAATCCAGGTTCAGGTTAAACGACAGCGGGAATCCCAACAGAATGAAGTGGGTTTCGGTCAGGTCGTAACGGAAAATATTGAGTACAGGCGCAAGCAAAAACAGCAGGAAGAAGGCGCTGCGGGTAATCAGGCGCTTCTGCTGGAGAGTGTCTTTTGAGTTGACGGTTTGCGCATGCACTGAGGTTGTCCAGGGTTTCGGAAATTTGCCGGGGCCCGAAGGCCCCGGCGATCAGGCCTTATCAGGCGTCTGCTGTGGCAGGACCGCGGACTTCTTCGGCAGGGCTGGCCTGACCTTTAATGAAGAAGCTGCCGAAGTACACCACCAGGCCAGCCATAAAGAAGGCTCCGGCGACGAATCGCATCCAGTAGAACAGGGCAATCTGATCCTGGCCTGCCATGAAAGACAAGGCCTCACCGCTTTCCGGAATGCGTTGCAGCCAGACCTGCAGGACGCCGGCACCGGTCAGGAACAGCGTGATGAACACCATGGAAATGGTCATCAGCCAGAAACCCCACATTTCCACAACCTGGGCCGTATTGCTGTTGCCGTAGGGGCGACCGCGCATGATGGGAACGGCGTAGGAAATGATGGTCAGCACAATCATCACGTAGGCGCCGTAGAAGGCCATATGACCGTGGGCGGCGGTGATCTGGCTGCCGTGGGTGTAGTAGTTGACGGGGGCAAGGGTGTGCAGGAAGCCCCAGACGCCAGCGCCGAGGAAGGCCATCACGGTAGTGCCCATGGCCCAGAGCATGGCGGCCTTGTTCGGGTGGTTCCGGCGGCGACGGTTGATCATGGTGAAGGCGAAGACCACCATCATGAAGAACGGCAGCGGTTCCAGTGCAGAGAACACAGACCCCAGCCACAGCCAGTACTCGGGTGGCCCGATCCAGAAGAAGTGGTGCCCGGTACCGATAATGCCGGTAATCAGTGCCATGGCAATGATCACGTACAGCCACTTCTCAATCACTTCCCGGTCGACACCGGTCAGCTTGATCAGCACGTAGGCCAGGATGGCGCCCATGATCAGCTCCCACACGCCTTCTACCCAGAGGTGAACCACAAACCACCAGAAGTACTTGTCGGTGGCCAGGTTGCCCGGGTTGTAGAAGGAGAACAGCCAGAGTACCGCCAGGCCCACCAGGCCGGTGATCAGTACAATGTTGACCACGGTCTTGCGACCTTTGAGCGCTGTCATGGAAATGTTGTATAGGAAGGCAACCACCACCACCGCAATGCCGATCTTGGTGATCGTCGGCTGCTCCAGGAACTCCCGGCCCATGGTGGGCAACAGCTTGTTCATGGTGATGTCCGCCAGGGTGGCGTAGTCCACGAACAGGTAGCCCAGAATGGTCAGGGTACCGGCCGCAGCAAACACCCAGAACAGAATCCACGCCAGTAACGGACTGTGCAGCTCGGTCTGGGCTTCTTCCGGTACCAGATAGTAGGTGGCACCCATAAAGCCAAACAGCAGCCAGACGATCAGCAGGTTGGTGTGTACCATCCGCGCAACGTTGAACGGAATTTCCGGGAACAGGAAATCCCCCACAACGTACTGGAGGCCCAGAATCAGGCCGAACACGATCTGGCCGGCAAACAGAATCAGGGCAAAGATGAAGTAGGGCATGGCGACCCTTTGAGATTCGTATTTCATATCTGCTCCCTTACCCTTCGATGTTGGGTGGCCAGTCGTTGTCGTCTATCTTGGAAGTCCACTCCAGGAAGGCCGCCAGGTCTTCAATCTCGGCATCGGTGAGGTTGAAGTTTGGCATCTGCCGCCGGCCCGGAATATTGGTGGGCATGGCGTTCATCCAGGCTTTCATGTAGGACTTGAAGACCTCTGTATCACTGCCGCCGCGGCGGTCAAATACGTTGGCCAGTTCGGGAGCGAAGTAAGCGCCTTCGCCCATGATGGAATGACAACCGACACAGTTGTTCTCTTCCCACAGATGTTTGCCGCGCACCACCTGATCGGTGAGCTCCTCGCGGTTGTCCCGCTCGGGCATCGCGCGCAGCTGAGTATCAAAAGTCAGAGCCAGGAACAACAGGACGAAGAATGCACTTCCCCCCAGGTATATGTTCCTGGCCATGCTTTTGGTAAAGCGCTCGGCCATTGGTCTCTCTCCTTGGTTGTTACTAATACCTGACTGCCCCACTAGGATATAAAGATGTATCCCGAATGCTATTGATGATTATCAAAGATGATCCGGGGTTTCTCTATTGCGCTGGGGAGTTACCTCTTGATAGGTAGGTGATAGACTGCCTCGCTGGTTATACCCCCACGTTGTTTCTGGAGAGTTCATGTCCGCTGCGCTGGCCCTGTCGCTCAAACTTCTGCCGCTTTATGTCACCGTTGCCCTGGGCTGGATTGCGGGGCGCTTTCTTGAAGCCAGTGGCCGGCACATTGCCGGAATCATGTTGTACATCGTGACTCCGTCGGTGGTGTTCTCCGGTGTGATGGCTGCTCCGCTGACCCCGGAAGTGATTCTGTTGCCTGCGCTGGTGTTTGGTTTCTGTACCGTGATTTCCCTGATTCACATGGCGCTGGCCCGAAGGCTGCTCTCGGACGGCAGTGCGGCGGTGATCCCGTTGTCGGTGGCGACCGGTAATACCGGCTATTTCGGCATTCCTGTGGCCTTGCTTCTGTTCGGAGAGGAGGGGCTGGCGCTGTACATTGTCTGCATGCTGGGCACAACGCTGTTCGAGACATCGGTCGGGTTCTATCTGGCGGCACGCGGCAAATACAGCATCCGTGACTCGTTGCGAAGGGTAGTCCGGCTGCCAGCCGTGTATGCCTTTCTGGCGGCGGTTCTGCTGAACCTGTCAGAGATCTCTATACCGGAAGTGTTTGTGCCTCTGTTCGATAACCTGCGGGGTGCCTATAGCATTCTGGGGATGATGATTATCGGCATGGGCATCACCAGCTTCCGGGGGCTGGCGGGGAACCCAAGGTTCACCGCCCTCGCATTTTTCGGAAAGTTTGTTGCCTGGCCTGCGCTGGCGCTTGCTTTCTGGTGGCTTGATGGCCATTGGCTCGGGATATACAGCGAGGAGGTCCATCAGGCGATCTTCCTCATGTCGATCACACCGATTGCGGCCAACACCGTGGTGATCGCCACTTTGCTGGATGCCTCGCCCCGTCAGGCCGCCGGGACCACTCTCCTCAGCACCTTGTTTGCCCTCGGGTTTATCCCGGTGATGATTGCTCTGGTCTTCGGCGCCTGAGGTTGATCAGGACTCGCTGGTCTGCAGCCGGGCATCCCGTCTGGCCGTCTCAATGTCCGAGCGGGCATGACGAACCACGCTGATGCCGGCGCTGATGGCGAGCGTACCCATAATGGCCGCCACTATCAGGTCTGGCCAGGCGCTTCCGGTGCCGAATACCCCAAGGGCTGCGGCCATGACCGCCAGATTGCCGATGGCGTCGTTGCGGCTGCAGAGCCAGACCGACCGCATGTCGGAGTCACCGTCGCGGAAACGGAACAGTATCACCGCAACCCCCACGTTGGCGGCAAGTGCCAGAAGACCCACCAGACCCATGGTCAGGGGCTCGGGGGCGACGCCGCTCTGCAGAACCCAGACAGCCCGGCTCCAGACGACGATCCCAAACAGTGCCATGGTTAATCCTTTGACCATGGCTGCACGGCCTCGCCAGAGCATGCCCATACCCAGAACGCTCAGAGACAACAGGTAGTTGGCGCTGTCGCCAAAGAAATCGATGGCATCTGCCATCAGGGCAACGGAGCCCGATTGCATACTGGCGACCCCTTCCACAAGAAACATGGCCAGATTGACCCACAGAGCAATCCAGAGTGCTTTACGGAATCCCGGAGCGGGTGTTTTGGGTTCGGGAGCAGAACAGGAGCACGCCATAGAGACCTCGAATGAGTGAAATGAGGCCTCTATTAAAAACCCTGTAGTTGCTACAGGGTCAACACCCTTTAGTCATGATGTCCGGGTCTGTGGCTTCCCGGCACATGGTTGTCATCCTGAGGCTCCGGGATATTGGTCAGTTCTTCGCTGAGGCTTCCGAGGATTCCGCATTCACGGATGGTCCCGGGGTCTGAGCAGGCGTCCTGGAGGTTGACCAGTATCTGTTCCAGACTGGTGAGTTCTCTGAGACGTGCCCTGACGTGAGACAGGTGCCTGGCCAGCAGCTCATTGACGTCGGAACAGTCAGCCGTGGGCTTCTCTGCCAGCCGGATCAGTTCCCGGATTTCATCCTGGGCCATGTCCAGGTTTCGGCAGCGTCGGATGAACAGCAGGCGGTCGAGGTGTTCTTCCCGGTAGCTGCGATAACCGTTGTCTCCCCGGTCGGGTTCCGGCATCAGTCCGATCTTCTCAAAGTAGCGTATGGTTTCGACCGGAACACCGGTCTGCCGTGACAGTTCCCCAATTTTCATGGAATAGTCCTTGTAATACCTGACGGTGGTCAAATCTTAACCCAGTGGGCTGTGATTTCGTTGTGGTACAGTGACGCAATCGATTCATGGAATGAGGAGGCCCCCGTGCTGGAGCGGCTGCAACACCGGCTGGGACTGCAGACGATACCCGGAGTTTTCTTTACCTCGGCCGGCATCGCTGTGCTGTTTGTCGCACTGGCCATTCCCTATGATAAGGCGGTTGCTGCAAGCTTTGGCGAGCTGACGGGCTGGGTGGCCCGCAACCTTGGCTGGTTCTATATCCTGTCGGTCTCTTCTTTGCTGGTATTCCTGCTGGCGCTGGCGGTCAGCCGTTATGGCCGTATTCGCCTGGGGGCGGACGATAGCCGTCCCGACTACTCCAACTTAACCTGGTTCACCATGTTGTTTGCGGCCGGCATTGGCACCATCCTGATGTTCTGGGGGGTGGCGGAGCCCATCTCACACTTTGCCCGCCCGCCATTTGATGGGGTTGAAAGCGGATCAGAGCAGGCGGCCAGTAGCGCCATGACCATTGCGCTTTACCATTTCGGCCTGCACACCTGGACAATTTTTGCGATGCCCGGCCTGGCCATTGGCTACTTTGCCTATCGCCATCATCTGCCCATGCGCATCAGCAGTCTGTTTTATCCGATACTTGGTGAACGAACCTTTGGCCCCTGGGGCTGGGCCGTGGATGTCATTGCGGTACTGGGTACCCTGTTTGGTGTGGCCACGTCACTCGGGTTGGGAACCTTGCAGCTGAACAGTGGCCTGAACTATCTGTTTGGCGTGCCTGCGTCGGGTCTGGTTCAGGTGTTGCTGATTGCGGTTATCGCCAGTATTGCTGCAACTTCGGTAGCCCTTGGTCTTGATAAGGGCGTTCGTCGGCTTTCCCAATTGAACATCCTGCTGGCACTTGGTCTCCTTTTGTTTGTATTTGTGGTCGGCCCGACCGTGTTCATTGCCGAGGGGATGGTCCAGAGTGTGGGGGATTACTTTGATGCCTTGCCCTGGCTGGCGTTCTGGACGGAAACCTTCCGGGAGAGCGACTGGCAGCGCAACTGGACCTTGTTCTACTGGGCCTGGACCATCTCCTGGGCACCCTATGTTGGTATTTTCATTGCCCGTATTTCCCGGGGGCGCACCATTCGGGAGTTTGTCGCGGGGGTGTTGTTTGCGCCGACGGCCTTCACTCTGGTCTGGTTCGGTATATTTGGGCTTTCTGCGATTCACGTTGAGATGTCCGGGCAGATTCCGTTGGCTGAGCAGGTCCGGACAGATCCGTCGGTCGCCATTTTTGCGTTTCTGGAAGCTTTTCCACTGGCCGAAACGGCTTCTGCCTTGAGTGTTGTGATCATTGTGATCTTTTTCACTACGTCGTCCGATTCCGCATCGTTGGTGATCGATATGCTGACCCGGCGGGATGATCAGCCTTCCCTGGTGCGCCAGCGTATTTTCTGGGCCGCAACCCAGGGCGTTATTGCGGCAACGCTGTTGCTGGCCGGTGGGCTTGAGGCTCTGCAGAACGTGATTACCTCCCTTGGATTACCGTTCTGTATTCTGCTCGTCTTCATGGCTGTGTCACTCTATCGGGCACTGCATGCGGATTACCGGGGGTACAGTGTGGATGATTTGGTGCGCGGGCGGGCTTTTCCGGAGGTGGAAGCAGGCGCAGACCCCAAACAGGAGACTGAGTATGTACCGGAAGCTATTGATCGCGATTGATCCGGAAGACGATGGAGAGGGCAAGCAAGCGCTGGGTGCGGCACTGCCACTGCTGGACGACAGCGGCGAATTGCACCTTGCCAGTGTATTCAATCCGGGTGGCTCTGGTTTCTTTCCCCATGTGACCGAGGATGCACCAGAGGATAAGGAGGCCGGAGTGCGACATCATCTGGACCTGATTGCGCGGAAATACCTGCCGCTGAATCAGGCGGCCAGTTTGCATGTTGTTGCGGGTACGGCTGGAGAAAAACTGGTGGCGCTGGCCGGCCAGCTGGGTGCGGACCTGATGATCCTGGTTTCCCGTGGTGGTAGTGGCCACTGGCCTTTGAGGCGTGCCACTGTTGAATATGTGTCGGTGAATGCACCGTGTGCTGTTCTTGTGCTTCCGTCACGGGATAAGCCTGAAGTCGAGTGTGAGGATTGATCCACCTGTCCGCCTAAGGAGAGCCAATGCTCAGATATCAAGGGAGCCGTCTGTGGCCATTGAGTCTAAGAACGCTGTGTCTCCTGGCCGTGTGGTGGGCGTTGACCCTGGGTGAACCTTCGGCCCTTGGGTTTGGTTTGGTCGTAGCCGTTCTGGCGGCCAGGCTGTCAGTTATGCTCTTTCCCCCGTCGGGTTATCGGTTGTCTTTGCCCGGCCTTGTTCGTTTCGCCGGATACTTTCTGGTGAAGTCGCTGATTGCGGGCCTTGATGTAGCCCGACGTCTCCTGAAACCCGTTGTTGATGTCCACCCTGGACAGATCCGGGTTCGTCTACGGTTACCTGATGGCTCTCCCCGGTGGTTGCTGGCCAACACGCTGTCGCTGATGCCCGGGACCCTGAGCGTCCGGTTTGAGGGCGAGTGGCTCTGGCTGCATTGTCTTGATACCCGTCAGGCGGTGGTTCGGGATGTGCGGACGACTGAGGCCCGTGTCGCCACGGTGTTCGGCTTGTCTCTGAGCGAAGAGGAGGCGAAATCATGACGGCTGTGCTCAATGCTGTGGCGGCAATTCTTCTGTTCACTCTGTTGGTGGCCCTGGTCAGGATCTGGCGGGGCCCTGATCCCGCAGACAGAATGCTGGCCTCCCAGTTGTTCGGGACGACGGGGGTAGGCTTCCTTCTGGTGCTCTCGGAAGCTCTCGAGGCTCCGGCCTTGGTGGATGTCGCCCTGACGCTGGCTCTGTTGTCGGTGCTGGCCCTGGTCGCCTTTGTGACTCGCGTGGCGCCCTCCGTATCAGGTGACGGGAGGAGTGGGGCCAACGAGGAGGATCGCAATGCCTGATCTGCTTATTAAAGGCTGGCAGTGGATTTGTCTTGCCGTCGGAGGTGGCTTTTTTGCTATCGGTACACTGGGGCTGTTCCGTTTTTCCGACACCCTTTCACGGGTCCATGCCCTGACCAAAGTGGATAACCTGGGCCTGGGGTTTATCGTCATCGGGTTATTGCCAGCGGTGGAGTCGGTGGCTGGAGGCGTCAAGCTGATGCTGGTCTGGGGAGCCGCACTGGCTGCCAGCGCCACCTCTGCCCACCTGGTGGCGAGGACGGTTCAGCGTCGGCCCGGGATGACGCTGAACGAGGAGTATCAGCGTGATGACTGACTGGCTGATTGACCTGACTCTCGTGGTGGCGTTGCTGGTTACAGGGGCGGCGACCTTGTTATCCCGTGATCTGTTCCGGGCTGTGGTGATGTTTATAGCTTTTGGGCTTCTGATGTCTCTGGGCTGGGTGCGATTACACGCGCCCGACATCGCTTTGGCTGAGGCTGCCATCGGAGCAGGCCTCAGTGGTGTTCTGTTGCTGGACGCGGCGAGACATCTGGGGGAGGTGCGTCGCCCGAGTCAACGCGGGGAAGGTGAGGAGTCGGATTGATGGGACGGCTCACGTTGGTGACGGCGGGTATGGTGTTTTCCGGTGTTTTTGCGGGGCTGGCATGGGCGGTCTGGACCATTGCTGAAGCTCCGGTACCGGTCAGCTTGCCGACCCTGGTGTCTGAAAACCTGCAGGCCGCAGGGGTAGAGCATCCGGTCACAGCGGTACTGCTGAATTTCCGAAGTTACGACACCCTGTTGGAAATTGCGGTGCTGGTGATCGCTGGCATTGCCGGGATTTCGATGTCGAGGACCCGTTCTCTGGAAGATCCCGGGCTGAGAACTTCGGATTCCCTGCTGTATGCCCTTGAACGATGGTTTTTCCCGGTAATGATGCTCTTTGCCGGTTACCTGTTATGGGCGGGCTCAGATCGCCCGGGAGGTGCCTTTCAGGCGGGCTCGGTTCTTGCAGCTACCGCAGTGCTGATGCGCCTGGGGGGTGTGCCCATGGACTTTCTGAGGCCGGGCGTCATGCTTCGGTTGGGGTTGACGGTTGGGTTTTCTGTGTTTCTGGTGGTGGCACTGGCGAGCGCCCTGGATGGCGATGTTTTCCTGCAATACCCCGAGGTGATCACCAAGCCCTTAATCGTTCTGATCGAAACCGGGTTGACCCTGTCCATCGCGATGGTGCTGCTGGCGTTATTTGTTGCGGCTCCCATCGACCCGGCCGAGGAGCTGGAAGAGGGAGGGGCAGAATGAGCGTTTCTCTGCTGTATGCGTTTGCGGGTGTTGCCCTGTGTGCGATGGGAGGGCTGGGATTCACGGTTTTGGAGCACTTGTTGAGGAAGCTCCTGGCTTTCAATCTTATGGGCTCCGGTGTGTTTCTGGTGTTGGTTGGGCTGGCTCAGCATCGTGGTGTTCCCGATCCGGTGCCGCAGGCAATGGTGTTGACCGGCATCGTTGTCACCATTGCGGCCACGGCGCTGGCAGTCGTCCTTATGCGGCGTTACTACCATCTCTCTGGTCAGACTGGTTTGGTGGTTTGTGAAGAACGGAAGGAGCCGATGGAGTGACGCCCTGGTTGATGGCGGGACTGCTGTTTACGCCCCTGGCCTGGGCTGTGCTGACACTGTTTCCGGCTTTCAGGTTGGGCAGAGTTCTGACCCGGTTGGGGATTCTGGCCCAGTTTCTGGTGGCGGCCGGGCTCTGGATGACGGTCGCTCAGGACGGAGGCTTTTACTATCCGTTGGGGGGATGGAAAGCCCCTTTGGGGATTGAGCTCCGGGTGGATGGTCTGGCGGTAACCTTTGTGGTGCTCACGGCCGTTGTGGCGTGCGCATGCGGCTGGCACGCAGGGGATTATCTGTCGCCAGAGACGGGGCGACACCGTTACTTCTGGCCCCTGTTCTGGTTTCTCTGGGCGGGCTTGAACGGTGTCTGGCTGGGAGCGGATCTGTTCAATTTATACGTTGGTCTGGAGCTGATCAGCCTGTGTTCGGTCGGGCTGGTGGCTCTGGCGGGGAATGTTGGCGCATTGCGGGCGGCCATACGATATCTGTTGGCCGCGTTGTTAGGGTCCCTGGCCTACCTGTTGGGGGTGGCCCTGATATACGGCCAGTTCGGCTCCCTGTCGCTGGCCGGTATTCAGGCGCTGGTGGCTTCAGCCGAGTCTTTTCCCGGTGCCGGGGTTGGGTTGTTTATCATGATTCTCGGGTTAGCCTTGAAAACGGCACTGTTTCCGTTGCATGGCTGGTTGCCTCCTGCTCATGGTATCGCCAAGTCCCCGGTCAGTGCTCTGCTCTCTGCTCTTGTTGTAAAAGCTTCGTTCTACATAGCCGCAAGGCTATGGCTGGCTCTGGGAGAAGAACTGGGAAGTTTTGTGTTGGCCCAGGCCGTCGGTGTCGCCGGGGCGCTGGCCGTTATTCTGGGAAGCTGGCTGGCATTCTGCCAGTCCCGCCTGAAACAGGTTGTGGCCTACTCCTCGGTTGCTCAGATTGGTTATCTGTTCCTGTTGTTCCCTTTAACGTTTGGCGTTCCTGACAGTGTGGTTCAACTGGCTCAGCAGGGAATTGCGCTGCAGGTGATCAGTCATGCCCTGGCGAAAGCGGCGATGTTTCTGGCAGCGGGTAATCTCATCCTGTCTGTTGGCAGCAATCGGGTGGAGGCGTTGGCTGGGGTGAGTCGGTTCCTGCCATTTTCTCTGTTTTCGTTTGCTCTGGCGGGTGTGTCCCTGATGGGGTTGCCGCCAAGTGGGGGGTTTACGGCGAAATGGCTGCTTTTGCAGGCCAGCCTGGCCAGCGGCCAGTGGTGGTGGCTGGCGGTGCTGTTGCTGGGCGGGTTGCTGTCGGCTGCGTATGTGTTTCGCATATACAGGGCGTCGTTTGTTGAAAGCAGGGGACAGGATCAGTTTTATCATCCACCCAGGGTGCTGGAAGCAATACCGATGATGCTGGCTCTGATGTCGCTCTGTCTGGGGTTTGTGTCTGAGCCGGTGCTGGCGGTCATGAGCCTGCCTTTTGAGGAGGGAGGATAGTATGGCCTCTGGCGCATTGCTGCCGGTTTTTGCCTTGATGACCTCGTTGCTGGCTTCGCTGATTATCTTCACCTTGCCCGAGGATCGCGGGCGGGTAAGAACGTTGGTCAACATTGGCGCTGCGCTCATCAAGCTTGCCTTGGTTGCGGTCATGATCCGGGGGGTGGCGATTGGCCAGGAATACCTGTTGGCATTTGATATGTTGCCGGGGGTTGAGTTTGTGCTGCGTGCCGACGCGTTGGCGATGTTGTTTGCGGGGCTGTCGGCTCTGTTGTGGTTGCTGACCACGATTTATGCCATTGGTTATCTGGAAGCGTCACCCAATCGCAGTCGGTTCTTCGGGTTTTTCAGTCTGTGTGTTGCCAGCACCATGGGGATTGCGCTGGCCGGTAATCTTTTCACCTTTTTTATCTTTTACGAAATGCTGACGTTGTCTACCTACCCGTTGGTGGTGCACCGGGGGACGCCAAAGGCGTTGAGGGCTGGTCGGAATTACCTCATCTACACCCTGACGGGCGGCGCTGTGTTGCTGCTTGGGATTGTCTGCTTGCATGGCCTGGTGGGCGACCTCCGGTTTCAGGAAGGTGGTCACTTTGCCGGAGCCGGGCCAGAACTCCGTGGGGCATTGCCCTGGGTGTTTTTTTTGCTGGTCTCTGGTCTGGGGGTCAAGGCCGCCCTGGTTCCGCTGCATGGGTGGTTGCCTCAGGCCATGGTGGCTCCGGCGCCGGTGAGTGCGCTGCTGCATGCGGTGGCTGTGGTCAAAGCCGGTGCATTTGGCATTGTCCGGGTGGTGTTTGAGGTATTCGGGCTGGAGTCGGCCCAAAGTATGGGGTTGCTGTCGGTTCTGGTCGTGGTCGCTTCAGTCACGATTCTCTACGGCTCTGCGATGGCGCTGTATCAGGTGGATCTCAAGCGCCGATTGGCCTTCTCGACCATCAGTCAGGTGTCTTACATTGTACTGGGGTTGTGTCTGTTCGGGCCGGTTGGGGCTGCTGGTGGTCTGGTCCACCTGGTGAATCAGGGCATCATGAAAATCACGCTTTTCTTTTGTGCGGGTAACTATGCAGAAACCCTTGGTGCACACAGAATTGATGAGCTTGATGGTGCAGGCAAACGTATGCCGGGAACATCGGTGGCTTTTACCATTGCAGCCTTCGGGATGATCGGTGCGCCTCCTCTGGCCGGGTTTATCACCAAATGGATGCTGGGCATAGGTGCCCTGGCGGAGGGAATGGATTGGGTTGTCGGGGTACTGATACTCAGCAGTGTGCTGAATGCTGCTTATTTTCTGCCAATTCTGCACCGATTGTGGTTTCGGGAACGAACCACACCCTGGCCGAAGGAGTATCGGTGGGGACGGCTTGAAACCAGTGTCTGGTTGTTCTGGCCACCACTGATGACGGCGGTGATGACCATGGCAATCGGTGTGTTTGCTGCCATGCCGTTCAGCCCGCTGGCCTGGGTTATTTTAATTGTCTCCCGGGAGGTGGCGTTGTGAACGCGGTTGCTCCCCACTTGTTATTGCTGTCGGTGGTCCTGCCGTTCGGGGCACTGGCGTTGGCCTTGTGGCCCGGAGGCCGGTTTTTCTATCGTTATACCTTGCCCTGGTTGCCTTTGCCGGCTTTGTGTCTTGGCATGCTGGCACCGGACAGTTCGTTGGAATTGCCCTGGCTGCTGAATGGTGGCCTGTGGCTGGTGGACGATCTCCGGCGCACGTTTCTGGTGGTAACTGCTCTGGTGTGGTCGGTGTCCGGACTGTTTGCTGTGGGGTACCTGAAACGAGTTCATCAGACCCGTTTCTGCGTATTCTGGACGCTCACACTCGCCGGTAATCTGGGCCTGATCGTGGCCGCCGATATTGCCAGCTTTTACAGTTTTTTTGCCCTGATGACCTTTGCCGGATACGGGCTGGTGGTGCATGAGGGGACGGTTGACGCCAATCGGGCCGGGCGAATTTATCTGGCTATGGCGGTGGCGGGAGAAATGGCCATTCTGGCGGGGCTGTTGATGTCAGCGGAGCTGGCAGACAGCGCACGGCTGTCGGATCTTCCGGGTGCCATTGCCCGATCAGAGCAGAGAGACCTGATTGTGCTGTTGCTATTGGCAGGGTTCGGGGTAAAAGCAGGCTTGCCCTTGCTCCATTTCTGGTTGCCCCTGGCTCACCCCGTAGCGCCGACTCCGGCCAGCGCGGTGCTCAGTGGCGCCATGATAAAGGCGGGGCTGTTGGGGTGGATGCTGACTTTGCCGTTTGGTGAGGTGTCTATGCCTGTCTGGGGCAATGCCCTTGTGCTGCTCGGTGTTCTGGGCGCACTGGGTGGGGCCGCACTTGGGCTGGGGCAGCGTCGCGCGAAAGCCGTTCTGGCCTATTCCAGTATCAGCCAGATGGGCCTGATGGTCTTGATGGTAGGAGCGGCACTGGCTGAGGCCCGGCAGGCTGGAACCCTGCTTGCGGTTGTCGCTTTGTATGGCTTGCACCATGGCCTCGCGAAAGGCAGTTTGTTTTTGTCGACGGCGCTGGCATTGCCAGAAAGGCGGTCTGGCCGGTGGTTGCTGTGGGGGCTGATTGCCTTGCCCGGGTTATCGCTGGCAGGGCTGCCATTTACCAGTGGTTCTGCGGCGAAACTGGCGATGAAAGACGTGCTGGCCCCTCCAGACTATCATTTTGCCATGGCCTCCTGGTTGCCGGCTTTCATGAGTGCGGGTGCGGTGGCCACCATGCTGCTGATTCTGCGGTTTCTCCAGGTGCAGAATCAGGGCGCAGCCAGGGGCGACAACGTTCTGTGTTTGTGGCTGGGTTGGGCCGCGTCATTGCTGGCCAGTGTTCTCTTGTTCTGGGTTCTGCCATGGCCTGAGTCCGTGCCGGATAAACGCTGGCTGCACGAGATGCTGGCGGGGGCATGGGGGCTGACTTGGCCTATGCTGCTGGCCATCGGATCAGCCGCCGTGGTGGCGTGTTTATTCAGGCAGCGTTAGCTGAGCGGTGTTTGGGTGTGCTTCCGGGGCGAACACCATCAGTAATGATTAATGGATGTATGTGACAGAGTTTTAGGAGGTTTTCCCATGTCCCGATTTGATGATGACATCCAGCCGCCAGTAGCTCTGATTTTCGACTGGCACGGCACCCTGGTGGATACTCACGATGCCATGTTCAGCGCCATGGAGGAGATGTTGCCGCAACTGGAAGAGCTGGGGCTGGTTGACCAGTTGCTTCCGGAAGCTGAGTGTCGGACGGAAGACGATGCCCGGCTGGTGCGATATATCCGCATTTATCGACGGTTGCACCCCCGTATCCTGGCTGAAAGACGGGTGTCCCGTACGGACATATTCAATGCCATCTTTGGTGACAACAAAGCCGCCAAATGGATCGCTCATAAAGCGTATAACCAGGCATATCGGAAGTACTTTGGACAGGTGAAACCGTTTCAGCCCGGAGCCTATGAGTACCTGTCGGCGTTAAAAGCTATGGGTATCAAACTGGCGGTGTGCACCAATCGGAACCGGGAGTTTCTGGACCAGGAACTGACGATTGTCGATGAGGGGCGATGGCAGTCGATGTTTGATGCCACGGTGTGTGCCGACGATGTCACCGAATACAAGCCCGACCCGGAAGTGATTCTTAAGGCCCTGGATGAACTGTCTGTCTCCGGAGGGAAGCACATCTGGTACATGGGGGACAGCTACGTCGACATGCTCACCGCTCATCGTGCGGGTGTGGCCGGTGTTTTTTACAATGGGGCTGGCTGGGAGCCGGACCGGATTGGCAGCTGGTTTACCCGGCGAGATGCCCCGGCGGCGGTTCTCGACAGTTTTGAAGACCTGATGGATTTGCTGGCTTTGCTGGAGCGGGGAGCGCCGACACAGTTCAGAGCCCCTCCGGCTGAGGTTCGCCCCAAACCCTTCCCGCCACCGGAACGACCGGAGCCCCGTATCGAACCGGATTGGCATCCGGCGGTGGTCCGGCTGATTCGCCCAGCGGTGATTTTGTTTGATTGGCACGCCACTCTGGTTGATACCCTTGATGCCATGTATCACGCAGTGGACGATATGTTGCCGGACTTCCATAAACTGGGGCTGATGAACCGGATGGTAGCACCGGAAGACAGCAAAACCCCGGAAGACGCGCGCCTGGTTGCCTATGTGCGGGAGTTTGCAAAGTTACACCCAAAGGTAAAAGCAGACCGGAAAATCTCCCGAACGGATATCTTTGAGGTGCTGTTCGGAGAGGATCAGGAGGCCAAACAGGTTGCCCACAAAGCTTTCAACCACCATTACCGGAATCACTACGGTACGGTGAAGGCTTTCGAGCCCAGGGTCCGTGAGATGCTGGAGGGACTGCGTAAACTGGGTATTCAGGTGGGGGTGATCACCAACCGGGACCGGGAATTCTTTGAGCATGAACTCGCTGCCGTTGAAGAGACCGGCTGGACCCATTTGTTTGACGTTAACGTCTGCGGTGACGATACACCATTGCGAAAGCCTCATCCGGACCAGTTGTTGCTGGCGGTACAGAAGCTGGATTACCCGCCTGATCCCAGTGTCTGGTACGTAGGCGATTCCACTACAGACATCATCGCAGCCAAGCGGGCTGGAATGACGGCCGTCTTCTTCAATGGAGCCCAGTGGGACCTGCCGTGGCTGAACCGAATCTTTCCGGGAACCCACAAACATCCGGATAAGCCGGATGTGGTGGTGAATGATTTTTCGGAATTCTGGGCGCTGGTGCTGGCCTGTGAAATCGGTCCCCCTTAACGGGGAAGGGGCGACCGGCCATGCAGGACGTGTTCGATGTCCAGGCCGAAGATCAACACCCCTTCCAGCTGGTTACTGGGTTCGCTCAGGGGCACGGGAAAACTGACGGTCACCTGAAACCGGGCGGTAGAGGCATCGTATCGGATGGGCGAGATCCAGATGTCTTTTTTTCGCTCAACGCCCAGCTCAGGTTCTCCTGCAATTTCCTGAAATTTCCGCTCATCGCCCTGCCAGTAATCCGAGGACAGCCGGCTCATGGCCACCAGGGCTCCGGACCGGTCGGTGAGAAAGACCTCCGTGACCATCGGGGCGTGAGCCGCCTGCCAGTGGGCCAGTGCCTCAGATGCTGGCAAGGCCAGAATTTCTCTGGCCAGCGGTGTCGGGAGGTGGGGGGCCAGGGCCTGCCAGAGAACGTCTTTGTTGAGAATGTCGGTGAGGTTGTCGTAGGCCGGCCCCTGCGACAGTGCGTTGCCCAGATTCACGGCCGGCGACAGATCCCTCAGCAGGGTTTGTGTAATCTGCCGCACTTGCAAACGCTCTGGTTCGGTGAGCTTCAGGCTGGGTGTCGGGCAGTTGGCCAGATGGTCATTGAACGTGGAAACGAACTGCGGATGGCTGTTGGCAAGGTTGGGGTTCACGTACAGGTACAGAGGTGCATAGCGCACGAATTCGGATGATAGCTCTGCCCGGTGGTTCGATGAAATGTTCTGAAGGTACTCCATGGCCCGGCCATCCATGAGGGCCAGGTCGATGCGCTTGCGCGCCAGCAATGCCGGCAGCTGTTCTGCGCCTGCAACTGTAATGAAGGGCGTTATTCCGTGCTCCTCAAGCCAGATGTTCTCGTTGCTGCCGCTGACAACGCCCACTTTGGCGTTCTGAGGGTTGGGAGGCTGTTCGGCGGTGAAGAACCAGTGCCACTTCTCCAGCGCAACCGGGTTGGTGCGAATGGCATTTTCGTCCAGCGTTTTGGTGGGGCCAACGGCAAAGTAGCCGTCAACCAGATTGCGCTCAAGTGAGTAACGGGCCCTGCTTTGTGGCATCAGACTGATGAAGGCTTCGTGGCCTGCCTGTCTGAGTGCGCAGCGGATGGTTTCAGTGGTTTCGCCTGAGACCAGAGGTGTCCGGGGGGCGGAGTTTTGATAAGGAGGGGCCAGGAATGTGTAAAAACTGAACACTGGGTGGCCTGCACTCACCGCTATCGGGACCAGAACCAGCCAGGTTCCGGCGATAAGGGTGCGTAAATCCATGTACGTGCTCCGGCTTCCGGTTTTTTGACAATGCAGAGATCATAGCAGCCAGTCCGTTTGTTTGCCGTATTTCCTGCGTTCTGACTGTGGTGTTCACAGCTGATCAAGGTTATCCAGCAGCCATTGGGCCCGGGCCAGCAGGGCTTCTTGTTTTTCCGGTTTCTGTCGGTCCCAGTTCCGATACATCATGGTCATCCGGGGATTGGCGGCGAAGGCGTCCCGGTGGCGGTCAAGAAAATGCCAATACAGGCTGTTAAATGGGCAGGCGCGTTCACTGGTCGTTTCCTGAACCCGATAGTGGCAGTTCTGGCAATGGTCAGACATCCGCTGAATGTACTTTCCGCTGGCCGCATACGGTTTGGAACCCAGATACCCCCCGTCGGCATGCATGACCATTCCCAGAGTGTTGGGAAGTTCCACCCAGTCGAAGGCGTCCAGGTACACGGCGAGATACCAGTCGCAGATGGCTTCCGGTCTGACTCCGGCCAGGAGAGCAAAATTGCCGGTGACCATCAGCCGCTGTATATGATGGGCATAAGCGTTGCGATGGGTGGCGTCGATCGCACGGTGCATGCAACGCATCCGGGTTTCTCCGGTCCAGTAGAACCAGGGAAGATCCCGGGTGTTGTTCAGTCGGTTCTCGTGTGCGTAGTCTGGCATCAGGAGCCAGTAGATTCCCCGAACAAACTCCCGCCAGCCGATGATCTGTCGGATGAATCCCTCAACGGCGTTCAAGGGCGCCTGGCCGGAATACCAGGCTCTGGCAGCGGCTTCGCAAACTTCCAGCGGGTCCAGGAGACCGGTATTCAGATACGGGGATAGGACAGAATGAAAGAGCCAGTCTTCGTTGTCGGACATGGCGTCCTGATAATCGCCAAATCCGGGCAGAGCAACGTCGATGAAATGAGCCAGTGCCTGCCTGGCCTGGTCCGCCGTGACCGCATAACAAAAATCCCCGGTGGTTCCGAAGTGGTCGGGAAAATGCTCGTTCACCAGGTCAATCACGTTCCGGGTGATGTCGTCCGGCTCCACGAGGAAAGGGGGTGGGGCGGATGGCTGGCCGTTCCATTTCTTGCGGTTGTTGGCATCGTAGTTCCAGTCACCGCCTTCGGGGCGGGCATCCTCCGTCATCAGTAGCCCGGTTTTACGGCGCATCTCCCGATAGAAAAACTCCATACGGAGCTGTTTTTTGCCCTCGGCCCAGTGGGCGAACGCGGCTTTGGTGCAAAGAAAACGGGTGTCCGTGCGGATCTCCACCGGAAGACCCAGGCTCTTGTGCCATTGGCAGATCTGTTGGTGTAGCCGCCATTCACCGCATTCGGTGGTGATCACCCGTTCTGGCTGGTGTTCTCTGGCCACGTGTCTGACGACTTGCTCCAGAGACTGCGCTGCGTTCCCGGGGTGGTAAGCCTGATAAATTACGTGCCAGCCTTGCGATTCAAGCTCCCGGGCGAAGTGCCTCATGGCGCTGAAAATAAACACCAGCTTTTTCTTGTGATGATTGGCGTAGCTTGCTTCGTCCCGGACTTCAGCCATGACAATCAGGTCTTTGTCCGGGTCTGCGTCGTTGAGTGCAGAGAGGTTCGGGCTGAGTTGGTCGCCAAGAATCAGAATGAGATTTGCCATGGTTCGCCGGCCGGTATTTTCCTTTGGAGGTAGGTGGAATACGCCATCAGCTCAAGAGTGGTTCATTGGTTAAGCTGATACACTCAAATGATGCGCATCAAATCGTGGCCGCCGCTGGTCAGGCATAATAGGCGCTTTCCAGCATGCTGATCTTCCATTCGACGTTAGAGTTTTTACTATGGCTTCTGATACCGCTGCAGCAAATCATCTGCCCGCTTTTATCTGGGACGAAGCGCTCATTCGGCGCTATGATCTGAGTGGCCCCCGTTACACTTCGTACCCGACGGCAGTGGAATTCAGCCACGACTTTTCCATCGAAGACATGGTGAAAGCTGCTGGCCGGAGCAAGGCGGCCGGAGGCCCGATTTCGCTGTATACCCACCTGCCGTTCTGTGCACACCTTTGCTACTACTGCGCCTGCAACAAAGTAATTACCAAAAAGCGCGACAAAGCTATGCCGTATGTGGAGCGGGTGCTCAGAGAGGCCGCGCTTCAGTCAAAGTTGTTTGGTGCCGACCGCCCGGTACAGCAATTGCACTGGGGCGGAGGGACGCCTACGTTCCTGCCGAAAGATGTCATGCAACACCTGATGGCCGGTTACGGTGAACTGTTTAATCTGCAGGCCGGTGAGGACCGCGATTACAGTGTCGAGATCGACCCCCGCGAGGTGGATGAAGATACCCTTCCCACGCTGTGGCAGCTTGGATTCAACCGGATCAGCCTTGGGGTTCAGGACGTTAACCCGAAGGTTCAGAAAGCGGTGAACCGGGTCCAGCCCCGGGAAATGACAGAAGCGGTCCTGAGTGAAGCCCGCCGTATTGGCTTTCGCTCCATCAACCTGGACCTGATCTATGGCCTTCCGTATCAGACTCCCGACAGTTTTTCGGAAACCCTGGAATCAGTGATTGAGCTGTCGCCGGACCGGCTCTCTGTGTTCAGTTATGCCCACCTGCCGGATCGTTTCTATCCGCAAACGCGGATTCAGGCCGATACCTTGCCCAGCCCGCAGCAGAAACTGACCATTCTTCATAACACCATCAACCGTTTGCTGGAGGCCGGGTACGAGTATATTGGCATGGATCACTTTGCCAAGCCGGACGACAGTCTGGCGGTGGCTCAGCGAGAGGGCCGGCTGCATCGGAATTTTCAGGGATACACCACGCACTCTGATTGTGATCTGGTGTCCTTGGGGGTATCTGCCATTGGTCAGACGGACGATGCCTACTTCCAGAACAATCATGACCTGCCGTCCTGGGAGGCGTCTGTGGATGCCGGGCAACTGGCCATTGTCCGCGGGGTTGGCCTGACCCGGGATGACCGCATTCGCCGATGGGTGATCGGGCAACTGATCTGTCAGTTCCGGCTGGACCGTTCACAGTTTACCCAAGCCTGGGGTGAGGATTTTGACCGTTACTTCGCGGATGAGCTGAATCGCCTGAAACCTATGGTTCAGGACGAGCTGGTGGGCGACGATGGCGATCGCCTGCAGGTTCAGCCTGCCGGACGCCTGCTGATACGGGCGATCTGCCAGATTTTTGATCTGTATCGCAAAGAAGGCGCCAGTCAACGGTTTTCGCGCATCATCTGAACCGGCATCGCCGGATGTCCCTGAAAGGCTGCCTTGTGCAGCCTTTTTTGTTGATGATCGTTGTATCCGATCTTGTCAGAAATAATGCACGCTAATGTTATGAGGTCTAAAGACTGGACTCTGGTCTGGTTTTTGCGTATGGTTTGGCCTTCCTTGCCCATAGTGTTGGATGTGCTTGCCTGCAATACAGGTTTTCCGCTAATTCTGGTGTTTTCTGGAAAGCAGTGACCCCTGCAGCACTCGCGCGCGTCCGTTAAACAGGATGGAAATTATAATGACGTCTAAATACTTCAACAGGCTGCTGTGCCTTCTAAGCTTTCCTTAGCGTAACTTTCTTCTGATTTTCGGTGCTGCTCAGCGCCCCTGTTACCAGTTTGCCCTTCCGGAACCTGCATCGGTCTTTACGGTCGCGGGCGCACTCTGTCTGTGCCTGTGGGGGAGGGTGTTTGATGTTGTGAAAAAATACGAGGTCCGGTTTGAACGAGAACGGTTTTACGCAGTTTTCAACAGCGACCGTCTTGCTGTTGCTGGCCGCTTTTTACGGCGGCACCTATCTACTGACACTGCTGATCAAGAAAGACAAAGAAGACACCTCCGGGTTCATGGTGGCCGGGCACCATGTGGGTTTCGGCATGGGCGCGGCCAGTATGACGGCCACCTGGATCTGGGCCGCTTCTTTCTATGCCGCCGCCTCCTCCGGCTATAAATATGGCGTGTCCGGCCCCATTCACTACGGGTTCTGGGGCGCGTTGATGATTCTGTTCATTTACCCATTCGGTCGTCGCTTCCGGCAACTGGCCCCCAATGGCCACACTCTGGGTGAACTCATTCATGCCCGCCATGGCTCTTCAAGCCAGTTAATTCTGGCGGTTTCCAACATTATGGGCAGCATCATCAGCCTGATGGTGAACTTCACCGCCGCCGGGGCTCTGGTGTCGGTGCTCTCACCGCTGTCGTTTGAAACCGGTGTGATTGTCGCAGGCGTGGGCGTTCTTGCTTATACCCTGACTTCGGGCTTCCGGGCGTCGGTGTTCACTGACTTCGCCCAGCTGGTGGCGTTGATGGCCATCGCCATCATTATTATTCCCGCAGTACTGTTTTCCGCCGGGGGTACCGGGGTGATGGTGGAGGGCCTGAGCCGGATGACCGACGAGCAGGCCAGTTTGTTCTCGGTGGATGCCATCATGAATCAGGGCGCGCCCTTCTTTGTGGCCGTACTGGCCTATGCCATTGGTAACCAGACCATTTCCCAGCGCTTGTTTGCGGTGCGGGAAAAGCACATCAAATCCACCTTCATTACCGCCACGCTGGGTTACGGTGCCATTGTGATTGGCCTTGGCATGATTGGGCTGATGGCGTTGTCGGTTGGCATGACGCCAATCGAGGGTGAGTTGAACAACCTGATTCCGCAGATGGTGTCTACCTATCTGTCGCCGTTCTTTGTGGCGCTGTTTTTTGTGCTGGTGATCGGCTCCCTGTCATCGACTGCCGATTCCGACCTGTCTGCGCTCTCAACCATCATGATGGCGGATGTATACGGTAAGAATCTGGCAGGTGATAACCCCAACCCTAAAACCATGATGCTGGTAGGGCGCATTACCATGATTGTTGCCACAGCGGCGGGTCTGATCTTTGCCAGTTTCTCACTGGATATTCTGGTCATGCTGGTGTTTGTGGGGGCCCTGTGGGGAGCCATTGTGTTCCCGGTTATCGTGAGCTGTTACTGGGACAGAGTAACCAACGCCGCATTCACCTGGTCGGTGGCCATTGCCATGGCGATGTTCTGCATTGCCCGCTTTGAATTGCTGGAAATGACCGGTCTGACCGTACTGGCGTTTGAAGTGCTGGCGTCGGTTGGTGGTGCGGTGGTGGTTGGCCTGATGGTGTTTGGCTTTTTTGGGCGCCCGGCGGGCCTGGCGGCGGGTTTTGTAACCTTGCTGGCCATGCTGGTCTATGCCACCGGTTTCCTGCGGGATTACGGCGTATTGATGGCCTCCCTGACGGCCTACGGAACCAGCACCATTGTGTGCACAGCAATGACGTTGTTCAGCAAAGAAAGGTTTGATTTTGACCTCATTCGCCAGCGCGTTGGCAGCTACGACGAGGTGGAAATCGAAGACCACTCAGACTACTTACCGGAGGGTGCAAAATGACCAATGAACTTGTTTACGGTGCTTACATTCTTGTCTGGCCAGCGTTGACGCTGGGTGTTCTGGCCGTGATTTGCGGCGCGGTTGTCCGTGATGTTCGTCGCGCCCGCAAGTCCGGCGAAGACCTGGTGTAAGCCAGAAGAGAAGTCCGGGCTGCCCCGCAGCGCCCGGACTGTTACGGTTTAATTGGCAACGCGGAACTGGTTTGCCAGATCCTGCAGTTGCCGGGCCAGCCTTGCCTGCTCCTGAGTCACCTGACTGATCTCCTGAGAACCGGTCAGGGTCAGTATGGCGGTCTCGCTGACCGATTCCATGTTGCCTGCCAATTCCCGGGTAACAGCCACCTGTTGTTCAGAGGCGGTGGCGATCTGGGTCGCCATGTCGGAGATGCTGTTCACGTCTTTCAGGATGTCAGCAAAGGTTTTCTCCATCTCGGCCGCCTGTTCACTGGTCTGGTCGGCCAGTTTGTGGCTGGTGATGATGGAGCGGCTGGCGTTGTCGGTAATGCTTTTGAAGCCGTTGATGATGTCTTCAATCTGGGTGGTGGATTCGTGGGTCTGTTGTGCGAGCGTACGTACCTCATCTGCCACCACCGCAAAGCCACGGCCATGTTCACCCGCCCGCGCTGCTTCGATGGCGGCATTCAGGGCCAGCAGGTTGGTCTGATCGGCGACCTTTCGGATAACATCAACCACATCGCTGATGGTGCTGCTCCGGTTTTCCAGCTCGTCGATGACCTGGTTTACTTCCTGAACCGATTGCGCGAGTTCTCGGATCTGGGCAACGCTGGTGTGCAGAACTTTTTCGCCGGTCTGGCTTTTTTCCATGGCGCGGTTGGAGGCATCAGCCACATGCAGGGTGTTTTGTGAAATTTCTTCAGAGGTCGCCGACATCTCCTCGGTGGCGGCCGCGACCTGTTCGATCTGTTGCTGCTGCTCCTTAATCTGCGCGGAGTTCTGCCCAGCGGTTGAACTGGTTTCTTCCGTCGCAGTGGCCAGTTGCACACTGGCCTTGTCAATCTGCAGCAGAGCGTCGGCAAATCGTTCCAGGAGTTCATTGAGCGCACGGGCGATGGTGCCGGTCTCGTCTTTTCCGGATACGGGAATACGGTGGGTCAGATCTTTGTTGTCCATCACACTTCGGACCCCGTTCAGAAGCTGGTTCACTTGTCGGTGGATGGCGTGGACCATGAAGACCATCAGGGTGATCACGAGGGCAAACGCAATGCCTGCCAGCACTGAGACCTGGATCAGCTCTGAACGGGCGTGCTCGACAGCGGCAGCCGCGTGCTGGTCAATTCGCGCCAGTAGTTCGCTCCGGACCTGGTTCATGGACTGGATCCGCTCGGTTGAGGTAGTAAACCAGTCTGCCGCGTTGAGCGAAGACAGGCCGTCGGGACCACTTAACAGCGTACTTCGCAGCCTTTCCATTGCCTGATGCTGCGGTGTGTTTCCCAGGCCTTCCAGTTGTTCCCGGGTGCCGGAACCGGATTCCAGCATCGACATGGCGGAGTACAGGAAAGCCGACTGTCGCCCGGCGAGAGCGGATACGCTTCCCACGGCTGGGAGATCAAAGTTGCCACTGCGTATCAGTCCCGCCCCGGAGGCCCGTTCCCGCCCCGCCATTTCGGCAGCTTCGGCAAGGGCGAAATAGGCATTGATCTGTCGGGTCAGGTCGGGGTCGGAGGCCCGGCGGACCAGCAAGGGGAGGCGGTCAATGATTTCCATGATCAGAGCGGTATACCGGGATCCTGACTGGCCGGTGGTTATGCCCTGGCGGTCGATGTCCTGCCGCAGGGTTCCGAGGTTACCGCTGTCTTTCTCAAACCGCTCCAGGCTGGCCTGAAGGGTGTCGTCGAACCGGACGTTGTCGAGCAGGGCTGAAAGGTTGGCGCGGTATGCGGTCAGGCTCTGGTCGGTAGCTTTTCGCTGGTTCTGCAGATTAAGGGCCGCCGTAGCCTCTCCGGACGATCCTGGGGTACTGGACAGCAGGACAGCGGAGCGCCCACGTTCTTTCTGAAGTGCTTCGACCATTGGGTCCCCAATCTCGGCGAGCCTGACCATGGCCTGAAGTCGTTGCATGTTGTTCAGTTGATCCATGTCGCGGGAGAGGCTCTGAAACGCGAAGAGCAGGATCACAAGAAGGGCTGGTAGCACCAGAGTAATCAGCTTACCCCGCATGGAGAGGTTGTTGATGAACGTCATGGCAGGACCTCGTCAATGAGAATGGGCTCCATTGTGATCAAGTGTAGCAGCTGGGGCCATTGGCGCATCGGGGTAGATGATGGGGTACTTTTCGTTCTGTAAGTGGTTGTAAGTAAAGGTTAATCTTTTGATGTTTCGAGAGGTTTCTGGGGCCTTCGTAGTTCTGCGTAGAGTATTCCCTTGTAGGTAGCGTGATGGTTTCGTTGCTTCCGCTGACGAAGGTCAAGGTGCGCTAACTTGCTGACGGGTAAGGTTGCCGGCAACGTGTCTAGCGGAGAGTATTATGGAACTTGTATGCCCGGCAGGCAGTCTTCCCGCCCTCAAGGCGGCCGTGGATAACGGCGCCGATGCGGTCTACTTCGGTTTTCGGGATAGCACCAACGCCCGCCAGTTCGCGGGCCTGAACTTCAATGATAAGCGAGCGGCTGAGGGCATTGAGTATGCCCGTTCCCGAGGCAGTCGCGTGTTCTGCGCCATCAATACCTATCCGCAACCCGATGGTTGGGAGCACTGGAAATCGGCGGTAGACCGCGCAGCGGCTCTCGGCGTGGACGCGATTATTCTGGCTGATATGGGGCTGCTGGAATACGCCGCCAACAAGCATTCGCATATTCCCCGGCACCTCTCGGTTCAGGGGTCGGCGACCAGCCATGAAGCCCTATCATTTTACAAAGACAATTTTGATATTCGCAGAGCGGTGCTGCCCCGGGTTCTGTCGCTGGATCAGGTGCGTGGTGTGGCCAGACACAGCCCGGTAGAGCTGGAGGTATTTGCGTTCGGAAGTCTTTGCATCATGGCCGAAGGGCGCTGTTACTTATCGTCTTATCTTACCGACGAGTCTCCCAACACCCGTGGGGCCTGTTCACCCGCCAAAGCGGTGCGCTGGCAGGAAACCTCTCTGGGGTTGGAGTCTCGCCTGAACGATGTCCTCATTGATCGCTATGGCCCGGGTGAATCCGCCGGGTACCCGACCCTCTGCAAGGGGCGTTTCGAGGTAGAGGGCAGTATCTATCATGCGATTGAGGAACCGGTCAGCCTGAATACGCTGGATCTGCTGCCAGAGCTGCAAGCCCTGGGCATCTGCGCAGTCAAAATCGAGGGTCGCCAGCGGAGCCCTGCCTACATTGCGGAGGTTGCCCGAACCTGGCGACAGGCGCTGGACCGGGTACAGAACAGCCCTGATCATTTTTCCGTGGACGGTGCCTGGAATAGCACGCTCGCGGGTCTTTCGGAAGGCGGCCTGACCACCATCGGCGCCTATCACCGCAAGTGGAAATAGGAGTCTCCCACCCATGATGAAACTATCGCTTGGGCCGATCCTGTGGTTCTGGAACAAACCGTCGGTCTTTGAGTTTTATGCCAAGGCGGCCGAGTGGCCGGTTGACACTATCTATCTGGGCGAGGTGGTGTGCTCCCGGCGCCGGGAACTGAAGCCGGATGACTGGCTGGCACTGGCGCGGGACTTAAAGGCTTGTGGCAAGAATGTGGTGCTCTCCACGCTGACTCTTATTGAATCGGAGGCGGACCTGCGCCGTTTGCGCCGGTTCTGTGAACAACAGGACTTTCTGGTGGAAGCCAATGACCAGAGTGCATTGCAGGTGGCGATCCGAAATCAGATTCCATTCGTGACGGGCCCTTCGATGAACATATACAACGTAGCGACCCTGAAAATCCTCGCTAAACAGGGGTTGCGTGGTTGGAACCTGCCGGTCGAGTTGGGTAAAGACACGCTGGCTCAGTTGATGAATGGATTGAGGGAGGAGGGGCTGGATTTGCCTTCGGAGGTCTTCTCCTGGGGGTTTCTACCCCTCGCCTGGTCTTCCCGCTGCTTTACCGCACGCCACTACAATCTGCCCAAGGACCATTGTGAGTTCCGCTGCCTGGAACACCCGGATGGCCTGGAGCTTCGTTCCCGGGAGAACCAGGAACTGTTCCGTCTGAACGGCATTTCTACGCTATCCGGTTCCCGTTACGACCTGATGCGTGAGTTGCCGGAGATGGAACGGATGGGGGTCGGGACGGTACGCCTGAGCCCGGAGCACCAAGGGATGGACGAGGTGGTGAAGCGTTTTGATCAGGTACGCCGGGGTGAAGCACCGGCTACCGACCCGCTGCAGCTGGTGGAAGCGCCGCCGTGCAACGGGTACTGGTATGGCAAGCCGGGGATGGATCGGGTCAATGTGTGATGGGGGGGGGGAGATAGTGCCGCTCGCCCATTAGTAAAAACGTAAAGGTTATGTAAATCGACGCAGGCTTGATGCAGCGCAAGCTTCCGGTGCCGGAGTCGCCGTATTTTTTAGCGGATTCACACGGCGCTGAGGAGCGTGTCATGTCTCGTCTTGCATGGTTTTTCTGGGGAATTTTGGCGGTTGTGACCGGACTCTGGTTTGCCGCTGACAGCTTATGGGTGAGCCCATTTTCCTATTTTCCCTTCCGGTCTGTGTTCGTCCAGTATTCTGGTGTGCTGGCGGTTGCCCTGATGGCAGTGGCGCTGTTGCTGGCGTTGCGGTTGAGGGTGTTTGAACAATGGCTGGGAGGCCTGGACAAAGTTTATCGGCTGCACAAGTGGTTGGGCATTGGTGCATTGATAATGGCTACGCTGCATTGGTGGTGGGCCAAGGGGACCAAGTGGATGGTGGGCTGGGGGTGGCTTGATAAGCCCGTCCGAGTAGGTGCCCCACCTGAGTATACCGGCCTTGAAAGCTGGTTTCGCAGCCAGCGTGGGTTGGCTGAAACCCTGGGAGAGTGGGCGTTTTATATCGCGGCGGTACTTCTCGTTCTGGCGCTGGTAAAAGCCTTTCCCTACCACCTGTTCCGTAAAACCCATAAATGGCTGGCGGTGATGTTCCTGCCTCTGGCCTGGCACAGCGTGGTCCTGATGAAGTTTGAGTACTGGGCCGCTCCCGTGGGTTGGTTGGTGGTCGCGATGGCACTGGTGGGCAGTGTGGCGGCTGTCTTGTTGCTGGCGGGATGGCCCAGGCGTGTTCGCCGGGTCGCGGGTGAGATTGTTTCAGTATGTCGTTACCCGGATCTGCACGTATTTGAGTGCCAGGTCCGGGTGGCTGACGGGTGGCGGGGGCATCGGCCCGGGCAGTTTGCTTTCGTTACCTCCGACGGGCCTGAAGGCCCTCACCCTTACACCATTGCCTCGGACTGGAACCCAGAAAGCCGTTGCCTGAAGTTTGTCGTCAAGGAGTTGGGGGATCATACCCGTCGCGCCAGCCGCCGGGTTTGCGAAGGTTTGCCGGTAACGGTGGAGGGACCTTACGGAGGTTTTACCTTTGAAGACGACTGTCCGGTTCAGATCTGGGTGGGCGCAGGTATTGGTATCACGCCGTTCATCGCCCGGATGGACTACCTCGCCAGGCACCCGAGCAGCCAGACCATATACCTGTTCCACACCACGGCGGATATCAGCCATGACGCGCTTGATAAACTGCGCATCGATGCTGAGGCTGCCGGCGTTAACCTGATCATTCGCCGAAGCCGGGCAGAGGGGCGGCTGACGCCAGAGGCGGTCCGGGATGCGGTGCCCGGGTGGCCGGAAGTCAGCGTGTGGTTCTGTGGCCCGGTCGCTCTGGGCCAGAGTCTGTTCCATCAGTTCGAGCGTTGGGGGGTGCCCCTCCGGCGGCTTCATCGGGAGCTGTTTGATATGCGTTGATGGAGGCGGGGATGTTTTCTCTATATCTGGTTTTTGGATTACCAAAAGATAAAACATCTGTTTTTAAGATAACTTTCCGATCTTTAGAATATCCATATATTCAAAAGTTCGGAGAGGGCGATGATCAGGGGATTGGGGGTGTGTGCATTTCTGACGCTGGCTGGATATGGCATAGCGTCGTTGCCGCCAGTTCAGAAAACAGGCCTGGGGCCTCTGGTGTTTACCCTGTTGTTGGGACTGGTACTCGGTAATCTGAGGCTCAGCAGCCGGTTTGGAAATGTGGCCGCTGGGTTGAGCTTTTCCTCCCGCTGGTTGCTCAGAACCGGCATTGTCCTGTTCGGGTTCTCGCTGACTCTGCAACAATTGATGGTTCTTGGTCCCGGCGTGGTGGTCCTGGATGTTCTGGTGGTGTTGACCATCACCACCGCTGGATACTGGCTGGGCACTCGCTGGCTGAAACTGGACCGGGAGACGGCGATTCTTACCAGTGCGGGCAGCGCAATCTGTGGGGCGGCAGCGGTCTTGGCCACCGAAGGCACCATCCGGGCACGCCCGGCAGCTACGTCCATGGCGGTCGCTACGGTGGTGCTGTTTGGCACTCTGGCGATGTTTGCCTATCCCATTCTCTACCCGGTCATGGGTTGGGATGAAGGGCTTTACGGCGTCTATATTGGTTCCACGGTGCATGAAGTGGCCCAGGTGGTTGCTGCGGGTGGGGCGGTTGGTCAGGACGCGTTGAGCAATGCAGTGATCGTGAAATTGGTGCGGGTGATGCTGTTAGTGCCCTTCCTGCTGGTGATTGGCCAGATCTGGAAGCGCTACCGGGTGTGTGATTCAGAGGGAGCCGATGGTGATGCGGTTGCGGGAAAACGGAAGCTGGTCATTCCCTGGTTTGCTTTCGGTTTTATGGGGGTGGTCGGGCTGAACAGTGTGTTGCCATTGCCCGGGCAGTTGCAAAGTGGGCTAGTGCTGGCCGGTCAGGTTGCCATGACGATGGCGATGGCTGCGCTGGGGTACCAGACCCGGATTGAGGCTTTGCGCAGCCTGGGGATGAAGCCGTTTGTGCTGGCCTTGTGTCTGTTTATGGCGCTGGTGGTTGGGGGGGCCTTGGTTACCCCGCTGATTTTGGGGTAACCCGGAGCACTCTGAGCTCTGCTCTTGTCGCTATTGCCAGATGCCGATTAATGCACCGGCACCGAGCACCCCGGCTCCGCCTACTTCGGCAATGATCAGGAAGACCATAAAGCCATGGATGATCAGAGGTGGCAGCGAGCTGGCCCCCAGGCGGTAGGGCTTTCGCAGTTGATTACTGGTATCTCGCAGTGCGCCGTGAATGATGTAGGTGCCGATAGCCAAAGCAAAGAACGCCAGCGCAGACGCGGCCGCTGTTGTGTTCAACCAGTCAGGAAAAGCACTGTGGCGGGCAAGCCAGCCCAGTAACATGGCCGCGAAGCTGTACATCAGGGAACTTCGGTGGGCAATGTCCACATAGCGTGGGGCGGCCGCTTTTGGGCTGGAGGCCATGCACCGGTATTTCCAGATGCCGGTGAGGAGCCCGGTGATAAAGAAAACCACGGCAGCGCTCAGGCAGAGTTTTTCCGCAAAGGACATAAACGGATTCCTGGACAGCGAGAAGATATACGATCACAACAGTTTCTCACGTTTCACTAAGACAACGGTATAAGATCGAGAACGTTGTATTTGTTTTTTTTGCTGATATGGTAGCCGCACGCCTCTGGAGAGCGTGTTGCTTTTCAGTGGCCCGGGCTGTTTTTATCCGTATCAGGTGTCCTGTTTGAGGGTGCTGTTGTGAATGCCGATCTTGGTTTTTTTATGTCTGGGAATGATATGGATCTTCTCAGAAGGAAGACGCTTAGCACTGCAAAAGCGGCGATTCTCGGAACTGGAAATGTAGCGGCGATCGGTAGCACGGTCGACCTTATTGACTGCCAGGACGCTCAGGTTCACACCTTCCGGTTGGTGGAGTTCAGCACACCGGGCTGTACCGGGGTTGATGAATTGCCCGTTGATTCTGCCCTCGGGCTGGCGGTTCTGGGATGCCGGGCGGGTGATTACATTAATCTGAGCCTGGGTGGTGAAGAAGGGGGCACGGTGGTTTCCCGAATTGATGATCAGGACCTTCTCAGCTGAGGTTCCCGGCGGGGAAAGGCCGAGCCTTTCCCCGGTTGCTTTACTCGTTGTTTTTCTTTTCTTTGTTAGCTTTTCGTTTTCTCTTCATGTTTTCTGAAGTCTGGCATCAGACTCCGAGGATATCCCTGAAGCGGATTTGCCAATCCAGGCTGTCCAGCAGGTTTTTCAGAGCCAGTCCAAGCTCGGTATCGCCTTCTATCACCAAACGTCGCTGAAAGAACAGCTGGTCTGGGTCCTGCTGGCGTTCTGCCAGGGCTTTGAAGGCGGAAACTGAGCCCCGAATTGTGGCATCCCCGGGGCCCTGGACCAGTCGAAGGCGGTTGGCCCAGAAACCAATCGTTACGCCCGGTTGCCCTCCGTTGATCTCCAGGCGGATGGTTCGCCCTTCAAAGTCATCGAATTCCCCATCTGCCAGAGCCTGAGCAAACAGGCGATTGAGCGGTGCCTCGGCAACGAGTTGCTTGAACGGCATGGGAATGTGCCGGTCTATCCGGTCCAGCATGGGCACCGGTGAGGGCAGGTAGTCCCGCAGTACCGTCAGGGACTGACCCAGCAGTGGGTTCTGAGGGAAGGCAAATGGCGGCAGGGGCATGAACATAGCGGACTCCGGGCAGACACGAAACCGCCTCAGAGTAGCGCAATCCATCCATCGGTGATTTGATATACCTCAGCCTTTATGCAGGCCTTCCTCAACTGCCCAGACCGCTACTTCTACCCGGGAGCGCAGATTCAGCTTTTTAAGCAGGTGTTTCACATGCACTTTGACGGTGCCGTCACTGATATCCAGTTTCCTGCCGATCATTTTGTTGGACAGCCCCTCGGCAATCAGGCGGAGGATATCTTTCTCTCGTGGGGTCAGGCTGTCGAAATCGGGGCGGCTGGTTTGCTGCGGCTTGTTGGAGCGCAAGGCTTCGGCCAGCAAAGTGGTAAGCCGGTCGCTGATTACCATTTTCCCCACTGCTGCCTGGTGCAACTGCGTGATCATGTCTTCCGGTTCCATGTCCTTAAGCAGATATCCGTCGGCGCCGGCTCGCAAGGCGGCGACGACGTCGTCTTCCTGATCGGACACGGTGAACATCACGATGCGGGAACTGATGTTCTGTTCTCTGAGTCGTTTCAGGGCCTCAATGCCGTCCATTTCAGGCATGTTCAGGTCCATCAGAATCAGAT
Organism: Marinobacter daepoensis DSM 16072; assembly: GCF_000421165.1. GTDB lineage: Bacteria > Pseudomonadota > Gammaproteobacteria > Pseudomonadales > Oleiphilaceae > Marinobacter > Marinobacter daepoensis. Next base: position 225,022 of record NZ_ATWI01000008.1, read on the forward strand.
CCGGGTCCAGTTCGGAAGCCAGTTGAATGCCATCGGCGGCGTTACTGGCTTCGCCGATGACGTCCATGTCGTCTTCCATGCCGATCAGCTGTTTGATGCCCTGTCGCAGCAGCGGGTGGTCGTCAATCAACAGAATGCTTGCGGGTGTCTCGGACATGGTTTCTCTCATGGTTGGTGGTCTCTGTTCACGCCGTCGAGGTTTCGGTCGGAATCAGGTTGCGGCTCTTGGGTACGAATGTTAACGCGACTTCCACTCCGCCTTCATCCCTGTTTTTCACTCGCACAGTCCCACCCAGGGTGCGGGCCCGATCCTGCATGATGATCAGGCCATAATGGTTTACCGGCTGGTCACCGCCGGGCAGCCCCTTGCCATTGTCCCGGATGCAGGCTCGTACCTGGGGGGACTCGAACAGAACGTGCACTGAAATGTCGGTGGCATCAGCATGTTTCACGGCATTCGCCAGCCCCTCGCGGATAATCTGCAGGGTGTGGATTTCCTCATTCGGCGAGAGCGTCTGGTGCGGCAGGTTGTATTCAAGGGCGACCTTTCTACCCAGTCGCTCTGAGAATTCGTCGATGGTTTTGCTCAGCGCGGTGGCGAGGTCCGGGGTGTCCAGTTTCAATCGGAACGTTGCAAGTAATTCCCGTAGCTGGCGGTAGGCACTGTTCAGGCCCATGCTCAGCTCATCCAGAATGTCATCGTGTATGGGTTTCTGCTCACCGTCGATGTTCAGGCGGCGCAGGCGGGTAACCTGCATTTTGAGATACGAGAGCGACTGCGCCAGCGAGTCGTGCAGTTCCCGGGCGATGACCGTGCGTTCCTCAGCCAGTGTGAGCTGCTGTTCTTCGGTGATCTGCTTCTCCAGAAAAATGGCCGTGGCTAACTGGTCCGTCAGGGTTTCCAGAAGGCGTCGCGACGTATCTGGCAACCCTTGCTCTGCCGGGTACCAGACTTCCAGAGTGCCCAGGAGGTGTCCTGGTGTGCGAATGGGCAACAGCAGGCGCCGGCCGTCGTTATTCTCCAGTGGCATTTCATCATACACTTCCGGTGTCACCAGGCAGGCATTGCAATGGTGGTCCCGGCAGTAGAAGGGGCGTTTAGGGGTCGCGGTGGTAATGGCCTCGACGGGTTCGGAGGATTCCTTGTCGTGCAGGAACAGGCGGATCGGACCAATGCCCAGCAACTGTTCCAGTTCCTGCAGCATCGGGATAGCGCCGCTGCACAGGTCGTGATTGGCAAACAGGCCCCGGCTGGCAGAGTGCATAACCTGCAACGCAGAATGACTGACTTCCAGTTCTTCTGTTTTCTGGCGCGCGCGGCTTTCCAGTTCGTAGTAGGTCAGAGCCAGCTCGCTGGTCATCTGGTCGAAGGCCAGGCCCAGCTGAGCCAGCTCGTCGGCTCCCTTGAGGTTCGCTTTCTGGCTGAAATCCTGCTCGCCAACTGCGGTGGCGATAGTCACCAGCTTGTGGAGTGGCCTGAGAATGCGGTTTTTCAGGTCCAGCAACAGGGCCAGAACAATCAGGACGGAAAAAATCATGCTGATGATCTGGATAAGATGGAGCAAATCGATGCGGGCTTCGGTCCTCTGCTCCAGCATGGTCACCAGCCGGTCTACCTGGTCGGTGTATTGCTCCACGGCTGTAATCATGTCGGCCGTGATCGGGGTGCCCGCCTCGTGGCGTTCCAGCGCTGGACGGAGCAGGGTCGACCAGAGTGCTTTGATGTCCCGATACTCCCGGGCCAGAGGGTGGTCCTCCGTGCGGGGCAAGGATCGGATAATGTTTGGATTGATCAGTTTGGCTTCGTATTCGGCGAGGTGCCTGGAGTTGATGGCCAGGGGGGTGTCCGGCTGGTTTTCAGACGCTGATCGGGCAACAAGCTGAAAGGCTCCCATCCGCAGGGAACCTGCCAGATTGATGGCGGTGGCGTTCCCCTCAATGCTGTTGGAGACCGCCAGGGTCGTTGCCATGCTGACAATGGCCGTCAGCACGATCGCGCCAATAACAATCGCCAGACGGTTTACAAGCGGGCTTCTGGAGGTCATGGATTGTGTCACTGCTCAAGGATTGTGTAATGGTGCAAGGCAGTCAGAATCATCCCGAAAAAAAACCGCCGCCGTGATACCTCCTTGAGGATAGTCAATTACCCCAATGGTTGATAACCCATCATAGCCTTTGACCCTTGCTCAGGCAAAAGTCGACACTGAAAGTTGGGTATCTCGGGGTAACAGGATGCAACTGGAAAAGGACGATGACAAGCTGGCCTCCCTGGCGGTTGTACTGCCGCTGGCGTTGACCGGGTTTGTGGTTGCCGCTGGTTGCTGGACCCTGTTTGCCGTCGCCGGGGTCCACCTGAGGGCTGACCTGGGCCTGAACAGCCTTCAGTTCGGGGTTCTGCTGGCCATGCCCATGGCGGTGAGTGCCATGCTGGCGATTCCCGCCGGGCTGGCCGCTCAACGATACGGTGCCCGTGAAGTCATGTTGCTGTGTCTGTGCGGGCTGGCGGTATGCATGGGTATGCTGCTGCTGACCGAGACCTACGCGGGCTACCTGGTGGTCGCCGCCGGGCTTGGGCTGGCCGGCGGGTTTTATGGTGCGGGGTTGCAGTTTGTGGTCAGTCATTGCGATTCCCGCCGGCTGGGGTTGGTGCTGGGGGTGTTCGGCGCCGGGGTCACCGGAGCCGGGTTTACCTACTATCTGGTGCCCCTGTTCCACGAAGCGTTTTCCTGGCAAGGGGTACCGCTCGCCTACCTGATCGTGTTGTTACTGGTGATTGCCCTTCTGCTGATGCTGACCGATGCCACGGGCGAAGAAGACAATAGCCGGGAGCGATCGGCCCGGGAGATACTGGGCGTGATTCGCCAGGGGCGGAACCTGCCACTGAGTCTCTACTTTGGCATCGTCGCGGGCAGCTTTTTTTCCCTGGCTTTGTGGCTTCCGGATTTTCTCTCCGGCCAGTATGGGCTTTCGGTGGACGACGGCGCCAGGCTTTCCCAGTGGTTTGTCATCCCTGGGGCGGTGGCGCAGGTCGCCGGAGGCGGATTGTCGGACCGGTTTGGTTCAGCCAGGGTGACAATACGAGCCCTGATCGGGTGTCTGGTTTCCTTGTTGGTGTTGTCGTACCCGCCCATGACACTTTTTATTACCGGGGTAGAAAGCGAAGTGGTGGTGGAGTTTGGTCTACCGGTGACTTTTGAAAGCGGGGTGGTGGTTGCTCTTGGGGTTGCCCTAGGGGCGGCCATGGGGTCGCTTCAGCGTATGGTTATTCTTGCGAACCGGCAGGAAGCCTCGTTGTTTGCCGGTGTGCTTCTGGTCAGTGCCTGTGCGATTGCCTTCGCGTTGCCTGTCATCTTTGGTGCGGTCAATCAATGGCTGGGTGTGCGCACCGCCGTGTTTATGATTCTCTTTCTGCTTTTGTGCTGCAGCCTGTTTCTGTTTTCCCGTCATACCCGCCGGGAGGAGCGGAGCAGGTTTCTCCATCCCGGGATATAGCTGGCTACCCATAGGGTGGTAAACACCGGTTATGAGGGAGTAACCACGCAGATTTCAGGGGGTTGATCTCACACAATGGTCTCCATTCGGAATAACGATCCGGCCGACGGGTTGATGGAGAGAGAGACCATGAGTCATTTGATCGACAAACTGAATTACTTCAGGAAGAACCGTGAATCGTTTGCTAACGGTCATGGCGAAACCCACGAAGTGAACCGCGACTGGGAAAACAGCTATCGCCAGCGCTGGCAGCACGACAAGATTGTCCGCTCTACCCATGGCGTGAACTGCACCGGTTCCTGCAGTTGGAAAATTTACGTCAAGAACGGCCTGGTGACCTGGGAAACCCAGCAGACCGATTATCCCCGTACCCGTCCGGATCTGCCCAACCACGAACCCCGGGGCTGTCCCCGCGGCGCCAGTTATTCCTGGTACATGTACAGCGCCAATCGTCTGAAATACCCGTTGATGCGCAAGAGCCTGATGAAACTCTGGCGTTCAGCCCGAATCAAATTCCGGGACCCGGTAGAGGCCTGGGCGTCCATTGTGGAAGACCCGGCCAAAACCGCTGAGTACAAGCCTCGCCGTGGTATGGGCGGATTTGTGCGTTCCAGCTGGGATGAAGTTAACGAACTGATCGCGGCCTCTAACGTGTACACGGCCAGAAAATTTGGCCCGGACCGCATCATCGGGTTCTCTCCGATTCCCGCCATGTCGATGGTGTCTTACGCGGCTGGTAGTCGCTACCTGTCCATGATCGGCGGTGTCTGCATGAGCTTCTACGACTGGTATTGCGACCTGCCGCCGGCCTCCCCGCAAACCTGGGGCGAGCAGACCGACGTGCCGGAATCTGCCGACTGGTACAACTCCGGTTACATCATTGCCTGGGGGTCCAACGTGCCCCAGACCCGTACTCCGGATGCTCACTTCTTTACGGAAGTCCGCTACAAGGGCACCAAAACCGTTGCCATCACGCCCGACTATGCGGAAGTCTCCAAGTTGTCCGATGAGTGGCTGAACCCGAAACAGGGTACCGATGCTGCCCTCGGCATGGCTATGGGCCACGTCATTCTGAAAGAGTTTCACGTCGACAAGCCCCGCGAGTACTTCACCGACTACGTGCGGCGATACACGGATATGCCGTATCTGGTGATGCTGGAGCAGAGAGAGGATGGCAGCTTCGTGCCGGGACGTTTCCTGCGCGCGAGTGATCTGGTGGGCGGCCTGGGGGAGGAGAACAACCCCGAGTGGAAAACCATTGCCATTGACGAAAGTACCGGGGAGCTGACCGCGCCCAACGGTTCCATCGGCTACCGCTGGGGTGAGAAGGGCAAGTGGAACCTGAAGCAGACTGCCAAAGGCTCCGATGTAAACCTTCGGCTGTCCATGGTGGAAAAGCACGATGACGTGGTGGATGTGGCCTTCCCGTACTTTGGCGGCATTGAGCACGAACACTTCAACCACGTTGAATACAGCGACATCCTCAAACACAAGCTGGGTACCCGAAAAGTCACACTTGCGGACGGTTCCGAGGGGCGTGTAGTCACCGTATTCGATCTGATGGTTGCTAACTATGGCATCAGCCGTGGCCTGGGGGACGACGATGGCGCTACATCCTATGAAGAGGTGAAGCCCTACACTCCGGCCTGGCAGGAGCAGATTACGGGTGTGCCGGCCGAGAAAGTGATCCGTATCGCCCGTGAGTTTGCTGACAACGCCAACAAGACCAGGGGCCGTTCCATGGTGATTGTCGGGGCCGGGATGAACCACTGGTACCACATGGACATGAACTACCGTGGTCTGATCAACATGCTGATCCTGTGCGGTTGTGTCGGCCAGAGCGGGGGCGGCTGGGCGCACTACGTGGGCCAGGAAAAACTGCGCCCACAGACTGGCTGGCAGCCGCTGGCCTTTGGTCTGGACTGGCAGCGTCCGCCGCGCCACATGAACTCCACCTCTTTCTTCTACGCCCACTCCGGCCAGTGGCGCTACGAGAAACTGGGCGTGGATGAGATCCTGTCACCGCTGGCCGACAACGCCCGGTTTGGTGGCAGCCTGATTGACTATAACGTGCGTGCCGAACGCATGGGCTGGCTGCCGTCTGCGCCGCAACTGAACCGAAACCCGCTGACCATTGCCGCGGAAGCGGAGAAGGCCGGTCTGGGGGTTGCGGACTATGTGGCCCAGTCTTTGAAAGACGGTTCTCTGGCTTTTGCCAGTGAAGACCCGGAAGCGCCGGAAAACTGCCCGCGTAACCTGTTCATCTGGCGCTCCAATCTGCTGGGCTCTTCGGGTAAGGGGCATGAATACATGCTGAAGTACCTGCTGGGCACGACAAACGGCCTGCAGGGCAAAGACCTGGGGCAAGAAGGCGGCGCCAAGCCGGAAGAGGTCCGGTGGCGCGACGAAGCCCCGCAAGGCAAGCTTGATCTTCTGGTCACCCTGGATTTCCGCATGTCCACCACGTGCCTGTATTCCGACATCGTGCTGCCGACGGCGACCTGGTACGAAAAGAACGACTTGAATACCTCAGACATGCATCCGTTTATCCACCCCCTGACGGCGGCCACTGATCCGGCCTGGGAAGCACGCAGCGACTGGGAAATCTACAAAGGCATCGCCAAGGCCTTCTCCAAAGCAGCGGAAGGGCATCTCGGCGTTGAGAAAGACGTGGTCACTCTGCCGTTGCTTCACGACGCGCCGGCCGAACTGGGGCAGCCGTTCGAGGTGAAAGACTGGAAAAAAGGCGAATGTGATCTGATTCCGGGTAAAACCGCACCCAACTTTGTCACCGTAGAGCGGGATTATCCGAATACCTATGCCCGGTTTACCTCCCTTGGCCCGCTGATGGACAAGCTTGGGAATGGTGGCAAGGGCATCAGTTGGAATACCGAGAAGGAAGTGAGCTTTCTCGGGGAGCTGAATTACCGGCACATCGCCGGCGCCAACGCGGGCCGTCCGAAGATTGAAAGTGCCATTGATGCGGCCGAGGTGATCCTGACCCTGGCGCCGGAAACCAACGGCCAGGTGGCGGTAAAAGCCTGGGCGGCGCTGTCCGAGTTCACCGGTCTGGATCACACCCACCTGGCCACCAACAAGGAAGAGGAAAAAATCCGCTTCCGGGATATCGTGGCCCAGCCGCGCAAGATTATTTCCAGTCCGACCTGGTCTGGCCTGGAAGATGAGCACGTGTCTTACAACGCCGGCTATACCAACGTGCATGAGCTGATTCCCTGGCGAACACTGACCGGCCGGCAGCAGTTCTATCAGGACCATGAGTGGATGCGCGCCTTCGGCGAGAGCCTGCTGGTGTACCGCCCGCCCATCAACACCAAGGCCGTGGGCAGCATGATCAACCAGCGCAGCAACGGGAACCCCGAGAAAGCGCTGAACTGGATCACCCCGCACCAGAAGTGGGGTATCCACAGTACCTACAGTGACAACCTGCTGATGCTGACCCTGTCCCGCGGCGGCCCGATTGTCTGGCTCAGTGAGGACGACGCCAAAGAGATCGGCGTGGAAGACAACGATTGGATCGAACTGTTTAACGCCAACGGTGCCATTGCCGCCCGTGCGGTGGTGAGTCAGCGGGTGATGCCCGGCATGGTGATGATGTACCACGCTCAGGAGCGCAACGTGAATGTTCCCGGTTCTGAAATTACCGGCACCCGCGGCGGTATCCACAACTCGGTCACCCGGGTGTGCCCGAAACCGACTCACATGATTGGGGGCTACGCCCAGTATTCCTACGGCTTTAATTACTACGGCACCGTTGGCTCTAACCGTGACGAATTTGTGGTTGTCCGCAAGATGAAACACGTGGACTGGCTCGATGGCGAAGGCAATGACTCTGTTCAGGAGGCTGCAAAATGAAAATCCGTTCCCAAGTCGGCATGGTACTGAACCTGGATAAGTGCATTGGTTGCCACACCTGTTCCGTCACCTGCAAGAACGTCTGGACCAGTCGTGAAGGCATGGAATACGCCTGGTTCAACAACGTTGAAACCAAGCCGGGTATTGGTTATCCGAAAGAGTGGGAGAATCAGGACAAGTGGAAGGGCGGGTGGTTGCGCTACAGCACTGGCAAGATCCGCCCCCGCATCGGTGGCAAATTCCGGGTGTTGGCGAACATCTTCGCCAACCCGGATCTCCCGGAAATCGATGACTATTACGAACCGTTCGACTACGACTATCAGCATCTGCACACCGCTGGCGATGTGAAACATCAGCCGGTGGCCCGGCCTCGCTCGCTGATTTCCGGCCAGCGCATGAAGAAGATCGAATGGGGCCCGAACTGGGAGGAGATACTCGGTACCGAGTTTGCCAAGCGTCGCAAAGACAAGAACTTCGACCAGGTGCAGGCCGACATCTACGGCCAGTTTGAGAACACCTTCATGATGTACCTGCCGCGCCTGTGCGAGCACTGCCTGAATCCGGCCTGCGTGGCCAGTTGCCCCAGTGGAGCGATCTACAAGCGGGAAGAAGACGGCATCGTCCTGATTGACCAGGATAAATGCCGGGGCTGGCGAATGTGTGTGTCTGGCTGTCCCTATAAGAAAATCTATTTCAACTGGAAAACCGGCAAGTCTGAGAAATGCATTTTCTGTTACCCGCGGATCGAAGCCGGGATGCCCACCGTCTGCTCTGAGACCTGCGTAGGCCGTATCCGTTATCTGGGCGTGCTGTTGTACGACGCAGACCGAATTGAGGAAGTGGCCAGTGCTCCGGGTGAGCACGAGCTTTACGAGAAACAACTGGAGATCTTTCTGGACCCGTTCGACCCGAACGTGATCGAGCAGGCCCGAAAAGATGGAATCCCCATGAACGTGATCGAAGCGGCCCAGCAGAGCCCGGTCTACAAAATGGCGGTGGACTGGAAGCTGGCCCTGCCGCTGCACCCGGAATACAGAACTTTGCCCATGGTCTGGTACGTGCCCCCCCTGAGCCCGATTCAGTCTGCGGCGGAAGCCGGCAAGGTCGAGTTCGACGGTGTGCTGCCGAAGATTGAGAGCCTGCGGATTCCGGTCAAGTACCTGGCAAACCTGCTGACTGCCGGTGATGAGAAGCCGATTGTCCGGGCGCTCAGGCGGATCATGGCCATGCGTCTGTACAAACGGGCCGAGACGGTGGAAGGCAAGGAAGACCTGCGAGCCCTGGAAGAAGCCGGCCTGTCCAGGGACCAGGCTGACGAAATGTATCGCTATCTGGCGATAGCCAACTATGAGGACCGCTTTGTGATTCCCACCAGCCATCGGGAGCTGGCAAAAGAAGCCTTCCCGGACGCGACGGCTTATGGCGAGCGTGGCGGATGCGGATTCAGTTTCGGGGACGGATGCAACGGCGGAGACAGTGACTTCAGCCTGTTCGGTGGCAAGAAGCAGACCACCAGCATGGTACAGAAGCTGGCAACCGTGAAGCAGGTTGACCCCAAACAGCTGCAGAAATAAGGAGGCTGACATGCAATTACTGAAAGTGTTGGCGCGGGTGCTTGAGTATCCGAACGAAGAGCTGCAGCAATCCCGGGATGCCTTGGTCGCTGTGGTCCTTGAAGATGATCGGCTTCCGGTCTGGAACAAGGAACGGTTGCTCAACTGTCTGGACCGTCTGTGTGACGATGATCTGCTGGACCTTCAGGAAACCTACGTTGGTTTGTTCGACAAAGGCCGGGCCATGTCCCTGTTGTTGTTTGAACATGTGCACGGGGAATCCCGGGATCGGGGCCAGGCGATGGTCGACCTGATGGAAGAATACCGTCGCAACGGGCTGGAGATCGATGCCCGGGAGTTGCCGGACTACCTGCCACTGTTTCTGGAGTACCTCTCAACCCGTCCCTGGGAGGATATCCGAAGCTGGCTGGAGGACATTCATCATATTCTGGGTTTGCTGGGCGAGCGGCTCTACCAGCGCCAGAGTTTTTATCACGTCGTCATGGATGCCTTGCTGGTGTTGTCCGGTCGCAAGACCGACCGCCAGGAGCTGGCGCGGCTTGTCGCCTCGGAAGAACGCGACGATACCCCGGAAGCCTTGGATAAGGTCTGGGAAGAGGAAATGGTGAAGTTTGTGGATGACCAGGGCAGCTCCTGCAACACCGGTGGTGTGGTTGGACAGCGACGCCGTGAACTGGAACAGACCCAGACCATTCACCTGAGTGAGCAGCTGATGACGGACGCTACACCCCGTCCGGCAGGGCGCGCCTGAGGCGCAGGAGGAGAAGACCATGTCTTATATCAACACGCTTTTGTTCGGAATTTATCCTTACATCGCCCTGCTGGTGCTGTTTGTCGGCACCTGGGTGCGCTACGACCATGGCCAGTTTACCTGGAAGGCCCATTCCAGCCAGATGCTGCGCAAGAGCAACATGGTTCTGGCGTCTGTGTTGTTCCACGTGGGCGTGCTGGTGATTTTCTTCGGCCATCTGGTGGGCCTGCTTACCCCGCACTGGGCTTATGAGTGGGTTATTACGCCCGGTCAGAAACAGGTGATGGCGATTGTTGTTGGCGGCATTGCCGGCCTAATGGCCATTCTAGGTGGTGGTATGCTGGCCTGGCGCCGTATGACCGACCCGCGAATTCAGGCCAGCAGCACCTTTGCGGATAATATGATCATCATCATTCTGGTGGTTCAGCTGGCCCTCGGCTTGCTAACCATCCTGCCCACACTGGGGCATCTGGATGGAGGCACTATGCTCAAGTTTTCGGCCTGGGCTCAGGGCGTTTTTACCCTGCAGGGAGGCGTGGCCGACCACATTGCTGATGTGCACTGGATTTACAAAACCCACATTTTCCTGGGCCTGACCATTTTCGTACTCTTCCCGTTCACCCGGCTGGTGCACATGCTCAGCGTACCGGTGGAGTATTTCGGGCGGAAGTATCAGGTGGTGCGTAAGCGTGCCTGACAGTCGGTATCCGTCAGATCAGGACGTATTTTTGGATTTGCACTGAACGATGCCGGCATGGCTCAGCCGAAGCTGCCAGCGCTGTGCCGAGTTCTTCTCTTTTCCGGGCTCGGTACACAGCAACAACAACTGGTAATCGTGTTGTTTTTCGATGGGGTGGGCTTTTACGCCATCGGCAGTGTGTTCAGGATCCTTCCAGGCATAGAGTTTTACCGTTGTGGGCTGAACCAGTTCGCACAGCGCCTCGCAGTCCAGACTGATGCGATCCTGAAGGTGGTCCCGTTCGAACGTTGCTTTCTCCAGGCTCAGTGCTGACCGGTAGCAAATGACCTGCTGTTCGTCGTTACTGGTCCAGCGCTGGGCCTGTTCCCGGACCTTGGCAGGCAGTTCCCGGGCCTTCCGGTAGTCAAGCCAGACCTTTTTCTGCCCTGCGGAGCGGCTGGTGTATGGAGTGCTCAAACGTACTTTCCAGCGAGGTTTTCCCCTGCGCAACCAGAGCGTTACGGCGTTGATCATGTCATCGCGCAGCAAATCACGGATCGCGTAGATCAGTGCGATACCCAGCAGCAGGGTCAGGGAAAGGGTGGTCTGGCCAACGTCCCGTATGTTGAACAACAGGTAGGTGAACAGCAACATGACCAGAGTTGTGGTTGCCGCTTTCACCAGCTTACGGGTACCCTCGCCAAGTTCGGTCACCCGTGTGCGCAGCAATAACGGGTATTCAAGGATGCGGTGGTACAGCCGCATACGGTTCCAGATCCTTGTGGGGGTGCCCTTGAAGTTGCTGGTGTAGTCCTGGGTTTTTCGGTGCAGGGCTTCCTGTTGCAGAAACTCAAGCGCCGAGGCCTGCAGGCCCGGGGCCAGGGCGTCATAGTTTTCCAGAGTCATGCATTCCAGAAAGAACTGCTCGGCGTTCCAGGAAAAGCAGGTGTCCAGAAGCCGGTAGTAGCGCTGTTGGCTGGATTGTTCCGGGGCCGACTTGCGCAGGCGCTGGGCAAACTTTTCGCTCAGGCGCAGCGCCCGTTTCAGCAGTTCGTCACTGAGCCCGGAGGTTTCGATCTGTTGTCTGAGCCGGTCAAGGGAGGCCCGGTACTGGAACAGCGACGAGCCCTGCCGGATCTCGTAATGGGGCGACAGCAGAGTAAACGACTGGTCGGCTTTGGCCGCACGGTCCTGATCCGGCAGCCCCAGCAACCTCAGCCGGTGTTCCAGCGAGGAAAAGTAGAATCGTTTTTCCGACAGAGCCCGGGATGAGAGGCTGCCTTCGTGGGGGGTAAACAGATACAGCTCCACGTCGTATCGGCCGGCTCCGGTCAGGGAGCGGGTTAACTGTAACTGATAGTTGCCCTTGCGCCTCAGGGTAAACACAACCTGCCTCCGCTGCTTAGCTGCTGTTCTGGTGATCTGTGGCCTGCCCGTTGTCGGGAACCCGGTACGAGCGGGCAAGGGTAATAAACCCCTGCAGATATTCGGTACGGCTATCGCTCTCCCGGTGCCCGACAAAAATCTGCTTGTCGACGCCCTGTGGCCCCATCCGAACGGCGGCCAGGGGGAGCCTGTCTGCGTATTCCAGCGCCAGCCATCTGGGCAGGGCGGCCACGCCTCGGCCACTGGCCACCATTTGCAACATGATATCCGTGGTTTCCAGTGTCTTGTGCCGCCAGGGCGACACCGAAGCCGGGTTCAGAAAGCGGGTATACACATCCAGCCGTTCCGGCGCCACCGGGTAGGTGAGGAGCGTTTCGTCGCGCAGGTCGCCGGCGTTGGCGTAGGGCGCGGTTGCCAGAGGGTGGTCCGAGGCCACCACCAGCACCTGTTCGTAATCAAATACTGGCTCGAACACCAGTCCGGGGCGGTACACCGGGTCTGGCGTGACCAGCAGATCGATCTCATAGTCCTGCAGGGCGCCCAGGCCGCCGAACTGGAATTTCTGCTTCACATCCACGTCCACATCCGGCCAGTCCGCCAGAAAAGGCGAGACCACTTTCAGCAGCCATTGATAGCACGGGTGGCATTCCATGCCAATCCGTAACGAGCCTCTTTTGCCCTCGGAAAATTGCCTGAGCCGGGTTTCTGCGTGTTCCAGTTGCGGCAACAGACGGTTTGCCGTGTGCAGCAGGTAGGCTCCGGCCTGGGTCAGCCGAAGGTGACGCCCTTCCCGCAACCAAAGATCGGTGCCCAGCGCCTGTTCCAGTTTTCGCATGGTGTGGCTCAGGGCGGACTGGGTGAGGTGCAGGTGTTTGGCGGCTGCTGTGACAGAGCCATGCTGGTCGACGGCCTGAATAACTTTGAGGTGGTTACGTTCGAGCATTCTATTATGATCAATATTTATGGATCGGTGAAAATAAACCATTTTTGTTCATTTTTGAATCCCTTTATTCTGCCTTCACTATCAAGGAATTCATGTGAAAGGTAAGAATCATGGCTTTAATTCATAACCTCGGTTATCCCCGTATCGGCGCACAGCGCGAACTGAAATTTGCTCAGGAAGCCTTCTGGAAAGGGCTTGAGTCGGAAGCAGAGCTGCAGGCTCAGGCAAAGAACCTGCGGGCTGAAAACTGGGCAGCGCAGTCCGCACTTGATCTGGTTCCCGTGGGTGATTTCTCTCTTTATGACCAGGTGCTCGACATGAGTTTTACCCTGGGCAATCTGCCTGCCAGGGTTGAAGGGCTTGAAGGCAGTGAGCTGGACAACTATTTCCGGGTGGCTCGTGGCCGGTCTGCCAAAGATTCAGGGTGTCATTGTGTCCATGCGGGTGAGATGACCAAGTGGTTTGATACCAACTATCACTACATCGTTCCGGAAGTCACCGCCGGTACGACCTTCGCTCTGAACGCCGATCGTCTCCTGGGGCAGCTGGCGGAGGCTCAGGCTGCCGGGGTCCCTGCCAAGCCCGTGATCATTGGTCCGGTTACCTATTTGTGGCTGAGCAAAGAAAAAGACGATTCAAACCGCCTGGACCTGCTGTCGGCGTTGTTGCCTGTGTACAGTCAGCTGCTGGAAAAACTGGCGGATGCCGGGGCGGAATGGGTACAGATCGATGAGCCCGCGTTGGTCATGGAACTGGATGCCGACTGGAAACATGCCTTCGAGACGGCCTATCACACCCTGAAAGCGAATCGTCCGAAACTGCTGTTGGCCACCTACTTCGGAACCCTTCAGGAAAACCTGCAGCTGGCCTGTAACTTGCCGGTTGCCGGCCTGCACGTTGATGCGGTGCGTGGCCGTGAGGAAGTTGCCAAGGTGGTTGACTGGCTGCCCCAGCACAAGGTGCTGTCTGTGGGGGTGATTGATGGCCGAAACATCTGGAAGACCCATCTGAACGGGGTGCTGGAGTGGCTGAATCCGATTGCCGGGAAGCTGGGTGAGCGGTTGTGGCTGGCCCCTTCCTGCTCGCTTCTGCATGTGCCCGTTGATCTGGACAGTGAAGTGAAACTGGACAGTGATATTCGAAGCTGGCTGGCCTTTGCCAAACAGAAGCTGGCGGAGCTGACCATTCTTGCCCGCGCCATCAACGAAGGCTACGACGCGGTTGCCGACGATCTGGCTGCCAACCAGGCCGCGATAGACAGTCGTACCGGCTCCGAGCGGGTTCACAACCCGGCCGTGAAGTCGGAGGTTCAGAATATTACGGCTGCTTTGGGGCAGCGCCAGAGCCCGTACGCCGCGCGGGTTGCGAAACAGCGTGCCCGGCTCAATCTGCCGCTGTACCCGACAACCACCATTGGTTCTTTTCCGCAGACGCCAGAGATTCGGAAGACGCGTCTGGCGTTCAAAAAGCAGGAAATCCCGGCAGCGGACTACACCGCCAGCATGAAAGCGGAAATTGAGCAGGCGGTGCGCGAGCAGGAGAAACTGGGGCTTGATGTGTTGGTGCACGGCGAAGCCGAGCGTAACGACATGGTGGAATATTTCGGCGAGCAGCTGGACGGCTATGTATTCAGCCAGTTCGGGTGGGTTCAGTCTTACGGCTCCCGCTGCGTCAAGCCGCCCATCCTGTTCGGAGATATCAGCCGTCCGAAGGCAATGACCGTTGACTGGATCAAATACGCTCAGTCTCTGACCGACAAACCCATGAAAGGCATGCTGACCGGCCCGGTTACCATCCTGAACTGGTCGTTTGTACGCGACGACCAACCCAGAAGCCAATCCTGCCTGCAGCTGGCGCTTGCGGTACGACAGGAAGTTCAGGATCTGGAAGCGGCCGGGGTGAACATCATTCAGATCGACGAAGCTGCCTTGCGTGAGGGGTTGCCTCTGCGCCGGTCGGAGTGGAAGAGCTATCTGGACTGGGCGGTGGAGTCGTTCCGGATCGCTGCTAACGGGGTGAAAGATGAGACTCAGATTCACACACACATGTGCTATTCCGAATTCAATGACATCATTGAGTCCATCGCGCACATGGATGCAGACGTGATTACCATTGAAACGTCACGTTCTGACATGGAATTGCTGGATGTGTTCGAGAAGTTTGAATATCCGAACGACATCGGCCCCGGAGTCTATGACATACATTCACCGAACATCCCCAGTGTTGAGCAGATCGTTGAACTGATGACCAAGGCCGCTGAGCGCATTCCGGCTGAGCGACTGTGGGTCAACCCCGACTGTGGGCTGAAAACCCGCCAGTGGCAAGAAGTGATTCCGGCGCTGGAAAATACGGTGGCGGCGGCACAGGTCCTGCGCGAGCGGGCACGCTGAACCACCCGGGGGTATCCATACGGCACCGGTATCTTACCGGGCCGTATGGGCCCACAGGATACCCCGTTTTTAACCTCAATCTACCTCCGATGAGGAAGCGATTCTCCCCGTGAATCCTGTTTAACTTGTCGCCAAGTGAACAGAATCATCGGGCAGGTAGATCCATGCAGCTTATCCCTACCGGCGAAGCCGGCAAACCAAGAAACCAGTTCCCTCCTGTCTACGTCGGTGATACCCGGATTCACGAAGAAGCCATCGCGCGGGAAATGCAGCATCACCCGGCCGAGGCGCTGGCGCAGGCCTGGCACGAAGCCGCCAGAAGTCTGGTCATCCGTGAATTGTTATTGCAACAGGCGTGTCGCCTGAATC
Organism: Marinobacter daepoensis DSM 16072; assembly: GCF_000421165.1. Lineage (GTDB taxonomy): Bacteria > Pseudomonadota > Gammaproteobacteria > Pseudomonadales > Oleiphilaceae > Marinobacter > Marinobacter daepoensis. Next base: position 240,479 of record NZ_ATWI01000008.1, read on the forward strand.
TGAACGATATCGACGACGAAGAAGAACGGCTGGCCCAACTCCTGGAACTGGAGCTTCAGGTGCCTGCCCCCAGTGAGCAGGACTGTCAGCGGTTCTACGCGGCCAATCCCGACCGGTTCTGCAGCCCGACGCTCATGGCTCTGAGCCACATTCTTCTGGCTGCCGCACCCGATGACATTGAAGAACGCATTCGCCAGGAGGAGGCCGGAAGGCGCCTGTTGTCTTCCCTTCTTGCAGGCCAGTCCCGGTTTTCTGATCTGGCGAAGCAATACTCCGCCTGCGAGTCCCGGCATCAGGGTGGCAGCCTCGGTCAGATCAGCAAAGGTCAGACAGTGGAAGAGTTTGAGCGTCCGGTCCTGAGCCTGAATGAAGGTCTGCACCCGGAACTCATTGAAAGCCGCTACGGCTGGCACATCGTTCGGGTTGACCAGCGAATTGACGGCGAGCGCCTGCCCTATGAACACGCAAAACCAAACATTCGCCGGTACCTCAGCGAGAGTGTGACCCGCCGGGCCTTCCGGCAATACCTTCAGGTATTGGCTGCAGAAACCGGAGTGGACGGAGTAGACCTGGCGCTTCCCGGCTCGCCGTTGATGCAGTGAGGGTACCGGGTTGGTTAGCAAAGCGAACCGTTGAGTTAAGTCAATTGTTCACACATAACCTCAAGGATACCCCCATCGGGGGAGCGATTTTTCGCCCGTATCCTTCTAGTATTAAAAACAAGATTTGGAATGCATGAATATGCGCGGGGGATACACCCATGGCCATGACACAAGCCGTTGAACAGAGATATACCAAACCGGTCCTGGTGGCCATTAATAAACCGCTGGACGAAGAAGACAGCCTTCAGGCCCTGCGCAGCCACGCCATGTTCCGGAGTCTGCGTCCCAAAGATCTGGACAGCCTGATCCAGCAATCCCGCAGGCTACGGTTGGGGCATCATCAGTTGCTCTATCGCCAGGACATGCCGGCGCATCACTTTTTCTTTGTGATTTCCGGCCGGCTTCGGTTGTACCGGCTGGATTCTTCCGGGGTCGACCGCACTCTCGACAGCATCGCCCCGGGGGACTGTTTTGCGGAAGTCATGATCTACGCAGATCCCCCCAGATACGCCTGCTACGCCGAAGCGCTGAAATCCAGTGAAGTCCTCATGATACCGGTCAAAGCCTATCGGGATTTGCTGGATCACAACCCGGAATACGCTCAGGCTGCGCTCAGCCACTATGCCAAGCGCGCGGTTACCCGCTTCCACGATCTGGAAATCATGACGGTACAGAATGCGCGTGACCGGCTTATCCGATACCTGATTGATCTGCTGCCCAATGGAGCAGAAGAAGGCGGGGAGGTAGAGCTCCCGCTTCCCAAGTGCCTGGTGGCTTCGCGCCTGGCGATGCAGCCCGAGACCTTTTCCCGGATTCTGGCGGATCTTAAGTCCAACGGCCTGATTCGGGTCAATCGCAGCAGGCTCTTGATTTCTGACCCTCAGCGGCTGATTGCCATCAGCCAATGACCTCGCCGGGCCTTCGGGCCCATTTTTTCAAGCCTCGAATGTTTGGGGAACGTCATGATCAGCGGTTACCGGGATCTTGTTCTGGCCAGTCGTAAAGAACCTGAGCCACAGCGCCTGTTGTTTGTGTTTTGCAAAGCCGAATTGCCGGATGACGCATCAACGGAGCAATGCGATGCCTTCGAGAGAGGTGAGGGTGGGGCACTGACACCGGTTATCTGTGTGGATAAGACTCCCGAAGAGGCGCCGTCGTTTGACCTTCTCGTTGAAGAATCCCGTGCGACCGGCCAGGCGTGGGACATGGTGTTCGTCGCCGCCATGTCAGGCCGTGGCGGCTTTGCCCCGTCTCCGGATGAAGCCAGACAGCCCATGACCATGATGGTGGAGAGTATCCGGCTTGGGCATGTGGGCAACTATTTGCCTCTTAATCCTGCGGGCCACGCTATCCGCCTTGACTGAACTCAAGGTTGCCATACCCGCTCGAATCTATCCTCTAAGAGGTATTTGATTTTCCTCAAAATTGGACGACCCTTGTTTTAGTCCAAAGGATCCCGGGAGTTGTAGTGAAAAACCTAAGTCGTTTTGCGCTTTCCGTGCTTTTGTTGTTTGCAGTCTCTCTGGCCTGGGCTCAGCCCGTGTCAGAGTATACGCCGCCCGCCGGGCGCCAGGTCATAGAGCAGGTGTTTCCTGACGCAACGGAACTCCGGCCTGTTGAGAATAATCGGGCCATTCAGGAGATCTACGCCGGTGGCGAACGGTTGGGCTACGCCTACCAGTCTCTGGACTTTGTGCAGACACCGGCGTACTCGGGTAAGCCTCTGAACGCCATGGTTGTGCTGGACACGGAAGGTGAGATCCGCGCAGCCAGGGTGATCCACCACGATGAGCCGATCCTGCTGGTTGGCATTCCAGAAAGCAAAATGCACGAATTCACCGACCAGTACACCGGGTTGAAGGTGGATCAGCGGGTCACTGTGGGCGGAACGTCCACTGAGCGGAAGGTGGCTGTCGATGGTCTGTCTGGCGCCACCGTAACGGTGATGGTGATCAATGAAGTCATCATGCGCACGGCGCACCGTGTTGGTGTCGAAATTGGCCTGATTGAGGGTGGCGAGAGCAGTCGCCCTCCCAGAGCTGAAGTGAAACGGGATGCGTTCCAGGAAAGAACATGGCAGGAACTGACCGGTGACGGCTCGGTTCGCAGGCTGAGGCTGACCAAAGGTCAGGTGGATGATTCGTTCGTGGGTACGCCGGCTGAAGGCATTGAAACGGCGGCCCCCGGTGACCGGGATGACGTTCTGATTGACCTGTATGCCGCCTACCTGGATGTTCCGACCATTGGCCGCAATCTGCTGGGTGAAAGCCAGTACCAGTGGCTGAGGTCCGAGCTTAAAGACGGTGAACACGCGATTGCAGTGATGGCCAATGGCGAGTATTCGTTCAAAGGCTCCGGCTATGTGCGCGGAGGTATCTTTGACCGGGTTCAGATTCGTCAGTTCGGCGACACCTTCAATTTCCGGGACCTCGACTTTCATCGGCTCAGCGATGTCTATGCCGGAGGAATGCCCGCGTTTTCCGAGATGGCGATCTTTATTGTACGCCAGCAGTACGGTTTCGATCCGGGCACGCCCTGGACCCTCGAACTGACGGTCAAGCGCCAGACCGGTCCACTCGACAGTGAGTTTCAGGTATTTCCTCTGGAGTACCAGTTGCCGGACCCGTATTACACTCGTCCCGAACCGGTTCTGACTGAAGAGGAGTGGCTTGAGACTCAGCCACTCTGGGTACAGGTCTGGTATCAGAAACAGTTCCAGGTCATCGTTCTGGGCCTTGGTATTGCAGTATTGCTCTTCATCCTGTTCTTTCAGGACTGGCTGGTTCAGAAGCCCCGGATGATGCGATGGATTCGTCACGGCTTTCTGGTTTACACCCTGTTCTTTATCGGTTGGTATGCCCTTGGGCAGCTGTCCATCGTGAACGTGCTGACTTTTGCGAACAGCCTGATCAGCGGTTTCAAGTGGGAAACTTTTCTGATCGATCCCATCATGTTCGTGCTTTGGGCCGTGGTGGCGGGCATCGTCCTGCTTTGGGGGCGGGCGGTGTACTGTGGCTGGCTGTGCCCGTTCGGCGCTCTGCAGGAGCTGATCAATGAGATTGCCCGCAAACTGAAAGTGCCGCAATACACCGTTCCCTTTGCCTGGCATGAACGCCTGTGGGCCATCAAATACATCATCCTGCTGGTGCTGTTTGGGGTCTCCCTCGAATCCATGGCCACCGCCGAACGCATGGCTGAGGTGGAACCGTTCAAGACCGCCATCACCCTGCACTTTGATCGAAGCTGGCCATTTGTCACCTACGCGGCGTTGTTGCTGGTGATCAACGTTTTCACCCGCAAAGTTTACTGCCGGTATCTGTGCCCGCTGGGCGCTGCCCTGGCTCTGCCTACCAAATTGCGGGTGTTCGACTGGCTCAAACGCCGCAAGGAATGCGGCAATCCGTGTCGCCTGTGTGACAAGGAATGTGAGGTGCAGGCCATTCATCCGGATGGGCACATCAATTACATGGAGTGCCATTACTGCCTGGATTGTCAGATGACCTATTTCGACGACCACAAGTGCCCGCCGCTGATTGTTAAACGCCGCGGCAAGCGCCGTGGTCACAATGCGCCCGGCCATCCAGAGGAAATTCCGGTGGTCCAGGTGAACTGAGTCGTCCCGAGGAGCCATCCATAAGGCCCCGGAAAGCCATGAGAAGCAATAACCGCCATAACCAATAACGGAGTGGGATGCTATGAAGAAAAAAGATGATCTGACCAAAGACGCGCCGGAGGTCCCTGAAGGCGGCCTGAGCCGTCGTCGTTTCATGGGTGCGGCCGCTCTGGCCGGTGTTGCCGGTGCCACCGGTCTGGGCACCTCGGTCATGTCGCGGGAAGCGTGGGCAGCCGCCGCCGAAGAAGCCCGTAACAAGGTACACGTTGGCCCGGGTGAGCTGGACGAGTACTACGGCTTCTGGAGCGGTGGTCACCAGGGCGAGGTTCGTGTTCTGGGCGTACCGTCCATGCGTGAGCTGATGCGCATTCCGGTCTTCAACGTGGATTCAGCCACAGGCTGGGGGATTACCAACGAAAGTAAGGAAATCCTGGGCGGCGACCAGCAGTATCTCAACGGTGACTGCCACCACCCGCACATTTCCATGACCGACGGTCGTTACGATGGCAAGTACCTGTTCATCAACGACAAGGCCAACACCCGGGTTGCCCGTATCCGTCTGGACATCATGAAGACGGACAAGATTACCCACATTCCGAACGTTCAGGCGATTCACGGTCTGCGTTTGCAGAAAGTGCCCAAGACCAACTACGTATTCTGTAACGCGGAATTTGTGATTCCCCAGCCGAACGACGGCAAGGAATTCAGCCTGGAAAACAGCTACACCATGTTCAGTGCGCTGGATGCGGAAACCATGGAGGTGGCCTGGCAGGTGATTGTTGATGGTAACCTCGACAACACGGATGCCGATTACACCGGTAAGTACGCGGCGTCTACCTGCTACAACTCCGAGCGGGCCCTGGATCTGGCCGGCACCATGCGCAACGACCGGGACTGGGTGGTGGTGTTCAACGTGGAGCGTATTGCCGCTGCGGTGAAGGCCGGTAAGTTCAAAACCATCGGTGACTCCAAGGTGCCGGTCGTGGACGGCCGGGGTAAATCCGAGTTCACCCGATACATCCCGGTGCCGAAGAACCCGCATGGCCTGAACACTTCGCCAGACGGAAAGTATTTCATTGCCAACGGCAAACTGTCTCCGACGGTCTCGGTGATCGCCATCGACAAGCTGGACGCCCTGTTCGACGACAAGATCGAACTGCGTGACACCGTCGTCGCGGAGCCAGAGCTGGGTCTCGGGCCGCTGCATACCACGTTTGATGGGCGCGGCAATGCGTACACCACCTTGTTTATCGACAGCCAGGTGTGTAAGTGGAACATTGCCGATGCCATCAAGCATTACAATGGCGACAAGGTGAACTACATCCGTCAGAAACTGGATGTGCATTATCAGCCGGGTCATAACCATGCGTCCCTGACGGAATCCCGGGATGCCGATGGCAAGTGGCTGGTGGTTCTGTCCAAGTTCTCGAAAGACCGCTTCCTGCCGGTCGGCCCACTGCATCCGGAGAACGATCAGCTGATTGATATTTCCGGAGAGGAAATGAAGCTGGTTCACGATGGCCCGACGTTTGCTGAGCCCCATGACTGCATTCTGGTGCGTCGTGATCAGATCAAAACCAAGAAGATTTACGAACGTGACGATCCGTTCTTTGCTGGTGCCCGGGCTCAGGCCAAAAAGGATGGGGTGACTCTGGAATCTGACAACAAAGTGATCCGTGATGGCAACAAGGTGCGGGTTTACATGACCTCGGTTGCGCCGCAATTTGGCATGACCGAGTTTAAGGTGAAGGAAGGTGATCAGGTAACGGTGTACGTGACCAACCTGGATATGGTTGAGGACGTAACCCACGGTTTCTGTATGGTGAACCACGGTGTGAGCATGGAAATCAGCCCGCAGCAGACCTCGTCGGTTACCTTTACCGCAGGTAAGCCTGGGGTTTACTGGTACTACTGTAACTGGTTCTGTCATGCGCTCCATATGGAGATGGGCGGGCGGATGCTCGTCGAAAAGGCCTGATAGCACGTTACCTGGCCTGGAGTCCCGTATACGGGGCTCCAGGTTGCCTGTCACGTTTTCGAGATCTATTGATGTATCAGATAATGCGTTATGGGGTGGCCCTGTCAGTCGCTCTGATTTCGCTGACTGCAAGTGCCAGCCTGCAAGACCAACTGGATGCTCTGGAGCCCGGAGCGTCGTTTGTGCTTCCTTCCGAACCGCTTTCGCCGTTGATTATCCGGGTGCCGGGGGTTTCCGTGTCCTGTGGCCGGGAAACCGTGATTGATGGTGCCGGGAAGGGTAATGCGGTTGAAATTCAGGCAGAGAGCGTGACGTTTTCTGGTTGCGAGGTGCGCAACTGGGGTAAGGACCTGAACCAGCTTGATGCCGGAATCTTTGTCGCCCGGGAAGCGCAGGGTGCGGTGGTTGAAAACAACCGGCTGCAGGGGCCGGCGTTTGGCGTGTGGCTGGACGCGACGCCGGAGGTGACTGTGCGGAGCAATCACATTCGGGGAGAAACGAGCTTGCGGTCGCAGGACCGGGGAAACGGGATACACCTGTTCAACACCACCGGGGCACTGATTGAAGACAACGATATCAGTCAGACCCGGGACGCCATCTACATCGAAACGGCAAACCAGAATACCATTCGTGGCAATGTCATGAGCGATCTCCGCTACGGCATTCATTACATGTATTCGATGCACAACCTGCTGGAAAACAATGTGACGCGAAGAACGCGCACCGGCTATGCGTTGATGCAGAGTAAGTATCTGAAAGTAATTAATAATCGATCAGAGAATGACGAAAACTACGGCATTCTGATGAACTTCATTACCAACTCGCAGTTGCGTAATAACGTGGTCACCGGAGTGTCTCAGGGGCAGAGTGCCGGGGTGGTGATTTCCGGTGCCGAGGGTAAGGCGGTGTTCATCTATAACTCGCTGTACAACACCTTCGAAGGGAACTATTTCGGCCACAGTAACATCGGCATCCACCTGACGGCAGGTTCCGAGCAAAACCGAGTATTCAATAATGCGTTTGTGGAAAATCAGCGTCAGGTGAAGTACGTGGCCACCCGCACTCAATCATGGGCTGAAGCAGGCAAGGGCAACTACTGGAGTGATTATCTGGGGTGGGACCGCAATCAGGACGGATTGGGTGACGTGCCCTATGAGCCAAACGATAACGTTGACCGGTTGTTGTGGAAGTACCCGGAAGCCAAGGTGCTGATGTTCAGCCCTGCCGTCGACACCCTGCGCTGGGTGCAGGATGCCTTCCCGGTAGTGAAGTCTGCGGGGGTGAGTGACCCCCATCCTCTGATGCGCATACCCGACCACCTGCAAGCGGAGATCCGATGAACTGTTTTCGACTGGAGAACGTCAGCCACCGGTATGACAAGGCTGCGGTGTTGCACGGGGTAGATCTTCGGCTGGAGCCGGGGGAGATTCTGGGGCTGTTCGGGCACAACGGGGCAGGCAAAACCACCTCAATCAAGCTGATTCTGGGCCTGATGCAGCCAACGGAGGGCAAGGTCTCTGTGCTGGAAGGTATGGCCGGTGATCCTCAGGTTACCCAGCACATTGGGTATCTGCCCGAGAACGTGATGTTCTACCCGCAACTCACAGGCCGTGAGATTCTCTGCCATTTTGCCCGCCTGAAAGGCGCACCCCTGAAGCAGGTGCCCGAATTGCTGGAACAGGTCGGGCTGGGGGATGCCATGGACGCGCGCACCAAAACTTATTCCAAGGGGATGCGCCAGCGGCTGGGACTGGCTCAGGCCCTGTTGGGCAAGCCCCGGCTACTGATGCTTGACGAACCAACGGTTGGTCTGGACCCGGTGGCAACGGCCGACCTTTATCGGCTGCTGCGGCGGCTACGGGATGAGGGCACCGGTATCGTCCTTTGCTCGCACGTTTTGCCAGGCGTGGAGCCCTACATCGACCGCGCGGCCATCCTGACCGAAGGCGCTCTGAAGGCTTCCGGGGATCTGCCATCGTTGCGGCGCCAGGCAAACATGCCGGTGACGTTGACGATTGAGCCTGCGAACAGCCTTTCTGCGGTGGAGCAAGCCATCGATCAGGCGGGCTCTCGGGCAGGTCTGATGATAAAGACACGCCATGGGCGCCTGCTGGTTGATGTGAGGCCTGAGGAAAAAATGGCCCTGATCAAAACATTGATGACGTCTGGCGAAGTGGCGGATCTGGGTATCCACCAGCCCAGCCTCGAAGATATCTATGTGCACTTTATCGGTTCGGGTGGCCTGGCGCACCGTGGAGGTAGTCAATGAACGCAGTCTGGACCATTGCCCGAAAGGAACTCAGCGACAGCTTTCGCAACCGGTGGCTGGTTGCCATCTCGTTGGTGTTTGCGACTCTTGCTCTGGGTATCGCCTGGTTCGGGGCAGCGGCTTCGGGGCAGGTGGGGTACGCCTCCACCCCGGCGACCATTGCCAGTCTTGCCAGCCTGGGCATCTTTCTGATCCCGCTGATTGCGTTGCTTCTGGCGTACGATGCCATCGTTGGGGAAGAAGAAGGAGGCACTCTGTTATTGCTGATGACCTACCCGCTCAGCAAGAACCAGCTGTTACTGGGTAAATTCCTGGGGCATGGTCTGACGCTGGCACTGGCCACCCTGATTGGGTTTGGCGTGGCGGGCGTCGCCATTGCGCTCCTGGTGGATGGCGTGGCCATCGGCGCCCTGGCCGTGGCCATGGGGCGTTTTGTCGGCTCCACCGTGTTGCTGGGGTGGGGGTTTATTGCACTGGCGTACCTGGTCAGCGTACGGGTCAGTGAGAAACCCGTTGCGGCCGGGCTGGCCCTTGCCATCTGGTTCTTTTTTGTGCTGATTTTTGATCTGGTGCTGCTGGGGACCCTGGTGGCGAGTGAGGGCAAGCTGAATCCGGAGTTGCTGCCGTGGTTCCTGATGCTTAACCCGACCGATATCTACCGTCTTTTGAACATTGTCGCTTTCGGAGACAGCGGCCAGCTCAGTGGAGTGCTTAGTCTGGGCGCCGATCTGCCCATTGGTGCAGGAGGACTCTGGATTGGTCTTGTGCTCTGGTGCGTGGTTCCGCTGACGGGTGCGTTGCTTCTCTTCAAAAACCGAAACATCTGATTGTTACCGGAGACTCAGGATCATGACATACCCCATCACTAAATGGATTGTTGCCTTTCTTGTTGTTGCGACCCTGGCGGGTTGTTCTGAGGATGCGCCGCAACGCGCTGAAAGACCCGCGCCCGTCCATTTTGAATCCGGCGATGAGTGCCATGTCTGCGGCATGGCGATCACTCATTTTCCCGGCCCTAAGGGGCAGGCGTTTACCGAGCGAGAGCAGGATATCCGTAAGTTCTGCTCTACCAAAGACATGTTCGCCTGGTTCCTCCAGCCGGAAAATGAGAACCGGGACCACACGCTTTACGTTCACAACATGGCGGAAACTCACTGGGAGCACCCGGACGACACCCACCTGATTGATGCCCGTAAAGCCTTTTACGTGGTCGGGTCAAGCCTTAACGGTGCGATGGGGCCAACTCTGGCGTCGTTCGCAACTGAAACCGATGCCGTCGATTTTGCCGCGGATCATGGCGGGGAGGTCCTGTCATTTTCAGATATCACGCTGGAACACCTGAATAGCGGCATGGCAATGCATGATATGGCAGGTATGCACGAGGGCCACGAGGTAAGGGATGGTGCAGGAATGGTCGACGCTCATGATAGCGGCGCTATGACGCATTAATCACGCTCTGCCGCCTTTCGAACGCTTTCGGAGCCATGGATGGCGAAAGCGGTGTCAGCCTCCGGTCATGTTCATAAACCGAAGAATCTGAACGTCCCCCTTGCTGGAAAAGTGATGGCGTTCCGGTTTCAGGTCCATCGCATTGATGATGGTCTCCTGCAGCTTGTCGTCGCTTACCGGGTGGCCGCGCAGCACCCGCCGCAGATCCACCGAATGCTCATTCCCCAGGCACAGCAGCAGGCGGCCTTCTACCGTCACCCGCACGCGATTGCACGTGGCGCAGAAATTATGGGAGTGAGGTGAAATAAAACCAACGCGGGTCCCGCTGTCGGGCATCCGATAATAGCGGGCTGGTCCGCCGGAATCCCCGGTAGTGGGAATCAGCTCATGGTGTGGCCGGATGAGTGCCCGAACCTCATCACTGGTGCACAGAGCCAGGCCTCGATCGTGCTCGGAAATCTGCCCCAGTGGCATTTCTTCAATGAAACTGATGTCTACCTGCTTCCGGCGGGCGAACTCGATCAATGCCGGGACTTCCTCGTCATTGCGACCCTTCATGACCACGACATTCAGTTTGATACGGCGGAAACCGGCATCCCGGGCGGCATCAATGCCATCCAGAACCTGGCTGAGGTTTCCTGTACGGGTAATGGTGCGGAATTTACTGGCGTCCAGAGAATCCAGGCTGATGTTCAAGCGGTGCAGTCCAGCCTGGCGAAGCGCGTCTGCCATGGCGGGCAACTGACTGCCGTTGGTGGTCATGGCGAAATCTTGCAGCCCGTAAGTACCAATTTCCCGAACCAGTTCCAGAATGTCCTTGCGCACCAGGGGCTCGCCGCCTGTCAGACGGATTTTTTCCGTGCCCAGTGCAACAAAATTACGGGCAACCCGGGCGATCTCCTCCAGAGTGAGTACCTGCTGGCGGGGCAGGAAGGTCATGTCCTCCGCCATGCAGTAAACACAGCGGAAGTCGCAGCGATCAGTCACCGACAGTCGGACGTAGTTCACGGTGCGGCCGAAGCGGTCTGTCAGTCGGGTCTTGGGCATTAACGCGAAGTCCTGTTGCATGAACACCATAAGTTTAGGCCAAGTATGGCAAACCGCGCCCCGGATTCCGATACCCCTCGGGTAGTATCTCTGGTTTTCTTGCCTTTTGGTGTTTAATCTTCTATAACATGCAAATAGAATAAATGTTATTAGGGTGTCAAAAGTTAGTGGCAGAAGTAGTTCTGATGAAAGTGATGAGCTTTCGGGAGGTTAATATGTGGCTTTATGAAAAATGGCTGGCCCGTGCCAATACCGGGGTGGTTATCAGTCTGTTCGGGCTGATGCTGACGGTTCTTATGGCTTATCCACTGGCTACCAGATTTCCGATGGCAATCCAGATACTGGCCCACATTGGCACCTTGTTGTTTGCGGTCGGGGTGAAAATTGCGTATGTCGCGCGCCTGGCCTTCCTCAGTAAACTGGGGAGACCTGTGAACTGAATCACGGTAGAATTAACGCAGGTACACGCGCTCAAGAGGCCCGTGCCATGGGTATACAACCAGGCAGAACCGGTTTCCGGATTCTGGCGTATATGAGTATGGGGATCGCCGTTGCCGGAGTCGTCCTTCCGCTGCTGCCGACAACCCCTTTCGTTATTCTGGCCGCCTTTTTTGCCAGCAAAGGATCTCCGGCGTTTGCCCTGTGGCTGGAGCAGCATCCTTCTTTCGGCCCTGCCATCCGGCATTGGCGGTTACGTCGGGCGATTCCTCGCAAGGCCAAGATTCTTGCCATCGGGATGATGGCGCTGAGCTGGAGTTCCATGGTGTGGCTGGGGGCTTCTGCGTTTGTATTGTCGGTTTCCGGGCTTTTTCTGTTGGGCGTAGCCATCTACATGCTGACCCGGCCATCCTGTTGAAGATTTACGTTATTGGAGTTGTGAATGCACATCACCCGTTATACCGATTACTCACTCAGAGTGTTGATCTATCTGGCTTCAGAGGGTGATCGTCTGGCGACCATTCAGGAAATTGCCGACAGCTATGAGATTTCCAAGAACCACCTGATGAAGGTGGTTCATCAGTTGAACAAAAAAGGCTATATCGAAACCATTCGGGGCAAAAAAGGTGGAATGCGGCTGCACCGGGACCCCAGGGATATCAACATTGGTATTCTCGTCCGTGAAACGGAGCAGGATCTGAGTATTGTTGAGTGCTTTTCCTCCAAGAATAACTGCAAGATCACCCCGGTTTGCGGCCTGAAGTCCATGTTTGGCGAGGCCCTGAAAGCCTTTCTTGAGGTGTTGGATCGTTACACCCTGGCCGATGTGATCAAAGAACAGCACCGGCCACAGCTGTTGCGCCTGCTTCAGATCGCCTGAGGCTGCTCCCTGCGGTTTTCCAGTTTTCTGCGAATTGGGTCCGGCAGCGAGAACCGGGTGATGCGGGCAAGCACTGTGCCGTACTGGCTGGCAAAGCTGCCGGTGTTGTAAGGGATGCCGTGCTTTTGGCAAATCCCCTGCACGCGTTCGGAGATCTCCGGGTACCGGTGTGCAGGCAGGTCTGGGAACACATGGTGTTCCACCTGATAACTCAGGTGCCCACTGAGAAGGTGTAGCCATCTGCCACCTGTGAAATTGGATGAGCCCGTGAGCTGTCGGAGGTACCAGTGGCCTTTGCTCTCACCCTCACATTCCGCTTCGGTGAAGGTTTCGGCATCCTGAGTGAAATGACCACAGAAAATCACGGTTGAGGCCCAGAGATTGCGGATCAGGTTGGCACCGACATTGCCTGCGAGCACAATTGGCGCCACGGGCAGGGTCAACAGAGGAAAGAACACGTAGTCCTTAAATGCCTGGCGTCCGCCTTTACGGCCAAAATCTTTTATGAATGACAGCTTGTCCCGCCAGCGAATTTCCCGGCGACGGAGCTTCTCGCTCTCCAGTTCGTGCAGACCCACCCCCCACTGGAAGAACACGCTCAACAGAACGTAGTTGATAAGCTGAAGGGCGTGCCATGGCTTCCACGGTTCGTCATCACTCAGGCGCAGCACGGCGTAGCCATAGTCCCGGTCTTTGCCGATGATGTTGGTGTAGGTGTGGTGTTCGTAGTTGTGGGTTCGGCGCCAGGAATCGCTGGTACAGACCGTGTCCCACTCGTATGTCTGGGAATTCAGGGTCGGATCATTCATCCAGTCGTACTGGCCATGCATTACATTGTGCCCGATTTCCATATTCTCCAGAATTTTGGCCACCCCCAGGGTCACCGTGGCGGCAACAAACACGGGCGGAAGGAAGCCAAAAGGCATCATTACCCGGCCACCTGCTTCAAGGGCTCGGTGCAGGCGAACGATCTTGCGAATATAGCGGGCATCCCGCTCGCCAAGGTCGGCCAGAACGTCATCGCGGACGGCGTCCAGGTCTTTCTGAAGTTCGTTGAGTTGTTGTTCATCCAGTTTGAGCATAAGGGCTCCCTGCGGCTGTATAGAGGCCGCGATTGATTGGTTTGGGTCAGACATCCAGCGTGACAGGGCCGCGTGGGACAGACACGCAGAGTTGAACGCTCTCCTCGCCTGGGCCGGATGGTTTACCGGTCAGTCGGTTAATGACGGTTCCGCTGGTCTTCCGGCAGCTGCATTGATGGCAGATTCCCATGCGGCAGCCAGACTGGGGGTGCAGCCCTGCCGCTTCGGCTATCTCCAGCAGGGTGGCGTCGCCGGTTGAATCCACCGAGAGAGCACTGCGGACAAAGCGCACGTCACCGCCCAGAGCCTCCTTGCTCAGGCTGGCGATGGTGGGTGGAGCGAAGAAAGTGCAGTGAACCTGAGAGTCACGGATGCCACGCTGGTAAAGCAGTTCCGTGGCAAGGTCCATCAGCCCGCCCGGCCCGCAAAGGAAGACGTCGCGAGCCGTCAGGCCGGGAACCGAGTCCAGGTCTGAGCCATTGAGAGAGCGGGGGCTGGTGTTGTCGTGAGTGGTCAGAATCCGGACGGTCAGCGCGGAGTAGCGCGCGGCCAGGGCTGTGATCGTTTCTCTGGCGATGATGTCTTTCCGGGTGCGCACGAAATAGAGCAGTGTAACCGGCGCCCGATAGTCTTCAGCCGCCAGACTCTCCAGTTGACTCAGAATGGGGGTAATACCGCTGCCTCCGGCAATAAACAGTAAGGGTTTGGCAACCGATGGCAGCAGGAAGTCTCCAAAGGCATCGGTCAGCCCCAGTACAGCCCCTTCTTCCAGATGGTCATGTAACCAGTTGGTCACCCGTCCGCCCGGGTGTCGCTTGATGGTCAGTGTGATCTGACCGTTGTCCTGCCAGAGTCGAGGCGACGAGGAGAGGCTGAAGGTGCGCTGCCGCCGGACTCCCTCAATGTCCACGCCGAGATTCACATGCTGGCCGGCTTGAAAGCCACCCCAACGGCGGGCTGGTCTTAGTACGAGGGTTTTGGTGTCGTGGGTCTCTGTAAAAATGCGTTCCACCCGCGCCGGTGTGTACGCTTGTACCCACATAGGATTGATAGCCTCCGCCAATGGGTCGAAATAACTGGCCGGTTGGGGGGTGTTCAGTATCTGTCGGCCCAACCATCGCAGGGCTCGGTTCTGGCGCGCTTTTGCCAACATCATTGTCTGTTCTCCGGATTGTGTACGTGTCTCTAAAGCTATGTGTACACTTGTTCACATGTGTGTACGACTGTACACATGGTGGCGGGTGGCGACAATTGGCATCAATCGGTTGGCTCAATATGACAATCGCGGCGGTTTTTTCTTCGGTCAAATGTGTACACTTGTCACCGACGCGGATTGCAAAGGCAGACTATGGCAGACAGAACCCGACGCAAGCCCGGGGAAACCCGGGAAAAACTGATGAGTGCCGCGCTGACGCTGGTGGGGAAGGGGCGGCATTTTGCCAGCCTGGGCATTCGTGAGGTCACGCGTCAGGCCGGCGTGGTGCCCACGTCGTTTTACCGACACTTCAGGAGCATGGATGATCTGGGGTTGCAGCTTGTGGATGAGCTGGGGCTGGTGCTTCGCCGCATGATGCGGGAGGCCAGGGCCAACGTGTTGCAGTCAGATAAGCTGATTGAAGAATCGGTCGGGATTTTTGTTGCCCACGCTCAGGCTAACCGGAGTTTCTTTTTGTTTATGGCCCAGGGGCTGGCAGGGGAGAGTCGCTCAGTTCAGGAAGGGATACGCAGTGAGATGCGGTTCTTCGCCAGTGAGCTGGCCAACGATCTGCGGCGTCTCCGGCTGGTGACGCACCTGAGTGATGCGGATCTGGATCTGACCTGTGATCTGGTGGTCCGCACGGTGGCCTTCAGCCTCACCGATCTGCTCAGTATCTCCGAAGACGACGACTATCAGATCGGGTTGGTACAGCAACGCACAACCCGATTCCTGCAGATGATTTTTGTGGGAGCCAGCCACTGGCAGCGTGGCTGACTCCCGTCTCGATTATTTCCGGGCCCGGGTGCGTGTTGGTTTTGGGGCCGGGGGCAGAATCAGGGTTTCGAGTTCATCCAGGGCTTCTCCGGTGTACACCGCCAGTTTCTGCATGCTTGGTAAGGTGTCCCGACAACCGGTATAGCCAAAGTTGAGGGAGCCCGCATAGCTCAGGCAGGTAATGTTCAGGGCGCCGCCATGGGCAATCAGTGATACAGGATACATGGCCTCAAGCCGCGCGCCCTCATAATACAGTGTGGATTCCGGCCCGGGGACATTGGAAATTGTCACGTTGAACACGGGGCGCATGCGCCCGCCCAGGCCGGACATCAGCTGCAAAATGTAGGGTGACATCAGCAGCATGGTGTATTGGGTCAGGGCGCTTCGGGGCAGTTTCTGCAGGTGTTCCTTGGCTCTTCGGGTGGATGTCTTTATGTGTTGCAGGCGAGCCAGCGGGTCAGCTTCATCTGTGGCCAGAGAGGCAATCATGAAACTGATCTGCGTGCCGGTTCCTTCGTCATCTGCCGGGCGGATGTTTACGGGTATCCCCGCCGTTAACGGAATGTCAGGCAGGTTATCCTGCTCCACGAGAAATCGCCTGAGGGCCGTTCCGCACAGGTACAGCACAACATCGTTCAGTGACCCTCCGGAGGCATGGGCAAGTTTCTTAAGACGCTCCAGCTGGTAGTGCTGGGTCGCAAACCGCCGCTGAGCGGTCACCCGGTGGTTGAGGACGGAGACCGGGCCGGTGAACGGGGCGGTCAGGCCATCGTCCGAGTGGCGGACGGAGTGCACCAGACGATTGCCCGCCTGCCAGAGCCTGGGCGCCATGTCGGCCTGCAATCTGAGAGCATCCATTGCCTGTGAGAAGGCCGCCGGGACACTGGCTTCCTTGTCAGTTTTCGCCCCTCGCCGCTGCTGAGGCCGCACGGTCCAGGGCGGTGGCATGTTCCGCCGTTGTGAATCTTTGGTCAGCACTCGCTGCATCAGCCGGACACCGCTGATGCCATCAATCATGGAATGGTGCATTTTGGTGTAGAGGGCAAACCGGTTGTTTTCGAGCCCTTCGATAACATGGCACTCCCAGAGGGGCCGGGAAAAGTCCAGTGGGTGCGAGTGAAGCCGTGAGACCAGAACGCCGAGTTCCCGTTCACCGCCCGGGCGAGGCAGCGCTGAATGGCGAACGTGGTAGTCCAGGTCGATGTCCTTGTCGATCTTCCAGAACGGAGCCACCACGCGTGCGAGAAAGCCAGGCCAGACCAGTTTGCAACCCCAGGGCGGGGCGACATCGCCGGCTTCTTTCATTCGGGTGACCATGTCACGCAGGAAGGTGTCCGGGGCTTCGTCGGGCAGTGAGAAAATCTGAAGCGTGCCCACATGCATCGGGGTGTCTTCAGACTCAACCGCTAACCAGGAAGCATCCAGTGTTCCGAGACGTTTCATTCCTTGTCATTCTCCGCCAGTCATTTGTTTTTTGTTTGTTTCCTGCAAGTATACTGATAAGCGCAGGCTCGCACGATCAAAACTCTGACGGTGCGCCAATCTTTTGCAGGGGTTCACGGTTACACAATGTCGCGAACCGGAGCTGCCGAAGATATGGTTCGTGTGCTAACTTCTACGGACTTCGAACGCTGATAACAAAAATATTGGAGGCAATGTGGAATCCAGCCCGCTCATTTCGGCAGGTTTGCCGATTTCTCTGTTCATCATCATGATCGGTATCGGCATGACCCTGACCCTGCGCGATTTTCGTCAGGTGGCGGTGTATCCGAAAGGCCTGATCGTTGGATCAGTCGCTCAGATTTTTGTGATGCCGGTGGTGGCTTTTGCGTTGGCATACCTGTTTGGCGTGTCGCCGGCCATTGCGGTTGGCCTGGTTATTATTGCGGCCTGCCCGGGTGGCACAACGTCAAACCTCTTCGTGCTCCTGTCCCGGGGCAACATTGCGCTGTCCATCGTGCTGACGGTCTCGGCCAGTCTGCTGACCATCCTCACCCTGCCGTTGTTTACCAACATGGCGCTGCAGCACTTTATGGACACCGAAGAAAGTATTTCGTTGCCTGTGGTCAAGACCATTGTGATGCTGGTGGTGATTGTTTTGCTGCCGGTGGCTATCGGTATGCTGGTGCGTACCCGTAAGCCGGAACTGGCGCGCAAGGCTGAGGGAGTCGTCAGTATTTTTGGCGGCGTTGTGCTGGCGGTTCTGATCGTGGCGTTGCTCTACGGGGTCCGGGATGATCTCTGGGACCTGCTACGGCAGGCCGGGCCTTCGACCATTGCGCTGAATGTGGCGGGTATCATGCTGGGCCTGCTGGCCGGTCGCTTTGCCGGGCTGACGCAGCGTGAATCCCTGGCCGTTGCGGTAGAGCTAGGGGTCAAGAATGGCACCATCGGCCTGATGGTGACCCTGACCCTGCTGGAATCCAGCGCCATGTCTATCCCCGCTGCCGTCTACGGGGTGCTTATGTTCCCCATCGGTTTCCTGCTGGCCATGTACGGTCGGCGGGTGATTCCGAAAACCAGTGTGGTGGGCCAGGGCGCCTGAGGAGGCGTTTGCTTCGTGCCGTTTCTCAATGGTGTGACGTTATTGCTGGTTTACCAGTTGACCGGAGAAATCCTGGTGCGTCTGTTAGGCCTGCCTATTCCGGGGCCCGTGCTTGGGATGGTCATGTTGTTTGCCACCCTGATGATCCGGGGAAGTGTCCCGGATTCGCTGGGGCAGGCCTCGGGTGCACTGCTCAGCCATCTGTCGCTGCTGTTTGTTCCGGCCGGGGTTGGCATGATGACGCATTTTGGTCGCATTGCAGATGAGTGGGTGCCCATTGCGCTGGCCCTGGTTCTGAGCACTGTTGTCACGATGGTTGCGACAGCGCTGATCATGCAGTTGACCACCCGCTGGTTTGTGACACCGCAGAGAGTCGAGGATGAGCCGAATGACTGAGCCGGGTCTGCGCGATATCTGGGTGTATCTGTCGGCGTCACCGCTGTTGGGCCTGACTATGACGCTGGTGGCTTACGGACTGGCGTATCGGCTTTACCTGAAAACCCACGCCAGTCCGCTGGCAAATCCGGTGGTGACCTCGGTAGCTCTGCTGATTCTGGTCCTGCTGGCGACGGGCACGTCTTACCAGGATTACTTCGAGGGCGGTCAGTTTGTTCATTTTCTGCTGGGGCCAGCAACGGTGGCCCTCGCGGTTCCCCTATACCAGCAGTTCCGCCGGCTCCGTGAACTATGGTTGCCAGTCACTATCTCGCTTCTTTGCGGTGTCGTGATTGCCGCGGGCAGTTCGGTCGCGCTGGCGAAGTTGCTCGGAGGCTCCCTGGAGATCCAGATGTCTCTGGCCCCGAAATCGGCCACGGCCCCGGTTGCCATGGGGATATCCGAGAAAATCGGCGGCCTGCCGTCGCTGACTGCCGTATTGGTGGTGTTAACCGGAATTACGGGGGCCGTGCTGGGCACCAAGTTGTTTGAGTGGATTCGAGTGAAGGATGATACGGCTAAAGGCATTGCCATGGGCGTAGCGGCCCATGGCATCGGAACGGCCAGGGCGTTCCAGGTCAGTTCCCAAATGGGGGCATTTTCAGGGCTGGCGATGGCGCTGTCGGCGTTTGCCACGGCTTTGCTCGTCCCCTGGCTCGTAGATCTGATGGCGTCCTGGCTTCCGGTATAACCTGCCGGTTGAAGATCGTGGCGACGCAGAACCCGGGCCAGGAAGAACTTTTTATGCCGGCCTGGAATGGGTATTCTGAGATGAAAATCTGAAACCACCTCAGGGCCATACGACAATGCAAACGAAGTTTCTTCTCGATGAAAGCCAGATGCCGAAGTATTGGTATAACCTTCAGGCCGACTTTCCGGAACCCCTGCCGGCCGTATTGCATCCGGGTACCCGGCAGCCCGTAAGCCCATCAGACCTTGAGCCGCTGTTTCCAGCATCTCTGATTGAACAGGAAATGACCACCGAGCGGGAGGTGGAAATTCCAGAGCCGGTTCAGGATGTTTATCGTCTGTGGCGGCCGGCCCCCATGTTCCGGGCCCACCGCCTGGAAAAAGCTCTGGGTACTCCTGCCAGAATTTTCTACAAGTACGAAGGTGTCAGCCCGGCGGGCAGTCACAAACCGAATTCTGCGATTCCTCAGGCGTTCTATAACCGGGAGGCGGGGACCCGCCGCCTGACGACCGAGACCGGGGCAGGCCAGTGGGGAACATCGCTCTCGTTTGCCGGTTCTCTGTTTGATCTGGATGTGACGGTGTTTCAGGTACGCGTCTCCTATAATCAGAAGCCCTATCGGCGGGCTGTGATGGAAACTTACGGTGCCAACTGTGTGGCCTCGCCCTCTGAGCTGACCGCCTTTGGCCGTAAAGTGCTGGCTGAAGACCCGAACCACACCGGAAGCCTGGGGATTGCCATTTCCGAAGCGGTGGAACTGGCGGTGCAGGACCCGAACACCAAGTATGCGCTGGGGTCGGTTTTGAATCATGTACTGCTCCATCAGACGGTCATTGGTCTGGAGTCGATGCAGCAGATGGAAATGGCGGATTGCTGGCCGGATGTCATTGTCGGGTGCACGGGGGGAGGTTCCAACTTTGCTGGCCTGGCGTTTCCTTTTATGGGGCACGCCCTGCGAGGTGGTGAAAAGTCCAGAATCGTCGCGGTGGAACCGTCAGCCTGTCCGACTCTGACTCGTGGTAAGTATGCCTACGATTATGGGGATACCGCCCACATGACACCCCTGACCAAAATGCACACTTTGGGCTCGGATTTCACACCCCCCGGCTTCCACGCCGGAGGCCTTCGATACCACGGCATGGCGCCCATGGTGTCGTACGCTAAAGAACTGGGGCTGTTTGATGCGGTTTCCTACACCCAGAGAGAGTGTTTTGAAGCCGGTATCCTGTTTGCCCGAAGTGAAGGGATTGTGCCAGCCCCGGAGGCCAATCATGCTGTTAAGGGCGCGATTGATGAAGCTCTGCGTTGTAAGCGGGAAGGTAAAGAAGAGGTGATCCTGTTCAACCTTAGCGGTCACGGTCACTTTGATATGGCGGCGTACACGTCGTACTTTGCCGGTGAACTCAGCGATCATGAGTATGATGAGCAGGAACTGGCGATGGCCTTGTCTGGATTGCCGTCGGTGAGTCTCTGATCTGATGCGGCGCACCGGCCGGGCTTGAAGCCCGGCCGGTGCCGACACTCCGAATCAGTGATCTTTCTTAACCCGGACTGGCTCAAAGCTGCCCGCCCGGAAATCCACTTCCAGCTCCCGGCCGTTTTCGTCGTCACCTTCAACCTGAATCTGGCCGCTGCGTTTCACCTTCAGTTCTTCGAACGTCTGGATACCCTGCTGCTGCGCAGCGTCAAGATAATCGCGCACATCGTCAGCGCTCAGGCCGTACACTTCCCCTTTGGGCTTACGGCGTTGCTCGCGGTCGATGTCGCCGTTGCCATTCAGGTCCAGCTCGACAAACCAGTCCTTACCCATCCAGCCTTCGATTTCGATGTCGTCGGCACGATCGTCGTCGAACTCAATGCTCTGAAAATGAGTGATGCCGTAGTCAGTACCGGCTTTGAGCATCCGTTCTGCGTCGTCAAAGCTGCCTTTGGCCATGGCAAAGGGAGCCGCGACAAGGCTGCTGATCAGAGTGACAGTCAGAATCTTTTTCATGGTGTTCTCCTTGCATACAGAGGTCAGTCGGTTACGCCGGTTTGCCCTGTTGGCGACCAGCCTGGGGCCAGATTAACGAAGCGTGGCTTTCAGCATCGTGATAGGCTCGTTCATGATTCGTTCATCCAGCTTTTGTCACCCTGTACGCATGAACCGATACCCTTTTTATTCGCACGTTCTGCCCGCCGACCGGTTTTCCCGCCGAGTCGTTAGGGTGTTACTGCTGACGCTGTTTGCTCTGAGCACGGCACCTCTCGCTCAGGTGGCCTGCGCCGATGAGGACGACTGGCGTCGGCTGCACCGTGAAGTGGAAGCCGGACGCATCAAGCCCCTGAGCGAGATTCTGGAGAATCTTGCCCGCGACTGGCGGGGGGATGTAATTGATGTGGACATTGAGCGCGATGACGGTGACATCATCTACGAAATTGAGCTGCTGGGCCCGGAAGGGCAGGTGGTGGAGTTTGAGATTGATGCCCGGACCGGAGACATTCTGGAAATCGAAGGCAGGAACATTCGGGGCATGCAACGCTGATGAAAATACTGCTGGTGGAAGACGATAACGCATTGGCTCAGGGCCTGGCCGATGCCCTGACCACTGCCGGAGTGCTGGTGCAAGTGGCGGAAGACGGGCGCAGTGCAGACTTTCTGGTCAGTACGGAGCGTTACGATGCGGTGGTGCTGGACCTGGGGCTGCCTGACGGTAATGGAACCCAGTGGCTGGCCCGCTGGCGGGAGCAGGGCATCGACTTGCCGGTACTGATTCTGACCGCCCGGGAACGATGGTCTGACAAAGCCGCCGGGTTTTCGGCCGGCGCCGATGATTACGTCACCAAGCCGTTTGAAACGGCTGAAATCCTGTTCCGTTTGCGTGCGCTGGTCCGTCGGGCCCATGGTCATTCTCACCCGGTGATTACCGTCGGAGACATTGCTCTGGATACCCATGCCGGGCAGGTCACGCGCCTGGGGATGCCGGTGTCTCTGACCGCTCAGGAATTCCGGCTGCTTTCTCACCTGATTCATGCGGCTCCCCGCATTGTGTCCCGTACCGAGTTGACGGAGCATGTCTACGATGGAGATCAGGAGCCCGATTCAAACGTGATCGACGTGCAGGTCAGCCGCTTGCGCCGAAAGCTTGGGGCCGATGCGATTGAAACCGTGCGCGGGCAGGGTTACCGGATGAACACCAACGGGGCGGGTGTCTGATGCTCACGCGGCTGCGACGCTGGCCGGTGTCGGCCCGGATGCTGGTGTCGGCGCTGGTTCTGGTGACGCTGGTGTTGCCTCTGGCGGGTGCGTTGCTGGCCTGGAATTTCCGGCAAACCGTCAACGATTCCTTTGATGAACGTCTGCTGTCCTTCCTGAATGTGGTTATCGCCGGGATTGAGTTTGACCCGCAAACTGGCGAACTGACGCCGGGCCCGCAATTGGGCGATCCACGTTTTGATCGGGTGTACTCCGGCTGGTACTGGCAGGTGAATGACCATGAGGGCCGGCGCATCACGTCACGTTCTCTGTGGGACGAGCGTTTGCCCGTGATCAGTGGGCGGGGCCCGGACTGGGCTAATACGCCCGGGCCAGCCGGACAGGCGCTGCGGCTGGTAGAGCGGGACGTTCAGCTCCCGGCGTTTGAAGGCTGGTTGTCGGTTTCGGTGGCTGCCGATCTTTCGGAGGTTGAAGCTCAGGTGGCGCACTTCAACCGTTTGTTGTCGATTTCACTCACGACCCTTGGGGGCTTGCTGCTGTTGATGATCGGCTTGCAGATACGCTGGGGCCTGGCGCCGTTGCGGCGCCTGGAGCGTGATCTCCGGGCTATGGAGGCTGGCCAGGCACGGTCTCTGGAAAGTGATTTGCCGAAAGAGCTGGCTCGACTGGCCGAGGCCATGAACCAGGTTTTGATTCGGGATGAAGTTCTGATTGAGCGGGGGCGAACGGCCGCCGGCAATCTGGCACACGCACTGAAGACTCCGGTCTCGGTACTGACCACGCTGAGCGACCAGTTGCCGGAGCAGCAAAAATCGGCGTTCCGTACGGAACTGGCTCGGATTGATGAAGCGGTTCGTCATCATTTGGCCCGGGCTTCAGCCGCAGGCCCGGCGGCGTTGGGTCGGGTTGACCTGGCGGATACTTTGGAGCCGGTCGTGTCGGCGCTCACGACCCTGGCCCAACGTCGCGGCGTGGTGCTCGAGAGTGCCCTGGGTGTGGAAGAGCCGGTACGGTTTGAACAGCAGGATCTTCAGGAAATCGCCGGTAATCTTCTGGAAAATGCCATTAACTGGGCCGCAAGCCGGGTGACGTTTCTGGTGGCAATGGAGGCCGGTGGATTGCTGGTGCGGGTGGATGACGATGGCCCGGGGCTGTCCGATGAGCAGATTGAACAGGCCTTGACCCGAGGGACCCGGCTGGATGAAACCCGCGCGGGATCTGGTCTGGGGCTGGCGATCGTCAAAGAACTGGTTGAGCTCTATGGCGGAGTCCTGGATCTCAGCCGGTCGCCGTCTGGCGGGCTGAGAGCCTCGGCCCGGTTCCCCGGCTAATCGTCCTCTTCCAGTGGGTTGGCAGGGCAGTGATGCTCTTCAACCACGGTGCCCTCGTCGACACTTTCCAGATGGACATCGAATCCCCACAGCCGGTGAACGTGCCGGAGCACTTCGTCGGTCTCCTTGCCAAGAGGCACCCGGTCTACTGGTATATGGCGCAGGGTCAGTGAACGGTCACCTCGAACATCGACGCTCCACACCTGAATGTTGGGCTCCCGGTAACTCAGGTTGTACTGGCGCGCCAGTTTCTCGCGCAGAACACGGTAGCCCGGATCATCGTGAATGGCGGTCACCGTATAGTGATCTCGCTGATCGTCGTTCTCGATGGCGAAGAGCTTGAGGTCCCGCATCACTTTCGGTGACAGGTACTGCTGGATAAAACTCTCGTCCTTGAAGTTGCGCATGGCAAAATGCAGGCTCTCCAGCCAGTCCGTACCGGCGATGTCCGGGAACCACTCCCGATCTTCATCCGTTGGATGTTCACAGATGCGGCGAAGGTCTGTGAAGATGCTAAAGCCCAGAGTGTAAGGGTTGATGCCTGAGTACCAGGGGCTGTTAAACGGCGGTTGATAGACCACTGCTGAATGGCTTTGCAGGAATTCCAGCATGAACCCGTCGTTGACCAGCCCTTTGTCGTACATCCGGTGCAGCAAGGTGTAGTGCCAGAACGTCGCCCAACCCTCGTTCATGACCTGGGTCTGGCGCTGTGGGTAGAAGTACTGGGCCAGCTTGCGAACGATTCGCACCAGTTCCCGTTGCCAGGTTTCCAGCAAGGGGGCATTTTTTTCGATGAAGTACAGCAGGTTCTCCTGCGGCTCCTCCGGGTATCTGGGGCGAAGGCGGACCGGGTCGTCGTCCTCCCCGGCTTTCGGGATAGTGCGCCACAGGTCATTGATGCGACGCTGCTCGTACTCTTCGCGTTCTGACTGTCTGCGTGCCTCTTCGGCGGCGGAAATCGGGGCGGGGCGCTTGTACCGGTCGACGCCATAGTTCATCAGCGCATGGCAGGAATCCAGGATTTCCTCGACGGCATCCACGCCATGGCGTTCCTCGCACTCAGAGACGTAATGCCGGGCAAAAACCAGGTAATCGATGATGGCGCTGGCGTCGGTCCAGGTGCGGAACAGATAGTTACCCTTGAAGAAGGAGTTGTGGCCGTAACTGGCGTGGGCAATCACCAGTGCCTGCATCGGTAGGGTGTTTTCCTCCATGAGATAGGCAATGCAGGGGTTGGAGTTGATGACTATTTCATAGGCCAGCCCCATCTGCCCACGCTGGTAACCCTTCGAGGTTTGCAGGAACTGTTTGCCAAAGGACCAGTGATGATAGCCCACCGGCATGCCGACCGAGCTGTAGGCATCCATCATTTGTTCAGCCGTAATCACCTCAATCTGGTTCGGGTAGGTGTCCAGGCCGAACTCGGCGGCGCATTTGGCGATTTCCTCATCGTATTTCTGAATCAGCTCGAAGGTCCACTCCGAACTGGTCGAAATCGGCGTTTGTGCTCCGGGAGGTTCGTTCTCCGGGGCCGTGGGGCGGTCTGTCAGGCGGTTCATGCGGCTTTCCTCTCAAACAACTGTCGGAAGACCGGGTAAATGTCACCTGGATCGGCGATCTGCTGCATGGCAAAGCTCTGGGGATACTGCTCCCTGATCTTTTCGTATTCATACCAGAGCATCTGATGATCCTGAGGCGTTATCTCAATGTAGGAGTAGTATTGAACCAGTGGCAGAATCCGCTCAGAAAGCAGTTTGCTGCAGATGGGGGAGTCATCGTTCCAGTTATCGCCATCGGAGGCCTGGGCGGCGTAGATGTTCCATTCTGCGGGTGAATAGCGGGACTCAACGATGCGGTGCATCAGTTTCAGGGCACTGGATACAATGGTGCCCCCGGTTTCCCGGCTGTAGAAAAACTCCTCTTCATCCACTTCTTTGGCGCTGGTGTGGTGGCGAATGAACACCACCTCTATTTTCTTGTAGTTCTTCTTCAGAAACAGATACAGCAAGATGAAGAAGCGCTTGGCAATGTCTTTGTGCATCTGGGTCATGGAGCCGGAAACGTCCATGAGGCAGAACATCACGGCGCTGGTGGCGGGCTTGGGTTGTTTCAGATGTTGACGGTACCGGAGATCAATCTCGTCGATGAATGGAATGCGTTTGACGTTGGCTTTCAGGCGGGCAATTTCCTCCTCCAGCACCTGAATCTGATCTTCATGGCTGAACGCCGGGTCCAGGTCGCCCGGAGCGGATTTCAAGGCTTCAAGCTGTTGCTCCAGATCCCGGATCTTTTTCTTGCGGGCTCCGCCAAGGCCCAGACGACGAGCGTGAGCGCCACGCAGGGAACGTATCACATCCAGTTTGGCTGGCACGCCCTGAGTCGTGAAACCGGAACGCACGTAACTGAAAGCTTCGGTGTCTTTCAGTTTCTTTCGGGCCAGGTTGGGCAGCTCCAGGTCGTCAAACAGGAAATCCAGAAACTCTTCCTGGGTAATCTGGAACGCGAACTCATCCATGCCTTCGCCATCCGGGCTTGCCTGCCCTTGTCCCTGTCCTTGTCCGCCACCGCCCTGAGGCTTTGGGATGGTGTCGCCGGCGACCCATTCCTGATTGCCAGGGTGCACAACTTCCCGGCGGCCGCCGTCGCCGTGATGGAAAACAGGTTCGTCGATATCCCGGGCGGGAATGCTGACTTTCTCTCCCCGCTCGATATCCGTGATGGATCGCTTCTGAACTGCGTCAGACACCGCCTTTTTGATGTGGTGGCGATAACGGCGCAGGAACCGCTCCCGGTTCACTGCGCTCTTGTTTTTGCCGTTCAGGCGCCGGTCAACAATGTGGGTCATACCCATGGTACTGCTCCCGCTGGCCGTTAGTGGGATTTCCGGACACGCAGGTACCACTCGGCAAGCAAGCGCACCTGTTTCTCGGTGTATCCACGGTCAACCATGCGTTCCACAAACTGTTTGTGTTTTTTCTGGTCTTCCTGGCTGGCTTTCGGGTTGAAGGAAATCACCGGCAACAGGTCTTCGGTGTTGGAGAACATTTTCTTCTCAATCACACTACGCAGCTTCTCGTAACTGAGCCAGGAAGGGTTCTTGCCCTGATGGTTGGCCCGGGCGCGGAGTACGAAGTTGACCACTTCGTTGCGGAAATCCTTCGGGTTGGAAATACCGGCGGGTTTCTCGATTTTCTCCAGTTCGTCGTTGATGGACGACCGGTCGAGAATCTCTCCGGTTTCCGGGTCCCGGAATTCCTGGTCCTGAATCCAGAAATCGGCGTAGGTGACGTAACGGTCGAACAGGTTCTGACCATACTCGCTGTAGCTTTCCAGATAGGCGGTCTGGATCTCCTTGCCAATAAACTGGACGTAGTGCGGCGCCAGAAATTCTTTGATAAAGCGCAGGTAGCGCTCCTGAATCTCTGACTGAAACTGCTCCTGTTCGATCTGCTTCTCCAGGACATACAACAGGTGCACCGGGTTGGCGGCAATCTCGGTGGTGTCGAAGTTGAACACCTTAGAAAGGATCTTGAAGGCAAAGCGGGTTGAGAGGCCATCCATGCCTTCCATCACGCCAGCAGCGTCACGGTACTCCTGAATGGATTTGGCTTTTGGGTCGGTGTCCTTGATGCTCTGGCCATCGTACACCTTCATTTTGGAGTAGATGCTGGAGTTTTCCGGTTCTTTGATCCGTGACAGCACCGAAAACTGGGCCAGCATGTCCAGCGTATCTGGCGCACAGGGGGCTCCCGCCAGAGAGCTGTTTTTCAGCAGCTTGCGATAGATTTCGATCTCTTCGGTCACTCTGACGCAATAAGGCACCTTGACGATGTAGACCCTGTCCAGAAACGCCTCATTGTGTTTGTTGTTGCGGAAGGTTTGCCATTCTGATTCGTTGGAGTGGGCCAGAATTACTCCATCAAACGGCACAGACCCCATACCCTCGGTGGTGTTGTAGTTGCCTTCCTGTGTAGCCGTGAGCAGCGGGTGCAGAACCTTGATGGGCGCCTTGAACATCTCCACAAATTCCAGCAGCCCCTGGTTGGCTTTACACAGGCCGCCACTGAAACTGTACGCGTCCGGGTCATCCTGAGAAAAATCCTCCAGCATGCGGATATTGACCTTACCCACCAGGGCCGAGATGTCCTGGTTATTGTCGTCGCCGGGTTCGGTCTTGGATACCGCAATCTGGTCAAGCACGGACGGATAGCGTTTTACCACCCGGAACTGGCTGATGTCGCCACCAAACTCGTGCAGGCGCTTGACTGCCCAGGGCGACATGATGTTCTTGAGGTACCGGACCGGAATGCCATATTCCTCTTCAAGGATCGGAGCATCCTCGTCCGGGTCAAACAGGCCCAGCGGGCTCTCGTTGACCGGCGAGCCTTTAATGGCATAGAAGGGAACCTTCTGCATCAGGGATTTGAGCTTTTCGGCAAGTGATGATTTACCGCCACCGACCGGCCCCAGCAGGTACAGAATCTGTTTCTTTTCCTCCAGGCCCTGAGCGGCATGACGGAAAAAGGAGACGATGTTTTCCACAGCGTCTTCCATGCCGTAGAACTCGTCAAACTCCGGATAGCGTTTGATAACCTTGTTGGAAAAGATGCGTGACAGGCGAGGGTCACGGGACGTATCAATCAGTTCTGGTTCGCCGATGGCAATCAGCATCCGCTCTGCCGCGGTGGCGTATGCCGTTGGGTCCTGTTTGCAGATCTCCAGGTATTCCTCAAGGGAGTACTCCTCCTCCTGAGTCTGGTCATACCGGTCTTTGAAGTGCTGCAGAATGCTCATAGATGGCCCCTCGCTCACTCTTGCCTGTTATAGATGCACGCAATGTCCCCGTTGCTGGTTCGCCGCCTTTCCCGGCGGTGTCTCTGATTATGGAATGAATGGGATAATGTTAAGCAGGTATACGTTATCCGGAGCGTTCCGGCCTGCTTATCTCTGAGCTTAGTTCAGACTCGTGGGGTTGGACAGCGAGCCGTCAAATTAGATTCATTAAATTGTGGTACGCCGGGGCGCAGGGCGCTCCCCGGCGATGCGGGTTTTACTTCTTGATCAGAGTAAACACGCTTTCTGCGGCCCCGTTCCTCAGCCCACGGCGCTTGGCAAAGGGGTTGTCCCGGGCCATGTCCCGTTTCAGCACGTGGTTAATTTCGTAGTCATCGCCGTAGAGCTCGAATACTTCCTGATCGGTCACGTTAAAAGGAGGGCCCTGCATTTCTTCGCTGTCGTAGTCGAGTGTGATCAGCAGAATTTTCGTGCCGTCCGGGATGACGGCGGTAAGATGCTCAACGTAGCGTTTTCGCATTTCTTTGGGCAGGGCGATCAGGGCGGCGCGATCGTAAACCAGGCGCACGTGTTTCAGGTCGTCAGGCACCAGCTGGAAAAAGTCGCCGCACCAGATTTGCAGGTTGTCGTGACGAAACACGGTAAACGGTTCGCCGGGGTGAACGCTGGCTTTTTCCTGCGCTTCCTCGAAAAAATCCTTGCAGGCGATGTCGCTCAGCTCAACACCGATAATGGGGTGACCCCGGTCATGGAGCCACCACATATCGTGGGCTTTGCCACACAGAGGAACGAGCACGGCGTCGTTGCCCTGGCCCGCGAGTTCGCCCCAGTGATCGTGAAGGTATTGATTAACTGTTCCTTCGTGGAAGCCAATTTGGTCTTTTGCCCAGCGTTCGTGCCAGAATTCGTGTTCCATGGATAGCCTCCGGGATTTTGATCATTTTCTACAGTCTACCCTAATGTATGGGGCCGATGAGTCAGGAGAGAAGTATGAAAGCCGTTTTTCTGGATACCGTAACACTGGGAAATGACGTGGACCTGGGGCCCCTTCAGGCCGTAACCGGTGGGCTGACCTGCCATGAACGTACCACGCCTGAACAGGTGACAGAACGCCTTCAGGGCTTTGATACGGTGTTGGTGAATAAGGTGGTTCTGGGGCGTGAACATTTTGAAGCCTGCCCGGAACTCCGGACCATCGCGGTGGTGGCCACCGGGTTGAACAACATTGACCTGGCGGCGGCGCAGGCGTTCGGAATCAAGGTCATGAACGTGACCAACTATGGTCGCTCGACCGTGGCCCAGCACACCATGGCGCTGATTCTGGCACTGGCAACCCGGCTACTCGACTACAATCGCGATGCCCGCAATGGGGCCTGGGCCAAGAGCGACATGTTTTGCCTCATGGACTACCCGATTATGGAGCTGGAGGGAAAAACTCTGGGGATTGTGGGTTACGGAGACCTGGGGCAGGGCGTTGCGGAACGGGCCAGAGCTTTTGGTATGAAGATTGTGCTCGGTTGTCGCCCCGGGCAGGCCCCCGGAGAGGTGGACGGTTATCGCCGGGTTCCGCTGGATGAGCTGTTGGCGCAGGCGGATGTCGTGTCTCTGCATTGCCTGCTGACAGATGACACCCGCCATATGATCGGCCCCCGGGAGCTGGGCCTGATGAAATCAACCGCGTTGCTGATCAACACCAGCCGCGGCGGATTGGTCGACGAAGGGGCGCTGGCGGAAGCGTTGCGGAACGGAGACATTGCTGGAGCGGGGTTCGATGTGCTTACCGAGGAGCCGCCTCGCCATGGGAACCCCCTGCTGGCAGGGGATGTCCCGAACCTGATCCTGACCCCGCACTCAGCCTGGGCCAGCCGGGAAGCCAGGCAGCGGATTGTCGGAATCACGGCAGACAACCTGGCTTCGGTGGCGGTCGCGCCGGGGAATTAAGATCAGCTGGCTTGTTTAGTGCCATCTGCCTGATAAGCTGTAGAAAAACTTGTAAGCAGGACATTGCGTGGCTTCTTTTCAGATGAAAGCGCGGCTTCAGGCCGCGGAAGACTGGATTCTCTCGAACCCGAACCCGCCCCAGCGCTGGCCATGGACCTGGCTGTACAAGGTGGGGCGTTCGGTTTATGCCCTGGCTCGGGATGTCATCAGCGGTCAGCTGACTTTGCACGCCATGAGTCTGGTGTACACAACGTTGCTGAGCATTGTGCCGTTGCTGGCCCTGAGCTTCTCGGTTCTGAAAGCGCTGGGTGTCCATCAGAAGATGGAGCCCTTCCTGTTTCAGTTCTTCCAGCCGATGGGCCCTCAGGGGATTGAGGTCGCGGAACGTATTCTCGGGTTTGTGGACAACATGAAAGTGGGGGTCCTTGGCTCGGTGGGTCTGGCATTGCTGGTTTACACGGTCATCTCACTGGTTCAGAAGATTGAGAGATCGTTCAATATGATCTGGCGGGTGCCTGAAATGCGTTCCATGGCGCAGCGTTTCAGCAACTATCTCAGTGTGATCATGGTCGGCCCGCTGTTGATGGTGTCGGCGATTGGGGTAACGGCAACGATCTTCGCTTCCGACGTTGCGCAGAATCTCATGGCCATCGAGCCTTTCGGCTCGCTGATTGTGTTTGCCAGCCGTTTTACGCCCTTTTTCCTGGTGGTTGGGGCCTTTACCTTTGTGTACATCTTTATTCCCAATACCCGGGTGAAACTCCGCTTCGCCTTTATTGCGGGTCTGGTGGCGGGGGTGTCCTGGCAGACCGGAGGAATGCTGTTTGCGTCTTTCGTGGCGGGGTCGGCCAAATACGCGGCAATTTATTCCGGCTTTGCCGTGGGCATCATATTACTGATCTGGACCTACCTGAACTGGATGATTCTGTTGCTCGGGGCCAGCCTGGCGTTCTACCTGCAAAACCCCGGGGCCGTGTCCAAGCGAAGAAATGTGCAGCAGGCTCCGGAGTTGCAGGAGCGTGTTGGACTGGCACTGATGTGGATGGTGGCGAGGCCGTTCAGTCGAGGCGAGCCTGCACCACAGCAAGAGTGGCTGGAGCAGCAGTTGCGGGTGCCGGGGGAAGTCACAAGACGCATCAGCGATAAGTTGATTCGGGCTGGCCTGTTGAGTCTGGCGGGAGAAAACGGGGATCGTCTGGTACCCGGGTGTGCTCTGGATATCATTACCGTAGGCAGCGTGCTGCGAGCTATTCGTCGGGATGAAGACCGGGTTGTGGATCGCTTGCCAGCGGAAGCAATGCCGGTTGAGTTGATCAAACTGACCCCTGCTGGCGGCGATGTCAGCTTTGCCAGCCTGCTCAAAACGGGTGTGGAGCCAGAGACCACCCCCGGAGACGCTCCGGTATCACGCGCGCATCTGTGAGGGTTTGCCTTCCTTTAGCAGGTTGAGCAGGGCCGAGCGCACTTTGTTCAACTGCTCTGGAGGCAGGTGAACAATTCGACGGAGGTCGTCTTCCGACAGGTTTCTCTGGCGGGCGTGTCTGAGTACCTCCCGGGTGCCCAGCAGTAAACCGTCGGTCAGCGCCGAGTGGGCCTGTCTGGGGGCTGGACGCTCCGCCGAGAGCAGCCATGCATGATACTTCGGTGGCAGGTTCCAGATGTTGGCCAGGAGCTGGCAGGTTGCCCATTGATAGCGGACCAGTGCCACTTTCAGTAAGGCGGGTTCTGGCTCATGGCCAGAGCCGTGAGTCCGGCAGATCCGCCCCAGTTCCCGGCGAATGGTGATGTACGAGAGTGCCGGTAACAGGCCGACCATGAAGTGGGCGCTGGTGTCGTCGCGGTGGATCTTGGCGATCATTTCCGCTGCCCGGGCACAGGTCAGGCCCCAGCGCCATGAACGCTGGGCGAACAGGGCTTCACGGCTGTTCCGTGCGGCCATCATGGGGCGCATGACCGCCGCGGCAATCACGTTTCTTATGCCATCCACACCAAGAATGAACACCGCCTGATCCACCGATTCAATTACCTGGTCGCCGGGGCGAAAGTAAAGGCTGTTGGCCACCTGAAGAAGCTGGTCGGTCAGCGAGGGGTCGCTCAGAATAATGCTGGTCAGCTCTTTGCGTTCCGTGGTTTCGTTCGAGAGAGCTCGCATGAGCATGGGCAGGCTGCCGGGTTTTCTGGGCAGCTCTTCCATCTCGTTCATGTTAAGCCGCCGCTCCAGCTCGGCAAGTTCCCTGCGATGATCGTCAGCCACTCTCTGAAGCCTGACTGGCTCTGCATCCAGCAACCAGGCAAACAGGTGGTCTTCCAGCTGGCCGCCCAGATTGCTTTCAGGGCCTGTCGTGTCAGGGGCGCCAGACGGGGCAGGGTTCAGGAGCCGGGTATCCGGCGCTGGCGGTTGAATGGGTGGGGTCTTGCTGAACAGGCTTGATACCCAGGAAAAAAAGCCCGGCATCCATGGCCTCCGGATAGCGTGTAGATGATCCAGACTGGTTATTGCGCCAGTATAGTCTGGTTGGATCAGCCTGCCCAGAACGGAATCAGGCGAACGATTCGCCAAACACAAAGACCAGTTGGCAGACACCGGCAATCATGCCCAGAAATGCCCCCACCAGTATCAGCTTGATTTCGTCTTCCTGGAAACACGGGCGCAGGAGATCCTGGAACTCCTCGGAAGACAGCGCATTCATGCGCTCGACCATGATCGCTTCCACCGCTCTGGCCCGGTCTCGTTCGAACACCGGGTTGCTGAAGGAGCTCTGTGAAATCGCCAGGGCTTTTTCGCCCACCTGATTCTTCAGCGTGGCAAAACCCGTTGGCCCGAAAGCCATCTGGGTGAGTGCTTTGCCCATGCCCGCGGTTTCATCCACGAGCGGCTTGATGTGCTTTTTGACCATGTTGCGGGCCCGGTCGCCTTTGGGCCCTCCGAGGATGGCATCGATGATGTTGCCGACCGTGAGAATCTCATGGGTCACGATATGGCAGAAAGACTCTGCCACTTCCGGCTGCCGTTTGAGGAACAGCCCCTGAATCCTCAGTGGCCCTACCTTGTGTTCGTGAAGGGGGCGGAAGATCACGTTCAGGGCAATCCAGTTGGTGGCCCAGCCTACCAGCAGTCCGAACAGGGGCAGTACCCAGATGGCCGGGTACAGGAACCAGACTCCCATCTGGATGATCCCGAAGAGAAATCCAAAGTAGAGCCCGGAATTGACGATGAAGCGAAACTCCACATCGCCGCATTCCAGAAAAATGCGGTTAAGCAGCTTTTTGTCTCTGGCCAGGCGATCAATCACCATGCCTTTGATGTCGAGCAGGTCTTCAATGTTGTCCGAGATGTCTTCCACCAGGTTGTCGACCAGTTGGGGCGTGGATTTGCGCACCCGATCGTAGACCATTTTGCGAGCGGAGGCCGGCAGGTTTTCCCAGAACGTCGGGTATTCCCGGAGCATGAGTTCGTCGACGTACTCTTCAACCCTGGGGTCGATGGTGTGGATAATGTGGGCGGCCAGGACTTTCGGGTCGATCTGCTCGAAGATCTCCTGAACGGTGCCAATCTTCGCGATGGTGGCGTCGACGCTTTTGGCGGCCATTTTCCGGGCTTTGGAGGGGATGATGCCCTGCCAGCCCAGAAGCGGTGGTTTGCCGATGAACTCCAGCGGGTAGAAGGTCATTTTGATGGCGAGCCAGTTAGTGCTCCAGCCGATGAGGGCGGCGATCACGGGGATGCTGAGATATTGCCAAAATTCCGGATTGGTAAGAAGGTCTGTCATCCTGGACTCGCATGTTTATTTGTTTTACCCGAGCCTCGGTGTATTGCAGCCAGTTGCGGTAGGGCTTTCCAAAACACGCTGTTGATACGTCCATGTACGCTCCGCTCCGCCATCCATGGCTACGCAGGGTTTTGGAAAGCCCTACCGCAACCGGCTGTACGAACGCCGGTGGTTGCCTCAGGCTTTTTTGTCAGACAAGAATAATGTTGATCGCCCCCTTGTCTGTCAATGACTGGGATGCCATGGCGTGGTGCGATGAAAAGCCACACCGATGCGGTCAGGTGCCGATATCTCCCCAGAGCCATTGGCACAGAGCGAGGGCGGCAACCGGAGCGGTTTCGGTGCGAAGCACACGAGGGCCCAGGGCGACTGGTAGAAAACCATTGGATTCGGCCAGGACGATTTCCTCGGCGGTCAGGCCACCTTCAGGGCCGATCATCAGGGCGACGCTGGTGGGTGTGCTGAGGTTGTTCAGCGAGTGTTCGGTGCGGTGGTGCAGCACAAGGCGTACGTCGCAGGCCTGGGCGTGTTCCAGCCACTGCGGGACGGTCATCACCGGCCTTATCTCTGGTACACGGGCACGGCCACATTGCTCTGCGGCGCTGATGGCGATCTGCTGCCAGTGCCGCAGGCGTTTGTCTTCCCGGTCGCCTTTGAGCCTCACGTCGCAGCGCTCGGTGGTCAGTGGGATGATGTCGGTCACGCCCATTTCCACAGCCTTCTGGACGGCATAGTCCATCCGGTCGCCTTTGGACAGCGTCTGTGCCAGCACCACACGCAGGGGGGATTCTGTCGTGTTGGTGACCGCTTCAGTAACGTCCACCTGAACCTGCTTTTTACCCGCTTCTGTGATGACGGCGCGGTAGTCCTGCCCATCGCCATTGAAAATCCGCAGTTCCTGGCCTGCCTGCATGCGAAGTACGCGGCCAACGTGGTTAGCGGCGTTGTCGTCGAGTTGGCACTGGCTGCCGACAGCCAGTGGGCTGTCGGTGTAGATACGTGGAATTCTCATGCCGGGGTTCTCAGTCCTTGACCGCGATTTCAATGCCTTCGGTGGCCACCTGGGCCAGATGGCGGATCTGTTCTTCAGTGATCACGTAGGGCGGCATGAAATACAGCACGTTGCCAAGGGGGCGTAACAGGGCCTGCCGGGTCAGTGAATGCTTATAGACTTTGATGCCCCGGCGTTCCTGCCAGGGAAAGGGGGTCTTGCTGGCTTTGTCCTTGACCATTTCAATGGCGAGGGTCATGCCATGCTGGCGGATGTCGCCCACGTTCGGGTGATCCGCCAGGTGAGCGACAGACTCTGCCATACAGCGGGACAGCTGTCGGTTATTCGCAATGACGTTTTCGTCCCGGAAGATGTCCAGTGTCGCCAGTGCCACCGCGCAACCGATCGGGTTGCCTGTGTAGCTGTGGCTGTGCAGGAAGGCTCGCAGGGTTTCGTAGTCGTCGTAGAAAGCGTTATAGACATTGTCGGTGGTCAGCACCACCGACAGCGGAAGATAGCCGGCCGTCAGTCCTTTGGACAGGCACATGAAATCCGGGGTGATGCCGGATTGTTCACAGGCAAACAGGGTGCCGGTGCGGCCAAAGCCCACGGCAATTTCGTCCGCAATCAGGTGCACACCGTAACGGTCGCAGGCTTCCCGCAGTTTGGTGTGGTAGATCGGGTGGTGCATACGCATGCCACCGGCGCACTGGATCAACGGCTCCACCACCACGGCGCAGATTTCGTCGTGTTTCTCCGCCAGCAGTTTGTCCATGGCCTCGAACTGGCGCAGGGCGTAGGCTTCGTCGGTTTCACCGGCTTCTTTGTTGAACGCATCCGGTGAGGGGGCGGTCAGGACTTCCATCAGCAGTGGCTGGTAGGTGTCTTTGTAAAGGGCGACATCACCCAGAGCCAGGGCGCCCAGAGTCTCACCGTGGTAACTGTTGCTGAGGTTGACGAAGTTTTTCTTGCCGGGTTTGTCGTGGTTCTTCCAGTAGTGATAGCTCATCTTAAGAGCTGCCTCGATGGCTGACGATCCGTTGTCGGCGTAGAAGCATTTGTTCAGGCCTTTCGGGGTCACCTCAATCAGCCGTTCTGAGAGGTTGACCACCGGTTCGTGGCTGAATCCGGCCAGAATGACGTGCTCCAGTTGCCCGATCTGTTCCTGAATGGCGGAGTTGATGCGCGGGTTGGCGTGGCCAAACAGGTTAACCCACCAGGAGCTGACCGCATCAATATAGCGATTGCCTTCGAAGTCCTCTAGCCAGACGCCTTCACCCCGTTTGATGGGGATCAGGGGCAGGGATTCGTGATCTTTCATCTGGGTGCACGGATGCCACACGGATTTGAGATCCCGTGCGACCAGATCGGCATTGCGCATTGTAGTCTCCTGTCAGCTCCCGGGCCGTTTTCGGTTCGTTAAAACCCTCCCATGATACTTGCCAGAGCGGCGGCTTAACAGCATCAGAGTGTGAACTGATCGGTCTGGCTCGCTTGCCCGGGTGGCTCGCTTTCCCGGCCAATGTTGCAAGGCACTGCGACCGCAACAATAAACGCAAGACTGACTCGGAGGTAAGAATGGAACTCAATCTTGAGCACCCCTATGAACGGGGGCTTGAACACGTCATTGAACACTTTTTCAGCGAAGAGCACATTCGTCGCAAAAATGAAGAACTGGGGTCGCGAAACGTTCGTGTGGCCGAGCTGCACCGGGATGAGTTGTCGGGGAAGCTGGTGATCGAACGGGAAATGACAGCGTCGGCGCCGGTCCCCGGAGTGTTGTCGGGGTTTCATCGGGAGTGGAACCAGGTGCGTCAGGAAGAGCACTGGTTCCGGAAGGATGACGGTGAGTGGCACTGCGAGTTCCGGGTTCGGATAGACGGCGTGCCGGCCAGAATCAAGGGCGCCATGCGTCTGCAGGGTAACGGCGATCGCTGCATCAACTATGTGACGCTGTCGGTGTTGTGTGATGTGCCGTTTCTTGGGCGGAAGATTGCGAAGTTTCTGGCGGATGACTCTCGCGCCAAGATAGAGCGCGAGTATACCGTCATCCGCCAGTTGCTCTAACGGTTTCTGTCAGTGGGCCAGTACCCGGGAGAGGAACGCCTGGGTGCGTTCGTTCTGAGGGTTATCGAAGACATCGTCCGGCTTGCCTTCTTCGACAATCTGGCCTTCATGGATGTAGATCACCCGGTCCGCCACTTCGCGGGCAAACCCCATTTCATGGGTGACGACCATCATGGTCATGCCTTCTTTCGCCAGTTCCCGCATGACATCCAGCACCTCTCCGATCATCTCCGGGTCAAGTGCCGAGGTGGGTTCATCGAACAGCATCAGTCTTGGCTCCATGGCCAGGGCTCTGGCAATGGCGACACGCTGTTGCTGCCCGCCGGATAGCTGGCTCGGGTATTTATCGGCCTGGCTGCCGATGCCTACCCGTTCCAGTAACCGGTCGGCGGTGGCGTTCGCCACAACCTGAGCGGTTCTCTTCACCCGGGTGGGTGCCAGAGTGATGTTGTTCTTGACCGTCAGGTGCGGGAACAGATTGAACTGCTGGAACACCATCCCCACTTCCTTGCGGATTTCAGCCAGGTTTTTCTGGTTGCCACCTCTGGGCGCCAGGGGATGATTGTCGACTTCAAGCGTGCCGGATTCGAATTCTTCCAGGCCGTTTACGCAGCGAATCAGGGTGGACTTGCCGGAACCACTGGCTCCGATGATCACCACCACTTCGCCTTGCTCTACCGTCAGGTCGATGTTTTTCAGGACATGCAGCTTGCCGAAGTACTTGTTCATGCCCTTCATTTTTACGATTTGTGTCATGGTTCGGGCTCCTTCAGGCAGATGCAACGCCGCGGCGTTCAAGCAGCCGCAGTATCAGGGACAGGGACAGCGTAATCGCCAGATACATGAGCGCAACCACGAAGTAGACTTCAAAGGCCGTAAAGGTATTGGCAATGTAGACCTGGCCCTGGCGCACCAGTTCGCCGACGCCAATCACTGAGAACAGCGAGGTGTCCTTGATGCTCACAATCGCCTGATTGCCCAGGGGCGGAATCATACGACGGAAGGCCTGGGGCCAGATGATCGTCCAGAAGGTCTGGGGACGCGACAGCCCCAGTGACAGACCGGCTTCGGTCTGGCCCTTGTCGATCGACTGAACGCCGCCACGGACGACTTCGGATATATAAGCACCTGAGTTCAGGGCGATGGCCGCAATACCGGCCGTCAGTGGGTCTATCGGGCCGCCAATGAGGTCGGGCAGGCCGTAAAAGATAAACAGCACCTGCACCAGAATGGGGGTGCCGCGAAAGATCTCGATATAGGCCGTGGCCGGCCAGCGCAGGGCACGGCTTTTGTTGATGCTGAGCAGACCAAACACAATGCCCAGAACGAATCCGATGGCGAGGCCACCGAAGGAAATCATCAGAGTATAAGGAATACCCTTGGCCAGATAGGGAATGGAGTTGATGGCCGCCTGCCAGTCAAACTGAAACTGGAATTCCACAGTGTGTGTCTCCGTTGGGTTGGGAGGAATCGGCCGGGGCATTGTGTGCTCCGGCCGGTTCGCGTGGAGGGTTACTTGCTCTCAGGCATGGGGCCGAACCATTTCTCGTAAATGGTTTTGTAGGTACCGTCTTCTTTCATGTCTGCCAATGCCTCGTTGACCGGGCCAACCCATTGGCTGCCGTTCTTCAGGGCGATGCCGTACTGTTGGCCTTCATACAGGGGGCCAACGGTTTTGACACGGCCTTTGCCTTTTGTGCTGGCGAAGTAGCCCACATTGGGGGCATCGTAGAAAACCGCATCGACCGCACCAGACATCAGTGCCATGTACATGTCTGAGCTGCCGGGGTAGGGCGTCACACCATCATTATCGTCCAGACTTTGCATCAGGAAGTCGTAACTGGTGCTGCCGATTTTGGTGCCGATCTTCATGCCTTCGAGGTCGGGCATTTCGTCAACACCGTCGTTGTTCTGGCTGATCAGAATGCGCAGGCCGGAATCATAGTAAGGGTCGGAAAAGTCGACGATCTCTTCGCGTTCGTCGGTGATGGTGATGCCTGCGATGGCAATATCCACGTTACCGGTTTGCAGGGCAGGGATAATGCCGTTGAAGTCCATGGTGTTCAGGTCGATTTCAAAGCCGGCGCGTTCTGCGACTTCTCGGATGATTTCCATGTCGAAACCGATCATTTCGCCGGTTTCCTGGTCCATCATTTCGAATGGGACGAAGCTGGGGTCGGTAACGACACGCAGGGTTTCCGCACTTGCGGAAGTTGCAGCAACAGACAATGCCAGACCTGCGCCCAGGGTTTTCAGCCAATTCGTGCTCATGCTTTCTCCTTTCTGTTTTTATGCTCCGTTTACCCGGTAAGGCAGCCGTGAAAGCACTCTTTGTAACGGTGCATCACGTAGAGCGTTAATGGGGATGCATCGGAGACAGTTTAGACTATGAAGAAAGGATTTGCAGGAAATCAGATGGTTATGGACGGGCGAGAGGGGCCGGAGCCCCCCTCTTTTTCGGCCGGGGACGGACGTCAGAAGGCGATCTTTTCCCGGTCGCTGATGCCCAGGTTCTTCCAGATGGAAAGGCTGGGTTCCGCCTGGTTCAGGGTGTAAAAATGCAACCCCGGAGCCCCGGCTTTCAGCAGTGTTTCGCACATGTTGGTGACCACTTCCTCACCGAACTTGCGGATGCTGACGGTGTCGTCCCCGTAAGCTTCCAGCTGTTTGCGAATCCAGCGGGGAATTTCTGCGCCACACATGTCGGAGAACCGCACCAGGCTGGAGAAATTGACGATGGGCATGATGCCCGGCACCACCGGAATGGTCACGCCCATCTGTTCCAGACGCTCAATGAAGTAGAAGTAACTGTCGGCATTGAAAAAGTACTGAGTGATGGCGCTGTTGGCACCCGCCTGTACTTTTCGTGCGAAGTTCTTCAGATCTTCCTCGGCATTGCGGGCCTGGGGGTGGAACTCCGGGTAGGCAGCCACTTCCAGAGCGAAGTGGTCCCCGCTGTGTTCCCGGATAAAGGCCACCAGTTCGTTGGCGTAGCGCAGTTCGCCAGAGGCTCCCATACCGGAGGGCAGGTCGCCACGCAGGGCGACGATCCGGTTGATGCCGTTTTCTTTATAGACGTCCAGCAGTTCGCCGATTTCTTCCCGGGTTCCTCCCACGCAGGACAGGTGAGGGGCCGTGGAAATGCCTTGCTTGTGCAGGTTTACCACGGTTTCAATGGTGCGGTCCCGGGTGGAGCCGCCGGCCCCGAAAGTCACGGAAAAGAAGTCCGGATTCATCTCGGCGAGCTGGTTGCGTACCGTTTGCAGCTTTTCTTTCCCCTGATCGGTCTTCGGAGGAAAGAATTCGAAGCTGAAGCGACGTTTGAATTGCTTCTGGGATTCCATGTCTGTTTCCGCTTAGTACCTGTAGGTTTCCGGCTTGTACGGACCTTCGACCGGTACGCCGATGTATTTGGCCTGATCCGGCGTCATTTTGGTGATCACGCCGCCAAAGCCTTCTACCATGGCGCGAGCCACTTCTTCGTCCAGTTGCTTGGGCAGTACCTGAACGTAAACACCTTTGGCCTTGGATTCTTCCGGCAGGTCGGCAAACTTACGCTCAAACAGATACATTTGCGCCAGCACCTGGTTGGCGAATGAGCCATCCATGATGCGGGAGGGGTGACCAGTGGCGTTACCGAGGTTCACCAGGCGGCCTTCCGACAACAGAATCAGGTGATCATTGGCGGCCTTGTCACGGTAAATGACGTGAACCTGCGGTTTCACCTCGTCCCATTCCCAGTTCTTGCGCATGTAGGCGGTGTCGATTTCGTTGTCGAAGTGGCCAATGTTGCACACTACAGCGCCACTTTTCAGGGCCTTGAGCATGTTGGCATCGCAGACGTTAACGTTACCGGTGGTGGTCACCAGCAGGTCGGTATTGGCCAGCAGGTCGTTGTTGATGCCCTGTTCGGTGCCGGTGTTGATGCCGTCAATGTACGGGGAGACCACCTCAAAACCGTCCATGCAGGCTTGCATGGCGCAGATCGGGTCGGCCTCGGTGACCTTCACGATCATGCCTTCCTGGCGCAGGGACAGGGCGGAGCCTTTGCCCACATCGCCATAGCCGATCACCAGCGCTTTTTTGCCGGACAGCAGATGGTCGGTGGCGCGCTTGATGGCGTCGTTCAGGCTATGGCGGCAGCCATACTTGTTGTCGTTCTTGGATTTTGTCACCGAGTCGTTCACGTTGATCGCCGGGATTTTCAGGGTGCCGTCACGCAGCATTTCGTGCAGGCGATGCACGCCGGTGGTGGTTTCTTCGGTGACACCGTGGCACTTGGCAATGATCTGCGGGTACTCTTTGTGCAGCAGTTCGGTCAGATCGCCGCCATCGTCCAGAATGATGTTGGGTTCCCAGCCATCAATGTCTGCGCCGACGGTTTTGTGCAGGCACCACTCGTACTCTTCGTCGGTTTCGCCTTTCCAGGCAAAGACCGGGATGCCGGCAGCGGCGATGGCAGCAGCGGCCTGGTCCTGGGTTGAGAAAATGTTGCACGATGACCAGCGGACGTTGGCGCCGAGTTCGATCAGGGTTTCGATCAGGACGGCGGTCTGGATGGTCATGTGGATGCAGCCCATGATGTTGGCGCCTTTCAGCGGCTGGTCTGCTTTGTATTTTTCACGCAGGCGCATGAGCGCGGGCATTTCGCCTTCGGCGATGTTGATTTCCTTGCGGCCCCAGTCGGCGAGGGTGATGTCGCGGACTTTGTAGTCTTCGAAGCTGCTCATGGTGATCTCCTGTTGGTCTTTTCTTGCGGTCCCGGAACGTTGTGAGTACCGCCTGTATGGGTGTGATCGGAGTTGGGCTGGGCCAAAATAAAGGCCCAACTCCAAGAGTCAGGCCCGGAAGCGTCAGATACCTGCAGCGTCTTTCAAAGCCGCAGCACGGTCAGTCTTCTCCCATGGGAACGCGGTGAAGGTCTTGCCGCCAACCGTCATTTCGTATGGATCACGGCCGAAGTGGCCGTAGGCTGCGGTGGCCCGGTACATCGGGTGCAGCAGGTCCAGCATGTTGGTGATCGCGTACGGGCGCAGGTCGAAGTGTGCCCGCACCAGGTCGATGATCTTGTCGTCGCTGATCTTGCCTGTGCCGAAGGTATTCAGAGATATGGAGGTCGGTTGGGCGACGCCGATGGCGTAGGACACCTGAATCTCACATTTCCCGGCCAGGCCAGCGGCCACAATGTTTTTGGCAACATAACGGCCAGCGTAGGCGGCAGAACGGTCAACCTTTGAGGGGTCTTTGCCGGAGAAGGCGCCACCACCGTGACGGGCCATGCCGCCATAGGTGTCTACGATGATCTTACGGCCGGTCAGGCCACAGTCGCCCACCGGCCCACCGATGACGAACTTGCCGGTCGGGTTAATGTGAAACTGGGTGTCCTTGTGCAGCAGCTCTGCCGGCAGGGTGTGTTTGACCACCAGTTCCATCACGGCTTCTTTCAGATCGCTCTGGGAAACATCGGGATCGTGCTGGGTCGACAGAACCACGGCGTCGATGCCAACCACTTTGCCATTCTCATAGCGGCAGGTGACCTGGCTCTTGGCGTCCGGACGCAGCCACGGCAGCAGGCCGCTTTTGCGGGCCTCAGCCTGGCGCTGAACCAGACGGTGCGAGAAGGTGATCGGAGCGGGCATCAGCACGTCGGTTTCGTTGCTGGCATAACCGAACATCAGGCCCTGATCGCCAGCGCCCTGATCTTCCGGTTTCTGGCGGTCCACGCCCTGAGCGATGTCGACCGACTGTTTACCAATGATGTTGATCACACCACAGGTGTCGCCGTCGTAGCCCACTTCAGAGGAGGTGTAGCCAATGTCTTTGATCACTCCGCGCACCAGTTCTTCCAGGTCGACCCATGCGCTGGTGGTGATTTCGCCACCGACAATGGCGACACCGGTTTTAACCATGGTTTCACAGGCCACGCGGGCGTGTGGGTCATCGGTCAGGATAGCGTCCAGAACCGCGTCGGAAATCTGATCCGCCAGTTTGTCCGGGTGGCCTTCGGAGACCGATTCGGAAGTAAAGATGTTGTAGTCAGACATAGGTGTGCTCCTCTTGAGCGATTACTAATTCGTACCGTGTCAGTCCGGTAGGGCTGTCCGGTTGCCTTTTGGTTGTTGTTCGGGCATACGTACTACTACCTACACCCATATCAAAAAGTTTTGATATTTGAATTGTGGCGTCGTCCTACGCCGCTTCCGTGGTTTTCCAGAACTCCCGGACCTGCACCTGAAATCCATTGCGCAGGCCAATAAACAATTGCTCTCCGGCGACCAGCCCGGCATCGCCTGCCCAGGCGGTCAGTTCTTCCGGTTCAAAGCCCAGCCAGAGGTCTCCGCAGTTTTCCTTGGCCCAGTCCTGATCGTGGCTGCACAGGTCGCTGACGATCAGGCAACCGTGGTTGTTCATCAGAGCGGCTGCATCCAGAAAGATGTCAGCGGGGCTGGGCACATGGTGCAGCACCATGTTGGCCACAATCAGATCAAAGGCATCACCCCGGGCCAGCAG
This sequence comes from Marinobacter daepoensis DSM 16072, assembly GCF_000421165.1. Classification (GTDB taxonomy): domain Bacteria; phylum Pseudomonadota; class Gammaproteobacteria; order Pseudomonadales; family Oleiphilaceae; genus Marinobacter; species Marinobacter daepoensis. The sequence goes on from NZ_ATWI01000008.1 coordinate 284,080, forward strand.
GGTATCGGTTACGCCTTCAATCAGATCGACGTTGTTCAGCCGCTCATCAATGCAGGTGCGGGTTGCCTTGGCCAGCATGTCTTTGCTGTTGTCCAGCGCGACTACGTGCTGAAACAGCTCCGAGAGTACGGGTAGAAAACCGCCTTCCCCGGGGCCTATTTCCAGCACGCTCTGCCAGGACTGCCGGGCTGCTCGCTTGCGAATCAGCTCTGCAGTGGGCTCTGCGTAAAGGTCAAAGGCCGCAATCAGTTCCTGCTGTTCCCGGAACTGCTCCGAATGCCGGGAGAAAAAAACCTGTGACTGCTCGGCCCGCTGCACCCGGACCGCTTCGATTTTTTCCTCAAGATGCCGGGGCAGGGGGACCCGGTCCACGGTCTCGAAGATCTGGCGAATGGCCTGGTCTGTCAGTTTGTCGCTGTCCAGATTGAGGGGGCGGCGGTAGAAAATCGCGTTGCCTTCTCTCTGGGGCTCCAGCAGCCCGGCTTTATGCATCACCTTAAGGTGATGGCTCATGCCGGACTGGCGCATGTCGAACATCTGGCTCAGCTCAAGCACGCCAAAGGTATCCCGGCGCAGCACCCGTAAAATCTCCAGCCGAAGCGGGTCCCCGCTCGCCTTGAAGACCGGGGCCAGAGTGTCCACTGAAGACAGTTCGTTCGCATGTGCATTGAGTGAGGTCATGGTTGGCAAGTTTAGGGACGTTCGGTTGGTTGTTCAATAGCCATATCAAAATTTTTTGATATAGATTTGTGAGTTCTGTGAAATCAGTCGCTTTGGTGATTTTGTGCCGGCGCCATCGGAAAACCACTACATATGGATTTGCCCCGACACACCGTAATCGGCGAAAATACGCGCCTTCTTTTTGAGCAGTTTTTGCAGCTTGAAGTCTTTTCCTGAAAAACACTGGAGAATTGTCAATGCCGTCCCGTAAAGATCTCGCCAACGCCATTCGCGCGCTGAGCATGGATGCGGTTCAGAAAGCCAAGTCCGGCCACCCGGGTGCGCCCATGGGTATGGCGGATATCGCCGAGGTGCTGTGGAACGATTACCTGAGCCACAACCCGGCCAACCCGCAGTGGGCCAACCGCGACCGCTTTGTGCTTTCCAACGGCCATGGCTCCATGCTGCAGTATTCCCTGCTGCACCTGAGCGGGTACGACGTCAGCATTGATGATCTGAAAAACTTCCGCCAGTTGCACTCCAAAACCCCGGGGCATCCGGAGTACGGCTACACGCCGGGCGTTGAAACCACCACCGGCCCGCTGGGACAGGGCATTGCCAATGCGGTTGGTTTCGCGCTCGCTGAAAAGGCCCTGGCGGCCCAGTTCAACCGCCCCGGCCACGAGATTGTTGATCACTACACGTATGCGTTCCTGGGCGACGGCTGCCTGATGGAAGGCATTTCCCACGAAGTGGCATCCCTGGCGGGCACCCTGGGCCTGGGCAAACTGATCTTCTTCTACGACGACAACGGCATTTCCATCGATGGTGAGGTCGAAGGCTGGTTTACCGACGACACACCCAAACGGTTTGAATCCTACGGCTGGCAGGTGATTCCGGCGGTTGACGGCCACGATGCCGACGCCATTCGCGCGGCGGTTGAGCAGGCCCGCGCCAACACCGAACAGCCCACCATTATCTGCTGCAAAACCATCATCGGTTTCGGTTCTCCGAACAAGCAGGGTAAAGAAGATTGCCACGGCGCTCCGCTGGGTGACGATGAGATCGCACTGACCCGTGAAGCCCTCGGCTGGCAGTACGGCCCGTTCGAGATTCCGGCAGACATTTACGCTGCCTGGGATGGTAAAGAAAAAGGCGCGGCTGCCCAGAGCGAGTGGGACGCCAAATTTGCCGCCTATGAAAAGGCTGAGCCGGAACTGGCTGCCGAGTTCCAGCGCCGGATGGCAGGCGACCTGCCCGCTGACTTCGCTGAAAAGGCTCAGGCATACATCCAGGAGTGCCAGGACAAAGGCGAAACCGTGGCTTCCCGTAAGGCATCCCAGAATTCTCTCAATGCCTACGGCCCGCTGCTGCCGGAACTGATGGGAGGCTCTGCCGACCTGGCCGGTTCCAACCTGACCATCTGGTCTGGCTGTAAGGGCGTCACCAAAGAAGACGCCTCTGGTAACTACATCTATTACGGTGTCCGCGAATTCGGCATGGCCGCCATCATGAACGGTATCGCCCTGCACGGCGGTTTTGTACCTTATGGCGCAACCTTCCTGATCTTTATGGAATACTGCCGCAACGCCGTACGCATGGCAGCCCTGATGAAGCAGCGCTCCATCTATGTGTTCACCCACGATTCCATTGGCCTGGGTGAAGACGGCCCCACGCATCAGCCGATCGAACAACTGGCCAGCCTGCGCACCACGCCGAACATGAGCACCTGGCGCCCGGCGGACACCGTGGAATCCGCGGTGGCGTGGAAAGCTGCGCTTGAGCGCAAGGACGGCCCCACAGCCATGGTGTTCTCCCGCCAGGGGCTGCCACATCAGCAACGCGATGCTGAGCAATTGGCCAACGTCGCCAAAGGCGGATACGTGCTGTCTGACTGCGAAGGCGTACCCGAGCTGATCCTGATCGCTACCGGTGGTGAAATCGGTCTGGCTCAGGACGCGGCCACCAAACTGCGAGAGCAGGGCAAAGCCGTGCGTGTGGTGTCTATGCCGTCGACCGACGTGTTCGATGCCCAGAGCGCAGAATACAAGCAGCAGGTATTGCCGCTGGAAGTCACCAACCGCATCGCCATTGAAGCCAGCATTGCTGATTACTGGTACAAGTACGTGGGCCTGGACGGCCGGGTGATCGGTATGACGACCTTTGGTGAGTCTGCGCCGGCTGGCGAACTGTTCAGGGAATTCGGCTTTACGGTCGAAAACATCCTCGAAGTGGCTGACGAACTGCTGGACGCCTGATGAGCAACCCAACGCCGTTTCGCATTGCCATCAATGGCTACGGCCGTATTGGCCAGTGTGTGTTGCGGGCACTGTATGAAAACGGCTATCGCGACCATCTTCAGGTGGTCGCGATAAATGAGTTGTCGGATATCGACACCATCGCCCACCTGACCCGGTACGACTCCACCCACGGGCGGTTTCACGGAGAAGTGGCGGTGGATGGCGACCACCTGGTGGTGAATGGTGATCGTATCCGCGTGCTGCGGCACCCAGACCCGGCCGAGCTGCCCTGGCGGCTGCTGGATGTGGACTTGGTGCTGGAATGTTCCGGTGCCTATTCCGATCCGGCGACTGCCCGGAAGCACATAGACGCCGGAGCCCACCGCCTGCTGTTCTCCCAACCGGGTGATCCGGACGTCGACCGTACCGTGGTTTTCGGGATTAACGAAGCCGACCTGAACGGTGACGATGTGATTGTCGCAGCGGGCTCCTGTACCACCAATTGCCTGGTCCCGGTCATCAAAGTTCTGGACGAGGCCTTTGGCGTGGAGCAGGGCAGTACCACCACCATTCATGCCGCCATGAATGATCAGCCGGTGATCGATGCCTATCATCATCAGGACCTGCGGCGCACCCGCAGTGCCCTGCACAACATTGTCCCGGTAGAAACGGGCCTTTCCCGTGGCATTGAACGCCTGCTACCTCACATGGAAGGCCGGTTCAGTTCTGTGGCGATGCGCGTGCCTACTCTGAACGTCTCGGCCATTGATATGGTTGTGAACGTTGGCACCGCCACCTCCGTTGAGGCGGTTAACCGGTTACTGGCAAATGCTGCAAAAGGGCCATTGAATGGAATTCTCGGCTACACCGATGAACTGCTGGCCAGCTCTGACTTCAACCACGACGCCCACTCCGGTATCGTCGACGGCGGACAGACCCGGGTCACCGGCGGCACCATGGTGAAAGTCTTGTGCTGGTTCGACAACGAGTGGGGGTTTGCCAACCGCATGCTGGATGTGAGCAAAGCCTGGCTCAGTAAGATCTGATTAGAAACGGGGGCATCCCCATCGTGACGATTTGAAAACTTAAGGACGAAGCAATGGCCATCAAGAAAATGACTGACCTGAATCTCGCCGGCAAGCGGGTTCTGATTCGTGAGGACCTGAACGTACCGGTCAAAGACGGTAAAGTCTCCAGCGATGCACGTATCCGTGCCTCGTTGCCCACCATTAAAGCCGCCAGGGATGCCGGCGCGAAAGTCATGTTGATGTCTCATCTCGGTCGCCCGGAAGAAGGCGTCTACGACGAAGCCTCCTCCATGAAGCCCGTGGCTGAACACCTGTCGACCCTGTTGGGCCAGGACGTGCGTCTGGTCCAAGACTACCTGAGTGGTGTAGAAGTAGCCGATGGTGAAGTCGTACTGTTTGAAAACGTACGCTTCAACAAAGGCGAAAAGAAAGACAACGAAGAGCTGGCCAAACAATACGCCGCCCTGTGCGATGTCTACGTAATGGACGCCTTCGGCACCGCCCACCGCGCCCAGGCTTCCACCCATGGCGTGGCCCGGTTCGCTCCCGAAGCTTGCGCCGGCCCGCTGCTGGCGGCTGAGCTTGAGGCCCTTGGGAAAGCTCTGGATAACCCGGCCAAGCCGGTGGTTGCCATCGTTGGCGGTTCCAAAGTCTCCACCAAGCTGGACGTGCTCAACGCCCTGGAAAAAGTCTGTGACCAGATCATTGTGGGTGGTGGCATCGCCAACACCTTCCTGGCTGCCGCAGGCCAGCCGGTTGGTAAATCCCTGTGTGAACACGATCTGGTCGACACCGCCAAAGACATCGCCAGTCGCGTGGAAATCCCGCTGCCGGTCGATGTGGTCGTCGCCAGCGAATTCGCTGAAACTGCCACAGCAACCACCAAGAATGCCGCCGACGTCAGTGCCGACGACATGATCCTCGACGTAGGCCCGGAAACTGCTGGCCAGTTCGCTGAACTGCTGAAAAACGCCAAAACCATCCTGTGGAACGGCCCGGTCGGCGTGTTTGAATTCGATCAGTTCGGCAACGGCACGAAAGCCCTGGCCAACGCCATCGCCGAAAGCGGCGCTTTCTCCCTGGCGGGCGGCGGCGACACCGTTGCAGCCGTTGACAAATACGGCGTAGCTGACAAGATCTCTTACATCTCCACCGGCGGCGGCGCATTCCTGGAATTCGTGGAAGGCAAAACCCTGCCGGCCGTAGCAGTACTGGAAGAAAGAGGCGAATAATCCAGTTGCCGCCCCAAACCGGCGGCAACAAACAACGCCAAAATCGCAAGGAGGGTGGGGTATTGCTTTCGCGGAATTTCGAAGGCCATGGATGGCCTGAGAGAAGCGCACATGGATGTGCTCGTAGCGGTTCCGCGAAAGCAATACCCCACCCTCCGCCGCAGACTCCAAGGCCATGTCTTGTGCCTAAGTCCGCGGCAAAACCAAGAATCCCAACATCAAAAGTCAACGAAGGAGACAACCCATGGCCCTGATTTCGCTGCGGCAACTTCTCGACCACGCCGCCGAGCATGGTTACGGTGTGCCAGCCTTTAACGTAAACAACCTCGAACAGATGCGCGCCATCATGGAAGCCGCTGACAAAACCGACTCCCCGGTGATTGTCCAGGCCTCTGCCGGTGCCCGTAAATACGCCGGTGCCCCGTTCCTGCGCCATCTGATCCTGGCCGCCATTGAAGAATTTCCGCACATCCCGGTGGTTATGCACCAGGACCACGGCACCAGCCCGGCGGTCTGCCAGCGCTCCATCCAGCTGGGCTTCAGCTCCGTCATGATGGACGGCTCCCTGGGTGAAGATGGCAAAACTCCGACAGACTACGAATACAACGTCGACGTGACCCGTCGTACCGTGGAAATGGCCCATGCCTGCGGTGTGTCTGTAGAAGGCGAACTGGGCTGCCTGGGTTCACTGGAAACCGGACAAGCCGGTGAAGAAGACGGCATCGGCGCCGAAGGCACCCTGGACCACGACCAGATGCTGACCGACCCGGAAGAAGCTGCAGACTTCGTCAAGAAAACCCAGGTGGACGCGCTGGCCATCGCCATCGGTACCAGCCACGGTGCCTATAAATTTACCCGTCCGCCCACGGGTGACATCCTGGCCATCGACCAGATCAAAGCCATCCACGCCCGTATTCCCGATACCCACCTGGTTATGCACGGCTCCAGCTCAGTGCCCCAGGAGTGGCTGAAAGTCATCAACGAATTCGGTGGTGAGATTCCGGAAACCTACGGTGTGCCGGTTGAAGAAATCGTTGAAGGTATCAAACACGGCGTGCGCAAGGTCAACATCGATACCGACCTGCGCCTGGCCTCCACCGGTGCGGTACGTCGCTTCATGGCGCAGAACCCGGCGGAATTTGACCCGCGCAAATTCCTCAAGGCGACCATGGTTGCCATGACCGACATCTGCGTTGCCCGCTACGAAGCGTTCGGCTGCGCCGGCCAAGCCAGCAAGATCAAGCCGGTCAACCTCGAACAGATGTTTGAGCGCTACGCCGCCGGAGAGCTGGACCCAAAGGTTAAGTAAGCCCGACAGCGATTCAAAGCCCCCGTCCTCCGGGGGCTTTTTTTATCCCTTTCTGCCCAGCCTTTCCAACGCCATCAACGTGTCGGCGTAATTCGCAAATCGCCTCAGATATTCCGGAGAGAGTGCCTGCATTTCGGCAATCGCCCGGCTCACCAGGCGATGCGCGTTCATGGGCCCGGCTTCTTTGGGGGGGCTTTCGATGGCTTGACGAATGCGGGCCTGTACCCTCCGCGAACCCTGCTCGGCTTTGACTCTGGCCATGGCCTTCAGTGGGCGTGGTGCCCCGGAGTTGTGGGCGGTGGGCTTGTGTTCGGCGGTGCGGGCGCCGCCGAATACGCGTTCCTCAAGCGCCGAACGATACATCGGGGCCGGGGCGTCTGACGATTGATCAAGCACCTTCAGCAGATCGGCCAGCGGTGATCCTTTCGGGGCAGTCGATGTCTGGAAGGCCGTCTCAGGCTGATGGGATCGGGCGGTATAGTCCGCCACGGCCTGCCTCAGCGCCTGCCAGTGCCGACCCTCGGTCAGACCTTTCGCCTGAAGGCGCAGTTCCAGCGATTCCAGATAGCGGAAGCGTACCGGATCGAACTGATCAGCCCCGCTTTGTCTGAGCGCCTGGAGCAGAGAGGGGGCGGGCGTCATGGTCTTTGGCCCTCCGCCCCGGGCGTCGCCCGGGGCACGGTACTGATCTCCACCCGCCGGTTCTGGGCCCGGGATTCGGCGTCCACATTGGGCACGGCCGGATGGTGCGGGCCGAAAGCCGCTGCGAATACCCGGTCATTGGGCAGACCAAGCTCTGTTAACGATCGCGTGACGGTGAGCGCCCGCTGTGCCGAGAGCCCCCAGTTATCCTGATACCGATTGCCCGGGTGCATGGGGAGATCATCGGTGAACCCGCTCACCATCAACAATTCATCGTGTTGTTCCAGATACGTCTGGAGCGGCGCGATCAGGGACTCCAGAACGGATTTACCCTCCGCCTGCAGCTGATCGGAGTTCAGCTGGAACAAGACGTTACCGCTGATGCCGATGCGGCCATCCTGAAACGTGACCAGGCCTTTGGTCAGAGGGTCTTCCAGTGCCTCTTCCAGCGCAATCCGGCGTTGCTCTTCCGCCTCCCGTTTTTCGATTTCCTCCGCGAGCGACTGGCTGAGTTCCAGCTGAATCCCGATCACCCACACCAGAATCAGTGCCAGTATGCCCACCAGCGCCGCCATAAGATCTGAGAAGATGGCCCAGACCGGTGCCGATTGCTGTTCGCTGCTGTCGAGTTGCTCCATCAGCCAGCCTCGCTGGTTTCAGCCCGGTGCAGTGCCGCTGCGGCATCCATCACGTCTTTTTGGGCACTGACGCTCAGATCAATCACCTCGCGGGCCTGCGCCACGTAGTAGGCCAGTTGCTCATCGTGCCGGTTGCCCGCTTTGTCCAGCGCCTGCTGGATCTCAGCCAGGCTGGTCGTTACCTGCTCATTTGACTGGCTGAAGCGCTCAATGGCGTGGGTAAACGCATCGCTGAGGGCGCCGACTTCCTGGCTACTGCCATTGATGTCGTCGCCCAATTGTTCCAGCCTCTGGCTCTGTTCCTGAACCAGGGTGTTGAACCGTTCACTGATCTCGGCCAGGGTGTCACTGGCGCCACGGATCAGGGTCCCTACGGCAGCCTGTTGTTGGTCTGCGGTATTGCGTTGGTTTTCCAGCAGGCTGTCCAGCTCCTGCACCAGGCGCTGGCGCTCCTCCAGCAGCTCATTTTCCCGTTCACTGTTACGGGCAATGTCGGTCTGCAACTGTCGAATCGCCTCGGCGGCGGCCTTCGGCGTTTCCGAAGCCGTTTCAATGAGGCGGGTCATGGGCTGCTCCAGCGCGGCTCCCAGGCTGGCCAGGTGCTCAGCAACCGTTCCTTCCAGCTTTTCCAGATGCTCAGTGGCGGCCTGAGCCCGGTCGGCTTCTTGCGACCGTAAATTCGAGAGCTGAGCGCTGATCGTTTCAACAAGATCGGCGAGGCCGGCCTTCTGATGCTCAACCAGTTCGGTACTGCTGCTCTGGAGATTCGCCTGATAAGTGGCCAGGGATTCGGTCAGAGACGCAAGCAGGCGTTCATTTTGCTCCTGCTGGCTGGACAGGCCGGTCTGCCAGTGGCGCGCCACCTCATCGGCCGAGCGGTTCAGTTGCTCGGCGTGCCCGGCCAGCTGGTTCTGCTGCTCCGCCATTGAGCGCTGATGCTGGCGGGTCATTTCCGTCACCCAGGCCTGGAGTTGATCCAGCAGTTGCTGCTGATTCTGTTGGCTGTGGTGCTCCAGGTGTTCCAGTGTTTTCGCTGTCTGTTGCTGTTGTTCAGCCAGATTCCGCTGCCATTGTGCGCCAGCGTCTGCCGTCGTGGTCTGGAACCCCTGGGCGAGTTCTGTCAGTTGCTGGTTCGCCTTGTCGGCCCAGCTCTGCTGCAGCTCACGGGCACCGTCTTGAAGCCGTTCCATCGCCGTTGTGACAATGGGTTCCACCCGCTCAGCTGCTTGCGTGGTGGTGTCATCCAGAGCCACTTTCAGCGATTGAGCAACGGAATCGGCGAGGGCCTGGTAGTGGTTGCCCACGGAAGTATGAAATTCCTGCTGATTGCGGGTGAGTGAATGCTCCAGCTGTTGCCCCAGGTGTTCCATCCGCGATGTCATGCGCTCCATGGCTTGCGCCATCCCGGGCAACGCGCTGGCCTGGGTTTCCAGGGCCTGGAATGCCTGATGACGCTGATGGTCGGCGGACAAGTGGTGCAGTTTCTCGCGCAGAGCGGTATCCAGTGACCGGGAAACCAGCAGCCGGTCCCGCCGGCTCAGGGTCGAAGCAAGTCCGAGCATGGCCGACGCTGCCACCCCGGCAATCGAGGTGCCAAAAGCCAGGCTGAGCCCGGCGATGGGGGCAGCGAGGGCGCTGCGGATGGCACTGAGCTCGGTGCTGTCATTGAGTGCGGAGGCGGCGCCGCCCAGAGTGACAATCATCCCGGCGAAGGTTCCCAGCAAGCCCAGCATCACCAGCAGCCCGGTCAGATAAGGGGTGAGCGGTGGCCCGGGCAGTGTGGCGGGGTGGCCTTCAATCCGGCGCTGAACCGGAAACTGCAGCGTCTGGGGCAGTGCCGCCACCCAGCCGGTGACCTGCTCCTGGCCAGAGGGAAGATGGTCCATATGATGGGTGAGCTGGCGGGTTTGCCGACGAAAATTCACCAACTCGCCGAAACCCAGGCAATAGACCAGGGCAATGATGCCGGTGAAGGCGAGCGCCAGCAGGTCTGAGTGAATAAAGCCTGCGCCAATCCAGCTCACCACCGCAATGCCAATGACGAACGCCAGGGTAAAAAACAGTTTACTCATGGGGTTTTGTTAACCTCGTGGTGGCAAGCCTCCAGCAAACCCAGTACCGGTTCCAGCCGAACATCCAGTTCAGCGAGTAACAAAGACCGCGCTTCCTCGCAGTAGCGGTGGAACCCATCCGTGGTTTGCCCGGAGGCTGTCTGCGGGTTCTCGAACCGTTGTTCCAGAACCCGCGGAATGTAAGAAAAACTCTGCGCCGTATACCCGGCCATGGTGTGATCAAACACCTCATCCAGTGCGGCCAGCCGGGCCAGGGTCTGGCCCTGGTCTTTCATGGCCTTGCGAACTTTGTCCCGCAGTTGCCGGCTGTTGGCCGCCACCTTTCGCTGTAAGGCCAGCCAGGCATTCAGGGCCTGCTCGGAGCTGGATTCGCCCTCGGCGTCCAGCTCTTCACCATACGCCTGAATGCGCCGGACGAGAGCCTGGCGAAGGGTGGCCAGCTCGCCCGTCAGGCGGTCTGCCATAGCGTCCTGAGGCATGCCTGGCTGGCGCGTGCGGAAGGCGATGGCGGCATCCAGTGTCATGGTGTCACCCAGGCCGAATAGCCGGCTCAGCCGCTCCCCAAAGCAGGGCAGGCTGTCCGTGGCGTCACGGGCGCCAGACGACGCCAGTTGCCGGAGCAAATCCGGGGTGTGTCCGGTCTGAACCAGAGGCTGGTTTGGCATCCGTCGGGTGTTTCACTCCGTGTCGGGAAATGGGGCGCAAAAACGCTATTCTACTGGCTTACCGGGGTGAATCCTAATGACCGTATCGTGAGGTGGCTTGCGGCGTTTCGGCGCTAAATGGCCGATTGGAATAATGGGGTGGAAAGGAATAGATGGGAATCGGTTACAATGCCAGACCGTTGTTCATAACCCGATCAAACAAGCCCGTTGGAGAAGGAAGGCCAGATGTCTGAGCAGGGAGCACCTGACGTACAGATTCACGCCACGTTTGTGGATAAGATCAACTTTGCCTGCCACCAGAGTGCCTTTGCCATATTGCGTGAGCTGAAGGTGCAGCACCGGGAAACCGCAAACGGCTTGCGGGACTGTTCCATCGTGCTGGAAGCCTCTCCGGCGTTTCTGAAGCGCAAAGAATGGAAGGTAGACTACCTGGCGCCTAACGAACTCCTGAGCGTGAAAGACCGTGATCTGGAGCTGGATGGCGGTTTTCTCTACGACCTGAACGAATCCATGCGTGGCACGGTGACCGTGCAGGTGCTCCAGGCTGGCCGGGTGCTTTCGGAAAGCGTGTTGTCGGTCGAATTGCTGGCCTGCAACGAATGGGGTGGCGCCGAGTACATGCCCGAGCTGCTGGCGTCGTTCTGCACGCCGAATGATCCGGCCATCGATCGCTTGCTCGGCCAGGCCAGCCAGATTCTGCGCAGAGCGGGTAAACACGATGCCATTGACGGTTACCGGTCTGGCAGTCGGGAACGGGTCTGGTTGCAGGCTTCGGCAATTTATTCTGCTGTGGTCAACATGCAGGTGAGCTACGCATTGCCACCGGCCAGCTTTGAACGGAATGGTCAGAAAATCCGCCTGCCGGGCCAGATCGAAGACCGGCGGGTGGCCACCTGTCTGGATTCAACGCTGTTATTGGCGGCTGCTTTTGAGCAGGCAAACCTGAACCCGATGATTGTTCTGACCCGTGGCCACGCTCTGGTTGGCCTGTGGCTGGACGACGAAGACCTGTCGGGCATTGTGTTGAGGGACCCCCAGATTCTGCGCCAGCGGATTCCTCTGAAAGAACTTATCCTGATCGAAACTACGCTGGCCACCCAGCACCCTCCGGTGCCGTTTTCACGGGCCGTCGCGGCGGGCAACGAGCAGATGTCGGTGTCTTGTGATGCCGACTTCATTGCCGCGGTCGACATTCGAAGAGCCAGAGCCCATCGCTTTAACCCCATCAGTCTGAAAAGCCCGGCGACTGAGGCCAAGTTCGTGCAGACCGATGGTGGTGCTGAGCTGACGCTGGACGAGGCGCCGGATCTGGATTCCAACCCGCCGGAATATCTGGAACAGGCTATTTCCCGCGATACCCCGGAAGGCCGGGTTGAGCGCTGGCAGAGAAAACTGCTGGACCTGTCGGCCCGGAACCCGCTTCTCAACTACCGCCATGGAGTGAGCAGTCTGTCGATCCTGACGGTGGCTCCGGCGGCTCTGGAAGACTTGCTTGCCAGTGGTGCGAAAGTGTCCATCGCGCCCTATCCCTGGTCCCAGACTCGAAAACAGGACTCTGAACTGCACCAGCAGCGCACGGGTGAAGAACTCAAAGCGGCGTATGTCCAGGACGCCTTCAGAAAAAACCAGGTTCTGGTGGATCTGCCCCAGAGTGAGCTGGACCGCCGGGCGGTTGAAATCTATCGCCGGGCGCAGACGTCGCTTCGGGAAGGCGGTTCCAATACGCTGTTTCTCGCGATGGGGTTCATGCTCTGGCGTTCCAGAGAAAACAACCGGGTGTACGAGGCGCCTCTGGTGTTACTGCCGGTCACGCTTGAGCGCAAATCCGTGCGGCAGGGCATCCGGATCATCGCCAACGATGATGAGCCCAGATTCAACACCACGTTGCTGGAAATGCTGAGGCGGGATTTTGGCATCGACATTCACGGCTTTGACGATGCACTGCCCCGGGATGAGCAGGGCGTGGACATACCCGGTATCTGGAACGCCGTGCGCCACGCCATCAAGGATGTTGCCGGTTTTGAAGTGACCGAACATGTCGTTCTCGGGCACTTCTCTTTTGCCAAATACCTGATGTGGAAAGATCTGGTGGATCGCTCCACTGCCCTGAAAGAAAGCCCGGTCGTCAGGCATCTGATTGAATCCCCGCGTGACCCGTACGACAGCGATATCCGGTTTGTGGATGCCAGTGATATCGATGCCCGATACAGCCCTGCAGATTTTCTGACCCCGTTACCGGCAGACTCATCGCAGATGTCGGCCATTGCCACTGCCGATCTCGGGAAGGATTTCGTCATCATTGGCCCGCCTGGTACCGGGAAGAGTCAGACCATCAGCAACCTGATTGCCCATCTGTTAGGGAAGGGTAAGAAAGTGCTGTTTGTGTCTGAAAAAACGGCCGCCCTGGAAGTGGTCCATCGCCGATTGCGGGACGTTGGTCTGGGGCAGTTCTGCCTGGAGCTGCATTCCAACAAAGCCAGCAAAGCCGATGTGCTGGCCCAGCTTGGTGCGTCCTGGGCTAACGCCGCCCGGGCGCCGGTTACGCAGTGGCAGGAGGAAGCCGATCGACTGAAGGCGCAACGCGACAGCCTCAACAGCCTGGTCGAGGCGCTTCATGAACCGCACCGCAACGGGTTGACGGCCCACTATGCCATTGGGGTCAAAGTTCGCGACCACGCGTATGCCAATGATATCCGGCTGGGTTGGGAACGGTCCGACGCCCATGATGAACGGCAGTTGCGAGAACTCCGGGACATGGCGGGGTGGTTGAAGGTGCAGGCCAAAGCGGTAGGGCAGTTCGATCGCCATCCGCTCAAGGTCGTCAGCCATTACGCCTGGGACCCTCAGTGGCAGGAGCGGCTGGTTGAAGCCGCGAAAGCGCTGCAGGCAGGCGCGGCCCGGTTGACGGGGCATCTGGAAGAGATGGACAAGGCCATCGGCCTTAACATCGGGCCTGTGGACTTATCGCGCTTGACGGCGATTGCTGAGCTGGGAGACGCCTTGCTGGCGTGCTGTGGCAAACGAGTGTCCTTTGCGCTGGAACCCGATGGCCAGGAACAACTGGAAGGCATGGCGACGGTATTGCCTTATCTTGAACGATATCAGGAGGCCCTGCCGAAGCTGAGTTGTCCGTACGAGCCTTTGGCCTGGCAGAAGCTGGATGCTGACAGCCTCTCGTCAGCCTGGGATGAGGCTGCAACAACCTGGTGGCCCAAAAACTGGTTTGCCAAACGTAAGGTGCGCAGCCTTCTTCGCCAGGGGGGCGCTCAGGCTCGCCCCGAGCCTGAGAACGACATTCCGCTGCTCCATGAACTCCGGGAAACCGGAGGCCAGATCGACCAACAGGATCGCCTGCTCAGTAACGTGCGGGGCTGGTCCCGCTATGACACAGACACCGCTGTTCTTGAAGAGCTTCGCACGCTTGGAACACGGGTTCGTGCGGGGGTGACCCGGTTGGCCGACGATGCGGAAAGCCTGATTGCCCTGCGTGCCGGTATCCGGACACTGCTGCACGACGGAAACGATCTGTTGGCGCCGGATGCGGTTGTCGGCAAGGTGATTGTCGGGTTTCTGGAAGCTACGGCTGCCTTTGATCAGCAACGCGAGCGTTTTGAAACATTGTCGGGTTCGGTGCTCGCCAATGTTCTCCCCGGCGATGCACCGGCCTGTGACGCGATAGTTCACCTGTGCCAGCAGGTAACCGGGCATCAGTCGTCCCTGAGAGACTGGTGTGCCTGGGTTCGCCGCCGCACAGAAGCCCGTGAACTGAACCTTGGCCCCCTGGTCGTGGCCATTGAAGAGGGCCGTGTTGCGCCGGACGACATTCCCCGGGCTTTTGAGGCCGCCTACTGTTCCTGGTGGTCGGCAGCCGTCATTGGCGAAAACCCGGTGCTGAGAGGTTTCTCCGCACCGGAACATGAAGCAACCATCCAGCGATTCCGGGAACTGGATTCCCGGTTCTGCAAGCTGACCGCCGACTACATTGCGGCGGAATTGTCACGGCATATTCCCGAACAGGGTGACGTAACCCGCAGCTCGCACTGGGGCATTCTGCGCCACGAGTTGCAGAAAAAAGCCCGCCACAAGTCGGTGCGGGAAATGATGCAGATCATCCCTGATGTGGTCACCACACTGGCGCCGTGCCTGATGATGTCCCCGCTTTCGATTGCCCAGTACCTGGCGGCCGATCAGGCGTTGTTTGATGTGGTGATTTTCGATGAAGCCTCTCAGATCACCGTGGGGGATGCGATAGGCTCGCTGGCACGCGGCCGGCAGGTCATCGTGGCCGGAGACCCGAAACAGATGCCGCCCACCAACTTCTTCTCCCGTTCCGATGACGACCTGGACGGCGATATCGATGGCGAGAGCGACCTGGAGAGTATCCTTGATGAGCTGATCGGCGCCAGTATTCCCCAGAGTGTGCTGAACCTGCACTACCGGTCCCGACGGGAAAGCCTGATCGCCTTCTCCAACCGGCAATATTACGACAGTTCGCTGGTGACCTTCCCCGCGCCGGTACACCCGGATAATGGCGTGTCGCTGGTGCGAGTGAACGGTGTCTATGGTCGGGGAGCGGGGCGGACAAACCCGGACGAAGCCAAAGCCATTGTCAAAGAAATTGTGCGTCGTCTTACTTCCGATCAACCGGACGTTCGGGAACAGTCCATCGGTGTGGTGACCTTCAACACCGAGCAGCAGGCACTGATTGAAGACCTGCTGGATGAGGCCCGGGCCAAAGATCCGTCAATTGAGTGGGCGTTCTCCGAGGAAAGCCAGCTGGAACCGGTGTTTGTGAAAAACCTGGAAACGGTTCAGGGTGACGAGCGTGACGTGATTCTGTTCAGCATCACTTATGGCCCGGACAGTTCGGGCCGGACCACCATGGATTTTGGGCCTCTCAACCGCACCGGGGGCGAACGTCGTTTGAACGTGGCGCTTACCCGGGCTCGCAGCCGGATGATGGTTTTCACCAGCATGCCGCCGGAAGTGATAGATTTGTCCCGGACCCAGGCCCGGGCTGTAGCCGATCTGAAACACTTTATGGAGTTTGCGGAACGCGGTGTGCAGGCCTTTGGGCGCAGCGGCACCGGGGCTGTGGCCGATATTGTCTCGCCATTTGAGGCCGCCGTCGCGGAGGGTCTCCAGCGCAAAGGCTGGGAAGTTCATTCGCAGGTTGGGGCTTCTGCGTATCAGGTCGACCTTGGTATTGTTCACCCGGAGGTGCCGGGCACCTACCTGGCGGGTATTGAGTGCGACGGTGAAATGTACCGAAGTGCGCCCTTTGCCCGGGAGCGGGACAACATTCGCCAAAGCGTGATGGGTGGGCTTGGCTGGACCCTCTACCGGGTCTGGGCGACCGACTGGTGGACCGACCCGGAGAAAGCCCTGGAAACGATGGATGCGGCCTTGCGTACCCAGCTGGCACAGCCCGGTTCCCGCTGATGGATCAGGTCGCCATCTCCGGCACATGATCGGGGCGGCGCCAGGCCACCAGAAAAATCAGCAACCCGGCCAGAGCCGTTGCGGCGCCCACATAGCCGGTGGACTGCCAGCCAAACCCGGCGGTAATCGCCAGGCCGCCGAGCCACGGGCCGAGGGCGTTGGCCAGATTGAAGGCAGCATGGTGAGAGGCCGCAGCCAGGGTTTGCGCGCCAGAGGCAACATCCATCAGGTGGGTCTGCAAGGCAGGCCCAAGGGCGACCATCAGCGCGGTCAGGAAACAGGCAATGAGCACGGCCGGTAATGAGCCGGTGGCAGACGGGAAGGCGCTCAGAATTGCTGCACTGAAGATAAGGATGACGCCCACCGCGCGGAATTGCAGGCGGTCGAACAGCCAGCCACCCAGCAGGTTGCCAACGAACCCGCCGAGCCCGAACACCACGAGTGCCACCGGTATCCAGACTTCGTCTACCTGAGTGACTTCAAGCAGAGTCGGCGCCAGATAGCTGAACACGGCG
This sequence comes from Marinobacter daepoensis DSM 16072, assembly GCF_000421165.1. GTDB lineage: Bacteria > Pseudomonadota > Gammaproteobacteria > Pseudomonadales > Oleiphilaceae > Marinobacter > Marinobacter daepoensis. The sequence goes on from NZ_ATWI01000008.1 coordinate 300,523, forward strand.
AACATGCCAGCGAACCCGACAGAGCCGATGGCGAGTGCCAGCCAGATCTGAGGTTTGTTGAACGCCTTGAGTTCGTCTCGGGGGCTGTGTCGTTGCTCGTGCGGGTCTTTCGGGAGAAACAGCGCAACCAGAACCACCGTCAGCAGAGAGACCGCACCGACAAACCCGAAGGCGTAGCGCCAATCCATGGATTGACCCATAACCGTCGCCAAAGGGTTACCGATGAGCAGCGCCAGGGTCAGCCCCATCATGACCTGGCTGACGGCTTTTGCGCGCTGCTGGGCAGGCACCAGAGACGCTGCCACCAGAGCGGCAACCCCGAAATACGCACCGTGGGGAAGGCCTGCAATAAACCGGAAAAGCAGCAGGGATTCGTAGCTACTGGCGAATGCACTGGCAAGGTTGCCCAATGCATAGAAGGCCATCAGAACAATCAGCAGCTGGCGCCGGAACAGCTGAGCCCCAAGGATGGCCAGAATGGGCGCGCCAACCACCACACCCAGCGCGTAGGTTGAAATCAGGTGCCCCACCTGCGGCTCGGATACACCAAGGTCCTGAGCAACGTTGGGCATCAGCCCCATGATTGCAAACTCTCCGGTCCCAATACCGAAACCACCCATGGCCAGGGCAAAGACAATCAGCAGGGTGGAAAGCCCGGTTTTTTCAGGCTGGTGAACGGCGCTCAATCTGACCTCCATGATGCAGATGGGGAAGAGAAAGCGCACCATTCTCATTTATAGCAAAGGCAACCGCTATAAGCGTTTGTGAGGATGGAACCTGGCCTGTCAGTTCAACCCGTAACGCCGCTCCCGCTGGAAACGGAAAAAACCTTCACGCTCTTCCCGTTCGATGGTTGGGGCCGAGAACCCGAAATGGCGCTGCCGGAGTTCAACGAGTGCGGCTTTCAGTGGCTCGCCACTCAGCGTGCCCGTCAGTGTGCGCCGCTCCTCCATGTACGCCTTGCCCGCTTGCCATTTTTCCTCACGGCGTTGGTCGTCCCGGGCCAGCGCCTGAACCGCGTCCTCGGAATACCCAAGCTGTCGGCGCAGATCGTTGATGGACTGCTGTCGCCGTTCGGGTGGCAGGCTGGCCAGTTGTTGCTGAACGCTGTCCATGGTGAACAGGGCGTGGCCGGTGGCGCCCGAGCCTGCCAGTTGTCTCGACAGATCCATACCGTAGAGTTCGTCGGCGGTCGTTTTCAGCTGATGCGCCAGTTCGGCCAGTGGCAATTCTGTAGCCTGGTCCAGACGTGCCAGGGTTTGCTGTAGTTGCGCCGATTTCGCTTCGACCGGGTTCTGTTCCTCGGCCCAGATCTGGCTTGCCAGTGCACCAAAGATGGCCTCCCGCTGTTGCCAGATCTCCGCATACCGCTCCATTTCTGGCAGACCCTGCAAGCGTAGTTCATGGTTGTCCAGCCACCGATTGTAGCGTTCCAGACTGGCCATCAACGCGAAAATCGTGTCGGCCAGTTCCGGAAAGGCGGTGGTGATGGCGGCCTGGAATAGTTGTGTGCCGGATTCGGGGAATCGTGCCAGCAGATCTATGCGTTCATTATACAGGCGTGCCTGGGTGGCCGGCCCGGTGATGGTGTCGCCATAGTGTTCCAGATAGTGAACCGCCAGTTCAACAACGCGGTGATCACCGTTGGTATCTGGCCGGGTGGCTGGCTCCTGAGCCTGAGCCGCGGGTGTGGCAGACGGAAGCTTGCCCGAGGGTTTCTGGGGCGCAGGCCAGTCAAAGAGACTTCCGGCAAACAGCAGGGCCAATGCACTGAAAGCTATAGCTGGCTTGAGTCGTTTCATGGCGGCGATCCTGTGGCTTGAGGCCATGGGCATTGCAGAAGATTACCCCTGCCTGCGGTGTTTGGGGCAACCGCAGGCAGGGGTGTTTCGGCGTCAGAGCAGTGGCTGCAGCCTGGGCCAGATCAGATCAGCGATCTTCTTCGATCCACTGTCGGTAGGGTGGATGCCATCGAAGATAATGTCGCTGTCGTTGATCACGCCGCGCGGGTCTATAAAGGTGCAGTTCAGCACGGAATTCTCGCAGACCCGGGCCAGGGTGGCATTGCCGTAGTCTATGGCTTCTTTCATGTCGTCCAGAAGGAACAGGCCATTCTTGGTGTAGTAGTAGCCGGTCAGAATGCCTTGTTGAACGCCGGCGCCCGCCATCTCGTTCAGGAAATCCACGCCTTCGACATAGATGTCATCAATGAAATCCCGACATTGCTGGCTCAGGCGGCCAAAGCGCCACCACGGCGTTTTGCAGTTGTTCGAGTTAAAGGCAATCGCAGGAATCAGAATGTCGTTACCGCCGGCATCGCCCACAATGGTCTCGATATCCGGGTTGTCGGCCACGGCCTGCCGGAACTGGTTGGGAATGGACGGGGCGACCAGTTCTCCAGACAGCTCGGCACCGGAGACGGTGTAGCGCCGGAAGGTTTCACCGGCTCTGGCTTCCAGTTGGTTCTGGATTTCACCCGAGAGGGCAAAAATGGAGTCACCCACGAAAACGACCTGGTTGTTGTCGGCGTCGGTCACGGTATCGTTGCTGAGAAGGTAACCGAGCTCGCTGCAGCCGGTGAACAGAAGCGCGGCCCCCAGGGCTACAGCAGGTTTCAGCGCCTTCAGCGAAAAGGAAGGCAGGAACGAACGGCGTTCATTAGTTGTCATTGTTTGAACTCCTTGGGTAAGGGATAGACGGTTCGTCTACAGATACTGCGCCTTTACTATCGTTCAGAATCCCGGCTTTCCAGAATAGGAAAAGGGCTTTGTGGTTGTCAGATCGGGTCATCTGTCGGGGAGTGTGAACCGCATCTCAGCCCTTGATCCGCCTCAAATCCAGAGATCGTGCGCCTTGTAATTTTCTCATCCGCGTCAAATATAAGAAGGCAGAGATCAGTTTTTGCTCAGTTGCGAGGAAGATCATGGAGTTCAAAGACTATTACGCCGTCCTTGGGGTGAGTGAGGCTGCACCACCAGAGGACATCAAGAAGGCTTACCGCAAGCTTGCCCGGAAATACCACCCGGACGTCAGCAAAGAAGCCGATGCCAGCGACCGGTTCAAGGACGTTGGCGAGGCCTACGAAGTACTGAAAGACCCGGAGAAGCGGGCCGAATACGACCAGCTGCGCAAGTATGGTGCCCAGGCGGATGGCTCGTTCCAGCCACCACCGGGGTGGCAGAGTGCATCCGGATTCGGGGGCGGAGGATACACAGAAGCCGATGCCCGGCAATTCAGTGACTTCTTCGAGCAGATGTTTGGCGGTGGGCCGCGTCGAGGTTTTGGGGGCGGCTTTCATCAGGACATGAGGCGCCGGGGAGAGGATGTCCACGCCCGCCTGGCCCTGTTTCTTGAAGAGGCCTTCAACGGTTGTGAGAAACAGTTGTCGTTCACCGTTCATGAGCCGGACCCTCAGGGCCGTCTGGTCCCTCGCCAGAAAACCCTGAAAGTGAAAATCCCGGCGGGCATGCGCGAAGGGCAACACATCCGCCTCAAAGGGCAGGGTGCGCCCGGCCTGGGTGGCGGCGAGAACGGTGATCTGTTTATTGAGGTCGAGCTGGCGCCTCATCCGCACTTTTCGATTGAAGGGCGGGATGTGCTGGTGACCGTGCCCGTGGCTCCCTGGGAAGCCGCATTGGGGGCAACGGTGACGGTGCCGACCGTGGGCGGCAAGGTCAACGTCAAAGTACCGAAAGGAACCAGCAGTGGCCGGAAACTCCGCCTCAAGGGGAAAGGCTTTCCAGGGAAACATCCGGGCGACCAGATTGTGGTTTTGCAGGTGGCGATGCCGGAGCAGCATTCGGCGGAAGCAGAGAAGCTCTACCAGCAACTGGCCGAGTTGGAACACGGGTTTGATCCACGCAGCAGGTTGCACGTGTGAGGGGGGAGCATGACCAGAAAAGACCAGATCCTGACAGTAGACCTCGAAGACGCCGATGGTGCCACTTTCACCCTCAGAGAAATCTGCGAACGGGGGGAGTGCCATGCGGAGTTCGTGATCAAGCTGGTGAGCTACGGGGTGATCACGCCGCTGGGTGAGGCGGCGGAAGTCCCCCAGTGGCAGTTTGATGTGGTGGCCCTGGACCGTCTGCACAAAGCGCTGCGCCTGCAACGGGACCTGAAACTCAATCTGCCCGGGCTCGCCATGTCGCTGGAATTGCTGGACGAAGTGCACGATATGCGCCGCGAAGTGGCACGACTTAACCAGCGAATTCGCCAGTTGATGGGCGACTGATAGACCGGGCGGGGCACATTGCCCGGCCCGGTTCACAAAACTTTCATCAGAAATTTCTGGACAAAAGCAAAATTTGGGATTATTTTCCCATCTAACGAATTGGGAAAATTATCCCAAAAATGAAATGGCGCAGGAAAAATGCGTCGGATTGTGTAAGCAGCCTGGAGATGGAAGATGAAACGTAACGGACTTTCTAAAGCGATTCAGTTGGTAATGGTCGGCACACTGGTTGGCGGTCTGACCGCCTGCGGCGGCGGTGGATCCGGGTCTTCCGGCTCCAGCAACACCAGTGCAAACAATGAAGGCACCAGCGTTGGCGCTGTCACCGGTTTCGGCAGTGTGTATGTCAACGGCACCCGCTTTAAAACCGATGGCAGTGTGAACAGCGACGACGGCATCAGCCGTGAAGACCAGCTTGAAAAAGGCATGGTTCTGAAAATCAAGGGTGACTGGGATGATCGCGGGGAAGGGCGTGCAGACGCGATTTCCTACGACGATACGCTCCGTGGCCCCCTGGCCTCTGCAAGCTGGGATGCGGTTGCCTCGACCGGCCAGCTGCAGATGCTGGGCCAGACCATCGCCCTGACCAACCAGACCGTTTTCCGTGGCGCAACGCCGGAGCAGCTGGCAGCCAACCCCGCTGGTTACAATGTCCGTGTCAGCGGCTGGCGACTGGACGATGGCACGTTCCGGGCCAGTTACGTGGGCGCCCGGCTGGTGGGATCGGATTTCGGTGATATGAACGAAGCCGAACTGGAAGGCGTGGTACAGAATCTGGATGCGGTAGCTCAGACCTTTACCATCAATGGCTTCAAGGTGGATTACACCAGCGCGGTTGCCGACGACGACTTCAGCCTGGACCAGCTCAAGAACGGTCTGGGGGTTGAGGTTGAAGGTGAACTCAATGGTGCCGGCGATACCTTGATCGCCCTGGAGATCGATGAAGAAGACGACTTCTTTGACGACAACGACGACGTCGAAATCTCAGGTGATATCTACGATTTTGATGCCGCGGCCGGAACCTTCCGCATCAATGGTGTACTGGTTAAGCTGATGGCGGATACCGAATACGACGACATCAGTGCCGGTAGCCTGGAGAACGGTGTGTTCGTGAAAGTCGAAGGCGACTTCCGCAACAACACTCTGGAGGCCGAGGAAATCGAAGGTCGTGACGGCGATGCCGAACTCGACGGCGTGATCGAGCAGATCGACCTGACCAATGAAATCCTGATGGTCAGTGGCGTCAAGGTTCAGCTTACCGCCAGCACCCTGATCGACGATGACGACAGTGATGACGACCGTCGCGACCGTGTCGACGACATCAACGCCTTCGCGGTTGGTGACTTTGTAGAAGTGGAAGGCCGTCAGCGTGCTGATTATCTGGAAGCTTTCACCGTTGAGCGCGAAGATGGCGACGACGATGACAACTTCGAACTGGAAGCACGGGTGGACGCTATCTCCGATACGTCGGTGACCTTTATGAACCTGGAAATCCTGCTCAACGGCTACAGCGTGACAGGCATCAAGGTGGGTGACGAAGCCGAAGTGGAGTACAACAAAACGGCCGGCGGCGAGTACCAACTGACGGAATCTATCGACAATTAAGCACCAGCCGACATGGGCCGCCGGAATTGAGGGCGGCCCATGTCTGGTTTTTCGGGGCTAACTGGGAATACAATCCCAAACATGACTGATACCAAGCCCAATCGCCTGCACCAAGCGCTGTTCCGCATTCTGCGCCCGATGGCCAGATTGTTGCTGCGTAACGGTATCCCATTCAGTGAGTTTTCCGAGTTGGTCAAACGGGCCTACGTGGAAGCTGCCTTTGAAGATTTTGCGGATGGTCGCCGCAAACCCACCGATTCCCGCGCAGCCGTCATGACCGGCCTGACCCGTAAAGAAGTGCGCAAGCAGCGGGAGATCCTCGCTGGTGACAGCCCGGTAAGTGAGCGCACCTCCCACGCCAACAGGGCGTCCCGGGTGGTCTCAGGCTGGGTTCACGATGACACCTTTCAGGCGCCTGATGGACAACCTGCCGTACTTGCCTTTGAAGGGCAAAACAGTTTCAGTGAGCTGGTCCGGAAATACAGTGGAGATATGACACCACGCGCCATTCTGGATGAACTGCAACGGGTGGGGGTGGTTGCTGTTGAGGCCGAGAGCGGTTTGCTGGTACTGAAGCAGCGAGCTTATGTACCGGCCGGAGACAGTGAAGAAATGCTCCAGATCTTCGGAGAAGACGTATCGGATCTTGTGGACACTATCGATTACAATCTGGCGAGCCGGGAAAACGGGCAGCAGCCGCTGTTTCAGCGAACACTGACCTATAACGGCATTCCACCTGAGGTGCTGGATGAGTGGCGCGAGCGAGCCGCAGAGCAGTCTCAGGCACTGTTGGAAGAACTGGACAGCTGGCTTGGGCCTCATGACCGGAGCGTATCCGGCCAGGAGGATGATGGTGAATCGGTCAGAACCGGTGTCAGCATCTTCTATTTTGAAGAGCCGATACTGGCGAACAAAAGCGGAGACGATCAATAATGGTTCTCACAGTCACGGCCGGACAACCTGGGCGTTGGCAGCCCACTGAACTCGTTAGTATGCTACTCTCCTCCGGGGCGCGACAGGTTGTTAGCCAGTGGCTCCGGTGCAACGATTTTCTGGACGAACAGCACCATCCGCGGATGCTCCCGTCCACACCTCATGATCCCGATTCTTTTGCAGACCTGGTGGAAGTCACCAACCCGGACCTGGTTCCCGGCGTTGTGCTTGGCGAACTGCTTCGTAAAGGCATTGTGGAATCGCTGGACAGTGGTCATGTTCTGTTAAAACGCAGCGCTTATGCTCCCAGAGGAGACAAAGGCTGTAACGATTACGGCAGCTACGATGATTTTTCCGATGTCGATACCTTACGTCGGCGCCATAACGATACCTGATGATATGCGGCGGGCCGGGACGGCCTGCGGGAGACGATGATGTCCAAAGTGGTAACTCTTCAAAAAGCCCTCAAACTTGCGGCGGCGCCGTTGGCTTTGGGTATTCTCAGCGCCTGCGGAGGCGGTGGCGGCGGTGGTGTCGGCATTGCGGATGGCGGTATTCGCGGCACGGGCTCCAGCGTTGGGCCGGTGTCCGGGTTTGGCAGTGTGTTTGTCAACGGCGTGAAATTCGAGACCGACGGGCAGGTGGTCAGCGACGACGGCATTGAGCGTGAGGACCAGCTGAAAGAAGGCATGATCCTGCGCATTGACGGCGAATGGCGAGACGATGGCCGGGGCGACGCCGAGTCGGTGGAATACGACGATACCTTCCGTGGTCCTGTGTCGGGGCTGGACGCCAGTGCGGTCGAAAGCGTGACCTTCACCATCTACGGCCAGACCGTGGTTGCCGACAAACAGACGGTACTGAATGGTGCGACTCTCCAGAGCCTGGCCAACGAACAGTTTGTGCGGGTCAGCGCCTGGCGCCAGCCAGACGGAACGTACCGGGCAAGCTTCATCGGTGTTATTCCGGCGGACCAGATCCCGACCGGAGAAGACAAGGTCGAAATCGAAGGCCGGATTGACCAGGGCTCTCTGGACCGCGAAAACCGGGCATTCACCATTAACGGACAGAAAGTGACATACAGCGATCTCTCCTTTGGCGAAGGCCTGGAGGAAGACGATCTGGCCGATCTCCTGCTGGTGGAAGTGGAAGGTGAAGAGCAGCCCGATGGCACGTTGGTGGCCGCGGAACTGGCGGAGGGAGACATTCGTCGCTACCGCCGCGGCTCCGGCGATGACATTGAATTCGCCGGGCCGGTGGGCGAAGGCTACAACGCGGCAAACCGGACGTTCCGGATCAATGGTCTGCAGGTGACCATTGATAACAACACCGAGTTTGACGACGGCCTGGTGGCCACTGACCTGCAGGCAGGCCTGCTGATCCAGGTGGAGGGCGAGTTCCAGGCCAATGGTTCGGTGCTGGCGGAAGAAATCGAAGCCCGGGATGGTAACGCCTCGGTGGAGGGCGTCATCGACGTCAACACCCTCAACCCCAGTGACCAGACCTTCCGGGTGGGAGGGGTGCTGGTGCAGGTGACGCCGCTGACCACCATCACCGACGACGAGACAGACCAGCGCCTGAAACTGGCCGATCTGAACGGAAACTACCAACTGGAAGTGGAAGGCATTGAAAAGCAGCTCAGCGCAGACTTGGTGGTACTTGAGGCGATCAAGGTGGAGCGCAACGAGGAAGACACTACGCCAGTGACCGAGCGGGAATTTGAGCTTGAGGGGATGCTGACTGAGATCCAGGGAACGGTGTTCACCGTGCTGGGCGTGCCTGTTCAGACAACCATCGAGACTGATTTTGGTGATCACAGCCGGGACGAGATCATCGAAGCTCACGAGTCCGACCAGCCGGTTATACTGGAAGTGGAATACAACGAGCTGAACCCCGGCGTTTACACGGCTGAGAGCATCGACTGGGAAAACGACGACTGAACCATGAACCATCTGGCCCACACCTTCCTCGCCCCGGATTCCGCCGAGGCTCGTGTGGGCAGTATTCTTGGGGATTTTACCCGGGGCCTGGACTGGTCCGGGTTGCCGTCACCCGTTGTGGTTGGGATTCGGCACCATCTGGCGGTGGATGTCTTCACCGACCGGCACCCCCGGGTGCTGGCCAGTAAGCGTTTGTTTTCAGAACAGCGTCGGCGGTTTGCCGGCGTCGCTCTGGACGTGCTGTACGACCACTTTCTGCTTCGGCACTGGCACCGTTTCACAACCCGAAACCGGGCGGCGTTCATTCAGACGGTGTACCAGGAACTCAGAACCCATCAGCCCCTGATGCCCGACGCCATGGTAACGGCCACTCGGCACATGGTGGAGCACGACTGGTTCGGGGCTTATCAGAACCTGGACAACATCGGCTATGCCCTGGACCGGGTGGCGGGCCGAATCCGGTATGCCAACCGGTTTACCGGCATCATCGACGAAATTCGCGACCACGAAGAAGAACTGGAGGCGCATTTTCTGGCGTTCTTTCCGGAACTGGCGGCGTTCGCCCGCCAGATTCCAGAACCAGTGCCCTCAGAGCAACCGTGAACGGGCCGACTGGTACTCCTCCATTAGCCGATTTACCAGCGCTTCCACACTCACCACATCGTGAATCTGGCTGACGCCCTGGCCAGCAGACCACACGGTTTTCCAGGCCTTGGCCTCATCGTCCATGGGCTTGAGCTTCTCGCCATAATTCACATCGCCGGCCTTGCCCAGTGCCTGCATATCAAACCCGGCCGCCTCCAGGCTCTGGCGCATGAAGCTGGCAGGCACGCCAGACACCGCCGGGGTATGAATGATATCGGCGGAAACCGCCTCAATGATCATGTTCCGGTAGGCGTCTTCGGCCTCCGATTCCTCGGTGTTGATAAACCGGGTGCCCATATACGCCAGGTCGGCGCCGAGTGCCTGTGCGGCCAGCACATCCTCACCGTGGGATAACCCACCGGCCAGCAGAATGGCACCGTCAAACACCTCACGAATTTCATGCACCAGCACAAACGGATTGGTTGTGCCGGCATGGCCACCCGCGCCAGCGCTGACCGCGATAATGCCATCAACCCCGGCTTCTGCGGCTTTTCGGGCGTGTTTCTGGTTGGTGACGTCATGAAATACCAGCCCTCCGTAGCTGTGCACCGCGTCTACCACCTGGCTGGCGGCACCGAGGGAGGTGATCACAATCGGAACCTGATGCTTTACGCACAGTTCCAGGTCCGGCTGCCAGCGCGGGTTGGTGCGGTGTACCACCAGGTTTACGGCGTAGGGAGCGGTAACCTTGGCCGGGTGGCGTTGCTGCCAGTTGGCGAGTTCGTCGTTCATTTGCACCAGCCATTGCTCAAAGCCGTCGCTACTGCGTTGGTTCAGGGCCGGGAAGCTGCCGACAATGCCCGCCTTGCAGCAGGCCAGCGCCAGCCTGGGCGACGAAATCAGAAACATGGGGGCGGCAATCAACGGAAGCCGAAGGGTTTTACTGAGTTGTGCGGGAATTGGCATGTTGAGTCCTTGATTTTTATTGGAACTTTTTCAGGATATAGGGGATCTTAGCCTGCCTGAACCACCGTGTGAAATCGCTCGAACGGGTGAACGTACAACTAAAAGGAGCCCATCATGGGTGAAGCAAAACGACGCAAACAGACCGGAGCCCCCTCTCCGCGCAGCCCTCAGGGCCGCAAACCCCTGATTATCCTGCTGGCCGTTGTCATCGCCGTGGTGGTGGTTGCTGGCCTGTATGTTGCCACCAAACCACCGGCTCCCGGCTCGGATGACCTCCCGGTGGCCGCGCCAAATGCTGACGAGTTCCCGGCCATGCTGGACCAGTTCGGAGTGTCGGTGGGGCCAGCCGACGCACCGGTGGTGGTTCGTGAATTCGCAGATTTCCAGTGTCCGGCCTGCGCAACCTTTGCCGATGCCAGTAAACGCCTGAAAGACGAGTACGTGAGCGAGGGCAAGGTACGCTTCGTGTACTTCGACCTGCCGTTGCGCCAGCACCCCAACGCTATGCCAGCGGCCCAGGCCGCTCGCTGCGCGGGTGATCAGAATCAGTACTGGGCCATGCACGACAAACTGTACGCCGCTCAGGGCGAATGGAGTGGCTCGAATGATCCGGCTGCTACCTTTACCCGCTATGCCAGCAACCTTGGCCTGGAAGAGCGCCGGTTCCGCCGCTGCATGGACACCGAACTGCACAGGGAAGCCGTTGAGCAGAGCCTTCAGGTAGCGATGCAGCTTCGCGTGGCCAGCACGCCGACGGTGATGGTCGACAATATTCCGCTGACCCGCCCCGGCTGGGGGCAGTTGTCGGCGGTTGTTGAACGGGAGCTCGCAAAGGCAAATAACTGATCAAAGGCTATAAGCACCAAGCGTTGACGGCTGGGGATGGTCTTTCAAAAAGATTGCGCCTATCCCCAACTTGCACCCAAAGCCAAGTTCGTTAAACTTTGCCACCTCACGCCAACCGGTCGTGACAAACATCAAATCATGCTCCGGATTTACGATCCGGCCCGCAGGAGAACCCCATGAGCAACGAAATCGTCGTCTGCGCACTGTACAAGTTCGCAGTCCTCAATGATTACAAAGAACTGCGCCAGCCCCTTCTCAACCTGATGCTCGCCAAAGGCGTGCACGGTACCCTGCTGCTGGCGCGTGAAGGCATCAACGGCACCATCGCCGGCAGCCGGGCTGGCATCGACGCGGTCAAAGCGTGGATTGGGAAAGACGAGCGATTTAACGGCATCGACTACAAAGAGTCGTTTGTCGACCTGCAGCCATTCAAACGCACCAAGGTGAAACTCAAAAAAGAGATTGTCACCATGGGTGTTGAAGGCATTGACCCGAAACGGGTGGTGGGCACGTATGTAGAACCGCAGGCCTGGAACGACCTGATCTCAGACCCGGACGTTCTTCTTGTGGATACCCGCAATCAGTACGAGGTGGAGATCGGTACCTTCAAAAATGCCGTCAACCCGGCCACAGACACCTTCCGGGAATTTCCAGAGTATGTGAAACAGAACCTTGACCCGCAGAAACACAAAAAGGTCGCCATGTTCTGTACCGGTGGAATCCGTTGTGAAAAATCCACGGCGTACCTGAAAGAGCAGGGTTTTGAAGAGGTGTATCACCTCAAGGGCGGCATCCTGAAATACCTGGAAGACGTGCCCCGGGAGCAGAGCTTATGGCAGGGCGAATGCTTTGTTTTTGATGACCGGGTTACCGTTAACCACGACCTGGAGCGCGGTGATTACGATCAGTGTCACGCTTGTCGACGGCCGATCACCGAGGCGGACAAGCAGCGCCCGGAATACGAGCAAGGGGTGAGTTGTCACCAGTGTATCGACAGCCTCACCGAAGAACAGAAAGCCCGCTTCAAGGAGCGTGAACGCCAGATGCAACTGGCCCGGGAGCGGGGCGAAGAACACGTTGGCGGCGAAGCCGCCCGGGTTATTGCTGAGCGAAAAGCCCGAAAGAAGGCGGAACGAGAAGCTCAGGCGCGCAGAAGTCTGGAGGGGGAAAAGGCGAGAGGATCCGCTTCACGCTGACATCCCGCCCCTATCAAGGAGACAGTATGTATATCCGAAAACCGTTGGTGATCGCTTGCCTGGCTTTTGCGCCTATGGCCTGGGCACAGGAAAGCGGCAACCTGGAAGGCGAGGCTGAACTGGGGATTCTGGTGACCTCTGGCAACACCGAGGAAACCAAGGTGAACGGTCGGCTTGGCCTCAAGCACGAAACAGTCACCTGGCGGAACACCGGTGAATTCAGCTCCCGTTACACCAAGGCCGACAGCGAAACGACGGCCGAAGAGTACCAGGCAGCGCTGGAAGCCGACTATAAGTTTGACGACAACCAGTACTGGTATGTCCGTGGAGCCTGGGAAGACGACCGGTTCTCCGGCTATGACTTCGAGTCGTCGGTCTCGACCGGTTATGGCAACCGGGTGTGGCAATCCGGCGACCGTTCCTTTCTGGACTTGTCGATTGGCGGCGGTTATCGGTACAACAAACTGGAAGAGTTGAACGACGACGGTGACGACGCAGAGGACGAAGCTATCGCCAGACTGGCGGCGCACTTTGACTACGCCTTGTCGGAAACGGCGCTGTTTCGCCAGAAACTGAGCACCGAAATCGGGTTGGAAGACAACAATACGGTCAGCCAGTCTGAAACCTCACTCCAGACCAGCATTGTGGGCTCTTTGTCCATGAAAGCCGCGTTCCGGGTGAAACATGTCTCAGACGCGCCGGCAGGCACGGAAGAGACCGACACGGAAACCTCGTTGTCGTTGCTGTACGGCTTCTGACCGGGTCCGGGGCCAGAAAAAAAGGGCAGAGTTTTTCTCTGCCCTTTTTTTGTGCCCGGGCTAGACGTTGTTTCTCAGGCCCAGCTCATCCGGGTAGGGGGTCAGGTATTTCTGGGAGTGCAGGTAATCCACCGGCTCTTTGCGCTGGGCCAGACGCAGCAGTGTCATCGGCACCACCAAGGGTATCTCCCCACGGCGATAGGCCTCAATCTGCTCCAGCAGAACGGTTTTCTCCTCGGCTGACATGCCCTCTTTCAGAAAGCCCAGCAAGTGTTGCATGGCATTCACGTGGGAACCCCGGCTGACCCGCTGGGTCATGGCTTCCATGAACTGATGGATGTAACGGTCGGCAATCTGCTCCAGCGGCTCAGATTTGAGGTCGCCTAACAGCGGGCCCAGTTGCCGGTAAATCTTTTCTGAGTGGGCCAGCAACGTGAACTTATGACGGGTGTGAAAATCGATCAGAGCCTGCTTGGCAAGGTTCTCGCCCGCCACATTCTGCATCCAGTCGTCGTAGGCGAACACCCGTTCAATGAAGTTTTCCCGCAGCATGTCATCGTGCAGGCGGCCTTCTTCTTCCACCGGCATCAGCGGATAGGCTTTCATCAGGGCGTCGGCAAACAGGCCCCGGCCATCCCGGTGCATGAAATTGCCTTCGGCATTGTGCACCTTGATGCGCTCCATGCCGCAACTGGGTGACTTCGCCATCAGAATGTAGCCGCGCAGACTGGCCAGCGACGGCAGCACCGTGGTGATAAACGTCTGCATGGCCCCGGTGTGATCATCCTGGCCTTTGGATTCAATCAGGTGCAGCCCATCGGCAAACTCACGCAGCTGAATGGCCGGGCGTGGAACGCCGAGACCGGCTTCAAGCTCCGGGCAGATCGACCGGAACTCGAAATGCTTCGCCAGCACCTGAGTGCAGTAGCGGGAATGCTTGTGGCCGCCGTCGTGACGAACTTGCTTGCCCAACAGGCAAGTACTGATGCCAACCGGTATACCGCTCACAGGCGTCTCCAGAACACAAAAGTAAGGTTGTTGTTACCGCTTCCGTTATGTCAGTGTAAACCGATCACTCCGGCGCGTCATGAGGACGCTTTCCGGCGTTTTGCCCGGGCAGCCAGGGTGGTTGCGTAAATGCTGTGTACGTCCCGGGCAAACTGCTCGATGGAGTAATCTGCGGCAAAGGCCCGCGCCTTCCGGGACAACGCTTCACACTGGTCATCGTCTTCCAGAAGCTGTCTGGCCCGCTGAAGCCAGCGCGACTGGTTCTCAGGTGTTTTGAAACCGTTCAGACCGTCCCGCACCACGTCTTCAATGCCGCTGGACCGCACCGCCACCACGGGCAGCCCGGCAGACATGGCTTCAAGAATCACCATGCCCTGAGTCTCGGATTTTGAGGCAAACAGAAACGCATCGCCCAGGGTGTACCAGAGCGCCATTTCTTCCGGTTGCACCGCACCCACCAGGGTGAAGTGTGAGCCGAGCGCCAGATCGTCAATTTTCTGTTGCAGGCGGTCTCGCTGGTGGCCATCGCCGATCATCAGAAACCGGAAGGGCACTTCGCTTTCCTGGCGCAGGCGGTCAATCGCCTCAATCATGAAGTCGATGTTCTTTTCGTTGGAGAGCCGGGCCACGCTGATGAATACTTTTTCGTTGGTCAGCCCCAGTGTGTTTCTAAGCGCTTCGATGTCTGAGGCGTCCACGGCCTGAAATTGCTCGTACTCGATCCCGGTGGGCTGCACAAACGTGGGCGTGGTCACCCCGATCATCCTCAGGTACTCCTCGGTGGAGTACGTGGGCACGATCACGCCATCGCAGCGATTGGCGAACCGCTTGATCAGCGCATGGGATATCAGGTTCCTGAACAACATGCCGGGCAGGGGCACGAAGTGGGCATAGTGCTCCAGCCGGGTGTGGTAGGTGTAGATGGCGGGAATGCGGAGCTGCCGCGCAATAAACAGCCCCAGGCTGCCGAGCCAGAACGGATGGTGAAGGTGCACAACGTCGGGCCGGAAGGCCCGTACCGTTTTACGGATACGGGCCAGGAAAATATTGGCCAGGCGGAACTCCCGTTTCTCTCCCATCGCCAGCAGCGACGGAACCCGCACAACGTCTTCCTCCTGATCCGGCTGATCCCGGTATCGCGGAGCCACAATCAGTGCCGGGTCACCCAGTTGCCTCAGCCCCCGCCGAAGGCGTTCAATGGAAATGGGTACCCCTCCGATAAAGGGCAGATAATTGTTGGTGAACATGGCCACCCGCAAGGGCTTCTCCAGCCAGGGTGTCGGGTCCAGATCGTAGTCGGGGTAGTAGTCCTTGCCGATGAAAATAATCTGGTAGAGCTTGATGGTGAGAGCCGCAAACACCGAGACAATCAGAATAAAATTCAGGTAGCCGGTGTAGAACAGGGAATACACGAAAAACCAGAAGCTCTCCAGCTGCTTCCAGACCGGATGCTGGCCCACTTCCAGCCGCTCCATCTGATGCGCGACTTCGCCATCCGCCGAGACCCGCACATCCACGTAGTGGTAAAAACTCTCGTCGGTATTCAGCACCAGGCCCCCGGCGCCGCCTGTAGTGATGTAGGGGGTGCCATCCACCACTTGTTCGTCGTACCGGGCCAGGTTGGCCGAGAACACCAGGTCAATATCCTGCTCCCGGATCACCTGCATCAGCTCCTCCCGAAAGGCTGCGGGTTGCAGGTAGTCGTCTTCGTCGTCGAACAGGGTTGGTGTTTCCGGCTTCAGAAGAGGGTGGCCGATGAACAGGATATGCGCATTGCTGGTATCGTGGGCCAGCAAATCCCGGAGCCAGCGCATTTGCCAGCGCCACGGCGTTTTGCCGGTACTGTCGAGAAAGATCAGGCGTGTGTTGCCGGTGCGGACGCTATAAAAGTGAGGGCCGAAATGGTCGTAGAACCGGAAACTTCCGAAATCTTCGTATTCGTGAGGCCCGAAAGTCAGCAGGTAGGGGGTCTCCAGATGACTCAGGGTGCCATAAAGCGCCCGGTATTTGTCCTCGCCACCACCACTGACGGCGTTGCCTGCAGACACCAGAAAATCGATCCCCGCCTGATTCAGCGCTGGTATGAACCGGCGCTCAAAGATACCTACTGAGTTGTTGATGTTGCCCACCACCGCAAAGCGAATGCCGTTGCCGGGCGGTGTGCGCTGATGAATGCGCTCCACCTGATCGCTGTGCAGGGCCTCGAAGTCCTGCTTGAAAAAATTCAGGTACACCTTGTACCCCACCAGTGCCACGACAACGGCCAGACACAGGTAAAACAGCACCTTGAGCGGGTTACGATGGATCATTCAGAACTCCGGTGGCTTTTGATCAACTCCCTCTGCATCACCAGCAAACCGATGATCATGCCCAGATAAATGGTCAGAAACCGCCAGGCAATGGTCACCAGAACCAGATGATTGCCAGACAGAATATCCCGGAAGAAACTGCCGAAAACACCTTCAGAGATACCCGACGCTCCGGGGGTGGGGGAGAAATACATGATGAACGTGGTGACCACCAGCAGCCCCAGGGTCGTGAGGTAATCCACGTCATAGCCCAGGCCGCGGATCAGCAGGGCCGGAAAGCTGAACAAGCTGAGCAGGAACACGGCGGTGAATAACACCGACAGCAGTACGTATTTTGGCCTCCCCCGAAGGTATTCACTGAAACACCGGGCAAACCGGAGCATTTCCCGGCGCAGCCGGAACTGCCATCGGGCGTGTCGGCTGGCGTTGATCAGGTGAAAGCGGTGAAGAGTCCCAAGCAGGCCGCCCAGAGGCATAATCAGCCAGCGGGTCCGAAACAGTAACACCGCAAAAAAACCGAGATAAAGCGAGACAAAAACGGCCAGGGCCGTGCCAATCCCTGAAGACCAGAGACCACCATCGAGCGCTTTTAGCGTGAGCAGGAAAACCGGGGTCAGGGTGAAAATAAACACCACCGCCAGAACCGTTCGAATGGTGGTGGCGGCGGTGGCCCGGGCCACCGGAACGCCGTGCCGGGTCAGGTACCAGATCTGGGCAAAGCCACCGCCGGTGGCCATGGGCGTCACGTTGGAGAAAAACAGATTGATGAACACCAGCCGGAAGATCTTGTTCAGCGGCAATCGGTGCCCCAGCGCCCGAAGCGTGTAATGCAGGCGGAGGCCGTCGGCCAGGAAATAGACCAGTAGCAGGCCCGCCACGGGGATCAGTAACGTGGGGGACAGCAGGCGGTCGTCAAACTGAAAACTGCGGCCAGCAAAGCGATCGTACACCGCGTACAGGCCGGCCCCGGTCATGGCAAGAAACAGCAGAGCAAAGGCTGCAAGCCGGCGCCAGGAAGTCCGTTTCTGGTAGTCGCTGTCAGTGCTGTTGGTCATGATCTGCCCGTCGGTTGAAGGCGGGCAGTGTAACGTGTACCGGGCGGTGGGTGTCTAGTGCCCGTAAACCATCAGGGTGGTGTTGGTAATGGCAAAATCGGTAAACTGAACCGAGCCGATGCTGGTGTCGCCCATGCGAAACACGGGCATATCGATGTCCCCCCGGAACTCCACCTCATGCACCGACAGGCCTTCTTTACCCGAAGCCGAACTGGTGCCACGGGACAGGCTGGCCCTGGCGTGGGCCATGCCGAAATGGCCCAGTGTATCGGCACCCCGGCGGTTATGAATCTGAAGCCCTTCAATGCCCACGGCCGCAAAGTTGAACAGCAGGATAACGTCGGCGGCGTCCCAGTTCAGGCTGCCGTTGCTGATCTCAAAGTGGGTGTCCAGCTGGAGTTCGGAACTGCTTACCGTGTTGCCGTTGGCCAGGGTGCGGGTGGCATTTCCTTCGTTGCGGATCACCAGGTCGGTAGGCCCCAGATAGCCTTGCAGCAAAATGTTGGAGAACAGGCTTGCGCTGCCCTCACTGCCCTGAGTGGTAATGCTGTCGATGGCCAGCTCAAAGTCCACGGCCTGCAGGTAATCGGTCAGGCTGGCTGGGTCGCCATAGTCACTGGCCCCCAGATGAATCACCAGATCGCCATTGTCGAACTGCCTGCCGAAGCTGCCGCCCACCGAATACCTTGCCAGGGCGTCGGCAACGTCGGGATTGCTGGTGTCCAGCAGGCCGGCATTGGCCCGACGTGCAATCTCTGAGAACCCGTGTTCCAGAACCTCGCCAGTGCCTGCAATGTCGATGGTAAGGTTCATGTTGTCCAGCACGGTATCGTTCTGTCCGGACAGCCTGAGGCCATTCACGCCCAGAGACCCTTCATCGGTCCAGATCAGGTGGTCGATGGTCAGCCTGGTTTCCAGTTCGATGGTCACACCAGCCTGCCCGGTGACGCCTGACAAGGTTGCATCGTCCAGCGCCTGGAACTCGGCCATGGCAGGAAACGCCAGTGAAGTGCCTGCAATCAGGCCCAAGCAGGCACGCAGTGTTCTGCCCTGAGGAGGTAAAAGAGACATGTTGGCCCCGGTTCATTCGACGAATTGTTGTTATTGATGAGGCCAGGGCACCGGAGGTGCACTGACGGGCCGCAGGGACAACACAAACAGAGCGGCGTTATAAACGTTACACGTTGTTACTTTAAGTCGGGGCCTGTTCAGGATCTGTGAGGCTGGTCACAACCTGAACAGTCGCCAATGGTGGCTTACCCAAGGGCCCGGCGAATCAGCCGTTTCTGGTGTTCGGCAAACCGTTGAATCAGGCTGCAGGTTTGCGCAGTGTCCCGTGCCAGCACCGCCTTGGGCAGCTCTGAGAAAAACGTGTTGATGGTGGACAGGCCCTGACGGTAGTGGTCGGCCCCCAGATAATAGGCCCGGCTGACGGCAGGCTTGAAGTTGGATAGGGCTTCGGTCAGGTAGGGGTTACCCACCACCTCGCAACAGGCTTCCATGACGTCAAAGCTGGCCTCCACCATTCGGGTGATGTCGGTGCCTGGCTGGCGGATCAGGCTGGTGACTTTGGCCACGGTGTCGAGCATGGCAGCTCTGTCGGCCTCTTGCCAGCGTTCGCACAGGCGGGTGGCCAGCATAATCAGAAGGTGCAGGTAAACGTCGTACAGCTCGGTGGCAGAGTCCGCGTTCAGTTGGGTAGCCGATGCACCTTTGCGTGGAGTGATCTCCACCAGGTGCCAGCGCTCCAGAGTGTAGAGCGCTTCTTTGACCGAGGCCCGGCTGACTTGCAGTTCCGACGCCAGCGTGGCCTCCTGAATGCGCTCACCGGGGCGGATCTCACCGGTCATGATGCGCTCGGCGAGGAAATTGGCAATTTGTTCGGCCAGGGTATTGGGTACCTGAAAATCCATAATCAGCTCGACCTGCTCAGTGTCTTGTTGTTAGACAAGTTTTTGCTGATCCGGAGTGTAGCACAGCCCGTGAGGCTGCCGTCATTGCCTTGAAAACGCGTACAGGCGGGCACATATAGAGAAACTGAATCCTCGAATAGACAAGGGAAACCTCCATGCCCAAGCATTTTGAACAGGCCCCGGGCCTGCACAACGACCCGGTTCCCGAAACCGAAGGCTATGTCTTTAACCAGACCATGATGCGAATCAAGGCGCCGGAACGGTCCATGGACTTTTACACCCGGGTTCTGGGCATGCGCCTGGTGCGCAAGCTGGATTTCCCGGAAATGGAATTCACGCTCTATTTTCTTGGCTATCTGGACGACAAACAGGCCCAGTGTGTGCCCGGTGACGACGGCCACCGCACCACCTATACATTTGGCCGCGAAGCCATGCTGGAACTGACCCACAACTGGGGCACCGAAAACGACCCGGACTTCGCCTACCACAATGGCAACGACCAGCCCCAGGGGTTTGGCCATATCGGCATCGCGGTACCCGATGTCTACGCCGCCTGTGAGCGCTTCGAAAAACTGGGCGTGGAGTTTGTGAAAAAGCCGGACGACGGCAAGATGAAAGGCCTGGCCTTTATCAAAGACCCGGACGGCTACTGGATTGAAATCCTGCAACCAGACATGCTTGAGAAGCAGCGCAAGGACGGCTGATTACGGGGTGTTCCGGTGCTCAGCTCTCCTGGCTGGCACCGGGCGCCTTGCCATAACGTGAAGCCACAATCACCGCGACGGTCAGGATAAACGCGCCTGCGATCCCGATCGGCCCCAGTTCTTCCCCCAGAATCAGCCAGGCCAGTAAGGCAATAAACAGCGGCTCCAGCACCACCACAATACTCGACACCGTGGCGGGAGTGGTTTTCATCCCGGTAAAAAACAGCAGGTAGCCAATGCAGGTTGGGACCACGCCAATGTAAAGCACCATCAGCCAGTGCCGGATCTCCATGGTCGCCAGCCCCGCAAAGCCGCCGCTCACGGCTACCACTGGCAACAGCAGCAGTGCTGCGGTACCAAAGCAGATGAAGGCGGTGGTGAAGGCCGGAGTGCCGGCCGAGTTGTAACGGCTGGTCAGGGTGAAACCGGTATACACCGCCGCAGCCAGCAAGGCCATCAGAATACCCGCCAGTCTCAGGGTGCCGGCGGTATCCATGTCGCTGACGACCAGCATGCCGGTGCCCACAATAGCGGCAATGGCGGCCAGAATCGTCAGCAGCCCCGGTTTCTCTCCCAGCAACGGAGCCGCCAGAATGGCCACCAGAACCGGTGGCAGACACAGAGAAATCAGCGTGGCAATGCCAGCGCCGGTAAGGTCCACCGCGAGCAGATAGCTGCCCTGGTAAAACGCCTGGAACAGACCCAGGGCCGAAAGAGTGAGCAGTGCCTTGCCACTGAGCGAACGCAAGGCGCTGCCGGGCACCTTCTGGCCAGGGTGACGTTTTGCTAGCTGACGCTGTTCCCGACGCATGAACAGCCAGAAGAAAGGCAGAGCCACCACCAGGCGCAGAAACGCGAGGGTGATGGCCTCCAGCTCCGTCCCATTGAACAGAAACTTGGCAACAATCCCCGTTGTGGCCCATAGCAAAGACGCCAGGGCGATAAGAAGTGCTCCGTGAATCATCACAAACTGCCGGGTTGGAGAATCAAGCAGGCAAGGTTAGCAGTGGCAACGGCGTCATGCCATAGGCGGGAAGAGGGTGGGGCGGCAGCGCCGCCCCGAAGGCTTACTTCACAGCGATGCGGTCGGCGTTTTTCTCGACGGTGCGGGCGCCAATGCCTTTTACATTGGCCAGGGCTTCAACGCTGGCGAAAGGGCCGTTGGCTTCGCGGTAGTCAATGATTGCCTGGGCTTTGCTTTCACCCACACCACTGAGCGAGGCCAGGGTGGCTACATCGGCGGTATTGATGTTGACGGCCGGTTGTTCGGCGGCAACGGCGATTGTGCCGGTCAGCAGGCTGAAAAACAGAACAAGGGTGGCCAGAAATGAGGCTGGTTTCATCGGTGAACTCCTGATTGTAATAACGTTGTTATGAACAGTCAGGCGAGACAACCCATTGAAGTTGCTGGCGATTCGAAATGGTGCAGAAAGTGTTGGTGGTGGGAGTGGTGGCTACCAGTGCACGGAACGGGACTACCGTCCGTGTAGTCCCAGAATTCCGTGGCTGACCCCTGCCTGATCCTTCAGGCTGCGCATCATCCTGAGCACATCGTCCTTGCTGTCATCCCTGCTGCCCTGATCCATCGGGCAACTCCGAATCCGTGGAGCTTTCATCCGTGAGCCAACATCCGTGCTGGCTTGTCATCCCTGACACTGACCATTCTACCGGGGCCGGAATCTGGTGAAATCGGATATCAGCCAGATGGTTTGTGAGAGATTTCCTACAGCATTGTGAGCATGTTGGTGAATCCGGGTTCATTATTTCCAGGTGGTTACGTTGCACCAATTAAGGGCGACCCGGAAGCCGGGGCACCGGATTGAGGCCCGAAACGCCGCACCAAGTCATGGCAGGCGTGTCTTGATCTCAGCTTTATGTGTTTAATTTGTTGTTTTTTAATGCCTTTTTTGGGTTTTGGAACGGCGAGTGCAATTGGTTGTTTGCGTTTGACGACTCGAAACCCATGAAAAGGACGCACAACATGAGCATCAACAAACACGTGAAACTGGGCCTCTCTGCATTGGCGCTGTCTGTCTCCCTTGGTTCTGTCAATACAGCGTTTGCCACCGAAGACCCCATCAAAGTCGGTATTCTCCACTCCCTGTCGGGCACCATGGCCATCAGTGAGACCGCACTGAAAGACACCATGCTGATGCTGATTGAGAAGCAGAACGAAGCCGGTGGCGTACTCGGCCGCCAGCTGGAGCCGGTGGTGGTTGATCCGGCTTCCAACTGGCCGCTGTTCGCGGAGAAAGCCCGTGAGCTGCTGGAGAAAGAAAAGGTCGACGTGATCTTCGGTAACTGGACCTCGGTGTCCCGTAAATCCGTTCTGCCGGTGGTAGAGGAACTGAACGGCCTGCTGTTCTACCCGGTTCAGTACGAGGGCGAGGAATCGTCTGAAAACGTGTTCTACACCGGTGCGGCGCCCAACCAGCAGGCGATTCCTGCAGTGGATTACCTGATGAACGATCTGGGTGTTGAGCGCTGGGTTCTGGCGGGCACGGATTACGTTTACCCCCGCACCACCAACAAGATTCTGGAAACCTACCTGAAAGACAAGGGTGTGGCCGCCGGCGACATCCTGATCAACTACACGCCTTTCGGGCACTCTGACTGGCAGACCATCGTGTCTGACATCAAGAAGTTCGGCAGCGCCGGCAAGAAGACCGCCGTGGTCTCCACCATCAACGGCGACGCCAACGTGCCCTTCTACCGTGAACTGGGCAACCAGGGCATTTCCTCCACCGACATTCCCGTGGTGGCGTTCTCCGTGGGTGAGCAGGAGCTCTCCGGCATCGACACCGCGCCGCTGGTGGGCCACCTGGCCGCCTGGAACTACTTCATGAGCGTGGATAACGACGCCAACTACGACTTCATCGACGCCTGGGTTGCCTACAAGGGCGACGATGCTGCCGTCACCAACGACCCGATGGAAGCTCACTACATTGGCTTCAACCTTTACGTGGAAGCGGTGAAGAAAGCCGGCACCACCGACGTGGATGAAGTGAAAGACGCCATCATCGGTGTGAGCGTACCGAACCTTACCGGCGGATACGCCACCATGATGCCGAACCATCACATCACCAAGCCGGTGCTGATTGGAGAGATCCAGGACAACGGCCAGTTCTCCGTGGTCTGGGAAACCCCGTCTACCGTGGCTGGCGATGCCTGGTCTGACTTCCTGCCAGGTTCCAAGGACCTGATCAGTGACTGGCGAGCGCCTCTGCGCTGCGGCAACTTCAACGTGGTCACCGGCAAGTGCGGTGGTGGCTCGGCTGACGTGGCCTCCAACTAAGCTCCAACCGGGCACAGCCGGGCAGGCCTGAGCCTGCCCGGCACCGCTCCCGAATTCCCAAGCCAACAGGAATGAATCATGAGCATTCACCGATTGCTCGCCAGGATGGTATTGGCTGTCTGTCTGGCCCTAGGGGCCACACTGGCGAATGCCCAGGCGCAGACGAATGCGCCCGAAGCGCTGCTGAAACGGCTCGTAGAAGCCGGGCAAGCTGAAAAAACCGACTTACTCAAAGCCCTCTCCGAAACCGGCGACGAACGCGCCCGGGGCTGGCTGGAAGCCGTTCGCGACGGCAAACTCGCGATGATTGAAGACACCGGTGCCCTGGTAATTGTGGTTAACAACCGGGGCCGCAACTGGCAGATCGCCGACGCCCTGACCGGCGAAGACCTGGGTGAAATGTCGCGCCGGGATCTGCAAAGCCTGCGGGTGAACAACGCCCTGCGGGCCGACATCGAGGGCATCCTCTCGGTGATCGACCTGACCGTGGCCGACCCAGGCCAACGCCTCGATGCTGCGCGCAATCTGCTGGGCGAAGTGAATGAAGCGCTGGCCACCCAGCTCCAGGCCCGTTTGCAGGTGGAAGACAACGGCCAGGTGCGTGACATGCTCACCAATGCCCTGGCCATTTATCAGGTGGAGCAGGGCGATGTTGAGGCGGTAGCCACTTTGTCCGGCAGCCTGAACCCGACCGTGCGCGCCGCCCTGAATAATGCCGTTAACAGCGATGACCCTGCGCTGGCGGCTGCGGCCGAGGAAGCCCTGGCCAGCATTGAACAGAAACTCAAACTCAACCGCGCTGCCGAGACCCTGTATTTTGGCCTCTCCCTCGGCTCGGTACTGGTGCTGGCCGCCATTGGCCTGGCCATCACCTTTGGTGTGATGGGCGTGATAAACATGGCCCATGGCGAGCTGATTATGCTCGGGGCCTACACTACCTGGGGCATGCAGCAACTGTTCCCGGGCCAGCCCGGCCTGGCCCTGATCCTGTCCATCCCGGCCGGATTCCTGGTGGCGGCGCTGGCGGGCATCGCCATTGAGCGCAGCGTGATCCAGTACCTGAAGGGCCGCCCGCTGGAAACCCTGCTGGCCACCTTCGGCATCAGCCTGATCCTGCAGCAACTGGTACGAACCGTGATTTCTCCGCTCAACCGCACCGTGGTCACGCCTGAGTGGATGAGCGGCTCGATCATGGTGAACGAGGCGTTGTCGCTCACCCTGAACCGCCTGTACGTGATCGGCTTTGCCCTGGTGGTATTCGCCGGGCTGATGCTGATCATGCGCAAGACCCGCCTGGGTCTGGAAGTCCGTGCTGTTACCCAGAACCGCGCCATGGCCCGCTCCATGGGCATCAAAGCCACCAAAGTGGACATCATGACCTTCGCCCTGGGCTCCGGCGTGGCCGGGCTGGCGGGCGTGCCCCTGTCGCAGATCACCAACGTTGGCCCCAACCTGGGCCAGAACTACATCATCGATTCGTTCATGGTGGTGGTGTTCGGGGGTGTGGGCAATCTCTGGGGCACCCTTATTGCCGGGCTTTCCCTGGGCACCATCAACCAGCTGCTGGAACCCTGGGCGGGGGCGGTCCTCGCCAAAATCATGGTGCTGGTGCTGATCATCCTGTTCATTCAAAAATGCCCCCGGGGACTCTTTCCCCAGAAGGGCCGTGCGGCGGAGGGCTGAGTTATGGCGACATCACAAACCTGGCTGCTCCGGCCCTTTCAGGAGCGTTCCACCCAGCTTTTCCTGGGCGTGCTGTTCGCCGCGATGGTGGTGGTTACCTTCCTGCACCTGTTTATGCCGGAAGACAGCGCCCTGCACGTAAGCGCCTACACCGTTACCCTGCTGGGCAAATACCTCTGTTACGCCCTGCTGGCGGTAGCGGTAGACCTGGTGTGGGGTTACCTGGGCATTCTCAGCCTGGGCCACGGCGCTTTCTTTGCCCTCGGCGGCTACGCCATGGGCATGTACCTGATGCGCCAGATAGGTGATCGCGGCGTGTATGGCGATCCTGTATTGCCAGACTTCATGGTGTTCCTGAACTGGCAGGAGCTGCCCTGGTACTGGCAGGGCTTCGACATGGCCTGGTTCGCCTTCATCATGGTACTGCTGGCCCCGGGCCTGCTGGCGCTGGTGTTCGGCTTCCTGGCCTTCCGCTCCCGGGTAACCGGCGTGTATCTGTCCATCATCACCCAGGCCCTGACCTTTGCGTTGATGCTGGCGTTCTTCCGCAACGAGATGGGCTTCGGTGGCAACAACGGCCTGACCGACTTCAAAGACATCCTCGGCTTTGACCTGCGCAGCGACGCCACCCGGCTTGGCCTGTTCCTGGCAACCGGCATCGCGCTGGCGGTGGGCTATGTCGTGTGCCGTGCCATTGTGACCAGCAAGCTGGGCCGGGTCAGCGTGGCCTGCCGCGACGCTGAAGCCCGTACCCGGTTCCTTGGCTACCGGGTAGAGCGGGTGCAGCTGTTCGTGTTCGTGGTCTCCGCCATGCTGGCGGGCGTGGCCGGCGCGTTGTACGTGCCCCAGGTGGGCATTATCAACCCCAGCGAATTCTCGCCGCTGTTCTCCATCGAAATCGTGGTGTGGGTTGCCCTCGGTGGCCGCGCCACCCTGTATGGCGCGGTCATCGGCGCCTTGCTGGTGAACTACGCCAAGACCGTGTTCACCGGCATCATGCCGGACGCCTGGCTGTTCGCCCTGGGCGCGCTGTTCGTGCTGGTGACGGTGTTCCTGCCCAAGGGCATTGCCGGGCTGTTGCAGAAACGCCGCCAGAAGGACGATGACCAACCCGGCGCTCAGGAGGCCACCGCATGAGCATCTTTGAACAACTTGCCAACCGGGACCAGGTGTTTGAGTTTCTCACCCCCGCGGCCTCGCCGGTTGACGTGCGCCACGGCCCGATCCTGTACATGGAAGACGTGAGCGTGAGCTTCGATGGCTTCAAGGCCATCAACAGCCTCAACCTCACCATCGACGACGGCGAACTGCGCTGCATCATCGGCCCTAACGGGGCGGGTAAAACCACCATGATGGACATCATCACCGGTAAAACCCGACCCGATACCGGCTCGGTGTGGTTCGGCAGCCGCCACAACCTGCTGCGCATGAACGAGCCGGACATTGCCACCCTGGGCATTGGCCGCAAGTTCCAGAAACCCACCGTGTTCGAGGCCCTGACCGTATTCGAAAACCTCGAACTGGCCATGGCCGCCGACAAACGCATCCTGCCCACCCTGACCGCCATCATGACCGCGGAATACCGTGACCGGATTGACGAAATCCTGGAAATGATCGGCTTGCAGGCGCTGCGCGACAAGCCCGCCGGCATCCTCTCCCACGGCCAGAAACAGTGGCTGGAGATCGGCATGCTGCTGATGCAGAAACCCCGGCTGCTGCTCGTGGACGAGCCCGTGGCCGGCATGACCGAACAGGAAATGGAACGCACCGCCGAGTTGCTCACCAGTCTCGCGGGCAAACAGTCCGTGGTGGTGGTAGAGCACGACATGGGCTTTGTGCGCTCCATCGCCCGCAAAGTCACCGTACTGCACCAGGGCAGCGTGCTGGCCGAAGGCACCATGGACCAGGTCTCCAACGACCCGGACGTGATCAAGGTGTATCTCGGGGAGGAGGCCTGATGCTCAAGATTGAAAAGCTCAACCAGTTCTACGGCGAAAGCCACACCCTGTGGGACCTGGAGCTGGACGTGCCCCAGGGCCAGTGTACCTGCGTGATGGGCCGCAACGGCGTGGGCAAGACCACGCTGATGAAATGCATTATGGGCGAGGAAACCGTGAAAAGCGGCTCCATCGAGTTTGCCCGGGATGTGGAACTCACCAAAAAGAAAATCGAAGACCGCTCCCGCCTCGGTATCGGTTACGTGCCCCAGGGCCGGCAGATCTTCCCGCTGCTGACCGTGGAGGAAAACCTGCGCACCGGCCTGGCGGTGCGGGCCGATGGCAGCAAGCAGATCCCCGAGCGCATTTACGAGCTGTTCCCGGTGCTGAAAGAAATGAAACACCGCCGGGGCGGCGACCTCTCCGGCGGCCAGCAGCAACAGCTGGCCATTGGCCGGGCGCTGGTGATTGAGCCGAGACTGCTGATCCTCGACGAGCCGGGGGAGGGCATTCAGCCCAACATCGTGGCCCAGATTGGCGAGGTGATTCGTCGGTTGATTGAAGAAGACGGCCTGACCGTGCTGCTGGTGGAACAGAAACTGCCGTTCGCCCGAAAATACGCCGACCGCTTCGCCATCCTCGACCGGGGCCGGCGCGTGGCCGAAGGCGATATTGCCGGGCTGACCGATGAACTCATCAAACAGCACCTGACCGTATGACCGCCTACCAAGCCATCGACCGCCACGCCTCCGGCCACCGTTTCGACACCGAACGGCGCTGGGCGGCGGCCCTGGAACTGGGGTTTGAAGCCCGCGCCGAGAGCGAACCGGCGCCGGTAACCCGGCTGGTACGCCGGCGCCACCATGGCCCCCTGCGGGTGCAGCGCCCCTTCTACCCGGAGGGCAAAACCGGCTGCTGCCACGTGTACCTGCTGCATCCCCCGGGTGGCCTGGTGAGCGGCGACGAACTGCGCATCGAAGCCTCTGTGGCCGAAGGTGGCCATGCGCTTTTGACTACCCCGGCCGCGGCGAAACTTTACAAGGCCGACAGCCATGGCGTGGCCTGGGGCCAGCACACCCGGTTGCAGGTAGCCAAAGACGCGATTTTGGAATACCTGCCCCAGGAAACCATCGCCTTCGACGGCTCCCGTGGTTTGCAAACCACCACCATTGAACTGGCAGCCGGCGCCCGAACCCTGGGCTGGGAAGTGCTCGCGCTGGGCCGCCCGGCCAGCGATCTGCCGTTTGCCACCGGCGAACTGGAACAGCGTTTCCATTTAAGCCTGGACGGCCAGCCGCTGTGGCTGGAGCGCCAGCTGCTGGACCCGAAACACCGCCGGTTCAACGGCCCCTGGGGCCAGGGTGGCGCCACTGTACAGGCCACCCTCTGGGCGGTCGGCCTGGACGACGAAGCCGCCGCCATCGACGTGCTGAGAGCACAGTTACCAGACCACAACCGCTGGGCCGTGACCCGGCGCCGGGGCGTGCTGCTCCTGCGCTACCTGGGCACCGAACGCAACGAAGCCTGGGCCCTGTGCGAACAAGCCTGGCACCTGCTGCGCCCCATGCTCGCTGGCGTACCGGCCCACACACCCAGAATCTGGCTTACCTGACGCATATGAGACAACGGAGTCATCCATGGAACTCACCCCCAGAGACAAAGACAAGCTGCTGCTGTTCACCGCCGCCCTGCTGGCCGAACGCCGCAAAGCCAAAGGCTTGAAACTGAATTACCCCGAAGCCGTGGCCCTGATCAGCGCCGAAATCATGGAAGGCGCCCGCGAAGGCCGCACCGTGGCCGAACTGATGAGCGCCGGCACCGAAATACTCACCCGCGAAGACGTGATGGACGGCGTCGCCGACATGGTGCACGAAGTCCAGGTGGAAGCCACCTTCCCGGACGGCACCAAACTGGTCACCGTCCACAACCCGATTGTTTGAGGAACGCGCCATGATCCCCGGTGAATACCAACTCAAAGACGGCGACATCGAACTCTGCGCCGGCCGCGAACGCATCCAGCTGGACGTCGGCAACACCGGCGACCGCCCGGTGCAGATCGGCTCCCACTACCACTTCGCCGAAGCCAACCCCGCCCTGGACTTCGACCGAGCCAAGGCCCGCGGCTACCGCCTGGACGTGGCGGCCGGCACTGCTATTCGGTTCGAACCCGGCCAGACC
The DNA here is from genome assembly GCF_000421165.1 of Marinobacter daepoensis DSM 16072. Classification (GTDB taxonomy): domain Bacteria; phylum Pseudomonadota; class Gammaproteobacteria; order Pseudomonadales; family Oleiphilaceae; genus Marinobacter; species Marinobacter daepoensis. The sequence continues at coordinate 329,668 of NZ_ATWI01000008.1, forward strand.
CGCTCTATCACGCTGATTCCGTTCGCTGGAAAGCGCGAAATCTATGGCTTCCGAGGCGAAGTGATGGGGAGCTTGGAATTCAAGAACTAAGTCTGAGGACCGGCGGGGGTTGCCCTTCCGGGAATGTGCGGAGGCAGGGATGCCGGAGAACAAGCGCCACATGGATGTGCCGCCAGGAGCGTTTCCCGGAAGGGCAACCCCCGCCGGGCCAGGCACCAAGGTTAAAGTGAGAAAAAACATGAAAATCAGCAGACAAGCCTACGCCGACATGTACGGCCCCACCGTTGGGGACCGAGTCCGCCTGGGCGACACGGAGCTGTGGATTGAAGTAGAAGAAGACCACACCCACTACGGCGACGAAGTAAAATTCGGCGGCGGCAAAGTCATCCGCGACGGCATGGGCCAAAGCCAGCGCTGCGACGACGCCGTGATGGACACCGTGATCACCAACGCCCTCATCCTCGACTGGTGGGGCATCGTCAAAGCCGACGTAGGCATCCAGAAAGGCCGCATCGCCGCCATCGGCAAAGCCGGCAACCCGGACACCCAGCCAGACGTGACCATCGTTATCGGCCCCGGCACGGAAATCATCGCCGGCGAAGGTAAAATCCTCACCGCCGGTGGCATCGACCCCCACATCCACTTCATCTGCCCCCAGCAGGTGGAAGAAGCCCTGATGAGCGGCGTGACCACCATGCTCGGCGGCGGCACCGGCCCGGCCACCGGCACCAACGCCACCACCTGCACCCCGGGCCCCTGGCACATTGGCAAGATGCTGCAGGCCGTGGATAGCCTGCCCATGAACATCGGCTTCCTGGGCAAGGGCAACGCCAGCCTGCCGGAGGCGCTGGAACAGCAGATCAAAGCCGGCGTGATCGGCCTCAAACTGCACGAAGACTGGGGCACCACGCCTGCATCGATCGACAACTGCCTGACCGTGGCCGACCAGTACGACATTCAGGTGGCCATCCACACCGACACCCTGAACGAATCCGGCTTTGTGGAAGACACGCTGGCCGCCTTCAAAGGCCGCTGCATTCACACCTTCCACACCGAAGGCGCCGGCGGTGGCCACGCTCCGGACATCATTACCGCCTGCTCCAAAGACTATGTACTGCCGTCGTCCACCAACCCGACCCGGCCCTACACCGTGAACACCATCGACGAACACCTGGACATGCTGATGGTGTGCCACCACCTGGACCCGAACATCCCGGAAGACGTGGCCTTCGCCGACTCACGCATCCGCCGGGAAACCATCGCGGCGGAAGACATCCTGCACGACATGGGCGTGATCTCCATGATCTCCTCCGACTCCCAGGCCATGGGCCGGGTGGGAGAGGTAATCTGCCGAACCTGGCAAACCGCCCACAAGATGAAAATGCAGCGCGGCCTGTTGCCGGAAGACCAGGAGCGCGGCGCCGACAACTTCCGCGCCAAACGCTACATCGCCAAGTACACCATCAACTCCGCCATCACCCACGGCATTGCCCATGATGTGGGCTCGGTGGAAGTGGGCAAGCTGGCGGATCTGGTGCTGTGGAGCCCGGCATTCTTCGGCGTGAAGCCAGCCTGCATCCTCAAGGGCGGGATGATTGCCGCCGCCCCCATGGGCGACCCGAACGCCTCTATTCCCACACCGCAGCCGGTCCACTACCGCCCCATGTTCGGCGCCTTCGGCAAGGCGGCCAGTGCCACCCGCCTGACCTTCGTCAGCCAGGCCGCGCTGGACGCCAATATTGGTGAAGAACTGGGCCTGGACAGCCCGCTCTCCGCCTGCAAAGGCGTGCGGGACGTGCGCAAGCAGCACATGAAACTGAACGACGCCTGCCCGCACCTGACCGTAGACCCGCAAACCTACGAAGTGCATGCCGATGGCGAACTGCTCACCTGCGAGCCGGCGACCGAACTGCCCCTGGCCCAGCGCTATCACCTTTTCTAGTCAATACAGCTCAAGGCTGCTTAATCAACACAGCTCAAGGCTGTTCTGAGAGGAACGAACGGATGTTGGAACTGACTAAACGCATCACCCACGTAGACGCCAGCGAAATCCACGACAACCTGGTGCTGCCCTACGAACTGCGCATTCGCGGCCGCCTGCGGGCCACCACCGAAACCAACCTGGACGTGGGCCTGTTTCTGGACCGTGGCCCGGTGCTGAGAGACGGCGACCTGCTGGAAGCGAAATCCGGTGAGATCATCCGCATTCGCGCCGCGGAAGAGCCGGTGGTCACCGCCCGCGTAGAAACCGGCCTGCCGCTGGCCCGCTTGTGTTACCACCTGGGCAACCGCCACGTTTCCCTCCAGATTGGCTCCGGCGGTGCTATCGGTGAAGACGAGCGCATGGGGTGGGTGCGCTTTCCGCCCGACCACATACTGGAAGAACTGGCCGAACGCCTGGGCGCCACCGTAGTGCATCACACCGCCGCCTTCGACCCGGAACCCGGAGCCTACAACCAGGCCAGCCAGGGCCATTCGCACAGTGAAAGCCATGACCACACTCACGCTGCTGGACATACCCATGCTCACGGCCACAAACACACCCACTGAGCCGGCAGCCATGGCGGGTGAGGGCGAACCCGGTGGTGACCTGGCATTGCTGGGGCTGATGCAGCTGGTCAGCCCGGCGTTGCCCATCGGCGCCTTTGCCTGGTCTCAGGGCCTGGAAAGCGCCTTTGAGCTGGGCTGGGTGAACAACGAAGCGGAACTGGCCCAGTGGATTGAAGGCGTGCTCGAAGACGGCCTCAGCCGGTGTGAACTGCCCTTACTGGCCCGGCTGAAAACCGCCTGGGCGAACGACGACGGCGCCAGCATCGCGCACTGGAACCAGTGGCTGCACTCTACCCGCGAAACCGCCGAACTGAGCGACGAGGACACTCGCCTGGGCGGCGCCCTGAAAACCCTGCTGGGCAACCTCAACCTGTTGCCGGAACAAACCCTGATTCCGGCCGAGCCCGGCTACATCACCCTGTTTGCCTGGGCCGCCCAGGTACGCCGGGTGCCGGTGCGGCAAACCCTGCTGGGCTTTGCCTGGGCCTGGCTGGAAAACCAGCTGGCGGCGGCCTGCAAAGCCTTGCCCCTGGGCCACACCGCCGCCCAACGGATTATCGAACAACTGCGCCCGGCCCTGGTGATTGCCACCGACCAGGCGCTGGCACGGCAAGACCACGAACTCGGGCCCATCCTGCCGGGCCTCGCGCTCGGCAGTGCCCTGCATGAAACCCAGTATTCACGGCTTTTCAGAAGCTGAATAAAAACATCAAGGAGATACAGCCATGACACATTGTCTGAGAGTAGGCGTCGGCGGCCCGGTCGGGTCTGGTAAAACCGCATTGCTGCGCCAGCTATGCACCGCCCTGCGGGACCACTACGACATCGCCGTAGTCACCAACGACATCTACACCCGGGAAGATGCTGACTTCCTGCTGCGCCACGAAGCCCTGGCCGCAGACCGCATCCTGGGTGTGGAAACCGGCGGCTGCCCGCACACCGCCATTCGTGAGGATGCCTCCATGAACCTGGCCGCCATTGACGACCTGCAAAGCCGCCACCCGGGCCTGGAACTGGTGCTGGTGGAATCCGGCGGCGACAACCTCTCCGCCACCTTCAGCCCGGAACTGAGCGACCTCACCCTGTACGTGATCGACGTGTCCGCCGGCGACAAGATCCCCCGCAAAGGCGGCCCCGGCATCACCAAATCCGACCTGCTGATCATCAACAAGATCGACATTGCCGAACAGGTACACGCTTCCCTGGACGTAATGGAGCGGGACAGCAAAAAAATGCGCGGCGAACGCCCCTTCGTGTTCACCAACCTGTACGACGGGGTTGGGCTGGACACCATCATCAGCTTCATTCTGGAGCGCGGCATGCTGCCGGAAAGGCGTCCCGAAAAACTGGCTGAAATGGCCTGAGCAAATGAACCAATACGATTACAGAACCACCAGGAGCAACACCATGAAACTGACTTCAAAACTACTCGCCACCGCCGCGCTGCTGACTGCCTCCGCCACCGCCATGGCCCACCCCGGCCACACCGAAGGCGGCTTTACCAGCGGCCTGCTGCACCCCATGCTGGGCCTGGACCACCTGCTGGCCATGGCCGCCATCGGCTTCTGGAGCGTGCGCCAGAGCAAACTCATGAAAAACGCTACCCCCGCCTTCGTCATCGGCGGCATGGTATTCGGCGCCTCCCTGGCCTGGGGCGGCCTGACCCTGCCGGGCGTGGAAACAGGGATTACCTTCTCGGTACTGGTCGCCGGCATCCTCATCGCCACCCTGGCGAAACTGCCGACGGCTGTGGGCGGTACTCTGGTTGGCGCATTCATGCTGTTTCATGGCTTTGCCCATGGTGCGGAAATGCCGGAAGGCGCAACGCTGGCGGCTTACCTGGCGGGCTTCTCCATCGCCACACTGGCCATCACGCTGATTGGCCGTGGGCTGGGTAGTCTGATGCTGAAGGCGGATAGCCGGTTTAGTCGGGGGATTGGTGGTGTGTTGGCTGTGGCGGGGGCGTACCTGGCTGCTGCCTGATTCCGTAGTCCCTAGAGGAATGCAATAAGCCGCTCGGGAAACCGCGCGGCTTTTTCAGTATATGGTTTACAAAATTTGACCTTGACGGAATGGGAAGTTTACTGAAGAGTAGGTTAGTGTGTAGTTATAAGAAACGGATTGGCAGCTGTTAAGGAAAACCGATGGACTTCGGCCAGCTATTCAACACCCTCCTGAACTCTCTACCGAATCAAGTCTGGTATTTCGTACCGCTGTTCATCCTGTTACCCATTCTGAGAACACCCTGGTTCAAAGGCAAAGCCGGCGAAGCCATGGTCAACATAGCCGCAAAGCTGTTTCTCGACAAAACCCGCTACCACCTCATCAAAAACGTCACCTTGCCCACCGAAGACGGTACCACCCAGATCGACCACATCATTGTCTCCCGGTATGGCGTGTTTGTGGTGGAAACCAAGAATATGAAGGGCTGGATCTTCGGTAACGCAAAACAGCGCTATTGGACGCAGAAGATCTTCAAGCACTCGCAGAAATTTCAGAACCCGCTTCATCAAAACTACAAACACGTGAAGACACTGCAAAGCCTGTTGGGCCTGAGTGATGAGCAGGTGTTTTCGGTAGTGGTCTTCGTCGGGGATTCCACATTTAAAACGCCCATGCCGGAGAACGTGACCCACGGTGGTGGGTATGTCCGCTTTATCAAAGCCCAAACCGAGCCGCGACTGTCTGATGTTGAGGTTCAGAAAGTAAACGAAGCCATTGAATCCGGGCGGCTGGCGGCTACGTTCAGAACTCAGCGGGAGCACGTGGCGCATGTGAAGGAAATTGCGGCGAAGAAGAGAAGTGAGCCACGGTGCCCGAAGTGCCAGGATGAGATGGTAAAGCGCACGGTGAAGCGCGGAGAGAATATTGGGAAGGAGTTTTATGGCTGCAAGGCATTTCCCAAGTGCCGGGGGATGGTTGGTGCTTCGTTATTGCAGTAACGAAGCTGTCAAATGATTACGGCGCGACCAAAGTGTTAGTGCAGCATACCGAATTGATTTGAAGGGTTAAATTCGCGAAATTTGAGTGTTGGTTCTGAGCTTTTATTGACGCTCAAATGATTGCAATAACTAAGCGCGCTATCTAATTACTGTTAACTCCGCAAAGATTGCAGTTAATGTAGTCAACAACTTGAGTCTGTATAAAAGGACGATTATGGAATACTCGGTCACTTATGAGGATGGATTTTTAACTAGGGAGATTGGTTCCATTGCCACAAAGGCCGATGTAGCCATCACAGAACTAATTGCAAATGGTCATGATGCAGGTGCGTCTGAGGTAAGAATCATTTTTCCGGATGAGAAAGGAAGCCTCATTACAGTCGAAGACAATGGGGTTGGCCTGACCGAATCGCAATTCGAGCAAAGGTGGTTGAAGCTACGCTATGACAGAAAGAAGCATCAAGGTTCCTTGGTAGAGATACCTGAAGATAATAATCTGCGAAAGACTAGACTCGCCTTCGGAAGAAACGGCGTCGGACGGCATGCGGGTCTCTGTTTTGATGATGGGTATACCGTCGAGACTTGGCGTAATAAAGAATGCAATATTTACGAGCTGAAGTTGTCATCCGGCAGGCAACCTATAGAGGTTAAAGAGCATCGCAAGGAAGATAAGTCAGGTCATGGAACAAAGATAAAAGTAATTGCTAATAAAAACTTGATACCGGTTGAAGAACTTACCGAAACTATATCAGCCAGATTTTTATTCAATCCTGAATTCAAAGTATATGTAAATGGGAAGCTTATAACGCTATCAGAGCACCCAGGTATCGTCAAAAGCACAGAAATAAATCCTGTTGGAAGTATCAATATAAAGTTGACTCTGGTTGATTCATCAACAGCCTCGCGAACGGCTAGACAGCATGGGGTAGCTTTTTGGTTGGGCGGTCGTTTATTGGGCGATCCTTCTTGGTCCATAAACGGGCAGCAAGTATTTGACGGTCGGAGATCTTTTGCTAAAAGATACACCGTGATAGCGGAGTCTGAAGACCTTTTTGACTTCATTGAGGCCGATTGGTCTGGCTTTAAATCTGATTTTTCCGCCCTAAATCTGATAGCAGAAGAAATTTCTGATTTTGTTAAATCATGCTACTTGGAGCTTTCAAAAAACGAAATAGAAACAACTAAGCGTCAGGTGTTTAATTCGCATAAAGGTGAGTTAAAAGAGCTCCCAAGACTGGCTCGAAGAGAGTTGGTTAGTTTTGTTGATCAAATGTTAGCCGGAAGTCCTGATATAAGGATTGAGCTTCTTGAGCTTGCATTTAAAGCGGCTATTAATCTTGAAAAATCTAGATCTGGAATATCGTTATTATATAAGCTAACAAATATATCGCCAAACGATTCTGAATCACTGAACTCGTTCTTAGAGGAATGGAACGTGTCAGATGCAATGTCCATTCTTGCTGAAATAGATTCTAGAATAAAAGTAATCGAGGCGATAGAGAGGCTGAGCGGTGACCATAGTGTAGACGAGCTCCATACGTTGCACCCCCTTATCGAAAAGGCCAGGTGGGTATTTGGCCCTGAATTCGATACGCCAGAGTATGCAAGCAATAAGGGGCTGATCAAGACGATGAGTTCTGTATTTGGAAGAAAATATAAGAAAGAGGATTTTACTAATTCTGCGAAGAGACCAGATATTGTGGTTGGTGAGAATTCCTCTATTAGCTCATTAGGCCTAGAAGAGTTCTCTGGTGAAATAAGAAAAACAAAAAGAGTTTTGTTAATTGAGCTAAAGAAAGGTGGCTTTGAGATTGGCCGCGGAGAAATGGATCAGGCTAAATATTATGTTGAGGATATTTGGCATGCCGGCGTTGGATCCTCTCAGCCATATATAAAAGCTTTTGTCGTCGGTGATAGTATTGGCCAGCTCACAGGAAAATACCAGTCAGTAGGAAAGTCAAAGGATGAGCAGTTTGGGGAAGTTCATGCGATAACATATTCTGAATTGGTACGGAGCGCTGAGGCTCGATTGTTTTCTCTAAAAGAAAAAATCGAAGGTCGGTATGACGGCTTAGAGGATGGTCCACTTCTAAATGAGCTTTTGGGGAACCCCGAGCAGAAAGATTTAGATTTTGCGGCCGGCCAAGAATGAGGCAGAATTTAGCTAGGGGCTTCAGTCGACCAGTTTTCCGCTGCCGCTCCAAACTGGTGGCTGATCCCGGCGTTACGTGTCTATCGGAGTTCAGAGCACTGAGTCATGAGTAGAAAGAAATTCATAGAATCACAGGGAGCCACCTGTAGAAACTGGACTTGGAGTTGGTCTTTCATCAACGAATCCAAGAAAGTGATAATTTTCGGGGCTTGGGACACAAACACTGATGGTGATACGTCACTCATTTTAAGTGACACTTGGGAATACAGCGGCAAAGGCCGTAAGCAACCGGCATACGAACAATCAAGGGAGCATATTCGCCTTATCGAAGAGGAAGGGTATGAGTTACAAACCTTTCCAATTATTTATTCTGACGCCAACAAAGATGAAAACGGCATTGGTCCCGCAAAAATCGAAGGTTTTGTTCCAGAGTTAACCAGAAAAATACTAAAGCGTGTCGGAGGTAAGTGGTATGCATCTGATGGCGAAATGGGGTCTCAATTGGCAGAGGAAATTGATACTCCCGAAAGCTTTATTGAGGGTGCGTCAAAAACAGTCTCAGTGAACACTTTCGAAAGAAGCGCAGATGCTAGAGCGAAATGTATTTCTCATCATGGATATAAATGCTCGGTTTGTGATTTCGACTTCGAAAAAGTATATGGCGCTATCGGAGAAAAGTATATCCATGTCCATCATATCTTTCCGCTGTCTGAAATAAGAAAAGAATACGTGCTAGACCCAATAAAAGATTTGATTCCTGTGTGTGCTAATTGCCATGCAATAATCCATCGTGCAAGACCTGCATTAACTGTCGAGCAGCTTAGGCAGCATTTGGTGCAAAATGCGAAAAACACGTAACAAGCGGTTGCTATGGACAGCATCACGCATGCGCTCCATGCAGCCCCAGAACCGGGCGTTAGGTTCTAGGTATAACAGATGAGCATCGTTAAGTATCTATCATTAGGGTTAGCAGTATGTGCAGTGGCGGTTGCATTGCCGTGGATAATAAAATTCCATGGTGCTGTATCGCACAGCCCTAGTGATTGGGCTGATTTTGGGAGCTATATTGGCGGTACTTTTTCGTCTCTATTTGCAGCGCTGGCATTGATTGCCCTTTTATACACTATTTCTCAGCAGCATCGGCAGATACAAGGTTTACGGCAACAGGCATCCAAAGAAGATATTTTGCATGCTATTGATCGCCTTGAACGCGACTTGGAGAAGGCTCTAGAGGGCGTGAATGTAAGTATAAATTATCAAGATGGGCAGCAAACCGTTTCAGCAAGGGACGTTTTATTTAAGCCATCGGCCATGGGTTATAAGCAAGCAATCCCTGATCAAGCTGAAATCATGAAAGAGGAAAGCTCGGGTGAGAATCGCGAAAATTACCGGTCGAAAATCCTTTTATTTGAAACTTTTGGGCTAGCCGCCGCTGAATTGAATCAAATTCGTTTGTATGCAGAAGGCTTGAAAAAACTAGAGTCCAAGTCAGGTACAAGCATCTTATCAAGGTACTATCACCGTAAATACAATTTGGCCTACTCTCGACTATATAACCGAGGTATTCTTGATAAGGCTTGGGTTCCCGAAACCTAAATAGCGCAGGCACGGAGACGTCTTGTCCATTGCGGCTTAGCCTCCATTCCAAAGCCGCGCATGCTGCAGGCTTTAGGAATATCTTCGATGGAATCCTGCGACACCGACTTTTTTGGTTCTGTACCCTTGCCTAATTCAATGACCGAGATTCTTGGTTTGACGATGGAGCATTCTGTTGGTAGGCGAAACTTCCGCTTATGGACGGGGCAAAGTACTATCGCTTGGCCAGTTCATAGCTCAGCCTGCAGAAGACTCATTAGAACTAATCGAGTTGTAAATGAAAGTAGCATGCAGTACTACGAAGTATAGGGGCGCGCCAGTTTGGGCGCTGTGGGCAGGTCGACTGAGAGACGGAACGAAGCGTAAACATGCAAATCGGGGTAATTGCAGACACCCACAGCAAAATGCGTCCCGAAGCCCTGGAGTCTCTGGAGGGCTCGGATCTTATCCTGCACGCCGGTGACGTCGGGCGGGATGAGGTTCTGGAAGCACTGGAGGCCATCGCTCCCTTGGTTGCTATCCGCGGCAATATCGATACAGCAGGCCGTGCAGCGACGCTCCCCGATGTTCAGGATCTGCAATTCCTCGGTCACGCCTTCTACATGCTTCACGAGGTCAAAACCCTGGAATTCGATCCGCAAGGCCGTTACCGCGTGGTGATCGCCGGCCATTCCCACAAACCCCGCAATGTATGGATTGGCGACGTGCTTTACTTCAATCCCGGCGGTGCCGGGCCCCGGCGTTTTAAGCTGCCGATCACGGTGGGGCGGTTGGAGGTTAGTGAACACGGCGTGGTTGGTGAGATTATCGAACTGCCGGTTTAATCCGATACCGTAACCGGGACAGACTGATTAATTCTTCTGGCTAGCAGCAATCAGATAGTTCGGTGGTCAGAGGTGCCCTTCCGGATCCATCCTTTGATGCAAAACCCGAAGAATGATAACGGACTGATTGTGCGTATCTTCTTCCATCCTAAGATAAAAATTATGGGGTGAGGGTTTGCCCTTCCTTGCAAGCGGATAGATAGCGACCCCGGTCCGAATGTCTGACCTGTGTTTCAGGAGTGGCGCTAGGTTTCCGGCTTCTTCAAGCTCCCTGATCGCCCTCTCGATTTGCTCGGTATATCGTTTCAGTTGCACTGTGCCGAATTCTTCAAGGGTGGACTCGAGAATATCGTCGAGATCGGCTAGAGCAGCGTCTGTGAGCGTTACCTTCCATGGTTTCATCGTAATCAGGTATCCCGTTTTTTCCTGATGGCTCGCTCTGCACGTTCAGAAAGGTACGTAGCGAACTCGTCACCCGTGAAGGTTCTGCTTCTGCCAGCCTCCAGGTCTTCCTGGCCCGCATCGATGGCGCCTTTGAGGTCATTCATTTTCGTGACGTATCGGGACTCGGCTTCTTCGACCATTCTCAGGCCGGCTCTAAGTACCTCACTCGCATTTTGATAACGGCCCGAGGCAACCAGGTGATCGACTACCTGGGATTGATGGTCCGTGAGTACTATGTTTCTCGTCGCCATGAGAGTCATCCTGTCAGCGTTGCATTGGCATAATATGCCAATGCAGGGATTTGCTGTCTAGTGGTGGGACAACTGTGATACCTATGGGAAAGCCGGGACAGATCTATTAATGCGGTCATTTCGGTAAGCTGGCGCGCTATTCGCGTTGGCTGCGCGGCAGGCTTCAGGGGCAACAGGAGGATCACATTGCCGATCATGGATCTGGACAGCTGGATGCTGTCGCAGAGCATCGCGGTTTTCAGCGTCTGCGCGCTGGTCATTGCGATTGCGGGCACACGCATCACACGGGTGGTCGACCAGCTCGCCGACCGGACCGGGCTGGGTGAGGCGACCGCTGGAGCCGTGCTTCTGGGGGCAGCGACGTCCCTCAGTGGTTCGGTGCTCTCGGTAACAGCAGCCTACCGTGGGCACCCGGAGTTGGCTGTCAGTAACGCTCTTGGGGGCATCGCGGTACAGACCTTTTTCCTGGCTATTGCCGATATGGTCTACCGTCGCGCAAACCTGGAACACGCGGCGGCCTCGGCTCCGAACATGATGCAGAACGGACTGCTGATCGGGCTCCTGGCATTGCTCCTTCTGGCGCCGACCTTGCCGGATGTGACCGTCTGGAACATCCATCCGATTTCCCCGATACTGCTGGGCTTCTACTTCTATGGCACTCGGCTCATACAGGGTGCCGGCGACAACCCTATGTGGTACCCCTCCGTTACCAGCGATACCCGGCAGGACGAGCCGGAGAGCGAGAGCAGCTTGCCATCTGGACCGAATTCCTGGTGCTCTAAAGGCTTGGTTTGGTGCTGATGTTTGCTGGCTGAATAGCGGCGTCGTCCATTAGCAATGTGCTATCTGAGGCTCACGAACGAAAGGCGTGCGAGCCAGACAGTGATCGAAACGCGCCTGGAATTTCAGGGCGATGGTACAACCTCTCGCGGGTTATGCCTGAGATCCGAAGGGTTAACGGGAGCCTCGCAGTGCTTTATCGTGTAGTCAGATGAATGCGATGCAAACAGGGGGGATAGCGATGACGGCACCAGGCGATCAGCTTCGCGTGTTCTACGATGGCGCCTGCCCGAGCTGTGTAAAGGATCGCAGGCTTTATGAACGACTCGCGGGCAGGACCGGCGAATCGGTGGAGTGGGTGGATATCACCGGCCGTGATGAGGAGTTGGAGGAACGTGGTATAGACCCGCAAGCCGCGCTTCAGGAGCTCCATGTGGAGGATGGCCAGGGCAACATCCACCGGGAACTGGATGCCTATATTCTGTTGATGTCGCGGGTCTGGCTGCTGAAACCGCTTGCCTGGCTGATTGGTTTGCCGGTAATTCGGCCAGCGCTGGCGAAGCTGTATCACAAATGGGTGAGCGAGCGGCTGGAGAGAACCGGGCGCATGCCGGATTCAAAGGAAACGCAGAGAAGCATCGAGGCGCGCAAGGCCGAGGTTGAAGATGGAAAAAAAGACCCATCCCGGTTTAGCTAAGATTATGATTCCAGGTTCCTGAGCGAACAGCGCAGACACGGAGGCAGCATGGAGTGCTTTGCCTACGGCTCGAATATGTCACTCCTGAGATTAAGAGCGAGGGTTCCAAGCGCGGAGCGAATCGGAATGTTCACGCTTGTGGAGCATGTCCTTCGGTTTCATAAGTGGAGCAGGATAGACCAATCCGCAAAATGCGACGCGCTGTTTACCGGCAATCCGGAGGACATCGTTATTGGCGCGCTGTTTGAGTTACCGCGCAGCGAGAAAGGCCCGCTAGACAGGGCTGAGGGTTTGGGCTTCGGTTACGATGAGAAGCGGGTCGTGGTTACGGATGCTCTCGGCAATTCCCTTAATGCTTTCACCTACTGTGCAACGTCAACGGATCCCTCTTTGCTGCCTCACTCGTGGTATTTGAATCACGTTATCGTTGGTGCGAAAGAAACCGGCGTTCCCGCCGACTACCTGGATGCCATTTCAGCCACGCCAAGCCAGGAAGACCCTGATCGAGAACGGGATGCGAGGGAGCGGGCCATCTACGGTTAAAGAAAACCGGGACAGATTTATTTTTTTGGATACTATACTGTATAGAAGCTGAATGCTGCCAAGTGCGGCCTTGTTCCCAATTTCCGTTCGTTCACAGCCGTTCAATAATCCCTCACAGCGCATCCCACCCATCGGTCAGCGCAGACCTTTGCGACGCACACTGGTTTTTGCCTTGGGCTGTCTTTTTTCGTTATCAGCCCATTTCGAAAAACATCTATTAAACAAGAGCTATCAAACAATCATGACGCGAAAGACATTAGGTTTAACCGGAAAACGCAACAAAGACGCTAAGCCAGTGGCTGAGAAAGCCGAAGCCAAGGTTGAGATAGAAGGTGAAGCTGATCCACAAAAACGTTTTCTGAATGCTGTGGCTATCAATCCTGCGCCGGGGATTCGCCTGGAGTTGGGTTCCGAACAGCTCACGGTGCGCGCGATGGATTTGATCACGCCGATTGGAATGGGGCAGCGAGGTTTGATCGTTGCACCGCCGGGGTCTGGAAAATCGACGGTTTTAAAACATATTTGCCAGGCGGTGGGGAAGGCGTATCCCGAGATTAAACTTTACGCGTTATTGATAGATGAGCGACCCGAAGAGGTCACTGATTTCAGGCGCAGCGTCCCGGCTGAGGTACACGCTTCTTCTTCGGATGAAAGCTATGCGCATCACGTTCGCGTTGCCGATGAACTGCTTGATATCGCTCGCCAACAAGCGGGCGAGGGTCACAACGTTATGGTTGTGATTGATTCTCTCACCCGGCTTTCGCGTGTGCATAATGCGGAGCGCAGGAGCAGCGGTCGCACTATGTCGGGCGGGGTGGATGCCCGAGCGATGGAGATCCCGCGGAGGTTGTTTGGCGCTGCACGAAACCTTGAAAACGGCGGCTCGCTGACCATTTTGGCAACTGTTCTGGTGGATACCGGCAGCCGTATGGACCAGGTCATCTTTGAGGAATTTAAAGGCACGGGGAACATGGAGTTGGTGTTATCGAGAGAGGTTGCGAATCAGCGAATCTTTCCCGCGCTGGATATATCGAAAAGCAGCACACGCCGTGAAGAGCTGCTGTTGGATCCAAAGGATTCAGACAAAATAAGAGCATTGCGCCGGGCGCTTGGCGGTCTCAAGCCGCTGGAGGGCACAAAAAAGCTGGTTGAGCTGCTCGAGAAGTACCCCACAAATGCCGAGCTTCTGAAACACATCCCTGGGCCAGGTAGGTCGACGGAGAGACTGAACGAGGCGTAAATATGGAAATCGGGGTAATTTGTTTCTCAGTTAGCCCACGGTATGGAAGATCCCACGTCGCGCTTCAGGCTAAGCGCCAGTTCCCGCCCAATCTGCCCGCTGGCGCCGAGAATGGTTTGCATGGGTTTGGCTCCCTAGGTTGTTGATAAACAGGCTGGAAAGGTTTCGTCTAACCGCCCTTTTTAAACTTCGCTTTGCAGTTACCGCTCATGCACATGGTGCAATAATGCTCGCGGTCCTTGTGGCTGGTGCCCTCTGCGATCTTGATGCCACAGCCGTTGCAGAGCAGGATGGCAGTATCGCCCTCAGTTCTCACGATGGCGTGTTCATAATTCATAAGAGAGTCCATTGTCATTCTGAAATCTGAAATGCTTGGTAAAGGCTACGAAATTTGTGGAGGGTCAGACCGCTGGCAGAAATCCGTGAGTGGGCGTTACGGCGTCGATTAGAGGTTAAACCGCAATTCCTCACCATCATAACGCTTGTCAAAGCCGGGCGGGCTCTGGGTATGAACTGGATCTTGCGGGCTAGAAAACCGGGACAAATCTATTTTATCTCTGATGGCCCAGCGCTAAAGTGAGTCACTACCGGAAAATAGATCTGTCGCGGTTTTTGGGCCGAGGCCTGCGCTCGGTATAAGGCTCTGCAAGGGGACATATATTGAATCAGAAAGGTTTACTCGCGGCATGGAATGATGCCAAGGGGTTTGGTTTTATTGCACCGGAGGGCGATGGTGAACGGGTCTTTGCCCATATCAGCAGTTATACAGGCCGGGGCCGGCCGGTAGCTAATCGTAAGGTGACTTACAGCATCACGAAGGATGGTCAGGGCCGGCTGAGAGCAGAACGGTTCCATTACGCTGGAGCGGCAAAGGTAGGCGCTAGTATGGCTGCGGGCGTCTGGCTGGCAGCGACTGTTGTATTGGTGTTTTTCGCCATCCTGGCAGCACTGTTTCATCAAGGTTATTTGCCGGTCTGGATCTTGGCTGCCTACGGCGGGGTGAGTCTGGTGTTGTTCGTGATGTACTGGATCGATAAACGCGCGGCGCAGCGGGGTGCCCAACGCACCTCTGAGAAAACGCTGCATCTTTTCGAGCTTTGCTGTGGCTGGCCCGGTGCGCTGATGGCGCAGCAGGTTCTCCGACATAAGACGCGGAAGGATAGCTATCAGTTCGTTTTCTGGCTGGCGGTCTTGGCTAATCTTGGTGCTCTGGGTTGGCTGTTTGTCGCTCCGGAGGCGATGAGGTGGCGGCAACAACTGGGCTTTGATTTGTCGAACTCTTTGCAGCCGCTTATCTGGTAGCTGAAAGCGCAAATTAGAAAACCAGATCAAAAACCGGGACAGATCTATTTTGTGAAACCGGCGGTCGCCTGCACACCGCCATCTGCGAAGACGCCAGCATGAACCTGACCGCCATCGATTCGTTTAACCGCCCAGGCCCAAGCCCAGTATATAGAGACCAATTCCAGCCCAGGTGAGCAGTAGCAGCGCCCAAGGTAGCCATGGGGTTCGATACCGGATCTCGGATTTTGCAGGATTTTGTTTCGGGCTTTCGGTCGCTGTTTGCTGTTGTTCTTTTTTGCGCTGTTTGTCTTTTTCCCGGGCTTTGGCTTTTTGCTGTTTTTTATAGTGATCAATGCCCTTCTCGATACCCTGCGCGATCAATTTTGTCTGCTCCTTGCTTTGCCGTGGCCGCTGAGTCGCCTTTGCCATGGCCAAGGCTTCCTCTTGGGTTTGCGGTGACGGTTGCTGCTTTTTGATTTTTGCCATAGGGCTCGGCTCGGGTTGTTGGTGAATGGACTATTGGAGCGCATCCTAGGGGGCGGCGTCGAATGTTTCCACGATCACCGTGATTTTGAGTACTACCTGGCGAATCTCCAGGAATGGAAGCAGGTTTATGAGCTCGAGGTGTTCAGTTACTGCCTGATGACGAATCATGTTCATCTCGTCGTTCGAGCAAACGACAACGTGACCGCAATACCTCAATTGATGAAGCGTCTGGCTGGTCGGCAGACACCTTTCGGGCCTTGGCAGGCAATCATCAGATGAGACTTGAGGCCTACCGGCAGTTTGTTGAACAGAAATGTCATTCACCCGCAGATGAATTAATTCAGGCGGCGATCAATAGCAGAAAACTGACTGGCGGCAATAAGTTCGTCGATGAAATTGAAACCCGTATCGGTATCAGAGTTGAAGCCCGCAAGCCGGGAAGGCCAGCAACGGAAAAATAGATCTGTCCCGGTTTTCCGTTCTACAAGCTCAATTTACAGGTAGTCTCAGCAAGTTAAGATGTTATCTGTATTGAAAAGGCTGGGGTCCAGAATAATAAGAGATGGTTGTTTTAGAGCTGGAAGAGGAAGTACTCTATTTTGATAACTCGATGGAGCGTTGTAAGTGAAAGATATTGATTTTAGAGATCGATTTTCAATAGAACGTCAATACAACCGAGGGGCAGGCAGCGCAGAGCCCGCCCAGTTCAAACTTGCGGTCTGTGGTATTGAAAAACTCGAGAATCAGTTGGAAAGTGATCGCGGGAGGATTATTAACTCTGCCGCTGTTCGCCGCTTGCAACAGAAGACGCAAGTATTTCCCTTGGAGCGTAATGCTGCTGTCCGAAGTCGTTTAACGCATTCCCTGGAAGTACAGCAAACTGGCCGCTTCATTACGCGTAAAATCTACGAAAAACTCGGTCGAAGGGCTGAGGAATTTGGGCTACAAGGGCTGAATAGAGCGTTTGAAACCTTGGTTGAGATGTCATGCTTGATGCACGACATTGGCAACCCGCCCTTCGGTCATTTCGGTGAAGCTGCAATTTCTCGTTGGTTTGCTTCAAATTTAAGCGAACTCACACCGTTTAAAAAGCTTGATGAAACCGAAGCTTTCAAACAAGAGCTTGCTGCTGAGTTGTGCTCATTTGAAGGCAACGCTCAGGCCATTCGTCTAATCAGCCGGCTACAAAAGCTAAATTTAACCTATGTTCAGGTTGCGTCTGTTTTCAAGTACACGCGCAGAGCAACGGAGGGCAAGCCAGCAAGCGATGAACCGTTTGCGTACCTGAAGAAGAAGCCTGGATATTATTTCTCTGAGTCGTCGTTTATTGAGCGAATGCAAGCATCTTTGGGAATGGAGTCCGGTTGTCGCCATCCGTTGGCATATGTAATGGAAGCTGCAGATGATATCTCCTATTGCCTCGCAGACTTGGAAGATGCAGTCGATAAAGGAATCATCGACTACGAGACTTTAGCCGCCAAGCTTAAGTCCGCATTTGCTCAGGTTAGACCCTCAGACTATCAGAAGGAGCATTTCGCTAATTTTGGGCAAAGAAACTCATTCGATCAGTTAGTGGATGAGGTGCTTGAGAGGGCTGAACGAGAAGACATTAATCCTCAGCATGAATTCTTTGTCTGGTTACGGGTAAAGCTGATTCATCCTCTTGTTAATCACGCGGCGGAAGCGTTCATCGCTAACATTGATGATGTGTTTCGCGGTTGTCTGAATCGTGCCCTTCTGGAAGACGAGTCTCCATGCCACAGTGTTATCGAGGCTTTCAAAACGGTTGCCTCTGGCGAGGTCTTTTCTTTCCCTGAGGTCCAGACTCTGGAGTTGCAGGGCTATCAGATTATCTCTGGGCTGCTTGAATTTTATAGGCCGTTGTTGGCTCTGGATAGAAGTCAGTTTGACTCCCTTACCGAAGGGAAATGCGGGAATTTTCTCGTGGAGAGCCGATTGTTGCAGCGATTGCCCGCTAAGCACGTGAAGGCTTACAGGAGCATGAGGAATGATGCTCCTTCTGATATGTCTGAATCACTGTGGGAGTTCTATTGCAGATGCCGTCTGATCCAAGACATGATTAGTGGTATGACAGACCAATTTGCTTTGGATGAATTTCGTACCCTATCCGTTCTCGATGGGAAGTGACTTTGGCGATGAGCGAACTTTTCATTCGATAAAATCGAATTCTTACAGAGTAGTGAAGGCGGCTTCCGGGGCCGGGCTCACCAGAATTTTGAAGTAGTCGAGAAAGTGGATCAGGTCGCTAAGAAAGGTTATGTCCAGATACCCAAAGTGCGAGTAATTGAATCCGGCGTCCGACATGCCAGTGCCCCGGCTTTGCGAAGATCATGACTCCAGGTTCCTGAGGAAACCGTTCCGACACGGAGGCAGCATTAAGTACTTTGCCTACGGCTCGAATATGTCACTCCTCAGATTAAGAGCGAGGGTTCCAAGCGCAGAGCGAATTGGTATGTTCACGCCTGTTGAGCACGCCCTTCGGTTTCATAAGTGGTGCAGGAACGACGGCTCGCCAGGGTCTAAAAAATAGGATCGCCCGTTGCCTTGACCGCATAGAAAAGGCAATCACTCTTCGCAATCACCGGATTGGTGGTGATCATGAAGGCCTTGAGGGCCTGGGCAGGGTAGATTCGCCCATCCCTGATTTGCAGGACCTGCTCCATGTTCTCGGTTCGGTTGTGGCTGATGGCCGTGAGCACGTCCAGGCCTTTTTGCCCCACCCATCCGAGCGGCTCATCCGGCGATACAATCCCGAAATTGCGGTGTTCGAAATCGGGCGGAAACGTCAGGTCTGCCTGCCCGCTGGGCGTTAACCGGTACTCGATGGTCGCATCGGGTGCCAGTTCCACTCGAATCGGGTTGCGCAGTACCGCAACGTTCCATTCCGCTTTTTCCAGCGATAGCACGTCTGGCTGTGAGGCATAGCGAACCAGCCCTTCGTACGCCAGTTGGTGGGCGTGATCATCCTGGGCCCCGCCACACTCGATGGTGACGGTGGGCACCTCCTGCTCGGAATACTCCATCAGTGCCCCCAGGCGAAGATCCGTCATGATCAGTCGATCGGTAAAGAGCGACGCCAGCGCCTGATGGGCGGCGTCGTTGGTGATGGTCACAGCGAAGGCTGGGCCGGTGCCGGAGGTGTTGTGCACATCCAGCAGGCATTCGGGGTTGGCGGTCTGTAGCTCGGCCAGCATGGCCTCGGCAATGGCGCCTTCCTCTCCTTCAAACGGTTCTTTGAAGCACCGGTTCAGATCACGTCCGCCTGGCACTTGGCGCAGCGACAATACCGGCGGTGTTTGCGCGGGGCGCACGCCGGCCAGAAGGAAAAGCAGGTTAACCTCCGGGGTGTGCTGCTCCAGTAGCCATCGGTGAATTGCGAACAGCCCTGAGGGTTCGTTGCCGTGAAGCAGCGTTGCCATGGCCCGGGTTCTGGAAGGGTCGCGGCCAGCAACGCGAACCACCGTGGGCCGTTGCAGGCGGTCCAGCCACTCCAGGGGAGAGCGGCCGAGGGTCTGGGGAGACGGGTTGTTGAGATAATCCAGAATGTTCGAGCGGCTCATGGTGACAAGGTCCATTCGTGCAGTGGTGTGTTTGTCTTCTGATGGCCCATGTAAACAGACAGCATACTCCTGAACGCTTCGTCGGTAGGCTGGGACCGGAAAAAAGACTCGGTGACCTGTCGCTGCCATCGGGCGCCGGTCATTCGGGTTTGTATGCGGCCTTCGATGATCCCCAGCAGGCGATGAATCTCCGCCTCGTCCACTGCTGTCTGTTGCAAGGCTTCCCGGGCGCGGGGTAGCAGGTCGCGGGCAACGTTTAACAGGGGGGTATCCTGCAGCTGTACCTGGTCTTTGTGGGGCCAGATGATGTCTGCACCGATGCCGTATTTGGCGGCACGATAGAAGTTGTGTTCGGTGTAGTGAAAGGGAAGTATCGACGTCAGGTGACGGATATCCTCGAGTACTGCCAACGCCGCCCCGATCACGAACAGCCCGTTGGCGCACATGTCCACGGCCGTTGGCCCGGCCGGCATGGAACGAATCTCGATGCGCAGATGGCCGCCTTCTGTGTGATCAAAGATGGCCCGGTTCCAGGGCCAGGTGGTGCCATGGTGCAGTCGCAGTTCGGCCAGTTCCGGTACCTCTCCCCGATCAATTATGGCCATCGGATCTTCTTCCGACATCAGTGGCAGGATGGGCGGATACAGGGAGGCCGAGGCGGCAAACAGCTCCCAGGCGCTGCGTGCCCAGCCGTTGCCGTAATAGACCCGCGGCGGGTGTTTCCAGGTTCTGTGGTTGGGCGAGCGGCTGTCGACGGATTGTTTGAACAGGGCGATACGGGTTTCGTCCCAGAGGTGGTGGCCGAACAGGCTGGGCGAATTGCTGGCCAGAGCCAGCGCAATCGGTGTTACCAGCTGCACGGCGTTGAAATAGTCGGCAAAGCGGTGGGCCGGAACGCGCCAGTGCAGCTGGAACGAGGTGGTCGCCCCTTCCATGGTGACGTCGTCTGCTTGCAGGTTGATGACGTCGTTGCCACCGATATGAATGCTGAAGGGCTCGCCCCGTTGCTGGATCAATGCCCTGGATAGCGCCTGGTAGCGGGGGGCGTCTGTCATCACTTTCGCGCCCATATCGGACTGGCGTAACGTGGGCAGAATGCCGATGGCGACCAGTTCGCCATTCAACGGGGCGGCGTGCTGGTTGATTCGCTGCATGGCCTTGAGCAGTTCCTGCTCGGTTCTGGCAAAGGGAGCACCCGTGAAAGCCTGGGGGCTGAGGTTGTATTCCAGATTGAAGCGGTTGAGCTCAACGGTCAGTTGTGGGTCCTGAACGCTGGCGGCGATGTCTGTGTTGATTGGCTGAACGTGCAGGTTCGGGTTTACGATGTAGAACTCAACTTCGGCCCCAATGGAGGATGCCCCCTCACCAAAACCGGGCCGGTCCAGAAGGCGGGTGAGTGCGGTCAGGTCCGTTCGCACCTTGGCTGAAAAACGGTCAAATTCTTCCGCTGTAAATTCCGATTGTTTTATCGACAGTCCCATGGCGGTTGTGTCTCTGACACCGGCTTACTTTGATAGTAGCGGAAAGCCGTTGATGCGTATTCGTAAGATGCGATTTTTAGCACCGCTTGATTTCTCTCCTCTTGCCCTGATTATTCTTACAATCAGCCAATCAGAGGCCTATTCATCATGACTGACGTTCGACACCTGGTATGCCCCCATTGCCACAAAGTGAATCGCGTACCGGCCGACAAGTTGTCCGCTGGCGGCAACTGTGGCGCCTGCAAACAACCGCTGTGGCCGGATCAGGTTCTGGAGTTAACGGAGCAGAACTTTGCTACCCATACCGGGCGCAGCGATCTGCCCGTGTTAGTGGACTTCTGGGCCAGCTGGTGTGGCCCGTGCAAAATGATGGCGCCCCAGTTCGAGCAGGCCGCGAAGGCCTGGCGTGGGAAAGTGCGCTTTGCCAAGCTGAATACGGAACAAGCCCCCGGGCCGGCCGGTCAGTTTGCGATTCGCAGCATACCGACCCTGATTCTGTTCCAGAACGGCCGGGAGGTGGCGCGCCAGAGTGGCGCCATGAATCAGGCCCAGATCAGTCAGTGGCTGCAATCGCAGGGTATTCGCTAGGAAAAACCGGGGCAAAGGTGCCGTGCCATGAAGTATATGATCATCGGAGCACACTATGGCAGGTCGATGGTCACGGGATGGCGCCGTTCAGGATCAGATCGACCTGAGTGTTGGAGACGAGATTGCCCGTTTTAGCATCAACTTTTCCGAGCCCTTTTGCTGCGGGGCTTCCGGACGCTTAACCCGAGGTTTCCAACACAGTTATCCACAGGTTTTGTGAGTAAAGTTTGTGGTGCACCGATCAACAAGGGGGTGTGCCCACGCGGCTTGCTGCCGGAACCGCAGAAAACCTATATTCGATGGGGTTAAGGGCATAGTATGGTCGAATGGTATCTACCGGGTGCTGATGTGCACTCAGATTACAATCGCAGCGACAGGCCCTTGATATGAATGTGGATAAAGCAAAAAAACGTATTGCGAAGCAGGTTAAGAAGGGCTTTCACGGCTATCCGTTGGTTTCGCTGGAGTACTTTGGCAAAACGCCTGATTCAGCCAGTGAAGTTGTCATTTCATATACTGAGGAAGAGGGCGCGGAGCCCCAGAAGCAAACGTTCGTATGTGGTGGTGATGCCCGGGAAGACGAAACGATTCAATCCACACTCCTCAAAATTATTGAGCGGGCCGATGCAAAAACAGTGACTGAGATCGACGGTATTTCCCCTGTCTGAGAAAGCTGAAGGTTTGTGACCGGAATGGCCAGCTCCACAAGAGGTGTGAGATCCCTTGGGGCAGTCCGCCTGATCAGGTGAGCCCAAACTATCGTATCTTTTTAGCGAACGGCTACGGAAACCAAAACATGAGGTTCACTTTTGTCATCACCACAAAGCAAGCCAGTCTGGCGCTGTTCTGGATCAGATAGACGCGGACTTTGAAGACGACGTGCAACGAGCACGGGGCCGACTCGCCCCCTTTAATCACTCGCGCGGTTATCCCCCATAGCTGAGTATCGTCCATTTTTGCATCAAGTTTCCTGAGCCCCCGTGGCACGGGGCTTTAGGGGGCTTAACCCAAGGTTCCGAACAATGTTATCCACAGGTTTTGTGAGTAAAACTTATGGCAAAACCGGTTGATTTTTGAGCCCGCGCCGGCCCCGGTTCGCTGTTGCCTTGGCGTATTGGCGTCACGCCGGGGTTGTAACCTGCCCCCTGGTATCAGCTCCCGTTAACAAATCGTAACGCATTGAAATATAAACAAAAGGTAAGGGTAAGGCTCCCGTATTTTTCTGGTATTCTCGAATGGTTCAAAACTGACAAGCGCCTGATGGGGGGGCGGAGAATATGCTCTTCCTCTCGATACATTGGGCAGGTTAGACCACCTGAATCATGGGGTTAACATCATGAACATGAAATCGCTGCTCGTTTTTTTATCTCTGAGTGCCACTTCCTTAGGTGCCGTTGCGGGTGACACCGCCGATGCCGCGCTGGGTGGAGGTGTTGGCGGCGCCATCGGTGCCGCCATCGGCAACGAGGTTGGTGGCCGGGAGGGCGCAATTCTCGGGGGTGCCGTCGGTGCGGCAACGGGAACGGCCATTACCACCAAAGACCACAGAGAACGCGATCGCGATTATGATCGCCGTCGTTATGACTACGATGATCGCGGCTCTTACCGCAAGTCTCGTGGCCATTTCTGCCCGCCGGGCCAGGCAAAGAAAGGCAACTGCTGAGACAAATCCCTCATATCCATATAACAGCCACGTATAGCCCATTTTTGCATCAAGTTTCCCAATCCCTTGTGACGCAAGGCTTGTGGCTGTTTACCCCTGGGTTCCCAACAAAGTTATCCACAGCTTTTGTGAGTAACGTAGGTGGCAATACAGGTTTACCTCTAAGCTGGTTCTGACCAGAATCCCCGGCCCTGACGTTTTGGATGGCCTGCTCACGAGCTGGCCAGGGTGTATGGGAGCCTCCATGAAAGCTGTACTTGATGCTTATCTGAATACTTCGCTGGTGCTGCGCATAGGTATTGCGCTTGTGCTTGGTCTGGTTGTCGGGCTGGTGGGCGGGCCGGCGGTGGCTGAATGGCTGAACCCGTTAGGGGAGCTGCTGCTTCGGTTGCTGAAGTTTCTGATTGTGCCGATTGTTCTGTTTACCCTGATGGTGGGCATCAACCAGGCCAATATTGGCAGCATGGGGCGTGTGGGACGGAAGCTGTTGGGCTTCTATGTGCTGACCACGGCTCTGGCTATTACGGTGGGGCTGGCGGTGGCGTCTGCCTTCTCGCCGGGCAGTGGGTTGGATAAGCCTTCGTCTGAAAGCGTTCTGGTGCCCGAAAACCCCGGCCTTGTCCAGGTGCTTCTGAACATCGTTCCCAGCAATATTGTTGAGGCTTTTGCCGAGCCGAACCTGCTGGGGATTATTTTCACGGCGGTGGTGTTTGGTGTGGCCCTGTTGAAGCTGCGGGAATCAGAGGCTCACGGTGGCGCCGCCGATCGGGTTTATGAGGTGGTTGCCGGCCTGAATGAGGTCACCATGAAGGTGATGGCCGGGGTGCTCCAGTATGTGCCGGTTGGTGTGTTCGCCATTGTGGCCAGCACCGCCGCCGAACAGGGTATGAAGACTATCCTGGCCCTCGGCGATATGGTAATGGTGTTGTACATTGCCCTGGCGGTGCAGTTGGTGGTGTACGCGGTTCTGATGCGCCTGAACGGCGTGAGTCTGATGAACTTTGTTCGTGAGGCCCGGGCACCGGTCGCCACGGCTTTTGCCACCCAGAGCAGTTCCGGAACGCTGCCCCTGACCCTGAACGCCGCCCGGCGTTTGGGAATTCCCCAGAGTATCTACGGGTTCAGTTTGCCGCTGGGCGCGACCATCAATATGGATGGGGCTGGCATCCGCATTGCGATTTCGGCGGCGTTTGCCGCGAATGTGATTGGGGTGCCTCTGGATGTGGTGACCATGCTGGAAATCGTGCTGATTGGCACGCTGGCTTCGATCGGCACGGCAGGGGTGCCGGGGGCGGGTATTGTGATGATCGCCACGGTGTTTGCTCAGGTGGGCCTGCCCATCGAAACCGTGGCGTTGCTGGTGTCCATCGATGCCCTGGTGGGGATGGGGGCCACGGCCATGAACGTCACCGGAGACCTGGTGTGCACCTCGGTGATTGCCCGTTCAGAAGAAAAGCATGAAGCGGCGGAGGCCTAGCTCATCGTGGGGCTGGTGTAGACGAGGTTTCAGGCCCCTTACATTCCGCTTAGCTGGGCGACGTAGGCGGTGGTAAACGCCGTTTCCTGAAAAGCCTTTAACCCTGTGTCGGCGAACGCAATCGGCAGCGGGTTGGAGGCAAGGGTGGATTTCATCAGCGCCGCGGGCACCAGAGTTACGGTCAGTTCTGTTTCGGTAATCAGTTGAATGGCGGCTTCCATTTTGAAGCTGGCAGCGCCGCCGGCAAACCGGCCTTTTTGCATGCGTTCTTTGATGGCGACACTGGCCACACCATGCTCGGCCATGAGTTCCGCAAAGGCCTTCTGGAACTGCTTCAGGTCTTCCCGGCTGTGATTTTTGGGGAGCGACAGTTTGCGCACCCGGCACTCCGGCAGGTTGAACTGCCCCCGGTCCATATTCAGTAAACACACCACCGCATCGCTGCCCGTCAGCTCAACACCGCACACAATCATCGCCATTATCCTCACTGTTCCGGCGGTCGTCAGCCGCAGCATTTCCTGAATGTCATTCCACTACCGCAGTTGATCCTGTCGTTGCGGGAGGGCGATCTTATCATGATGGGTGTGGCTCAGGGGCCGGCTTGCTCCTTTTCCCGGAAATTACACGAAGCCTGAGCGACGAGGGGAACGCTGGAAAACCGGGGCAGCATTCTTAAGAGCCCCGGTTTTCCTTTGCGCGGTAAGCCTCAATACATGCCGCGTTCCAGTTTCATCCGTCGGTTGGCTTCTACCTTGCCCCAGTCTTTCTTCATGCCGTGGTCGCCCTGTGGCCCGGCGGCAGTTGGCGGTAGGTTGTTGATATCAACGTCGGGCTCCGGATAGGCACCTCTCTCCAACTGCTGGAGGCGGTTAGTCTGTATCTCAGACCAGTCATGGCGAACGCCGCCTGAAACCATCGATTCGCTGTGCGCCATTGCCTGAGCGTCCAGTTGCCGCTCCCACTGGTCTCCGTAAGATGGAGACACGGCCAGGAGCAGCGACAGGGTGGCGGGATAGATGAGTGACTGTTTCATGATCTGTCCTCCTAACGGGTTGCCCGGTGAACGTGCACCGGGGCTTTCTCAAGGAGGCCGGCTGCTAGTTGTTGCTGTGGCCCGCCACCTTGGCCATGCAAACCCTGACGTGGAACGTCGTAACGTTAGAAGCGCAAAACGGGAAAAAGTTACACGGGATTTGAAAAAAAAAGGGAATGCCGGAGCCCGCGTCGCTTTCGGGTGTTTACTGTTGGGTTGCTGTAGTAACCCTTTAATACCCGCTCGATCACGCCCGCTGCTACTGTTTCCAGAGTCGGCAACACAAACACAAGGAGACCGTCATGAGTGGAAAGAAGGTTCTGATGATTACCGGTGATTTCACCGAGGATTACGAAACCATGGTGCCCTTTCAGGCGCTGCAGGCCGTAGGCCATACGGTGCATGCGGTGTGCCCGGATAAGAAAGCGGGTGACACGGTGGCAACGGCCATTCACGATTTCGAAGGTGACCAGACGTACACCGAAAAACCGGGCCACCGGTTTGCCCTTAATGCGGATTTTGAAGGGTTGAAACCGGCGGATTATGACGCGCTGGTGGTGCCCGGTGGGCGTGCACCGGAGTATCTGCGCCTGAACCCGGAGGTGCAGAATCTGGTCCGGCATTTCTTCGAAACCAATAAACCGGTGGCGGCGATCTGTCACGGAGCCCAGTTGCTGGCGGCAGCCGGTGTTCTGAAAGGGCGTACCTGTTCAGCTTACCCGGCTTGCCAGCCGGAGGTGGAGTTGGCCGGTGGTACATTCGCCAGCCTGGAGGTTGATCAGGCCGTTACCGATGCTAATCTGGTAACCGCACCGGCGTGGCCCGCCCATCCGGCATGGCTGGCGCAGTTCTTCAAACTACTGGACTAAATACACGACGGGGCCGCTTGGTTGGCCCCCAACGTGCTTTCAGGGAGGCCGTTATGTGCAAGCTCTTTATCAACGCCGATCCGGAGCTTTGGGTCAGCCGGACTCACTCCCTGCGCATTGATGGCATGGTCACCAGTGTCCGGATGGAAAACGCGTTCTGGCAGGCGCTGGCTGAGCTGGCCGAACGGGATGGCATGAACCTGCCGCAGATGATTACCCGTCTGTATCACGAATCCATCGATGTCGGCCACGACCTTGGCAACTTCACGTCTTTTCTTCGCGTGTGTGCGCTGCGTTATCTTGAATTGCAACTGAGTGGCGATGTGCCGGTAGACACCCGGGTGCCGATTGCTTCACTGGATGCCGACCGCATTCTCGCGACCAAATCCCCGGAACCGGCAATGCCGAAGCTGGTGAGTAAAGCGAGGCACTGAGGCAGCTATCTTAGCCGCCTCGCACAAACACCAGCAGTTCATTATTCGCTGGCATGAGGTGGTCGTCTCGCAGCGCCAACCCCGCTGCTTCGGCCAGTTCTGACAGAGCCTCGATATCCCGGATACCCATGTGGGAGGCATTGTCTTTCAGCGACTGGTCGAAGGCCCGGTTGCTCTCGCTGGTGAATTCGCCCTGGTGCCGGAATGGCCCATACAGACAGAACGCGCCGCCAGCGGGCAGGCAAGTGCCGATGCCCTGAAACATTTTTTCCACTTCCTCCCACGCCATGATATGCGCCGTATTTGCCGAGAATACCCAGTGCGCGGTTTGCACAGGCCATGGGGTGGTGGCGACATCCAGCTCAAGCATGGGAAGCAGGTTGGGCAGCACCGCCTGTTCCAGCCGGGCAACGGCCAGGTGCGCCGCTCTGGGATGGTCGGTGGGCTGCCATTGCAGGTGGGGCAGGGCCGCTGCGAAATGCTCGGCGTGCTGGCCGGTGCCGGTTCCGATTTCCAGCACGGTGCCGGGCGCGGTAAAAATGTCGCGCAGTCTGTCCAGAATGGGGCCTTTGTTGTTTTCGCAGGCCTGGGAAAAGGGCAAATGGGTGCTCATGATGGTTTCTCCTTTTGTTGGAACGGTATCATAAATCGATGTTCGGCCTGCGAGGCCGCTATCGCTATAATAGGGCACCTTCAATCAGTGCAGAGAACGTTATGCCCGTCGAAAAGAATCAAGTGGTCCTGTTTCATTACAGTGTGAGCGATGAACAGGGCAAGGAAGTGGAGAACTCCCGCAGTGGCGAGCCGAACGCCTACCTGCATGGCCATGGCGGCATTATCCGGGGGCTGGAAGAGGCTCTGGAAGGGCGTGAAGCAGGCGATACGTTCAGTGTGACGGTATCGCCAGACAAAGCCTACGGTACGCGCAGGCAGGATGCCGTTCAGCGCGTTCCCATCAAGCATTTGATGGGTGCGAAACGCTGGAAGCCGGGCATGATCGCCCAGGTACAAACCGAACAGGGGCCGCGCCACGTAGTGGTGGTCAAAGTGGGCCACAAGTTTGCCGATGTGGACACCAACCACCCGATGGCTGGCAAAACCCTGACCTTTGATATTGAAATCATTGAAGTGCGTGCGGCAGATGCCGATGAAATCGCGCACGGCCATGTGCATGGGCCGGGTGGGCATCACCACTAAGCAATAACCTGCTGGCAGAAGGGTTCTGCCAGCAGGTTGTCCGGCAGCAAGCTCAAGGGCAGAGTGCAGCGCACTACCTATTCAGTGTCTTCGGTCTCGTTCAGCAGTTCCGGCTTTTTCAGTGCCCGGGTGAACAGCTCTTTTTCTTCCGCGATGGCCAGGGCGCACTGTTCTGCCAGCTCCTCAGAAAGGCCGCTGACTTTGCGTTGCAGGAAGGTGGTGATCTCTTCGGAAAGTTCGAGAATCTTGTCCCGGGCATCGGCGTCGGCTTTGGACGAAAACAGCATTTTGTCCGGGTTTTTCAGTGCCATGTCCAGTCCGTCCCTCTCGGAATAGTAAAGTGCTTTTACGCCCATGATGTGCCATAGCCTCCGGGTAATGATGGTCGGAAAGACCGTTGATGAATGATTAGCTTAGCACAGAGTCTGTATGTTTATACAGTGTTTTGGGTGTCGTCCTGCTACAAGTACTCAGTCGCCCG
Organism: Marinobacter daepoensis DSM 16072; assembly: GCF_000421165.1. Lineage (GTDB taxonomy): Bacteria > Pseudomonadota > Gammaproteobacteria > Pseudomonadales > Oleiphilaceae > Marinobacter > Marinobacter daepoensis. Next base: position 358,261 of record NZ_ATWI01000008.1, read on the forward strand.
GGTGCATCCGGAGCGTATACAATACAGAGCTTGATTGGATTACTAACCTTGGGAGAGCAGAATGAGCGGTAGCCGGCAGATGGCGGAATCTACCTCAGGTGATCAGGCGCAGGCGCCAGATTCCGGGCCGAAGAAATCCGGGGGTAAAGGCCTGGAAGCTATCTATCGGTCAATATCGGCGGCCATCATTGAGCATCGCCTGAAACCGGGTGCCCGTTTGCGCGAAGATGCGTTGGCGGAGGTTTTTGGTATCAGCCGTACTGGAATCCGCAAAGTTTTGCAGCGACTGGCACTTGAGCAATTGGTGACCCTGACGCCGCGTCGGGGGGCCAGTGTAAGCCGGCCGTCTGTGGATGACGCCAGGGACGTTTTCGAGGCCCGGCTGATGGTGGAGTGCGCCCTGATGGAGGTGGCGGCAACCCGCATCACCGAGGCCGATATCCAGGAGCTTCGGGACATGGCAAAACAGGAGCGGGAAGCGCTCCGTAACCTAGAGCAGCGAAGCGCCATTAAGCTGTCGGCAGACTTTCATGCCCGCCTTGCTGAAATTTCCGGGAATCGCGCGCTGGCGGAATTCGTTGGCCAGCTGTCGTCCCGTTCTTCGCTGATTCTTGCCGTGTATGGCAATGCTGGTCATCTGGGTTGCGAGTCCCACGATCATGACAATCTGGTAGAGCTGCTGGCTGCAGGAGACGGTGCCAGGGCGAAGGATTTTATGGAGCGGCACCTGAAATCGATTGAAGCGTCCCTGTCGATCTTTGATGAGCCGGAGGAAACTCCAGACCTCCGGGATATCTTTGCAGTGGATGTCTGAGCTGAAAACCAGAACGCCCCGTCCGAGGAGGTGGGGCGTTCTGGTGGCAGGGGCCTGAGGAGGGGTCAGTCGCAGAAGCGCTGACAGGCTGGCCAGTGTTTCATCAGCAGGTAGTAGGCGAGCCCGGCGGGAAGCAGGCTGGCGTACCAGGACACGGCAGAGAAACTCAGTGCCACAATAACGCCCAAGATGGTGGCAATGAGCGCCGCGTAGTTCACACCTTTGTAAGGCCCCTGAGGGTTGTAGAGGTGGTCCAGGTTCAGGGTGCGACCACGGATCAGGTAGTAGTCCACCACCAGAATCGCAAAGATCGGGCCCAGGAATGCGGAGTAGGTCTGTACGAAGATCTGCAGGCCTGCGGCGGACCCGTCTTTCACCAGCTCCCACGGGAAGGTCGCGAAGGCCAGCAGGCCCACAATGATGGTGGCCTTCCGAAACGGCAGTTTGAACACATCCATCAGTACGTAGGTCGGTGGCACCACGTTGTTCAGAACGTTGGTGGTGACTTGTGCAAACGCGATAAACATCAGTGTGGTCATCAACAGCGGTGTGTTGTCGACGGCATTGGAGAATACCTGAATGGGATCAGCAATGCCGGTGGCTTCAGACACCATGTAGCCAATCAGCCCCATGAACAGGGTGCAGGGCAGAATGGACATGGAGTAAAGGGTGGTAAGTAACCCTGGCCCGGTGCCGTGTTTGTGCTCGCGGGCATAGTCGCTCACATTCAGGATCATGGTGCTGTAGATGCCCAGGAAAAGCATGGTTGCGCCCCAGAAAGGCAAGCCCCAGGACCCTTCCATGGTCAGCAGGTTGGCCGACAGGGTGTCGCCGTAACGCTGAACGGTGCTGTAGAACATGTAAACGAGGGACGCGAGAATGAAGGCGCTACCGACGTTCTCCAGCCACTTAATACCCTGGAACCCCGTGATCGACAGCGCAATCTGGAGCAGTTGGAAGGTAATAAAGAAAAAGACCAGATTGTCGAAGCCAAACAGAGTGGTTGACACCATGTTAAGGGCACCAGCGCCAATCCAGCTCTGGAAGCCGTACCATACGATGGCCGGCACGGCCCGCACCAACCCGGGCAGGCGGGTACCGCTGAAGCCGAAAGCACTTCGGGCCTGTACCATGAACGGTATGCCGTATTTATAGCCGGCCGCCCCGTTCAGTGCCAGAGCGGCGCCAATGATGAAGCAGCCGATAGCAATGGCCAGGGAGGCCTGTAGCAGGTTCAGTGTGCCAACCACACTGGAGCCCATGGTAAAGGTGCCGATGGAAACGCAGCCACCGAACCAGGCCAGAAGGTAGGAGATCCTGCCCATAATGCGGGTTTTCTGGGGGGCCAGGGACTCTTCTCCAACCGCTTTTGAGTCGGTATCGGGCGCTTCCGGGCAGGACGTGTCAAAGTGGGTCTGTGCTTGAGGGGTGCTCATGGTCTTCCTCGTTGTGCATGCAGTGTCATTGTCCATACCGTAATGGTGTGGATGTGGGTGCCCCGTTGACGCTTCAGGGCTTTATAATTGGGACTGCATCAGATCTCTTGGCAGTATGTTTTTATTGGTTTTTCAGGTGAGAGAAGCTCTCGAAACGACCGACGAAGGGTTTCGGCCGAGGGTATGCCAGGTCGCCGTGTTTGCTGGTGCCCAGGTTGAGGCCCACCAAAGCTTCTGACAATTTCACGGCAGCCGTGACACCTTCAACAACCGGCAGGCCTACGGCTTCTGAGATGTCGTCGGTCAGGTCGGCCATGCCGCCACAGCCCAGCACGATGGCGCCAATGTTGTCTTCTTCTTTGGCCCGCAAGCACTCCTCCACCAGGCGCTGAAACGCCGCATCTGCATTGTCTTCCAGGTCCAGAACCGGGATTTCTGCTGCCCGAACGCGGCGGCAGTGGTGGCTGAAGCCATAACTTTCCAGAAGGTGCTCCGCAATAATGCCGGTACGGCCCAGCGTGGTGACGACGGAAAACCGGGTGCTGATCATGGTGGCAACATGGAAAGCGGCTTCGGCAATACCAATCACCGGGGCGCGGGTCAGTTCGCGGGCGGCCAGTAATCCGGGGTCGCCAAAGCAGGCAACGATGTAAGCATCCACTGGGTCGTCACCCCGTTCTCCGGCCAGCACTTCCTCGGCAACACCCACGGCGCTGATTGCTTCGTCAAAGTGGCTCTCAATGGAGACCGGACCGCTATCCGGCTGTGTTGCGGTGATACGGGTGCCCGGTGCCGCTACCTTTTCCGCTGCAGTGCCGATGGTTTCGGTCATGCTGCATGTGGTGTTCGGGTTGATGATTCGGATATGCATGGTTTTCTCGATTTCTTAAATATAGTGAACAATTCAATTCGTATTTGTACACAATTTAGAACGTTGCGTATGTCTGGTGCAAGTTTTTGTACACAAAATGGCGTAGTTTTTTTGGTTTTTATGGGTTTTTGCACGATTTATTGCCCTTTTTCAGCCTTTATACCCATTTGTTTCAGCTATTTTTTTCACAAAATATGTTTTCTTGTATACAATCTTTTGGCGGCTAATGCGTTCAAGCCCCGTCTTCTTATCCCTCGGAACTAATTGAGGAACTGTTTTTATGAGTATGACTACCGAGTATCCCCGAGACCTGATCGGCTATGGCCGTGAGTTACCGGACGTTCGCTGGCCCGGCCAGGCGCGGGTGGCTGTGCAGTTCGTACTCAATTACGAGGAGGGTGGTGAGAACTGTGTACTGCATGGCGACAGCCATTCAGAGCGTTTCCTCTCTGAAATCGTTGGTGCCGAGGCGTATGCCGACAGGCACATGAGTATGGAATCAATCTATGAGTACGGCTCCCGGGTTGGGGTCTGGCGTTTGCTGAAAGAGTTTGAGCGTCGGAATCTTCCTTTAACCGTTTTCGGGGTCGCAATGGCACTGCAACGCCACCCGGAGGTTGCCCAGGCGTTTCGTGAGCTGAACCATGAGGTGGCTTGCCACGGGTGGCGGTGGCTGCACTACCAGAACATTCCTGAGAACGTTGAACGCGAGCATATGCGCCGTGCCATCCAGATCTTCCAGGATCTCTATGGCGAGAAACCCATGGGTTGGTATACCGGCCGGGACAGCCCGAACACCCGTCGTCTGCTGCTGGACGAAGGCAGTTTCCTGTACGACTCCGACTACTACGGGGACGATTTGCCGTTCTGGGTTCAGCAGGAGGATTCCAGTGGTCAGTCCCACAACCATTTGGTTGTGCCGTATACCCTGGATACCAATGACATGCGTTTTGCCACGCCGCAGGGCTTCAATACGGGGGACCATTTCTTCGAGTACCTGCGGGATGCGTTTGATGTGTTGTACGAAGAGGGCAAAGAAACACCCAGAATGCTCTCTGTGGGCCTGCACTGCCGGTTGATTGGGCGGCCGGGCCGTTTCCGTGGGCTGCAGCGTTTCCTCGACCACATTGAGGCCCATGATCGTGTCTGGGTGACACGCCGTGTAGACATTGCCCAGCATTGGGCGAAGCACCATCCTTTTGAATCCGGAGCACTCTGATGATCGACAGACAAAATCCATCTCCCTATTACGCCCCGACAGGCGGACATCCTCCTCAGACCCAGCTGCTGACGGATCGCGCCGTGTTTACCGACGCGTATGCGGTTATTCCCAAGGGCGTGATGCGGGATATTGTGGTCAGCCACCTGCCGTTCTGGGACAAGACGCGGTTGTGGGTTTTGTCCCGTCCGCTCTCCGGGTTCGCTGAAACCTTTTCCCAATACATCATGGAAGTGTCTCCGGGTGGCGGTAGTGAGCGCCCGGAAACAGACCCTGGTGCGGAAGCGGTCCTGTTCGTGGTGGAAGGGGAGATGACCCTGACGCTGGCCGGAGAGGTCCATCATATGACACCGGGCGGCTATGCGTTCATCCCGCCGGGCAGTGACTGGGCGGTGCGCAATGAGTCCGGTGCAGTGGTGCGTTTCCACTGGATCCGCAAAGCCTATGAAGTGGTTGATGGCGTTGATGTCCCTGAGCCGTTTGTCACCAATGAGGCCGACGTTGAGCCCATCGAAATGCCGGATACCAATGGCTGTTGGGCAACCACGCGTTTTGTGGACCAGAGTGACATGCGCCACGACATGCATGTGAATATTGTGACCTTCCAGCCGGGTGGCGTGATTCCCTTTGCGGAAACCCACGTGATGGAGCACGGACTGTATGTGTTGGAAGGCAAGGCGGTGTACCTGCTCAATAAGGACTGGGTTGAAGTGGAAGCCGGTGACTATATGTGGCTCCGGGCGTTTTGCCCCCAGGCCTGTTACGCCGGCGGTCCCGGACGTTTCCGGTACCTGCTGTACAAAGATGTGAACCGCCACATGAAGCTCAATACTTTTGGTGCTCGCTGAGCCGTTACCGGGAAGATAATCATGCTGAAACTGACTGCCCAGCCGTTGACCGCTGAGGCCTTCGCGCCTTTTGGTGACGTAATCGACAGTCGAAACGCCACCAATTCATTTGAGATCAACGCTGGCCGCACCCGGCGTCATCACGACCTGGCGGGTGTTGAGATACTGGGGGAGGGTGGTCGCCCGATGATCAGTATTTTTGTCAGCCAGCCGGTTCAGGTGCCATTGACTGTTGACTGTTTGGAACGGCACCCACTGGGCAGTCAGGCTTTCATTCCCATGCATGGCGAGCGTTTTCTGGTGGTGGTGGCTCCGGGAGGAGAAAGTATTGATCCGGAGTCCGTGCGGGCGTTCGTGACCGACGGGCATCAAGGGGTTAACTATCGGGCAGGCACCTGGCACGCGGTGCATTCGGTGCTGGCGTGCGAGGGTGAGTTTCTGGTGGTTGACCGGGGTGGTCCGGGGAACAACTGCGATGAGCGCCCGGTCGAGATACTCGTTACCCTGGACTGATGGTCAGCTCCGAAGGGCTATAACCGAAATGAAGCTTCACGGCCCTGGAAAAGTTGGCGCTTGATGAAAAACCGCACTCCAGAGCCACTTGGGTAACCGGTACGTCAGGTTTGAAAACGAGCTGGTTCACGGCTCGTTCAAGCCGGCGCCGGGCAATAAAGTCATTAACGGTTTCGCCCATAATGCCCGAAAAAATGCGGTGAAAATGGTAGGGCGAGAAGTGACTGGTCTCCGCAATGTCCGTAAGGGTGAGTCAGGTAATCAGGTTTGCTTCGATGTACCGGATGACGTTTTCGATGCGGGCTTTGTAGTTTTTATTCATGGGCTTGGAATCAGACCCCGTAATCCCGCTCAACCTTCGCCATCGGTACGATGGCTGGAAAAAATGACGGCGTAGTAGGGTGGTTCTGGCGTGTTCGCAAACTGAGGCATGAGGTACTCCCTGTCTCATTGGGTGTCGGTCATGAGAGGCGAATGAATGAGGATAGCACGCATGCTAGTATGGCCCACCTTCAACCCAGACACCGATAAAGCCCCGCAAGATGAATGCGCCTTTCAAGCTGCGGCCCTACCAGCAGGAAGCGGTCGACGCCACGTTGAGCCACTTCCGCCAATCCGACGAGTCAGCCGTCATCGTGCTGCCGACGGGAGCGGGCAAAAGCCTGGTCATAGCCGAACTGGCCCGCCTTGCTCGCCGTAAGATCCTGGTGCTGACCCACGTTAAAGAGCTGGTGGAGCAGAATCACGCCAAGTATGAGAGTTATGGCCTGGCTGGCGGCATCTTCTCCGCCGGACTTAGGCGTAAGGAAAACCAGCATCAGGTGACCTTTGCCAGTGTGCAGTCGGTAGCGGCGAACCTGGATCAGTTCGGGGATGAATACTCGCTGGTCATCATTGATGAGTGCCATCGGGTCAGCGGTGATGACACCAGTCAGTACCAACGGATCATTGAGCGGCTGCGGCAACAGAATGACACCCTTAAAGTGCTCGGGCTGACCGCCACTCCCTATCGTTTGGCTACGGGCTGGGTCTATCGCTATCACTACCGGGGCTTTGTCCGTGGCTCCGATGATCAGCAGCAAAAACCCTTCCGGCATTGCATCTACGAACTGCCGTTGAGCTATATGATCAACCGGGGCTATCTCACCAAACCTGAGTTGGTGAACGCGGCGGTGGCGCAGTACGATTTCTCCGCGCTGGCACCGGACCGTTTTGGCGAGTATGCCGAGAAGGACGTGAACCAGCTGCTGAGCAAACATCGGCGGGTGACCCGCGCCATCATTGAACAGGTGATGGAACTGGCTGCTGAGCGCCAGGGCGTGATGATTTTTGCGGCCACGGTGGACCATGCCCGGGAGATCACCGGCTACCTGCCGGAACAGCAAACTGCCCTGGTGACCGGCGCGACCGACCTGAATGACCGGGATCTGCTGATTCAGCGCTTCAAGCAGCGGCAGTTGAAGTACCTGGTGAATGTGTCTGTGCTCACCACCGGTTTCGATGCACCCCACGTGGACTTTATTGCCATTCTTCGGCCCACCCAGTCGGTCAGCCTGTACCAGCAGATTGTGGGGCGCGGCCTTCGTCTGGACGACGGCAAACAAGATTGCCTGGTAATGGACTACGCCGGCAACAGCGTGAACCTGCATCACCCGGAGGTGGGCGAGCCGAAACCCAACCCGGACAGCGAGCCGGTGCAGGTGTTCTGCCCGGGCTGTGGCTTTGCCAATATCTTCTGGGGCAAAACCGACGGTGACGGCCGGGTGATTGAGCACTATGGGCGCCGGTGCCAGGGGCTGCTGGAGCCAGAGGAAGGGGCCAGCCTGCGCCCCGAACAGTGCGATTACCGCTTCCGGTTCAAGGAGTGCCCACATTGTGGCGGTGAAAACGACATTGCGGCCCGGAACTGCGGGCACTGCCATCAGGCCATTATTGACCCTGATGATCAGCTGCGGGACGCCCTGAAACTCAAGGACGCCATGGTGATCCGTTGCGCCGGGGTGTCGTTGGGTGTTGAAGGCACTAAGCTGAGGATCACCTATCACGGAGAAGGCGGTGAGGAACTCCGGGAGTCATTTGACTTCAGCAAACCGGCTCAGCGCACGGTGTTCAACAAACTGTTCGGCCGAAGATTCGCCCACGGCCAGGCCCCGAAAACGTTCAGCCATGCTGACGAGGTTCTCGACATGCAGGCCTTGCTGCCAGCCCCGGATTTTGTGATTGCCCGTAAACAGAAGCACTATTGGCAGGTTCAGGAACGGGTATTTGATTACCGGGGGCAGTATCGCCGGGCGAATGAAATGTGAGTATTCAAGGCAAACGTTGAGGTTACATGGAGGCTCTATTTGAAACCATATAAAGCACTAGCAATTCTTTCCCTGCTGTTCTCGGCCGGTTGCACCAACATAGCCGGGGATGCCCCACGATCCATCTACCCCGGGCAATCGTCGCTGTCTGATGCGGATGCCCTGTTTTCCGTCGCTGATGATTTTTTTAAGAACGCAGGCTACCAGTGTCGCGCTGACCAGGAGGTAAGAAGCCTTCGTTGTTCGAGAGCGCTTCGCGACCTATACATTCACCAGACGACAGCGGTTGTGCAGGTTTTTCCGGAGGATGGCGGCACTGGCGTCTATACTTTGGTGACGACCCGCTGGGATGAGGGGCTGATTCCGGGAGAGTTTATCTCCAGTGAGTTCACGAACCCGGATGTTAAGGCGTTCTGTGAATATCTGAGCGAGGAGGCTTTGGGTTATTGTCAGGGGTAAGGCTGTATCCGCCCTGGCAAAACCGAGGTGGTTCCTCCGAAAGTCCTGACGAATCCATCATCTCGGAGGATATACGGCCCCGGAGTGGCTCTGGGACAGTAACCGGTGAATAACAACAAATATGGAGGTGGCCATGGGCCAGTATCAGGGCAGTTGTTTTTGCGGCACGGTGAAGTTTCAGGTTTCGGGTGCGCCGGAGGCGATGGGGTATTGTCACTGTGATTCCTGTCGGCGTTGGTCTGCGGGGCCAGTGAATGCGTTCTCACTCTGGCCCGGTGATCGCCTGGAAATTTTGTCCGGGGCGGATCAGGTGGGGGAATTTCACCTGACCGAGCAGAGCTATCGAAAGTGGTGCAAGCAGTGTGGTGGCCATGTGTTTACCGATCACCCGACCTGGGGGCTGGTAGACGTCTATGTGGCAAACCTGCCGGGCCTGAAGTTTGAGCCAGCCCTGCACGTGCACTACCAGGAATCCGTTTTGCCGATCCGGGATGGTTTGCCCAAGATGAAGGATGTGCCTGCCGAAATGGGCGGATCGGGTGAAACCCTGCCTGAGTAAGCTTGCCGGGTAACGTAACCGGAACCTTCCTTCTTTTCCGGTTATCGTTGCGCCTGTTGGTGCCCGGGTTGGGATGGTTTTGGGCCGGGGCAAGAATCGGATGGAAACGCGCCGCGAAGTTCGCTTTACTGGCCCGGTCTGGGTGAAATAAAGGGGAGCGGTATGTCGATGCCACCGGATCAGGAAGTAAGAGCTGCCGTGGACGCCGGAGAGGTATCCCTTGATGGCGATCCTCGCGTGGCCCGGTTGGTGCGAGTGGCGCGCCACATCGAAGCAAACGCCGATGAACCTCTGACGCTGGCCAGCCTGGCCGGGATTGCCGGGGTATCCCCATCCCGATTGCAGCGGCAATTCACGGCAGCGTTCGGGGTGTCTCCAAAGGCTTATCAGAATGAGGTGCGGATGCGCCGTTTCAGGCAATCGCTGAAAGACGGCGACAAGGTGACTGATGCGATATTTGCGTCTGGCTTCGGGTCAGTCAGCCGGGTTTACGGAGAAGCTGCCCGCAACATTGGCATGCTACCCCGGGCGTACCGGGCTGGTGGAGCGGGTGAGGTGATTGTCTATGCCTGCCGGTCGACTGCACTCGGCCTGATGGCTATGGCCGCCACGGATAGGGGCGTTTGTTTTGTGCAGTTTGGCGATGATGAAGCCTCATTGATATCCAGCCTGAAAACTGAATTTCCCAACGCGGAACTGGCCGCCTCGCCAGCGCAGGATGCGCCGGAACTGGATGCCTGGGTAGCCGCCCTGGATCAGCACATCAGTCAGGGAGCCCCAAGGCCCGACCTGCCGCTGGATATTCGAGGCACCGCCTTTCAGGTGAAGGTATGGCAGTTTCTGTTGAGCATCCGGGAAGGCGAGGTGTTGAGTTACAGTGAGGTAGCCGCAAAGATCGACAAGCCACGGGCCGTGCGGGCAGTTGCCTCGGCCTGCGGTAAAAACCGGATTGGTGTGCTGATTCCCTGCCACCGGGTCTTGCGTGGTGATGGAGGCTTGGGGGGGTATCGTTGGGGGTTGGCGAGAAAACGTGCTTTGCTGGATGCGGAACGGAAACGGCGGGGCGATTGACGGCGAGTTAAGGTAAACTCGTGGTTGCTTTGGCTGTGAAAAAACAAATAACAATAAAAGGTAGAACGTACCGTGATGCTGCTAACCGGCTTCGGCCTGGGTTGTTTGCTGCCGCTTTTTGTCATTACCCTTCGGGATTTTCGCCACATAATGGTGGGCGGGGTATTCCTTCTTGTGATCATTACCTCTGGCGCGTTTCTGATAGACCCGCTGGTGTCGAGCCAGTGGCGCTGGATTACATCAGATCTCCAAACCGCGCTTCCTGGCCTGTTCTGGTGGTTGTGTCAGCTGATTTTCGCACCACGCCCGCGCCTGAAATCGGTATGGGGCGCCATGGCGCTGTACAGTTTTCTGGTACCGGCGCTGGCGCGGCCTTTTGTGGTGCCGGGAGAGTCACCCGCCCTGGCGGTGTTCTTCGGCTGGCGCTTGGGGCAGTTTTTTGAGTATGTGGTGGTGTTACATGGCCTCAGCTTTGTGGTTCGCTATTGGCGTAATGATCTGGTGGAAACCCGCCGGAAGGCCCGCCTGGCGTTTTTATTGATCATTGGCAGTGCGGTCAGTGTAGCGACTGTGAGCCTGAACTTCGGGCTATACCACGAGTACATCCGGGGCATTATCACCGGGCTGGCGGCGTTTGCGACGCTGATCTGCCTGGTGACTGCGAGGGTGGGCATTATGGAGTTGGTTGGCAGCGAGCCGGTTGCCCGCATCTCATCGCCGGATACCGCCCCGCCACCCACAGAGGAATCCCCGGAAGTTCTGTCGGCCCAGCAGGTGGAAGACGCAGATGTGCTTGGCCAAACCATGGCCAGGGGGTTCTATCGCACCGAAAAACTCACCTTGAAAAAACTCTCGGATACCACGGAGATTCCGGAGTATCGGCTGCGCAAAGTGATTAATCAGACGCTGGGCTATCGTAATTTCAACGATTACATCAATCAGCTCCGGGTGGCCGACGCGGCTGAGCGTTTACTGAACGAACCGGAAACGCCAGTGCTGAACATTTCTCTGGATGTCGGTTACCGAACCCTCAGTTCGTTTAACCGGGCGTTCCGTGAAATCAAAAATACAACGCCCACGGAGTTCCGGCAGCAGAGTCCGGGCCTGGATGTCGGTTGATTCCGTGTTGTAAACAAGGCCGCTCAGTTTTTTGCGTGAGTATGCAAATCTGAAACAAAAATACAAAACAATGGGCCGGTGACTGGGGGCATAATGAATGTGCTGTGCCTATAAAAAAACGAAAAATGAAGAGAGTTCATATGGCGTCGTTAAAAACCGCTTTTGCCTTGGTAGTCCTGTCGCTGTTTGTTCTGACCGGTTGTGGAACAACGAAGCTGCACAAACGCTACGATGTAACCCAGATAGAAGAGTGGCAGGAAGATTACGAGGCGAAAAGGACTTCGGTGATTGACGCTTCCATCAAATCCGGAACGTTGTATCTGGGCGATGGCCAGTTTGTGATGGAGCTGGAGCAGCGTTATCAGGTACAGAAAATTCTCTATAACCAGCCTCGTTATTATTCGCGGTCGAGTAAAGAGCCCAACCTTTTTTACATTCTGAATCCCTTGCTCTGGATTACCTGCCTCGATACGCCTTCCAACTGTGTTGGGCGGGAGGGCGAATGGGGAGGGCCCTACAACGATGGAGACCGGGAATTTGTCCGGGTGCAGGATCAGGATACTCGCACCGGCCCGCTGAGTTATCCCGCAGCCAAGCTACGGGTTGAGGTGGTGGCGACCAGTGGAACCGGAGAATGGCGGGAAACACTGGAGCCGGAGATCGCTCGTGGCCGGGCCTCCATTGATGTAAAAGAAACCCTGCAAAAATCACCGTTTGAGCCCAAAGCCGTCCGTATTCTGGCTGCTTTGCAAGCAGGGGAGGCCTCGTCTTCTCTTGAGTCCCGCTACGACCAGAGCGTAATGGAGCGTCTCGGTCTTTTCTCTGAGCGCTGGCTGAGCAAGCCTGAGTTGTACGCGCGATACGTTCACCAGATCCGATCCTGCATGAACGATTCTGATTATAAATGTGCCGTTAAACACTTCTTCAAAATTCAGGATCTGAAAATCGAAGTGCCAGACACGTTCTATTTTCACTTTGCCAAAGCCTTGTCCCTGATGGGGGACACCGAAAATGCCCGCAAAGCCGCCCGGATGTACCTTCAGGATGCTCGCCATATGGCTTATGCCTCTGATGCGGAGGCTTTCCTGTGAACACAAACCACTTTTTGACAGGACGATTCGTGATGCTCAAAAACGTCATGCTTCTGGCGCTGGCTTGCTGGTTGCTTTCCATGCCCGTTCACGCTGCGGTGATCCCGCCAACGGCAGGGCCTCATACGGTGAGCTTCAGTGCAGATCAGCTTACCGTGCGTGATAAAAGCACAGGGTATTCCGCCGTGGTTCAGGTTGAGAGTCGGCTGACGGTAGGGGTTCTTGTGGGTGAGCCGGTCTATACCTGCGTGGCGTCCTGGAGACTTCTGTCGGTTGCGGCGGGTGATGACGGTTTTGATGCAGGGCTCACCGGGGCGTCGGAGGGCTCGTTCAATGCCAGTAGCCTTCCGCCGTCGGTGCTGAAGGACGTTACCCTGTATGACGTGGACATTGCCTATCCCCTGGCCCCCGGGTTGCCGATCAACAGTTCCTCAATGCTGCTCTGTGATGCGGGCATCCTGAAAGCTGCAGGGTCGGATAAGCCGAGCTTTAATTTTCCTTCCAGTCCCATGTGGGGGGAGCTGTTCTGGGACGATATCTCTGGTCGTCACGAGGGGGCTGACAGGGCGAAAGAACTGTATGTTGAAATGCTGTCGGCGTATGAAAAACGGGCTACGAAGAAGCGCGGGGCTTTTTCATGGGGAGGCTCACAGGCAGACAAGTGGGGCAGCTCGGTGCACTCTGCGTCCATCAATCTCTGGCCTGTGAAAAGCTGGCTTCGCAAAGTGGTGAGAGATCAGGCAGAAACGGCCCGGCGTGAGGCGGAGGTGTTCGAGCAGAAAAACACGGCTCTGGTCGATCAACGTGGGCAGGTTGCCGATGACGTTTTTGACGCCCTTATGACCGTGGTGTATCGGAAAGAGGCCGCGAAGCAGACGGTGGCGAGGTTTGAAGAGCGTCCAGCCAAGAAGCCTGCCAGGGCCGGGGTGACGCGGGAGCAGATGATCGCAGACTTACCGAACAACAGCTGTGTTGACCGGGAGCGGCTGGCGGAACTGAACCGGGACTGGGAGGCTGGCGCCCGGATGCAGGAAACCATGGGGAGTTGTGCCAGAGCTCGCCCCGAACCAGCCCCGTATAAGCCTTTGGGTTTGAAGCTTCAGCGCGTTCAGTATTGATGGGCTGGTAGCGCTGATGACGGCTCAGGTACTGGATGGCCTGCGGGTTGATGGGATTGGCTACTGTCTTGTTCAGGCCGAACCGGGGCCGTTTTCGCCGTGGGATTATGGCATTGAACCCAACAGCATTTGCTCGTCGAACTGGGCCGGCTACGTTGCCGGCTTTGAGGTGCTGGGCCGGCGCTTGTATCTCGCTTCGTTGAGCGTGGGCTGGGCGCCTCCCAGGCGGATCACGGGCCGCGACCCGGCCGGGGATGACCCGCTTGGGTTGCTGGCTGTGGGTGGGCCGCAAGAACTGCCTGCATTGAATGGTGTGATGCCAGAATCCAGCACGGGAAGCTATATGGCTTATTCCAATGTGCAGTTGCCGCTGGATTACACGGGCCGCCTGATCGGTTGTATGGGAGATGTAGCGGCTCCCAAGCCTGATGACTGTCGTGTGTTTGTCTTTGAAGCAGGAATTCTGGTGGATACCCAGGTGGTTCAGTCGGTGTTCTGACCCGGATTAGTACCAGGCAATTGCTGCAATATCCTGGTTTTCAGGATTTGCACAGTCCCCCTTTTTTATCCCCGTAGCCCTTGGTGTGCAGGTCTTTTCAGGATTTGCACAGGCTTTGTGGCTTTCTGCATATCGGTTCTGCTCGCTTACCGTGCTCGCCCTGATTAATGTCAATTGGCACACCGCGCCCTGCGGGGAACGCTTGAATAAAAACAACACGAAGAGCAGAGGATACGATGCGCCATTCTCACACATTCAAGAAACTATTCCTGATTACCGCCATGTCCAGCGGGCTGTTACTGGCCGGTTGCGATGGCGACGATGGTAAAGACGGCAAGGACGGCAGGGACGGTGCCGACGGGCAGTCTGCCAATGGTGATGCCAGTGCTCAGCTGGCGGTGACCACCTCTGGGTTTGTCATCACTGACGATGCGATTCTGGTCGCGCCAGATGCCGCCGATGGCGACGACATTACTGAGGCTTTGTCCGTGGCCCTGTTCGACCTTCCGGAAGACGCCCTGGTGGTGTTGCCGAAAGGGCGCTTTGTGGTGACCGAAAGCATTGTGGTGAACAGTGCCAGTGGGCTGACCCTGACCGGCCACGGTATTCATGAGACCGTTCTGGATTTCAGCACCTCCTACGGTGACGACGCGTTCCGCTTTCAGGGGGGGAACGGGATTACCGTGCGCGACCTGGCGGTTTATGAGGCGCCGAAGAACGGCATCAAGGCCACTAACGTCAACGGCATTCACATGACCTACACAGCCACGGTCTGGGAAGGGGAGCTGGAGGCCAATAACGGCGCTTATGGGCTGTACCCGCTGAAAAGCCAGAACGTGCTGCTGGAAAACAACTATGCCTTTGGCTCGGCCGATGCCGGCATCTATGTGGGCCAGTCCGAGAACATTGTGGTGCGTAACAACACGGCGAAGCAGAATGTGGCCGGCATTGAGATTGAAAACTCCACCATGGCCGATGTTTACAACAACATTGCGGTTGGAAACTCGGGAGGCATCCTGGTGTTTGACCTGCCGGGACTGGATAAGGCCTATGGCGGCAATGTGCGGATATTCAACAACCACGCCTATAGCAACAATGCTCAGAATGTGGGCGCGGGGGTGGTTGGGCTGGTTCCGCCGGGTACCGGCGCGCTGGTACTCGCCACCAGCGACGTTGAGATGTACAACAACCAGTTGACCGACAACGCCACCACGGCAGTGGCGATCACCAGCTACCTGCTGGTGGAGCCTGATCTTGCCAGTTATCCCGCGAACTTCGGGGCTACCATGGGCGATGGCTGGAGCCCGCTGCTCAAGAACGTATACCTGCACAACAATACCTTTGCCCGTAATGGCGCCGACCCGCAGGGCGAGTTACTTCAGCCAATCATTGATGGCTATGGCTCGAACCTGAACAGCAAGGGCTCGCCCCAGACCTTTCCGGCCATTCTGTATGACGGTATTGGCGAGTTGTTGTCTAATGTGGGAGAGCTGACGGCTTTCAATGCTCTGGTGAGTGCCGAGGCCCAAGCGGATGGTGTGAACTACGATCCGTATAGTGCGGACGACCTGATTTGCGCCAACAGCAACATCAACGGTAACCCGGCTCCGGACTACGATGAGGTTAATACTGGCCTGGTCTACCCGAATGACCCTGCCGACCTTACTCAGGTGGATGGCAATGGCAACCCGCTGCCACATCTGCTCATCGACCAGATGGTGAACAACACCTATCTGAACTGTGTGCAGCCCAGGCTGGCGCCCGCTGTGGTGAATTTCCGCAACAACATCTACGGCTGTACCGGGGACGATCTGGCGGAAGCGGCCTGCGCACTCTAGGCGGGCTACCCCCCGATTTGTAATGGTACCCATCATGACAGGCGAGGGCAGTACCCGATTCCTGCCCTTGCCGAGGCAAGAGAGTATTCCCGATGAGAAACAACAAGAAAACGATGATGGCCGCCCTGATGGCGTCTGTTCTGATGACCGCCTGTGGTGGCGGTGGCAGCGGGTCTTCCAGCGATGACGATGATTCCGCCAATAGCAGCGCACTGAATGCCGGGGCGGGCGCACCAACCGGAGCCGAAGGTAACTGTAATGCCGCCACAACCGGCGTAAACTGGGACGCTCTGATGAGTGAAACCTGCCCGAACCTTTCGGACTACAAACTGTTCACCGATGCCGGTGACCCGACCGCCGGGCCAACCCGGGGCGGGGTTCCGTATGATCTGTCCACCTCGCTGTTCTCGGACTACACCAGCAAATACCGTTTTGTGTTCGTGCCGGAAGGGAAGACGGTTGGTTTCAATGAGTCGGAAGCCCTGGACTTTCCCGTGGGGACGGTGATCACCAAAACCTTTGCCTTGCCCGCGAACACGGCCATGCCTGAGGGCGATGAACGGGTGATTGAAACCCGCCTGCTGATACACCGGGCCGATGGCTGGATTGCGTTGCCGTACTACTGGTCGTCTGAAACCGAGGCAACCCTGGCGATTGCCGGCAAGCGCCTGACGGACCTCACCACCATCAATCACCAGGGGCAAACTCTGACATTCGATTATGCGGTACCCAAAGCTGCAGACTGCACGTCCTGCCATTCGATCGTGCCGAACCTGACGGGACCGGATGACCAGCGTGAACAGATTTTCCTGCCCATTGGCCCCAAGGCGCGATACCTCAACAAGGATTTCACTTACCCGGATGGCACGGTGTACAACCAGCTTCAGTACTGGGCGGAGGGAGCATTACTGGCAGGCCTGCCGGCGGACTTCACTCGTGTTGAGAAGGCTCCAGTCTTTAACGATCAGACCCACCTTGCGTCTCTGAGTGAGCGTGAGTTGAACGACAAGGCCCGGGCATATCTGGACATCAACTGCGCCCACTGCCATCGAGCCGACCTGACCCTGCCCGAAGGGTACGCCGGAGCGGCCGGAAGCAGCGGGGTGCAGCTGGAGTACAACCGAAACTACGCCGACTCGCCGGGTAAGTTTGGTGTGTGCAAAGACCCGGTCGCGGGAGGGATGGCGGGGTATCCGTACGATGTGATTCCCGGCAACGCCGATGAGTCTTACCTGCAGTTCCGTATTGAGACCACCGACAGTCGCCACAAGATGCCAGAGCTTGGCCGAAGCATTGCCCACCGGGAAGGGGCGCTCTTGATTCGCAGCTGGATCAATCAGTTGCCGAGGGCGAGTTGTTCACCGGCACCGTGACGGCATGAAGCCCGTCTGGCGTCACTGCAACTGAAAGTTAACGGGTTGCAGGGGCGCCGGGGCGGGTTCCCCCAGGGCTTCCGCCACGCTGATGTCGTGTACCCGGCAGAGGGTGTCCAGTGGCAGATCGTTGGTGTGCCGTCCAAACGGAAATTCGAGCTGTTCCGACAAACGGTCCAGGCCAAAAAAGGTGTAGGCCACAATGGCGGTGAAGACGGGCGTGAACCAGCCAGCAACGCCGACCAGTCCGAACGGAAGCAGATAGCAATAGACATACGCCGTCCGGTGCGCCAGCAGGGTGTAGGCGAAGGGGAGCGGAGTCGTGGCGATACGCTCCGAGGCGGCTTGAATACCTGCAAGGCCATGGAGGTGCCGGTCCAGAGCAGCGGCAGCGATAGCGTCCAGCTCGCCGGCTTTGTGGGCCTCGGCAAGTACCTCGCCCGCTTTCTGCAGCATGACGTCGGCCGGATTTCTGGCGCACAGGGCTTGCTCGAGGAGCTGCGGTGACAGGGCTTCCGGGAGGTCTGATCGCACATCCTCCTGGCGTAACTGGCCGCGCAGAAGGTGGGCATGTGCGAGAGTTCGGGTCAGCAGCTCCCGTCGTCGTTCCGGGCTCAGGTAAATGCCGCTGGCCCGGGCCAGACTCCGCACTTCGTAGACCATGTGCCCCCAATGCTTCCGCGCTTCCCACCAGCGATCGTAGGTAGCGGTGTTGCGCACGCTCAGGAAAATGGACAGCGCCAGGCCGATGATGGTGAATGGCAGCAGGGTGTACTCGACGATGCCGTCCAGATAGTGGCGATGGGATACCCAGGTGACGGCGGTCGCGAACAGGCTGGCCAGAATGATGTGCGGCAGAATATGAGGAACCACGGAGCCTTTCCAGGCCAGCATCAGCCTGAGGGCGCCGGGGCGGTCGCGTACGATCATAAAGCAGGGCTCCAGTCAGCGGGCGGAGTGAATCTCTCGCCCGCAAATTCGCTCCGGGGAGCGAGAAGAGCTTAGTTTACCCGATAGTAAGCGCGATGATAGTCCAGCTGGGTTGGCCGCTGTTCCGGTGCATCAGCTTCGCCATCGCCGTAGTAGAGCGTGTCGTTGTCGATCAGGAAAATCGTGTATTCGTGAACGTCAAAGGGAGCACCGTCGTATTCGGTGATGTGGCTGTCTTCTTCGGTGGCCGTAACACCGCTGCCCGTCACTACCTTGCCGCCCAGAGTGAAGTAGCCGGACGCTGTCGGGTTGCCTCCTTCGGGAAAGAGGGTGGTGCAATTCGCATCGGTGTAGTTTTCGATGCTGGTGTGGAACTGGTTCCCAGTGTATGTGTGGGTGATGATGTCGTAGTGGCCTGAATCGGGTACGAGCCCGCACGGCTTGTTCCAGGTACCTTCCAGCACGGTGGCTTCTCCGCTTGGGGTGCCCGTTCCGTTGCCATTGTCCGGCTTGTTTACGCTGGAGTCGTTGCTACCACCCCCGTCACCCCCGCAGCCGGCCATCAGTGCGGAAATCAGGGTGAGCGCCAGAATCTTTTTCATGGGTATGTCGTCCTACCATTTAGTGAGGTTGGCATCCTATAGATCGTTTATTTACAAATAAAGACGATTTTGTGAATTTTTTATCCTTGTATATCAGGTGTCTGGCCATCATTTAACTGACATTTTTTTGCAGTACGGTCTGAAGTTGTGTCGTGCACTCGTACAGATAAAGGGTGTGTTATTCGATAGTTCGCTCTATCATGTATCGGTAACTTCGTATTTACGGTGTGGTTTGTCGGGTTTCAGTGCCTCCCCGATGAAGTTTGTGCTGTCAGCCAAAAAGGAAAATAACCGTTGTGATAAAGGCGATAGACGATTCCCTCCAGGTTGGTGTCGAAGAGTTTGAAGGGTACAACCGGCTCGTAACGATTCTGTACCGTTGTTTGCATACCAATCAGGGTTTCCAGCCGTTCTTCGATGAATTCCGGCAGAGATTCCGCTGCCTTCAAGGCGGGATTCTAGGCTTGACGCATAATCCCGTTCGTATGATGTTTGCCTGGACGTTTGGTTACCCGGAGGGCTTTGAACAATGGTTTCTGAACAGCGATCTGGCCCGAAAGGACGAAGCGCTTTTGCATTTCAGCGCGTTGCCGCCGAGGCAGTTTGACTCGTTGACAGGCTGTGACCCCGATATTGATATACTGGAAGTGGTCAACGAAGACACCCGGGAGTGGGTGGAAGCAGCGGGGCTTGGGGACAGCGCCGGTATGCTGGTCAGCCAGGGGCCAACCTCCAAAGTGGTGTTTCTGGCGAACCGTCATCGTGATGAGGGGCAGTACACCCCGACAGAGCTGATGCAGATGAACATGCTGGCTCCGCATATTGAGAACGCCGTTGGGTTGTTCAACAAGATCTATCAATCCCGGACACAGCATGAAACCCTGTCGATGGCGCTTGATCATATCCGCAAACCGATGATCGTCATTGATGAGATGGCGAGGGTAGTGCGTTGCAATGCCTCGGCTGAGAAAATCCTGGCGTCTCACCCCCGGTTGTTTGTGACAGAGCAAAGCGACTCGCGCCTGCAAAGCCTGAACTCAGGGTTCAATCGTCAGCTTAACGACGCCATTCTGACCAGTATTTTCAACGCCCGTGATGGTGTTCAGGACATGATTGCCCTGTTTGAGCAGATGGATGATGAGCGACTGGCCATTTGTATCACACCCTTGTCTATGGGGTGTGACGACGAGCCTGTCGAGGCGCATGGCCAGTATGGGGCGTTGGTGGAGCTTGTGTCATTCTCGGCAAAACGGCCACCGAACCTTGGTAAGCTGGCGAGGCTGTTTAACT
This sequence comes from Marinobacter daepoensis DSM 16072, assembly GCF_000421165.1. GTDB lineage: Bacteria > Pseudomonadota > Gammaproteobacteria > Pseudomonadales > Oleiphilaceae > Marinobacter > Marinobacter daepoensis. The sequence goes on from NZ_ATWI01000008.1 coordinate 378,217, forward strand.
GCACCCGGGCCGAGGCTGTCACTGCCGGGCATCTGATGCATGGGCTGAGCATCAGTGAGGCAGCAGAGGCAGAGGGGTTGTCGGTGCACACCGTTCGGGGTTATGTGAAGAATCTGCTGTCAAAAAACGGCTATCGTCGACAGGCAGAGCTGGTGGGTGCGTTGGTGCGGGCTCTGGACTGAAAAAGCCCGCGCAGGGCGGGCTTTTTCGGGTTTCGGACGTTTTACTGGAAGCTCAGTTCGGTCACGAACCTCAGCTCCAGATCGGCGACGCCGTCAAGGTGGACCAGGTTCTGGCCATCAGCCAGCATCAGAAAGCGCCAGTGGCCGAAATCGCCGGACGTACCGTCGGTTTCTGTGAAGACCAGTGCGCCCGAGGTGCTGACATCCCAGGTGCCGGCAACATTGTCTTCGCCTGAGCTGTCAAACTGCATGCGCCCGGACCGATTGCCATTTTCGGTACGCATGTCCACAGTGATGATCTCACTCGAGGAAAACTCCAGGTCGTAGAGGCCCTCTTCACCAGGATCAACCAGATCGGAGAAGGTGAAGTAGATGCTTGCCGGAATGTCGCTTCCCGGATACAGGCTGGCTTCCACGTAGACCGGTTTGGTATCGCCTTCAAAGTCCCGGAGTTCAACCACATAGCGCCCCAGGCGCATCAGCGTGAAGGTGTCCTGGCTGTCGGCGTTGTCGGTCAGAGTCAGCTCCCCGGTGGGCCGCAGAAGGGCCGGGCCATTCACCGGCCCGTCACCATTGTTGGCGGGGTTGTCAAACAGGCCTCCCGGGCCGTCCAGGTCCACCGTCACGTTGGTGACGGCAAAGTTTTCACCATCAAAGCTATAGCTGCCCCATTCGGAGGACACGGCAACCGGGCTGCCTTCATACGCCTCTTCATTAGCGTTGTGCGCCACCACATAGGTGCTGTCGTCGAGAATCGTCAGGATGTTGTGAAAGCCCTGGCCATCCAGGCTGCCGTCGCCGATGTACCAGCTGCCCACCAGGCTGTTTCGGTCATTTCTTACCGGCTCAAACACCACTTCTTCATTGTTCGGGGCAGAGAGGAGGGCCAGACCGCCGTTGACCAGTCGCATAGACCAGGTAGCGGTTTCGTTGTTGTCTGCCAGGCCGCCGCTGCCATCGGAGTTGCCGATCACCGACAGGTTGAGTTCTCCGGTGATGCTGTTCCACTCGTACGTGCCATACTCGCCTGTGCCTGCCCGTTGTTGGTCGTCATCGGCTTTCGAATGAACAATCAGGTATTCGCTGCCATTAAAGAAGGTCAGGACGTTTACGTTGCCGCCGTCTTCCACAAACACCCAGCTCCCGGTCAGATCGCCCGTCTGGGATGTTTGAAAATGGTCTATTGCGACTGTTTTGGGGATCAGAGTTTCGCCGAGCGCGGTGTTGGCCTGGGTTTCGAAGTCAGATTCACTCAACGTAGTGTCTATGGCAACGTCTTTAAGCGCGGTGTGCACGGCCGGTGTAATGGTGATGCCGTTGGCGGGGTTGCTGTCGTTGTCCAGAGTCTGCAACAGGCGAAGAATGTTGATGACCGCGGGGTCCTGGCTCCAGTCGGCGGTGCCACTGCCCATGTCGGCAGGTGTAATGCGGCCAGTTGCTTTCACGGGGGGCAGGCTTATGCCGCCGATGGAGAAGGTTACTGTGTCGCCCGGTTGGTATTCGTATTCACCAACGCTGTTGGTCTGACCTTGCTGGCCGCTGGGAGACGTTGAATAGTTAATGCCGGCGACCGCGCTGTCGACAAATACGCCGGTTGCATTGGTGCTGTCTGGCGGGGTTGGTTTGGAGGCTGCATCGCTACTCGAAGAGCTGCCGCCGCCGCACCCTGTCAGGGCCACGGTGGAGGAAATCGCTGCTGTCAGAGCCCACTTCTTGAAATTTTCCATAACAACTCCTTGCTGGGGAACTACCACTGGATGGGTCGCTGACACGCTAACATGGATAAACTTTCATAAACTTCCCCCATTTGGGGGGAGTGTGGAATTTTTCACGCAGGGTGATTGCTCCCGCATAATGGGGAATGCACTACAGGCAAAACAGAGGTTGGGCAGAAGGTATGAAAACGATCTGTACGGAAGAAGCGCTGGCGGAGCTGTTGAGTTCCAATGCCGCAGTGTTGGTTCTGTTTGGTGGGGCGCATTGCGGCGTGTGCCAGGCCATCAAGCCTCAATTGGAAGCGCTTGCCGAGCGGGAGTTCCCGAAGCTGGTAACGGCTTACATTGATTGCCAGGGGGCGGCTGGTTCTGTGTGTGCTGCCCGGGCGATTTTCTCATTGCCGGTGGTGCAGCTGTGGTTTGAGGGGCAGAGGTTTACGGAGTTTGTGAGAGCATTCTCTATTGGCGAGATTCGGACGGCTCTGGAGCGTCCTTACCAGCTGCTCAGGTGAGGGGTTCGCCCCTCACCTGGTTGTGGTGTTACTCCGCTGGTGACCAGAGACCCTGCAACTGGCCGAGCAGTGAGGAGCCTACGCCCTGATCGCCCAGGAAGCCCAGGATCAGGGGGACAAATTGCTGGATCATGCCCGCATCCATGCCAAGGGCAGAGAAGGCGGTTTGTACGCCATCCATGGAGGAGATTTTCGAAATCAGGCTGTCACTCAGGCTGCTGCCGCCGAGCAGGCTGGTCAGGCCTGAGGCTTCACTGTTCAGATTGTTGATGGCGTCGGTGCCAAGCTGATTCTGGGCCAGTTGCAGCAGGGCGCCAGCGCCCCCAACCGCCTGGGTTTCCGTAACCCCAAGCTGACTCTGGAGCTGGCCAACCAGTTGGTGGGCTTCTCCGTTTACTTCGGTGGCGGGTGATAAGGCCTCTGCGCCCGTTGAAATAGCGTCGCTCAGGCTGAAGGCGCTGACGCTGGGCGAAAGCAGGTAGATGCTGGAAGCAAGTAGAAAATGTTTGAGGCTGGCTGTCATGTAGGGGGCTTTCCTTGGAGTCTGTTATTAGGGTTGCAACCTAATTATGAGGGGGTTCTTATTTTGATGAAAGTGTGGTAAACCGAAACAGCCCGTGTGCGGGCCTGCTGACGGTTATCTGCTAAAGAGCGGTTGCAGGAGTGTTTCAACGCTGTCCAGCAACGGCTTACCTTCCACTGATCGGCCAACCACCAGTACGCCTTCATAAACCACAAGCAGGGGGAGCGCGCCTGAGCCATCGGCTCCGCATCTGGTCAGAATTTCTGAAAAGCGTTGCCGTATCCACTGCAGGTGTTCATCAAAGACTTCCCGAAGGCGAGAGTTGGAGTGCATGAATTCCGCTGCGGCGTTTGAAAACAGGCAACCGTTAAAGCTGTCTTTTTCGCACAGGGCAACCAGCCGCTCAAGCAGCAGCCGGATCAACGGATAGCCGCCCTCGGCAGACGCCGCAATGATTTTTTCGATATCGGCCCGTTCGCGCTCATCGGCGCGTTTGAGAACTTCATAGATCAGATCGTCTTTTGACGGGAAGTACTTGTACAGCGTTGTCTTGGCCACGCCTGATTCCGCCTGAATACGGTCGACACCGGTAGCGTTAAAGCCGAACTTGTAGAAGAGCTCTTCTGCAACATTGAGCAGAAGTTCTTTTTTAGGCGCATTCATTCTCATCTCGATCCTGATGTTGATTCCGGCCAGTTTATCAGAGAAATTTCCGCTTGACGCTACAGATCTGTACACTTACCATTTGGGCGATACAGATCTGTACACTTTTTTGGTTGAAGCAGGAGATAGTGATGTCGAGAATACCTTTGAAGAGCATTGAAACCTCATGTTCCAGCGGTGCGGAGGTTCTTTCCGGAATCAAGAAGCAGTTGGGCATGTTGCCAAACTTCTTTGCCGGACTGGCCAACCACCTTGGCAGCCTCAATGGTTATCTGGCGTTCCATGACGCTATGGAGCGCGAAAGTTCGCTTTCGAAGGCACAGCAGGAAATGATCTCGCTGGCGATCGCTAACGCAAATGGCTGCCATTACTGTGTGAGTGGGCATACCTTGTCTGCAAAAGCTGCAGGCGTGGTGGCCGAGGAGGCGCGCAGGGCTCAGAAGGGGCAAGCGGAGCAGCCTGAAGATCAGGCGTTACTGACTCTGGCTCTGGAGGTTCTGGATACTCGCGGCCATGTGTCGGAAGAGACGTTGGCCATGGTGAAGGCACATGGATTTTCTGAAAGTGAAATAGTGGAAGTTGTGGGCTGGGTCGGGCTTAACTCGTTCAGTAACTGGATAAACAATGTTATCCAGCCAAAAATTGATTTCCCTGTTGTGCCGATTCAGGAGTAATCCACGTTTTTTCTGTTATTAGGTAAAGTTATTGGGCTGCGTACATTTAAAATCTCAATGCACGATTTGTCGTAGCCCAGTAAGTGGTTGATGTTGTTATTGTTTGTCTTTATTAATTTGTCGAGCAACAAAATTTTTCTGTTTGATATACACTGGTTTGCTGGTTTGGGTGAGTGCAAAGAGTAAATCTGGAAAATATCATGAGCAAGAAAAACGTAAAGCCTGTTTTAACATCGGCTGAAATTGAAGAGCAGACGGCAGCTTTTTTAAAAGCTGGCGGGCAAGTTGATTATGTTGGTAAAGGTAAAAGTGGGCAAGCTTCTTCTGGCGGCCCTAAGCCGGTTAATGTTAAAAGCAATTGATTGATTTAACGGTTGAGAATGGACTGAAAAACTAATCCTGGTTATTTCAGGCCAAGAAAAAAGGCAGCGTATGCTGCCTTTTTTATCACCGTTTGTTGCTTACAGGGCAACAACGTTTTCAGCTTGTGGGCCTTTCTGGCCGTCGGTCACTGTGAACTCAACTTCCTGGCCTTCTGCCAGAGTCTTGAATCCGCCACCTTGAATAGAGCTGTAGTGAACAAAAACGTCCGGGCCGCCTTCACGAGTAATGAAGCCAAAACCTTTTGATTCATTGAAGAACTTAACGTTGCCTTTAACAGTAGACATATAATCATCCTGAATTTAATCGATTAATTGCTAGCAGAAGATCGCTGTGATCTTTGGGTAGCGTAGTGCGGGAAACAAAAAACGCGCAGGATCAGAAACAGAACAATAGGTTTGACAACACAAAAGGTCTTATTCGTGAAATGCTTTGCTAAATCTTTCCAACAGGAGAGACAGTACGCCAATTAATCGGTTTTGCATAGCAAAGTTTTTCGAAAACTGGAAAAATCGACGTTTGAAAGCGTTTAGTGGCTTGTAAAGCCTGGGCTTTATGGGGCTGAAGTTTTTGTTTTTCTTTTGCAACTCTGGGATCGTGATGCTGGAATCACTTCAGACAAATGGCCTGCTACAGATTTTGCTGCTAACCCTGATTGCGGGGCTGGCAATGCCATTGGGGGCCGCGCTGGCATCGGTTGAGCGGATTCGTCCGCGCTGGCTGGAAACCGAGGTGCGCCACAGTGTGATTGCGTTTGGCGGCGGGGCTTTGCTCGCAGCCGTGGCGCTTGTGCTTGTGCCGGAGGGTTCTGCCGGTCTTTCTCTGGCACCGATTGTGGTGTGTTTTGCGGCCGGAGGCATCGCGTTCATGCTGCTGGATCGCTGGCTGGCGGCCAATGGCACACCAGCCAGCCAGTTGGTGGCGATGCTCTCGGATTTCGTGCCGGAAGCGATGGCGCTGGGGGCCACGTTTTCGGTGTCCAGCCAGGGTGGGATGCTGTTGGCGGGGATCATTGCGTTGCAGAATGTGCCCGAAGGCTTTAATTCATACCGGGAGCTGGCTAAGGCAACCCACTACCGCAGGCGGACGATTGTGGGCGGCCTTGCGCTGATGGCTTTGCTTGGGCCTGTTGCCGGTGTGGTGGGGTATTTTCTGTTGTCGGATACGCCTCAGGTCGTCTCGGGCATCATGCTGTTTGCCGCGGGTGGTATTCTCTACATCATTTTTCAGGATATTGCCCCCCAGGCTCGCTTGAAAAAACACTGGGCACCTCCTTTGGGCGCGCTTGCAGGGTTTCTGCTGGGGCTGGCTGGCGAGGTCGCGTTAGGCAGTTAACAGAGAGCAGACATGATTCGTGCAACCGTATTGGTGTTGATGCTCGGGCTTGTGTCCGGGTGTCAGATGTACCGGAAATCGAACGATCCGATACACCGGGCGCCCCCCCCCGGCGCGATAACCGGGCAGTTCACCCCGTTCAGTATGATGACCACGACCTATCAGCAGGATCGATACCGGCTTTTTCTGGCCGGGGGTGGTGAGAGTGTCAGTAAAGGCGCGGAGCGAGCTTCGCTCTTCACCCTGGCTTCGTTGCAGGCCAATGTGCCGGAGGTTCCCGACCCGGAAGGCGAACTGGTGGTTCTTGAGAGCGTGATGTACGAGCCGTTGGCGGATGGCGAAGTTACCGGAACCTGGGCATTTGACCAGCCGGCATGTCGGATTCGATTGCGGACAGTGGAAGGGCACGTTTTCGCGACACTGGAGGGGAGGCCTGTTTCTGTCACCATACACTCAGGAATACCAACACAGGCGCCGGTTCTGGAGTCTACGACCGGTTTTACGGTCATGGAGTCCAGGGCTCCGGGGCTGGAAGGCCGCGTGTTTTTTGACTTGTCCCGTCACTGGGCGTGCCCCTGATTCAGGGCGCAGGAGGCCCGGGCGGCTCGACGCACAATTTGGAGAAAATAATGAGTGATATCCCATTAGCTGAACTCAGGCAGATGGATGGTGAAGAGCGGTACGATTATTTTCTGGATACGGTCGCAACAGACCGGGAGTTCTGGATTCTGGTCAATGACGACAACTGTTTTCTGAAAATTGTCTCAGAGGCTGACGGGGTCTCATATCTGCCCGTTTGGCCCCATGAGGCACTGGCCGTTGACTATGCTTCCGATGATGCTGGACTGACCCCGAGAGCCGTCGCTTTGCCGGATTTTTTCAAGAAATGGGTGCCCGGCCTTGCCCGGGATGATCTGGACGTTGGTGTGTTTCCGGGCGAAGAGGGCGCGCTGTGGATAACACCGCCGGAGGAATTGATGCGTGACCTGCAGGACGTAATGTCCGGAGCCTGGTGACTCTCGGAAGCGTCAATCCATCCAGTTCCAGGGGGGCGCGTCCAGAAGCCCCTGGCCAAGAATGCGGGTTTCGCCCAGCTCTTTGTTCAGTGCGATGGAGTGGCAATCGTCGTCCGCTTCCAGAGCGGCGACCAGTCGGGGAGCATGGGAAACAACCCAGACCTGGGTTTCCCGTGAGGCGCGGATGATCAGTCGGCCGAGGGCCGGAAGCAAGTCGGGATGCAGGCTTGTTTCCGGTTCATTCAGCACCAGTAGTGAGGGGGGGCGAGGAGTGAGCAGGGCGGCGACCAACAGCAGGTAGCGAAGGGTGCCATCAGAAAGCTCGGCCTGATTCAGAGGGCGGAGCAGACCGGTCTGCTCAAATTGCAGGATGAAACGGTTGCCTGCGTTGGTGCTGAACCGGAGTCTCGCCCCGGGGAAGGCATCTTCAATGGCGTTGTGCAGGCCCTCCCGGTCGCCGATTTCGTGAATGGTGCGCAGGGCTGCAACCAGGCTATGGCCATCGTGGTCCAGAACGGGAGTGCGGGTTCCGATTTGCGGGGTCCGGATGCTGGAGTGCTGATCGGTGCGGAACTGATCGTAAAAGCGCCACTGTCGGATGGCCTGCCGGACCGCATGGACTTCAGGCACAGCCACGGGATCACTGATCTCGCTCAGAATGCTCTCATAGGTGTTTAGCCGGGTGTCGTAGACCTCCCATTTCCGCCCTGAACGTACTTTGACAACCGGCCCGACGCGATCAATCAGACAACTGCTTGGGCGGCAGACATCACCCACCCAGATACATTCGCGTTTTATTTCCGGGTCGAGCTGAAACATGCTGGGCTCCTGATAACCTGCAAACCCCGTAGAGGCCGGCATCCCAAGAGAAATCGCGTAGCCGAAATCCTCGCCGGCGAACCCCAGTCTGAGGCGGGATGGGGTGTTTCCGGCGGTCCCCTGGACGGGCGCTGAGCCGTCCCGCATCCCTTTTGTGAACTGGTCTGGCCCTGCCCAGAAGGTGTAGTCCAGGCCCCCTTCTTCGGCCAGGGAGGAGATCAGGTTGCCTTTTGCCGTTTCGGCCAGCAGTCGCAATGATTTATAGAGGTTTGATTTGCCACAGCCGTTCGGACCGGTAACGACGTTCAGGCCCGCCAGCGGTGCGACCACGTCTCTGAGGCTGCGATAGTTGGAAACGGCAAAGGCTTTGATCATGATCCGGGGCGAACCTGTTTCTTGAAGAAGGTGAGAAGCGTGCCGGCAACGAGCAGGACAAGGCGAATGAGTCTGAAGTTTCCCATGGGTGCATCTCTCTTCCATAAGTGATCTTGTCTCGGGGAGCATATCATTATACGGCCCGACAGTTTGAGGTTGGTTGCTGGTTGGCCCACCTAGGAAAGCTGTAGCCCTGGTCTTCAGTTTAGGCGCGCCGGGCCGTTATTCCTGTTATCTAAGCCGTTGAGTGGTTAACGGCCAGAATGCGCAGTCAGAGGAAGGGTGACCGATGTTCGGTAAAAAGCTTCAACAGGAGAATGAAACGCTCAGGGAAGAGCTGTATATGTTGCAGCAACTCGTTGAGGACGTTGCGGACGAGCTGATGACGCTGGAACTGGACACCTCCGGGAAAATTAGCTCGATCAATACCCGTTTCCGAAGTGAGTTCGGTGCCGGAAGTGACGCAGTGGTTGGCAGGCATGCCCGGGACTTGGTGCCGGATTATCTGCGAAATACCGAACACTTCAGGCTGATGATGTCTGCGCTCGATAACGGGCGGGTCTGGGTCGGCGCCTGGCAGGTACACAATACGAACGGGGAGCACCTCTGGCTGAGAGCGACGCTGTGTCCGATCAAGCGGCGTGACGGGTCTCTGGATCATATTACGATCTTCGCCAATAACCTGACCCGCACGATTGAGACCTCGCGGCAGCACGAAAACCTGATTCGTGCCATGCAGCGTTCGATGGCGGTGATCGAATTCGATCTGGGTGGACATGTTCTGGCAGCCAATGATCTGTTCCTGGATGCCATGGGCTATTCGATGAATGAGATCAAAGGCAAGCAGCACCGGATGTTCTGTCCACCGGATATCTATAACTCACCGGAATATGAGGCATTCTGGGACCGGCTGAGGCGGGGGGATTTTGTTGCTGATCGATTTAAGAGGATCGATAGGGCCGGCCGGGAAGTGTGGCTTGAGGCGTCCTATAACCCCCTGATGAATGCCAGGGACGAACTGTATAAGGTGGTGAAGTTCGCGACGGTGATTACCGAGCAGGTTTTGCAGGAACGGGAAGTCTCCAACGCTGCCGGTGTCGCCTATGAAACGTCCCAGGCGACCGATGCAAGTGCCCGCCGGGGAATGGAGGTGATGGAGAGCACTGCCAGTGTGATGCGGGAGCTGGCTGATCAGATGAATCATGCGGTAGAACGCATCGGAGAGCTGGATCAGCAGTCGCAGACCATCAATACGCTGATCCAGAGCATCAGTGGTATTGCGGACCAAACTAATCTGCTTGCCCTCAATGCGGCGATTGAAGCCGCCCGAGCGGGGGGTCAGGGGCGGGGGTTTGCGGTGGTTGCCGACGAAGTTCGTAAACTGGCGTCGCGCACGTCGGAGGCCACAGCAGAAATTGTATCGGTGGTCGGTCGTAATCAGGAGCTGACGTCTCGGGCAGTCGGCGTTATCGAATCGGGTAAGTCCCAGGCGGAAGAAGTTCAAGGCTTGATTGGTGAAGCCGAAAACGTAATCGACGAGATCCAGGAGGCTGCAAGGGAAGTTGTGGAAGCTGTTTCCCGATTTGCCAACCGCTTGGGGAAATAGTGTTTTCGGGCTTGCTCTCGTTTTCATCGACAAGGACGAGGCTGTGCTTTGGATGGTTTTTTAACTCCCTGTCGAGTGTTTTATTTCTGAAACGGCTTGGTCATCTTAGCGGCTTATTCTGCCTGCTCATTTCAAATCCGATACGGAGAGTGATTGATGAGCAGGGTTACCCTTTCAGCGCTAATGCTTGTGGCCATCACCGGGATGGCCGGGTGTAGCGACGATTCTGACAGCAGTGATGACAACAAAAAACCGCCCGTAACGAATCCTGAGCCGGATCCGGATACCGATCCAGACCCTGATCCCGATCCTGATCCAGAACCTGAGCCTGAACCCAAAGTTCTGCTGGACGAAGACTTCGAAGCCATTGCTGAGGGTAAACTCCCTGAAGGCTGGATGGTGATGGATGGCGCGGAAGAGCTGTTTTACACCAAAGAGGGAAGCCTGTTTGTTGATGGCCGCGGTAACAACTACGCGCCGGTAGCCCTGCGTTTGCCCGAGTCTCTTCGGGACCAGGAAAATTACCGTATTGAAGTGTCCTTCACCATTGCTGAGGCAAACACCACGTCTCGCTGGGTTGGCATGCAGTATCGGACCGGTCTGGGGGTAGAGCCTTATTACCAGATGGCCATTCGCCAGAAGGCGACCGCCGCCAATGGGACAGAGCACGCGCTCCGTAATGCTGGACAGTGGAGCATCGTTGATAAGGCCGGGTTCTCGGAAGTGATTGACCCTGCCAAGCTTTACACCGCAACCATCGTGGTTCACGGTGATCGCGTTCAGCAGTACCTCAACGGCACCCTGCTTCAGGACTCTGTGCTAGACAGTGATTTCTCACAAGGCGGTGTTGGCTTCCAGGCGGCGGGCAGCCTGCTGCGTGTTGAAGACGTTACCGTTACGGAGCAGTTGAAGGCGTTACCACCACTGCCTCCGATGATGAGCGTGGCTGAGCCAGAGACCGGTGCGTCTATGGCTCCCAGCATCACCAACCTCTCACCTGTCGCCAGCGATCTGATGGCGTCGCCCGGAAATTCAGTGTACCTGAAGCTGGATGATCAGTTGATGCTGTCTGGCCAGAATGGCGGAAGCCTTGGTTACCTGGACCAACTGCTGGATGCGGGTGAGTTCACGGCTATGCCGATGCTGTACGTAACCAGTCAGGCTGCCGTTGACGCGCTGAAACCTGTGGTGGAGCGTCACCAGTTCTTTGACCTGACACTGGTGTCAGACAACCAGGCGTTGTTGAAAGACGCGCGGGAAAAAATGCCGTTTGTCCGGGCTGCTGTGGACTTCACGAATGCGAACCTGACGGCTGCACCGGCTGACTTGCTGCGCATTGTTCAGGCCACCAACCAGTCAAAAGCGAAGATTGCAATTCTGCCGGAAAGCTTGCTGGACAAAGCCTCTGTTCAGTATATCCAGAACCGTCTGATCTCCGTCTGGGGGCAACTGGAGCAACCGGAATATGTGCAAACGGTTGATGTTCTGACAGCTGGTGTTAATGGCCTTCTGACGACGGACCCGGACCAGGCGCTCGCGTTCTTCACCGCGTTGCCGGAGAACACTCTGTTGAGAAAGCCGCTGGTTGTTGGCCACCGTGGCGTTCCTTCCCAGGTGACTGAGAATACCGTTGCGGGTGCTCTCAAGGCGGTTGAACTGGGTGCAGACGCTGTTGAGTCGGACATCTATCTGACCACCGACAACCACGTTGTGGTGATGCACGACGGAACGGTTGATCGCACCACCGATGGCACCGGTGCAGTTGAAGAGAAAACGCTGGCAGAGCTCAAAGCCCTGACCGTTGATGGTGGTCACCCTGTGCCAACCATGGATGAGTTCTTTACGGCTCTGAAAGGTAAGCGCGCGGTTCACTTTGTCGAGATCAAGAGCGGCAAGCCTGAAATCGTTGAGCATCTGAAAGCGGCTATTGAACGCCATGGGGTGCAGGATCAGGTGATTGTTATTTCCTTTAACTCTGATCAACTGGTCAAGTTGCAGGAAGTTATGCCCGGTGTTTCCGGCGGTTTCCTGACAGGCTTCAACTCAGACAGTGACATGGAGAAGAACCTGCGGACGATCCTCAACGCCACTCAGCAGTATTCGTCCACGTTCAACCCATCCTACGGCAGTCTGGTTCCGGAAGTGATGGAAGCAGCAAAACATCGCGGCACCACGTTCTGGCCCTGGACGTTCCGTAAGCTGGATGCGGCAGAAAAATACTATCTGGCTGGCACGCACGGGCTGACAACGGACTATGCCCAGTGGTTCAGTGACTACCCGGTGGCGGTTGAGCCGGTTAACTCGGACCTGGTAGTTTCGGCAAACTCTGCCCTGGCGGCAGATCTGACCGTCACCACTCAGGTTGGTAACAGCATGACAGCGGCGGCTTCCGGCTTCCTGGTTCTGGAAAGCACGGTTTCTCATGCGAATACGAACGGTTCGGTGGTGTTTGAAGCCCCGGGCAGTGCGGTTGTTGTTCCTCTGTATGAGTACACCCTCACCGAAGGTGGCAGTTACTACCTGGTAGGCGCTCGCCAGAAGGTAACCATCAACTGATGGAAAAAGCCGGGCCAGATATCTGGCCCGGCTTTTGTATTCCGGTAACTCGTTAGCGATCGATAGCAGGACTCGACGGTAATGCGACCGGGTTCAGTGCTGAAGACAGTGCTCTGTTGTAAGGTTGGTGATCGGGACCAAACCTCAAGGAACAGCGATGAGCAGCATGTCAGAGGAAGAGTTTGTAAAACGGATTCGTCAGGCCGAACAGGAAACGGCCACTCATCCACGGCGTTATCTGGTAAAACTGGCGTTATTCGCCATTCTCGGCTACGTGGCCATTTTTGGCGTGCTGATGGCCCTTGTCGGTCTCGCTGGCGGCCTTGTCGCTGCTGCGTTTTTCAGTACGGCTCTGTTTTTGATACTCCTTAAGAAGAAACTGGTTTTCGTCATTCTTCTGGCCATCTGGGTACTGCTGAAAGCGCTTTGGGTCCGCTTTGAAGCCCCCCAGGGGTACACCCTGAAACGCAAAGAATGTCCTCGCCTTTTTGAAGAGATTGACCGGTTAAGCCGGCAATTGAAAACCGTCAGGATTCATCGGGTAATTCTCGACAACAATCTCAACGCGGCCGTTGTCCAGCACCCCAGGTTGGGGGTATTTGGCTGGAACCGTAATTACCTGATTGTCGGTTATCCGCTGATGTTGACCCTGTCCCCGGAGGAAATGCGCTCTGTGCTGGCTCATGAATTTGGCCACCTTTCCGGCAATCACAGCCGGTTTCATGGCTGGATCTACCGGGTAAGACTGAGCTGGCACCGGATTATGGTTGCGTTTGACGGCGCCGAGTCGTGGGGAGCTTCGCTCATGCGCAGGTTCTTTAACTGGTATTCCCCCAGGTTCGAAGCCTATTCGTTTGCCTTGGCGCGCAGCAATGAATACGAGGCGGACGCCATTGCTGCTCAGCTTACCTCACCGGCTACGGCGGCACGGGCTCTGGTGAACGTTTATGCCACCGCGCCCTACATTGATGATCATTACTGGAAAACCTATTTCAGCAAAGCGGACGAAACGTCGGAACCGCCCTTCGCCCCTTTTGCCGGTCTGGCTCGTTTTCTCGACGATAACCCTCTGGGCAGGGAGCAGATGCAGGAACGTATTGCTGAAGAGATGCAGGTCCAGACGCATTACGCGAATACCCACCCCAGCCTGCGGGACAGACTCCGGAATCTGGGAGAGACGCCAACTGACGTGACCGTGCCCGAACGGAATGCTGCGGAAGCCTGGCTGGGAGAGCGCGGCCGGCAAGTGATGGCAGACTTCGACCGGGAGTGGCTGACGGCCAATGGTGAGGCCTGGCGTGCACGTTATGAGTATGTCGCCAATGCCAGGGCGGAACTTCAAAAACTGGAGGGTTGTGACCCTGCCGAACTTGGGGATGAGGCCCTGTGGGATTATGCCTGCTGGTCCCGGGAATTTGTGTCGGATGATCAGGCGCTGCCCCTGTTTATGGCGTTCAGAGAGCGTCACCCCGATGCGACAGGTTGCGCTTTTTACCTGGCTTGCATTCTGCTGAAGCGTGGTGATGAGGCGGGCCTGGAACCGCTGGCGCTGGCGAGAACCAATCCCAATCTGATTGGCGACTGTGCCAGATTCGGGTACCAGTTTTTGCTGGATCAGGGTCGGCAGGCGGAAGCGGAAGCCTGGTGGCAGGACTCCCTGAAACAGCAGGAGGTCTTTGTCGCTGCGCACAAGGAGCGTCAGGGGGTGGGGCGGAAGGAAGCGCTGGTAAAGCCGGAAATCGAGCGTGATCGTCTCGATGATCTGGTGGCACAGCTGAAGCGCATACCGAAGGTGGGCAAAGTCTGGCTGGCCCAGAAGCCGGTTCAGCACATGCCCGAAGACCCCGTGTACGTTCTCGCTTTCAAAACCAGGGGCTTTGTGTTCTCCAGGGCAAAGCTGCAGTCCCGTGTGGCGGAGTCCCTGGAAGTGGAAGGAACCTTCTTTGTTGTCTGTCGTTCTGGTGACGCAAAAGCCTTGGCGAAGAAGGTGATCAAGCGAGGACAACGGATTGCGTAATTCGGTTCTTGCTCACATTAAGAAGCCCTAATATCAGGCGTTGTCTCGTATGCTAGAGTGATATGGACCGCTGTGGTTCTCCCGTCAGGGAGCCCAGCTCAAGCCGAAATAGCAGTATGTGTTACTGATAAGGAGGCAAGAAATGGAAGCGAAATCCGGTCAAAGCGAATATGAGCAGGTGCGTGAAGATCTCAAGCGCCTTCAGGAAGACGTCGCCAAGCTTACGAAGAGCATTGCCGAGGGCCAGCGGAACAACATCAGTCACCTCCGGGATGAAATCCGAAGGGAAAGCCTGGAGGCTTTCGACCAGGTCCGGCAGCGGGGCGATGAAGCGTTGGATCGGGCCCGGGAAGCCAGTTCCAGGGCTGTGGAAAATGTGGAGCATAAAATTGAGGAACGACCGTTTCTCAGCATTGTTCTGATGTTTCTGGCAGGCCTTCTGGTCGGGCGGCTTCTGGATCGTTGATGATGCCTGCTGAGTCTGCGTGGTTGCAGGGCGCCCTTCGCAAAGCCATCGCGGCGGTTATCGCGGCTTTATTGGCTTTTGTGTTGCTGGTGGCCCTGTTACTCACCGGTTTTTATCTGCTCGTTAACGCGGCGACGCTCAGCCTTACTCCTTTGCTGGGAGAAGCTGGGGCGATGGCGTTGACCGGTGGCGTATGTATGTTGCTGCTCGCGCTGGTGTTCTATCGTCTGACCCGCCCGGTCAAAACTACCGGGGCGACAGATCGCAGCTCCGGGTCGTCACGGTCACCCGCGGATCTGTTGCTGGATATTGTCAGGAAAAATCCGCTGGAAGCGGCATCTGTGGCCTTCGCATTGGGCGTGGCTGAGCAGGGGGACCCGCGTTTGAAGTCGTTGCTGCTTCAAGGTGGGATGGTATTAATGAAGCAAGCGGAAGCTGAAAAGCCGCCAAGCACCAGTCATCCGGACTCGCCGTCAACGTCGGGCTCCTGATCATCAGCAGAGTTGTTACAGACGTCGAGCCAAACATGCCACCATCTAACGTTTACACGCCTTCTTCGGGTACCCCTGAGAACACCCGAGCGCTCTGGTCGTGGGCTTTATACGACTGGGCCAACAGTGCGTTTTTTACGATTGTTCTGACCTTTGTATTCGCCCAGTATTTCAGTGTTTCGGTGATCCAGGACGACGTGGCGGGTACCCGAGCCTGGGGTAACATTGTCGGTATCGCCGGTGTTTGCATTGCCATTCTGGCGCCGGTGCTTGGGGCGATTGCCGATCAGTCCGGGCGTAGAAAACCCTGGCTGATTACCTTCACGCTGCTGTGTGTGATTTCTTCAGCGATGCTTTGGACGGTGACACCGGACCAGGAGCAGTTCTGGAACGCGGCGTTATGGGTGGGGCTTGGTACGCTGGGTGCTGAGTTTGCCTTTATTTTCTACAACGCGATGCTGCCGGATCTGGCCCGGCCAGAACGTACCGGGCGCTGGTCGGGATGGGCCTGGGGCCTGGGCTACGTGGGGGGCATTGCCAGCCTGGTGGTGGCCTTGTATGGCTTTATCGAGCCTGATAGCCCATTTCTCAGCCTGAATCGGGACGAGGCTGAGCATGTGCGTGCGACGTTTGTGCTGGTGGCTGTGTGGTATCTGGTGTTCGCTTTGCCAGCATTTTTCTTTATTCCTGATCGTCCTGCCACCGGGCTGGGTATGGTCGAGGCGACCCAGGCCGGGTTTAAACAGCTGAAAGACTCGATTTCGCACGTTCGGCAATACCGGGACATTGTGCGCTTTCTGATTGCTCGCATGCTGTACACCGATGGTCTGGCAACCATTTTTACGTTTGGGGGTGTCTATGCCGCTGGTACCTTTAATATGGGGCCAACGGAAGTGCTGCAGTTTGCCATCGCCCTGAATGTGACGGCCGGACTGGGGGCCCTGGGCTTCGCCTGGGTTGATGATGCGCTGGGTGGTCGGAACACCATACTTCTGTCACTCGCGGGGCTGGGCTGCAGTGCCTTGGCTATTCTGGTGGTAGAGGGCGCCACCGCCTTCTGGGTCTGGGGAATGGTCCTTGGTATTTTTGTCGGCCCGCTACAGTCAGCAAGCCGCTCGCATCTGGCCCGTGTGGCCCCGCTCCACCTGCAAACCCAGATGTTCGGGTTATTTGCCTTCTCCGGTAAGGCAACGGCGTTTGCCGGCCCACTTCTGGTGGGTTGGGTGACTGCTGTGACTGAAAGCCAGCGATGGGGAATGAGCACCATCCTGGTGTTTCTTGTGATTGGCTTTGTTTTGATGTTAAAGGTGCCCAAACATGAAGCGGTCTCCTCATCGTAAACCGGCCCGGCGATCTCCTGTCCGGGCGTTGCTGCGAGTGGTGTTCTGGAGTGCGATAACGGCAGTGGCATCAGTTCTGATGGTCATTCTTCTGTTCCGGTTCGTGAACCCGCCGACCTCAGCATTCATGTTGGGTTACCAGATGAGTGACGGGGTGGCTCCCTTGCAGCAGGAGTGGGTGCCCATGTCGGAGATTTCCCAGTGGATGTCTCTGGCGGTCGTTGCCAGTGAGGACCAGCGGTTTCCCCACCACCTGGGGGTAGACTTTGAAGCCATCCGGAAAGCGGTTTCGGAATATCGGGCGGGCGAGGGCTTACGAGGAGCGAGTACGATTACCCAGCAAACGGCCAAGAACCTGTTTCTCTGGAATGGCCGGAGTTTTGTCCGTAAAGGGCTTGAGGCTGGGTTGGCGTTAGCCATGGACGCCCTCTGGACCAAGCAAAGGATTCTGGAAGTTTACCTCAATATCGCCGAGTTCGGGCCTGGGATCTATGGTGTTCAGGCGGCCAGCCAGGCGTATTTTGGGGTGCCCGCTGGCCTGCTTTCCCGTGGTCAGGCAGCACAACTGGCTGCGGTTTTGCCAAACCCGAACGTGCTCAGCGTCCGCTCACCCACGCCATACGTGCAGGAGCGCGTTGCCTGGATACAGGGGCAGATGGCCCAACTGTCGGGGCTGAAGTATCTGGAAGAACTCAGTTCAGGCAGGTGAGCACGCCTTGTGTTCAGCTTTGATAATCCTTTCGATAAGCCGAGGGCGTGGTTCCCAATCCTGCACGGAAAGCCCGGGCTCAGAACAACCCCAGTTGAGGGGTAGCGATATCTACCGGTAGTGGCGGCAACTCGGGCAGTTGTGCCTGTAAAAGCTCCGTCCATCGTGAGGCCAGAGCTACTGCGTAACGGTTATCCGGCATGTGCATGAACACATAGGGCTGAATGCCACCTCGTACCCAGGCTGCCACACGCTCCACCCAGGGCTGGAGAAAACGATCGTTTTCGTCGAGGTTTGGGTGGCCGATGTACCGAATGACCGGTGGCGCATCGGTTGGCAGGATATGTACGGGCACCCTTGGCTTCTTTCTCTGTGCGTCAAGGATTTCCTCTGTGTCGGGAATGGCAGCGAAAAGCCCCCGGCTGTCCAGGCAAACGCGGGCCAGGCTGCGTGCCCGCAGTTCCCGATTAAGTGCCCGTTCCTCATCGCCTTTGCTGAAAAATGCGGGGTGCCTGACCTCAACACTCCAGTTCAGATGAGCGGGCGCTGAGTCGAGAAATCGCCAAAGCTGCCCGAGCTGGCGAGGACCAAAACTGGCAGGAAGCTGCAGCAAAATGGGGCCAAGGACATCGTCCAGTGGTTTCAGGAGCTCCACGAAAGCGCGGGTCTCGGCTTCGGCTCCGGAAAGGTGTTGGTCGTGGGTGATGAGTCGCGGGAGCTTGAACAGGAATCGGAAGTCATCCGGTACCTGTGTGCGCCACTGCTCACACTGGCTGGCGGAGGGCGTGGCGTAGAAGGTGGTGTTGCCTTCTACGCAATTAAACGCCCGGGCATAGCGTGACAGCGCTGAGGAGCCCGGTGGTAGCTGGGTGTTCCAGTGAGGATCCTGCCATTGGGGGCAGCCTAGGAAGTAGGGCAGTGACATGGGAGCCTTCCGCGCACTCGTTTGTCCAAAAGTGATTGGTGTTTTCTTAATGTGGACAATATCCTACACGGGTTTTAGGTAATATTGGGCATTGATTGGCGGCAGGTTTTGTTACCTTCCGTCGCCTTGGAGTGACCGGACTCTGGTTGCGATGTCAGACAACAATCGAAAGGATCGATACTGCGTGAGTACTCAAGCTAACCCCACATTTACGGTTTCCGCCAGCCCCAGAAAAATTAAATCCGGCCCACCTCTCAGCTGGATCTCTGGCGCGGTTCGGTTGTTGCGTAGTCACTGGGGAGTGATTCTGCCCGCCTACCTGCTGGTGTTTATCATCCCTGCACTGATCCAGTTCGGGGCCATGGAAGTATTCTCCAGCGGAAGCTTGCTGGGCAGTGCACTGGTGATTGTCGCCAGTGTCATTGTGACCTTGCTGCTGAACGCTGGCATGATGGTTCTGTTTCATCACGCGGCAGAGGGGAGGCCCGGTTTCTCGGATGTGTTTGCGGGTTTCCGGGTGCATACGGTGGTGCACGTCCTTCTGATGCTGGTGATGATGATCCTGGTGATGCTGGCATTTGGGGGTGTTGGTTATGTGTTTGCCAGCGTTGCTGATATCTCTATCCATTCGTTTGGTGGTGGAATGGGGCGGCTTATGAACAGCGGGTTTGGACCTTCCGCTGGCATGGCTGCGATTCTGTTCCTTGTGATTGTCGTGCTCTTTGCGGTGATTCTGTTCGGCTCTCTGTTCTGTTATGTGGTCCCTTTGATTGTGGTCGCTCGGCAGGGGGCTCTGACGGCCATTGGCAACAGTGTTCGCGCATGCTTCAAGAATCTGTTTGTCCTGTTCTTCTTTGCGGTCAATGCGGTGGTACTTACCCAGCTGGTGCTGTTCCCCTCGTTTGCCATCGGAGCGTCAACCACTTCGGTTGTTGTCATGACCACGATCACCGTTGTTGTCTCATTCATCTGGGGCGCGATCATTTGCGGGGCTTACTACCTCTCTTTCAGAGAGGTACTTCTGAACACGTCCCCGGAGTCGCCTGCGCCTGAGGCAGTCGCGCCCGCTTCCGCCTGATCGTCATGTCTGAGGGCCGGTGGGTTGATAACACCTGCCGGCACCTTTCTCTGTATATGCCCTTGCGGGCTGTTCAATTTACCTTCGATTTTCGCCAGCCCCCGCTACAACACGCTTTACCTTACCTATCCTGTCGTTGCCAACATGGTTATCCACAGAAACTGTGGGTAATGTGGCCGTTTCAGGTTGTCGGCTTGTCATGAGAGCGCCATTTTCCAGTGGATATCTTCGGAATCTGGGGGTAACTCACACAGTTTACCGTGGCTAAGGTTTTGTTCTCTTGGTTGGCTATTTTACCTCCATTTTTCGTCAGCCCTTGTCCTTACTCGCTTTGCACCCTCTATCCTGACCTTGCCAACATGGTTATCCACAGAATCTGTGGAAAAAGTCGCTGTGCCCGCTTCGGCCTTTGTGGATATCGATAACTTATCCCAAGGCGGTCTCGACATCTGGGGGTAATCCGAAGAAATGCACCGAGAGAGTTCATTTGTGTGACCGTTTGGTTAATTTGCCTCCGTTTGTCGCCAGGCCTTGCCCGGACTCGCTTTACACCTGATATCCTGTCCTTGCCAACATGGTTATCCACAGAATCTGTGGGAAAACCAAAGGGGGATAGCGGATATCAGCAAGCGTTTACTGGTGTGTGCGTAATTTCCGCGGATTCCGTGCATTTTTCGGCCAGATCCGGTAGGGTCCCGCGCTTTTCCCAAAAGGAATCTCCTCAAATGACAGCCCAAACTGTCCCCTCTACCTCGCTGCGGACTCGTCTTTTGCACGATAGCGACCCCGTAGTTCTCACACTTACCATCGGCTTCATCCTGCTTTTTGTCGGTGCATCACTGGTTGATGCCGACTATGTGGCCGGACTGATTGGCGCTGGATTTACATGGACGGCCAAGTACCTCGGTTCATTTTTCCAGTTCCTGCTTCTGATGACGTTTTTTGTTGCTATCGGTACTGCCATAAGCCGTGCCGGAAGGGCCCGGATCGGCGGAATGGATAAACCAGAGATTGGTCGTTTTCGCTGGCTATCGATGATTATGTGTACGTTGTTGGCGGGGGGGGGTGTGTTCTTTGCCGCCGGTGAACCCGTTTACCATTTCGTGGTGACGCCACCGGCCTTTAACACCGAGCCCGGTTCTGCTGCCGCTATTGCTCCTGCCCTGGCGCAGTCGTTCACGCATTGGGGGTTCCTGGCCTGGGCGGTGCTCGGTTCGTTGACGGCGGTGGTGCTCTCAAGGGCGCACTACTCTCAGGGCCAGCCTCTGCAGCCGCGTACCCTGCTGTACCCGGTTCTGGGGGAGCGCGTTGTTAGTGGTCGTCTGGGGGGCGTGGTAGATGCTGCCTGTGTGATTGCCGTTGTAGCAGGCACCGTAGGCCCCATTGGTTTTCTGGCGACCCAGATGAGTTTTGGGCTGCATGAATTGTTTGGGGTGTCCGACGGTTACGGGACGCAGTTGATTGTTCTGGCGATTCTGGCGGGTGTTTACATGACGTCGGCCATGACTGGTCTGCACCGTGGCATACAGTTGCTGAGTCGGTTTAACGTTCTGCTGGCGCTGGCGATAGGTCTGGTGATTTTTCTGTTTGGCCCCACACTGTTTCTGACGGATGTCTATTTTCAGTCTATGGGGGAATACGTTACCTCCTTCTTTTCCATGGCAACACTGACGGCGCAGACTGCACCGGATTGGTGGATGAAGTGGTGGACGGTTTTCTTCTTTGCCTGGTTTATTGGTTACACCCCACTGATGGCGGTTTTCGTATCCCGGATTTCCCGTGGCCGGACCATTCGGGAAACCATTCTGGCGGTTGCCGTGATGGCGCCGATTGCGACGACAATCTGGTTTACGTTGCTGGGGGGTTCTGGCATTTATCACCAGTTGGCCGGCAGCTTTGATCTGACCGAAGCGCTGAATGGCTTCCGGTTTGATGTGGCGACTCTGACGGTGGCTCAGGCGCTGCCCGGGGGCACCTGGATGGCTGCGGCGATCTTGCTGCTGACGACTATCTTTGTGGCGACGACAGGCGACTCCATGAGTTACTCAATCGCCATGGTCGGGGCCGGACATGACGAACCTGAGCCGTGGGTGCGTGTGTTCTGGGGAGGCGCCATGGCGCTGATGGCGGCGATTCTTCTCTATATGGGAGCCGGGCAGATTGGGGTTTTGCAGCAATTCATCGTCATTACAGCGATCCCGGTGTCGCTGATCATTCTGCCCTCATTGTGGACCGGCCCCAAGGCCGCTCTGGCGTTGGCCGATGAGCAGGGCCTGAGCTAGACCTTCACCTTGCCCCGCAGCGATTTGACTTCTCCGCGGCGGGTTTTGGTGTCCACACGCCGCCGCTGGGAAGATTTCGTGGGGCGTGTGGGGCGTCGGGCTTTTTCTGGCTTGACGGCCTGCTGAATCAGCGCCCTGAGACGGTTCAGGGCGTCCTCTTTGTTCTGTTCAAACGTTCTGTACGATTGCCCCTTGATAACGATGACACCGTCTTTGCTGATGCGCTGGTCCGACGTGGCCATCAACCGCTCTTTGTAGAACGGTGGCAGTGTGGAGTGCAGGATATCGAACCGGAGGTGCACTGCCGACGCCACTTTGTTGACGTTCTGGCCACCGGCACCCTGGGCCCGTATCTGTGTGATCTGGATTTCCCAGTCGGCCAGTTCGACGGCATTGGATAGTTTTAGCATAGTGGGCATCAAGCGTTGGAGTGTGGGCTTCTGGGTTTTACAGCGTCATCCTACGCAATCCTGCCGGTAATCAGAAGTGGGGATTCCTGGCGGAAGAGCCTGACCATAGGGACGATACAGCGCGCGGGAGCTCTGTGTTGTAACATTGAACGTTCGCTCTCAGACCCTTGGATGTAACTACATGATGAAGTCTCTTGGTTTACCTTTTTTACTCACCTTTGCGTTAATGCTTTCCGGGTGCGGTGGGCCGACGTCGCCGCAAGAGGTTTCTGCTGCGTTCTGGCAGGCCGTGATAGACGATGATGCCGGGGAGGCCAGCGAATTCTCGACGCTGATTGATGAGGCGGCTTTCGACGGGTTTGCCAGGCAGTGGCAGGGCGTTGAAATTGACTGGGGACGGGTTGTGATTGATGACAGCGTTGCCAGGGTTACCACCAGACTCACGGGGCTGGAAGGGCAGAGTGAAGCCGTTGAAACGGTGACGTATCTGGTGCGTAAAGGGGATGACTGGCTGGTGGACTATTACCGAACCGGAGATGCTCTGAAAGGCGGCCAGGTCTGGGGCAATCTCGTCGGGCAGCTTGAGAAGCTGGGAGAAGACCTCAAGAGCCGTTGGGTGAGCCAGTCTGATGATATCGCCCGAGAGCTCGAAGTCCTGAGCCAGGAACTCGAACGGCGCGCAGGTGATGTGAATCAGCAAATGTCCGTTCTTGCTGACGAGTACAGCGAACGGTTGGGTGAGCATCTTGAGGCTCTGTCTGATTCATTAAGGGATGCACTGAAGGACACGCCATCGGCTTCGCCGCAGGATCAGCGCACGTTGAATGAGGCGGTGATCCGGATTGATGACCAGCGGGCCAGACTCTCGGAGGCAAGTTTTCAGGTGCTTGCCGAAAGCACAGAGGTGGCGGCCGAAACTCAGTTGGAGCTCGGAACCCTGAGCGATGCGTTTGCCGCTGACAAAGCGGAATGGCTGCAGCGCGTGTCTGCAATGGAAGGGGATATCAAAACGTTTCTTGGTCGCCTTAACGGCGAGTGAGGGCGCTTGGTATGCTCCAGATTGCCCGCCAGGGCAGTGCCTTGAATGAGGTGCAGCTTTGACATTTGGCCCCGCACATTCTGATGTGGCGGGGCCAAGAGAATTTTGCTCAGTCAGAGGCCGTACGAACGGGAGATGGTCTCTGTTTCTCCGGCCTCTTTCATGGCCTCGTAAGCAGCATTCAGAGCGTTGATCATGTCTGGGTCTGAGTCTTTGTTGACGGCCAGGTACATCGGTGTTTCCCGGAATACCAGTACGACTTCAAGGTCGGTCACGTCTGACACATCTGCCGCCAGGTAAGGCCCTGCCAGGCCGTCGGCGACCCAGAGATCAATCTGGTTCTGTACCAGACGTCTGCCGTTGAGTCCGTTGTTTGTAATAGCGGAGACATTGAACCCCTGATCTTCCAGATAGCCGGTCATTACGTCGCCCTTGTAGCCGCCGATGCGATAGTCCCGGGCATCTTCAAGGTTGTCCAGCTGGATGTCGGAACCGGGCTTGGCAAACAGGGTCCATTGGATGCTGGAGAGTGGGCCTATCCACTCGAAGAAAGGCTCTCGCTCGGCCGTTTTGGAGACGCAGTAAATGCCATGGTCGGCATGTTTCTGGGAACGGTTCATGCCGTAGCTCAGGTCTCGGAGCTTGATGCTGTAACCAACGCTGGACTTTTCCAGAATGGCTTTGAGCACGTCGGTGCACAAACCGGTGACTTCCGACTCTGAGTGAGCAAAAGGCTGGCCATTGGTGGTCATGTTGTATGGTGGGTACTGTTCAGTGTAAATGCGCAGTTGTTCTGAAGCGGAGGCATAGCTGGTCAGGACCAGCAAGGCAACAAGGAATCCGAGTTTTCCTTTCATGAAAGTGCTCCGTATTCGTAGGGGGGATTTTAGAGCACACTATAATATTGGACTGTGGCGGCCAGTGGCAGCTCGGAATCTTCTGCTTTACATTTGCATGTTTCGATGGTTGCTAAGCAGGTCGAGTCTGTCAGGCCTTTGGGGATAGAATACGGTTTTTATGTCACTGTGCGTGACGGTCAGAAACAGGGCACGACAAGGAATCGTCCATTGGAAGAGTTATTTTATCTGCTGATTGCAGCTGTGGTCCTTCTGGTTCCGGTAGGCTCATTTCTTGGTTTTCTGGCATTCCTGCAGAAGAGCAAGCTAACCAGCCGGATTGATGAGCTGGCCAGGGAGGTTGCTGAACTCCGGGCCGGTGGGGCGGTTTCAATTCCTGTTGATGAGGAGCGGGAGGATGCGCAGGTTCCCGGCCAGGCGAAGGAAGGTGTGGAGCCTGTTCCGGTTGAGACGGTGGCAGCCTTTGAAGTCCCGCCAGAGCCTGATCTGGGCAATCTGCAGCCGAAGGCTGCCATGGCGACAGGTGTTGACCAGAGTGAATCTCTGGAATCACGTCTTCTGGCGGCGCTGAAAGCCAACTGGATGGTCTGGCTCGGTGCTCTGAGTGTGAGCCTGGCGGGTATTTTCATGGTCAGTCATTCCATTTCGGCAGGACTGATCGGTCCCCTGCAGCAACTGTTGCTGGCGGTGCTGACGGGATGCGCGCTGCATACCGGAGCGGAATATCTGCGGCGGCGCCATAAGGGGAGCGATCAGGTATTTGCTGCGTTGGCCGGAGGTGGCAGTGTCACGCTGTATGCGGCGTTACTGGCCGGGGTTCATCATTACGGACTGATAGGACCATTGGCGGCGCTGACGGGGCTTGCGATTGTCTCTCTGGCGACCATGGTGCTGGCGCTTGTGCACGGTCCATTACTGGCGATTATGGGCCTCAGTGGCGCTTATCTGGTGCCGCTCCTGGTCGGCGGAGAGGGTGGGAGTGCGGCCTTCGTACTGAGTTACAGCACTGTGATCACGCTCAGTTCCCTGTTGCTGATGAACTACGTTTACCGGCCTTGGCTCTGGTATGGCACGCTTGCCGGCGCGGGCCTGTGGTGGTTGCTGGTGGCCATGGCCGGAGGCAACAGCCTTGCCATCGCCTGCTATCTGCCGGTGCTTTTTCTGTTGTTTTCCTCGTTGCCGGGCGGCGATCGCCTGGCATCGGAACGTCGTCGTGAGGCGATGGGTGCGGTGCTTGTGGCCTGGGGCCTCTCCATCGGGTGGCAGCCAGTTGAGGACCCTGTGTTTCTGGCATGGACGCTGATCCTGCCATTCGCCATTCTGGTTCCGCAAAGCCGGCAGGGCTTGTGGTATCTGCCATGGGCTGCGGTTCTGGCCACCGTAGCCGGTTGGCTTGTGTTTTCCGGCAGTGGTTACTCCGACACGCTCTTCGTGCCGTTGGTCGCGGATTTCCATAGCAATTACCTGCTCTATCTGATGGTCGCGGCAGTTGTGGTCGTGCTGGCCGGACTCTGGCAATGGCGTACCCAGTTGCAAAGCCGACGCTGGCCATCTCTGGTATTGGTTTCCCCGGTGATCTGGTTCACGCTGGGATGGTTGTTGATTGAGGGGGGAGAGGCTTCAGGCCCGTGGGCATTGATGGCGCTTCTGGGGGCTGGTGTCTATGGCGCATTGGCTTGGCTGATGCAACGCCATCAGGATTATCGGTCAGGGCTTGTCTGGGCGATTCTGGCGGCCCATGGCTGTTATTCCCTAGCGATCGTGATGTGGTTGCAGAACGCCTCGTTGACGCTGGCGCTGTCGGCTCAGTTTGTCAGCCTTGTCTGGCTGGGGCGGCGGTATCAGGCTCCGGAATTATTTCTGGTGCTCAAGGCCCTTATGGCGATTGTCGTTGCCAGACTAACCTTTAATCCCTGGTTACAGGAGTACGGTTCAGAGCAGCACTGGTCTTTCTGGACCTATGGCGGAACCGCTCTGTTTGCCGCTATGGCCACCTGGCTGGCACGCGGCTTGTCGGTTCGTCCATGGCTGGAAGCCGTCAGCCTGCACCTGTTGGTGCTGTTCCTCGGGGCTGAATTGAGGTACTGGCTATACAACGGCGATATCTTTGTCCATGAATACGGCCTGGTCGAAGCGGCGATCAACACGCTGTTGTGGGGGGCATTGAGCGTGGTGTACGTCCACAGGGCACGGGTTGCAGGGTCGTTGGTCTGGTTGTATCGGATGCTGGCTATGGTGCTGTTGGTTATGAGCTCCCTCAGCTATCTGGTCGTGGTTCTTGTTCACAATCCCTGGTGGGCCGCCGGCGTTATTGGTGATACCCCGGTGTTTAATATGTTGTTGCTGGGCTTTGGTGCCCCGGTTGTCCTCGCGCTGGTAAACAGCCAATTCTCGGATCTGGTCCCCAGGCGGTGGTTCCTTTGTGTTGCCTTGGGAGCTTTTGGCCTGTTTACCTTGCTGGAAATCCGGCAGCTATGGCAAGGGAGCCAGATGCTCATTGGCAGTGGGATGACGGAGGGAGAGCTTTATACATACTCGGTTGTGGGCATGCTCTACGCCATCATCGCTATCCTTTGGTCTACTCGTAATGGCAGCCTGTTGTTGCACAAATCCGGAATGATTTTGCTGGGTCTGGTGATTGGCAAAATTTTCCTGATTGACATGGCGGGCTTGCAGGGGTTGTGGCGGGTTGCGGCCTTCATGGGGCTGGGGCTGGCATTGCTCGGGCTGGCGTGGATGTACCGGAAAACCTCCGCGCCCCGTGGCTCCGGGGAAAGTCCGCCGGATACTGAGTACATCTGACGGCGACGTTGCCATTGCCCAGGGCCAGTGTTCCCTATAAAGTTAACAAACACTCACTTAATAACGGCAGTAGATGAGGAAAACCAGGTGACAGAACTCGTAACTTACGAACTGAACGAAGGCATTGCCACCATCACTCTGAACAACGGTAAGGCAAATGCCCTGAGCCATGAGGTTTTTGAGGGGCTGAATGCGGCGCTGGATAGCGCTGAGCAAGACAAAGCCATTGTGATTCTGACCGGCCAGCCGGGCATGTTCTCGGGTGGCTATGACCTCAAGGAAATGCAGAAAGGCCCCAAAGAGGCGATGGCGCTGGTTAAAGTTGGTTCAACCTTTACGCGCCGTCTGTCTGCCTTCCCGCTGCCGGTCATCGTGGCCTGCAGCGGCCATGCCATTGCCAAGGGCGCGTTTATTCTGTTGTCGGCGGATTACCGGATCGGCGTTGATGGCGGTTTCAAGCTGGGTCTGAACGAAGTGGCCATCGGGATGACCATGCATCATGCGGGTATTGAAATTGCGCGTCACCGTATGCCCGCTCCCTACTTCTATCGCTCGGTGGTGAATGCTGAGATTTTCAGCCCGGAAGGCGCGGTGGCCGCAGGCTTCCTGGATGAAACGGTAGCGCCGGAACAGCTGGTGGATCGCGCCCGGGCGGTGGCCAGCCAGATGAAGCAGCTGAACATGCGGGCTCATAAACAAACGAAGCTGAAAGTGAAGGCCGATTACCTGGAGCGGCTGGACCGTTGTATAGAGCAGGATGCCGCACATTTTGACGTGCTCGGCTGATCCTGTCCGGGGCCGCCGTTCGGCGGCCTCGGCCTCATCTCAGGTTGTTTCCCGATAATTCACCAGATCATACGGCTTTCGGTAGATCCCGTGCTCTCCGGCACACACCAGTTCGGCCGATACTGGCCGCCCCAGATTGTCCAGGCGTAAGCTGCCGATGTTCCGGTCACTGGTCAGGAAAACGTCACTGTTGTCTG
Source organism: Marinobacter daepoensis DSM 16072 (assembly GCF_000421165.1). Classification (GTDB taxonomy): domain Bacteria; phylum Pseudomonadota; class Gammaproteobacteria; order Pseudomonadales; family Oleiphilaceae; genus Marinobacter; species Marinobacter daepoensis. The sequence goes on from NZ_ATWI01000008.1 coordinate 405,973, forward strand.
GCAGCAGGTAGCGGTCCTGATTCTTACCCAGCAGTTCTCCAATCTTGTTGATGGCTCGCAGGCCGATGTTTTCGCCCATGGGGACGTTGTTGCAGGCACTGCTGCAAAGCTGCCACAGTACGGGGCCCTCTGCGGTCTGTCGGCGCCGGGAAAAGGCGTAGTGCACGTCGCCGGAGAAAATGATCACATTCTCAACGCCTGGCAGCTGGCAGCAGGATTGCTCCAGAGCTTCAAGTGAGGCAGCGTCGGCGCTCCAGGGTTCCCGGTCCAGTGTGCGTTTGAACATGGGAAAGTTCAGTTGCAGGTACTCGATATGGCTGAAACCGTAGGCTGGCGTTGGTGACACCACGATCAGAGTCTGGCAGTCGGGCAGCGAAGACAGGCGATTGCCCAGTGTCGTGAGCCTTTCGTCCGAGATCAGGCCAAGGCTGTGTTTCCCCCGTTTACTGAAGGCGCGGTCTGTGCGTGTGTCCAGAACGGCCACCGGGGGTGTCTGATTCAGTTCATATCCCCAGTAGCGGGACAGCAGCCAGTCATAGTCGGGGTGACTGGCGGGCACTTTGTGCTCGATCAGGACCTTGAGCTGCGTGACTTCTGAGCCCAGCTTTGACGGTTCGTTCCCCCAGTGCTGGCACAGGAAATAAGCCTGTAATGCGTTGGTTAACACGTAGCGGCCAATCGGTGTGCCCGCCAGCTGCCGGGCGTTCTTCTTTGAAATATTCCAGTCATCGGTGACTTCATGATCGTCAAAGATCATGTAAGTGACGGTATTGGCCAGCAGCCGGCGGATGTCTGTACGGGCGAGGCTTGCAAACTGCGACAGGTTGCGGTGATCTTCTTTGTGCTTTGCTTTGGTGTAAACGTGCTGAACCGGCGCCTGGCGGCCATCTCTTGTATTGGCGGGCTGACGAGCGAGCCTGGGCGTGAGTTCGTGATGGCTGGCAAAGGCCAGGCCGAACTGGTCGCCAGCGCCGGAAAACGCAAACAGGTACATGCTCAGGTACTCTGAACGGGTCAGCAGGTGGGAGCTTTTGGCGCTCGAGCTGAAACCGTAGGGGCTGCGAGTCAGCCAGTGGCGGTCATCCAGTCTGGACAATCTGTGCATATCCTTGCCGGCCGGAAGATCAGCCAGGCCATCCTCCAGGCCAAGCTGAGCCTGAAGCTGCCCGAGGTAGTCCAGCAACAAGGGGGATACGTCGTCAGCGTAGATCTGGTCTCCGGTCAGAAATAACTGACTTGGGCGTGACTCGGTGTGCAGACTCTCCTCAAGTAACTGTGCGCCGCTCGCAAGTTGATCCGGTTGGGTGTCCTGCCCCGGGGAATGAGGGCGTCGACAGGAGGCCTGGAGCAAATGCCGGTGTTCTCTTGGCAGGTAGACACTGGGCAGTCGGTCGTTTCCCGGACACAGGACCGCCAGCAACTGAGGGTCTCCGAAAGGTATACCCTCCAGCAGAATTTCGTAGAACAGCTCTGTGCTCTGGTGAAACTGGTCAGAACTCTCAAAGGGTAAGTCGGCGGTTAGCAGGCAAACGTGGCATCGTTCCCCAGCCTGGATGACTTGGGCCTGGTATTCGGTGGTCACCGGGGATTGCCGGCCATCGTCAAGGTACGTATTCAGTTTCAGGTCTTCAGGTATCTGGCTGAGAACCAGCCAAAGGTTGAGTTCGTTGCGGTTGCTGTGGCGTACGACGGGGCCGCAGATGATCATGGGAGACTCCTTTTCCGTGCAGTGAATCCATTCGCGGCCGGCGAACCCGGTCAGTCGGTTGTCTGCGGGTTGCCGGTTGTTTGAGTAAACTGGGGCGCGGGCGTGAACCGGAACAACCGGGCCAGGATAAGATCCGGCACCACCGCTATCCGGGAATTGTAGATCATGACGCTTTCGGTATAGCTGTTGCGCAGCAGTGAGAGATAGTTTTCTGTGTCGGACATGATCTCCATGAACTGCTGTATCAGCTCATGGTTTTTCAGGTCCGGGTAGTCTTCGAGCGTTGCCAGAAGCTTGCTGGTTGCCTGCTGCTCGCCTTTGATGACCTGTTCCACCGTTCTGGTGGATGCCATGCTGGCTTTGGGTTGAGTTCGCATCTCGGCCAGGGTCGTCATCAATGCCTTTTCGTGGCTCATGGATGCTTTGGCCAGATTCTCCACAGCCGGCCAAAGGTCGTGGCGTTTCTGCAAGACCGTATCGATGTTGGCTCTGGCCCGGTTGACCCGGTTTCTCAGAAAAACCAGATCGTTGTAGTGCAGCACGGTGGCATACAGACACAGAACCAGCGGGACGATGAGCGCTGATAGCAGCAGATTACCCGGGCTGAAGCTGCCGTCAGAAGCCATCAGGGTTGTGGCGGTGAACAGAAACAGGCCGAGGCTCGCGGCAATGCCGGCAAAGCCTTGGGCGCCACGATTCAGTACCAGATGATCTTCGCCTTTGCCGCTGATCAGAAACGGGGTGCCGGCATCCTTCTGTATACTCAGCCGGTCCGGTTGGTGTGCATCCAGGCCTGCGAATCCAAGGCAGTAAACGTCGGCCTGGTCTTGCAGCAGGCGGGAGGTATAGCGTCGGTTGCCCCGTCGGCTGGTCCGGGTTCGGGTGTATTCAATGCGGGCACCCTCCGGGTAGGTAAGCACTTTGCCCTGGGGATCGGCAAGCCAGAAGGGGACGCGGTTGGACCGGTGTTCGACGGTGCTCCATCGCTCGTTTTTACCGGAACCCCGTTTCGCTTCAACCTTGTAATCGAAGGCCACGCAGGCTTCCTGATTCAACGGGTCCCGGAGAGGAGGATAGTCCTCATCGGTCGTTATCCTGGCTTTGAGTTCCGACAGGCCGAAACTCAGGCCCTGGCTATCGCTGGTGGGCACCGCCTCAATCAACCGTTTGAGTTTGACCGCACGAATGGCAAATACCATCAGGATCAGGCCCAGCGCTGCGCTGACGGTAGCCAGGACATAACCGGTCCGGATATGTTCGTAGCGAGCCGGCACCCGTTGCTCAACTCTCTGATGGAGCAGCTCTGCCTCCTGTGGTCCGAGGTCCGGGACCGGGAGGCGCTGTTCGACCGCTTGTTCGTACATCCAATGGTCCAGCCATCCTGCGGTTCGGTTGCTGATCAGTTGGGCCAGTGCGGCAACGTCCACCCGCTGAAGGGGGGAGGACTGGGTCTGCTGCAGTTGCTGATAGCGACCTTCGTAGATGCTCAGAATGGCGGCCCATTCCTGGCTCATTCGAGTCACGGCCAGAACCGATAGCGTGCCAGACACCAGCAGGGTGCAGGCCACGACATACACCCAGAATCGATGCACTTTCAGGGCGATCAGTCCAAGGGCCAGGCCCAGAGCCAGTAACGCGGTGGCAATCGATATACGAAGCCCCGCGCCGAATAGCCTGTCACCCCCCAGTTGGTCCAGCGCCCGGGTAGAAATCAGGGGGGGAAGATTGAAGGGTGTCAGTCCGTGGAACCTGAGCGTCTCGCCTCTGGCCCCGGATAGCGCAATGGCGTGGATGCGGTCGCCAGGACGCAGCGCCCATTCGGAATAGATGAGGTCGCCGTCTTGACGACGGTAGGTTCGATCCAGGTGCCATTCGACCTCGGAAAGCGCATCCGTTGGATCAATAATGATTGCTCCGGTCTCGTCTGTGGCCTGGAATGGCAGCCCCCGGCGGCCGGATTCCAGAGTGCGGACACGCGTGTCTCCATCGGAATCCTGATACTCCTCCTCCAGGGTGTAGCGAACATAGACCGCCGGTGTTCTCGCGTAGGGGGTGGGTTCGGTGCCCAGGGCCGAAGAGACGTCGGACTGGATCAGATAAGGGCCTTCGGCCAGCGCAGTCAGGGGTGTGACAGGAAGGCGTTCAATCTGGCGGGCTTCGGTCAGTTCGGACAACCCCTGGTGCATCAGGAAGTAGCTGCCAACAAGACAGGCGAGTGTCAGAGTGGCAAGAATAAGGCGGCCTGGAATGCTGGCGATACCCGCTGGCTTCATGGATCTGAAAATCCCTTTTGTGTTTGGTTCCAAAACGTGCAGTATATCTGATCAAATTACCCGCATGGACCGCAAATGCAGTGGCTGGGCCGGCTGCCACCGGGTGTCCTTGCCTTGCGCACAATGTTATCCACAGAATGTGTGGGTAAACTTACCAGGAAATGAGTGATTCATGACCGATAAACCCGCAAAACCCGTGTCTGCTTCGGCCGTTGAGAAGCATGTGTATAAAGTGTTTCCAAACGACATGAACTCCCACAATACCGTCTTCGGGGGCATGATCATGGCGAAATGCGATCGGTTGGCGCTGGTAGTTGCTGAGCGCCATTCCGCGCACGTGTGTGTGACCGCCGCCGTCGATTCCATTCACTTCCGGGCGCCCGCCAAAGGCAACGACACGTTGTTGTTCAGCCTGTCACTGAACCGGAGCTGGGGGTCGTCTATGGAGATCGGGGCCAAGGTCGAGGCGGAAAACAGCTACACGGGAGAGACTCGCCACATTTTGTCTGCTTTTTTTACCTTTGTTGCGCTGGACGACGACGGTAAACCGGTTGAGGTGCCTCAGGTGGTTCCTGATACGGAGGCCGAGAAACGCCGTTATGCTAAAGCGCAGATACGCCGCGAGGGGCGCCTGCGCACCCGGGATGAGCTGTCGAAGGCCTGCCCGTGACGGATCTCGCATATTACGGCCAGTCGTGGTATATCATCGCCCTTGGTGACTCAGGCTCTGGCCTGAGGATTCCTAACTTTTCGGGAATTGGATGTCATGCCTAAAGCAAGTGAAATCAAAAAGAATCAGGCGGTTGAATACGAAGGCCGCGTCTACTTTGTCAAGGATATCGAACGTTCTGTCCCTCAGGGGCGTGCGGGTGGAAGCCTGTACCGGATGCGGATGTACGATGTGGTGACCAACCAGAAACTGGACGAGACCTTCAAGGATTCGGACATGCTCAACCTGGCGGACCTGATCCGTCGGCCAGCCACGTTCTCCTATGCCGATGGCGACGAGTACGTGTTCATGGATACCGAAGACTTCACCCAGTACATGCTGAACCGCAGTGCCATCGAGGATGAGCTTCTGTTTATCACCGAAGACACGGAAGGGGTGATGGTGGTTCTGGTCAGTGACAGCCCCGTTGCGGTTGATTTGCCTCCGACGGTGGAGCTGACCATCGAGGAAACCGATCCCTCCATCAAAGGTGGCTCAGCGACAGCCAGAACCAAACCCGCAAAACTCAGCACCGGGCTGGTGGTTCAGGTGCCGGAACACATCTCCAGCGGTGACCGTATCCGTGTGAATGTGGAAGAGCGCAAATTCCTGAGCCGGGCCTGATCTGCCGCTGACGGGTCAGCCGATTGAGCTGACCTCCTGTTCACTCAGCGGTCGATAGTGACCAACGGCAAGAGTGGGGTCCAGCCTCAGGGGCCCCATGCTTTCACGATGCAGTGAGGTTACCCGGTTGCCCACAGCGTGGAACATCCGTTTGACCTGATGATATCGCCCTTCGTAGATAGTTACTCTCGCTTCCCGGGGGCCCAGGGGTTCCAGCTGCGCGGGTGACGTGGTCATCTGCTCGAAGGCGAACCAGATGCCTTGTTCGAACTGTTTGCCTGCTTCCGGAGCAATCGGCTCGGCGGTGGTCACCCGATAGACTTTTGGGAGTTTGATGGCAGGCTCCGTCAGCCGTCGTGACCAGAGGCCGTCATTGCTCAGAATGAGAAGCCCGGTACTGGCTCGGTCCAGCCGGCCGCCAATGTGCAGATGTGGCCGCAATGCTGGCTCGATCAGCTCCAGAACGGTGGGGTGTTGGTCATCGACCGTTGCACTCAGATACCCCTCTGGTTTATGAAGCATCAGGTAGTAGGCCGGGGTTGCTGCCTGGATGATGGTGTGGTCGATGCAGACCTGCTGAAACCGGGTAACCTCCCGCGCTCCGACGTGACAGACCTCTCCATCCACGCGGACTCGTCCTGAGGCAAGCAATTCGTTGGCATGCCGCCGGCTGATCCCGTTTTCATTACTGAGGATGCGTGAGAGTTTCATGGGGCCTGAGTTGTGCATAGTGGAACAAAAACGGGAACTCCGAAGAGTTCCCGTTATGGGGCAGGGTGGCAGGTCAGTTATCGCCTGCGTCGCCCTCCCAGCGAGCGATTTTCTCCCGGTCCTGGCTCGTGACCACGTCGGCTTCCAGCGAGGCACGTCGTTCTGGTGACACGAGGCCCTGGGCTGTCATATCGCCGGTTCTTCTGGCTTCCTGTTCCTGACGAATATAATCGAGTCGCTGTTCCCGGTCAGCCTGTTTCTCATTCTGGATTTCTTCGTTACGGCGTCGGAACTGCTCTTCGAGATCGCCCATGACGCTGTTGATGAAACCGTCGCAGGGGGCCAGGGACAGCAGGTAACGAGGCTGTTCCAGGTTGTGCTGTCCGGACACCGCGAAGGTGGAACTCACCGCTTCGGTTGCCAGAGCAAAGTAGGTTGCGTCAAAGCTGAAGACATCCTGCTCGCTGGAGGCGCTGTGGCGGTCGGCGCCACGATAGTGCGTGGCGCGCATCACGGTGCCTTCGCAGTGCAGATCAAACAGGTTCGACTTAAAGAAGATCTCTGCCCAGAACAGGTGGCAGATTCGGGCAAGCGTTCGCCCGAAGCCAAGCAGCAGAAGGCTGGCCAGAAGCAGAGCTGCCGTGTTTCCTGCCGGTATAAAAAGCAGGTTGAAGGCTTGCGCGATATCAATACGGGTTGCCTGGATCTGATCCAGTGCATAAACATGGTCCATAATCCGGTCTGCACCGAACCACAGCAACAGGGCGCCGATAAACAGAATCACCTGTGCGGCTACGGTACCGCCCGCCCGCGCCCAGCGCAGGGATTGAGGTTCTTCTTTTTCTTCAACCAGTGGCTGGATTTCCACCAGCATATCGCCGTTGAACTGTTCATTTTCCCGATTGGCATCGCCGGTATCGTTGCTGTCCAGATAGACACGGTTTGGCAGCTCCTGCTGGCGCTTCTGCATCAGCACCAGGTCCCGCAGGGTGGTAAAAATCTGCCGTGGGTGAAGATCGAATCGCCAGCTGTTGTTCATCTCGGAACTGCTGGTGGCAATCGGTACCAGTCGGATGCGGGCCTTGATCAGCACCGTGGCAATGGCTGCGGTCGCCAAGGCGCAGAACAGGGTCAGGGTGAGCAGTGTCCCGGTGCGGAAGACGGGTTCAAACAGCGGCATCATGATGGCCAGATCCTGGCGAGAGCTGGGGTGCATGTTGTCCCAGAAGGCGATCCAGCCCTGAGCAGTGAGGATTGGCAGAGCGATGGACCCGATGATGACAAGGGCCAGGCCTTTGCTGGTGGTGTTGCCCAGTGATGTCATGTTCGACCGGGACAAAGGGTTGCCGAGCTTGACCCACAGCAGGCCGAGGTAAATCAGCAGGGATGCCTGCAGGATCAGGGAAATCACAGTACTGCCGACGTCGGCACCTTCGGTGCCTGAAAACACCATGGTGACAACCAGCGTGGCCACCAGGAACGCGGCAATGGCGACCAGACTCTTGGTCAGCTTCATGGCCAGATTCTGGGCAACGTTCCGGATCGGCCAGGGCGTGACGATCAGGTTCGGGAAGACGGAGTGGACGGCACGGGCAAACCAGCCCAGCGGCTCAACAAAGGTTGGGTTGCTCTTACTCATGAGCATGTTGTGAAGCATTTTAGCGTTATAGAGGGTGGGTTCGCGTTCGTTCACCGCTTCCCGGGCCACGTTCTTGGCCAGTGAGGCTGGCGCAGCCCGCCCGACAAAGAAACGCATAACCTGAAACAGGCCGCCACCCAGCGCCTTGAGCCCGCCAACCACGAACAGGCCACCGATCACCAGGCTCATCCAGGCTCGGGGTTTATCGGTTCCGAGCAGGGGTTGTATCTGGATCAGCAGGTAGACGCCGATCACGAGTAGAAGGAGTCCGCGAATCGAGCGGACCAGACCTTCGAACCTGAAGGGGTTCCGGATGTTTAGTTTTTGAGCTCCGTACTCAAATGCCATGCTTTATTCCTTATCCATGAGTAAGGGATGGGGGTGAAGGGGGACAGAGTTTATCCTGAAAAGTGTGAACAATTACCGGCAATTGCATAAAAAAATGTAAAACGATGCAGTTGGTCGGGCCTGAGGCCCTCAAAGAGAGGCTGGGGCGGCCAGCGAGCGTACTTTTTTCATGATGGCAAGCCAGCCGATGGGCAGTTGTGCCTCCATGGATTTGAAGGCCCGGTCCGGGAGGTGCCACGGATCAAAGGGGCGGTTGCAGCCATAGATGACCCAGTTGTTGGTTTTGCTCTTGAAGGCCAGCAAGCAGGGAAACTGGCGCTTTAACTCACGAAACAGTGTGCCATCCTGTTCGGGCATGCGATGGTAATTGAGGACCAGCCAGCCGTTTGGTGCCAGTGCCCGGGCGCAGTCCTTGATGAAGCGACGTTGCGACTGCAGCGGTGACATGCGGTCAGCACTGTACAGATCCGTCAGGATCAGGTGGGTGCTGGCTTCTGGCATCGCCTCGATGGCCAGTCTTGCATCCGCAACCGTCAAGGTCAGGCGATCGTCTTTGGGGAGAGAGAACCACTCCTGGGCGATCTCCACCACTTTCTCACGTAATTCAACAACATGAAGCCTGGCCTCTGGCAGCAGACGGTAGAGACCATGGGTAATAACACCCGCTCCAAGCCCCAGAATTGTGATGTGTTCAGGTGTAGAAAACACTGCCGGAAGTAACATGGCCCGGCTGTACTCATGAACCGGAAGGTGGGGAAAATGCCGGCGTATTTTGCTTTGCTCAAACACTGAGTCAAAGCTCAGAATCCGGTGCTTGCGATCATCAATCACCAGAATGTTGCCATACCGGTCGCTGGCCACGTGGACGATATCGCCCTTGATTTCAGGGCGCTTGATGATGGTGCCCATCAGTTTGCGGCGTAGCGTTGGTGAAGAATGCCCACCCGCTCGACGTAGGCTTTGGTTTCTGCGTAGGGCGGGATGCCTTTATAGCGACCAACGGCTCCGGGACCGGCATTATAGGCGGCCGTCGCCATCCGGACATCGCCGCCAAAGCGTTTCAGCATCTGGGCCAGATAATCGACACCGCCGCGGATGTTCTCTTTCGCCTCCAATGGGTCGGCAACGCCCAACTCTTTGGCTGTACCTGGCATCAACTGCATCAGCCCCTGGGCTCCGACTGGGGAAATGGCCTTGGCGTTGAAGGCTGATTCCGCGTGAATGACGGCGCGCACCAGAGCCGGGTCGACGTTGAATTCCGTTGCCGCTGTCTGGATTTCCTGTCGGTAAGGGCTGAGGAACAACGGGGTTTTATGCCAGTCCACGCGTGATTCCGGGTCGCAGGCATAACAGTGGAATCGAATAACGTCGAATTCGGCATTACCGGGGCGTTGGCTGCTATAGGCGACGACGCCATGTTCGTCGGTGTACCGGTAAACCGTTTCAGACTTGGTCGAGGCGCGGGGCTGGCGTTTGTTTTTGACATTGGTGAACTCCACCCGGCCATCGGGGTGGACAATCCTTTGGATGCTGTCTGCCTGTGCCGGGGGAAAAGCAAGGAGCAGAAACAGCAGGCCGATAGCCAAAGCCGGTGTCGTTCTTGTTAAAGGATGCGCTTGCATGACTCGCCTGATATGGACCGCTCATTACGTAATGTAGCGGTATTCGTACCGTGAATGTACCGGGAATTGTAGGGTTTTGGTGCCGTGATGATACGGAATGTTGAACTGTGCACAAGTGCTCAGGGCAAAGGAGTGGGCTCTCTGGTATTCCTTGGTCTACACTGCTGAGAATATAACAACCTGGGAGTATGCCATGCCGTTCTCACCCAACCATCTTGCGGAACTGAATCTTTTACTGCAGTTTCCCTCTACCTCAACTCAGGAGGGAATCAAGGTGCATGCCCATACTGCCGCACCGGAGACGGTGAAGGCGGCGGAAACGCTTTTCGCCAAGGGGCTGATCAGCCAGAGGGATGGTGGGTATCTTACGCCGATGGGGTGTGAGGCCGTGGAACTGACCCAGAAACTCCAGGCGATGCTGACAGGGTCCTGATCCGGGCTCCTGTATCGATAGCTCTGTATCTGTTCCGGGCCCGGGCGGCCCGGTATAGTCGTGGCGTGTTTTTCTGGCAGACGACAGCGCATATGCCCCCGATTTACTACTCCTTCTTTGTCCCCACCCTGTTTGTCTGGCTGTGGAGCACGGGCTTCATTGGCGCCAAATATGGTTTGCCGTATGCCGAGCCTTTTACCCTCCTGTTAATGCGCATGTTGATGACGCTGCTGCCATTGGCTGTTCTGGCGTTGGTAATGAAATCCCGGTGGCCGGGTTGGCGGGGGGCGGGGCATCTGGTGGTGACCGGTTTGCTGGTTCAGGGTGCCTACCTTGGCGGTGTGTTTTATGCCATTGATCAGGGAATGCCCTCGGGGGTGGTATCCCTGATTGTCGGGCTTCAGCCTCTGGTGACGGCACTGGCGGCGGTGCTGATTCTGGGAGAAGCGGTTGCCGGTCGCCAGTGGCTGGGCCTGGTCATGGGGCTGGCTGGTGTGGCGCTGGTGTTGCTGGAGAAGCTCGGAGACGGCGTTGATGGTGCGAGCGTGCCTCCGACAACACTGGTTTGGGCAGGGCTTGCCCTGATCGGAATATCCCTTGGAACGGTGTATCAGAAACGCTTCGGGACAGGCGTGGATTTGATATCCGGAACCATGATCCAGTATCTGGCTGCGGCCGCATTTTTCGCCCTGGGGGCCTTCACGCTGGAAACCCGTGAGATTCAGTGGTCACTGCAGTTTGGTCTGGCGATGGGCTGGCTGGTATTCGGTTTGTCGGTCAGTGCCATTCTTATCCTGATGTGGCTGATCCGCCGGGGGGCTGCCTCTCAGGTGGCCAGTCTGTTTTATCTGGTGCCGCCGGTCACAGCGTTGGAGGCGTTTTTTCTGTTTGACGAGAGGCTGGGGCCGGTGGCGATTGCCGGGGGCCTTGTGGCGGTGGCCGGGGTGGCCCTCGTTGTTACCGGAGGGCCACGGCCGTCGAAGTGTTAGTCAGACCTTGGGCCCCTTGCCGCGTAAGGCATTGAAGACCAGCGATACAACCAGCAGTACCAGAAAGATAAAAAACAGTATCTTCGCAAAGCTGGCGGCCGTTCCTGCAATGCCACCAAAGCCCAGAACACCTGCAATGACTGCGATAACGAGACAAACAATCGCCCAATAGAGCATGTCCTATCCTCCAATCAAGGGTTCACATTTACCGTGGCACATCCTTCTGGAAGGCGCAATTTCGGGCAGGCTTTGTGGAGGGATGGTAACGGCTTGTCCATTCGACAGCGGAGGTTGGGCCCTGGGCTTAGTCTGTCCGTCGTGTCGGGTACTGGGAGGTGGAAAGCGTGGGTTTACACCCTATTACCCCCCTGGCCTGTTCATGGGCGTGAAGATACCAACGTTTGCCGCCGGTCTGAAACGTCGTGTTGCTGACCTGAAACGCTGCCGTGCCAACCGTGGCGGGTATCGGGGAGCCATCCGCATGGCGGTACACGCAGGTGGTGCCAATGGTCAGTGGCCGGGCAACCGGCAGCTCAATAAAACCGTCTTCCCGCACGGCTGGTGGCGCACCATTGATGTCTGTGATTTTCAGGCAAGGGCCGAAATGAATGCGGTTCTGGTCGCCTACAGATTCTTCCAGACAATGAGTGGCTTTCAGGTAGACCACATTGGTGGCCGCGTCCTGCCGGGTATCGGGCAGATTCTGACAACCGGCCAGTACGGTGGCCAGGGCGACCGGAAGGAGAAGCAGAGATTTCATTCAGGGCTCCTGAGCGTCAGTGAGGCGTTGACGGTTGTGCCGTGATGACACGGCACCGGTCCTGATGATACACGTTGTTGCATGGAGGAAGAAAACCCGAACCCTGGCCCAGGTTTTCGGGATTACCCGGTGCGGCCGAACATCCGTTCCAGAAAACCCAGCTCCCGGACGTCGGGAATCGGGAGATCATCCACTTGCTCCAGGGCCAGGCGCCAGAAAGCATCGGGGGTATCCAGATGCTCTACGGATTTTCGTTCTTCCGGACTGTAGTGGTTGTGCTCGCCGTTCATGCCGGCTTCAATCAGGGCATCGGACCAGATATGGATAGCCGCCCGAATGGTTCGCAGCAAACGGCCGTAAACGTCCCTGCTCAGGTTGATGGCCAGTTCTGCGCTGAGATTGATCTGTTTTTGCAGCGTGTCCATTTCCTCTTTTTCGAGCAGTACCCGGTTCCCGTTACCTTTTTTACAGTTCAGACAGATCTGTTCCAGGGTTTTGATGCCTTCCGGCAAATCCAGGTGCCCGAACTCTGATGTTTGCCGGTCGTTTACCGGCGCCGGAATCCAGCCGTACTGGGGCGATTTGGCAACGATATGGCCAGGCAGGTCGCGGCGATAGGGTGGGGCTTTGTCTTTGTCTGCATAGCCATCAAACTCCTCACGCAGCCAGGCGGCCATTTTCCGATGGCGAAGCATGGTGGCAAGAGTGATAGCGGAGGGCACAATGTCGCCCAGCAAATCGGTGGCGTCCTGAGTTCGTTCCAGGAGATGATCAACGGATGTTGACATGGTCTGTACTCCATCCGGGCCTTTGTCCGGGCCCCTGTCCTTTTGTTGTTGTTTGATCGGGTACTCTCCGGTTCTCCTCAGTCTGGATAAGGAGTAACCTGTGTTTACAACGTAGTCAGTCAATGCGCTTTGCACTGTTGTAAAAAAGTTATGCCTTTGTTACCGGAGGTAAGCGCAGGGAGAAAACCGTATGAACAGCGGCAATCAGGACTACAGAACCAAAAGACAGGCGATGGTCAGACAGCAACTGGCACCCCGGGGGATTGTCGATAAACGTGTCCTGGAGGCAATGGCACGGGTACCACGGGAACTGTTTGTACCTGAACATCTGCGCGCGGAAGCCTACGAGGATCATCCGCTTCCTATTGGCCATGGTCAGACTATTTCCCAACCCTACATCGTTGCTCTGATGGCAGAGATGTTATGCCTGACGGGGCGCGAGCGGGTTCTGGATGTGGGGACAGGCTCGGGGTATGCCGCCGCCGTGCTGGCCTGTATCGCGCTGGAGGTTTATTCGATTGAGCGGATTCCAGACCTCGCAGCTCAGGCCCGTGAGAATCTGGACAAAACCGGGTATACCCAGGTCCATATCCGATGTGGTGATGGCTCTCTTGGCTGGCCTGAGGCTGCGCCTTTTGATGGAGTGTCCGTGGCGGCTGGGGCGCCCTCGGTGCCGTCCGCCCTTATTCAGGAACTCTCGGTAGGCGGGCGGCTGGTGATTCCGGTAGGGTCGGAGGGCGGCGATCAGCAATTGCTCTGCGTTACCCGGGTTTCAGATTCAGAGTTTGAGCAGTCGGGGGTGGGAGAGGTGCGCTTCGTTCCTCTTCTGGGAGAAGGAGGATGGGCCTGAAGCGACCTCACCACGTTCACTGGCTGTCGGTACTCTCAAAAATGCGATCGGCGGACGCTGCAACGAAGCCTGTGTAAAGCTTGCCCGCATCGGTGGGGTAGCGTCGGGCAAACTCGTAAAAGCAGCTGGGGATAATCGCCTGCTGATCGCTGAAGTGGACCGGTACCCGGTCTGCCATGGTGGATGACTGTTCCAGGCAGTCCTGTGGCGAGCCTTTTACTTCCCCTCCCGCCTGGTTCACGGTGAACCCGTTGGCTTTCAGCAGGGTATTGATTTCTTCGACCGACTGCAGGCTCTCAAGGTGGTTGATGCTGACGGTAAAGTGGTTGGCCCGATATCCCCAGGCCGCAAGCCATCCCGCATATTCACTCTCTGCCAGTAACGTTTGGTAGGTGGCATAATCCAGTGTCCAGTGTCGGCCAGAGTACAGAAAATCATCGGCTTCGGTTGCGGTTGGTGCAATCTGGGCCACCAGCTTCTGTACGATGCTCTGAAGCTCAGGAGAGCACTGGTCCACCAGCAGTTCCGAGATAAACACCTTCGGCAGATTCGGGTCGGCATGCTCGTAGTGGCGGGCATAGAGCTTTTTTGCGTCAAAATGATACTCGCCACCGGCGGTGTAGCCGAGCGCCAGAAAGTGCTTTGCCAGTGCGTCCAGCCCAACCGGGGCCAGATTAAACGTTCTCAGGGCAATGTGGTCATTGACGATGGCTTTGGTTTCGCGCTCTGCCAGCAGACTGTGAATTCGGTCTGCAGAGGGGGTTACGGTGCGGTAGTTCTCCCACAACGCGTGGAACAGGGCATTAACGTCAGAGTGCATGATGTCTCTCCTGTGAATTTGACCGGGTGGTTGGCAGACCGGCGCAGAGGCTCTGGTCCAGAGCCAGAGTGCGAACCGGCTCACCCTCATTGATGTTCAGTGCTTTGGCTTGTGGCCGGGTGAGGCTGAGAGGTTGGCTGGGTAACCTGTCGGGATCCGCAAGCACCACAATCGCTCTGAATCCGTCCAGCCTGGTATTGGTAACAATGACCGGATGGCCGGATTCTGGCCGCTTTCTGCTTCTGGGGCAAGCGATGGTGGCCGGTGTGAGCGTTGCTTCCCGGACGCTGCGCAGATGATCTGTCTGGCATTCCACCGTTGGCCCGGCGTCGAGCAGGTCCACCAGCCCGCGGGGGCGAAACCCTTCAGATTTCAGCATAGCCAGTGCGGGCCGGGTGTCTGGATGCACGTGTCCGATAACGGAGCGTGCTTCGGGGTCCATCAGGTGGGTATAAATCGGCAGGGACGGCATAAGTTCGTCCACGAACGTGAAGGCGCCCTCACTGGCAAGCCGGGTAACCTGAAGGAAGTCCAGATCAACAAATCGTTCCCGGAGCCAGTTCCAGAAGGGGGATTGTCCGTGTACGTCTGCGACACCACGCATCTGGGCAATGGCTCGCCCGGGAAAGCGCCCGGGGTGCTGGGCGATAAAGGCAAAACGCACCCGGGAAAGCAGCTTTCCGGCCTGGGCCCGGCGGAATGACGGACGCAGATACAGTGAGCAGAGTTCAGTACAGTTCCGGTAGTGAACGCAACGGCTGAGTGTGCCGATGGGGCGCCGAATTCCCAGCTCTCGCGAATGGTGTAGCACTGTGCTGTGCCGGAAGTGATAAAGCGGCTGTGACTGCCCGACGCCAGCGCCTATTCCGGTGGTGCCCATGATCTGTCCACTGGATTCGTCTTCTAGAACAAACAGGTAACGTTGTTCTCCGCCCCCACTTTCCCGGGCTCGAAAACTCTGGATGGAAGCTTCAATTTTACTGACCAGGCGGTCTCTGTCCGGTACCAGTGACGTAAACCCGGGGCCGGATTCCTGCGCGATATCGAACAGGTCGTTCAGGTCATTATGTTGGACAGGGCGGACGATCATGGCATTCCCTCACTCTTGTTTTAAGTCAGTATGAGGGGCTTGATGGCCAGTTTGCAGTTTCACATTGATCGAAATGATCTAGTCTTTTATCAAAGTGATTAATATTGAGGGCAAAATGTCAGAAAACCGAGACAGAAAGTTGCTGGCTCTGCTCCGTCGGAACGCCCGGATGAGCGT
This sequence comes from Marinobacter daepoensis DSM 16072, assembly GCF_000421165.1. Classification (GTDB taxonomy): domain Bacteria; phylum Pseudomonadota; class Gammaproteobacteria; order Pseudomonadales; family Oleiphilaceae; genus Marinobacter; species Marinobacter daepoensis. The sequence goes on from NZ_ATWI01000008.1 coordinate 421,514, forward strand.
GACGGACTTGGCGAAGGCGTTGCACGTCTCCCGTTCAACGATCCAGAGTCGGATAGCCCGGTTGGAGGCTGGTGGAGTGATTCGGGGGTATTCTGTGGTTCTGGGAGGGGACTATCTGGAAGGTCAGGTGGAAGCCCATGTGTCGATAAAAGTTCATCAGAAACTGACGTCCCGGACAAATGCAGAACTGGAGGGAATCAGTCAGGTTATCCAGCTGTTTGCAGTCAGCGGAGAGTACGACCTGATTGCCATTGTTCAGGCCGGGACGCTTGAAGAACTCAGCCGGGTATTGGATGACATTGGAAATCTGGACGGGGTAGAACGTACCAATTCCGCTGTGGTGCTGGAAACCCGTTTCCGGCGCTAGTGCACGCCCGGCTCAGGACCCGAGCAAACCTGACCAGGCACTGTACATAAAGGCCACAGAGCCAATAAGAATAACGCCCCAGGCTGGAAAAATAAGGACAGAGCGTGTTGACGGTTTCATAACAACCTCCTGAGGTGATGACAGTCTTTACGCCGTTAATTTTACTCTAGACGAGACTTGACGATTGTCACGAACTGTTTTGCGCGGTGGGTCTCAGATTCGAGCTAAACGGCCAATGGCGGGGAACGTTATTGCTATTGAGGTGGTCGGAAAGTTGGCTAGTATGGAATCGATAATAAAAGATCTATTCCAGACAACCAGAAGATAACAATAACAAGGACGCACAATGGCCATAGACCCCAAAAAACAGACTTCTTTGCATTGCCTGTATTACTGGGCGGAACAGACCCCCGATAATGTTTACCTGACCCAGCCGTTCCCGGATGGACACGTGGAGGATATAACCTGGCGCGAGGCGGCCGGGCAGGTGTCGCGCATGGCTGCCCACCTGAACAGCCTTGGATTGCCGGATCGCAGCAGTATCGGGATTCTGGGCAAGAACAGTGCCCACTGGATTCTCGCCGATCTGGCCATCTGGGCTGCGGGCCATGTCAGTGTGCCGCTCTACCCAACGCTGAACGGGGAGAGCGCGGCTTACATTCTGGAGCACAGTGAGACCCGGTTGCTGTTCCTCGGAAAGCTGGACGGCACGGCGGATGGCTGGGATGACATCAAGGGGCACTTACCCGATGATCTGCCTCTGGTTTCCCTTCCGCTTTCGCCCCGGGACGATGTCCCGACGTGGGAAACTATCATCGAAGCCATGTCTCCGGCACAGCCGAAACTGCCCGATCCCGATGATCTGGCAACGATTGTGTATACCTCGGGGAGTACCGGCAGGCCAAAAGGTGTCATGCACAGCTTTCGGACGATGATCTCAGTGGCGGACGGGCTTCAGCAGTTGTTCCCGGTCTCATCCAGTGAACGGATGCTGTCCTATCTGCCCCTGGCTCATGTGGCTGAGCGGGCCGCGGTGGAAACGCAGTCTCTGTATTATGGTTTCCATCTCTACTTTGCGAATTCTCTGGACACCTTTCAGGAAGATCTCCAGCGGGCCCGTCCCACGCTGTTCTTCTCTGTGCCACGACTCTGGATGAAGTTTTATCTGGGCGTAAACGCCAAGCTGCCGCCCAGGAAACAGAAAATCCTGTTCAATATTCCGGTTCTTAATTCGCTGGTGAAGAAAAAGGTGCTCAAGCAACTAGGCCTCGATCACTGCCGGGCCGCGTTGACCGGGGCGGCTCCGTTGTCCTCCGAAATCATTGGCTGGTATCGAAGCCTGGGTCTGGAGCTGCTCGAAGTGTACGGAATGTCTGAAAACTTTGGCTACTCCCACGCCAACAGACCGGGCCAGGCGAAAGTCGGGACCGTGGGCATGGCAAACCCGGGCGTTGAGCATCGGATTGGGGACGGTGGGGAAGTTCAGGTCAAAAGTCCGGGCCAGATGTTGGGCTACTACAGAAATGAAGAAAAAACCAAAGAAGACCTGACGGAAGATGGTTTCCTGAAAACCGGTGATATGGGGGAAATTGATGCCGATGGTTGCCTGCGAATCACTGGGCGGGTGAAAGACTTGTTCAAAACCTCGAAGGGCAAATATGTGGTGCCGGTGCCTATCGAGAATCGCTTCAACCATCCGAAGGCGGAAGTGGTGTGTGTGGCCGGTGCGAATCAACCCCAGCCCTGCCTGATGGTGCTGCTCTCCGAAGAAGCCCGGGACGATCTGGAAAGAGGTGGTGATCGGATCGCGCTGGAGCAGGAACTGGCCGGGGAGCTGGATGCTGTGAATGCCGGATGCGAATCCCATGAGAAAGTGGCATTTGTGGTAATCGTTCGTGAACCCTGGACCATGGAGAATGGCATGTTGACGCCAACCATGAAAATCAAGCGCAATGTGATCGAGGACTTTTACAATCGCAAAATGGATGAATGGTTTTCCCAGAAGCGGAAAATTATCTGGGAATTCTGAGTGCCACTGAATTCACCCTGAACAACAAAAACGCCGGTATGTTTCCATACCGGCGTTTTTGTTGGCGAGGTCACGTCAGAGTGCGGGGATCAGTGACCGCCCTGAACCTGAGGAACATCCTGCGCCACGGCCACAGCTTTGCGATTGAAAATACGCACCTTGCGGCTGATAAACTGCATCGCTTGTTTTGCGGCAGCGCGGGTATACTGGCGCCGGACCTCAGTACTGTTGTGGAGGACACTTGACGGCAGCGGTTTAACGGTTGCGATATGGCTCTGAGTCATAGCGCCTTCCTCCTTCATCTGGTGGATTGTTAGCGATCTATCTTTAATTTACGTACGATTCTAAGGATTCTTTTTTGCAGTTTGAATACGGTAAACTCCGTACTCTTGTTGCAAATATGCAGTGATTATGGACTGGGATTATCTTCGATATATAAGGGCCCTTGCAATAGGCGGAACGCTGGCAAAAGCAGGTGAACTTCTGGGCGTTCACCAAACCACTGTTTTACGGCGGCTTGACCAAATGGAGGAGTCGCTGGGCGTGCAGTTTTTCGAGCGAAACCAGACGGGATTGCAGCTCACCCCGGTCGGCGAAATGGCTTTCCGTGAGGCTGAACGGCTGGCTACCGATATGGAAAACCTGGAGCGAAAACTGGTAGGGGAGGATTCCGCACCGGTCGGCAAGGTCCGGGTTGCCGCTGAAGACATCATGGTCAATGAGTTGCTCAGCCCGATTCTGGCCGAAATGGTGCGTTCCTATCCGGAAATTGAACTGGAGGTGCTGACCGACAACGATGTCGCCAACCTCAGTCACCGGGAAGCCGATCTGACTCTGCGGCCAGAAAACAAACCTCAGGCAACTCTGGAAGGTGAACGTATTGCCGCCATTGAATCGGCGGTTTACGGTGCTGCCAGCTACTGCCGACGGCACCGGAACATGGATATTGAGAACGAGCCGGAGGCCTGCACCTGGATCTTGCCGGATGAATCGTTCAGTCATCTGGCGACGGGGCGCTGGTATCGCAAACAGCTTAAGAATGCGACATCGGTTATACGCTGTAACAGCCTGCAGTCCATGCATGCGCTGGCTCGTGCGGGGGCTGGCCTGGTGGTCTTGCCTTGTTATCTGGGTGAGGCGACCAAAGAACTCCGCCGCTTGACCGATCCGCTTGAGGGAGAGAGCGTTGATCTCTGGCTACACGTCAACCAGGATACCCAGCAAATGGCCAGGGTCAGGATCGTGATGGAGTTTCTGGTGGACCGACTGCAGACTCTGGAGCCGGTCATTGAGATTTCCGGCGCGCTCTAGCTCAGTCCCTGGCGGAGCAGAAGGGCCAGAACTCGTACCAGCGCCAGCACTGAAATTCTGTTTCACAGTGGGCCAGTTGGTTGTGGTAGCGGTAAGCCCGGGCTCTGACACGGGAAGCCAGAGAAACAAGCTCTGGCTTCTGATCAAACGAACGCCGGGCGTAACCGCTCCGCCCTTCATGGTAGGCGAGGTAGAGTTCTCTCGGAGCGGTAAAGGCAATACCCAATTGCCGATGACTGAGCCGGTTGTACCAGCCGACAAAGTCCAGGGCGTATTCCATATCACTGCGCACGGTCAGCCAATCGCCATCGTTGGCAGCCAGATATTCCTGCCAGGCCGGGTCCAGCGCCTGGGCGTAACCAAAAGCGGTGGTTGGCCGTGTCCATGGGATCAGCCCCCACAGTTGGGTGCGAGGGGGCCTGGCATGACTGCGAAACGACGATTCGTAGTAAACGAAGGCCATCTGGGTGGCTATGGGCGTACCCCATCGCTGTTGTGATGCCCGGGCATAGTCATACCAGGCAGGGTGCTCCCGGAAAATCTCACAAAGGTGTTCCGGGTTGGCGGGAGGGTCTGGCGCCAGCAGGCTGAAACGCAGTGTGGCCCAAACGCCGATCACAACGCCGATGATGGGTAAACCATACCACCTGGCCCGGGTTGCCCAGGCTTTGTTTCGTGAGGCCCGGCGGCGCTTCTTTTTTCGGCCAGGCCTTAAGGGAATCCCTACCAAACCGTCATCTCCTGAAATGAGGGATTACTTGCTGCCTGCCTGAGGCCCATGGCATAAGAGACTCATCATGATAGTCAGGATGATAGGTAAATGAAGCGAATGTCCCTAGTTAAACCTGTTTTAGTCGCTGCCATGCTGGGGGTGGGTTCCGCTCAGGCTGCCCCCGATGCTGCTGAGGTTCTTGCAGCTTCGCCAATTGACGAGATTGTTGAGCAGTATCCGGCCATGCTCAGCCAGGGAATCCGGGAGGGGTTGAAAAGCCGGGGAGAGGTTCCCCCCATGGTGGCGGATACCGTAGGTTATGTGGTGAGCAGCAGTTTCAGTGCGGCAAAGATCGAGCAGCGGATTATTACTGATCTTCAAGCCCGGCTTTCCAGCGAGCAACTGGAAGCGGTTCATGAATGGTACGGAACCCCCGTCGCCCGGAAAATATCAGCCGCTGAGATCGCGGCGTCCGCCCCTGAAGCCTGGCAGAACATCCAGGCCCGGGCCCCGGAACTGAACCGTAAGTTTAAGGGAAGCACTAAGGCCGGGATGTTTGAACGATTTGATCGCGCCGCCCGCGCAACGGAAAGTGCGGTTGATACGACCATTGCTGTTCAGCTTGGGTTGGCAACGGCTATGTCGGCGCTCAGCAGCGAATCCGTGCACTATGAGCAGCTTGAGCAGCGGATTGAAAGCCAGAGAGGGGTGCTACGTGGGGTTGTTGGCCAACAGGTCTATGACAGCTACCTGTACACCTATGAAAACATCAGTACCCAGGAAATGGGGCTTTACCTGGGTTTTCTGGAGAGCCCGGCAGGAAAGCAATTTTCCCGTGTCATTACCTCAAGCATTCAGCAGGCTGTTATGGACCCGGTGGAGAGTATTGGCCGGCAGATGTCGCGTTTTCTGTCACCTGCCCCGGCAGGGGGGCAGTAGCCAGAGCGCAGAACGTGCAGAACCGACTACCCTGATTTCCGGGCAGTCGGTGGCAATGCTAACGCGAATCAGCTGCGGCTGGTGACTTCCAGAAGGTGGTAGCCAAACTGGGTCTTGATCGGGCCAATCACCGTATTCAGGTCGCTGCTGAACACCGCCTTGTCAAACTCCGGCACCATCTGGCCAGGGCCAAAGGAGCCGAGATCGCCGCCGTTACGGCCAGAGGGGCAGGAAGAGTGCTGTTTGGCGACGTCAGCAAAATCCTGGCCGCCTTCGATCGCTTTTTTCAGTTCTTCACATTTTGCTTCGCTGTCTACCAGAATGTGGCGTGCGGTTGCTTGTGCCATGATTCGTGTCCTGTTGTTGGATGAATGGAACGTCTGAACGGGAATGCTGCCCTCAGTGACGGTTGGAGGCAAGTGGTTTTTGTCCGCGTTTCTTCGGCCTCACAGTCTTTGACGCAAACCTGTACAATGCCCGCTCCTGTTTTGCCGGCCTGTGCCGGCCTTCACTTCAGTAGGGTTGTCTCTTGATTTCCACCGCCAATCTCACCATGCAGTTCGGGGCTCGTCCCCTGTTTGAAAACGTCTCCGCCAAATTTGGTAACGGCAACCGATACGGGCTGATCGGCGCCAATGGCTGCGGTAAGTCCACCCTGATGAAGATCCTTGGTGGTGATCTTGAACCCTCCTCCGGGCAGGTAATGCTTGAGCCGAATACCCGGTTGGGAAAGTTGCGTCAGGATCAGTTTGCCTATGAATCCTGCACCGTGATTGATACGGTCATCATGGGGCATGAGGAGCTCTGGCACGTCAAGAAAGAGCGAGATCGCATCTACTCGTTGCCGGAAATGAGTGAGGAAGACGGTATGGCCGTGGCGGACCTGGAGGTCCAGTTTGCCGAAATGGATGGCTATACCGCTGAATCCCGGGCCGGAGAGTTATTGTTGGGCCTTGATATCCCGATGGACCAGCACGAAGGCCCCATGAGTGCGCTTGCTCCAGGCTGGAAGCTGCGGGTGCTGTTGGCCCAGGCGTTGTTTTCAGACCCTGATGTATTGCTGTTGGATGAGCCCACCAACCACCTGGATATCAATACTATTCGCTGGCTCGAGAACATCCTGATTGCCCGCAACAGCACCATGATCATTATCTCTCACGACCGTCATTTCCTGAACAGTGTCTGCACCCACATGGCGGATCTGGACTACGGCGAGCTGCGCCTGTTCCCGGGTAACTACGACGAGTACATGACCGCAGCCACGCAGGCGCGGGAAAGGATGATGGCGGATAATGCCAAGAAAAAAGCGCAGATTGCTGAGCTTCAGCAGTTTGTCAGCCGTTTCTCTGCGAATGCCTCCAAGGCCAAGCAGGCCACCTCCCGGGCTCGCCAGATTGACAAGATTCAGTTGGAGGAAGTGAAGCCGTCCAGCCGGGTGAGCCCGTTCATACGCTTCGAGCAAGGCAAGAAGCTGCACCGGCAGGCGGTCACCATCGAGAAGCTCACCAAGGGATTTGATAATGGCCCGCTTTTCAGCAATCTGGAACTGCAGATTGAGGCCGGAGAGCGGGTTGCGATCATCGGGCCGAACGGTATTGGCAAGACCACCCTGTTGCAGTGCCTGGCAGGTGCGTATGCGCCGGACAGTGGTCAGGTGAAGTGGACAGACAGTGCCGAGGTTGGCTATTTCGCCCAGGATCATACCGCCGACTTTTCGGAAGATGACACACTCTCCGAGTGGATGGCACAGTGGACTACTGGGGGAGATCAGCTGGTTCGGGGCACGCTCGGGCGTATGTTGTTCTCCGGTGATGAGATTGGCAAATCCGTGCGGGTGTTGTCCGGTGGTGAACAGGGGCGGATGTTGTTTGGCAAGCTGATTCTCCAGAAGCCGAATGTGATGCTTCTGGATGAACCGACCAACCACCTGGATATGGAGTCGATTGAGGCGTTGAACCTGGCGCTCGAAAACTATCCGGGAACGCTGATCTTTGTCAGTCATGACCGGGAGTTTGTGTCTTCGCTGGCAACCCGGATCATTGAATTGAGCCCGGACGGGGTGACCGATTTCAGTGGATCCTATGATGATTATTTGCGGAGTCAGGGGTATCTGTAATCCGTGGTGCTGCGACAAGCGCCGGGGCGTTAACTGACACAGGAATCAAACAGTGAAAGAACCTGAGATTATTCGTGCCACCCGAAAATGGGTCGAAGAGGTGGTGGTGGGTTATAACCTGTGTCCGTTTGCCAGGCGTGAGTTGGTGAAAAACCGGGTGCGGTTTGTGGTGACAGAGGCCTCGACAGACGAAGCCCTGCTGCAGGTGCTGCAGGAGGAATTGCTGAGGTTGCGGGATGAGCCGGAGGTGGAGACAACGTTGTTAATCCACCCCGGCGTACTGCAGGATTTCGGAGCCTATAACGAATTTCTGGATGTGGTGGATGGTTTGGTGGTCTACCTGGATCTGGAAGGTGAGTTCCAGGTGGCGAGTTTTCATCCGGACTACCAGTTTGCCGGAACAGAGCCCGAGGCCGCAGAGAACTACACCAACCGCTCGCCATACCCCATGCTGCATCTGTTGCGGGAATCGAGCCTGGCATCGGCGATAGACGCGTATCCGGATGTGGATGGGATTCCGGAGCGGAATATCGATCTGATGAATCGTCTGGGGGTAGAGCACATGCGCGCGGTTCTGACGTCGTGTTTGCAACCGGTGGCGAAGGACTGACCGCTGCTCCCTGTTTTTTCCGGCCGTGAATGATGTTGGTGTTATGTCTGACTTGTCCCTGATTCAGTATGCCCTGATTGCCCTGGTGTTTGTCTGGAGTGGCTTTGTTCGCTCCGGGCTGGCGTTTGGCGGTGCCGTGCTGTCTCTGCCCTTTCTGTTGCTGATACACAACGATCCGCTGGTGTACCTGCCGATCATCTCAGTTCACTTGCTGATTTTTTCATCGTTAACGATCTGGATGAATCACCGGAAGCAGACGGCGCAGGCGGAAGGTGGGGTCGTTTCCGGTACGGTGGACTGGCGCTATCTCCTGAAAATTCTGGGTATCATGATTGTCCCCAAGATCATCGGGGTATTCGGACTGATTACGCTGCCAGCCCTGGTTATGAGCTCGATCATTTTTGTGATCGTCTCGGTCTACGCCTTGTCTTACATTCTCAATAAGCCGTTCCGAAGCAAGAGCCCGTTCGTGGACGCTGTGTTTCTGATGCTGGGTGGCTACATCAGTGGTACCTCGCTGATCGGGGCGCCATTGATTATTGCGGTGGTGGCGCAGCATCTGCCCCGAGAGCGCTTGCGCGATACCCTGTTTGCGCTCTGGTTTATCCTGGTGACCATCAAGATGGGCGCTTTTATCTGGGCCGGGGTTGACCTCCAGCTGATTCACCACCTCTGGTTGTTGCCTTGTGCCACGGTTGGGCATTTCATTGGGCTCTGGTTCCATGAGCGGATGCTGAAGTCTGATCCGACCGTGTTCTTCCGTTTTCTGGGCGTTGTGCTGCTTGTGGTCAGCTCGCTGGGGTTGTGGAGGGGGATCACTGGCTAGCCCCCGGCACAGGCCGGGGGCGGGTTACCATTGTCAGATCAGGTTGTAGATGAAAACGATGCCAACGGCGACCGGTGTGATGAACCGGACGGTGACAAACCAGAGGTTGAACACGCCCGGAGACAGGTCCAGCTCTTTTTGCATGGCGGGTTTGGACATGACCCATCCGGCCATGATGGCGACCAGAAGACCTCCCAGCGGCAACATAATGTTGGCGGTAAAGAAGTCCAGCAAGTCAAAAACTGTCTTACCTTCCAGTTTCGGTATGAAACCCAGCGGCGCAACGTCAGACCACAGGTTCAGTGACAGAATGGATGCAATACCCAGAGCCCAGCAGACAGTGCCCGCGCCAAGAGTACTCATGGTACGGTTGAATCCCTTCTGTTCTTCCAGCCATTCGACGATGGGCTCCAGAAGTGAAATGCCCGAGGTCCAGGCGGCAAAAATCAGCAGTACGAAGAACAGGGTGCCAAACAGCGAGCCCATGGGCATCTGACCAAACGCCAGTGGTAATGTCTGGAAAATCAGGCCTGGTCCTGCACCTGGCTCAAGACCATTAGCAAAGACGATCGGGAAAATGGCAAGGCCCGCCAGCAAGGCAACACCGGTATCAATAATCGAGACGGTCACCGACGTTTTGGCGATGGAGATCTTCTTGGGCAGGTAGGAGCCGTAAGCCATCATGACCGCCATGCCGAGGCTCAGGGTGAAAAACGCGTGGCCCAGAGCGACGAGAACACCGGAGGTGGTGAGCTTGGAAAAGTCTGGCTGGAACAGGAAGGCTGCTGCCTGACCGAAATGACCGGTGGTCATGGCGTATCCTACGACGGTCAGCAGGAGTACAAACAGGGCTGGCATCAGTATGCTGACGGCCCGCTCCAGTCCGGAGCGCACACCTTTGGCCACCACGAGCATCACCAGAGCCATGAAGACCGTATGCCACAGCAGCAGAGTGCCCGGGTCACTGAGCAGGCCGGAAAACATGGCTCCGACCGCATCGGCTGTCTGGCCGGCCAACTGCCCGCTGGCCGTAGTTCCTACGTAGGAAATGGCCCACCCGCCGATCACAGAATAAAACGACAGAATCAGAAAGCCCGCAAGGATACCGACGGCTCCGACCAGCCTCCAGGCAGGGTTCAGGCCATCGATGTGAGCAATGGCGCGGATGCTATTAGCCGGGCTGTGGCCTCCACGTCGGCCGATCATAACCTCGGCCATCATGATTGGGATACCAATAATGGCTATGCAGAGCAGGTAGACGAGGACAAAAGCGCCACCGCCATTCTCGCCTGTAACATAGGGGAACTTCCAGATATTGCCCAGGCCCACCGCGGACCCGGTGGCGGCGAGAATAAACGCGAGCCGCGAGGACCAGAGCCCGCGCTGTGCGTTGGAGCCCTCAAGAGAGCCGCTATAGGCTGCAGAGCCGGATGATGAGACAGACATGGTTTTCTCCCGAAGATCTTGTTTTTGTTACTGGGGTTAAAAAAACGGAGCCGCAGAGCCTGCGGCTCCCAAGGGGAAGCACCGGTATTGAATTACCCGGTGCAAGTCAGCCGCTGGGGCGCCAGCCCAGCACCCGCGGCGTGCTTTTTGAAACGCTCCTCCGCCAGTTCGTTGGCGATGGTGCCGGTAGGAAGCCCGGTACGCTCGGAGCGTTCGAAAATTTCGGTCAGAGTATCGCCAATGGTTTCGACGTGAGCCCGGACGTTGTCGGGGGAGCCTCCTGTGCGTTCATAGAACACGTCGATGATGCCACCGGCATTGATGGCAAAGTCCGGGGCGTAGAGAACGCCCCGGCGTTTCAGAGCTTCGTCATGTTCCGGACGGTCCAGAAGGTTGTTGGCGGCACCAGCCACGATGCTGGCTTTCAGTGCCGGGATGCTGTGGTCGTTCAGGACGGCTCCCATGGCGCAGGGGGCCACCACGTCGACAGGCAGGGTCAGGATGTCTGATGACGACACGGCGGTTGCCCCCAGTTCCTCCACTGCGCGTTGCAGGTTGTCGGTGTGGATGTCTGTCACCCAGAGCTCCGCGCCAGCCTGTTTCAGGTGTCTGGCCAGCCGGAAACCGACGTTGCCAACCCCCTGGATTGCGACTTTCAGGCCAGTAAGGTCGGAGCTGCCAAACCGGTGTTTGACAGCGGCTTTCAGGCCGATGAAGGTACCGTAGGCCGTCACTGGTGAAGGGTCGCCATTGCTAGGGGTACCGTCAAAACCGGGTCTTGAGGCAATGCCGGCAACGTGCCGGGTCTGTCGGCCCATGATTTTCAGGTCCGATACACTGGTGCCGGAATCTTCGGCCGCAATGTAGTGGCCGCCGAGGCTTTCCAGATGCCGTCCCATGGCTTCCAGCAGCGCTTCTGTCTTGTGTTTACGCGAGTCACCGATGATCACCGACTTGCCGCCGCCAAGATCCAGATTGGCAAGTGCAGACTTGTAGGTCATGCCCCGTGAGAGCCGAAGAACGTCGCGGACGGCTTCTTCGTCTGTAGCGTAGGGGTACATCCGGCAACCACCCAGGGCGGGGCCTCTTGAGGTGTTGTGGATGGCGATGATGGATTTGAGGCCGGTTTCGGCATCGCAGAAAAACGACAGGTGTTCGTGGTGATCGAACTCCGGATGGCTGAAAAGCATGTTGAAATCCTCTACCGTGCAGCCGGGTTCCGGCGGCAGGTGTTGTCTTGTTTTTGTCTGTCTGGCTTGTGGCCAGCATCTTGATTTCCGTTGTCCCACCCGAAGGATTGGTCGGGGTGCCCTTTTGGGGCTGGACGAGGATCAAGCTAATCCAAGTTTACGTGAACGTCAACCTCGGGTCATGACAATGGCCAAACGATGGGTCTAACTGTCTGAGTGCCGGTGCTAAAAAAAGAGAGTGTTGTGGTTATTACTTATACGCGTTTTGCCGTATCAGGCTTAGTTTCTTGAGATGTCTACGCTCTCCTATCCTTATCAGTTTGAATCACGGAAGGTCTGGTCTGAGTTCTTCCGCTTGTTCCCCATCTCGTTGTTCGTGGTGGCGTTTGGTGCTGCCTTTGGGCTGGCTGCGATTCAGGAGGGGTTGACGCCGCTGCAATCCATTCTGATGAGCACCACCGTATTCGCCGGCGCGTCGCAGTTTGCTGCGGTGGATATCTGGGGAGCGGAGGTGTCGATTCTCCCATTGGTTGCCGTGGTGTTTGCCATCAACTCCCGGCATTTGCTGATGGGGGCGTCGCTTTATCCCATGCTGCGGGAAGTTCCGCCCGGGCGTCGATACGCACTCTTGCTGTTACTGACGGATGCTAACTGGGCGGTGTCGGCTCAGGATTACCAGAATGGTCGACGCAACCTTGAGGTTATCGTTGGTGGTGGTCTGGTGCTGTGGCTGGCGTGGATCATCGGGACAGCGCTGGGGGTGTATTTTGGTGGTCTTTTGCAGAACCCCAAAGCATTCGGGCTGGATATGGTGCTGGGGTGCTTTATGTTGGCCATGGCCCTGGGAGGGCGGAAGTCCCCCAGAGTACTGGTTGCCTGGAGTGTCGCCGCAGTTGCATCACTGGCTGCCTGGAAATGGCTGCCGCCAAACATGCATGTGGTTGTCGGTGCGATTGCAGGCGGCCTTGTCGGCTTGATCTGGCAGAGCCCGGAAACAGCCAGCAGCGGTGCTGATGAGGAGGTGGCGGATGGCCATTGAGACCTCTCCACAAGGCGTTCTGGCGCTCATTGCTGTGATGACGGTAGTCACGCTGATCACCCGTTTCGGTGGCGTGTTTGTGATGTCTTTTGTGCGCATTAACCCCAGAATCGAAAGCTTTATCAACACCATGGCCAGTTCGGTGCTGATCGCGATCATCGTGCCCATGGCGTTCAGTGGCGACCTGGGTGCCGTGGCCGCGCTTGTGGCCACCGCTGCAGCCATGCTGGCGTTTCAGAAGCCACTGCCTGCCATTGCCGCGGGCCTGTTGGCGGCCGCTCTGGTGCGATACCTGGTGTAATCCGGTACTGGTACCTGGTCGAGGCGGCTAGCCTAACCGAATAGCCCTGTGCCGGACGGCGTCGACGAGATGACTCATTAAGTCGCGTGCGTCACCATCGTGAAGACTGTGATATTTGTCATGCAGCACTCGCCGGTCGTGGTCGGAGGCGTCGCTTCGGACCTCTTTGACAAGGTCGAGGTACTGACAGGCTGAGAGATGGGCTTTGATCTCCAGATCGATGATACGGGTAAGGAGGTCGTCCACGTTCTCGTGGCAAAAAGGACGATGCCGGTTCAGAAGGCGGCGGGCTTCAAGGGCTGCGTTTCTGGCTTCAAGGCGGAGGTCACCGGCGGACTCTCCCGCGTCTACGCTCCTCAGGAATTGCCCCAGACGCTCGTGCAGATGCCAGATCGCCGGCCAGATTTCCTGATAGGCGCTTATCTCCATCTGATAACGGGCGTGATCAAGTGAGGCCGTGCCTGGGCTTGCGGCAGTATCCGGGCGATTGAAGTGGCTCACCCGGATATCATCCACTTCGCGCCAGAGCGTGTCTGACCGGTCCCGCAATGCGGATAGCTGGTGCTGACTCTGGCGCTTCGAGCGCATGGCAACCGCGAGGGCGACCAGCGCAAGTATTACGGCACCCAGTGCAACCGCCATGGCTGGGTTGGCGGAGGTAAACAGGTTTTCTGGCAGGCTTGTGTCCATAGTCTCTTGCCCGGTTTATGTCCTTTACGGGCCTTCAGTATAGAAGTTAATGCGCCGATTGTTCTTTAAATGGCAGTAACGTTTCGGCCTCAGCGATATAGGCCTGCACCTGTTCGGATTCCTCGTGAACGGCCTCGGAAATGGCCTCCCGGAAACCTGGATGTCGGATACCGTGCCATGAATGGGTGCGGGTTGGTTCAAACCCCCGAATGAGTTTGTGTTCACCTTGTGCGCCGGCATCGAAGTGACTGAGCCCGAGCGACAGAGCCAGTTCGATGCCCTGGTAGTAACAGGTTTCGAAATGCAGATGCTTGTATTCCTCCAAGCAACCCCAGTAGCGCCCGTACAAGGTGGATTCACTCTGCAGGAACAGGGCCCCGGCAATCATCTGGCCGTCTTTCATGGCCATGATCAGGTGCAGATGCTCCGGAAGATCCCTATGGAGTTGTTCGAAGAAGGCCTGGTTCAGATACGGTCGCTGGCCTCGTTTCAGATACGTGGCCTGATAAAAAACATAGAATGCAGCTAACACGTGGGCGGGTATGTTCTGGCCGTGAAATCGAGTGAACGTAATGTCTTGCTCCGCTACCTGCCGCCGTTCTTTGCGAATGGCTTTGCGCCTGCGCGAATTCAGGGCCGAGAGGTAATCAGTGAAACTTTGGTAGTTGCGGTTGTGCCAGTGAAACTGACAACCAAGACGGTGAAATCCCTGACCATTATTCAGCAGTATCTGGTCCTCGCTGTCTGGAAACAGCACATGCCAGGAATGAGCGCCAAGCCGGTCGGTGAGGGCGTCGAGAGCATTGTGAAGAAGCTGTGGCGTCAGGTGCTGGCGCAGCTCCGGGGCCAGCAGCAACCTTGGCCCGACGGATGGGGTAAAGGGGATGGCGACCAGCAGTTTCGGGTAGTAAGGCAGTCCATAACGCTGATACGCTTCGGCCCACCCCCAATCGAAGACGTATTCGCCCCTGGAGTGAGTTTTCAGGTAGGCGGGGGCCAAACCGATTAACTGGTTGCCATGCCTGAACACAAGATAGCTCGGGGTCCAGCCCGTGTCGGGCGAGGTACAACCGCTTTCCTCCAGCGCCTGAAAAAACTCCCGTCGAAGGAAAGGGTTAGAGGTGCCCGCCAGTCGCTGCCAATCCTCATCAGGAATATCGGCAACGCTGGCGCGGGTTTCAATAATCAGGGTTTTCAGGATTGGTTCTGACATGGATGGCATCAGGGTTGGTGATGGAATCCCTTAACCATACGACAGAACCCTCGCTCTGATCACTCCTTGTCTTTGCCTGAGCCCTTTTCGCACCGTTCCTGCATGTTTTTCTGCCACTTGGCCATGCGCTCGGTTTGCTGTTCCTGGCGTTCCTTGTGAATCTGGTTCCAGGTTTCACGTTGCTCTTTGGTCAGTTTCAGACGATCGGCCATGTCTGCGCGGTACTGCTCTCTTTCCGCCTTGCGCGCTTCGTGATTAAAAGGGCCTTTCCCCTGCCGGGCATTTTCGCACATTTCCTGCTTGTTCCACGTGCCATCCCGTTCATGCTTGCCATACCGGTCGGCGAAGGCGGCGGGACTGGCTGCCATCAGTGTGGTGAGCAGGACACCGGTGGTCAGTAGTACAGTTTTTGCGTTCATGGTTATTACCTCGTGGTTGTTCATGAAGGTTGTCAGCCATGGTACGTGGCGCAACGTCAGGTGATGTCAGGGCTACGTAAAGGTTGGGTAAAGACAAAACCTGTGCTCCGGGAGGTTGCGCCGCGCCATGCTAGACTGTGCCCGGGCACATCCCAGAGGTAAGACGATGCAGAACCGGGTTTTGTTGATTGAAGACGACGACGAGTTGCGGGAATTGCTGGCACGGTATCTGGTTAACCAGGGTTTTAGCGTGCGAGAAGCCGCGAACGGGCGCGATGGACTTGTGCTGGCTTTAGGTCAGGATTGCGACATCGTGGTGCTGGATATCATGCTGCCTGATATCAACGGTCTGGATGTGCTCCGGGAATTGAGAGGCAGGACCCATCTTCCGGTTATTCTGCTGACGGCCCGGGGGGACGAAACCGACCGGATTGTCGGCTTTGAGGTGGGGGCTGACGATTACATCCCGAAACCCTGTAACCCCAGAGAGTTGGTGGCCCGTCTGCAGGCGCTGCTCCGACGGATTGCCTGGGACCAGAAAACCGAGGTGGCCGATGGTCGGGCTTATGGTGATCTGGCGGTAGAGCCCGGGCAGCGTCGCATTTACCAGAACGGTGTGCCACTGGAACTGACGGGAACGGAATATGAAGTGCTTCAGGTTCTTCTGGCCCACGCAGGCAGTGTCGTGCGGAAGACAGATCTGATGCAATGGGCTCTGGGGCGTCGCCTGGAGGCCTACGACCGGACGCTGGATATGCACATCAGCAATCTGCGCAAGAAACTTGGCAATGATCATCCTCCCCGGATCGAGACCGTCCGGGGGCTTGGCTACAGTTATCGGATACCCGCACCATGAAGCGTTTCATGTTTCCGTTGTTCTGGCGAATCTTTCTATCGATCTGGCTGGCCATGGCACTGACGGTGGCGGCCAGCCAACTTGCGACCCGCTTCCTGCTCGACCGGGAACGCCAGGCGATTGAACGCCAGGTTGGGCTCCAGGCGTTAGCCAGAGAGGCGCTGGTGATTCGCGAGCGCAAAGGGCGTGGTGATGCATGGCGGTTTCTGCGTGGTGAGGGTGAGCGTCTGGATCTGCACCTGATGTTGATCGAAAAGGAGCAGGGCGAGCACCGTTTACCCCGGGTGATCCGCGAGCGTATCCAGTCGGGGTGGTACCCGCACAAGCCCGCGGTGATTGAGCTGCAGGAGGGATATCAGCTGGTAGCCTGGCCTCGCATGGGGGGCGAGGGCTGGCTGGACCCGAGGATGTTCCGGTTTGTCGAACTCGGGCTTGCCTTTCTGATGATTTCGCTGGCTTGCTGGTGGATTGCCCGCCTGGTGTCCCGGCCTCTCAAACATATGGAAGGAACGGCCCGGTCGATTGCCGCTGGTGATACCCGTTTAAGGGTGTCTGACCGGATTGCCCGGCGACGGGATGAAGTCGGGCAGTTAGCGACGGCTTTCAATGGCATGACGGACAGGCTGTGTCAGTTGCTGGACCGACAGACTCAGCTTATGAGAGACATTTCCCACGACCTGCGTACGCCGCTGGCCAGGCAGCGGGTGGCGATTGAATTGGCGGCAGATAGCGGGGCGGATGAAGGGTTAATGGAGAGCATCCTTCGGCAGAATGAGCGCCTGGAGGCAATGACCGGTCAGATTCTGACGCTTTACCGGGTATCCGAGGCCGGGGGTGACATGGCGCGGGAACCCGTGAAACCTCTGACGTTGCTGAACCAAGTGTTGCAGGACGCCGCAGATTATGCCGAACATCAGGGGGTAGACTGTAAGCTGGTTTCCTCGGAGCCAGGCAAAGGGGTGTCGGTGCTGGGTGATCGTGGCCTGCTACAGCGCGCCTTCGACAACGTATTGCAGAATGCCCTCGACCATACGCCCCCG
The DNA here is from genome assembly GCF_000421165.1 of Marinobacter daepoensis DSM 16072. Classification (GTDB taxonomy): domain Bacteria; phylum Pseudomonadota; class Gammaproteobacteria; order Pseudomonadales; family Oleiphilaceae; genus Marinobacter; species Marinobacter daepoensis. The sequence goes on from NZ_ATWI01000008.1 coordinate 438,618, forward strand.
GGTAAATCCGTCCACATTGCCCTGGTAACCACGGATGATGATCAGGTTCAGGTAACTATAACCGATGAGGGCCCCGGTGCGCCGGACGATCTGCTGCTGCACGTGTTCGAGCCTTTTTTTCGGGCGGATAAGTCCCGCAGCGGCCATGGGTGGGGGCTTGGGCTGGCCATTGCCCGTGATATCATCACGGCCCATGACGGGCAGGTCAGCGCCCGCAACAGTGATGGTGGCGGCCTGATGGTTACTCTGGCGCTACCGGTCTTTGTGGGTAGCTGAGGGGTTGGGGTCGCCGGGCTTGCCCTGAGGCTTTTCCTTCCCGGGTTTCAGATCTGCAGCGGCTGAGAAATCAATGCCCTCCTGCAGCTCGTCTTCGTCAAACCGGATGCCGCATGCCGCTTTTCGGGTCCGGGCCGGGGCGGCGGTCCCGGGCGGTTGGTGTTCGTCGTTGTCAGTTGCCATAGGATTGCTCATGAGTAAGGATTACCCGATTCCCGCAGGATACCTCGAGCGGGAAACGGAAGTGAAGAAAAGCCGCTTTATTGCCCGGGTTTACCCGGTTCGGGCCCGGGACGAGGTTCGTGCCTTGGTGGAGCAGGCGCACCGGGATTATCCCGATGCCCGCCATGTGTGCTGGGGGTATCAGATCGGGCGGCCCGGTTCGGCGGCGGAGGCGGCCATGAACGACGATGGAGAACCTTCCGGGACAGCGGGAAAACCGATCCTGGGCGTGATTCAGCATAAAGACATGGGCGATGTGCTGGTGATCGTTATTCGCTACTTTGGTGGCATCAAGCTGGGGGCCGGTGGCCTGGTGCGTGCCTATGCAGGCGCGGCTGAGAGTGTACTCTCTGCGGTGGACCGGGTGGTCCAGCAAGTGCGGGCCATGGCGCACGTCGGCTGTGGCTTTGCCGATGAGCAGCCGTTGCGCCACTGGTGTGAAGGGCACGAAGGGCGAATCGAGGATATCCAGTACAGCTCTCGCGTGACGGCGACAGTTTCGCTGCCGGAAACGCACCAAGAGGAATTCGCGGCTTTTTGCGATGCCCACAAAATGGATTACCGTTTTGACACCTAGTGTTGTGGGTCAGGCCGTGTGCCGCGGGTCAGCGTATACTGAAAAGCACTGAAGATCTTGGAGTGTAGCCTATGCGTACCCTGATGTTGACTGCGATGGTACTGATTCTGGCCGGGTGTGCCAGTAACGTGGTGACAGACTACAACTCGGCCACGGTTTTCGGGGACTACAGCCGTTGGGCGTTTGCCGGGAGTGAGCAGGATGATGCTGTCACGACACTGGACGATGCCCGGGTCCGGAACGCGGTTGAGCGAGAGCTTAGTCGAAAAGCCATGAAAAAGGTTGCGGAAGCCGATGCAGATGTTCTTGTTGGCTGGCAGATTGTGCCGGAAGAACGGCTGGAGCAGGTGGGAGTTGGCCTGGGCTTTGGATTTGGCCGTGGCAATTTCGGCTGGGGGGTATCGGCGCCACCACCGGTGCGTGAAATTACGGAAGGTAAACTTGTGGTCCGAATGGTTGATCGCCAGACCGACGAGGTGGTCTGGCAGGCATCCAGCCGGCGTTACCTGAACGAGAACCAGTCTCCGGAAACCCGTCGCAAGTTGATCGATGAGGTTGTCTCGGACATGTTTTCCCAATACCCTCCGGGCCTGAACTGATTGCTGAACGGGGCGTATTCATGGGTATGAACAAGGGTAAGGGCGGTCTTGTATTCTCTACGGACCAGGGGCGGATGTGCCCGGGCTGCAGAGAGCCTGTCGATGCCTGTATCTGTACAGCGCCCCAGCGGCCTGCGGGGGATGGCATCGTTCGGGTAAGCCGGGAGACCAAAGGACGTAAAGGCAAAGGGGTGACCCTGGTGACCGGAATCCCGCTGGACGACAACGCGCTCAAAGCCTACGCCAAACAGCTAAAAGCGAAATGCGGTACAGGTGGTACAGTAAAGGACGGTGTGGTGGAAATTCAGGGCGACCAGAGAGACATTCTGGTTCCGTTGCTGGAACAAAAAGGGTGGACGGTCAAGCGCGCCGGTGGTTAGTCCGCCGGTACTGAAAGGCCAGGACGGATCAAACAGCGGAGGCACACATGCATATAGCGGTACTTGGGGCAGGGGTCGTTGGTATTACCACGGCATGGTACCTGCAGAAACAAGGGCACCAGGTAACCGTGGTCGACCGTCAATGCAAGTCCGGGCTTGAAACCAGTTATGCCAATGGTGGACAGGTTTCGGTCTCTCACGCAGAGCCCTGGGCGAATCCCTCTGCTCCGCTAAAAGTGGCCAAGTGGCTGTTCCAGCCGGATGCCCCCCTTCTGTTCAGGCCTCGTCTGGACCCGTATCAATGGCGTTGGGCTCTGTCCTTTCTGGCCCAGTGCACCTCCGCCAAAGCGGCTCACAACATTCGCCAGATGGTGACACTCGGCACCTATAGTCGCGGCTGTCTCCAGGACCTGAGAGCCGAACTCGGCCTTGAGTATGACCATCTGGAGCGCGGTATTCTGCACTTCTATACCAACCCGGTGGAGTTTGAAGCTGCCCTTGGACCTTCCCGGATCATGAGAGATCTGGGATGTGACCGCCAAGTTATCGATGCCGGCCGGGCGGTTGAGCTGGAGCCGGCGCTGGAGCCAATCCGGCATCGTATCGCTGGCGCCACCTACACGTTAGAGGACGAAAGCGGAGACGCCCGTCAATTTACCCAGGCACTGGCCGGAAAGTGCAAAGAAGCTGGCGTGGCGTTTGAGTACGGTACGGAGGTCCTGGGCTTTGATCGCGCCAGTGACCGGATTCTGGGGGTTCTGGCTCTGAAGGACGGCAAGCATCAGACTCTGAGGGCTGATAGCTATGTACTCAGTCTTGGCAGCTTCAGCGCCATTCTGGCCAGAAAGCTCGGTATGTTTCTGAACATCTATCCGGCCAAAGGTTATTCCATTACGGTGCCGGTAAAAAACGAGGCAGCGGCCTTTAACGTCAGTCTTACGGATGATGAATACAAACTGGTTTATTCGCGCCTGGGCGATCGCATTCGGGTGGCAGGCACTGCCGAACTCAATGGTTACAGCCGTGATCTGAATTTCAAACGGTGCCGGGCCATTGTGCGGCGGGCAGCGGAGATCATGCCAGAGGCGGGGTATTGGGATCAGGCGGAGTTCTGGACAGGCTTGCGGCCTGCTACGCCGTCCAATGTGCCCTACATTGGCAAGAGCCATTTCAGCAATCTGTATCTGAACACCGGCCATGGCACGCTGGGTTGGACTCATTCCTGTGGTTCTGCGGCGGCGCTGGCGGATATTGTGGCGGGTAAGCGTCCAGAGGTGGACTTTACGTTTTCCGGGCTCTGAGGCTTATTGGCTCCTGACGCCTGCAGGCTGGCCCGGACAACCCGGGCCGGCCTGTTGAGGTCAGGGCGCCATCACTCCTGTAACTGATCCCGGATCAGTTTCTTGTTGATTTTGCCGACACTGGTTTTGGGAATGTCTTCCACGAACCGCATTTGCTCGGGAATGGCCCATTTGTTGATATCACCGCTGTCGACAAACTGCTGCAGGTGTTGCTTGATGTCCTGTTCGGAAACGGATTCTCCGGGTATCAGTGTGATCAACGCGTAAGGTCGCTCGCCCCACTTTTCATCAGGCACACCAACAACAGCGGCACCGGCAACCGACGGATGCTGACTGATCATGTTTTCCAGGTCGAGGGAGGATAGCCATTCACCTCCCGTTTTGATCACGTCTTTGATCCGGTCTTTGATCGTCAGGGTGTTGTCCGGCTCCATGGAGGCGACATCCCCGGTGTGCAGCCAGCCGCCTTCCCACAGTTCCTCGCCTTTGTCTGGCTGTTTGAAGTAGCTCTGGGTCAGCCAGGGTGCGCGGGCAACGACTTCGCCTTTGGCTTCGCCGTCGTGGGCCACCGGGTTGCCACTCGGATCGACGATCTCCAGTTCGACCATCGGGACTGCAATTCCGGTTTTTACCCGAATTCCGGTTTGCTGCTCCAGTGGCAGATCAAGGTCTTCCGGCGTCAGGTGGGTTGTGCTCAGGAGCGGGCAGGTTTCCGACATGCCGTAGCCTGTGAACATTTTGATGCCAAGCCGGGCACCGGCGTCACACAGGCCTTTGGTCAGGGCGGAGCCCCCGATCAGAACGTGCCAGTTACTGAGGTCGGCGGTTTTAATGGACTTGGTTGCCATCATCATCTGCATGATGGTAGGCACGCAGTGTGAGAAGCTGACCTTGTGTTCCTTGATCAGGTCAACCAGCAACTCAGGTTCGTACCGGCCGGGATACACCTGCTTGATCCCCATCATGGTGGCCGCATAGGGCACACCCCAGGCATGAACGTGGAACATCGGGGTCACCGGCATGTACACCGACGAAGAGCGCAGCAGCGGCATTTCGTCGAAGTGGGCAATGCTGCCCGCCATCGACAGGGTATGCAGCACCAACTGACGATGGCTGAAGTAAACGCCTTTCGGATTGCCGGTGGTGCCCGTGGTGTAGAACGTTGTGGCAACACTGTTTTCATCGAAGTCCGGGAAGGTGAACTGATTGTCTGACTTTGCCAGCAGGGCTTCGTATTCACCGAGGGTCTCAAGCGATGTGTTGCCCGGGGCGTCGTTGTCGGTGACCTGAATCCAGGTTTTAACGGTCTTGATCTCGTCTTTGACGCCCTCAAGAATCGGCAGGAAATCGTCATGGACCAGCACCGCATCGTCTTCTGCGTGGTTCATGGTGTAAACGATCTGCTCGGGGGACAGGCGCACGTTTACGGTATGCAGAATGGCACCAATCATGGGAATGGCGAAGAAGCACTCCAGGTAGCGGGGCGTGTCCCAGTCCATGACGGCCACGGTATCGCCAGGCCCGATACCGGCATCGGTGAGCGCATTGGCCAGGCGATGAATACGGTCTACGAGGTCTCTGTAGGTGTATCTGCTGCGGTTGGCGTAGACAATTTCCTGATCCGGGTTGTAACGCGGACCGGACAACAGCAGCTGTTTGATCAGAAGCGGGTACTGATGGGCATTGTCGGCTGGTTTGAGAATGCGGGTATTTGCCACTTTACGTTCCTCTTTCTCTGCTTATGTTTGTTATCACCGTAAGAAAGATCTGGCTGACAGGCGGCTTATCCGTAAGTACAAAGATACGCCGTGTCGTTGTCGGTTCGTGCTTTGAAGCTTGCCTGTGCAGCAACGTTAAAGCTTTCACCGGCGCCATAGGTTTGCCAGGTATTCTGGCCTGGGAGCAGGACGGTCAGTTCTCCGCTGACCACCGTCATGGTTTCTTTTTCCGAAGTGCCGAACTCATACTCGCCAGCGCTGATGACTCCAACAGTTGCCGGCAGGGTCGTTGTCTGGAAGGCAATGGATTTTACCTTGCCGTCAAAGTACTCATTTACATCCAGCATGGCTTGCTCTCCTGAGCCGTGGTAAAAGCCCTTTCCCTCAGGGAATGGGCTGAAGTGTCATTATCGTCAACTACTGTTCCCACGGATTCCCGCGGGTATTCTCCATGGGTTTTACCCCCATGTGCATGGCGGCCTTCGCCAGCATGTTGGCGCTCACCGGCGCTGTCATCAACAGAAAAACAGTGATCAGGATTTCAGAGATGCCTATGCCATGGCCAGCGCTGCTGAAATAAACCACAGAACTCAGCATGATCGCTCCGACACCCAGTGTCGTGGCCTTGGTGGGGCCATGCAGGCGAGTGAAAAAATCGGGTAGCCGGGCCAGGCCGATTGCGCCGATCAGGGTAAATGCACCGCCAATAACCAGCAGGGCGGAAATGGCATATTCAACGAAGGTGCTCATCGGGTGTCCTCCGGTTTATTCGATCACGCTGCCGCGTTTGAGGTATTTCGCCATGGCAACGGTTCCCACGAATCCCATCACTGCCAGGAGCAAAGCTGACTCCAGATACATACGGGTACCCAGGGTAATGCTCAGAAGAATGATGAGTGCAATGGCGTTGACGTAGAGGGTGTCCAGTGCGAGCACTCGGTCTGGCGCATCCGGCCCTTTGATAAGGCGATAGACATTCAACAAGGCCGCCAGGGTCACCATGGCGATGGTGGCGTAAAGGGCGATGGTCATCATCGGAACATCTCCAGCAGCGGTTTTTCGTAACGGTTGTGGATGGCGTCGATCACGCTCTGATCGTCTTCCGCATCAAGGGTATGGATCAGCAGCAGTTTCTGGTCGTCACTGACATCGGCACTGACGGTGCCTGGGGTCAGAGAGATCGTGCTGGCGAGAATTGAGATCGCCAGCGGATGCTCAACCTGCAGCGGATAGCTGACAAACACCGGGCGTGGTTTCCGGGGGCTCAGGATGAGCCGTGCCACCGAAAAACTGGCTACAACAATATCCCACAGCAAAATCAGCAGGTACATCGGCATACGCCAGGGCTTGATGAACGCCGGGCGTTCTGGCCAGAAACCCCGGGTAATCTGGGGGATCAGCCAGGCCAGCAGCAGGCCCATGACCACGCTGGCGCCGGAAATACCTTCGCTCAGGAACTGCCAGGTTGTGAACAGGATCAGGCTCAGCCAGGGCTGAGGAAAGCTAAGGCGGTCCAGCATCAGTCATCCTCCCCGACCATTGAGGTCTGCAGAATCTCTGTGTATGCCCCAGTGTCAAGCAGTTGCTGGGCAGTGGCATCGGTGTATCGGTTGATTGGGCCTGCCAGGGCGACGATCACAACGGTCAGTGCGATCAGTGTCCCGGCGGCTGTAGTCACTTTCCCTTTGACCGGTTCCGGCTGTTCCAGATGGCCATCTACCGTGCGCCAGAACACGATACTGCCCGCACGGCTGTAGGCAATCACGGTCAGGAAACTTCCGATCAGGAGCACTGACCACAACCAGGCCATCTGCGGGCCTGGCTCAACGGATTTCAGAATCAGAACCTTGCCGAAAAAGCCGCTCAACGGTGGCAGGCCTGCGGCGGCCACAGCGCCCATCATGAACAGAACCCCCAGCAGTTTCCGGTTACGCATTCTGGGGGCGGTAATGATTCGGTCACGGGCACTGCCACGTTGATGGGCGACAAGTTCCGCCACCAGAAACAGGCCGGCAACGGTCCAGGTTGTGCTGAGCAGATAGAACAGAGCTGCTGACAGGCTGGCCGCACTGCCCAGCGCGACCGGGGCGAGCAGGGTGCCGACAGAAATGATGACCTGCCAGGCCACCAGCGATTTCAGGTTATCCGCGCCGAGCGCGCCGATGACGCCGATGGCCAGGGTGGCGAGCGCCAGCGGGAACAGCCAGTCCATCCCCAGGTTTGCCAGTTCGCCAGCGTCGTTGCCGAACACCAGCAGGTAAACCCGGATGATGGCGTATACGCCCACTTTGGTCATCACGGCAAACAACGCGGCTACGGGAGCAGTTGCCTTCGCATAGGCTTTGGGTAGCCAGAAACACAAAGGCAGCAGGGCGGCTTTCAGGGCGAAGACCACCAGCAACATCATGCCGCCCGCTTTGACGATGTTCAGGTTGTCACCTGTCACCTGGGGAATTTTTACGGCCAGGTCAGCCATGTTCAGCGTGCCGGTCACGCTGTAGATCATGCCCACGCTGATCAGGAAAATTGAAGAGCCAATGAGATTCAGGACCACGTAGTGCAGACCGGGAACCGTCCGGACCGTTCCGCCGCCGTGCATGAGCAATCCGTAGGACGCTATCAGTAACACTTCGAACGCAACGAACAGGTTGAACAGGTCGCCGGTGAGGAACGCGATGTTCAGCCCCATCAGCTGGAACAGAAACAAGGTATGAAACTGGCGGTTGCCTTCATCTGCGCCACCGATGGAGAACATGTGGCAGCACAGGGCAAGTACCGATGTCATGACCAGCATCAGTGCGGCCAGTCGATCAAGGACCAGCACAATGCCGAAAGGCGGCTGCCAGTTGCCAAAGGCGTAGATCCGGTAGCTGCCATCGTCAGCGAGGGCCAGAAGAACCAGGCTGGAGGCCAGAATCAAAGCCGTTGTGGCGATACCCAGCGTGCGGCGCAGGCTGATGGGGGCATAGCCCATGAATGTCTGGAGAATGCCCCCGAGCATGGGAATCAGAATTGGAGCGGTAAGCCAGTGAGTCATTTGTCGGAAACCTCTTCGTCCTGCTTTCCGCGGGTGGCTGATTCGGGGCGCGCGCCGTCCACATGGTCATCGTTGTTGTCGGCCAGGTTGCGGAGTGACAGCACCACCACAAACGCGGTCATGGCAAAGCCGATCACGATGGCGGTCAGCACCAGAGCCTGGGGCAGCGGGTCCGAGTAGGCGGTGGTGCTGCCGATAATGGGTTGCTGGCCAGTGCTGAGGCGACCTGACGAAAACAGGAACAGGTTTACACCGTAAGACAATAGCGTGAGCCCCATGACGACCGGAAAGGTACGGGCCCGCAACAGAAGGTAAACGCCAGAGGCAGTAAGAGCGCCAATGACCAGCGCGTAGACAAGTTCCATTACGATTTCTCCCGCGGACTCTTGATCGCTGAATGAGGGGACAGGCGCCCAATGCTGACCAGAGCCAGCAAGGTGGCACCAATAACCGTCAGGTAGACGCCAAGATCGAAGACCAGGGCGGATGCGACTTCGAACTTGCCGACCACCGGCCAGCTGATGTAATCAAACGTGGATGTCAGGAACGGGTAGCCGAACGCAAGGCTGCCGGCGCCCGCGATGGTGGCAAACAGAAGGCCGAGGCCAATCATGTTGTGGTATTTGAAGCCGATGCGATCCTGAGTCCAGACCATGCCGCTGGCGATGTACTGGAGAACCAGAGCAACGGAGGTGATCAGTCCGGCAATAAAACCGCCACCTGGCAGGTTGTGACCGCGCAGGAATATGTAGGCCGAAATCATCAGAGCCAGTGGCAGCATTGGACGCGCGATCTGTTTGAGCATCAACGGATGGGCGTCCCGGGTCCACGGATGGCCCTGACCATCGCCGGGGGGCGGTGTCAGTGCCGTGTTCTTGAGCATGGCATAGATGCCCAGCGCAGCAATGGCCAGTACGGCTATTTCACCCAGCGTATCGAAGCCCCGGAAGTCCACCAGAATCACGTTGACGACGTTGGTGCCGCCGCCCCCTGGTTTGCTGTTTTCCAGGAAGAAATCAGAGATGGAGGTGAATGGCTGGGTCAGCATGGCGAGTGTTACCAGCGTCATGCCGACACCCGCTGCCAGCGACAGGGAAATATCGCGGAACCGCCGGGCTCCGGAGCTTTCCAGTGGTGTCCAGGACGGCATGTAATACAGCGCCAGCATCAACAGAACGACGGTAACCACTTCCACCGACAGCTGGGTCATGGCGAGATCCGGGGCAGAGAATCTTGCAAAAGCCAGGGCTACGATCAGGCCAACCACGCTGAGCAGTACCAGAGCGGTGAACCGTTCCCGGTGCGCGGCGGCTGTGCCAAATGCACACAGGATCAGAACCCCGGCAGCTATGGCGGTAGGCCAGTCAACGGGTGACAGACCATTCCCGCCCACGAAGACCCCGAGATTGATCAGTGGCATTGCCGCTACGGCGATGACACTGACAACGAGAAGCATGGCGTAACGCTGAAGCGAGCCGTTTTCCAGTGTTGCGGTGAAGCGGTTCGAGAGGTTTACGAAACGGGAAACAACGGCTTCAAAGACCGCTTTTTCATCGATTTCCTTGAATCGGGCGTGGAAATTGAAGAAACGCTGGCGCTGGCTGTACATGATCAGGCCGCCGACAAAGGCCGCGATACTCATCATCAGGGGCAGATTGAAGCCATGGATGACGGCCAGTTGATAGTCCGGTACCGCGCCGCCAAGGGTGGCATGCGCTGCAGAATACAACAGTGGCCCCACTGATATGGCGGGGAACATGCCAACCATGATGCAGGCAAACACCAGAATCTCTACCGGAAACTTCATGTACCTGGGCGGCTCGTGAGGGGGATAAATTGGCAGATTGACCGGCTTGCCGTTGAAAAACACGTCGTGAATGAAGCGGGCGGAGTAGGCAACGGCAAAAATGCCCGCCAGGGTTGCTACGATAGGCGGTATCCAGGCCCAGATTCCCGGCAGGTTCAGTTGCAGGGATTCGGCAAAAAACATCTCTTTACTGAGGAACCCGTTCAGCAAGGGGACCCCCGCCATGGAGGATGCCGCCACCATCGCCAGCGTTGCGGTATGAGGCATGTACCGCCACAGCCCGTTGATCCGGCGCATATCCCGTGTGCCGGTCTCATGGTCGATAATACCGGCTGCCATAAACAGCGACGCCTTGAATGTGGCGTGGTTGATCACATGGAACACCGCCGCGACGGCGGCCAGCTCCGTACCCATGCCAAACAGCAGAGTAATCAGCCCCAGATGACTGACGGTGGAATGGGCAAGCAGGCCTTTAAGGTCGTGCTTGAACATAGCCACATAGGCGCCGATCAGCAAGGTGGCCATGCCGGTAAAGCTGACCATATAGAACCAAAGCTCGGTGCCAGCCAGGGCCGGGTACAGCCTGGCCATCAGGAAAATACCAGCCTTTACCATGGTGGCTGAGTGGAGGTAGGCCGAGACCGGAGTGGGGGCCTGCATGGCGTGCGGTAGCCAGAAATGGAACGGGAACTGAGCCGACTTGGTAAACGCGCCCAGCAGCACCAGGGTCAGGGCGACGGGGTACATGGCGTGTGCCTTGATGAGATCCCCGGCCGCGAGTACATCATCCAGCTCATAACTTCCCACAATGCGGCCAATGATCAGGATCCCTGCGAGCAGAGCCAGACCGCCGCCGCCGGTGACCGCCAGTGCCATACGAGCACCACGGCGGGCATCCTGCTTATGATTCCAGAAACTGATCAGCAGGAATGAGGTCAGGCTGGTCAGCTCCCAGAAGATAAGCATCAGAAGCAGGTTTCCGGAGAGCACAATTCCCAGCATCGAACCTTTAAAACAAAGGAGCAGAGCGTAGAACTTGCCAACGTTCTCCGTGGGTTTCAGATAGTAGCGGGCGTACAGGATAATCAGCACGCCGATGATCAGTATCAGCAGGGCAAAGAGGAGAGAGAGCCCGTCAAGACGGAAACTGAACGCGATTCCTATGGCAGGCAACCATTCCCAGCTTTGCACAACGGTGCCGCCGGTGGAGAGTGTCTCCCAGTGCGGAAACAGGGCGGCCAGGGCGATCAGTGCCGGAACCGAAGAGGCAATGGCAATGGCCGTTCGTCCTCCCTGGGCGAACAGTGGTGCGGCAATAGCCCCTAAAAATGGCAGAAGTACAACCAGCGGTAGCGACATCGCAACCTCGTTATCGGTTTTCTTTTTCGTGAGTGGTGAAGACTGCAAACCCGTCCGAGTTTAGCCTTCCGGCGCCAACCGTGCACACGGGCGCGCCAGCCAAACTGCGGAATGTCAGCCTGGGAAAGGTGGGTCCGGGAAAAAGGGAAGACGCCCCCGCTGTTGGTATAGATCAGCAGTTTTGGGCTTGGCTAGAGATACTGTGCAGCCGGTGGACCTTTCGGTCATGGTTGCTCCGTCCGTCAAACTTGAGAAATGATAATACGTGGCCGGTTGGCAAGGTCAAGTCGGCTGACGGATTTAGGCACCGAAAATTGTCACCTGTCTGCCCGGTATGGGCACTTCAGGGTAAGGTGCCTGTGTATTATCGAGCGGATTTCAGGGCGTTGAAAATGGCCTCCGCTTCGGCTTCCAGAACCTGGCAGCGAAGGCTGTTGCCCTGCTGGCTGGCTTGTGCCAGTTGTTTACGCTTCATGTCGTAAAGCCGGCTAAGCGTGTCGACTCGATTTTGCTTCAGCAATGCGTTCATGGAAACGACCTCCCCGAACGGCTATGACTGTCAAGATTGTTTACGTAAAGCGGCAAAAAAACGCCTATATCCCAGTTTGATGCATAACCCGGGCCAGTGAAACGCTACGAAAGATCGAAATGCGATCAGTAAAACAGTACTAACGGCCGAATCGGGCACGATAGGCGCCCGGTGCCAGGCCTGTGTGCCGGCGAAACAATCGACTGAATGAACTGACGTCTTCATACCCCACCGTTCGTATGACCGATTCCAGTAAGCTCCTGGATGGCGGAATCCACCAAGAATATGTCAGAAATGACAATTCCAACAACCATAGTCCGTGTGAGACGCTAGAGCCAATCAACAGGAGAGAATCAATGACCGATACCCTCATCGACCGCCGAGACCTTGAATTCCAGCTCTACGATGTGATGAACACTCAGGCCCTCACGGGCCGCGAACGGTTCAGCGAACACAGCCGGGATACTTTTGATGCGGTCATCGACATGGCCGATAAAATGGCCAGAGAGACATTCGCGAACCACAACAGCGCCGCTGACAAAGACGAGCCAAGGTTCGTCAACGGCCAGATTGAGATGCTCCCGGAGGTTAAGCAGGCGTTCGATGCCTATGCGCAAGCCGGATTCCTGGCGGGCCGTTACGACCATGATCTTGGCGGCATGCAGCTTCCGGAAACCATCATGGCCGCCTGCAATGGTTTCTTCACCGCAGCCAACCCGGGTACGGCAGGTTATCCGTTCCTTACCACGGCCGCTGCCAATCTGATTCGTGTCTTCGGTAATGACGATCAGAAATCCAGGTTTCTGCCTAATATGCTCAACGGCCGGTACAGCGGCACGATGGCGCTGACCGAGCCTCACGCGGGGTCCAGCCTCGCTGACATTCGCACGTCGGCCACGCCTGCTGACGACGGTCACTATCTGATCAAAGGCGCCAAGATCTACATATCTGGTGGCGAGCAGAGTCTCACCGAGAACATCGTTCACATGGTACTGGCCAAGATCAAAGGGGCCCCGGCCGGTGTAAAAGGGATTTCGCTGTTTATCGTTCCGAAGTTCCATGTCGATAAGAATGGCAATCCGGGCGAACGCAATGGTGTCAGCCTGGCCGGCCTTATCCACAAACTTGGCTACCGTGGCACCACTTCAACTGCCCTGAGTTTTGGTGATGATGCCCCATGCCACGGCTATCTGGTGGGTGAACCGCATCAGGGGCTGAAGTACATGTTCCAGATGATGAATGAAGCGCGCATCGGTGTCGGGTTTGGGGCGGCCGTTATCGGTTACCGGGGCTATATGCACAGCCTGGAATATGCCAAAGATCGTCTGCAGGGGCGAAAAGCCAGTGAGAAGAACCCGGAGAGCCCGCAAGTTGCTATCATTGAGCATGCGGATGTGCGCCGGATGCTACTGGCGCAGAAAGCCTACAGTGAAGGCGGGCTGGCTCTGTGTCTCTATGGCGCGCGTCTGATGGACGACCAGCAGACGCACCCGGATGAACAGAAACGGATGGAAGCTGGCAAGTTACTGGATCTGCTGACCCCGGTGATCAAGGCCTGGCCCTCGGAGTACGGCCCCAAGGCGAACGATCTGGCCATTCAGGTCTATGGCGGGGCAGGCTACACACGGGAGTATCCGGTGGAGCAGTGCTGGCGGGACAACCGGCTGAACCCGATTCACGAGGGCACCAACGGCATTCAGGCACTGGATCTGCTGGGGCGTAAAATCTGGCAGGACCAAAGCCACGGCCTGCAGTTGCTGATGCAGGAAATGCAGATCGACCTGCAAGCGGCCAGTACCGATCGCTGCCAGCAATGGGCGCTGTCACTCAGTGAGACCCTGCAACAGGCGGTGAAAGTTACCCAGAGCCTGGGGAGATCCCTGATGAGTGGAGACGTTGATAAGTCGCTGGCCAACGCCAGCTGTTACCTGCATCTGTTCGGCCATATTGTGGTCGCCTGGATGTGGCTGCGACAGGCCAACGCCGCCGCCACCGCGCTGGCGTCCGCCAACAGCGACGTTGAGCGCAACTTCTATCAGGGTAAGCTGCAGGCGGCTCAGTACTTTTTCCACTGGGAATTGCCGACCGTAGCGCAGGATCTGGTGCTGCTGCGCAATCAGGACGATACCTGTCTGAATATGAAAGCGGAGTGGTTCTGATGTCGCTGGTTGACGTCGAAAAACAAGGCCATATCCGCATTGCCGCCAGAGTCACTCGCTTTGCTCAGCTGGAAGTGAAGAGAGGCATCTTCGCCTGCGGTGGAGCCACCATCCGTTTGCCGCGTGAAATCGGTTAGGGCAATGCCCAGCGTTACCTGCTCACCGGAGACGAATGGGCCGCCGAACAAGCCTGTCAGTGGGGCCTGATCCAGGAACTGGTGGAACCCGGGGAACAAGCTCAATAAGGCCATGGAAATCGCCGAAAAGATCGCTAAGGCCGCGCCCTTGGGGGTTCAGGGCAGTCTGAAGTCGTCCAGGCTTGCCATTTCCGAAGGTCAGGAGGTGGCCAGGGAGTGCCTGTTTCCGGAACTGCGGCCGGTGATGGCCAGTGAAGAGGTCCAAGAAGGCATCCAGTCGTTCCTGGAGCGGAGGGAGGCGGTGTTTAAGGGGAAGTAAGCCGGCACCTTGATCAACAGGCCAGGGCCGGCAATCAGACCACTAAATCAGTCAGACCTCAGGCAGCTTCAGGCTCCGAAGAACTGTCAGCCCGACGAGCTGCAGCTACCGTGGCTGCATAATCCGCATACCTCGCCATCAGCTCTTCTTTACGATCAGGGTCCCAGTTGATCTTTGACAGGTCCCCCTCGTAGTGATCAATCACCCGCTTATCCATGGTCTCGTACCACCACTGCGGCAGGTAAGCCGGCAGCAACATCGATGCGTAGCCACCCGGCAGCTGTGGCGCCTTCTCGAAATGTCGCAACGCCTGAAAGCTCCGGGTTGGGTGCGCATGATGGTCAGAGTGCCGCTGTAACTGATACAGGAACAGATTGGTTACAATGTGATTGCTGTTCCAGCTGTGCTCTGGTTTTGTCCGCTCATATTTGCCATTTTTGTCTTTTTGCCGCAGTAGACCGTAGTGCTCAATGTAGTTCACACTTTCCAGCAGGCTGGCTCCGTACACCGCCTGTGCCGCCAGGAAGGGCACGGCCCTTGGGCCACAGGCCAGCGTGGTTGCGCCAAAGAACCCGGCGGTCATGGCCCAGCCCTGCAGAAGCTCGTTCTCAAGACTCCAGAAACTCTTACCCTTGCGTTCCAGCCTCGCCTTTTCAATTTTCACCGAAGACTTGATGCCGCCAAACACAGTGCGGGGCAGGAACTTCCAGAAACTCTCGCCCATCCGGCTGCTGGCGGGGTCTTCCGGTGTGGCCACCCGCTTGTGATGGCCAAAGTTGTGTTCTACCACAAAGTGGGTGTAACCGGTGGGGGCCAGGGCTGCCATGGCCATCAGTTTGTTCAGCTTGTTGGATTTGTGTCCCAGCTCGTGTGCCGTGTTAATGCCGACACCATTGATAGCGCCTACGGTCAGGGCCAGGCCAATTTTGTCTTCCAGGGGTGTTTTCTTTCGGCTGGCCAGCCAGGCTCCCATGAAGGTCATGGCATATTGGGTCGGAATGAAAGCTTTGACGATCCGGTCGTAGTATTTGTCCTGCTCCAGAGACCGGACCGCAGACTCTGGCGGGTTGCTCTTGTCTTCACCGATTGTGCGGTCAAGTGCGGGGATGATGGCGTGAACCAGAGCCGGCCCTGTCCAGGCCAGCCCCTTGAGTTTTTTGGGGGCCAGGGCATACCCGGTCAGTGCGGCCAGGCCGATGCCCGGCAAGGCTGGGCCTAGCAGCCAGAGGTAGCGTTTGGGGTCTGACCAGTGCTCAGTCTCGGGTGTCGCTTTCTCGTTGAGTGGGGGAGTGGCTTTGGCATTCATCTCAGGTCCTCCGTGGAGTTTGTTGTGATTCTTCTCCGAATTTATGTCGGACAATCTGTCAATACAACACGGAGGGTTGGCTGGCCTTTAAACTGGCCCGGGATGACATTTGGGGGGGCAGGTGGCGATTTCAGGTGCGCTGGTCCATCCTTTCAGGAAACAACAAAAACAGGGATGCGACGAATGAATGCCTCAAACCTCTCGCCAGCCACCATGTCATGGGCTGCCAAGCAGCGGCTGCTGGAATATGCTCAGGCTATGCGTCTGGCCGAAATTATTTATCAGGACCCGAATGGTCAGGTGTGCGTGGTTCATGCGGTGGTCCGGGAGATACTCAGTCGGGCAGGGGGAGATTTTGTTGTCCTGAGCAAAGGCCAGGTTGTTGCGGCAGACCATATCATCATGATTGACGGTGAGCGGTTAACGAAAGAGTAATTGCCCGGTAATTGCTATTGGTCCGGTGCTCCCTCTACTCTGTTGGCGTTGTAAACATATACCGACAGAGGGACATGTTATGAAGAAGTTTACCTTGAGCGCACTCGCACTGGTGGCCACGCTTGGACTTTCCGCCTGTAGCTCAGAGAGCGATGAAGGCGCGGATTTTGAACAGGCGGGTGAAAACGCCGAGGAAATGATGGATAACGCTGCCAACGCCACGGAAGAAACCTGGGAAGAAGCGACAGGCCAGGACGAAGGGGTGATAGGCGAAATGCAGGAAGGCGCTGAAAACGCCGGTGACGAGCTTGAAGAAGCCGCCGATAAGGTCGGCGACTCCATGGACGAAGCCGCTGACTCCATGGAAGAAGGTTACGACGAGATGACTCAGTGATCCTGAGTTGCGGGATTACGGGGCCGGTGTGGCCCCGTTCCTTCCCAGGCGGAATCCCTGTCATCGAACGTTAATGAATCTGTCTTAAATCCGTTTATCTCCTGTCACATATCTTTCCGACACTTGCCTCTTGAAACAAAGGACTCGTCTACTAATCCAAGAGAGGCAAATCATGGCCAAGCACGACCTTGATCCTAATTACCTTGACCCGAACTACGAACCGGTGGTTAACCACTCTGAAAATACGCCCTTTCATGAGGTTCTGTCTGCTCGTATGCAGCGCCGTACGGTGATGAAGGGCAGTGTGGGCGCGGCTCTGGCAGGCGTGATGGGCCTGGGGCTGGTGGGTTGTGGCAGTGATAGTGACGACGATGACGATACTGGTGGTAACGTCCTGCCCCCGAAGGTGGATACCAAACTGGGGTTCCAGGCCATCCCCGTTTCTACCGCAAATGAAGTGAAAGTACCCGAGGGTTACACTGCTGAGGCCTTCCTGCCCTGGGGGACCCCGATCACCGGCTCTTATCCGGAGTATCGTCCCGATGGCTCTAACACCGGTGCTGAGCAGGAACAGCAAGTTGGCATGCATCACGATGGCATGCATTTCTACCCGATTGATGTGAAGTCTGGTGGTAACAGCTCTGAAGAAGGTCTGTTGGTGATGAACCATGAGTACATCGACCAGAGCGCGATTCACACCAACGGTGCCACCAGCAACGCAGACGGCTCACGCCCGGCCGATGAGGTCCGCAAGGAAATTGCGGCGCACGGTGTTTCCGTGGTGCACATTCGCAAAGACAGCGCGGGCAAGTGGGACGTGGTGTTTGGCAGTCGGTTCAACCGTCGTATCACCGGTGGCACAGCCATGGACATCCGTGGCCCTTTGCGTGGCTATGGAAAACTGGTCACACCGTACAGTCTCGATGCCACTGAAACCCGCGGAACGCTGAACAACTGCTCCATGGGGCCGACACCCTGGGGCACCTATCTGACGGCCGAGGAAAACTGGCACGGTTACTTTGCCTTTGATACCGACAAGGCGGCTCGCCCCAGAGAGTATGTGCGTCATGGGGTTGGCGGGAGTTCGCGTTACGACTGGGAGAAGGCCGACAGTGGTCTCGATCAGTATCGTCGTTTTGACGTAACCCCGACGCCGGGCGGCTCGGCGGAAACGGATTACCGCAATGAAGCCTGCACGTTTGGTTACATGGTTGAAATCGATCCGTTCTCCCCGGAAAGCAAACCTCAGAAGCGGACCTCGCTTGGCCGGTTTGGCCATGAAGGGGTGATCTTCGCTCCGGTTACAGAGGGTCAGCCTGTTGTCTGCTACTCCGGTGATGACTCCCGGTTCGAATACATCTACAAGTTTGTTTCCGCGCGCCCATATTACGCGGCTTCCGCCGACGGTTCCCTGCTGGACGAAGGCACCCTCTACGTGGCCCGTTTTAATGATGACGGTACCGGTGAGTGGCTGTCGCTGTCCCTGAAGGACGAAACCTTCGCAGGTAAAGTTGCAGCCGCAAAAGGCAAGGAAGTCGGGCGCAGCGGGATTGTCTTTGACGGCTTCGACAGTCAGGCGGATGTGCTTCTGAATACCCGTCTGGCAGCTGATATTGCCGGTGCGACCCCCATGGATCGCCCGGAGTGGGGCGCGGTTGATCCGAACAATGGTGATGTGTACTTCACGCTGACCAATAACAGCAAGCGCACGGACGCTGAGACAGATGCAGCCAACCCGATTGCCAACAACATCAATGGCCACATCATTCGCTGGACCGAAGCGGATGGGAATCATGCTGCGATGGCTTTCGAGTGGGATATTTTTGTCTTTGCCGGTGAGCAGGGAACGGAAACCGTCGTTGATGGTGAAGCTGTGGTAACACTGGGAGATGAGAACATCTTTAACAGCCCGGATGGTTTGTGGTTTGACTACAATGGCCGTCTGTGGATTCAGACCGATGGCTACAGCAATGAGACGTTTGGTAACCAGATGATGCTGGCGGCAGACCCTGCAACCCGGGATATCCGGCGTTTCTTTGTGGGGCCTGTTGGTTGTGAGGTGACGGGGGTGGTGACCACTCCGGATACCAGCAACATGTTCGTGAACATTCAGCATCCGCGAGCCAACTGGCCGAACGCCTCGGAAGATCGCCCTCGTGACGCCACGGTGATCGTTACCCGCAACGACGGTGGTGTGATCGGAGCCTGAATGGCCTGACGTGCGCCCCGGCGTTTTAAAAAGCCCGTGCTGATTGATTCAGCGCGGGCTTTTCTTTTTGTGTTTCAGATTTTTCCGCGGGGGCCGATAACCATACAGACACTGCATTAGTGGTATCTTTAATCCACTAAAGTAGGAGTTATTAACCCCTGTCATTTCATTACTCTCAGGGCTGGCCTGACATAACAATATGCTTGTATTAGCAATGATAAAGGTGAGGGCACCATGGGTTTACTCGACCGCACTGTACTACTCTGGGGAGCGGGCATTGCCGTTGCGCTCAGTCTCGCCGGTTTACTGGTGGCTCCAGTGATCGGGCTGGATGCCGCGTCGCTTTTAATCGGGTTGCTGTCGGGGCTGGCCGTTGCAGCCGTTTATCTGGTGGTACGCGTGCTGGAGCCGATAGAGAGAAGCCTTGACGGCCTGAACGATGGCTCCCTGGCGGGTAACCACCCTCTGCGAGTGCGGTGCGCACAACTGCTGGCCGATGCCCGTGCGGGCAAGGCGCTTGTTGAAACGCTCTCGGCCAGCGCCGACAAGAACGCGATTTCTGCGGCAGAAGTGTCTTTTGCCGCAGATCAGGTCAAACAGCGCCTTGACCGACAAGTCGAAGAAACGGCCCAGATGGCGGATTACGCAGGCCGGATTACAGACTCTGTGCGAGAGTCGTCTGAACAGGCAGCCAACGCAGCCACCATGGCGTTGCAGAACCGTGAAGTCAGTGTGGAAGGTCGCCAGTCTCTGGTGTCTGCCATCGAAAGTGTGAGGCTGGTGCACCAGCAGTCTGCTGAAAACCTTCGTCTGATTCAGGCGCTGGATGAGAAGTCCGGAAAAATTCAGGGGGTTACGTCCACGATTCAGGGGATTGCGGAACAGACCAATCTGCTGGCCCTGAATGCAGCCATTGAGGCAGCTCGGGCGGGTGAACAGGGCCGGGGCTTTGCCGTGGTGGCGGATGAGGTCCGGCAACTGGCGGGGCGGACGGCGCAGGCAACCAGTGAGGTAGCGGAAACTCTGGATGAAATCCAGAATGACACCAAACTGATTGTATCCCGGATCGAGTCCCTGGCAGCCACAGTGGAAGCGGGGTTGGTGTCCGTTGAGGGCGTGGGCGGGCAGCTGGATCAGATCCGTGATCAGTCTGACCGCGTTCAGCAACAGGTGGCACGGATTGCTGAAATTGACCAGAGCAACGAGCAGAGCCTTGCCCAGGTATTCTCGGCGATTGAAACCGTCCGGGACCACCTTTCAGAGAGTGATGCCAGTGTGGCGTCTCTGGCAGGCCAGGCGTCGACGCTGATGGAGCTGGCGGAAATGGCCAACGCCGCGTTCGCGCTCAATAGTAGCGAAAGTTACCATCGACGTTTCTATGAACAGGCTTTGGAAGGTGCCGCGCAGATCTCCAGCCTGTTTGAGCGGGCGTTACAAGATGGCCGGCTGGATGAGGCGGCGCTTTTCGATAAGCAACGCAAGCCGGTTCCCAATACCGACCCTCTGCAGTATTCCAGTCGTTTTGATCAGTACACAGACCAGGTACTGCCGACCGTTCAGGAATCCATCAAGAATGCGCACGAGGCGATTGTTTTCTCGATCGCCTGCGCCCCCGACGGTTATGTGCCGACTCACAACAAGGCTTTTGCACACCCACCAACCGGTAACCGGGAAGTGGACCTGATTAAAAGCCGAAGTAAACGACTGTTCAACGACCGAACGGGGATACGGTGTGGTAGCCACACAGAGCCCATGCTGCTCCAGACCTATCGCAGGGATACCGGCGAGATCATGCACGATTTGTCGGTCCCTGTTTATGTGAACGGCAAACACTGGGGCGGTTTTCGGATTGGCTACCGGCCTGATGAGCATGGATGATTCGGGGCGCTCGCCTGGGCTGTGGTAGACTGCCGCTGGCGTGAAAAAGGAGACCTGACGTGCCCGAACCTGAATACATACCGGCAAATTCCAGAGACCAGCAGCCTCAGGGCCCTGACTCAGCCAGAAACCTGGCCGTGGCCGTCTATCTGTTGCAGGCCCTGGCGTTTTTCACCGGTGGCATGACAGCTCTGGTGGGGGTCATCATTAACTATGTGAAGCTGGATGATGTCCGTGGCAGCTGGATTGAACCTCATTTCCGCTGGCAGATCCGTACATTCTGGATCGGGCTGTTGTGGAGTGTCGTGGGCATGATCACGGCGATGCTGATTATCGGCTGGTTCATTCTGATCGGCATCGCCATCTGGGTGATATACCGGACCGTTAAGGGTGCTCTGGCCCTGAATGACGGCAAGCCCCCATTCTGAGAGCTGTTTGCCTCACTCTTCGGTGACCTCTTTCAGACGCAGTGCGCTCATCATACCCGCCAGTCCCATCAGGCCCAGCACCAGAATGACCGCGACCTCTGAAATCAGCGACAGGGCCGCCGTGAAACCGCCAGTCACTAATAGCAGAAGACCGATCACGGTGTTGCTGACGGCGGTGTAGTCCGTGCGCTTGTTACCACCGGCCATATCCACCAGATAGGTTTTCCTTCCCAGGCGGACGCCGGCGTGGGCGATGCTCAACACGAAGAAGGCCGCCGGGTAGAACCAGGCGCCCCCGAAGCCGGGGCCAAACACCAGTGCCAGCAGGCCGACCATCAGACAGACCCCACTGGCCATGGCGGCGCCGCGAATCATGACCCGGCGACTGGAGGTGTCGGCCGCCCAGCCCCAGAAGCTGGCGCTGAGTGAACTGGCAAGGCTGCTGGCCAGCAGGAAAACGCCCAGCAGCCAGCCAATATCGGATTCTCTCTGGGCCAGTACCACAAAATAAGGAGAGGCAAGGGCCGAGCACAGCAGCAAAGCCCGGGTGATGACAAACTGCCGAAACGGCACATCATCACGTAGCAGCGACAGGCTGTGTATCGCCTCTGTTATGGCATTGTTGCCGCCTCCGGTTTCGCCTTCGTATTCTTCCACATTGGCGAACAGAATCCCGGCGATCACCCAGAGAGCGGCTGCCAGCAAGAGCAGGGCAGTATAGAAAGCAATGGTCGGATCACCCCGGTCCCAGAAAAGAGCGGCGGTGAGAATGACGGTGGCGGTTCCGCCTATGGTTGTTGCCAGCCCTGACAGGCGCCCC
This sequence comes from Marinobacter daepoensis DSM 16072, assembly GCF_000421165.1. Lineage (GTDB taxonomy): Bacteria > Pseudomonadota > Gammaproteobacteria > Pseudomonadales > Oleiphilaceae > Marinobacter > Marinobacter daepoensis. The sequence goes on from NZ_ATWI01000008.1 coordinate 460,508, forward strand.
CGGCGGGTTTTTGGAATGCATTTACCCTGAACGTCTTTCATGGCAACCGAGCAGAATCCCCGCGCCAGCGAAAACACTACCAGCGATGCAATGATGCCTCCGCCTGCAGCGTAGCCTTCCAGAAACCAGACGCTGGCAGCCATGGCGGCCACGCTCACTGCCTGGCCGAAACTGCCCAGTGTCCAGAACCACTTGCGAACCGCTTTCCGGCGTACCCAGGCGGCAATCATCATCTGGGGAACCATGGAGCCAGATTCCCGGATGGGCACCAGCCACGCCACCAGGGCTGGTGCACCCACTGCGCTCACCAGCCAGGCCAGCACGGTTTTCGGGCTGATCAGCAGGTCGCCCAGGTTTGTGAGGACGTTGCTGACCATAATCAGGAAAAAGTTACGGGGGACTTCCCGACAGGCCGCTTCCGGAATGTCTTTGCAGACCCGCGCGTCTTCCTCGTTGGCGATCAGGCTGTACAACTGGTCCAGGGTGTCTGTTCTGGTGGCTGACAAGAGACCGTCCTCTGAAAAAAATTTTGCCAAGCATACCAGTTATCCGCCAAAGGATGGGCGTCTGCTCAGACCAGATGATGGTCCCAGTGGACAGGCAGATGGGCCACCTCTCGAGCTGGATAGTGAGCGCTCAGGCGTACCAGTTTTCCCTGCCCTGAGGACACCAGAAAGTCACCGCCGGCGAGCGACTGAATGCCGGCACAATCGGGCAGTGAAAGGCGAGTGATCAGCGCCCCCGTGCTGCCCTGAAAGAGGATGGCGGTACCGCCCACGGGTGAGGCCGCGGCCACCAGATCGTTCTCCGGGTGGGCGACCACGCTGGCGATGTAGTTGCCCAGTGCAGACTGGGTGAGGGGATCAAACCGGTATTCCCGAAGCTGTCCGTTTTCGAGCCGGGCAAGGAGAGCCGGTGTTTCATGGCGCGGGCCCTGGTACTGATAGGCAGCATAAATCTGGCCGTTGGCACTGGTGCTGACGTGCCGGGTACTTTGATGATGGTGGGCAGGGGCAAGGCGCCCCGTTATGCTTCCTGAGTGCCGGTCCATCAGAATCAGGGCGGGTGCCATCGTGTCCAGATTGAGCTTGATCCGGTCATAATCCGGGTGGGTAAGAATGCCTCCCAGACCCACGACAAGCGTATTGCCGTCGGGGTGCAAGGTGATCTCATGGGGCCCGATGCCGCCCAGCTCAAAGGTCTGGGTGCGTTGGTACCCCCGTTGGGCGTCGTAAACGGCAACAATGCCTTGTCCCTGCTCATAACGGCTGGCGGTGGTGTACAGCCAGCGGCCGTCGGGGGAGAACACGCCGTGCCCCACGAAGTGCTCTCCGTTCTGCGCCAGAATCCGGTGCCGGCGCTGCCCGGTTGCTGCGTCGAAGACATAAAAAGACCAGCCGGGGCGGCGCTCGAAAAAAAGAATCTCATCCTGGCCGGGGCGGTTACAGCCACTGTGACAGCGGGTGTCGACCGGGGCTTGCCACAGGGTAGCGCCGGCCCGGTCGAAAGCGCTGACGCCAAAGCCACCGTTTGGCAGGCCGACGGCGCCCGAATAGCGTTCCGGCTGGCTGCCTGTTTTCCTTGGGAGCAGGGAGCAGCCGACCAGAGTCGCTGTGGCGCACCCGGCGAGCGTAGCTTTTAGTAAAGATCTTCGATGGATCGACATGGTCGTCTCCGGTTAATCGCCATCACTGGAGTTAAAACCGCGAATCACCCCCAGTGCGACGGCGGCCTCATCGTTGACGAGGGTGGCCAGTTGGGAAACGTCTACGTATAGCCCCTGAAGTGCCCGGAAGCGGTCGTCGTCGCCAAGCAACGTCTGCATGGGGGCGTCAGCAGCAGGGAAGTTATCAGCCACTTTGTTGAACTGAGCGCGAATGCGGCTGGCCAGGCTGGATTCCCCGCGGGCATCCAGCAGCGTGGTCAGCCCCGGCAGGAAATGGTTTTGCAAACCAGCCACGCCAGCCTTGGCGGCCTTCAGGCTGTTTCCACTGCGCCAGGCATCCGCGATATAGGGATTACGCCGACCATTGCCCCGAAGCCCCATCGGCTGGGCCAGCCGGCGCTCTTCAAGGATTTCGAGCGCGGTCATGCCGGCTTTGAGTGTTGTCTCCTGATAGAGCGCGTTGGCTAGATAGTGGGGCCTGAAATCGGACCATTGGCTGGCCAATGCCTCGGTGTTGTGGTTCACATGTTCTGCCACCTTGATCAGCAGTTCACAGGATCTGGGGGCAGGCAAGGCGTCCTGGCCGATACTCTGCTGTTCGTCGAACAGCAGAAATTCGATCATCGGGAATCCCTGAACCGCAACGCCGGACTGCTCAATGAGGTTGCTGGTGACGGGCGCCTCTGCCTTCAGGATGGTCTTTGCCTTGCGGGCGATCAGGTTTTTCGGGTCCGGCCAGAACTGGAATTGCCAGGCCAGATTGTTGTTCTCCACGGGCCCGAAATTGACAAAGCGAACGGCCTGCCAGGCCAGAAAGGCGTCCAGCCATCCCTTGTTAAGCGCTTTTCTGTGGTTGGTCGTGGGTTCTTCGCAGTAAGCAGACGCTGCTCGGAGCAAGGTGCTGGTTTCTGTCGTCAGCGTGTTGTAGCCCACCTTGATGCTTTGATGAAACTGTTCCAGAACGGCCTGCTCTGGCGTACCGGCATGGGTTGAGACCGAAGCGGCCACCAGCGCGATCAAACCACATAATCTGGTGAAGAGGTGCATGCGGCGTCCTCAGAGTGAGTTCAGGAAATCAATCAGAGCGTTGCGCCCGGATTCCGGCATCTGGCGATAGCGATCCGCGGCCGGTTGGGCCTCTCCGCCGTGCCATAGGATGGCTTCTTCCAGTGTGCGGGCCCTGCCATCGTGCAGGAAGCCCGCTTGCGGGTTGACCGTTTTGGTCAGCCCAATGCCCCATAGGGGTGGTGTGCGCCATTCACGGCCGTCCGCCAGGAACTCGTTGCGACCGTCCGTCAGTGCCGGGCCCATATCGTGCAGGAGCAAGTCGGTGTAGGGCCAGATGGTCTGATCGCTCAGGTCCGGGCGGTTGGCGACGTGTCCGGTCTGGTGTCTGGGGGTGTGGCAGCCTGCGCAGCCGGTTTCGTTAAACAGGCGTGCACCTTGTTGCACTGACTCAGAAGACAGATTCCGCCGGGCCGGGACGGCGAGGCTCCTGGCATAGAAGGTGACAAAGTGGGCCACCTTGTCGCTGACCTCGGGTGTTCCGCCATCCGCAAAACGTTCACACTGTTGTTCCGGCGTGCAATCCGTGGTGGGTTTGATGGAGGACGTCAGGCCCATATCGCCAGCGAAGGCGCCCATACTTTGCTGATGCACATCGGGCTCAGCTGCTTTCCAGCCAAATCGACCCGGAAGCGTCTGCTGAGTCGCGACGTCCCAAACCCGGTTTAACTTTCCGGAAATACCGTTGTTGTCGGAATCGTCGGGGTCGGCCAGGCTTTCAAGATCGGGAATGGGAATGGCTTCAAGCAGCCCCATGCCAATCATCTGAGGGGCGACCCGTGGGGAAATCAGCAGATCGTCCGGCAGTGGCCCGTAGTTGGGGTTCTCAATACGATAGATCGGTTGACGTAATTCAACCACCTTGCCGTCACTCATGGTTTCCCGGATAGGTTGCCATTCGATGACCAGGTCGGCTTCCGGCTTCGCTGCCGGTAACGCTGCGGTTTGTAGTTGGCTGCCATATACCGGAGCAGGCTTGAAGCCGTGCATACGAAGGGTGGCTGCATCTTGTTTCGGGTCGGCGGGCACGGCCAGCCGCAGAAACAGAGAAACCGGAGGTTCATTGGCGGCCGGAGGGTGTCCTCGTCCGTCTTTTATGTGGCAGCCCTGACAGGAGTTTGTATTGAATAACGGGCCCAGACCGTCCCGGGCATCTGTGCTTGCAGGTGCTTCGACCCAGGGGTTGCGGAAGAAACTGTTGCCAACGCTGAAATCCAGGCGCTTGGTCATGGACAAGTTACCCTGAGGTAGAGAGTAAGCGTTGGTGTCGAACTGGTTCACCGTTCCTTCTCCACCGGTGTCTGGTGTGGTCTGTATCGGGAAACCGGCGTGGGTGTCAGCCAGGACCGGGTGAACGCTGAGGGCCAGCGGGAGCAGGCAGGATATAAGTGCTTGTTTCATAAAAACTCGTGTTTCTGAAGGGAAAAAACCCTGGAAAATCCACCCGTGGCAGAGGGTGGGCTTTCCATGGTTTGTTCGAATAGAGGTTCTGCCGGAGACGAAAGTCTCCCGGCAGAACGGGATTCTGGCCGGTTAACTCAGAATGCGTGCCCGGCATCGTCAGGAGACAATGCTTCAATACCCAACTGGCGTGCAGCCTGCTCTATAGAGCCAGTCTGCTCGACCAGGGCGAGAATGGCACCATTCACAATCCGGGCCCCCTCGGCGTTGCCCGGAGCGATCATGGTGTCAAACGCCATTGGGTTCTGACTGCTCTCGGCTCGGGCCTTCATCAGACTCAGAGCTTTCATGGAAGCATCGAGTTGTCCGGTCAGGCGCTTGTCCAGTTCCGGGTTGCTTTGAGCAACCAGGTCCGACAGTGACGGGCCGGAGACCCGGGAGCCATCAACTCGCTGATACGTGCCGGTGTAAACGTTTTTGATGCCCTGTCCGTTGTAGTAATGGGAGTTGTGGGTGTTGTCGCTGAAGCAGTCGTGCTCGTCCTCGTAGGAGTTGGCTTCCAGGGCAACCTTCAGACGCTCCCCGGCCAGTTCGCCAAGCGACAGGGAGCCCATACCGAACAGCATTTTCTGAATGCCTTCATCGGCGTTGGCCGACGTCAACTGGGCACGGTAATTGTCGCTGGCACCGGGAGCCCACTGGGCCGCCATCCATTCGAGGTCGGTAATCAGAAGATCGGTCACTGCATCAAGGTACTGAGCGCGCCGTTCGCAGTTGCCGTTGGTACAATCCGCACCCTGAGCGAAGTCGGTGACCGGGCGCTCACCCGCGCCGCTCTCAAAACCGTGCAGGTCCTGCCCCCACAACAGGAATTCGATGGCATGGTAACCCGTCGCCACGTTCGCTTCGGAGCCGCCCACTTCGTTCAGATTCGCCAGAAGTTCAGGGCTAAGCGTTGCCACATCCAGACTTTCACCGCCCACGTTGATGTTATTGCTGGCAATAATGTTGGCTGTAGCCCCGTGGTTACCCAACTCGTGCTGGTAGTCGTCGGCTTTGACATAGTCGATCAGGCCTTCGTCCAGAGGCCAGGCATTCAGCTGGCCTTCCCAGTCATCGACGATGGTATTCCCAAACCGGAATACTTCTGACTGCTGGTAGGGAACACGGGCAGCTAGCCACGCTTCTTTGGCGGCGTTCAGGTTGGCTTCCGTGGGGTTGGCAATCAGGCGATCGGTGGCTTCGTCCAGCGCGCGTGCCGTTATCAGAGCATCACCATAGGTAGCGTGGGCCAGGTCTGCGTAGTGGGCGACAACTGAGGTTTTGGTGGCGGTCTGGTTTTGTTCTGCAGACCAGGGCGTGTTGGAACACCCTGCGGTAAGCGCAGCAGCGATGGTCAGGGCCAGCGGGGCCGGGCGAAACAAATCGTTCATTGCAAACTCCACATGAATTATAGATTCACTCATTTGAAAATGAGAAAACTTAGTGTTTGTGCTTTGGGTATGAAAGCCCGCTCATAGCGAGGGGGATGACGTAAGGTAAGTTGAACCTTAAAAATTATAAATATTAATACGAACGATTTGCAAGTGTGATTGGGTGTTGCCGTCCTTAGGTTGTTTTTGATCCGCCAGCCACAGAATAACATGATCGATATTAATAATGATTTGCATTTATGTTTGCGTCCTGCATAATTTGCATATATCAAAAATGAATGAATCGTCATGTTAGGGGGTGTTTTGCATGAGTCGACGGCGTTGGATGCCTTCCGTATTTCAGTTTGCCTTTGTGGTTGTGTCTGCATTGGCTGTGGCCGCTTGTGGTGGCTCATCGAGTGGAGGCTCAGGCAGTAACACTGAAGTGGAAGGTGCGGCGGTGGTCAGTGGCATTGTGACTGATCCACCAATAGAGGGCGCCGCTGTCAGGTTGGTGGATGCGCAGGGGGATGCGCTAACCCGGATCACCGTCAGCGACCGGGCTGGCCGGTTTTCATTTGAATTGCCCGGGACCAGCGATTTGACGGGTGCAAGGGTTGTTGTGGTTGGCGGTAAAGATGTCAAAACCGGCCAGGATTTTAGAGGCCTGACTCTGACAGCGGAAATAGCCGAGGGTGTTGAGACCTTCGTTACTCCACTGACGACGCTTGCTTCGGCTTATCGTCGGGAGGGTGGAGCGGCAGCGGACTTAGCGGTTTTGCTTGGATTGTCTGAATCCGACCTGATGGCTGATCCTGCCAATTCTGCCGTGGCTCAACGGGCCAGTTTGCTGATAACGGAATTGATGGTGGCCCTGAAGGGAGTTGATCAGGCGGATGAGCTGATTGCTGAGGCGCTGGAGTTGGTGGGGCTGGGCGCCTCCGGCGAGGCGGATTTTATAGCGGTCACTCAGCAGTTGGAAGCCAGTGACCGTACGCCGGGTACAAGCGATCGTCTTCTCAGTTCCCTGGTCGCGCGGATTGGCGGTTTGAACGAACGGGTGACTGAATCGCCGACCACAGCTCAGGGCATTGTCGAGACTTTTAATCTGATCAATCTGGAGTTTGGAGTAGGGCAGTATTTTGTTTCAAATCTGGGATTGAGTGAGACAGAGCCGCTCCGAGATAACGCTGAAAAAGTGGCTGGGGCCATCTGGCACGCTATCGGGAAGCGGGGGGTTCCGTCAGACAGTCCGGCGTTGTTGAACATGGTGAGGTTTGTTCTGCAGGACAACATGATCGAAAGCAGTGACTTGGAGGCTGACGGCTTTGAAGTTTCCGATCTGAGTGGTTCGGCAGCGGTGCTCAATCAGCTGGCAGATCAGAATTTTATTGATGTCGCACAACCCCTGGCGATAGGTGAAGAGCTTGGAGGGGATAATGAGGCTCGGGTTGGCTACTTTTTCAATTCGAACGTGTCTCCATACTACCGCTCTGCGCAGTTATTCGACGGTGTCTACGATGATGCCGTGTTGGACCCCCTCTATGTTCAGGTGGCGGCCGGGCAGGCATCGGCCGGTTTGATAGACACTGCTGATCTTACGGTATCGGCGTTCGTCTTTGGCGCTGTGGAGCGAGCTTCGGGTTATCGGGCGATTGCACTGGCACTGCTTGCCAAAGGTGAAGCCAATCTGGCGGTTGACTACCTGAAAAAGTCCCGTGAGGTTTACCTGGATTATCTGAGCGCGAAAAGTACGCCGGGCGGCGGCCTTGAGCTCAATGCAGACGATGCCGGATTTTTCCAGAGCCTGAGCGACGACTTTAAAACCGCAGGGAACATGGCAGAATCCATCGCTTCCTTTAGGCCTATTCAGTCGTACCTGGACGCTCAAAAAGGAACCTATTCAACCAGATATGCTCGCCTGATCTATTCGATGAGAAAGAACATCCATGACCTTTTTGAGAGTCAGTCTGATGGCGTGGCGACGGCGGTAAAGGCGTTTCAGGAAGCGGTTTATGGCTTGGGCGCTAATGGTTCAGACGAAAACTGTCACTCGGTCAGGATTGGCCTCTTGGCGGATGTGACCGATTTCGCGGTCCGTCTGGATGATCGCGGCGCGCTCAACAAATCACTGGATTCGTTCAAGCAGAGTTTTGAGAATGCCTGCGATGTTCCCTGGGCGTCACGCATCGCAAATCGTTTTTCCTATGGGTTTGGGTACGCCGACCGAGCGGTCGAGTTCCGAGAGTTGATTGAGCAGAAAATCCGGCCCGAAAGCGAGGCATTTGCGAGCAGCGCGCTTGCTGGTCTCGTGCTTTTCGATGCGTTGGGGCTCGCGGAGAGTGGCCGTGTCGAAGAAGCTATTCAGGTTGTCGTTTCCAGTACAGACGACATAGAGGCTCAGATTCAGGCACTAACCTTTGACGGTTTGGTTAAACGCAACTACCTCGCTGGCGAGCTTTTTGAGCGTGGTGCGCCGCTCGCGGCAAAACAAGTGCTTGATCATGCGTATGAGCTGTCTTTGTCGGGCGCATACTATGATCAGGTAGGTTCGCCGTCGTTCTTTGTCAGCCGAGGGTGTGGCGAGCTGGCAGAGTACTACAAAACATGGGTGAGTGTTGATCTGGCCAGGGCCAAAATGGCGCAGTGTCGGGATACTGTTGTGGCGAAGCTTGATCGGGTTGCTACGGAAGAGCAGTTTTCGACATACGCCGCGCTGATCCCAAAATACAAAGCCGTTGATCTGGATGATCAGTTGTTACCTTTAGTTGATCGGTATCGCGATCTTATACCGGTGCTGGCTTCGGCGGAGAACCGTCTGTCGAAATCCCTTGTCACGGCGAAGCTCTATGCTGAAGCCCATGCGCACGATTCTGCTCATCTGCTACTCGATGCTGCCTGGGGCATGGCAGACAGGCTGGTCGGCATGGCGGCAACAGATGAAGAGCGGGAGAGTGCGGTAGATGGCTATATTCAGGTTGGTAGATACCATGTCGAGGTCGCAGAGCAGATGCGGAGCGTGTTCCCGGCTGACGACGAGGCCCTTGCTCAGAGAGTTCGTGATATTCGGGCGGCGGTTCAGACCCAACTGATGGGGGACCATAAAGCCACGACGTATATCGAACGCCTGAACTCGCCCAAAACCAGGGATACGCTGTACCAAAAGGTGATTGGCTATCTGTCTCAGGCGCGCGCTTTTGCTGCGGCCATAGAGCTGGCGCAACAGACCGGACCTGGTGTTGAACGAAACAAGCGCCTCGCGATTGTGGCAGAGACACTTAATAGTTATGACGATTTCCCGGGCACAACGGTTGTGCGCTTTGATTTTGATCAGGACGGTTTGCCGGACTTTTACAGTCCTAGCTCATCGGACGATGAGCGCCTGAGGCTGAAAACGTCGTTGGATAGCGACATTGATGGCGACAGCATTCCAGATACGTCAGATATAACGCCTTATGATTTTTCCCAAGCCATTTAGTCGGTGTGAGGCCGTTGCTGTGACAGCCCGTTTTTTTGGAAAAAAACTGTGTCTGACGGTTCTGCTGGGAGGAATGGCCGCTGCCTGGTCCGGGGGGATATCGGCCGCATTAACCGAAGAGTGTGAGGCATCCGTTTCAGCGTTGCGGCAGTGCTATCTGCTGCCGCCAGACGAATGGCCGGCTCCTTCTGTTGACTCCCGGAGCTTTCGGGAACTGGGAGTGTTGCCGAAGGTTCCGGATGCGAATGAATCTGAGCAGGCCAGGCGTGCTTTGGGAAAGCGACTGTTCTCTGAGCCGTTGCTTTCCCGCTCCGGGCAGATTTCATGCTCGTCCTGTCATCGGCAGGAACAAGGGTTCGCTGACGGCATTCGAGTGCCGATAGGTCATGATCATGAGCGAGGTCCACGAAATACTCCGGGGTTGCTGAATGTGGGCTTGATGAGCCATTTCTTTTGGGATGGACGTGCCGCTAGTCTCGAAGAGCAGGCTGCCGGGTCTATCACTAATCCTGTTGAAATGGCGGCCACCCCTGAGCATGTCGTCTCGGTGTTGGCAGACCATCCGGAATATTCCGTTCAGTTCCAGGACATCTTCGGCGGTGACGAGATTCGATTTGAACACGTGACCGAGTCGATTGCGTCCTGGGTGAAAACGCTTCGGTCCCGGAAAAGCCCGTTTGATCGCTTTCTCGAGGGGCAATCTGAGGCGCTGAGCGATGCATCGGTCAGGGGACTTCACTTATTCCGCACGAAAGCTCGTTGTCTCAATTGCCATCAGGGACCGCTCTTGAGCGATGGTAAGTATCACAATCTTGGCCTGACTGGGTACGGTGGCAAGCGGGAAGATCTGGGGCGTTACCTCGTGACGGGGAACCCGGACGATGTTGGTCGCTTCAAAACGCCATCGCTACGGGAGATTAGTCAGACCGCACCGTATTTTCACTGGGGAACATTTCCTTCGTTACATCATGTGCTCTCAACCTATAACGCTGGGGGCTATCACTTTAAACGAGGGGATAAATACCAGGATGACCCGTTGTTTCCTTCGACGTCCAGTCTGCTGAGGCCGCTGGGGCTTACAGACAAGGAACTGAACGATCTGGAAAGCTTTCTGCACAGCTTGTCTTCAAGCACCCGGGATGGGTTTAGCATCGAGTTTTTACGCTAAGACGTTTGTCCTCGTGTTGGGTGGATTCTTGCGCTGATCGGTGCTGCGTTGCTGGCTGTTTTTGAATGAAAATTAAGTTAAACGAATTATCATTTTTATTAAGGCTTAGATTTATGATTTTCAAGAGGCAAACCGGGCGATTGGTTAGGTGCTTTGCCGTGGGCTTGACCGCTGTGGTGATGGCGGGTTGTGGGGGAGGCTCCTCTGGAAACTCCGACACGGATACCGGGCAGCCGGACAGGTCGGCTGCGGTGTCTGGGGTTGTTACAGACCCTGAAATTGAAGGGGCGGCAGTTCGGCTTGTCGATGACCGTGGCGATGCGCTGACCCCAATTTTTCGAACCTCGGCTGATGGCCGGTTTGTGTTTGAACTGACGGGCCGCCAGTTAGCCGAGTTCAATGAGATTGTTGCGGTGGGCGGTCGCGATTCTGTAACAGGCACGGATCTGACGGGCATAACACTTCGCGCCCCCGCGAGCGAGGCCGGTGACTATGTGGTATCCCCTGTCACAACGCTTTGGCTTGAAGCCAGAGAGGAACTCACGGACGACCAGGTTGCCGCCTTGCTGGGCCTCGACTCAGTCGACATGCTGGACGATGATCCTGCCGACAATCCGGAGGTGCAGGCGCTCGCGTTAAAGATTACCGAGATCGTAACGACCCTTCGGGATCTCGGGCTGAGCTGGGAGGATCTGGTTAGTGAGGTGCAGGTCACTAACGGAGATTTCGCACTTGCGGCTGAGAATCTGGCGGAAGATGCGGCCTCGCCGTTAATGAGGGTGGCGAATCGTATTCGTTTGCTGGAGTCCGGTATTGATCCGGAAGGCGTGTCGATGGTCGAACGCTGGAACCTTTTGCGCATCGAAGAGGGATTAAGCGCCTACTATCGAGACGATCTGGGCGTGATTCTGGAGGGTGAGGCGGCGGATGCCATTGCCCGGATTGCGCGGTCTGTATGGGAAGGTTCGGGTCGAAAGGGCGTTGCGCCGAATAGTCCGGGGGTCCTGAACCTTGCCCGCTATCTGGTGACGGTGTACGGGCTGGATGTGGCAAGCCTTGCGGCAGACCTGGTCGTGCCCGCCGGGATTGCGTCTGATGAACTCGTGGCTTTTGTCATCAGCACGGATTTTATTGATCACCAACTACCGTTGGCACAGGGGGAACGACTGACCGATGACCCCGCAAAACGGGCGGAGTATTTTCTCCGTTCTGATTTGTCGCCCTTTTATCAAGCGGAACAGCTGTTTGTCGGGGTCTATGATGATGCGGCTACCGATCCGGTCTACGGCCTTATTGCGGAAGGGCTGTCGGCTGCGGGTCTGAATGACGAAGCTGTGCTGACCGTCCGCAGCAAAATTTTTCAGCCTTCGATTAAGGCCAACACGTTTCGACAACTCGGCTTGGCGTTTTTGCAGTCAGGTGCCAATTCGAAAGCTATTGAGCAGTTTGATCGTGCGGCGGCTATCTATCTCGGAGAGAACGGTGTTGTTGCATCCAAAGGAGCGTTAAATCTTTCGTTTGATGACACGCGTTCTTTACAGAACCTGAGCACAGCCTATCGTCAGGCGGGGAAAACCTCTCGAGCCGAAGAGATGTTGCAGCCTGTGCTGACCATCAGGGACGGATTAGGGGGAAGCGGCAAGCCTTGGTCTGGTGCGTACTACAACATCACGACGGGGATCGTGGACCTGGCCGTGGAGTTGGTGGAACGGGCGGAGTTGGAGGGGCTTGAAGGGGCGGCGTATCAGAGTGCTCTGGATTACACCCATCTTGCAGCGAGTTGGGTGGAGAGCATGCCGAAGCTCGACCACCCATTGACCTGCGCTGCCATACAAACCCAGTACACAGGGAAATACATGGACCTCTATAGCCGGCTGGGGAGGAAGGCCGAAGCGCTGGCTGGCGTCGGGAAATTTGAGAACCTGCTTGCCCTTGATTGCAACGCTTTTTCGAAGTTCTATGTGGATATTGCGTCTGCCACCTATGCCCGGCTGGGTCTGATCGAGCGCTTTGAAGATCTTCTGGCATCAGAGGTTGAGGGCCAGGGCCTCTATGATGCGGCGGCAAAGACCTCTCGTCTCGAATTGGCGGTTTTCAAGGCTGTTGAAGCGGCGAAAGCAGGGGACGACCTGGTTAATGCCGTTACCGTGATGGAGCGCGAGGTGGTCGACCCACTGGATCGTGCCCATTACATGACTTTCGGAATCAGAGGGCTGACACTCGACCCGAGCCCACTCTTTGAGCGCCTGCTGAACGAGGGTCTGGTTGATGCGGCCCGGGAAGTCGTAGGCGAAGCTTGGGCCCTTGTGAACAGCAAGGACTATGTTATTGCTGCTTCCTCTCCCGGGAAACTTCTGGGCGAGGGGTGTCTTGCAGTCGTCGCCGCCACTGACGTTATAGGCGATCGGAACCAGGCTGCTGAGCGAATGGACCATTGTGCGGCTCTCGCTGCCAGTCGCTATGGAGCCGGTTCGTCAACCCGAGACCGAATCGAGGCGCTGACATTGGTGGCAACCGCCTATGTGGGCCTTGGTCAATATCCGTCGGTTGCGCTAAGCGCTCTTATGAGCGAGATCGCGGTGGTGAGTGATCCTGCGAGTCAATTAGCGTCTTATGTCGAGGTGGCTAACCTGCAGGCAACCGCCGGACGACTGCAGGAGGCACATAACACACTGATGAGTAAGGCCGAAGCTGCGCTTGCGGGCCTGCCACCGGTGAATGATGTTGAGACCGCTAAGGAGAGAATCCGGTTACTTCTTCTGGTTGCGAATGCCTATGCTGACAGTGCGGTTGTCGCCCGTCATGCTTTGGCTGCTGAGGGTGTATGGCAACCGGTCAATCGCGAGTTGATTTCGCAAGCACGGGGCCGTGCCCGAGCGTTGATTTCCAATGAAACCGGACGCAGTTCATCCGTTCCGGATGCACTGACGGCGCTTCTTGTGCTTGATCAGAATGCCCGCATAGAACAAAGAAAGAAGCTTGTTAAGACCCTCAGCGATGCACGCCATTATGAGTTGGCAGAGTTGATTGCTCGGGATGGCGAAAACTCGGGCGCTGATACCGGCGAGATGCTTAATGTTATTGCCTCCGCTTTAACGACTCAGGACGACTACCCGGGTACCCATCTGGCTCGATTCGATTTCGACGGTGACGGCCTGGCGGATTTCTTCGCCCCGCAAAGCACCGAAGCCGAACGGCAACATGCGCTTTTCGAGCTGGATGATGACATCGACAACGATGGCATTCAGGACGCTTTGGACAGCACCCCGTACTGCGCGACCTGTGGCTGATGATGCTTCGATATAGTGTTCTGGCAGGCGTCCTGCTCTTCGTGGCGGGTTCCGCCTTCGGGCATGAAAATGCTGATCCCAGCCAGTCCATGCCCTCCGCACTGAGGGCATGGTATTCCGCAGATCAGTCCGACTGGCCGGAACCTGACCTGGACGATTCGGTTGATGCCAGGCCCCTCGCTGCGTTACCGCTAAATCCGCCGGCAGCGGCGCGGACAGCGATTGAATCCGCACAGGTTGAGCTCGGAAAACGTTTGTTTTTTGAGCCGCTGTTGTCTGCTTCAGGGCAGCACGCGTGTGCATCCTGTCACGACCCGGATCTGGGGTGGGCTGACGGCAGACGCTTTTCGTTTGGTCATGATCGTCAGCGGGGTGAACTGAACTCGCCCACCATTCTGAACGCGGGCTTCTTATCGGAAGTGTTCTGGGATGGCCGGGCCGCGTCGCTGGAGGAACAGGCCATGGCCAGCATTCTGAACCCGGTTGAGATGGCTGGCGAGCCGCAACAACTGGTCACGCGTCTGCAGTCCATTGAAGGATACCGCGATCGGTTTGCGGAGGCGTTTCCTGGTCAGGCGATTTCTTTTGCCAGGGTTGCCTCGGCGATTGCCGCGTTTGTACGGGTTCAGAATACGCCCAACACGGCTTTTGACCGATTTATGCGTGGTGATCGAACGGCGCTTGATGATCAGGCGTTATGGGGGCTCCACCTGTTCCGTACCAAGGCGCGCTGCCTGAATTGCCATTCCGGCGCATTACTCAGTGATGGGAAGTATCACCACCTTGGCACGTCGTTTTACGGTGTTGGTAATTTTCAGGGGCGTTACGCGGTAACTACCGAGAAGCCTGATTTTAGCGCCTTTCGCACGGCCCCGTTGCGAAACGTCTCTGCCACAGCACCGTACATGCATAACGGCCTCCTGGATAGCCTGGACCATGTGCTGGCTTCCTACAACATGGGGTGGTGGCAGAACTCTCCATCCTCCGAAGCGGCGAACGACCCGAGGTTTGCGAAGTTGTCGCCGCTGATCAAACCGCTGAACCTGAGCAAAGACGAGCTGGTGGCCTTGAAAGCGTTTCTTACAGCGCTTGGTTCCGGCGGGTCGAAGACCGAGCCCCCACAACTTCCTCGATGAATGATCACTGACTTCTAATTTTTCAGATTGGTTAAAAAATGATGGATTCTTTTCCCCGGATGCCTTTGGTGTATCGCCGCACTCTTTCTGAAACGCTGCCCATGTTGTTGCTTTCTGCCAGCGTGGTTACGCCATTGTCTGTTATGGCTCAAGACCAGCCAGACGATTTGTCCTCCGCTGAAACCTTGCCGGAGTTGCTGATTACGGCCCCTGTCACTAATCCTGGCGGTGTTGGAGAAACCGGTAGCGGCGAACATGTTTTCGGGCAGGACTATATTGAGCAATTCGGTTCTTCTGATGGAAGCCTGGAAGGTTTACTGAAACTGATACCGGGTATTCAATTCGGAGAGGATAGCGAAAGCGTGGAGGGGCTGACAGATCTGAAGCCCGAATCCATCTCGATTTCAGGCGGCCGGTTCTATGAGAATCGCTTCGTTGTGGACGGACTTGGCAATAGCAATCGGTTGGATCCGGCATCAGATAGTGACGGGGCGGGTATTGATGGCATTGGTGGTCATGAACAGGCGCTGTTTCTGGATGCTGACTTGATTGGGGAGCTCAGGGTCTACGACAGCAACGTACCGGCGTCCTATGGCGGATTCACCGGTGGCGTTGTGGATGCCACCACCCGTAGGGCTGGAAGTAAAGCAGAAGGAAAACTGAGTGTCAGCGGGACTCGGAGTCAGTGGGCAGAGTTCCGGACTTATACGCGAGACTGGGATCCTGAGTCAGGCGGCTTGCCGCCGAGCCCGCCATCAGAACCGGAATACGAGCGCTACCGCGCCAACTTTCATTACTCCTCACCGCTGACGAATTCTGTGGGATTGATGACCAGCGTCAGCCAGGCCTATTCGGAAACGCCCGATGTAACGCTGGGAAAAACCCGGAACCGGGTTCAGCGTAACCAGAACGTATTGCTGAAACTGAGCTCGGAACTTGGCTCCCGGAGTGTTCTGGATATTTCGGCAACCTATGCTCCGTTTGAAAATGAAGGTTACCTGACCGACGTAAAGAGCAGTGATTACATCGTGGAAGGTGGGGGCTATAGCCTGAAAGCCGGTTATGACTATCTGGGTGAGGGGGTCGAACATGAAATTGACCTTGGCTGGACGCAGAGCGTGAACAATCGGGAAGCCCCTAATGGTTACTACAGTTGGGAAAATACCCGAAGCCGTCAATGGGGGCGGGAGGCTGATGTAGGACTGAGCCGGGAGGGTGGCTATGGTGACCTGAAAATGATCCAGGAATCGACCAGCCTGGCCTACCGGGTGAAAACGTTACCTATCGCGATAGGACCTCTTGAGGTTCATCACCAGGCTGGTGCGGAAGTCGGCCAAAGCAGCTACCGATATGACCGGGATGAAACCCTTTTTGTGTACGACAATGCCGTGATTAACAGCGAGGTTCAGTGCCGGGGTGTGGCCGAGGACTGTGTCCAGAAGGAGCAGTACTTTGCTGGGCGAAGAGTGTATGACGCAGACGATGTTACTGTGAGGTTGAAAGAAGCCGCGCTTCACGCAGAGAGCACAATGGGTTGGCGGCGGCTGAGTGGCACCCTGGGTTTACGCTATGACTACAATGACTTTTTAAAGAACCATGATGTGGCTTTCCGGTCCCGGGCGACGCTGGATGTTTTTGGTGATGCCAGTACCCGAGTGATTGCAGGCTATAACCGCTATTACGGTGCTGCTTTGCTCACCTATAAGTTGCGGGAGGCTCGAGCACCCTTCTATCGGGAATATCGGGGTACTGAGCAGAACATTGTGTCGGATTGGGAACGTGAATCTGGTCAGGGAGACTATCGATACGTCTTTGACGATGTGAAAACACCTTTCAGCGATGAACAAACCATTGGTGTGGAGCAAACCCTGTTCGGCGGTGTAATGACGTTCAAAGTTGTCAAACGGGATAATCAGGACGAGTTCTCGCGGACGGAAACGGAAACCCAGGATGATGGTTATCGCTACTTCATTATGAATAATGAGGGTCGCAGTGAGTACCTGGGGATATCGCTGGGCTGGAACGCGGTGTATGGCAACACGCTGCTGAGTATCCACGGTACCTGGTCAGAAACAGAAACCAACAATGCAGATTATGACGATCCGATTGATGACATGTCTGCGTCGGAATTCGTGTCCTATAAAGGTGAACGGGTTCCCTATGGTGATCTGGACATCCTCCGCAGTGACTTCAATCGGCCGATTGTTGTTAACGTTGGGCTTTCGCACCGGTTCTCTGACCAACTGAGTGCTTTTGCCAATGCCCGGTATCGTGGGGACTATGACCAGATCAAGCGTACCAATCAGGAAGTTGAGGGTGATCTGATCGATAGTGGAAGTGGTGAAGTGATTCGTGAACGGCTCACCGTCTACGAAGATGAAGAGAGGAAAGCGACGCTGCTTTTCGATCTTGGCGTGGATTATCGTATACCGCTGGTGAGGGATTCGGTTTTGGTGGCTGGTCTGGAAGTGAAGAACGCATTGAATGATCGTGTTCATACGGTTTCAGAGGGAGAGTCTGGTGTTGAACCAGGCCGGCAGTTATGGCTCAGCCTGGGGCTGAACTTCTGAGGTGACTTGCGTGGCCAGAGTGACTGCGGCTTAATGGGCGGCTGATTCCGGGAGCCTGTTATGCTGAGTTATCTTCATGCCTTTCACGCCGGCAACTTTGCCGATGTTCAGAAACACGCTGCGCTGTCGTTGGCGTTGACAATGATGCAGGCAAAAAGATCGGCCATTGCCTGTTTTGATACACACGCTGGCAGTGCCCGGTACGATCTTGGCGGTGATCGGGCGCAAAAAACCGCCGAAGCCGATTGGGGCGTCCAGAAACTCTGGGCGGCGAAATCGGAGCTCTTGTCCAGCGATTGGGCCCCCATGCTGGAGACCCTGGCCCGATGGAACGGGCTCGAGGGGCCGCTGAAGTTATACCCGGGGTCTCCGGCCTGGTTTGCGGAATTCCACCGCCCGGGAGACGCCGTGACTGCATTTGAATTGCATCCGTCTGAAGAGAGGCACCTTGCCGACTGGGCTCGTGAGAGAGGTGTGAAGGTTCGTCATGAGGATGGACTGAAAGGGCTATTGAAATGCCTGCCGCCGGCCCAGCCTCGCTTGTTGACGTTGATCGATCCGTCCTACGAGATCAAAACCGACTATGAGGCTGTTGCCCAAACGTTGTTAAGCGCCTGGAAAAAGTGTCGCCACGGCGTCTATCTTATTTGGTATCCCTTGCTAACCAGTGGTCTGGAACAGCGGTTGATCGATGCCTTGGCCAACCCTGGCGCGGTGCGCAAGATCCTGCGAAGTGAAGTCAGGCTAAACCAGGCGCCGGAACGGGGAATGGTTGGTTCAGGGATGCTGGTGGTCAATCCGCCCTGGGGATTTGATGACCGTTTTCAGTCCATGATGGCGGATCTTGAGGGCCCTGAGCGCCTTGGACTGTCTGCGACTCTGGACTGGCTGGTTCCTGAATAGGTCTGGAGCACATCTGTGACTGAACACACTCAAAACAGGCACCCCTGCCTGCCCGGCGGGCTGATTCCGCTGGACCAGTGGCGAGTTCCTGAAACCTCTGTCCGCCGGACTCTTCGCAGCGCGCTTCGGGATATTCTGGACCAACTGAAAGCCGGCATCCATCCTGATGATCAGGCATTCAAAAGTCTTGATGATTTGCCTGCGTTGTCTGAATATCAGTTGAGCCGTTATGCCCCTGTACCGGACGGAAAGGTTTTCGGGCGCGAGTTAGTGAGCCAGCTTGAGTCGTTGGATAAGAACGGCGGCCAGAGTCGTCGATGCCGTGTTCTGGTTGCCCCACCGTATTCTGGGGTGGCTGAAGCTCTGCGCTGTTCCGGGAAGCGGGTGATTGTCCCTCCGGAGAATCTGCTGATGACCGAAAGCGAGATCGTTGCCTGGTGGGACGACCAGCTGGGGGAGGCGGGCTGGGTCATTCCGGAACTGGCCGACTTCTGGATTCGCCACCGGTTGGGATTGGGGTTGGTGCGGGAG
Source organism: Marinobacter daepoensis DSM 16072 (assembly GCF_000421165.1). Classification (GTDB taxonomy): domain Bacteria; phylum Pseudomonadota; class Gammaproteobacteria; order Pseudomonadales; family Oleiphilaceae; genus Marinobacter; species Marinobacter daepoensis. The sequence continues at coordinate 479,128 of NZ_ATWI01000008.1, forward strand.
CTTCTGGCTCGTGTTGCCATGGATCAGGTGGGTGAGGGTATCGTCGGATGTTCAAGCTGGTGCTGGCATTTCTGGGGCCAGTTTCTGCCCGACCTCTATCTCGCGCCTTTGACGCCGGGGCCGCTGACCGCTGATCGTCTGAGTTTGTGGCTGGAACACCTGGCTGGCGATCCCCCGGCTGGCAAGCTGGTGGCCAGAATGACAAGGGATGGTTCGTATGTGTTGCCTGCGCCTTCCGGCGAGGAGGGGGATCGAAAATACAGCGAGTTTGCCAGAGATCTTGCCACGTTGTCCCGCGGCAATCCGGGTGTTGCTCTGGCGATATGGCGCCGCACACTTCGTGCTCGCCCGGAGGAAGATGCGGACAAAAAAGATGACGGAACCCCGGTGCCAGTCGGGCGCCAATGCTGGGTGGCGCCTTTGGATCAGTTGAGCCTGCCTGCGGTGCCCCAGAGTTCAACAAGCCAGTCCGGGCATATTATCCATGCTTTGCTGCTTCACAATGGTTTGACGGCCGGACAACTGGCCCTTGCCGCAGGGTTGTCCGGGCAGGCCTTGCGGGTGGCTCTGGCCAGATTGCAGCGGGCAGACGTTGTGGTTGTCGGGGAGGATGGTGTGTATCAGGTGTCGCCGCTCGCATACCCTGGCGTGCGGCGCTATCTGCAATCCAAAGGATATCCGGTGGACGGTTTCTAGGAGCAAGGGAATGGGTGATTTCGGTATAAAAGACGCACTGTCCTCGATCACGTCCCAGGCGCTGCTTGAGGCGCTGGCGGTGATTATTGCAGCGTCACTAGTGATTCTTCTGGTTCAGAAACTGTTACCGGTGCTGGCGGCAAAGTTGTCGGGTAAGCCGAGATTGTACCTGTTGGCGTCAGTGCCTCTGGTCCGGCTTCTGGTCATTGTGTTGACCATCATTGTTGTGATTCCGATTCTGGTGGAGCCTTCTTTCGAAAATATGGTCGCAGTCTTTGGCGCCCTGGCGCTGGCGCTGGGCTTCGCCTTTAAAGATTACGCCAACAGCCTGATTGCGGGTATCGTGACGCTGTATGAGATGCCTTATCGTCCCGGCGACTGGATTGAGGTGAATGGTCGGTACGGTGAAGTTCGGGCTATCGGTACCCGGGCCGCGGAAATAGTAACGTTGGATGACACAGTGATTGTCATACCTCATAGTCTGCTGTGGAATACGCTGCTGGCCAATGGCAATGATGGTACTGATAACCTGATGTGTGTGGCGGAAGTTTTCCTTGAGCCCAACCACAACGTGGATCGAATGCTGGGCCTGTTCCGGGATGCGGTATTTACCTGTCCATTAACCAAAACGTATCAGCCTGTGGTGGTTACGGTATCAGCTTTGGAGGCTGGCATGCGTTATCGCCTGAAAGCCTATCCGCTGGCCCCCCGAGAGCAAAGCCGGTTCATTTCAGAGTTGACGGCAAGTGCGTCGGAGATCTGCGGCGAGGAAGGGGTCAGGATGGTATCCAATCCTTATCTGGGCGCATAAGGCGTCCTCTTGTTACGCTCGGACCTCCGGCAGGCATAAAAAAGCCCCGCGCATGCGGGGCCAGGACGACGAACCGGGTTACCCGGGCTTACATCAGAGCGTCAACGCGGTTACGGACTTTGGGTTCGCTGCTGTAGGCTGTTGCTATGGCGTTGTATGTCGGGATATCGATGCCCACTTCTTCGATGGCCGTGACCATTTCGTCATTGGCCTTCATTTGCAGCTCCTGAGCCTCCTGTTGTGAGTCGGCGGATTCAATCTTTTCGATGTACTGTTCACGCACTTCCATGACTCCCGTCTGGGCCTCAATAAACTGCTTGAGTTCGGCATCGCTGTAATCGGTATTCTGGGTGCCGGCTGCGGCCGGGTTGCTGTAACCAGAGCTTTCTCCGGCCGGGGCAGGTGATTGCTGCGCCACGATTGGAGCAGAGGCCAGCAGGGCAAGAGAGGCAGTGATGGAAACCAGTAGCTTGTTCATAGACTAACTCCTCGTTTGCTGGTGGACCGTTCTAGTCTGGTCGCACCGTTTCGTGAATGACGATCAGAACTAATCAAGTTGCGTGCCAGTCTCTAAAAATTTAATTTTTACTTTTTTATCAATGTCTTAAGTTTTTCCTTGGGTTAAAGGCTCGTAACCCGGGTTGTGGCAAAATGCCACATGTGGCAGAAAGGCTGTGACATTTCTGCAGGGCTTTGGTGATGACAGTCGTTGGAAAGCGTATCCGAGCGTTGTTTCGGTCACTTCAGTTAACGCTGGTGCTAAGCATTGTGGTGCCGCTGCTGCTTTTCAGCGGTGTGGCAATTTACATCGGTCTTGGAACGGTGGAGCAAGCGCTGAACAGTCGGCTGCAAGAAGATCTGGAGTTGGTGGCCAGGGCGGTCAGTGGTCCGGTCAGCAAGGCACTGGCAGAAGGCAATGAGCTGGATCTGGATGAATCTCTGAAGTCCATTTTTCAGATCGGTCGGATTTCCGGAGCATCGGTGTTTGATGCTGGTGGAAACCGGGTTGCCAGCCTCGGTGTGGCGGATTCCGATGTAACCAACAGTGCCAGTGCTGAAAAGGCGATTGCCAGCGGAGAGCTTGGCGGGGCATTTCGCCGGGTTGATGGGGAATCGGTGTTCTCGCAGTTTACCCCGCTGCTGGCTGAAGATGGTCGGATTCAGGGATTGCTTCAGGTAACGCGCAGCCGGAGTGACTTTCACGATCTGCTGGCTTCCAGTCGATGGTGGGCCGTGGGGATCTGGTCAATGCTGGCGGTTACGATCATTCTGGTGGTCGTGTTGGGGCATTACCGGACCGTGGGGCGGCATGTTAACCGGCTTCTGGAGGGCATGGCAGAGCTGGCGCCGGGGCAGTGGCGCCTGGATGCGGCCAGGGAAGGCCCCCAGGAAATCCGGCAGATTCAGCAAGGCATTCGTGCCATGGGGGAGCGGATGATGGACGCAGAGGCCGAGATCGACACGCGTGTTGCCCGGGAGCGTGCGCTGGCTGAGCAGCTCGAATATCAGGAAAAGGTGGCCATGATCGGCCGGGTTGCTGGTGGTGTTGCTCATGAGCTGGGCGCGCCCTTGAATGTGATTCAGGGGCGTGCCCGAATCCTGTCAAGAGCAGGGTTGGCTCCGGAGCTGGAGCGCCATCTGAAAGACATTGAACATCAGGTCAGCCGTATGACCATGATTATCCAGCAGTTGCTGGATTGTTTCCGGCACGTTCCAGAGTCTCGACGTCTGGTTGATCTGGGTGAGATTCTCGAAGATGTTCTGGTGCGGACCCGGGACGATGAGCGATGCCGGGGCGTTGACTTGGTGACCCGTGAGTGGCGCTCTGCGATGCCGACCCGGGCAGAGCCCTTGCGAGTAGGGCTGGCTTGTCTGAACGTGGTCCGCAATGCCTGCCAGTCTGCGGCAGGCCGGGTAGAGCTCTCGGCCCGGGATGCTGGTGGCGCCTGGGTTTTTGTGGTGGATGACGATGGCCCCGGAATTCCGGAGGATCAACGAGCACGCATCTTTGAGCCGTTTTACAGTACCCGGCCGGCGGGTGAGGGTACCGGGCTTGGCCTGGCCGTGGTGAACAGCGTGATGAAAGAACATGAGGGCCGTGTTGACGTTTCAGAAAGCGCGCTGGGCGGGTGCCGGGTGACGTTGCATTTTCCCAGGGAGTTGCCTCAATGACCATGGAGTCCACGACAATACTGTTGATTGAAGACGACGCCAGCCTTGGGCAGTTGTTGGTGGAAGAGCTGGAAATGGATGGCTACAAGGTGTTCCGGGTTGGTTCGGTAGCCGAGGCTCAGGCGCGGATGGCCCAGGGCCGGCCAGATCTGATTGTCTCGGACCTGCGTTTACCCGACGGTGATGGCTTGCAGGTGCTGTCGTTCCAGCAAGCGGAGTACCCCGGGGTTCCGTTCATTGTCATTACCGCGTTTGGAACCGTCGACCAGGCTGTGGAGGCATTAAAGGCAGGGGCTGATGATTTTCTGACCAAGCCCCTGTCAACGGATCACCTGCGGTTGAAGATCAAGCGGCTGCTGGTTCAGGCGGATCTCAATCGGCAACTGGCCGAATACCAGGCCCGGCAAAGTGGCGATCCGGTCATGGGGCTGATCGGGGGCAGTGCGGTGATGGAGCGGCTAAGGGCCGAGATACGTCAGGTTGCGCGCAGCCAGGCGACGGTACTGATCAACGGAGAGAGTGGGACAGGGAAGGAGTTGGTGGCCAGGGCGATTCACCAACAGAGCGACCGTTCTGAAACAACCTTTTTGGCGATAAACTGCGCTGGCATACCGGCCGACCTTATGGAAAGCGAGTTCTTTGGTCATGAAGCGGGCGCGTTTACCGGTGCACGGCAGGCTCGTCGAGGGCTTTTTGCTGAAGCTCATGGCGGTACGCTCTTGCTGGACGAAATTGGTGAAATGCCGCTGTCGTTGCAGGCCAAGTTGCTGAGGGTGCTTCAGGAAGGCTGCATCAAACCTGTTGGTGCCGCTCATGAAGAACGTGTGGATGTCAGGGTGCTGGCGGCTACTCACGTTGATCTGCTGGCGGCGGTGGAACAAGGGCGCTTCCGGGAGGATCTGTACTATCGTCTGGAAACCCTGTCGTTGACGGTGCCGCCCCTGAGAGATCGGGGAGAGGATGTTGAGCTGCTTGCCATGCATTTCCTCAATAAAGTGGCGCGCCGTCATGAGCGGGGGTACCTGCGCTTCAGTGATGTCACGGTTCGGATTCTCGGAGACTATCCTTTTCCTGGAAATGTCAGGGAATTGTCCAGTGCTATTGAGCGTGCGGTCACCTTCTGTGACAGTGATACGATCCAGCCCGAGCATCTGCCAGAGCGAATTCGCAAGCGGCAGAGCAGTGCCTCGGTGTCGGTGTCTGAAACGCCCCCGGGTCATCTGTCGGAATGGCCAACGCTGGAGGCTCTTCAGCAGGATTACGTGCGTCAGGTGATGTTAGCGGTACAGGGGAATAAACGGCGGGCGGCGCAGATTCTTGGAATCAACCGGAGAACCTTGTACCGCTGGCTTGAGTCAGAGATGGAGCAGGGACATGACTGATCAGAAACAGGCCATGATGTACGGCCTGGCCACGGTCCTCTTATGGTCTACCGTGGCGACAGCGTTCAAACTGGCACTGGCCGACCTTGCGCCGGTTCAGATGTTGTTGGTGGCCTGCAGTGCCTCCATTATCGTCATGGCGATTATCCTGACGGTTCAGGGGCGGATCGCCGAGGTATTCCGGCTCCGTCGGGCACAGTACCTGCAGTCGATGGTGATGGGGCTGATCAACCCCTGCCTGTATTACTTTCTGCTGTTTGGTGCCTTTGACCGGTTACCCGCTCAGGAAGCCCAGCCGTTGAATTATACCTGGGCGTTGGTACTGGCTTACCTTTCAGTGCCTTTTCTGGGCCAGACGTTGCGGCGGATTGATGTGCTGGCCGGGTTGGTTTGTTATGCGGGGGTCGTGGTTATCGCAACGCGAGGCGAGGTCACCTCCATGTCTTTTTCCGATCCCCTTGGCGTCTCTCTGGCTCTGGGCAGTACGCTGGTATGGGCGTCGTACTGGATTATTGCCACCCGGGACACCCGGGATCCGGTGGTGGGTCTGTTTTTGAACTTTCTGTTCGGGTTTCCCGTCATTGTTCTGGTTTGTTGGCAAACCGCTGGCTTGGCTTTGCCCCTCGGCGGAAGCCTGGCGGCGGCGGTGTATGTCGGGGTGTTTGAAATGGGGATAGCGTTTGTACTCTGGTCCAAAGCCATGAAAAAAGCAGAGAATACCTCGAAAGTCAGTAACCTGATCTTTATTTCCCCTTTTCTGTCTCTGGTGTTTATCTATTTCATTCTGGGGGAAGTGATCCTGAACTCAACCTACGTTGGGTTGGGGTTGATCATAGCCGGACTGTGGTTACAGCAGAAAAAAGTCCGGGATCGGGAGGCGGTGCTGAATCATGGCTGATCACTGGTCACTGTATCTGGTGCGTACGGCTTCTGGCAGCCTCTATACCGGCATTACCACAGATGTGGAACGGCGTTTTTCTGAGCATCAGGCTGGTGCGCCAAAGGGGGCCCGAAGCCTTTGGGGGAAGGGCCCGCTAACGCTGGCATTCTCTGCACCGGCAGGAGACCGGCGCAGGGCATCCCGGCTGGAATGGCAGATAAAGCGCTGGCCTAAGGCTCGTAAAGAAGCCTTGGTGGCCGGGCTGGTCAGCCTTCAAGATGCTGGTTGATGTGCTCTCCGGCAAAGGCCAGGGCTTCTCTGGCGCGGTCAAGCTGGGGCGCGTGGATCTGAAAAACATGCCAGAGGTTGTTGTAGATCTCCAGAGTGGTCTTGACGTGATCGCGCTTGGCCGCGTCTGCCAGTCGTTGGGCATCGTTCAACAGGATTTCCTGGCTGCCAACCTGAATCAGCAGCGGGGGAAGATCGCTCAGGTCGCCATACACCGGTGAAATAAGTGGGTGAGTTAATGGGGTGTCGGCGGCATACATGCTTGCCGCCTTGCAGGTCCAGGCCGCGTGCAGCACGGGTTCACAATCCGGAGAGTAGAGCGCTTGCTCGGTGAGGTCCGTCCAGGGCGAAAAGCAGGTGATTGAGGATGGCAGAGGGTGTCCATGGTCCCGTAACCTCATGGCCAGTGCTACAGACAGGCCTCCACCAGCGGAGTCTCCCGCCAGAGCGATGGTGTTTGGCTTCAGGCCCTGATTGAGTAACGTCAGGTAGACAGCTTCGGCGTCGTCCGTAGCAGCAGGGTAAGGGTGTTCGGGCGCCAGACGATAATCGGGGAGCACGATCTCACAGCCAGACAGGCTGGCCAGATAACCGGCAAGGCCTCGATGGGTGTCGGGGCTGCCCATGACGTAGCCACCTCCATGGAAGTAGATCACGGTGCCTTTTGCCGGGGTGGAGGGGGAGACCCTCAGCACCGGAACGCCGCCCAGATCATCCCGTCGAAAGGCGACGTTCCGGGGCGGGTACGAGGTACGGTAGGCTTCCCGGGTATACCGTCGCTGGACTGCCAGGGGGAAGGTTTTAGACAGAACCGGCTTCACGAAGTGTTTCATGGTCCCTCTTAACCCGGCTTCAAGAAGCGGCTGGAACATCTGTGTTCTCCTTCGTTAATGCGTTAGGATGACTGGCATTTATAGATTCATGACAGGCGTTTAACTCTACGTGTACTGGAAAACAGATACCATAGAAATACCCAACTGGGACAGGCATTCGTTGCTGGACCGTCTGGAGCCGTTTGATCCTTCCTCCAGCCGGGATCTCAGTGCTGAAATGGAAGCCTATTGCCGGTTTTACGGCCTTGATCTCTGGGTTGAGCACCCACAGGTGGCGTACCATCAGGGGTATATTAAAGCCGATCAGCACGAAGTCATGGTGCACTATTTCCGTCTGCCGGAAGGAGACAGGTCAAAAGGGACCATCTTTATCCTGCACGGTTATTTTGATCATGTTGGCTTGTACACCCAGTTGATCGACCGCTGTCTGGGCGCCGGCTTTGATGTTCTGGCTTATGATCAGCCGGGTCATGGTTTGTCGAGCGGCACGCCAGCAGCGATTGGTAGTTTTCTGGAGTACCAGGCTGTTCTGTCGGAAGTGATGGCCCGGGTCAGTAACAAAGTCCGTGGGCCATGGTACGCGGTGGGGCAGAGTACCGGTGGAGCGATACTGATCGACTACCTGCTGTCAAACCACCATAGTCAGGAAACATCAGCCTTCAGGAAGGTGGTTTTGCTGGCGCCGTTGGTGCGGCCCATGGGGTGGCTGGGGGCGAAGGTCCTGCATAGCCTGGTCAAGCCGTTTCTGACCCGCTGGAGGCGGGCTTTTGGAGCAAACAGTGGCAATACGCGGTTTCTCCAGTTCTTGCGGGAGCACGATCCGTTGCAGGCTCGGGCGGTGCATGTGGACTGGGTCACGGCATTGCGCCAGTGGGTGCCGCATATTGAGTCCGCGCGGCCTGTGAATTTCCCGGTGACTGTGGTCCAGGGCGAAAAGGACCTGACCGTGGACTGGCAACACAATCTGAGGATTATCAGAAATAAATTTTCCTCAGTTAAGGAACGCAGAATACCCGATGGTCGTCATCATCTTGTGAACGAAGCTCAGGATTTGCAGGCGACGGTGTTCAACGCCATCATCGACACGTTTCTGGAGTAATGCGCGCGGTCATGGAGCCCGCAAACTCCAGATATGAACCATGAAAGGGATGGGAGAAAACAGTGAAAAAGACAATTCTTGCCTTTGCGGTAGCAACTGTTGGCCTCAGTGGCTGTATGACGTATGACCCATACACCGGTGAAGAAAAAACCTCGAGCGCCACCAAGGGCAGTATCATTGGCGCGATTGGTGGTGCTGCGATTGGTGCAGCGACCTCCAGCAGCAGTGACCGTGGCAAGGGAGCACTGATTGGCGCTGCCGGTGGTGCCGCTGTTGGTGGTGGTATTGGTTACTACATGGACCGCCAGGAAGCCCAGTTGCGTCATAAGCTTGAGGGTACCGGGGTGCGGGTGGTTCGTAACGGTGATCAGATCGACCTGATCATGCCTGGCAACATCACCTTCGACACCAACCAGTCGAGCATTCGTTCCGGATTTACAGGAACGCTGGAATCGGTATCGCTGGTCCTGAAAGAGTTCGATAAGACCATCATTCAGATTGAGGGCCATACCGACAGTACCGGTGCAGATAGCTATAACCAGCTGTTGAGTGAGCGTCGGGCCTCATCTGTCCGTGATTTCCTGCTCAATCAGGGCATTGAGCCCCGTCGCACCCGTGCGACAGGATACGGTGAACGTTATCCGGTTGCCTCTAACGACACTGCGTCAGGACGTGAGCAGAACCGTCGTGTGGAGCTGACTCTGGTGCCGATGCAGTAAACTGGCCCAGTTGGAAAAAAGCCCCGGCAAAACCGGGGCTTTTTTGTGGGTGGTGGCGTGTTGTGGCCCGAAAAGGCATAAAAAAACCGGAGCTCCCTGGCGGGAAACTCCGGTTCTGGTGATCAGCAGGTGATCAGAACAGCACACGGCAACGGATGGTGCCTTTTACCTGGCGCAGTTTCTCCAGCGCCAGCTCACCATACGCCTTGTCGACATCGATAACCACGTAGCCAATATCTTCCTTGGTTTGCAGGTACTGGCCGCAGATGTTGATGCCATTCTCTGAGAACACTTGGTTGATTTCGGACATCACGCCCGGCACGTTCTCGTGAATGTGCAGCAGACGGTGCTGGTTCGGGTGTGATGGCAATGCCACTTCCGGGAAGTTGACGGAAGAGACCGAGGTGCCGTTGTCGCTGTACATGGCCAGCTTTTCGGCAACTTCACGGCCGATATTTTCCTGGGCTTCGATGGTCGAACCGCCCACGTGTGGCGTCAGAATGCAGTTGTCGAACTCGCGCAGGGGAGACACGAATTCCTCGTCGTTGGATTTCGGTTCCACCGGGAAGACGTCGATCGCTGCGCCCAGAAGCTTGCCGGAACTCAGTACATCTGCCAGGGCCTCAATATCCACGACGGTGCCCCGAGAGGCGTTCATCAGAACAGAGCCTGGCTTCATCTGAGCGAACTGCTCGGCCTTGAACATGTATTTAGTGGCCGGTGTCTCCGGTACATGCAGGGAAACCACGTCAGCGATATTCAGCAGTTCCTGCAGGGTGCCCACCTGGGTCGCGTTACCGATGGGGAGTTTGGAGACCACGTCGTAGAAGTAGACATCCATGCCGAGGCTTTCCGCCAGCACGCTGAACTGTGTACCGATGTTGCCGTAGCCAATGATCCCCAGTTTCTTGCCGCGGATTTCATAGCTGTTCTTGGCCGACTTCAGCCACTCGCCGCGATGGGCCTTGGCGTTTTTCTCAGGGACACCGCGCAGCAACAGAATAGCCTGTGCCAGCACAAGCTCGGCGACCGAGCGGGTGTTGGAAAACGGTGCATTGAAAACCGCAACACCCTTTCGGGTCGCAGCCTGGAGGTCGACCTGATTGGTGCCGATACAGAAGCAGCCCACAGCGACCAGTTTCCTGGCGGCTTCAAATACTTTCTCGGTCAGCTGGGTGCGGGAGCGGATACCAACGAAGTGCGCATCGGCAATCTTCTCGATCAGCTCTTCTTCTCCCAGCGAATGGGTCAGATACTCGATATTGGTGTAGCCCGCAGCATTCAGGGTATCAATGGCAGATTGATGCACGCCTTCCAGCAGCAGGATCCGGATTTTGCTCTTTTCGAGAGACGTATTTGACATGGGCTTGCTTCCGAACCTTTCGTCACGTGAAATGACCTGCAGCCAGGGTTCGTCGGCCCGGCTCACAGAACAGGGGCGGTATGATACCATAAACGAAGACTTTCACAGCGCGCCGGTTTGCCTGAATCAATTCTTTGTGAGTGATTTTTCGGCAGGTTCCGGCCCAACCTTGAAGAGACTGACGCATCCATGAGTTCTGAACAGATCATAGCTTCCCTCAAAGAACTGGTTGCCACGCCTGAGAATCCGGGCAAGGTCCTGACTGATCCGGCGGACCTGGACAACTATGGCAAGGACTGGACCAAAATTTATCCGCCCAAGCCGTTGGCGATTGTGCTTCCGAAAACGACGGAGCAGGTGCAGGCACTGGTGAAGTTTGCCAATGAGAATCAGGTTGCGCTGGTGCCTTCGGGTGGGCGGACTGGCCTGAGCGCTGGGGCGGTGGCCGCCAATGGTGAAGTTGTTGTGGCTTTTGACAACATGAATCAGATCCTGGATTTCAATGCCAGTGACCGAACGGTACGTTGCCAGGCGGGTGTCATCACCGAGCAGCTACAGACCTTTGCGGAAGAAAACGATCTGTACTACCCGGTTGATTTCGCGTCGGCGGGATCGAGTCAGCTTGGTGGGAACCTCTCCACCAATGCCGGGGGTATCAAAGTCATTCGTTGGGGAATGAGCCGCGATTGGGTTGCGGGCCTGAAAGTCGTGACTGGCAAAGGCGATGTTCTGGATCTGAACAAGGACCTGGCCAAGAACAACACCGGGTATGATCTGCGTCACCTGTTTATCGGTGCAGAGGGGACATTGGGCTTCATCACCGAAGCCACCATGAAGCTGACCCGGAAGCCGGATGATCTGACCGTACTGGTGCTGGGGCTGGGTGACCTGACCAACACGATGGATGTGCTGCAGGCGTTCCAGAAAAAGCTGGACCTGACAGCCTATGAGTTTTTCTCACATCAGGCCATGGGGCATGTGCTGGCACACGGCCAGGTTCAGGCGCCGTTTGAAACCGAGGCGCCTTACTATGCCCTGCTGGAGTTCGAGGCAGTCTCCGATCAGGTGATGGATGATGCCATGGCGCTGTTCGAGCAGTGTGTGGAGGAAGGCTGGGTGCTGGATGGCGTGATCAGTCAGAGCGAAACCCAGGCGAACAACCTGTGGCAGCTGCGTGAGCGAATCTCTGAATCCATAGCGCCTCGTATTCCCTACAAGAATGATATCTCAGTGGTCGTGTCCAGAGTGCCGGGCTTCCTGCAGGAAATCGACAGTGTCGTCACCGAGCATTACCCGGACTTCGAGATCATCTGGTTTGGCCACATTGGCGATGGCAACCTGCACTTGAACATTCTTAAGCCTGAGGCGATGGCGAAAGAAGATTTCTTTGAGAAATGCCAGCAGGTAAACCGCTGGGTGTTCGAAATTGTCGAGCGATACCAGGGCAGCGTCTCTGCGGAACACGGTGTGGGCATGACCAAGAAGGCCTACCTGCAATACACTCGCAGTGATGCGGAGATTGTCTATCTGAGGGGCATCAAGCAGGTGTTTGATCCGAATAACATCATGAACCCGGGTAAGATCTTCGACTGATGCAGCAGCATATTGTTGTTCTGACCGGCGCTGGGATCAGCGCCGAAAGCGGCCTCTCAACCTTCCGGGATAACGGGGGGCTATGGGAGCAGCACAGCGTGTATGACGTTGCCACGCCAGAGGCATTTGAACGCAACCGGGATCTGGTGTTGCGTTTCTATAATGAGCGCCGGCGACAGCTTCAGGACGTTCAACCGAACCCGGCGCACCGTTTGCTGGCAGAGCTTGAGGGGCGTTATCAGGTCACGGTGGTTACTCAGAATGTGGATGACCTGCATGAGCGAGGCGGGTCCAGCCGCGTGTTGCATCTGCATGGTGAACTCACCAAGGCCCGGAGCTCGGTGTATCCGGATCTGGTTTACGATATCGGATACAACGATATCAACCCCGGAGACACGTGTGATCGGGGTGAGCAGCTTCGTCCTGATATTGTCTGGTTTGGAGAAGAAGTGCCGATGCTGGAAACGGCCGCGGAGGTCGTGCGCAGTGCTGACCAGTTGTTGATTGTTGGCACCTCTTTGCAGGTGTATCCAGCGGCAGGCCTGGTCTACGAGGTTGATATTGATGTGCCAATCACCGTGATTGATCCGGGAGAGCCAGCGTCTGTCTCCCGGGCGCGGGTAATTCGAAAAGGCGCCTCGGAAGGGGTGCGCGAATGGGTGGCTCGCCTTTCCTGACGTTGAGGTGGGCGCGCTTTCAGGGCTGCGCCTCAAACTTCAGTTACGGAGATACTTCTCCAGCTCACCGCGGAAAGCGGCCTGAACCCCCAGCCGTTTCAGCATCCAATAGTGACCGGCAATCATGCGGTCTATGAAAATGCTTTCTACCGGCGGTTTGAAGTAATCCAGGTATTTGAACACCGTGCTGGTTTTTGAAGCCACATGTTTGTGGATGTCGGCTTCTGCAAAATCATAAGGCTCGTCGTTCAGGAACGGGATGATCAGAATGTCCCGCCACATGGCGTAATAGGCTTCATCGACCGCCGGCTGGTTGTCCACCCGGGCACCCAGGTCGATCAGATATTGATCAAGGGCCTGGTAGTCCTCTTCCAGCGCCGCAATCAGGGCCTTTCGGTAGGCCTCCACGATCTCGGGTTTCAGCTTCTTTACGCAGCCAAAGTCGTACATGACGATGGTGCCGTCGGGTCGGTAAGCGAAGTTACCGGCATGGGGGTCGCCATGGATGCACTGGAATCGGAACAGTTGGTCAGCCATGATCGTGAAAATGCGATGACCAATGAGATTGAGAGTCTCCTGACTGTATCGCTCCGGGTTCACCTTACTGACGTGGTCGCCTTCCAACAGTCCCAGAGTCAGCACTTTCCGGGTGCTGTGGCTGGCAATAACCTCCGGAATCATGACCCAGGGCTGATCTTGGTGAAAATCCCGGAAGAGCGCCAGGTTGCGGGCTTCGTTTTCGTAGTCCAGCTCTTCCTTCAGGCGCACCCGGATTTCGCCGAACAGTTGATCAACGGTTTCCTTGGGCATTTTCAGAAGACCGCCAAGTTTCAGGGCGAGACGTAGCTGTTTCAGATCGGAGTCGCAGGATTCGTCCACGCCGGGGTACTGCACTTTCACGATAACATCTGTGCCGTCGTGCAGTCGGGCGCGGTGAACCTGTCCGATGGAGGCGGAGGCGTAAGGTGTTTCCTGAAGGTATTCAAATAACTCGCCGACCGGTTTGCCCAGTTCGTTCTCCACCTGCTCCAGAATGACCTCAAAGGGCATGGGGGGTGCTTCTTTCTGGAGCTTCTCCAGCGCATCCGAGAACTCTTTGGGCAGAAAGTCCTGAGTCTGGGACGCTATCTGCCCCACCTTCATCACGGCACCTTTGAGCTCACCCAATGTATCGGCTATCTGCCCGGCCATCCGTGTGTAACTCTCGCTTTGGGCGCCTTCGTCATTTTCCGTGCGGAACATGCGCCGGGCTTTCTGGCCGGCGTACTGGCCTGCCACAGAAGCGGTCATGCCCGCGAGTTTGAAAAAGCGCCCGGTGCGTGAGGTAACTGGTTTCCTGGCCATGATGATGCCTGTGTTCCTGGAAGTTTTGGAGGTCGCCTGACCATCCGTATTGGCCTGGCGTTCAGACCACGGTGGTTTCCACAAATAACACATCTTCCAGTTCAAGTGACAGGGTTTGGCCTGTACTCAACGGACCAACGCCTTTGGGGGTGCCAGTGAGGACGACATCGCCGGGCAAGAGGGTGAACTGAGTGCTCATGTGGGCAATGAGGGGAACAACCGGGTTCAGCATGTCGCGGGTTTCTCCGGTTTGCTGGCGCTGGCCGTCGATGTCGAGAGTGAAGTGCAGGTTGCCTTTGGTTAGTTTGTCGGCGGCGACGAAGGGCGACAGTGGACAGGAGCCGTCGAACGCTTTCGCGCGCTCCCACGGATGCCCCTTCTGTTTGAGCTGACTCTGTACATCGCGGAGCGTGAGATCAAGAGCCAGGCCGTAGCCCAGTATGGCGTTTTCCACTTCGCTGGCGGAGGCGTGGGTCAGTGGTCGGCCAATGAGGACGGCCAGTTCCGTTTCGAAGTGCACCGCGCCCAGATCTTTCGGACAGTTCAGCGGGCGGGTGATATGTACCGCTGCTGTGGCGGGTTTAATAAACAGCAGCGGTTCGTCAGGTACCGGGTTGTTGAGTTCCCGGGCGTGTTCGGCGTAGTTGCGCCCGACACAAACGATTTTGCCAAGGGGAAGATGCACTGGTGTGCCATCTTTCCAGTGATGCTGATAATCGCCCATGATGGTGCCTCCGCTCAGTCTCCGTCGAATGAGCAGACAGTATAAACCTGCAGGCCCTCTTCCTGCAGCTTGTGTGAACCACCCAGGTCTGGCAGATCGATCATGGCGGCGACTTCCACAATTTCTGCGCCTATGCGGCGAATCAGGCGGGACGCTGCCAGCATGGTGCCGCCCGTAGCAATCAGATCATCTACCAGAACCACTTTGTCGCCGGGCTTGAAGGCATCTTTGTGCAGTTCCACAGACGCGGTTCCGTATTCAAGCTGATAGTCTTCTACCAGGGTGTCGAACGGAAGTTTGCCCTTTTTACGTACCAGCACCAGAGAGGCGTTCAGCTCGTAGGCGAGTGCCGAACCAATGATGAACCCCCGGGCATCAACCGCAGCCACCGCGTCAATGTGGTGGCTGTGATAACGGTGAACAAAGGCGTCGATCAGCTTCCTGAACGCGGTTTTGTCCTGAAGGACCGTGGTGATGTCCCGGAATGAAACGCCGGGCTTGGGCCAATCCGGCACAGTCCGGATGGCTTCTTTGATACTTTTAGAGAAATAGTCCATAGCTCACTCGTGTGGAGACGGCTTATGCCGCCTCCAGGAACATGAATTTAAGAACGAAGACAACGGCAATGATGGTCACACTCCAGTTCAGGTCGGACCACTTTCCGGCCAGGGCTTTGACCGCAACATAGGTAATGAAGCCCAGCGCGATGCCATGTGCAATGGAAAAGGTCAGGGGCATCATCAGAGCCGTTACGATAGCGGGCGCGATGTCGGTGATGTCGTCCCAGTCAACGAGCTTGAGGCCGCTGGCCATCAGGCAGGCGACATAAAGCAGGGCGGGTGCCGTGGCGTACGGCGGGATGACACTGGCAATCGGGGCAAACAGCAGGCAGGCGAGGAACAGCAGGGCAACCACTACTGCAGTGAGGCCAGTGCGACCTCCGGCGGTAATCCCTGCCGTTGACTCCACGTAGCTGGTGGTGGTGGAGGTGCCCAGCGCTGCGCCGGACATGGTGGCAACGGAGTCTGACATCAGAGCCCGTCCCAGGCGCGGAAGTTTGCCATCTTTGTCTAGCAGGCCGCCTTTCTGGGCTGCGCCAACGAGAGTCCCTGAGGTGTCAAACAGATCCACGAACAGGAAAGCAAAAACCACGCTGATCATGCCGACGTTCAAAGCCCCTGCAAGATCCAGTTGCATGAAGGTGGGGGCAATGCTGGGTGGTGCCGATACGATGCCTTTGTACTCAACCATGCCCAGCATCATCGCGGCAACGGTAACGGCAATAATGCCGATCATCACGGAACCAGTAATCTGCCGGAACGACAGGGCGCAGATGAGAACAAAGCCGGAAAAGAACAGCAGGGCTTCTGGCGCTTTGATGTTGCCAAGGGTGACCAGTGTTTCCGGGTGACCAGCAACGATCCCGGCATTTTTGAGGGCAATCAGTGCCAGGAAAAAGCCAATGCCGGCTGAGATGCCAAACCGAAGTGACATCGGGATCGAATTGATGATCCACTCCCTCACTCTGAAAATACTGAGCAGAAAAAACAGAAAGCCTGAGAGAAAGACCGCTCCCAGTGCCACTTGCCAGCTGTAGCCCATGCTTCCGACGACGGTGAAGGAAAAGAAGGCGTTGAGACCCATGCCGGGGGCAAGCGCAATCGGGTAGTTTGCCCACAAGCCCATGATCAGCGTGCCGATGGCAGCAGCCAGACAGGTGGCGACGAATACCGCGCCAAAGTCCATGCCGGTGGATGACAGAATGTCCGGGTTGACCACAATGACGTAAGCCATGGTCAGGAACGTGGTAATGCCCGCAACTACTTCTTTTCGAACGGTAGTGCCGTGGGCCTGGAGTTGGAACAGTCGTTCAAGCATGACGGTGGCTGCCTCTCAGGATGCCTGGGTTAGGAATTTGAAAGTCTGTTTGCGCGAGGAAAACGTGAGTTGGGTGAAAAAACGGCAATGTTACCGGCTCGGGGAGCCTACGCCAAGGGATGATTCTGAGTTCAGTGGAGGATCTGGTCTCGGTGCAGCCGGATGTCGAAGCGGACGGCAAGCATGTACACGATCACGATAAACCGAAGCATGACTCTAGATTCAAGGCGGGTCTTGTGACCAGGAAGTCCGGGCCGGATCAGTAGGGCTTATTACCAGGGATAAGCACAGGTGATTTGCTTCGTTGCCAGAGTGGGTTTAGCTTGATCCGGGTCAATTACAACATCAAAAGCGTTTTACTGTGACCCCGTCAGGGGTGTGCCAGGAGCAATCATGAAAGCCATTTTGTGCAAGGAATACGGTTCGGCCGAGAACCTGGTTATTGAAGACGTCGCGAGCCCGGAAGTAAAAGGCAGTGGGGTGAAAATCCGGGTAAGGGCGGCTGGCCTGAACTTTCCGGACACGCTGATCATTCAGGGTAAATACCAGTTTCAGCCGCCCATGCCGTTTTCTCCGGGTGGCGAGTTGGCTGGCGAGGTGATTGAGGTGGGTGACAAAGTGACGCGCTTCAAGCCCGGAGATCGCGTGGCGGCTATGACGGGCTGGGGTGCCTTTGCTGAAGAAGTTGTTGCGCCGGAATCGAACCTGTTGCCCGTCCCGGATAGCCTGCCGGATGAGAAAGCGGCGGCGTTTATGATGGTTTACGGTACCTCTTACTATGCGCTCAAACAGCGCGCTAACCTGCAGCCAGGCGAAACCTTGTTGGTGCTGGGCGCCAGTGGCGGCGTGGGTCTGGCGGCGGTGGAGCTGGGCAAAGCGATGGGGGCGACTGTGATCGCCGCTGCCAGTTCCGCAGAGAAACTGGCGGTGGCCAGAGAAGCGGGCGCCGATGAGTTGATCAATTACAGCGAGGAATCGTTGAAAGACGCGGTGAAAAAACTGACCAAGGGTAAAGGCGTTGATGTGATCTACGATCCGGTCGGTGGTGACTACACTGAGCAGGCGTTGCGAACCATGGGCTGGAACGGCCGTCACTTGGTGATCGGCTTTGCCGCAGGGAATATTCCGAAGATTCCGGCCAACCTGACGTTGCTGAAAGGCTGTTCGGTTGTTGGAGTGTTCTGGGGCAGTTTCACTCAGCGCGAGCCGCAGACCAGCGCTCAGAACATGATGGAGTTGCTGCAGATGTACGCCGACGGCAAGATCGACCCCAAGGTCAGCGAGGTGTTCCCGTTCGAGGAATATGCGGCTGCGCTTGGGGCACTGACCGGGCGGCGGGCCACCGGCAAAGTCGTTTTGCAGGTTGGTGATTGATGTTTAGCTGTGGGGCCGCGCTGGGGGTGGGGTCAAAACCGAACACCCCCCGAATCAATATCCGAGACCAACTCCGGTGTTAGCGGCGTATAACCGGGCGTACCGGGTAGCCAGGCGTAGAGATCATCCTCCGGACGCTCCAGCGAATAGCCCAGCTTCTGGATATCCACTTTCCGGTACTTGAACGTCCCGGTCTTCTCAATGGCATTGGTCACCCGGACAAACACCGGTATTGCATAGGCTGGCAGGTTTTTCTGCAGATACCCGAACAGCTTTTCGATATCAAAGGTCGAGCCGTTAGACTGGGCCACCAGAGTGACCATCCCCGCTTTGCCATTGGTTCCGGGAATCTCGACCCCATACACAATGGCTTCCTCCACCAGTCCGGAGCCGTCGATGATGTTCTCCACCTCGGTGGTCGAGACGTTTTCTCCCTTCCAGCGGAAAGTGTCGCCCATGCGATCCACGAACTGAAGGTGGCGGCACCCGATCTCTCTCAGAACGTCGCCGGTATTGAACCAGGCATCCCCTTGCTTAAAGGCATTACGAAGGATGGATTTTTCTGTGGCGTCTTTCTGGGTATAGCCCTCGAATGCCCATTTTTTGTTGATCTCTCCGATCAGCAAGCCGGGCTGTCCTTTCTCTACCTCTTTCATGCGGCCGCTGTCATCACGGATCGGATCCCGGGTGCCCTCGTGGTACTTCACCAGTTTGTAGGGCGCCGTTGAAAAACCCACGGTGTTGTCCATGTTGAAAAAGTTACTGAACCCTATATTGCCTTCAGACGAAGCGTACAGTTCCGCCACTTTCTCGATGCCGAATCGTTCCTTGAACTCTTTCCAGATGGAGGGGCGTAGGCCGTTGCCGATCATCTTGGTCAGGGCATGGTTGCGATCCTGTTGGCTGGGTGGCTGGTTCAGCAGGTAACGACATAGTTCTCCGACGTAGCCGAAGGTGGTGGCGTTGTAGCGCCGGACATCATCCCAGAAGGCGCTGGCGGAGAACTTCCGGCGCAGAGCAATGGCTGAGCCGCCCGCCAGTACTGAGCCCCAGCACACCAGCAGCGCGGTGCCATGGTAGAGTGGCAGCGTGCAGTAGAGTACGTCGTCAGGCTCCATCGCCAGCGACAGCATGCCAAAGCCGCCGTAGGCCCGCACAAATTTCCGGTGGGAACCGGGCGCGGCTTTGGGTAGCCCGGTGGTGCCTGAGGTATACAGGTAGACGGCGGTGTCCCCCATGGTGGCTGGATTGCTCAGCAGAGGCCGGGTTGAAGGACGGCGACTGACCTCAAGCGCGAGATTGACATAGCCAGCCGGGGCATCGCCAAAGGTATTCAGCGTGTTGCCATCGTGAAAATAGAGCAGGGGTTGCGTGTGCCGGAGCCGGACTTCCCCCTGCACTGAATCCGCATGATCAACCAGTTCGGCACCCACCACCAGTAAGCGGGGTTCGATCAGGTTGATGCTGTGAGCCAGAATTTTGCCTTTCTGGGAGGTGTTGAGCATGGCGCAGGCAACGCCAGCCTTGGCGGCGCCAACCACCGTTGCAAGCAGCTCAGGGCGGTTCTCCAGCAGTACGGCGATGGCATCGCCTTTCACAAGGCCCTGGTCTTTCAGGTAATGGGCGATCCGGTTGCTCCAGGCATCCAGTTCCGCCCAGGTAATGGTTCGGTCGTCGAAGAGAATGGCTGGGCGCGAGGGGTATTTGTCGGCATTGCGCTCGACCAGCTTCCCCAGCGTCAGCTCCTTCTTGTCATCTTTCAGGCGGTAGTAGTAAAGCCCCCTGGCAACCGAGGGAAACTTTTTCAGAACGTTTGGCAGGCTACGAACGATATCGCGTGCGGTAACAGTATGTTGGCTCATGTTGTGTCCGTTTCAGTCGTCGTTGTCTTTATTGTCTGTGTCCACAGAGCGACAGCATGAGCCCTGTGGTTAATCCAGAAACAGGTCTGGCAAAAGTGGCTTGTCTCCGGCGGCGTACCGGTAGTGATCGAAGTTCTCCACACCATCCTGGCGGAGTACGTCTTCGTCGATCAGCGCCTGTCCGGACAGTTCTCCTGTGGGGCGAGAAAGGATGCTGACCGCCGCGTCTGCCATGATCTCTGGCTTGCGTCCCTGTGCCATAAGCTGAGGGCCGCCAGCCTCGAACTCGATGGCCGATGTGGAAATCAGCGTTCTGGGCCACAGGCAATTTACTGAGATGCCATAGCGCCGGAACTCCTCTGCCATCCCCATGCTCAGCATGGTCATCGCGTATTTCGTGGTGGTATAGGGGCCATATTGAGCAAACCACCGGGGGTTCAGATTCAGGGGCGGGGACAGGCTGAGGATGTGCCCGGCTCCCGATTCCCGCAGCCATGGCAGGGCTGCCTGACTGCACGCAAAGACCGCCCGGGCGTTGACCTGATGCATCAGGTCGTACCGGCTGGCTTTAAGGTTCTCCACGCCCGTAAGCTTGATTGCCCCGGCGTTGTTCACCAGAGCGTCGATCCCACCAAAGTAATTGGCTGCCTCATCAATTCTTTGACGGACCAGGTTCTCGTCCCGAACGTCCAGCACCAGAGGCAAGGCCTGGCCACCGGCGTTGCGGATTTCTTCAGCAACCGTGTGGATGGTGCCGGGCAATTTCGGGTGCGGGCTATCGGATTTGGCGGCAATCACCACATTGGCGCCTGCCCGTGCGCAGGCAAGGGCAATGGCTCTGCCAATCCCCCGGCTGCCTCCGGTAATAAAAACGGTTCGTTGTTGAAGTTGGCTCATGCGACGGTTTCCTCTTTGGATTGGATGCTTATCAGTAATTGACCACGTTTTACCTGATCGCCCTGATTGGCGAGCACTTGTCCAACGATGCCGCTGCGGTCAGCCTTCACCGGGTGTTCCATCTTCATGGCTTCAAGGATTACCAGTGTCTGGCCCTGTTCGACCTCATCGCCTTCCGCGACGAGCACATCCACAATCGCGCCGTCCATGCCCGCCTGGAGTTTGCCGCTGCCGGCCCCCTGAGCGCTTTTGGCGGGCTGGTGAGTCATGTCCCGTACCCACCAGGAATGGCCGAACGCCTGCAAATATAGGGAATCGCCGTTGCGGTAGTATTGGCACCGATGACGAACCCCATTGTCGATTATGCACAGTTGGTTGGGGTGCGGGTTCTGAAGTGTCAGCTCGTAACGCTCTTCATCGTGGATCACCGTCAGGGATGGACCATGGTGGCTTACCAGCAATTCCCGTGTTCCATCCGGGGTTTCTAGCCTGATGGGCAGGGCCGTTGATGGCGCATTGCTCCAGCCGGGCTGGCCTGAGTGGCTCAGGCTCAGAGCGCCGGCGCTGATCGCCAGCTCCCGGATCGAAAGCGTTTGTGGAGTGAGTGACGGATCGTCTCTGAAGGCCTGCTGCAGGAAGGCCGTGGTGGCTTCACCGGCACCGAAGGTCTCATCGGCAATGATACGACTCAGGAAGTGGCGGTTGGTCGTTACACCAAAGATGGTGGTGTCTTCCAGGGCTCGCACCAAACGTCGGCGTGCTTCGTTCCGGGTTTCTCCCCAGGCGATGATCTTCGCCAGCATGGGGTCGTAGTGGGGGCTTACCACATCACCGGAACGCACACCGGTGTCGAACCGAATCCCGTAGCCTTCTGCCGGGGTGAAGTTGTGCAGGGTGCCGGTTTGTGGGGTAAATCCGTTCGCCGGGTCTTCGGCGTAAAGGCGGACCTCAATAGCGTGGCCGCTCAGGGAAATCTGGTTTTGAGTGAGGGGTAAGGGTTGGCCCTCCGCCACCCTGAGTTGCCAGGCGACCAGATCCTGGCCGGTGATCAGTTCAGTGACCGGGTGTTCAACCTGCAAACGGGTATTCATTTCAAGGAAATAGAAATTACGGTGCTGGTCCACCAGGAATTCAACCGTTCCCGCACCCTCGTAGTGACAGGCCAGGGCGGCCTTTACGGCAGCTTCGCCCATGGCGTTGCGCAGTTCCGGCGTGACAAAGGGCGATGGAGCTTCCTCAACCACTTTCTGGTGCCGGCGTTGAATCGAGCAATCCCGCTCCCCCAGATACACAGCGTTGCCATGTCGATCTGCGAATACTTGAATTTCCACGTGTCGAGGCTCGAGAACGGCTTTTTCCATGATCAGTTCGTCGTCGCCGAAGGCCTGGCGGGCTTCGGACCGGGCGCGTTGAATGCTGGCGGCGAGTTCTTCGTTGTTATCCACCAATCGCATCCCGCGGCCTCCGCCCCCGGCCGAGGCTTTGAGCATGAGTGGGTAACCGATGTCTTTGGCGGCGTTGATGAGTTCGTCATCGCTGGCATTATTGCCTTCGAACCCGGGAACGACGGGCACACCGGCTTCCTGCATGGCGATTTTGGAGCGACGTTTGCTGCCCATCAGTTCGATGGCCGCTTCCGGAGGACCTACGAAGGTGAGGCCGGCTTGTTTGACGGCTTTGGCGAAGCCAGCGTTCTCCGAGAGGAAACCGTAGCCGGGGTGTATGCAGTCGGCGCCGGTTTTCTTTGCGGCCTCAAGGATGGCGTCTGCATTCAGGTAGGAAGCCGCAACCTGTGCCGGACCAATGCAGACGGCTTCGTCGGCTTGGTCAACATGTAGGGCGTTGGCGTCGGCTTCGGAGTAGACGGCGACGGTTCGGTAGCCCAGCGCCTTGGCTGTCTGGATCACCCTGACGGCGATTTCGCCTCGGTTAGCGATGAGTAGTTTTTTTAGCATACGCGTTATCTGCCTTGTTACTGGACCGCCCGAGGTTGGTGTTCGTCCGCACCACTGGCGGGATAAGCCTCCGGAAAACCGCTACAAGCACATCCCTGTGCGCTTCTCTCAGGCCATCCATGGCCTTCGAAATTTTCCGGAGGCTTATCCCGCCAGAGGCGCTCCCGCGACCTTGGGTGTTTGCCTGCCCAATGATTGTTGAGTGGCTTGTTTAAATTTTTATAATCGTTAGCTCTCGGCCCACTTTGGCTCACGCTTTTGCATGAACGCCATGGTGCCTTCCATGCCTTCTGGTCCCCGGATGGCCGCGGCGAATTGCTCGGCGGCGTCATCCAGCAAACCGGCCATGGCTTCGTGGCCCACTCGGTGCAGCAGGGCTTTGGTCTCAGCCGTGGCATCGGGGGCGCACAGGCGAACCCGTTCCAGTGCCTGGTTCAGCATCTCGCTCAGCTGTGTTTCGGATTCCGCAACCTGGTGAACGATGCCGAGTGTGCAGGCTTCCGTTGCATCGATTCTCAAACCTAGCAGCGCCAATCGACGGGCCTGGGTCAGGCCGATGCGTTCTACAACGAATGGGGCAATCTGGGCCGGGATGACGCCGAGGGTGGTTTCCGGCATACCGAATTTGGCAGTCGGGCCGGCGATGGCCAGGTCTGAGACGCAAGCCAGGCCGAAGCCGCCGCCCATGACGGCACCTTCGGTGATGGCGATGATGACTTTGGAGGATTCGTTAACTTGCTGAATCATCTGGCCGAAGGCGCGGTTGAGTTTATAGAACGGGTCGTTGCGGCCTTCGCCGGCTTTCTGGCCCCGGGCGCCGGCCATGTCTTTAATGTCACCGCCGGCACAGAAGTGCCCTCCTGCACCGCGGATAACGGCGGCGCGGATGCTGGCGTCGTTTTCGATCTCGCCGAAGATGGCGGACAGTTCGGCCACCATCTGCAGGCTCATGGCGTTGCGGACGTCGGGGCGGTTGATTGTGATGAACAGGGTGGGGCCCTGTTTTTCAAGAATCAGGGTTTCGCATTGTGGTAGTTGGTATGCCATACAAGGCTCCACGTAAAACGTTTGGGACTGTGAGGCGGGGAATCCCGCCTCATGGCCTTCCGTCAAACTAAAAACTCAGTCTCGTTTCTTGCCAGGCAAAGTGCCCATCAGCTTGCAGATGATGCCAAGCATGATTTCGTCGGCACCGCCGCCAATAGAGACTAGCCGTACATCGCGGTAGGCGCGGGCCAGGGGGTTCTCCCACATGTAGCCGTTACCGCCCCAGTACTGCAGACAGGTATCCGTCACCTCACGGCCCAGGCGCCCCGCCTTCAGCTTGGCCATCGAGGCCAGTCTGGTCGCATCCTTACCCTGAACGTGAAGCTCGCAGGCCTGGTAGGTCAGTGCCCGCAGCGCTTCGATCTCAGTCTGCAGTTCAGCAAGGCGGAAATGGATGTACTGGTTGTCGATCAGCGGTTGCCCGAAGGTTTTCCGCTCGCGGCAATATTCGATGGTCTGAGTCACGCAGTTTTCTAGTGCCTTGATGACATTGGCTGCCCCCCACATGCGCTCCTCCTGGAACTGAAGCATCTGCATCATGAAGCCTGTGCCTTCGGCGCCAATCCGGTTGCGCTGTGGGACGTGGACATCATCCAGGAAGACCTGTGCTGTCTCCGAGGAGCGCATGCCCAGCTTGTTCAGGTGAGGGCTGAACGAAATGCCCGGCGAACTCATTGGTACCACAATCAACGATTTGTTTTTATGGGGCTTATCATCGCTGGTGTTGGCCAAAAGACACATGAAGTCTGCTTTTGGTGAATTGGTGATCCACATTTTGGCGCCGTTAATGACGTAATCATCACCGTCCTTTTTCGCGGAGGTTTTCATTCCTGCCACGTCGGAACCGGCACCCACTTCACTAACGCCAATACAACCCACCATGTCACCGGCAATCGCGGGGGCCAGGAAGTCCCGTTTCAGTTCGTCTGAGCCAAAACGGGCGATCGCCGGGGTACACATATCCGTCTGCACGCCCACGGCCAGGGGAACACCGCCGCATTTCGCCATGCCCAGCTCTTCCGCAGCAACCAGGTTGTAGCTGTAGTCCAGGCCCATTCCACCGTATTCCTCGGGTTTTTGAATGCCCAGGAGGCCAAGATTCCCCATTTTTTTAAACAGCTCGTGGATTGGGAATTCGCCGGCGTTTTCCCACTCATCGCAGTAGGGGTTTATTTCTTTCTCTACGAAATCACGGACGGTTTTTCTGAGGGCTTCGTGTTCAGTGGTGAAGTTCATTGTTGTTCTCCTTGGAAGTCAGAATCGGGCTACACCGTAAGAATTAGAGTGGAGCTTTCGTTGTTCGGAATCGCGACAGAGCGATAGCACCAGGGCCAGAACCGTTCGGGTATCCCGTGGGTCAATCAGGCCGTCGTCCCAGAGTCGGGCGGTGCCATAAAGTGCGGTGGAACCGTCTTCCAGCTTCTTGGCGGTGGCCTGTTCCAGGAAAGCCAGGGTTTTTTCGTCGGGCTCAAGGCCGTTTTTTCGTTGCTTTTCTTCGGCCACAATGCGCATGACTTTGCCTGCCTGTGCAGGGCCCATGACGGCGGTTTTGCTGTTTGGCCATGCGAAGATAAACCTTGGGTCCAGCCCCCGACCGCACATGGCATAGTTGCCGGCCCCGTAAGAACCACCAATGACCATGGCAATCTTGGGAACCCGGCAATTGGCCACAGCCTGAATCATCTTGGAGCCGTGTTTGATGATGCCGTTCTGCTCCGAATGGGTACCGACCATGAAACCGGTGGTGTTGTGGAGGAACAGAAGCGGAGTGCCTGCCTGATCGCACAGCTGGATAAACTGTGCGGCTTTGGTGGAGCCAGCGGGGGTGATCGGGCCGTTGTTGCCAATGATGCCAACGGCGCGACCCTGAATACGGATGGTGCCGCACACGGTCTGGTCGTCGTAATCGTTTTTGAAATCCAGAAACCGGGAGCCGTCGGCGATGCGCGCAAGGATTTCCCGGACGTCATAGGGCTTCTTTGGGTCGGAAGGGATCAGCCCCAGCAATTCGCCGGCATCATACAGGGGCTCTTCCCAGGTTGGTTCCTGACGAAGCGGGAGGTTCTCGTTCCAGGGCAGGGCGCCAAGAATTTCACGTGCCTGCCGGATTCCGTCGGCGTCGTCTTCGGCAAGGTACTCGGCGGTACCCGCGACGGTGGCGTGCATTTCGGCACCGCCAAGTTCCTCGTCCGAGGCGATTTCACCGGTAGCCGCTTTCAGCAAGGGTGGGCCGGCCAGGAACATCTTGGCCTGTTCCCTGACAGTGATAACGTAATCAGACAAACCCGGCTGATAGGCGCCACCGGCGGTCGCATTGCCGTGTACCACCGTTACCTGAGGGATACCTGCTGCCGACATTCGGGCCTGATTGGCGAAGCCACGGGCTCCAAGCACGAAAATATCCGTGGCATAGTTCAGGTTGGCGCCACCGGACTCCGACAGGGACACCACGGGCAGTTTGTTCTCCATGGCGATCTGCTGCAGGCGCAGGGTTTTGTCGAGCCCCGCAGGTGTAATGGTTCCGCCTTTAATGGCGCTGTTGCTCGCGACCACCAAGCAACGTATGCCCGAGACGCAACCGATGCCGGCAATAATGCCGCCCCCTGCCATAGAACCGTCTTTGTCATCGTGCATCTTGTAACCGGCCAGGGAACACAGTTCAAGGAATTCGCTGCCCCGGTCCAGCAATCGGTTGATGCGATCTCTGGGCAGCAGCTTGCCCCGTTTCGTGAACTTCTCTCGGGCCGATTCCGCCAGGTCCAGGACCTTTTGCTCCACATCCCTGAAGGCCTTGATATGAGCTTCCATCGCCTCGACGTTGGCCCGGAATTCGTCGGACTGGGGGCTTATTGTTGTTTCCAGTACCTGCATGGGAAATCCTCAGTCGTCGCTCAATACTTTCGGTGTTACTGCCCGGTGAAAACCGTTGTAAGGTTGGTTGTTGCTGGCTTTGGGCATTGGCCAGATACGCCCTCCCTGGGACGCTGCGCCATCAATACGAAGGCAATCGCCACTGATAAACGCGGCACCTGGGCTAAGCAGAAAACAGATCGCCGAACTGACCTCAGACTCCGTTCCCATTCGTTTGATGGGAACCGCATCCGCCAGACTGCGAATCCACGACTTCATGTGAGCGGGGTAGTTGTCCATTCCGCTGGACGCAATCCATCCCGGTGCCACGGCATTTACCCGGACGCCTGAAGGCGCCCATTCAACAGCGGCCGTTTGAGTAAAGTTCACCATGCCGGCCCGGGCCGCCCCCGAGTGCCCCATACCCGGCATGCCGCCCCACATGTCGGCAACGATATTCACAATGGCACCACCCTTTTTGCTCAAGGCCTGGGTGTAAGCTTCCCGAGCCATCAGAAAACCACCGGTCAGATTCGTCCGGACTACGGTCTCCCAGCCTTTCTGATTGATGCCCGTCAGTGGTGAGGCAAATTGCCCTCCGGCGTTGTTGACGACCCCGTTCAGGCCGCCGTGAGTTTCGATAATGGCCTTCACCGTTGCCTTGACGGATTCCTCCTCACGGATATCACAGGCATGGGCGCTGGCCAGGCCGCCATCTTCTTCAATCTCGGCCTTAACCGCGTCGATTTTTTCCTGCTTGCGGCCAACCAGTGCAACCCGGGCCCCCAGGGCCGCCAGCTCGTGGGCGGTACAACGGCCAATGCCGGAGCCGCCGCCGGTGACAATAACGACCTGACCGTCAAACAATCCGGGCCGGAGAACAGACTGATAACTCATAAAGAATTCCCTATTAAAATGCGTCGAATCCGCGAAATGGTTTGGGGCGCCTGCAGTGATTGATTCATCGCAGCTATAACAAGACTCATTGCAGCACCAGAGTCGAAGGCACGGGCACAGGAAACTCCAGCAGTTGCTGTGCAAAGGCCTTTCCCTGAGGATCAATCCGAAGCGAAGCCACACCCCCACCACCAAGGCTGTGTTCCAATAAAAAGTTGAAGGCATGGAGCCCGGGCATCGACCAGCGCGTTACTTTTCCGGACTCCGGGTTCAGCGTATGGGCCATCCACTTACTCACGGACTGCGCTGTCAAAGCTGCTTCGATATATGGCAGGAACTCTGGTTTCCGGGCAATAACCCCGATGTTGCTGTGATCTCCTTTGTCCCCGGAGCGGGCCCACGCCAGCCTGATCAGCGGCACCGTAGTATCGGTTGTCAGCTCGACACGTGACTCCGGCTCAGGTGATAGTGAGCCGGGATCAAAGCCGCCATCAGTGGCTACCGGGATTTCGGAGGCCTGATCCGCGACATCCACCGAAACAGAGATCTCGTCTTTGGGAACCAGGCAGGAGAACAAGCGGATTTTGGGCCATACGGTGGGCCGCCCCCCGACAATGCCGGTCAACCCGGGAGCCATTCCGGTAGCGGCCTGGGCAATTTCCCGGGAAAACAGCACCAGGGCCTCCTTTTTCGGGTGAGCGGTGGCAATTTTAACCACCACCTCCCGGCATGCCTGCCCCCGGCCATGAGTGCCATACGTGGTTTCTGTGCCCAGCAGTTCAATGCTGGTTTCGGAATAGTCCGGCAGCCCTCGTTCTGCAAACATCGCTGAAGTTTTGGCCAGAATGGCATTGGCCACTTTCCGGGCTTTGGCCGGGGCACCAATGCCCGCCAGCAGGAAGGTGACGGTGCATTTGAAGCCGTCGGGCCAGGTGCCCGACACTTTGTAGCTATCGGTGGGTGCCAGCCCTCTGGCCCCTGTTACGCGCACCCGGTCATTCCCCGTGTCGTCCAGCGTTACCTGAGTGAAGTCGCAGGTGACATCCGGCAACAGGTAGGCGCGGGGATCGCCGATCTCATACACCAATTGTTCACTGACCGTGCCCCGGCTGACCAGGCCGCCAGTGCCTTCAGGCTTGGTGATGACAAAGTCACCGGAAGCCTGCACTTCGGCAATCGGAAATCCCATGTTGGCGTATCCTTCGGCCACATCTTCCCAGTCGGTAAAGTTACCGCCAGTGGACTGGGCACCGCATTCAAGCAGGTGGCCGGCCAGGCTGCCCTGCGCGAGCTTGTCGTAGTCGGTCCAGTCCCAGCCGAATTCATGAATCAGCGGTGCCAGAACCAGTGCGCTGTCGGCGACCCGGCCGGTAATGATGATGTCGGCCCCCTGAGCCAGAGCGGCGACGAGCCCACCAGCCCCAAGGTACGCATTCAGACTGACCATCATGGCGGGGAACGGTTGGCCTGTGGTCATTTCTGTGATTCCAGACCCGGCCAGTTTCTTTTTCTTCATCAGAAGATCATCGCCCAGAACCAGGGCGATCTTCAGGTCGACCCCGGTTTTTTCGCACAGCGCCTGAAGCGCGTCGCGGCAGGCCACCGGGTTTACCCCTCCCGCATTGGCGAGCACCTTAATGCCTTTGCGTCTGATGTCTCCCAGTAGCGGTGCCATGACCGTTTCCACGAAATCCCTGGCATAGCCCTGGCTGGGGTCTTTCATTTTCTGGCCAGCCATGATCGACATGGTGATCTCTGCCAGATAGTCGGCCACCAGATAGTCAATGTTTCCCTTGTGCACCAATTGCGCGGCTGCGGTTTCTGTGTCGCCCCAGAAGGCGGCCGAGCAGCCGATACGGATGGTCTTGTTGTCCTGTGACATTGTTATTGGCCTTCGATTGTTGCCGGCCTGACAGCCGGCGTGTCCAACGATAAAATGACGATACCAAGCAAGCGCTTGGTTTGTAAACAGGCAATTCTCCGGTAGAATGAAAAGACCCAGCAAGACAACCGGATGACCCTTGTGAACCCGAACCCGATTCTGCAGTCCCTTATTGCCGAGCAACTTGTATCCGACCCCGCCAGTGCCCGCGGTCGCCTCTTGAATGAGGCGGCGAGGCTGTTCCGTGACAAAGGTTATGAGCGCACCACCGTGCGAGACCTGGCGGCGGCTGTTGGTATCCAGTCCGGCAGCCTGTTCCATCACTTCCGCACCAAAGAAGAAATCCTGAAGGCGGTGATGGTTGAAACTATCCGGCTGAACACAGCGCTGATGCAGGCCGCAGCGGATCAGTTCGCTGACGGAAAAGAAAAGCTGCGGGCGTTGGTCCGGACGGAGCTTGAGTCGATCAATGGCCAAACGGGTGAGGCCATGGCGGTGCTGGTTTACGAGTGGCGGAGCCTGTCGGAAAGCTCCCGGGCGGAGGTTCTGGAGCTGCGGGACATTTATGAAGACCTGTGGTTGTCAGCCTTGCGTCAGCTGGCGGACGCGGGTCAGTTGGGGGCGGACCCTTTCATCACCCGGAGAATGCTCACCGGCGCCCTGAGCTGGACGGTAACCTGGTACCGCCCTGAGCGTGGCGGGCTGTCGCTGGATGGTCTGACGGATCAGGTCATGGCCATGCTGGGGCTTGCGTGATGTTAATCGGATAAATTGGTGCCTGTGTATCGGAAATGTCCGGACGATGAACTCCTTGTTTTAAATCAATAAAATCCTGATTTTTGACTTTCATACCAGGCCATTGGCCTGATCGGCATGCTGGTTTCGGCAATCAAGCCATTTCTGCCTGATCATAATCACCGCATCCTTCCTATCGTTTTATCCGCTCCGGGTATCCGGAGTCGGACGCGGATTGACGAGAATCCATGGTGACAACAATCACTCGCGGTCCCTTACATACAAAAACAAAGTCAGACAGGTCGGATTATGATCTCTTCAATAGTCTCTCACGCGCGTCGATGGTCGGCGGGTTGTCGCTGGGCAGTACTGGGCGGTTCGGTGTTGTTGGCAGGTTGTTCTGCTAACCCCATTTATTCCACCACCGGAATGGTGCTCTCCAGCTACTCGGAATCTGAAGCTACGCCTTACGTCATGCAGATGTCGGATCCAGGCATGGCGTGTGCCCTCGGTGAAGGCACAGATCCTCTGGTGTATTCATTTTCGCGTGTCACCGATGCGCCGGATTCAACAGGGTCTCTGTTGATGTTGCTGGCGGCCAATTGCATGGAATACCGCGCATGGGAGGCTGAACTTGCTTATCTTCGAGCGGACTACCGTGGTGATGTGCCTGCCGCCAAGGATGCCCGGGAAGTGGCTAAGCGATTGCACGCCCGTACCGCGGCACGGCGTTATAAAGCGTTTACCCGAGCCATGGCTGCCTACGATTTTGACCCTGCTGCCGAACCGATCGAATGCCCCTTTCTGTTTAATGACCAGGACGAACTGACGTTTCTGCTGGGGTTGCTTACCGGTATGCAGGCCATTGTTAACGACTCCAGTTCTGGGGCGATGGCCGGTGTTCCCCGTAATATCGCGCCTCAGGCAGAACGCGCTGCCAAGTGCGTGGACAATGAAAAGTGGGGTGGCTTACCGAATGCCGTAAGGGCTCTCGTGTGGTTGCTGTTGCCGGACACAAAGCCGGAACTGTCGCCAGATCCCTGGCAGGTCCTTGAAAACAGCACGGAGCTGGCGGTGGACTCTGGCATACGGGCCTCATATGCCGTGCAAGTGGTGGCGGCTGAAACCTTTGGGCGTCCGGACGTGCTGGCGCACGCGATTGAAGGCTTTGCCGAAGCTGAAGACCGGATTGATGTCTGGGACGATTATCGGTTGGTCGATGAGGTCGCTCGTGGCGTTGTTCAGTTTTCTTCAGACAAGCACTGGAGCGCCAACTATGGCCATCGGACGCCAAGAACCTTTTTCGGAAAGATGAGCCCTGAGCGCAGCACCGAAAATGTGGAAACCATGGATCTGGAAGGCCTGCTCTGAGCAGGTTTTCCGGATTCCCGCTTTACCGATCACAATCACAAGAATGACCCGGAGGTCGTCATGATCCGCAAAACCCTTGCAGCTTTGTCCCTTACTCTTGCCGCACCGCTGGTCTCGGCCCAGCCAGTGTCGCTGTGTGTCTTTGATGTTATCGGTGCAAACGGTGACGTTTACAATCTGGTTAAGGACTACGCACTGGAAATGAAAGGCCATGGAGTGGACTTTCAGCTCAAACCCTATACCGATGAAGGCGTCGCCATCGGTGACTTTAATGCTGGCCAGTGTGATGCAGTGGCCGCCACCGATATTCGGATTCGTCCATTTAACCGGTTTACCGGCAGCCTGAGCGCCGTTGGTGCGTTGCCGACTTACGAGGACCTGAAAACCCTTCTGGCAACGCTCGCTCAGCCCAAAGCCGCTTCGCTTATGAAGGACGGTGATTACGAAGTCCTGGGCATTGTGCCGGCAGGAGCGGGGTATCTGTTCGTGAATGACCGGAGTAT
Source organism: Marinobacter daepoensis DSM 16072 (assembly GCF_000421165.1). Classification (GTDB taxonomy): domain Bacteria; phylum Pseudomonadota; class Gammaproteobacteria; order Pseudomonadales; family Oleiphilaceae; genus Marinobacter; species Marinobacter daepoensis. Next base: position 510,960 of record NZ_ATWI01000008.1, read on the forward strand.
TGATACGGCGGGTGAGCTGGCCGGAAAACGCATTGCCACGCTGGATTACCAGAAAGACGCCATTCACATGGTGAACTATGTCAAAGCCACGGTGGTTCCGTCGGACATCACCAATTTCGCCGGAAAATTCAATAATGGGTCGGTCGACACCGCCTACGCCCCGGCGTTTGCCTACGAGGCTCTGGAGCTATACAAAGGGATTGGTGAAAAGGGCGGCATTGTGGATTACCCCTTGGCGCAACTGACCATCCAGATCATTGCCCGGGATGCTGTGCTTGATGATGATCAGTCCCAGAAGGCCCGGGAGGTTGCCTGGGGGATGTACCCGCAAGCGATGAACCTGATTGAATCCCAGGAAAAGGCCATTCCCGATGAACAGTGGATCCGAATTCCGGAGAAGGACATCGTCGGCTATCAGGAAATGTTCCGCCAGAACCGACTGGATATGCGGGATGGCATGAGTGGTGGGCCGGGAGTCTATCACCCGAAAATGCTCAGCCTGCTCAGCAAGATCCGGTGCGCCAGCAATCCCGGAGCCTCGGAGTGTACCGCGGATAACCGGGAATAATCGGGGAGCCTGAGCATGAACTGGCGCGCGATGACTGCAACAAGCGTGAGAACGCTGTACCCCGTGCATCGACTGCACGGGGTGATTCTGCTGCTGTTGCTTCTGACCACTCTGCTTCTGGGAATGGGGAACTCTCTGCATTCCCGGATGTTGTGGGTGGGAGAGCAGGTATGGCCAAACTACTACTTGCTGAATCCGGATGCGAGCGAACCTGCCTGCAACCTGTTCATGGACATCGACAAGGAAGTCGAACGAAGGGTTCAGGCTTACAAACCTGACCCGGATGACCTGTTCAGTTCTCCGCCTGCCCCCCGGGCTCTCAGGCAATCGTTGCAGGGTAACCTGGCCTTATGTGAACAGCGCCACTTACAGTTTGCTGAAAATCAGAAACACGCCACCTGGGCACTGGGTGTGTATAAGACGGTAGAGCAGGGGCTGGCTGACTTCCTGCTCGACAATATTGATCTGACCAAGTTTCTGTTCATCGGGATGTTCGCCCTGGCTGCAGCGATTGCGGCACTGGATGCAGATCATATTGCTTTGAGGTTGCCTCGTAACCGTTCAGAGTGGCGACTGAGCCAGGGTGGTCAGTTCATCGTTAACGGTTTGATGCTGATGTCCCTTAGCGCCTACATCGGGCGGTTGGCCCAGTCGCCAGGTGCGGATGGAACTCTGGTCCTGCAATATGCCTGGGCGTTTGTGTTCGGCTTATTCATGATCATAAACGCGTTCCGGTTCGTTTACGTGCCTGAACGGATGAAGGCGGGAGGGCTGGCGCTCTCTTCAGGGCTTGTGGTGCCGTTGTACTGCACCATGGGGCTGATTGCCATGAGCTATTTCTTCTTCGTGGATGGTTATGCCTCGGGGCTGGCAATCTATTTCGGCATGATGTCCAACCTGTCCTCTATGTTCATCAACATTGGCCTTTATGTGCTGGTGGGGATGATGCTGAAGCAGACGCGGGTTCCGGAATTGCTGCTGAATCTTATTAAGCCTTTCAATTTGCCTGCGCCCATGCTGGCGTCTGTGATTATCTTTGCGACGGCTTTCCCGACCGCCTTCACCGGGGCATCCGGTATCTTTATTCTGGCGGTGGGCGGTGTCGTGTACGACGAACTCCGGCGCGCCGGGGCCGGCCGGCAGTTGTCTCTGGCCACCACGGCCATGTCCGGAAGTCTGGGAGTTGTGCTGAACCCGTGCCTGTTGATTGTCGTGGTCGCCGCCCTGAATAAGGAAGTGACCACCACCGAGATGTACGGCTGGGGGTTCTGGGTGTTTATCATGTCGGCCACGCTGTTTTCGTTCGTGGTTTGCAAAACCGAAGGCAACTGGAAACCCCGCCCGGCGCCCGGCGCCTTCCGGGCTGCCGTTCTGGAGTTGCGTCCGCTGATCCCCTATGCCCTGACGGCTGCCCTGGTGATCGTCGTGATCTGGCTGGCTCTGGGGTTGCAATTCAATGAATACAGCGCGCCTCTGATATTACCGCTGGTGATGCTGGCTTTGGTGATGCTGGATGCGGGCGGGACCGCCCCTGAGGTGGAGCAGACCCGAACCCGGGCCTTCTTCGCCAGAAGTTCGGCGGCCGCCAGTGATTCCGCGGTACACATCGGGGCGCTACTGGCATTGATCGGGTTTTCGATCTGCCTGGGGGGGATTCTGGAACGTTCGGATATCGTCCATGCGCTGTTTCCTGAAGACCTGACCAGCCCCTGGCTGGCCATGCTGGTCATCGTGGTCATGCTGACGGTGATCGGGATGGTGATGGACCCGTTCGGAGCGGTGATTCTTGTTTCCGCCACCATTGCCCAGCCAGCTTTGCAGATCGGGATCGACCCCCTTCATTTCTGGATTGTTTGTCTTGTAGCGTTTGAGCTGGGTTATCTCAGTCCGCCGGTTGCGCTGAACCATCTGTTGACGCGGCAGGTGGTGGGGGAGACCGAAGTCCTGGCGGCTGAGCGCTCTGGTTCGTTCTGGCACCGGTATGAGCGGCTCCTGCTGCCATTGGTGGTGATGATACCGACGCTTCTGCTGGTCGCGTTTGTTCCAATGCTTTTCTATGCCTTGTAAGGCAAGTAGTATGAATGAACCCGCGAGGCCCCGGCCCGCGGGTTTTTTCGTAACATGTCTGTGGATTCTGCTCAGCACAGGTCGATCAGGGATGTCTGGCCGTATACTCTGGACACAGATCGGAAAAACGACAAAGAAAGACAAAGAGAGCACCCGTGAGACTATCGATTCTTCCTCTTGTCCTGATACCAGGGATGATGTTGCTTTCAGGTTGCAGTGGTGGTTCTGGCGGTTCAGATGGGTCGTCTTCCGACGCGCCGCCCAGCCCGCTTTCCGGGGTCATTAATATTGAGGCAAACAGCCGGGTCGATCAGGATACGATGGACCGGTTGGGTCTCGAAGGCGCCAGGCCGGCGCCGGGTGTTCAGCGCTTGCCCGAGAGCTTTGTCCTGGGGGGATATGTCAGTGGCGAGGATGGCCTGTATCCCGCTGACAAGAGAAGTTGCCAGGAGCTTTTTTACGCGGCAGACCCGGTGGACACCTACACCATCCCTCTGGCCCCCGGCGATACGCTGATGCTGCAGAACTTTGGGAGTTGTCTGGCAGGGGCGAGCCTGGAGTTGCAACTGGACTCGGGGCAAGCCGGGACGGCGCTGGTGGGGGGCTCTGTCGTTCTCTCCGGGGTGGCGGAGACGAGGGATTATACGGTGACCGTCAGTAATCCGAGCGGTGCGCCGGCGCGCTACATTCTGGCCAAAACCGCCGCGGCTACCTCTGGAAACCTGTCATTTACCTGGCCTGAGTACGACTTTGCCGAGAATCATGCGATTGTCACGCTGGAGAGTGAAGGCGGGCAGTCGAGAGCCTTTGCGGCAGGGGCGGGCATGACGTCCCGGCACCTGGGAGGCGACAGCTGGTTGCTGACCCGGCCTGTGATGGCTGCGGCCAGCCCGCCAGGTGGAGGGCGCAAGCACGAGACGCTAAGCTGGATTCGGGATCTTCGCGGTCAGCCAGGTCTTGCGCAGGTGCAGCCGGATTATTTGTTCCGTACCGAGGCGACGCCCATTGATGAGCCGTTTTACCCTCGCCAGTGGCATTATGGCCTGATCAATGGGCCAGCGGCCTGGCAACTGGTGCCAGATGGCGGTGTGGGGGTACGGGTTGCGGTACTGGATACCGGGCTCCTGCGGTTGGGGTCAGGCTTATGGCACCCAGACCTTCATGCCAATGTGAAGGCGGGCGCCGATTTTGTGGACGGGGGGCTTCCTGTAGACCCGGGTAACAGCATAGGCGGTGACGTGTTTCACGGCACCCACGTGGCCGGTACCATCGGAGCCGTTGTCGAGGGCAACGGCATTGGAGGCGTTGCCTTCGGTTCGGGCATCGTACCGGTTCGTGTGTTGGGTGAGGGTGGTACCGGCAAGGCATCCGACCTGATTGAGGCCATCAACTGGGTGGTCGAGGGTGCAAAAGCCGATGTGGTGAACATGAGCCTGGGTGGATTGCCGGAACTTACCCAACTGGAGAACGCTCTGCAAAGGGGCGTTGATCGGGGGGTTCTTTTTGTGGCTGCGGCGGGCAATGCTTCCACCTCGGTAAAGTCCTACCCCGCCGCGTCGCCCCGAGTTCTGGCTGTAAGCGCGGTGGACGGTGCGGGCAACCTGGCCGGGTATTCGAATTTTGGCAATTGGATTGACCTCGCAGCACCGGGAGGCGACGCCAGCCGGGACGGGAATCTGGATGGTGCTTCGGATGTGGTGTGGAGTGCCAGCGGTGAGTTGACGTCTGGCGGAGCGCAGCCTGGCTACCGTGGTCTTCAGGGGACGTCCATGGCCTCTCCTCATGTTGCGGGAGTGCTTGCTCTGATGAAAAGAGTCAGGCCTGATCTCAACCACGCCTACGTCCTGAATGCTCTGGAAGATGGTGCGCTCACGGGGGGAGTTGGTGAGCGAAACAACACGCTGGGGTATGGCGTGATTGATGCGGCTAAAGCTGTAGCTGCCGCTCAGGACAGTTTTGCGCAGACCATTCTGTCTGCGTCGCCAGCGCAGATTTCCCTGAGTAGCGAAGGGCTGGATACCCAGCGGGTTGAGTTGAATGTATTTGGAAGTGGTGAAATTTCTGATATCGCCATTTCGGCGTTGCCGGACTGGCTGTCGGTGACCGACAAGAATCTGACGACACGGCCCTATTCGTTCACGGTGGCCCTGCGTAACGATCTGCTGGAACAGGGGGCTGTGGCCCGTGGGCAGGTTGGTGTGACGTATCAAGTGGGTGGTAAGGCCAGCACACTGACGGTTCCGGCGATCGGGCAACTGATCAGCGATCAGGAGGCACGGGATGCAGGGCGGCACTTCGTGTTGTTGGTTAACACGGAGCCCGATGAGCGTGACTTTTATCTGGCTGCGTCCCAGGTTGTTGTTGAGGCGGAAGCTGGTGAGTATGCTTTCCGCTTTGAATTTGATGATGGCGAGGAGCCCCACAGATTGAGTGAGGTTCGTCCGGGCGACTACTATCTGGTGGCAGGGTCCGATCACGACGGCGATGGCCTGATCTGTCAGCCGGGAGAAGCCTGTGCCGAATACCCCGTAGCCGGGTTGAGGGAGATAGTGACGATTACCGATGAAGCGAGCCTCTCGAATATTCGCATGACCACCGGTTTTTCCCGTCCGACAATATCAACGACGACCCCGGAGACGCTTCCCAGGCCAGGTTTCAAGGGCTACAGGCTCCTGGACGTTGACGTCGGTGGCGCACGGAATAGCAACGGAGCGAAAGCAATTCAATGAAAACATCGTTGGTAACGACTTTGGTGGGGGCGGTTGCCCTTACATGGCTGGCTGGCTGCAGTGCGACTGGTGAGGCCCAGCCTGAGGAAAGCATTAAAATCCGACAGATTACCCAGTCAGCTCACTGTGGCCTGACCGGCCCCGGGGTGGCTTACCTCCGTTCTTCCGAAGAACGGGAAACCATGCTGGATGTCAGTGGCCAGAATATGGCGACAGACGCTGTGCGCAACGTCGATCTGAGTCGGGAAGACCTGGTAATCGTCACTCTGGGTCAGAAGCCAACCGGAGGCTACAGCGTGGGGCTGACAGGCGCGCATGAGCAGGAGCGGGTGCTCGACCTGGTCATGCAGGTGAGTGCCCCGGGCCCGGACATGATGGTGACCCAGGTTATTACCTCGCCCTGCGTTGTGCTGGCGGTTGAGAAACGGGGCTGGAAACAGGTACGGGTTCAGGGAGTTGCTGAACGGGAGCTGATCCGGAACCTGGAAAACTGAAACCACGTGGCGCAGCCACAAAACAACCGTTGATCTTTCAGCCTGAATCCCTAAGCTATGGCGCAACGATCAATTGCGGAGCCATGCCATTCCTATGAGCCAGCAACAGTACAACGCCGATGCCATTGAAGTCCTGAGCGGTCTGGACCCGGTGCGAAAGCGCCCGGGCATGTATACCGATACATCGCGCCCCAACCACCTGGCTCAGGAAGTCATTGATAACAGTGTTGACGAGGCACTGGCTGGCCACGCCCGACGCATCGATGTTGTTCTCCACGGTGACAATTCACTGAGTGTTGAGGACGATGGTCGCGGCATGCCCGTGGACCTCCACAAAGAAGAGGGCCTGCCGGGGGTAGAGTTGATTCTTTCCCGTCTGCATGCGGGTGGCAAGTTCTCTCAGGGCAATTACAATTTTTCCGGTGGCTTGCATGGGGTAGGGGTTTCCGTGGTCAATGCCCTGTCCACCCACCTTGAAGTGACCATTAAGCGTGATGGTCAGGTGCACCGGATGACGTTCGCTGACGGCGACAAGGCGTCCGAGCTGCAGGTTATTGATACAGTGGGCAAGCGTAACACCGGGACACGCCTGAAGTTCACTCCCGATCCGAAGTATTTTGACAGCCCGAACTTTTCAGTCAGCCGTCTGCGCCACAATCTGAGAGCGAAAGCGGTGCTGTGCCCGGGGCTGATGGTTACTTTTCTTCAGGAGAAAACGGGCGAGAAGGATGAATGGTTCTATGAAGATGGCCTTCGCGATTATCTGAGGACCGCTCTGGCTGATATTGAAGCCGTTCCACTGGAACCGTTTACCGGAAGCTTTGCAGGTAACAAGGAAGCCGTAGACTGGGCCATTCAGTGGCTGCCGGAAGGTGGCGACGCGGTGATGGAAAGCTATGTCAACCTGATTCCGACGGCTCAGGGGGGCACTCACGTTAACGGGCTGAGGACCGGTCTGCTTGAAGCCATGCGCGAATTCTGTGAATTCCGCAACCTGTTGCCCCGGGGCGTGAAACTGTCTCCGGAGGACATCTGGGAACGTGTGGCCTATGTGCTGTCGTTCAAAATGCAGGAGCCCCAGTTCTCGGGACAGACAAAGGAGAGACTGTCGTCCCGTGAGGCGGCTGCCTTTGTATCCGGAGTGGTCAAGGATGCGTTCAGTCTGTGGCTGAACCAGCACACCGATATTGCCGAGGCACTGGCAGAGCTGTTCATCAGCAACGCCCAGCGGAGGCTTCGGGCCAGTAAAAAGGTGGCTCGGAAGAAAGTTACCGCTGGCCCGGCTTTGCCTGGAAAGCTCGCGGATTGTTCTGGTGCTGACACCACGCGCTCAGAACTGTTCCTGGTGGAGGGGGATTCGGCCGGAGGTTCTGCCAAGCAGGCTCGGGACCGAGAGTTTCAGGCGGTGATGCCACTCAGGGGCAAGATTCTAAACACCTGGGAAGTCGATTCCGGAGAAATTCTGGCGTCTCAGGAGGTTCATGATATTGCGGTTGCGATTGGTGTGGACCCCAGCTCTGATGACCTGGCGGGTCTGCGATACAACAAGATCTGTATCCTGGCGGATGCGGATTCCGACGGGCTTCATATTGCCACACTTCTATGTGCTTTGTTCGTTAAGCATTTCCGGCCGCTGGTGGCTGCCGGGCATGTTTTCGTTGCCATGCCCCCGCTGTACCGGGTGGACCTGGGCAAGGAAACCTTCTATGCCCTGGACGAGCACGAGAAACAAGGAATCATTGACCGCCTGGCCGCAGAAAAGCGCAAAGGTAAGATTCAGGTCACTCGTTTTAAAGGGTTGGGCGAGATGAACCCGCTGCAGTTACGCGAAACCACCATGGCACCGGATACGCGCCGCCTGGTGATGCTTACTCTGGAAGAGGGTGATGACACCGACGAGTGTATGGACATGTTGCTGGGCAAGAAGCGGGCATCGGACCGTCGCGCCTGGCTGGAGGCCTACGGAAACATGGCCGACGTTGCCGTTTGATATTCTTTTTTGAAATATAAAAATCGACAGTTATTCTTTCTCTGAATTGAATTTGCCCGCTATCCTGCCAGTTTTAAGATCGGAAAAACCGAGTTATGGACTGGCAAGGATGGTTTTCACTGGGGCTGGCACTGGCCGCGCTGTTGTTGATGAGTTCGGGGCGTTATGCGCCGCACCTGGTCATGATGGCGGTGCTGGTGGTACTCAGTGCCAGTGGGATTGTCTCTCCGGATCAGGCGCTCGCGGGTTTCAGTAATACCGGGCTGATCACGGTTGTGGCCATGTTTGTGGTGGCAGCGGGTATTCATCATTCCGGTGGCGTAGACCTGCTGGTCAATCACCTTCTTCGCAGCCCCAGAACTGTCCGTTCTGCTCAGGCCCGTATTGCCTTGCCGGTTGCGCTGCTCAGTGGTTTTCTCAATAACACGCCGGTTGTCGCCACTATGATTCCGGCGGTGCATGCCTGGTCCAGAAAAATCGGCGTTTCCTCGTCCAAGCTGATGATCCCGTTAAGTTACTCCGCCATTCTGGGCGGAACACTTACGCTGATTGGCACCAGTACAAACCTTGTGGTTAATGGCCAGTATCAGCAGCTCACCGGTGAGCCCGGGTTCTCTATTTTTTCCATCACAGCGGTGGGGTTGCCGGTTGCGGTGATCGGCCTGATGGCCATGCTGGCGCTGATGCCCCGTGTTCTTCCAGACCGCAAAGATCAACAGAAGTTTGGTTCCATGCGAGAGTTTACGCTGGAGGTGGCGGTCTCGCTGGGTGGGCCACTGGTAGGAAAAACCGTGGGTGAGGCCGGACTGCGTGAGCTTGAGCGGCTGTATCTGGTTGAGATTGAGCGTGACGGCAGTGTGGTAACCGCGGTGCCTTCAGAGGAACGGTTACGCGGGGGAGACCGGTTGGTGTTTGCCGGTGACACTCAGGCTATTTCTGACCTGTTGCGGATCAATGGCATCGTACCTTCGGTTCATGACGATGAGCCAAGCCTGAGCAAGGACAGGGCTGAGCGGAGGCTGGTTGAGGCGGCGCTGTCGCCCCAATCCGATGTGCTTGGGCTGACTATCAGGGATGCCCGCTTTCGGGACCGCTATGGTGCAGTGGTGCTGGCCGTTGCTCGTGGTGGTGAGCGGGTGTCGGGCAACCTTGGCAACATCCGGCTTAAACCGGGCGATGTCCTGCTGCTGGAAGCGCGCCCGGCTTTTGTCAGTCGTCAGCGTTACAACAAGGATTTTCTCCTGATCAATGATCTTGAAACAGAGACGCCGAGACACGACCGTGCCTGGTTGTCCTGGGGCATCTTGCTGGTGCTTGTGGGTATGGCGGCCTGCGGCATTCTGAGCATGCTGAACGCGGCTCTTCTTGGTGCAACCCTGATGATACTGTCCGGTTGCTGTTCCGTTGGCCAGGCACAGAAGTCTGTGGATGTACCGGTGATCCTGACGATCGCCGCCTCGTTTGCCCTTGGCGCTGCGCTCGAAAAAACCGGTGCGGCGGCGTATATGGCCGAGGTGATTTTATCGCTCAGTGCCGGCGACGTGTTGTTCACACTCTTTCTGGTGTACTGCACGGTGTCATTTCTGACCGAGGTGATTACTAATAACGCCGCCGCTGTCCTTGTGATTCCTGTTGTCTTATCAATGACGGCCCGTATGGGGGTTCCAGCCGAACCGTTTGTTATTGCGGTGATGATGGCTGCGTCGGCAAGCTTTGCCACCCCGCTGGGTTACCAGACCAATATGATGGTCTATGGGCCAGGGGGCTACCGATTTTCCGATTTCGTGAAGGTGGGGCTACCCATGAATCTGTTGGTGGGGGTGTCTACGGTGGCGGTTATTGCGGTGGTTTACGGCCTGTGATTGAAGTTGGCCAGCGTATCGCAGCAGAGTACCCGGAGTTTGCTGGCGTGCCTGAACGCCAGCGATAAGGTGATGCACATACAGGCGCCGGTCACGCACAGATAAGGGGACGTTACGTGGATGTTTCCCGGCTGTGCCAGTGCCTTTCGAAGGTACTGCTGTCTGAACCAGTCGGCACTGCTGGTATTTTCCAGGGGAAGAAAGCGTGGGTCCAGGTTGCGGGCGGCAGAGTCTGAAACCAGGGTGTCTTCTATCTGAATGCCTTGCTCGTCGACCAGGTAACAGCGGGAAACGGCGGGATGCCCAAGCAGTTCGCCGCAGGCGTCGGCCAGGGATTGTCCGCTCCGCAGGCGGTCAATGGTTCTTCTGAAAGTTTCACTGAAGTGATTGATCAGCAGTTGGGTCGGGTCGTGGGTCTCCCGCTTTCGGTGTTTGTATTCCTCAAGCAGGTTCTCAAGATTTTCGGTGGAATGGGAAAGTTCGCTCAGCTCCAGGCAAGGGCGGCGAAAATAGAATCCCTGAACAAAGTCCACGCCGGCGTCGATAGCAATCATGGCCTGTTCCCTTGTCTCTACCCCTTCCAGCAGGACCAGGCAACCGGACTGGTGAAGCAGCGACACCATGCCATTCAGTATCTGCCTGGCCCGTCGGTCTTCGGTTGCTCGGGTGAGAAGTGTGCGATCCAGTTTTACGATGTCGGGTGACAGGTTCCAGATGCGTTCGAAGTTGGAGTGCCCGGCCCCGAAATCGTCGATTGCGGTCAGGCAGCCCAGCTTACGGTAGTAAGCAACGGTGTCCCGCAGTCTCTCGGCATCGTCGGTTGGTTGCTCTACGATTTCCATCACGATTCGGTGGGGTGGCAGCCCGGTTTTTTTCAGCAGTTTGCCAAAAAATGCGTCGGCCTGGGAGCCGGAGGTGACGACCCGTGGTGAGACATTGAGAAACAGCCAGTTAACCTGATCTTTGATCTCGCTGTAATTGCGGATGTGCAGATACCGACAGAGTCGGTCGAGCAACAGGTTTTCGGCCTCTGATACCGGAAGCTCGAACAGGTGCAGGGGTAGAACGGCCGAGTTATCGGTGTCAAATGCGCGGATGAGGGCTTCGTAGCCGACCGTACGTTTGTGGGAAATGCTGTAAATGGGTTGCAGCGCTGTACGAAGTTTCAGTCCGCGAAAGTTTGCTGTCCAGACCGGCCCTTGCTGATTGAGCATGGGAGAGAGAGAGTCGATCTCCGGTGTCGGCAGCGAATCGGGAGGGTTGTGCGACATAAGCGGGACTGGAACCTTCAACGAAGACATCGGCAGGCTCTGGTAGTGAGAGCACTTACCGATCTGTTAACTGATGAGCCGGGATTCTGGCGCCGATGTCTGAACTGCCAGCGTGAGCTCAGCAATATGTTGAAGATTGCCAAAAAAAAAGAAGCATTACCACTACTTAATGCAGAAAAGGCGAAACCGTTTGTGTCCTTCAGGCATTCGTGGTGTGGTAAAGAAAACCCGGCTTTTGCCGGGTTTGTCAGGAATCAGTTGTTGCTGGGTACTACCACAGACTCATCAAATTCAAGTTCCATGTCGTTTCCTCTCGGTCACTGAGGCCCCGTGACGGGGCGGTTTAAAAGTATGGTTAAAGTCTACAGTTGTTATAATTTTCAACAATCCGTAAAACCGCATACGACCAAAGTGGTTACTGTCAAGAGAAGATTGCTCTTGGTCAGAAAATCTGATGTAACTCAGCAAAACATTTTGATTTTGGCGGGGCGCCCGGCCCTCTAAACTAGGCTCATTGTGGGTGGCGGCGGGGACTATGGCCGCCTGGAGCGGAACAGTTGAAAGGAGACAGGTATTTCAATGGCGGCGAAGAATTCTGAGGTAGCCTACGGTTGGGCGGCAATAGTGTTGCACTGGGTGGCTGCCGTGACGATAGTTGCGCTTTTCGCGTTAGGGTACTGGATGGTTGATTTATCCTATTACGATCCATGGTATCGGCAAGGGCCCGACATACACCGAAGCGTGGGAATTCTTCTGTTTGGCGTTATGGCTGTAAGGCTGCTCTGGCGTCTGTTTAACCGTGCTCCCCGCCCGTTACCGAACCATAAACGCTGGGAGGTAATTTCAGCGCATATTGCCCACGGGTTGCTGTATCTGCTGGTGTTCGTGGCCATGATCAGCGGTTATCTGATTTCAACGGCTGATGGCTCCTCTATCCACGTCTTCAACTGGTTTGAAGTGCCCTCAATGACCGGGCAGATAAAAGGCCTTGAGGATACGGCAGGTGCCGTCCATTACTGGAGCACCTGGGCCATTGTGGTACTGGCTGCGATACACGCTCTTGGTGCCTTGAAGCACCACCTGATAGACCGTGACAACACGCTTCGGCGAATGCTGGGTCTGTCCTGAGCGTTCGTGCGATTTCATTCCTGAAATGTTAACTGCAAGGAGTAAGTAATGAAGAAAATTCTGCTGGCCTCCGCGATCTCTGCGGCCATGGTAACGTCGGTTCACGCCAACGAGCACAGTGGTACCTATGCTTTTGATACGCAGGGTGCGCATCAATTCATTACGTTCAAGATTTCACACCTTGGCTACAGCTGGCTCTACGGTCGTTTCAATGAGTTTGACGGTGAGTTCAGTTACGACGCCGAGAATCCCGAGAACAGCTCGGTCTCCGTCTCCATCGATACCACGAGTGTGGATAGCAACCACGCTGAGCGTGACAAGCACTTGCGGAGTGAGGACTTCCTGAATGTGAGTGAGTTCCCGACGGCCACCTTCAAAAGTAAGAAAGTGGTGGTTGATGAAGCCGGTGAAGCTGACATTATCGGTGATCTTACCCTGCGTGGCGTAACCCGGGAAATCACCCTGGATGCCGAATTGCTGGGCCACGGTGACGATCCCTGGGGCGGTTACCGTATGGGGTTTGAAGCTGAAACAGAGCTGAACCTGAAAGACTTCGGTATCCCGATGGATCTGGGTAAAGCGTCTGAAACTGTTGAGATTGAAATCTCTGTGGAAGGGATTCGTCAGTAATCTGTTTCCCTCATCACCTGCGGGGCTCTGGGAGAAATTTCCAGAGGCCCGTCCTTTCCTTTCTTCCTCTCTGGTCAGAAAACTCGTCAGGATTTGCTGGCAGTTCTGGCAGATTCTGTCACAGGTGACTGCGTATCTTTTTCACAGGCCTGGCACAGATGTCTCTGGCGCAGGAACTGAGCAGCGAAAATAACCGCCCATATCAGTACCCCGGCCCAGATATAGGGCTCAGGGACCTGAAAAGTCCCACTGATGGCAAACTCCACCAGCAGCATCAGGGCGACGGCCAGAACCGCATTGACCATGGCCGTGACCATGGCTTGCCCGCAGGCTTTGAGATTGGGTTTCATAGGTTTCCGCTTGTTCAAAGAGTAAACGGCGTTCTAATCACTTTGGCGAGAATACGGCGCATGTTACAGAGTCTCCATGCGGGAATTCCGCTATTGGAAATTGGTGTATCGGAGCCTGCGTCCATATAATGTGCGCCACGATATTGATTGGCACCCAAGGCAAAGAGGCATCCATGCCAGAGTTTCAGACAACGGATGAAGGTTTCGAGCGGGTATCTCTCCGGGACTACACTGAGAAGGCTTACCTGGATTATTCCATGTACGTCATTCTGGACCGGGCGCTGCCCAACGTAGGGGACGGTCTGAAGCCCGTACAGCGGCGAATTGTTTACGCCATGTCGGAGCTGGGCTTGAAGTCCACCTCCAAATACAAAAAGTCGGCCCGTACGGTCGGTGATGTGCTGGGTAAGTTCCATCCCCACGGAGACAGCGCCTGCTACGAGGCCATGGTGCTCATGGCTCAGCCTTTCTCCTACCGCTACCCATTGGTAGACGGCCAGGGCAACTGGGGATCACCAGACGACCCAAAATCCTTTGCGGCTATGCGTTACACCGAATCGCGTCTGGCTCCCTTTGCGGACGTTCTGCTCGGTGAGCTGGGGCAGGGCACGGTAGACTGGGTTCCTAACTTTGACGGCTCGATGGAAGAGCCTTCCGTTTTGCCGGCGCGGTTACCGCACGTGCTTTTGAACGGTACAACGGGTATCGCGGTGGGTATGGCCACCGATATTCCTCCTCATAACGTGCGGGAAGTCACTGCTGCCTGTATTCGCCTGCTGGACCAGCCAGGTGCCACGGTCGATGAGTTGTGTGAGCACATTAAAGGGCCGGATTTCCCGACCGGCGCTGAAATCATCACGCCGAAAAAAGACATTCGCCAGATGTATGAAACCGGCCGGGGGTCGCTGCGGATGCGGGCCCGATGGATTCGGGAAAACGGCGAGGTTGTGATTACCGACTTGCCGCATCAGGTCTCTGGAAACCGTGTGCTGGAGCAGATTGCCCAGCAGATGCAGACCAAGAAGCTGCCCATGGTGGCGGACCTGCGTGACGAATCGGACCATGAAAATCCGACCCGTCTGGTGATTGTGCCCCGGTCCAGCCGGGTGGACCTGGATGGCCTGATGGCGCACCTGTTTGCCAGCACGGACCTGGAGAAGACGTACCGGGTCAATATCAATGTTATTGGTAATGATGGCCGTCCTGCCGTAAAGGGTTTACAGGAAATTCTGACGGAATGGCTCGCGTTCCGGAAAACGACGGTTACCCGTCGTCTCCAGCATCGTCTGGATAAGGTGCTGGCCAGGCTGCACCTTCTGGAGGGCCTCTTGATCGCTTACCTCAACATTGATGAGGTAATTGAGATCATTCGGACGGAAGACAAGCCTAAGGCTGAGCTGATGGCCAGATTCGCCCTGTCTTCCGATCAGGCAGAGGCCATCCTGGAATTGAAGCTCCGCCATCTGGCCAAACTGGAGGAAATGAAGATCCGCGGTGAGCAGGATGAGCTTGCCGCAGAGCGCGATGAGTTGCAGGCTATCCTGGGGTCTGAAGAGCGTTTGAGGGATCTGATCAAAACCGAACTCAGACAGGACGCCGAAACCTTTGGTGATGATCGTCGCTCACCCATCGTTGAGCGAGAGGAGGCCCGGGCGTTCAGCGAGACGGATCTGGTTTCAAACGATCCGGTGACCGTGGTGTTGTCGGATAAAGGCTGGGTTCGTGCGGCCAAGGGGCACGATATTGATCCTTCTGGCTTAAGCTACAAGTCCGGTGATCGGTTTGCCCTGTCCGCACGAGGGCGTAATAACCAGCAGGCCATCTTTCTGGACTCAACGGGCCGCGCCTATTCACTGATGGCGCACAGCCTGCCATCGGCCCGTGGCCAGGGAGAGCCTCTGACAGGGCGGATTAATCCACCTTCTGGTGCCACCTTCGCGGGCTTGTTAATGGGCAATCCCGAGCGGAAGACTCTGTTGGTCACCGACGGTGGGTATGGGTTTGTTACATCGCTCAATGACATGATCAGTAAAAACCGGGCGGGCAAGGCGGTTGTCTCTGTGCCAAAAGGCGCCCGGATTATGCCTCCGGTCATGATTCCGGACACGGCATCCACGTTGTACCTTGCGGCCATATCCAATGAGGGGCGCATGCTGGTGTTTCCGCTCAGCGAGCTGCCGGAACTGGCCAAAGGGAAGGGCAATAAGATTATCAGCATTCCGTCTGCCCGCGTGCAGAACCGGGAAGAGTATGTGGTCTCGGTGGCTGTGTTCGGCGAAGATGATCAGCTTGAGGTGAAGGCAGGCAAGCGTAAACTGGGTTTGCGCTTTGGCGATCTAGAGCATTATCTGGGTGAACGAGGCCGTCGTGGCCACAAGCTTCCCCGCGGGTTGCAGCGTGTGGACGGTATTGATGTCATACCGTCCGCCGCGCGGGCGCAGGAAGAAGCTCAGAATGGGGAGAGCACAGAGAGTGAGTGAGCTGGTACTGATCAACGTATCCGGACGGGACAAGCCCGGTCTGACCTCGGAAATCACAGGAATCATGGGGCGGTACGACGTCCGCATTCTGGATATCGGTCAGGCGGTTATTCATGACCATCTGACCTGGGGGATTCTGATAGAAATACCGGATGAGTCCCAATCCTCACCGGTGATCCGGGACCTGTTATTTCAGTTGCACTCTCTGGACCTTCAGGCGCATTTTGCACCAATTACGGAGGAGGAGTATCAGGTGTGGGCTGAAGGTCGCAACCGGGCCTGCTACATCGTGACCCTGCTGGCACGGGACATCAAGGCGGAGCAGATTGCCCGGGTGTCAGCCATCACCGCAAGGCACGGCCTGAATATCGATAACATCACCCGGCTGTCGGCCCGGCCGTCCCTGAATCCAGCTGACAACCGGATTGCGTGCGTGGAGTTTTCGGTTCGGGGTACGCCGTCAGATCTAGAACAGCTTCGGGCGGATTTCCTCCACATTGCGGGCGAAATGAATGTCGATATTGCCTTCCAGGAAGATTCCATCTTCCGGCGCAATCGCCGGTTAGTGGTATTTGATATGGATTCCACCCTGATCGAGGCTGAGGTCATTGATGAGCTGGCCCATGAGGCTGGCGTTGGGGCTCAGGTCGCGGAGATTACAGAGCGGGCGATGCAGGGGGAGCTGGATTTCAGCCAGAGCTTCGCGGAGCGCCTGGCCCTGCTGAAGGGGCTGGATGAGTCGGTGCTTGAGGGGATTGCCTGTCGCCTGAAGATGACCGAAGGTGCTGAGCATCTGATTCGGAGTTTGAAGGCGCTGGGGTACAGAACGGCCATCCTGTCTGGCGGCTTTACCTATTTTGCCCGCCACCTTCAGCGCAAGCTGGGCATTGATTACATCTATGCCAACGAACTTGAAATTGTAGAGGGTAAAGTAACAGGTAACGTTAAAGGCCAGATCGTAGACGGTAAGCGCAAGGCCGAGTTGTTGCTGGAAATCGCAGAGAAAGAACACATTGCCCGTGAGCAGGTGATCGCGGTTGGCGATGGTGCAAACGATCTTCCTATGCTTAGCCAGGCTGGGCTGGGCGTTGCTTTCAGGGCCAAACCCCTGGTGAAGGAATCGGCGCGCCACTCCATTTCCACATTGGGGCTGGACGCGATTTTGTATCTGATCGGGTTCCGGGAAAGTGAAACCAATCAGACCCTCCAGAGCTCACCTCTCTGAAAACAGAAAAGGGCGAGAAGATCTCGCCCTTTTCTGTGTCATCTTCAGCAATCAGCTGTCGCCAAAGTCATAGTTCATCTCCGGCACCGGCGCCTGCAGGTAGTAACCCTGAATGTAGTTCACGCCAGCCTGCCACAGGGTGGCCAGTACCCCGGCATTTTCCACCAGCGGGATAATGGTCAGTTTTCCGGCATTCTGGAGACTCTTAACCATCTCCTTGACCTGTTCCTTGGCTTCGTCGTTTTTCTGGATTTCCTCCGTGAAAGAACCATCAATCTTCACGTAGTCCGTATCAATGTGCTTGAGGGTATTGAACGGGTTGAGGGCACCACCAAACTGGGAGATCGAAACTTTGCAGTGCAGCTCGTGCACGGCTTTGGTGAATTCCTTGGCCTGCTTCATGTAGTTGTTGGCATCGCCTTCGCGAACCTGGAAGATCAGGGAATCGCCCGGCAGGCGAGCGGCCTTGAGGGCGACGCTGAGCCAGGGTGTGAAGGTTTTGTCCTGCAATGTCTCTGCCGTAATGTTCAGGAACAGGCGGGTATCGTGGCCACGGGACCGGTGACTGGCCAGCTGCTTGATGGTCTGGAGAATAACCCAGCGATCAATCTTGATGGCGGTATCGCTCGGCCCCATCGGTGGCAGAAAATCGTAGGGCGATACTTCTTCATCGTCTTTGTTCAGCATCCGCACGAACGCTTCGTAATGTTCCTCGCCTTCCCCTCTCAGGTTGATGATGGGCTGGAACAGTAACCGGAACCGGTTTTCGTCGAGGGCTTTGAGGATGGCTTCCACGGAGTTGGTTTCGTCCAGGCTCTCGTATTCCGCCGGGTTGTACACCAGAACGCCGTTGCCTCGCTCGTGACCTTCCTGTTTCTTGACTTCTGCAGAGGCCATGTGGGCCCGGCCCATGAGCTCTTCGGCCTTCGGTGAGTTCTCGGTGATTGCTGCCACGCCGATGGAGACGGTGAGCGGAACCGTGCGTCCATTAATGTCAAAGAGGTGATCGTCAACGGCTTTCCGGATTTGCTCGCACAGGGTTTCCATGCTTGCTTCGTTGCATGGCAGGCACATGATGCAGAATGCGTCGTCACTGAGGCGGGCAAGTGTAATGTCGTCGTCCACCTGCTCACGCAGCAGCGTGGCGAGGTCGCCCAGAAGGAGGTCAGCACCGGAGATGCCAATCTGGCTCTTTATGCTCAGGAAGTTGTCCAGGGCAATGTAGGCCAGGGCACCGGTCTGGTTTTCTTTGCCAGCGGTTGCTACGGTCTGGGCGAGTGCGCCCATCAGATACTGGCGGTTGTACAATCCGGTCAGCAGATCCTGATTACTGATCTGTTTCAGTTTTTCTTCCAGCTCGGCATCGCTGTGTTCCGGCTGCAGAACAATCTGGGTGCAGGCTTCACCGTCGTATGTCGCCGCCGATACGGACATGGTCACATTCAGCTCATGATCATCGCTGCGTCGTGCGGTGCAATTCAGCGTCATGCCATCCTTTCGCTCTTCCGCGAAGGCTTTCATGAAATCTTTGTACTTGTCCTGGCTGTCGGGTGTCAGGGTGTCGAGCACCGGAATGCAGATCAGTTCATCGATGTCGTCGTAACCCAGAAACTCCATGTAGGACTGGTTGGCATAGATGTGCATGCCATCATTGATGTAGGCGATGGCGTCTTTAGAGCTTTCCAGCAGGAGCTGGCAGCGTTGTTCTGCCTCTCGCAGGTGGGATTCAAGTACGCGGCGTTTGCGCCGCTCATCCAGGGCAGACAGCTCGCGCTTGACCACCAGAACCAGTTGGTCAGTGTACTGAAAAGGCACAGCATCCTGTGCGCCCGAGCGAGTGATGTTGACTGTACGCTCCCGGCTGTACTCTTCTGTCAGCAGGATAAAGGGAATGTCTTTATCCATTCTCCTGACCATGCCCAGGGCTTCGTCAGGGCCGAATTCCTGGTCGATATCCCGGGCCAGCAACAAGTCCCAGTTGGAGGTCTTGAGTGCTTCTTCCAGATCTTCCTCCGACGTAATCCGGTGGGCGCGGGTGGCCTTGCCGGAATTTCGGAGCAAGCTGACCATGGACTCTGCATCGTTTTGCGATGGGTCAAGAATCAGCAGGTGTATGGTCGCGTTTTTCTTCTGCATTCGTCAGACGTCTCATGGTGCCGGATGTTCACGCATGAATGATGCAGGGGTTGGCGACCAATAACAACCCTGGCCGTGCCGGCAGTTGACGTGCCGCACTTTTAAAGTGAAGGCCACAATGAATCGAACTCGTCTTCCGTCGCCCCTGAGGCTGCAGAGGGTGCTCCGTTGCCCGACGATTGTGTGCCCGGATTCTGAAGCTTCAATTCAAACTGGCTGATGCTGCCAGTGGCGGAAACCTTCTTGAGTAGCTGTCCCTGGTCCTCACGGCCGTCATGCAACATGGAAATACGACTGCCAGTCTGGAAGGGCAGGCGCGGCGTAATCAGTGTGGCGGCCTGATTAACAACGCTGATTTCAGGCAATAACAGACCCCGCAGGTATTCGCTGTTGTTGCCGATTTTCTGAATCAGGCGGATGGCGCAGGGAGCTGCGCTGGGGGCTAGCAACTCGATGCCAATCTGGGTGCCCTGGTTTCGGACCTGACGGAGCCAGCGGACCACCGCAAGGCTCCAGGGGTGGGAGCTCTGTTCCCGAACACCCAGAATCTCGCCTGCCTGGAGAGAAGGCGGGACGTTGCTTTCCCAGGCCACGCAGTAGCCGCCGGGGCTGGTATTGATCAGCAGCGCGTGGTGGGAGCGTGGGCGGTTTCGGTCAGGAACTGCCGGGTTGTAACTGCCACCGCTTGACCGGAAATTGATGGGGGCGTCGGCCGAGTGCAGGCGTTCATCGTTTGGGCCAGCATCATGGGCGCCTGACCAGGCATCGGTATTCCGGTTGGCGTTACGTATGAACAGATTCTCGTCATCCTGATGCCTGCTCTCGTTGCTGCCCAGAAACTCGGAAAAAACTTTCTGCCCGGAGACGAAATAGTGCGCGGCGGTCAGGCCCACACATACCTCCAGCGTGCCCTGGCTGGCAATCCGGTTGAAGTTTCGTTTGGCCAGAATGCCGAGTGCCTGGCTCAGGTGGGTGAGTAGGGTATCCGTAACCCTGGCTGAAATGCCGTGGGGCTGGTGATCTGATCCTTGAGTGCGCCGGGTGTGCAGGGTCTCTGCCAGCATGGCGGAAAGGTCCCGGGTGTCGAAAGCGAAGCTCTCATTGCCCGGTGAATTTCCGAGCAGGCTCCGGTAGATGGGGGACGCGTCCTTCTCCATGTTGATCACAAACAGGCTTTCGGGGCCGAGGTCCGGGCCGCACTGACAACGCTCGGTCCAGGATTCGAACAGTTCGTACACTTGCGTCAGTTCTGTCTGGCGCAGCTGGTTTGGTCTGGCGCACCCCAGCAGCAATAACCGTTTGTAGCTGTCTGCAACGGTACTGGAGCGCCGATGAATAAGGGCATTGTCATCCACTTCCTGACTGGCCAGCTTGTTGCGGTAGGCGAAGCGGAACATACGGTGGCATTCCAGCCAACTGTGTGCCGGGCTGGGGCAATAAAGCTGATGAGAGCGCAGAATGGTTGCTGCCAACTCTGAAATGGCCCGGTGGATCACCGTGGCTATCTGCCGACGGTGCTTGTCGGGACCGCCGTTGTCCACATATTCCAGCAGGCAGAGTTTGTACCCGGACGCCAGGTGTAGTTGCAGCGCCTGGGTCAGGTTGGCAATTTTCCGCTGTTTTTCCGGCAGGGCGACCGCCAGTCCCAGAAAGTGCCGTGACAGCTCATTGCAGACGAAGTGAATCTTGTCCCTCACGACTTCGAGGAACTGCACACGTTGAGCGGGCGACAGAAACAGGTGATTCAGCTCAATGATTGCGTGGTACAGCTGACGGGAAGCCTCACCAATGTTGGCCATCGGAAGCTGCTCAGCCCAGGCCCGGAATGCCTTTGGGCTCGTGTCACAAAATGACAGGCTTGCTGTTTTCTGCTCAGGAACTTTGAGCTCCGGTTTCAGGATCTTGCCATCCATGTTCTCACGCCAATGTCAGGACTGCGTTGTAGATGCTTCAGCGAAATCGCCGAAAATACAGGTCGTTATTATTAATTGATCTTAACTTTAAAATAGCAAAGCAGGGACAAAAAGCGAGAAAAGCACGAGTTGACAATCTTTAACAAGTGAAAACGGGCCAGCTTTTCTCGCGAGCCTCAGGAGCCCAGGTTTAACGGGGTTTTGCTGGGTTGTCCCGGCAACTCCCGGACCAGCTTGGGCACCAGAAAGCCAGGCAGTGTCTTTAGCATGTTGTTGACGAGCTGAATGGCTTTGTCATCGCTGACATGGAAATGATGCGCGCCGGAAACCGGGTCGAAGGCGTGCAGATAGTAGGGCATGACGCCAGCCTCGAACAAGGTCTCGCTTAGCTCACACAGGGTCGCGCTGTCGTCGTTGACGCCCTTCAGGATGACACTTTGATTGAGCAGCGTTACACCTGCCGCGCTCAGTTGCCTGAGTGCCTCCCGTGTGCGCTGGTCTATCTCGGCGGGGTGGTTGACGTGTATCACCAGAACCTTCTGCAGCCGGCTTCGGGAAAGCCAGTCCAGCAACTTGTTGCAGACCCTCTGTGGTATCACAACCGGCAGCCGGGAGTGAATTCGCAGCCTCCGAAGATGGGGGATGGAGTCCAGCAGGGAAGACCACTGGGACAGCAGGCGGTCATTTGCCGCCAGCGGGTCGCCGCCGCTGAGGATCACTTCATTGATCTCCGGGCTGGACATCAGGCTTTCAACCACCTGCTGTCGATCATTCTGACTCAGCTTGTGATCGCCGTACGGGAAGTGGCGGCGGAAACAGTAACGGCAGTTGATGGCGCACTGGCCCGTCACCATCAGCAGGGCCCGGCTGGTGTACTTGCGTATCAGCCCTGTGGTCTGGATAGCGCCATCTTCCTGAAGGGGGTCGGTGACGAAATCCGGGTGAGCTTCCGATTCCCGGGCAACGGGGAGGACTTGTCGAAGCAAAGGGTCGTCCGGGTTGCCTGGCTGGATGCGCGCGAGATAGGGTTCCGGGACCCGTATCGGGAACAGCCGATGGCCCGATAAGGCGCCTTTATACCACGCCTCCTGTGAGAGCCCGAGCCGTTCCAGTAACTGCTCGGGGGTCGTCACCGACTGGCTGAGAATCTGTTGCCAGTCCCGGTGATCGGTCTTTGCGTTTATTGGTTCCGGGCACGTACTGGTGTCACGGGCTTCTATACGAGCAGGGGTTCGCTGTATCATAGCGACCTTAAAAAATTAAACGACAGTCTGTCAGGTGGACAATTCATGGCTTCATATTCTACCAACGAATTTCGCGGCGGTCTCAAGGTTTTGCTGGATGGCGACCCTTGCATCATGCTCGAAAACGAATTCGTCAAACCGGGTAAAGGTCAGGCCTTTAACCGGGTGAAACTGCGCAACCTGATGACCAACCGGGTCTGGGAACGTACGTTTAAGTCCGGGGAGTCTCTGGAGGCGGCTGATGTTGTCGAGCAGGATATGGAATACCTGTATACCGATGGTGAGTTCTGGCACTTTATGCTTACGGATGGCTCATTCGAGCAGTTTGCTGCAGATGCCAAGGCTGTAGGAGACACTGTCAAATGGTTGAAAGAACAGGATGTTTATACCATCACGCTGTACAACGGCGCGCCGCTTTCTGTCACTCCGCCGAACTTTGTTGAGTTGGAAGTGGTTGACACCGACCCCGGCATGAAGGGTGATACAGCCCAGGGTGGCTCCAAGCCCGCAACGCTTTCAACGGGCGCGGTTGTAAGCGTACCGCTGTTTATCACGATCGGCGAAGTCCTGAAAGTGGATACCCGCTCTGGCGAGTACGTCAACCGCGTTAAAAGCAGCTGATCAGTCATCATGAGCGCTAGCCCTGTCTGGCACCCTGCGGCCTCTCGTCAGGTTCTTGAAAACCGTGCGCAGCTTCTGGGTTATGTGCGCGGCTTTTTTTCTGAGCGGCAGGTGCTGGAAGTGGAAACCCCGGTCCTCGGGCGCCACGGCGTGACCGATGTAAATCTGGACGGTGTTCCGGCGGCGGTTGATGCCGCAGGTGTTCAGGGGGGATGGCTTCAGACTTCGCCGGAATACCATATGAAGCGCCTGTTGGCGGCCGGGTCCGGCTCCATCTTTCAGGTGGCACGGGTGTTTCGCAACGGAGAACGGGGGCGCCGTCACAACCCTGAGTTTTCGATGCTGGAGTGGTATCGCATCGGGTTTGATGACCGGCAGCTGATGGCGGAAGTGGCCGATCTGGTGTGCGGGTATCTCGGTTGTTCTGTGCCGGTCTCCCTGAGTTACCGTGAGGCGGTGATGAGCGTGGCAGGGATTGATCCCATGACCATTCCTGATGAAGAACTCAAGCAATACTGCGAGCAATGGCTGGAGCCGGAACAGCTTGCGGGGCTGGGGCGGGATGGTTGCCTGGATCTGGTCATGAGTTTTGTGGTTGAGCCTGAGCTGGGGCGGCAGGAACCTGTTTTTCTGACCCGGTATCCAGCCTCTCAGGCTGCCTTGGCGAGAACCTCGGAAGATGCGGGGTTTGAAGTGGCACACCGTTTCGAGCTTTACATTAACGGGTTGGAGCTGTGTAACGGCTACTGGGAGCTGACAGATCCGGACGAACAACGGAAGCGTTTTCAGGCCGACAATCGTCTCAGGCGGGCAAGTGGAAAGCCGGAAATGGTCGTGGATCAGGCGTTTCTGTCGGCTCTGGATGAAGGGCTGCCTGCGTGTTCAGGGGTGGCGCTGGGGCTGGATCGTTTGCTCATGCTAAAGGTGGGCACAGCCGATATTCAGGATGTGCTCGCCTTTCCATTGGAGCGGGCCTGAGTTTTCTCGCTGGCTCAGGCTGTGCCCAGCTTTCCGAAACTTTCACCCAATCGTACGGTTTTGCCGGCTACCTGATTCGGGTTCCAGGTCACGGCACCTTTGGGCATGACCAGAACAACCGTTGATCCCAGGCGAAAGCGTCCCATCTCTTCCCCTTTCTCGAAGCGAGGCGCTTCGTCGCCGTTGTATTGCCATTGGGCTACCTGGCCGGAGTTCGGTGCTACCACGCCTGCCCAGGTTGTTTCGACGCTGCCGACGATCATGGCACCGACCAGCACCATGGCCATAGGGCCAGCTTCGGTTTCGAACAGGCAGGCGACCCGCTCATTGCGGGCAAACAGGTTGGGGACATTTTCTGCCGTTACCGGGTTCACCGAGAACAGTTTGCCGGGTACATGAATCATCTCCTTCAGTGTTCCGGCCATTGGCATATGGATACGATGGTAATCTTTGGGCGACAGGTAAATGGTGGAGAACTCGCCTTCCCGGAAAGGCTCGGCACGGCGGTCATCGCCACCGAGTAATTCGGTCAGGCTGAAGGACTGCCCCTTGGCCTGGAAGACTCTGTCTGTGCTTATCTGGCCGATTTGGCTGATGGCGCCGTCGACCGGGCTGGTCAGAACATCTTTGGCGGGTTCAATGGTTCGGGCTCCGGCTCGGAGCTCGCGGGTAAAGAACGCGTTGAACGTAGGGTAGGCGGTGAAATCCGGCTCGGCAGCTTCACTCATGTTCACGCCATAGCGGCCGATAAACCATTTGATCACACGGTGTCTCAGCGCCGGGGTGCTTTCGCTGTCGGCAAGGCGGCCGGCAAGGCGAGAAACGGCCAGCTGAGGTGTGATGTATTGGCTGAGAACAAACAGTTTATCAAGCATTTCAGGTGACTCTTGCGTTCATAAAGCGCGGTAGTTTAACAAAACCGGCTCAGTGTATAGAAATTGTTTCACAACTTCGCTGTTACGGTTGAGGCTTGCTATTATCAGGTCACGATTCCGATGGTTCCTGGCGGTCGTCCTCAGGGAGCAGCCGGCTTTGGCCATTAACCAGACAAAAGGCATACAGAGTCACCATGTTATTGATTATTGGCGCTGTGATCGTTATTGCGAGCGTTCTGGGCGGGTACGTGTTACACGGTGGAAACCTTGCCGTCCTGTGGCAGCCAACGGAGGTGCTGATCATTGGCGGAGCAGCGGTCGGATCTTTTGTGATCGCCAACCCCCTGCATACGGTGAAAGAAGTGTTGCAGGCCTGTATCAGGCTTCTGACAGGCTCTCCTTTCAACAAGTCCTACTATATGGACCTTCTTAGTCTGCTTTATGAGATTTTTGACAAATCCCGGAAGCAGGGTGTGATGGCCATTGAGGAAGATATCGATAACCCGGAATCCAGCCAGATTTTCAGTCGTTACCCTGCGATCATGAAGTCAAAACACCTGCTGGATTTCATCACCGATTATCTGCGTATCATCAGCTCCGGGAATATGGCGCCTCATGAGCTGGAAGGCATGATGGAGAATGAGATTGAAAGCCGCCAGCATGAGCTTGAGGAGCCGGCTCACGCTGTGAATAAGATTGCTGATGCCTTGCCGGGCCTGGGGATTGTCGCCGCGGTACTGGGGATTGTTATCACCATGAACTTCCTGACGGAAGGTCCGGAAAAAATCGGGCTGAGCGTTGCCGCTGCCCTGGTGGGTACCTTTTTGGGGATCTGGATGGGGTATGGATTTATCGGGCCGATGTCCATCGCGTTGGAGCATTCTGCAAAGTACGAACGGAAGGCTTACGAGTGTGTGAAATCGGCCATTGTGGCCACGGTCTCCGGGCAGGCTCCCCAGATGGCGATTGAGTTTGGCCGTAAGGCGCTGCCTACGGATAAGCGTCCGGGTTTCCAGGAGCTGAATGACCATGTTCGTTCAAAATAACGCCATTCTCTCGTAACGCCCGGAGTTCGTTGTGGAAGAACAACCGATCATCATCAAGCGCAAGAAAAAGGTTGTTGGCGGGCACCATGGTGGCTCGTGGAAAGTCGCTTTTGCCGACTTCGCCACCGCGATGATGGCTTTCTTTCTGGTTCTCTGGCTGACCGCGACAGCGACCCCAGAGCAGAAGCTGGCGGTGGAGGGATACTTCAAGGATCCTGTCGGTTTCACGGAAGGAGGCTCTCCGAATCCGGTGGATCTGGAGGGCAGTGCGTCGGTCATCGAAGAAGCGACACAGGATCAGGAGGCCAGTACCATCCAGATTGAGGATGAGGTTGTGGATGAGCTGGCAGACACTCTGGAGCAGCGCCGGATGCAGCAATTGTTTCAGGAGCTGCAGGAGAGAATCGAACAGAGTGAGACTCTTCAGAAATTTAAGGATCAGTTGCTGATCGACATCACGGATGAAGGCTTGCGGATTCAGATCGTTGACCGCTCCGGCCGGCCCATGTTTGACAGTGGTCGTGCGGAATTGAAGTACTACTCTCAGGATATTCTGTTTGAGCTGGCGAAAACTCTGGGGTCGGTTAATAACAAACTGAGCATTACCGGACACACCGACGCCACCCCTTTCAGTGGTCGGCCGGGTTACACCAACTGGGAGTTGTCTGCTGACCGGGCCAACACGGCCAGGCGAGCGCTGGTGGCGGGTGGCGTAAGGCTGGAGCAGATTGCCCGTGTAGTGGGGTTGAGTGACTCTGTGCTGTTCGACAGAGAAGATCCGGTGGCTCCGGTCAACCGCCGGATCTCCATCATCGTCCTGAATAAAAAAACCGCTGACCGTATTGAAACCGGCGCTGCCCGGCCGGGACAGCCCCTGATTGATCTTACACGTCCGAGCGACAACCAGGAGGCGCAAGCGCGTGAGCGGCTGGAGGACGGAGACTGGTTTCAGCCGAAAGATGAGCCCGCCCCGGGGGAGCTGAACTGGTAAGTGCCTGGTCAGGTTAGTTTGAGGCCCCGGGCTTGCTGATCTGCCATGTCCTGCAGAATTCGGTGGAAGCTTTTCAGGCGTTCCGGTGAAAGATCACCGGATGCGGCGGCGGCGTCGAGGGCGCACCCGGGGTCGCCCATGTGACGGCAGTTCCGGAATTTGCACAGGCCGATCAGGGGCCGGATTTCCCGGAAACCATATTCAACCTCCTGTGGTGTCATGTGCCAGAGGCCGAATTCCCTGATGCCGGGGGAGTCAATCAGATCGCCACCGCCCGACAGGTGAAACAGTTTGGCGGTGGTGGTTGTGTGGACGCCTTTGCCGGTGCTCTCGGAAACCGCACCGACCCGAAGCAGCTCATCGGGCAGAAGTGTCTGGATAATGGATGACTTCCCGACTCCGGACTGCCCTACAAACACGCTGGTCTGACCCCGGACCAGAGCCTCCACTTCCGGAGCAGGAGCGCCGTTGGTTTGCGCCGCTGATGTCCGTGCAACGTGATATCCCAGGGCCTGATAACGGTCGAGCAGGGTTTCGATCTGCGTCCGGTTGTTGTCGTTGATCAGGTCGGTTTTATTCAACAGAATAACAGCAGGGATGTCGGAGCTTTCGGAGGCCACCAGGTATCGGTCAATCAGATTGTCATGGGGTTCCGGTTCCGGAGCGATTACCAGAATAATGTGATCAATATTGGCGGCGACAGGCTTCAGGGCGCCAAAGTTGTCGGGTCTCTGGAGGAGATTTTCACGGTCACAGCGTGCAACAACGACGCCGGTTGCGCTTTTTCCGGGGCGCCAGACAACTCGGTCGCCGGTCACCAGACTGTCAATGTTGGCCCGGACAAAACATCGGAAAACCTGCCCGCACTCAGGACCTTCCAGTGCTTCGATATCCAGTTGCTGGCCGTAGTGGGCGATGACCAGGCCGTTCTGTTCCAATCCAAGTTCACCCGCTGCAGCCTGTTCCTCGACCGCTTTCTCTTTGCGAGCGGCGCGTGCTGTGCGTTCTTTCTGGATTTTCTCAATGCGCCACTGCTGGCGTTTGTTCAAGCGTCGTTTTGCCATCTGTGTTCAATCGGTTAACCGGCTGTCGGGTATCACATCATACGTGAATCATGGACAATACACAGAACTTAAGATGCCTCTGATTCAGCGGCTTTGTTTTGAACCCGACCACGACGGTATAGGTAACAGCAAAATGAGTAACGGCGATCGCCTGATCTGGATAGATCTGGAAATGACAGGTCTGGACCCTGAGCAAGAACGAATCATTGAAATGGCAACCATCATCACAGACTCACAGCTGAATGTTGTTGCCGAGGGCCCGGTAATTGCCGTTCACCAGCCGGACAGTTTGCTGGATGCCATGGATGAATGGTGTACCAGGACCCACGGCGCCAGCGGGCTGACTCAGCGGGTGAAAGAGAGCGCCATCAGTGAGGCAGAAGCCGAGCGGCAAACCCTGGAGTTTCTGAAACAACACCTGGAGCCCGGGCAGTCTCCGTTGTGTGGCAACAGCATCGGGCAGGACCGGAGATTTCTTGTGAAGTATATGCCCGAACTTGAGGCCTTCTTCCATTACCGGAATCTGGATGTTTCAACAGTAAAAGAGCTCGCTCGTCGCTGGCGGCCGGATGTTCTTGAAGGGGTGAAAAAGCAGGGGGCGCACCTGGCGCTTGACGATATCCGCGATTCCATCAATGAACTGCGCCATTACCAAGAGCACTTCTTCAAGCTTTAAGGCTTGCGGCTGTTTTGGGGGCTGTGTTGTTTCAGGGCCCAGGCTACGTGCTCACGGACCAGCTCTGAGGGGTGGTCCGCTCTTGCCTTCAACGCCTCAATCACCGGAATTGTTGTTGGGGCGTTCCCCAGTCCCACCGCCAGATTTCTCAGCCAGTTCTCGTAGCCTGTGCGCCGGATCGCGGAGCCTTCAGTACGCTTGAGGAATTCCTGTTCTGTCCAGAGAAACAGCTCGGCCAGGGAGGCGTTGTCCAGGCCGTGCCGGGGCTGGAAGTCTTTTTCTGCCGTTGGCTTACTGAATTTGTTCCATGGACACACCAGTTGGCAGTCATCGCAGCCAAATACCCGGTTGCCCATCAGCGTGCGCAGCTCTTCCGGGATAGGGCCTTTGAGCTCTATGGTGAGGTAACTGATGCAACGCCTTGCGTCCAGTAAGTGGGGGCCGACAAAGGCGTCGGTTGGACAGACTTGCAGGCAGGCGGAGCAGGACCCGCAATGCTGGCTCTCGAACGGGGCGTCAAGGGGGAGTGGAGCATTGGTGAAAATCTCCCCGAGAAAGAAAAAAGAACCGGCTTTCGGGTGGATCAGCATGTTGTTCTTGCCGATCCAGCCGAGGCCGGCCCGCTGGGCGAGGCCTCGCTCCAGAACCGGTGCACTGTCGACAAATGCCCGGTAGTCGTAACCGCTGATGGCTTCATCGATCCGTTTTGCCAGGCTGGCCAGGCGCTTGCGCATCAGTTTGTGGTAATCACGGCCAAGGGCGTAACGTGTGATGTAGGCCCGTTCCCGGTCAGTGAGTACTTGTTTCGGACTATCTGGCGCCGGCAGGTATTCCAGTCGGACGGAGATGACCCGGAGTGTTCCCGGAACCAGAGAGTCCGGTGTGTAGCGTTTGTCACCATGATCTGCCATGTAGGCCATCTGGCCGTGATAACCGGCTTTAAGCCATTGCTGCAGGCGTTCGGCGTGGGGGCCTGTGTCGGCCCGGGTAATTCCGGCATCGGCGAACCCGAGGTCGTGCGCCCATTGGCGAATCTGTTCCGGGAGCCCGTAAAGCTCGGATTGCGATGCGTCTGCGTCTTTATGCGTTGGGGTGACGGCCATGGTTTACATGTAGTCAGGCATTAGCCTGCGAAGATTTAATTTGATTAAGTTATGACCTTTTTTTCTGTTTTGCTATGCTTTACAGGTATCTGGCCAATTCTTTTAAACCGGTTTCTTTATCTGGGAGCTCCCGGCAAATGCCCGCTGTTTCCGCGCATAGCATACCAGAAGCACTCTATTCCGCCGATTCGGTTCGGGCAATGGATCGCTATCTGATTCAGAATCAGGGCGTCGATGGGTTTGAACTGATGCAAAAGGCGGCAAGTGCCGCCTTCCGGCACTTGGTTTCTGTCTGGCCGAAAGCCCACCCGATCCTTGTGCTGTGTGGCGCCGGGAATAATGGGGGGGATGGCTACCTGATAGCGGCCAGTGCCAGACGCCATGGGTTATCTGTGACCTGCCTGGCGGTTGCGCCAACCGAAAAACTGGCTGGCGATGCCCGCACTGCATGGCTTAAGGCCAAAGCCGATGGGGTTGAGGTGCTGGAGTGGCGTCGCCTTTCTGACGCTAACGTACTGGAGTACATAACGGCGGCGTCCGTCATTGTCGATGCCTTGCTCGGTACCGGGGTGGCTGGTGCACCCAGAGAGCCGTTCGCCACGGTGATTCGCCAGTTAAACGGCTTGAATAAGGCGGTGCTGGCTGTAGATATACCATCAGGCCTGAATGCGACCACGGGTGCCGCCGAGGGAGAGGTGGTTCGGGCTGATGTGAGCGTCACGTTTATCGGTGCCAAACCCGGACTGTACACTGGGGCGGGTGTTGATGTTTGCGGGCAGGTGATCTTTGAGCCCCTGGAGGCAGAGCGCGTAGGCGTTGAAAGTGGGGAGCTGCCAAAAGCCGAGCTTTGGCCCTGGCAGCGTTGCCAGGGCTGGTTGCCTGTTCGCCCGGCCAGTGCCCACAAGGGTTTGTTTGGTCATGTGCTGGTGGTGGCGGGTGATCATGGATACGGTGGCGCCGGAATCATGGCGGCGGAGGCAGCCTCCCGGGCCGGGGCTGGGCTGGTCTCGCTGGCCACCCGGCCGGAGCATGTCACAGCCGCATTAGTGCGGTGCCCATCTCTGATGGTAAAGGGCGTGACCCATGGGTCGGAGTTGCCGGCATTAGTCCAGCAGGCCGACGTTGTGGTGTGTGGCCCGGGGATTGGCCGGTCGGCCTGGGGGCGGCAAATGGTGCAGCAGGTTGTTGCCAGCGATAAGCCGAGGGTTCTGGATGCGGATGCCCTGAATATCATGGCGGGGCGCAGGCTGGTTCCGGGGGGCAATTATGTGTTGACGCCCCATCCCGGAGAGGCCGCCCGGCTTCTTGGGTGCGCGGTTCGGGATGTGGAGGCGGACAGGATAGGATCGGCGGCTCGGCTTC
The DNA here is from genome assembly GCF_000421165.1 of Marinobacter daepoensis DSM 16072. Lineage (GTDB taxonomy): Bacteria > Pseudomonadota > Gammaproteobacteria > Pseudomonadales > Oleiphilaceae > Marinobacter > Marinobacter daepoensis. Next base: position 541,763 of record NZ_ATWI01000008.1, read on the forward strand.
AGCAGCAATGGGGCGGTATTGTGTTGCTGAAAGGCGCGGGGACGGTGATCGCGACCGGTGACGAGGTGCCTGCCATAATACCTGGCTGCAATCCGGGTATGGCAACTGGTGGCATGGGTGACGTGCTCTCCGGAATTCTGGGGGCCTTTCTTGGCCAGGTGCCTGCAGCCCGAAAGGCTGTGATATCGGCTGCTGCGGTGCATCTGGCGGCCGCAAACAGAGCAGCGCAAGAGCAGGGGTACATGGGGTTGCTTCCCTCCGATGTGATCGCGACCCTGCCCAGAGTGCTGGCGGCTTCAGAGCGACATCAAACGCATTATGACCGGGGGACTGGATGAGTATTTTGGGTAACGAGCGCCGGTTATTTCTGCAGGACGAAGCGGAAACTGAGCGATTGGGGCAAGAACTGGCGAGATTGGTTAAGGGTTCCAGTGACGGGCTCACAGTCTTCCTTGAGGGCGAGCTCGGAATGGGAAAGACCACCCTGAGCAGAGGGGTAATGCGGGCTTTGGGGCACGAAGGTGCGGTTAAAAGCCCGACGTATACATTGGTGGAACCGTACGAGCACCTGGAGCCGCCGGTTTTCCACTTTGATCTATACCGGTTAGGGGATCCTGAAGAGCTGGAATACATGGGGATCCGGGATTATTTTTCCACCCGGAGCATCCGGATTATCGAGTGGCCGGAACGAGGCCTGGGTGTGCTGCCGGAACCGGACCTGGAAATACATCTGGAGCGTGAAAAGCAGGGGCGTTCAGTGGTTGTGCGTGCCCGTTCGGCTTTGGGGGCCGCCTTGCTGAATGAGATAGAACTGATAGGGCCAGGCTCATGAAGATTATGATGGTCGTGGTGCTGTTGCTGTCTGCCAGCACCGTTTTTGCCGGAACCCGGGTTGAGGGCGTGCGTCTATGGCCCGCCCCGGATCATACCCGGCTGGTTCTGGATACCGCCGGGCAGGTAGAGCACAACGTGTTTTCGCTTTCAGGGCCGTCGCGGCTGGTGATCGACCTGAAAAATACCGCGTTGGGCGCCGACTTCAGCAACATCGACCTGTCCGGGAGCCCGATACAGAGCATTCGAAGCGCTCCCAGAAATGGCAAAGATCTGAGGGTGGTGCTCGATCTGAAAAGCGATATCAAGCCACGGAGTTTTGTGCTTGCGCCCAATCAGCAATATGGCCACCGCCTGGTGATCGACCTGATTGACGAAAAGGGCAGTCGCCTTGATCGGGCCACCAGCCCTACCGTCACCCAAGACTCGGCGGGCAAGCGTGACATCATCGTGGTGATTGATGCAGGGCATGGCGGGGAAGATCCTGGTGCTATCGGCCCTCGTGGCACTCGTGAGAAAGATGTGGTCCTGAAGATGGCGAAGCGGCTGGAGGCCCTGATCAATCAGCAGAAAGGTTTTACTGCCAAGCTTACCCGTACCGGAGACTACTATGTCGGGCTGCGTAATCGCACCCTTCTGGCCCGAAAATACAACGCCGACTTGTTCGTTTCGGTTCATGCGGATGCTTTCCGGACGCCTCAGCCAAGAGGAGCGTCGGTGTTTGCCCTGTCTCAGCGGGGAGCCACCAGTGAAACGGCGCGCTGGCTTGCCCAGAGTGAAAACCGGTCGGACCTGATCGGGGGAGCTGGTGGAGTGTCCCTGGATGGGCGTGACGACATGCTGGCCGGGGTGTTGCTTGATCTGTCTATGACCGCCAGCATCAATGCCAGTCTTGGGGTTGGTGATTCAGTGCTCGGTCGCCTGGGGCGTGTTGCCAAGCTTCACAAACAGGGGGTGGAACAGGCGGCGTTCGTGGTGCTCAAATCCCCGGACATTCCCTCCATACTTGTGGAAGCCGGTTTCATCTCCAACCCAACGGAAGAAAAGAACCTGGCCACTGAGTGGTATCGGAACAAGCTGGCTAATGCCATCTTTGACGGTATCGAGCAGTACTTCCGCCGGACACCTCCGCCAGGCACGCTTCTGGCGTGGGAAAAACAGAAGCGGGGCGGCGGTACGGATGTCAGTCAGTATCGGATCCGACGGGGAGACACTTTGTCAGCTGTGGCCAAGGAAAATGAGACGACTGTCAGTGAGCTGATGCGCTTTAACGGGATGAGCGACGATCGTGTTATGGTAGGGCAAACCATTCGCATCCCCTCATCCTGATTCAAGAGGTAGTTCCCGGACATGCCCCACATCCAGTTACTGTCGCCCCGGCTCGCCAACCAGATAGCCGCCGGGGAGGTGGTAGAACGCCCTGCATCGGTAGTCAAAGAGCTGGTCGAGAATGCCCTGGATGCCGGGGCAGGACGCGTCGATGTTGAAATCGAGCAGGGCGGTACAAAGCTGATCCGAGTGCGTGACGATGGCTTTGGGATCGCTGAAACCGACCTGCCGCTGGCGCTCAGTCGCCATGCAACCAGTAAGATACTGACGCTGGATGATCTGGAAGCGGTTGCTTCACTGGGTTTCCGGGGCGAAGCTCTGGCCAGTATCAGTTCAGTTTCCCGTCTGACACTGACGTCCCGCACCGAACAGCAGGAAGCCGCTGCGCGGGTGGAGGTGGAAGGCCGGGATATGGATGCTCGTATCTCGCCGGCCGCACACCCGGTTGGTACGACCGTCGAGGTCCGTGATCTGTTCTTTAATACCCCCGCCCGCCGTAAGTTTCTGCGTACCGAGAAAACCGAATTCAACCATGTGGAAGAGTGTGTCCGGCGTCAGGCTCTGAGCCGTTTTGACACTGGCTTTACCTTGCGCCATAACCAGCGGGTGGTGCAGAGTTTACGGCCTGCGGAAAGTGATCTTGATAAGGAGCGTCGCATTGGCTCACTGTGTGGGCAGCAGTTTATCGATAACGCGGTGGTGATAGACGCGGAGGCGACTGGGCTCAGGCTATGGGGATGGGTGGCTCTGCCAACATTCTCGCGCAGTCAGGCGGATTTGCAGTATTTCTTTGTTAATGGCCGGGTTATCCGGGACAAGCTGGTTGCCCATGCCGTACGGCAGGCGTATCGGGATGTGTTGTACAACAATCGCCACCCTGCGTTTGTTCTCTATCTTGAGGTGGATCCGGCGACGGTGGATGTCAACGTGCACCCGACCAAGCATGAGGTTCGCTTTCGTGATGGGCGTCTGGTTCATGACTTTATCTTCAGAACCTTGCATCGTGCACTGGCGGACGTTCGTCCCGACGACCACTTGCGGGGGGCGGCGGCCCAATCGTTCGGGCGAGAGCCTGTTGTGGAGGTCTCCGGGGGAGTGCCCGAGGGTGCGGGGGCCGTTCAGGCACCGTGGCCCGAGACCGCTGCCAGCAATGGGTACCCGGTGTCCCAGGGGGCGCAGCCTCAGCAGGAGTGGCGGGCCAGCGACCAGATGGCGTTCTACCAGTCTCTGAACGAAGGTGGTGGGGTATCATCCGGGCAGGCGAGTGCCTCGGTGTCGCAGGTCTCGGTCACGCCTCCGATGGAGGAGGGTGACGAGCCGCCCTTGGGGTATGCGGTTGCGCAACTCCACGGCATCTACATTCTGGCTCAGAATCGGGCGGGAATGATTGTGGTGGATATGCATGCAGCGCATGAGCGTATTACCTATGAGCGGATGAAGCGGGCCCTGGCCGAACAGGACATAAAAAGCCAGCCTTTGCTGGTGCCATTGTCCATGGCCGTCAGTCAGAAGGAGGCGGCGCTCACAGAGACTCATGGTGATGATTTGCAGCAACTGGGGCTTCAGATAGAACGTATCGGGCCGGAGACCCTTGCCGTTAGGCAGATCCCGGCGCTGCTTCGTGGCGCAGACACCGAGCAATTGGTGCGGGACATTCTTGCCGATCTTATCGAGCATGGGCAAAGCGATCGAGTGGAAGCCGTTACCCATGAGTTGCTGGGTACCATGGCGTGTCATGGTTCGGTGAGGGCTAACCGGCAATTGACGATTCCGGAAATGAACTCCTTGCTTCGGGACATGGAGGCCACGGAACGAAGTGGCCAGTGTAATCATGGTCGCCCTACCTGGACGCTGATGACCATGTCTGAGCTGGACAAGCTGTTTTTGCGGGGACGTTGATCTGTGACGACTGAGATTCAGGGCGAGGCGCGAGCGTTGCCCCCGGCGATATTTCTGATGGGCCCGACGGCGTCTGGCAAAACGGCGCTTGCCATCGAACTGTGCAAACGCCTGCCGTGCGAGATTATCAGTGTCGACTCTGCGTTGGTCTATCGCGGGATGGATATTGGAACGGCGAAGCCGTCCCAGGAAGAGCTGGCGCAGGCGCCGCACCGTCTGATTGATATCTGTGACCCGGCAGAAACCTATTCTGCAGCAGACTTTCGGCGAGACGCGTTGGCGGCGATGAAAGAAATTGCGAGCCGTGGCCGGATTCCGTTGCTGGTGGGCGGCACCATGATGTACTTCAAAGCACTGCTGAGCGGCCTGTCCAGCCTTCCGTCGGCCAGTCCGGAACTGAGAGCCCGTATCGAACGGGAGGCTGAGGTTGGCGGCTGGGAAGCGTTGCACGAGGAATTGGCCGGGATAGATCCGGAAGCTGCGCGCCTGATCCATCCCAATAACCGTCAGCGTTTGATGCGGGCGATCGAGGTGGTTAGGCTGACCGGTAAGCCTATATCCTCCTTCTGGCAGTCTGATCGAGCGGCTTCTGATCGCCAGGTGAGTGGTGGTATTGAGGATTACACGTATTTTACCCGTTGGCAGGCAGACGAAAGCTCTGGCCTGCCGTATACTGTTTTTCAGTTTGCCCTGGCGCCTGCCGACCGCTCTGTCCTGCATTCGCGGATTCAGAAACGATTCCTGGCAATGCTGGAGGCAGGCTTTCTTGATGAAGTCCGTGCTTTGATGGCGCGGGGTGATCTCAGCCCTGATCTTCCCTCGATGCGTTGCGTGGGTTATCGCCAGGCCTGGGATTATCTGTCGGGGGAAAGTGATTACGACAGCTTTGTTGCCAAGGGGGTGGCGGCGACCCGCCAGTTGGCCAAACGGCAGCTTACCTGGTTGCGAAAATGGCAGAATGTGCACTGGCTGGATTCCACCGACCCGCAGGTGGTGCTCGATACCTTGAAATTATCCGGGGTTAGCACCACATTAAACTCTGAATAACGACGATCTGCATTTACTAATAAACAGGAGAAAACTCATGTCAAAAGGGCATTCTTTACAAGACCCTTACCTCAATGCCTTGCGCAAGGAGCGCATTCCGGTTTCTATCTTTCTGGTCAATGGTATCAAGCTTCAGGGCCAGATTGAGTCTTTTGACCAGTTCGTGATTCTGCTCAAGAACACGGTGAGCCAGATGGTCTATAAGCATGCAATTTCCACCGTGGTTCCTGCCCGCAATGTTCGGCTTCCTCAGCAGAACCCGGCAGGTGAAGGTGAGTCTGAAGACTGACAACGCCTGTATTTTCAGGTTTTTGCACCCGCATCCAGGAGGGCCCCGAGCCTGAATGGTCGCGGGTGTTTGTGTTTATGGAGTTGAAGAAACTTGTTTGAGCGTCCAGACGTCGGAGAACGCGCGGTTCTCGTTCACATAGATTTTACTGCCCATGAGGATACCGAGGATACCGAGGATCCCGGCGAATTCCGGGAGCTGGTGACGTCCGCTGGCGTTGATCCCGTGGTCAGTGTCACCGGCACCCGCAAGCAGCCAAGCCCGCGATTGTTTGTCGGAGAGGGAAAGCTTGAGGAAATCCGGGACGCCGTTGCCGCTTCTGAGGCCGATGTCGTCTTGTTCAATCATGCCCTCAGTCCGAGCCAGGAGCGCAACATTGAGCGGGAGTTGAAATGCCGGGTTCTGGATCGTACCGGGGTTATTCTGGATATATTTGCTCAGCGGGCGCGTACACATGAGGGTAAGCTTCAGGTTGAGCTGGCCCAGCTGGAGCATATGTCGACCCGACTGGTGAGAGGGTGGACTCACCTTGAGCGCCAGAAAGGGGGCATTGGATTGCGCGGGCCAGGGGAAACCCAGCTCGAAACAGACCGCCGGTTGCTTCGGGAGCGCATCAAGTCCATTCACAAGCGCCTTGAAAAGGTTCGGAAGCAGCGGGACCAGGGGCGTCGAGCGCGTAAGCGGGCCGATATCCCCACCTTGTCTTTGGTCGGCTACACCAACGCAGGGAAATCTACGCTATTCAACCGGATTACCACCTCCAGTGTTTATGCGGCGGATCAGTTGTTTGCTACGCTGGATCCGACGTTGCGCCGGCTGGAACTTCCCGATATTGGCCCGGTCGTAATGGCCGATACCGTGGGGTTCATTCGTCATTTGCCTCACAAACTGGTAGAGGCGTTTCGGGCGACACTGGAAGAAACCGTTCAGGCAACCCTCTTGCTGCATGTCATCGACTGTCAGGATGGTCGGCGCGATGACAATATTGAGCAGGTCGAGGACGTTCTGGCGGAAATCGGAGCGGATGAGATTCCGGTTCTGCAGGTCTTCAATAAAATCGACCTGCTGGATGATTTTGAGCCTCGCGTTGATCGTAACGAAGAGGGCATTCCGGTGCGCGCCTGGGTATCGGCGGTAACCGGTGACGGCCTTGAGCTGTTGTTTGATGCCATTGTCGAGCGGTTGGCCGAAGATGTAGTGCACCATTTCGTGAGGTTAGGGCCGACCGACGGAAAGTTGCGGGCCTTGTTGCATGAGGCTGGCTCGGTGCTGTCCGAAGAACACTGTGACAACGGTGATTCGGTGTTGGAAATCCGGCTTCAGAACCGGGACTGGCTCCAGCTGTTGGGGCGTGCCGGTATGCGGGAAGAGGGCGTGAGCCTCGAAAACCGCGAAGTCTGAACTGCCCCTGCTATTGCCGGGGCCTTGATAAAACCCTAGTATTTGCAGCCATTCGATTAAACACGAACGGAGAGAACTATGGCCTGGAACGAACCGGGTGGAAACCGTAACGACAACGATCCCTGGGGGACCGGTGGTGGTCGTCGCGGCAATGATCAGGGGCCACCAGACCTGGATGAAGCCCTGAAAAAAGGGCTCGACAAGCTGAACCGTATGCTTGGCGGTAAAGGGGGAAGCTCCGGTAACGCTGGTGGTTCAGGCAGCAGCGCCGGAGGTTTCGGGGCCATTCTGGCACTCGCCGCTATCCTCGTCGCAGGCTATGTTATTTACCAGTCTTTCTACACGGTAGACGAGCAGGAGCGGGCCGTGGTGTTGCGGTTTGGCGAATATAACCGCACCGAAAACCCGGGTCTGCGTTTCAAGGTGCCGCTGATCGATACGGTTAACAAGGTTCGGGTAACCAGTATCCGGACGGCAGAATCCTCCGGTCAGATGCTGACTCAGGACGAGAATCTGGTCACTGTGGATTTGCAGGTGCAGTATCGGGTGGGTGATGCTCAGGCCTACGTGCTGAACGTCCGGGACTCCAATCAGGCGCTGGCTTTCGCAACAGACAGCGCGCTGCGTCACGAAGTGGGCAGCTCTTCACTGGACGACGTGTTGACGGAAGGTCGGGCTGAGCTCGCGGTTCGGGTTGAGCAGCGTTTGCAGAGTTTCCTCAAAGAATATGGCACCGGTCTTGAAATTGTACGTGTGAACGTAGAGAGCACCCAGCCGCCTGCGGCGGTGCAGGACGCGTTCCGTGAGGTTCAGCGTGCACGGGAAGATGAGCAGCGCCTGAAAGAAGAGGCAGAAACGTATCGTAACAAGATCGTTCCGGAGGCCCGAGGCCAGGCTCAGCGGATGATTGAGGAAGCGAACGCGTACAAAGAAGAAGCGATCGAGCGTGCCCGTGGTGAAACCTCTCGTTTCAACCAGTTGCTGGCAGTGTATGAGATTGCCCCGGTCGTAACGCGTGAGCGAATGTATATCCAGACGCTTGAGCAGGTGCTGGGCAACAGCAGCAAGATCTTTGTCGACACTGAAAGCAGTGGCAACATGATGTACCTGCCTTTGGACCGTCTGATGCAGGGAACGCTGCCTTCGTCTGGCAGTCGCACGTCGACCGGCAGTGGCCAGCAGGTGGATATTCAGAACCTGACCGATCAGGTGCTTCAGGAATTGCGTACCCGTCAGGACACCAATAGTCGGAGGAGCAGATAAGTTATGGGACCCAAAGGTGTAGTGGGCCTTGCAGGCGCCCTGATTGTTGTCCTGCTCGTGCTGTCCAGCGTATTTATCATTCCGGAAACCCATCGGGGCGTGAAACTGCGTTTTGGTGAGTTGGTTGAAACCAATATTCAGGCGGGGTTGCACTTTAAAGTGCCGGTCATTGATCAGATCCGTGAGTTTGATATTCGGGTGCTGACCATGGATCTGCCATCCCGTCAGTATCTGACGGTTGAGAAAAAGCCGCTGGATGTTGACTCATACGTTGCCTGGAAAATTCGCGATGTGGATCAGTTCTATCGTTCCACAGGGGGGGACGAATTCCGTGCCCAGACTTTGATTTTGTCCCGGGTGGACAACGGGCTTCGTGATGAATTCGGGGTTCGTACCATGCACGAGGTGGTTTCGGGTCAGCGAGATGAGCTGATGCATGCCCTGCGGGATCGGGTGAACGAAACCTCCGTGAAGGAGTTTGGCATTGAGGTTCTCGATATCCGGGTCAAAGCGATCGAACTTCCGGGGCAGGTGAGTGATAACGTGTATCGGCGGATGGCGACCGAGCGACAGAAACTGGCACAGGAGTTTCGCTCCCGTGGTCAGGAGCTGGCCGAGGGGATTCGTGCTGATGCCGACCGCCAGCAAACGGTGATCCTGGCGAATGCCTTCGCGGAAGCGGAAACCACCCGAGGTGAAGGGGATGGGGAAGCTGCAAGAATCTACGCAGAATCTTATGGCTCCAATGAAGAGTTCTACAGCTTCTACCGTAGCTTGCAGGCGTATGAGAATACGTTCTCTGGCAAGGATGACATCATGGTGATCGATTCCGACAGTGACTTTATGAAGTTTTTGAAAAATCCCGCCGGCGCTAACTAAGCCGGCTGCTGCAGGAAAGCCGGAATCTTCGAGGTATTTTTGATGAACCTCGGGATTCCGGTTTTTTTGTGTCTGCCAACCGTGTAGAATTCTGGCGGTTTTGTGTCGGGTTTTTCAAACCCGATCGCCTCAATCCTGAATAGCCCCCAGACCAGCTTGGCCTGTGCGGGAAAAACGGACAACGGAATCTCATGACTGTATCTGATCGCTGGTTACTGCCTGACGGGGTAGAGGACATTCTTCCGCCGCTGGCCGGGCGAATCGAATCCTTGCGCCGAGATGTTATGGATACCTGCCAGCGCTGGGGCTACCAGCTGGTAATCCCTCCGCTGATTGAATATCTCGAATCCCTGTTTACCGGAACCGGTCACGATCTGGAACTCCAGACGTTCAAGCTGACTGACCAGCTGACCGGTCGTATGATGGGGGTTCGCGCTGACATGACCCCCCAGGCCGCGCGCATTGATGCCCATACGCTAGGGCAGGACGGTATTACCCGGTTGTGTTATGCCGGCCATGTACTGCATACCCGTCCACGCCACATGCTGACCGGGCGCACCCCCATTCAGGCGGGTTGTGAGTTGTTCGGTAGTGGCTCTGAAGCGGCTGATATCGAAGTGATCAGCCTGATGCTGGAAACGCTTCGGGTGGCGGGCCTGCCGAGGATTCACCTGGATCTGGCCCATGTCTCCATATACGAGAGCCTGATCAGTGAGGCCGGTTTTGACCGGGATACCGAGGCTGCGGTTTTTGATGCCATGGCGCGTAAGTCGGTGCCTGAGTTGGATGATATGTTGGCGGACTGTGCTGACGAATCGGCTGGTGCCCGATTGCGGCGCCTCGCTCGTGTCAGCGGCGGCCTGGAATCATTGGCAGAAGCCCGCGAAATTCTGGCGGGGGCCTCCGACGCGGTTGATGCGGCGCTGGCTCAACTGACCCGGGTTGCCGACATGCTGTCCCGGGATTACCCAGAGGTTAGTCTGGGCTTCGATTTCTGCGAGCTGCGTGGATACAACTACCACACCGGGCTGGTGTTTGCGGCATACGTACCGGGGCATGGTGAGGCGGTGGCCAAGGGTGGGCGATACGATGCTATTGGCAGTGACTTTGGGCGTGCGCGCCCGGCAACTGGCTTCAGTCTTGATATCCGGGCCCTGGTGTCGCTTGGTGAACGTCCGTTCCGTAAGGCCGGTGCTATCTGGGCGCCAGCGGACAATGACGCGGCACTGGAAAGCGCCATTTCCGGCCTGAGAATGACTGAAACGGTGATCCGGGCACTGCCGGGTGACCATGAAACGAACCCGGTTGAGCGGGGCTGTGATCGTCAACTGGTGAATCGTGACGGCAAGTGGGTGGTGGAATCCATCGCCTGAGTCGTTTTTTGTTTAATTTCCGGGGTAAATCTTCAGGGCGCGTGCTTCTGGCCCGTCTGAATTGAGAGAGAATCATGGGTAAAAACGTTGTTGTGCTGGGCACCCAGTGGGGTGATGAAGGCAAGGGCAAAATAGTTGACCTTCTGACAGACAAGGTGGCTGCCGTTGTCCGTTTTCAGGGCGGCCATAATGCCGGCCATACACTGGTCATCGAAGGTAAGAAAACGGCTCTGCACCTGATTCCATCCGGCATACTGCGGCAGGATGTCCAGTGCCTTATCGGAAACGGCGTTGTGCTGTCTCCAGAGGCGCTGCTCAAGGAGGTCCGTGAGCTGGAAGCCAATGGCGTTGCTGTTCGTGATCGTTTGAAGATCAGTCTGGCCTGCCCGATCATCCTGCGTACCCACGTTCGTATTGACCAGGCACGTGAGCGGGCCCGGGGTAACGACAAGATTGGTACGACGGGCCGTGGTATTGGTCCTGCTTATGAAGACAAGGTGTCACGTCGCGGATTGCGCCTGGGTGACTTGGCCAACCCGGCGGATTTCGAGGCCAAATTGCGGGAAATCATGTCTTATCACAACTTCGTGCTGACGGAGTACTTCAAGGAAGACGCGGAAGACATTGATGCAGCCCTGGAAGAGCTGAAGCAGATGGGCGAGGAAATCCTGCCGATGGCTGCGGATGTAACCGACATGCTGCACGATTACCGCAAGCGTGGAGAGCATATTCTGTTTGAAGGCGCTCAGGGGTCGTTGCTGGATATCGATCTGGGTACCTACCCGTATGTGACATCGTCTAATACGACGGCTGGAGGCACTGCAACGGGTTCCGGGTTTGGTCCGCTGTATCTGGACTACGTACTGGGGATTACCAAAGCCTACACGACCCGGGTCGGGTCAGGTCCGTTCCCGACGGAGCTGTTCGATGATATGGGGCAGCACCTGGCGGTTAAAGGTAATGAGGTGGGAACAACCACTGGCCGGTCTCGTCGCTGTGGCTGGTTTGATGCTGTTGCTTTGCGTCACGCTATTCAGATCAACAGCGTCTCTGGCATTTGCCTGACCAAGCTGGACGTTCTGGATGGGCTGGAGACCGTGAAAGTCTGCGTTGGTTACAAGACGCCTAATGGTGAGATTACCCGTCCGCCCATTGGCTGTGATGATTTCAATGACATCGAGCCGGTATACGAGGAGCTGCCGGGCTGGAGCGAAAGCACTGTTGGCCTGACCAGTGTGGACCAACTGCCAGATAACGCCAAGGCCTACATCCGTTTCCTGGAAGAGCAGATTGAGGCGCCCATCGACATTATTTCGACTGGCCCGGACCGGGTTGAAACCATCACCCTGCGTCACCCGTTCGGAGAGTAATTCCGGATAGAAAAAAACCGCCGAAGAATGACTCTTCCGGCGGTTTTTTTATGCCTGAATGATCTTCTTTTACAAGGGCTCAGGGTTTCTCGGCAATGATCGTTGCCCGTTTGGGGCCCGGGTATCCCTCAATGGTTCGGGATGGGTCGTTCGGGTCCAGAAAATCCGCCAGGGAGTTGAAGCGCATCCAGTCTGTTTTTCGCTGTTCGTCCGTGGTTGTGTCGCTGACATCGACCACCCGGGGATTGCGAAAGCCGGTGCGCTCCAGCCAGCGTATCAAGGTTGGGCAGCTCGGTAAGAACCAGACATTTCTCATCTGACCATAACGGTCTTCCGGCATCAGGCTGTAGCCCTCAGGGCCCTCAACGACCAGCGTTTCCAAAACCAGTTCACCGCCACGTTTCAATGTGCCTTTCAGTTCCAGAAGGTGGTCCAGAGGCGATCTTCGGTGGTACAGCACCCCCATGGAAAACGTTGTGTCGAAACACTCCATATCCGTTGGCAGGTCCTCCATTCGAACTGGAAGCAGGTCAACCGGCACGGGGCCTGAGTAATGTTTTGCCGCGAGGAACTGAAACATGAAGAGCAGCCCGGGATCGATTCCGATCACTCGCCGGGCGCCAGAACCGGCCATCCGCCAGCAGTGGTAGCCCGACCCGCAGCCAACGTCCAGAATGGTGCGGCCGCGAAGGTCGGAAAGGTGCGGGGCTACCCGCTCCCATTTCCAGTCTGACCGCCACTCGGTATCGATGACCGTGCCGAAAAAGTCGAACGGGCCTTTTCGCCAGGGCATCAGGCCCCGGAGTCCGCTTTCAAGACTTGCGCGGGTCTCGGCATCCAGCGCGTCCGGGTGGCTCAGGGTAACCGCCGGCTGGTTCAGATCGGCTATGGCCCCGGGGATGGCCGGCAGGCTGTCCAGCGCGCTCTGCCAGCGCTCCATGTCGCCGTGTGGGTTTTCATCGAACCTGCGTGTCAGTTGGGTGGTAAGAGTCTCTGCCCAGCCCGACTGGCCGGCGTCAGTCAGGTGGGTGAGTACAGGATTGAAGTGTTTTCGCCAGTCAAACTTTGCCATTGTCCGTGTGTCTTGTTGAAAGGGGTCAGGGAGCCTTGATTGCCAGCATCGAAACAAAGTTGAAGCACTGGTACCAAACCAGCACCTGGTCAAACCCGGCCTGTTCCAGGCGAGCCTTATGATCTGCCAGAGTCTCCGGGATCATAACGTTCTCGATGGCGGCGCGTTTCTGGCTGATTTCCAGATCGGAGTAGCCGTTGGCCCGCTTGAACTCATGGTGCAGGTGGGTCTGGACCGCCTGCTCTGTGTCAGACCCGAACCGGATCTTTTCAGACAGGATCAGTACCCCGCCAGGCACGGTAGCCTGGCCAATCCGGGTTAACAGGCCCAGTCGCTCCGCCGGTGGCACGAATTGCAGAGTGAAGTTCAGCGTTGTGACTGAGGCCGTGCTCAGCTCGGTCGTCAGAATGTCTTCACAGCGAAGCGTGACGGGCAGGTCATGGTCGTCCAGTGCGACGTAGTGTTCGCACCGTTCAATCATTGCTTCAGAGTTATCGACTCCAACCAGTGTGCAGTCCGGATGGGGAATGCCGTGGCGCATTGCCAGAGTGGAGGCGCCCAGGGAGCAGCCCAGGTCATAGCAATGGGTGCCCGGTTGCACGTATTGTTCAGTGATCACCTCGATCATCGGGATGATGGTGGTGTAACCGGGGACGGACCGCCGGATCATGTCGGGAAAGACGCGGGCAACCGAGGCGTCAAACCGGAAGTCTTCGGGATTGCGTTCGGTTGCGAACAGGCGGTCTGTCACCTGCTCGGGCGCCTTCTTGTTACTCATGGCTGGCTCCGGCATCGCGTTCACCAGTGGCTGGCGAGGCGGGATCCCGGTTTGTAGGGGAAGGACGTGAACAGCGTACGCCTCGGTTTTTGTAATCGACCAGAATGCCACGGAAGGATGGATCGACGTCGGCTGCAATAGCCAGGTAGCCATTTTCGCAGATGGCGTGCAATTCTGAAGACTTCCGGGACATTCGGAAGGCCTCGCCCGGTTTTACGTGGATGGCCGTAAACTCTCCCACAGGTACGTGATCCTTGTTGTCGGAATGATCAATCCGGCCAGACGCTTCCAGTACCAGAACCGTGCCTACGATGGCGGCAATGCCAGTAACAATCAGGCTTTTGGCTGTGAAGCGCCGTTCGTTATCACTCATGGATACCTCGTTTCAGAAATTCAGAATTGTCCGGGCAGGCTGATGGCTGGTTCCTGCAGTGCAGCCAGTTGTTCTCTCAACGACAGAATCTGGTCTGACCAGAAGCGGGGTTGGGAGAACCAGGGAAAGAATCTCGGGAAGGCGGGGTCTTCCCACCGTCGGGCCAGCCAGGCGCAATGAGCTATCTGCCGATAGCATCGCAGTGGTTCGATGAGGTGGCGTTCTCGCCGGTTGAAGTCGCGGAACATCTCATAGCCTTCAAGCAATTCGCCAAGCTGTGCACCCCGTTCCGCGGGTTCTCCGTTCAGCAAGAGCCACATATCCTGAACAGCGGGGCCAGTGCGACAGTCATCCAGATCGACAAAGAGCATGGTCTCGTCGCGGCAAAGGATATTGCCGGCGTGACAGTCGCCGTGGATTCTGAGTGTGTCCACGGGGCCAGCGTCGGAAACTCGCTCTCGACAATGGGTTATCAGGTCTGGGATCAGCGTATTCCAGGCAGGTTTCAGATCATCTGGAATCCAGCCTCCCTCAATCAGAAACTGGTGGTTCTGCTCCAGGCCTGCCACCAGATCGAACGCCGGACGATGCTGAAAGTTTTTCACTGCGCCAGTGTTGTGCATCTGTCCCAGCCACTGACCAAGCCGATAAAGCGTGTCGGTTACGCTGGTGTCCGGTGCTTGCCCGCCTCGTTGAGGGAAGACCGCGAACCTGAATTGGTCATGCACCCCGAGGGACTGCCCATCCGGCAGGAGTATCGGTGCGACAACGGGAATACCGGCTTCTTGCAGTGAAAGGGTGAACTCATGCTCTTCCAGGATGGCCGCGTCAGACCAGCGCCCCGGGCGGTAAAATTTGGCGATGACGGGGGGCGCATCCTCCAGGCCAACCTGGTAAACCCTGTTTTCATAACTATTCAGGGCAAAGAGCCGGCCGCTGACACGAAACCCTGCTATTTCAATGGCGTCCAGAATGACTTCTGGTGTCAGAGTGTCATAGGGGTGAGAGGCATTGGTAATGATTTCGGGAGGCTCAGGTTGCATAGTGCTCAAAATGTGGAGTCATATCGGGATTTCATGGACTGCAGATGATACCAGTTTTCGTCCAGCTCCCAGCGGACACGGTGGACCCGCCCCGTTGCCAGGACAATATCTCCAGCCCTGGCCTGCACCTGGGCCAGGTCGCGTTCGGCTTTCTGCCAGTCGCGGTGTGTATCCGCCAAGTGGCGCATGCCGGGAAATACCGCAGTCAAAGCTTTCTGGGTGGATACCGAATGGGAGCGCAGGGAACTGATCACTGCGGTATCCCCCTCAACTCTGAGGACGCGATGTTGGTACGGGTAACTGGCAACCATCCTGTCTTCTTTCAGTTGTGCGTTCAGATGAGTTACTTCAAACCCTCGCCAGCCAATCCAGCCAACAAAAAGGGCGGCAACGACCATCACGGTAATAAACTGTTTCCTGTCAGACATCGCCAAGCTCCATGCGTTCCATCTGTCTCCGGGCAAGTATAACGGTTCTTTGCAGGGAGGTAATGCAACAGGTGTTGATCTGAGGTAATTTCCGGCTTTGAGGACGGCACAGAGGAAGCGGGAGTGAATCAGGATCAGTTCAGTGTGGAAACCGTGGTGATTGGTGCCGGGGTGGTCGGCCTTGCCATTGCCCGGGCATTGGCTCGCCACGGGCGGGAGGTGCTGGTGCTGGAGGCCGGTTCTACCGCAGGTGAGGGAATATCCTCCCGTAACAGCGAAGTCATTCATGCGGGGATTTACTATCCCACAGACTCTCTGAAAGCCCGGCTCTGTGTGAGTGGTCGGCAGGCTTTGTATGACTATTGCGTTGATCACCATGTGGCACATCAGGCCTGTGGCAAGTGGATTATTGCCAGCGATCAGGGGCAGGCTGAACGTTTGGGTGTTCTTGAGTCCCAGGCCAGATTCAATGGTGTTCCTCTGGAACAACATGACTGTGCCGGGCTCAGGCGTTTTCTGCCGGGAGTCCGGGCTTGTGCGGGGCTCTGGTCTCCTGAAACCGGCATTATCGACAGTCATGGTCTGATGCTGGCGCTGCAGGGTGAGTTGGAGGATGCTGGCGGACAGGTGGTGTTGAATAGTCCGGTGAGGTCGGCAGAAACCGGCCCCCGAGGCCATACTCTGACGGTGGGAGGGAATGTCCGGTTGACGGCCCGGGAGGTGGTGAACGCGGCGGGTCTGGGGGCTCCTGCCCTTGCCAGGGCCTGGCTAGGATTGCCCGAGGAAAACCAGCCCCGGCAATGGTTGGCGAGGGGCGTCTATTTCAGCCTCAGTGGCCGGCACCCGTTTGATTCACTGATCTATCCTCTGCCGGAACCCGGGGGGCTGGGTATCCACCTGACGCTTGATCTGGCCGGCCAGGCCCGGTTTGGCCCGGATGTTGAGTGGATCAAGGAGGAAAGCTATCGGGTTGACCCCGCCCGGGCCCGACGTTTTGCTGAGAGTGTCAGGCAGTGGTGGCCGGCTCTGGATGAGGCCCGTCTGCAACCCGCCTATGCGGGTATAAGGCCGAAACTGGCCGGCCCCGGGAGCGGGTTTTCCGACTTCCGGATTGAGGGCCCGGAGGCCCATGGCCTTGAAGGGCTCGTGAACCTGTTCGGGATTGAATCCCCTGGTCTCACCTCCTGTCTGGCGATTGCCGGGCACGTCGTTGAAAAACTCTCTCCCTGATTACCCCGGCGTCCTCGCCAGCGCCCAGATCTGTATGTCTTCAGCGCCGGCCTCTGCGAGCACGGAGGCAATGGCTCTGGCGGTGGCGCCTGTGGTCACTACGTCATCAACGATTGCCACCCGTGCGGGAATCGGAGCCGTGACCTCAAACAGACCCCGGAGGTTTGCCAGGCGCCCCGCGCGGTCCAGTTGCCTTTGGGCCTGAACCCGACGGGTTCGTCTTATAGCGCTGGAAAACACCTCTGGACGACCGTGCCGCCTGGATACGGCTTCGGCAATGTCCTGAGCCTGGTTGAACCCGCGGTGCCACCGCCGGGCCCAGTGCATCGGGGCCGGAATCAGGGCCTCGGGCCACTCATTCTGTGCCAGGTTATTTTCAAGGTAGTCTGAGAATCCCGCCAGCAGCGGGCGCGCAAACCGGTGTTGGCCATGGTACTTGTAACGCCCGATCATGCCGTCCACCGGAAACTGGTAACGCCAGGGGATGAGTGAGCGGGTGTATGGAGGAGGATCGCTCAGGCACTCCCCGCAGCGCTGGTCAGGAAGGCTGAAGGGGAGTGGCAGTGCGCAGACGCGGCATGCGTACCGATTGGCGGGCAGGTCGTTCCTGCAATCCACGCAGATTCCATGTTGCGCAGGCGTTGAGAGGCAGGTGACGCAGCGCCCTGCGCTCGCCTCGCTGTTAACCTTTCGTCTTGCCAAGGTTGACAGGATGTTCAGTCCGTTTATCATCGCGGTTTATCCGTAAACCAAAAAACCGGCAAAGGTTAACAGGACTCTGATATGACTGCCACCACCACTCGCCACGACTGGACACTTCAGGAAGCTCGCGGGCTTTTCAGTCTTCCATTCAACGACCTGTTGTTTCGTGCTCAGAGCGTCCACCGGGAGTATTTCGACCCCAATGAAGTTCAGGTAAGTACCTTGCTTTCAATCAAAACGGGCGCCTGCCCGGAGGACTGCAAGTACTGTCCCCAGAGCGGCCATTACAACACCGGGCTCGAAAAGGAAAAGCTGCTGGAGATTGAAAAGGTCGTGGCCGAGGCGCGTGTGGCGAGGGAAAAGGGAGCGTCCCGGTTCTGTATGGGGGCAGCGTGGCGGAGTCCGTCGAAGAAAGATATGCCCTACGTTCTGGATATGGTGCGGCAGGTGAAATCTCTGGGGCTGGAAACCTGCATGACACTTGGAATGCTCAAGGAGGAAGAGGCCCGGGAACTGGCAGAGGCCGGACTGGACTATTACAACCATAATCTGGATACCTCAGAAAAGTTCTACAACCACATCATCACGACCCGCACCTATCAGGATCGACTGGAGACGCTCGATAACGTGCGTAAAGCCGGTATGAAGGTTTGTTGTGGCGGTATTCTGGGCATGGGAGAGGACGAAGACGATCGGGTAGGGCTTCTGGTTCAGCTGGCCAACCTGCCTCAGCATCCTGAAAGCGTGCCGGTCAATATGCTCGTGAAGGTAAAAGGTACACCGCTCGAAGATGTCGAGGATCTTGATCCGTTTGACTTCATTCGGATGATTGCGGTGGCCCGGCTCATGATGCCGGCTTCCCATGTTCGTCTGTCAGCCGGTCGCGAACAGATGAATGAGCAGATGCAGGCGCTGTGTTTCATGGCGGGCGCCAACTCCATTTTCTACGGTGAGAAGCTGCTGACTACCTCCAACCCTGAAGCCGATGCAGACATGCAGTTGTTCCGTAAGCTGGGTATCCGTCCGGAGCAGCGAGAGCAGTGTGCAACCGAAGAACAGGAGGAAGAGGCTCTCGCTGAGGCGGTCGAGTATGAGGCAACCCGGCACCTGTTCTACGATGCAACCCGCGAGTCGGCATAATCTGGCATGCGTGATTTCGCCCAGGAAATAGAACAGCGCAAACTGGCCGGGCTTTACCGGAGTCGACGGCTGGTCTCTGGGCCGCAGCAGCCGACACTGGTGGCGGACGGAAAGGCTCTGTTGTCGTTCTGCAGTAACGACTACCTCGGTTTGGCCAATAATCCCGAAATCATTGGTGCAATGACAAGTTCGTTGCCAGACGTGGGAGTTGGGGGGGCGGCTTCTCACCTTGTGTGCGGGCATCACGAAGCCCACCACCACCTTGAACAGCGTTTGGCGATGTTCACCGGGCGCAGCGCCGCGCTGTTTTTCTCGACGGGGTATATGGCCAACCTGGGGGTTATCTCCGCACTGGCTGGTCGTGGTGATACGGTATTCTCGGACCGCCTGAATCATGCCTCAATTATCGACGGCTGCATTCTGAGCCGGGCAAAGGTGCAGCGCTATCCACACGGCGATGTGGCTGCACTGGAAGCCATGTTGGCAGCGACTTCCGGCCACAAGCTGGTTGTCACCGATGGCGTTTTCAGTATGGACGGTGATATTGCTCCGCTCCGGGAGTTGGCTCGGGTCTGTCGGTGCCATGACGCCCTTCTGGTGGTGGACGATGCCCACGGCCTTGGTGTTCTGGGACCTCAGGGGCGAGGCAGTGTCGCCGAGGCCGGGCTATCTGAAGAGGAAGTGCCGGTGTTGGTTGGCACCCTTGGTAAAGGCATTGGAACCTCCGGGGCCTTTGTTGCCGGATCGGAAGTGTTGATTGATTATCTGGTGCAGAAGGCGCGGACTTATATCTACACAACTGCCATGCCACCTGCATTGGCTGTGGCTACCTGTGCCAGCCTGGATGTTGTCGAGCGCGACGGCCAACGGCGATCGCACCTTGAAGGTCTGATCCGGAAATTCAGGGCCGGAGCCCAGGCGTTGGGATATGAACTCATGCCGTCGCGCACCCCCATTCAGCCGGTCATGATCGGAGATAACTGGGCTGCGTTAGCCCTGAGCCAGTCACTTGAAGCGCAAGGGGTGCTCGTAACCGCCATTCGGCCACCGACTGTTCCGGAGGGTGAGGCTCGGTTGAGGGTTACCCTCAGTGCCGGCCACAGTGAAAGGGACGTCGATCTGTTGCTGCAGGCGCTTGCGAAGAGCCGCCCGATACTAAGTGGCGGCGGGGCCGGGAAGCCAGCAATATGACCATCTACACGCGAATCGAGCCTACGAGTCCGGTTGAGGGCGGGACCGGCAGCAAACAGTCTATTGCGCGCGGCTTCGGTGGTGCCAGTGGGACCTACGATAACGCTTCCCGCCTTCAGAAAGTCATGGGCGATGCCATGTGCGCTGAACTCGCGGGAGCTTTTGCGCCGCGATCCGTTCTCGATCTGGGCTGCGGAACCGGTTGGTTTACCCGTAAGTTGCTTGAACAATACCCTGACGCGACAGTAACCGGAGCGGACCTTTCGCCTGGCATGTTAGTCCGGGCCTCCGGGGGCAGCCCGGAGTCAATTTCCTGGCTGCAAGCCGATGCAGAACAACTTCCGCTGGCGGATAGCAGCGTCGATCTGATCTTCAGCAATCTGATGATTCAGTGGAGCGCCAGGCCAGAAAAGATCCTTCGGGAGTGTCTCAGAATCCTCAGGCCTGGGGGGCGATTAGCCATTTCTACATTGCTCGACGGCACCTTGTCGGAACTGAAGCAAGCCTGGGCCGAGGCCGATCCGGGCAGGGCTCATGTTAACCGGTTTGTTCCAGAAGCTCAGTGGCAAGGCCTGGTCAAGTCGGTTTTGCCGGGTGCGGCGCAGGTTACAGAAACCATTGTCTTGCCTTATCGGTCGCCAATGCACCTCAATCGTGAACTAAAAGAGCTTGGAGCGGTGTTCAAAGGGGAAGAGCGTCGGCGAACGGTAACGGCACCTGGCCGCTTTCGGTCGATGTGTCGAGCCTATCCCACTCATTCTGATGGCCTGGTGTCAGCAAGTTATCTGGCAGGGTGGATCTATTGGCGAAAGTGGCTTCCCGAAGAAGGTCAGAGGTGAGTGACTCCGCCCTCGGCTGGTACTACTTAGAGGAAAGGTAAATGGCTAAACGCTCATTTTTCGTAACAGGCACCGACACAGGGGTCGGCAAAACCATTGTTTCTGCCGCCATTCTTGAAGCCGCCAAAGCAGCGGGTAAGCGAACCCTCGCTATGAAGCCCATCGCCTCAGGGTGCGACCAGACACCGGAGGGCCTGAGAAACGAGGACGCTCTGATGTTGCAAGCCGCGATGACAGAAACCTTGCCGTATGAGACCATCAATCCCATCGCTCTTGAGCCTGCCATTGCTCCCCACGTGGCTGCACAACAGGCGGGAAAGCAGGTCACCGCTCAGCGGATTGTCGGTTTCTGTCGTGGCATGCAGATCCGCCCTGCGGATCTGATGCTGATCGAAGGGGCTGGAGGGTGGCGTGTGCCACTCAACGATCGGGAAACCTACGCGGTTGTCGCTGGCGAACTGAGGTTGCCGGTGATACTGGTTGTCCCCCTGAAGCTTGGGTGCATCAGCCACGCCATGCTGACGGCTGAAGCTGTACGTGCCGATGGATTGTCCGTGGCAGGGTGGGTGGGCAATCGTCCCGAAGAGCAGGTGATGAACTGCGAAAAAGACACCCTGAACTACCTGTCCACCCACCTGAATGCGCCTTGTCTTGGCGTGCTCCCATGGCTGGATGGCGTTGACCATGCCGCCAAGCCTGCGGTTCTCTCACGGTATATGAATATTGCGCCGTTGATTGAAAATTAACCAGTCTTGTGCGTTAATTGAGTCAACGATTTGTCATTGGGATGGCTGGTCATGATCAATAACACGCTTGCTGTCGGGGTTCAGGGAATTCAGGATGGTATGGCCGGTATGGAAAATGCCGCCCGGAAAATTGCCCGAGGCGGCGTTGACGGCCCTCAGGGAACCGCAGAAGGCGCCGGTGATTTGATTGAGTCTATGGTTGACCTCCGGTTATACGAGCGCAGTGTCGAGGCTTCGGCTCAGGTCGTTAAAACTGCGGATGAAACCCTGGGCACCCTGCTGGACATCCGGGCCTGAGTCAGGTCCCGTGAACGTCTTATCCGCAATCCACCCCTTCTTTTCGGGTTCTCCCTCCGGTGTTTCTGGTCCGGGCAGAGAGTCCGGCCAGTCCGATGAAACGCCGCGCACCGAACACCGTGATCAATCGCAAGGCCTGACGGACGATGATCTGAAACAGTTGGCGGAGCTCAAGGCCCGTGACCGGGAGGTCCGTGCGCACGAAGCGGCTCATCAGGCTGTGGGTGGCCAATACGCAGGTGCCATGTCTTTCACCTACCAGCGAGGCCCGGATGGGGCTCAGTACGCGGTAGGTGGCGAAGTCCCTATCGATGTTTCCCCCGTGGCTGGAGATCCACAGGCCACCATTGAAAAAATGCGCGTGGTGCGAGCTGCGGCGATGGCACCGGCGCAGCCTTCAGGTCAGGACCGTGCGGTCGCTGCCCAGGCCATGCAAGTCATGCTGCAAGCACAGGCAGAACTGGCCGCGGGTGAAGGAAGCTCCCGGGACGGTGGCCGGGTTGAAGGCGACGAACCGGATGCGGGGAACTCCCGTTCCCGTGAGGTGGCGGAGCGGTACCGCTTGGTTTCCGCGATCAACAGCGATGGTCTCTACACCAATTCCGTGACTTCCCTTTTTGCCTGAGTAACCCGCGCCTTTCCTGGCTGGTGCCGGTCAGAGGTGAGGTTCAGCTCTCTCAAAATTCCCCGATCGAACACAAAATCAACACAAATTTCCGCAAGCCTATTGACAATTCTGTGCCTCAAAACGTATGTTTCAAACAAGTGTTTAATTAAGGCCGTGATGCAGTGCGTCATGGTGTCTGAGCAAACCCAAGGCCAAAAGCTGTCAACCTGTTTCAGCTGAGACCTAGAACCGAGGTGGATTCCATGCCTGAATACAAAGCGCCCCTGCGTGACATTAAATTCGTAATGAACGAGCTGCTGAACAGCGAGCAGCACTACGCCAGTCTGGACGGTGCCGACGATGCAACGCCGGATATGGTCGATGCTATTATCCAGGAAGGTGCGAAGTTCTGTGAGCAGGTGCTGTCTCCGCTGAACCAGGTAGGTGATCAGGAAGGCTGCACCTGGAGTGAAGACGGGGTGAAAACACCGACCGGCTTCAAAGAAGCTTACCAGCAGTACGTCGAAGGTGGATGGCCGTCCATGACTGCCGACACCAACTACGGTGGCCAGGGTCTGCCTCACTCCATCGGCCTGGTGGTCAGTGAAATGGTAGGTACCTCCAACTGGTCCTGGGGCATGTACCCCGGACTGAGCCATGGTGCCACCAACACTATTGAAGCCCACGGTACGGAAGAACAGAAGCAGACTTACCTGACCAAACTGATCAGCGGCGAATGGACTGGCACCATGTGCCTGACCGAGCCGCATTGTGGTTCTGATCTGGGTACCCTGCGCACCAAGGCTGAACCGAATGCAGACGGCACATACAGCATCACGGGTACCAAGATCTTTATCTCTGCCGGTGAGCATGACATGGCCGAGAATATTGTTCACATCGTGCTGGCCCGTCTGCCGGGGGCGCCGGAAGGTACCAAAGGTATCTCACTGTTCATCGTTCCCAAGCAGTTGCCGAACGAAGACGGTTCTGCCGGTGAGCGTAATGCCGTTTCCTGTGGTTCTCTGGAACACAAGATGGGGATTCACGGTAACGCCACTTGTGTTATGAACTTTGATGGCGCCAAAGGCTGGCTGATCGGGCCTGAGAACAAAGGTCTGAACTGTATGTTCACCTTTATGAATACCGCTCGTATCGGTACTGCCATTCAGGGTCTGGGCTCAGCGGAGCTGGGCTTCCAGGGTTCACTGGCGTACGCCAAAGATCGTCTGGCGATGCGTTCCCTGAGCGGGCCCAAGAACCCGGAAGGGATTGCAGATCCGATCATTGTGCATCCGGATGTGCGCCGCATGCTGCTGACCCAGAAAGCAGTTGCCGAGGGTGCCCGTGCCCTGATTTACATGGCGGGTCAGCAGGTTGACGTGGTTCACAGCGGTAAAAACGAGGAAGATCGTAAGCACGCAGACGCTCTGTTGGGCTTCCTGACACCGATTGCCAAGGCCTTCCTGACCGAAATCGGTTACGAAGCGGCGAACCTGGGTATGCAGGTTTTCGGTGGCCATGGCTACATTGCCGAATGGGGCATGGAGCAGAACGTTCGTGACTCCCGGATTTCCATGATCTATGAAGGCACCACGGGTATTCAGGCTCTGGACCTTCTGGGTCGTAAGGTATTGATGACTCAGGGTGAGGCGCTGAAAGTCTTCACCAAGGAAGTGCACCTGTTCTGCAAGGAAAACGCAGACAACGAGCAGCTCAAGGAGTTTGTTGAGCCGCTGGCAGCGATTAACAAAGAGTGGGGCGATCTGACCATGAAAGTGGGCATGACCGCCATGAAGAACCGTGAAGAGGTTGGGGCGGCTTCTGTCGACTACCTGATGTACTCCGGTTATGCCGTGTTCGCTTACCTGTGGGCCCGCATGGCCAAGGTTGCTCTGGACAAGATGGCAGATGGCACCTCAGAAGAGATGTTCTACAACGCCAAGGTTCAGACGGCACGCTTCTACTTCAAGCGTATGTTGCCGCGTACCCGCACCCACGCAGAGACTATGCTGGCCGGTGCTGACACGCTGCTCGACATGCCGGAAGAAGCCTTCGCCCTCTAAAGCGGAGTTGCTATCTGGTTGATGCCAAGGAAAAAGCCCGATCTCCTGAAGGAGACGGGCTTTTTTCATGAGTTGGGGGAGCATTTTGAGGTAGAATGGCCCCCATAGAATAACAACCCTGTTTCGGACACATAGCCGAGCGGGTGGGCGACCGACCTCCGCGAGAAGAGGCGTGATCTTAAGCCCCCCAAGTGACTGACTGATTTTTTTGGAGAGTTTTACATGGCTGATTATCAGGCACCCCTTCGTGACATGCGTTTCGTTCTGAACGAAGTGTTTGACGCGCCTTCGTTGTGGGCGTCCTTGCCCAAAATTGCAGAAAACGTGGATCCCGACACGGCCGACGCCATTCTGGAAGAGGCTGGTAAAATCACCAGCGGCGTACTGGCACCCCTGAACCGTGAAGCGGATGAGCAGGGTTGTAAGTGGAATGAGGGTGAAGTAACCAGTCCTGAAGGCTTCAAGGAAGCCTACCAGACCATCGTTGAAGGTGGCTGGAATGGTCTGGGTGGTAACCCGGAGTTTGGTGGGATGGGTATGCCCAAGACTCTGGTCGCTCAGTTTGAAGAAATGATGCAGGGCGCCAACATGGCTTTTGGTCTGGCCCCGATGCTGACTGCAGGTGCGTGCCTGGCGCTGGATGCTCACGGCAGTCAGGAACTGAAAGAAAAATATCTGCCCAACATGTATTCCGGCGTTTGGTCTGGTGCCATGGACCTGACTGAGCCCCATGCGGGCACGGATCTGGGCATCATCCGCACCAAAGCGGAGCCGAATGGCGATGGGTCCTTCAATGTGACTGGCACCAAGATTTTTATTACCTGGGGCGAGCACGACATGGCGGAGAACATCATTCATCTGGTGTTGGCCAAGCTGCCCGACGCACCGAAGGGACCCAAAGGCATTTCCCTGTTCCTGGTGCCGAAGTTTATGGTGAATGACGATGGTTCTCTGGGCGAGCGGAATCAGTTCAGCTGCGGTTCCATTGAGAAGAAAATGGGTATCAAAGGTTCTGCCACCTGTGTGATGAACTTTGATGGCGCCAAAGGCTGGTTGGTTGGCGAAGAGAACAAAGGCCTGGCGGCCATGTTCACCATGATGAACTACGAGCGTCTGGGCGTGGGTATCCAGGGCATTGGTGCCGCAGAGGCCTCCCTGCAAAGCGCTCGGGAGTATGCCAGCGACCGCATCCAGAGCCGTGCACCGACCGGTGCCCAGCAGCCTGAAAAGGCAGCCGACCCGATTCTGGTGCATCCTGACGTGCGTCGTATGCTGATGACTATGAAGAGCTACGTTGAAGGCGGTCGTACTTTCTCGACCTATGTGGCTCAGTGGCTGGATATCTCCAAATACTCGGATAACGACGAGCAGCGCAAGCACGCTGAAGGCATGGTTGCCCTGCTGACACCGGTGGCCAAGGCTTTCCTGACCGACCGTGGCCTGGATACCACCATCATTGGCCAGCAGGTCTTCGGTGGTCACGGCTTCATCCGGGAGTGGGGGCAGGAGCAACTGGTGCGTGACTGCCGGATCACCCAGATCTATGAAGGCACCAATGGCATCCAGGCAATGGACCTGATGGGTCGTAAAGTGGTTGGCAGCCAGGGCAAGCTGTATGAACTGTTTGCCCAGGACGTTGCCGCCTTCATTGAAGCCAATAGCGGCGACGATGCCCTGCGGCCATATCTGGAGCCGCTTGCGGCTTCCTTGGAGCGTCTGTCAGACGTTACCGAGCATGTGGTGAAGCAGGCGTCTGAGAACCCCGAAGCCGTTGGTGCTGCTGCGGTGGATTACCTCGACATGTTTGGCTACACCGCGCTGGCGTACATGTGGGCAAAAGTGGTTAAAGCTGCCGCACCGAAAGCCGAAGGTGACACCTCTGGCTTCTACACCGGCAAGCTGAAAACAGCTCGTTTCTATTTCGATCGCCTGTTGCCGAAGACCGTGTCTCTGGCCGAAGGCATTCGTAGTGGTAGTGAAGCTATGATGGCGCCGGCAGCGAACGAAATCTGATCCGATTTCTGAAGCCGGAACAAAAAAGCAGGCCTTGATGGCCTGCTTTTTTATTTCTTGTTCCTGTGTTTGGAGCGGGGCTCTGGGCGAAGCATCAAAGACGCTCGATCAGCCCGGGATTCGCCACAAACGGATTCTCGTTACCCTGAATCTCGGTGACTCGCTTGTGTCGACTTAATTCCCGGTCGTCTGGCGGGTCCAATTTACTCCAGCCCTTTAACACGGGGGTTGCTCCCAGCCAGGGCAGGCCATAAGTGTCCACCATGTAAGCCATGGTGCGAGCCACATCCCCCTTCACACGCTCGGGCGGCTCAAAGAACTGGGCGCTTTCCCTGATGCCACACTCATCGGCGCCGGTGGTATCGCCCAGGTTTTCGTACCGTGCGTTGCGCCTGCGCATTTCGATGCGGGTTCTGACGGGCACCATGTTGTGGAGATCCGAGGTAATTTGCCGGTACCGGTTATCCTGGCGGCACTGGGACGCCGTCCCGCAATCCAGGGCGGTGCGAATATCGGCCAGCGGATAGATGTAGCCGTCGCTCATTACAAACCCTTTCCCGGAGAAAGCGGTGTCGCAAAAGAAAGAGGAGCCGCCTTCAGCGTAAAGGTTACCCCAGAATTCGTTGTCGATGACTTGCTGAGGGTCGCTGAAGCGAGTGTTCTGGCCAACCACCAATCCTGTGGTCAGTGTCATTGAAAGGGTAATGAAGAGAGTGGTTATTTTTTTCATATGACCGTTATACCTCACAGCACGTACCATACGCCGTGGCCAGCCAGACGACTGGTTGCTGGCGAAACGAACAGTTCGACAAAATTATGACGAACTGTTCAGTCTTTGCTGTGAAGTATGGCACAGGTGGTGTGAGACAAAAGCCCCTGTGCCGGTTCCAGTGTGGCTATTTGTTAACCAGTTAACGAACTATTTCAGTTTGTTTCGAATGTTCTGGTAGCCGGTTTTCAGCTCTTCTCCCAGTTTCTTCGCAGTTTCCCTGGCTTCATGGCTGGCGTCTTCGGCATCGTGAACGATCTGGTCAAGTTTGGTGCGAAATCGATCCCAGTCCTGTTCCAGATCGTCCCACTCATCCTTCACATCTTCCTTTGCAAGGTGCAGCTGGACCCGGGCTTCATCGCGGTATTGTTTGATCTTTTCTGACAGCTTCTTGAAATCGTCTTGCAGACTCATGGGTATGTTCCTTCCCTGATTAGGTTGGAGTTCTACAATGCGCCGGAAGTTCAAAATGTGTCAAGGTGTCAGTTCACCACTGGGGCACTGGTTTTGATGCAGGTCAGCTATTCTGAGGGCCCGCGAGCGCTGCCGACAGGTCGCGAAGGTAATGCCAGGGGGGGAGGTCGTCGAAGCCTTTTGCGGCCCGGTCAGTGTAACTGCAAAGGTTGATGGCCTGGTGAACCTGGCTCATTGAGAGGCGCCGGGCGGCTTGCTGTATGGCTGATGAGCGTTTGGGCTGGAAAACACCGCGCTTTTTCAAAAAGCCTGCCGGGTTTTCGCCCCGGGGCAGGGCGGTTTTCAGTTCAGCGATCAGGTGGAGGTCGCGAACCAGGACGGTCAGCAGCCCTAATGGGTTTTCACCTTCCTGTTCCAGAACGCCGATCATCCGGCAAGCGTGTACCGCTTTGCCTGACAGGATTTCTGTGACCAGCTCAAATCCATTGAAGCGGGCGCTGTCCTGAACGGCCTGCTCCACGGTTTCTTCATCAATGGTTTTGCCGTGGGTGAGCAGAGCCAGGCGATCCAGTTCCTGGCTGGCCGCGAGCAGGTTGCCCTCGAGTCGCTCGGCGAGAATTTCCAGAGCGCCGCGGGTCAGGCTAAGCTCCTTGGCATTGGCGCGTTGCTGGAGCCAGCCCGGAAATTTCTCTGCCTCTACCGGCCAGACCGGTATATGAACCCCGTGCCCTTGCAGCTCCTTGTACCATTTTCGTTTGGTCTCGGCAGCATCCAGTCGTGCACTGATCAGAAGCAGGATGACGTCTTCCGGCGGAGCCTGAAGAACTTGCTCGAGTACCCGGCGGCCATCTCCCAGCTTACCAGTCGGAAGATGGATCTCGATCCGCCGCTTTTCGGCAAACAGAGACAGGGCGTTGCACTCGTCGGCCACGGTATTCCAGTCAAGCTGGTTGTCCGCGTGAAAGGTGAGCCTGTCCTGATATCCGGCCTTTCGTGCTGCGGCCCGTATCTGATCGCAACACTCCTGAACCAGTAAAGGTTCATCACCGGAGATCAGGTACACCGAAGCCAGGCCTTTCTTCAGTAATTGAGGGAGTTGGCCGGGCTGGGTTTTCATGGAGTTTCCGGGTCTTTTTCGGTGTTGCTGTGCTCATCGATCAGGGCCTGGATGCGTTGCTCAGTCATCGGCGCCAATCGGAAAATGACCTGCTGGGCGAGGCGATCACCAAGTTGACGCCGCAGTTCTTCTTCCTCGCGTTGTTTGGCCAGAACGTTGGTTTCGTCGTAGCGGTAGGTCTCGCTGGTATTCAGGTCAGTCGGGGCCAGCAAGGGGATTTGCTGTGCAGTGACCAGCTCCATAGTGACGGTATGGCGAAGGATGTACTCGGCCGCGGCCGCCTGCGCGGTAATGGCGGAAGCACGACGGTCCTGACGGTAACCGGACAGGCGTAGAATATAATCGGCCTCGCGGGCGCCTTTCAACTCAACTCCGCCCAGTTCCAGTTGCTCTCTCAGGCTCTGGCAGAACTCTCCGGGCATGCTCCGGGAACATTCAACCGCCAGCGGTTGCACGGCGGCGGGAACCGGTGAGCTGCCCCGCAACTGAAAGCCACAGCCGGCCAGGGCCGCTAGCAGTGCCAGTAAGCCTGGTTTGATCAGTGCGGGGACAGAGTTCAGCATCTTAGTTAGCTACCACGTTGACCAGCTTTCCGGGAACCACAATGACCTTCCGGACGGTCTTACCATCGGTGAACCGCATCACGTTCTCGTTTTCCAGAGCAAGCTTCTCAAGGTCGGCCTTGCCGATGTCCGCAGGAACGCTTTCCTTGGCCCGAACCTTGCCGTTGACTTGCAGAACCACCTCGATTTCGCTGCGAACCATCGCGCTTGCATCGGCAACCGGCCAGGGAGCATCCACCACTGGATCTGTGTGGCCCAGCTTTTGCCAGAGGGCATGGCATAGGTGAGGCACTATGGGTGACAAAACCAGAACGGCTGTGTCCAGGGCTTCCTGGCGCACCGCGCGGCTCTGAGGCTCTTGGTTGTCCTGACGGCTTACTTCATTCAGCAGTTCCATTACCGCTGCGATGGCGGTGTTGAACGTCAGGCGACGGCTGATGTCGTCACTGACTTTGGCAATGGTTTCGTGAGTCTTGCGTCGCAGATCTTTCTGCGGGATGTTCAGGCTGGCCGGATCGACCGTTGGAGCTGCGCCGCCACTGGCATGCTCGTTTACCATTCGCCAGAGTCGTTTGAGGAAGCGATGGGCGCCCTCTACGCCACTGTCCGACCACTCCAGGGACTGTTCTGGAGGTGCTGCAAACATCATAAACAGTCTCACGGTATCGGCACCGTGCTGGTCAATGATGGACTGGGGGTCAATGCCGTTGTTCTTCGACTTGGACATCTTGGTGACGCCGCCGATTTCCACCGGTTCACCATCGGATGTGAGCACGGCACGGATTACCTGGCCTTTGCTGTCGCGCTCCACGGCCACGTCGGCCGGGTTGTACCAAGTCATCCCTCCGTTGGCTTCGTTCCGGTAGTAGGTCTCTGCCAGTACCATGCCCTGGGTCAGGAGGTGCTTGAAGGGCTCGGAACTGTTTACGAGGCCAACATCGCGCAACAGCTTATGGAAGAAGCGGGCATACAGCAGGTGCAGGATCGCGTGTTCAATGCCACCGATGTACTGGTCGACGGGCAGCCAGTAGTTGGCTGCAGCCGGGTCCAGCATGCCCTTGTCGTAGTTTGGGCTGCAGAAGCGGGCATAGTACCAGGACGATTCCATAAAGGTATCGAAGGTGTCGGTCTCCAGCGTTGCCGGCTGTCCGTTGTACTCGGTTTTGCACCACTCCGGATCTGCCTTAATGGGAGACTGAACCCCGTCCATTTCGACGTCTTCGGGCAGGCGCACTGGCAACTGATCGTCCGGTACCGGCATTTCTGTGCCGTCCGCCAGCGTCATCATGGGAATCGGAGCGCCCCAGTAACGCTGACGGGACACACCCCAGTCGCGCAGACGGTAGTTGATGGTGCGTTTGCCAATTCCCTGGGCTTCCAGATGATCTGCGATTTCGTCAAAGGCCTCGGCGCTTGTCAGTCCGCTGTATTTTCCGGAAGACACGAGCACGCCTTTTTCCGTAAACGGCTGCTCCTGGATGTCGATGTCGCGGCTGTCGCTTGGGGCAATCACCTGTTTGATGGGCAATTTGTATTTCAGTGCGAATTCGTGGTCCCGTTCATCGTGGCCCGGGACCGCCATCAGGGCGCCGGTGCCGTAGTCCATCAGAACAAAATTGGCAATCCAGACGGGAATCTCTTCCTGAGTCAGCGGGTGGATCGCTTTGAAACCGGTATCGATGCCTTTCTTTTCCATCGTGGCAAGTTCGGCTTCGGCCACTTTGCTGTTGCGGCACTGGTCAACGAACTCGGCGACATCCCGGTGGCGTTCTGCAGCCGCCTTTGCCAGTGGGTGCTCTGCAGCCACCGCCATATAGCTGACGCCCATCAGGGTGTCTGGCCGGGTGGTGTACACCGTCAGGCTGCCTTCCTGTTCTTTCAGCGGAAACGCCAGCTCGGTACCCACGGATTTTCCGATCCAGTTGCGCTGCATGGTCTTGACCTGCTCGGGCCAGCCTTCCATGTCGTCCAGATCGTTCAGCAGTTCTTCTGCATAGTCTGTGATTCGGATAAACCACTGGGGGATCTTTTTCTGTTCTACCAACGCACCGGAGCGCCAGCCCCGACCGTCGACGACCTGCTCATTGGCCAGAACCGTCTGGTCAACCGGGTCCCAGTTAACCGTGGACAGTTTCTTGTACACCAGGCCTTTCTCGTACAGGCGGGCGAAGAACCATTGCTCCCAGCGGTAGTAATCCGGATCGCAGGTTGCCAGTTCCCGGCTCCAGTCATAGCCGAACCCCAGCTGCCTGAGCTGCTTTTTCATGTAATCGATGTTTGAACGGGTCCACTTGGCCGGCGCGGTCTTGTTGGCAATGGCGGCGTTTTCGGCAGGTAGACCGAAGGCATCCCAGCCCATGGGCTGCATGACGTTTTTGCCCTGCATGCGCTGGTAACGGGAGATCACGTCGCCAATGGTGTAGTTGCGAACGTGGCCCATGTGTAGCTTTCCACTCGGGTAGGGGAACATGGACAGGCAATAGTACTTGGGTTTGCCCGGTTCCTCTTTGACCGTGAACGTCTCGTTGGTTTCCCAGAACGTGCGAGCGGCCTGTTCTACATCCCGTGGGTTGTATTGTTCGTCCATTCCTGCCATTGCCAAATTTACCCTGTGTCAGACTGGTGTTCGAAAAGGGCAGTCATTCTAACGTACCCGGCGCATTACAGGTAGTCTGCCAAATTGGCGGAGTTGTGCCAGACTTGGAATAGGTCGGAGGTTTTCGAAGGTTGGAGGCTCCTTAACACGGGGCGTCGAGGCTTCGACCCTGGCATCAAAACAGACGTAAAGGAGCCGATATGACCGAGCCAGAGCGCAGTCACCTCTCCGGAAAAGCCCTCGAGGCTTATGACAGAATGCTTGAACGGGTGCAAATGCGCCTGCGCGAGCTCCAGCAAACATCGCTGCAAACGCTGGAGGAAGAAGTACAGAAAGCCGTTGAAGTCGAATATGAGCTTGAGGAGATGACCCGCGAAGAGGCGGATCTTCTGGGGGCCTATCTGCGGCGGGATCTGGAACACTTGCTGCACTTCGTGGAGGAAACCGGGGAAGGTCTGGGAGAATGGCTGCAGCTGGATATCGCGTTACTGGAACACACGCTGGCCGACCGCCTTCTGTCCGTGGCCGACCAGACGCTGGTAGACACTCTTGAGCTCAGGCAGAAGCTGGAGAATGAGGACGTCAGCCACTACATTTCAGGCGAGGTAGCGACCGCAGGCATGTTTCGGTGCCTGAACTGCAATCACATGCTGTGCCTTACCAAGACCAGCCACCTTCATCCGTGTGAGGCCTGCGGCTCACACTACTTTGAGCGGGTGACCAGCCGCTGGCCTCCGAAGGAAGAGTAAGAGTGGCGGAGGTATTAATTTGCTGGAATCACACGCTCCCGCACAAAGACAATAAGGATTAGCGCTAGGGTCAGAACCGGCCAGGAGCCGGTCTGCATGTAGGGGGTGTTGCCTGTTGCCGTATAGAACTCCCCGGTAAGGACCGCACGCTGAAACTGGGGGATTCGCTCGGTAATCTGACCTTTGTGATCGATGATCGCTGTGACGCCGTTATTGGTGCCCCGAAGCATATACCGGCCGGTTTCCAGAGCGCGCATGCGGGCAATCTGGAGGTGCTGCAAGGGGCCGATGGAGTCGCCAAACCAGCCGTCGTTGCTGATGGTCAGCAGCAATTCGGTGTTGCGGGCGTTGATGGCTGCGAAATCGGGGTAGGCAACTTCATAACAGACGTAGGGGGTAATGTTCATGCCGCTGCTGGCCAGTGGCGACTGATCTTTCGGGCCGGGTGAAAAACTGCTCATGGGCAGATCAAAAAATCCGATCAGCCCCCGCAACAGCCCTTCAAGAGGGACGTATTCGCCGAAAGGGACGAGCTTTTGCTTGTGGTACATGCCCTCGCCCTTGCCAATAGCCATGATGCTGTTGTGGAAAGTGTAGTCTTCCGTCTGGCTGCTGTATCCGTACCAGGGGATACCGGTAATCAGCGTGCTGTTCTCTCCCAGCTTTTCCCGGATGTGCTCGATGACTGGCCCGGCCTGGTCCTGAGGGATGGGGATGGCGGTCTCTGGCCAGAGAATGAGGTCGGTTTCCCAGTAGGGTTCGGTCATGCCGAGATACGTCACGATCTGGTCGCGTAGAAAGTCCGGATCCCACTTGATTTGCTGGGGGATATTGCCTTGCATGGCGGCAAAGCTGAGAGGTTCCTTGCCAAGCTCGGTCCAGTCGGTTGCTTTCAGGGCCGGTGCGATAAACCAGGGCAGGAGAGCTGCCACTGTTACTGCGCTGGCGGAGACTTTCCGGCCGGATTGAGTCAGCCACCAGGCGCCGTAAATGGCAACGGCCGTTGTGGTAATCCAGAACGTGATTCCGTGCACGCCAGTAATGGGCGCCAAGCCGCCCAGAGGGCCGTCGGTATGCGCGGTTCCCAGATACAACCATGGGAAGCCGGTCAGCAGCCAGCCTCTCAGCCAGTCGCTGAGAATCCATATGGCCGGGAACAGAAGGAGCCGGCGTGGGGCACTGGATTTTGTGAGCTTGCCCCAGAACCAGAAGGCCAGTCCGTGGAAGAGTGCCAGGCCGGCAATGAACACGACCATCAGGGCGATGGCGAGCGGGATGGAGGTGTTGCCGTGCTCGCTGATACTGACGTAGATCCAGCTGGCACCTGAGGCAAACAGGCCAAGCCCTACCAGCCAGCCAGACCGGAAGAGCTTTTCCGGCGCCTGGTTTACGGTGATGAGCAGGATCATGAACACGGATAATGGACCCAGCCACCACAGATAGAAAGGTGACAGTGTCAGAGTTTGCAGGGCGCCGGCAATCATCAGAATTGCGGCGCTCAGCCATTTCCGTGTGGTAAACGGGAAGTTCAGCGGGTGGTGTTCGGGCTCATGACTCACTGCGGGTTACCTGCAACAGACGGATGACTCGGTTATCGGCGTTGGCAATGGTAAACTGCAGGCCGCCGAATTCAACCGCTTCGCCCCGTCTGGGCAGATGACCAAACTCTTTGAGTACCAGCCCGCCAATGGTGTCGAACTCTTCTTCGTCCATCTCCGTCTGGAAGAACTCATTGAAGTCGTCAACGGGGGTGACGGCTTTTACCGCGAAGGTGCCGTCGCCCCGGGCCTTGATGTGGGTTTCTTCATCGAAGTCATGTTCGTCTTCGATCTCGCCAACAATCTGTTCCAGCACGTCCTCAATGGTGATCAGCCCGGCGGTTCCGCCATACTCATCGACGACGATCGCCATGTGATTGCGGTTTTCCTTGAATTCTTTCAGCAACTGGTTCAGTCGCTTACTCTCGGGGACAAAGTTCGGAGGGCGCAGAATCTCGCGGATCTGGTTCCAGTTCAGGTCATTGTTTAGCGCAAGAGGCAGAAGGTCCTTGGCCAGCAAGACGCCAATCACGTCGTCCTGGCTTTCCCCAATAACAGGGAACCGACTGTGAGCGGATGCGATGATTTCAGGCAAGAACTCTTTGGGTTCCTGAGAGGCTTTTACTGTGATCATCTGGGAGCGGGGGATCATGATTTCATCCACTCGCATATCGATCACCTGCATGGCACCTTCGATGATGCTCATGGAATCGGCGTCGACAATGTTCTGGGATTCGGCATCCCGCAAGATTTCCAGTACGTCCTCAACGGACTCAGGCTCACTGGAAAAAGCCTGTGATATACGCTCCAGCCAGGACTTACTGCCCTGGCTGCGACTCGACTGGTCGTCGCTCATGAGTCTGGTTCCGTTTCCTCTGCTTCATAAGGGTTCGCAAATCCGAGCTGCGAGAGCAATCGGATTTCGAGGGCTTCCATGACCTCGGCATCTTTGTCTTCAATATGATCATAGCCCTGAAGGTGGAGCATGCCATGCACCACCATGTGAGCCCAGTGGGCATCGGGTGCTTTTTGTTGCTCCCGTGCTTCTTGTTCGACAACTGGCGCGCAAATCACGAGATCTCCGGCCAATGGCACCGTTATACCCGCTGGTGCTTCAAATGGGAAGGACAAAACATTGGTGGGTTTGTCCTTCCCTCGGTATTGGTGATTCAGTTCCCGGCTTTCCTGATTGTCGACAATACGGATTGTGACTTCCGATGCGTCGTCGCCCAGCCAGGCTTTCTCAGCCCAGGCATGAATGGCGTCTTCAGCGGGCACGGTTTCGTTCTCAAACACACGCTGGAAATCCACCGTCAGTTTGCTCATTGGCCAGATGTGCTCCCGTCATCGAAAGCATCGTACGCTTCCACAATTCGCTGAACCAGAGGATGGCGAACCACGTCCTTGGCCTCGAACCGGGTGAAACCAATGCCCGGGACTTTGCTCAGAACGCCAGCGGCATGGATCAGGCCAGAGTTTTGGCCGCGGGGCAGGTCTATCTGGGTGGCGTCCCCGGTAATCACGGCGGTGGAGCCGAAACCGATCCGGGTAAGAAACATTTTCATCTGCTCCCGGGTGGTGTTCTGACTTTCGTCCAGAATAATAAACGAATTGTTCAGAGTACGGCCCCGCATAAACGCCAATGGCGCAATTTCGATCACGCTTTTCTCGATCAGCCGGGTGACCTGATCAAACCCAAGCATCTCGTAAAGGGCGTCGTAGAGCGGCCGCAAGTATGGGTCGACCTTCTGGGCGAGGTCGCCGGGCAGGAAGCCCAGCTTTTCGCCTGCCTCTACCGCAGGGCGGACCAGCAGAATCCGTTTTACCTGCTCGTCTTTCAGGGCTTCTACCGCGCAGGCGACGGCCAACCAGGTTTTGCCTGTCCCGGCAGGCCCGATACCGAAATTGATATCGTGTGTGCGGATGCTGTGCACATACTTCTGCTGGTTCTGGCCCCGGGGTTTGGCTGTGAGCTTTGGTGTTTTGATGACCGTGACCTGTCCCTCATCATAGGGAACGTCTCCCGGCAGTCGCTCCAGACCGGTTTCGCGAATAAACAGGTGTACGGTATCGGGCGGAATGTCGTCACTGGCCTCGGTTTCCCGGTACAGGTGCCGGATGACCTCGGTGGCCGCGGCCACTTTTTCCGTGTTGCCTTCAACGCGGAAGTGATGTCCTCTCCGGCCGACTTTCACTTGCAGGCGTTGTTCGATCATTTTCAGATGTTCGTCAAACTGCCCGCACAGGGTTGCCAGGCGGCGCTGGTCCACCGGGTGCAGGTCAAATTGTCTGGTATCGTGAGTGTTCAATCTTGCTCCGTTCGGTGTTGCTCTCCGGGTTTAGTCTGCCGGGAGTATGTCTTTCAGTTCTGGCGTGCCGCACGCTGCCCGGCTCCAAACAAAGAGCACGTACGTTCCAGCGTTTAAAGCAACTCAGAGTTAACAGGGACGCCGCGAAGAGAGTTGGGGTAGGCCTCCACAATCTCTACATCGATAAAGTGCCCGACCACCGCAGGGTTCTCGTGGCGGAAGTTCACAATACGGTTGTTCTCCGTGCGCCCCGCGTATTCGCCCGGGTCTTTCTTGGACAGTCCGGTTACCAGAATCCGCTGGGTAGAACCCACCATCTTTCGGCTGATATCCATCACATTCTGGTTCAGCCTATCCTGCAGAATACTTAGCCGCTGTTTTTTTACGTCCATCGGTGTCTCGTCCGGCAGATCGGATGCCGGCGTACCCGGGCGGGCGCTGTAAATGAAGCTGAACGACATATCAAAGCCGATATCATTAATCAGCTTCATGGTGTCTTCGAAATCCTTATCGGTTTCTCCCGGGAAGCCGATAATAAAATCCGAGGAGAAGCTGATGTCCGGGCGGATTTTGCGTAGACGACGCAGCTTAGACTTGTACTCCAGTGCCGTGTGACCACGTTTCATGGCCGCCAGAATTCGGTCGGAGCCGCTCTGGACCGGCAGGTGAAGGTGGCTGACCAGTTCCGGCACCCGTTCGTAAACGTCGATCAGGGCATCGCTGAATTCCACTGGGTGTGAGGTGGTGTAGCGGATGCGGTCAATGCCGTCGATGGTGGCAATTACTTCAATCAATTCAGCCAGGTCCATCTGGTCGCCGTCGTGGGTCTCTCCACGGTAGGCATTTACGTTCTGGCCCAGCAGGTTCACTTCCCGCACACCCTGGGCGGCCAGGTGTGCCACTTCTGCGATGACGTCATCGACCGGGCGGCTGACTTCCTCGCCGCGCGTGTAGGGCACCACACAGAAGGTGCAGTACTTGCTGCAGCCTTCCATGATGGAGACGAAGGCAGAGGGTCCGTCGGCACCGGGTTCGGGCAGGTTGTCGAATTTCTCAATTTCAGGGAAGCTGACATCGACGACGCCGACCCCGTTACCTTTGGTCCGGACTTCGGTGATCATATCCGGCAGGCGGTGAAGGGTCTGCGGACCGAACACCATGTCGACATAAGGGGCCCGGTCGATGATGGCCTGGCCTTCCTGGCTGGCAACGCAGCCTCCCACACCAATGATCAGATCGGGCTTTTTGCTTTTGAGACTTTTCCAGCGGCCAAGCTGGTGGAACACTTTCTCCTGGGCTTTTTCGCGGATGGAGCAGGTGTTCAGTAACAGGATGTCGGCGTCATCCGGACTGTCGGTGACTTCGACCGCTTCGCCGGTTTTGAGCAGGTCTGCCATGCGGGCAGAGTCGTACTCGTTCATCTGGCAGCCGTGGGTTTTGATGTACAGCTTTTTGGCCATGGGTCTCACGTTATCTGGTGTGTTGGCGCCCGGGTGGGGTGGGGCGCTGGCAAAAATGGACTGCGTATTATAACGGGGTGCTTAATCTTCAACCACCGTTGTCTCGGTATTCCTCATTTTGCTCTGTGCTATCATCCCGGCCTTGGTGCTCGAAGGGTTTCGGGGTTGGCTTTCCAAAAACCGCTGCGAGCACATCCCTGTGCGCTTCTCTCAGGCCATCCTTGGCCTTCGAAATTTTTGGAAAGCCAACCCCGAAACCCTTCCCGTGTGTTGGTGTGGGATTTCTCAAAAGCCTTGAGGTTGCCAGAAATCTCACCGTAACCTGAATGACTCGCAAACATGACTCCAGAACGCCTCGCCCGAATCAAGCAAATCCTCAACACCCGCCAACCCGACCTGCGGGTGCTGACCGATCAGGTGCATAAGCCCCGAAATCTGTCGGCTATCATTCGCTCCTGTGATGCCTTTGGGCTGGCGAATATGCATGTGGTCTGGCCGAAGGAGGGTTTTCGGGCGTTTCGCAAAACCGCGGGCGGCAGTTTTCATTGGGTGACGACGCATACTCACCCGACGATGGAGCATGCGGTGACGGAGCTGAAGGCGCAGGGGCATAAGTTGTATGCGGCGCAATTGTCCGACCGGGCGGTGGATTTTCGGGAGGTGGATTACACCGTGCCCTGTACCATCATCATGGGCAATGAGGTGGACGGCGTGAATCCGGTGACCGCGGAGCAGGCGGATGAGCACATTGTGGTTCCGATGATGGGGATGGTTGAGTCGCTGAATGTGTCGTCGGCCTGTTCCATCATTTTGTCTGAGGCTCAGAGGCAGCGCCAACAGGCGGGGATGTTTGATCAGCGGCGGATGCCGGATGAGGAGTACGAGCGTTTACTGTTCTGCTGGTGTCAGCCGACGGTGAGGCGGTACTGCGATGACCGGAATCTGCCCTATCCACCGCTGGATCCGGAAACCGGGGATCTGGTGGATGGTGTGGGCTGGATGCAGGACGTCCGGAAGCTAAGGGCCAATCGCCCCAGATGGGACGATCAGCCAGAAGGCACGGAAGCTCACTAACCCCTGGGCTTAGTCTTCCCGGGCTTCCAGATAACGCTGCAATTGCTCTCGCAGGGCCTTGGGCAGTCGCGTGATGGTGAGGGCGTCTTTATCCCGGTCGTAGTAGACAGCCTGGTTAACCAGGTCTGAGGAGAAGGACACGCTCATGCCCCCGCCGGAGCCGGCGATGCGGACGAGTTTTTTCACTTTTCGATGGTCCGGGTGCAGTACGCCGGTTTCCGGTAATTCGGCATTCTGGCTGGCGAAATCTTTAAAACGCTCCGGCTGGCTTTCGTCCAGATAGTTTGAAAGCGCCTGGATCTCTACCGGTTCGCCCAGTGCATGCTGGTCTTTGCAGAATTCGTAAGCTTTGGCCCTTACTTCGCCGGCCTTTTCTGGTTCGGAAGATTTGGCAAACGCTTCCACGGCATCCAGAAAGGTCATGGTTTCTTTCTCAACATCCACGCTGTTCGTAAACGCGCAGAGGCGGATGAACAGGTCGCCCGGGTCGCCAGTGCCGCGGCCGTGGATGAGGGTCAGGTAGTTGTCGCTGCCGTTGCCGTTCAGCCAGTCATCCAGCTCGATTCTGACCGCCAGGTTCAGGCGTGAGAGGCTCAGCACGTCGGTGGCATCCAGTTTCTGGCTGCCGTCGAAACGCATGGCGCTGTCGGTTTCCAGAATAAACAGGTACACCACTTCGGCATCAGCCAGGGCGTCGTGCACGATCATCAGATGGCCGTCAAACTCTTCCTGGCTGCCGGTCAGCAGTTCTTGCCACTGGCCGAACAGGCGGTCGGTCATGGCGGGAAAGGTTTGCTTGTCTTCCAGATAATCCTTGAGCCAGGCGCTGAACGGGCACTCGCCAATGTCCTCTGAAAAACGACCGTATTTTTTGCCAGGCTTGCTGTTGAACAGGCGCTTCATCTGCTTGTGCAGCGCTTCGTAATCACCGCCGGGCTCCTGCAGGGCTTCGCCGGCAACAAGCCGGGCAGGTTGGCCGGGTTGGTATTGGCTTGCGAACGCAGTGCGCAGGTGTTTGATGGCCATGGGGCGGCTCCTGTCAGGTTAGGTCAGCTTGGCGGAGCGTGATTGTGCCATGGATGGCAGAGAAAGAAACCCCGGCCCCGAAGTGAGGGCTCGGGCCGGGGGTGGCTGTGGGCCGGTGATGGGGTCAGATTCGTTTGCCGCGGATCAGCTCCTGGACCAGCGCTGATACGGCACCGGGAATCTCAGCCTCGGATTCGGCGTTGGTGCTGGCGTTGGCGATCTCAGAGCCCAGGTTGACGGCGATAGCCACCAGCCCGTGGGACGTCAACAGTTGGGCGACCCGTCGGCGTTCGTCGGCGTCGCCTGCGTTTTCTTCCGAGACCACCACCGCCGTTTTGCCCTGATCGAACAGCGCACGTTCAACCGCGAGCGCCAGTTCTGGAGCATGCTTGCCGTTGCAGGCAATGATGGCCGGTTTCTGGGCCAGGCGCCGTTCGCGTTCTTCGGGCGCTACAGGGTCCAGAGATTCCAGGCCATCGGCGAGGCCTGCGATCATGCCTGCTCCGATGGTGACGTTGGTCAGGCGATCAATCACGATAAAACTGCCGGTAGCATGGTTGCGCTGATAGGCGTCAAAGGCGACCGGCTGGTTCAGGGTCAGTTCGCACAGGCCGATCTCGTTCAGGGCCAGCTGATGCGGGTTCGCTTGTTGTTCCAGAGTATTTACATCCGTCTGGTGATGAATCTTTTTCACGGTTCCAGACGTGAAGGTCGGTCCCAGCTTGATGTCGTAAAGACGGCCGGTTTCCAGCGGTGCGTCGGTCATCCAGACAAGGTTTGCATTAAACCGGTTGTGGACTTCCGGCTCGTCGTCCACTTTTACGAGCATGTCGCCACGGCTGATGTCGATTTCGTCTTCCAGCGTCAGGGTAACGGCCTGGTCGATGTAGGCTTCGTCGAGATTACCGTCAAAGGTCACAATTTCCCGGACCTTGCTGGTGCGGCGTGAGGGCAGGGCCATCACCTCATCGCCCGGACGGATCACCCCTGAGGCAATGGTGCCGCAGAAACCCCGGAAGTTCAGGTTCGGGCGGGTGACATACTGTACCGGGAAGCGGAAATGCTCCAGGTTCTTGTCACGGGAGACTTCCACTGTTTCAAGGATGTCCATGAGCGGCTGCCCGGTAAACCACGGAGTGTTGTCGCTCCGGTTGACGACGTTGTCACCATCCAGAGCCGAGATGGGTACGAAGCGAATGTCCTTGAGGCCCAGTCGGGAGGCGAATGCGAGGTACTCTTCACGAATTTCGTTGAAGCGATCTTCACGGAAATCCACGAGGTCCATCTTGTTCACGGCAACCACGATATGGCGTATGCCTAACAGCGATGCGATGTAGGAATGGCGTCGGGTCTGAGTCAGCACGCCGTGCCTGGCATCAATCATCAGGATGGCAAGTTGCGCGGTTGAAGCTCCGGTGGCCATGTTGCGGGTGTACTGTTCGTGGCCCGGGGTGTCGGCGATGATAAACTTGCGTTTGTCGGTGCTGAAATAGCGGTAAGCCACATCAATAGTGATGCCCTGTTCCCTTTCGGCCTGAAGGCCATCGACCAGCAGGGCCAGGTCCAGTTTTTCACCCGTGGTGCCCATTTTCGCGCTATCGCTTTTCAGGCTCGCCATATGATCTTCATAGATCATTTTGGTGTCGTGCAGCAGGCGGCCGATCAGGGTACTTTTACCATCGTCCACGCTGCCGCAGGTGAGCAGGCGCAGCAGTTCTTTGTTTTCGTGCTGTTTCAGGTAGGCCTGAATATCGTCAGCAATAAGATCAGACTGGTGTGACATCTTAGAAGTACCCTTCCCGCTTTTTCTGTTCCATGGAGCCTGCTGAGTCGTGGTCAATCACCCGGCCCTGCCGTTCTGAACTGGTGGCCAGAAGCATTTCCTGAATGATGTCGGGCAGTGTGTTGGCTTCGGATTCGATCGCACCGGTCAGCGGGTAGCAACCGAGTGTGCGGAAACGGACCGACTTCATCATCGGTTTCTCGCCTTCTTTCAGCGGCATACGGTCATCATCGACCATAATCAGGGTGCCATCTCTTTCTACAACCGGGCGTACTGCCGCGTAGTAGAGCGGTACAATGTCGATGTTCTCCAGATAGATGTACTGCCAGATGTCCAGTTCGGTCCAGTTAGACAGAGGGAAGACCCGAATGCTTTCGCCCTTGTTGACCTTGCCGTTGTATGTGTTCCAAAGTTCCGGCCGCTGGTTTTTGGGGTCCCAGCGGTGATGCTCGTCGCGGAAGGAATACACGCGTTCCTTGGCGCGAGACTTCTCCTCATCCCTGCGTGCACCGCCAAAGGCGGCGTCGAACTTGTATTTGTTCAGAGCCTGTTTCAGCGCCTGGGTTTTCATGACATCGGTGTGTTTGGCACTGCCATGGCTGAACGGCCCAACGCCTTGCCTGACGCCTTCTTCGTTGATGTGCACAAGCAGGTCCAGGCCGAACTTTTCCACCACGTTATCCCGGAAAGTGATCATGTCCCGGAATTTCCAGGTGGTATCAACGTGGAGTAGCGGGAAGGGTGGTTTGCCGGGATAAAACGCTTTCAGGGCAAGGTGCAGCATCACGGCAGAGTCTTTGCCGATGGAATAGAGCATGACCGGGTTATCAAACTCGGCGGCCACTTCCCTGATGATATGGATGCTCTCGGCTTCCAGTTGCTTGAGATGCGTGAGGTTGTATGTGGTCATGTTCATCCGTTGCCATGGAGGGCGAAGTAATGGCTGTTATTTCGAATGAACCACTATATCAGAGCTTCTTAGGGTATAAGAAGATCGGCTTTGAGAATTTAAAGTTCTAATAATATAGCCCGCTTCCTGTGCTGTAGCGGGTTTTCCGGGAAAGCCGCTTGCAGGAGGGCGCGCGGTCAGGTTCCTTTGCCGCAGAGGTGACGAGCGTCTGAGAGCAACCTGGCAACGTAGCGATCGACGTAGTCGAAGCCATTACCTTCGAATTCACAGAACTGAATGCCGACCTGGAACTCATCCCGGGCGATGCGGCGCATGTGAACAATGTTGCCATCGGCCAGCACAGTGACAGGTTGAGAGGCAATCACCGGTACCGAGAAACGAGTGGTGACACCAATCCAGTTGCCCGGGGCGGGCGTTTTCAGGCCGGGTACAAGCTGTCTGACCATTTCCTGACTGCAGGAAATCATGATTCCGGAACGGGACAGGTTGGAGACCTGACAGGTCAGGCAGCAGCCATCGGTTTTCTCAATGGTAATGTCGGTTGAAACGTCCACTCGCTGCTGGTTGCGCAGGTTGGGTTTGGCGGCAAGAGGTTTCATGTTCACTCTTCTGGCGTGTTTGGTTTGAAAAGAGGTTGCCTGTCCCATAAACGTCTTCCAGAAAAACGTATAAGCGATTGAAAGTTTAATTGTTTAAAAAGTGCACAGCAAGAAGTCTGTCGGTTATTGTGTCAGTTTTTTGGGTGGTTTCTGAACACGGCGTCACAGTTTTGATGGAGAACTTGATCTGCATCATCTGGTTTCGGGGGCTCGTTGGCTGTCAGCAACTGCTGCAGAGGAACCAGTCGTGGGGTAAAATCCCTTCTACATTCATCGGGAGCATTGCTCCGGACACCCCGCAGGCTTTTATGACCGAGAAAACGCACGATACGCCCCAGGGCGGAAAAGTAGGCTTCATCAGCCTTGGTTGCCCGAAGGCGCTGGTAGATTCTGAGCGTATCCTGACCCAGTTAAGACTGGATGGTTACGATGTGGTGCCCACTTACGACGATGCCGACATCGTGGTTGTGAACACCTGTGGCTTTATAGATGCGGCTAAACAGGAGTCTCTGGACGCGATCGGGGAAGCCATTAATGAGAACGGTAAAGTTATCGTGACCGGTTGCATGGGGGTTGAGGCGGACAAAATCCGGGAAACCCACCCGGGAGTGTTGGCGGTCTCCGGGCCTCATGCCTACGAAGAAGTGGTGGGTGCGGTACACCAGTATGTGCCGCCAAAGAAACAGCATGATCCGTTTGTTGATCTGGTCCCCCCTCAGGGGGTTAAGCTGACTCCGCGCCATTACGCCTACCTGAAAATCTCCGAAGGCTGCAACCACCGGTGTACGTTCTGCATTATCCCATCGATGCGAGGTGATCTGGTAAGTCGCCCGATTGGCGATGTCATGGATGAGGCACAGCGCTTGGTGGATGCCGGCGTGAAGGAAATTCTGGTGATTTCGCAGGACACCTCCGCCTACGGTGTCGACGTCAAGTATAGGACCGGTTTCTGGCAGGGCCGGCCGCTGAAAACCAAGATGCAGGCGTTGTGTGAGGCCTTGGGTGACATGGGCGTTTGGGTGCGTTTGCACTATGTCTATCCTTATCCTCATGTGGATGACATCATTCCTCTGATGGCGGAGGGGAAGATCCTTCCTTATCTGGATATCCCGTTCCAGCATGCCAGCCCCAAAGTTCTTAAGGCCATGAAGCGTCCGGCCCACGACAGCAAGACTCTGGAACGTATCCGGAAATGGCGTGAAATCTGCCCGGAGCTAACGATTCGGTCTACCTTTATTGTCGGGTTCCCGGGGGAAACGGAAGAAGATTTCCAGTACCTGCTGGACTGGCTGGACGAGGCTCAGCTCGATCGGGTCGGGGCGTTTACCTACAGCCCGGTGGAAGGCGCTCCAGCCAATGAGCTGGAAGGCGCCGTACCGGAAGACGTGAAAGAGGAGAGGCTGGCTCGCTTCATGGCTAAACAGGCTGAGATTTCCGCGGCCCGGTTGCAGGCCAGGGTTGGCTCTACCATCGATGTTCTGATTGATGAAGTGGATGAAGAAGGCGCTATTGGTCGCTCAAAGGCCGACGCGCCGGAAATCGACGGTATGGTCTACCTGAACGGTGAAACCGGTCTTCAGCCGGGGCAGGTTGTACGTGCTGTGGTTGAGGAAGCGGATGAACATGATTTGTGGGCGGAACTGATCCGGTAGTTGAAGAGCAGCCCACAAAAACGACAACGCCCCGGTAGAAACCCGGGGCGTTGTCGTTTTGGGGTCAGTCTTTTTCTACTTTTGCGATGGTGGTGGCG
The DNA here is from genome assembly GCF_000421165.1 of Marinobacter daepoensis DSM 16072. Lineage (GTDB taxonomy): Bacteria > Pseudomonadota > Gammaproteobacteria > Pseudomonadales > Oleiphilaceae > Marinobacter > Marinobacter daepoensis. The sequence continues at coordinate 586,623 of NZ_ATWI01000008.1, forward strand.
TAGTAGTCGTCAAAATCCTTGAATTCGATGCTGTCTCGTCCGCAGCAACGAATGCCGCCAGACTTGATGTCGTACACCCAGCCATGCACCTCGATTTTTCCGGTTGCGAGCTTTGCAGCGACCACGGGGTGCGTGCGCAAGTGCTGGACCTGCTGGAGCACATTCTCCTCAATGGCCTCATTGAGGTACTTGCTGTCCAGAGGCTGGTCTACGGGAATGCTGTGTCGTTCCCGGACAATCTCCATCGCGGAGCGGCAATGGCCAAGCCATTCTTTAACGTGTGGCAGGCCCTTCAGAGCCGGAATATCCAGCGCCCCCTTGATGGCGCCGCAATCGGTATGGCCGCAGACGATGATGTGCCGCACCTGCAGTACGGCGACTGCGTATTCAATGGAGGCGGTCATGCCTCCGGTTTCGTTACTGTGGGGCGGTATGACGTTACCTGCGTTCCGGCAGATGAACAGATCACCTGGGTTGGAGCCGGTGAGCATGTTCGGGTCGATGCGGGAATCGGAGCAGGTGAAGAACAGTACATCCGGGTTCTGGCTGTCGGCCAGTGATCGGAACAGATCCTTGCGCTCCGGATAGACGTTCTTGCGGAAATCCAGTACGCCACGAACAATGTGTTCCATTAACTTTCCTCCTGTCGATCAGGCAATTTCAATCAATACGTCGCCCGGAGTAACCCGGTCGCCTTTGGTGACGTAAACCGCCTGCACGGAGCCGTCTACGCTGGTGTGTATTTCGGTTTCCATTTTCATGGCTTCGGTGATCAGAACCGCCTGGCCTGCGACTACCGTATCGCCTTCACTGACCAGAACGTCGACCACGTTTCCGGGCATGGTCGTTGTAACGTGGCCCGGGTCAGTGGCTTGCTTGCGGCCCTTGCTGTTGCCGGGCGCATCGTACTCATTGAGCGATTCGAACACGACTTCTTGTGGCATACCGTCCAGCGACAGGTAAAGCTTGCGCTTGCCCGGGCCTGAGGCGCCCGCGCCGGTGACCGCCACTTCGTAGGTTTCGCCATGGACATCGATGCGGAACTCGGTGGCCACCGCAGCACCCAGCCGGTCCCGTCCCTTTTGCCCGGCCGGAAGCAGTTCTTCTGGCGTCAGGGTGCCGTCGTTGCGCTGCTGCAGAAATTCTCGGCCCAAGTCCGGGAACATAGCGTATGTGAGCACATCTTCCTCACAGCTGGCCAGACGACCAATGTCTTCTCGCAATTTATTCAGCTCCGGACTGAGCAAGTCGGCCGGCCTGCCCTCATTCACCGTCTCGTTGCCAATGGCTTTCTTCTGGATCTCGGTATTGACCTTGGCGGGGGGGTGACCGTAACCGCCCTGCAGGTAACGTTTAACCTCGTTGGTGATGGTCTTGTATCGCTGGCCGGCCAAGACATTGTAGACTGCCTGAGTCCCAACGATCTGGGAGGTAGGCGTTACCAGAGGAGGATAACCCAGGTCTTTCCTCACCCGTGGAATTTCATCGAAGACTTCCCGAATCCGGTCCAGGGCGTTCTGTTCCTTGAGCTGATTGGCCAGGTTGGACATCATACCGCCTGGTACCTGATTGATCTGCACCGAAACGTCTTCACGGGTAAATTCACTTTCGAACTGGTGATACTTCTTCCGCACTTCCCGAAAGTAGTCGGCAATCTCGTTCAGCAGTTCCAGGTCCAGCCCTGTGTCGTGTTCGGTGCCTTTCAGAGCTGCGACCTGGGACTCGGTTGCCGGATGGCTGGTCCCATTGGCGAAGGCGGAAATGGCGGTATCAATCCGGTCTGCACCGGCTTCGATGGCTTTCAGTTGGCACATGGCGGCCAGGCCAGCTGTGGCGTGGCTGTGAATAACCAGGGGCAGGTCTACGGACGATTTGATGGCCTTTGTCAGCTCGTAGGTGGCATAGGGCGTGAGCAGCCCGGCCATGTCTTTGATCGCGATGGAGTCCGCGCCCATGGCTTTGAGTTCCTGTGCCTGTTTTACAAACAGTTCCGGAGTGTGAACCGGGCTGGTGGTATAGCAGATGGTACCCTGGGCATGTTTGCCGGCCTTTTTTACCGCTTTCATGGCGGTTTCCAGGTTGCGAAGGTCGTTCAGGGCATCAAAAATGCGGAACACATCAATGCCGTTGTCTGCCGCCTTCTGCACAAAGGCTTCAACCACATCATCGGCATAGTGCCGATAACCCAGAAGGTTCTGCCCCCGCAGCAACATTTGCAGGCGGGTATTTGGCAGCGCTGCACGCAATTGCCGCAGGCGCTCCCAGGGGTCTTCTTTCAGAAACCTCACGCAGGCGTCAAACGTGGCGCCACCCCAGACTTCCAGCGACCAGTAGCCGACCTTATCGAGCCTGTTGCAGATCGGCAGCATATCTTCTGTGCGCATGCGGGTCGCGATCAGGGACTGGTGTGCATCGCGAAGGATCAGGTCGGTTACTTCAATCTTTTTAGTCTTGCTCATGTTCAATGCTCCTTCGAATTACCAGCCAGCATGGGCCGCAATGGTGGCTGCAATGGCCAGCGCGACTTCACTGGGGTGACGTTTGGTGGAGTAGTTCAGCAATTCCGGGTGGCTGGGCACGAAACTGGTGTCGAACTTGCCCGCCTGGAAATCCGGATGATCCAGAATCTGCTGGTAATAGCTGGCGGTGGTGGTAATGCCGTGCAGTCGCATGTCGTCCAGCGCTCGCTTACCTCGGGCGATCACTTCCTCCCAGGTGAGTGCCCAGACCACCAGTTTCAGGCACATGGAGTCGTAGTAGGGCGGGATTTCATAGCCGGTGTAGATGGCCGTATCCACCCGAACCCCGGGGCCGCCAGGGGCGTAGTAGTGGGTAATACGTCCGAAACTCGGCAGGAAGTCGTTTTTTGGGTCTTCCGCGTTGATCCGGAATTGCAGCGCAAAACCCCGATAGGATATGTCCTCCTGCCGATAGCTCAGCGGCAGGCCGGCGGCAATCCGCAGTTGCTCCCGGACAATGTCTACCCCGGTAATAGCTTCAGTGATGGTATGTTCCACCTGCACCCGGGTGTTCATCTCCATGAAATAGACTTCGTTGCCGGACAACAGGAACTCCACCGTCCCGGCATTCTCATAACCCACGGCCTTGGCTGCTTTCACTGCCAGGTTGCCGATGTATTGCCGTTGTTCCGGTGTCAGTTGGGGGCTGGGGGCGATTTCGATCAGCTTCTGATTCCGGCGTTGAATCGAGCAGTCCCGCTCGAACAGATGAATGGCGTCCCCCTGGCTGTCCGCCAGCACCTGAACTTCGATATGACGCGGGTTAACGATGCATTTCTCCATGAACACCTCGGCCGAGCCAAAGGCCTTGGTTGCCTCTGAGATCACCCGCGGGTACTGGGTTTTCAGCTCATCTGCGGAATCACACCGACGAATCCCACGGCCTCCACCACCAGAGGTGGCTTTCAGCATCACCGGGTAGCCTATGTCATTGGCGAGTATCAGAGCTTCGTTCAGATCCTGAAGGTTGCCATCGGAGCCGGGTGTGATGGGGACGCCCGCTGCCCGCATGCTATCCCGGGCCTGGGTTTTGTCGCCCATTTTGTGAATGACATCGGACTTCGGGCCGATAAACGTCAGCCCTTTTTGCTCACACAATTGGGCAAAACGGGCATTCTCCGACAAAAAACCATACCCGGGGTGGATGGCGTCGCAGCCGACCTCTGCTGCCAGGTTCACAATCCGGGCCGGATCCAGATACCCGGAGATGGGGTCTTCACCCAGGGAGTAGGCTTCGTCGGCGCGCTTCACATGCAAACCATAGCGGTCTGGCTCAGTGTAAATGGCCACCGAACGAATCCCCATCTCGGCGCAGGCCCGCACAATGCGCACCGCAATTTCGCCCCTATTGGCGATCAGTATTTTCTTCAGCATGGGCGATTCCTCGTTTCGTCGTCCCGAATGAAGGTGAAAAAATCCTAACCGGGATGATTGATGAGGAAAAATTGATATTATTTCGGTTATCTATAACAAATACCTTATGTGTCATCTTTTTCGGGAAAGCCTATGCCGCTCAGTATTCAGAAACTCGCAAGCCGCCTGACCTTCCGGCAATTGCAGGTGTTCAAGGCAGTGTACGATCTGAAAAGCTACAGCCGGGCAGGAGACCTGTTAGGGCTTACCCAGCCCGCTGTCAGCAGCCAGATGCGCCACCTGGAACAGGCGCTGGGCACCCCCATGTTTGAGTACGTCGGTCGCCAGCTCTACTGCACCGCTGCCGGTGAGGAGATGGCTTTGTGCGTGAGTGCGGTCTTCCGGGAGCTGGCGGAAGTTCAGGATAGACTGGCGGCCCTGGAGGGGCGGGTAGCGGGTGACCTGAAACTGGTGGCGGTAAGCACGGCCCAGTATGTGGTGCCCTATCTCCTGGGGGTGTTTCTGCAACTGAACCCGCAGGTAAATGTCTCGGTTGCCGTGGTCAACCGCGCCGCTGCTTTGCAGCGCCTGAACGATAACAGTGATGATCTGGCAATCATGGGCATGGTGCCCTCGGAGCGGCCGTTGTCTTCATTGCCATTTCTGGACAACGAGCTGGTGCCGGTGGTGCCTGCGGGGCATCCGCTATTGCAGACTTGTACGGTAACGGCGCAGGATTTTCTCGACAGTCGGTTGCTGGTGCGCGAGCCGGGGTCGGGCAGTCGGCTCGCGTTGGAGATGCACTGTCAGCAGCACCGGCTGAAGTTGTCACCATCGATGGAGTTGGGGTCGAATGATGCAGTGAAGCATGGTGTGCTGGCGGGTTTGGGGGTGGCGGTGATTCCGCGCCTGAGTGTGGTGTCGGAGTTGAAGCTGGGGGCGTTGCAGGTGCTGCCGATTGCGGGTTTTCCATTGCGGCGGAGTTGGTGTGTGGTCTATCCCCAGGCGCGACATCCTACGCCTGCGATGCGGGCGTTTATCGACTATATCCAGCAGAATATTGCGCAGTTTGAGCGGTTGTTTCGGCGGTTGGCTTCTTAGTGTTGGTGTTCGTGTTCACCGAGCCTTCTGAGTCTTCCGCTGTGGCTCATCAACGTCTCGCAAGCCTCCGCACTTACTTGATGATGCGGGGCCCTTTGAGCACGGTTTTTTCGAGCGTGCTGCAAACACGTTTGATTGGCTGGGTTTGGGCTTTCTTCCCAAAAATTTCGGAGGCCATGGATGGCCGGAGAGAAGCGCACAGGGATGTGCTTGTAGCGGTTTTTGGGAAGAAAGCCCAAATCCTGTCTGCACCAAAGTTGGCAGGTTAGGGCCCAGATAGCGGGCCCTAACCTGGCTAGGTCTAGCCACCCAGCTTGCGAACAAGAATCTCGTTGAACAGCTTGGGATTTCCCTGTCCCTTCGAAGCCTTCATCAGCGGCCCCATAAAGCCACCCAGCATCTTCTTGCGCTTCTTCGGGTCTTCTTCGCCCTGGTACTGCGCCACCTGATCCGGCATGTCGGCCAGAACCTCATCCACCATGGCTTCCAGCGCGCCGGTATCGGATACCTGCTTCAGGCCCTTGGCGTCGATGATGGCGTCCACACTGTCGCTCTCGCCGGTCCACAGGGCCTCGAACACCTTCTTTGCGCCCGAAGAGGAGAGCGTATTGTCGGCGATGCGTACCACCAAGGCACCCAGCTGGGCACCGGTGATGGGCGACTCGGCGACGGACTTATCCTCGGCGTTCAGACGCGCGGAAAATTCGCCCTGAATCCAGTTGGCGGCCAATTTGGCATCTTTGCCGTATTCTGCGGTTTCTTCAAAGAAGACGGCCAGTTTGGCGTCGGCAGACAGAATGCCAGCGTCGTAGTCGTTCAGGCCATATTGCTCCTTGAAGCGGGCGCGGCGGGCATCCGGCAGTTCCGGCAGGCGGGCACGGGCGTCTTCGATGAAGGCGTCGTCGATTTCCACCGGCAGCAGGTCCGGGCAGGGGAAGTAGCGATAGTCGTTGGCTTCTTCCTTGCTGCGCATGGAGCGGGATTCGTCCCGGTCGCCGTTGTACAGGCGGGTTTCCTGGGTGATGGTGCCGCCGTCTTCGAGAATGTCCATCTGCCGCTCTACTTCGTGGGCGATGGCCTGTTCCATGAACCGGAACGAGTTCAGGTTCTTGGTTTCGGTACGGGTGCCCAGGGTGTCGCTGCCTTTAGGCTTCAGGGAGATGTTTACGTCAAAGCGCATGGAGCCCTGAGACATATCGCCGTCGCAGATGCCCAGGGAGGTAACAAGGCTGTGCAGCTTTTTGGCAAAGGCTACCGCTTCCTCGGCGCTGTTCATGTCCGGCTCGGTGACCACCTCGATCAGCGGCGTTCCCGCCCGGTTCAGGTCGATGCCGGTCATGCCGTGGTAATCCTCGTGCAGGGATTTACCGGCGTCTTCTTCCAGGTGGGCATGGTGAATGCGTACACGCTTGGTGCTGCCATCGGCCAGGTCGATGTCCACATGGCCGGGGCCAACAATGGGCTGCTCCAGCTGGGTGGTTTGATACCCCTTGGGCAGATCCGGGTAGAAATAGTTTTTCCGCTCGAACACCGAGCGGCGGCCGATTTCGGCGTTGGTAGCCAGGCCGAACATCACCGCATAGCGGAAGGCTTGCTCATTGGGCACCGGCAGGGTGCCGGGCATGGCCAGATCGACGGCGCTGGCCTGGGTGTTGGGCTCGGCACCGAAGGCGGTGCTGGAGCCGGAGAAAATCTTGGTCTGGGTGGCGAGCTGAACGTGAATTTCCAGCCCGATCACGATATCCCACTGCATGTGTTCGTCTCCTAATCCGGGCTTATTGGGGTTCACGCTGGTGCCAGTCGGTCACCTGCTGGAATTGATGGGCGGCGTTCAGCAGGCGGGCCTCGGAGAAGTAATCCCCGATGATCTGCAGCCCTACTGGCAAGCCGTCGACAAACCCGGCCGGTACTGACATGGCCGGAATGCCTGCCAGGTTGATGGCGATGGTGAACACGTCTTCCAGGTACATGGAGACTGGGTCAGTGTTCTTCTCGCCCTGCCTGAAGGCGGGGGTTGGTGACACCGGGCTCATCAGCACGTCCACTTCCCTGAACGCATTGAGGAAGTCCTGCTGAATCAGCCGGCGAACTTTCTGAGCCTTCAGGTAATAGGCATCGAAGTAGCCTGCAGACAGTGCATAGCTGCCAACCAGAATCCTGCGTTTCACTTCGTTGCCAAAACCTTCCGCCCGGGAGCGGGTGTACATGTCCATCAGGTCTTTCGGGTTTTCGCAGCGATAGCCGTAACGGACGCCGTCAAAGCGCGACAGGTTGGCAGAGGCCTCGGCGGGTGCAATCACGTAGTAAGCCGCAATGGCCAGTTTTGCATTGGGCAGCGAGACTTCTTTTACGGTTGCGCCGAGTTTTTCGTATTCGCGAATTGCGTTGCGTACCTGTTCCTCCATGGCCGGAGACAACTGGTCGCTGAAATACTCCTTCGGAAGGCCGATTCTGAGGCCTTTCAGCGGCTCGTTCAGGGTTGAGGTATAGTCTGGCACCGGTTGAGCAATGCAGGTGGAATCCTTTGGATCATGGCCTGCCATGACATTCATCATCAGGGCTGCATCTTCGGCGGTACGGGCCATGGGGCCGCCCTGATCCAGAGAAGAGGCGAAGGCAATCATTCCGTATCGTGAAACCCGGCCGTAAGTCGGTTTCAGGCCGGTGATGCCGCACAGGGCTGCAGGCTGACGAATGGAGCCGCCGGTGTCTGTGCCTGTTGCGGCTGGCACCAGGCGAGCGGCAACCGCAGCGGCAGAGCCGCCAGAAGAACCGCCAGGTACCCGCTTGTCGCCATTGGAGAGTCCCCAGGGGTTGGTAACCGCTCCGTAAAAGCTGGATTCATTGGAAGAGCCCATGGCGAACTCGTCCATATTGGTTTTGCCCAGGCAAACCGCGCCGGCTGCCTTGAAGTTCGCCGTTACCGTGGCATCGTATGGGGGGATAAAGTTTTCCAGCATCTTCGAACCGCACGTTGTGCGAATGCCGTTGGTGCAGAAAATATCCTTGTGGGCAAAGGGGACGCCGGTCCAGACGTTGGCCTTGCCGGCAGCGCGCATCTCATCGGCGACTCTGGCTTCAGCCAGGGCCTGCTCCTCTGAGATGGTAATAAAGCTGTTATATTTGCCGTCTTCTGTTTTCAGACGGTCCAGGAACTGCTGGGTCAGTTCCACACTCGAAATCGTGCCACTCTCCAGTTCTCTGGAAAGCTCTGCTACAGACTTGTTATGCATGATGAATCCCGAAATCTCTGATGGACGACCAAATCATTCAATTACTCTGGGCACCAGATACAGCCCGTCTTCGGTGGCTGGCGCAATTGCCTGAAACGCCTCCCGCTGATTGGTCTCGGTAACCACATCCGGCCGCAGCTTCTGAACCGCATCCAGCGGATGGGCCATCGGCTCTACCGAATCGGTATCGGCGGCGCTCAGCTGATCCACCAGATCCAGAATGTTGCCCAGATCTTTCTCCAGAGCCGAAACCTGCTCGCTATCCACCTTGATGCGGGCGAGCACGGCAACTTTCTCAATGTCCGCGCGGGAAATGCTCACGTTGCCTCCAAAAGCGTGTGTGAAAACAATTTAATGCAATGTTGTCCGAATGGTGATGACGGGTTGGGCTTGAGGTCGCGCCACCGTCCGGGGATGCCTTGGGGAACTGCTTTCCAAAAATTTGTGGCGCCATGGATGGCGGAACAAAAGCGCCACATGGATGTGCCGAAGGAGGGGTTTTTGGAAAGCAGTTCCCCAAGGTATCCTTGCACCTATTCAAAATAAGGCGCACATATTAGCAGAATCACAGGCAATATTGGCCCCATGTAAAGCCATAAAATGTGAGAATGGTAAGCCTCAAGGCCCGGATGGCGCCTTGCCTGAGTAGGTGCTCACTGCTAAAGTTGCCGCATTCTTTTCCGCAACCGCAACTCTCAGGTTGAAACAACACGAATGTTAATCAAAAGACTCCGAGGCATATTCTCAAGCGACCTGTCCATCGACTTGGGCACCGCCAACACCCTGATCTATGTGCGCGAGCGCGGCATTGTCCTGAATGAACCTTCTGTCGTAGCCATTCGCACCAATAATTCCCAGAAAATGGTTGCTGCTGTCGGTTCCGAAGCCAAACGGATGCTGGGTCGGACTCCAGGCAATATTACCGCCATCCGTCCGATGAAAGACGGCGTGATTGCCGACTTTGTTGTCACTGAAAAAATGCTTCAGCATTTTATTCACAAAGTACACGAAAACAGCTTTATCACCCCCAGCCCCCGGGTGCTGGTCTGTGTGCCCAGCAAATCCACTCAGGTAGAACGTAAGGCGATTCGCGAGTCAGCTCTGGGAGCGGGTGCCCGCGAGGTTTTCCTGATTGAAGAACCCATGGCCGCAGCGATCGGAGCGGGCTTGCCGGTGGAAGAAGCCAGTGGTTCCATGATCGTTGATATCGGTGGTGGTACAACGGAAATCGCGATTATTTCCCTTAACGGCATTGTCTATGCTGAATCCGTGAGGGTGGGCGGCGATAAGTTTGACGAGGCAGTGGTCACCTATGTGCGCCGCAACTACGGCAGCCTGATTGGTGATTCAACCGCCGAGCGTATCAAACACGAAATTGGTTGTGCGTATGAGGGGCTGGACGTTCGTGAAATTGACGTTCGTGGCCGGAATCTGGCGGAAGGCGTTCCCCGTGCATTCACCCTGAACAGCGAGGAAATTCTGGATGCGCTGCAGGAGTCTCTTGCCCAGATCGTCCAGACGGTGAAGAGCGCACTGGAGCAATCTCCACCCGAGCTGGCGTCGGACATTGCCGAGCGTGGTATTGTGCTGACTGGCGGGGGCGCTTTGCTGCGTGGCCTGGATAAGCTCATCAGTGAAGAAACCGGTTTGCCGGTGATCATTGCTGAGGACCCGCTCACCTGCGTAGCGCGTGGTGGCGGCAAGGCCCTGGAAGTGATTGATCGTGGTGGCATCGGAATGTTCTCCCAGGAGGGATAATCCTGTGGGAGGGCTAAGCCATTAAAACCATATTCGTCCAGGGACCGGTTCCCGGCTTCCGGCTTTTTCTTGTTGTTTTGCTATCGGCAGCGTTGATCGCTGCCGATGCGCGTTTTGATAAGCTAACCCCGGTCCGGAGTGCCCTGGCGACAGGGCTGGCGCCGGTTTACTGGCTTGGCAATGCGCCCTATGCTTTTACGGACTGGTTTTCCGGACTTTTTGTTAGCCGCGATGACCTGCAGCAGGAAAATGAAGAACTCAAAACCCGATTGCTGATTCTTGAGCGGCGTGCCCTCAAGTACGCTGCGCTTGCCTCTGAAAATAACGAACTGCGCCGACTGCTGAACTCTTCGGAAATTCTGGATGACCGCGTGATTGTCGGTGAGGTTGTGGGAGTCTCCCCGGACCCCTTTTCCCACGAAATCATTATCAACAAGGGCGAGAGTGATGGCTTGACCATGGGCCAGGCCGTGCTGGATGCCGAGGGGTTGATGGGGCAAGTGGTACAAACCAGCCAGTTTGCCTCAAGAGTACTGCTGGTTTCTGATAGCAGCCATGCCGTGCCTGTTGAGGTAGTGAGGAATGGGCTGCGTTCGATCCTTATAGGCAACGGTGAGACGGACGAACTGGATCTGGTGCACGTGCCTGACACCGCTGATATTCGCGAAGGTGACATGTTGGTGAGTTCGGGGTTGGGTGGTCGGTTTCCCAGAGGCTACCCGGTCGCCGAAGTCAGCTCTATTGTCAAAGAGCCAGGGGAACCGTTTGTCACGATCCGGGCAACTCCGAAGGCCCGGCTTAGCCAGAGTCGCCTTGTGTTGGTTGTTTTTCAGCCTGAAACACGTTCGGAGCCCGTGGTTGAGGAAGCGCCTCCCGCCGATGGGGAAGAACTCTGATGTTGTCGGTTATCAGTTATCCGCTGTTTGTCGTCACTGTGGTGTTGTCTCTGGTTTTGAGTATTTCGCTGTTTCCGGTGGACTGGTTTGAGTTTCGCCCGGAATGGCTGGGGCTCATCGTGTTCTACTGGACGTTCCGGGCACCTGCTCAATTCGGCATTCTGATGGCGTGGTGCCTTGGTTTATTGCTGGATATTCTTGAATCCACACCTCTGGGTGTGAATGCCATGGGGATGGCACTGATTGCATTTCTGGTACTCACCATTCACCAGCGGTTGCGGATGTACCCGCTTCCACAACAGTGTCTGATGGTATTTCTGTTGCTGGGTATCAATCAGATGCTGGTGCATTTTGTGAAACAGGTGCTGGGAGCCGAGGGTGCGGGCTTCAGCTATTTGTGGCCCGCAGCAACCAGTGCACTGGCCTGGCCGCTGGTCAGTGGTGTGCTGGACCGCATTAATCGCAAACTGGGATAACGGTATGACCCGCCTCATTCTGGCATCGGCGTCGCCACGCCGGGCAGAACTCCTGGAACAGATCGGCGCCCGGTTTCAGGTGGTTCCGGCTGACATTGATGAAACGCCACACCCCGCTGAATCCGCCATTGGTTATGTTGAGCGACTGGCCCGGGAGAAAGCGCTGGCTGTTGCCGGGAGCATTCCGGAAGCATTTGTGCTGGGGTCGGACACGTCGGTGGTTATTGATGGGCAGATACTGGGCAAGCCCGGGGCCGAGGAACAGGCCAGAGCAATGCTGAGGCGTTTGTCGGGCTCCACCCATCAGGTCATGACGGCCGTTGCATTGGCTCAGCGCAACCAGTGCCGCTCGGTGGTTGTGACTACCGATGTGACCTTTCGCACGCTGGCTGAGGCCGAGATTGAAGCGTATGTGGCCACTGGTGAGCCAATGGACAAAGCTGGCAGTTACGGTATTCAGGGGCTTGGTGGTATCTTTGTTCAGGAACTCAGGGGTAGCTACAGTGCGGTGGTCGGATTGCCCTTGCAGGAAACCGCAGATCTATTGGCAGATGCAGGTGATCCTGTCTGGCGCCATTGGCCATGCAGCGAGGAGAGCCAAGCATGAGTGAAGAGATCCTGATTAACGTGACGCCGGTGGAAACCCGGGTGGCGCTGGTCGAAAATGGCATGTTGCAGGAAGCCTACATTGAGCGCACCAGTCGCAAAGGCATCGTGGGCAATATATACAAGGGTAAGGTTGTGCGGGTGCTTCCCGGGATGGAAGCGGCGTTTGTAGACATTGGTCTGGAGCGCGCGGCGTTTATTCATGCTTCTGACGTGGTCAGTGGTCAGTCTTCAGGGGACGATTCTGCAGAGACGCCGAAAACCGTGCCGGACATTCGCACCCTGTTGAGAGAAGGGCAGTCTCTGGTGGTCCAGGTTACCAAGGACCCCATCGGTACCAAAGGCGCGCGGCTGACTACCCAGCTTTCCATTCCTTCCCGCTACCTCGTTTTTATGCCTGGCGTCCGTCATATCGGTATTTCCCAGCGTATTGAAGATGAGGTCGAACGCGCACGTCTCAAAAGCCTGATTGAAGAAGGGGCGGCCGAGCATGATGACGTTCAGGGTGGCTATATTATTCGTACCGCGGCCGAGGCGGCCTCGGCTGAGGAGCTGATCGCGGATATGAGGTATCTGCACCGGCTCAGTCAGTCGATTCAGGAGCGCATTGGCAAGGCCTCGGCGCCTTCTGTGGTCTATCAGGACCTTCCCCTGTTTATCCGCACCATACGGGATCTGATCCGTCCGCAAACGGAGAAGGTCCGTATTGATAGCCGTGAGAGCTATCAACGGGTTATGGAGTTTGTGAAGGAATTCGTGACTGAGTTTGCCGATAAGGTGGAGTATTATCCGGGTGAGCGGCCGATCTTTGATCTCTATTCGGTTGAAGACGAGATTCAGAAAGCCCTGAGCCGTAAGGTGCAGCTCAAGTCGGGTGGGTACGTGATCATCGATCAGACCGAGGCCATGACCACCATCGATATCAACACGGGGGCATTTGTCGGCCACCGGAATCTTGAAGAGACGATTTTCAAGACCAACCTTGAGGCCGCCAGAGCCATCAGCCGCCAACTCCGGCTCCGGAACCTGGGTGGCATCATCATCATTGACTTCATCGATATGGAAGATCCCGAGCATCAGCGCCAGGTGCATCGCATGCTGGAAAAGATGCTGGAACGCGATCACGCAAAAACCAAGATTACCGGTGTTTCTGAGTTAGGGCTGGTCGAAATGACCCGCAAGCGCACCACTGAAAGCCTGGGGCAGGTTCTGTGCGAGCCGTGCCCGATCTGTGATGGTCGTGGCTTCCTGAAAACGGCTGAAACCGTGTGCTACGAGATTTTCCGGGAAATTCTGAGAATCAACCGGGCCTACGAGCCCGAGAATTATCTGGTGATGGCCTCCCAGAAAGTCGTGGATCGTCTCTTGGATGAAGAGTCGGACAACGTAGCCGATCTTGAGACCTTCATCAGCAAAACCGTCCGGTTCCAGGTGGAGCCGTTCTACAGCCAGGAACAGTACGACGTTGTTTTGCTCTGACACCTGAGCAGTAGGGCGTTGCAGGGAGCTGAGTCTTATGTCGATCCGCGAGCCGGACAGTTCGCAGCCAGTCGGTGATGACCGGGGACTGGTTGCCCGCGGATTGGCGGGCTTTTCCAGTATGGTCTGGTGGACATTGCTGGCGTTGCTGGTGTTGTTCGCGCTTTATGTCGGGATTGGCCGTCAGCTGACCGCCAACATCGATCATTTTTCCGATGAGCTGGCGGTCGCCCTGTCTGATGCGACGGGGCTCGACGTGTCGGTTGGTCGCGTCACCTCTCAGTGGCACTGGCTTGACCCTGCGATTATTGCCAAAGACATAACGATTCGGACACAGGATTCCGACAAAGTTACGGCAGAACTGGATCATCTGGGAGTTCGGCTTGATTTCATCGCCTCCTTGTTCCGGTTCCGTCTGGTCTTTCGCAATTTTGACGCGGACGGCCTGTCGTTGACCGTCATTCGTCCCATGGACTCTCCGTTTGCCAGCCCGGTGGAAGAAATTGCAGACCTGACGGAGCCGGGTGCTCCTGAAGTTCAGGAATGGATCCGCCTGGCCGGGCGCTGGTTGTCGAACCCGGAGGTTCGGGTCACCCGTGTGAGCCTGGCCCTGGGGCCAAACCGGAAAAATCTGCGCTTTCTGGATATACCCCAACTGGATCTCTCGTATCGAAACGGGCTGTTTCAGGCCTCGGGGCGGGCCATGCAAAGTGGAACCACCACTCAGCTTGCCAGCTTTGCCCTGGTCGGGCAGCAGTTTTTTCGGGGTGCTTTCACGGGCCAGCTCTATCTGGACTGGGACTCCGGCAGGCTGTTTGATGGCCTGATTGATGACCTGCATTGGCGAGGTCTTCGCGTGGAGGGATTCGACCTTGGAGGGCGGGCCTGGCTGACCTTTGATACCGGCGAACTGCAACAGATTCAGGGTGACGTTCGTACGCCTTATCTGCAACTGGGGGTCAATCGAGAATCTCTGGCCCCACTTGAGGATATTCACGCTCGTTTTGGCTGGCGCCGCGGCGAGGCATTGATGCTCCAGCAGCTAAGCTGGAGCTGGTTCGGTGACCAGGTTCCCCCTTTCAATGTGCGTATTCAGCCCGGCGATGAAAGGCTGACTCTGGTGGCCGACTCATTGCCACTCCAGCCCTTGAGGCGACTGGTTCAGTCGCTGGATCTGTTACCTGAGAGCGCCAATCAGGCTCTGGAGAACTATCAGCCGAGCGGATTCCTTGATGATCTGGTGTTCGTGTTGCCGCGGAAAGCGGAAAATTTTACGTTACACGCCAGGCTACGCAAGCTCGGCGTGCGGGGATGGTCAGGTGCTCCACGGGTGGCGGGGCTGAATGGCTGGTTGCAGTTAGGAGCCAATGAGGGGGCGGTGATTATAGAGACCCGTGAGCCACTTGAACTGGGCTTCCCTTTGCTGTTCACCACGGACTGGACGCTGGATGCTTTATCCGGAACGGTTTCGTGGCGTATTCAGGACGGAATCACCCGGGTGTTCTCGGACGACCTTGCGTTCACGTATGAGGAAGAGACCGGGGTGTCAGGTGCGTTTGATCTGCGTCTGGATCGTTTTGGCGAAGATAACCTGGGTTTGAAAGTGTCCGTTGAAGGGGCAAGGGCCCATATGCTGGCGGATTTTGTGCCAGCCAGGGCTGTTGGCGCGTCGCTCTATGACTGGCTGACGACCGCCATTCTGGAGGCCCGGATTGATGGCGAGTACTTTGGCCACGGCCGGATTGATTCGGGCGCGCCATCCGGTTCTTTTGTGTCATCGATGTGGTACGAGTTTGAGGATGGCCGCATACGCTACGACAGTCAGTGGCCAGAAGTGACGCAGGCCCGAGGGCGTGTTGAGGTCCAGAACACCGATACGAAGGTGGTGCTTCAGAGTGGCGAAACCGGAGGTCTCACGATTGATGAGTCCAGGGTGCAAGTACTGTCGGATGGCTCCGCTGACGGTCTTCGTGTGATGGCCGATGTCAGTTCCGGAGTGACAGGGGAACAGGTGCCATGGTGGCTGGACAACACGCCGCTTGGCGAACTGATCGGGTATGGTGATGTCCAGGCGCGGTACGACGGTGAGTTCGAGTTGGATCTTGGCCTCGATTTGCCCTTGAGTGAGGGGCAGGATACTCGCGTGACCGCCCGTATCCGTACTGAAAATGGTGGTTTTTTCATTCCCGACGCCGGGCTGGGATGGGAAAACATAAAAGCCGACCTGACCTATGACACGGTTGAGGGATTCTCCGGTGAGCCAGTGTCTGCCACGTTCTTTGGTGAGCCTGTCTCCGTTGGTTTTGAGGCTGTCGAAAACCGTGACAGCATTCGCATTCGCCAAAGGGGGGAGCTGGCCCTGCCGGTTTCTCTGTCTCACTTTGGCGTGCCGGAAGCGATGGCACCGGGGCTTGCCGGGAGTCTTCGTTACTCCGGAGACCTGGTGCTGGGGGCTGGGGTTCAGCCAGTGATTTCGTTGTCGTCGGATCTCTCGGGCCTGCAAGTCGACTGGCCTGAACCTCTGGCAAAAACCACCCGGGAAAACGCGCCATTGGCGGTCACGATCGATCCATTCCAGGATGCCGGGTTGGCTATCTCGGCTGAATGGACGGATAGGTTGGGAGCCCGGTTCCTGCTGAAAGAGACCGGGTTTGAGCTGTTTTTTGATTACCTCAATCTTGGCGATCACCGGTTGACCGACATCGCTGTTGAGGCGCTGGAACTGGATGACCGGTGGGTTGTGCAGACGCGCTCAGAGAGGGCGACTGGGCGAGTGATCATGCCAAAGGATGATGGGGTGGTTCTGGCGGATTTTGAGACGCTGAGGTTGATGCGCGAGGCCGGAACTCAGCAACAGGAATCCGAATTTCTGACTTTTGAAGAGCAACTTCAGGCATTCCGGGAGCTTGAAATGGGGGCGTGGCCCGATATTGACGTCAGTATATCGGACCTGCAACTCGATGATGACTCTGCGGGTAGCTGGCGTTTCCGGTTGCGGCCTGGATCTGAGGGCCTGAAGGTTCAGGAAATAGATGGCCGTCTTGGGGCGCTGGTGTTATCGGGAGACATGGTCTGGAGTATTGTGGATGACCGGGAAGCCACGACATTCAAGGGTCGACTCGCCGGTGGTGCCCTGAAAGACCTCGAAGCACTGACTGGCACCGTGATACCGATGACCAACAAAGAGACAACCATCGAGTTGGATCTCGATTGGCCCGGAAACCCGGTTGATATTGCGCCGGGTAAAATCAGTGGCACAGTCAGCGCCCGGCTGGATGATGGGATGATCATGGAGCAGAGCAATTCAGCGCAGTTGTTCCGGATTTTCAATTTGCTTAATGCGGATACCCTCTGGCGACGCTTGCGGCTGGATTTTTCTGATTTGTACGAGCGAGGAATTGCATTTGATGCGATCTCTGGCAAAGCCAACATTGTCGATGGCTTGGTAACGCTGGACCCTGAGTTGCAGTTGGTGGGGCCATCGGGGGCCTTCAAGCTCAGCGGAACCACCGACATGGCCAGTGCGGCTTTGGACATGCGTCTGGTTCTGGTATTGCCCGTCACGCAGAATCTGCCTCTGGCTGCCATACTGATGGGGGCGAGTGCCCCGATTGGAGGGGCATTGTTTGTGCTGGACAAAATTCTCGGTGACCCGTTAAGCAAGCTGACCAGCGCCACGTACAGTGTCACTGGGAGCTGGAGCGACCCTCAGGTGGATCTTCGGGGGGTCTTTGATACGGGCGAATAGCATCTGACCGGAGGTAAACATGGTTCAGGTTGCGGCCATTCAGATGGTGAGTACCCACGACATCGAAGCCAACCTGGATGAGGCCAGGAAGCAGCTGAGTGATGTTGCCGCCAAAGGTGCGAAGGTAGCGGTGTTGCCAGAAAATTTTGCCGTGCTGGCAACCGGGCAAATGCTGGCATGCGGTCGTCAGGAAGCTGGTGATTCACCCGTTATCCGCCATTTTCTCTCTGAGCAGGCCCGGGGACTCGGGCTCTGGATTGTTGGAGGGTCCATGCCTCTGGCCGTTCGGCCTGATGGATCCAACTTGTCAGACCGGGTTCGTGCCTGCTGTCTGGTCTACAACGACGAAGGAGAGGAGGTTGCCCGGTACGACAAGATTCATCTGTTCGATGCCATGATAGAAGATGCCCACGGCCAGTATCGCGAGTCTGATACCTTTGAGCCCGGGAATGACGTGATCGTCACCGAGACCCCGGCGGGGCGCCTGGGACTGGCGATCTGCTACGATCTCAGGTTTCCGGAACTGTTCAGAGCCCTGAGAGACAAAGGCGCTGACTGGGTGTGCCTGCCAAGTGCTTTCACCTGGCAGACAGGGGACGCACACTGGCATGCCTTGCTCCGGGCCCGAGCTATTGAAAATCAGCTCTGGGTGGTGGCAGCCGGGCAGGGCGGGCAAAACAGCAGTCGACGCAGAACCTATGGCCACAGTCTGATTTGCGATCCCTGGGGCAGAGTCGTCTGTGAACTGGGAGAAGGAGCCGGGTCCGTGGCCGCTGATCTGGATCTGGGCGACCTGGGGCAGCTGAGAAGTCGCATGCCGGTGTGGGCGCACCGGCGGCTCTGATTACTGCTCGGCGTCGTCAATCCATTCCCGCAAAGCGCGGAACAGCTTTCTGGACTGGCCGGTATTCTTGCCCTTCTCTACTTCTTTTCGGGCGTTACGAGCCAGGTTGCGGAGGTGCTGAATGTCGGCGGTCGGGCAGTAGTCTATAAACTCGCCAACCACTTTATCGCCTTCTGCGATCATCCGGTCGCGCCAGCGCTCGGCCAGATGGTGCCTGCGGGTATGTTCTTCGCTGCCCGCGTAAAACGCATCGATGGCGCGGCCGATAGCTTCCGGGTCATCCTCCTGTCGAAGGACCTTGCCAATATACTGTAGATGGCGGCGGCGTGCTTCCCGCTGGGGTATCCGGCGCGATTCCACGATCGCTGCTGCCAGGGTGTCGCTGATGTTCAGAGTGGCCAGCTGCTCATCGCTAAGATCAAGCATGCGCTTCCCCAGGTCCTGCAGCGCGTGCATTTCTCGTTTGAGTTGCGACTTGCTGGGGCCGAAGTCTTCCGGTAATTCATTTTGGTCGTTGGTTGGGCTCATCCGGCCTCCTTGTTATGCGTAGAAATAGGTAGCCAGCCCCAGAAAAGACAGGAAACCGACAACGTCTGTCGTCGTGAGCAGGATAACCCCTCCTGCAAGTGCAGGATCAATGTTCAACTTTTTCAGTACCAATGGGAGCAGGGTGCCGACAACAGAAGCTAACGTGAGGTTGATGACGAGAGCAAGGGCAATGACGAGCCCAATGGTCAGGTCTTTGAACCAGGCTACTGCTGCACCAGAGACAACCAGCGCGAACAAAACACCATTCATGGCGGTTGCTATGAATTCCCGATTAAGCAGCCATTTTACATTATCTCCGCTGACCTGCCCCAACGCGATGCCGCGAATCATCAGGGTCAGGGTCTGGCTGCCTGCTATGCCGCCCATACTGGCAACGATGGGCATGAGAACTGCCAGTGCGACAACCTGCTGTATGGTTTCTTCAAACATTCCAATGACGGAAGCCGACGTAAAGGCGGTGAGCACATTGATACCCAGCCACAGCGCCCGGCGCTTTGTTGTTTTCCAGACCGGCGCAAAAGTATCTTCATCTTCATCAAGGCCCGCCATACTCATCAGGGAGTGGTCGGCGTCCTCCCGGATAACGTCGACCACGTCGTCGATGGTGATCCGGCCCAGTAGTTTATTGTCTTCATCGACAACGGGGGCGGAAATCAGGTCATAGCGCTCGAACAGGGTGGCGACTTTGGTGTCGAACAAAGTTACTGGGATTGGCTCTATATCAGTGTCCATCACCTCACGAACCGTTGCTGCGGGATTGGATACCAGCATTCGGGTGATAGGCAGCATACCGATGAATTCGTCACGTCGGCTGACGACAATCAGGCTATCGGTCATCGGGGGCAGGCTGCGGTGGCGGCGCAGATAACGCAGAACCACATCGATACTGATGTCCGGGCGCACCGTGATGGTGTCGGTGTTCATCAGGCCGCCGGCGGTGTCCTCCGGGTAGGAGAGAACTTCCTCGACTCGCTGGCGGTCCTGGTCGTCCATGGTGTCCAGAACTTCCTGGATAACCGTATCCGGAAGCTGCTGAAGCAGGTCGGCCAGGTCGTCTGACTCAAAATCCTCAAGAATATCCGCCAGTTCCTGAGCGTTCAATTGGCTCAGGAAGTAGCTTCGGATGTCATCGCCAAGGTACTGGAGTACGTCACCTTCGTACTTTTTATCGACGAGGTTCCATAGCAGGGTTCGTTGGCGCGGGGGAGAGGATTCGAGCAGGTGGGCAATATCGCTGGGGCTCAGTCCGCCATTCAGAATTCGGGCCACCTGCTTGAGTGCGCCACTGTCCAGAGCCTCACTGAGAGAGCGAAGGCGTTGGCGAGCCTGGCTATTTTCCAGAATGTCTGACATTGAACCACCTGCGATCAGAAAACCTTTGCATTATAGCGGAGTTAGGTGGCACGCGTGAGAAAGGATTGTAGGTGAATGACGAAACGGTTTTTATTCTCCTTCACCAAAATAATCATCGATTAACTCGGATACCGCCTCAAGGGCGGCGTGCTCATCCGGGCCATCGGCCAACAGTTCGACTTCGGTGCCCTGGCTTGCAGCCAGCATCATGATCTGCATGATGTTTTTGGCATCTACCTCCCGGCCTTTGCCCCGGATGCGGACTTTGCACTCAAACGCCGAGGCCGTGGCAACCAGCTTGGCGCTCGCCCGGGCATGCAGGCCGAGTTTGTTGATGATGGTTGTGGTGCGGCAAATCATAGGCTGCTCAGATTTCTCCGCGCGCTTGCAGGTGCGGCAGTTCCGTATGACGAACCTGAACGTTGTGATAATGGTCCCGGAAAAGTCGTCCAAGCTGCTCGCACACATAGACTGACCGGTGCTGCCCCCCGGTGCATCCAATGGATATGGTCATATAGCTTCGGTTGCTGTCGGCGAATGAGGGCAGCCAGGTGTTCAGAAACCTGATGAGGTCGTCCACCATTTGTCGGGTCAGCGGTTCCCGCTCGAGAAAGTCGATGACAGGCTGGTCGATGCCCGTGTGCTTTCGCAGGCTGGTGTCCCAGTAGGGGTTAGGCAGGCAACGCACGTCAAAAACGTAGTCTGAATCCACCGGGACCCCGTGCTTGAAACCGAAGGACTGGAACAGCAAGGCCAGTTCCTGGTCCTTACGGCCGGCGACTCGCTGCTTGATCATGTCACGCAGCTCGTACATGGACAGTCCGGTGGTGTTGACGTACAGGTCTGCCAGCTTGGACAGAGGCTCCAGCAACTGTTTCTCGTTGGTGATTGCCTCCCGCAGCGACGTCCTGTCGTCGCTTAACGGGTGTTTTCTTCGGGTGGCGTGAAAACGCTGGAGCAGGGACTGTTCGTCGGCATCAAGGAAAATGATCTCAACTTCAACGCCAGTCTGTTTTAGCTGCTGGTATATGGTTTCAAAGTTTGCAAGCTCCCCGGACAGGTTACGGGCGTCTATGCTCACTGCCATTTTTTTGAGGCGGCCAGGGGCTTCCTGGGTGGTTGCTTCCTGGGTCAGTGGGAACAGAAGACCGATGGGGAGGTTGTCAATACAGTAAAATCCCAGGTCTTCCAACACGTGCAGTGCCGTACTTTTGCCGGAACCGGATCGGCCACTGACGATAATCAGCTTCATTGGGCTGTCTCTCCTTCAATCTGCCTTAAGGCGGACCTCAGTGATTGCGGTTGGTCATTCGTTGGTAAAGTGTGCCTGCATCCTCGCACTGGCGCAGCGCGGTGCAGAACGCGTTGTCATTGAACCGTTCCGCCAGTTGGCTCAGAAGCTCCAGATGCTCACTGGTGGCTTCCTTGGGGACGACCAGTGCAAACACCAGGTCTACGGGCTGGTTGTCGATGGCGTCAAAATCGACGGCCTCTTCCAGTGTCATCAAGACACCGATAACCCGGTCCAGGCCTTCCAGCCGGCAGTGGGGAATGGCGATGCCTTCACCGATGCCGGTGCTGCCCAGCCGTTCACGGGAGACCAGATTACTGAAGATCTGGGTGTCGCTGAGAGTTTCATCCTGGAAGTGAATCCGTTCCGCGATGAATTCCAGCACACGTTTCTTGCTGGAGGCCGGTACCCGACAGAGTGTCAGCTCCGGCGCAAGAATGTTGTCAATGGTCAGGGATGGGTCGCTCATGGATCGACTGCATGTCCGTAAAAAAAGGCTGCGGCCGGTTGCCCCGCCGCAGCTCGTTTCATGAAACACCCGGTCACGTTACGCGTTGTTCAGCGAGTACCGTTACCGTGCATCCTGTCTACGTTCTTTTCCTTGTACTTGAGGATCTGTCGGTCCAGCTTGTCGACAAGTGTGTCGATTGCCGCGTACATATCCTCATTTTCTGCCTTTGCGTGAATCTCACCACCAGTCACGTGCAGAGTGGCTTCCGCCATCTGGCGCACCTTTTCAACCTCCAGCGTAACCTGACAGTTACTGATGTGGTCAAAATGGCGCTCCAGCTTCTCGAACTTGCTGTTAACGTAATCTTTCAAAGCGGGAGTCAGTTCTACGTGATGGCCTGAAATGTTGAGTTGCATAGGCGTCTCCTGTTGTCATCCATCGCCAGCATGACTGCCGGCCTGCGTTGCCGGTGCCTCTTGCACCGGCGAAAATTTAAACCAGTCGTTTTCGTTCGTTGGAGGGAGGTATATGCATCGCCTCCCGGTATTTGGCCACGGTACGACGGGCCACATTGATTCCCTGTTCCCCTAGCATGGCCGCAATTTTGCTGTCGCTCAATGGCTTTTTCGGGGTTTCCTCCGCAATCAGCTTCTTGATCATTGCACGAATAGCGGTCGAGGAGCATTCCCCACCCTCAGCGGTGCTGACGTGGCTGGAGAAAAAGTACTTCAATTCAAAGATGCCACGCGGTGTATGCATGTATTTCTGAGTGGTGACTCGTGAAATGGTAGATTCATGCATTTCCACAGCCTGGGCAATGTCTGACAGGATCAGGGGCTTCATGGCCTCCTCGCCCTGATCCAGAAATCCCTGCTGGTGCTCGACGATGCGGGTCGCAACCTTCAGTAAGGTTTCATTCCGGCTCTGAAGGCTCTTGATAAACCACTTGGCTTCTTGTAGCTGATCGCGCATGTAGGTGTTGTCGGCGCTGCTGTCGGCTCGTCGTATCAGCGAAGCGTAGCTGGCATTTACCCGGATGCGAGGGGCAATTTCGGGGTTCAGCTCTACCCGCCAGCGACCTTCATGTTTGCGCACGATGACATCCGGGATCACGTAATCCGGCTCAGTTCTGTCTACCACATCCCCTGGGCGTGGGTTCAGGCTGGTAATCAGCGCCAGAACCTCCTTCAGCTGATCTTCTTTGAGCCGGCTTCGTCTGAGCAGTTGAGCGTAGTCACGATTGCCCAGCAAGTGCAGGAACTGCGTAACCACCAATCGGGCCTGACGGAGCCAGGGTGTGTCTGGGGGGAGCTGGTTGAGCTGGATCAGCAGACACTCTTGCAGATCGCGGGCAAAAACGCCGGGCGGATCGAAGTGTTGTAAACGACGGAGTACGGCTTGTACCTCATCCAGTTCCAGAGGATCGTCTTCGGAGCCATCGCGTAACCCCGCGTGGATGTCCTCAATGCTTGAGGTGAGGTAGCCCCGGTCGTCAACGGCGTCGAGCAGCGCGTGGGCAATGGCCTGATCCCGCTCACTGAGCGGCGTAAGGTTGAGCTGCCATTCCAGGTGGTCTTGCAGCGTCTCGGCAGGGGAGTTCCGGGTCTCGAAATCCGAGTCGTTGTCGTCGTCGCCTTTGCCCGCAGGGGCCGGAGCTGATTGATAAATATCGTCCCAGGCAGTGTCGACCGGCAGATCATCCGGAATGTTGTCCGGAATATCAGTTTCCGAAGACCAGTCCGGACCGTTTTCGCTTTCATCCCAGTCTGTCGCGGCTTCCGTGTTGCTGTCTTCCTGACCCGAATCAGCAGCCGTTGTTTCTGGTGTTTCCTGATCGCTGCTTTCGGTGTGCTCGTCGTCTTCTGAGGTTTCCAGCATGGGGTTGGACTCCAGTGCCTGCTGGATTTCCTGCTGAAGATCGAGGGTTGAGAGTTGCAGCAGGCGTATTGCTTGCTGCAACTGGGGGGTCATGGTCAGACTCTGGCCCAGCTTAAGCTGTAATGAGGCTTTCATAACCATGTCTCAAGATCCATAACTCGTGGCATCCCGGTTGTTGCTTTGCCGGCGCACGGGCCGAAAAAAATGTTGTACTTTGGTTACTTGCCAATACCTGAGGACAGTATAAGCAAGTTCTTTGCCGAGTCTACTTGCTACAGATCATCAAAACAATCAGCCGTCGGTGAAACGCTGTTTGGTTGTGTTACAGACGGAACTCCTCCCCCAGGTAAACCTCTTTGACCTTCTGATTGGCGAGAATGGCGTCGGCGTTGCCGGAGGCGATGATATGGCCGCCGGAAACGATATAGGCATTCTCGCAAATATCGAGAGTTTCCCGCACGTTGTGGTCGGTAATCAGGACGCCGATGCCCTTGTCTCTAAGGTGTCGGATGATGTGTTTGATGTCGCTTACGGAGATGGGGTCTACGCCGGCAAAAGGCTCATCGAGAAGAATGAAGGCAGGCTCCATGGCCAGGGCCCGTGCGATCTCAACCCGGCGTCGCTCGCCGCCAGACAGTGCCATGCCAACGCTGTCCCGAATATGAGTAATGTGGAACTCTTCCAGAAGTTCTTCGAGCTTTGCTTCACGCTCCGGACGGTTCAGGCCCTTTCGGGTTTCCAGAATGGCCATGATGTTGTCGCGAACGGTGAGTTTGCGGAACACGGACGCCTCCTGAGGGAGGTAGCCGATGCCTTTTCGGGCTCTGCCATGCATAGGCAGGGGGGTAATGTCCTGGCTGTCGATGGTTATTCTGCCGCGATCCGCAGGTACCAGGCCTACAATCATGTAGAAACAGGTGGTTTTTCCTGCGCCGTTGGGGCCCAGAAGGCCGACGATTTCGCCAGAGCGGATCTCCAGTGATACGTCAAGAACCACCTTTTTCTGTTTGTAGCTTTTTGCCAGATTACTGGCTCTCAGAACTGCCATCCGAACCTTTCCCGTCGCTGGATTGAGCTGAATTTCGGGGTTGTATCACCATCTCTACCCGGCCTGAGCCGCCTTCCGGAGACGCTCCGCCTTCGGCAGTCACCACCCGGCGCACGGTATCATAGTGAATGATGTCGCCCCGGAAAATGTTGCCGCCCTGTTCAATCACGGCTTCGCGCTCAAAGATGACAAGGCTCTCGTCTCCTGACCAGGTGATGTTCAGGGCTCGGGCGTCTGTCATGCCTTCTGCTTCCTGGCCTGGTTGCCGGTAGTGAGCAGGGCTGCCGGCTGCTTCGATCCTGCTGACCCCTTGGTCGTTTCGGTAGAGCACGACCCGGTCAGCCTCAAGGCGGGTTTCGCCCTGAGTCAGCTCGACGTCGCCGGTGTAGACTGCGGTGCCCGCGCTGTCGTCCAGCCGGGCTGAGTCGGCAGCAACTTTGATGGGGGTGTCTGAGTCAAGGTTGAATGCAGCCGCAGGTCCGGCCAGCAGGGCGGTGGCCAGAAGCAGGGGGTGCAGACGTGATCGTTTACCTGACGGTTTCATAGTGTCCCTCTACCCGGGAATTGAGTTCCAGAATGCGTTCGTTGATCCAGGCTTTCATGCCTGTGGAGTGGGTGACCCCAAAAGGTTCGGTGATGGTCACCGGCTGGTCGGTGTAGACTGTGCCGTTGCTGTTATCCAGGGTAAGAGCCTCGGTTTCCAGCGTCGACGGGGCGTTTCCGGCCTGGCGAATGAGCCTGACATTGCCGGTCAGCTCGAGTTGTTCCGATGACTGTTCGAGCTTGCCTGTGTTTGATTCGATCAGCCAGGGGGTGGGGTCTCCTTCGCTGAACAGTTGAGCCTCAGGCTGGTCCAGGTGGGCAACGCCGGTATCTTCAAATTGTTCGATTCTCGGGCTGGTGAGATGAATCCGGAGATTTCCCTGCTCGTCCCAGGAGCGGTATTGCCCCCCGACAACGAAACCGTCGGGCTCAGCCGGGCCTCTCAGGTTACTGGAGGGGGCCCGGGAACTGGCGGGCTCATCGCTCTGCCATAGAAGAAAGAGAGTGGCTAATACGGTGCCTGCCAATGCGAGCGTCCGGAGGCGCCTTCTGCCGTCATCGCCGGAGAACCAGGCCCTGATCATGTTTGATGATCCTGATAAGGCGACAGTGCGGTTTCGAGCTGCCCCTGAGCCCAGAGAATGAGGTCGCAGGCTTCACGCACTGCACCTTGCCCTCCTGAGCAGTGTGTGCAGTAATCCGCCTGTTCCCGGACCAGCCAGTAGCCGTTCGGCACTGTAATGCCGAGGCCTGCGAAGCAGAGTGCGGGCAAGTCTGGCAGGTCGTCGCCCATGTAGGCAATCTGGCTCGGAGCCAGATCCATGTCCCCGATCAGTTCCAGCAGGGCCTCTTTTTTGTCTTCGCGGCCCTGCATCAGATGAGGGATGCCCAGGTCAGACATCCGTTTTTCGGTAAGCGGCGACCGGCGACCAGTGATCACTGCGACCGTTATGCCAGCCCTCATCAGTTGTTTGAGCCCGAGCCCGTCCAGAATGTTGAAGGCTTTGAGCTCGTCACCGCTGGCGCTGAAATAGATGCGACCGTCACTCATGATCCCGTCGACGTCCAGGGCGATCAGCCGGATTCCGGCGGCCTTTGTCTTCAGTGAGGCGTCCCAGTGAGCCTCTAAAGGGTGGGTCAGCGGCATCAGATGACTCCCGCCCGCAGAAGGTCGTGCATGTTGATGGCGCCGACCAGCGCACCGGCCTCATTGGTGACGGGCAGGGCGTTGATTTTCATCTCTTCCATGATATTCAGGGCTTCCGCCGCCAGATGTTCGGCCCGAATGGTCTTTCCGTTTCGGGTCATGACCTCCTGAATCGGGGTGGCATGGACGTCGACAGACTTGTCCAGGGTGCGTCGCAGGTCGCCGTCAGTGAATATGCCGGTAAGGGTGCCTGTGGCGTCCACCACGGTGGTCATGCCAAGACCTTTGCGGGTAATTTCCAGTAAGGCACCGCTGAGGGGGGTGCCTTCCGTGACGCGGGGGATCTGGTTGCCAGTGTGCATGATGTCGGAGACGCGAAGCAGTAAACGCCGCCCAAGGCTGCCGCCAGGATGAGAAAATGCGAAATCTTCGGCGCTGAAGCCTCTGGCTTCCAGAAGCGCAACGGCCAGTGCATCGCCCATCACCAGGGTGGCGGTTGTGCTGGACGTGGGAGCCAGCCCAAGAGGGCAAGCCTCAATCGCCACGCTGACATCGAGATTGGCCACGGCTTCCTGTGCCAGTACGGAATCGGGTTTGCCGGTCATGCTGATTAATGGCGCACCCATGCGCTTGATCAGCGGCAGAATGGTAACGACTTCGCTGGTGCTGCCGCTGTTGGAGATCGCGATGACCACGTCCTGGGGCGTGATCATGCCCAGGTCTCCGTGACTGGCTTCACCAGGATGCACAAAGAAAGCCGGTGTCCCTGTGCTGGCGAGCGTGGCTGCGATTTTGTTGCCGATGTGTCCGGATTTGCCCATGCCTGTCACCACCACTCGCCCGCGGCAGGCCATGATGACCTCGCAGGCGCGGCTGAAGTCGCCATTGATGCGGCTCTCCAGTGCTTCTATGGCTTCTCGTTCTATGCGGATCGCCCGAAGGGCCGAGGTGCGAAAGTCGTGGTTGTTGGCATCTGAATCTGTCATGTCGACCGGCTGTCTGTTTGAACGGGGATTTGAGGCCGAAGTATACCACTTCTGACGCGTCGGGCCCCCTTCATCAGGGAATCTGATCATTGCCATCAGGACATTTTACGCCGCTTTAATTGAGGTCTGGGAGAGCTTCGCATAATGTAGGCGCTCCTTGAAAGGGATGGATTATGGAGTCATCTGCGTACATTACACTCAGGAACGTGGTGTTTTCCCGTTCCGGACGTCGGATTTTTGATGGGGTCAGCCTGGATATTCCCAGGGGTAAAGTGACCGCTATCATGGGGCCCAGCGGAACCGGGAAGACCACGTTGCTCAGGCTGATTGGCGGGCAGCTCCGCCCGGATTCCGGTGAGATCACGGTGGCGGGGCATGAGGTGCCGAAGCTCAGGCGCAAGGCGCTGTATCGCTTACGCGAAAAGATGGGCATGCTGTTTCAGAGCGGTGCTCTGTTTACCGATCTCAGCGTTTACGAGAACGTGGCGTTTCCTCTCAGGGTTCATACCCGGTTGCCTGAGGACATGATTCGGGATGTTGTGCTGATGAAGCTTGAGGCTGTTGGCCTGAGAGGGGCCAGAGACCTGATGCCCTCGGAGTTGTCTGGCGGGATGACCCGGCGGGTAGCGCTGGCACGCAGTATTGCGCTGGACCCGGAACTCATCATGTACGACGAGCCGTTTGCCGGACAGGACCCGATTGCTATGGGAGTGCTGGTCAAACTGATCCGGGACCTGAACAGCTCCATGGGGCTGACCAGTGTTCTGGTGTCTCACGATGTGCCGGAATCTCTGAGTATCTGCCACTATGCCTGTATCATTGCCGACGGCCGGGTTATCGGTGAAGGTACGCCCGAGCAATTGCGAACCCACCCGTCTGAACGTGTCCGGCAGTTTCTGGAGGGTAAGCCTGACGGGCCGGTTCCGTTCCATTATCCCAGTGGGGATGCAGCGTCAGACTTTGGTGTGAACGGGGAAGGTATATGATGGGTCGTATTGCCGCGCTTGGTCGGCTGGGGCTTACACTTGTAGCTTCCCTGGGGCGCTCGGGGCGATTTCTCTTCGGCGTGCTGGCAGGTGTACCCCGGCCAGTGACGGGGTTCCCATTGCTGGTGAAGCAGCTCTATGCGGTGGGTGTGCTGTCACTGGCGATCGTGGTGGTTTCCGGCCTGTTTATTGGCATGGTGCTGGGGCTTCAGGGCTACACCATTCTCAGTGATTATGGTTCAGAGTCTGCCATTGGTCAGATGATTGCCCTGACGCTGGTCCGGGAGCTTGGCCCGGTGGTGACGGCTTTGCTGTTCGCTGGCCGCGCCGGCTCGGCCCTAACCGCCGAAATCGGGTTAATGAAGGCTACGGAACAGCTTTCCAGTATGGAAATGATGGGCGTGGACCCACTGCGGCGTGTGATCGCACCACGGCTCTGGGCGGGCTTTCTGGCAATGCCGGTACTGGCGATGATCTTCTCGGTGGTTGGAATCTGGGGAGGTATGTTGGTTGGTGTCGAGTGGCTGGGCGTGTTTGAAGGTTCTTTCTGGGGCAATATGCAGTCCTCGGTCGACTTTGCGGACGATGTGCTGAACGGTTTCATTAAGAGTGTGGTGTTTGGCTTCGTCTGTGCCTGGATAGCGGTCTATCAGGGCTACGACTGTGTGCCGACTTCAGCTGGGATCAGCTCGGCGACTACCAAAACGGTTGTTTACTCATCGTTGGCGGTGCTTGGTCTCGATTTTGTGTTGACCGCCGTCATGTTCGGTGATTTTTAACAGGAATCAGGAAACTCTTCATGGCTCAGAGAAGTGTAGAAATCGTTGTTGGTCTGTTTATGATCGCTGGTCTGGCGGCGCTCATGTTTCTGGCGTTACAGGTAAGTGGGTTGTCACCGAAATCGGCAGAGCAAAGCTATACGCTTTATGCCAATTTTAACGATACCGGAGGCCTGACGCCTCGTGGCAAAGTCTCTATGGCAGGTGTGACCATCGGTACCATTGAGTCGGTAACGCTGGATCGGGAGACGTTCCAGGCCAAGGTTACTATGTCCATTCATGCCGATGTCGACAACATTCCGGCCGACAGTGCTGCAGTAATACGTACATCCGGTCTGCTCGGTGAGCAGTACATTGATATTTCAATCGGCGGGGACCTGGAGTCGCTGCAGGCCGGAGACACCTTCTATTCCACTCAGTCTGCCATGAACCTGGAGCGGCTGATCAGTAACTTTGCCTCAGGCCGGTAAGCCAGGGGCGGCAAAGGAGAACGCGATGATTGCTCTCAAACAACGGATGGCGCTTGTGGTTGCCATGGTGGTCCTGATGGTGGGGCAGGCATGGGGCGGCCCGGAAGAGGATCTCAAGCGCTACGTCGATGAAAACACCCAGAAGCTGGTGCAGAAGCTGAACGCAGAAAAAGGGCTTTACGATCGCGACCCGGAGGCTTTCTACGTCAGCATGGACGAGACCCTTGAGCAGTTTGTCGACTTCCGGCGGATCGCGGCCCGTGTGATGGGGCGCTACGCTCGACAGACCACCCCCGAGCAACGGGATGCCTTTGTTGAAAAGTTCAAGCGTAGCCTGTTCGACAGTTACGCCCAGGCGCTGGTGACGGCCGAAGATTTCCAGATCACGGTGAAAGAGGCCACCATTCTGCCGCAGAATGATGATCGGGCCACGGTGGAGATGGAGTTGATCAGTGCGTCCGGCAATCGTTATCCGGTCACCTATTCCATGTACCGTAATGGCGAGGGGCGTTGGTTGATGGAGAACGTGATCGTTGAAGGTGTGAATATCGGTCTGGCCTTCCGGGATCGTTTTGCCCAGGAAATGGAAGAAAATCGAGGCCAGGTTCAGGTGGTTATTGATGGCTGGGGAGACGCTGTTGACTCCCTGAACCTGGATGAACAGGTAGATCGTTCATGAGCGAGGCATTGCCAGGTCTTGCCCGGGAAGGTTCTGCGCTCAGAGTGACCGGTGTTGTGACGGCAGAGAATGTTGTGGCGCTGCGCCAACAGGGTGAGCAGGAAATCCGGCAGGCCGGAGGGGTGCTTGAGATCGACCTTTCCGGGCTTGAAACCGCTCACAGTGTCGTGCTCTCGCTGTTGTTGTGCTGGCAGCGCCTGGCGTTGCGCCAGCATTGTCAATTGTCGTTTTCCGGGGCCAGTGAGCGCCTCCGGTCGCTGGCGGCGCTCAGTAATCTTCAGGAACAGATTCCCGGATTTGCCGGCCACAGCTGACCGGCGCCCGGGAATTAGTTACAATTCCGCCCCTTGTTTCAACTAAATCGAGGAATCCTTATGGACGCCGCCCAGGTTACCGAACTTGTCAAAGAAGCCCTTCCCGGTTGCGAGGTTCAGGTGCAGGTTGATGGCAACCACTACCTTGTGGTCGCGGTGGGTGACGTATTCGAGGGACTACCCACAATCAAACGGCAGCAGATGATCAATAAGGTGTTGTTCCAGCACGTAATGGACGGCACCATTCACGCCCTTCACCCGAAAGCCTATACCCCGAGCGAGTGGGCTGATCAACAGGCCTGAGCCTTACAGGACAATTACCGTGGACAAACTACTGATCAGGGGGCGCAAGCCTCTGGATGGCGAAATCCGTATTTCCGGCGCCAAGAACGCGGCTCTGCCGATTCTTGCCGCGACGCTGCTGGCTGATGAGCCGGTCACCGTTGGCAACCTGCCACACCTGAACGATATCACCACCATGATCGAGTTGCTCGGTCGGATGGGGGTTGAGTTAATGATTGATGAGAAAATGAGCGTGGAAGTACACGCCAATACCATCAAGCACTTTCACGCCCCCTATGAGCTGGTAAAGACCATGCGCGCCTCGATTCTTGTGCTTGGCCCGCTGGTTGCTCATTTTGGTGAAGCCGAGGTTTCTCTGCCTGGCGGGTGTGCCATTGGTACTCGTCCGGTTAACCTGCACATCCACGGCCTGGAAATGATGGGCGCGGATATCAAGGTTGAGAACGGTTATATCAAGGCCAAGACCAATGGTCGCCTGAAAGGCGCTCATATCTTTCTGGACACCGTCACGGTGACCGGGACCGAGAACCTGATGATGGCGGCAGCCCTGGCCGATGGTAAAACCATTCTTGAAAATGCGGCCCGGGAACCTGAAGTGGTGGACCTGGCCGAGTGCCTGATCGCGATGGGGGCCGATATCAAAGGCCATGGCACTGCCACTATCGAGATCAATGGGGTGGAACGTCTCCACGGGTGCCATTACGACGTGCTGCCGGACCGGATTGAAACCGGCACCTATCTGGTGGCGGCGGCGGCGACTGGCGGACGGGTCAAAGTCAAGGATACCCGTGACGACATTCTGGAAGCGGTACTTCTGAAACTGGAAGAAGCCGGAGCGCACATTAGTACGGGGTCTGGCTGGATTGAGCTGGATATGAAAGGTAACCGGCCCAAGGCTGTCAGCCTGCGGACGGCCCCGTATCCTGCCTTTCCAACCGATATGCAGGCTCAGTTCGCTGCGATGAATGCGGTTGCCGAAGGCTCTGGCACCATCGTTGAAACGGTTTTTGAAAACCGGTTCATGCACCTCCAGGAGCTCATCCGTATGGGGGCTGATATCACACTGGAAGGTAATGCGGCGATCATCAAGGGCGTGGATCACCTGACCGGTGCACCCGTGATGGCGACCGATCTCCGGGCATCTGCCAGCCTTGTTATCGCAGGCCTGGTGGCAGACGGTGATACCATTGTCGACCGGATCTATCATATAGACCGCGGTTACGAATGCATTGAAGAGAAGCTGCAGTTGCTGGGCGCCAGCATTCGTCGCCTGCCAGCCTGACTTTGACCAACGGGAAACCGGAAGGATACATGACAGACTCCATCACCATCGCCTTGTCGAAGGGACGCATTCTGGAAGAAACCCTGCCTTTGCTGGCAGAGGCAGGCATTGAGCTTGTTGACGACGTGAAGAAATCGCGCAAGCTGGTGTTCCCGACCACCGATCCTAACGTGCGGATTCTGATTATCCGGGCGACCGATGTGCCCACCTATGTTCAGTATGGCGGAGCAGATCTGGGGGTGACCGGCAAGGATGTGCTGATGGAACATGGCGGGGAAGGCCTGTACGAGCCGCTGGACCTGAATATCTCGCGCTGCAGATTGATGACTGCCGGTAAGAAGGGGGAGCAGCCCCCGGCAGGCAGGATTCGGGTAGCCACCAAATTCGTCAATATGGCGCGGCGTTATTACGCTGCCCAGGGTCGGCAGGCCGATATCATCAAACTGTACGGTGCGATGGAGTTGGCGCCCATTCTGAATCTGGCCGATGAAATCGTTGATATTGTGGATACCGGTAATACCCTCAAGGCCAACGGTCTGGAAGCGCGGGAGCTGATCGGCCATATCAGTAGCCGGCTTGTTGTGAACCGGGCCTCCATGAAAATGAAGCATGGCCAGATCAATCCCATCATCGAGAAGATGTCCGCTGCGGTTGATCGCCGCCGCGAATCGTAGTGTTAATCCAAAACAGGATTTGAAAAATGACCGACAGAATCACCCGACTGAATACCGCTCAGAGCGATTTCGATAGCGCGCTGGCAAGCCTGCTGGCCTGGGACGACAGTGTGGACCATCAGGTGAATGAGTCGGTCAGGCATATCCTGCATGAAGTAAAAAACCGGGGAGATGCGGCGGTTCTGGAGTTTACGGCGAAGTTTGATCGTCTGAACGCAGGTGCTGTGGCTGAACTGGAAATGGACGGTGCGCGGCTGAAAGCTGCCTTGGCGCAAATCCCTCAGGATCAGCGGGAAGCGCTGGAAAAGGCGGCGGCGCGTGTTCGCGATTATCATGAGCGTCAGAACCAGGCCTCCTGGCAGTATCAGGACGAAGACGGCACGGTGCTGGGCCAGAAGGTAACGCCGCTGGATCGTGCTGGCCTTTATGTGCCAGGGGGGAAGGCGGCCTATCCATCGTCTGTACTGATGAATGCCATTCCGGCCAAGGTCGCGGGGGTTTCTGAGGTGATCATGGTGGTGCCCACCCCTGATGGTGTGGTCAACGACCTGGTTCTGGCGGCGGCTGCGGTGGCAGGGGTTGATCGGGTGTTCACCATTGGCGGTGCCCAGGCGGTTGCTGCTTTGGCGTACGGTACCGAGACCGTCCCTGCTGTCGACAAGATTGTCGGGCCTGGCAATATTTTTGTGGCGACGGCCAAACGTGAAGTGTTTGGTGTTGTTGGTATCGACATGATTGCCGGTCCGTCTGAGATTCTGGTGATCTGTGATGGTAAGACCGATCCTGACTGGATTGCGATGGACCTGTTTTCTCAGGCTGAGCACGACGAACAGGCACAGAGCATTCTCGTGAGCCCTGATGCTGAATTTCTGGATGCGGTTGAGGTCAGCATCAACAAGCTTTTGCCGACCATGGAAAGAGAAGAGATCATCCGCACGTCCATGCTCGGCCGTGGGGCTCTGATACAGGTGGCCGACATGAAGGAAGCGGCCGAGGTAAGCAACCGGATTGCGCCCGAACACCTTGAACTGTCGGTGGAAGACCCCCAGTCCATGCTGAGCGATATCCGCCACGCTGGTGCCATTTTCATGGGGCGGCACACTGCCGAAGCGCTTGGTGACTATTGTGCCGGACCAAATCACGTATTGCCGACCAGTGGCACAGCACGATTCAGCTCGCCTCTGGGCGTTTATGATTTTCAGAAGCGATCTTCGCTGATCGGTTTTACCGCTCAGGGCGCAGACAGAATGGGGCGTGTGGCTTCTGTTCTGGCCCGGGGTGAGGGGCTCACCGCACATGCACGCTCAGCGGAGTACCGGATCAATGAGTAAGTATTGGAGTGCTTTGGTCAGTGAACTGAAGCCGTATGTGCCAGGCGAGCAGCCAAAGATGGCGAACCTGGTGAAGCTGAATACCAATGAAAACCCGTTTGGGCCTTCTCCGAAGGTGATCGCTGCTATCAAATCCGAGTTGAACGATGGCCTGCGTCTATACCCTGATCCTGAGGGGCAGGCACTTAAGCAGGCCATTGCGGACTATCATGTGGATTTTGGTATCGCGCCCAGCCAGGTCTTTGTCGGTAACGGGTCTGACGAGGTGCTTGCTCATGTTTTTCAGGGGCTGCTCAAGCATGATAAGCCGATCCTGTTCCCGGATATTACGTACAGTTTTTACCCGGTTTACTGCGGTCTTTATCAGATTGAAAGCTGTGTCATGCCGCTGAATGATCGCTTTGAAATTGATCCGGCGGATTACCGGCGCCCCAACGGCGGTATTATTTTCCCCAATCCGAACGCACCCACGGGGCGTTATCTCGGGCTGGGGCATGTAGAGGATATCCTCCAGGCGAACCCGGACAGTGTCGTGGTGGTGGATGAGGCCTATGTGGATTTCGGTGGTGAGACTGCAATAAGGCTGGTCAACCAATACCCGAATCTTCTGGTGTGTCAGACACTTTCCAAGGCCCGCTCCCTGGCCGGGCTCCGGGTTGGGTTCGCCGTTGGGAATGAAGAGCTGATTGAAGCCTTGAGTCGGGTTAAGGACAGTTTTAATTCGTACCCGCTGGATCGGCTGGCTCTTGCTGGTGCCGTTGCTGCCTTTGAGGACAAACAATGGTTTGAAGACTCGGTAAATGGTGTTATCCGCGAACGTGAGAAACTGACAGCCGAGCTTGAAAAGCGTGGATTTGAGGTGCTGCCCTCCAAGGCAAACTTTGTGTTCGCAAGACATCCTGAGCACACCGGAGAGGATGTTGCGGCTCTGTTGCGGGAGCAGGGCATTATTGTTCGTCATTTCAATAAGCCCAGAATCAGCGACTTCTTGCGGATTACCGTGGGTACCGCTGATCAGAACAAGGCCCTGATTAAGGGTTTGGGTAAGCTGTCGGAGGTCTGATTTGGCAAACCGGAACGACATCCTGAATGCCATGAATGAATGGCTGAAGCCTGAGAATTTTCAGGATTACTGCCCGAATGGTCTGCAGATTGAAGGAAAGGACGAGGTGGCCACCATTATCACCGGTGTCACCGCAAGTCAGGCCCTGATTGATGCCGCGGTTGACGCGGGGGCTGACATGATACTCGTTCATCATGGTTATTTCTGGAAAGGCGAAGAGCAGGCTATTCGCGGCATAAAACGCCGGCGTATCAAGCAGCTTCTGGATAACGACATCAACCTCGTTGCCTATCACCTGCCGCTGGATGATCATCCGGACTATGGTAACAATCGTCAGCTTGCCCGGGTGCTGGGGATCGAGTGCCCGAGGCCACTCGATGGACTGGTCTGGCAGGGTGAACTTTCTCAGCCTCTTTCAGTAAAAGCGTTTGAGGCTCAGGTTGCCCGGGCTCTTGATCGTCAGCCTCTCCATGTGGGGTGTGGCAAGAGCGAGATCAGGACGGTGGGCTGGTGCACTGGAGCGGCTCAGGGGTTTCTGGGGACGGCTCTGGATGCCGGGCTGGATGCGTTTATCAGTGGGGAAATTTCAGAACCCACCACGCATCTGGCTCGGGAAGGCGGTATTCATTATTTTGCAGCGGGCCACCACGCTACCGAGCGGTATGGGGTTCAGGCCCTTGGGCAGGCAGTCGCGGGGGCTTTTGGTATCGCCCACCGCTTTATCGACTGCGATAACCCGGTGTAAATCACGCCGGGCGCTTTTCGCCTTTGTCGAGACCATAATCTTCAGCCAGGGTCCCTTTGGCTTCCGGGTCGGCTTTTGGCGCATAGTCCCTTGGCGGTTCTGCTGTCTCGCCGTCTTTTCCGTGTTCCAGACGCCCTTTGGCTTCCTCATCCAGCTCTTCCAGCCAGTCTTCGTCGTTGCAAAGACGGTTGGCCCCGCGCGCCATATGCTGATTCACGTCCCGGTAGGCATCGTTAAAACGGCGCAGAAGGTGAGCGGATTCCATAAAGTGCTCGTTTACCTGAGCCTGGTAGCGCGTAAACTCACTGCGCAGTTCTTCAATCTGCTGCTCGGCCCGGCGTTGCCGGAGCGTTGCTCCCTGGCCGGAACGGCCAAACAGAATCCCGATGACAATGCCAATAGCCAATGCGGCAACGGCCGCCAGAATCAGGTTTGTCATGTGTAACGTCGTCCTTAGTTTGCCTGCAAGTGAGCCTGTGCCCTCTGTCAGAGTATAACGCCCCAGACCGATTGAGCCCATGCTGAAACACTGCGCCAATCGTCGTATTGCTCCGGGACTGGCCCAGCGTGGCGAAAAATCGCCAAATAAGCGACAATACCGCGCCGATTTTTACTCCACTAAACTATCCAGGAAGCCTGATGACTGCTGCCACATCCTCCGAAACCGTTGCGAACCAGACCCCTTGGGCGCGTTACCAAAAGGATCTCGAGCGCCCGGACTTTCATAAGGATCCGGCGCAGGAAGACGCTGTGCAACGGCTACAGGCACTGTACGACAAATTGGTTGCGGCTGAAAATGAACGTGACCGGGGGTTGACCAAACTGCGCCGCAGACTCAGAAAAGGGCGGGAAGAGCCGGTAACCGGGTTGTATTTCTGGGGCGGTGTTGGCCGGGGGAAAACCTACCTGATGGATACGTTTTTTGAATCCCTGCCTTTTGAACGAAAAATGCGAGTGCACTTTCATCGCTTCATGCAGCGAGTTCACCACGAGCTGAAAGCGTTGAAAGGCGAAAAAAATCCGCTTGAGACGGTGGCAAAAAAGTTTGCCGATGAAACCCGGGTCATCTGTTTTGATGAGTTTTTTGTCTCCGATATCGGAGATGCCATGATTCTCGCCACACTGATGGACGGCTTGTTCAGCCGGGGCGTGACTCTGGTATGTACGTCGAATATTGTTCCCGATGGTCTTTACAAAGACGGCCTGCAGCGTGCGCGCTTCCTCCCCGCGATTGAGCTGGTTAAGAAGTACACCGATGTTGTTAATGTCGATGGTGGGGTGGATTACCGGCTGCGCACCCTGGAGCAGGCTGAACTGTACCATTGTCCGCTGGACCACGAGGCGGACGTCAGTCTGCGCAATAGTTTTGATGCCCTGGCGCTGGAAGCAGCCAAACACAGCAAAACCATGGAAATCAATGGCAGAAAGATTCCTGCCCAGGCTCATGCCGATGACGTGGTCTGGTTTGATTTCAAGGATGTCTGCGACGGGCCACGCAGCCAGAATGACTACATTGAAATGGCAAGGCAGTTCCATGCCATCATCGTCAGCAATGTGCCTGTTCTGGGCGGTGACAAAGATGATCAGGCCCGGCGTTTCATCAACATGATTGATGAATTCTACGATCGCAATGTCAAAGTTATCATTTCCGCAGCGGCCCCCATCACCGAACTCTATTCCGGTGGGCGCCTGAGTTTTGAATTCGAGCGTACCGAGTCCCGACTGCTGGAAATGCAGTCCCGGGAATATCTTGAAGCACCCCACAAACCATAAGCAAAACCATAAAGAACCAACAGAGAGGTCACAGCATGAGTCAGGACAACGTAGTCATTGTAAGTGGTGTTCGCACTCCCATGGGCGGGTTCATGGGTAGTCTGGCTCCGGTTTCCGCGCCAGAACTTGGCGCGATTGCCATCGCTGAAGCGGTAAAGCGTGCAGGCTTGCAGCCAGCGGATATTCAGGAAGTGATCATGGGTAACGTACTGCCGGCTGGTCTGAAGCAGGGGCCTGCTCGTCAGGCCATGCGCAAGGCAGGTTTGCCGGACAGCACGGGCGCGACCACCATCAACAAGCTCTGTGGTTCCGGAATGAAAGCCACGATGTTTGCCCATGACCTGATCAAGGCGGGTTCCAATGATGTGATGGTTGCTGGTGGCATGGAAAGTATGTCGAACGCGCCGCATGTCCTTCTTGGTGCCCGTCAGGGGTATCGTATGGGGCCCGGTCAGGCGCCTCAGGATCATATGTTTCTGGATGGGCTCGAAGATGCCGAAACCGGTCGCCTGATGGGCTCTTTTGCTCAGGAAATGGCCGATCAGAAAGGGTATACCCGGGAAGAAATGGATGAGTATGCGATTTCCTCCCTGAATCGGGCCAAGAGGGCGATTGAGGATGGGCTCCTGAAAGAGGAAATCATCCCCGTAACAGTAAAAACCCGAAAGGGTGAGGTGGTCGTTGCCGATGATGAGCAGCCTCACAATGCCAATATTGAAAAAATTCCGACTCTGCGCCCAGCCTTCGCCAAAGACGGTACCGTGACAGCGGCTAACGCGTCCTCTATTTCCGATGGGTCTTCCGCACTGGTCCTGATGCGTGAGTCAGAAGCGGAAAAGCGTGGCCTTAAGCCGCTCGCCCGGATCGTTGCGCACAGCACCCAGTCCCAGCATCCCAGCGAGTTCACCTGTGCGCCAGTAGGGGCTATCCAGACGCTGTTCGAGAAAACCGGGTGGACGAAAGACGATGTTGACCTGTACGAGATCAACGAAGCTTTTGCCATGGTTGCCATGATGCCGATTAAAGAACTGGGCCTCGACCCGGAAAAGGTGAACATTCATGGTGGTGCCTGTGCTCAGGGGCACCCGGTTGGTTCAACGGGCTCACGACTGCTCGTAACGCTGATGCATTCACTGAAGCGCTACGGCAAGAAAAAAGGCGTTGCCGCGCTGTGTATTGGTGGTGGTGAGGCAACAGCCATGGCTATTGAAATGCTGTAATTGTCCAGGTGGTTGCACTCCTGAATCTTGTCTATAGTGAGGGAGTGCGAGCGCCGGCTGAGCGCAGAGTGACCGTAAAATCATACTTTTGACTGATCAAAGCCCGCAAAGGGCTTAGCTATAGTGCAAGCATCACGGCACTGTGCACCAAGCCGTCAGGATACCTAACTACCAGAACAACAGAGCAGCGACTCAGAACAACAACGGAGTAGCCTTCCAATGACAAGAAAAACTCAACCTTGGCAGCGTTGGACCAAGTTACCGCTTGCCGTAGCTATAGCCGCCGGCGTGTCCGGTCAGGCATCTGCATACTCGTTCTACATGGGTGACGTTGAGGCCCAGTTCAATACCACATTATCGGCCGGTGCTTCCTGGCGGGTAGAAGATGCTGACAAGCGTCTCCTGGCTCCTCACGATGGCCGTGGCACGGCATCCACCAACAACTACGATGATGGTAACCGCAACTTCGATAAAGGCGATACCATCTCGAAAATCGTCAAAGGTAACAGTGAGCTGTTCCTCGATTACGCGGTTGATAACCCCTACCTGACACGGGTAGGTGGTTTTGTCCGCGGCCGTTACTGGTATGACTTCGAACTCAAGGACGAGAGCCGCCGTTACGTTGAGCTGAACGAAGAGGCCAAGAAGAACGCATCCGGGGGTGAAATTCTTGATGCCTACGTGTTCTCAGACTGGTATTTCGGCAATGTTCCGGTGAGCATGCGCTACGGTAAGCAGGTTGTGAGCTGGGGTGAGAGTACATTTATCCAGGGCGGTATTAACACCATCAACCCGGTAGATGTGCAGGCGTTCCGGGCTCCAGGTTCGGAGTTAAAGGACGCTTTGCTGCCGGTTGAAATGTTCTACGTGTCGGCAGGCATTACGGAGAATGTGTCCGTTGAGGCCTTCGTGCAGGCCAAATGGGAGCCGGTTCGTCCGGACGATTGCGGTACCTTCTTCTCGACCATCGATTTCGTATCGGATGGTTGTGGCCCGATCTGGCCATCGGGTGAAGTCAGCGAAGCGCAAAGCCAGCTGCTGGACGCAACAGATGCGTTAGGGCTTGGTGGCTATGCGATCAATCGCCAGGCGGATGTCGAAGCAGACTCCAAAGACCAGTTTGGGGTGGCGGTACGTTGGTATGTGCCTGCTCTGAACGATTCTGAACTGGGCTTTTACTACATCAAGTACAATAGTCGCTTGCCGTACGTAAGTGGCGTGCTTAATGATGGCCCTGCCCCTGGTCCGGGGTACTTCCCCGACTACTTCATGGAGTATCCGGAGAACATCGACCTGTACGGCATCAGCATCAACACCACCACGCCCGGCGGCTGGTCTCTGGGCGCTGAATACAGCTTCCGTGAAGGGGTTCCCTTGCAGTGGAACGCCTTTGAGCTGATCTATGCCGGGTTGCAGCTTCCCGGGCCCGATGGTACCCCGGTCAGTCTGTTGCAGCAGCAGCGGCAGGAAGAGCTGGGCACTACTGATATCAACGGGTTGAGAGCGTCGGGTAACGACCGCTTCAACGTGTCCCAGTTCCAGTTCACCCTGATTAAATTCTTCGATCAGGTTATGGGCGCCAGCCGTTTGTCTCTGATCAACGAAGTGGGGATGACCTGGGTGCACGATCTGCCAGGGTACGATGAAGCCCGCTATGGCCGTTCCGGTACCTTTGGGATCGGGCCGGTTCCAACGGCGGTTGGTGATATCTGTCCCCAGCTCAACCTGAACTCCGATTATTGTGAGAATGAGGGTTTCACCACAGACTTTTCCTGGGGTTACCGTACTCGTCTGGTCTGGGAGTACCCGAACGCTTTTGCGGGTGTGAACCTTTCGCCACAACTGGCCTGGAGTCATGACGTTGAAGGATACTCACCGCAGCCCGGTGGAGCGTTCAACGAAGGAAGCAAAGCCGTTGGCCTGTCTGTTCAGGCGGTGTATCAGAACAAGATCACCGGCAACATTGGCTACACAAACTTTTTCGGTGGCAAGCCGTATAACGAGTTGACCGACCGTGATTTCGTGAGTGCGAGTGTTTCCTACTCATTCTGAACCGGACCGAATTCGTTTAACGAGGTAATTTAGATGAAACTGAACAAGAAACTACTGGCTACAGGTGTATTGGCTGCAAGTCTCTTTACCGGTCAGGCCTGGGGTGCGGTTTCTGCAGAGGAAGCGGCCAAGCTGGGAGACACCCTGACGCCAATGGGTGCGGAAAAAGCCGGTAATGGAGGCGTCATTCCTGCCTGGACCGGAGGAATGGACAGTGCGCCTGCTGGCTATAAGGGCGATGGCATTTACATTAATCCGTTCCCTGACGAGCAGCCTGAGTTCGTTATCGATCAAAACAACGTTGGCCAGTATGCCGATAACCTGTCTCCCGGGCAGGTTGCGATGATCCGCCAGTACCCGAATTACAAGATTCCGGTGTATCCGACCCATCGTACCGCGGTTTATCCAAAAGACATCATGGATGAAACGGTCAAAAATGCGACTCAGTCGGAATTGGTGCAGGGCGGAAACGGTATCGGGAATTACCAGAACGCAACCCCTTTCCCCATTCCCCAGAACGGACTGGAAGTGATCTGGAACCATATCACCCGCTATCGGGGTGGTTCGGTTCAGCGTAATGTGGGGCAGGCGACTCCGACAGCCAACGGCGCATTCTCTGTAGTCAAATTTCAGGATGAATTGAGCTGGAACTCCTATCTGGCGGACTATGAGCCGGGCAAGGATGATAACGTTCTGTTTTATTTCAAGCAGGCCATTACGGCACCGGCTCGTCTGGCGGGTAACGTTCTTCTGGTTCATGAAACTCTGGACCAGGTGAAAGAGCCTCGCCGTGCATGGATTTACAACGCGGGCCAGCGTCGTGTTCGCCGTGCCCCACAGGTGGCATACGATGGTCCCGGTACGGCGGCCGACGGTATGCGCACCTCTGACAACTTCGACATGTTTAACGGCGCGCCAGATCGTTATAACTGGGAGTTGCTGGGTAAAAAAGAGATGTATATTCCATACAACTCCTACAAACTGGTTGATCGTGACCTGAGCTACGATGAAATCATCAAGGCCGGACACATCAATCAGGACCTGACCCGCTATGAGCTGCACCGTGTCTGGCATGTCCGG
This sequence comes from Marinobacter daepoensis DSM 16072, assembly GCF_000421165.1. Taxonomy (GTDB): domain Bacteria; phylum Pseudomonadota; class Gammaproteobacteria; order Pseudomonadales; family Oleiphilaceae; genus Marinobacter; species Marinobacter daepoensis. The sequence goes on from NZ_ATWI01000008.1 coordinate 628,633, forward strand.
GCGACTCTGAAAGATGGCGAGCGCCACGTCTACGCCCAGCGTGATTTCTATATTGATGAGGACTCCTGGCAGGCAGCGATCATTGATCATTACGATGGTCGTGGTGAGCTCTGGCGTGTGGCTGAAGCACACGGCATGCAGTTCTACGATCAGGATGTGCCCTGGTATGCGATTGAGGTTCTCTACGACCTGTTGTCCGGCCGCTATCTGGCTCTCGGGTTGACCAACGAAGAAAACAACCCGTACAGCTTTGGAGTGGAGCGCCAGTCCCGGGATTACACACCAGCGGCCTTGCGTCGTGCGGGTACCCGATAAGCGCTGATAAACGGCGATTGTAAAAAACGGCGAGCCCCTCAGGGCTCGCCGTTTTTTTATGGGTAACAAGCTGTATCGAAAGTGTTAAAAATTTGCCTCCAACCCCTTTTAACCCCGTCAAATTTTTGCAGGTAGCACCTGCTTTGGTTTAACCTCTCCCAAAAGACTCATACTAAAGGCGTACCCGATGTAGGGCGCCACGCCGTGTTCGGCCAAAGCAAGACTCTTATTTTCCGGCCCGGATTCTGATTCTGCCGGTTTCAAATGGGGCAATGCGTGAAATCCTTTAAAGACGGTTGTGCAGCCAACGACGAGTTTCAGACCGCCAACACTCCACTGCAGAGTGGAGAGCTGGTTCGGGATCTGATGGAACACCGGCTAAGAATTCCGGCGGTGCCAGAGGATCTCCTTGAAAGGCCTGAGCTGGACAGGGCCATCCTTCAGGCTCTGGAGCCCGGACATGTGCTACAGATAGAAGCGCCGGGAGGGTACGGAAAAACTCACGCTTTGGTCAGTGCTTTGGCCTCAGTCTCTGAGGCTGAGATTCGCTGGATCTCGATAAACGCGGGGGATAATGCGCCATCGCGCTTTCTCTCCATTCTGGCAATGGCTCTGGGGCTGGGCGATGTCCTGACCCCAAACGGTGGTACGTTTGAAGACCATTTGGCCATGTTGCTGGTGGCCAGAGCGCGTCAGAACCGGCAGACGAAAGATATCCTGGTGCTGGATAACGTTCATTACCTGACAAACCCGGCGGTCAGCGGGTTACTGCATCAGTTAGTGACCCATTTGCCGGACGGGCTTTCCATTGCTTTGGCGTCACGGAGTTCACTTCCCTTTGAGAGCCACACGCTGGAACTGAATGGCCATTACACCCGCCTGTGTTCGGATGTGCTGGAGTTCTCCCGTTCTGAAACCTTCGATTTTTTTGCTCAGGCACGTTCCTCCAGCCTGATTACCAGTGTGGCCATTGACCACCTTTTTGGTCTGACAGAAGGGTGGCCTACGCCGTTGGCGCTTTACCGGAGGGAGCTCGTACAAGGGGGGGAGCGTCGGGCGCTGCATGAAACGCCCTCTGTTGAGCGGTTTCTGAAGGACAGCGTCATCGCAGCCCTTTCCCCAGCGCAAGTTAAATCGCTGCGGGCGATGTCTGAGCTGGATGGCTGTTCGGACGAACTGCTGCTCGCGATCGAGCCTTCGGTATCGGAATCCGGGATGTTGCCGTCCGAAGCCGCAGATCGGGGGTTACCCCTGAAGTCGGTTCCGGGGCGTGGGCGCTGGTATCGGTTGAATCCCCTGCTCCAGGTGTGGCTTCAGACTCCGGTTGTGGGGGGCTATTTTACCCGGATGCTAATGGCCAGCCGCTGGTTTGAGCGAAGCCGCCAGTTTCCTGAAGCGTTAAAGTATGCGGTGTTGGCCGGCGACAGTGACGAGGTTGTTCGTATAGCCTCGGAAAGCACCGAAGCGCTTTTGCTGGGGCAGGATACCGCTTCTTTGCTGTCGCTTAGGAAAAATCTGCCGTCGGGCCTGCTCGAGCGTAGCGTAAGGTTAAGAATTGTCTACGGATGGGTGCACGCCATTGGCGGTCAATTTCGTCAGGCCAGGCAGCTTCTGGAAGGTTTTTCTGAACACGCGCTTCAGGAGCATGAGGCCCGTATTCATGCCCTGAAAGCTTTTATTCTGAGGGGGGAAGGGTTTGTTCAGCCCGCTTTGATGATGGCCGACAAAGCGCTTTCGTCGGGGCCCATGTCAACCCAGGCACAGCTTGTTACCCAGATTGTGCGCTCCAGCTCTTTGTGCGCTGCGGGGTGCTTTTCGGAAGCCCGCGAAGCGAACCGGGTTGCGTCCAAACTTGCCCGGGAAGCGGGGGATTCCGGCTCTGAGGCTTTGGCTGTCTATGCTCATGCCCGTATTGAGCTGGGTAAGGGGGCGCTCCGTCACGCGGAGCAGCTCCTCCGAACCGGTCTGGATACGACAATGCAGGAACTTAGCCGCCCGGCCAGAATTGGCGAGACGCGTTTGCAGCTCAACCTTGTTCTGGTGCTCTGGCATCAGGGGCGTTGGACGGAAGCAGATCGTTTGCTGGTGAGTTGCGCCCGGCATGCTGAGCAAACCCGGGATCTGGGACTTTTGCTGGCGATGGCATTGCGGGTGCTGATGTGCCGGGCTCAAGGGCGGCTGGACGATGCATTTGTCTGGGTTGGGCGGGCTGAGCGCACCATGCACTCCTGGCAAGTGGACGAAAGCTTGTATGTACCGGTGCTTGAAGCACTGAAGGCGAGTTGCTGGCTGGCGCAGGGGCAGCATGAAAGCGCCATGCAGGCGATTGCAAGGCTGGAGCCATATCGCAAGGTGGGGTGCGTGCCGGAGCTGTTTCCCATGATGCCGGGGCTGCTTGACTGTCTCCAGGTAAGGGCGGACATGGCAAATGGTGACCTGGTGCGGGCCCGGGAAAACCTTAATGCAATATCAGAAACCTTTGAAGGGACCACGCCCTGGGGATTGCAGCTGCACGCAGGTCTGCTCGACGCTGTGTTACAGGATACTGAAAAGGGCGTCTCGGCGGCTCGGAAAAAGCTGGAAACGGTGGTGGCCGAGGCGGCCCGGGAGCACTTCATCAGCCCGTTTGCAGAGCTGATGACAGAAGTGGGCCCCCTGATGGAAAAGTGTTATCGCCATCTGGATCGTAACGAATTTACCGAGGCCCTGGGAGCGCTGTTTGGTTGCGACACGGCAAGTATTGGCGGGGATTGTCTGGCTGAGCCCATCAGTGACCGGGAACACGGCGTTCTCAACCTGATTGCACAGGGGATGTCGAATCAGGAGATTGCGGACAAACTGCACATCTCTTTGCACACCGTCAAAACGCACGCCCGGCGCATTAACGCCAAACTGGACGTAAAATCCCGCACCCAGGCCATCGTTCGGGCCCGTGAGCTGGGGCTGCTCTGAACAGATCAGCCCCGGTTCTTGTCAGGAAGCCTCAGTTGTTGTTCTTGAGGATGGTCTCGATACGGGTGTCTTTCTCTGCCCAGAGTTCACTGACCCAACGTTGAAAATCGATTCTGACGTCGCGATTGTTTTCATAGTCCATGCCGAGGAATCGCTCCGGCACTTCACGGGTGCGAATATCGATAACGATTCTGCGCACCCGCCCGCATAAGTAATCCCAGATACCGGGGCGGCCACCAGGATAGACAATGGTAACGTCGAGCATGGTGTGGATCATTTCGCCCATGGCCCCAAATACAAAGGCGGTGCCACCGGCCCGGGGCTTCAGCAGGTGCTTGTAGGGTGAATTCTGGCGCTGATGCTTTTCGGGGGTGAAGCGCGTACCTTCCATAAAATTGAAAATCGTCACGGGTGTATAACGGAATTTTTCGCAGGCCGCCTGTGTCGCTGCTATATCTTTACCTTTCAGTTCCGGTCGTTTGGCGATTTGCTCTTTGGTGTGCCGGTGCATAAAAGGGAAGTCCAGAGCCCACCAGGCCACTCCCAGTAACGGCACCCAGATCAGCTGTTTCTTCAGGAAGAATTTCAGGAGTGGAATACGGCTGTTCAGCACATACTGGATGGCCGGGATGTCTGCCCAGCTCTGGTGGTTACAGGTTACGAAGTACCAGTGCTTTTTGCTGAGCGTTTCGGCCCCCCGGATGTCCCATTCGAGCCGGTGAAGGAGCTTCATCAGGGTGTTGTTGAAGCCGACCCAGTACCACGCGATGGTATTGAGCACCACGGTACAGGCTTTGCGAAAGGCCAGTACTGGAATGAGCAGTTTCAACAGGGCCACCAGGAGCAGCAATGGAAGGAACAGCAGGGTGTTCACCAGTATCAGCAGGACCGCCAGGAAGCCTTTTAGCGGCGCGGGCAAAAAATCTAACATGGAAACAATCTCGTTCTGTGAGGTTCGGGGTTTAGCCTTCAAACGGGCTGGTACGGCCGCTGGAGCCACCAGGCAGCAGCGCGGTGTCTGGTTTAGCGGAAGCGAGGCGCTCGAACTGGGCAGGGGTTCGGTCTCCTAACAATGTCCGGAATTCCTGATCATAGAAATCCAGGTTGTTGTATCGAATCATGGCCCGGATTTCTCTGATGTAGTCCTGGCCCCGCTCAGAATAACCCAGCAAGCCTTCTGCGAGCTCCCAGCCAGACAGAGGCTTATGGGCTTTCCGGTCAGCCAGCCGGATGTCCCGGACTGCCTGATAGGTTGGGTGCCGGTTCAGGTTCTGAATGTAAGAGCGAACGGAAAAGTAAGGTGACCTGAACTTTGCAACTTCGTGGTTGGCTCCCTCCAGCCGGCTTTGGGGAACCAGGCCGCAGCCTTTCGAAAAACACCACTGGCCAAACAGATTGTTGCCTTCGGTTGCGAACCGGGAGGTGCCCCAGGCGGATTCGTTGGCCGCCTGAGCAAGAATCAGTGAAGGGGGAATCACGTCCAGCCGTTTGTTGAGCAACGCAAATTGCTGCTGACTGCCGGGGCGGGCTTCAATGCGAAGTCTGTCCCCCTGACGCGCTAGCCAGTCCAGCTCGTCACTTGTCAGCTCCGCTTTGTCTGCCAGCGAGGCCAGATATTCCCGTTCGAGCAGGATACGGGAATTGGCCAGTACAATTCTGGGGTACAGGTAGGAAAAAAAAGACACTTTCTTTTCCGTTGAATCCTGATAAGCAGTGAAGTCAGGAAGCCCATTGTAGGCCCATTCGGGGAGGGGGGGGAGCGAGGACAGGGTAACTTCTCCCTGTCCCTCTCCTGGCAAATGGTTCTGACTGGCAGGCGGCGTGTACATGGCACCGGCTAAAGCAAATGCGAACAGCGGAACACACAACATGAGCGCCCGGTTAACTGCAGTCATAAACCCCTCATTTCTATCGATATGGACCTAATTATAACAGGTTATACGAGGGGGTTCGGTCTACAGGTTTGTACTCAGTCTTTTGGTAAACGCGTTGCCATCAGCAAACCGGTGCGCAATTCGGTGCCACTATCCTGTTGGATGGTCAGAAATAGCTGGTCACCGTTGTTCGAGTAAATGCCATTGATATCGGGCCCGCCGCCATCGTTGTCTTCGATCAGGCCAGAGGAAGCTGTGAAGGAGAACGAAATATTCCATAGGGTGTTTTCTGGTGTATTGACGGTGTTGTCCATAATTCGGTGTTGCACGGCAAATACCGAGCCGTCGTTCTCTGTTGGGGTACCCGCCATCAACGTTGCGGTGCCGTTTGAGATGGTGAGTGTGCCGTTGTCGATCTGATAGAGCGTATTCGCAGGGCCGGATAGCCCTGTGACCAGGCCTTGCACCCGATACCTTGCGTCCTGAGGCAGATCGTTACTGGTCTTGCGTGTGGCGATGGCGATACCGGTACCGAAAGAAGCGGTGTCTAGGTTGAATGCCAGCAGGGAGCTGTCCGGAGTTGATGCGCCAACCCCGAGATCGGGTTGGCCATACGCAGGCCCCTCATTTGACTGGAACAGGTTCAGCCGTCCGATATAGTCTGTGCCATAACTGAGGTTCGAACGCCGGTTGCTGAGCTGCCAGACGCCGGGTGCAGGGCCTGGGGTCAGGGTGGGCTGAAGGCTGTTGTCTCTGCTCAGGGCCCAGTTTTCGAGCGCGGGGGCGTTGCCGGTCGTCCAGCTTCCGAACCCGGCGCCAAACGTGGGTGCGGCGTCACTATTGAGCTTTGCAGAGAAGTACGCCAGGTTGTATTCGCCGTTTTCAATCGCAGAGGAGTCAAACGCTTTGCTGCGTTGCAGATGCAACTCAAAAGCACTCAGATAGTGATCCTCCAGCGTTTTCTGTCGCTTCAGTTTTCCTCCTTCATCCGCCAGCGCGATGGACTTGCCGGCCGTGAAATAGTTGCTCAGTACGCGGTCTGGCCCGCTTTGCTCATCAGCAGGCTCCGACGTGAATGCGTTGAGGTAATAGGGGTTCCTGGTCCAGCCATTGATCTCATTGTTGTTTCGATTGGTGATACTTTGATAAAACGCTCGTCCTGCCATCAGACGGGCTGGAGGGGCGGTTGTCAGTGTGGCGGCACCTGGAGCGCTGGAGTGACTGTTTCGCTCCCAGTGTTCTGCTCCACGGCTGTAAAAGGCCTGCTCAGGGACGCCGGAACCAGACGTGTCATGAAAGCCGTGGATGAGCGTTTCGCGATCATAGGGAATGTCTGTCGCCAAAGAGGTAATGTTGAGGCCAAAGGCGTCGAAGGAAGTCAGGGTCAGGGCAGGGTAGAGAAAGGCTGAATTGTCTGAGGTCAGTTTTTCCTCCCGGGCGATGCGTGTGCCCCATTGCCCGGCCCCGGCGATTCGGGATTCCCGGAAGGTTTGCCCCAGCTCCAGAGCAAAGAAAACGGAGTTGTAGTCTGCGGCACTGGCCCTGATCCGGTCTGACGAGGCCTGTCCCAGCAGGGCATAGTTCGCCATGTTTTCAACGTACCTGGCGAAATCCGCCCTGGTGGCAAGGGTTCCGGTTGCCTGGTCGATGCTGGCGTTCTCCGGGATGTCTATTTCGAAGTCATGAACCTGATCAGCCAGGGTTCCCCAGACATATTTGTTTATACAGGTGGGGTTATCCACGCAGGCCAAAACCGTCTGATAGTCGGTTTTGGAGTAGTAGCGCCAGAGGATTTCTGTCACCAGATAATGGGAAAACGGGTTCACCTTGATATCGCGATCCGCATCGGCGGCCAGCGCTGTCATGATATGGTTTCCGTAACGCGCTTCAATGACCACGTCCGGCCCTACAGGTATTCCGTCATCGAAAGTCAGGATGAAGTGGCCATCGGCCCCTTTTTCGGTGGAATAGCTGACATCTTCGAACTTCTGTTGGCTGGAATTGGTGTGATAAACACGGAGCTCATCCGGGATGACAATCCTCAGGTTTCGACGTGTGGCTTCGCCTTCTGGAGCCAGGAGGCCGGGAAGCTCCATGGTAAGTCGTGCCTGATTGGGTTTGAGCCCTCTGGCATTGCTGGAATCCCCGGTGCTGCCGGAGCTGAAGTCATCCAGAGCATTCTGTGTGCTTCCAAACCGATTGGGAATGTCCCTGACACTGTCGATCGCGCTATCACCACTGCCACAGGCGGTGAGGAGTAAAGAGGTGGTCAGGAGGGATGGGAGTGTCAGTCTCATGCAGCGCAGTCCGGTTGCGAGTGTTCGGACAGCCTAGCAATAAAAAACGGGGGAGGGCGTGAAGGGCAGCACGCTTCGGTTACCCGGCTTGTCGCCGGGTAACCGGGGAATGGCGATCAGAAGAAAATTTTGATACCGGCCATGACCCCTTCATCCAGATTCACATCGGGTGAACCAGCGAAGTCCAGCTCGGTGTTCAGGTAACGATAACCGGCAAAAACCTCAGCATTGCGGATAACCCGATAGCTACCACGTAATTCCAGGCTTGTCATGTCGTCTGAATCGCCGAATGACAGAATGCTGGGTGCGTAGTGGAGGCTGCCGCCAAAGGATAATCCCGGGACATCCGGAATGTTGATGGTGGCAAAGCCGCCAAGACCGATGGCGCCGCCGTCAACGTCGTCGTCTTCCCAGCCAATGCCCCGCATACCGATACCAGCGGTGGTTGGCAGGTTACCCAGTGCGGTCCGGCCCTGAGCGTGGAAGTCCGCGTTGATAATGTGCCGGCTGCCTTCGTGGTAGGTGTATCCGGCACCCAGTTGCAGCTCATCCTGGCTGCCGAAGAAGTTGACCTGTCCCTTCACCGAATCGTTGGTCAGGCTCAGATCCAGATCGCTGGCGAGGACCGGTGTGGCGGCGAGAGAGAGTGCCAGTGCAGAGATGCGGGTAATCTTCATGTGTACACCTTTATTGCTTTCGTTATGAGCGCATGACCGGCGGAACCGCCGGTATGGGCACTAGTTTAACGCCAGACGATGGTAAACATCTGTCCCGGGCTTAACAACTTAAAAGCCTGTAAGTGGTTGGTAACCAAAACATCAGTGGCGGGTCACTTCACCGCCCTGGTCGAGATCGTCGGGGGAAACGTTCTCGGCAGGAACCCGGTACTCTTCATTCGCCCAGGCACCGAGGTCTATCAGTTTGCAGCGTTCTGAGCAAAACGGCCGCCAGGAGTTGGCTTCATTCCATTCAACGGATTTTTTACAGGTTGGGCACTCTACATTCATAGATTCATTCCGGGCCAGTGTATTGCGGCATCGTCAAGACGTTGCCGATGCCTGGCAATATTGTTCCAGTACTGCCCTCAGCATTTCAAGGTTGACGGGCTTGGCGACAAAGGAATCCATGCCCGCTTCACGGCATCGCTCTTCGTCTTCTTCCATGGCACTGGCGGTAAGGGCGACAACGGGAACCGGGGCGCGACCATGGTTCGATTCCCAGGCACGGAGTTGCCGTGTTGCTTCGTAGCCGTCCATCCTTGGCATAACGCAGTCCATGAAAATGACGTCGAACTGGTGCCATTGCCAAAGGGAAGAGGCGGCCTGCCCGTCGTTGGCGGTAAGCACTTCGCAGCCCAGCTTCTCAAGCAGCCGGCGGGTGAGTGTCCGGTTGACCGGGTTATCTTCCACCAGCAGCACGCGCATACGTCCGCAGGGGATTTCTCGTTGTCTGGTGCTGGTATCGGACATGGTCTTCAGAGAGAAGCGCGTCAGGAATCGCCGCTCTTGCTGGCTGTCATCGGTGAACAACTGGTTCAGGATGGGGATCAGGTAGGACTCCCGGAGGGATTTACTCAGGAAGGCATCGGCGCCTGCCTGTCGAAAATGCTCGGCATCCCCACGTTGAGGATTTGATGAGAGGATCAGCAGGCGCATCCCGGACCATTGTGGGTTACTGCGAACCTGTCGGCAGAGCAAGTCTGCATCCATGTCGGGGACGAAACCGTCCAGAACGGTGGCGTCGTAGGGAATCCCGGCATCGAAAGCCTGCCTGAGTGCTGTCAGCGCTTCACCGGCGGAACGCACGGCATCAATGTGGACCTCGTAGCGAGACAGCATTTCCAGGGTAATCTTTCGGGATAATTCGTAGGAGTCCACCACAAGGACACGGCGCCCCTGCACCTGTCTTGAGTCCGGGCGCACCTTGGCTGAACCATCGCTGGCTTCTCGCAGGGTCAGCTCAAGCCAGAAGGTGGAACCTTCACCGGGGCGACTTTCCAGATCAAGCTCCCCACCCATCAGGTCTACCAGTTGGCGGCAGATGGTCAGCCCGAGACCGGCACCCGGTAACTGGCGCTGAAACTGCTGGCCCAGTTGAACGTAGGGTTCAAACACCAGCGGGATGTCTTCGGGATTGATCCCTACGCCGGTATCTTCTACGGCAAGACGCAGGCGCACATTCCCTTCCCGGCGGCCAAGCACCTCAATGCTGATTAGTACATGACCGGAATCGGTGAACTTGATGGCATTGGAAAGGAGGTTAAGTAATACCTGGCGAATGCGAACGGGATCACCGGTCAGTGCCCAGGGCAGGTTCTCATCGACCCGGACTTCCAGAGCAAGGCCTTTTTCTCTGGCTCGTGAGCCCAGCATGTGAATCAGGTCGTTCAGCGTCTCCCGAAGGTCAAATGGGATGGCTTCAAGCTCCAGCTTGCCGGCTTCCATGCTGGAGATGTCCAGCAAATCGTTAATGATGGATGAGAGGCCTTCCGAGGCATTCAACAAGGTATTTACATACTCACGTTGTTCCTGGTCCAGCGGCGTGTCGATCAACAGGTTGGCGTAGCCGAGTACCGATTGAAGCGGGATGCGCAGCTCGTGGGAAACATTGGCAAGAAACTGGTTCTTGGCATGGTTTGCCCGGATCGCCTCGTCTCGTTCGCCCTGAGTCTGGATGGTGGTTTGTCGCAGAGACCGTGTGTCTTCAAGAATCTGCAACCGCATTTTGTTCAGTGCCTGCTCAAGTTCAGACAATTCATCGGGGCGCGCTGGTGTGCGGCGGCGCAATTTCAGGGGCTCTACCAGAGCGTCAAGATTCAGCTTGGCGGCATAATCCGCCATGGTTTCCAGGTGGCGGGACAGTGTCAGTCGGACAATCAGCAGCAAACCAAGTGTCCCGAGCATGACCACGATGGACTGGAACAGGAGGTTCAGAAGCGCTCTTTCAAGGATATCCTGATAAACGTGTTCAATAGACGAAACGATGGTCAGTTCGCCAACTTGCTGTGGTTCGTCAAAGGTGGAGCGGTTGAATTCCAGAGGAAATCTCTGGGTGATGGCCCGGCCTTCAGGATAGATGCCGGTGCTAAACTCTTCGCCCGTGGTGGTGGTTACCCGGGCATAGCCTATAAAAGGCATTGAACGCATATCATCCAGGCTGTTGGCCACTTCACTGAAGTTCATGACCCACAAGTTGGTGCTCATTCCGCCCGCAATCAACTCAGCAGCTCGCCCCTGACTGCGTTGTAGCTCTGATTTTTGGCGCTCAAACTCGCCAATCATCTGTACGCCGGTTGCGACCAGGGAAAGTACCAGGCTGTACAGAAGCACCCATCCCAGCAACCGGAGTGCCAGGGGGCGTAGACCTAATCGCTTTAAAAACTGGGTTGAAGGCAAGGCACAAAATCCCTGTGTCGACTACAAATATGTGTGCCAGTCGGAACACCAATCTGCATGTTAGCAGACCGATATCACTTCCACACGTTTAATTGAACCTTTGTTCATAAATCGAAAACGAACATTCCGGTCGTACAAATTGGCTCCGTATATCCGCTCTTCGTCCCGTCCTCTTCGAAAGGAGGGGCGGGGATCATAGCTCACCACATCTTCAATAAGCGCACGGAAGTCCGGGTAATCTGCATCGGGGAGCGCGCGCAACTGCTCGTCAGCCTCTCTTGAGAATGCCACTGGCAATCTGTCGGTTGGTGGAGATTCAGCCCAGCCCAGTGATGCTTCCGGAACAGAGTCCGAGAAGGGGAGGTAAGGTTTAATGTCGAGAACCGGGGTCCCTTCGATCAAATCGTGATTGCTGATTCTAAGTACCAGTTCTCCGTTTTTCCTCACAAGCCCCTCATTTTTGACCACAGACAGGCCAAGGCTGTTTGGTCTGAAAGGGGAGCGACTGGCGAACACGCCGATTTTCTTGTTCCCACCCAGCCTGGGAGGGCGAACAACGGGGCGCCATTCGGCTCGCACCGCTTCATGAAACTGAAAGGTCAGCCAGATGTGGCTGGCGGACTCTAGCCCGCGGAAGGCGTCTTCACGGTCAAACGGGCTCTGGATGATCAGTTCCGCATGGGCATGGCGCGTAAGGCCGGGTTGTCGCGGTACACCAAACTTGTCCTGAAAGCAGGACCGGGTGATGGCCACCGGAGTCAGTGTGAGTGCTTCCTCGGCGGGACGGCTTTTGTGAACAGGTCTCGTCATCGGGTTTCAGTCTCTGTCTATCGTGCCGGAGAAGTACATCTCAATGCGGAAGATCACTGAAGCCTTGTCACCGAACCCGTCCTCCCGCGGAAAATCGAGGGCTGGCACCAGTTCGGCGAACAGCCAGTCTTCATACATGCGATATCGCCAGGTAATGTCGGCGAAAAAACCTGTCGTTCGCCAGGACGGTTGGCTTTCCCCGAGTACGCCAATCCTTGGGGTGATCACGGAGCGGGTGTTGAGCCGTTTCCGGAGGCTGTGAATATGCGCAGCAACAAATTTCCGATCGTGGTGAACCCATTCCAGCTCAGAAGAATTATAATAGTGCCATCCATTTTCCAGGGCTCGGTTTGAACCAAGCCGGGTCCGGGCACCCCATCCCTCCGTGTGATAATAGTACAGGCGTTGCTGGAGATTCACAGCCCAGTCTCCGCCCACACCCCAGCCTTTTCGGGCGGTCATGCGCCAGAACATCTCCGGCGGTAACCGCAGCCTTCCGCCGATATCAGTGGAAAGATTGATGGCGTCACCCACTTGAGTCAGGAAGCGCAAGGCCCCGGTTGTTTCGGTTTCGGTGCGGTCTGGTTCCGTGAGCTGTCGATCCCGTTCACGTTCAGCCAGAGGGATCAGTTCTTCGCTCTCGCTCTCCACTACAAGACGAAGCTTTTCCTCCGCCGTGGGTACGTCCAGCCGGAAACGCAGCTCGGGTTCAAACTGTGCCAGGTTGGCGTACTCAGATTCAGCGGCAAAGCCCAGCCTCAAATAGCTTTCATTGTTGGGCAGGGCGCGGGAAGAACCTGACAGCGTGCGGTCTGCCCAGGCGCCGAACGACTGGACGGTCTGCCCATGTTCGCGTTCCTGTCGGATCACCCAATCCGTGAAGCGCATCCACCAGGAATCTCTGGGTTCAGCCCAGAATTCATCGGGCTCAAAAGTATAGAAACCGATGGGTAAACGCTCTGGTGCCAGAACTTCCGGTATAGCGATGTCCCGAACCTGCAGTACTGGTTCGGTCGCCTGGGCTGAGCCCCAGGTGAGCAATACAAGAACCGTCGCCGCAGCGAGAGAGGTATGGCGAGTCAGATCATGCTCCTTGACTGAACTCCGCCAGAAAGCGTTGATGCAGCGAGCTGACCGAAGCTTCCACCTGATTGATTGGCTGGGTGTTGTCGATGATCTCGTCCGCTTTCTGACGGCGGTCGGGCCGTGATATCTGTGCAGCCAGGATGCGTTCCACTTGTTCCCGGCTGTTGCCATCCCGGGCCATTGTACGTTCAATCTGAAGTTCCTCAGGGACATCAACTACAACAACGCGGTCAACCAGTTCATGCTGATCGGTTTCCAGGAGCAGTGGAGACACCAGGATGGTGTAGGGAAAACGGTTGTTTGTCGGCGACAGTTGCCGAATCAGCTCGGTTCGAATGATCGGGTGCAGCAGTTGCTCCAGCCAGCGGCGCTCCTCTGGCGCTTCAAACACTTTTTGCCGGAGCGCCGCCCGGTCCAGAGCGCCGGTGTTCAGTAGTATGCTGTCACCGAAATGGGCGGCAATGGTTTTCAGGGCCTGGGTGCCCGGTTCGACAACCTGACGGGCGACATCATCGGCGTCAACCCAGTGGACGCCGAGCTTGCCGAACAGTCGGGCGACGGTGGACTTGCCTGATCCGATACCTCCGGTCAGGCCTACAATAGCGGTGCGAGACATTCAGACTCCGAGATAGCTGAACCAGAGTGTCTGGATTTCGGGGCCGAACCAGAGCGCTAGCAGCCCGGCGGCGGCAAGGTAGGGGCCAAACGGAATGGGAACCTCGCGTCCATGCTTGCGAAACACCATCAGACTGATGCCGACAATGGCACCGACCATTGAGGAAAGCAGAATGACCGCGGGGAGTAACTGCCACCCCAGCCAGGCGCCAAGAGCGGCCAGCAGCTTGAAATCGCCGTGTCCCATCCCTTCTTTGCCTGTCGCCAGCTTGAACAGCCAATAAACACTCCAGAGGGACAGGTAACCGGCAACGGCGCCCCAGAAAGCGCTGCCAAAGTCGGTAAAAACACCAAAGTAGTTTAGGATCAGGCCAAGCCACATCAGGGGCAGGGTGATTCCATCGGGCAGGAGCTGCGTATCAAAATCGATCATGGTCAGAGCAACAAGCGCCCAGATCAGCAGCAAAGCCCACAGAGCTGACTCCGACGGCCCAAGAAGGTAAACCGTCACGACAGAGAAAGCCGCCGTCAGTGCTTCGATCATGGGATAACGAAGGGAGATACGGGTCTTGCACGATGAACATTTGCCGCCCAGCAGCAACCAGCTCACGACCGGAATATTCTCCCAGGCCCGAATCCTGTGCCCACACGAGGGGCAGGTAGAGGCCGGTCTGGACAGGGTCATTGGCTGGGAACGATGACGATCCTCTTCCGGTACTTCCAGGAACTCCTCACACTGGCATCGCCATTCCTGTTTCATCATCTCTGGCAAGCGCAGGATAACAACGTTCAGAAAACTGCCGACGCAGAGGGAGGTAAAAATGACGACCAGATAGAGAAGCCAAGGCGTAGACAGGATGGTTTCTAGGGAGAGCATTCGATGACTCAGTCAGATCTTTGTTGTGCCCCTCTCCGGGGGGAGAGGGGCAGATTGGTGGCCGCGAGTATTTTTGATGAGGGTTAAACAACCTGACCCATTTGGAAAATAGGCAGGTACATACCTATGATCAGGCCGCCAACCAAAACCCCAAGAACCGCCATGATCATCGGCTCCATCAGCGCGGTAAGGTTATCGACCATATCGTCGACAACACCTTCATAGTGTTCGGCGACTTTTGACAGCATGTCATCTAGGTTACCAGACTCTTCACCGATGGCTGTCAGCTGGACAGCCATAACGGGAAAAACCCCTTGTTGTCGCATGGATGCCTGTAGCTGAGTCCCGCTGGAGACATCATTTTTAATGTTCATCACGGCATCACGGTATACAGCGTTGCCGGTGGCGCCGGCCACAGAATCGAGAGCGTCGACCAGAGGTACGCCAGCGGCAAATGTAGTGGAAAGTACGCGGCCAAATTTTGCTACCGCAGATTTGTCGAGAATCTCGCCAACAATAGGTAGTTTCAAAGTGTACTTATCAACAAAGTCCGAGAATTTTTGAGATCGGCGTTTGGCTTCCTTGAATAGAAAAACGGTACCGACAATTGCGAGTAGCACAACAAACCACCAAGACTGCATCCATTCCGAGATGCTTACAATGAACTGAGTGAACACAGGAAGGTCTGCCCCAAACCCTTCAAACAGGCTCTCGAATTGTGGAACCACTTTTACTAGAAGAATTGCTGTTACCACAATCGCTACCACGATTACCGCAATTGGGTACGTCATAGCCTTTTTGACTTTTTTCTTAAGGGTCTCAGTTTTCTCGAGATATGTGGCGATACGATCTAGCATTTGCTCCAGTGCCCCCGCTTTCTCGCCTGAGTCAACCAGATTACAATACAGATCGTCGAAATATTTAGGATGTTTGCGCAGGGACGAGGCGAAGCCGGTACCGGAAGAGATGTCATTTCTGATAGCCATTACCAGTTCCTGTAGCCCTTTATTCTCAAGGCCATCAGCAACAATGTCAAAGCTTTGAACAAGTGGAACGCCTGCTTTCATCATTGTAGCCAGCTGCCGGGTCAGCATCGCAATATCGAAGGGGGTGATCTTCTTACTGCCGCCGAATAATGGTTTAGGCTTTTTCTTAACTTTGTCTGGGATGATTCCTTGCTTACGTAGTTGGGCCTTGACCAGCGCCGTGTTGGAACCGGCAAGTTCCCCTTTGGCTTTGTTTCCTCTACGATCTTTGCCTTCCCAAATGTAAGATTCCAGCTTTTGCGCTTTCTCTGCCATGCTTAATCCTTCGTCACTCGGTTAGCTTCCTCCAGACTCGTCACCCCTTCAATTACCTTAAGAAGTGCCGACTCTCTGAGGTTGCGGAAGCCTTCCGCCTGAGCCTGTTTTGCAATTTTGATGGAGCTGGCTTCTTCCATAATCATGTTCGCCAGCTCGTCTGTGATTTTGACCACCTCGTAGATACCCACGCGGCCTTTGTATCCACCATTGCATTTATCACAGCCCTTGGGGCGGTACAACGAGAAGCCTGTTTCAATTTGTTCTTGTGTGAACCCTTCCTTTAAAAGCACGTCATTTGGGATGTCCGTTGGTTGCTTGCAGGCGTTGCAGAGTCTTCGCCCCAAGCGCTGGGCTATGATCAGGCTGACGGAGGTTGCGATGTTGAAGGCCGGTACGCCCATATTCATCATGCGCGTCAGTGTTTCAGCGGCGCTGTTTGTGTGCAGGGTGGAAAGAACCAAGTGCCCGGTCTGAGCGGCTTTGATGGCGATGTTGGCGGTTTCAAGGTCTCGAATTTCCCCGACCATGATGACATCCGGGTCTTGCCGAAGAAAGGCTCTCAGTGCTTCAGCAAACCCAAGCCCGACCCGATTATTTACGTTAACCTGGTTGATGCCTTCAAGGTTGATCTCTGCCGGGTCTTCAGCGGTTGAAATGTTGATGCCCGGGGTGTTCAGAATATTCAGCCCCGTATAAAGAGAGACTGTTTTACCGGAGCCTGTTGGGCCGGTTACCAGTATCATGCCTTGGGGTTGAGCCAAGGCATCCATGTAAAGCTTCTTCTGATCTTCCTCGTACCCGAGCACATCGATTCCCAGTTTCGCCTGGCTAGGATCCAGAATACGCAGAACGATCTTTTCGCCCCACAGGGTTGGTAGGGTGTTTACGCGAAAATCAATTGCCTTTGTTTTGGAAAGTTTCAATTTGATTCGGCCATCCTGGGGTACGCGACGCTCAGAAATGTCCAGTTGGGCCATGATTTTCACCCGAGCGGAGATCTTCGGGGCTAGTTTAATCGATGGTCGGGAAACTTCTTTCAGGATGCCGTCGGTGCGATAGCGAACGCGGTAGGCCTTTTCGTAAGGTTCAAAGTGGATATCTGATGCGCCACCGCGAATAGCGTCCAATAACATTTTATTTACGTATTTAACAATTGGTGCATCGTCGATATCGCTGGTTGAAACCGCCCCGTCATCCTCATCTATATCTCCACCTGCCGTCTCGACACCTTCCAGGTCGGTATCATCCAGGTCGCCCATGGTGGTGTCTTGGGACTCCAGATATTTGTCGATGGCAGTCCTGAGCTTTGAGTCGTCAACCAGGATCGCGTCAGTGCTGAGGCCCGTGTTAAATTTAATTTCGTCCAGGGCCTGGATGTTGGTAGGGTCGGATACTGCGATAAACAAGCGATTACCCCTCTTGTATAGGGGTAGGGCGTTATGCTTGCGAACCAGTTTTTCATCAACAACTTTTTCAGGCATCATCTCAGGCGAGAATGAGTCTAAGTCCAAAACGGAGACGCCAAACTCCATGGCAGCTGAAAATGCGAGCTTGGAGCTGTCGGCGAGTTCGTTTTGTGTCAGATAGGTTATTAAGGGGATTCGATTCTGGGACGCCTGAATGAAAGCGTCTTTCGCGGTATCTTCATCAAGGAGGCCGTCGTCCACGAATCGACGGGCCAGACCTGTCAGGGTTACGTTTCGGTTGCTGCTCGACATAATTACTCTGAGGAAAGGGGATAAGTGGCTGAAAGTCGTCTTTATATACCAGAGTTTAGAAGCATAGCTGGAGTTTGGGAAGCTGACCAAGTCATTGTGTTGATCTTTCTCATCGACATGTCGCCTTTGTTTGCTTGTCGATTTTTGTGTTCCGGTGACAAAAAGTGTCACGCTTGGACGTTCTTGGGCGAAGGTATTTTTGAAAAAAAACAATGTTCAGCGCGCTTTTGTTTTAAGTTGTTGATTTTTATGGTTTTGATTTTAATTTTTTATTGGCATGATACCTGCTATCTTTCTGGTGTTAACGCGGTCGCGGGGCGGGTTTTAGCCGTCTCGGAGCTGTATGATGAAGAAACGACAACTCTAGAGGTTGATAACATGCAAAAAATTAAGATGAATCATGCCCAGAAGGGTTTTACTCTGATTGAGTTGATGATCGTGGTTGCGATCATTGGTATTTTGGCCGCTGTTGCAATTCCTGCGTACCAAGACTATACAGCTCGCTCCCGGGTGTCTGAAGGGCTTAACCTGGCCGGGGAAGCTAAGCTGATCGTTGCTGATAACGCCTCCAACGTTACGCCTGCGGCCGCTGGTGGATTGGGTGCGGGTTACGCTACAAGTGGCGCTGCTGGCGCTGCAACTACTCCATGTAATACTGCAGGCACTTGCGTACAGACTGTGGGCGATAATGGTGCAACGGCCAACACATCCCAGAATGTTCTGACGATCACGATTACCACCGCAACTGGCCAGATTGACGTGGCTTATTCAACCCGTGTTGCTCCGGCTGGTAGTAATACTGTTAGCTTGGTCCCAACTGTGAATGGTGCAGCTCTTGCGGCGGGAACTCGCCCGACGGGCGCCATTATCTGGACCTGTTTTGCTGCTGCCAAGGCGAACGCTCCTGCGGCTGCAACTCTTCCTGGAAACCTTGCTCCGGCAGAGTGCCGCGCTTAATTGATCAGCTCAATGTATGAGTGATGTTTAGGAAGACTGCATCTTGTCAAAGGGGCTCGTTTTGAGCCCCTTTCATCTGTTCGGAATGCCCAGTCTATGATTGTCCAAAAGCTAAAGGCCTCGGCTCTACACGGTGTTTTTACTCTTTTCGTTAGTCTGGTTACTGGCTTTTTGGTTTTTGTCCTTTGGTTTCCTGAGCCTTTTAGCGAGATGCTCGGTGGTACAGAAATCTATACTCTGATTGTTATCGTGGAAATTGTTCTTGGGCCAGTTGTTTCTTTTGTTATTTATAGCCCGAATAAGAAACGATCTGAGTTGTTTAGGGATTATGCTTGCATTGTTATATTTCAGATTGGCATTCTGGCATATGGCCTTTATGCCGTCTTTGTGTCCAGGCCTGTATACATGGTTTTTGTAAAAGACAGGATTGAGGTGGTTTCTGCAACTGAATTGGAGGAAGTTGATCTTGCTCTGGCCTCCAGAGAGTTCCGGGAGTTGCCGGTCTGGGGGCCTGAGCTAGTCTGTGTCAGCTTTCCTGAAGACCCAAAAGAGCGTTCCGATTTGTTGATGTCTGCCGTGGCTGGCAAGGATATTCAGTTGCTTCCAAGTTATTATCGGCATTGTGAAGAGGGCGAGGTGCTATCGGGGGCTTATGACAAGGGTGAATTCTCATCGTTGACCGGGTTGTCGGTCAATGTGGTGCCTGAAAAAGTGAGGCTATTGGAATATTATTGGTTGCCTGTAGTGACAAGGTTTGGTTCGTGGATCGTGTTTTATGACGGGGGTGACAGTGACGCTGTCTATCTCAATCAAAATCCTTTTGGGGGCTAGTCATACTGACGCTGTGCCTACTAAGTTCCGCTTAAGTAACCTGTGTGTGGAGGCTGGCGGCTGAACAGCCCTTCACCGCCCAGCCAAATACCCCGCCAACGCCTCAATCTCCCCCGCCGTCAAAACCCCTGCAATTCCAATCATCGGAGTACTATGTTTCACCGGGTCCATGCCCTTGAATCGTCGTAAGGCAATCCCGAGGTACTCGGCGGGTTGTCCGGCCAAACGCGGCATGTCACGGAAGCCTTGCGCGTCTTTGCCATGGCAAGAAGCGCAGCGTTCAGCAAAGAGTTTACCACCCGCTTCGCTAAGCTCTGTGTCGTTCCCGGCTCGGGGCTTCGCGGTCTGCTGGCTGTAATAAACCGCAATATTAATCCGCTCTTCCAGAGACAGCGTTTTTGCAAGCTGGGACATCACATAGTCCTCGCGGGAGCCGTCCCGGAATTTCTCGAACTGGTTGAACAGGTACAGAGGGTGCTGGCTCGCAAGGTTCGGGATGTACTCCCGTTTGCTGTTTCCGTCTTCGCCATGGCAGTAACCGCAGAAGCGGATGCGTTCGTGTCCGGCGTCATAGCTGGCCTGGCGTTTTGTGTCATCGGCCATGATGGCGTTGAGTTGGGCCATGGCATCATGGGTTGCGCCCGCTGAGACAAATTGTGACGCACAGAGTCCAATTGTGAGCGCGAGCCTTTTGAGGTGAGAATTACCAAACATAAACCACCTGATACTTCGGAAAGTCGACAGAGTAGTCGGGTGGGTGGGCGTCGGTCTTGCTAAAGGTCAATAAATAACGAAATGGTGCGGTTCGCGGATGAAATACCGTGGAATCCGCGCCACCCACCTCCTGGTTTTGCGTTAAGCTAACCGTATCGCCAACCAAAGAAGGATGTATGTGCGTATGAAACTCCGCTTCCTCGGCGGTACAGGTACCGTCACCGGCTCCCGTTATCTGCTTTCAGATGACAACCACAGAATGCTGCTGGACTGCGGCATGTATCAGGGGGTGAAAACTCTGAGGCGCCGAAACTGGGCGAAGTTCCCGGTCGATCCCTCCACCATTGAGGCTGTGGTACTGACGCACGCGCACATTGATCATTCCGGCTATCTGCCTGCTTTGGTGAAAAATGGTTTCAGGGGCAAGATCTACTGCACCAAGGCCACTCATGAGCTTTGCAAGGTCCTGTTGCCAGACGCCGGCTTTCTCCAGGAGGAGGATGCCAAATACGCCTTTCGGAAGAAATTCTCCAGGCATGAAAAACCAGAGCCTCTGTTTACGGAGAAGGACGCCTGGGAAGCGCTGAAGCATTTTGAATCCTTGCACTATCACGAGGCCTTTGAGCCGGTTAAGGGGTTTGAGGTCAGGTTTACGCCCGCCGGACATATTCTGGGCTCTGCCTGTGTTCACGTCACCCACAAAGGGTCTGCCCGGACCGTGGTGTTCAGTGGCGACCTGGGGCGCCAGGACGACATTATCATGAGGCCGCCCGAGCCCATCGCCCATGCCGATGTATTGGTGTGCGAGTCCACCTATGGGGACCGGCTTCATGGCGAATCGGATCCGGAAAAGGAACTGGAGCAGATTATTACCAAAACCGCTGGCAGGGGAGGCATCGTGCTTGTGCCCGCCTTTGCCGTGGGGCGTGCCCAGATGATGTTGTACGTCGTTCACAAGCTGATGGGGCAGGGGCGCATTCCCAGGTTGCCGGTGTATCTCAACAGCCCGATGGCGATCAAGGCAACCGAGATCTTCTGTCGTCATCACAAGGAGCACCGGCTCGATGGAGCACAGTGTGAGCTGATTGACGGGAAAACGGAGTTTGTGCGCACCGTTGAAGAGTCCATTAAGCTGGACTCGGCCAGGTATCCCTGCATCATCATTTCGGCGAGTGGCATGGCTTCTGGTGGTCGGGTGCTGCACCACCTGAAAACCTTGTTGCCAAACCCCAGAAACAGCGTGGTCTTCGCGGGTTTTCAGGCCCCGGGTACGCGAGGGGATGCCCTGGTTAACGGCGCAGAGTCGGTTAAGATTCACGGTGAATACTGGCCCGTAAAGGCCGATATTCACAACCTGACGTCCATGAGTGCCCATGGTGATTATCGGGAGATTCTCCAGTGGCTTGAGCAAGGTGCTTTAAGCCCGGAAAAGGTGTATGTCACCCACGGAGAGATGGTTGCCAGTGACACCATGCGTAAACGGATTTCAGAGGCGTTCGGCTGGGATGCGGAAGTCCCCGATTTGTTTGAAGAGGTTGAGATCTGAGATGCAATACAGTTCGATACTCCCGGATGTTATCAATATTGCGGATGAAGCCAGCGAGAAAGTGCTTCACATCTATCAGTCCGATTTCAAGGTGAGTTACAAAGAGGACCGCTCGCCCATCACAGCCGCGGACCTTGCCAGCCATGAAATCATCGTGAAAGGGCTGAGAAATCTCAGTCGGGATATCCCGATTTTATCTGAGGAAGGGGCCGATGTTCCGTGGGAGGAACGCAAGAAGTGGCGCCGCTTCTGGTTGATCGACCCCATCGATGGCACCCGGGATTTTACTCAGCGTACGGGCGAATTCACGGTGAATATCGCCATGATCGAAGATGGTGAGCCCGTTATGGGTGTCGTCACCGCGCCTGCATTGAAAGAAGCTTTTTGGGGAGTAAAAGGCGAAGGGGCGTATAGTCGTGATCGGACCGGCCGGGTGCGACGCATCCGAACGGCGGAACCAAAAGAGACCCTGCGGGTAGTGGCCAGCAAGAATCATCTGAATGATGAAACCCGGGCTTTTATTGAATCGCTCGGAGCGCATGAGACCGTGCAGGCCGGGAGTTCGCTCAAGTTCTGTCGAATTGCTGAAGGGCACGCGGATATCTATCCCCGAATGGGGCCAACCAGTGAATGGGATACCGCGGCGGCTCATGCGATTTTGCTGGCCGCAGGAGGGAAGGTTCAGACGCCGGAAGGAGAGTCACTTACGTACGGCAAAGAGAATATTCTGAACCCTTACTTTATCGCAGCTGGCAATTGGTACTTCTGAATAATGACCTGGTATGTACTGCAACATAAGCCCGCCCAGGGCGACAGGGCTGTTCTGCATCTGCAGAATCAGAGCATTGAGTGCTTTTATCCCAAGATTGAGATTGAAAAAATCCAGGCTGGCAAGCGCACCCAAAAGCTGGAGCCCCTGTTTCCGGGGTATATCTTCGTCAACCTTGAGCAAACCGATCCCATGTGGGCCAAGCTTCGATCAACCCGCGGAGTCTTGCGCATCGTCAGCTTCGCCAACCGTCCGGCGGCTATTGAGGATGAAGTGATTGTTCACATCAGAGGCCGCCTGGACCAGGTGTCGGAGCTGGGAGGCATCAAGTCTGGACAGGCAGTTGAGCTGGACAACGGGCCGTTCAAGGGTCTTGAGGCTGTTTTTCTGTCATACGATGGTGAGGAGAGAGCGGTGGTGCTGATCCAGTTTATGCAGACCGCTCAAGAGGTTCGGGTGTCACTCTCCAATATCCGGAAATAGATTGGGCCTCCTCGTTTGATTAAGTGTCATTTTCTGTAACAGGTCACGCTTTGGCTTTGATTGACTGAAAACTTTTATATTATAGTAGGTCATCATTCATGCTGAATAAGAGCTTGTTGTGGTGAACGCCGTTTCGCAAAAAGAAAAACTGTCTGACTTGGAGCTTTTAAATCTCCCGGTAAAAGAAATTCAACGCAGGCTTGTAAGTGCGAATATGCCATCCTCTGCTCAGGAATGGACAAGACAACTTCACTGCTTTCAGAAGGCGTATCGGCGAGCCTGTTTTTCAGGTGATCTCAAGCGTGTTCGTTTTTTTCTTCAGGGTCTTCCTATATCTTTTATATCCATCCGGGACCAGCTTCTGGATGATAAAGCCGCGCTCTCGTGGGCAGCCTATGGTGGGCAAGCAGACGTCATTGCTTTTATTTGCTCCCAGCAAGATGACGAAAGCTTTATAGGCTTTGATTACGGGGCGGGGTTAGAAGTTCTCGTTGGCCTGGAGTCCGATGAGTTTGCCAGGACTAGCGAAGGTAACCCGCTGGAAGGTCGAATGTCTTCAGCGTTGGCTGTTGTCAGCGACGTTGCATCAGAGATCAACGCCCCGGAAATCCTCAGGGCACTGGAAGAAAGGCTGACTCAAGCGCTTGATCAGCAGATAGAGCTCCAGATGACTAGCCGTCTGGAAGGCGGGGCAGGCATGGGGCCCGCTGTTGCGGAGAGGTCATTTTGGGCGAAATGATTGAAGTAGTCGCGTTTTCGGCAGTTGTTCTCTTCATGATTCTGATTGGGTACTTCATGGCTCACCTGGGGCGGAAGAAGACCAGGCTGGAACGGTTGCAGTCGGAACTGGCGAAGCGTATGGCGTCGATTAATGTCGAGGCCCGGACGTACCTTCAGGGGCTGAAAAAAACCTTTACCTCGGTCCCGTTGCCGGTCGCTATTCTGGAGTTGCGTGAACAACGAGTTCTGGAAGAATCGGAACTGTTGTCCAATCTGGTTCAGGCGATCGCCCCCGATCGAATCTCCAGCCCGCCTTTCACATATTGTTTTTCTCGCGCGGACCAGTATCCCTTTTTCATGCCGAAGTTACGGCGTGCATTGGCTGGAGGGAGCGTTGACTCGGGTATTTTCTCAGACGTTTTTTCTTTGGCTCAGACGGAGATAAATAACGAACCGACGGCACGGGTTCTTGTCAGTGTTTCCGTCTCTGACCAGTTGGCCTACGTTGAGTTTGAATTTCCGGACAATGAGAAGGTCCTTGAAAAGCAGGCCAGCGTTGACAACAAAATTATACGGTCAATGCTGACTGAAACCGATCTTCCCCGGGCGTTTGATCGGGCGGCCTCTCTGATTCACGAACCGTTGGGTGGGGAGTTGGTATGTGGCATATCTGTTTTCAACTCCTCCAGAAACCTGCTTGAGCTATGTTGGCAGCAGGGCTTTTCTCGTCAGCTGGAGGATTGGGTTTCCAGATTGCCAATGGTGTTCGGAGAAAGCCCGGGCGCTACGGCAACGTACCTGGAAAAGTCGATTACGGTGCCTGCAGGCCAGAGCGTGAACAGGGATGGGGTGTCGTTTAGCCTTCCCAGTGGTGTGCATGCCTGGCATTCACATCCGATAAAGTCAGCCCGGGGTAAGGTGCTGGGGACTCTGGATCTCATCGCTCTGGCGCCGGGCGTCAAGTTTCCCCGGGACGAGTGCCTGGCAAATTTCCTGTTCGTAGCTTCCGTTATTCTGGAGCGTCGCAATGCGATGGAAGCCAGCGTTTCTCAGGCGCGTTTGGATCAGACCCTCAATGAAATCAGCCAGCGCCTTCTGCACCCGGGGCAAGAGACAGGTTCAGATGTTCTTTCCCAATGTCTGACATTTCTGAATGCTTCAGCGGAGTTGTCGGGAGGGAAGCTTGGGGTGCTGTCGGATTTTGGTGGAGATCAGATAGAGTATGCGGGCGAATTGTTCGGCAATAATCCGGCCACGGTGACCGACGAACATGATTCGATGATTCTAGCGGATTACGCCGAACTGTTTGGTGGCTTTCATGCGGGTGGGGGCGGCGCAATGCGGCCGGAATCCGGGATGACCATGCTGAACAAGGGAAGCCCCAAGGCGGAAAAGCTTGGTCAGGCGCTGCCATTGGTGCCCGAAATGAAGCAGGTGAATTTCCTTGTCTGCCCGATGGCATTGCCTAATGCAAAGGTCAGTGCCCTGATTTATGCCACGGAGAGTGATTTCAGCCCAGCCCAGCAGACGCTTCTGTCAACGGTGGTTCCGGTTCTTACCAACTTCCTGATCCGGGAGCACTTGCTTGAGAAGCTTCAGAGTCGTGCAAACTATGATCGGCTCACCGGTGCACTGAGCCGGGGGCACACCGAAGAGAAGCTGGGGTCAGAGATTGAGCGTTCGACCCGGTACAAAAACGAATTGTCGGTTGTGCTGTTCGATATTGATCACTTCAAATCTATAAACGATTCATTTGGCCACGATGTCGGTGATGCGGTATTGAAGCGTGTTGCCTCAAAGGTTCAGGCTTCGCTCCGGAGTGTTGATGTTCTGGGGCGCTGGGGTGGAGAAGAATTCCTGATGATTCTTGCTGAAACCGATCTCAAGAATGCGCAGCACGTGGCCGAGAATGTTCGGCGGTTGATTGAGCTGGAAGGTTTTGGCATTCCTCGTCCTGTCACGATCAGCGCCGGCGTGTCCTCTTTTCAGCAGGGGGATGATTCTGTCTCGCTGATTAAGCGGGCGGACATCGCGGTGTACGAAGCCAAACGTGAAGGGCGGAACCGGGTCAAGGCTGCGCCAGCTCCCACTTCTTTCCCGACATCTTAATACTCGTCGTCAGGCCGCTCTCTTCAGGTATCTCTCTTGATCTATAAAGGTTAGGTTGGGTTATTTGATCCGTTTTAAGGGGCGAGACTGGCGCAGGTTTTAGGAATTTGAAATCCCTTGGGCACCCTCAGTCACGCCTTTCTATTGCCTTGGTTATCCATGATAAATGGTTGTAAATACATTGCAGACTGTTAGTTTTTGACAGGTTGTATTATTTTTTTCTTTTAAAACAGTATCTTGGTATTCATTGTAGAGTTTAATTGCTTTCCTTTTAAGTGAGTTTTTTCAATTTAATATTGTTTGAGTTTTGTAATTAATTGTAATCACCCCGTAATTTTTAAAAGGTTTACTGCTTTACCTTCAGGAGGTGTGGTTATGAGAAAATTACCAATCATAGATTTTATAAAACCGATACTTTTAATGGCGCCATTATTGCTGGCGGCATGTGGAGGAGATGGAAGTGGTGGGGGAGAGGGCGTAGGTCAAAATGATGACACTGTTGTTCAGCCAAAGCCTCCCGAAGATTTTGTGGCCGAGGTCAGAATCGAGGGTGAAGGGCATGTGACAAGCCTCTCTGCACCTTTTGACTGCTTTAGCGATGTATGTTCGGCAAACTTTGACGCGCCGCAGGACGTTCTGGCTGTGCCAGCGTCGGGATCTCGCTTTGTTGGCTGGTCCGCCCCCGAGTGTGGGTCCACTGAGATCTGTTCGCTGGAGGCAACGCCTTTGATCGCGACCTTTGAGCAGTTACCGCCGGAAGTTCCGGAAGGCAGCTGGATGGGGGGCGACCTGCACGTCCATACAGATCACTCATCGGATGGCAGTCTATTGCGCCAGACATTTGGGGACGCAGCCCGAGGAAATGTGTCAGTGGCTGATCAGTTAGGGGAAGCCGCCCGCATGGGGTTGGATTTCCTCTCACTGACCGATCACCGGACCCATGATCAGCATTATGACCCCTTGTGGGACTCCGCCAGCCTTCTGATTATTCCGGGTGAAGAGGCGAATGGCAGGCCGCATTCAACGGTTCATGGCGCTGTGGACATGCTGACGCAGGCTGCGGTGCAGAGTGACAAGGGAGAGCTGGCTCGCCTCCAGCAATCCATCTGGGATGCCCATAGTCAGAATGCGGTTTGGGTTTCCGCCCATCCGGAAAAAGATCTTATGCACGATGATGGAACCTTAAAAGTACTGGCCGATGCTGTTGGCGTGGATCTGGTTGAGGGCTGGAATAATGCGAAGAAGCCGGATGTCGCCATTGATTACAGTGAAAACCGATGGAATGCGGGGTACAGGTTTGGTGTGGCTGGGGCGAGCGATAACCATTTTCGTGAGGTGTGGCTGACCCATGGGCCCGGAAAACCAACTACCCGTACCCTTGCAGAGAAGCCATCCCAGCGGGGGCTCCTTCATGCGCTGAAGCAGGGACGAACCCATGTGGGGCATCGGGCTGACGGGCCGTTTGTGACTTTAGAGGCGGATTTCGAGCGTCAGGGATATACGGCGACAGCCGGGGATGAGGTTCTTGTTCCTGCAGGGTCGAAGGGAACGCTCAGGCTTCGGCTTGAAGGTGCCCAGGGCCACAAGGTGCTGGTTTATAGAAGCCCCGGGCGCAGTGTTGGGCCCATTGCCGAACTACGTCCGAAAGACGCGTTTGAAGTACACACCATCCCGGTTGAGAGTCGTGGCGAACCGGAATGGTTTCGGGTTGAAATTCGAACGTTGCTCGGGCTGTTGCGAGGCCTGAGCTCTCCTGTTTTTGTGGGCGAAACGCCGGCACAGCCCCCGGTTGATTGGTTGCCTGCAGAGTCCAAGGGTACCGATGATGCCCGCTGGGTGTATGGCGCCAGGGGCACGTACAGCGGTTTTGCCGATGCCGCGCGCAGTGGTGATCGGTTGCACCTTGTGGCGGAAGCTCACGGGAGTACCGGCAGCAAAATCGTGTACAGGCACTTCACGGCGGCCAGAGCTATTCAGTCAGAAGTTGTATCTGGCTCAGATGAGAACGCCAGGTTTGCCAAGGTTGCGGCCCAGGGCGAGCGAGTGGTTGTTGTCTGGCAGGATAGTTATAGCCAGATACCATTACGGACGCGTATTCGCATGAATCTCTCCGAAGATGGCGGTGAAACCTGGGGGGAGCCGGTCACGGTTCGTCAGGTGGAGGGGCGATCAGAGCGTCCGGCACTGGTATTAGGGGCTGGCGGTGAGCCGCTGATCGCCTGGCAGGAGATTCAGGCCGACAGTGCCTATGATGTCTGGTTTCTGGACCTTTCGGTTTCGAGTGAGCCCGAAAACATGAGTGGAACAGGGAAAACGATAGTGCATCCTCACGACCGTGATAGCCGTTCAGCTCGTTATCCGGCCTCATTGTGGCCGTCCCTGGCGGTTTCAGGTTCCGGAGGTGTCGCTATTGCCTGGCAGGATAACCGCACGGACCCAGACCCTCTTTGGACCGGAGCTACCGGGGTAGGTGAGGGAACGGCACCGGATAACTGGCAGATTATGGTCAAGCGTCGTGATGCGAATGGTAAAACGTGGGGCGAACCGTTTTCGGCTGGAATGGATGAGGAAGCCGATCAGCATCCCAGCCTGGCTTTTGATAACCAGCAGCATCTGATGCTGGCCTGGAACAGAAAGCCATTAAAATCATCCGGAGCCTCCTGGTCTCTTGGTACCGCGCGTATTGACGGTGATAACAACATTGCCTTGCTGTCCGCGGGTCATGATCATGGCGGCCATCAGCAGCGGCCACGCCTTGCGCGCGCGGATGGAGGGGTGGTGCAGATGGTGTGGTACGAAGGCGGGAGTGATGACTGGCGCTGGAAAGTAAGCCGAAGCCTCTTTGAGGCTGGGGAGTGGACGGCTGCTCAGCGTTTGAATGCTCCAGGCAATAACAGTTGGCCGGTGACAACGGGTGATGACATTGTTTTCACCTCGTCCCGTCATGCCACTGCACTTCAGCGCGACCCTACGCACATGATTTTTAGCGTCCGGTGAAGCAGTAGAGCTAGCCTCCCTTCACTTGACCGAGAGTCGGTGGGGGAGGTTCAGCTGTCCTGAGGAAGGGCAAGCGTTAGCTTGGTTTGCGGGGGGATGACGCTGATTTCGTCGTACAGAATGGCGTCCAGATTGAAGACCGTCACAAATTTTGCCAGTCCAAACCGGGTGTTGGCATCGTAGGCAATAGCATTCAGATGCTTGTAGGGTTCAAGGTCAATCAGTCGGTCAAGCAAATCCATCCGGTTTGACGGTTTGCGAGGAAAGTCCTCTCGCGGCTGAAATTCTTCATCCAGCCACTTGTTCCAGTGCTGATTTACATCATCAAGAATTTCTTTATTGGCTCTGAGTGGCAAGTTCAGAAAGCGGCAACTTTCAAAGGTTGCCAGTTTTTGTTTGTTGTTGTGCCATTCGCCAATTTCAACTTTTACATCTGCGAAACAGACTCCCTGGCCCGAGGCGGCGCTTTCACGGACCGCTGCACCAATCAGGCTGCCTGGGCCTTTGTTGCCATATAACAACGTGATGCCCCGTTTGGGTAAGCGGAGATCCGGATGTTGAAAATAATCTGGATGTTCGAGCGTATAGTGATGTGGCTGCTGGTCTCCTGAAAAGAAGAAAAATGTTTTGGTTCCAATTGCAGACACGGTCGCTCTCACCTTTGAATGGATACCGAAGCGTAAGAAAGATTGGGGCTATTCGCAAATTACGAATTTATTGCTCTATGGTAGCATATGAAAAATAAAGTTCAGAATTCTGGCATTTTATAATGTGAACTAATGCCCCGGATAAAAAACCAGGCACCACCGTTGAGACTGATCGAATGCCCATAAACGAGTTGACTCATCCCTCAGACCCCATCAGTGGCCGGACACTGATGAACCTCAAAGCCGTACTGGAAAGCTATCTCGGAGGCGGTGAAGTCCGGGATCTTGATCTGGCGCTGCTGATGAATGTACCGTTGAACCGGTTGAGCCAGTTGAAGCGGGCTAAATCCTCAGTATTCACGGTTGGACGGTCGCTCCAGGTTGAAGAAGATACTGACGGCGACCCGGAAAGCAGTCATGCTTCGGAACTGCCGGGTATCCGGCCTAGCCAGGCGATTCTGCTCCGGTTGCTACTTAAGCGCCCGGATCTGGTTCCCATCCCTCTGCGCCCCTCGAGCAACGAAGTCTTCGAACTGTTGCAGCCCTTTATTGCTGAACTGCATTCCAGTCATCCAGGCAAGGCCGTTGGCAAATCCGGTTTCGCGCCGTTGTTCGGGCGCTCGTATATCTCGTCGTACAAGATGCTTGGCGATGACGGAGCTGGCGTCCAGAACGCTGGTTTGCCTGTTGCGCGGCTTCAGTTGCTGGTTGTGGGCAAATACGCACAGTTTTTCCGGAAAACGCTGACTCAGTTTGTGATGGGGAATGACGGCGCGCCAGAGTATGTGTCTGGGGCGCTGGAATCCAAATCTGGCTGGGCTTTACTGAGGGAGCAAGATTCTCTTACGGACTGGATGAGCGATGAGGCATACACGAGCTTCCAATCCCTTGTATACGAAGAGTTTGGCCAGTGGTTCCGGGAACATTATCTGGCGGTGCTGCGTGATGAAGCGGTTTCCAGAGATCTGGACCCATCAGTCACCATGATCAAAGGCAAATGGAGTAAAACCGCTGCCGTGAGTGACGACGAGCTCCTCAAGTACAATCGCTTTTGCCGCCCGATCCTGGGGCGAAGTGATAGCCAGTTCGCGCTGTTTCGAGAGAGTTTTGGTCTGACGAGCGCGGAATCCTACTGGGTCCTCGGCTTACAGGTAAAAGCGTTTTATCGGTTTCGCCAGCGTGCGAATCAGCGGGTGGATGCACCTACTGCAATCCTTCTGCGCTACCTGTTCCGGTACCCAGACGATATCAACCTTTTTATGCCGGAGCCTCTCTCCGGGCATGAAATCTTTGAAGCCATCAGTCGTGAAGATCCTGCCTTTAAGTTGGGGCAGCTTGCGCCACTGTTTGGTGCCTCTCGAGTGATGAGTTACGAGTTCGCCAACCCGGAATCGGCGTGTCCGTTTTTTGCCCGGCGTTTGGCCATGGTCTTTCGTAGCGCCATGCAGGCCGGTGTGTCGATCTATCAGTTGATAAGAGCCAGTGTCGAAGACGAAGTTGTTGCCAGAGGGCTGGATCTGGAGCAATTCTGGCGTGACGGACGCTGGCATCGATAGCTGGCCCCCTCCCCATTTTTAGCGGTTCCTCTCTCAGGAAGTTTTTTGTCATGTTTTGTATGGCATAAAAATGGTTATAATATAAAAATCGTCAAACGTTGATGTAGTTAAGGGAGAAGTAAGTATGTCGAGCAGGTATATGTCGTTAACCTTTCGCATATCTGCAGTATCGCTCGCGATAGCAGGTTTGGCCGGTTGTGGCGGGGGTGGTGGCAGTTCCCGGATAGGCGGGGATGAGTCGCCCACGGTATCGATCACGGCGAATGCCGACAGTGTGGTTGCCGGCCAGTTCGTAACCCTGGCCTGGGACTCGTCTTCTGTTACGTCCTGTGCCGCAGGCGGCAACTGGAGTGGCAGTAAGGGGGCTCAAGGTAAAGAAGTGGTTCAGGTGAATGCCACAGGTGACGCCCGGTTTGCACTGCAGTGCCAGACGGAATCTGGTGGTTCGGTCACCGATGAAGCGGTGGTTAAGGTTTTGGGGCGGGTGCCTGCCTCCATCGACTTTGATGCGGTGACGTTTGACGTTGTAAAAGCCAACGATGACGTGGTCTTTACCTGGAAAGCGGACAACGCTGAACGGTGTGTGGCCAGTACTGGGTCAGACATCAATTCTTCCTGGACCGGGGAGCGCGATGCCGTTGGTTTTGAAACGGTCACGATGCCGGGAAGCCCGGGTGCCTACCTTTACTCACTGACCTGCAGTGGCGAGAACATCAGTGAGACAACCGAGCAGGTTGTTATCAACGTTGTGCCTGAGACCGCGCCGGTCGAGGGGCCTGAGATCACCTTTAGCCAGCGCCCCGCGGGTGTTATCGAAAGCGGTGTGCCGGTTACCATTGCCTGGACAGCGGCAGGGGCAGCACAATGCACCGGCGCCAGCGAGCCCGCAGATGCTGGCTGGAACCAGGTTCTGGGCGCGACCGATTCCTATACGCGGGTTTTTGAAGAGCCCGGAAATTATGTCTATAGCCTGTCCTGTGCCAATGAGCAGGGCGGCACCACCATCGAGAATCTGCTTTTCACCGTTCGTCCGGCCGGTCCGGTGGTCGAGATGGCCTTTGAGAATGGACTGCAGTCCGCGGTCATGCCTGCGGATGGCTCGATCAGCTTCTCCTGGGAGGTGGACACCTCTGCGGAATCCTGTGTTGCCACCTCCGGGGATTCTCGCTGGGCGTCTGCCTTTGCAGCGGATTTCACCAATGGATTCACCGGGGCGTATACCGCTAAAGGACTGGCTCCGGGTGTCTATAATTACAATCTGAGCTGCAAGGATACTTCTGGCAAGCAGGGCGTTTCTGAGTCCCTTCAACTGACGGTGGGTAATGTGGCCCCGCCCGTGGGTGAGTTTACCCTGCCCGTTTCAATTGAGGATGGCTGGGTAACCGTGGATTGGGTGACCGACGGAGCTAATTCTTGCGTGCCATACAGCCAGAACTGGCCTGAGTGGCGTGATCTTGAGCTTGAGAATCAAGGATTGTCTGGCCCCGTTAAGGTTCAGTTGCCGCCTAAGGCTGACGGTACGCACCTGCTGGATGCGACACTTGTCTGTTCCGGCCCTGGCAATACTCAGACAAACATCACCACAGCTTTCAGCGTTGATTATGTCACCATCACCGAAACGGATACTGACGGCAATCCGGTAAGCCGGGTTGAGCAGACCCTGTCTGAGCCGGCGATTAACTTGAGTGCGGTTCCCTCACGCGTTGGTGCGGGTGAGAATTTCGCTATTGTTTGGGACTCCGTGGGCGCTGATTCGTGCCAGATCACTGAGACGGTAGGTTCCGGCTGGGTTGCCGGTGAAGTCGCTACTCGTGGGCAGCAGGATGTTACCGCGCCGACCGAGCCTGGTGTGTACACTTATTCTCTGTCCTGTGCGGCCCCTGCCACTCAAGAACCGACCACGGCTAACGTTTATGTCGTTGTTGGCAATGCCAGCCCGGTCATTGAGCGTTTCGAAACACCTCGTACTGATGTCGCCGGGGGAGAAGAAATCACGTTCGAATGGCGGGCGCGGAACGTTCTGTTCTGTGAAGGCGGGAACAGTGGCGTGGAAGGCTGGACTGGCTTCTTTGAGCAGTCGGCGGCCGGCTCACGCAGTGTGACATTGCCGCGTCGTGTGGATGATAGCCAATACGACTTCGCGTTGACGTGTGGTTTGCCAGGTGGCCCCAAAACATCTGACATTCTGACGGTAAAAGCCAGCAGCGTCGGTAATGAGTGTGGCGTGCTGGATAACAACCGTTTGTCCCGTCTTCTGACGAACGATGTGGTGGATGTTCGCGTTGGTAGCATCTATTCCGGCACCGGCGCTCCGGTCATTATCGGAGACGGCGAATCCGTTGACGAAAATGCGATCTACAACATCACGGATGGCAGCATGGACACATACGCCCGTCTGACCCTGCCTCTGGGGCTGCTGGGGCTGTTCCATTCCTACATAGACGTGTATGCGCGGCCGCCGCTGCAGGATCTGGGAGTTCTGACGGATGAGATGGGAGGCAATAAAGATATTGGTTTCCTGATCGGCAATCCAAATCAGGCGCTTCAGTTGTCTCTGCTGGGGTTGGATAGCCTGTCACAGGTTACAGGTGTGATGCCGCTTGCGGATGGTGGTGTGGATATTGAAACGGGTGATCGTAACTACGACAACACCAATGGACTGGAGCTCAATGCTCTGTATCTGATCAATGACCGGCAAGTGAAGTTCTTGTCTATGCCGGTGGATGAAACCCAGAAGTTGATGGGAGTTCGTTACGCCCTTCAGGGTGGCTTGCTGGCCATTGCGAAGATGAGGGATGTATACGGAGTATGTGTAAGTAGCGATCTGAACTGATCAGGTTGTCCGCCTTGCCTCGCTCATGAGTGAGGCAAGGCGGTTATGCTTCCGGGGTTACGTGGCCGTCAGGCCAGCGCTGGCTCCAGAGCTCCGGTGGTTACCGGCTTAGTGATTTCCCTGCTGAACCCAACGGTATGGTCTCCGGTATCCGGGTCAACAACATAGAATTCCACCTTCATGGTGGAGGTTGTCAGTTCAACCCAGACAAACCCCAGCATTTCTTCCCTTTGATAAAACGTAGGATTCCGTTCAGGTTCTTTCAGTGCGTCGGTTTTACCGCCGGCTCCTGAGACAATGATGTGCGCGGGTCCGAACTCCGGAACAGGCTTAATCCACTGCATTGAATGGTCGTGGCCTGTAAACAACATGTCGATCTTGTGAGCAAAGGCATCTTCCAGAAAAGCCTTGTATCTCAGCCCGTCGGCATCGGGGTTGTTGAACAGGATTCTCAAGCCTTCGTCGAGATTTCCGGCGTTGCCGTGCTTGCCATTGGATTTGTAGGGAACGTGAGACATGGCGATCTTCCAGTGGGCCTGTGATGCGTCCACCGTCTCTTTCATCCACATCTGTTGAGGGTAGCCATAGTTCTGCCAGTTAAAGTCTTCATCCCTGTCGATATAAAAGCTCGTCAGGGGGTTGGAGTCTACAACAAACAGTTCCAGGAACGGGGCTCCGTCGCTTTGCTTGCCAAATATCTCGTTGTAGAAGCGAGCCGGCATTTTCCACTTGTTGGAGTACCGGTTGGTGCTGTAGTGATAGTCAACCTGATAATCGCCGCGCTTGTTGTTACTGCCGCCGCCGAAGATTGTGCTGGCACAGTCATGATTGCCCAGGCACATGTAAAACGGCAGGTCCAGATTCTGATAGGGGTATTCAAAACTATCCAGGAAGCGGGGGTCATCAACCGATGTCACCCCTTCCTCATAGATGTTGTCGCCTGCGCCCAGAATAAACTCGGCGCCCTGAGCCTTGGCAACCTTTTCCATTGCGGCCGCCACATGGTATTGCCCTTGGGTACCTGTGCCTGTGTCACCCACAACCATAAACCGAAGTTTTTCGGTCGGTGTGATTTCCTGGCCGCCCGGTAGCTCGGGGGATATATCGCCCCCGCCATTCCCATTGTCGCTATCACTGCCACTGCCGCCGCCACAGGCGCTCAGTGTTGGGACCGTTGCCGCTCCAACCAGGAAGTTTTTCAGAAACTTTCTGCGATTCACGCTCATCAGAGGATCTCCGTGGTTTGAGAAGCGGCCGGAGCAAGGGCCGGGGCATTCAGTTTGGGGGCGCTGGGAGCATTTGCCCGTTCTACATGGTTGCCGCCATCTTTTGTGAGATAGGAGCGGGCAAAGTGTTCCTGGTTGCTGGGTTCGGACACCGTTTCAAGGTGGAACCAGTCGGCTTTGCAGCGCTCAGGCGTTATGTCCAGGACCATATAGCCACGGTGGTAAAGGTCGACCCATTTCAGGTGTCGGTTCAGGGGGATCAGGGCGGCTGCAGCGAGGTCAGAGAGCCCTTTGGTGGGGGCGGCCGGGGAGGTAACGGCAGGCGTGACAAACTCTACCGCCAGCGAGCCCTCTCCGGTAAAGCGGTTGTATGACAACAGGTTGCCTGGGTCCATCGCAACATCCATGGCCCAGGAGCTGTGAATGTCGCCGGTCAGCATCACGGCGTTATTCAGCCCCATGGCTTCCAGGCGCCCGAGAAGGTTTCGTCGGCTGACCTCATACCCATCCCATTGATCGAAGTTGAGCTGAGCGCCGCCGCCAAGATGCCAGTTCGGGTTGTCCGGAAGCGTGCCGAGTGTCAGGGGGGAAACCATGATCTGTTGCCCGATCACGTGCCATTGGGCGCCCCGGCTGCTGGATTTCTCCAGCTGATTGAAGAGCCAGCGCTCCTGTTCGTGCCCAAGAAGCTGGCGAGACGGGTCGCGGGCGTCCCAGGAGGTCGAAACCTGCTCGTCACGGCCAACAAGCCGTGTGTCCAGCATCATCAGCGAGAGCAATTGCCCGAATTCGAAGTGACGATAGATGCGGATTTCATTGTCGGGGTCCACGCGGCGAATGGGCATCCACTCGAAATACGCTTTGACGGCTGCACGTTTCCGGTCCGGATAGTCGCCTTCACCAGCTTCAGGATTGTGGTTTTCGGCGCCGTCTTTCCATGCGTTGTTGGTGATCTCATGGTCGTCCCAGACGCAGATAAACGGGTGTTGTCGATGACATTCCTGCAGATCGCCATCGGTGCGATAACACGCGTAGCGTCTTCGATAGTCCTCAAGCGAGACAATCTCGTGGGGTGGATCGATGGGGCGTTCTTCCGCGAGATTTTTGTCGGCGTACTCGCCCTGAGCATACTCATAGATGTAATCACCCAGATGGATCACCGCATCCAGGTCTGAGCGGTAAGCCACTCTCCGGTAGGCGTTAAAGTATCCGTAGGGGTAGTTGGAGCAGGAAACGACCGCAAGGCGAAGATGATCTGTTGGTTCGCTGGGGGCCGGTGTGGTTCGGGTACGGCCCACAGTCGATCGATGCCCAAGCGACTCAAAACGATAGTAGTAAGTGGTTCCCGGTTGGGGCAGGTGGGCGTCAATTTTCACAGTGTAATCTGAGCCAGATCGGGCGTAGCCGATACCGTCATAAACAATGGTGCTGAAGTCGGGCGTTTCCGACACTTCCACGATAACGGGAATCTCATCCAGTCCCTCGGCAGTAATTCGTGTCCAGAGAATGACCTGGTACGCCAGAGGGTCTCCACTGGCAATGCCGTGAACAAATGGGTTTGGGCCGTTGTAATCCGGCATCTGATCACGGATGTTGTCCAGAGTATTGCCGGGTGGTTGGGCGGTATTGTCGCCCGAGCTGTTTGAGTTACTTGAGCTGCCGCCACATGCAGACAGCAGTCCGAGCGAGAGCCCGGCCGCGCTTGCATGAGTGATAAAATCTCTTCGTTTCATGGAGTGCGTCCTATGGGGATCAAAGCGGTGAACCTACCTTCACCTTGTTACACTTTTATTTATTTTTTATTAAATCTATCGGATAGATTAATTTATGCTGAATATTTTGGTGCGGTTACAGTAATTGAAGGGCAGATGCCAGGCTGGCGCCTGGCATCTGCTGTTTCAGTCTCAGGGCGTTGCGCTCTGATCTTTCTTTACAATTTCCGAGTATTCGCCAGAGACAATGGCTTCTACCCGGCGGTTCTGCGCGCGGCCATTTTCTGTCTCGTTTGTCGCAACGGGCTGAGACTCTCCCATGCCGGTTGTGCGGATGCGGTCTGCACTGATTCCGAATTCATCGATCAGCACTTTCATGACTGCACCGGCACGGCTTTTGGAAAGCTTCTGGTTGTAGGATGAAGGGCCGGTGCTATCGGTATGTCCTTCCAGGAGGATGCGTGACGTTGGGTACTCGCGCAGTGTTTTGGCCAACGTTTTAATCTGTGGATAGAAAGAGGGGAGGACTTCTGTCTTATCGTGTTCGAATTCGACGTACAGGGTCTCCTTGATTTCTCGGGTCAGTTCCTTGGCGCAGCCGTCCTTTTCTACCAGAGCACCTTCAGGAGTATCCGGGCACTTGTCACGGTTGTCAGGGATGCCATCGCCATCCGAGTCGACCGGTGGTGCCGACAGCTTGCTGAGGTCCAGAGGCTCACGACTCTTTGGTGCCGCAGGATACTGGCGACCGAACACGTAGTTCAGGCTGGCGAATACCTGGCCATCGGTGTAGGTGTCTTCCAGTTCAACCCGGCCTCGGATACCGGCTTCGGCCAGAATGCGTGGAGCGAGCATCGACTGAAGGCCTGCTTCAGCGTACAGCATGTGCTCGTTTTCTGAGTCAAAGCCGTCAGCATCAATATAGGTATGGCTGTATCCGGCACCGGCAAATGGGCGCCAGCCTCCCAGGCGGTAGAGGCTTGGGTGAATCCTGCCACCGACTGAGCCCCGGTAGAGGTCTGCGTCCCGGTCTGTATTGCGGGTTTCGGGCTGTGCCATGGAGCCCTGAATAAACAGGCTGGTGGTTGGGTTGAACTGATGGGTGTAATTCGCGCCTACTTCACCGTAATTGTGCAGGTCGTCTTTGGCGTCCGACTTGTCTTCGGAGTTGCCCGAGTCGACATAGCTTACCTCAATCCCCAGGCTGTCATAGCTTGAGGGGAATTTCTGAGAGGCAAGAGAGGGGGCCGACACGGCAGCGATCAAGGCGGCTATCAGGGCTTTCTGAGAGGGTTTCGGCATGTGAACTCCTATTGATGGTTTTCTCTTTCAGTAAGGATAAAATTAATTATACTATAACGGAAGTTTAAGTTTTCTGATCTGTAGCTTTTGTGTGTACGTGTTCTTTGGTTTTCTTTATTTGGCTCGAAATGTGAGCAGTTTTCTGTGTGTCATTAAGTTGTAACACTTTGGTATTGGTTTATTTTTCAGCATTTTTCAGTGTTTCTCAGTTCTTTTACAAAATTTTTCAATATCTTTGCTGACTAACAGGAGGGAAGGGAATAAAGTATTTTCGCTACTTTTTGTTGCAGTATTTCTCTATAGTATAGGCTAATTAAAACTGAATAGACTCAGTTTTAGGAACTAAGTAAAAATTTGGGGGTTTGTGGTATGAGGAAGTGTGCAATGTTGGCGTCCGGAAATAGCTTGAAGAAGCAGAAGGGCGCGTCGTCGCTCGAGTATGTCATGTTGGCGGCAGTTATCGTTGCGATTCTGATTGTGGTCTCCAACACCGGGCTGGGTGACACCATGGCCGATTTCTTTACAGACCTGTTTGATACCGCTTCCGGCACCGTCAGTGGTGAAAGTAGCGGCGGTTGAGGCTGGCACCGTAATGGTGTCTTCGTTAAGTGAGCGAATGAGGTAGCCATGCTGAGCCTGAGCAGGCATTCCGGAGTCGTGTCTCTGGAGTTTGTGTTTGTTTTTCCTTTGCTGGTTGCATTGCTGTACGGCGGTGCGGTCTACGGCATGCTCTTCTTTCACAAGGCGGAGATGCAGGAGGCGGTGGATAAAGCCGTCGCCTCCGTGTTCTACCTGGATCGCCGTCAGTTCAGTAATTTTGGCGACGAAGTGCTGTTTCACAGCGAGGCTGCGTTGGAGCAGCTGAGCGAGCGCTTACCGCAACGGGTGCGTTCCCGGATTTCTGAGCAGCAATGTCGTGAGGTTTCCGACAGTGGGGTGGCGATTCTGGAATGCTCGCTGATGATTTCTGGCAAGGAGCCTATGTTGCCCCAGCTGAATCTTGGGGCGTTGGGGCGCTTCCCTCCCCAGCCAGAGAGTATGACGGTGAGCGCCAGCGTGGCGTTTTAATGGCGAAATAGCGCAGATAGACAAAACAAGGACAGGAAGGTGAATCATGAGGACGAGGTTTGTAACTACCTTGCCCGCTTTGGTGCTGGCGGTGTTGGCCATTGTGTTGGCGATTGTCGGGCTGATGCGTTATGAGCAGAAGCCAGTCGAAGCCGCGGTTGTAGAAAAGAACGACGTGACATCGGAGCCTGAGCCGGCCGCTGTATTCACCTACGTCTTTGCGGTCGAGAATATTGAAGCAGGGCAGAAGTTGGTGCCGGAGCTGTTTCAGAGTGTTGAAACGGCTGCAGAGCTTGACGGTGCCTTGCTGAAGGAGGATGTCCCTTTTGGTGAAACCCTCAAGGTGCCTGTCAACGCTGGTATGCCGCTGACCCGCAGCGCGCTTGAAGATGTCAGCGACCTTGCCCGGGTGTTGTCGGTGGAGGAGCGGGCCATGGCGTTTGATCTGAACCCGTTGTCCGGTATTGGTGGCCTGCTGGTGCCAGGGGATCGGGTGGATGTGATCGCCACGTTCCGCAGTGATTCAAAAGATATGGCATCCAGCTCCGTTATTCTGAGTGACCTGGAAGTTCTGGCGATTCGTGGCCTGTTGGATCCCCGGGCAGAGCCAGAAGACGACGACCGGAACAAGCGCAACGCAACCATGGTGCTTGCGGTGCCCCGGGAAGATGTTGGCAGGCTCGCCCTGGCATCGGCTGAAAGCCATCTGCGATTTGTGGCTTCTTCCAGAGAGATTGTGGTGGACGCCTTGTCCGAGCCGAACGATCAGGCAGCCACAGCGTCGCCTGAAGAGATGAGGAAAGCAAACGTCGCGTTCCTGTCTGAGATTCGCCCCCGGTCCCCTGAGGCGATAGCCAAAGAAGAGGCGAAGAAGCAGCAGGAGGAGAAGAAAAAGAAAGAGGATCCCGGGCACAAAGTGCACGTTTTTGAAGGTTCAGGTACAAGGACAGTTTATGTTCGCTAACATCAGGCATCGTTTGATTCAACGTGTTCTAACCCCTCTCCTGGTTTTGTTCGCAGCGACGCAGGCAGCATTGGCTGCGGGCGATGAGCCCATCTTGCTGGCGCCAGGGCAGCAACACGTTCTTCTGTTTACTAAATCGCTTGAGAAGGTTGCGGTAAGCGCTCCCGAAGTGGCTGCAGTGCAGGTCTCTGATGTCAACGAAGTGCTTGTGACGGCCCATGACATTGGTGAGGCAACGGTCCGGGTGTGGCTCAAAGGTGTCGATCAGCCGAGAGAAACCCGTTACCTGATCACGTCTACGGCTGGTGTGCGGCATCAGGCTCCCATGCAGGTGCAGACGGATATCCGGGTGGTGGAAGTAAACCGCAAGGAACTCAACACCCTGGGTGTCTACTACGCCAAATTGTTCAATAACGGAAGCAACAGCTTTGGCATGGCTCCTCCTGGCAGCGGGTTCCGGGGCTTTGGCGGCGTCACTCAGGCGGCGGAAGGCATCGGTTCGGAGGGCTTCAACTTGTTTGGGTTCGGTTCCAGTTCCATGAGTATTGTCAACGCACTTGAATCCGGCGGTTTTGCCTACACCCTTGCCGAGCCGTCCCTCGTCAGTCTCAGTGGGCAGAGAGCAACCTTCCTGTCCGGTGGCGAATTCCCCGTTCCCGTCTCCAGTGACAACGGCGATGTACAGATCGATTACCGGGAGTTTGGTGTGAGTCTGTCTCTGACCCCGACCGTTGTCGATGAAAACCAGATCATCCTGAAAGTGGCTCCGGAAGTGAGTGAGCTGGATTTCTCCTCAGGCGTGACCACGTCCGGCGTCTCAGTTCCCGGGCTCAGTATCCGCCGCACGGAGACGACCGTCTCCATGGCGCCGGGGGAGAGTTTTATCATCAGTGGCCTGGTCAGCCGGTCGACGTTCAATAACAGTGACCGCCTGCCGGGCTTGGGTAATATCCCGATTCTGGGGGCTTTTTTCAGGTCTGACCGCGTCGCCAATGATGAAAAAGAGCTGATTATGGTGGTGACGCCTCACTTCGTTAGCGCCCAGAAAGAGCTGCCGGAGGAAGCCGCGAATTTTGGTAAGCGGTACGAATACGGAAGCACCGAATGGGGCGATATGTTCATGAACTCCAGGGACGGCACAGAGCCGCTCGAAAGTGGCCTGAGCTGGTAAGGAGACAATCAAAATGAACGAAACTCTGATTTGTGTTTCTGATGATATCGGAGTCCGTGTCTGGCTGGACCGGGTACTCGACAACGAGTGGGCATTGGAATGTGTCTCTTCTTCCGATCTTTCAAGAGTCAGTCGGCTGGTTCAGGCCACCCACGCTTCCGTGGTGATGGTTGCCGTTGCAGATGATGAACCAGAGAAATCGGTAAAGCTGTTCTCCGCGATTCAGAAGGCCAACCCGGATACCCATCTGGTGGCTGTTGCTTCCCATGTATCTCAGGACTTGCTGTTGAGGGTGATGAGGGCTGGTGCCCGTGATTGCCTGATCATGGCAGCGGATTCCGAAGTTGCGAAAGAGCGTCTTCAGGCTCTTTCTGGTAGTGGCCCGCGCAATCACTCGGCGAAAATCCGGTATCACGATCAGAGCATCACGATGATTGTGGGGGCCTCTCCGGTCGTCGATACCCGGTTTTTTGCGCAAAACCTGGCGAATGAAGTCAACCGGCTACCGTCAACCGGAACGGTGCTGGCTATTGATGCGTTCGCGCCCGACGGTCGCACCTTCTACCTGGATAGCCTGAATCGTATCTCTCTGAACGAACTCGTCAGTCGCACAGATGTGGTTGACCACTCGTTTGTCAGTACCGCTCTCGAAGAATACGCGACGGGGTTTCGTCTGTTGTCTGGCGACATCGGGCGGGAGGCGCTTACCGGCGACGCGTCAGCAGATTTGTTTATCGCGTTGTCTCAGCTGGCGGAACTCTTTGATCACGTAATCCTGCATGTCGGAACTCCGGAGGCCCAGGCCTGGATGAGAATTATGGGTGCCGATATCTCACGCTTGATCGTTGTGTCCCACCCGGTTGTTAATCAGGTGCAACAGGCAGAAAACCTGGTTAAGGGCTGCCATGATGTTCTCAACCCGCAATGTGACATTCACTTTGTGATTGATGGCCATGAGAAGCGCGCCAGCCTGAGCGTCAGCGAAATCGAGAAACGGCTGGATCTCACCTGCGACCTGACCTTACCGATGGAATGGCAGAGTCGTCTGGACTCGATCAATGCGGGCATTCCTCTGACATCCTTGCCGAGACGCTCCGGGTACCAGAAACAGCTTCAGCGATTTGTGGGTAATCATTACTCCGCCACTGGCAAGCCAGCGGGAAAACGGCGGCTGTTCAAATAGCAACTGGGATGACGGAGAGACCACGTGGCAACGCGAATCGATGAAGAGTACCAACAGTTAAAAAGGCAGGTGCACGCCTATCTGGTGGAAAGGCTGGACGAAGAAGGGGTCGAGGTTGAGCGCACGGAAAAGTCGAAGCTGGATGCCTTTGTTCAGGTAAACGTTGCGCAATACATCAATACCCACCGCATTCCGTTAGCGGCGTCTGATCAGTCGATGCTGGCCCGTGAAACCATGGACGAGATCGTTGGGTACGGGCCGCTGGAGCCTTTGTTGGCCGATGGCCAGATCAACGACATTCTGGTGAATGGCCCCAGAAGTGTCTTTGTCGAAGTGGCTGGCGTTCTCCAGAAAGCGCACACCCGTTTTATCGACGACGAGCACGTTATGCGGATCATCCGGAGGGTACTGGCGCCTCTCGGACGGCGGCTGGATGAAAGCAGCCCGATGGTCGACGCGCGCCTTCCTGATGGATCCCGGGTGAATGCGATTATCCCGCCTATCGCGCTGGATGGTCCTTCCATCTCCATTCGGAAGTTCACAAACAAGCACCTTACCGCATCCGATCTGGTGAACCGTGGCTCCATGACCCGGGAATGCCTCGACTTGCTGATATCCATTGTTCAGGGTCGTCGAAACCTTCTGGTCAGTGGCGGTACCGGCACCGGTAAAACCACCATCCTGAACATGCTCAGCCAGTACCTTCCCAAAGATGAGCGGATCGTGACCATTGAAGACTCTGCGGAGCTTCAGCTGGAACACCCCCACATTGTCCGCCTGGAAACCCGGCCGGCCAATGCGGAAGGCTCGGGGCGAATCAGTGCCCGGGAGCTGGTGATCAACGCGCTCCGGATGCGCCCGGATCGCGTCATTGTGGGTGAGGTTCGGTCTGGTGAAATCAT
This sequence comes from Marinobacter daepoensis DSM 16072, assembly GCF_000421165.1. Lineage (GTDB taxonomy): Bacteria > Pseudomonadota > Gammaproteobacteria > Pseudomonadales > Oleiphilaceae > Marinobacter > Marinobacter daepoensis. The sequence continues at coordinate 671,566 of NZ_ATWI01000008.1, forward strand.
CGAGTTGCTGCAGGCCATGAATACCGGGCATGAGGGGTCGATGAGTACCATCCACGCGAATACCTCGAAGGATGCGCTGATCCGTATAGAAACTCTGCTGGCGGTGAATGGCTACGATGCTGGCGAAAGAGCCATAGGGCGACTGATCAGTTCTTCCCTGGATGTGATTGTTCAGCTGGCCCGCCTGCCCAGTGGCCGTCGCCTGGTGAGTGAGATCGTTGCCCTGACACCAACCAAGGACGATCCGTACCTGTCCAGAACGCTCTACCGCGCAAAAGAGCTTTCAGAAGTCGAGGCCTAGTATGAGTGAGCAGCTTTTCTGGCTGATGAGCCTGTTGGTCGGGTTTCTTGCAATTCTGTATCTGTTGCTCCAACTGGTTTGGGAGCAGCTCAGTGCAGCGGTCAGACTCCGGAAGCAGATTCGCCAACGGCTTAATCCGCCGGTGGTGAAGAGCGAAAACGCTCAGGTGGCAATCGATCTCGGGCCACTGGATCACCTGCTGGTTCGGGCTGGCATCCATTGGTCTACGTCAAAGGTGTCTGGCGTGCTGGCCATCATGATCGGATTTGTCGTTGCCATTGTGGTGTTCCGTGGCTGGGTCGAGGCGCTGGTGGCGGTTTTTTTCCTGGCGACCGGGGTCGTTACGCTCTGGCGCCTGATGTACGAGAAACAGCGTCGTCAGATATTCGCTGAACTTCCTGTCATTGTGGATTCGGTGATTCGTTCACTGTCGGCCGGGCGCTCGGTGGAGCAGAGCCTGGCGATTGCCTTTGGTGATGCCTCGCCAGTGTTTAACCCGCTGGTCTTCCGGCTGAAAAGTGCCATTGCCCAGGGGAGGGACTATACGCCCATTCTGGACGGATTTGCCGGCCTCTATAACATTCCCTCCATTACCCAGGTTGCCCTGGCCCTGAGAACCTCGGCGCGTTTTGGTTCCTCGGTGCGTCCCGTCCTGCTGGAGGTGTCAAAAGCTATCCGGGCCAGGCAGGAGTTGCGACAGGAGTTTATGGCAGCCACGGCTGAAACCCGGTTTACCGCCATGGTCTTTGCACTGATGCCGCCGGCGATGGCGGTCTACATCGTACTCATGAACGAGGACTTCGCAGAAACCCTGCTGAACACCGGTACCGGGCATACCATGCTGATCATCGCCGGGGTTCTTCAGCTACTGGGCTCTGCGCTGATCTGGAACCTGATCCGGGGAGTTGGTCGTGGATAATTTCTGGTTTGCCGCCGCACTCATCTGTGCGCTTGTTTCCCTGGTTTCCGTCTACGCCTGGAGCCCCGCCCGGGCGCTCAAGGCGAGGGCCACCTCTCGGTTACAGCACCATCAGATGGTAAACGATGAAAATGCGGAAGGGGCGATTCTTAACGAGTTTGTGTTTGCCCTGGTGGAGAAGAAATTCCTGGCAGGGGATTTCAAAGAACTGGAAGAAGCCTTGGATGCAACGGGTAAAACACCTTTACGGGCCCGACAGGTGTACCTCGTGTTCTGCTGGCTTCTTCCGATGGTCGCCGCCGTCCTTTTGTCGGTGTTTGCCGATGTATTGATTGCGATGATTGGGTTCATGCTCTGTTTTTACCTTCCCCGGCGCTCTATACGTAGTGCGGGGAAAACTGCAGAAAAGCAGCAGAATCGTGAGGCTATTGAGCTATGCCACCTCACCAGAATGATGATGGAAGCGGGGCTGACACCAGAAAGGGCCCTGAAGCTCATTGCGCTCCAGGGGCGGGAGCTGATGCCTCTGCTGATCAAACGCATTGAGCGCTTCAATCGGGTTATGGAGAGTGGTGCAGACCGAAGTCATGCCCTTGAGGACATGGGCCGGAACAAGAATCTGAATGTATTGCGAAGCTACGTCACGATTATGAAGCAGGCGGGTTCTCTTGGCTCTGCGGTCTCAGGTGGTCTGGAGCAGATTATTGCTGATGCCCATCACGACGAACGGAGCAAACTGAAAGAGGAAACCAACCGGATAGGCGCAAGAATGACCATCATCATGATGGTTTTCATGCTCCCCGCCCTCTTTATTCTGATCGGCGGGCCTGCTGTGCTCTCGATCATGGATGCGTTACAGCGGTGATCACCTCGTTACCGAAATTCTGGTGTTTTATTAGGAGTCATATATGAAAGCCAAGGCGTCGTTCCGGCTACCGATTCTGGCAGTATCAATGGCAGCGTTTATCTCCGGTTGTGCCACAACGTCTGAGCGTGACTCTCAGGGCCCCAGGGAGAGTCTGGAGAGTGGGCAACAGTTTACGGTTAGTTGTTCAACCACTCTTAGCCCGGAGCACCGGGTAGAGCTGGATGCGATTGATGCGATGATGGCATCTTCCGATAACTACGCTGCGCTGGCTCGTCTCGAAGCCATGCCGTTTGAAACTCAGCACCACTGGCTTCGCTGGGCCCAGCTTCTGGGTAAGGTGGAGCAGCTGGAATATTCCGAAGAGGCCTATTTGCAGGTTGCACAAACGTGTGACAGCTCCGAGGCGTATCACGGTCTTGGCGTGGTGTACGTCAAAGCCGGAAAACTCGCCGAGGGCATTCAGGCGCTGGCTGATGCGAAATCCAGAGCTCCGGCCTCAGCCGACATACGCAATGACTTTGGCATTGTGCTTATGCAGGGAGGCTTCTACGGACAGGCCGCCTTCGAACTGCGTACCGCGTATGAGTTATCGGGCCGGAAAGACGGCATTGGCCGCAACATGGTGGCAGCGTATTTTCTCCATGGTGGCGAATCGGCTTTGAAGCGGATTCAGCGGGAGCTGAGGCTCGACGCGGAGGTGGTTGAGCGCGGTGTTGCGTTCTCGGAGCGGTTTGAAGGGGGTGCAGTATGATCATTCGCGTGTCGCTGATTGGTTTGATGCTGGCTTTGCCCATGGCTGCCGTTGCCAATGATGTGCTTGAAGATGCCCTGAGCGGCCCCGGTTTTGAGCGGGACGAGCGGGCTCATGCCCGTAAAGCGCTGGATGCTCAGGTTAAACAGCCGGTCAGAGGTAAGGAGCTCAGCGCTCAGATCTACCTGAGAACGCAGAAGCGATTGGCCGAGAGTTTTGATCACAAGATCCCTGAAACGCTGGCGGAGCCAACCCGTGATTAGGCATAAGCCACAGCGCGGTGTTCTGATCTTCATCACGCCGTTCCTGTTCGTGGCGATTGCCGTGGTCATCACGCTGGCGATGGATGCATCTCGGTTGCGGGCCGCAAAATCAGAGATGCAGCGTATCGTAAATGCTGCGGCAACGGCCGCGGCGGACGAGGCTCAGGCCTGTGGTGTTGGCGACTTCGCCGAAATGCGCTCGCGAGCCCTCGTTGCTGCACGCCAGGCAGGTTTTGATGGTGACGCCAGCGAGTTAGAGGTTTTCGCCGGGGTGCTTGACCCCAGCACGGATGATACCCGGGTTCTAGAATTTACGCCGAAAGCGCAGGCCCAGATTCGCCAGACGAATGCCGCTGTCGTTCGGTATACCCGGTCTGAACCCATCTCGTCCCTCTTGCCGAGCTCTCTGGTTCCGCCGATGGATATCAGTGTAAATGCGGCGGCTCGAAAAGAACTCTATGCCGTGATGAGTGCCAATGCCTCAACCCTGAAGGTGCAGAACGGCCTGCTTGGAAACCTGCTGGGGCTGGTGCTTGGACAAAGCAATTACAGTCTGGACCCGACGGATCTGGCGAGCCTGCAGAATACGTTGGTGGGCGTTGGGGATTTGCTGTCTGTACTGGGCATCAAAGACGTTGTTTCGCTTTTGGATACGCCGTTGGTTCAGGTTCTTGAGGGAGTCACGACTCTGGTTGGGGGAGTGACAACGCCTGTAGGGGAGCTTGTCGACGGATTGACCGGAGCGCTTGGTATAAGTGGGCTGGATACCTCCGCGGTACTGAAAGTAGTGGGCGAGAGCTCGGCTGCCACCAATGCGGAGTTCCCGCTTTACGATTTCCTGATCAGCGTGGTGTTGAACAGTGTCAGTGCCTTGAATCAGACCGGTGACGGGTTGGTCTCCTTGGAGTTGGATACCAACGAGTCGCCGGTTCTCTCCACGCTGCTGAGTGGTCTGGAGTTTCTGGCAGACCTCGATCTTACCCTGAAACTGGGGGTGGCGAACCCGGCGCAGGTCGTCATCGGGCCTGCTCGTCAGGGAGAAGATGGGCAATGGCTGACTCAGATGCGGGCCTCCGACATTTCATTGGAAGTCGCGGCAGATCTGCAGCTGGTCACGGGTGAGATTGGTAAAATCATTAAGGGGTTGTCGCTCGGGTTGCTGGACCTTCAGATTCTGGATGATATTCGCGTGCCTCTGGTGGTTCAGGTTGGTGGCGGCACCGCGGAGCTGGTCGGTGCGAACTGTGCCAGAGGCCGGGACAATGAAGTGGACCTCGACGTGATTGTTGCCGGAAGCATTGCGAATGTTGAAACCGGGACAATCAACCCGTTTAACGGTCTTGTTGACCGGGAGCCTCTTAAAGCAACCATACTCAAACTCCATCTGCTGGATTACCCCGTGCTGGGCCTCTGCCTGAATGCCGACCTTGGCGTGTCGCTTCCAACCAGTGAGAAACCCCAGGCGGTCTACGACTATGGGCTGCATTGTGATGGCGGTCAGTGCCGGGTGGCTTTCGAAGGTGGTGGCCCAACCTGGATTGAGGGGTTGAATGTGCAGTTCGATAACCTGTCACTTAGCTGTGGTGATGGCGGGCTGGCCGATGTTATTTCCGGGGTGGTTGATCTGATTCTGAGTGTGCTGACGCCAATCATTCAATCGCTGCTGGATATTGTGACAACCGTGCTGCTTAAAGGCATTGTCTCGCCGCTCCTGATGTTGCTGGGGGTCGATCTGGCCGGCCTTGAAGTAACGGTCGTGGGAGCGGACCAATTGAGTACACAGCTGATTGAAAATGTGGAGTTTCGTGGTAACTGATCGAATTGCCTTTTAGAATCGCCTTGCTCTTCAGCATTCGGGTCGTTATAGGGAGTCAGGTTGTTGCCGGGGATTATTGAAGAATCAGAAACAATTATGCTGTTTGCTCTGATCGTTTTCTTGGTACTTATGTACCTTGTGGCCCTGAGAGACCGTTCCAGAACCGCCGGGCGCTTTCGTGCATTGACCAAAGCCCTGGAGGAGGCCCAGCGTCGTCTTCGCTCGTCTGTTTCTGACACACGATCCATGTTGAACCAAGGGGCCGCGATCGTGCTGGTTTTCGACCGGCACAGCCTGAAGCTCCTGTTTGCAAACCAGCAAGCACTGGAACTGTTCGGTTGTGACAGCACAGAGGCCTTGTCTGATCAGATAATGATGAGGCCCGATGCCTGGCAGCCAGAACCCTTTTCCCTTCTGGATTTCGAACGCTGGATGGACCAGCTGAAAACCAGCGGGTCACAGCGGAAAGACTGGTTGTTCTGCGGTCCGGACCGGCAAGGGGTCTGGACCGATTGTTTTGTTGGCAATACGGTTTTTGAGGGCAAGGCTGCCCGAATGCTCAGTGCGGGCAATATCCACCAATACCGGATGGATCGGTTGGCGGACAGCATGAGAAACCGGGTGCTGACCGACATCACGGCGGGCAATGGGCTGGAGGGCATCTTCGACAGCCTCTGCAAGCTGACCGAAATAAGACTTAAAGACACTCGTTGCCAGATCTCGTTATTTGATCAGCAAAGAGACCACCTGATCCCCATGGGAACGTCGCGCTTCGCCAAAGAGCTGCGGGCGCACCTTCCTGTCATTTCTGCGAGTTACGCGGCCACATCCATTGGCACGGCGGCCTACACGCGAAAACGTATTATCTGCGAATCCATTCGAGCCGATCATCGTTGGCAGGGTGGCGCGGCCGTGGCGGAGGCGCTGGGTGTGAACTCCGTCTGGTCTGAGCCTATCCTGAATCATCAAGGCGAATTGCTTGGCGTATTCTCGGCGTTCAGCCCTGTGCCCGGAAAGTCCGATGACGGGGCGCTGGAAGACATGGCCTCTGTTGTGTCGCTGGCCGGGCTTGCCATTGAGCGGCTGGGATGGAGGCAGAATCTGGAAGCCGCCGCCTCCAGTGAGCGTTTTATCCGACAGCTGGGCGTTGATCTTGTGAACCTGCCACCGGGGCCTGAGTTTGAAACGCGCTTGCGGTCTGTGCTCCACAATGTCGTCGCTCAGTACGAACTGGGTTCCGTCGGAGTCTGGGAGCAACGTGTGGAGCAGGAAGGTTTTTCGCTTCTGGTTGCAACCAGTAAAGCGGTGGGGGGATCGGAAGAGGCGGATGAGCGTGAACCGGTCAGTGGAACCTTCCTAGTGGATGAACGTCTGGTTCGTGATGCCTTCCGGGGATCTCAGCCAGAATACTTTAATGTTCAGGATGGCCTCTATGCCTCCCTCGTTCTGAATGATGAAGGGAAGCCGGTTCTGGTTATTCCTGTTGACGATATAGAGCAGAGCGGAAGAAGGCTCGGCCTGATTACTGTGCAATCCCAGTTCGTTTTTATTGCTCAGGAGGTGATCGAACACCTTCAGGTGATAGCGACGATGGTTCGTACGGTATTGCTCAACCGTCGTCTGGTCCAGTCGCTGTCGCGCGCGATGGAAGCTGAGCAGAGCGAACGCCGTAAACTTGAAGGAGAGTTGTCCGTCGCGCGCTCTATTCAGATGTCGATGGTACCGGGGGCCGGGCATTTCAAAGAGACGTACCGGAACTGGACGATTGATGCCTGGCTTAAGCCGGCGAAGGCAGTGGGGGGCGACCTGTACGAGTTCATCCGGCTGCCCACCGGAAAAGCGGTGGTCGCGGTAGGCGATGTATCGGATAAGGGGGCTCCGGCCGCGTTGTTTATGGCGAAGACCGTCAGCCTGCTCAACCTGTTGGTAAGGATGCACGATGGTGATCTGAAAGCGATTGCGGAAGCTCTCAATGCAGAGCTCTGTCGTGCGAATGACAGCTGCATGTTTGTGACCATGATCCTCTGCACGATCGATCTGACCACCGGACAGGTGAGCTGGCTCAACGCGGGCCATGATGCGCCGTTGAGCATAAAAGGCATTGCCGCGCCGGAATTTATGCATGTTGAATCCGGCCCGCCCCTGGGGCTCTACGAGAACACTGGTTACCCGGTCAGTCAGTCCCGGATTGTGCCGGGGCAAAAAGTGGCGTTATACAGTGATGGTGTGACCGAGGCGTTCAATGTTAACCGCGAGGCATTTGGGAGCGACAGGCTTCTGAGTCTTGGCTTCCGGGCACCGCTTCAATCTGATGGGTTGCTTGAGTTGTTGCGGCAACAGATCCTCGGGTTTATCGGGCCGTCGCCGCAATCTGATGACATTACGATTCTGACTGTTCACCATCATGGCGCTGGATCATGACACTGACAATAACAACCGAAGACCGTGTTGCCTCAATCATTGAGGCTGTGAAAAATCGTTTGCCTTCCGACTGTCACGATAGCGATGTGATGTACGATTGTTGTACAATCATCGACGAGTTTCATTCGAACATGCGTGAGCATGTGGCGCCGGATAAGCATAGCGTGAGTTGGCGGCTGACGGTCGCCTATCGAAGCGGTGTGATCTGTCTCTGTTTTCAATATAAAGGTGAGCGTTTTGATCCGACGGGGGCTGATGAAGTAGAGCCTCTGCCGATTGAGGACCGTTCCATCGGAGGGCTTGGTTTAAGCCTGATATCCGAGTTGAGTGACAAAATCGATTACACCTACCGTAACGGAATGAACACATTAAACGTTGAAGTCGGTACCATCGGAATTCCCAAGGAAGATGACCCATGTCTCTGAATATCGTCGAAAAAATCAATGCAAATGAAGCTGTCAGCCTCGCGTTGCAGGGTTCGTTGGACAGCGATACGGCGCCTCAGTTGGATGAGCGGCTGAACCGCATCATCGGGCCGTCTACCAAGGTTGTGGCCTTCAATATGGCAGGTGTTACGTTTATCAGTTCCGCAGGGCTACGGGTGATTTTCAAAACCTTAAAGTTAATGAAATCCCGTGGCGGTCAGGTCAGTGTTACGCAGATGAGTAAAGGGGTCAGGAAGGTTTTTGAAATCGTCAAGGTAATGCCGGATCTGACAGTGTTTGCCAGCCAGACTGAAATGGATGACTACCTCGAAGCAATACAACGTCGGGCGGAAGGCGCCTTCGGGGAGGGAGCATGTCTGTAGTACTGGATGGCACGGTTGGTATCCAGAGGGACCGGAACGGTGACGTTGCCAACGTTGTCTGGTTTCTCTATGGCCTTCCCTGTGATGGAGGCGAACCCGAAAACGTGGTGTTCCTGAACGAATCCTTCGGGGCCAACTCGCCGCAAATGGTCGCCTTTGATCTGGATGATGAAGAGTATGTGATTTACGCAGACTGGGACTCTTCATTGGAGGATCGACAGGCTCGGGAACTCAGGCATTTTTACCAGACGTACGGGTATATTCTGATTTCCTGCCTTCGCGAAAAAGCCAGGATGGAAGATGGCCTTGTCAGGCGCGAATGGATTACGCCGGTCAAGTACTACGAGAATTATATGGCCATGGTTAACGATATGGCCGATGCCGGATAAAGGTATCACTACGGTTTTATGCATACCGGAGTTCATTATGCGCCAAGATTATCAAACGCAGTACCGGGGGGAAGTTGAAGCCCTGGCCGAGAAAGGATTTGAGGTGTACCTTCTTGATGGTGCGGCGTTAAGGTCCAGAGGCAATGTTGGAGACGTGGCCATGCCTTCTGGCTTGAAGGCTGCGCTGGCAGACTTTTGCCGGGGCTCATTAGCGCTTTCGGAATTCAGTGCCGACATGCTGGTTGAGAGAGATGGAAAGCAGCGGCAGGAAGAAGGCGTTCAGCGAAAGCGCCTGAAGCTTTCCACCAAAATCAGCTGAGCGGCCTCAGCGCTCACTCGCCTGTTCCTTTCTTCAGGGCCACGCTCAGTGGCCGCTATTCTGCATCAGTTCTGGAAAGTCCTCCCCAAGGCCTGCATTTTTCAGCATCGATTTCAGGCCGGATCTATGTCTCAAGTAATCGGTTGTGGCCAGCGCGTCGGGAGCTTTCAGGCACCGAAGAGATTCGTCCCAGGTTAACAGGCTCCGAAGTTCCCCGATCGGAAGGGCCGTGTGCTTGAGTACGATAATTCCGTGTTGTCTGGACTTGAGTACGGCATCCCGGCCCGAGGTAAGGCAGACAAGAAAGGTACGCTTATCGGCTCTAAAAGGGGCTGGCTGAACGCCGTGCATGGTGAGGTAGAAGTTCGTGGTGCCTCGCAGCTTCCTGGCAGCCGCTATGAGAATCTGGTGTGAATTCCAAGAGAGCCGGGCGGATTGATAAACCCCATGGCACACCGAGAGAATAACATCTGCCTTTGCGCACTGCCGGTTCACCATCACCCGCATGGCCGCATCCGACATGTCTGTGAACCAGGGTTTCAGGTCGGCTGTCGTGAAAACGGGCTCCAGCCCGAAAAGGGAACCGTGTTCCACGAGCATTCGAAGGCGGTCGGCAGGTCTTATCAGGTAAAGCGTATCCGGCTCCTGAATGGCGCCTGGGACTGCCGAGCGATGGCTGCTTCCGTTGTCGGTGGGTCTGCCGCGTAATGCCGGGCAATGTGTGCTCTGGTCGGCAGTTGGCTGGGTAGTCTTCAGCATGGCGCAGGCTCCGTAGTAGACGTTGCTCCCCGGGGAATTGGAGGAAGTTGAGTGAATCGTTACTTTGCGTAATGAATGGTATAGTTGTTGTTATACGATAACAAGGTGTATTGTGCCGGGAGTGTACGCGTGAAGGGTCCCGGACTAACAGGGAAGCGGGGTTGGTGGATTTATGAGCATAGAGAAAGGCTTGAATATTGGGGCTCGGATGAGCCTCCGATCCTCGCGCCGGAGTATGGATCGGGTATACTTGTGGCACTTTGTTGTTGGTATAGGGGTGTGCGGTAAATGTTTCGCCGCCCTATCTGCCAAAAGTTATCAAGCGCCAATGAGGAATCGGATGGCTAACCCGGATCTGCGAGCCTTCAGGCTCGCGCTAATCGCATCAGCATTTGTGTCGTTTTCTGGTTGTGCCATTCAGGAACAGCCATCCGCTTCGACTGTAAGCGGTGTGTACGCCTATGAAGTTGGGGGAGGGGCTGCTCCGGCGAGCGAAGAAGCCTCTGCATCATCCGAAACGGTGAAGGTAGGCGTTGCCGCCGAGGCGGAGCCGGGTGTCCGGACTGAGGTTGCTGTCGCGAAAACGGGTGAGGCCGAGGCCGCTGAACAAAAAACGCCTGCCTCGCCAACGGGGGCAGAGGAGAGTGTGGGAACACCGATACCTGCGTTAAATGGGACCGGCGCTCAGAGTACAGACGTCGGTTTGGAAATCAAACCTGGTGAATGCTGGGTATACGCCCAGATACAGCCCCGGCCCGTTGATGACAGTGTTACTGTCCGGGTCCGGGATTCTGAAGTTCGCCTGGATGTGACTCCCGCAGAGTTCAGGCGGGGGTTCAAGCAGGTGGTTACCCGGGAAGGAACGAAGACCTTCCGGGTGGAGCCCGCGACCTATAAAGAAATTGAAGAGCGCGTGCTGGTGAAACCGGAAACGACTCGATTGGTTGTTGAGCCTGCTCAGTATGAAGAGGTTCAGGAAGAGGTTGTGCTTGAGCCAGCCAGAACCGAGCTGGAGCCTTGTCGTACGTCTGGAGCTGCCGCCTATGGTGCATCCTCCGCTGTGCTTGGCTTCTGTGCCAGGGAAATTCCTGCGCGCACCAAGACGGTGACCGTTACCCGCCTGGTCAAGCCCGAGACCACACGCACCGAGGTTATTCCGGCAGAGTACAAAACGGTTACCCGTAAGGTGATCGACAAGCCGGCTCAGGTTGTGCCCGTTAAGGTGGACGATGAGATTGACACCCTTGAGGTTGCTGAACTTGTAGAGCCTGCCCAGACAAAGCAGCGGGAAATACCGGCCGAAACCGTGAATGTGAATGTCCGGAGGTACGATGGTCGCCCACGAATTGTTGCGCGCCAAGCCGTGTGTGACCACAAGCTGACGCGGGATATGGTTCGCGAAATTCAAACCCGCCTTGTCGGGCTCGGCTACTCCACTGGCGAGTTGGATGGGTTGCCGGGGCCGAACACCATTGATGCTCTGACCCTGTATCAGATAGAAAACGGGCTCGCCTCCGGTGCGATAACGATAGAAACGATGGAGCACCTGGGGCTCTGGAACTGAGATCGCGAGTTGTCAGGCAAGGTTGCTCGGGCGGCTTTGTCTGATAGGTTTCTGTGGTGACTTTGGTCATTAGTGATCTGGATTTGCTCAGGACTTTTAATATTTCCTTGATTTATATTTATTATCGTATAGCATAACTTATGTGGTTCGGCTTGCTTTGACCATTCGACTCCGGTTGGGTCAGGGCGCTGTCTGCCACCAAGTCTCTGATTTGAGTGGCGCGCTCGCCCTCTCGAAGTTGCTCAAGAGGCTAAAGTCGTGTGCACAACCTTGCCCGCCATCCCGTCGCGGGCTTTTTTTTGCCCGTTTTCAGTCTGCGGTGGGGTGGCAGGCCGGTTAAATCTTGTAAAAATTGAGGCGGGCCGAATATATGATCGACTATCGGATAGGGTAATATATATCGTCTTTTTATGTGTATCATATCTGTGGCCGAATAGCGTCGGTGTTGTAACTTGATTGTCATGCGGTGTCGCGTACAATCGTCACAATTCTGAAATACAGCAAATTAACCCTGACAAGGACTCCGTTGGGAACTCCCTCCCGCTGTAGCGGCTGATCCTCTGTCTTAAGAAAACTGATTTTAATGACCGCAAAGCACTGGGCCCTGGTCGGTGGGGCGGTAGCGTGCCTGAAAGAGCGGTTGCCAAATTGCTTTTAGATGCGCATCATTTGCGGTTCAAAATAACATCTTCTTTCAAGGTCTGGTCTTTAACATGAAACAACTGCTCGCCGCTGTTGTAATGGTTTTTCTTGGCGGTTGTGCCGCAATTCCTGGCTCGCACATTCCTTCCGGCACCTCAAAATGGTTCAGCGAAGAGAGCGGAGGCAAGCAAGAGGAAGCGTTGGATCTTGAGTCCCAGGTAGATATTTACTCCATCACGCCCAGGCTCATCAGGACGATGAAAGGAAAATCGGCGGCGGTTCCCGCCCAAAATGCGGATCTTGAGAAAGAAATTGAATCCTACGACTACGTGGTAAATGCGGGGGATATCCTCAACATAACAGTGTGGGATCACCCGGAGCTGACCATTCCTGCTGGCTCAATGCGTACGCCAACAGAGGCTGGCAACTGGGTTCATAGTGACGGCACAATTTTTTACCCTTATGTGGGCAGAGTGAAAGTTGCGGGCCTGAAAGTAACAGAAATTCGCGACATCCTCCGTGAGCGGCTCGCGGAATACATAGAATCTCCCCAGGTGGATGTTACCGTGGCTGGCTTTCGTTCCAAGCGGGTGTACGTAACGGGCGAAGTTAAAACGCCTGGTACACAGTCGATTACCAACGTCCCTTTAACGTTGTTGGAAGCTGTAAGCCAGGCCGGTGGCCTGACTGAGGTCGCAGACTGGACTAACGTAACGCTTACGCGGGGTGATAAAACGCACCAGTTTTCCTTAAGAGAGCTGTATCAGAAAGGCAATATCAAAGAAAATGTTGTGCTCCGGCCTAACGACATTGTTCATGTAGCCCGCAACGATGCTGCCAAGGTGTTTGTGTTGGGCGAAGTGGTAGACCCTCAAAGCATTAATTTTGGTCGTAGCGATATCTCCCTGGCCGATGCTCTTACCGAAGCGGGTGGGTTTGCACAAGCAACAGCCGATGCCAGTGGCGTGTTTGTAGTGCGCCGGGCGCCTGAAGGTAGTAACAAGGTGGCAAACGTGTATCAGCTGAACGCCCGTAATGCCACCGCTCTGGTCTTGGCTGATCAGTTTTTCCTCCAACCCAGAGACATTGTATATGTAACCGCTGCTCCCATTGCGCGCTGGAATCGTCTGATTGCCCAAATTGTTCCCACAGCACAGGCGATATACTTCTTCGCGCGAGCAGAAGACGAAGTAACGGACACAAACTAATGGCTATGTTTAACCGTATTCTCGTGGTTTGTGTGGGGAATATTTGCCGCAGCCCCATGGGGGAGTATCTGTTGCGCCAAAAGCTGGCGCATCGGCCTGGAGTCGTCATTGAGTCTGCTGGGATTTCGGCCCTTGTCGGAAAGCCTGCAGATGAAACTGCTCTCGAATTGCTGCAAGAGCATGGCATGGATGCGTCCGAGCACAAGGCCAGGCAAACGACGGAAGCTCTTTTGGCTAACGCCGACATAGTTCTTGCTATGGAAAGGGGGCACCTGAAGCAGTTGTACCAAACAGCGCCTCAAATTCGAGGCAAAGCTTTTCTGATGGGTAAATGGATTGGTGACAAGGATGTGCCAGATCCCTACAAACAACAACGCCCGGCGTTTGAGCACGCGTATAAATTGATCGACCAGGCGTCTGAAGCCTGGCTTAAATACCTGGATAAATAACTTTCAATGACTGACAAAAACCCGCCGCAGCAACCGGACAACGATGAAATCGACCTGATGGCTTTATTGGGCAGCCTATGGGATGGCCGATGGTTGATTGCCGCCATTACTGTTTTGATTACCTTGATAGGTGTGTTTTACGCGCTGATTCAGGTGCCGGTATACCAAGCTAATGCTTTGATTCAGATTGAAAGCAATAAGGGTGGGTTGCCAGGGATGGAGGGGGTTTCAGAGCTTTTTGCCTCGGAGTCCAGCGCCACCACCGAAATCGAAATCATCAAGAGCCGCCGTGTGTTGGGTAACGTGGTGGACTCCCTCCAGCTGGATATCCAGGTTAGCCCAAATTATTTCCCCGTGATCGGCGAGGCCATGGCTCAGCGTTTTCAGGGCGCCAGCGGCGAGTTGGCCGAGCCGCTGATGGGTGACCATTACGCATGGGGTGGGGAAAGCCTCACCATGTCACGCTTAAGCGTGCCAGAAGGCGCGGAAGGGCGCCCCCTGGTGCTTGAGGCGACAGAAAGCGGCTGGGCGTTGTATGAATACGAAGTGGCTCCCGGCAATCTGTTGCTTGAAGGCGGTGTGAATGAGCCGGAAGACGCCAACGGTTACGGGTTGATGGTCACAGAACTCATCGCCCGCCCCGGTACCTGGTTCCACGTTAAAAAACTGCGCCGGTTTAGTGCCATCGCCGATCTTCAGGCACGCATGAGCGCTTCGGAACGAAGCAGGAACTCCGGCATCGTTGCCATCAGCTACGAACATAAAAACTACCGCCTGGCGGAGCGCATTCTGGATGAGGTGGGCAAGCACTACGTTCGACAGAACGTTGAGCGTAGCAGCGCCGAGGCCTCCAAGTCTCTTGAGTTCCTTCGCCAAAAACTGCCTGAGGTAAAGCAAGAGCTGGAAGAAGCCGAGCGCAAATTGAATGAATACCAAGTGGACGCCGTAACTATTGATATTACGGCAGAAGGTGAAGCCATTCTGGACCAGGTAGTGGACCTGGAGCGCCGAATTTCCGAGTTGGAAATCCAACGGGCTGAAATTGAACAGCGCTTTCGGGATTCTCACCCCCGTTACCGGGCTTGGGCATCCCAAATGCAGGAGCTTAAGGCACGACGGGCGGAACTGGATCAGCGTATTGGTAATCTTCCGGAAACCCAGCAAAAGCTGGTGCGGCTGCGTCGCGACGTAGAGGTTGGCAACGAAATCTATCTGCAAATGCTCTCAAACATCCAGCAGCTGGATATCGCACGGGCCGGAACGGTCGGCAACGTGCGGGTTCTGGATGAAGCGGCGGTGAACATCAATGCGCCGGTTCGCCCCAAGAGATCACTGATTGTAGCCGTTGCATTTTTTCTTGGTGGCATGATCGGGGTGGGCGTGGTGCTGGTGCGCGCAGCCGTTAACCGCGGTGTGGAAAACCCGGATGAGATTGAGCGCATTGGCTTGCCGGTATACGCGGGCATTCCGTATTCCAAAACGCAGCACGACATTCTGGACAGAAAAAAACGCAAAAAAGGCACGCCCAATCTTGTGAACTTGCTGGCGATCGAAAACCCGGCAGATTTGGCGATTGAGTCTTTACGCAGCCTGCGTACCAGTCTCCATTTCGGCATGATGGATGCCAAAAATAATATATTGATGATCTCCGGCCCCAGCCCAGGTGTAGGTAAAACCTTTGTGTCTACTAATCTGGCCGCGATCATGGCCTTGGCTGATCAGAAAGTGTTGCTCATTGATGCGGATATGCGGAAGGGGTTCAGCCATGAAATTTTTAGAGTTTCCAACGAGAATGGTCTTTCCGGTGTTCTTTCTGGCCAATGCAGCCTAAGCGAAGCAATTCATTGTTCCGATATGTCGGGCATGCTCAGTTTTATGCCCCGGGGCCCAGTGCCCCCTAATCCGTCAGAACTTCTGATGAGCAAGCGCTTTGAGGAGTTGCTGGAAAAAGTGGCGCCGGATTACGACCTCGTGATTGTAGATACACCGCCCATTCTCGCGGTAACCGATGCCGCTGTGGTGGGGCGCCATGCAGGCACAACCATGCTGGTCACGCGGTTTGGCTTGAACCCGATCAAAGAGATCGAGCTAACCAAGCGGCGGTTTGAACAAAACGACATCTCGGTGAAGGGCGTCATACTCAACGGTGTCGTAAAGAAAGCCTCTGCATACGGGTACGGCGGATACGGATACTACAACTACGAATACAAGGCAGACAAAGCGTGACAGGCTTACGGAAGAACTGCTTGATCAGTGTTCAAGGGCTTGCTGTTTCAATCCTGGCCACGGCAGTGGTGGGGCAGGCAACGGCGGCGCCCTGGTTGGAGCCAGGTGACCCCAGGGCCAGGCATGCTGTGCAACAGCTGGCAGACCGGGGCCACCTCAACCGTACTGTCACGACCTGGCCCATAATGTGGGCCACTATAGACACCGGTTTGAAAGATCAGGGTAGTGCTCACACCGACGCAAACGTAAACAGTGCCAATGCCTACCTGGCCTTCGAGCAAAACTACCAGGCGGCTGGTGGTATGCGTAACGATATCACCTTGGCGGGCACTACAGAGACTCCGTTTATTCGTGGTTTTGATGGCGGCCCGAGGGAAGCCGGTGAAGCCACCGCAAGAGTAGAACTGCAAGCCCAAAACTGGGCCGCCCGCGCCAGTTTTACCTACGCCATAGACCCGGAAGACGACGAAAACATAAGGCTGGACGGCAGCTACCTGGCTGGCACTGCCGCAAACTGGGTGCTGGGTGCCGGTGCCATAGAGCGATGGTGGGGCCCGGGCTGGAGCAACAGCCTGATCCTCTCTACCAATGCCAGGCCCATGCCTACTGCGTGGCTTAACCGGAAAGATGCCAAGCCTTTTGAAAGCAAATGGCTGAGTTGGATAGGCCCCTGGCAGTTCACAGTGTTCGCCGGCCAGTACGAGAAAGAACGAGCAGTGCCGAACGCTAAACTGATTGGGATGCGGGCCACTTTCCGGCCAGTGCAAGGTTTGGATATTGGCCTCTCCAGGGCCATCATGTTTGGCGGAGATGGCAGACCGGAGAACGCGAGCACCATCTGGAACGCGATAATTGGCAAAGATAACGGCCAGCTGGAAGAAAACGACCCGGGTAACCAGATCGCAAGTATTGATGTCCGCTACGGCTTCCCCGTTGGCGAGGGCAGCATGAGCGTCTATAGCCAGATGGTAGGGGAGGATGAGGCTGGCGCCTTCCCGGCCAGAAAATCGTGGCTCCTGGGGTCCGACTGGACGACGAGTCTTGGCAAGAGTCAGCAGCAATGGTATCTGGAGTATACAAACACCACCGCTGACGACTTTCTTGGCAACGCCATTCCCAGCATCGCCTACGAACACAGTACTTACCAAACCGGCTACCGCTATTATGGTCGCAACATGGCGAGCACATTCGAAGGTGATGCCGAGGCCGCAACTTTGGGTGCCTACAATTTTTTTCCTAACGGCCACAATCTGAGTATTGCGCTGACGTGGGCTGATTTGAACACCGATAGCAGAAGCCGAGTGGCGAAGAGTAATCCGAGTGTGTTCTATAACGTTCCCGCATTTCAACAGGAGTTTGCGTTGCTTGATGCAAGTTATGGGATGCCATTCGTCGGCGGCTGGTTAAAGCTCAAAGCGCAAGCGTTGAACGACCGGATAGTGTTTGAGTCTGGAAAAAAGCAGGATTGGTTTGTCTCGGCTGCTTGGAGTTATCGTTTTTAAACCCACTTAGCTGTCCTGGCATGGGTATGCTCCTTTCCATCACAACGTTTTAACCTGAGCAAAATACCAAAATGAAACTACTAGTTACTGGGGGCGCTGGCTTCATAGGCTCCGCCGTTATCCGCCACATCATCCAAAGCACCCAAGATGAAGTGGTCAACCTCGACAAACTTACCTACGCCGGAAACTTAGAAAGCCTGGTCCAGGTAAGCGATAGCGAGCGCTACAGTTTCGAACACGTCGACATCTGCAACCGTGCCGAAGTCGACCGGGTTCTGGGCGAGCATCAGCCAGACGCCATCATGCACCTGGCTGCCGAGAGTCACGTAGATCGCTCCATAGACGGCCCGGCGGAGTTCATTGAAACCAACATCGTAGGCACCTACACACTGCTGGAAGCCACTCGACATTACTGGCAGGCCTTAGAGGGTAATAAAAAAGCCAGTTTCCGCTTCCATCACATCAGTACAGACGAAGTGTACGGCGACCTCCCGCACCCAGGCGAAACGCCCAATGCGGAAGAACACCTATTTACCGAACAAACCGCCTACTCCCCGAGCAGCCCTTACAGCGCCAGCAAAGCCAGTTCAGACCATTTGGTGCGCGCTTGGCAGCGCACATACGGCCTGCCGGTACTGGTCACCAACTGCAGCAACAACTATGGCCCCTACCATTTCCCGGAGAAACTCATCCCGCTGATGATTCTGAACGCCCTGGAAGGCAAGCCGCTCCCGGTCTACGGCAAAGGCGACCAGATCCGTGACTGGTTGTTTGTGGAAGACCACGCAAGAGCCCTTTACAAAGTCGTCACCGAGGGCAAAGGGGGCGAAACCTACAACATCGGCGGTCACAACGAAAAAAAGAACATAGAAGTCGTACACACCATCTGCGACATCCTGCAGGAACTCCGTCCGCAGGAACACAGCTACCGGGACTTCATCACCTTTGTGCAAGACCGCCCCGGCCACGACATGCGCTATGCCATAGACGCCAGAAAAATCCAGAGAGAGCTCGGCTGGGCCCCCGAAGAAACCTTCGAAACCGGAATTCAAAAAACCGTACGGTGGTACCTCGAAAATCTAGAGTGGTGCAAACGTGTTCAAGATGGCAGCTATCAACGAGAACGTTTGGGAATGAAAATATGAAAGGTATCGTTCTGGCGGGCGGCTCCGGCACCCGCCTGTACCCCATAACACTTGGCACTTCCAAGCAACTCCTGCCAGTGTACGACAAACCCATGATCTACTACCCACTCTCTGTACTCATGCTCGCGGGCATCCGGGATATCCTCATCATCACCACCCCGGAAGATCAGGCTGGCTTCAAGCGTGCACTGGGCTCCGGTGAACAATTTGGCATTAACCTCAGCTACGAAATCCAGCCAAGCCCGGACGGCCTCGCCCAGGCCTTCATCATAGGCGAAAAGTTCATCGGTGATGACAGCGTATGCCTGGTACTGGGCGACAACATCTTTTATGGGCAGGGCTTCACCCCCAAGCTTAAACAAGCCGCCGAAAATGCGAAATCCGGTAAAGGCGCCACCGTGTTCGGCTATCAGGTTAAAGACCCGGAACGCTTCGGCGTAGTGGAATTCGACGAAAACCACCAGGCTATCTCCATCGAAGAAAAGCCCGCCAAGCCAAAATCACACTACGCCGTCACCGGCTTGTACTTCTACGACAACCAGATAGTAGACATCGCAAAACAGGTAAAGCCCAGCCACCGGGGCGAGCTGGAAATCACCTGCGTAAACCGCGCCTATCTGGAGCAGGGCAATCTGAACGTTGAACTGCTGGGCCGGGGTTTTGCCTGGCTGGACACCGGCACCCACGAAAGCTTGCTGGAAGCCGCGCAGTTTGTGGAAACCATTGAAAAGCGTCAAGGCTACAAAATCGCTTGCCTTGAGGAGATTGCGTTTAATCAGGGTTGGTTGGACCATATTCAACTGCAAGAACAGGCCAATCAGCTCAAAAAAAATGGCTACGGTGAATATCTACAGGACTTGCTGGAAGACGCTCAATGATACCCGTCACCAAACCCTACTTCCCCAGCCGTGAAAAGCTTAACTACTACATAGACGGCATCTACGAACGCCAATGGCTAACCAACAACGGCCAACTGGTACAAGAGCTGACCAAACGTCTGGAAGACTATCTGGGCGTTGAAAACCTGCTGCTGGTTTCCAGTGGCACGCTTGCGCTGCAAATTGCCTATCGCGCTTTGGGGGTAAGCGACGCAAACCCTGGCGCACAGCCAGAAGCCATTACCACCCCGTTCAGCTTCATAGCCACAGCCAGTTCATTGAAATGGGACGGCGTACAGCCGGTATTTGCCGACATAGACCCGCACACCTGGTGCTTGAACCCGGCCACCATCGAAGCAGCCATTACACCGAACACCCGCGCCATCGTGCCAGTACACGTGTTCGGCAACGCTTGCGATGTGGAAGCCATCGGCGCCATCGCCCAAAAGTACAACCTGAAAGTCATCTACGACGCAGCCCACGCCTTCGGCGTGAAATATAAAGGCGAAAGCCTGCTCAAGCACGGTGATGCCGCCACGCTCAGCTTCCATGCCACCAAGCTGTTCCATACCGGTGAGGGG
>NZ_ATWI01000008.1:691384-992594 GCF_000421165.1 Marinobacter daepoensis DSM 16072
AGCGCTGTGAGGCGTTGAGCTAACCGGTACTAATTGCTCGTGCGGCTTGACTATATAACACCCAAGACAATTGCGGATAATGCAACGAAATCAACATCACGTTCTTTCTCGTCCCCCAGTGATCAACCGTTTTGCCTGACGACCATAGCGGTCTGGAACCACCTGATCCCATCCCGAACTCAGAAGTGAAACAGATCTGCGCCGATGGTAGTGTGGCGTTGCCCATGTGAGAGTAGGTCATCGTCAGGCGCCTTATACTGAAAGCCCCAGCATCCTAGATGCCGGGGCTTTTTTATTGGTGCTTCCAGGGAAGTGATATACTTGCCCGGAACCAAACCAATCTTTCTGATGGGAGCCCTGCAATGGCCGCAACTGATCACCTGGTCATCTTTGATACTACCTTGAGGGATGGCGAACAAAGTCCTGGCGCTACGATGAACAAGGCAGAAAAGCTGCGTATCGCCAAGGTGCTTGAAAAGCTGCGCGTTGATGTTATCGAAGCCGGGTTTGCCATAGCCAGCCAGGGTGATTTTGATGCGGTAAAAGCCATTGCCGAGAATATCAAAGAATCCACGGTGTGCAGTCTGGCCCGGGCTCTGGACACAGACATTGATCGGGCGGCGGAGGCCATTCGGCCCGCCGAGAGATCACGGATTCATACGTTCATCGCGACGTCTCCTATCCATATGAAGCATAAGCTTCAGATGGCGCCTGATGAGGTTATTGAACAGGCTGTTCGGGCGGTGAAACGGGCTCGAAGTCACGTGGATGATGTGGAGTTCTCCTGCGAAGACGCTGGCCGCTCTGAACTCGATTTTCTCTGTCGTATCATTGAGGCGGCGATTGAAGCCGGAGCCCGGACGATCAATATTCCGGATACCGTGGGGTACGCGATTCCGGAGCAGTTCGGAGAAACCATTCATCAATTGCTTAACCGGATTCCGAATGCCGACAAAGCAATCTTTTCCGTGCATTGCCACAATGACCTTGGCCTGGCCGTCGCTAACTCCCTGGCGGCGGTAACGAATGGCGCTCGTCAGGTCGAGTGCACCATTAATGGCCTTGGTGAGCGGGCAGGGAACGCCTCTCTGGAAGAAATTGTGATGGCTGTTCGCACCCGGCAGGACCTGTTCGCCTTGGATACCCGGATCGATACTCAGCATATCGTTCCTGCTTCCCGGCTGGTATCCACTATTACCGGTTTTCCTGTTCAGCCGAATAAGGCGATTGTCGGCGCTAACGCGTTCGCTCATGAGTCAGGGATTCATCAGGATGGCGTACTCAAGCACCGGGAAACCTATGAAATTATGAAAGCCCAGGATGTTGGCTGGCACACAAACAGTCTGGTGCTTGGCAAACATTCCGGGCGTAATGCGTTCCGCACCCGTTTACTGGAGCTGGGCATACAGTTTGAGACCGAGGGCGAACTGAACGAAGCTTTTACCCGCTTCAAGGCCTTGGCAGACCTGAAGCATGAGATCTTTGATGAAGACCTGCAGGCGATTGCCAGTGATACCCGGCAAAAGGAAGAAGAAGGGCGTTTTGGCTTAGTTTGTATGCAGGTTTGTTCGGAAACGGGCGTTGTGCCTAAAGCGCATCTGACGATGACGGTGGAGGGCAAGGAGCATACTGTCGAGGCTGAAGGGAGTGGGCCGGTGGATGCCACTTTCAAGGCGATTGAGTCTCTGGTGGACTCTGGCTGTAACCTCCAGCTCTACTCCGTGAATAATATTACCAGTGGTACCGATGCGCAAGGTGAGGTTACCGTGCGACTGGAGCGCGGGGGACGTATTGTTAATGGTGTCGGGTCAGATACGGACATAATCATCGCATCAGCGAAAGCATACATCGAGGCCCTGAACCTGATCTCCAGTGGCGGGATTCGTCAGCATCCTCAGGTGGCGGATGTCTAAGCTCTGTTTCTGGAGGCTTTGTGATCGGTTCTGAGGCGGAACGACAGTTTTATCTGGCAGCAGCTGGCATTCGGATGTGGTACGCCAGAGACCGTTTGCCAGGTGCCGCACCGAGCCCGGAATATGATTTCGGGCCCGGGGAGGGGAGTCCTTGGGAGCCAGAACCGGACAGCCTTCCCGTTCCCCGAAAGCCAGCCCCGGAGTCTGCAGATCGAGGGCGTGCCCGGATTGCTCAGCTTCAGGACCTGATGGGGGGGAAGGTGCAGGCATCTCCTGTGGCTGCCCCAGAGCCGGCACTGCATACGGAATTGCCCGTCTCTGCTCCAGAACTCCCGGCGGTGGAACCCGACAGGCGGGTGTCGATGGCGGAGACAGCAGAGGTCGTGCCTCGGTTGTGTGTCGCCGCCTGGAAAGGGCGCCGGATTTCACTGCTGTGCCATCTTGCCGAAGATGCCAGCTTCTCCCTGCAGGACAACCTCGCAAGGAATATTCTCCGCAGTGTTGGTGAGATTGATGCCTCTATGGTTGGGCCGTTCCGTTGGCCGGTATTCAATAACCTGAAGGTGACCCTGAACAGCCTGGACGACCTGATGACAGCGTTGGCGGTCTGTTTCGAAGACGTCTCGAAGACCGACTATGTGATTACTCTGGGCTTCTCGGATGAGCAGTTGTCTCAGGTATTTGAGCGAGGCCTGGGCCGGACGCCGGATGTCGCCTTCCCGGGGACCCTGGCCTCTCTGGCCTCGGATCCGGCCTCGAAGCGCAGTCTTTGGAATGCGATTCGCGGGATGTCTGCCGGGCTATGACTGTGCACCGATCCAGTTCAGGGAGTTTCGAGCAGCGCGCCAGGGTGAGGCCGCTGGAGCGCACTGACCTGCTCTCAGTGATGGAGCTTGAAAGGCTTGGGCACTCCCATCCGTGGACGCAGGCGACTTTTCTCGACTGTTTCAAGCCCAATTACAGGCTTTTCGGGGTGGAGGATGAACGTGGTGAGTTGATTGGCTATGCTGTCATCGCCTACCTCGTCGACGAAGCCCACCTTCTCAATATCTGCGTCAGCCCGAATGCACAGGGCCGGGGCCTTGGCCGATGGTTGCTTCGCCATCTGAAGGCCGTTGCCTTAGCGGACCAGATGGTGCAGATGATACTTGAGGTCAGGGTCAGTAACGTTGTCGCTAATGCCCTGTATCTGAGTGAGGGGTTTTCCGAAATAGGACTCAGGCGGGGCTATTACCCGGATGGCAATTCTCGGGAGGATGCCCGGGTCATGGCGCTGCGGTTCACCTGATGCCTTGATAAGCCGTATAATGCCGGACTTTCACCCATTCTGATTCAGGTCACGACAGTTTATGCCCAACCTTTCCCTGGAAGTGGCCAAGCGCCGCACTTTTGCGATCATTTCGCACCCGGATGCTGGTAAAACCACCATCACCGAGAAAGTTCTGCTGTTCGGTCAGGCGCTCCAGAAAGCAGGTACCGTCAAAGGTAAGAAGTCCGGCCAGCATGCCAAGTCTGACTGGATGGAGATGGAGAAAGAACGCGGTATTTCCGTGACCACCTCCGTGATGCAGTTTCCCTATGGCGGAAAGCTCGTCAACTTGCTGGATACTCCGGGTCATGAAGATTTCTCTGAAGATACCTACCGGACCCTAACTGCCGTTGATTCCTGCCTGATGGTCATCGACAGTGCGAAGGGTGTAGAGGAGCGAACCATCAAACTGATGGAAGTAACCCGTCTCCGTGATACCCCCATTCTGACCTTTATGAACAAGCTGGATAGGGATACCCGTGACCCCATTGAGTTGATGGATGAAGTTGAGGATGTCCTGAAGATTGCCTGTGCGCCGATTACCTGGCCGATTGGTATGGGAAAAGGGTTCAAAGGGGTTTATCACCTGCTCAGAGATGAGGTGATCCTGTATCAGTCAGGGCAGGGGCATACGATTCAGGAAAAGCGCATCGTCAAAGGGCTCGACAATCCTGAACTTGATGAAGCGATTGGGGCATATGCGTCAGACCTGCGGGATGAAATTGAGCTGGTCAAAGGAGCGTCACATGAGTTTGATCGGGACGCTTTCCTTGCGGGTGAGCTTACGCCGGTGTTCTTCGGCACGGCGCTTGGTAACTTCGGTGTAGATCACATGCTCGATGGTCTTGTGGAGTGGGCACCCACGCCCCAGCCGAGGGCGACCGATGTGCGCACGGTTGAGCCGGCAGAGCCAGGGTTCTCGGGGTTTGTGTTTAAGATTCAGGCGAACATGGACCCCCAGCATCGGGACCGGATTGCGTTTCTGCGCATCGTGTCTGGCAGTTACAATCAGGGTATGAAGGCCCGCCATGTGCGCATTGGTAAAGACGTGCGTTTTTCAGATGCCCTGACGTTCATGGCCGGGGACCGGGAGCACGCTGACGAGGCGTTTGCAGGCGACATCATCGGGTTGCATAACCACGGTACGATTCAGTTGGGGGATACCTTTACCGCGGGTGAGGCGATGAAGTTCACCGGGATTCCCAACTTCGCGCCGGAACTGTTCCGCCGTATCCGTCTTAAGGACCCGCTCAAAGCCAAGCAGTTGCAGAAGGGGCTGATCCAGCTTTCCGAAGAGGGTGCGGTTCAGGTTTTCCGGCCGGTTCGGAATAATGATCTGATTGTTGGTGCCGTCGGTGTCCTGCAGTTTGATGTTGTGGTTGCCCGGTTGAAGAGTGAATACAAGGTTGAGGCGATATACGAGCCGATAAACGTTGCAACCGCACGTTGGGTCACATGTTCCGACGAACGTAAGCTGGATGAATTCCAGCGGAAGAATCAGGATAACGTGGCGTTGGATGGTGCTGACCGGTTAACGTACATCGCGCCTACCATGGTAAATCTCAATCTTGCTCAGGAGCGCTATCCTGATATCGAGTTCCATAAAACGCGGGAGCACTGATTCGCTTCCGAAAGGAGGTTGCGGTGCGTCTGGTGGATGCCCACTGTCATTTCGATTTTCCGTGCTTTGACGGTCACCGGGATGAGCTCCTGCAGGCGGCTGCGGGGCTGGGCGTCCGGGCGCTGGTCATCCCCGGGGTCCGGCGCAGGAACTGGGACAGGGTGGCGGCTCTGGCAGAGTCGAGATCCGATCTTTGGTACTGCCTGGGGATTCACCCCTGGTTCGCTCATGAGTGCCGGGCTGATGATCTTGACGCCCTGGAGCAGGCCCTGTCGAGGCGGCCGAAAAGCTGTGTCGGGATCGGAGAGTGTGGTCTGGACGCCCTGAGGGGAAATGTGCAGGAGCAGCAGGCGTGTTTTCAGGCCCAGGTTGCGTTGTCGATGAAGTTTGGTCTGCCTCTGGTCATTCACTCTGTGAAAACCCACGATCTGGTTTATGTTGCCCTGAAACGGGTAGGCTGGAGCGGTGCGGCGTTGGTGCATGGCTTTTCTGGTAGTTATCAGCAGGCCAGAAAACTGGTGGATCTCGGTTGCCTGATCGGGGTCGGGGGCGTGATTACTCATGATCGGGCCGGGAAAACACGAGACGCGCTTTCCCGGCTTCCCAGAGAATCGCTGATACTTGAAACCGATGCTCCGGATATGGCTCCCCAAGGGGTTGCCAGAGGGCAGAATTCCCCGGTTCATCTGCCAGCGATTCTGGCCGCGCTGTCCCAGCTTCGCGGGGAGCGGGTCGAGGCTCTGGCGGATGCGCTTCTGAAGAATGTTTCGCGGCTCTACGGCGTGGACGTCGATACCTTGGCGCCAGCAGCGTTGTAGGGGATTAACGAAACACCTGCAGGCAGGGTTGGATTTTTTTAGGGCTTCGAGTATACTTCGCGCCCTGGCTTTTCAAGGCGACGTCATTATCTCAGCCCCGAATGGTGGCGGCGCAACATACAGGTATGAACCTCCTCCGGATGCCTTGCATGTACCGGTGGTGGTTTTTAACGTTTCTTATATAGCGTTCAAGGCGGAATCAATGAAGACTCTGAGTGCGAAACCAGAAACAGTAAAACGTGACTGGTACGTTGTAGACGCAGCCGGCAAGACGCTGGGTCGTCTGTCAACCGAAATCGCCCTTCGTCTGCGGGGCAAGCATAAGCCTGAGTACACCCCTCACGTGGACACTGGCGACTACATCGTTGTGATCAATGCCAGCCAGGTTCAGGTGACTGGTAAGAAGGCATCTGCAAAGATGTACTACAGTCACACCGGCTTTCCGGGTGGAATCAAGTCCATCAACTTCGAGAAGCTGGTAGACAAGGCTCCCGAGCAAATTATTCAGAAGTCTGTCAAAGGCATGCTTCCGAAAGGCCCGCTCGGTCGCGCCATGTTCAAGAAGCTGAAAGTCTACGCCGGCGCTGAGCATCCTCATGCAGCCCAGCAGCCCAAAGAACTCGACATCTAACGGAAGGCGGATATGTCTGTAGCACAAAATTACGGTACTGGTCGCCGCAAATCATCCACGGCTCGCGTCTTTATCAAGCCGGGTAGCGGCAATATCTCCATCAACGGTCGTACTATCGAAGATTTCTTCGGTCGTGAGACTCTGCGCATGATCGTTCGTCAGCCGCTGGTTGTTGCTGAGTCAGAAGATCGTTTTGATATCAATATCACCGTAAAAGGTGGTGGTATCAGTGGTCAGGCCGGCGCAATTCGCCACGGTTTGACCCGTGCCCTGATGGATTACGATGAAGCGCTGCGTCCTTCATTGCGTGCGGCGGGCTATGTTACCCGTGACGCTCGTAAAGTTGAGCGTAAGAAAGTGGGTCTGCGCAAAGCGCGTAAGCGTCCGCAGTTCTCCAAGCGTTAATCGGCGTTTCCGTCGATTCTCAGAAAAACCCGGTCTTTTGGCCGGGTTTTTTTATGTTCGGACACTCGAAATATTTTTGATCTGGCGCAGGGATAGGCCCGGCTACAGACCTTTCTGGCTTGTAAGCGAGGGGTAATTTCATTACCATTTCAGCGCTTATATTTTTGGGTTGTGAAGTCCTTTTCGAAGCGCAGTGCCGGTTTTTCCGCGTCTGTGCCTCGCCTGATGGGAGAAAACCATAATGAGTAATGGCGACGTGAGCCAAGGCCGGCGCCGATTTCTGATCGGTGCAACGTCCGTGGTAGGTGGTGTCGGCGTCGTCGGTGCAGCGGTTCCTTTCGTGGCGTCCTGGAATCCCAGTGCGAAAGCGGAAGCGGCCGGTGCACCGGTAACCGTCAATGTCGACAAGATCGAACCGGGCCAGCAGATAACAGTCGAGTGGCGTGGTAAGCCGGTGTGGATTATCCGGCGAAACGACGAAATGCTTGAGAATATCGAGAAGCTGACTCCTCGTGTAAAAGACCCTGAGTCTACGGCAGCAAGCCAGCAGCCGGAGTACATCAGCGGTACATTCCGTTCCCTGAAGCCCGAGTTTATTGTTTTGGTGGGTATCTGTACTCACCTTGGGTGTGTTCCGACCTATCGGCCGGAAGTGGCACCTGCAGACTTGGGTGACGAGTGGCTTGGTGGCCTGTTCTGCCCGTGCCATGGCTCCAAGTTTGACTTGTCCGGCCGGGTATTTGCCGGTCAGCCAGCGCCGCTGAACCTTGAGGTTCCGCCGTACCGGTTTGACAACGATGCGACCATGACTATTGGTCTTGATCCGGAGGCAGCGTGATGCAGAAACTGATTAATTGGGTAGATGAGCGTCTGCCAATCGTCGAAGCCTGGAACAAGCATCTGGCAAAGTATTACGCTCCCAAGAACTTCAACGTCTGGTACTTCTTTGGTTCACTGGCGATGTTGGTGCTGGTTAACCAGTTGGTTACCGGTATCTGGTTGACGATGAGCTACAACCCTTCGGCCGAAGGGGCATTCGCGTCCGTTGAGTACATCATGCGGGATGTCGAGTGGGGCTGGCTATTGCGTTACCTGCATTCTACGGGTGCCTCCGCATTCTTTGTGGTGGTCTATCTGCATATGTTCCGTGGCTTGATGTACGGTTCGTACCAGAAGCCGCGTGAGCTTATCTGGATCTTCGGCATGCTGATTTATCTGGTGCTCATGGCCGAAGCATTCATGGGTTACTTGCTGCCATGGGGTCAGATGTCCTATTGGGGCGCTCAGGTTATCGTTAACCTGTTTGGTGCCATTCCGGTGATTGGTGAAGATCTGTCTCTCTGGATTCGTGGTGATTACCTGATCTCCGGGATTACTCTGAACCGTTTCTTTGCTCTGCACGTAGTGGCACTGCCGATCGTTCTGCTTGGTCTGGTCGTGTTGCACATCCTGGCGTTGCACGAGGTTGGTTCAAACAACCCTGACGGTATCGAAATCAAGAAGAACAAGGATGAAAATGGCATTCCCAAAGACGGAATTCCGTTCCACCCGTACTACACGGTGCACGATCTGCTGGGTGTAGGTGTCTTCTTCTTCATCTTCTTCATTGTGGTGTTCTTCTTCCCGGAAATGGGTGGTCTGTTCCTTGAAAAGCCGAACTTTGAACCAGCCAACGCACTGAAGACGCCGGCTCATATTGCGCCTGTCTGGTACTTCACGCCGTTCTACGCGATGCTGCGGGCTGTTACTGTCGACTTCCTCGGCTTGCCGGCGAAGTTCTGGGGTGTTGTGGTCATGGGTGGTGCAATCGCAATCCTGTTCGTGCTGCCCTGGCTGGACCGTAGCCCGGTCCGCTCCATCCGCTATAAGGGCTGGTTGAGCAAAATTGCACTGGCAATCTTCGCGGTCAGCTTCATTATCCTTGGTTATCTTGGCATCGTGCCGGCCACTGAAGGGCGTACGACCGTAGCCCAGATCCTGACCGTGCTGTACTTCCTGTACTTTATTCTCATGCCGTTCTACACGCGCATGGAGAAAACCAAGCCAGTACCAGAGAGGGTGACAGGATAATGAGAAAGCTGATTTTTGGTCTCGTTTTTGCGCTCCTGCCGGCCCTCGGGCTGGCGGCCGGTGCCGCGGTTCCTCTCGACGCGATGGAGCCCGATCACACCAATAAGGAATCGCTGCAGCGCGGTGCTGCTCTGTTCACCAACTACTGCATGGGGTGTCATTCCATGGAGTACGCTCGTTACAAGCGGGTGGCAGATGATCTGGAGATTCCGGTTGACCTCTACGAGGAAAACCTGATTTTCACCGGCGCCAAAATTGGTGAGCTGATGAAGATCTCCATGAGCAAGGATATGGCTGCAGGCTGGTTTGGTGCTCCGCCACCAGACCTGACTCTGGAGACCCGTCTGCGTGGAGAGTCCTGGGTCTATTCCTACCTGCGTGGCTTCTACCAGGATGAGGCCCGTCCGTTGGGTGTGAACAACGTGGTTTTTGATAACGTTGGTATGCCTCATGTTCTGGTTGAGATGCAGGGTCTTTGTGCGGTCAAGCCTAAGATTGGTGTTGATGCGTCGGTTGAGCCACTGAGTGGCAACATCAATAACGCGGACGTGTGCCCCGATTATGCGATCGAAGGCTCAATGGCTGGGCCGGAGTTTGATCAGGCGATGTGGGATCTGACCAACTTCATGTCTTACATGGGTGACCCGGTCAAGGTTGAGCGCGAGCGTCTGGGCATTTTCGTGCTGATCTTTGTGGCCATCTTCTTTGTGTTCGCGTACTTGCTCAACCGCGAGTACTGGAAAGACGTACACTAAGATTTAGGGTATAATCCCGTGTCCTTGATTCCAGCGAGTCTTTGAGGCTCGCTGGATTTTTGCGTTTTGCATTGTTTCGATTTTTCAGAATCGTGAGGTAGCTATATGGGCGTTGTGACCAAGCGGTCATCAATGACATTCTTTTCGGATCCTGCCAGTCACTACAGCCATCGTGTGCGTATTGTTCTGGCTGAGAAAGGTGTCACCGTTGATATCGTGGATGTAGATCCGGACAATCCGCCGACAGAGTTGGCGGACCTGAACCCGTACAACGCCCTGCCGACGCTGGTAGATCGGGATCTGGTTCTGTACGAGCCAAACATCATGATGGAGTATCTGGATGAGCGTTTTCCTCATCCGCCATTGCTGCCGGTCTACCCGGTTGCTCGCGCCAATAGCCGGCTGATGATTCATCGGATTCAGAAAGACTGGTGTGGGCTGGTTGATCAGATTCTTGCTCAACCAGGTGGTAAGGCCAGCGATGCTGCTCGTAAGGAGCTCAAAGAGAGTCTTCTGGCGACGGCGCCGCTGTTCGCAGAGATGCCGTTCTTCCTGTCTGAAGAGTTCACCATTGTGGATTGCTGCATCGCTCCGATTCTCTGGCGTTTGCCCGCCTTGGGTATTGAGTTGAACGAGAAGCAGGCGAAGCCGTTGCAGAAATACATGGAGAGCATTTTTGCCAGAGAAGGTTTCAAGGCAAGCTTGTCCGATCTGGAAGAAGATATTCGTAGCTGATTTTCAGTACCCGTATTTCTGCGCAGGAGTTTCGCTGTGTCCGAGATGACTATTGCCATGACATCCAGTCGCCCCTATCTGGTGCGTTCGCTGAACGAGTGGATACTGGATAATGACTGTACGCCGTATATTGTGGTCGACGCTGGTGTTCAGGGGGTGCAGGTGCCGACTGAGCACGTTGCTAATGGTCAGATCGTACTGAACATCAGCCCCGGTGCTGTTCGGGGGCTGGTTATTGGTAACGGCGCTCTTGAGTTCAGTGCCCGCTTTGGCGGTGTGCCTATGCAGGTCTTTATCCCCCTCCAGGCGGTGATAGCGATTTATGCCAAGGAGAATGGTGAGGGGATGGTCTTTGGGAGTGAGCCCGGCTCACCCGATCCGGATGGTGGTGGAGACGAGAAGCCCCACCGGCGGACGGATGATCGTCCAAGTGGCAGGCCCACCCTGAAGGTTGTGAAGTAATAAAAAAGCCGGCGATGCCGGCTTTTTTATTATCCGCCAAAAAGCTTGTGATCGATGAGATCGCAGATGGCGTTGATAATCACCATCAGAAGCGGTGTTGCCTCGTTCGGTGGCAGGTCGTTCAAGGCGATTTCGTGGTCTTCCGGGTGCATCAGGGAGGTGATATCCGATTTCTCCCTGGCGCTTAGCACAACAACCCCCATTTCCCGGTCATGAGCGGCCTGTATCGCCTGTATAAGGTTGGCTTTGTGGCCGTCATCCACAATCACGAACAGAAGGTCGCCCGGTTTTCCTATGGCTCTGACCTGGCGCGAGAACGTGTCATTGAACCGGTTGTCGCGGCAGATTGCCGAATAGGTTGTGGCGTCGGCGCCCAGATTGATTGCCGGCAAGGCCGGGCGGTCCTGGTCGAAGCGTGACAGCAGGGCGGTGCAGAAATACTGGGCCAGTACGTTGGCGCTGCCATTGGCGCAGGTGATGATCTTGCCATCCTGTAGCAGTGCGTCAACAAAGGCCTGGGCAACATGCTCAATGCCGGGGCCGGCGGTACTTGCCGCATGGGCCGTATGCTCCATGTGACTGGCGAACCATTGATTGATTCTCTGATCGGTATCGGTCATGTGTTTTGGTCAATCTGCCTGAATTGCATTTTTAATCCATTGTACCCGGTACTTGCTGGACTGGCCTGGTGTTATGCCAATGACATCAATTCGTGTCGCCAGATTCCAGAGTCCGTGACGATGCAGGTAGAAAGAGGCGGCCCGCACCAGGCGCGTCTGCTTTCGTTGCGATATTGAACTGATGGGGTCGACCAGCGCGCCAGTCGAGCGGAAGCGTACCTCAAAAAAAACGAGTACGTCTGAGTCCATCCCGATAAGGTCAATTTCGCCGCCCCGGTTGTATACATTTTGGTCAATAACCCGGACGCCTTTGGTGGTGAGATAGCGGGCGGCAACGCCTTCGTAATATTGTCCGAGTTGTCTTGAGCCTTCCCTGGCCATTGATTGTCAATCTTGAGTGGTTGCAGCTTCTTCCCGGTCCATGGCCGGGTCGAGAGCTTTAGGCTCTCCGTTCTGGAACTGGGCCCAGACCTGTTTTCTGTGAATGCTGCCATCCCGGTCCATGGTCAGTGTCCCGGTTTGTCCTTCGATGACGGCATCGTCGACCTGGCGTAACAGTGGCAGGCGCTTGCTTAGGTGCCATGCATCAGCGCCCATGGCGAAAAGGCGCCCCAACTGGCCTCGGGTGCCATTCAGGTAGGCTTGCGACTCATCTCTCAGCGGATTGTTCTCCGCAAGTACCCAAGGGATGTCGGTAAAGATCACGCTGTCGACGTCACGATCACGGGCAGGGTTCGGGGAGCCTTCATAGACAATGGATGGGGAGTATACCGGCAGATCCCCGCCGTAATAAAAGGCAAATAGGGGCTTGAACTGTCGCGCAATCGTGGGGGCGGCCACCAGGACAATGGCTTCCGCATCTTGGCGGCGGCGTGGTTCAAACTCGAGGTTTCGGCCGATGGTGCGCTCGACCAGGATGGCGCGCTCGCGGGAGGTGGTGATCCCCAGCAGGTCGGCGGTAACGGAGCGCAGGTTGTCTTCCGGGAAGAATCGCTCGACAGCCAGGGTGGTC
Organism: Marinobacter daepoensis DSM 16072; assembly: GCF_000421165.1. GTDB lineage: Bacteria > Pseudomonadota > Gammaproteobacteria > Pseudomonadales > Oleiphilaceae > Marinobacter > Marinobacter daepoensis. The sequence continues at coordinate 703,736 of NZ_ATWI01000008.1, forward strand.
AGACCTAGTTGCTCCATTTGTGCTCTGAGTGCAGCCTCAACCCGGTCTCCCCATTCTCCGTGAGGAATGATTACAAGCGCTTTTTTCAGGTTTTCGGCATCCAGACGATCTGCTATCTGCCGGACTTCGTCCTCTGCGGACAGGCCGAACTGGTAGAGGCCGTCCGGAACCGGTGTGCCGGCAGGCAGATAATTCAGCCCCAGCGCGGGGACCGGGAGGGTGCTCAGGTCGGATAGCTGGATCAGATCTTCCTTGTCCAGAGGGCCAACGACCAGGTCGATGTCCCCATTGGCGAGCTCTTGGTAGATTTCGGAAAACCGGTTTGTGGACGTGTCGATTACGCGGATATCCGTTGTGCTTCGATCGGTTGTCTCATCCTGGTAATAAGCCGCCAGGAAACCATCTCGTATGGCTTTGCCTGCGCTGGCCAATGCGCCTTGAAGTGGAACGGCCAGGACCAGCTTTTCAGGGCGGCTGGCCGCCAGTTCAGCCAGTAGGGCCAGCTCCGTAGGCATGATCTGAGCGGCTGGGTGGCCGGGCCAGTTGTTCTGCCATTGCCGGACCAGTCGGCCCTGATCATCCAGGCTACCGCCTTTGGTGCGCAAACGCAGGGCCAGTTCCAGCCAGCCCTGCACTTCAAATCCGAGAGCGTTATCGGATGCCTCTTCCAGGCGTGTCTCATCAATGGTCTTAAGAATTTGCCAGATCTGGTCGTGTATATCCTGGGGAGAGGCGCTATTGTCTGTCTGGCTCAGGAGAATCAGGGTCAGGGCGCCGGAAAGCGGAGCTCCTGCCAGCTCATAAGTCTTAGCCTGAAGGCGCGCCGCTCTTGCAAGCAGTTCAGGGGGGTAGGCCAGAAAGCTCTCTGGCGAGCGCTCAGCGATGAGGTTTGAGGCCCATTTGCTGTCCTGAAGTTCGTTCGCTGTAGCCATTCCGAGCAGGCGCCGTTGCCGTTGGATGTCTTCTGGTGCGCTGTCCAGAAAGGGGCTGCGGAGGATGGTTCGCGCATCTTCCTGTTTTCCCTGATCCTGGAATCGGCTCGCGACTCTGAGCAGGTAACGCTGGCCAACGATCGCGTTTCTTTCGTCCTTGGCCAGAGACAGAGCCTGTTCGGGAGTGTCCGCCATGTGCTCGTCCAGATTGACGGTTGCGCATCCCCCCAGATAAAGCAGGACAAGGATAATCAGTGCCAGGGTTGGTCTTTGACTAAAGCTGTTTGTCATGGCGGGCTCGGTACTCTCTGAATCATTAGGCTTGTGGTGCCGCGTTTTAGCTGGCAAGTTTACCAGCTCCCGGCGTATTTCACATGACGGGACGGTCATGGCGGGGAAATACCGGTATGGTGATTCAACTCAGTGGGGATATCTATGTCCAGTTCAGCAGCCGGCGGTGCCGGTGGTCGTCTTTCGATTGTTGCCACCCCCATTGGGAATCTGGCGGATCTCTCGGACCGTGCCAGGAAGGTGCTGGCGTCGGCAGACCTGATTGCGGCGGAAGATACCCGTCACAGCTCGAGGTTGCTGCAGCACCTTGGAATCAGTAAACCGCTGTTGGCGCTGCATGATCACAACGAGAGAGACCGGGTGGGGCGAATTCTGTCTGCACTTGAGGAGGGGAGTCATGTGGCACTGGTTTCCGATGCCGGTACTCCGCTGATATCTGATCCGGGATACATTGTGGTTCGGGAGGCCCGCAAAGCCGGGTACGCGGTTTCGCCCATTCCAGGGCCCTGTGCGCTGGTTGCTGCGTTGTCTGCGGCTGGTTTGCCAACCGACCGTTTCCTGTTTGCGGGTTTTCTGCCTGCGAAGCGGTCTGGCCGGCGTTCTGCTCTTGCCGAGCTTGCCGGGCAAAGTGCCACGCTGGTTTTTTACGAATCCCCACATCGCATACTGGACCTGATGCAGGATGTGGTGGACGAGCTGGGCGGTGATCGTGAGTGTGTTCTGGGGCGGGAGTTGACCAAGGCGTTTGAGACTTTCTATGGTGGCTCGGCCGACTCAGTGCTCGCGGAGCTTCAGGCAGACCCTAATGGCACCCGGGGTGAGTTTGTGGTGGTTGTGAAAGGTGCGCCCGCTGTCGTGGATGGTCAGGCAATCGGGCTCGATTCGGACAAGCTCTTGCAGCTGCTTGTGGCCGAATTGCCCGTTAAGAAAGCGGCTAAAATTGTTGCGGAGGTCAGCGGCCTTGGAAAGAATGAACTGTATCAGCGGGCTCTGCAGTTTAAAGGTGATTAACTCTTGCATGCCCGCCCGCACGCGAGTATTGTCAGCGCCGAGCTCGCCAGACAGTCGCCGCCGGTTTTGCGCCGGGGGAGGAAAGTCCGGGCTCCGCAGGGCAAGGTGCCAGGTAACGCCTGGGCGGCGTGAGCCGACGGAAAGTGCAGCAGAAAGTAAACCGCCTAAGCGCCTCAGGGCGCCGGTAAGGGTGAAATGGTGCGGTAAGAGCGCACCGCGTGACTGGCAACAGTTCACGGCGATGGTAAACCCCACCTGGAGCAAGACCAAATAGGAATCCAATGGCGTGGCCCGCGCTGGATTCGGGTAGGTTGCTTGAGGCCTGTGGTGACACAGGCCCTAGATGAATGACTGTCCACGACAGAACCCGGCTTACCGGCGAGCTCTCCTCTTTTCTCTCTCGCAACAGGGTGACTTCTTCACCCTTCTCATAAGTCATCCTTTATAGCCAAAAAATCTTAAACCTGAAGTTGGCTGTTTAAAGGCGTCTGCAGGTACTTGTTTTTTATCCTTTTCTTTACGGCTTTTTAACGCTTTTGCCGGATTCTGCTTTGTAACCTCTTGTCATTAAAGGAACTTTCCTGAACGTGGTGTGTGTCGCGGCGCTTGCATTGTTATTTGTGTGTTTCTATAGTGTGCGAAAGTGGGAAAAAGTGGATTCTGGTGGTTTTTTGTGGAAACAGTGGCCTTGGATTCGGCATAAATGAGCAATTTTCTTGGCAGTCATGCCATCAATATGGATGCAAAGGGACGCTTGGCGATCCCGGCAAAGCTGCGCGAGGAACTCGCGCAGCTTTGTGGTGGCCGTATTGTTCTGACTGCCAACGCCGATGAAGAACGCTGCCTGCTGCTGTATCCGGAACCAGAGTGGGAGGTGCTGCGCCCCAAGATTGAGGCGCTTCCGAACATGAACAAAGCTGCGCGTCGCTTGCAGCGCCTGATCCTTGGTAATGCTGCTCAGATGGAGCTGGATTCCGCTGGCAGGATTCTGGTTCCGCCCACCTTGAGAAGTTTTGCTCATCTGGAGAAAAAGCTGATGTTGATTGGGCAGGGCAAAAAGCTGGAGCTCTGGAGTGAGGAGCGCTGGTTTGCCTGGCTGGATGAATCTGTGGATGACGACGATATGCCCCCTGAAATGGAGGCGCTGTCGCTATGACCGACAGGGCCCGTGATACGAGCGCTCAGGCGTTCCAGCATCGCTCTGTCCTGCTGGATTCGGCCGTTGAATTTCTGGTGACAGAGCCTGGTGGCTGCTATGTGGATGCCACGTTTGGTCGCGGTGGACACAGTCGTCTGATTCTGGGGCAGCTTGACCAGGCTGGGCAGCTTCTGGGAATTGATAAGGACCCGGAGGCCATCGAGGTTGCGCAGGCATTGGCCGCTGGGGACTCGCGTTTCTGTTGGTATCACGGATCCTTTGCTGAGTTGGGCCAGGCACTGGAGCGCCAGGCGTGGCCTCAGGTCGCGGGAGTTCTGATGGATCTTGGGGTGTCTTCCCCTCAGTTGGATGACGCGTCTCGTGGATTTTCCTTTCTGCGTGATGGCCCTTTGGATATGCGTATGAATCCCGGGCAGGAGCCGAGTGCAGCTCAGTGGCTGGCGACGGCTGACGAGCGTGACATCGCAGATGTGATCTGGCGGTACGGTGAGGAGCGTTTTTCTCGCCGTATTGCGCGGCTGGTGGTTGCTCGTCGGCAAGAGCAGCCCATTGAAACAACGCGCCAGCTGGCCGAATTGGTGGCAGAAGCTGTGCCCAAAAAAGAGAAGCACAAGCATCCTGCAACCCGGACGTTTCAGGCCATTCGGATTTTTATCAATCGTGAGCTTGAAGATCTGGAGGCTGGTCTTGAGGCGGCGGTTAAAAGCCTGGCTCCTGGCGGCCGTTTAGTCGTGATCAGCTTTCACTCGCTGGAGGATCGGCTGGTCAAGCGATTCATGCGCGATCTCGCCCGTGGCCCAAAGTTGCCGAAAGGTATACCGGTCACGGCAGAGCAGGAAGAGTCAGGGTTTCGGTTGATTGGAAAGGCCAGTAAAGCCAACGAGCAGGAAATTATGGAGAACGTTCGGGCCCGCAGCGCCGTTATGCGAGTTCTGGAGCGAAAAGCGAATTAAATGGATACGCAGGGGAGCGCGACGCCATGGGTGCGGTAGCGATTGAACAACCGATTAAAACGAGCAGGATCAGTCGGCAGAAGGTGCGTGACGGAGTGGCGACGGCTGTGCGGCTGTCGCGACAGGTCTTTGATGCCACGCGGGAAGCGCGGGTTCTGGTCACGCTGATGCTGGTTGCAGTGCTGACACTCTCGTCTATCGGAGTGGTTGTCAGTGCCCACGAAAATCGGGAGTTGTTCAACACACTGTCCGGTTTGCAGGAGCAGCGCGACGCGTATCAGCGTGAGTGGAGCCAGCTTTTGCTGGAACAGAGTGCCCTGAGTGCGCATGGGCGGGTCGAAAAATTGGCCGCGGACCGTTTCAGCATGGTGGTGCCCGGGCGGCAGGACATTGTGCTTGTGCCGCTGATGTCTCCGATTGCAAGCCATTAAAACCTACAAATGACTCCGGAGTGACTGAAGTGTCCGGTCAGGGAACGCAGGCAAACAGCTGGAACCAGCGCTTGGCGGCGGGCTTGAAAGCCTGGCGTTTCGGTTCGGTGCTGGGCGTTTTTCTGCTGGTCATGCTGGGTATTGCCTGGCGTCTGGTTGACCTCCATGTGGTTGACAATGATTTCCTCAGAAAACAGGGGGATGTGCGCACTATTCGGGTGGAGTCGATTGACGCCCATCGTGGCGTTGTGACGGATCGGCACGGCGAGCCACTGGCTGTCAGTACGCCCGTCCAGACAGTGTGGGCAAATCCTTCTGAAACCGATCCGGAAGATCCTCAGTTGGCCTCTCTGGCGAGAATCCTGGGGTTGTCTGAGGGCAAGTTGCGAGAGCGGTTGCGTCAGTACTCCGGGCGCGAGTTCATCTACCTGCGTCGAAAAATCCAGCCGTCGATGGCGCGGGAGGCTTTGGCATTGGGTATTGGTGGAATCTACGCCCGGCAGGAGTATCGCCGGTATTACCCTGCAGGTGAAGTAACCGCTCACGTGGTCGGCTTTACGGATATTGACGAGCAGGGGCAGGAAGGAATAGAGCTGGCTTACAACAAATGGTTGACCGGTGAGCCCGGGCAGAAGCGGGTTCTGAAGGACAACCGTGGGCGCATCATTAAGGATTTGATGCTGATCCGGGACGCCCGTCCCGGAAAAGATCTGGAGTTGAGTATTGATCTCCGCCTGCAGTATCTGGCCTATCGGGAACTGAAAGCGGTTGTCAGTGCCCACAAAGCTCGCGGCGGCACGCTCGTTATGCTGGATGTTGACAGCGGTGAGGTGCTGGCGATGGTCAATCAGGGTTCCTACAACCCCAACGACCGGTCGCAACTGGCGGCAGAAAACCTGCGTAACAAGGCGATCACGGATCTGTTTGAGCCGGGGTCGACTATCAAACCGTTGACGATCGCCGCAGCGCTTGAGTCTGGCGAGTATCAGGTGACCAGTACGGTGGATACTTCGCCGGGCTACCGGAGGTTCGGTCGCTTTACCATCCGGGACTACAGAAACTATGGCGTTCTCGATTTGAAACAAATCATCGTCAAATCCAGCAACGTGGGCGTTAGCAAAATTGCGACTGACCTCGGGGGCGACAAGCTGAGAAGCCTGTTTGCGCGCCTGGGACTGGGGCAGGCAACGGGGATAGGGTTTCCGGGGGAGGCGGTGGGCGTCTTGCCAGCACCACCAAAATGGCGGCCGGTTGAAGAGTCGACCCTCTCATACGGCTATGGTTTGAGCGTCAACGCATTGCAGTTGGCTCAGGCCTATATGGTGGTTGCTAATGGCGGCGTCCGTTATCCGCTCAGTCTGATGAAGCAGGAGCAGAAACCTCAGGGGCAGCGGGTGCTGTCGGAACAGATCACCCAGTCGGTCCGGGAGATGCTCAAGCAGGCTGTAGCCCGAGGGACAGGAAAGCGTGCTCAGCCAGGGCTTTATGCGGCCGGAGGGAAAACCGGGACGGTTCACCTGGTGGGTGCCCGAGGGTATGAAGACAGTCAATACAAGGCAATTTTTGCCGGAATGGCTCCTATTGATGACCCAAGAATTGTGACTGTCGTGGCCGTGGATGCGCCGCAAGCTGGTGAGTACTACGGGGGCGAAGTTGCAGCCCCGGTATTTGCCAGGGTGATGGGAGACGCACTGCGACTGCTGAATGTGAAGCCAGAGCTGGAAGTCAGCGGCGCTCAGCTTCCGAAGGCAGCCTCTGGAGGGAGAGGGTAATCATGTGCATCACATCTATCAGCACATTGCTTCAGGGCATCCGGGATGTGCCGTCGGTCTTTGATGTCACCATTCATGGCCTGCAAACGGACAGTCGAAAAGTTCGCTCGGGCGACGCGTTTATCGCGTTGCCCGGCGCCCAGACACCGGCTGATCACTACGTAGATCAGGCTATCCAGGCCGGAGCTACCGCCGTGTTGCTTGATTCGACAGAGGAGCAGGCATGCCACGAACGGCACGGGGCATTGATTGTCCCGGTGGTTGGCTTGCGTCATCGTCTTGGGCGAATCGCGGATCGTTTTTTTGAACACCCCTCGCGTCACCTCCGGGTAATCGGTGTGACGGGCACCAATGGCAAGACTTCCGTGACCGAATACATTGCGCAATTGCTGCGCGAGACCGGGACGCCTTGCGGCGTACTCGGAACTCTGGGGTACGGTATGCCCGGCAGTATGGAGCTGGCCAGTCATACCACGCCTGACGTGGTGCAGGTGAATCGCGTGATGAACCGGATCCGGAACAACGGCGGCCGGGCCGCGGTGATGGAAGTGTCATCTCACGCTCTTGATCAGGGGCGCGTCGATAATCTGGATATGACTGGCGCAGTGTTTACCAACCTGACTCGGGACCATCTGGATTACCACGGTTCCATGCAAGCCTATGGAGAAGCGAAAACACGGCTGTTCCTTCGAGAGGAGCTTCACTTCTCTGTGATCAACTTTGATGATCCCTTTGGCCGCCAGTTGTATGGCCAGCTCGAGGGACAGTGTGACCGGGTTCGTTTCAGTCTGCACGAATCCCAGGTGGAGTTGTGGCTGAAAGCGTTCACACCAACGGTTTCCGGCTTTCGGGCAAGAGTGGATGGCCAGTGGGGGGAGTTTGATCTGAATGTCCCCTTGTTGGGTAGTTTTAATGTCAGCAACGTTCTGGCCGCCATGGCAACGGTACTGACACTTGGGGTTCCCGTTGATCGGGCTGTAGAAGTGGCGGGGCAACTGGTTCCGCCGCCGGGGCGTCTGGAGCGATTTACAGGGGGGCAGGGTAAGCACGTGATCGTGGACTATGCCCATACACCGGATGCTCTGGCTAACGCGCTGGAGGCCATACGCCCCCATGCCCGGGGTAAGTTGATCTGTGTGTTTGGTTGTGGTGGGGACCGCGACCCTGGCAAACGACCGGAAATGGCGAAGGAAGCGGAGCTGCGAGCGGATTACGTGATCGTAACCGACGATAACCCGCGAACCGAAAAGCCTGAACAAATTGTCAGCGACATTTCCGCCGGATTCACTCAGGCTGGCGCCTGGAAAGTGATTCATGACCGTGCCCAGGCAATAGCTGAGGCGGTTGCCATGGCGAATGAGGATGATCTGGTACTGATCGCCGGCAAAGGGCATGAATCGTATCAGGAGGTCAAAGGACAAAGGCTGCCGTTTAGCGATGCCGAACAGGTGCGTCACCTGTTGAACCTGAATGGAGGTGTGGCATGATGCGCGCCTTTTCGCTGGCAGAAGCCTCTCGGTGGCTGGGTGCCCGATTGGCTGGCCTCGCGGCGAATGCCTGTGATCTCTGTTTTGAAGGCGTTTCGACGGACACCCGATCCGTTGCGGAAGGGCAGCTGTTTGTGGCGTTGCGTGGAGATCATTTCGACGGCCACCGGTTTCTGGCGCAGGCCCTGGCTCAGGGGGCGGTTGCTGCGGTTGTTGATACCGAAATGCCGGATGTTGCCATTCCTCAGTTGGTTGTAACGGACACCGTGCAGGCGCTGGCGGAGCTGGCCAGCGGTAATCGTTGCGACAGCCAGGCCGAGCTGGTTGCTATCACCGGGAGCAGCGGCAAGACCACCGTTCGGGAAATGACCGGTGCCATCCTGGCCGGGATGGGGCCGACGTTAACGACAGAAGGCAATCTCAACAATCATATTGGTGTTCCTCTGACGCTGTTTCGACTGTCGCCGGAGCATGAATATGGGGCCGTTGAGCTGGGAGCCAGCGGTCTGGGGGAGATTGCGCATACGGTCGCCATCGTTCAGCCACGAGTTGCCATTCTGACGAATGCGGGACAGGCCCACCTTGAGGGTTTTGGCAGTTATCAGAATATCGTGCAAGCCAAGGGCGAGATTATTGATGGCGTTGTGCCTGAAGGGACGGTTGTCCTGAACCGGGATGACCCTGCTTTTGAGCAATGGCGTGCCCGTGCCGGTGAGCGCAACGTGGTGAGTGTGTCCCGGGCCGGGGATCGGGATGCCGATTACCGGGCCGAGAATATCGTCGCACGGAACCAGAGCTTCGAATTCGACGTGGTGGGGCCAGAGAACTGGCGTTGCCCATTGACGCTGGGGCTTCCGGGAGAGCACAACGTGACGAACGCACTTCTGGCCCTGGCTGCCAGCAGAGCGCTGGGTGCGACCCGGCAGCAGGTTCAGGTCGGGCTCCGGCAGGTGCAGGCGGTCAAGGGGCGTTTGCAGGTACTGACACCGGTAGCTGGCCTGACTCTGATTGATGACAGCTACAACGCCAATCCGGCTTCCATGATGGCGGCTCTGGATGTTCTGGCGACTTACCCGTCGCCGCGGGTCGCAGTCCTAGGTGCGATGGCGGAGCTGGGAAAGAATGCCGGGGAGTTGCACCGGCAAGTCGGTGATCATGCCCGCGTTCTCGGGATAGAGAGCGTCTTGGTGGTTGGCGCTGGCGGCGAAGGTTACGCCGTAGGGTTTGGTGATGAAACGGAGTTTCTCCAGACTCATGAGCAGGCAGTGGATGCCATTATGAATTGCCGGAACGGTGCTATGACGGTGCTGGTGAAAGGTTCTCGAAGTTCTGCCATGGATCGCGTGGTGGAGGGGATACAGAAAAAGGTGAAAAACACATGCTGCTCTGGCTGACAGAGATACTATCGCAATACTTTACATCGCTGACGGTGTTCCAGTATCTGACCCTCAGGGCGATTCTGGGCATCCTGACAGCATTGCTGATCTCTCTGCTGATCGGCCCGCTTATGATTCGAAAGCTGAGCCAGTACCAGATTGGACAAGCCGTCCGTGATGATGGCCCCCAAACCCATCTGAGTAAGGCTGGAACGCCTACCATGGGCGGGGCGCTGATTCTGGTGGCCATTGCCGTTTCGACGCTGTTGTGGGCGGATTTGAGCAATCGCTATGTCTGGGTCGTATTGCTCGTCACTCTGTTGTTCGGGGCGATAGGCTGGGTAGATGATTATCGGAAGGTGGTTGAGCGGAACCCGAGAGGGTTGCCGGCCCGCTGGAAATACTTCTGGCAGTCGGTTATTGGTGCAACCGCGGCCGTCGTGCTCTATTTCACCGCATCGTTGCCCCAGGAAACGTCGCTTTATCTGCCGTTCCTGAAAAATGTGTCGCTGACGCTCGGGCCGATTCTGTTCATCTTGCTGACCTATTTCGTGATCGTCGGTAGCAGTAATGCGGTGAATCTGACGGACGGTCTTGACGGCCTGGCCATCATGCCGACGGTGATGGTGGCTGGAGCGCTGGCAATCTTTGCATACCTTTCTGGCCACGCCCAGTTTGCCAATTACCTGCTGATTCCGCATCTGCCGGGAACCGGAGAGCTCATTATCTTCTGTGGAGCCTTGGTGGGTGCGGGTCTTGGCTTTCTTTGGTTCAACACGTATCCGGCCCAGGTCTTCATGGGTGACGTTGGTGCGCTTGCGCTGGGTGCTGCTCTGGGAACGGTGGCGGTGATCGTACGCCAGGAAATCGTGTTGTTCATCATGGGTGGGGTCTTTGTGATGGAGACCATCTCGGTGATTCTTCAGGTTGCCTCGTTCCGGCTCACGGGCCGGCGCATTTTCCGGATGGCTCCATTGCATCACCATTTTGAGCTGAAAGGGTGGCCGGAGCCGAGAGTGATTGTCCGGTTCTGGGTAGTAACAGTTGTGCTGGTTCTGATCGGACTGGCCAGTCTGAAAATTCGATAGGGCGTTATAACGGCTATGAGTGTCATTGTTTCGGATCGTCGCACGTTGATCGTAGGGCTCGGTAAAACCGGGCTTTCCTGCGTGCGCTACCTGTCCGGGCAGGGGCGAGACATAGCGGTAGCGGATAGTCGCCCTCAGCCTCCGGGGCTGGATGAGTTAAAAGCCGGCTGGCCTGAGGTCCCCGTCTATCTCGGCGCTTTTGATGAGGCGTTGTTTGCCGGTTTCAATGAGCTGGTGGTCAGCCCGGGGATCAGTATCGCGGAGCCGGCAATCGCCGGTGCGGCGGCAAGGGGTGCCCGCATTCGGGGTGATATCGACCTTTTTGCAGACGCCGCCGAAGCACCGATTATTGCCATCACAGGCTCTAATGGAAAAACCACGGTCACCACTCTGGTTGGGGAGATGGCGCAAGCGGCAGGTCGTGAGGTACGGGTGGGCGGTAACATTGGGACCCCGGCTCTGGATCTTCTGGACCCCGCCGCCGAGCTTTACGTGCTGGAACTTTCCAGTTTTCAGCTTGAGACCACGGAATCCTTGGGTGCACTGGCTGCAACGGTGCTGAATGTCAGTGACGACCACATGGATCGCTACCCGGACAAAATGGCCTATTTCCAGGCGAAACAGCGGATCTATCGGGGCTGCCGCACGGTCGTAGTGAATCTTGATGATGCGCTCAGTACACCTATGGCGAGGGAAAATCAGCGTTTTCTCTGCTTTGGGTTCAATCGGGTAAACCCGGATACATTAAGCACCCGGGATGATGATGAAGGCACCTGGATTACCTGGGGGTTGGATAATCTGTGTCTGACCCGCGAGTTCCAACTGATTGGCCGCCATAACATCAGCAATGTGATGGCGGCGTTGGCCCTTGGCCTGGCGGCTGATTTGCCTCTGGAGCCCATGCTGAAAGTGGCCAGGGCATTTCGTGGTCTGCCTCATCGGTGCGAGTTCGTTCGTTCTCTGGATGGTGTGGATTATGTGAATGACTCCAAAGGCACCAATGTCGGCGCCACGGTGGCGGCGATCGAGAGCCTGCGGCCGGATTCCGGAAAGGTCATCCTGATCGCGGGCGGCGAGGGAAAAGGCGCGGATTTCACACCTCTCGCGGAGCCGGTAGCGGCCTGTTGCCGGGCCGTGGTCCTGATGGGGCGTGATGCTGAACGCATGGCTTCCGCTTTAGGTACGTCCGTAGAGCAACAGGTTGTGGCGTCGTTGGCGCAGGCTGTCAGCGCAGCTCGTGCCTATGCCCGGCCCGGCGACAGAGTGTTGCTGTCTCCGGCCTGCGCCAGTTTCGATATGTTCCGGGATTACAATGATCGCGGTGACCAGTTCCGTACTCTGGTGGAGGGCATGTGATGCAGGCAGGTGTCAGCATTCCTCCGTATCAGGGGCTTGCCGGTGAACTCCAGCCTCTGCCGGTACTGATCATTACTTCGGTCGCTTTGCTTGTCACCGGCATGGTGATGATCTCGTCGGCGTCGATGGATATGGCTGCAGCCACGCTGGGTAACAGCTATCACTATGTGATTCGCCAGATCATCTTTGCCTCCCTTGGCTGCGCTATGGCGCTTATTGCCGTCAATGTGCCGGTGTCTTGGTGGGAACGAAGCGGCTGGCTGCTGCTGGGCCTTGGTTTGCTGGTGCTGGTACTGGTACTGACGCCGCTCGGGCGGACGGTGAACGGTTCCACCCGCTGGATTCCGATGGGGCTGTTCAATGTTCAGGTATCCGAAGTCGCCAAGCTTTGTCTGATCGCCTACCTGGCCGGCTATGTCGTTCGCAGGCGGGAAGAGTTGCTTCACACCTGGCCGGGTTTTCTCAAGCCGCTGGTGGTGCTGGGCGTGGCATCTATGTTGTTGGTGATTCAGCCCGATTTCGGAGCCACCGTGGTTCTGGTCACCGCAGCTGCCGGTATGATTTTTCTAAGCGGAGTCCGGCTTACCCGGTTTATGCCTCTGATTGGCATATTGGCGGTGTTGGGCACGGTTCTGGTCGTGACTCAGCCCTACCGGCTCAAACGGGTTGTCAGTTACCTGGACCCCTGGAAAGACCAGTTCGACAGTGGTTACCAGCTTACTCAATCCCTGATTGCGTTCGGGCGTGGTGAGTGGGTGGGCGTTGGTCTGGGCAACTCGGTGCAGAAACTGTTTTTCTTGCCGGAGGCCCATACTGATTTCATCTTTGCCATCATCGCCGAGGAATTTGGTTTGCTCGGCGCGCTCGTGGTGCTGGCTCTGTTCACTGCGCTGGTGGTCAGTGGCCTGGTGATCGCAAGGCGGGCCGAAAAGGCGGGTATGCCGTTTGGCGCCTGTTTCAGTTATGGCATTACGCTTCTGACAGGCCTTCAAGCCGGAATCAACATGGCTGTCAGTACGGGGCTTTTGCCGACCAAGGGGCTGACGTTGCCATTGGTGAGTTATGGCGGGTCCAGCCTGATGATTACCTGTATCGGCATTGGTGTCCTGGCCCGGGTGGAGCTGGAACGACAGGACAAGGCGCGCGTTGCGTCGGAAACTGGCGTCAGGCAGAGCAAAGGGGGAGCGGTTTATGACTAACACGCCACGTCGTCGCTTCCTGATGATGGCCGGAGGTACCGGGGGCCACGTCTTTCCTGCTCTGGCAACGGCAAGGGCCCTGCAGCAGCAGGGGCATGAAGTGTTCTGGCTCGGTGCCGCTGGCGGTATGGAAGAGCGTTTGATCGGAGCTACGGATATTCCTTTGTCGCTTATTCACATCTCCGGCTTGCGAGGCAAAGGAAAGCTGGCCTTGTTGTTGGCGCCGTTCCGCCTGATGCGGGCCCTGGGTGAGGCTTATACGCACCTGAGGCGAATCAGGCCCGACTGCGTTGTCGGCATGGGTGGTTTCGTGACGGGGCCGGGAGGGGTTGCGGCATGGCTGATGCGTAAACCGCTGGTTATCCATGAGCAGAATGCTGTGGCTGGTATGACCAACAGGTGGCTAACCCGCTTTTCGAAAACAGTACTGGAAGCTTTTCCGGGCAGTTTTGGTGCTCAGACTATTACCCGTTGCACCGGTAACCCTGTGCGGGGTGAGGTAGCCGGGATGGATGCTCCTGAGCGGAGGCTTGCGAACCGAAGCGGCAAGGTCCGGGTTTTGGTGGTTGGCGGGAGCCTTGGGGCTCAGGTCTTCAATCAACAGATCCCGGAGGCGCTTTCCCTGATGGATGAAGAGACTCGTCCTGAAGTCCGGCACCAGTGTGGAGAGCGTAATCTGGAAGACGCCCGGTCTGCCTATGCGTCTGCCGGAGTGAAGGCGAGTGTGGAGCCTTTTATTCAGGACATGGCAGAAGCCTATGGGTGGGCGGATCTGGTGATCTGCCGAGCTGGTGCGCTGACGGTTTCGGAGCTTTGTGCGGCAGGTGTGGGTGCGGTTCTGGTTCCGTTTCCCCATGCGGTTGACGATCACCAGACCCGGAATGGCGAGCACATGGTGAACGCGGGGGCTGCCCTTCTGATCCCGCAGTCGAAAATGACACCGCAGGTTCTGGCGGAAACGCTGAATGATTTTGTGGTGAATCGTGAACGAATTCTGATGATGGCGAAGGCAGCCCGCTCGCTGGCCCGCCCCGATGCAACGGAGAGAGTCGTGAATTACTGTCTGGAGGCCGCCAATGGCTGATGCAAATAACCCGCCACTGGTGTATCAGGTGCCTGAAATGCGCCGGATCCGCAGTATCCATTTTGTCGGGATTGGTGGCGCCGGCATGAGTGGTATCGCCGAGGTTCTCAAGAATCAGGGATACGACGTGTCCGGATCGGATATTCGGGAAAGCGCGGTTACCAAACGCCTGCAGGCCATGGGGGTGCAGGTATGGATTGGCCACAGATCAGAAAATACTGAGAAAGCGGACGTGGTGGTGGTGTCGTCAGCGGTTGCCAGTGATAACCCAGAGGTTGTCTCTGCCCGTGACCGGCGGGTGCCGATTGTCCCCCGGGCAGAAATGCTGGCGGAAATCATGCGCTATCGACATGGTATTGCCGTTGCTGGTACCCACGGAAAAACCACCACGACAAGCCTGATTGCATCGGTGCTGGGTGAAGCCGGGCTCGATCCTACGTTTGTTATCGGGGGCAAGCTCAACAGCGCGGGGACCAACGCCCAGCTGGGTGGTTCGCGTTATCTGGTGGCGGAAGCCGATGAGAGTGACGCTTCGTTTTTGCACCTGACACCCGTGATCTCCGTTGTGACCAACATCGAAGCGGATCACATGGACACCTATGGTGGTGACGTTGAGAAGCTGAAGCAGACCTTTGTCGATTTTCTGCACAACCTGCCGTTTTATGGCGTTGCCGTTATGTGCGTCGACGATGCCTATGTGCGTGAGATCATTCCCCGGATATCCAGAGCCATCATTACCTATGGCATCGACAATCCGGAGGCTGACTACCGGGCCGAGGAGATCCACAGCGATGGCCTGAAAACCCGTTTTCTGGTTCGTCGTCCTGGCGGTCGGCCGGATCTCAAAGTGGAGTTGAGAATGCCGGGTCGCCACAACGTGCTCAATGCCTTGGCGACCATCGCTGTGGCTACGGATGAAGGTGTCGATGATCAGGCGATCTGTCGTGGCCTCGCCGGTTTTGCCGGAGTTGGCCGGCGCTTCCAGGTCTATGGCGAGTATCAGACTGAAAAGGCATCTGCCACGTTGGTGGATGACTATGGCCATCACCCGACGGAGGTTGAGGCCGTCATTCGGGCCGCCCGGGAGGCCTGGCCCGATCGCCGGATTGTCATGCTGTATCAGCCGCACCGATATACCCGAACCCGGGATCTATACGAGGACTTTGTCCGGGTGCTGTCGGAAGTTGATGGCCTGTTATTGATGGATGTGTATGCGGCCGGCGAACCGGCCATTCCCGGAGCAGACGGGCGGGCGCTATGTCGCAGCATCAGGCAGCGGGGCAAGGTGGAGCCGGTATTCGTTGAGGATAACCGGGAAATTGAGAGTCTATTGGCCAATGTGTTGCAAGAGGGCGATCTGCTGATCACCCAGGGTGCCGGAGATATCGGTGGCGTCGCTGCAAGACTGGCGGCAGCAGGAGTAAAAGTAAGTGAGTGATCTGACGCATACCACGGTTCAGTCCTATCAGGCACCGCCAGCGCTGGTTCGTGCTTTGGGCCGTGTTGCAGTGTTTATGGGGGGAGATTCCGCAGAGCGTGATGTGTCGCTGAACAGCGGAAAGGCGGTGGTGTCTGCCCTGCAATCGGCGGGTATTGATGCGTTTGGAATGGACATCCGTGGTTGTCTGCTGCGGACGGTAGATAAGCCGGATTTTGACCGGGTCTTCATTGCTCTGCATGGCCGGGGTGGGGAAGACGGAACACTGCAGGCGATTCTGGGGCAGGCTGGTATTCCCTACACGGGTAGTGAAGTGCTGGCGTCCGCTCTGGCGATGGATAAGTTACGCACCAAGTTTGTGTTCGAAGGCTGTGGTCTGCCCACGCCCGCGTTTCGTGCGATGACCTCCATCAACGAGGCTCAGGATATTGTTGCCGCTTTGGGCACCCCCCTGAGTGTTAAGCCAGCTCATGAAGGCTCCAGTATTGGCATTCGTAAGGTCTCCAGCGCCGGCGAGCTGGCCGAGGCCTATGAGGCTGCCGCAAAGTTGGACGATCTGGTTCTGGTTGAGCAGTGGATTGAGGGCCCGGAATTCACGGTCAGCCTGCTGCAGGACAAGGCTCTGCCTGCCATTGGCCTGAGCACTCATCACGCCTTCTACGACTACGAAGCAAAATATCTGGCTGACGATACCCGTTACCAGATCCCTTGTGGATTGGCGCCGGACGATGAGTTGCGTCTTCAGCATCTGTCGCTGGAGGCATTCCGTGTGCTGGGGTGCCGTACCTGGGGGCGCGTCGATGTGATGCAGGATCGTGAGGGCGGCTTCTGGTTACTGGAAGTGAACACGGTTCCGGGGATGACGGATCACAGTCTGGTTCCTATGGCAGCGAAAGCAGCCGGTATCAGTTTTGAAGAGCTGGTGGTTCGGATTCTCAGGGACACGCTGGCGGAGGACGTCGATGCTTGAAACGCTGCTGATCCGGGGCCGGGCGGTACCGCCCGAACCGCCGCGCCGTCGAGGGGCAACCTCTATGGGGCCGGAGCGGGACCGGTTTGGTGTGTTGAAAGCTGTATTGGCCACAGTGCCCTGGTTACAGGTGGGGCTGGGTGCGACCGTTGTACTTCTGGCGGCAATGGTGCCCTGGGGAACCGATCGATTGTTAACCGCGATGGACCAACAGATTCTGGCGGTCGATGTGCGTGGAGAATTTGTTGGTGAAAGTCAGGTTGCGTTGGAGCGGGCGGCAGGGGCCTGGATTGGCAAAAGCTACTTTGCGACCGATCTGGCAGACATAAAAGCAGAGCTTGAACGGCGGCCCTGGGTTGCCTCAGCGGCGGTGAAGCGGGTCTGGCCTGGGCGTCTGGAGATTGATATCCGGGAAAAGAAACCGCTGGCCTACTGGACCGACGGTCGGCTGGTCAGCCGGTCCGGAGAGCTGTTCTCGCCGCCGAACCCAGACGTGGCGGGCAAGTTGCCGAGGCTGGCAGGGCCGGATGAGCGGGTCCGGGATGTAATTGATATGGCCCGTTCTATGAGCGATCAACTGGTTGGCTACGGTCTGGGATTTGCCGGGTTGACGCTGGAGCAACGCGGGGCCTGGACCCTGACCCTAAGCAATGGCATTGAGGTGGTGCTGGGGCGGGATCAGGTTGCGCAGCGGTTTGAGCGATTTGTCACAGTTTATGAGAACCGTCTGGCGTCGAGAGTGGATGAGGTCAGCCGGATAGATGCCCGCTATTCGAATGGGGTAGCGGTGCAGTGGAAAGCGGATGTGGCGCAAGCCGCTCCGAAATCCTGATAACGATTAATACGAACCTGGGGTTTGGTGAAACGCATGTCATCGGTTGAAACGGAAAACATGATTGTCGGCCTGGATATTGGAACCTCCAAGGTGGTGGCGATAGTCGGCAAGCGCAAGATGGACGGAACCATCGAAGTCGTCGGTATCGGTTCGCACCCGTCCCGGGGGTTGAAGCGTGGGGTGGTGGTCAACATCGAGACTACCGTACAGGCCATACAACGCGCGGTTGAAGAGGCCGAGTTGATGGCAGGGTGTCGAATTCACTCTGTGTACGCAGGGATTGCCGGTAGTCACATCAAGAGCCTGAACTCCCATGGCATCGTTGCCATTCGGGACCGGGAAGTGACGCAGGCCGACATTGATCGGGTTATTGATGCGGCTCAGGCGGTTGCGATTCCGGCCGACCAGAAGGTTCTCCACATTCTGCCGCAGGAGTTTGTGATTGATAACCAGGAAGGTATCAAGGAGCCCATGGGGATGTCTGGTGTGCGCCTTGAGGCCAAGGTGCATCTGGTGACCTGTGCCGTGAACGCGGCCCAGAACATTGAAAAATGCGTCAAACGCTGTGGCCTGGAAGTCGACGACATCATCCTTGAGCAACTGGCTTCCAGTCACGCGATCCTGACCGAAGATGAGAAAGAGCTGGGTGTGTGTGTTGTCGATGTCGGGGGCGGTACCACAGACATTGCGGTGTTTACCGGTGGAGCAATACGCCACACCGCCGTGATCCCCATTGCGGGTGATCAGGTGACCAATGACATCGCTATGGCGCTTCGAACACCAACGCAAAATGCGGAAGAAATCAAAATCAAGTACGCCTGTGCCCTGACTCAGTTGGCCGGCGCGGAAGAAACCATCAAGGTGCCCAGTGTCGGTGACCGGGCACCTCGCGATCTGTCCAGGCAAGCGCTTGCGGAGGTTGTAGAGCCCCGTTATGAGGAGTTGTTCACCCTGGTGCAGTCTGAATTACGCCGGTCCGGATTCGAAGACCTGATTCCGGCGGGCATCGTGATTACAGGCGGCTCATCCACCATGGAAGGGGTGGTTGAGCTCGCTGAAGAAATCTTCCACATGCCGGTTCGACTGGCCTGTCCGCAGGCGGTCTCCGGCATGACGGAAGTGGTCAATAACCCCATTTACGCCACGGGCGTGGGGTTGTTGATCCATGGCTTCCGGCAAATGGATCTTGGTCGGGCGCCGGTGCTCAAGGGGGAAGAAGCGCCCTCACTGGTTGAGCGCATGAAAGCCTGGTTTACCGGTCAGTTTTGACGGTGCTCCAGGCCTGATACACGAAGGTCTCTCGAAAAATATATAACGATTGAAGCAACCGGTCTGGAAAGACCGGACACAGCACGAAGGAGTAGGGGA
Organism: Marinobacter daepoensis DSM 16072; assembly: GCF_000421165.1. Classification (GTDB taxonomy): domain Bacteria; phylum Pseudomonadota; class Gammaproteobacteria; order Pseudomonadales; family Oleiphilaceae; genus Marinobacter; species Marinobacter daepoensis. Next base: position 722,486 of record NZ_ATWI01000008.1, read on the forward strand.
AATGTTTGAACTTGTCGATAATGTTCAGCAAAACGCAGTAATTAAGGTTGTCGGTGTCGGTGGAGGCGGAGGTAATGCCGTTCGTCACATGCTTGACAGCGACATTGAGGGCGTCGAGTTTATCTGCGCCAACACGGATGCCCAGGCATTGAAGGACCTGGACGCGAGGCAGATTATCCAGCTGGGTGGCAACATCACCAAGGGCCTGGGTGCCGGTGCTAACCCGGAAGTCGGGCGCCAGTCTGCACTTGAAGATCGTGACCGTATCGCTGAGTCCCTTAATGGTTCCGATATGGTGTTTATTACGGCTGGAATGGGTGGTGGAACCGGTACCGGTGCTGCTCCTGTGGTTGCTGAAGTTGCCCGCGAACTGGGCATCCTGACGGTTGCGGTGGTCACCAAGCCGTTCCAGTTTGAAGGCGGTAAGCGCATGAGCGTTGCGGAAGCTGGCCTGAAGGAGCTGGAGGAAAGCGTCGACTCCCTGATCACGATTCCGAACGAGAAGCTGTTGGCGGTCATGGGCAAGAAAACCAGCCTGCTGGATGCATTTGCCTCAGCCAATGACGTCTTGCTTGGCGCGGTACAGGGCATTGCAGACCTGATCACCCGGAACGGCATGATCAACGTCGACTTTGCCGACGTGAAAACCGTGATGTCCGAGATGGGCATGGCGATGATGGGGACCGGTCGTGCCACCGGCGAGAACCGTGCCCGCGAAGCGGCAGAAGCCGCCGTGCGCAGCCCGCTGCTGGAAGACATCAATCTTCAGGGAGCCAAGGGCATTCTGGTCAATATTACCGCAGGTATGGACCTTAACCTGGGCGAGTTCTCCGAAGTGGGTGATATCGTTCGTGAGTTTGCTTCTGACGCCGCTACGGTTGTTGTGGGCACGGTTATTGATCCGGAGATGACCGACGAACTGAAGGTGACGGTTGTTGCTACAGGCCTGGGCGGTGAGCGTGAGAAGCCCACCAAAGTTGTGGACAACACCCGCACTCTGGATGGCAAGACTGATTACAACCAGCTGGATCGTCCAGCGGTGTTGCGTCGTCGCGCAGTCTCACAAGGCAATGTAGCTCTGGATCAGAGCAAAGAAAGCGAAGAGCAAGGCGTGGATTATCTCGATATTCCCGCATTCCTTCGTCGGCAGGCTGATTGATAATCTAGGCCAATCGTGGTGAAGCTGGCGCAAAGTTAAACCTGCGCGCCAAAGCTTTCTCCTAAATTGAGCTGGATATCCATAGCTCATGACTATTGCAAAGTTTAAGTAAAGTCATGCTGGTTAAATGGTGCTCAGCCTTGAATTCTGATATTCTCCGGGCAGTTTTTTGCTCAGAATATCGACTTTTTGTGACGGAATGATGAACCGATGATCAGACAACGGACACTCAAAAACACCATCCGTGCGACCGGTGTTGGCCTGCACTCAGGGGAAAAGGTGTACCTGACCCTAAAGCCAGCGCCTGTTGATACGGGTATCATCTTCCGCCGTACGGACCTCGACCCGATGGTTGAAATCCGTGCCTGTGCGGAGAATGTGGGTGAGACCATGCTGTCCACGACGCTGGTAAAAGACGGTGTCCGTGTGGCGACGGTAGAGCATTTGCTCTCCGCCATGGCTGGTCTCGGCATCGATAACTGCTTCGTTGAGCTCAGCGCTGCGGAAGTACCGATTATGGATGGCTCTGCCGGGCCGTTTGTGTTCCTGCTTCAGTCTGCCGGTATTTCTGAGCAGGACGCGGCGAAGCGCTTTATCCGCATCAAGCGCGAAGTCACCCTGGAAGAGGGCGATAAGAAAGCGACCTTCCTGCCATTTGAAGGCTTCAAGGTGAGCTTCGGGATTGATTTTGACCACCCGGTTTTCAAGGGCCGTGCTCAAACCGCTACCGTGGACTTTTCCAGCACCTCGTTCGTCAAGGAAGTCTCTCGTGCCCGCACGTTTGGTTTCATGCGCGATATCGAGAAGTTGCGGGCAATGAACCTGGCGCTGGGCGGCAGTGTGGATAACGCCATTGTGGTGGACGACTACAAAATCCTGAATGAGGATGGTCTGCGTTACGATGATGAGTTCGTGAAGCACAAGGTACTGGATGCCATTGGCGACTTGTACCTGCTTGGTAACAGCCTGATCGGTGAGTTCCGGGGCATTAAATCCGGTCACGATCTGAATAACAAGCTGCTGCGCAAGCTTCGGGCAGAAGAGGATGCCTGGGAAGTGGTGACCTTTGACGATGAGGCAACCGCCCCGATTTCCTACATGAAGCCCGTGCTGGCGGCCCAGGCTTAAGGCGGGAAGCCTTAATCCCGGACGTGGCTTGCGAGTTTTTCGAGAACCTCGCGTAAAGCTTTATCCTTCGTGTGCCCGGCTTCCTCTTTGAGGAGCCGGGCATTTTCTTTGCTTAATGGCGCCTTTTCTGGCCTGTTCGGGGTGTTGAAACGGGGTGGGATAACCTTGATTTTCACCTTCCAGACATAGCGAAATAGCTCATTTGCCCGCAGGGCCGACATAATTTCGTGCTGGCGAAACCTCAGTCGTGTTGCTTTGCTGGCGTTGTCGGTCGATAACACCAGTTCTCCGTCCCGGCAGCTCACGAATCTTGTGCCTCCGGCCAGGTCGTCGGGAATCGCTGCCATTACCTGGTGTTCGGCCTGCAGGTGCAGCTCCGCTTTTGACATCAATTCCCTCAGCGTGTTGTTCACGCCGCTGGCTTGTTTGTTGAAGATCATTTTTTGATCATTTCTTGAGGTCATTGTCTCTTTTTTTCTCGACGGAGCTGTTTACGATTGGTTACACTTCGGCACGCTTTGTCCGTAGCGCCATTGTTTCACTCGTTTTACATTGTAATAAGAGAGAGTGTCTAGCGGGCGCTGCGATTATTCAGTACGTAGTTGTTGCCAAGGATAGCAGACCCGCTCGGAATAGTTCCGGGTCGCAGGACTACAGGGAGATAGTTGCGGCTCAACCATGAAATCGAAAGACGATATGAACGTAATCTTCGTAGGCAAGCGCCACGGGCAATCCAGAGCAATCCCGTTGAGTGGGGCGTTGCTGGCGGGCTTGGTGTTTCTGGTTCTGGCAACGCTGGCCGCTGCCGGCTGGGCTGGTTATCAGATGGCAGTCAGTCAGTTTGAATCCAGGCAGCCCACTGAGTCAGAACTCGTGGCCGGGTGGCAAGGCAAGCTTGAAGAACAGCGTGCCGAAGTGGCCCGGGTGCGGGAGAGCGTGCAACAGCAGATTGATGCGCTGACGTTGCGTTTGGGCCAGATTCAGGGTCGCTTGTTGCGACTGGACGCTTTGGGGCAACGCTTTGTCGAGTCCGGGATGGTGGCCAGCGACGAATTCAACTTCGACAAGCCCGCTGCGGTCGGTGGGCCTGAGGATGATGCGCTGTCCGGGGAATCTTATACTGCACCTGAGCTGACTGACATGATCCGGCAGCTTGAGCAACAGATCGACGACCGGGAAAAGCAATTGCGTTTGCTGGATAAAGTCGCCTCGCGGAAGAAGCTTGAAGATGAGCTTTATGTTCAGGGGCGTCCGATAACCTGGGGGTGGTTGTCCTCCAAATACGGTTACCGATCTGATCCATTCACCGGTAAGCGCACCTGGCACGCGGGTGTTGACCTGGCTGGTAAGGACGGCAGTGACATTATTTCCGTGGCCGGAGGTGTTGTGACCTGGGCTGACGAACGATCCGGCTATGGTAATCTGGTGGAAGTTGATCATGGTGAAGGGTTGATTACTCGCTATGCTCACGCCAAGACCATCAAAGTGAATGTCGGAGATGTCGTTCAGAAGGGGCAGGTCGTTGCGCTGATGGGCAGTACCGGCCGTTCGACCGGTCCGCACGTACATTTCGAAGTTATCCGCAATGGCAAATCTGAAAATCCGGTGAAATACATCCAGCGGGCAAGCCGCTGATTCCGTTCCCGTGAACCCCGCCTTTTGTCCTGTCGCCAAATAAGGTTAGAATGCCGGCTTCCTACGTTTAACTGAAGAAGCCGTGGTCTATGTTCACAAAGCTTGCAACCAAAATGTTCGGCAGTAAAAACGCCAGAGAAATCAAGCGAATGCGCAAGTCTGTCACGCGCATTAATGAACTTGAGGAGCAGTTTGGCGCGTTATCCGATACGGAGTTGCAGGGCAAGACCGCTGAGTTCCGTCGTCGTCTTGAGGAAGGGGAGTCCCTGGATTCCCTGTTACCAGAGGTTTTTGCTACGGTTCGGGAAGCCAGCCGGCGAGTCATGGGCATGCGCCATTACGACGTTCAGCTGATTGGTGGTATGACGCTGCACGAAGGTCGCATCGCCGAGATGAAAACCGGTGAGGGTAAAACCCTTGTCGCTACGGCGGCGGTCTATCTGAATGCGCTGCCTGGCAAAGGCGTCCATGTCGTCACCGTGAACGATTATCTGGCGCGCCGTGATGCTGACTGGATGGGTAAACTGTACCGTTTCCTGGGGATGCAGGTTGGTGTGGTCGCCTCCGGGCAGCCGCCAGAGGAAAAACGGGCGGCGTACCAGGCGGACATTACTTACGGAACCAATAATGAGTTCGGGTTCGACTACCTGCGCGACAACATGGCCTTCAGCATTGAGGACAAGGTGCAGCGCGGTCTTCACTTTGCCATTGTCGATGAAGTGGATTCAATCCTGATCGATGAGGCGCGGACCCCTCTGATTATTTCCGGTGCCGCTGAAGATTCCTCAAAAATGTACCAGGCCATCAATACACTGGTTCCCCATCTGGAGAAAGGCGAGGTCAGCGAAGAAGGTGAGTCTTCCGGCGACTTCACCATCGATGAGAAGTCTCGCCAGGTAGAGCTTACGGAATCCGGCCACGAAAAAGTCGAGGAGCTGTTGCTCGCTCAGGGGTTACTCCGGGAAGGTGAAAGTCTGTACTCGGCGGCCAATCTGAGTCTCTTGCACCATGTGCATTCTGCTCTCCGTGCCCACCACCTGTTCCAGAAAGACGTGGATTACATTGTCCAGGGTGGTCAGGTCGTGATTGTTGATGAACACACCGGCCGGACGATGCCAGGTCGTCGGTGGAGTGAAGGCCTGCATCAGGCTATTGAGGCAAAAGAAGGGCTCAAGATCCAGGCCGAAAGCCAGACCCTGGCGTCGACCACGTTCCAGAACTATTTCCGTCTCTACGACAAATTGGCAGGGATGACCGGTACCGCAGATACCGAGGCGTTCGAGTTCCGCCAGATTTACGGTCTGGATGTTGTGGTGATGCCGCCGAACAAGCCCATCCAGCGGATTGACTACAATGATCTGGTGTACCTCACCCAGGAAGAAAAGTTCCACGCCATTATTGATGAAATCAAGGATGTAACCGCCGAGGGCCGTCCCATTCTGGTGGGCACTGCGTCGATTGAAGCCTCTGAGCTTTTGTCCATGCTTTTGAAAAAGGCCCGGATCGAACACAAGATCCTGAACGCCAAGCAGCATGAGTCCGAAGCTCTGATTATTGCTCAGGCGGGGCGTCCCGGTGCTGTGACCATTGCGACCAACATGGCTGGCCGGGGCACGGACATCGTTCTGGGGGGCAACTGGGAGTACGAGGTTGCTGCCATGGAAAACCCCTCGGAAGAGGCGGTTGCTCGGATCAAGGCAGAGTGGACCGAACGTCATAATCAGGTGCTGGATGCCGGTGGTCTGCACATTATCGGCACCGAGAGGCACGAGTCTCGCCGGATTGATAACCAGCTTCGTGGTCGGGCCGGTCGTCAGGGTGACCCGGGCTCCTCCCGATTCTTCCTGTCGCTGGAAGATAACCTGATGCGCATCTTCGCGCCTGAGCGGGTCAAGAATCTGATGCAGGCGATGGGCATGAAAAAGGGCGAGGCTATCGAGCATCGCATGGTGACCAATGCCATTGAAAAATCTCAGCGTAAAGTTGAAGGCCGCAACTTCGATATGCGGAAAACCCTGCTCGAGTATGACGATGTAGCGAACGACCAGCGTACTGTTATCTACGAACAGCGTAACGAGGTGATGGCCTCCAACGATGTCTCTGAAATGGTCGATACGATCCGTGAAGACGTGGTCGAGGCCGTGGTCAGCGAGTATATTCCACCGCAAAGCATGCCGGAGCAGTGGGACGTTCAGGGGCTTGAGGCTCAGCTGCAGACCGAGATGGCCATTGAATTGCCTGTGCAGCAATGGTTGAAGGACGACAGCAAGCTGTACGAAGACAGTCTGCGACAGGAAATTCTGGATGCCATCGTAGCTGAGTACAAGTCCAAGGAAGAGGTGGCCGGTTCTGAGGCCATGCGCAAGTTTGAAAAGCAGGTGTTTCTGCAGGTGCTGGACACGCTCTGGAAGGAGCATTTGTCCAATATGGATCACCTGCGCCGGGGCATTCATTTGCGTGGTTACGCTCAGAAGAACCCGAAACAGGAGTACAAGCGCGAAGCCTTTAATCTGTTTGAGACCATGCTTGATACCATGAAGCGGGACGTGACTCGGGTCTTGTGCCATGTGCGCGTTCAGAGCCAGGAAGAGATGGCAGAGATTGAGCGACGTCGCAAGGAAGAGCTGGAGCGGGAAATGGCCAGGGCCAATCTGCGTCATGAGCAGGCGAGCGCGGCCCAGGGTGAAGCCGACGGAGACAGTGAGTCGCAGGACCCGCAGGGAACTCCGGAAACCTTTATCCGACAGGAACGAAAGGTTGGCCGAAATGAGCCTTGTCCCTGCGGGTCTGGCAAAAAATATAAACAGTGCTGCGGAAAGGTGAGCTGACCAGCCACCCGGTAGCCGGAAACCAGAACCCGCAATCCGCCAGTCTGCTGGCGCTTGCGGGTTTTGTCGTTTGAAGATCAGGAAACATCAAGGAGACAGGCATGGCGGTAGGTCCCGGAACCTTACCCGACTTTTTCCCGGTAGCGGGCATAAAACTGGGCATAGCCAGCGCGGGGATTAAAGCGCCTGGCAGAAAGGACATTGTGGTATTTGAGTTGGCCCCGGAAACCCGTGTGGCTGGTATTTTTACCCGGAACCAGTTTTGTGCCGCTCCGGTTGTCCTCAGCCGCCGTCACTTATCCGAGGGGGCCCCACGCTACCTGCTGGTCAACACCGGCAACGCTAACGCCGGAACGGGTGAGCGTGGGCTTTCGGACGCCCTGGCTTGCTGTGATGCCCTTGCGGGCAGGGCGGGCGTCTCGGTGGCTCAGGTGCTGCCGTTTTCCACGGGTGTTATTGGCGAGCCGCTGCCTGTCAGCAAGATCATCGATGCCTTGCCTGAGGCTTTGGCCGGCGCCCGCGAAGACCGCTGGCAGGAGGCTGCTTCGGGCATCATGACCACAGATACCCGGCCAAAAGGTGCGTCCCGGCAAGTCGATCTGGGGGGGCACACTGTGACCATTTCCGGGATCAGTAAGGGGGCCGGGATGATTCGCCCCAACATGGCCACCATGCTCGGTTTTATTGCGACCGATGCACGGCTGACACCGGATGTGATTCAGGCCCTTGCGTCTGAGCTTGGTGAGACGTCGTTTAACCGCATTACCATTGATGGGGATACCTCGACCAACGATGCCTGTATGTTAATGGCAAGCGGACAGTACAGCGGGCCCGAGATTGCCGCTGACAGCCCTCTGCTTCCGGCACTACGGGAGGCCTTGAAAGACGTTTATCTGGAGTTGGCGCACGCCATCGTCAGGGACGGTGAGGGAGCAACCAAGTTTGTGACCATCGATGTCGCCGGTGCTGCAACCCAGCAGGAAGCGCTGGATGTCGCCTATACCGTTGCCCATTCGCCGCTGGTTAAGACGGCGCTGTTCGCCTCGGACCCTAACTGGGGCCGTATTCTGGCGGCGGTTGGTCGGGCGGGAATCGACGATCTGGATCTGAATGCCCTTGAAATCTATCTTGGCGACGTTTGCCTGGTTCGCAGTGGTGGACGCGCGGACGACTACACCGAGGAGCGGGGACAGGCGGTGATGAACGAGGAGGAGATCACGATCGCCATCGACCTCAAGCGCGGCGCGATTCGGGAAACGGTCTGGACCTGTGATTTCTCCCACGACTACGTCACCATCAATGCCGAATACCGCAGCTGAGGCCATAGTGGCTACTTCTCAGACCCAGAAGACTGTCCATGTGGCGGTTGGTGTGATCGTCCGGAATGGCCGGGTCCTGATCGCTCGTCGCCCGGACAGTGCCCATCAGGGAGGACTCCTTGAATTTCCGGGAGGCAAGGTGGAGTCTGGTGAAAGCGTTCAGCAGGCTTTGTGCCGGGAAATTGCCGAGGAAACCGGACTGGTGCTATCGGAAGACGCTCTTGAGCCGGTCATTGGCATACGTCACGACTATGGCGATAAGTGTGTTTTTCTCGACGTCTGGTTAAGCCATTCAGCCCGGGGGGAGCCTGAGGGTAAAGAAGGGCAGCCTGTTGGCTGGTTTGAGCCCGATGCCCTGCGGGATGAGGACTTTCCGGCGGCCAACCGGCCGATCATTCGGGCATTGCAACTGCCCCGGCAACTTGCGATCACCGGAGATATTCCGGATGCGATAAAAGGCCTTGAACGGCTTGAGCGCGCCCTTGTGGGCCGGAGTGAGGGCTCTCTGGTCGTGCTGCGAGCGCCTCACCTGGATCAGCCTCAGTACCGGTGGCTGGCGACTGAGGCTGTCCGGCTTTGCCGTGACGCTGGAGTTGGCCTGATTGTGCATGGTGCGGAGACGCTGTGCGAAGAGGTGGACGGTGCAAGGGGGCTGCAGGTGCCCTGGCGGGTGGCCAGTCAGCTCACAGAGCGCCCTGTAGGCGCGGATCTCTGGTTTGGCGTATCTTGCCATACCTCTGAGCAATTGCGTCATGCCGAGCGCCTGGGGGCCGATTATGTCCTGTTAGGCAATGTTCTTGAAACGCTCAGCCACCCCGGGCAGCCTGGTATGGGGTGGGAGCGATTTCGTGCGCTTGCGGCGGACGCGAAAGTGCCAGTGTATGCCATCGGAGGGCTTGGGCCTGAGCAGGAACCCGAAGTCACAGCCCGTGGCGGTCAGGGGGTCGCTGGTATCAGATTCTGGTGGTAATCCGTCCCGAGAGGTCTGAGGTGACTACGGATTCACCCCTTGGGCTGATCGTGCCATAGTAGTCTTTTCAAACAGAGTAACCGGAGCATTGTGTGAGCAAGCTGACGCACCTGGACGACAAGGGCGAAGCCCGAATGGTTGATGTGACCGACAAATCGGTGACGGAGCGGGAGGCCCGGGCTGAAGCGGTTGTCCGAATGGCCCCGGAAACCCTGAGGATGATTCTCGGGGGAGAGCACCCAAAAGGTGATGTTCTGGCGACGGCGCGCATTGCGGGGATCATGGCGGCCAAGAAAACCCATGACCTGATTCCTCTGTGTCATGCGCTCAATCTGACGTCCGTGAAAGTGGTGCTGGCGGGCGGGGATGATGGTGCGTCGATCCGCATTCAGACCCGCTGCAAGCTGTCCGGCCAGACGGGCGTTGAAATGGAGGCCCTGACCGCTGCCAGTGTGGCCGCCCTGACCCTGTACGATATGTGCAAGGCCGTCGATAAGGGGATGGTGGTCGACAATCTTCGCCTGCTGGAGAAGAAAGGCGGTCGCTCTGGCCATTGGCGAGCGCCCGGCCAATGAGCTGATGAGTGCCGAGGCTCGTAACCCCTCCTGTGCGGCTGAATCCGGAGGGAGTTGTGCCGACACTACGCCAGTTACGCAGCCACATGATAGAATGCCCGCCCAATTTGTCCGAACCACGAGGAAACACAGTGGCTGTTCGTTACGTTGAGACCTGCCGTTTGCCCACCCCCTTTGGTGTGTTTGATATGCATGGCTTTGAGGAGCCGGACACCGGTAAAGAGCACGTGGCATTAACGTTGGGGGCGATCGATAGCGGTGAGCCACTGTTGGCAAGAACTCATTCCGAATGTCTGACCGGCGATGCTCTGTATAGCATGCGGTGTGATTGCGGTTATCAGCTGGAAGAGGCTTTGCGGAGCATTGCCCGGGAAGGGCGGGGCGTTCTGCTTTACTTGCGGCAGGAAGGGCGAGGCATTGGGTTGCTCAACAAGATCCGGGCATATCGCCTGCAGGATCAGGGGGCGGATACGGTCGAGGCCAATGAGCGTCTAGGCTTTGGGGCTGACCTGAGAGACTACAGCATGTGCAAAGACATGCTTGAGCATCTGGGTGTGCGCAGCCTCCGTTTGATGACCAATAACCCCCGAAAAGTCAAAGCACTGGAATCCTATGGTATTCAGATTGCTGAGCGAGTGCCGTTGCACGTAGGGCGGAATCCTCACAATGAGCATTACCTTAATACCAAGCAGAGCAAGCTGGGTCACTGGCTTGACACCCATCAGGATGATGACCCGGTCTGAGTGAAAGCCGACGGCTCCGTCGGGAGCCGCCTTTTCTCAGCTACTTTGCGGCCAGAGCCGGCTGGTAGCTTAGCTGTTCGAGCCGCGTGGCAATCTGGCGGCGGATGCTCTCAGCATCCAGCCCGCACTCTTCAAGCAATTCCTCATGCTTGCCGTGTTCAATGAAGGCGTCAGGCAGCCCCAGTTGCAGGACGGGCATGGAGATCTGGTTCGTGTTCAGAAGCTCAGTGACAGCGCTCCCGGCGCCACCGGCGATGGCATTCTCCTCCAGCGTAACCAGCAGCTCGTGAGCTTCAGCCAGTTCCACAATCAGAGCGTCATCCAGGGGCTTAACAAAGCGCATATCAGCGACCGTTGCGCCCAGTGCCTCTGCAGCTTTGAGAGCGGGCGACAGCAGCGTACCAAAGTTGAGAATGGCCACTCGGCTGCCTTCACGGATCCGTCGGCCCTTGCCGATGGCAACCGGTGTCAGGGCTTGCTGAATCTCCGCGCCAGGGCCTGTTCCGCGAGGGTAGCGGACAGCCGCGGGCCCGTTGAATTCCAGCCCCGTTTGCAGAAGTTGCCGGGTTTCGTTCTCGTCCGACGGGGTCATGATGACCATGTTGGGGATACAGCGCAGGTAGCTGATATCGAAGGCGCCGGCATGAGTTGGCCCGTCTTCACCGACGAGCCCTGCCCGGTCGATGGCAAACAGGACATCCAGGTTCTGGATGGCGACATCGTGCACCAGCTGGTCATAGCCACGCTGCAGGAAAGTGGAGTAGATGGCGACCACTGGCTTTGCGCCGTCGCAGGCCAGGCCAGCGGCCAGGGTAACGGCGTGCTGTTCTGCGATGGCAACGTCGAAGTAGCGTTCCGGAAAGCGCTCAGCGAATGCGAGCAGGTCTGAGCCTTCACACATGGCCGGGGTAATACCCACGAGCCGGTTGTCCTGCTCTGCGGCATCGCACAGCCATTGGCCAAAAACATTGGCGTATTTTGGCTTGACCGGCTTGGGAATCACCGGTTCCGGCTTGCTGGCAGGCACCGGCTCGATCTTGTTGATGGCATGGTAGCCGATCGGGTCGGCTTCGGCGGGTGCGAAGCCTTTGCCTTTGGTGGTGACCACGTGCAGGAATTGGGGGCCTTCCAGTTCCCGTATGTTCTCGAGAGTCTCGACCAGTAGTGGCAGGTCGTGACCATCAATCGGCCCGATATAGTTGAACCCCAGTTCTTCGAACAGAGTACCGGGGGCAATCATGCCTTTGAAATGTTCTTCGGTTTTCCTGGCCAGTGCCATCAGGTGCGGGGTGCCTTTGAGCACCTTTTTGCTGCTGTCCCGGACCTGATTGTAAGTGCGGCTGGAGAGCAGCTTGGCAAAATAGTTAGAGAGCCCGCCGACATTCCGGGAAATGGACATGTCGTTGTCATTCAGAACGACTAGCATGTCAGCATGCAGGTGGCCGGCATGGTTCAGGGCTTCAAAGGCCATGCCTGCGGTCATGGCGCCATCACCGATGACGGCAATGCTTTTGCGCCCGGTGTTCTGCATTCTGGCGGCAATGGCCATTCCCAGGGCCGCACTGATGGAGGTGCTGGAATGGCCCACGCCGAAGGTGTCGTATTCACTCTCCGCTCGTTTCGGGAAACCGGCCAGACCGCCTTTTCGGCGAATGCTGCCCATTTGTTCTTTACGGCCAGTGAGGATCTTGTGGGGGTAAGCCTGATGCCCGACGTCCCAGACCAGTCTGTCTTCCGGGGTGTTAAAGACGTAGTGCAGAGCGATCGTCAGCTCAAGGACGCCAAGGCCTGCGCCAAAATGGCCACCAGTTTGTCCCACCGACCACAGCAGGAAAGCTCGTAGCTCCCGGGCCAGGTGGGGCAGATCCTCGGCTGACAGCTCACGAAGCTGCGATGGCACGTCGATCCGGTCAAGCAGCGGTGTGTTGGGGCGCTGTGACGGGATTTCCCTGAAAATGTATGTGTCCTGCATCAGCTCGGGTCTTTCTCGGAATATGAGTTCTATGGCTGGCATTATAAGGGAACAGGCGCCCCGGTTTCATACCTCCGGGGCCTGTTGTTACAAAATGGTGCCAGGGTCTCAAAGTGATCAGTGACTGCGGGCTACCACATAGTCCGCCATGGCTCTCAGTGTGTCAGCTTCAGAGCCAAAGCCCTCTATTGCGTTGAGAGCATCATTCAGTAGCCGGGTCAGGTGCTGTCGGGCCCCATCGATCCCCAGCAACGCCGGGTACGTGGGTTTTTCTTTGGCGGCATCTGAGCCCTGGCGCTTGCCGATAGTCTGGGTGTCTCCTTCGATATCCAGGAGATCATCCTGTACCTGAAAGGCAAGCCCCAGCGCGCTGGCATAGTCGGACAGGTCGGACAACTGGCGTTCGGTGACGTTTTCTGCTGTCAGGGCGCCGAGTCGGACGCTGGCTTCGATCAATGCGCCGGTTTTGTGCCGGTGCATGGTTTCCAGTTGTTCCACATTCAGCTGCTGGCCCACCGACTCGAGATCGATTGCCTGTCCTCCGACCATGCCCTCGTGGCCGCTTGCCCGGGCCAGCTCCGAGACCATTACCACGCGCTGGCGGTCGGTCAGATCGGGAGCTTCGGAAAGCAGACTGAACGCAAGCGACTGAAGCGCATCCCCCGCGAGGATTGCCGAAGCCTCATCAAAGGCGATGTGTGCCGTCGGGCGGCCGCGGCGAAGATCGTCATCATCCATGGCCGGCAGGTCATCATGAACGAGCGAGTAAGCGTGGATCAGCTCCAGGGCACAGGCCGGGGCCAGGGCGGTCTTTTCATTGACCCCCATCGCTTTTGCTGCAGCCAGGCAAAGCGCCGGTCGCACACGCTTGCCACCGCCAAGAACGCTGTATCTCATGGTGTCCCGCAACCGCTCGGAGGTGGTGCTGTGGCTCATAAAATGGTCTAGTGCCTGATCAATTTCCTTGTGGCACCGCTCAAGATAGGCCTCGGCCTGGGTCATCCGTTCGTTCATTGCTGGTCGTCGTCTGTTGAGAAAGGCCGGGATTCCAGCGAACCGTCGCTGTTCTGCACGAGTTGTTCCACCCGTTGTTCTGCGGATTTGAGCGCGCTCTGGCAATCGCGGGTTAGTTTGACGCCTCGTTCAAAGGCAGCCAGGGACTGCTCGAGAGACAGTTCACCCTGCTCCAGGTCACGAACCAGATTTTCCAGCTCGTTGAGGGACGATTCAAAGTCGGCGATCGATGCGCTGCGGGTATTCTCACCGGCCATGGGGAGACCTCCGGTCGGGGGTTTCGGAAATTGTGCGGATTATACCAGAGTCCGTTTGCTCTCGCTGCCAGCGGAACTGGCGTTTTCCCAGAGCCTGACCCTGTGTCCCCCAGGATTGTTCGGTAACGGTAATAATCCCGCCGTCGTCCAGCGTGACAATCGTCGTTGCCCGAGTGCCGTACTGGTCACCAATGATGAAGGGCGACGACAGGAATCGCTCGGTTTCCAGGCCGACACCGGTTCGAGGGAGTTGGTGATCCGGAGCGGTGCTGGTGTCCTGAAGCAGTGGCAGGAGTTGGTTGTGCAGATCGTCGGCATAAGCGTTCGCCTGCTCTATCGTTCTGGCGAAGGCGGTTCTCAATCGGAGCAGTTTTGGCCAGGGCGTTTGCAGAAGGTGGTTGCTCAGGCCGTAGGTGCCACGGAACAGAGTGCGCCCCGGGTGGGCGTCCCGATTGCTGTAGTACCAGCCACCGGATTCTGACAAGGTGACCAGATTAAAGCCAGCGTAGTGGCTGGCGGTTGCGTTAAGGGATGGCAGGAGTGTGCTGGTGGGCTCTGCTAATGCCTTTATAGGCAGCTCGCCCCGGCTGCTCGCCCCGGGGTCGGGGTTGCCCTCTCGGACATTGGTTACGGCAGCCACTTGCCCCTCCGGGCTGATTGCCAGCCAGGTGCCCCCTGAGGCCAGATCCCTCCCGGCCAGAATGTCTGTGCCTTCGGCTGGGGTCCACCATGCCATGTCTGCCGTCGGGCGGCGGAAAAATTCATCCCGGTTGGCGGCAACAACCAGGGGAAAACGGCGATTCTGACCTATGGCAAACGCGATGAGACACATGGTTGAGATGAATTCCTTCCGTGCGTGGGCTGCAGTCGCTGGCATTCCTGCGTATCATACCAGCCTGATCTGAGCCGGGGTGGTCTGGAGCCATGAGCATGATAGGCATCATCATACTGTATCTTTTATTGGGCGCGCTGGCTGGGACCATGGCCGGCCTCTTTGGCATTGGTGGCGGGCTGGTGATCGTGCCTGTGCTGATCTTCAGTTTTGGCCTGCAAGGCATCAGCCCGGAGATTGCTGCCCATCTTGCGGTGGGAACGTCACTGGCAACGATTGTCTTTACATCGATCAGTTCCATTCGGACGCATCATCAGCATGGGGCTGTTCGTTGGGATCTTTTCCGGCCGATGACGGTCGGAATAGTGGTTGGCGCTGTGCTTGGAGCCTGGACGGCGGCTCTGCTCAGCGGTCCGGTACTGGAGACCATTATCGGAGTGTTTGTCATTCTGGTGGCGCTCAAGATGATTCTTGAGGTTAACCCCAAGGCGGGACGCAGTGTTCCGGGTAAGACCGGGCTGGGAGCGGCTGGTGGTGTGATTGGCTGGGCCTCGGCCATATTCGGAATTGGTGGTGGTACTCTGACAGTGCCCTATCTGAGCTGGTGTAATGTCAGGATGCAGCAGGCGGTGGCAACGTCTGCGGCGTGTGGCTTTCCAATTGCGATTGCCGGGGCGCTGGCCAATATCTGGACCGGGTGGCAGAACCCGGACCTGCCGGAGCTCAGTCTTGGCTTTATCTATCTGCCCGCCTTGATTGGTGTTGTCGCTACCAGTGTGTTTTTTGCCAGGATTGGCGCGAGGCTGGCTCATCGTCTGGATGGTCGCTTGCTCAAGCGTATCTTTGCCATTGTGCTGGTTCTGGTTGGTTTACGTTTTCTTCTGAGCTGAGAGAGCCTTCATGCTGCAACATCCACAGTTTGACCCGGTGGCGATTGCCCTCGGGCCGTTGAAAATTCATTGGTACGGTCTGACGTATCTCGTCGGTTTCGCAGCGGGCTGGTGGCTCGGGCGCCTTCGCTCCCGCAAGCCCTGGTCGCCGCTGCAGGAAGAGCAGGTGGGTGACCTGCTCTTCTATCTGGCGTTGGGGGTTATCTTTGGTGGCCGTTTCGGCTACGTCGTGTTTTATAACTTTGATGCGTTTGTCGCGGACCCGCTCTGGTTGTTGCGGATCTGGGAAGGTGGAATGTCATTCCACGGTGGCTTGCTGGGAGTGATGCTGGCCATGGCCTGGTTCGGACGGAAAACCGGCGCAGGCTTCTGGAAAATTGCTGATTTCGTTGCGCCGCTGGTGCCGGTGGGCCTTGGGGCGGGGCGCATTGGTAACTTTATCAATGGTGAACTCTGGGGCAAGCCTACCGATGTTGCCTGGGGTATGGTTTTTCCCCAGGCTCCCGATGCCCTGGCCAGACACCCGTCTCAGCTTTATCAGTTTGCGTTGGAAGGTGTCGCTCTGTTTGTGATTCTCTGGTGGTTCTCGTCCAGACCCCGGCCCAAAATGGCGGTTTCCGGTTTGTTCCTCGTTTGTTACGGGATGTTTCGTTTTCTCGTTGAATTTGTGCGCCAGCCGGACCCTCAGTTGGGGTACCTGGCTTTTGATTGGCTGACGATGGGGCAGGTGCTGTCCACACCAATGATTGCCGCGGGCGCTGCCCTGATGTTCTTTGCTTATCGGAGAAACGCCTGATGAAAGCCTACCTGGACCTGATGCAGGATGTTGTGGATAACGGATTCGACAAGGGTGACCGTACTGGTGTGGGCACCCGTTCCGTTTTTGGTCGTCAGATGCGGTTCGACCTGCAGCAGGGGTTTCCGTTGGTAACCACCAAGAAAGTTCACCTGCGCAGCATTATCTACGAGCTGCTGTGGTTCCTTAACGGCTCCACAGACAACACCTGGTTGTCGGAGCGTAAGGTCAGCATCTGGAATGAGTGGGCTTTGGAGAACGGGGATCTGGGGCCGATCTATGGCAAGCAGTGGCGCAGCTGGCAATGCCATGATGGCCGTGTGATTGATCAGATCAGTGATGTCATTGGCCAGATTTGCACCAAGCCCAACTCCCGGCGCCTGATTGTTTCGGCCTGGAACCCGGCCGAGCTGCCGGATGAGTCGGTTGGCCCTCAAGACAATGTACGAGCGGGGCGTATGGCCCTGGCGCCGTGCCACTGCCTGTTCCAGTTTTATGTTGCAGACGGCAGGCTTTCTTGCCAGCTCTACCAGCGAAGTGCCGACCTGTTTCTTGGGGTGCCCTTTAATATTGCTTCCTATGCGTTGCTGACCCACATGATTGCCCAGCAGTGTGATCTCGACGTGGGAGAGTTTGTCCACACGTTTGGTGATTGTCATCTTTATCGGAATCACCTGACCGAGGACATCGTCTTCGAGCAGCTTAAGCGTGAGCCCCGCGATTTGCCAAAGTTGGTCATCAAGCGCAAGCCAGACTCCATCTTCGATTACGAACTGGAGGATTTCGAGTTTGAAGGGTATGACCCATACCCGGTCATTAAAGCCCCGATCGCCATCTAGGTCTGAGACGTTGCAAGGTTCCACATTCGAGGAAAGACGAGCATGAGAAAGGCACTGATCGTTGCAATGGCCCGAAACCGGGTCATTGGCCGCAACAACAAGCTGCCCTGGTACCTTCCGGGAGACCTGCGTTACTTCAAGCAGGCGACCATGGGTAAGCCCATCATCATGGGGCGGAAAACCTGGGATTCGATTGGTCGCCCATTGCCGGGGCGAATGAATGTGGTGGTGTCGCGCAATGTCAACTGGCAGGCACCGGCTGGCACGGTGGCCGCGCCCTCATTGGATGCGGCTTTGGTAAAAGCCGAAGCGCAGGCAGAGCTGGAAGGTGGCGATGAGGTCATGATCATTGGGGGCGGCCAGATTTACGCTGAGGCACTGCCAATGGTTGACCGGATGTACATCACTCAGGTGCATGCTGAGGTAGACGGTGATGCCTTTTTCCCTCAGGTGAACTGGGACGAGTGGGAGGAAGTCGGGCGTGAAGATTTCTCCGCGTCCGACAACAATCCTTACGACTACAGTTTCGTTGTCTATCAGCGCAGCCGGTCTGACTGACCGGCTGCCTGGCAGGCCTCAGCGCGGTGCGCGCTTGGGGCCTTTGCTGGCAGGTTTTCCACCTTTCCCTACAGGTTTTCCACCTTTCGGGCCGCTTTTTCGGAAACCGGGCTTCCCATCTTTGCTGAACTTTTTGCCAGGGCCGCCTTTACGGTAACCCCCTTTGCCGTGGGGTGGGCCTTTGCGGTCGCGACGAGGTGCTGTTGAAACTTCCGGCAAGGCCTCGGGTTGCTCCAGCGGCAGAGAATCTGGCTGTGAGGCCTCCATCCAGCACGCGAGGGCTCCGGCAACGGCGGCCATGTCCATGTCGTTGCGTTCGGCGATCTCATCCAGCAGGGCGATAGCCTTGGCGGCACGAGGATCGTCGGTGAAGCCCATCAGCTGTGATTCAAACTGCTCGACACGCATCTTCTGAAGTGCCGCCGGTGAGGGAAGCTGGTACGGTTCCATCGGTGAGTTGGTGGCACGTTCAAGAGTGCGCAGCCAGCTGCGTTCACGGGGGGTGACCAGCAGGATAGCTTTACCGGTGCGTCCGGCACGACCGGTACGGCCGACACGGTGAATATAGGCCTCGGTATCGTAGGGCACATCGTAGTTAATGACGTGTGTGATCCGGGGAACGTCCAGGCCGCGTGCAGCAACGTCGGTCGCAATCACGATATCTTTCTTGCCACGTTTCAGATCTTCGACGGTCTGTTCTCGCTGGCGCTGGTTCAGGTCGCCATTCAGAGGAGCAACTGCATGACCTCGGGCAGACAGCTTTTCTGCCAGCAGGGTCGTTTCTGCCTTGGTGCGCACGAAAATGATGGAAGCGTCGAACGGTTCGACTTCCAGAATGCGGGTCAGGGCGTCAAGCTTGCGCTCGGCATAGACCGGAAGTACGAACTGGGCGATACGTTCAACCGTGCGGGTCTCGCTCTCAATTTTAACTTCCGTTGCGTTTTTCAGGTACGTTTGCGCCACTTTTTTGATCTGTGGCGGCATGGTGGCAGAAAACAGCGCGCGCTGGCAGGTGTCCGGTGTTTTCGCCAGGATGGCTTCCACGTCGTCAATAAAGCCCATGCGCAGCATCTCATCGGCTTCGTCCAGCACCAGTGCTTTCAGGCTGTTAAGTTTGAGCGTGCCTTTACGCAGGTGGTCAAGCATACGGCCCGGGGTGCCAACGATCACCTGGGCGCCGCGCTTGAGGCCCCGGATCTGTGGCGAGAAGTCCTGACCTCCGTAAATCGGCAGAACGTGAAAATTGCGGAACTTGCTGGCATAGGTGGTGAATGCCTCGGCCACCTGAATGGCCAGTTCTCGCGTAGGGGCCAATACCAGGATCTGAGGCTCGGCCACATTGGCGTCAATCCGGCTCAGCAGTGGCAAGGCAAACGCTGCGGTTTTTCCTGTGCCGGTCTGGGCTACGCCCAGAAGATGATTGCCAGCCAGCAGGGCAGGGATGGATTGCGCCTGAATGGGCGACGGGGTTTCATAGCCAACGGCGGAGACAGCTTCCAGTACTGATGGATCCAGCCCCAGTTCAGCAAAAGACAA
The DNA here is from genome assembly GCF_000421165.1 of Marinobacter daepoensis DSM 16072. GTDB lineage: Bacteria > Pseudomonadota > Gammaproteobacteria > Pseudomonadales > Oleiphilaceae > Marinobacter > Marinobacter daepoensis. The sequence continues at coordinate 741,537 of NZ_ATWI01000008.1, forward strand.
TTCTGACATGAATGTACTCGGTATTCGGAGGGTATCGCACTGCAGAGACAGTGCATGATTTTGAAACATTATAGTCGCTTTTGGGCAGCTTTTATACGGCTATTGACCGGTAATCGGTAGGTAGTTGCCGGGGCGGGTGTGTTGTCAGGCTCCGGGAAGTAGGGCACGCTTGATGCTTTGTTGGCGGATGAATAGGAATCAAGGCGAATGACGTTCGACGAACTACTGGGCAATGTCCGACAGAATGATGAGCTGCAGGTCTCGCCGGACTGGCGGCAGGGCAGAGCCTCGTTTGGTGGTCTGGTGACTGCCCTGGTCTTTGAAGCCATGGTTGCTAAAGTGACGGATGGCCGGGCGATGCGGGCGCTTCAGGTATCGTTTGTCGGGCCGGTGGAGGCCGGTGTGCCGTTTCGTGTCAGTGCTGAGTTGCTGCGAGAGGGTAAGGCGGTCTCCCAGGTGCAGGGGCGCATTACCCAGGGCGGAGAGCCTCGGCTGGTGTGTCTGGCTAGCTTTGGTGGGGGAAGGGAGTCGGCCGTGCGGGTCGAGCCCGCGGCAGCCCCGCAGGCGAAGCCAGTGGATCTTTGTGGGTCATTGCCCCACATCCCCGGCGTGACGCCTGAGTTTACGCGGCATATAGAAATGCGCTGGGCATTTGGCCATCTGCCTTTTTCGGGCAAAGGCGGGCGCGAGATGGGCGGGTGGATGAAGTTCCGGGAAACGCCGGAACGGATGACCGATGCGCATATTATTGCCCTGGTGGATGCCTGGCCTCCCGCTTTGTTGCCGCATCTGAAGGTGCCGGCTCCTGCAAGTTCCCTGAGCTGGGCGCTGGAGGTTGTTCATCCCCGCCCGCAGATGAAGCCCGACGACTGGTTGCTGTACCGGGCAACGATTGATCAGGCCGGTGCCGGGTATGGCCACATTCACGCGGGCATCTGGACACCGGATGGGGATCTCGTGGCCCTGAGTCGGCAGACTGTGACGGTATTTGGCTGACCCTGTGGTCAGGCTGCCATTTCGGCTTTCAGGGCGTCGAGGATCACTCGGGCAAACTGATCGGGAGTATCCTCCTGGAGGAAGTGGCCGCCATTCAGAGTAATGTGGGGCTGGCCGAAAGCGCCGGGAATGCGCCGTTGCATGTAGCGATCGCCACCACGGGTGAGAGGGTCTCCGTTACTGAAGCAGGTGATGAAAGGCTTGCGCCATTTTTCAAGTACACGCCAGGCTTCCCGGTTGGCAACGCTGGCTGGCTCTTCCGGGGATGTCGGGATCAGGGCGGGAAAGGCTCTCGCCCCTGCCTTGTATTCAGAGGTGGGAAAGGGGGCGTCATAGGCTGCAATTTCATCAGGGCTGAGGGTGCGTTCGGTGCCCAGTTGAATGAGTCGGCCGATTGGGAACCAGGGGCTGCGGCTGGCAAAGACTTTCCATAGCCTGAACACCGTAGGGAGTCGGCTCTCACCGGTCGGTAGCATGCCATTGCCGACGATGATTCGGCTAAACCGGCTGTGATGTTCTGCTGCCAGTCTCAGGCCGAGGAGGGATCCCCAGTTCTGGCACACCAGAGTGATGTTTGTCTGGTTCAGCGTGTCAAGCCAGCGGGTCAGCCAGGCCAGGTGGTTATCATAATGGTAATCAGTGAGTGCTGCCGGTTTGTCGGATTTACCGAACCCGATCAGATCCGGAGCCAGAACCCGATAGCCGGCTTCAGCGATCGTCGGGATCATATGGCGGTAGAGATAGGACCAGGAGGGTTCTCCGTGGAGCATAAGCACAGGGGCTGCACTGGCGGGCCCCTCATCCACGAAATGCATCCTCAGTCCGGGCTCTACCTCCAGGTAGTGTGGTGAAAAGGGATAATCCGGAAGGCCTGCGAATCGGGCTTCGTCGGTTCTCAGAATACGCATGCCATCGACTATCCTGACTGAGTGGTTGCGTGATTATCGGGACGACAATCGTCGAATGTCAGGATAAATCAGATGGACATTTGGTGTGTTTGAGTTGCGTAACAGAGCGTTGACGGTTTGAATCAGGATGCGATGTCGAACAAGCGCTCCGGGTTCTCAATCTGACCCAGGGCCTCGTCGCAGCAGTTCAGAGCACCGCAGTCGTCGGCGGAGCACAGGCCTATGGTGTTGCATGCGATGGCCTGGTGGGCACCGCCCTGATTTCTGAAAATTCTGGCACGGGACAAAATGGATTGGCAGTGGCCGCACAACAAAGTCGGAACGGCACTTCCTTCGGCCAGGATGGCAATGTAATGGTTATTGTCAGTCATAGTTATCCTCCTGATCTAAAGACAGTAAGGGCGAAATGTGACAATTCAAAGTCTGGGTCGGCCGGGAGCTGGTGTCTCGGCTTCCGCACTTATACGTATCAGGTGTCTGGGTCGACCATGGGGCGGCGATTGGAGCGCTTATCGTCCCAATCGAGTTCTTTGGGGTCATACCAGCCCAGCCCATTCAATACCCGCTGGCGGGTATAGATAGACAGAGTTGGCCAGAGCTCCTGAAAGTCTTCCAGGCCGCGCTCACGCAGTCGTTGTTGCTTGCCGCGAAGGCGGGAGATGGTTTTGGGCAGTTGCAAGGCATCGCCAAGCTGGCCGGGTACCAGAACGTCCTGCCCCATCACCTTTCGCCGGTGAGTGCGGGCCGCAAGGACCTTCTGCAATACGAGCGCAGCCTCCAGCGCGCTTTCTACGGTAAAATTATCTGCTTCCAATCACAAAACCTGTCTTGTCGGCTGATCGATAACCAACCACTATAACGCGAACCTCACTACAGTGGCCACGTTGTCGTGTTAGTCTGCTACCCCTAATCTGCCCCGACGGGGGCTGTCTCGACAGGAAACATCGTTTATGTACGCAAAACTTGAAACACGGACCTTTCTTGCGATGCTTCTGGGCGTATCGCTTGCGTTCATTCTGCTTATGAAGCCGTTTTTTGGTCCGATTTTCTGGGCAGTGGCGATTGCCCTGATTTTTCATCCGGTTCAGCAGTTGCTGGTTCGCCGGCTTGGTGATCGACCTACGCTGAACGCTCTTGTCACACTGTTCATCTGCATGGTGATCGTGGTGATTCCGGTGCTTGTCCTTGGCGCAGCGTTGATTGCCGAAGGCATGGGGATCTATCAGAAAATCCAGGCGGGGGAGATTCGCCCGGGAGAATACATCGATCAGGTGAATCAGTCTTTCCCGGCAATTCAAGCGTTCCTCGGGCAGTTTGACATTGATTTTTCGGGGCTGCGGGATCGTGCGGTCAGTGCGTTTCTGGGCGGAAGTCAGTTTCTGGCGAAACAGGCTCTGGGAATCGGGCAGAACACTTTCCAGTTTTTCCTGGGGCTTGCACTGATGGTTTATCTGGCATTTTTTCTGATTCGGGATGGCCAGAAGCTGATTGAGTTGATGATACAGGCTCTGCCGCTGGGCGATGAGCGCGAGCGTCTGTTGTTTGCCAAGTTTGCTGAGGTCACCCGGGCAACGGTGAAAGGCAATTTGCTGATTGCCATTATACAGGGGGCTTTGGGGGGGCTGATATTCTGGATTCTCGGCATTACCGGCGCATTGTTGTGGGGGGTGGTCATGGCGATTGTCTCTCTGTTGCCCGCGGTGGGCGCCGCCATTGTCTGGGTGCCGGCGGCCATCTACCTGGCCGCGGTGGGTGATCTTGTGCCGGCTCTTATCCTGACGGCTTATGGAGTGCTGGTGATCGGGCTGGCGGACAATCTGTTGCGGCCTGTGCTGGTGGGGCGTGACACTAAAATGCCGGATTACCTTGTGCTGCTGTCGACACTGGGAGGCATCGTTATGTTCGGGATCAACGGCTTCGTGATGGGGCCGCTGGTGGCTGCGCTGTTTATGGCTTTTTGGGGAATCTTCATTCGAGAATTTGGACAGCCGTCTCATTCTGAGCCTGAAAGTCCGGAGCATGACGGGGCGTCGGGCAAATAATCTGTGTTAAGGTCATTAAGCGCTGATGTGTCATGTAAGGCGCCATACTATAAAAACAGAACAGCCGATGTCGCAGAGATATCCAGGAGTAGATCAGGTGAGAACCATGAAAACAGTCACCCGTCAGATGGGCAGAACGGTGTTGGCGGTCGGAACGGTCGCCCTGCTGGGACTGCCGCTCGCCGCTCAGGCCAATGAAGTGATCGCACTCAAGCACGCACTCTATGGTGCAGGATACAACGTCACCAATGTTCGTCCGGGGATGGACGATACCACGCGTGCTGAACTGGCCCGGTTCCAGAAAGAACATGGCCTTGAAGCGACCGGTATTCTGGATTCGGAAACCGAAAAGGCGCTGGGCATGATCTCTGTTCAGCAGGCGGCTCAAAACACCGGACAATCAACGACACCGGCGGCACCCGCTGAATCGGCGCCGGTACAGGCCGGGTCAGCTGCTCAGGAAACCATTGAAGAAGATGAAGATGGTGGCTGGTCACTCTGGTAAAAATGTCTGGCATAAAAAAGCCCGCAAGGCGTCTGCCTTGCGGGCTTTTTTGTGGGAGGGGTCAGTCCAGCTTGCTGACGTCCCGGACGGCGCCCTTGTCGGCACTGGTGGCCAGTAATGCGTAGGCTTTGAGTGCCGAGGATACTTTCCGGTCCCGGGGATGATCAGGTTTCCAGCCTTTGTTATCCCGCGCCTGTCGGCGTTGTGCCAGTTCGTCATTGCTGACCTGAACATTGATGGAGCGATTGGGAATGTCGATCAGGATGCTGTCGCCGTCCTCAATCAGCCCGATGGCGCCACCCGCTGCAGCTTCAGGTGAGGCGTGGCCGATAGAGAGGCCTGAGGTGCCGCCAGAGAAGCGGCCGTCGGTCAGCAGCGCGCAGTCCTTGCCCAGGCCCTTCGACTTGAGGTAACTGGTCGGGTAGAGCATTTCCTGCATGCCCGGCCCGCCTTTCGGCCCCTCGTAGCGGATAATCACCACGTCGCCGGCCTTGACCTCATCGCCGAGAATCCCCGCCACCGCTGAGTCCTGGCTTTCAAAGACGCGGGCCTTGCCCTCGAAGACGTAGATGCTTTCATCGACGCCAGCCGTTTTGACTACACAGCCGTCCAGGGCGATGTTGCCGTAAAGCACTGCCAGCCCGCCCTCTGAGGAATATGCATGTTCTACGGCGCGAATACAGCCGTTTTCCCGATCGCCATCGAGACTGGGCCAGCGGGTGTTCTGGCTGAAGGCAGTCTGGGTCGGGATCCCGGCCGGGCCAGCCTTGTAAAACTCCACCACTTCGGGGGTTGGTGAGCGCATGATGTCCCAGGTTTCCAGGGCTTCGCGCATGGTTCTGCTATGGGTGGTCGGCAGGTCTGTGTTGATTAGCCCGCCACGTTCCAGTTCGCCCAGAATGCCCATGATGCCGCCTGCGCGGTGCACATCCTCCATGTGATAGTTCGGGGAGTTCGGGGCGACTTTGCAAAGCTGGGGCACCTGCCGGGAGAGGCGGTCTATATCGGCCATGGTGAAGGCCACATTGCCTTCCTGTGCTGCGGCCAGAAGATGCAGGATGGTGTTGGTGGAACCGCCCATGGCGATGTCCATGGTCATCGCATTTTCGAAGGCTGCCGGAGAGGCAATGCTTCGGGGCAGGACGCTGGCATCGTTCTGCTCGTAATAGCGTCTGGCGTTCTCCACAATCTGTCGGCCGGCTTTCAGGAACAGTTGTTCCCGGTCGGCGTGCGTTGCCAGCATCGAACCGTTGCCAGGCAGCGCGAGACCGATTGCTTCGGTCAGACAGTTCATGGAATTGGCGGTAAACATGCCGGAACAGGAACCGCAGGTTGGGCAGGCACTGCGCTCGTATTCGGCAACTTGTTCGTCGCTTGCGTTCGGGTCGGCAGCAATGACCATCGCATCCACAAGGTCCAGCTTATGCTCAGAAAGCTTGGTTTTGCCTGCTTCCATGGGGCCGCCGGAGACAAAAATGGTGGGAATGTTCAGGCGCATGGCGGCCATTAGCATACCCGGTGTGATTTTGTCGCAGTTGGAAATGCACACCAGGGCGTCGGCACAATGCGCGTTGACCATATACTCCACGGAGTCCGCGATAATCTCGCGGGAGGGCAGGGAGTAAAGCATGCCGTCATGGCCCATGGCGATACCATCGTCTACAGCAATGGTATTGAATTCCTTGGCTACGCCGCCTGCAGCTTCGATTTCACGGCACACCAGCTGCCCGAGATCTTTGAGGTGTACGTGGCCAGGTACAAATTGGGTGAAGGAATTGGCCACGGCAATGATGGGCTTGCCGAAGTCCTCATTCTTCATGCCGGTGGCACGCCAAAGGGCTCTGGCGCCAGCCATGTTACGGCCAGCGGTGGAAGTGTGGGAACGATACTGGGGCATGGTAGGCGGCTCTCTCCCTGTGTTATCGGATTAAGTGGTTATTGCAGAGGATAACAGATTCCGTGCGTCTCGCATGGCTGTTTTCCGTCGGTGTGATTACAATACTTCACATGTGATGCCTGTTTTTTATCCAGCCGTTCAGGGGAGTTTGCCTATGGGAGGCCAGGAAAGCCTGCCTTTACGTCGTCTGAAAAGTTTCCAGCCACTGGGGCGTTTGACGGATGATCAGCTCGTCTTGCTAGCCAGTCGGGCGGAGCGCCGGACCCATAGTCCCGGCCAGAGAGTCATGGAGCGCGGAGTACGGGATGGTCTGGACTACTTCCTGGTCTCTGGTGTGGTGGAGCTGGAGTCGGTTGATGGCCGAAAATCGACCATTGAGGCTGAGACCGACAAAGCTCTGAATCCGGTGGCGCGACTCCAGCCCCGAATGTATGACGTTACCGCCGTGAGGCCCTGTGAGTTTCTGGTGATTGAACAGGAGGTGTTGAACCAGATGTTGCGGGCGGCGCCGATTACTCAGGTTGAGATGGATTCAGGCCACGATGACGGTGAGGAGAGTGAAGAGCATCATTTGCTGATGGAGTTTTACTCTGAGTTGCGCTCTAACCAGGTTCGGCTGCCGAGTGTTCCGGACGTTGCCTGGAAGGTCCGCCGGGTGGTTGACCGTGAGGATTCCTCAGCCACAGAGGTGGCCTCGGCGGTTGCGGCAGACCCCTCCATGGCAGCCAAGCTGGTACGCTCCTGTAATAGCCCGTTGTATCGTGGTTTCAGCGACGTCCGCAATGTGCGTGAGGCGGTCGTGAGGCTTGGGATGCGCACCACGCGGCAACTGGTGACAGTGTTTGCCATGCGTGAAGTGTTCAAGACCAAACGCGCTGCCCTCCAGCATGAGATGGAGCAATTGTGGCGGCATTCCCGTGAGGTTGCGGCTTTGTGCTGGGTTCTGGCTGATCACGCGACGCGGATTGACCCGGAGGAAGCGCTGCTGGCGGGGTTGCTGCACGACATAGGAGTGGTGCCGGTGCTGGTTCAGGCGGAACACCACGTTAACCTGTTCGCCGACGACAAGAACTTGCGCCATGCGATGGCCGAGTTGCGAGCCGATGTGGGATGTGCGGTTTTGGAGAACTGGTCATTTCCCAAAGCATTTGTAGAGGCGGTGCGCCACGCGGAAGACTGGCACTATGAGTGTCGGGAGAGTACGCCTCAACTCGTGGATGTGGTGATTGTCGCCCAGCTGCACTCCATGATTGGCTCAAGCCAGAATGAGGGGCTTCCGTCTTTTGATCAGGTGCCGGCCTGGCGCCGCCTTGGAGAGTTGGAACTGAACGCTTCCCGGAGCCTGCAGTTGCTGAGTGAAGCCCGGGAGAGGGTCGACGAGGTGCAAAAGCTTCTTTCGATTCGCTAGTACACGCCCCTGCAGGAGCTTTGCCGGTAGTGACTGACAAACTTATGAATGTACCCTTGTTTCCTCTGAACTCAATTGTCCTGCCCGGGGGGCGCATCCCCTTGCAACTGTTTGAGCCTCGGTACATCGATATGCTTTCCCGATGTCTTAAGGATGACCGGGGGTTTGTGGTGGTGTTGCTGAGGGAAGGCGGCGAAACAGAGGCGCAGGCCTCTTTTTATGACATTGGTACCTACGTCCGGATCATTGATTTCCAGCAATTGGATAACGGCCTGCTGGGGATTACAGTCGAGGGCGATTGCAAAGTCTCTGTTGTTCGAAGCTGGCAGCAGGATGACGGTCTGAATGTGGGGGACGTGGAATGTTTGCTGGCCGAAGCCCAGAGCGACGTTCCAGAGCGGTACAGTGAATTACCGTCGGTGCTGAAGGCATTGTCCCGGCATCCGGTGGTCAAGGATCTGGAGATGGCTGTCGATTATAGCGATGCCCGCCATATTGGCTGGCGGTTGACTGAGCTGTTGCCGCTGGACAAACAGGAAAAACAGCGATTGGTGGAATTGCAGGACCCTCTGGAGCGACTGGACCGCCTTCAGCAGTTGCTTGAAGCGCTTGAGGGCGGTGGCTGAGGTCAGGGTTGCGGGGTGTACGCCAGTATGGCGGCTTCCCAGTTGCCGGTCAGGTAGGCAGCCACGAATAGCAACCACCCCAGCCCCGCAGCCCAGGTGAAAATGTCAGGGCTCAGGGCTACCCGATCATATCGGCTGTAGCTGGCCCGTGTGGCGCCGGTAATTGCCAGCCCAAGAAACAGACCCCCGAGCACGTCGGTAAACCAGTGGACCCCGAGGTAGAGACGGCTCAAGGCAACCGGTAGCAAGGGTAAGGAAAGGATCAGGTAATGTTGCCAGCGTTGCCGGTTGCGGTTTTCACCGGCAATGAAGCTGGCTGCAAGCGTCACCAGTACTGTCATGCCTGCGGTGTGTCCGCTGGGGTAAGCGCCGGATTCCGGTGCCGACATAACCAGGTCTGGCCGGCCGATTCCCAGGCCTGCTTTCAGCCACCACACGCTCAGGCCGGTCACGAGCGCTGCGACACCGATATGCAGCGCGGCCGCGTAGTAGCCGCGAAATGCCAGGAGCAAGACTGCAACGACGGCCGCACCTACCAGCACCGCGGGGTCGCCCAGAAGGGTAACCGCAACCATTGGAAGGTCTAGCAGGGGTTGGCGTAACGCCGAAAACCATTGCAGGACCTGAGTGTTCAGTTGCTGGATCTGGTCGCTCACGCTGACCAGTTGCGCCAGCCCTGCAAACAGCGCCAGGCTGGCGAGGGTAAGCAGCAGTGACGGCAGAGGAAACTCGCCCTGTTGGGAAGGGCGCTCGTTACTGTAGAGGCGCCAGAACCGGTGGGTAGTGTCGTACTGGCTCATCCGTGCCTCTAAGCGTTGGTAAATCCAGCTCCCCTCTCCCACCCCGAGACGAAGCCGTAACACAATCAGGTAAACGAGGATGAGGGCTGCGCCACTGATGGCCAGCACTGGGTAGAAGTGGGGAGGCGGCTTGATGTCGCTGGCCAGTGCAGAGCCCACAACGTACCCGGGAAGAATATAGACCAGCGCCCAGCCGACGGCTGATAGCAGGTTAAATGTGAGAAAGCGCTGCCAGGGCATGGTCAGTGCGCCGGCGATCAAAGGGATGATCGGGCGAATGGGGCCAACGAATCGGCCAATCACCACGCTTTTACCGCCATGAGTGTTAAAGAAGGACTCGCCCCGGGCAATCAGGCCCGGATATCGAGAGAAGGGCCAGACCGAGTTGAGTCGACCCTGCAACAGTCGACCCACCCCGAAACTGATAACGTCGCCCGCGACCGCTCCGAGGCCGGCCCAGAGCAAAGCCTCTGGCAGGGCAAGGCCGGTTTTGCCCGCGAGAGCGGCAAACGCAAACAGCAGCGCTACCCCCGGAACGATGATTCCGGCAATGGCCAGAGACTCAATCAATGCGGTGGCAAACAGGGCGGCAAGCAGCCATCCCGGGTTGGTTGCCACCCATGTGGTGACGTCGTTGAGCCAGGTTGCGGTCATGCCTTGATGGATTCTCCCGGGCTGAACCAGGCCGCGTCCGCGCCGCGTTTCTGGGCTTCGTACATGGCGGTCATGGCGCGTTCGCGCAGTGAAGCCGTGCTGGTGTCACCGTTGCCCCGGGTGGTGCAGCCAAGGCTGGCCGAGATTTGTCCAACGTCCTGCCAGTCGTGTTCGGTAATCGTTCGCCGTATGCGTTCGGCAATCACTCGGACGCCTTCCTCGGGCGTAAACGGCAACACCAGAAAAAACTGCGAGCCGTTAACGCTGTAGAGTGAATCCCCGGCCCGGATAATCTCAAACAGGGTAGCGGTCATCTCCTGAAGCAGGTTTTGCATGCCGGCTTTTCCATACAGATCGTGAATCTCTTCAGCATGATCAATGTTCAGGCTGACGACGGAAAGAGGGTGGCCGGTGGCAATGGCGCGGCTGATCTCTTTCTGCAGTGTGTCGTCCAGGAAGCGGGCATTGTGGGCGCCCGTTACGGGGTCAGTAATGGCCAGGTCCTGCGCGGACTGTGTCATGTGGTCATAATGCCAGATGTACAGGGAAGTGATCGCCAGTATCGCCAGCAATCCGATGCTGGTCAGCAAAGCTGCCCCTGGCAGGCCGGACAACCAGGTGACAATCAGCACGGGGATGAGCAGCAGGGTGGAGAGCGCCAGCCCATGACGCAACGGGAGGATCAGCAGGTTCAGCAGAATCAGTGGCATGGCCCAGTGACTGATACCCGGAGCATTCGTGGTGATCACTGCGGCAACCAGCCCGCTGTTCAGTGCCGTCAGAATGACAAGGTGTCCGGGCGCTGAAAGCTGTTGGCGCCGACAAAGGCAGGTGTAGATCAGCCCGGCCATCATCAAAGCAGACATGGCCAGCGCGGTATAGAACAGCTGGTAGAAGCCATAGCGAAGATTCTGCAGTGCCAGTGCGGCGGTAAACAGAGCGGCCAAAGTGTAGCCACTGGCGTGGGTCCAGGTTCTTAGCCGGGTTTCTGTCATTGTGATGCCTCCTGGCCAGGTTTTGCAGCGGCGACATCGGCGTCGGTGGGAACGGGGTTGCTGTAAGTCTGAGTGCGGTTTCCGCCCTGTTGCTGGGCACGACGAAGAGCATTGGCGACACTCTGCTGCAGGCTGTCGGCATCGTCCCCGATGTTCAGGCCGGTGACACCCGTGCTGACGGTCAGTTTCAGTCCATGGGCATCCAGAAGGGTGCTGAGTCCCTGGCGAATCTGTTCCGCGGTGCGGGCCGCCTCAGCGGTGTTGGCTCCTGGCAGGATGACCAGAAACTGAAGGTCAGCAACCCGATAATAGGTGTCGAAGTCACGCAACTGAGAGTGGAGGTAGCGCCCAATGCGCGGGAGAATGGCGCGGATGTCCTCGTCGGGGTCGGTATCGCTCAGATGGGTGTCCAGGCCGATCATCATGACGGACATGTGTGTACCCTCACGTTCGCTGCGCTGAATCTCTTTGTGCAGGTCTGCGGACAGGTATTCCCGGCTGGCGGCCTGGGTGAGTTCGTCGGTGCGGCGCAGAGGGGCGAGTTGCCGCGATTTGTATTCCCTCATAAAGACCAGAATGGCACTGAGCAGGGTTGTCAGTACCAGGGCCGTCATCATCTGGTGACGGTCGGGGAGAGTGACCGCCCACTGCGTGCCCGCGAGTACAAGAAAAAGCAGGAGTGCGGTTGTGGTAGCCGCGAGGTAGGTTGGCAGCATGGCAAAGAACACCAGCGGAAGGGCATAGAGCCAGTGGCTCAAAGACCAGGGGCCGAGCCAGAGGGCGGCGATGAGTGTCAGGGTCAGAGCGATCAGGAAAAATGCCCTTAACTGGGGCCAGGGCCGCGACTGGCGGTCCTGGCGGAGGTTGGTGCCGGCGAGGCAAAGGCCGGCAGCAGCAGCGGCAGCCACGGCCGCGAGCATTTCGCCAAGAAACAGACACACCCCTGTGGTCAGGCCGAAGGCAATAAATCCACTCCGGGAAAATTTGCCGGGGAGAAACTTTTCGGCGGTGTCGGGCATTGAATCTGTCCTTTGCTGAGGCATCTGTTAAAACCTGTGCAGCGCTATAATAGTCGTTTGGGGTGCGGACTTGAAACGGGAAAGGTAAAGTAACCACCCTGTTTTGGAATCAGCTTGCAGAATGAAGGGTAAATCAATGGATGTAGCAGCCTACATGGCGGAACTTGGCCAGCAGGCCAGGGCCGCTTCACGAGAAGTCGCCCGGTCTTCCACCGCCGTGCGGAACCGGGCGCTTCTGGCCACCGCCGATGCCCTGGATGCCGCCCGTTCAGAGCTTGCCTCAGCCAATCGCAAGGACCTGGAGTGTGGCCGGGACAATGGCCTGGACAGCGCCATGCTGGACCGGCTGGAACTGACCCCTCAGCGTATCGATACCATGATTGAAGGGCTTCGCCAGGTTGCGGCATTGCCGGACCCGGTGGGGGTTATTACCGATATGACGTATCGCCCGTCGGGCATTCAGGTGGGCAAGATGCGGGTGCCTCTGGGGGTGATCGGCATCATTTATGAATCCCGGCCAAACGTCACGGTTGAGGCGGCCAGCCTGTGTCTGAAATCAGGCAACGCGACGATTCTGCGCGGCGGCTCGGAAGCAATACACTCCAATCAGGCCATTGCCCGCTGTCTCGGGTTGGGGCTCAGAGCGGCCGGGCTGCCCGAATCCGCAGTTCAGGTGGTTAATACGACCGACCGGGCCGCTGTTGGCGAGCTGATAACCATGCCTCAATACGTTGATGTCATCGTTCCTCGCGGAGGAAAGGGGTTGATTGAGCGTATCAGCCGGGATGCCCGCGTGCCGGTTATCAAGCATCTGGATGGCGTCTGCCACGTATACATTGACAGTCACGCCGACCCGGAGAAGGCGCTGAACGTAGCGGTCAATGCCAAGACCCATCGTTATGGCACCTGTAATACCATGGAAACTCTGCTGGTTGATCAGGAAGTCGCTGAGGGTCTGTTGCCCCTGCTGGCTCAGCGGTTCCGGGAAAAGTCGGTTGAGCTGAGGGGGTGTCAGCGTACCTGCTCGCTCATTGAGGGGGTTGTGCCAGCAACACAGGAAGACTGGCAGGCCGAATACCTTGCGCCGATCCTGGCAGTGAAGGTGGTTGATGGTTTGGATGGGGCTATTGAACACATTAACCAATACAGCTCTCAGCATACGGACAGCATCATTACAGAAAACTACACCCGGGCCCGGCGCTTTCTGACAGAAGTGGATTCCAGTTCGGTGATGGTGAATGCTTCCACGCGGTTTGCTGATGGGTTTGAATACGGTCTTGGCGCGGAAATCGGGATCTCGACGGACAAAATTCACGCCCGCGGACCGGTGGGTCTGGAGGGGCTGACGTCCCAGAAGTACGTGGTCTTTGGTGACGGGCACATCCGGGCCTGATGTCATGCATGTGATTTACGGCGGCACCTTTGACCCGATTCATCACGGGCACCTTCGGTTGGCGCTGGAGGTATCGGAAGCACTGTCGGTGAGCCGTGTGCATCTGGTGCCCAGCCATATTCCTCCTCATAAAGGGGTGACCGGGGCCAGCTCGGAACAGCGTCTGGAAATGATCCGCCAGGCAATCGCTGGTGATTCCGTCTTGACTCTGGATGATCGGGAGGTGCGCCGGGCGGGGGCTTCCTACACCGCCGAGACACTTCGGCAGCTCCGGGCAGAGCTTGGTCCTGAGCGTCCGCTGGTGATGGTGGTTGGCACCGATGCCTTTTCGTCGTTCGACCTCTGGCGTGAGTGGCAGGCCATACCCGGGCTTGCGCACATTGTTGTTGTCCGAAGGCCGGGGGCAGATCTGGCGGTTGGCAGTGAAGCGGCGCGTCTGATGGCGGCGCGCCGGACGGAGTCGGTATCCGACCTGCAGGTACAGCCGTCAGGCCGGGTGCTGGAACTGGAGCCGCCGTTGCTTGATATCTCCGCGACAGGCATCCGGCAGCGGGTGGCTGAGGGCCGTTCAACGCGTTATCTGACGCCTGATACCGTGTGCCAGTACATCGAGGCCGGGGGCCTGTATGGCGCCCGGTCCGCTCGTGAATAATTGGAGTTATTCACAGGCGTCTTTGATGCTACAATCGCGTCTGAATATCATTAATCGGGTGGCCACATTGGCCAGCGCCCGTACAACAGGGTAATTATGCAGGCTGAACAACTGAAAGATCTGGTCGTAAACGCACTGGAAAACGTCAAGGCTCAGGACATCAGTGTGATTGATGTTCGGGACCGCACGAGTGTGACCGATTTTATGGTTCTGGCATCCGGTACCTCCAACCGACACGTAAAATCCCTCGCGGATTCGGTGGTGATCGAAGCCAAAGAACAGGGGGTCAGGGCTTCCAATGTGGAAGGCGAAGGCGGCAGCGACTGGATTCTGGTGGATCTGGGCGATGTTGTGGTCCACGTGATGATGCCCGCCACCCGAGAATTCTATGATCTGGAGCGTTTCTGGCGTGATGCTCCGGATCTCGGTGCTGCAGGCAGCGAGTAGTTATGCGCCTGCGTCTGATCTGTGTCGGGCAGAAAATGCCCGACTGGGTCAGTGCGGGGTACAACGACTATGCCCGCCGGATGCCTCCGGAGTTGCCCCTCGAGCTGACTGAGATTCCCATGGCCCACCGGGGTAAGAACCCGGATATTCCAAGGCTGATGAAACGTGAGAGTGATGCCATCCTCTCTGCGGTGGGTGCCCGTGATCGGGTCGTTGCTCTGGAAGTGGGTGGGCGCCCCTGGTCAACGGAAAAGCTGGCCACCCAGCTGGAAAGCTGGCAACAGGATGGCCGGGATGTCACGTTCCTGGTCGGAGGCCCGGACGGGCTGGCGGACGCCTGTCGGCAGCGTGCAGATCAGCAATGGTCACTTTCTCCTCTTACTTTGCCCCACCCTCTGGTGAGAATCCTGCTTGCCGAACAGCTCTACAGAGCCTGGACCATCACCCGTAATCATCCCTACCACAGAGCCTAGGAACAGACATGGCCTGGGGCGAATTCAAGAATACTGCAGCTGAACGCCGGCTTTTCCAGCGACGGGCCATGGTGGTGCTGGTCTTTGTGGTGATCCTGATGGCTGGGTTGCTGGCCAGGATGTATCAGCTTCAGATCGTCGAACACGATATCTACACCACCTTGTCAGATAAGAATCGGGTGCAGGTGCAGTCTGTGCCACCTCCAAGGGGGTTGGTGTACGACCGCAATAACGTGTTGCTGGCGGAGAACCGGCCGGTCTTCAGCCTGACCGTGGTGCCCGAGCGGGTGGGAGATATGGAGGAAATGCTGGCTCGTTTGAGCGAGATTCTCGATATCGCCGACGAAGATCTGGAACGTTTTGAACGACGGTTGCGAGAACCCCGGCGTCCATATCAGGCTATTCCGCTGAATTATGATCTCGATGAGGGTGAAATTGCGCGCATGGCGGTTCACCGGCACCAGTTCCCGGGGGTGGAAGTGGAGGCTGAGCTGGTCCGCTATTATCCGCACAGTGAACTGACAGCTCACGCTCTTGGCTTCGTGGGACGAATCAACCGGGAAGAGCTTCAGCGGATTGACCCGGTTAACTATGCCGGTACCAACTACATTGGGAAATCCGGTATTGAGCGTTTTTATGAAGAAGCGCTGCATGGTCAGGTCGGCTACCAGCACGTTGAGACCAATGCGCGAGGCAGAATCCTGCGCGTACTTGAGCGAGTCAATCCCGTGCCGGGTGAAGACCTCCAGCTTCACCTGGATCTTCGGCTGCAACGTCGGGCTCACGAGCTGCTGGAAGGTCGAAGAGGAGCCATTATTGCCATTGAACCGGCCACGGGCGGGATCCTGGCTCTGGCAAGCGTGCCCGGGTTCGACGCCAATAAGTTTGTGACCGGCATCAGCGTCAAAGATTATCGGGAGCTCAGCCAGAGTATCGATAAGCCCTTGTTCAACCGAGCCCTCCGAGGCCAGTATCCTCCGGCCTCTACCATTAAGCCCATGATGGCTGTTGCGGCTCTGGACAGCGGAGTGACCGACAGAGAACGGCGAATCTGGGACCCGGGCTATTTTCAGCTGCGAGAGGGCGGCCGGCGTTTCCGGAACTGGAACCGGTCAGGTGATGGCTGGGTGGATCTCAAGTATTCCATGGCCAGGTCGAACGACGTTTACTTCTATGAAGTTGGCGTGGAGATGGGCGTGGATGTCATGTCGGAGTATCTGGCGCGCTTTGGTTTCGGCGAAGATGCGACTCTGGACGTTTCCGGGGCTCTGGACGGCTTGTTGCCGACGGCAGACTGGAAACGGGCTGTGAAGAGCGAACCATGGTACCCGGGGGACTCGGTGAACATGAGTATTGGTCAGGGGTTTTTGCTGTCCACACCGATGCAATTGGCGACGGCCACAGCCCTGATCGCTAATCGGGGCGTTTGGGCTGAGCCCAGGTTGCTGAAAGACGTGCGTGGTGATCGTCCGGTCGAAACGTTCCTTCCCGAACCGAGTCGCGAGCCGTTGATACTGAAAGATCCGGACGACTGGGAATACGTGGTCGAAACGATGGAAGAAGTGATGCATGGGGCTCGCGGGACCGCTCGCCGTGCGGCGCGGGGAGCGAGTTACCGAATGGCTGGGAAAACCGGGACCGCTCAGGTGTTCAGCCTGGGTGAGGGGGAAGAATACGATGCGGAGCAGATACGTGAGCGGCTCCGCGACCACGCATTATATGTCGGGTTCGCTCCGGCGGATAAGCCGGAAATAGCGGTGGCAATCATTATTGAGAATGGCGGCGGCGGCAGTGGGGTGGCCGCACCGGTTGCCAGGGCGTTGTTTGATGCCTGGCTTGAGGAATTTCCGGCTGCTGAGGCTGAGTCGGTGGTGACCCAGGCAAGCGATCCGGGAGCAGTACACTGATGGCGGGCGGCAGACTCTGGAGCAGCCAGGGTACCAGTGATCTGGGGCGGGCCCGGAGTATCTGGTCTGTCTTGCATCTTGACCCTGTTCTGCTGGGGTTGCTGTTGCTTTTAATCAGTGGCGGTCTTTTTGTTTTGTTCAGTGGTGCCGATCGCAACATTGATGTCGTTAAAGCCCAGGGAATGCGACTGGGGGTTGGGTTCATTGTCATGTTTGTCTTCGCGCAACTGGACCCGGCGGTGTTTCGCCGATGGGCGCCGTGGTTATACGCACTGGGCCTTGTGGGGCTGGTGGCGGTGTTGCTGGTCGGCGTGGGGGCCAAGGGAGCTCAGCGTTGGCTGGCGCTCCCGGGGCTGCCGAGGTTTCAGCCTTCGGAGTTCATGAAACTGGTGGTGCCCATGATGGCGGCCTGGTATCTGTCCCGCTATTACCTGCCGCCCTCCTTTGGGCGGGTAATGGCGGGCCTGGTCATCGTTCTGTTACCCATGTTCCTGATCATTCAGCAGCCCGATCTGGGAACTTCGCTGTTGGTGGGGATGGCCGGCATCTTTGTTGTGTTTTTTGCAGGCATCAGCTGGAAGCTGATTACGGCGTTTCTGGCGATGGTCTCGGTCTCAGCGCCGCTGATGTGGTTTTTCGTTATGCGCGAGTATCAGAAACAGCGAGTGCTGACTCTGCTGGACCCTCAAAGTGATCCTCTGGGCGCTGGCTGGAACATTATCCAGTCCAAAACCGCCATTGGTTCCGGCGGCATGGATGGAAAGGGCTGGCTTCAGGGAACCCAGTCTCACCTGGAATTCCTGCCGGAGAGTCACACGGATTTCATTGTGGCCGTTCTGGCGGAAGAGTTCGGTTTCATTGGCATGGTGTTGCTCCTTGCCGTTTACTTTCTGATTATTCTTCGTTGTCTCTACATTGCTGTGACCGCACAGGACTCTTTTTGCCGACTGGTGGCGGGCGCCCTGACGATGACCTTTTTTATCTATGTCTTTGTCAATATCGGGATGGTTAGCGGATTGCTGCCGGTCGTTGGCGTGCCATTGCCACTGATCAGCTACGGGGGCACTTCCAGCGTTACCCTGATGGCGGCCTTTGGGGTGCTGATGTCGATTCATACCCATCGGCGGATGATCACGGCCTGAGACCATGTTAATGATGGCTTGCCGGTAATGGTGTATACGCAAGGGAACCCGTTACAATGTTGCTGGTCAGTAATGGCAGCATCAATACACTGGTTTTAGGGTGGCAAACGGACATGGTCAAGGTTTCTGACAAGCGGATTGGCGCACTGGCGCTGGTTGTCCTGCTGGCCGGTTGTGCCAGCACCCCGGAAGTTGATCACTCCTCGCGCTATACCCTGAAGCAGGATCGGGCGCCATCAGGCAGCTTTGATGTCAGTGGTCTGGCGGATGCCGAGCCACGATATGAGAAACCCAGAACCGCGGGTAACAAGTCGCCCTATACGGTCTGGGGTAAGCGTTATCACGTGCTGGATAACAACGAGGGCTATGTTCAGAAAGGCGTTGCCAGCTGGTATGGTGAGAAATTTCACGGTCATAAAACCTCCAACGGTGAGGTTTTTGATATGTACACCATGTCTGCGGCGCACAAATCTCTGCGCATTCCCAGCTATGCCCGGGTAACCAATCTTGATAACGGTCGCTCGGTGATTGTCCGGGTGAATGACCGTGGGCCGTTCCATGGTGACCGGCTTATTGACCTCTCTTATGCGGCTGCCAAGAAACTGGGCTACCAGTCCCGTGGCACTGCGAAAGTGGAGGTGGAATCTATAACGGTGCATCCGGATGGCGACATGTTTCTGGCGGGCAAGCCGTTTAACCTGGTGGGTCAGCCAGCGGTTGAGGTCGCTGACGAAGCCCCGGTAGCCGTGCCTGAGCCCAATGCGGGTGAAGGCCTGTTTGTGCAGCTCGGAGCCTTCAGCCAGCGTGATCCTGCTGAAGCCATGCGCGTACGTTTACTCGGGCTGTTGGACAACCCTGTCAGAGTACGGGAGATCACCACAGACAACGGGCGCTACCACAGGGTCCAGGTAGGACCGTTTGCCAGTGAAGGCGATGCACGTTACGCCCAGAACCTTCTGGAAGCCAGAGGGTTCCGGCAATCCATTGTACTGACCGACTCGCACTGAATCGATTGAGTTCAGAACCCACATAAGACAAGTATCTGACGACGAATGAAATTAACCATGGCTTTCAAGACAGTAACTCGAACCCTGATTCTGGTTTTCTCACTGGCGCTGATGATCGGGCAGGCGTCCGCCCAGTCCGTACTGATTCCGTCGCCGCCTCAGATTGCTGGCAGCTCCTGGGTGTTGATGGACCCGCTCAGTGGTCGTGTCATCATGGAACACAACAGTCGGGAGCGCCTGCCCCCGGCCAGCCTGACCAAAATGATGACGGCCTACATTGTTGAGCGTGAGCTGGATGAAGGGCGCATTGCCATGAATGACATGGCGCCGATCAGCGTGAAAGCCTGGCGTACCGAGGGCTCCCGGACTTTTGTTCAGGAAGGCACTACGGTTTCTGTGGAGGACCTGCTGAAAGGTGTGATCATCCAGTCTGGTAACGATGCCTCGGTGGCTCTGGCTGAATTCATCGCCGGTAGTGAAGGCGCGTTTGTGGATATCATGAATCAGCAGGCTCAGTTGCTGGGGATGAACGACACTCATTTCGAGAACGCCACGGGGTTGCCATCCGGGAATCATTACTCGACGGCATACGATCTGGCGATTCTGGCCCAGGCGATCATTCAGGATTACCCGGAAAACTATCCGCTGTACGCCCAGAAGCATTTCACCTACAACAACATCCGGCAACCTAACCGGAACAGCCTGCTGTGGCGGGATGACAGTGTCGATGGTCTGAAAACCGGGCATACCGACGAGGCCGGATACTGCCTGGTGGCGTCCGCTCAGAGAGGCGAAACCCGTTTGATTGCAACGGTTATGGGAACCACCAACTCAGAATCCCGGGCGCAGGAAGTGCAGAAAATGCTGAACTACGGTTTCCGTTATTACGAAACCGAGCGTTTGTTCCGGGCTGGCCAGGAGCTGATGACCTCAAAAGTCTGGGGTGGGCAGGCCGATTCGATTTCGGTGGGGATGCCCGAGGATATTTACGTGACCATACCGCGTGGCGCCCGTGACAAGCTGGAATCTGTGATTGACCTTGATTCTGTGATCAAGGCACCCATTAAGGTTGGGGATGAGCTTGGTCGTGTCCGTGTGGTGATGGATGGACAGACTCTGGTTGATGAACCGGTTCTGGCACTTACCGATGTACAAGAAGGCGGCGTGTTCAAGCGTATCTGGGACGCCATCAAGCTGTTCTTCGTTCAACTGTTTAACTGAGATTCTGGGGGAACCCCGGATCGGGAGTGATGTGTGGCATGACAGAGCCCAAAGCACCAAAAATCGAGTTCCCCTGTGACTACGTCATCAAGGTGATCGGCAATGCTGCACCGGATTTCACTGAGTTTGTGGTCTCGGTGGTGGAACAGCATGCCCCCGGAATCCGGGATGAGCACGTCACGGTTAACGACAGCAGCAAGGGCAGGTTTTCCTCTGTTCAGCTCCAGATTGTGGCGACCGGCGAGGATCAGTTGAGAGCGTTATTTGAAGAGCTCAAGGCCAGTGGTCGCGTGCATATGGTGCTGTAACCATGGCTGACCTGATCGTCCGTTCTCTGGGCCAGCAACCTTACATGGACGTCTGGGAGGCGATGAAGTCTTTCACCGCCAACCGGGACGAAACGACCGTGGACGAGCTCTGGTGCCTTGAACACCCCCGGGTATTTACTCAAGGGCAGGCCGGTAAAGCGGAACACATTCTGCTGCCCGGAGATATTCCGGTCATTCAGGTGGATCGGGGAGGCCAGGTGACGTATCACGGGCCAGGGCAGTTGGTGATTTACCTGTTGATCGACCTGACCCGTCGCAGCTTCGGGGTGCGGGCGCTGGTCACTGCTATCGAGCAGGCCATTGTCCGCACGCTGGCCCAGTCAAAGATTGAGGCGGCGCCCCGAGCCGATGCGCCCGGCGTGTATGTGAACGGAGCCAAGATTGCCTCACTTGGGTTGCGGGTTCGCCGGGGGTGTTCGTTCCACGGCTTGGCTCTGAATGTAAACATGGATATGGAGCCGTTCTCCCGCATCAACCCTTGTGGCTATGCGGGTATGTCCATGTGTCAGGTGAGTGACTTTGAACCAGGCGCCTCAGTCTATGCACTGGAGCGTCGACTGGTCAAAGAACTCATTACGGGGCTGGGGCATGAGCAGGTCGAGCAGCGTCAGGGCTGGTGATCGGGCGGCGGGTTCCGTTAGCCGCACAAGAAATTCCTTTCTGCCCCATCGGGCAATCGTATCCACTTTTCGACGTTGACAGGTTGCCGAGCGCGCGACGCGGATCATCCGGTCATTGCCGTAGGTGATCCTGTCGCCACATAACCTGCCGCGCAGACGTTTTAGATGGGGTAAGGTTTGTTCACATTGGCTGCAGGGGCAGTGTTTCAGCGACGAATCGGTTAGGTTGTCATGCGCCCAGATCCGTATAATGAAAAGTTGTAAAGCAGGTACTCACATTTCCTGACAGATACAGGTCTTTCATGTCTTCCAAGCGCCCCGGAAAATCCGTCTCCCGTATCAAGACAGGCAGCTTTGAGCGGAGGTTGTCTCTGACCAGAGCCGGGCTGTTCGCAGGTACCCGAATGGCGTCTCATATGGCGACGAACTGGTTCAGCAATAAGGAGACCCGTGAGCAGCGCCACCGGGCGATGCTGTCCAGTCAGGCTCGTTTTCTGGTGGACGAACTGGGGAAGCTGAAGGGCAGTGTGGTCAAGATCGGCCAGGTGATGGCCCTCTATGGTGAACACTTTCTGCCAGAGGAAGTTACGGAGGCGCTGCATACTCTGGAAGATCAGACGACCTCGTTGGAATGGTCGGCCATTGAGCGTGTACTCAAGGCTGAACTCGGGCCGGCACGGCTGGCCGAGCTCGATGTTGATCCTGAACCTATCGGGGCTGCCTCGCTTGGTCAGGTGCATCGGGCCGTGCGACGCCGTGATGGCCTGGAGATCGTGCTCAAGGTTCAGTACCCCGGCGTTGCCGATGCCGTTGACAGCGACCTGAATGCGGTGGCTCATCTGTTAAAGGTGGCGCGGCTGGTCAGTTTCGGGCCAGAGTTCAATGATTGGCTGGAAGAGGTCCGCGAGATGATGCACCGGGAGGTGGACTACCGGCTTGAAGCCAGGACCACTGAAAAGTTCCGGGACATGTTAAGTCACGATCCTCGTTTTGTGGTGCCGCGGGTGTTGCCGGAATACTCGACGGAACACATCATCGCCTCCACCTTCGAACATGGACACTCCGTCGGCTCAACAGCGGTGAAAGAGCTGCCTCTGGCACGGCGAAGCGCGTTGGGACAGGCTGCTCTGGAACTGTTCTTTCGGGAGCTGTTTGAATGGGGCGAAATCCAGACAGACCCTAACTTTGGCAATTATCGCATCCGGCTTGCAGGGGAGAACGGGCAGGGGCCTGAAAACGATTGCATCGTGTTGCTGGATTTCGGGGCGGTGCAGAGCTACTCAAACGCCTTTCTGGCGCCGGTGATTAAGATGATCCGGGCCTCCTATGAAGAGAACCTTGAGCAGGTGATTGAAGGGGGAGTGGAACTGAGGTTTATGAGCCGGGACTGGCCCCCCGAAGTTCTGGAAAAGTTTGGCAGAGTCTGTATGTCGGTGCTGGAGCCCCTGGCCCGGGATCGCACCCGGTGGCCGGATGACGCCGTTAACAGCAAGGGGGAATACCGCTGGAAGCAGAGCGATCTGCCTTCGCGGGTCGCGAAGCAGGCCGCCAGGTCTGCGATCAGTCGGTATTTTCGGGTACCGCCCAAGGAATTTGTGTTTCTGAACCGGAAACTGATCGGGGTCTACACCTTCATTGCGGTTCTGCATTCTGAGTTCAATGGGGAAGCTCTGTTACAGAAATACCTGTGCCGGGACGGAGATCTCTAGCCGGATGCGGTCAGCACCACCCAGATAACAAAGGCATAGCGCAGGCCTTTGCCGATCCCGACGAGTACCACGAAATTCAGCCAGGGTACCCGCATAATGCCCCCCACAAGGGTCAGCGCATCGCCACCGATGGGCAGCCATCCCAGTAACAAAGACCACTGGCCATAGCGGTTGAAGCGATTGCGAGCCTTGTGTAACTGCAGTTCGCTGACAGGAAACCAGCGTTTATGCTTAAAGCGATCTACTTGCCGGCCGATAAGCCCATTAACCACTGACCCGAGCGTGTTCCCCAGAGTTGCCCAGAACCAGAGCCAGAACAGGGGATGACCCTGGCTGACCAGGGTGCCGAGAAGAATCTCTGAGTAGGCCGGTAGCAGCGTTGCTGCGGCAAACGATGTCAGAAACAGGGTCAGGTAGGCCAAGCATGCCTCCATGCTCTAGGATGTTGGTTAAGCCTCACAGAAAAAGGTTTCGATGTACATGAAGCAGCTGTCACTCCGCATCAAGCTCTATACTCTGGTTATTGCTCTGCTGCTCACCATGGGCGTCAGTATCGTGATCACCGCTCAGTTGTCTCTGGGCGCCATGGAGCAACGGTTGGCCCGGGAAGCCCGTAGTACGGTTCAGGCGATTGTGATGGATCAGCTCAGCGCCACTGCCGGCCAATACGGCGAATTGGTGACGGGCATGTTCGATGCGGCTTACCAGACGCCCGAAGTCGTCCGGAGCATGATCTCCCACAATATCCAGGCCGGCAACTCAGGCCGGATCAGCCGGCGCGATCTGCAGGAAAATATTGGCGCCATTTTGCAGGAGCAGCCCCGCCTCAGTTCGATTTACGCCCAGTTTGAGCCGGATGCATACGATGGTCAGGATATCTATTTTACCGGTGGGGTAGAAGAGCACAGCAGTGATGAGGGAAGCCTGGAAATCTACTATTTCCGGGACCCGTCCGGCAATGTGGTGTTCAGCCGCACCGAAGACCCTGCGACCAAGTACCTGAATACCCGGAATGAGTTTGGTGTTCGTGAAGCCGAATGGTATCTGTGCTCCCGTGATTCACTGAAGCCTTGTCTGATGGAACCCTACAATTACGAAATAGAGGAGGGCTACTCAGAATTGATGACCAGCCTCGTGGTGCCACTGATGGATGAGGGGGCCTTTGCCGGAGTGGTTGGGGTGGACATTAACCTGTCTACCCTGCAAAAAACGATCGCCGGCGTCAGCCGGGCGTTGTTTGACGGGCAGTCCAGAGTAACGCTGCTGAGTGAAAAGGGGCTGATTGCAGCTTCCAGTCATTATCAGAAAAAACTGGGGCGCCCTCTCCATGAGGCAGTACCGGATCTGGCGGAGGAATTCACGGCATTGCACCGCTCTGGGGGGAGTTTTGACAACGGGGAAACGCTGGCCGTGTCCTACCCGGTGAATATCGAGTTGCCTGGCACCCAATGGGCGTTGCTGATCGAGCTTCCTCGTTCGACGGCGTTGGCTGGGGTTGATGACATTACCAGCTTGTTGTCGGAAGAAGTGGCGAGTACCGCTACCCGCCAGACCGTGGTTGGTATTCTGGTGGTGGCTCTGGCCATTGCAATCCTGGTGTTGCTGGTGCGTTCCGTGACCCGCCCCCTCGATGAAATTCGTGAGCGCATGCGTAATCTGGCCAGTGCTGAGGGTGACCTGACCCGTGAATTGACCATTGATACCCATGCAGAACTGATTGACCTGGCCGGTGGCTTCAATGCTTTTCTGGCTCGTCTCAGAGAGATGATCAACGATCTCAAAGAGGTGAATGGTCAGGTCCGGGCGCAGGCGACGGATGTGGGCACAATTGCCCGTGACACAGATGATCAGACGGCCCGTCAACATCAGGACATCGACAGCGTGGTGACGGCCATGAACGAGATGTCTGCTGCGGCGGGTGAAGTGGCGGGGTTTGCGGGTGAGGCGGCGGATAACGCCCGGGCCGCCCGCGATGGTATCCGCTTTACGCAGGATACGCTGGGAACCGCGCTCAAAGGGGTGGACGCACTGGCCGGGGATATGGATCAGGCCAGCTCTGCGATTGGTCATGTGGCCCAGCGGAGTGAGGAAATTAACCGCATTCTGGATGTGATTCGCGGGATTGCTGAGCAAACAAATCTGTTGGCTCTGAACGCAGCGATTGAGGCGGCCCGGGCCGGAGAGCAAGGCCGGGGGTTTGCGGTTGTGGCCGATGAAGTGCGCACGCTCGCGTCCCGCACCCGGGAATCGACGGATGAAATCAGTGGCATGATTGAACGTTTGAAAGGCGATGTCGATGGTGCCGTGACGGTCATCGGCACCGGGGTTGACCGGGCAACCAGCGCTGTGGAAGGCACCCGGGAAGCGAATCACTCTCTGGCAACCGTGGTTGACCGGATTGCCACTATTGTTGAGCATGTCACACAGGTGGCCACGGCCGCTGAAGAGCAGAGTTCGGTGAGCGAGGAGATAAACCGAAACCTGACCCAGATTGGAGACGCCGCCAACGATTTGCGGGAACTTGCCCAGCGGGTGCGCCAGAGTGGTGGTGCACTGGATGAGCAGGTCCAGGTACTGGAGCGTGAACTGGGTCGCCTGAAAACCTGAGGGTGAGCCGGGTCAGGAGAGGGTTAGTATCATCGGCTACTATGACGATCATCGTGAGGATCAATTTTTCAATCGGTGGCTGACGTGTCATCATTTGTGGCATCGTTCATCCGGCGAGTACGCATGCTCGTCACGTTACCCTGGAGGATTGTATGGAGCAGGTCACCATTTATGGCCGTTCAAGCTGTGGTTTTTGTGTTCGGGCGAGAGATCTGTGTGAATCCAGGAACATTCCGTACGTCTGGATTGATATGGTCGAGAAAGGAATGAGCAAGCAGGACATTGCCGACCGCATTGGCCACCCCGTCTACACCGTGCCTCAGATTCTGGTGGGCACTGAATATGTGGGTGGGTGCGATGACTTTTTTGCCTACGTCCGTAGGCAGGAAGCAGAAACGGCCAGTTGACCCGCAGATTCTGCCCCCAACAAAAAAGCCCGGTCCATTCATTGGAGCCGGGCTTTTTTACAGGACGAGAAGATCAGAGTTCGAATTCGGTCCGTAGCTTCTTCTCCGCCAGTTGATTCTTCAGTTTGGCCACTCTGGGCAAGCCATCGTCAAACGGAGGGAAGTTTTCACCGGCAATCAGAGGCTGCAGATAATCACGGCAGTCTTGTGTGATGCCAAAGCCGTTGTCGGTAATGTAGTGAATGGGCATTTTCTTTTCCTGATTGGCCACTTCGCTCAGGTTTGCCTCGCCAATGGACCAGCGATAGGGTTTAGCCTGATCGCGAACGATGGTGGGCATCAGAGCCTGCTTGCCCGCCAGTGCCATTTCCACAGCGGCCTTACCGACAGCGTAGGCCTGCTCCACATCGGTTGCGGAGGCGATGTGCCTGGCTGCGCGCTGCAGATAGTCTGCCACGGCCCAGTGGTACTTGTGGCCAAGCGCCTGTTTCACCATGTTGGCCAGCGCCGGGGCAACGCCGCCTAGCTGAGTATGGCCGAACGCATCCTTGGCTCCGGCATCAGCGACAAAGCGGCCATCTTCATACTGCGCTCCTTCGGAGGCCACCACGACACAGTAGCCATAGTCCTTAACGCACTGGTCCACCCGCTCCAGGAATTTATCCCGGTTGAACGGAATTTCCGGGAACAGAATGATGTGAGGGGGCTCGCCTTCGGCCTGGCCAGCCAGTCCCCCGGCGGCAGCAATCCATCCGGCGTGACGGCCCATGACTTCCAGAATGAAGACCTTGGTGGAGGTTTCACACATGGACTTGATGTCCAGGCTTGCCTCCAGCGTGGAGGTGGCAATGTATTTGGCCACAGAGCCGAACCCCGGGCAGCAGTCGGTGAAAGGCAGATCGTTGTCGACGGTCTTGGGCACACCGATACAGGTGATGGGGTAGCCCATGCGATCCGCCAGTTGTGAGACTTTGTAGGCTGTGTCCTGGGAGTCTCCGCCGCCGTTATAGAAGAAATACCCGATATCGTGAGCCCGGAAGACTTCGATCAGGCGTTCATATTCGCGTTGGTTTTCGGAAAAGTTTTTGAGCTTGTAGCGGCACGATCCAAAAGCCCCGCCAGGTGTGTGGATCAGGGCCTGGATGGCATCGTCAGATTCCAGGCTGGTGTCGATCAGCTCCTCTTTCAGGGCACCAATGATACCGTTGCGGCCGGCGTACACTTTTCCGATCTGATCCGGGTATTTGCGTGCGGTTTGGATAACACCGCATGCACTGGCATTGATAACGGCGGTGACCCCGCCAGACTGGGCATAAAACGCGTTCTTGATCGCCATCTCGGGCTGAAGCCTCCTGCTGGTTCAATGATGGCGCAAATGATACGCCAAACACACGGGTTTTTCATGAGCACATACCTGCTCTTGACCCGGTGGAGAGTATGGTAGAGGCTTGGCAGGTTTCAAACCGGAGGCCTTACTTTAATGCACGTACATATTCTGGGAATCTGCGGCACCTTCATGGGGAGCCTGGCGGTGATCGCCCGGGAGCTGGGACACACGGTGACTGGCTCTGATCAGGGGGTGTATCCACCCATGAGCACTCAACTGGAGGCCCAGGGTATTGCCTTGATGGAAGGCTACCGGCCCGAAAACCTTGATCCCAGGCCGGATCTGGTGCTGATTGGCAATGCCATGTCCCGTGGCAACCCGGAAGTGGAAGCGGTCCTCAATCGTCGGATTGACTATATGTCGGGGCCGGAATGGCTGGCGCGGGAAGTTCTTCGCGATCGTTGGGTCATGGCCGTTGCAGGCACCCATGGCAAAACCACCACGACGGCCATGCTGTTATGGATTCTCGACCAGGCCGGTTTTGATGCGGGCTACCTGGTGGGAGGGGTACCCCAGGATTTTCCGGTTTCCGCGCGACTGGGTAGCAGCGACTTCTTTGTCATTGAAGCGGATGAGTATGACAGTGCCTTCTTCGACAAACGCTCCAAGTTTATCCATTACCGGCCCAACACGCTGATTCTCAATAATCTGGAATTTGACCACGCCGATATTTTTGAAAACGTTGAGGCGATTGAGCGCCAGTTCCATCACCTGGTGCGAACGGTCCCATCTCAGGGGCTGATCGTTCGCCCGGCGCTGGACCCGCATCTGGATAAGGCGCTGGACATGGGGTGCTGGAGCCCGGTACAGGACACCGCCATCGGCAGTGAAATCAGCCGCACTGCAGACTGGCGGGCCGAGTTGCTGGCGGAGGACGGAAGCCGCTTTATGGTGATCCATCATGAGCAGCCGGTGGCGACTCTCAAGTGGGGGCTGACTGGTCTGCACAATGTGCGGAACGCCTTGTCTGCAATCGCTGCAGCCCGCCATGTGGGCGTAACGCCCGATCATGCGGTTGCAGCGCTGTGTCGCTTCTCTGGCGTCAAGCGGCGAATGGAGTTGGTGGGCGAGATTGGTGGCGTGCGCGTGTACGATGATTTTGCGCACCATCCCACCGCGATTGCCTCCACATTGGAGGGGTTAAGGCACCAGGTTGGGGAAGAGCCGATTCTGGCGATTATCGAGCCGCGTTCCAACACCATGAAGCAGGGGGTGCATAAGCAAACCCTGATACCGAGTGCCCGTCTGGCCGATCGTGTTCTCTGGGGTAATCTCAGTGATATGAACTGGCTTCCTGAATTGGTGGACGGCTGGCGTGCCGACCATGGCGAGCTGGATCACCACGGGGTGGCGTCCTCGGTAGACGATCTGATTCGGGAGGCTCTGGAGGAACTGCCAGACACCTGCCATATTGTCATCATGAGCAACGGGGGCTTTGGTGGTATTCACCAAAAGCTGGTGGCCGAGCTGGAGAAGCGTCGTGGCTGAGACTGTGCCGGTAATCAATCTGGCCTTTACCGGAGCATCGGGAGCGCCCTATGGTTTGAGGCTTCTGCAATGCCTGGTGGCGCAGGGGTGTCGGGTCAATGTGATGGTCAGCAAGGCTGCTCAGGTGGTGATTGCCACAGAGACAGAGTTCCGGCTTCCCGGTTCCACCTCCGCCATGGCAGAGGCATTTTCGGATTATGCCGGAGCAAACCCTGGCCAGGTCCAGGTGTTTGGCCGGGAAGCGTGGTTTTCCCCTCCGGCGTCCGGGTCTGGTGAGAAGGCTCCGCTGGTTATCTGCCCATGCAGCACCGGTACGTTATCGGCACTGGCCACCGGCGCCAGCAACAACCTGATTGAGCGGGCGGGAGATGTGGCGTTGAAAGAGCGAAGAAAGCTTATCCTCGTGCTGCGTGAGACCCCGTACTCTGAAGTACACCTCGACAACATGCTGCGGCTTACCCGAATGGGGGCCGTGATCATGCCAGCCAGCCCCGGCTTTTATCACCAGCCTCAGTCTGTGAATGATGTGGTGGATTTCATGGTCGCTCGGATACTGGATCACTTGGATTTGCCGCAAACACTGGTACCCCGATGGGGGGAAGGGGTGGGCTGAATGGCCTGGCCTGCTTTTCCCCGTTTCGCGTTGGTTTTGGTCAAACCGATTGATGGTTTTCACCATTGAGCAAAGGGCCTCCCCGCCACAGACTTGCTGAACACAACGACAAATCAACTCGTTCACCGAGGTTCAGCAATGATTCCACGTACTCTGTTTGATGCCGATCTTGAAGGCTTCCGGGATTCCGTTCGTAAGTTTCTCGAGCAGGAGGCTGCGCCATACCACGAACAGTGGGAAAAAGATGGCCAGGTAAGCCGCGAGCTATGGCGCAAGGCCGGTGAGTTGGGCTTTCTCTGCCCCACGATGCCGGAGGAGTATGGCGGGGTCGGTGCAGATTTCCGCTACTCAGCGGTGATCATGGAGGAAATCTCCAAAGCCGGGCTGTCGGGCATTGGCTGGGGTCTGCATTCCGACATTGTGGCGCCCTACATCCTGAATTACGGCTCGGAAGAGCAGAAACGGCACTATTTGCCAAAGCTGGCCTCAGGCGAAATGATCGGCGCGATTGCCATGACAGAGCCCGGGGCAGGGTCCGACTTGCAGGGTGTGAAAACCACGGCCGTCCGCGAGGGTGATCATTACCTTCTGAATGGCTCCAAGACCTTTATCACCAACGGACAGTTGGCGGATCTGGTGGTCGTGGTCGCCAAGACAGACCCGAAAGAAGGCGCCAAGGGGACCAGTCTGCTGCTGGTCGAGACCACCTGGGATGGGTTTGAAAAAGGCCAGAATCTCAACAAGGTTGGCATGAAGGCCCAGGACACATCCGAGTTGTTCTTCCAGGATGTGAAGATACCCGTGGGCAACCTGCTGGGCAGCATGGAAGGCCAGGGATTCTTCCAGTTGATGCAGGAGTTGCCAGCGGAACGCCTGCAGGTGGCCCTGACCGCGGTTGCGGCTGCAGAGGCCGCCTGGCAGTGGACGCTGGACTATGTCAAAGAGCGCAAGGCCTTCGGCAAACCGGTCATTGCGTTCCAGAACACGCGCTTCAAGCTGGCGGAGTTGAAGGCAGAGATTACCGCGGCCAGGGTGTTCACGGACCGGTGCCTTGAGCTCCACCTCGACAAAAAACTGGATATTCCGACGGCCGCCATGCTCAAGCAACATACCACTGATCTGCAGTGCAAAGTCATGGATGAGTGTGTGCAGTTGCACGGAGGTTATGGCTATATGTGGGAATACCCCATTGCCCGGGCGTGGGCGGATTCCCGGGTACAGCGCATCTACGCAGGCACCAACGAAATCATGAAAGAGATTGTGGCCCGCTCGTTCTGACCTTTTGCCTCAGGACCCGGCCCCCGGTTATTCCGGGGGCTGTCCGTTACCAAACTTTACAATTTGCCAAGCCCGTCAAGGTCTCCTGGCGGCACATCTCCTAAAGTAGCGGCACAACCTCTAACAAGGATAAATGGTTGCCGCGATGAAGCACCTTCTCAGTCTTTCCGTTCCCTTGCTGTCTCTGGCCCTTGCCGGGTGTGGTGATGAATCCGATGATCTTCCGGTGGATGGCCGGGAATTCGACGGTGTCAGTTACAGTGAGAGAGCGCCTTATCAGGGGCGTGTTATTGATGGCTACCTGAAGGAGGCCAGGGTCTGGCTGGATATTGACGGCAACGGACAGTACACGTCCGGGCCGGTCACGGTTGACCTCGGTAATGGAAACGCTCATGTGCTGGAGAATGGGGAGCCCACGGTATTCAGTGTGTCCGGAGGTCGGTTTTCTCTGGATGTTTCTCCATTGGACGTGGATTCGTCGAAAGGTGCCGACCTTGAGCCCCGGGACTATCCGCTTTATGCGCTTGCCATTCCGGGGCAGACTCTGGAAGAGCGCGTCTACGGCGATGAGCCGGTATCACGGGCTTACGTGATGTCGGCCAGTCCGGGGGTGACGAACATCACGCCGTTGACCACGCTTGCGCGTTTCCGGAGTCTCGCGGGGCAGTGGAATGTGAGCAATCCGGTTCCGGATAGCCGCTTTGCCGATCTGGATGGCATCAACCTCTGGAAAGACTACATTCTTGCCAGCGATGACCGTGCCCACGCATATGCCCGGGCGCTGGCCAGGTTCATGGCCAGCCAGATCCCGGATGACTATAACGACCACCTTGTCGATTATGGAAGCGATGGGCGAGAGGCCGGATTTCTTCCGCAGGACGGCGTGTATCTGCTGGGGTATTCTCTGGTTCAGAATGCGGACAAAGTGATCGCAACGGTTGATGCGGCTGCGTCCGGAGGTCATTACGGTAACGTCGACACAGACGCACTGGTGTTGCCCGAGGTTGATGTTGAAGTCTCTAATCCCCGCCTTCTGGTTCGACAAAAAATCTCTGCACGTTCAACCAATTCCGGGACGCTGCCAACCTCAACGTCGAACCTTGGCGCCTCGGCAGAGCTGTCATTTGAATACAGTGAAAATGGTCAGCTCCTGGCTGTTGCCAGCCGGGGGTGCCTTGGAATCTCTCTGCCAGAGCTTGCCCGGCTGTTTGAGGTTCAGGGGTATCTCGCAAACCTGAAAACCCAGTGGCTGCCTTCGGCTTCGTTGTCGCCGCAAAGCGCAATCTGGTACGACGAAGGGGGGGTGCACGAGCGTCTGGAGTTTTCCTGGAGCAGTGGAGAGGCCCGCCTGGATACCGTTACGACGTGCCATCAAAAGACGCTGGGGGTGACGCCCGGAGGGTCAGAGCTTGATGGCGTCAGCGACATGGTCTGGGCCTGGGATGGGCAGGGGAAAACGCTGGTTGAGTCGGTTCCCGGCCGGACAGATGATCGGGTGCTGACCGTACAGGGCGAACAGGCTCCGTCCTCGATTCTGGACGGAAGTGAGGGGCCGTTTGATCTGGTCATGGGGTATCGTTACATGGAGGCGGGTCGTCTCGAAGCCAGCGTCGTCTTCTCAAATGGCGGCGTTTCCTGTGAGCCGGCAGGGAGTGCCCCCAACGATACGGAGCGCCATGGCCAGTACGTCACCCGCCTGTTCCCTTTCTCCTTTGCCAGCGATACGGCTGCGTCGGATCTTTTTGGCGCAGGGGCCTATGAATACGACCTGGATGAACGAAATGGTATTTCCTTCGCCCGTTTGCTCAAGTTTCCCTTACTTGACCGGCCCAGTGCAGCGTTGCCGGAAGTGTCCTCCCCGGATGGCGCGTTCCAGTGGCAGTTATACTATCCTGGCTTGAACGAAGAAGGCCTGGAGGCGCTTTCTCCAGAAAGGCTCCAGGCGGCGTATCTGACCGATTTTGTGGCGACGTCCGCGTGCGGCGACGGCCCGGTAGACCGGCCAGCCAGGGCTTACGCGACGGTAGAGTATGAATACCAGACGTTGTCGGAGTATCTTCTGAATGCGTTAGCGGAGTAAAAAAGGGGGGGCAGGGCGATGGGCCGTGCGTCTGTCGTCGCCATATGGTCCGAAAGTAGTGCTTTTCTATGGATGACGAGTCATCTGGGAGTGCGAGCTGAATTCAGTTTGGGATTTTCAAGGCCACTTTCTGAGGAAGAAAGTGGTGCCGAGGAGAGGACTTGAACCTCCACGGGGTTGCCCCCACTAGCACCTGAAGCTAGCGTGTCTACCAATTTCACCACCTCGGCAGGTGATTTGCAGGTCTGCTCAGGTTTCTTGAAAACCTTGGCTTTTCTGCCAGTGTTGAGGAGTTGCCCCTCAACCGATGGCGCGTACTTTAATGACTCGTTCGTGAGCTGTCAAACGTTTTTTTCAAAAAAGTTTCAAAGGCCCGTTTCGGGTAATTGTGCCTATATTTGGGCCCTTGTAAGGCAGGTTTCTTATCCCAACGTTATACTGCAGCAAATACGAATGATGCCGCACGGTTTGCGGCGAGGTAAATAAAGGATCCGAATGGTTTCCAGGAAGAACAAACAAAGTGATCCTCACGCGCAGCGTGAGGCCCAGAAATATGAAAACCCCATTCAGAGCCGGGAGTACATCCTTGGCCACCTGAAAGAGCGGGGCGCGCCGGCCACGCACGAGACGTTGTGTCAGGAGCTCGGGCAAACGACGCCTGAAGGCATCGAGGCGTTGCGGCGCCGTCTGATTGCCATGTGCCGGGATGGCCAGTTGATCTGTAATCGCCGGGATGCATTTTTGCCTATAGAAGAGGCAGATCTGGTGACCGGGCGTGTTACAGGTCACCGAGACGGTTTTGGTTTTCTGGTCCCCGATGATGGTAGTTCCGATCTGTTCCTGACGGCCAGGCAGATGCGGCAGGTGTTCCACGGAGACCGGGTGGCCGCCCGGGTGGATCAGGTGGATGACCGGGGGCGTCGGGAAGGCAAAATTGTGGAAGTGCTTGAGCATGGCACCTCCCAGATTGTGGGTCGCTTCTTTAAAGAGAGTGGTATTGCCTTTGTGGTACCGGAGAACGCCCGGATCAGCCAGGAGATCCTGGTGCCGGACGGCCAGGAAGGTAAGGCCTTCCATGGCCAGTATGTGGTGGTCGAGATTATCCGCCAGCCGACGATCCGGACTCAGCCAACCGGGCGGGTAATCGAAATTCTGGGTGAGCACATGGCGCCTGGAATGGAAATTGATGTGGCGATCCGGTCGTATGAAATTCCGCACAGCTGGCCACCTGCGGTCGGCGAGCAGGCGGCGGCAATCCCCGCAGAAGTGGCTGAAGGCGATAAGGTGAACCGGGTGGATATTCGCAATATGCGCCTGGTGACCATTGATGATGAAACCGCTCGCGACTTCGATGATGCCATCTACTGTGAACCGCGTCCCCGGGGTGGGTACCGGCTGGTGGTGGCCATCGCGGATGTATCGCACTACGTTCGTCCGGGATCTCCGTTGGATGAAGAAGCGATCCGGCGCGGCAACTCAGTGTATTTCCCGGATCATGTGGTCCCCATGTTGCCGGAAAAGCTCTCGAATGGATTATGCTCGCTGAATCCTGATGTTGACCGCCTGTGTATGGTGGCGGATATGACCATCAGTGCGGCGGGTAATATCAGCGGTTATACGTTCTATCAGGCTGTAATGCGCAGCCATGCCCGTCTGACTTATAACAAGGTCAGTGCGATGCTTGAGCACCCGGACACAGAGCAGGGGTACAAGCTCAGCGCGCAGTATGCGGATTTGTTGCCGCACCTGCATAACCTGTACAGCCTCTATAAGTTATTGCGTAAAGCCCGTACCGAGCGTGGCGCGATAGATTTCGAGACCACGGAAACCAGAATTGTTTTCGACGCTCAGCGCAAGATTGAGGAGATCGTTCCGGTTCATCGAAACGATGCTCACAAGATTGTGGAAGAGTGCATGCTGTGCGCCAACGTGGCAACGGCCCGCTTTCTCAAGAAGCACAAGATTCCGGCGCTTTACCGGGTGCATGATGGCCCGTCAGAAGAGCGCTTGAGTAATCTGCGCCTGTTTCTGGGTGAGCTGGGTCTTCAGCTGGGCGGCGGTGATAAACCGTCATCGGCAGATTATCAGGCGTTGCTGGGGCAGGTGGCGGAGCGCCCGGATGCGAACGTGATCCAGATGGTGATGTTGCGATCACTGAGCCAGGCGGTCTACAGCCCGGAGGAGGCAGGCCACTTTGGTCTTGGTTTTGCGAGCTACACTCACTTTACCTCGCCGATTCGTCGTTACCCTGATCTGATCGTTCATCGGGCTATCAAGTCAAAGATCCACAATCCCGAGTTTACCAAGGATGTGGTGTCGCCGAAGGTCGCAGACCCGGCATTGGCCGATTACCCCTACGACCATGCCCGCATGGAGCAGTTGGGGGAGCATTGCTCCATGACAGAGCGCCGTGCCGATGATGCAACCCGGGATGTGATGGCCTGGCTTAAGTGTGAGTTTCTGAAGGATCATGTAGGCGAGGAGTATGACGGCATTATTGGTGCTGTGGTGCCGTTTGGTTTCTTTGTGGAGCTGGCTGATATTTATATTGAAGGCCTGGTGCACGTTTCGACTCTGAGTGGCGACTATTTTCATCATGATGCGGTGAAGCATCGCCTGATTGGCGAGCGCACAGCGGTGAGCTTCCGGCTGGGGGATGAGGTCCGGGTGCGTGTGGTTCGTGTGGGTCTTGAAGATCGGAAAATTGATCTGGAGCTGGTCAGCACGCCCAAACGCCGGAAAGCCGATCGCGATGCGCTGGAAATCTCCAAGCGTGAGCAGAAAGGGCGGGGTAAAGGCGAGCGTTCTGGTAAGGGAAAAAAATCTGGTAAGCCGGCCAGCGCGAAGGAAAAGCTGGTAGCGGAAGCGGCGCGAGAAGCCAGCTCCAGATCGGCCAAAGGAAAAACGTCGGGCTCCGGGCGCAAGCGTAAGAGCCGAAAGTAACACGCTAAACAGGAATGAATGGTCAGTGTCTCAGGAATATGTGTTCGGTTGGCACGCCGTAGACGCGGTATTGAAGAAAGAACCCGAGCGGCTGCAGAGAGTCTGGATTCAGACCGGGCGGCAAGACAAGCGGGTAAAGTCGGTGACGGAAGCTCTCGATAGCCTGGGTGTGCCTTGGAAAGTGGTCCATCGGCGGGAGTTGGATGAGCGGGTCTCCGGGGTCCATCAGGGGGTGGTTGCGGCGGTATCCGAAAGCCGGGAGTGGGCGGAAGATGATCTCCTTGCCCAGATGGCAGCAAGCGACAAGCCTCCATTCCTGTTGGTGCTGGATGGTGTGACGGACCCTCACAACCTGGGGGCCTGTATGCGAACCGCTGATGCGGTGGGTGTTCAGGCTGTTATTGTGCCGAAAGACAAGTCTGCAACGCTGACGCCTGTCGCCCGGAAGGTGGCTTGCGGCGCGGCTGAGACAGTGCCCTTTGTGAGGGTGACCAATCTGGCTCGTTTTCTGAGGGAGCTGAAGGAGCAGGGTGTCTGGTTGATTGGTACCGCCGGCGAGGCTGATGCCACCTTGTATCAGGCTGATTTCAAGGGGCCCGTTGCGCTCGTAATGGGGGCAGAAGGTAAGGGGATGCGCCGGCTTACCCGGGAGCACTGCGACCAGTTGATCAATATCCCCATGCTTGGGCACGTGGACAGCCTTAATGTCTCTGTGGCGACTGGCGTCTGTCTGTACGAGGCGTTGCGTCAGCGCATCGGTTAAGTCTTGCACAAAGGGGCCCGCGGGCCTAGAATACGTGACCCCTTTTTCAAGGGGTGGTTTGCTATTGTCTGTTGATCAGCAGTAGTGGGCTCCGCTTTTGATCGAGTCTTATCAGTAAGGTCTTGTTGATAAAGCAGAAAAAACCGGCAGCTTCGGCTGTCACCTCCTTGCTTTCACGTTCTGGTCACAACCACAGGTAGGGTCAGAAAGAGGCGAAAGCTGTTTAAACCGTAGGGAGAACTCATGCGTCACTACGAAATCGTTTTTATGGTACATCCGGATCAGAGCGAGCAGGTGCCCGCGATGATCGAGCGTTATACCAGCGTCATCACTGAAGATGGCGGTAAGGTACATCGCCTGGAAGATTGGGGCCGTCGTCACCTGGCATACCCGATCAACAAGATTCACAAGGCTCACTACGTGCTGATGAACGTTGAATGTTCACAGGCCGCGATGGACGAGCTGACTCACAACTTCCGGTTCAACGACGCCATCATCCGCGACCTGATTCTGCGTCGCGACGAGGCTGTTACTGAGCTGTCTCCGATGAAAGCCGCTGAGTCCCGTGAGGACCGTCGTTCCGGCGGAGACGATCGTCCGCGTCGTTCAGCTGACTCTGAAGAGCGTCAGAGCGCATCCCAGGACGAAGAAGAGTAATTAACCGGAGTTAGGAGTTACGTTATGGCTCGTTTTTTCAGACGTCGTAAGTTCTGCCGCTTCACGGCAGAAGGTGTTAAAGAGATTGATTACAAAGATCTGGACACCCTGAAAGGCTACATCACTGAAACCGGCAAAATCGTGCCAAGCCGCATCACCGGCACCAAAGCACGTTATCAGCGTCAGCTGGCTACCGCTATCAAGCGTGCCCGCTACCTGGCACTGCTGCCGTATACGGATGGTCACGACCACTAAGTTTTAACAGACAGGACCCGGGACCATGCGTGCACTCGCACAGTATGTAATGCGCGGTCCCCTGCAGGCTGGCGGGGTTGCAGCGGCTACGACCGCAGTACCCTTACTGTTCTGGATTGGCGCAGCAGTTGTTGGCCTGGTCATTCTCCGACTGGGCGTTCGCCAGGGGCTGAATACAGGGCTCTGGGCTGTAGTGCCTGCCGTTGGGTGGGCAACGTATGGTCAGGACCCGACGGCTCTGGCGGTGCTGCTGCAAGTGATGCTGATGGCATCTGTTATCCGGGCGACGCTGTCCTGGGAAAGAGCACTCTTTTCTGGTGCCTTTCTGGCGATACTGACCGGGCTGATGTTGCCCGTTATGTATCCGGCACTGCTGAACGATCTGGTTCAGGCGGGTGTCGAATTTTACGAGCAGTACAACGCCGAAATGGCCCGTGCGCTGGGTGGTGGTCTGGAGCAGGTTATCCGGGACACCATGAATGCCAGCATGGCCGGGACGTACTTTGCCACTGCCATCGGTATGACGATGCTGGCAAGGGGGTGGCAGGCCGGCTTGTATAACCCTGGCGGGTTCCGCAAGGAATTCCATGCCCTCAGGTTATCACCGGCGGTTGCCGTGGTTTGTGCCATCACTATGGTGGTTGGCCCGGTTCTGGGGCTGAATGCCATTTTGCTGGCCTGGGTCGCGGGTACACCGCTGGTAGTTGCCGGGCTTGCCTTGGTGCATGGTGTATTTGCTCGTAAACAGTGGAGCGGAAACTGGTTGGCAATGTTCTATGTCGCCCTGATTCTGCTGGGTCCCAATCTGTTGATGCTGTTGTTGGTTCTGGCTTTTGTGGATAGCTGGCTGGATGTCCGGGGGCGTATATCACCCGTTGGTCCGGCTGAATAAAGCACGAAGAGGTTAACGAGATGGAAGTTATTCTGCTCGAGAAAGTCGCAAACCTTGGCTCCCTGGGTGACAAGGTAAAGGTTAAGGCCGGTTACGGTCGTAATTTCCTGCTGCCGTACGGCAAGGCTGTTCCTGCCACGGAAGCAAACGTGAAGGCGTTCGAAGAGCGTCGCGCTGAGCTGGAAAAGTCTGCTGCTGAAAAGCTGGCCGCTGCCCAGGCCCGTGCCGAAGCTCTGGAAGGCGCTTCTTTCACCATCACCTCCAAGGCTGGTGAAGAAGGTAAACTGTTTGGCTCTATCGGTGTTCGTGATATTGCTGAAGCAGTTTCTGCCGGTGGCACTGAAGTTGAGAAGAGCGAAGTACGTCTGCCTGAAGGCCCGCTGCGGTCGACTGGCGAGTACGACATCGAGCTTCAGCTTCACACTGACGTAGAATTGACCATCAAGCTGGCGGTTGTTGCCGAGTAATCGGTTACCCCGTGGCAGGTTGATTCCATCAGCGCAAATGCCTCAGGTCTTTGCGTTGTAAAACGGGCCCGAGCCGGAGACGGTTTCGGGCCCGTTTCTTTCTGGTATTCTTGTCGTTTCGTTTACTCATTTCTCTGATGTCGGTGTCTATGGCCAATCCCACTCCTACTCTGAAACCCGCGTCTATTGATCCGGAAACCAGTCGTATCAAGGTTCCGCCGCATTCGATCGAGGCTGAGCAGGCGGTGCTCGGTGGTATGATGCTCGACAACAGCCGGTTTGATGAAGTGGCC
The DNA here is from genome assembly GCF_000421165.1 of Marinobacter daepoensis DSM 16072. Classification (GTDB taxonomy): domain Bacteria; phylum Pseudomonadota; class Gammaproteobacteria; order Pseudomonadales; family Oleiphilaceae; genus Marinobacter; species Marinobacter daepoensis. The sequence goes on from NZ_ATWI01000008.1 coordinate 780,417, forward strand.
GAAATGATATCGGCGGTAGATTTCTATCGGCAGGATCACCGCCTGATCTTCGGGGCAGTTGAACGCCTCGCCAGTGAGAGCGAGCCTCTGGACGTTGTGACGCTGGCGGAGTTTCTGGAGCGTTCCGGGGATATTGAAGACGCCGGCGGCTTGTCTTATCTCGCGGAGCTTGCCGAGAAAACGCCAGGTGCCGCCAACATTCTTGCCTATGCCGATATTGTCCGGGAGCGCTCAATTCTGCGGCAGTTGGTGGAAGTGTCCGGAAAAATTTCGGACTCCGCCTTCAATCCCCAGGGGCGAAAAAGCAACGACATTCTCGACGAGGCTGAGCGCAATGTCTTCCAGATTGCTGAGGCTCGAAGCAAAGAAGGGTCTGGTCCCAAAGCGATCAACCCGATTCTGGCGACAACGTTAAGCCGCATTGAAGAGCTGTTTGAATCCGGTGAGCAGACAACGGGCCTGACTACCGGCTTCCGCGATCTTGATGAACAGACGTCTGGTATGCAGCCGGCGGACCTGATTATTGTGGCGGGGCGCCCCTCCATGGGTAAGACGACCTTTGCCATGAATATCGTTGAGAATGCCCTGATCAGCTCAGGGACACCGATTCTGGTCTTCAGTATGGAGATGCCCGCCGACTCGCTGGCGATGCGTATGCTGTCTTCCCTCGGTCGTATCGATCAAACCAAGGTCCGTGGGGGCAAGCTGGAGGAGGATGATTGGCCTAGGCTGACGTCTGCGGTTAGCTTGTTGAAAGACAAGCCGCTCTATATCGATGACACGCCTGGGCTCAGCCCAACGGAAATGCGTTCCAGGGCTCGTCGGATTGCCCGTGAAAACGGCGGTAAAATGGGGCTGATCATGGTCGATTACCTGCAGTTGATGCGGGTTCCGGGCAATACTGAAGGGCGTACGGCCGAAATTTCCGAAATCTCCCGATCTCTCAAGGGGATTGCGAAGGAGCTAAACTGTCCGGTGGTTGCGCTCTCGCAGCTGAACCGGAGCCTGGAGCAGCGCCCCAACAAGCGGCCAGTCAACTCTGACCTGCGGGAGTCCGGGGCGATCGAGCAGGACGCCGACGTCATCATGTTTGTGTATCGGGATGAGGTCTATAACGAAGATACACCGGACAAAGGGATTGCCGAGATCATTATCGGTAAGCAACGGAACGGTCCAATTGGTACCATACGGCTGGCCTTCATTGGTAAATACACCAAGTTTGAGGATCTGGCCCATGGCGATTACGCCGATTACGGTGGAGATTATTAATGCCACGCCCGACCGTCGCCCGCATTGATCTTGATGCCTTCAGGCATAATTTCCGGCGTGCCCGGGAGCTGGCAGGAGATGCCCAGTCCATGGCTGTCGTAAAAGCGGACGGTTATGGGCACGGGATTGAGGCCGTCACGAGTGCGCTGTCGCCAGACACCACCCGTTTTGCCGTTGCCTGCATTGAGGAGGCACTGGCCATTCGCCAGGCAGGGCATCAACAACCTGTGGCCTTGTTGCAGGGCACCCATGCCCGGGATGACCTGGCAGACTGCGAGCGCCTGGGCTTTGAGCCGGTATTGCACAATCAGGAGCAGTTGTCCTGGCTTGGCAGCGGGCGGTCACCGGACTTCTGGGTCAAAGTGAATACCGGGATGAACCGGCTTGGCTTCCGGCCCGAAGAACTGCCTGAGGTCATGTCGAAACTTCAGGCCGCTGGCCGGCAGCATCAGGTGATCGGGTTTGTGACCCACTTTGCCCGTGCCGATGACTTCGACAGTGAGATGACGACAAGGCAAACGCGGGTATTTGAAGAGGCGGTTGCGCCCTGGCCGGGCTTGTTGCGCAGTGTTGGGAACTCGGCGGCGCATTTTCGTCCGGGGCAACCGCTGTATGAGTGGAGCCGTCCCGGCATCATGCTGTATGGGGCGTCGCCCATGGAAAACCGGACGGGACCGGAGCTGGGGTTGCGCCCGGCCATGTCCCTTGAAGCGCCTCTGATCACCACTCGGATTGTCCGGGCCGGGGAGTCGGTTGGTTATGGGGCGTCCTGGACCGCCGAACAGGATACCCTGATGGGGATGGTGGCCATCGGTTACGCAGATGGTTACCCGCGTCATGCGGGCACGGATACCCCGGCAGCGGTGAATGGCCAGCGTATCCGGCTGATTGGGCGAGTCTCCATGGATATGCTGGCAGTTGATCTGAGTGCGGCCCCCGACGCCCGTGAGGGTGATATGGTGGAACTCTGGGGTAAAACGGTCAGCGTTGATGAGGTTGCCAGACACGCGGGGACCATCGGCTACGAGTTGCTGACAGGTGTTACGTCGAGGGTGCCTCGGGTTCGTGAATGATTTCCTCGATGAAGTCGAGAATAGCGGACAGGCTTCGGTCATCCAGTTTTTTCAGTACCTTGTGAATAACCATTTTACTGCCTTTGAGCATGCTGCCGATGCCCACTCTGGCCATTCCCATCATCATGCTGCCTGCCTTCAGGCGCCTTAGGGGTTCAAGGAAGAAAAAGTCCAGCCCGGCTTCGGTCAGCTCGACGATGAGTTCGTAAAGCTGGTCAATGGCCTGCTTGTCTGCCTTTCCGCGGCTTCTGAGCTCCGCCACAGTGTACAGGGCCCGGGTTCGGAGCTCATCGGGAATGGGGGCGACAATATGGCTTTGTTGTTTCAGCATAGGGGGTCCTGTTGTTGTATGCTTGTCGATCCGGGAGTCGTCGGGCTCCCTGTGATACCGGCGTTTCAGGCTGCCTGATACTGCAGTAAAGTAGGGCGCGAGGCCATTGGCCTGAGTGTTTCCTGACGACCGTCACATCAGTGATATTCCGGAGGCTTTGTTTCACGTGCATGTACTTGTTGTTCACGACTATGGCCCGCTGGGTAAGGTGCTTCTGGAACGTTTGCGGAGAACCCATCTCCGGATCAGTCCCCTGCTGGTCAGTGACCCTGCCCACGTTGACCTTCATGCGCTGGACAACTGGATCCCGGATGACACCGCCCTGATTATCAATGCTCTGTGGCTGGCTGATCCGGAACAGGCTGAGCGGGATCATGAGGCAACGCATGAGGCCGCTTTTTCTCTTCCCATGGCCTTGGCGGAGCATGCCCGGGAGCGGGATATGGCCTTGTTGCAGCTGTCGTCCGGCTATGTTTTTGATGGCCGGAAGCAAGGTGCTTATATTGCCTCCAATCCAGGTCAGCCGGTCAATGAACTGGGGCGCTGGCAGTGGGAGTGTGAGCAGGCCCTGAGGGCTCAGTTGCCGCGCCACATCGTGTTGCGCACTGGCTGGAGTCTTGCCCGGTTTATTCGCAAGGTGCAGCTGAGTACTGCTCAGGGTGGTTTATCCTTGCCTGGCCGTTGTCACGGACAGCCGGTGGCGGTTAAAGATCTGGCGCGGGTGATTACGGCTGTGGCGCTGCAGATTGACTGCGGGGCTGAAGTCTGGGGAACCTATCAGTATGCGGGGGCTGAGGAGATAAACCTGTATGAGCTTGGGTTGGCGATTGCGGGTATGCCCGGCATTCCTGAAGACATCAATGTGGTGGACGAAGTGCCCGAGTGGGGGCACATTGAGCCGGTAAACACCACAATGGTTTGCACGAAAATCCGGAACACCTTCGGAATCAAGCAAATGCCCTGGCGGACCTGGTTGTCAGAAGAAGTGGCGATGATCAAGGAATCAAACGAAACCGGGCGAACGTCAGCCAGCCTCTGAAGGCTGGTTCACTGGCTGAATTCGCCCGCCTGATACTCACCGCCCCTGGCGAGCGAAATCCCGCGTTACCATTTGCAGTGCTTCGACGTCCAGAAGCTCTACCTCGCGGCCACGAGCCCGGATAATGCCCTGATTCTGGAAGCGGGTGAACACCCGGCTCACGGTTTCCACGGCCAGCCCGAGGAAGTTCGCAATGTCGTTTCTCGCCATCGGCAGGCTGAAGTTTGTGGCCGACATGCGACGGCGGCGGAACCGGCTGGACAGTGACAGCAAAAGGGCCGCAATGCGTTCTTCGGCCGTGTTCTTGCTTAACAGCATCGCCAGCTGGTGGCTGTTCTGGATTTCCTGGCTCATCAGGTGGTACATGTGGTGCTGGAGTTCCGGAAGTTTGCCTGTAAGCTCTTCCAGTCGGTCAACCGGGAACTCGCACACGCTGGTGCGTTCCAGAGCCTTGGCGGTACAGGCATAGCTTTCGCTGCTCATACTGTCCAGGCCTACCAGTTCACCTGGCATGAAGAATCCGGTTACCTGCTCTTCTCCACCTTCGGTGATGATCGATGTTTTAATCGAGCCGCTCTTGACGGCAAAACACGAGCGGACCGGAGTGCTCTGATCGAAAATGTGCTCGCCTCGATTGTAGATCTTGCCTTGCTGGACGATGTCCTCCAGGCGATCAAGATCGTTTTCTTCGATGGCAAGTGGCAGACACAGGTTGCTCAGGCTGCACTGATGACAGGACGCCTTGAGGGGAGATACTTGGTGAAGTCGAATTGCCTGGGCCATAGTTGACGAACCATCCGGGTTGATCCATTCAATACCGCACCGAAGGATGTGCGGTGCGTCCGCAGCCCCCGGCAGGTATTGCTCGGGCCTGCATTTGGGGCGGACACCTTGGGCAATCCGGATAGCTGGGCATACAGCGGACTCCCATGGGTGCCAATGCTGAAACATCTGGTTTCAGTCACCTTGATTAAAATCAAGTATAGCAAAAAACACTAGGCTTATGACCAAACTTTAGTGGCCGCTATCCCGCCTTTTGCCTGGCAGGATATCAGGTTTTCCGGCGTTTGCGGTGCTCGTCTTTTCTGGCTTTTTCTTCCGCCTCGGCCTGCTCCCGGGCGCGGGCCTCAATCAGTTCTTTTTCGATCATGGCGGGCGCTTCCAGAGAGATCCTGCCCAGGGTGCCGGCCCGGAACTCGTTGAGCAGAACTTCGGACACCTTGTGCAGGTCTGGCACGCCTCCCCGGCCGAGAAAGCGGCGTTTGACCGCGACGGCATCCATCAGCGCCAGTCCGTCGACGGGCGTCTTTTCCAGCCCATAACGGGTGGTAACCTGTTCCGGGTAGTGGGCAACCAGATAGTCGGCCTCGAACAAAGCAATGTCCTCAAAGTCCAGAACGGCGCTTCGGATGGCACCGGTGACCGCAAGCCGGTACCCGCACTGCTCTGGTGAGAGCTTGGGCCACAGAAACCCCGGTGTGTCGTAAAGCAGTACGTTGTCTGGCAGTTTGATGGCTTGTTGGGCTCGGGTCACGGCGGGCTCGTTACCGGTTTTTGCGGCAGGCCGACCGGCCAGGGTGTTGATCAGGGTGGATTTTCCAACATTGGGAATCCCCAGAATCATTACCCTGAGCGCGCTCTTCTGGCGGTCGTGCCCCGGCGTCATTTCTTCCGCCAGTTTCAGGATGCCAAGCGCTTCCTGGCGCTGGTTATGGGTCAGAGTGACGGCCCGGACCCCTCGTTCCTGTTCGAACCAGGCCTGCCATTGTTCGGTAATGTCGGGATCGGCGAGATCACGCTTATTCAGCACCTTGATCAGCGGAGTGTCTCCCCGGAGAGATGGTACCAGTGGATTCTCGCTGCTGAACGGAATCCGGGCATCGACGACTTCGATGATCAGGTCCATCTGGGGCATGACTTTCTTGATCTCCTTTCGGGCCTTGTGCATGTGCCCTGGAAACCAGTTAATGGCCATGGTTTGTACTCCGCTGTGTGGGTAGAGGCGCCATTATGCAGGGGAATGACCAAATTTTCACATTCATCAAAACCCGCCAGTATCATGCTCTGGCGGTAAGTGAAACTGAGAACCTGTACAAAATGAAGGGATATCGGGGTGAAATGGAGCGGGGGAATGCTTTAGGGTGTGAATCCGAATGATCAAAGCCAATCCGTGGTGGCCGCGACAAGCCGCCTAAAGTATGGAGAACAGTATGAAGCTCGCAAAATTCATCGGTTCCGCACTCGTTGCTCTGAGCCTGTCTGCTCCGACGTTCGCTCAGCAGTCTCCGGGTGGCCAGCCCGACCAGGTATCGCAACTGGCGCAGATGGTGGACTTGTCTGAGGAGCAGCAAACTGAAATTCGCGGCATCCTCGAAGAGATGCAGGAGTCCATTGTTGAGCTGCGTCAGGATGCCCGGTCTCTTCAGGAAGATCTCCAGTCACAGATCAAGCCGGGATACGACGAGTCTGCCATCCGGGATCAGGCGGCCAGACTCGGTGAGGTAACCGGTGAGATTGCAGCGCTGTCAGCCCTGATGCAGGCTAAGGTTGATGCGGTGTTCACTCAGGAACAGCGCGACGAGTTGGACCGTCGTATGAAGGAAATGCAGCAGCAGATGCAGCAACAACGGCAGATGATGCAGCCTCAGGGTCAGTAACCCCCCCCGTTTGACTGCAAACGGTGAACAAAAACCCCGCCTGAGCTTTGCTCTGGCGGGGTTTTTTATGGTGTGGAGAAAGGCCGTACCATAATGATCAGTCTGGGCAGCAGCGTCAGAGCGCCCAACAAGGCCATGAACATGGCAAAGCCGGTAAACAGTCCGAAGTAGATGGTCGGGATGAAATTCGAGAGCACCAGAATGGAAAACCCGGCAATGATGGTCAGTGAGGTATAGAACATGGCCTTGCCGATGCTCCGATGGCAGCGATGCATGGTGGCAATGTAGTCTCCGTCTTTCTGGAATTCGGTCTGGAACCGGTGAATGTAGTGAATGGTGTCATCCACTGCGATCCCGACGGTGATGGCTGCTACCGTGATGGTCATCATATCCAGCGGAATGCCCAGCCAGCCCATCAGCCCCAATACCGAGCCGGCGGCAATCAGGTTCGGGGCCATACCGACCAGAGCCAGTTTCAGCGAGCGGAACAGGAGCAGGAACATCGCCAGGATGGCGGCAAACACTACCCCAATGGTCTTGATCTGTGAATCGAAGAGGCTCTGCAGCATGTTGTTGTACATCACGGTCATGCCGGAGAGCTGGATGCGGTCCGGATCGTACCCGAGTTCGGTACTCAGGTGGTGACGGATTTTGTCCAGAAGCTCCTGCCGCCGGAGATCCGGCAGAGTCTCCAGAATGCGGATGCTGAAACGGGCTTTGTCGTGTTCTTCGGAGATGTAAGGCGTCAGCAGGATGCCTTTCAGATTCTCAGGTACGGCGGCCGGTACAAAGGCCAGTTCCAGAGCATCCAGAGGCTTACCTCCGTTGACCTGTGCGAGCAGGGCCAGTGTGGTCTGGATCGACAGAACCTTACCGGTTTCGGGCAGGCTGTGCAGGTAGTCATGAACTGCTCCGAGCTGGCGCATCTTCTGGTAGGTGTACCAGGTATCCCGGTAGTCGTCGCAGTCGTCCAGAAACGGGTCGCAATCACTGGCAAAAGGGTCCTGGAGCTGGGTGACCGGGGCTGGCAGGTCGGTAATCACAACATCCAGAGGCGTGGTGCCCCCCAGGCGGTCGTCGATGGTGATCATGCCCTGGTGAATTTCGGTGGAAGCCTTGAAGTAGTCAATGAAACTGTTTTCGACGGTTAGCCGGTTGAGCCCGATGATGCAGAGTGTGGCAATGATGGCGGCGCTGATCAGAACGGTGGCACGGAAGCGCTCGGTAAAGCGCGCGAATGCATCGGTGAAGGGAACGCTGTCAGAGCTTACGCGCCGGTCAATCGGTGGTGGTAGCAGGCTGAGCAGGGCCGGAAAGATCAGGAAGGTGATCAGGAAAGCCGCACTCAGCCCCAGGGTCATCATCCAGCCGAAATCGATCACCGGGCGGATGCCGCTGAACGTGAGGGACCCAAAAGCGACGATGGTGGTGATGGCCATGTAAAAGCAGGGCCGGATCATGGTCAGCAGGGTGTTTCGTAGCGTGGTTCTTGGGGCCGCATCGGGTTCGTCGTGCTGAAACTCCCGGTAGCGCACGATCAGATGAATGGTCAGCGAGAGCGTCATGATCAGCAGCAGGGAAATGAAGTTGGAGGAGATCACCGTTACGGGCCATTGGGCCCACCCCAGAACTCCGATCATGATCCACACCGTAAATCCACAGCACAGCAGTGGTACCAGCACCCAGCGCCACTGCCGGAAAATGAGGGCCAGGGTCAGCAGAAGAAAGGCGAGCACGCCCAGTCCGAACGTGGAAAGATCGCTTTCGATAAAGCGAATCATGTCGGCCACAATCATGGGAACACCGCCGAGGTGAATGCTGGCGCTATCCCGGTACCGATCCAGAATGGCACGGGCCTGCTCAATCGTTGCGTCGCGCTCCTGCCCCAGTTGTGCGGAATAGCGGATGAACTCGGCATTGATGGTGTTGAACTCGTCTTCGGTGGCTTCACCCTGGTCTGCCTGGGTGCGGAGTTCATCACGCTGATTCAGCAGGTCGAAATAGCGGGCGGGGGTTGGCAGGTTAACCTGAATGGCGGTGGTCTGGCCGTCCTCGCTGATCAGCAGATTCGGGTACATTGGGCTATCCAGCAGTGCCTGACGGCTGATTTCCGGTGCCACGTTGTGTTCATCCAGCGTTCTGATTTCCGTGTCGACCGTCTCAAGAGTCAGGTCTGGGCTGTGGAGCAGGGGCACGTTCAGGATGCTGTTGGTAGAACTGACCGATTCAAGGCTCTGCAACTCATCTCGCAGTTGTCTGAGTCGCTCCAGGCCTTCTGCGGTGAATAGTGGGTCGTGCGGTGTGTAGGTAACCACCAGAAAGTCGTCCGAGGTCGTGAACGTGCGATTCACCTGGCGGTACTGCTCCAGCGATTGATCATTTTCCAGCACCAGGGATTCGGCAGAGGCATCCAGCCGGAACTGATCAAAACGGAACGCTGTCAGGGCCAGCAAGACCGAAAATAGGAAGAGGGTAAGCCATGGGTGGGGCAGGATAAAGCGGTCGTAGAAGGCGCCAAGGCGGTTCATTGGTTGCAGCTCTGCAGTCAAAAACGAGAGCAGAGTGTGCCACAAACTTCAGTGAACGTTGACCTTTTGGGAAGTGTTCTCCTGCGAATGGACCCGGTACCGCAGGCGCTGGGGCACGCCAGCGCTTGCAGAAAGCCACAATACCATCCGAGGATCTCAGTCGACCGCTTTCACCGGAATCTGCATGGCCTGGTCGGGCTTGGGCACATCAGGAACCGCAAGGCCCAGGTTGTTCTTGTCGAATACCCGGTCTGCCCGGTAGCTGGAGCGCACCATGGGGCCGGAAGGCACTTCCATGAATCCCTTTTCCAGGCCGATGTCCCGATAACGGTTAAACTCTTCCGGTGTGACGTATCGCTCAACCGGCAGATGGTTTGGGGTGGGGCGCAGGTACTGGCCCAACGTCAGGATATCGACGCCGACGGCACGGAGATCATCCATCGTTTCCAGAATCTCGTCTTCGGTTTCGCCCAGGCCCAGCATCAGGCTGGTCTTGGTCAGCACGTCGGGGCGGTGCTTTTTGGCGTGCTCCAGAACGCTCAGGGTCTTTTCGTAGCCAGCCCGTGGGTCGCGCACGCGATGGGTCAGGCGTTTCACGGTTTCCACGTTCTGGGCAAACACATCCAGGCCGGAATCCACGACTTTTTCCACATCACTCATCACGGCGTCGAAGTCCGGGGTCAGGGCTTCCACCGCCACTTCCGGAGTGCGGTTTTTGATGGCTGAAACGCAGGCCGCGTAGTGGGCGGCGCCACCGTCGGGCAGGTCGTCCCGGTCTACCGACGTAAGGACAATGTAGCGCAGGCCCATGAGTTCGACCGATTTGGCTGTGTTCTCCGGTTCTTCATGATCAAGCCAGCCTTTCGGGTTGCCGGTATCGACAGCGCAGAACTTGCAGGCCCGCGTGCATACAGCGCCCATAACCATGATGGTGGCGGTACCGTTGGTCCAGCATTCGCCGATGTTGGGGCAGTGAGATTCCTGGCAAACGGTGCTCAGGCGGTGTTCGGTTACATTACGACGAACATCATCGTAGCGTTCACCTCCGGGCATCCTCGCCCTCAGCCACTTTGGTTTGCGCTCCAGAGGTTTTTCTTCCGTGTTGGAGGCCGATCGCTTCACGCCGTCCTTGATGGCGGAAAAGCCGTGTTCGTTACGGAATTTGGAACCACTGGAAATGCGGGGCTTTGCGCTTTCACTCATTGGCCAGGAACTCTCGGATCAGGGGGGATTATCCTTTAAGAGTAATCGGCAGGCTGTGCAGTTACAAGGCAGGTACGGGCAATCACGGGGGCACCAGGCACGACTTTGGTCGTACCCGGTTGCGGTAGATCAAGCCTGGGATTTATCCAGCGCCTGGGTAATGTCGGCGATGATGTCGTCGGCGTCTTCAATGCCGATGGACAGCCGCACTAGGTCTTCGCTCACGCCAGCACTCTTAAGCTCGTCAGCATTGAGCTGGCGGTGGGTGGTGGTGGCCGGATGGCAGGCCAGTGACTTGGCATCGCCGATGTTCACCAGGCGCAGGATCAGGTCGAGCGCATCAATGAATCTGGCGCCAGCGTCGCGGCCGCCCTTGATGCCAAAGCTCAGAATGCCAGAGGCTTTGCCTCCGCATATCTTGTCGCAGGTGGCCTTGTAAGGGCTGTTGCTCAGGCCAGCGTAATTCACCCACTCGACGGCGGGATGGTCCTGCAGGAACTGGGCAACTTTCTGGGCGTTGTCGCAATGCCTTTCCATACGCAAAGCCAGGGTTTCCATACCTTGCATGATCAGGAAGGAGTTGAAGGGTGACAGCGCGGCACCGGTATTGCGCAGCGGGACAACACGGCACCGGCCGATAAACGCTGCTTCGCCCAGCGCTTCGGTGTAAACCACACCGTGATAGGACGGGTCTGGCTGGTTCAGCATCGGGAATTTGTCGGCACTGGCTTTCCAGTCGAACTTGCCGGAATCCACGACAACACCGGCGACGGTGGTGCCGTGGCCGCCAATGTACTTGGTGAGGGAGTGGATGACGATGTCGGCGCCGTGGTCAAACGGGCGACAGAGGAACGGCGTGGCCACGGTGTTGTCGACGATCAGCGGAATGCCATGCTTGTGGGCAATCTCAGCCCACTTCTGAATATCCACCACGTTGCCCGCTGGATTGCCGATGGATTCGCAGAAAAGGGCCCGGGTCTGGTCATCAATGGCGTTCTCGATGGCCTCAAAGTCGTCGTGGCGAACCATTTTGCATTCGATGCCCTGATTCGGCAGGGAGTGGGCAAACAGGTTGTATGTGCCCCCGTACAGCTGGCTGGTGCTGATAATATTGTTGCCCACCTTGCAGATGGTTTGCAGGGCGTAGGTGATTGCAGCCATGCCGGACGCTACGGCCAGAGCGCCGATGCCGCCTTCCAGTGCCGCCATGCGCTCTTCAAGAACCGCATTTGTCGGGTTCATGATGCGGGTGTAGATGTTTCCTGCGACTTTCAGGTCAAACAGATCGGCACCGTGTTGGGTGTCGTCAAAGGTGTAGGACGTGGTCTGGTAAATCGGTGTGGTTGCGGCCCTGGTGGTCGGGTCGCTCTTGAAGCCGGCATGCAGCGCGAGAGTTGCTGGTTTCATCACAACATTCCTTACGAGTGGATTATTCGTTGTTGGTTTAAGGCCCCGAGTATGCCACAGGCGATGGCGCTACGGCACAGTCCTCTGTTATACCCGTTACCGTGGGATGCCGGGGCTTAATCAGTTCAGGGCACCGTACACCAGAGTTCGGAGCTGTTGCCGGATCGGATACGAAGAGGAGGGCATCAACTGGGTCATAAAAATCACGACCAGGTCTTCCCGGGGATCAACAAAAAAGCTGGTGCTGGCCAATCCGCCCCAGCCAAATTCGCCTTCTGAGCCGATGGTGGCTGATTTGGCGACGTCGGTTTTGACGGAGAATCCCAGCCCGAAGCCGCTGCCGGCATAAGGGGTTTCGGTGAAGCCTCCGACGGACAGGGCGGGAAGATCCGTGCCGCCGGGCAGATGATTCAGGCGCATGAATTCCAGTGTTTTTCGCCCGATAATCCGCTGGCCCTCATAGGCCCCGCCCTGACACAGTGCCTGGGCGAACCGGAAGTAGTCATCAGCGGTAGAAACCAGTCCCCCCCCGCCAGACAGAAAGCGCCGGGGTTTCAGATACTGGGATCGCTCGGGATCATCCTGAAGTTTCATGGTATCGCCGGGCTGATACAGATAGCAGGATGCGAAGCGATCCGTCTGGTCCGGGCGCACATGGAATCCGGTGTCGACCATGCCCAGGGGTTCGAAGATGTGGTCCCGGAAATAATCATCCAGCGGTTTGCCCGACAGCTGCTCAACCAGATACCCGAGGACATCGGTTGACACCGAATAATTCCAGGCGGTTCCGGGGGAGAACTCCAGTGGCAACTCTGCCAACCGGTTGACCAGTTTTTCCAGAGTAAGGATAGAACTCCCATCCAGTTTCAGCTGGCGATAGGCCGCGTCTACTTCGGTTCTTTCCGTAAAACCATAAGTCAGCCCCGAGGTGTGAGTCAGAAGATCGCGAATGGTCATGGTGGTCGTTGCGGGCTGAGTTTCGAAGTTGGGGTAACGGCCACTTTTATACACCCGTAGATTTTTCCAGGACGGCAGGTATTTGTGCACCGGGTCGTTCAGAAGAAACCGGCCCTGTTCGTACAGCTGCATCATGGCGATGGAGGTGATGGGTTTGGTCATCGAATAGATGCGAAACACAGTATCCGGGCGCATCGGCTGCCTGCGCTCTATATCCTGAAATCCCTGAGCATTCCGCCATATCGGCCTGCCCTTGTGGGCGACCAGTGTGACGGCCCCCGGGATTTTTCCGGGGCGAAGGTAATTTTCGTCAAGAAACTGGGAGATACGTTCCAGTTTACGTGTATCGAGGTGTGGCGTTGGTGTTTGGGGCATGGGGTGTAATCTGGTCGGTCTGAAGGTGGCCTGGCGGCAGCCTGACGGATCGTGTACTAAGCTGAAGATGCCGTTCGGGTTGCACGGTCCGGGAGCAGCTGAGATGGACAGGATTCCGCACTGGCTTCGGCCAGCTGTATGGGCTCTATTCACTATACCTCTATTGTGGAGTGCAGCAAGCACCTGTGCGCCATACCCTGTCGGTGTGTTTGAGGGCATTCCACGGGAAATCGGGGTTGAAGACGGTAAACTGAAGGGGCGTTTTGCCAGTCTGTATCAGTGCGTGTTTGATCGTGTGGACGGCGATTTCCGTTTTTTTGAAATGCCACTGGCCCGTATTCTGTTTGAGCTGGAAAAAGGCGACCTGGCGGTTGGTTTACCGCTTGTTCAGACCTCCGAGCGTGATCAGTACGCAGACTTCGGAGGCCGCCTGTTTCAGACCGAGTATGTCTACCTGTTTCTTGAGAATTACCCGTTGCTCAGGCAGGTGCCTGGGTTACGGTTTGCGTTTGTCCGCCGTTTCATCGGTGACCATTTCCTCCAGGGCGAGGGGGCCCGTGTGGTGACGGTGTCGGAGTGGAAGCAGGCGGTTGAGATGGTCAAGCTTGGCAGGGCGGATGTGGTGGTGTTGCCTGGGGTGCTTGTTGATCAGCTGATGGCCGGTTACCTTGAGCCCTACTACGTGAGAACGGCGGCCTGGGTCGATCTGTCCCTGTACGTTTCCCATCGCTACGGTTCAGGACAATTAACTGCGGATCTTCGCCGGGCGATTGCACAATGCTCCGGGCTCAGTGACGTTGAGTAACGGTTTAAGGTGTGTGGTAAACAGGCTAACGGTTTGTATCTTTTTCTGGAGTGATCATTCAAATAAGGTTAATGTGAGAGCATATTCAATCGTGTGTCGGGGGGGCTGTTGAATTCTGTGCGACAGCGACACTTTGTCTTTATCCTCATTGTTGCCATGACGTTTATGGCCGAAAGGGCGCTGTCTGATACGGCGTCAGAGTCTCGGTTATTGTTGCTGGCCCCGGACATTCCCGGGATGTCTGAGCCTGGAGGACATGGGCGGGATGTTGAAACCGTCGTGGCAACCCTCCGGGAGTGTGGTTGGGAGGCTGACTTTGTCTATCAGCCGTTTGGCCGGCATCTGAGAACCTATCAGGATCTTCCTTCCACCGCTGGCGTTCTGACCGTTCCACTTTCTTCTGTTGTCGATGGATACTCAACAGCCGCGTATGTCTGGTACCAGAATGGGGCGTTCTATAATGCGTCAAGGGTTGCGCCCATTGAAACGGTTGAAGACCTGAAAGGGCTGAAGCTGGTTACTTTTCAGGACGGCATCGAGATTCTCAGGCTCACCGAGCGGAAGGATGAGTTTGAGTTGCTCCTGGAGATTTCCAACCAGACCATTCACACCCGTATGCTGCTGATGGGGAGGGTCGATGTCATTTTGTCGGATGGTGGTGTGGTTGCTGCTGTGGCAGAGCGAATTCGAGGGGAAAGGCGTAACGGTGAAGCCTGGCCTTTGGAGAACGATGAGTTTGTGTTTTCCCCGATCTTCACGCCAACACCCTATAAAATGGTGTTCCGGGACCCGGGCATGGCAAAGGCGTTTGACGCATGCTTTGACCGAATCCGGGCCCGGGGTGGCATTGCCGGAATCAACGCGAAGTTTATCGACCGGTACCAGTCGGTGCTGAAATTTCGGTATCTTGGGTATTAGAACCGGGGTTGCTTTCCGGTGGGGGTTCCTTCGCGTCGCTGTCTGGAAAGACCGTGTCGTAGCACCAGGTAAAGATAAAGGCATACACCAGGTAAAAGACCACAAATGCGATGTCGACGATCAGCGCATCAACCAGGCCAATGCCCATCCACCACGCAATCACGGGCAGAAATGCCAGCATCAGCCCCAGTTCAAAGCTGATGGCGTGAACAAACCGGACCCTGATTGATTTCCGGGTTGACCCGTACCGCCGCTTCAGAAAGTGATCAAAGCCCAGGTTGAATACATAATTCCAGAACGTGGCCATCGTCGCGCCTACGATACCCAGAATGCTCGTTTTCCCCAGGTCAAAGCCAAACGAAATGGCCGCGAGGGGGATTGAGAGTAAAAGGCCTATGCCTTCAAACAGGATGGCCTGACGGACTCTGTCTTTTGGGGTTCTCATGATGGTTCATTATTGAAGGCGGGTCGTCCCGCAGTGACATACCGGGCAGGTGGGGTCGTCCCCAGGGCGTGATTCTCTATGAGGGGCGTTGTGCCGTCAAATTCGGATGTGCCTCCGACACAAGTATATTACAGAGTTTTTAATTGTTTTAACGAATATGTAGCAATCGCCTTTATAATGGCGATCAGGATTCTTCTTAGCGAAATGGAGGTCGAAGTACTTGGAACCATTTAATGAATTCTCTTAGCAACCTGTCGCTCAAATTTCGTTTGGTCACACTGGTCTCTATCCCCCTCCTTGCAATTGCCGGCCTTTCTTTATACGCACTTCTGGTATTTTCAGACATCAATCGTGGCGTGAGCAGTATCTACAGTGATCGGGTTGTTCCTCTTAAGGATCTTAAGATCATCTCGGATGACTATGCGGTGTTGGTGGTTGATACCATTAACAAAGCGAATGCTGGCCGAATGACACCTGAAGAGGCGCTTCGCCAAATTGAAATAGCTGAATCTGAAATCAGAGCGAATTGGGTGGAGTATACGCAAACTCTGCTTACGGCTCGTGAACAGCAACTTGTCCGCGAGACTGAACGCCTGTTATCAGAGGCAAATAAAGGCATCGCCGAGGCGAAGAAGATCCTCCGGAATGCGCCCTCGAATGCGCAAGGGCAATTGGATCAGATTGACGGGCCGTTGTACGACGTTATTGACCCGGTGACTGAAAAGATCGGGGAACTGATTCATCTCCAGCTGGAGGTGGCTGCCAGTGAAAGGGAGTCGGTCGGCGAAATCTATTCAAAAAGCCTGATGCTTTATCCGACAACGGCTGTCGTCGCTGCGGTTTTATCCATTGGTGCCAGTGTTCTCATCATTCTGTCCATTACCGGCCCGATTCAGTCTATGAAAACATTGATGGGAGCCGTGGCTGAGCAGTCGGATCTTTCCCGGCGTATTGACGTGAAGGGGAAGGATGAATTAGCGCAGTTGGGGCATTCCCTGAACCACATGCTGAATGAGTTTGATCAGGTTATCAGCAGGCTTTCACTGGTCTCTGATGAGGTGGCAACGGCGTCAGAAGAGCTTTCTTCCATTAACGCCAGTGTGGAGCGGAACATCGAGTCTCAGTCTGGCCAGACCGATCAGGTTGCCACGGCCATGAACCAGATGAGTGCGGCATCTAACGATGTGGCCCGAAGTGCGGAAGAGGCGCAGTCTGCGGCTCGATCAGCAAAGGAGCAGGGCATTGAGGGGCGAGTAAGAGGAGAGAAAGGTCGTGAAGCGCTGCACCGGCTTTCAGAAGATATTCGACGGGTGGCAAGCCAGATCAACTCTCTTGAGAGTAAAAGCCTTGAAATCCAGAAAGTCACTCAGGTTATCAATGAGATTGCAGACCAGACCAACCTGCTGGCACTGAATGCGGCAATCGAAGCCGCCAGAGCCGGAGAGCATGGCCGGGGGTTTTCTGTTGTGGCAGATGAAGTGCGCTCCCTGGCAAAAAGAACCCAGACATCCACTGCAGAAATTGCAGACGTGATCCAGGGGCTGACCGAGGAAAGTAAAGCAACGGTGGCGGTGATGCAGTCAGGCCTGGAGCAGGTGGAAGAGAACCGAATGTTGATTGATGACGTTGCCGAAACCCTCAATGCCATTGGCGACGCCATTGATCACATCGTTCAGATGGGAGAACAGATTGCGAGTGCTGCCGAAGAGCAGTCTGTCGCAGCAGAGCAGGTTAGTGGGAATCTGACTCACATTGTGGATTTATCCAGCCAGAATCTGGATGGCGCGAAACAGTCTTCAGAGGCCAGTCATGAGTTGGCCAGGCTGGCTGCGGAAATGAAAGACCGGGTATCGTCTTTTCGAACCAGTTCGTAGTTACTTCAAATAAACCCCAAAAGCTGATGGGGTTTCACCGGATGTCTTTCGGTTCTGTTTTGCTCTGGATCTGGTGCCTCGGTTCTGGAGCAAAATGGACGAGAGAATTGTGAGGCTGAAGATTAGCGAGGGCGTTGCTGTTGCAGTGCCTCTGAACGTTGTAGTCAACCAACAAAAAAGGGCTACAACGTGAGTTGTAACCCTTTGAATTCTGGTAGCAAGGGGCGGAGTCGAACCGCCGACCCCAGCATTATGAGTGCTGTGCTCTAACCAACTGAGCTACCTTGCCATCGCTTCATCAATGGAAGCGGCGCGTATGATATGGGTGGGGTGGAACTGTGTCAAGACTTGCAGGCCGGAATCTTCGGGAAAAATTCGCAGCTTTTGGGGTAGGTGATTTTTTGTTGTCTTAAAACAAGAGGTTGTTATTGCTCCAATGGCTTGTTCGGAAGGCTCTGATTTGGCAATTTGTCCCTCGACAGGGTGTGGGCGGGCGGGCATGATGAGCCGCTTTCGCTGGCACAGTTGGGGTAGATATGTTCACAGGCAGGCAGGCGGCAGAGATCTCGTTGGTGGGCGACGGCCCGGACAGGGCGGCCCTTGAAAAACGCATTCAAGCCGCTCTTTGTCAGGATGCCAAGCAGCTGGAGCATGGGAAGAAGTTTACCGGCAAGCCGGGAACCCTGATCTTCGAGCGGCAGGGCGATATTGTCAAAATCCATGCCGGCGTTGAGATGGCGGCGCAGCAGGCGGGTGAGCGGGCCGCGTTTAACCTCCGTCAGGAAAAGACGTTGGGTATTTATCATCCCCGCAAGGCTTGGTTTGTAGCGAAGCAGGGCGATGTGTGCTGGCTCGGAAACATTATGCCTGTTCTCCAGCCTCTGCACGTTCTGATCTCGCCCTCGGCCCCCAGCGAGGCACTGAAGCTTCTGGATCAGTATTTCGCCATCTATATCCGTTTCATGAAAGAACAGGAACGAGTCCTGGACCCGGGGTTGTCCAACTTTGCGGCCGACAGCGAAGGTCGGGTGTTCTATCTGGACGACGATATCTATGGCTGGGATGGATTCTCAAGCCTGACTCAGGCAATCGGTGTGTGGTTCCGGCAGATGAGTGGTTTCCCGGAAGACTTCTTTGGTTTGCTTGGCGAGAGGGTCGGGCGGTGTCTGGAGCAGCAGTTTGCCGGCTCGGCCTGGGGGGATATTGTCTCGGAGCAGATTCGCGGCGTGTTTGTGGCGAATGACGAGCAGGCTAGCAGGCGGGATCGCTTTCTGGCCGGGTTGGCGGGTGTCAAATACGGTAATGCTCGCGAGCCCGCAGAAGAGCTGTCGTTTCGTTATGCCGTGCCAGCGAGCTCGTCTGAGTTGTTTGAAAGCACCTCTGGGAAGGTGGCGATTCTGGCCGATATCCATGCCAATTTGCCGGCGTTGGAACGGGTGCTGGAGGAACTGGAGAGTCGTTCGGTGTCTCAGGTTCTGGTGTTGGGGGATCTGGTTGGTTATGGCCCCCATCCATCAGAGTGCATCGAACTGTTAAGGTCGAGGGACTTTCATATTATCCGGGGTAATCATGACCATGCTGCGGCCTCTGGCGAGGCGGGTAAGGGGTTTTCGGCGATGGCTCGCTGGGTGATTGACTGGACCGTCGGGCAGCTTTCCCGGGCGGAGAGGGGCTGGCTCGGGAGTCTGCCTTTGTATATGGATGGCCCGGGGTGGCTGGCGGTCCATGGTGCACCGCAGGACAGAACCTTCATGAATGGGTATGTCTACCGGATGACTTATGAGGATAACCTGCAGAATCTCAGGGATAGGGAGATTCGTTTCTGTTTTCATGGTCATACCCATGTGGCGGGGGTGTATTACGATAAAGGGAAGCTGAACGGCCACTCAGTTCAGCCGCGATTTAATCTTGGGAGTGTGGATCGAAGTCTGATTTGCCCGGGCTCGATTGGCCAGCCGAGAGGGGGGAAAGCCGGGCTTGAGTTTGCGATTCTGGACAGGGCATCACTGGAGATGGAGTTTCTGAACCTTGATTACGATGTATCCCGGGTCATTGGAGATATGAGCCGGGCGGGGTTTCCGTCTCAGTTGAGTGACCGGCTGCGGGTTGGGAAATAGCCAGACCGGCTCAATGCCGGGGCCAGAAAACACCTGGTCCCGGCATTGAGGTGGTCGTCAGGGGCAGAGCGGCGCGATTTTGGGCAGGGCGCTACGCAGGGATGCCCATCCCATGCCGAGGTTGGCTTTGCGGCCGGTAATCAGGACCAGCAGGGCATTTGGCTTCCCTGGTACGATGGACATGAAGTGGTAGGTCTTCTCCGTGGTCATCTGCACTTCCTGAATCATGCGTTTGACGTCGGCACCACGCTGTGAAGCAATGAGGTTTTCAACGGTACCAACCGTTTTCCCCCGGAACATGTCAACCGCTGCCGCCGCTACGGCATCGAGGTAACTCTGGGTAAAGTAGGGGACGTTGTGGGCAACGGAAAGCAGTAGGCCGGATTCCAGGTCTACAACGGCAGCGCCCAGCGCGTCGCCGACTTCATTTACCATGTTTTCACAGATATCGTTCAGGTTTGCCATTTGGTACTTTCTCTCTGATTCTGGTTATTAACGCAATTGTGCAGCCAGTTTTTCGGCTGCATTTCTACTGACACTGTGCAGCATGCCCAGGTTGGCCTGGGTGGTTGCGATCACGCTCAGAATGAGTTTGTCCTTGATCTTCAGGGTCAGGATGTAACCATCGCTGTTCTCAACGATGACGTAGCGGCATTGCTGTTGTTCTGCCTCGACAGCAATGGTTTCTCCAAGCGCCAGGATGGCGCTCATCATGGCGGAGAGCTTGGCGGCCGGCATGTCACGACTGAAGCTTTTTGAAACGTCGTGGCCATCGACCGTTGATATCAGAATTCCGTAGATCGCATCGCTGGTATCGAACATGTTCTGGAACAGGTCCTGGCAGAATGCTTCGCTTCTTTCCGAAAACTTGTACTGGCTCATGGCGCTCAATTTTCTCTCACCGGGAAAACTCAAGAGTTGAAACAAGGGCATTGATCAGAAGCGCGACGTCTTCCCGCTCCCGGATATCCACCTCCAGAATCGGGAGTACCCGGCCAGAGGATTCAATGCTGCTGTAAAACTCGGCAACGGCTGGCGCGTCCGGGTGGTCTGTTCTGGTCAGGCCCACTACCACGCTGGTTTGTCTTATAAAGTCGGCAAAGTTGTCCAGATACATATGCAGGTCAGCCAGCGGGTCCGGTCTGGAACAATCCACGAGGATGATCAGGCCAAGCCCGCCTTCCACCAGGATCTTCCACATGAACTCGAAGCGGCGCTGCCCCGGCGTGCCATAGAGGAAAACCTTTTGGCCGTCATCCAGAGTCAGTTCCCCGAAGTCCATGGCGACGGTTGTCTGTTCCTTTACTGCGGCCAGGTCATCGGTGGTGTGGGTGTCGGTCTTGACCGGTGCGGTTTCGCTGATGGCAGCAATGGCGGTGGTCTTGCCGGCACCGGGTGGTCCCGTGATAATCAGTTTGATTTCAGACACAAATAAACCTCATCTCGCTTTTCTCATCAGTCGGTCGCGGATCTTGCCGAACAGGCCTCGGGGTTTACTGGGGGCGCTGGTGTCGGCTTCCGTGGCGACTGGTGCGCCTGTTGGCTTGGTTGCCGCCGGTGTGGTTATCGCCCGGGCCAGGTAGGCGCCGTTGATAAACCCGATAATGTCTGCCCGAGCAACGCCGGATTGCGCCCCTGCCTCTTCGATGGAGGCTCCGGCTTCACGGCTCAGCAGGGCACAGAGAGACAACGTATAGGGGGCTGCTCTGGGCACCTCAGCGGGCGGCCAGTGGTGGAGCTTGAACTGGCCGTTCGGATTGATGCCTCGAAGCAGTTCGCCATTCGACAGGCTGGTACCCAGCAGCCAGCGGAGGGCCGGATATGGGCGCCATTCTCCGGTAGTGGCCAGGTTTTCCACCTGTGGTGTTGTTGAGACGGTTCTGTCGCTTGCTCCCAGCACAGCGGGAAGTGTCAGATCGCCCCGGCAGGTGTAACGGTTGCCGGGCAGGTCGATGAAGCAGGTGGTGTCGCCGGCGGAGATGCTCAGGTATTTGGCCTGCCCTTCATCCAGCGCAGTGAGGATCTCCGGTGTGGGCTCCTGGCTCGCGAGTGGCTGAAGGGTATCATGAGTATGGCTTTCGTCGGCCTCGGCATTTGCGATCCGGGCCTCCACGGAATTGAATACCGAGATCAGATTGGCGGCGCGGAGGGGCTTCTGAAGCCTCAGTCGTGACGAGGCCGTCGTGTCGGAGGTGTATTCGATGGCGACGGTGTGACGGGATTCAAGGTGCCGGAAGACGGCATCGTGATCGTCAAGATTGTCTGTATCGATAATAACAACATCGCTGTCGTCTCCGTCGGAGTATGTCCAGGTGTCGCTGGTACGGGCGATGATGAGGTCGATCAACGACTTCAGGACAAGCTGATCTTTCGATGAAAATCCTTTGCAGGAGAGAGTCTTCAAGGTTTTACTCCTGAATGAAGACACACGGTGGGCAGTGCCAGGCTGGCTGGCGGCTTCTGCCATGTTCAGAAAGACGTAAGGATGAGGTAGTGTTCCGCATTCCTGGCGGTCAAGAAGGCTCTGTCAGAATGTCCTTTGGCCTTGTCCGGGATAATGTGCGGGAGATTTGTGTCGTTTTTGTGACAGGGGTTGTTCTGGGAACCGGGAACCTGTCTCAAACCGGATGTGACCTTCATCTCTTGCTCCGCTCAGTTTTAAGAAGCAGCGTTGGGGCTGCCTTGTAAAAAAGCGTTAAATTAAGAGCGAAGGTGATCCGTATCAAACGTTAGGTCGTAAAGATTTGTTGGCGCTAATGTAAGCGAATGTTCTTGAAGATATATGTGGGATGATTTTATGCGGAAGGGTGCTGAGGTGGCCTCAGCCCCATAGGTGGGGTGAGGCCTTGAAAAATAAGGGTTATACGTTGAATCGGAAGTGAATTACATCGCCGTCCTGAACAATGTATTCCTTGCCCTCCAGACGCCACTTTCCGGCTTCTTTGGCACCGGCTTCGCCGTTACAGCCAACGAAATCCTCGTAGCCAACGACCTCGGCGCGGATGAACCCCCGTTCAAAATCGGTATGGATCACTGCAGCTGCCTGAGGAGCGGTGGCGCCGATCTTGACCGTCCAGGCGCGAACCTCCTTCACGCCAGCAGTGAAATAGGTTTGCAGTCCCAGCAGGCTGTAACCGGCTCGGATAACCCGGTCCAGGCCGGGTTCTTCCATGCCCATCTCATCCAGAAACATGGATTTCTCTTCGTCTTCCAGTTCAGAGATTTCCGCTTCAAGTTTGTTGCAGATCGGGACGACGACCGCGTTCTCGGCGGCAGCGATTTCACGAACGGTATCCAGGTGTGGGTTGTTCTCGAAGCCATCTTCATTCACGTTGGCAATGTACATGGTGGGCTTGACGGTTAGCAGGCAGAGTTCGCGGATCAGGCCCATCTGATCTTTGTCCAGCCCCATGCTGCGCACCGGTTTGCCTTCGTTCAGCACCGGGAGTAGTTTTTCAAACATATCCAGTTGGGCTTTGGCTTCCTTGTCTCCGCTTTTGGCCACGCGTTGTACTCGCTTGATGGCCTTCTCTACGGTATCCAGGTCTGCCAGGGCCAGCTCGGTGTTGATGACATCGATGTCTGAAGCCGGATCGACCTTATTGGCCACATGGATAACGTTGCCATCTTCAAAGCAACGCACCACGTGGGCGATAGCGTCGGTTTGGCGGATGTTGGCGAGGAACTGGTTGCCCAGGCCTTCGCCCTTGGAGGCACCGGCGACCAGGCCGGCGATGTCCACGAATTCCATGGTGGTGGGCACCACCCGTTCCGGTTTGACGATCTCCGCCAGCTTATTCAGGCGGGGGTCGGGCATAGCCACCACGCCGGCATTGGGTTCGATCGTGCAGAAGGGGAAGTTTTCCGCGCCGATGCCGGCTTTGGTCAGTGCGTTGAACAGGGTGGATTTGCCGACGTTGGGCAGGCCGACGATGCCGCAGTTAAATCCCATGGAATGCCTCTGCTGGAGCTGAAAGTTGGCCGGATTATACCGGGGTATCCGAACCGGTGCGAGTAAGGGGTTGTGCCCCTGCTCAGGGTGCGGGTTTAAAGCTGTGAAGGCGGTTCATGGCGGCTGCCAGTTTGCCGTTGGCGGCGTCGGGCAGTACCCGCATGACTTCGTCAAACACGGCGTTGAGTTGTTCGGTTTCCTGCTTGCCGAGCCGGCCCAGAACAAAGCCGGTAACTTTACGGCTGTCGCCGGGATGGCCAATGCCCAGGCGCAGTCGCTGGAAGTCTTTGGTGCTCAGGTGAGCAATGGTGTCGCGCAGACCGTTATGGCCGCCGTGGCCGCCGCCCTTCTTCAGTTTGGCTGTGCCGGGGGGCAGGTCCAGTTCGTCGTGGGCAACCAGAATCTGTTCGGGGGAGATTTTAAAAAAGTCCGCGAGGGCTTTAATGGCAAGGCCGCTGCGATTCATGAACGTGCTGGGGTTCAGTAGGTGCAGGTCGAGGCCCTGCCACTGAATGCGGGCATAAAGCCCATGGTATTTCCTTTCGGGGCGCAGCGTCTGGCCCGCATCGCGGGCCAGCGCTTCGACGAAAAGAGCGCCGGCGTTGTGGCGGGTATTCTCGTAGTCGGGGCCGGGGTTTCCCAGCCCAACCACCATGACAATATCCTGTGCCATGTGCCTTTGCTCCCGGAGTAATTACTCCTCGCCGCCTTCCTCGCCTTCAGCTTCCTCGGCGTTGTCCGCCTTGGCGCCTTTAGGCTTCTGCATGGAAACAACCGGAGAGTTGTGGTCTTCGCCATGCTGAAGCGCTGGGATGCGAACACCTTCCGGCAGTTTCAGGTCGCTCAGGTGAACCACCTGATCCATCTCGACGTCAGTCAGGTCGACTTCGATGAATTCCGGCAGGTTCTGTGGCAGACAGGCAACTTCAACCTCGGTCATCAGGCGGAAAGCAACGCCGCCGAAGGTCTTGATGGCCGGTGCAGTTTCTTCATTCACCAGGTGAACCGGAACGTGAACGAGGATTTCGTGGTCCTTGTCGACGCGCAGGAAGTCAGCGTGGGACAGAACTGGCTTGTACGGGTGACGCTGCAGATCCTTAAGGATGACGCTTTCTTTCTTGCCCTGAATATCAATCGTCAGGATGTGAGAGAAGAAGGCTTCGTTTTCGATCGCCTTTTTCAGCTCGTTGTGCCAGATGGCAACCGGTGTTGCGTCTTTGCCGCCACCGTAGATGATGGCTGGAATTTTACGCTCTTCGCGACGCAGGCGGCGGCTCGCACCTTTCCCCTGATCGTCACGAGGAAATGCTTCGATAACAAAATCCTGAGACATGGTCATTACCTCGTTAGTCATCTGAGCGGCCCGCGACCAGGCTCTGAACAGATGAGTGCTTTAAAAAGACCGGCTTTTTCCGGTCGACTAAAAGAGTCGGGAGTCCTGTTGGACTCCCGACCCGAAAACTGCTTTTAAGTCTGTGCTTTGCCGCGATAACGCTGGTCAGACATTCTCGAACATGGCGCTGATGGACTCTTCGTTGCTCACGCGGCGAATGGATTCGGCGAGCAGTCCAGCCATGCTGAGGGGGCGGATTCTATCACAGTTTTTGGCTTTGTCACCCAGCGGGATGGTGTCACACACTACCAGTTCGTCCAGTTCCGAGTTGTTGATGTTCTCGATAGCCGGGCCGGAAAGTACTGGGTGCGTGATGTAGGCAACCACGCGGGACGCGCCGTGTTCTTTGAGCGCATTGGCGGCTTTGCACAGCGTGCCTGCAGTATCGACGATGTCGTCTACCAGGATGCAGGTCTTGTCGCGCACATCACCGATGATGTGCATCACCTGGGAGACATTCGCCTTGGGGCGGCGCTTGTCGATGATGGCGAGATCGGCATCATCCAGGCGCTTGGCTACGGCACGGGCCCGAACAACGCCGCCGACGTCCGGAGAGACCACGACAAAGTTTTCAAAGCGCTGTTTTTCGATGTCTTCGAGCAGTACCGGGGTGGCGTAGATGTTATCCACCGGGATATCGAAGAAGCCCTGAATCTGGTCTGCGTGCAGGTCGACCGTCAATACCCGGTCAACGCCGATGCTGGAAATCATGTCGGCAACGACTTTTGCGCTGATGGCAACACGGGTGGAGCGAACGCGGCGATCCTGGCGGGCGTACCCGTAGTAAGGGATCACGGCAGTGATGCGTGTGGCAGAAGCACGACGCAGGGCGTCGGCCATCACGATCAGTTCCATCAGGTTGTCGTTGGTGGGGTAGCAGGTGGGCTGGATGATGAAAACGTCGTGGCCACGTACATTTTCATTGATCTCAACGGTGGTTTCGCCATCGCTGAAACGGCCAACCGTCGCCTGGCCCATGGGAATATGGAGTTTTCTGGCAATATCGCGAGCGAGTTCGGGATTAGCGTTGCCAGCGAAGATCATCAATTTGGACACGACAGTATCCTTCTCAGTATCGGCGTTTGAGTCAGAAGAAGCGGGAGAAAGGTGGCTGGGGTGGCAGGATTCGAACCTGCGCATGACGGGATCAAAACCCGTTGCCTTACCACTTGGCGACACCCCAGTATCATCGTGCTTTTTTGGCATCATTTTAGCTCTGCTAGCTTTTGGTGTAGAGGTGATTGGTTCACCCCTTTAGCTACGAACCCCGTGATGCCGGAGGGTTTGCTTTCCCAGATAATCCGGGCTGCGGATTCTGTAGGGAAACGTCCAAAAATGCAAGCCCCGGTTCCGGTTAATCTTGCAGGTCCGAATTGTGAAAGCCACTCCAGGCTCTGGTTAACCTCAGGATACAGTTTGCGAACTACATCCTCACAGTCGTTTCGGTACCTCGAGGCGTCTCCCTCAAAAGCGGGGCGTATTTTGATTTTTGGTGTGCCCCTTGTCAACCCTTCTGCTGAAAAAATCTTTCCGGTGTTGATGTTGCATTCCGGTTTCAGCACGACAAACCAGTCCTCAGGCGGGTTTGCAGGCGTTAAAATTTCTCCGACGCCTTCCCCGAAAGCGGCGTTCCCACGCACAAAAACGGGGACGTCGGCCCCTAGTGTCAGGCCAATTCCGGCCAGCGTGTCTTCGTTAAGGTTCAGTTGCCAGAGGTGGTTCAGTGCCATCAGTGTGGTGGCGGCATTGGAGCTGCCGCCGCCCAGACCTCCTCCCATTGGCAGGCGCTTGTTGATTCCGATGAGGATGCCGGGCAAGGGGTGGTCTGCGTGCTCTGAGAGCGCTTGTGCGGCCCTGACGATCAGGTTTGCATTGTCTGGCACGCCGGGTACCGGGGCTGCCAGCCGGACACCGGCGGTGCCCGGGGTCAGCTCAAACGTGAGGTCGTCGCCGTAATCCAGAAACTGAAAAAGCGTTTGCAGCTCGTGGTAGCCGTCAGGCCTGCGGCCATTGATGTGCAGGAACAGGTTGAGTTTGGCGGGCGAGGGTAGGGTGATCCTGTTGCGCACAGCCCTAATCCTCCCTCAGCCAGTTGCTGATGACCACCCGTACCCGTTTGTCGTCCTTCAGGGCGGTAATCCGGGCGGGAAGGGGGGGGAGGTCGTCGACGAACCCCTGCCAGCGGTCGTAACGGATTTCCCAGCCGTTTTGCTTCAGGATAGCCAGGTGGTTCGTTTCGTCGAACAGCAGTCGAAAGTCGCCGTCGGGGGCGGGCAGGCCCCGAATCCACCAGGTGAGGTTGTCAATCGGAAGGTTCCAGCCAGTGGCCGCCGCCACCAGAGATTCCGGCTCTGACGACCGATAGGTGTCTCCATTGGCCAGTGTCAGTTCGATAAAGCCGGGTACACCCTTGAGCCTCGTGGTGCCCATGCCGAGGAAGGACGATGACAGTGACAGGTCGTAACGTTCACCTTGTTGTCGCCACTGGTTGATGACGGCGGTGCCGCTGTCGGAAGGCTGTTTCACCGCGAGCTTGCCGCTCAGTTGCCACTGGTTGAACCGGCTGAGGCTTTGGCTACGCTGCGCCCAGTCTGCGGGCGGCTGGTTGGTCATGCCGTCCGGGAGTGGTTCCAGCTGAATGGTGGTACAGCCTGCCAGGGCGGTAGTCAGCAGGGTGGCGAATGTTGCCTGGCGAATCATCTGGCGCCCTCGCCGCTGGTGAGTCGTTCGATGGTCTCTCTGAGTATCTCGTGGTCCGGGCTCTGGTCGAGCCCCTCTTCCCAGATTGTGCGCGCCTGTTCTTTGTCGCCGGTTATCCAGAGCGCTTCACCATAATGAGCCGCCACTTCCGGGTCTGGATAGGCTTCCCAGGCCTTTTCAAGGAAATCCAGCGCCTTGCGGGTTTCACCCAGGCGGAACAAAACCCAGCCCATGCTGTCGAGGATGGCGGGGTTGCCGGGGTCGAGTGCCAGGGCTTGCTCGATGTAGCCTCGGGCTTCGTCAAAACGTTCGGTCCGTACGGTCAGGATGTAGCCGAGCGCGTTCAGGGTCACGGCGTTCTCCGGCTGGCTTTCAAGGATGGTTCTCAGATCCTGTTCAGCCTTCTCTGTATTGTTCATGCTGTCGAGCAGCATGGCTCGGGCATATCGAAGCTCAACATTGTCGGGAATGTGCTCAAGTGCTTCGTCGGCAGCCTCTAGGGCTTGTGTATTCCGCCCCTGATCAATCAGGAGGTTGACTTCGAGGAGCCTGAATTTGTCGGCATGGTCCGGAACCCGTTCGCGAAGGGTTTGGATGTGCGTCAGCGCCTGATCCAGCTCTCCGGTTCTGGCCTGGAGTTCGCTGGCTCTGGCCAGGGCCGGGAAGAAGTAGTTTCCCCTTTCTACGCTTTGGTAATACTCGATGGCCTGGTTCAGGTTGCCGGCGTCTTCTTCGATCCGGCCAAGGTAGTAACTGGCTTCGTCCTGGTGATGGCCTTGTTCAATGAGGCGGATCAGCTCGCTTTGAGCCAGCTCCGGGTGTTCGTTCTCAAGGGCAACCAGTGCGTGAGAAAGGCGGAGTCCCGGTGTGTCCGGGTAGCGCTCGACCAGGCGCTCAAATTCATCCTGGGCTGCCTGAAGTTCCCCTTCGTTGATCAGCATCCGGCCGTAGAGTGTCCCCATCTGGCGATTGGCCGGAAAACGGCGGGTGTTGGTGGTCAGGTAGTTGAGGGCTGCCCGCGCCTCGCCAGTCTGGTAGAGCAGGTCGCCCTTGAGAATGATGGCGGGTTGAAAGTCCGGTTCGCTCTCCAGCAGTTTGTCGATCTGGAGTAAGGCCTTGTCCGGCGTTCCGGTAATTTTCTGAAGCAAGGCGATGCTGTACTGAAGCTCGGGATTCTCCGGGTGTTTCCGGGCCAGCTGGATGTACAGGGTCAGGAGTTCCTGTTGCTGGGCCGGGGGCAGGTTGGCGGCCATGGCGGCCAGGCTGTCAAAGTCGGCGTCTTCGCCCTGGTCCATGATCTGTTCCATGTGGTACAGCGCGGTTTCCAGGTTCTGGCGCTTGACTGCCTGGATGGCCGACACCCGGTGTGCTTCCAGGTTATCCGGGTCTACGTCCAGCCACAGGGTTGCCAGTTGTTGCTGGGCATTGTCTGCGTTTAAAGACTGAGCGATCCGCATGGCTCGTTCAATAACCCCGGTATCCCGGGAATTCCTGGCGGCCTGCAGGTAGTTAACCAGTGTTACGTCGTAGCGGCCCCGCTGGCCGGCGACTTCCGCTGACAGAAGCTGGTAGAGCACTTCAGGTTCAAAGTCGGCATAACGTATCTGGTCGGCCGGGGCGGGTTCTGCCGGGAGCTCCTTGTTACTCTGCTCCGCAGCGGGTTCGGGGGTGCCGGAGAAGGCGGCGCAGCCCGGCAGTGTGATGAGGGATACCCCCAGCAGGCAGGTAACCAGATACGGTGCGGATCTTTGCATGCAACTTCCTGTGAGCTTTTGCGATAGGTCAGTGAACACCGCTTTTTGCCCGGTAATTGAGGTAGATCGGGTTGCGGCCACGGCCAAGGCCCTATAATGGCACAAGCATT
Organism: Marinobacter daepoensis DSM 16072; assembly: GCF_000421165.1. Taxonomy (GTDB): domain Bacteria; phylum Pseudomonadota; class Gammaproteobacteria; order Pseudomonadales; family Oleiphilaceae; genus Marinobacter; species Marinobacter daepoensis. The sequence goes on from NZ_ATWI01000008.1 coordinate 809,324, forward strand.
TGAACTTGCCCAACCTGTCCGCACTTGCCGAAGACGACAGGTTTTCGGGTGGCGACCAAGCGGTTGCCCCGGTAGAATGGCAGGTGGTTATCCATGATCAGGGCAGGGTTTTCTGTACTCCAAATGGCACTTGTAACGCTGGGAATCAACCATCGAACCGCACCCGTGGAGATCCGCGAGCGTGTGGCATTTACGCCGGAGCGCATGGCCGAGGCCTTTTCTGAGCTTCGAGCTGCGTCTGGCGCCAGCGAGGCAGCCATCCTGTCGACCTGCAACCGGACGGAGCTCTATCTGGCCGGCGACGACGACTGTGCGCCGTCAGTGTTGAGATGGCTGGCCGGCTTCCATGAGCTGGATGTGGCAGACCTGGAGAACGTGCTCTACGTTCATCGGGACTCGGACGCGGTCCGTCATATGATGCGGGTGGCTGCAGGCCTGGACTCCATGGTGCTGGGTGAGCCGCAGATCCTTGGTCAGCTAAAGGATGCCTATGCCCTGGCACGGGAGCACCGTGCGACCGGTTCCTTCCTGTCCCGCCTGTTTGAGCACACCTTCTCAGTTGCCAAGCGTGTCCGCACCCAGACTGCGATTGGCGAAAACCCGGTCTCGGTAGCCTATGCCTCAGTCAGCATGGCGCATCATATCTTCGCGGATATGTCCCGCAACCAGGCGCTGCTGATCGGTGCAGGAAAAACCATTGAACTGGTGGCCCGTCATCTGGCAGAAGCTGGGGTGCGGAATTTCCTGGTGGCCAACCGGACGCTGGAGAGGGCCCAGGCGCTGGCGGAGGCGCACGGAGGGAAAGGCATTCTGTTGTCGGAGATTCCGGACCACCTCTCAGATGTGGATATCGTGATTTCCTCCACGGCCAGCCCTTTGCCCATTCTGGGCAAGGGTGCGGTTGAGCGGGCTCTGAAGAAGCGCAAACACCGTCCCTATTTCATGGTTGATATTGCTGTACCTCGCGATATCGAGCCGGAAGTGGCATCTCTGGCGGACGTATACCTGTATACCGTGGACGACCTGCGTCAGGTCATCGAAGAAAACGTCCGTTCCCGTGAAGGTGCTGCCAGAGAAGCAGAGAACCTGATTGCCAGTGGGGTTCAGGATTTTCTTGATCAGTTGCGTGCTCTTGATGCGGTCTCCACGCTGAAACAGTTCCGTCAGCGAGCAGAGTTGCTGCGGGATGCGGAAACAGAAAAAGCCCTGAGGGCCCTGCGTAACGGCACCGATCCGGAGACAGCCCTGCGTGCGCTGGCACGGGGTCTGACCAACAAACTTCTTCACCAGCCCTCTGTTCAGGTGCGAAAGGCGATGGCCGAGGGCCGTGCGGAAGTCACCGAATGTCTGAGGGAGCTTTACCAGCTGGATGCACTGGAAGCTGACGAGCCCACCACCACGGAAAAACTATGAAACCATCCATTCAGTCCCGCCTTGAACAGCTTGTAGAAAGGTTCGAGGAGGTGAACGCGTTGCTGAGTGATGCCTCCGTCATTTCCAATCAGGACAAGTTCCGGGATCTGTCCCGGGAATTCGCTGAAATTGAACCGGTGGTCAAGTGTTTTCAGGCCTGGCAGCAGTCTCTGGCGGATATCGAAGCGGCTATTGAGCTGGCCAAAGATGGCGATGCCGATATGCGGGAAATGGCGGAAGAAGAACTGGCCAGTGCCCGGGCAAGCAGTGAAGCGCTGGACGAAGAGCTTCAGCGCCTGATGTTGCCCAAAGACCCCAACGATACCAAGAACGTTTTTCTGGAAGTCCGGGCCGGCACTGGCGGGGATGAGGCGGCGATTTTTGCCGGTGATCTTTTCCGTATGTATTCCCGTTACGCGGAGAAGCGCCGGTGGCAAGTGGAAGTCCTCAGTGAAAACGAGGGTGAGCATGGTGGTTTCAAGGAAGTTATCGCCCGACTGTCCGGCGACGGTGTGTATGGCACGCTGAAGTTTGAATCCGGTGCCCATCGGGTTCAGCGGGTACCCGAAACGGAGTCCCAGGGGCGTATCCATACATCGGCCTGTACGGTGGCGGTGATGCCTGAAGCCGATGAGGCCGAAGCCATAGACATCAATAAGGCCGACTTGCGGGTTGATACCTTCCGGTCATCCGGCGCGGGTGGTCAGCACGTTAACAAGACGGACTCGGCCATTCGTATTACCCATCTGCCGACCGGGATTGTGGTGGAGTGCCAGGAAGAGCGTTCCCAGCATAAAAACCGCGCCAAAGCCATGAGTCTTCTGGCATCGCGCCTGCAGAATGCAGAGCTGGAAAAGCAGCAGCAGAGTATGGCGGAGACCCGTAAGAGCCTGGTGGGTAGCGGCGACCGTTCCGAACGCATCCGTACCTACAATTTTCCTCAGGGCCGGGTAACCGATCACCGCATCAATCTCACCCTGTACAAGCTGGATGAAGTCATCGCCGGAGACCTGGATGCCGTTGTCATACCGCTGCAGCAGGAACATCAGGCAGAGCTTCTGGCAGCCATGGCAAATGAGCAATAGCACCCCTTCGCTGACCTGTGACGCTCTGTTGCACGATGCCGGAGAGCACATTGGGGGCGATTCCCCACGTTTGGATGCAGAGCTGCTGCTCAGCCATGTGACGGGCCTGAGCCGGACAACATTCCGGGCATGGCCGGAACGGGAAGTGCCGCCAGAACAGGCGCAGGCGTTTCAGGCGTTGGTGAGTGAGCGTGCGCGGGGTCTGCCCGTTGCGTACCTGTTGGGTGAGCAGGAATTCTGGTCGTTGCCGCTGAGAGTCAGTCCTTCCACGCTTATTCCCCGGCCAGATACCGAGTGTCTGGTTGAAGCTGTGCTGTCACTGCCGTTGCCCGAACGTGCCAGGGTTCTGGATCTGGGGACCGGGACGGGCGCTATTGCGCTGGCGCTGGCCAGTGAAAAACCGGGCTGGCGAATCCTGGCCAGTGACCGAATCCCCGAAGCGGTGGCTCTGGCTCGAGAGAACAGCCAGCGCCTGCAGTTGCCCATTACCGTGATACAGAGTCACTGGTTTGATGAGATTCCAGAGGGCAGCTTTGACTTGCTGGTCTCCAACCCTCCCTATGTACCCGCCAGTGATCATCATCTTCGGGAGGGTGATGTTAGGTTTGAGCCGGCTTCTGCGTTGGTAGCCGGTGACGACGGGTTGGATGACATTCGCCTGCTGGTGACGGAAGGGGGAAGCCGGCTCAGTCCCGGAGGCTGGATGCTGCTGGAGCACGGTTACGATCAGGCAGAAGCGGTGAGGAATTTGTTTGCTGAGGCCGGATGGCACAGTATAGACAGCCTGAAAGACTATGGTGGGAACGACCGGATGACACTTGCCCGGACAGCACTAAGCCATGAGCCAGAGAGGCCAGTGCATGCTGAGTGATGAAGAACTGCTCCGATACAGCCGTCAGATCCTGATGCCGCGTTTTGATATTGCCGGCCAGGAGAAGCTCAAGGCTGCACGGGTACTGGTTGTCGGTGCAGGGGGGCTCGGATGCCCGGTGGCGCTATACCTGGGTGCAGCCGGTGTCGGGCATCTGGTGCTGGTGGATGACGACCAGATTGAGCTGGCGAATCTGCAGCGCCAGATTGCGTTCGAGCACCTCTGGCTGGGCGCCTCCAAGGCGGAAAAGCTCTCAGAGCGTGTCCGCGCCATCAATCCGGGGATTTCGGTGCGTGCGGTCAATCGTCGGGTAGACGGGGATGATCTTCAGCAACTGGTTGCAGAATCTTCCCTGGTGGTGGACTGCACCGACAACTTCAATACACGCTTCGCTCTGAACCGGGCTTCCGTGGCTACCCGGGTACCATTGGTCTCTGGCGCTGCCATTCGTGGTGAAGGCCAGTTGTCGGTTTATGATCCGGGGCAGCAGGATAGCCCTTGTTACCATTGTTTGTACCCTGAGCAGGGTAACGAAGACCTGACCTGCTCCGAAGCGGGTGTGATTGGCCCACTGGTGGGCATGATCGGCTCTGTTCAGGCGATGGAGGTGATCAAATTGCTCTCCGGAGTGGGCCGGAGTCTGGTTGGGCGCCTGCTCATCCTCGACGCCTGGCAGATGGAGTGGCGGGAAATGAAGCTCGTCAAAGACCCGGAATGTCCGGTGTGTGCGGAGTGAGCTCACCCCGCCCCATCGAGGCCGGTTTTAGTCTTTCAAGGCCTGAAACCTGGCAATAGCCTCTTTTCGACTCTCTTTCAAATCGACGATTGGGCGAGGATAGCCTTTTGGAATAACGGCCCCCGCTGACGGGTCGTGAATCCGCTTATTATCCAGCGTTGCCAATTCCGGTACCCATTGGCGAATGAATTCACCTTTCGGATCAAACCGTTCACTCTGGGTCACCGGATTGAACACCCTGAAATAGGGCGCCGCATCAGTGCCAGTTGAGGCGCTCCATTGCCAGCCCCCGTTGTTCGACGCCAGAAAACCATCCACCAGGTTCTGCATGAACCAGGCCTCGCCCAGTCGCCAGTCGATAAACAGATTCTTGGTCAGGAACATGGCGGTGATCATTCTCAGCCGGTTGTGCATCCAGCCTGTTGTGCGGAGTTGCCGCATGGCCGCATCCACTATCGGTATCCCGGTCTGCCCTTCCTTCCAGGCCTTGTAGTTTTCGCCCGGCGAGTTCCATTTCAGCGCTTCGGTCTCCGGCTTGAAGGCGCGGTGCATGCTTACCCGGGGGTAGTGATAAAGAATATGAATGTAAAAATCCCGCCAGGCGATCTCGTTCACCCAGGTATTCAGCCCGTCGCCACTGATCCCGCTGTGCCGCGCAGCGATCAGACACTGGCGGCCGGACAGAACGCCGCTGGCCAGATAAGGAGACAGCAGGCTGGTGCCATCCAGGGCAGGGAAGTCTCTGTTGTTTTTGTAGTCGGTGACCTGCTGGGCCAGAAAGGTATCGAGTTGATTATGCGCCGCGGCCTCTCCGGTCGAGACCAGTGGCTCCGGCGCGCTGGCAAAGGGGGCTGGCAGGGTGTCTGTTTGCTCGGGTTCAACGGCACTGGCCACGGCCGTTGGCCTTGGGTGCAGGGTGGGCCCGGCTTCTTCGATCCAGCTGCGCCAGCGACGTGAGAACGGCGTAAATACGGAGTAGGGTTCGTTCTGCTGGGTCAGAACCGTGCCCACAGGGGCAACGGTCTGGTCACGGTATTTGTTTACGGAAATACCAAGGTCCGCCAACGTCTGTCGCAGGGCTTTGTCTCTGCGGCGTTCGTTGAGGCCGTACTCTTCGTTGAAGTGAAGTTCTGAGACGTTGTGTTGCTGGCAGAACTGTACGAGCGCCCCGATGCCATCCTCGAAGCGATGGGCCGACAGAAATGTCAGGGAAATACCGAGCCTGGCCAGTTCTCTGGCCACTGCGTTGGCGTTCTCAAGAACAAACCGAACCCGGGCTGCTGACCAGTCGTGGTCTTGCCACTGTTGCGGTGTAACTACGAAGCAGGCTCGCACAGGGCTCCCGGCCTGGCAGGCCGCCGTCAGGGCCGGGTTGTCTGCCAGACGAAGGTCGTTACGGAACCATACCAGTTGAGTCATAGTGGCATCCTGCTTGTATCTGAGTGCACGTAGGGGTAAATACAGCCAAAAAAATCATAGGTTTGTATATTCGCTGAGACTACCGGATTGGATTATAGTTAACGCTTGCAGCCGCTGAATTCTGCTGACCAAAAGGAGTCGTTCTGCAGGCATGACCGAGCAACCTGAAAGTCCGCGAGAAGGTGTCTGGACGCACCCCTATCATCTGACATCCGGCCAGACCCAACAACACCAGATTGGCCATGTCCGGCTATGGATTACCTTGCTGGATCAGGAGTGGCAGATCCGGGAGGAGCGGCTGGTGGTTACCGGTAACGGGGCCGATCCTCTCGAGTGGCAGGCAACGCTGGGGCACACACTGCCGTCGGCCGAGATACCGGTACAACGTTTTATCCGGGCCGCCGACAACGGTGTGGTTCAGTTTTATCCGGCCATGGCGAGCCTGCCAACGGTTATTCGTCCTTTTCAGCCACTGACGATACCGGCGGGCGGCCGCTGTCTTCTTTATGTCGGTACTGCGCTCTGGATGAAAATCTGTGTAGGAAAAGGTAAAACCGAGCTGACGGAGATTCCGTTGGCGACGCCATCCATGACCTGGCTGGGCCGGAATACCATGGAGGGAGAGTTGTGCTATGCCTCGTCCACCTATGGTCGACTGGCGCTGGAAGCGGTGCCCAAACGGCCCTGGAGAGCGGTCACCCCGGTCACCATCATTAATCGGGGTGAGCAGGCTCTGTTGCTGGACCGGTTCAGCCTGCCGACTCCGCTGTTATCGCTGTATCAGAATGAGCGTGGCCAGCTCTGGACGCCGGGTGTGACGGTAGAGTGTGAGACTGATATGAATTCTGCCAGCCTGCATATGGAGCGATCAGTGCCGGAGAGTGCCGGCCTGTGCCATCTGGTGTCGCCCGCCCGACAGACGATGGCAAAGGGTCGTCGGTTGGTCAGGGCGTTTGACCGCATGTTTGGTTAACCGGGCAAGGAGCGACTGCGTTGATTGAGGCGATTGAGACCACCTTCATACAATTGATCAATGGGATTGCCTGGGGACAATGGCTGGCAGCGGGTTTTTTACTGGTGCTGGGGATCTTCCTGGGGACCATGTTGGCCCGAAGTGTTGGCCGGTTGGCCGAGAAACGTGTTTCCCGACACCATCAGGTGCTGATTCGACGCCTGGTGTTTTACCTTGTCTTCCTGCTGTTCGCCGTTGCGGCATTACGGGAAGCCGGGTTCTCTCTGGATGTAGTACTCGGGGCGGCAGGGATTCTGACGGTGGCCGTTGGTTTCGCCTCTCAGACGTCGGCATCCAACATTATCAGCGGCCTGTTTCTGGTTATGGAGCGGCCGTTCGAGATCGGGGATGTCATTGAGGCAGACGCCACGATCGGGGAAGTGGTTGCCATTGACTTGCTGAGCGTGAAATTGAGAACGCCAGACAATCTGTATGTCCGTATTCCGAATGAAACCCTGATCAAGACCCGTGTCGTAAACCGGTCCCGGTTTCCGATCCGCCGAATCGATCTTGTCATTGGTATCGCATACGCTGAAGATGTGGAGCGAATAAGGGATCTTTTGCTGGGATTGGCCGATGCCAACCCTCATTGTCTGGAAGAGCCAAAGCCTTTTGTGCTGGTGACCGGTTTTGGCCCGTCGTCTGTGGACCTGCAGTTTTCCTTCTGGGTGGCTCGTGATGACTTCCTGGAAGGTCGGGGCGGCATGATGGTCGCCATCAAGAAGGCGCTGGATGAAGCCGGTATCGAAATACCCTTCCCGCACACCAGTGTCTATGCCGGCAGTCATTCTGAGCCTTTCCGGATACAGCTTGTGGGCTCGGAACAAACGCAAGAAAAGGAACCACCGGATGTCGACCGAAAAACCTGAAGTTACCCAAACCGTTGCCCCTGATAATGCTGACCATAAAGTCTGCCTGGGGTGGCGGGAATGGGTGGCGCTGCCTGATCTGGGGATTCCGCGTATCAAGGCGAAAGTTGATACCGGCGCGCGGACCTCCTGTCTGCATACCTTCCGGACGGAACCGTACACAGAGAATGGTGAACGCCGGGTGAAATTCTGGGTGCATCCGGTGCAGAACGATCTGCATCACGTGGTGGAGTGTGATGCCCGGGTTCTGGACGAGCGCACGGTATCTGATTCCGGCGGACACAAGGAGCTGCGACTGGTGGTAGAAACCAGCATCGTGCTGGGGGATCACCGCTGGCCGATTGAAATGACACTGACCAACCGGGATTCGATGCGATTCCGGATGTTGCTGGGGCGCACCGCTATGGCTGGGCGCACCGTGGTATACCCTGAAGCTTCTTATCTTGCCGGTGAGCCGGCACCAAGGAACTGATTATGAAAATTGCGGTATTGTCGCGAAACCGTCACCTGTACTCGACCCGGAGACTGGTGGAAGAGGGGCTGAACCGTGGCCATGAAGTGAAGGTCATCGACTGTCTGCACTGTTCCATGAACATCACCTCTGCTGATCCGAAAATCCATTATCACGAGGAAGTGCTGGAAGATTTTGATGTGGTAATTCCGCGGATCGGGGCATCGGTCACCTTTTATGGCACGGCGGTGCTGAGGCAGTTTGAGATGATGGGGGTGTTCCCGTTGAATGAATCGGTCGCCATCACCCGTTCGCGGGACAAGCTGCGCTCCCTGCAGTTGTTGGCCCGGAAAGGCGTGGGGATGCCGGTGACAGGTTTTGCCAACAAACCCGATAACGTGCCAGAGCTGCTGAAAATGGTGGGTGGCGCACCGGTGGTCATCAAACTGCTGCAAGGCACTCAGGGCATCGGTGTGGTGCTGGCGGAAACCCGCAAGGCGGCGGAGAGTGTGATTGAGGCCTTTATGGGGCTGAAAGCCGACATTCTGGTGCAGGAATTCATCAAGGAAGCGGGCGGTGCGGACATCCGCTGTTTCGTCATCGGCGACAAGGTGATTGCGGCCATGAAGCGTCAGGGGGCCGAAGGGGAATTTCGCTCTAACCTGCACCGGGGTGGCACCGCGTCGCTGGTGCGGATTACACCGGAAGAGCGTAAAACCGCCATTACCGCTGCCAAAGCTATGGGGCTGAACGTGGCCGGGGTCGATTTGTTGCGCTCCAGCCGTGGTCCTTTGGTCATGGAAGTGAACTCGTCCCCAGGGCTGGAAGGGATCGAGAACGCCACCGGCAAAAACGTGGCGGGCATGATCATCAACTGGACGGAAAAGAACTACAAGCCCTCAAGAACACAGACCAGGGGCCGGGGATAACCGCGTATGGCGAGAGCTCCGTTTGAGATTGCCGGTGTGCAGGTACAACCCGGTACCCGTGAAACCGTTGAAGTGCCGGTGGCCAAGCTTTATACCCACACCCCGTTGCACATTCCTGTGGAAGTGGTACACGGCCGCCGGGATGGGCCAGTGCTGATGGTGTGTGGTGCCATTCATGGCGATGAAATCAACGGCGTGGAAATCATCCGGCGGGTGTTGAAAAACTCGGCCCTGCGACACCTTCGCGGGACCCTGGTGGCCGTGCCCATCGTTAATATTTTCGGTTTTGTGCAGCGCACTCGGTACCTGCCGGACCGGCGCGACCTGAACCGCTGTTTTCCAGGCTCGGAAACTGGTTCGCTGGGCGGCCGCATAGCCTACCTGCTGCGCACTCAGATCATGGAAAACGTGAGCCACATCATCGACCTGCACACCGGAGCGATTCACCGCTTCAATCTCCCGCAGATACGGGCGGAGTTGAAAAACCCGGAAACGGCCCGCATGGCCGAGGCGTTTGGTGCTCCCATCATTATCAACGCGGGCCTGCGGGAAGGCAGTCTGCGAGCCTACGCCGATTCCCTCGACATACCGGTAATCACCTTTGAGGGTGGTGAAGCTCTGCGCTTTGATGAGGTGGTAATTGCCAGCGGTGTAAAAGGCGTCATGCGGGTCATGCGTGAGCTGGAGATGATGCCCGCGAAAAAAGGCCCCAAGGCGCCACGTAAACGCTCCGAAACCGCTGCAAATTCGGTATGGGTTCGGGCCGATATGGATGGCATCATGCGCCCGGTGGCGCATCTTGGCCAGCGGGTGCGTAAAGGCCAGAAGCTGGCCATGGTAGCCGATCCCTTTGGCGAAACCGAAGAGGCCATTACTTCACCCTGTTCCGGTATTGTGATCTGTGTGAACAATCTGCCTCTGGTCAATGAGGGTGAGGCGATCTATCACGTGGCACGGTTCGATGAGTTGGGGGAAGCGGAAAAAGCGATGGATTACTTCCGCAGTTCGTTTGAGAGTGAGGTTGCGGAAGAGGCCGTTGTGCCAGTGCACCCCTGGGATGAACTTCAGAAATAACCGGGCGTTGGAGCCGATATGATCTGGCATCAGACTTTCATCGAGCTGCCGCCGTTACCGCGTGGCTTCAATCTTGTCACTAACGAAATTCTGGCCCAGGCCCCAGACTTGGCCAATTGCGAGGTCGGGTTGCTGAACCTGTTCATTCAGCACACCTCGGCGTCGCTTGCCATCAACGAAAACGCCGATCCTGACGTGCGCGGCGATCTCGAACGTCACTTCAATGTGATGGTACCGGAGTACGCCGACTACTATGAACATACTCTGGAAGGGCCGGATGACACCACGTCCCACATCAAAAGTGTGATGATCGGCTCCTCGCTGAATATTCCGGTGACGCGTGGTCACCTCGCGTTGGGTACCTGGCAGGGCATTTACCTTTGTGAGCACCGGAACCGGGCCAGTGGACGCCGGATCGTGGCTACGTTGCAGGGGCGTTGGTGAGCTCTAGATCTGCCCGCCCACCCCTTTGAACGTCTCTACGAACGCCGAAACTTTTCCGAAAACGCTTTGTTTCTTGGTGAGGTATTGCGGATTCAGCGGGCTCATTTTCGGCAGAATGTTATTGAGCTCCGTGCCATTGTCGCCGCCACGCAGGCGGCTTAGAAAAGACCCGGTTAGGCTTTTAAAAAACTGAATAGTGTGTGGCGGGATCCAGATGGCCGCGTCTGGAAACACGCAGCGCGCATTTCCAGACGGTTCGTTTGGTTGATTTATTGCGGGCTTCGGTATCCTGCGATTCTTGGGGTCGCTTTGAAGTTCCAGCCGGGTTTTTCGGCGATGGAGAAACTCCAGGACACGCCTTCGCCCATTTCATTGCCATGCCAGCTGTCTGCTGGCCTTACCGGGATCTCGTCCTGTGTGCTCAGGATCAGGTCGACGGTAATGCTTTCGCCTTTTCGAATCACCTGACCATTGGTCAGACCGTCGAACCTGGCCAGATAGCCACCCTGATCCTGGGACTCGGTGGCAACTCCGGTGATGGTGTAATCCTGATCAAAGGCCGTCAGGCGATAGCGCTTGTGCACGTAGTCGGTGTTTGGTTTGAAAATGGTATCGTGGTATTGACGTTGAAAATCCTTTTTATCGTTGAACGGGAACACCTGCTGGCGATAACCGTATTCGCTTTTGCCCTTTGCCTGATCATAATGGTTGGCGGTGCTGGCATGCAGATCCTCCAGCAGCAGCGTTGGGTAGTTGGCCCGATGCACGGTTGGCACCGTAAAGCGAAAGGGCTGGCTGATGTCGATGCCGTCAGAAATCAGCAACTGCAGGGTGTAGTTACCCGCAGTGAGAGGGGACAGGCTGATGTCTTGGCAAGTCCATTCGGTAAACCCGAGCGCCGCCTGATAGAGCATGTCCCGGGTCGGGTAGTCGCCCTGGGGATCAACGTTATAGCCGTTCAGGCACATGCCCAGAGAGGCATCGTAGAAACGACGAATGGGTAGTGCCATCTCATGGCCAGCGGGGTAACCGGTCAGCGACCACAAGTACGTTAGTGTGTCGCCGTCCGGGTCGTAGGCGTCACTGGTGAGGTAGAACGAGGCGTTCAGGGATGATGCTTGCAGGTGTTCACCATCATACACCTCCGGCGCTTGCGGATAGATCACGAAAGGCTGCTCAGCGCTGAAGGCCGGGCTAAACCCGGGCCGGGCCACCGGGGCGTTGTTGGAGCTTTTGGCCAGTACATGCACCCGCTCCCGGCGGGAGGCTTCCGCACCGTGGCTGTCGGTCACCGTCAGTTCGGCGGAATAAGGCCCGGGTACGTCGGTGGTAAACCAGGCATTGACGCTGTTGGCGTCGTTGAGGGTTGCGCTGCTGCCGTCCGGGCGGTCCACCAGTCGCCATTGGTAGTTCAGCCGGTTGTCATCCGGGTCTGTGCTGCCGCTGCTATCCAGTGTCACTCTTTGGTTCACGCCCACCGCTGCACCCGCGCCCGCCAGTTTCGCAATGGCCCGGGGTGGCCGGTTGGCGCCGGTCATGGCGGTATAGGTAGCGGTTACCGGAGCACTCCAGAGTTCTCCATCGAATGCCCGTAGCTGAATTGTGTAGTCGCCCAGTTCGGTGAGAGTGATTTTTACGTAGCGTTCGTTGCCCGGTATGGTGTCCTCGTCACTCGGCGTGAAACCTTCCGGGTGGGAGAGCAGTTTCCATTCGAATCCGAGCTCGTTGGAGTACTTGGCTTCGGCGTCGTAGCTGTAATTACCCGCCGGGTGCAAGTCGCTGCCCAGCTCTACCTCGTAGGTTTCCCCCCAGCTTGGCGGCAGGACGGCCGTGGGCGGCGTATTGACGTGGCCGTCCGGCAAGGTGTTGACCTTGACGGTGGTGGTCACCAGGTTAATTGAGGTGCCGTCGTACACCATCAGCTCAAAGGTGTAGTCACCAAACTGCTGCGGCGTCAGGCTGGTCACTGCCTGATGGGTGTTTTCCAGTGTTGCGGTAGAGCCTTGCGGGGCGTCGGGGTGACGGTTTCTGCCCACCAGCCAGCGGTATTGCAGGTCGTCACCGTCGGCATCGACACTGTCGCCACCATCCAGCGTGATGGTCTGCCCCAGTACCCAGTTGTCAGGATCGCCGCCGCGTACCTTAATCTTCGCTTCCGGAATGGCGTTAACCTCGGAGGCGATGACCCGCACGTCGATGGTCGGGCTGATTTTGTCGAGATAGCTCACGGTCAGACGGAATTTGTAGATGCCCTCAAGGTCCGGGGTGAAGCGGGGGCTGGCCAAGCTGGGGTTGTCGATGCTGGCATTGCTGCCTTCCGGCGCGGACACCAGTTCCCAGGCGTATTGCAGCAGGCTCGGATTGCCGTCGGTGGGCGGCAGGCTGCCGGTGCCATCCAGTTGCAGCGTCTGGCCGGGAATGGCGCCGATTTCGGGGGTAGCCACGGCGGTGGGATTGGGGTTGGTCACTGTCAGCGGCTGACAATCCGGGTTGCTGGTGGCTTTGTCGTCGGTCACCGTCAGGCAGATGCTGTAGCTGCCGGGCATATCGGGTACAAACGTGGTGATCCGCTCGTCAGCCGCGGGCTTGCTGGCGCTGTGTTCCGGAGCTTCTGCAATGGACCACACCCAGCTGCGCACGGCACCATTGGGTGAGGTGCTGTCTGCGCCATCCAGATTCACCGCGCCACCGACATCCAGTTGGTTGGGGCTGAGGCTGGCGTTGGCGGTTGGCAGGGCGGGGCCGCTGTCGCCACCGCCGCCACCGCAGGCGGTGAGCAGCAGAATACTACTGGCCAGGGTCAGTTTTGCGTAAGGGAGATTCATGAGTGATCGTTCCTGTTGATGGTTTCTTTTCAGGTGTTGAGCTATCAGTAAATCTTCATCAAATGATAATTTGACTCATTTGCATTTGTTGTGATTAAAAACGAGTGAGCGAAGGTTTTTTCTCACGGTGATCGCTAAAAACTGAGTGTTGTTCCTATCCGCACGGTCCGGCCGGGTGCCGGCACCAGGCCGAGGCTGAGCGCATCCAGGTAATAGCGGTCGGTGAGATTGTCGATATTGAAATCCACGGTTACCGTGTCGTTGGGTTGGTAGCTGACGTACAAATCCAGTATTTCGTAGCTGTGCCAGGGCACCGGCTGCAGAAAACCGCTTTTGGTGGCGTCGTCGTATTCGGGGGCTTCGTTGCGCTCGCCCATCCAGGTGCCACGCAGGCCAAGGTCCAGGGTTCTGCTGAACAAACGTGTGCCTAGCGTGGCACTGGCGTGCCAGTTGGGTGGGATCATGTTGTTGATGTAGCTGTCGGCAATGCCATAGTTGTTGCAGCGTTCCCGACGGTAGCTGCCGAAGTGACAGACCTCAATGTGGTTGTAGCGGGTTCCCCCCAGCTCCGTGTACCAGATACCGGCATCGTATTGCAGGTTGAGTTCCGCGCCATGGAATTCCACGCTATCGATATTACGGGTGACGAAGAATCGTTGGCCGGCGCCTTCCTCCCAGACGTTGGGGGTCGTGCGGGTCAGGTAGTCTTCAGTCCGGTTCTGAAAGTAGGAGAGTTTCAGGCGAAACTCGTCGCTTGAGGAGAACAGGTTGTCTTGCAGTATGTTCAGGCCGACTTCGCGGTTTTTTGCATGCTCTGGCTTGAGAGTTACGTCCAGGGCCGGTTCCGACGAGAATCCGGAAGTGCTTTCAAACAGACTGGGCATCCTCAGTGCCTCGGCGTAGCGAAAATAGAACTGAATACCCCGCCAGGGTTCCAGTTGCACGCTGGCTACGGGCGCAGATCCGGAGTGGTTGTTTTCATGCTTGACGGGATCGCAAGCGCCGTCGTTATTGGCGTCAGTGCAATAGGCGCTGTCGTCGCCCACCTGAAACGGCTGGTTGTCTTCGGCATCGAAACGGCTGTAGCGAATGCCGCCGTTCAGAGTCAGCCAGCGCCATGGCGACCAGGATGAGTTGATAAAGGCGCTGGCTTCCTTGCGTTCTCCGCTGCGGCCGGCATTGTCGACGACGCCGAGGTCCAGCGGGCTGGTGCGCACCTTTTCCTGTTGCCAGGCCAGGCCGTATTCCAGTTGCAGGAATTCACCAATGGCAAACTCCATGGTGTTCGAGACATCGGCTCCCCAGCGCTCATAGTCCTCCTGCTGATCGCTGCCAAAACTCAGCTCTTCGGAATAGTTGCGGTTGATGCTTGCGGTGTCGGTATGCCAAAGGTTTGCGCCGAGGTCGACATAGGGGGAACCAAACGGCTCCCACTGGTAGCGGGAGGTGTAGGTGTCGACCTCCACTTCACTGCCCTCGGTCTGCCGCACCTGCCCCAGCCGGGTGAGCTGGGACGGCATGAGCTCACCGTAAGTGCTGGTGTAATGCTGATAACCCAGCTCGATCGAGTGATCGTCGGGCAGGTAGAACAGGCTTTTCAGCAGCGTTGATTTGTTCTCGAAGTTGGAGTTGGCGATCAGTTCTTCGGCCCGAAAGCGGCTGGCACCCTCAAGTTTCGGCCGTACTTCCGTCCAGAATCCCCGGTCGACCCGGTCGGATAAGTTCAGTGACGGTGTGGGGCCATGTTTACCGGCATAGTAGTTGCCCTGCCGCCGTTGCGCGTGAGCGGCAACCAGGTCGACAAATTCGAATCGTTTGGCCAGTGCCACGCTGCCAGACCAGCCTTTGAGGTTGAAGGTGCCGGGCCGGTTTAGCGTATCGTCGGTGCCCAGAGCATTGGCAAGATCGTAGGGTCCTTCACACAGGCTGGCGGTGACACAGTCGACCCGGTAGGCGCCGTCAACTCCGCCACCGGCGAGCCCGCCCGGGTTGAGGCCAGACCAAGTGCCCGGCGCAGCTGGGCTGCCGCTGTTGTTGCCGCTGGCCCCGGCTCGCAGACGAATACTCCAATCCTGCCCGGGCTTTAACAGATCCTCAGCCGTGAGTGTGCGCATGCTGACCAAGCCACCGGTTGCACCGGTGGCGGAGGCGTTCAGTGTCGGCCCTTTTTGGATGTCAATGCCACCGATCAGGTCCGGGTCGATATAAGTGCGGCTTGATACTCCGGCATAGCCCCGGTAAACGGTGGTTTCCTGTCGGCTTCCGTCAACCAGTACCGGTACCCGGCCTTGCCCCTGCATGCCGCGTATGTTGATGTCCAGACCACCGCTATTGCGGTTTTCGCCCACAAGAACACCGGTCTCACTCTGAAAAATGTCCCCGACGGAAGTGCCGCGGAAACGTTCGATTTTTCTTTGGGATATATAACTTGCAGAGCTTGGGGATGAAAATGCTTCATCAGTTTCAGAGGGAATATCTTGAGCGCTAACCAGAATGGGTGACAAGAGAGCAGGTTCTTGTTTGGACTGCGAAGAGGCTTGGATAACAACCGTATTGCCTGCGGCGAGATACCAGCGCAGATTGGTACCATCGAGAAGGCGGTTGATCGCCTGAGAGGCCGGCATGACTCCAATAACTGGTTTAGCCATAAGGCCTTCAAGAAGGCTCGCTTCGGCGGATATCTGGTAGCCGGATTGTTTGCCAAAGAGGCCGAGGGCGGAGGGCAGTGGCTGTGCCTGGATATTAAAATCAAAGGTGTCGGCGCAAACAGCCTGACTCGTCAGATAGAGCAGGCAGATCAATAGCCAGCGAATACCTCTGGACGCTTTGAAACGTGTGGTAGGAAGGCTCATAGTGTTCATTTACTCCAGAGTTGCAAATAAGACTCATTGCTTTTCGTTTGGAGGTAGAACGAGTGAGCGGGAATTTTTTTTCATTCTGACGATGGCGAGTCGTCAGGGGCCAGTAATGACTCGCAGTAAAGGTGTGATGTTGAGAACTCGACCGCCGTGGGGTTGAACGATAGCCGCTAAGGCGCTATCGACGTTTTTAGGGTTGTAGCTGCCGGTAATGGTTTTCTCTTCGATGCTGTCATCAAGGATCAGAATTTTTCCCTCATAGTAGCGCTCGAGAGTTTGTACTGCCTCGGCGACAGTCCGGTTCCGAATGTAAATTTGGTCGTTGGTCCAGGTGGCGATGGTTTCGGGTGGTGTTTGCTGGAGCTGTGAGGAGGCTCCAGTATGGGGCAAAGCCAGGGTTTGACCAGGTCCAAGTTCCGCCAGCTCATCTTGGCTTGAGATTTCAACTCGGCCGCTGACAACACCTATCCAGGATTTTCGGTGCCCGTATTCCACATCGAAACGGGTGCCCAAAACGGTCACTTTCACCTCGTCGGCGGATACTGTGAACGGCCTGTTCCGGTCTGGTTTTACGTCGAAGTAAGCTTGCCCTGACAACAGTTCAATGGCTCTCTGGTTACCTGAAAATCTGGTCCGGATGGCGCTGCTGGCCCCAAGGTAAACCGTACTGCCATCATCGAGAGTAACGGATTTAACTTCTGCTGTGTTGGTTCGGTAATCGGCCATGAATCGCAGGCTGAGCGACGGCCAGATAGTCGCCAGGATACAGGCGGCCATCGCTGAAGCTGCTAGCACTTTAACTGGCTTCAGGTGTTGCCTGCTTTGGTTGGTTGTGTTTTGGGGTGGGCGTTTTGGCCAGTTATTTTTGTCGGTGCGGGCCAGGCTGGTCAGTTGCCAGGCTCTCTGGGCCCTGTTCCAGGCATCTGCATGCTTGGTCGATGCGATGAGCCACTGCCTGTGTTGCGCTTTCAGGGTTTTGTCATTGGGGGATTCCTGAAAACGCAAAAGCCAGTCGATTGCTTGCTGTTCCGGGTCTGGGAATTGATGAGTTGCTTGGCTTTTTGGAGTCATAGGGCTGGCTGCAGTCGTGTTTTATTTAACGAGTACGGGATGTTTTTTCAAAGGTGCTATATCAGGTCGTAGTCGTTCAGGGCGCGAACAACTTTGATAAGGCCGTTGCGGAGCAATCTATGCGCGGTAGCAACCGAAACATTCAGGTGGTGTGCAATTTCTTGCAAAGTGTAGCCGCCGATTCGGTGCATTTCGACGGCAATACGTTCTTTCTCTGGGAGCTTGGACAAAGCATCAGTGATCGTATCCAGGTCAGTACGCCGTTGATTGACCAATTCGGGGCTTGGAGCCTCTCCCGGGTTGAGCCACTCGATATTGCCTGAACTCTGATGACGGTTCTCCATGGCAGAGCGACGGATGAAGTCAATCGCCAGATTTCTAACCGTCTTGTACAGATAGGCCAACCCTGATTTTTTTGGGGGCCTGCTGTTTTTCTCAGGTAAAAAGCGGAGAAAGGCATCCTGAACGATGTCTTCGGCTTGATTCCGGCAACCGATAATGGGGGTGGCGTAATCCACTAAATCTTGTCGGTGGTTGCAGTAAACATCCATGTGGTGGTTTAGCTTTTTCACATTGTTTCACTTAGTTGAGATGTCCAGTTTGTTGGTTTTAGTTAATTAGCGCTCAAATGCTAATGCAATTCATTATCATTTGGTAGTATGGAGAGCTGGGAGTGATTTCAGGTCGTGCTGAATCGTTGACCTTCGTTCTGCCGGTCATGCCTTTAATTGGGTGGGTTGTGACTCATTTCTTGAGGTTTTTGGGTGAGAGTTCACCCGTTTCTCAAACTAAACCTTATGGCTTTTCTATTTAACTGTTTGTTTTTGATTTTATTTTTGTTTTTGGCGTAGTGCTTGCTGTTAGTTGGTCTGTGTGACTTTGTGGACACAGCAATTAGGCACCCAACCAACAAAATGAATCGGGAGCATTCCTTATGAAACTGCAAACCATTGTGGCGGCTGCGCTCGCCTCCTCCGTTGTTGTAAGTCCGGTCATGGCTCAGGACCGTGACGGCTGGCCAGAGAGCTTTACCGTGGGCACTGCCAGCCAGGGCGGCACTTACTTTGCCTACGGTTCCGGCTGGGCGAACTTTGTGGCGGAGAATCTGGGCGTGTCTGGTGGTGCGGAGATTACAGGTGGCCCGGTTCAGAATATGGCGCTGGTTCACACCGGTGATCTCAAGTTTGGCCTGACCACCATGGGCCCCGCTCGCGAGTCCATTGACGGTGAAAGCCCGCTGGCTCCGGGAATGAAGATGGATAATGTCTGTGCCATGTTCCCGATGTACGAAACTCCGTTCTCGATTGCGACCCTGTCCAGCTCCGGGATTACCCGGATCTCTGAGATTCCGGATGGTGCGACCATTGGTTTTGGCCCTGCCGGTTCTACCTCAGATACCTATTTCCCTCGCATGATGGAAACACTGGGGGTTAACTTCGAGCGTCGTAACGGCAGCTGGTCGGATCTTGGCGGTCAGCTTCAGGATGGCCTGATTGATGTGGTGGCCTTTGCCGCGGGTATCCCTATTCCGGCCGTCAGTCAACTGGAAGTACAGACCGACGTTAATGTGATCGGGATGAACGATGAGGAAGCGAAGACGATTGTTGATAACTTCCCGGTGTCTGAGTTCGTAATCCCGGCCAACACTTATCAGTCTCTGGATGAGCCGTCTCGCGTGGTTTCTATGTGGAACTTCGCCATGGTGAACTGCGATATGCCAGAGAGCTTTGTGTATGAAATCACCAAGCTGACGATGGAAAACAACGAGAAGATGGTGTCGATCCACAAGGCGGCCCGCCATTCCATTCCCGAAAACTACACCAAAAACCAGGTTCTGCCCTGGCATCCCGGCGCAGCCCGTTGGTTCAACGAAAATGGCTATTCCATCGAGGATGCCGCCATCAAGCAGTAAGGCATGTGAAGGAAGGGCTGCAATGCGGCCCTTCTGCACAGGGTCGACATCGATTCACCGCCTCTCAGACAGGCAGGACTTATCATGACCAAAGAACACCCCCATGCCGGCGGCGAGACGCAGCTGGCAGAAAACCTGACGGTCAATGAAGACCACGTACTCGCTCATAATGTGGATGAGGAACCGGTAGAGGCGAATCGTCGCCTGTTCACCGGCGTGTTGCTTAAAGTTGTTGTACTGCTGGCCATTGCTTACTCGGGGTTCCACCTTTACACCTTGAATGTGGCGCCCATGGAAACCTGGTCGTTCCGGATTGTGCACGTGGCTGGCGCGCTGGTTCTTGGCTTCCTGCTGTTTGCGGGTGCCCGTTTTGTATCTGGTGAGGAAGGCGCGGCCCGGCACCGGTGGACCACGTGGTTTGCCGCGGCGGCCCTTATCCCGGCGGTTTACGCCCTTTACCAGACCTACGCGTTTCACCAGATGATTCTGGGTGGCACCATGCGGATTCCGGCCGAACTGGAATCCTGGCATTTTGGCTGGCCCCTGTTGGCCGCTACCGGTGTTGGTATTGTTATGAGCTGGTTCCACCAGCGTGAGCGGGCCCGGTTCAGTGTGCCGGATCTGGTGCTGATTGTGTGCTCGGTGGCGGTTGCCGCCTACCTGTTGGTGGTCTTCAACACCACCATGCGGATGACAACCGGAACGGCGTTTGCGCCGGTCGGTATTTCCTTTGCTGCTGTGGCTGGTACGGCACTGATCATGGAGCTCACCCGCCGAGTGGCCGGGATGGCTCTGGTGGTGATTGCCCTCGTTTTTCTGGCCTATGTGTTCGCAGGCCCCTATCTGCCAGGCTTCCTGGGTTATCCGGGGCTTTCGGTTCAGCGGTTCTTCAGCCAGGTGTATACAGACGCGGGGATTCTTGGCCCCACCACGGCGGTGTCGTCCACGTATATTATTCTGTTCATCATCTTTGCTGCGTTTCTGCAAGCGTCGAAAGTCGGTGACTACTTCGTTAACTTTGCGTTCGCGGCGGCCGGTCGGTCGCGGGGTGGTCCTGCCAAAGTATCCATTTTTGCCTCTGGCCTGATGGGCATGATCAACGGCACCAGCGCTGGTAACGTTGTGTCTACTGGTTCTCTGACCATTCCGCTGATGAAGCGGGTTGGTTATAGCAAGGAGTCGGCCGGTGCGGTTGAAGCGGCGGCTTCCACCGGGGGCCAGATTATGCCGCCTATTATGGGGGCGGGCGCCTTCATCATGGCTGAAATTACCGGCATTCCCTACACCGACATTGCCATTGCGGCGATTATTCCCGCGATCCTGTATTTCGCGTCTGTGTACTTCATGGTCGATTTTGAGGCCAAGAAACTGGGTATGCGGGGCATGCGTGAAGATGAGCTGCCCAACCTCCGGTTGATGCTGCGTCAGGTGTACCTGTTCGTGCCCATCATCATTCTGATCGTTGCCTTGTTCCAGGGCTACTCGGTCATACGGGCCGGAACGCTGGCTACTATTTCAGCGGCTGTGGTGAGCTGGATCTCCCCGAATAAAATGGGGCTTCGCCAGATCCTGCACGCCTTCGAGATCGCGGCTTATATGTCGATCCAGATTATCGTCGTGTGTGCGGCGGCCGGGGTGATTGTGGGTGTGATCTCCCTGACGGGTGTTGGCGCGCGTTTCTCCGTACTGCTTCTGGATGTGGCGGCCCATAGCCACCTGTTGGCGCTGGTGTTTGCGATGTTCATTTCTATCCTTCTGGGGATGGGTATGCCCACCACCGCCGCCTACGCGGTTGCCGCTTCTGTGGTTGCGCCAGGGTTGGTGCAGTTGGGGATTGAGCCGCTGACCGCGCATTTCTTTGTGTTCTACTTCGCTGTGGTATCGGCCATCACGCCACCGGTTGCGCTGGCATCGTACGCGGCAGCGGGCATTTCCGGTGCCAACGCGATGTCTACATCCGTCGCCTCGTTCCGTATTGGCATAGCGGCGTTCATCGTGCCGTTTATGTTCTTCTACAACAGCGCGCTGTTGATGGAAGGCGGCTGGTTTGAAATTGCGCGAGCGCTGATCACCGCAACCTTCGGGGTGTACCTCCTGTCTGCAGGCGTGTTGGGCTGGTTTGCCCGTTCCGCTGCGCCGGCTCTGGTTCGCCTGCTGTTGGTGGCGGCAGCCCTGCTTACCATTGAGGGTGGCCTGTGGACGGACCTGGCGGGTATCGGGCTGGCTGTTGTGGCCATGCTGATCCAACGCAAACGGGCACCGACTCTGGCAGCAGCCTGAGCAGGCCAGTGACTGGCAGGGCCGCCCGCCTCTGAGCGGGTTGTCCTGTCGGGCAGAGGGCGCTAGGCTTGGCCGAGAGCCCTCTTCGCTTTTCGGAAAAAAAACCTATGCTCCATCGGTTCGGCGTGTATGCCATCCTGGCGGTTACGTTGCTGCTGTCCTGGTTGCTCGGTGGCTGGTATGGGTACCGGCAACTGGAGCAGGAAGCTTTACAGGAAGCTTTTCGCTACCGCCAACTGGTGGCCAATGAGCTGAATCGATACTTGCCGGTTCCGGCCTTGATTGCGGAACATCCCCTTCTGGCCGAGGCCCTTCGTGAGCCTGACGATGCCGTGATACTGCTCCGGGCCAACGAGCAGATGCAGCGGATGGCAACCATCGTGGGTGGTTCAGATATTTACCTGATGGATATGTCCGGGTTGACCATTGCGGCGAATAACTTTGGCCAGCCCGATACCTTTGTTGGTAACAACTACGCCTTCCGCCCGTACTTTCATGAAGCCGTCCGAACCGGCGAGTCTGTCGCCTATTTCGCTCTGGGTTACCGGTCGTTGGAACGGGGGCTTTACTTTACCCATCCGGTGCGGGACCAACGCGGAAACATGCTTGGGGTGGTGGCCATCAAGGTGTTGGTGCATGAGCTTGAATCTCAGTGGCACCGGCCCGAGTCTCCCCGTCAGGCTGACATGGTGGTTCTGGATGGCGATGGCATCAGTTTTCTGACCAGTCGAAGCGAATGGTTGTACCGGGACTTCCAGCCGGGTAGCGATCCGGAAAAAGCGCCCAGGATTCGGCGGCGTTACCCGGCGCGCGAGCTCACCCCCGTTGACCTGATGGAGAAAGGAAAACCCTGGGGCCTGGCGGAGGAATCTTCTCGCATTCAGTTGGGTGGACCGACGGGAGCCGAGGTCTACCTGACGGTAGAGACGGCGCTGCCGAGGCTGGACTGGAGTCTGATGGTTCTCACCAACACCCGGCCAGTGCTCTGGACCCGGGGAGGATTTGTGGTGGGGGGGCTGGCGATGTTTCTGGCCGGTTTCCTGACCTGGCTCTACCTGAGAGAGCGCTACCGTCGCGAGCGGGAACTGGCGCTTCGGGGGGAGCAGCTTGAGCGGCGGGTAGCCCAACGGACGGCCGATCTCAAACGTTCCAACGATCAGTTGCTTGATGAAATCCAGGAGCGTGAGCGGGCACAGACAGAGCTACGGGAAACTCAGCAGGAGCTGATACAGGCGGCCAAGCTGGCGGTGCTTGGGCAAATGTCTGCCGGATTGAATCACGAAATTAACCAGCCTTTAACGGCAATTCAGGGATACGCCCGAAATAGCCGTAAGTTCCTGGAGCGGGGCGCCACCGACATGGTGGACGCCAACCTTGAAGAGATCGTTTCCCTGTGTGACAAGATGGCGGAGCTGATCCGGCAGTTCAAGGTGTTCGCCCGTAAGTCTGAAGGGCCGCCCTCGGTGGTGGATCTGCGGTTGGCGGTGGACGGGGCTCTCAAAATTATTCGGGCCCAGCACACCAGTGTCGGGATTGAGATATGCTGGCGCCGGCCAGAGGCCCCGGTGATGTGTCACGGAGACCTGATCCGGATTGAACAGGTTATGGTGAATCTGGTGGCAAACGCTGTTCAGGCATTGGAAGGACGGGAGCAGCCCGAAATTGAGGTAGTGGTTGAAGATGAGGGCGATTACTGGCGTTGTTGCGTCAGGGATAATGGCCACGGTCTTCCCGGCAATACCGAGCAGGTATTCGAACCGTTTTTTACCACCCGGTCTGTTAAACAGGGCCTTGGGTTGGGGCTGTCTATCTCAAGACAGATCGTGGACGCACTGGGTGGCAGCCTGATTGGCCATAACCGT
Organism: Marinobacter daepoensis DSM 16072; assembly: GCF_000421165.1. Taxonomy (GTDB): domain Bacteria; phylum Pseudomonadota; class Gammaproteobacteria; order Pseudomonadales; family Oleiphilaceae; genus Marinobacter; species Marinobacter daepoensis. The sequence continues at coordinate 832,435 of NZ_ATWI01000008.1, forward strand.
GAGGATGGTCCAGGGGCGGAATTTGTTCTTAAACTGAAACAGCGCAGGGCAGAGGAATGACAATGGCATCAGTCATTTTTGTGGATGATGATCCCGATATCCGGTCATTGATGGAGCAGACCCTGACGTTGGAGGATATACCGGTGGGCTGCTTTGAGGATGGGCCTTCCGCTTTGAAGCAGGTGCATCCGGAGTTTGAGGGCATTGTGCTGTGTGACTACAACATGCCCGGGATGGACGGCCTGGAACTGCTGCAGCAAATCCGCAGCATCGATGCGGACATACCCGTGATTCTGCTGACCGGCCAGGGCGATATCAGCACGGCGGTATCTGCTATGCAGCTGGGTGCCTACGATTTCATCGAAAAGCCGTTTGATCATGAGGAACTGATTGAATTGCTGCGCCATGCGTTGGAGAAGCGACACCTGGCCCTGGAAAACCGCCGTTTGAAAGCGCAGTTGCGGCACCTGGCTCGTCCGGGCCCCCGAATGCTGGGCGACTCGGTGGCCATGCAGCGAGTAATGGCGACCATTGATCCGGTGCTGGATATCTCCGCAAACGTGTTACTGCATGGTGAGACTGGATCAGGGAAAGATGCTCTGGCCCGTTACATCCATGAGAACAGTCCTCGCAGTAGCCATAATTTTGTTGCCATTAACTGTGGTGCGGTGCCGGAGAACCTGATTGAAAGTGAGTTGTTCGGTCACGAGGCCGGAGCGTTTACCGGTGCCGATAAGCGGCGGATCGGAAAGATTGAGCATGCGCACATGGGCACCCTGTTTCTGGACGAGCTTGAAAGCATGCCGATGCCGCTTCAGGTCAAACTGCTGAGGGTGCTTGAGGAACAGCGTGTGGAGCGCTTGGGCAGCAATCAGATCGTGGATGTGGATGTCCGGATTATTGCGGCCACTAAGGCGGATTTGAAAGCTCTCAGTGACAAGGGTGAATTCCGGTCAGATCTGTATTACCGCCTGAATGTGGTTAAAGTGGATATTCCTCCCCTGAGGGCACGTAAGGAGGATGTTCCCAAGCTGTTTCACCATTTTGCTTTGATCGCGGCCGCCCGATACGACCGGGAAAGCGTTCCCCTGGATGCCCGGCAAGCTACCCGGTTGATGCAGCACTCCTGGCCAGGCAACGTAAGGGAATTGCGGAATCTGGCCGAGCGCTATGTTCTTCTGGGGCCGGCAGCCCTTGAGGAAGGGGACTCCGCCAGTGGTCCCAACATTACTGGCCGGCAAACGCTGTCGGAAATGATGGACGGCTTTGAGCGCTCTGCCATCGTCAGTGCCCTGAATACGTGCCATGGCAGCATCAAGGACACCATGGTGCAGCTTGGTATTGCCCGAAAGACGCTCTATGACAAAATGAAAAAGCACGGCCTGGATAAGGCTCAGTTCAAGGACTGAGCCTCGCTGGCGTCAGGGGGCAATTTTTTTCTTCAGAGCTTTGGTCACAGGCCGTGGCAGGCTGGGCAGAGATTTTAGTAGCCAGGGCAACACCTTACGTTTAATGCCATTGAGCGATTCCGGGACCACCGCTTCAATCAGATGTGGCCCCGGGCTTTCCTGCGCGTATTTCATGGCTTTCACCAGTTCTTCCGCTGTGGTGACACGAATGCCATGAACCCCCAGGCTGTTCGCCAGCCCTGCAAAGTCAGTCACGGGGCCACTGATATCCAGTTGTGAGCGGGCTTTCAGGCCGGCTTCTTCCGCACCCACGCGTTCCAGTTCCACGTTCAGGATTGAGTACGACGCGTTGTTGAAGATAATGCTCGTGACGTTCAGCTTCTCCCGGGCCATGGTCCACAGGGCCTGAATGGTATACATGGCTGTGCCATCGCCAATCAGTGCGAATACCGGGCGCTCCGGGCAGGCAATGGCGGCCCCGACGGCGTTGGGTAGCCCCTGCCCAATGGCCCCGCCGGTGAGGGTCAGAAGGTCGTGCCGAGGGGCTCCTGCCGTCAGTGCATTCAGCATCAGCCCGGACGTAATGGCTTCATCCACAATGATGCTGTTTTCCGGCATCAGGTCGCCCAGCGCGCGGCACACTTTCTCTGCGGTCAGTTTGCCTTTCGGGAGCCCCGGGCGGCTGGCTGGCTGAAGCATCGGTTCGGCGCCAGAGGCGCCCAGAGCCTCGGCCAGTTTGTTCAGGCTGCCCGCGGCGTCCTGTTCCGGGGTGGAAAGGGTGTGTACCTGGCAGGTTTCCGGGACCAGATAACTGGGCTTGCCGGGATAGCCAAAGAACGACACCGGCGCTTTGGCATCCACCAAAACGAGATGGCTGAACTCAGACAGCTGAAGGCTGGCAAGTTCGGCCAGGTAGGCAATACGCTCAACAGGGGGCAGGCCGGCCCCTCGTTCAATGCGGGTCGGGAAGGTTTCGGCGAACAAGGTCACGCCTTGATGGGCTGCCAGACGAGCGGCCGCCAGCAGAGCCGGTTCCCGAAGGGCCCGGCCGCCGAGCAGTATCGCGGTTTTCTTGCCGGCGCGCATGGCTTCGGCGGCGGCTTGTATGGCGCTGTCGTCGGCGATAGGGGCGGCCGGTTGGGGAGGAACAGAGCAGGGTTTGCCTCCCTCGCCCCAGGAAACGTCTGCCGGCAGGATCAGTGTCGCAACCTGGCCGGGTAGGCCTCGCGCCGCGGTGATGGCCTCAGCGGCATCCTGGCACAGCGCGTCTGTGGTTTGCGATGTGCGCACAAAGCCGGGCGACACGTTCCTGGCCACTGTTTCAATATCGGACTGCAGCTGGGCATCGTACTGGACGTGATAGGTGGCGTGGTCTCCGACAATGTTGACCACCGGTACTTTACCTTTCCGGGCATTGTGCAGGTTAGCCAGGCCGTTGCCCAGGCCGCACCCCAGGTGCAACAAGGTTGCAGCAGGCTTGTCGGCCATGCGGGCGTAGCCGTCGGCAGCCCCGGTGGCGACACCTTCAAACAGCGCGAGCACAGCCCGCATGCCGGGCTCGTTATCCAGAGCGGCAACGAAATGCATCTCACTGGTGCCGGGGTTGGTGAAGCAGACGTCGATACCGGCATCCACAAGGGTTTTCATCAAGGCTTTGGCGCCATTGGTCATTGTTGTTCTCCTGATTACCTGTTTGAAAAAGTGAACGCCGGGCTCAGCGCCCGGAAACAATCGATTGGGCCGCTGCCCGCGCGGTGAGGATACAGCCGGGCAGGAAGGTACCTTCCAGAGACCGCTTGCCATTGCAGCCGCCGCCACCGAAGCCGGCGGCCTCTCCCACGCAGTACAGGCCGCTGATGGGCTGGTCATCGGAGCCCAGCACCCGGCTTTGCAGATCGGTTCGAAGACCGCCCAGGCTCTTGCGAGTAGTTAGTTGCATGTGAATGGCGATAAACGGGCCGGCACCTGGGTTTTGTAATGGCGCCGGCCTGCAGGTTCGCAGTCGGTCCGGCCCCCATTGCCGGGCATGCCGGATCATACGGATCTGGGGGTCATTGTTGAGCCGGTTTCCTTTGCTGAAATTGGCATCAAAGGCATTGGCGGTGGCCTGGAGTGTGGCCGAGTCAATATCCAGGGAGCGGGTCAGCGCATTCATCTTGTTCGCCAGACCGTTCAGGGTATCGTCCACCAGGAAGTGGCGACTCTCTTTCTGCATCTGGTTCACCAGCGGTTTGTTGCCGAGCAGCAGTTCTTTCAGAAACCGTGGGAACTGTTTGTCCCGGATACGGGCGTTATGTTCGGCGCCCGAGATTGCGAATTCTTTGAGGGCGATGCGCCGATTGAGCAGATGCCAGGTCCAGGGTTTTTCCTGTTCCGCCACACGCTGACAGAGCCAGTGGGTATCGAAGCCGGTGACCAACGGTTCCGGACCGATGCGCTCGCCCCGGTGGTTCAGCCACAAAGCCGATTTACAGGGGATGGTTGAAAGGCCGTGCCCGCTGAAATGGGGATAGGGATGAGGAAAACCGGCAGCGTAGTTCCACATTTCACCCGCGTGGGTGATGCGGGCTCCAAGATGCTTTCCGGCCCAGTGATGAAGCTTGCCGTCGGCAAACGGGTGGGCGCCGTTGAGCATGCTGGCTGGTCGTGGCCTGTCTGCTGGCCAATTGGCCCGGCATTCGTTGTGGCTGCCATTAATGCCGCCCATGGCCAGTACCACTGCCGGTGCCCTGAAATGTACTTCCTCCCCGGTATTGTTGTTGATGGCAACGGCACCGCTGACGGTGCCCGCCTGATGGTCCAGGCCAAGAATACGGTGCTGGTGATACAGCTGCAGTCGGCCGCCCGGGGCTGCCTCGTGAAGGGCGTCGACCAGGCGTTGAATCAGGGCCTTCGATGTACCCCAGAGAACGTGATAGCGAGGCACCCGGTTACCGTCGCCAAACCGGCCTCGCTCGACCCAGTTTACGGCAGGCATGAAGGTGAGGCCTTGCTGGATGAGCCAGTCATGCACGTGTGTCCGGGAGCGTTCGACGTAATGGTGAGCCCAGGCCATCGGCCATGCATCGCCGGGGTCCAGTTCGCCGAAACGAAGCCAGTCCTGCAGTGCCAGCTCGGGTGAATCGGTAATCCCCATACGGCGTTGCAAGGGGGTGTCGATCAGGGCCATGCCGCCGAAGGCCCAGAGGGCCAGGCCTCCGAGGCGTTCAGGTGTGTCACGGTCAACAAGGGCCACGGACTTCCCGGCACGCAGGGCTTCCAGTGCCGTGACCAGGCCTGCCAGGCCTCCGCCGGCAATCAGAACGTCAGAGTTTACGGTGTTTGGCATAGGGACCTACCCGGCCGGTGTTTTTATTTTGTTAACGCTGACGATATAACGCTATCATCGAATCTGGATTGACTTCAGAGGCCACGATAATTGACATTAGAAGCCACCGTTTCCATGGGCTGGGTCAGCACGGTAATTGACGGTGCTCGCCGTCTGGGCATCGCAGAGGCCCTTCTGCTGGACTCTGCAGGATTGCCTGCCGAAGCGTTGAACTGGGAACGTTGGCCGATCGATTTCATCACTCGTCTCTGGCACGCTGCAGAGCAGTGTACGCGGGACCCTGGCTTCGGGCTGAAAGTCGGTGGTGGTGTTCGCCCGGCCAGTATCGATGCCGTCAGTTTTGCCATGCAAAGCGCAGCCACCCTGCGGGAGGCGCTTGTTCTGGTGCAGAAGTATCAGCGGCTGATTTCCGATGGCGGCCGGTTTCAGCTGCTGCCAGCCAGTCGGGGTACGTGGATTGTTTATCATCCGCGTCAAGGCAGGCTGGCGTTCAGTCCGCATCAGATTGAAGCGGTCTTGTCGGCGGTGGTGAGTCTTTCTGACTGGATTGGAGGTTCCGCAGTACGGCCTTCCCGGGTCCAGTTCAGTCATGGCCGCTTGGGGGGGATTGCGGGGTATCGGGAAGTGTTTGGCTGTCCGGTGGACTTTGAGCAGGCTTTCAGTGGTTTGCTGGTAGCCAATGAGTTGCTGGACAAGCCGTTGCCGCAGGCTAATCCGGCGCTTGCCCGGGTTCATGAACGATATAACGCTGGACGGCTGGCTGTGCTCGAGCGCAGCGCTGTGTCGGCCGTGGATCTCCGGCAGTGGCTGATGGTCCGCATCGGGCCTTCACTCCCCCGACGGGTGGATGCGGCACGGGTTCTGGGTATCAGTGAACGTACCCTGGCCCGGCGACTGGCCGACGAGGGGTATACCTTTAATCGTTTACTGGATGAGGTCCGCCGGGACCTTGCCCTGACGGCGGTGAAAACGTCGCATCAGTCGTTGGCTGATATTGCCCTGTCGCTGGGCTTTGCCGAAGCGAGCCCTTTTTACCGGGCTTTCCAGCGCTGGACGGGATTGCCGCCGGCCCAGTGGCGTCGGCGGCATGGCCTTTAAAACGGAGTCTACAGGTTGGCTTCTGCAAATTCGGCAAGGACCGATCGTGGCACCCCTTGCAAGTGAATATGGCCACCGTGGCGGAAGCCTTTGAAGCGTTCGGTCATGTATGTAAGCCCTGAACTCAGGGGGCTCAGATAGGGCGTATCGATCTGGGCCAGGTTGCCCAGGCAGATCACCTTGGAGCCGTTGCCTGCCCGCGTGATGATCGTTTTGATCTGGTGTGGGGTCAGGTTCTGGGATTCGTCAATGATGATCAGGCTATGCTGGAAACTGCGGCCCCGGATGTAGTTCATGGATTTAAAGTGGAGGGGCACTTTGCTGAGGATGTAGTCGACGCTGGCCGTCATGTTCTCATCGTCTTCGTGCAGCGCTTCCAGGTTATCCACAATGGCACCCAGCCAGGGTTCCATCTTTTCTGCTTCGGTTCCCGGCAGAAAGCCGATGTCTTCATCCAGACCCTGAGTGGACCGGGTTGCGATGATGCGCTTGTACAGTTTACTGGCGACGGTCATCTCGATGCAGGCCGCCAACGCCAGGATGGTTTTACCTGAGCCCGCGGAGCCTGTCAGGTTCACCAGATGGATGTCCGGGTCCAGCAGCAGGTTCAGTGCCATGGCCTGGTAGATGTCCCGGGGCACCAGCCCCCAGACTTCTTCATTCATCAGGTCGTGTTGATGAAGGTCCTTGAGAATCAGCTGATCTTCGGAGATATCCACCACTTTGCCGATAAAGCCCTGCTCATCAATCACAAATTCATTAATGTTCAGCCTGGCAAGTTCGCCCTCCCGTTTGAGCAGGTGTTCGGTTACCCCTTCCCTCTGGATGGTCTCTACTTTGGCGATTCCGTCCCAGAAGGAATTCGGAAATTCCTTGTAGCCCTTGGGCAGAAGATCAATGTCATCCAGTAACTGGTCGTTGTGGTAATCCTGGGCTTCAACCCCGAAGCCGCGAGCCTTGAGCCGCATGTTGATGTCTTTGCTGACCAGAATGATGTTCCGGGATTTGTGCCTGGCCTGCAGCGCCGCAAGGGTGTTGATGATCTTGTTGTCGTTCAGGTGTTCGGGCAGGGAGTGATTGCCCGCACCTTCCGTGCTCATGATGATGGAGAGGGTGCCTAGAGGGTCCGCTTTCTTGCCTCGCAGAATCGGCACGCCTTTTTCAATGTCCCTGGGGCTGGCATCACCCAGCAGTTTGTCGATATTGCGAATGGCCTGACGGCAGTCGGCTGCAACCGTTTGTTTGCCAGATTTCAGGCTGTCGAGTTCTTCGAGGACGGTCATCGGAATGATGACATCGTGTTCTTCAAAGTTCAGGAGGGCATTCGGGTCGTGAATCAGGACGTTGGTGTCGAGGACGTACATTTTCCGGCGAGCTTGCGATGCTCTTGGCATAGGTGGCGCTACCTCTCTGGTGGCTCAGTCGGTCTCGGCGCAGCGTTGCGTCAGATCTTGGTCAGAAATCAGTTTCAGCATGTCATAAGTAGTTATGATACCAGTGATTTTTGACTCCCTGGTGACAAAGATTCTGTGCAGGTGCTCCCGCATCATGATATGAGCAATGTCTCGCACTGGCGTGTCCTCGTCAACCGAGAGAACAATGGGGGTCATAATGTCCCGGACTTCCACCGGTACTTTGCCCATCTCTTCGAATATGACCATACGAAGGCGGCGGGCCTCCTCCTGCTCTTCCTCGGTTAATCTGGGCTGATCCCCTGAGCGTGAGGCATTCCAGCGAAATTCGGTAATGTCCTTGAGGGTGGCAATACCAATAATGTCGCCATGATCGTCCGTGACCGGGCTGCCGGTGATTTCATTGTCGGTGAGAAACCGTGCCAGCCGGTCCATGGTCCAGTTGTGGGGCACGGCCTTAATGGTTGGGGTCATGATCTCATGGGCGAGAACACTCATGGGCTGGTATCTTCCATTTACGGTGCTTTCGGTGAAGCTTAGCCTTTCCCTGGCGTTCCGTCACCTCTGGCATGGTGTGGGTTATCGGGGCGTGGGCATAACGCCCTGCAGGTTGCCGTCCTGCCCCCATTGCAGCTGGTATCCCTGATAGCGCTCCTTGCTGGCAACCTCTTCGAGGGCCTGGATTGACTTCACCGGGATATCAATAATCAGGTTGTTGACGAGCCAGCCGGGCAGGGCACCGTTGGGCTCGGTGTGCTGAACCCAGATCAGGCGGGTACGCCTGCCGTCGGGGATGAACCGGTACCGTGTGTCAGAGCGGTCAACACGGACCCGGCTGCTCAGCTCGGCACGCATGTCCGGCGTTGCGCTCAGGGTCATGATGATCTCGCCAGTGGCCTGGTCGCCGCGTGTCCGGATTCGCAATACGTAATCCCGGTCGGTGACGGGCCAGGGCATATCATTGACGGAGTATGCGTAACGGTCGTGGAAGTCGCCGGGGCCAAAGCCGTGGGATTCAATGCAATTGTGTACCCACTCTTCGCAGGATTCCGGGTTGATCATGACCGCCATCAGGTTTTCGATGGGGACATTCAGTTCTGCCTCGGCCTTGAAGGCCTCAAATCCGGACCCTTCCTGTGCCATGGTGTAGATGCGAACGTTGCCGGTTTCCTCTCGCAGGGTCCAGCCCTGCGCCTGCTCTGACGGCAGGGGGGTGACCTTGCCGGCGGCAACCGGTGCGGTCATCAACAGGCCCATAATGCCGTAAAACAACCGTCTGAAGGCGTGGGCTCTGGCTGGGGTCATAAGCTAAACTTCCATGGTAAGGGAGAACCGAGTCTATCATGGGGGAAATGGGCGCCTGCCCGCCAATCCAGGGGATTGTGAACCAGGTAGCTCAGTTCCGGACCGTAACTTACGATTGGCCTGATCTGACGATAATTATGACAACACAGAAGCTGGTAGACGCCAGAGGACACATTAAGCCAGGGGTGCTCGATCACCCCGTGGATACGATTAACTATCTGGACTATGACCTGCGCACGGTCATGGACAAACCGAGGACGCGCCTGGCCAAACACTGGCGCTTCAATCAGTTTCAGTTTGTCGGTGCGATGGCGCCGGGCTGGGTGTTTGGTCTGGCCATTGTTGATTTGAACCTGGTTGGTAACGGCTTCTTTTATCTTTTTGATTTTGAAACCGGCCAGATGCTTGAGCACTCGTTTTTGCAGCCCCTTGCCAGAAACACCACGATTGAGCCGTACCCTGAACGGGGTGCTGCCCGGTTTCAGAAAGGCGAACTGAGCATGGCGATTGAACCTGCAACGGGGGGGCGGCACGTCAGGGTTTCGGGCCCGGGAAACATCCGTGTGGATCTGGAGTTACGTGATACCGAGCAGCCACTGCGACTGGTTTCGCCAGCCGGTTACAACGGTTGGGTGTTCACCCGTAAATCGGCCGGGCTGGTGGTTGACGGAGAGGTGCGGCTTGGCAATCAGGTCTGGCGGTGCGATGAAACTACGCGAGGCTCCATCGACTGGAGCTGCGGGTTCATGCGCCGGGAGACGGCCTGGAACTGGGCGTGTCTGGCGGGCGTGACTGAGGAGGGCGCATCCATCGGGTTGAATCTTGCGGCCGGCGTGAATGAAACCGGAATGACCGAAAATGCGCTCTGGATTGACGGGCGTTGTCTGCGTCTGGGGCCGGCAAGGTTCGAGTTTGATCGCTACCAACCGGGCTCTGACTGGCGAGTGACGACCGATGATGGCCGTATTGATCTGACGTTTCAGCCGTCTGGCACGCGCAAGGAAAAAATCAATGCCTGGCTGATAGCCTCCAATTTCCGACAGTTTGTGGGCACCTTCCGGGGTACGGTGACTGACGATCAGGGACAAAAAATCCCCGTAACAGGGTTACGGGGATTGATGGAAGATCACTTTGCCCGGTGGTAAGCCGGGTCACGTGATTATTTCTCGGGCAGAGTGACGTTCAGTTCCAGAACGGAACACCGGTCGTTCCTGTCCACTTCCACTTGCACCTGGTCGTCGTTGATCTGCACGTACTTGCGGATCACCTGAAGAAGTTCCTGCTGCAGTTGTGGCAGGTAATCTGGTTGATCCCGCTGGCCTCGTTCATGGGCGACAATGATCTGCAGTCGCTCTTTGGCGACGCTGGCGGTGCTGTTTTTCTTGCTTCGGAAGTAATCGAAAAAGCTCATTCCTTAGCCCCCTTTGAACATCCGTGAGAAGAAGCCTTTTTTCTGGGCGGTCATAAAACGGTGCTCCCGTTCTTCTCCCAGCAGTCTGGCAACGGCATCATCGTAGGCCTGGCCCGCGTCACTCTGTTCTTCCAGAATAACCGGTAACCCCTGGTTTGAGGCGTTCAGAACGACCTGGCTTTCCGGGATGACTCCCAACAAAGGAATGGCGAGGATCTCTTCCACGTCCTGTACGGACAGCATTTCGCCTCTCTCGACGCGATCAGCATTGTAACGGGTCAGCAACAGGTGCTCCTTGACAGGATCCTGCCCCATTTCGGCCCGCCGGGATTTGCTTTGGAGAATGCCCAGAATCCGGTCGGAGTCCCTGACGGATGACACTTCAGGGTTGGTTACCACGACGGCTTCGTCGGCGTAATAAAGCGCCATCTGGGCACCGTGTTCAATGCCGGCTGGTGAATCACAGACGATGTAGTCAAATGTCTCTGATAACTCGTTGATGACTTTTTCCACGCCCTCTCTGGTGAGCGCTTCTTTCTCTCTAGTCTGTGACGCAGGCAGGATATAGAGGGTATCAACCCGCTTGTCCTTGATAAGTGCCTGGTTGAGCGTTGCTTCACCCTGGATGACATTGACGAAGTCGTAGACGACCCGGCGCTCGCAATTCATGATCAGGTCCAGATTACGCAGCCCCACGTCGAAGTCGATAACGACCGTCTTGTGGCCACGCTTTGCCAGACCGGTGCTGATGGAGGCGCTGGTGGTCGTTTTGCCCACACCGCCTTTTCCTGAGGTAACGACAATGATTCTAGCCAAGGTTCAGTTCCTGTTTCTCGGTGGATTCGTCATGTCTTCAACTGTTGTTATCGGCTGTTGCAACATCAGGCCTTGTCCAATGGCGTTACCACCAGAACATCGTCCCTGAGCTGGATCTGCACAGCGCTTTTCCAGCCGTTGTCCTGAAGATCTTCGGAGATTTTATAGTGTCCGGCGATGGACACAAGTTCTGCTTCCAGAGACTGGCAGAAAACCCGGGCTGATTCTGCGCCATGAATACCGGCCAGAGCCCGCCCCCGCAGAGGCCCATAAACGTGAATGTTTCCTGCCGCCAGGACTTCTGCGCCAGCCTGAACCGGGGCGAGAATGATAAGGTCGCCGTCCGGGGCATAAACCTGCTGCCCGGATCGCACGGGCTGGCTAATGATCCTGGCGGGGGCCGGTTCGTGGGTGGTGTCTGGTTGTGCTGCTGCCTGATGACCTTTGTCGACCGTTGCTTCTGAGGTGGTTTTATCCCGAAGACTGCCGCCGGGCAGAAGAGCCAGGGAGGCGCCCCGCGCGAGTCGGCGCTGATCGTCGTTGCCTGCTCGTACACCGATGACGTGAATGTTATGGCGGCGGCAGGTTCCTATGATTTTGAAAAAATCGAGTTCGCTGTCCAGCCCCTCGTATTTTTCAAGACTGATGATCAGAGGGATATCCTTGAAGAACCCGGGTGCCTGGCTGATTTTGTCTCTCAGGTTGGCCTCGAATTCGTCGTTTTCAAAGTAGTAAAGCTCAAGGGCGGTCAGTGAAACACTGGCGCTTTTGAGCTGAAAACTCTGTTTCGCATCGGTGGCAGCGGAATCACTCATGGATGGACGTTTTCTCCGGTGTCGGTAGCTTGGGTGTCACACAGGGCGCGAAGGGGAGGGGTATCGAAATGGATGCCGGACCAGCCTGTGCTGATAAACTGCCGGATATTACCATGGCTGTCCCCGGCGGGATCACCGAGAACTTGCTGATAATGTTGTGCAAACAGCGTGAGGGTATCCGCTTCGTTCAGATTACAATACTGGCCGAGAGCAAAGACCCGGCACGAGCCGGCATTCTCACCCGCATCATTGCGCACCGGGCCGTTATCGAAGCCGGTAGGCCGGAACTCAAAGTGTTGGTTGATCAGCCCTAGTGTGTCGTCAAAGTTGGCGTGACCAGCCTTCAAAGAGGCCAGGTGGATGCGAACCGATTCATTGATATTCATGGTTGGTGCTCCTGCTTCGGGCCTGTCTGGTAGGTTGCTTTCCACTGCTCGTAGGGCATGCCGTAGATCTCTTCCCGGGCCTCTGGATCCGAGACCTCAAAGCCCCGTTCCTCGGCTTCGGCCCGATACCATTTCGACAGGCAGTTGCGGCAGAAGCCGGCGAGGTTCATCAGGTCGATGTTCTGGACATCGGTGTGTTCCTGCAAATGTTTTACCAAGCGGCGGAAGGCCGCAGCTTCAATGTCCGTTCGTTCGGATTCTGGAATCGGGTTGCTCATAGGGCCTCGCTGTTGCCGCCGGAGGGGCGCTAGGGATTTCCTGACATTCTCGGCATGTTACCGTAAGATACAAGGCTGTATAAATGTACAGATTGTTAACGTGAGTCCGTTGTCATGGCCCAGCGCAAGATCATTCATGTGGATTGCGATTGTTTCTACGCAGCCGTGGAGATGCGCGACGACCCCAGTCTGAGGGAGGTTCCGCTTGCGGTCGGGGGTGAGGGAGGCCGCGGTGTCGTGACCACCTGCAACTATCGGGCCCGGGCGTTCGGGGTTCGTTCGGCCATGCCCGGCAGTGAGGCACGGCGCCTGTGTCCTGGTTTGGTGACGGTACCACCGGATCTGGCACGTTACCGGGCGGTATCGCAGCAGGTTATGGCGATCCTTCGGGAAATGACAGACCTGGTTGAGCCATTGTCGCTGGATGAAGCCTTTCTTGATGTGACCGAGGTGGAGGCGTTCCGGGGCAGTGCCACGCTGATGGCCCGGCATCTGAGGGAGCGAATCAGTCAAGAGGTGGGTATTACCGTTTCGGCCGGGGTTGCTCCTAACAAATTTCTGGCCAAAATCGCCAGCGATTGGCGCAAGCCCGATGGTTTGTTTGTGATCACACCGGAGGACATTCCGGCTTTCGTGTGGGACCTGCCGGTGGAAAAACTCTTCGGAGTGGGCCAGGTGACTGCCGCCCGGCTGCATGCGATGGGCGTCAAGACCTGCGGCGATATGCAGGCCTCCGGTGTCGAGGTGCTGGCCGGGAAATTTGGTAAGCAGGGGTACCGCCTGTTTGAAATGGCCCATGGTCGCGATGACCGGCCAGTTGTTGTGTCCCGGGTCGCCAAGTCGGTCAGCGTTGAGCGGACGTTCTCTCAGGACCTGCCTGATCGTCATGCCTGCGATACGGTCATGCCTTCGCTGGTCGCAGACCTTAATCTCCGGCTGTCCCGCAAAGGCCGGCACAAGCCTATCCATAAGCTGTTCGTCAAAATCCGTTACAGTGACTTTTCTACCCATACCCTGGAGCGGGTCCGGGACTCGGTCACGGAGCCTGAGCTTGAGGATTTTCAGCCGCTGCTGGAAGAGTTGATGCCCCGTACGGATCGTCCTGTGCGTTTGCTTGGTGTCGGCGTGCGGTTTCGCAACGACGATGCGCCCGTCACGCAATTGCGGTTGTTCGACTGACGTCCGGCTGTATGGGCATATGTGGCTCTTTTTTAGTTTAAAACGGTCTGGTTGTTGTTTTGACGTGACACTGTGTCACATCTAGCTTTTGAGTGACGCTATCCTGCAGTAAGCGTTGCGGGCAGGGCCCGCCCCGAAAAGACCATCGCAGGAGAATAATAATGAACAAGGCTGGCTGTTATGGCCCCTGGCGCCCTGGCGCGCTGGCAGGGGTTTTACTGTTGGTGTTGTCGGCTCCCGTCCAGGCAGAGCTGGGCGATTACGGATTCTGGAAAACGTTGGGCAACCTGGTCTCCCCGCCCGGGGCGGACAACCCGGTCACCGACGATCAGCGTGACGGTGCCTACCCGTTGCTGGAGAATCCGGCAGGTTATGACTCGTTCAGTCCCGGTCGTTATTACGCGTGGCAGACCATTGCTCTGGCCCCTGAAACCGGGGCCGTTTGCGGGAACGGGTCGGAATACAAATTTTTCGTGAACCGGGTGCCGAACACATCCAATACGGTTGTGTATTTTGAAGGCGGCGGAGCCTGCTGGGATTATGAGAGTTGCAGTGGGCAGGCCGGTATCCGGGGGGCTAGAAATCCGGATGGCATCCCGGACGATTACATGTCCCTGCTGAATCCCGGCGCAAGCCTGGTAAGCCCGTTCGTCGTGCGCCTGCATCCGTGGACCCGGGTGAAAACGCAGGATTGGAACATGGTCTACGTACCTTATTGCACGGGGGACATTTATTCCGGAGACCGGGTGGCGGTCTATGAAGATCCGGCCGGCGAAGCCGAGCCGTTAATCTGGCACCATAATGGTTTGCGAAATTCCCGGGCGGTGGTCAGCTGGCTCAAGGATAACCTGCAACGCCCGGAGCAAATGCTGGCCACCGGCTGCAGTGCTGGCGGAATTGGGGGCTTGACCAATTACCATCCTGCCCGCCGGGACCTGGCGCCTACCCGCAGTTTCCTGATCAACGATTCCGGCCCGGCGTTCAGCGCCCCGGTGGGTGCAGACCCGCAACGCTATCCATCGGTATTGCTGCAGAGCTTTATTCGGCAGTCGTGGGGCCTGGACCAGCCGGGTGGTCCTCTGGCTTATCTGAAGTCCGGGTTGCCAGCCCTGAATCTTAGTGACTTGGGGAGCCTGTACCCGGCTCTGGCGACAGCCCTGCCGCGGGATCGGATGGGGCATACCCATTTCTGGCGGGACCTGAACTATTCGTCCTACTCCTATGAACGGTTTTTCCCTGACATCGAGCATGCGCCGGACCAGGCGACCAAAGAGGCTCTGCTACACGAGAAGTGGGCGACGGATACGGAACGTCTGACGCAGACACTCGCCGGGCTGGATAACTTTGGCTACTACCTGCCGATGTTCCGGGATGTCAACGAAAGCCACTGCACCTCGATCATCGAGTTTGCCAATGCCGATATCCAGGAGATGGGCCTGGAATTGGGGGATTTTGTTGATAACGTCATGAACGGCCGTGGTGCTGTGATGCAAGCGTCGGAGACTGATGCCATCGCTGACTACAATAAACCGTTTAACCTGCTGTACTGGTCTCTTGATCAGTTGCTCTGATCGTCTCTGGCGGTCGGGCTCATGGCCTCTACGCGCGCCTCTTGCAGTCGTTCGCGCAGGTATTGGTCTCGGGTCAGGCCGCCAGGAATGGCATCCAGGGCCATCACCTCTTTCACGATGGCCTTTTCTCTCTTTTTGTACCGCTCGTACTCGGGTTTGGGGGTTGTCCGCCAGTCTTCCAGCCGTGCCTCTGCTTCAGACTGGTAACGGCTGATGACACGGCTGGCCTCGGCTCTGGCGGTGGCGTCGTCTGGGGACAGCACCTGGATCATGGCCAGTCGTATCAGCACGGCTTCCGGAGCACTGATTTCAGAGGCTTGCTCTAGCTGATCGATCCGCTCCTGCAGGGCTCTGGCTTGTGTCTGACGCTCCTGATCAGAGAGTTTGGCGGCGTCGGCAAAAAAGCGCTGAAGCTCCTCTTCCAGTTCCAGCCGCCGGGCAAAGTCTTTCACTTTCGGGTTGTCCAGCAGGGCCTGATGTTCTGGTGACAAGGGTAAGGGAGACGAGTCAGCCGGTTCGGACAGCGGGTCATTCGGGGGCGCCTCGGGGCTGTGTTCTGGCCTTTCAGGTGGCGGCTGGGTGATGGCGGGCCACATCACAAAGAGCCCAAGGGCCAGGATGGGAACGATCACCCATAGCATGCGTGTTTTCATGGTCTGCTCCGGCAGGATGCTCCAGACTCAGTGTAGTCCAGATTGCCGGATTGACCTGACCGCTCGGGCGTCGTCCGGGGTTCAGATCGCGATCCACTGCATTGAGATCCAGCCCATGGTGCCGCCAATCAACGCTCCGGCCAGGACATCGCTGGGGTAGTGCAATCCCAGAACCACGCGGGAGGCGGCCACAGACAGCGTAAAGGGCAGAATGCACCAGGCCAGAACCGGTAAGGCCGAGAACAACATGGCCTGAAAGCAGACGGCGTGCAGCGTGTGGCCAGAAGGAAAACTGTAGCGGTCCAGTGGAGGCGTGGCGCAGTTGATGGCGGGAAAGGAGATGAAAGGACGTTCCCGGATCAGCCAGCGTTTGAGGCCTTTGTAGGTCAGGGTGCAGATGAGGCCGGTAATGGCCATCTGAAGGGCAAGGGTGGGGCCTGTGGACGAATTGTAGAGGGGAATTGAAAGGATCAGGGCGTACCAGAACCAGCCATCCCCCAGGCGGCTTACCAGGCGGAAATACTCCAGTACCGGAGGAAACCGGACAGAGCGGTTAATGGCCTGGCAAACGGCGAATTCTCGCTGATCCGCCAATTCAAAGAAGCGAGATGCCTTGCTTGTTGATGCCATGGTATTGGGCCTGTGCCGATTGATTGAGTACCAGTTGTTCAAACTGTTCGATCTGGCTGTTCCAGCTCAGATCGAGGGCATCCAGGCGAGCCTGGGCCCGGATTCGCTGTAGCAGGGAAGGTTGGTCCGCCAACCGGAGGGCATGGTTGATGAACGCTTCATCCTCGTTAAGGCCGACTTTCAGGCCGTTTTCATCGTGACGGATGTGTTCTGCAGCCGCGGCGTCGTTAAAGGCGACGACGCCGAGACCACTGGCCATGGCCTCCAGGACCACGTTGCCGAAAGTGTCGGTTTTGCTGGGGAACAGGAAAAGATCGCCAGACGCGTAGTGCCTCGCAAGATCTTCTCCCCGGCGCATGCCGCAGAACACATAATCCGGATGGCGTTCTTCCAGTTGGCGCCGCATCGGGCCGTCGCCTACCAGAACAAAGCGGGCATTTGGATGCAGCCCCCGGATCCGTTCAAAGCAGGCCACGGCCATTCGTAGGTTTTTTTCGGCAGCCAGGCGACCAACGTAGAGGACTGCCCGCTCACTGTCGCTTACCCCCCACTGCTGACGCAGCGCCAGGTCACGCTTGTGTGGTGTGAAGCGCTGGCAATCTACCCCCCGGCTCCACAGGCCGGTTCGGGTAATGCCCATCTCCCGGGTTACCTGTTGCATGTGACGGGTAGGGACAAGGGTAATGGCCGTTCTGTTGTGAAACCATCGGCCGTAGCCGCAGAGCAGGCGTTCCAGAATGCCCATCCCGTAGTATTGGGAGTAACGATGGAAGTTGGTGTGAAATCCGGAGCTGACCGGCAGTCCCAGAGACCGGGCGGCGTTGACGGCAGCAATGCCGAGCGGACCCTGCGTGGCAACGTAGATGCCGTCTGGTTTCTGGTTTTCCCAGAGTTTTTTCAGGACTGCGGGCCGTGCCGCGCCAAAACGAAGGTCGGCGTAACCGGGCAGCGGCAGGCCGTTGACCACCCGTTCTGTCGAGAACAGGCCGTTACCGGTGCTCTCGAACAGCCCGGTTTTTTCATGGGCCTGCCGTGGCCGGACCACGGTAACATGGTGTCCCCGCTGCATGAGGCCCAGGCACAGGTGCCGCATGGTGTTGGCAACACCATTGATTTCCGGCGGAAACGTCTCGGAAACAATGGTAATGTGTTGCGGTCGCCGTTCGGTCAGCTGAGCATTGGTCACGGTGATTCCTGAAGGTTTTGCTGTCATGCCCATACTATGGAAAGGCGCCATGACAGATATGCGACAACTCCGTGACATTCCGTTTACGTGATTTTATCCCGTCTCTTATCCACCCATTGCAAGGAGATTCCATGCAAATGCGAAAACTTGGCCATACCGATCTCGAGGTCAGCCTGATCTGCCTGGGTACCATGACCTGGGGTGAGCAGAACAGTGAGCAGGAGGCCTTCGAACAACTCGATTACGCCACCGGTCAGGGCGTCAATTTCATTGATGCAGCCGAGATGTATCCTGTGCCGCCGAAGGCTGAAACTCAGGGGCTGACCGAGCGCTACCTGGGCAACTGGCTGGCTCGCAGGGGGCGCCGGGACGATCTTGTTATTGCCAGCAAGGTGGCCGGGCCGGGCAACAGCCTCGGCCATATCCGGGGCGGCTCGAGAATGACCAGAGCTCACATCCGCGAAGCCTGTGAGGGCAGCCTGGAGCGCCTGCAGACCGATTATCTGGATCTGTATCAGGTGCATTGGCCGGACAGGAATACCAACTTCTTCGGTAAGCTGGGTTATGCCCGAGACCCAGACGAGCAGATGACACCGATTGAAGAGACGCTTGAAGCTCTGGACGAACTGGTGCGAGAAGGGAAAGTCCGGCACATCGGGCTGTCGAATGAAACCCCCTGGGGCACGATGCAGTACCTCCGTCTGGCGGAACAACGGGGCTGGCCACGGGTGGTCTCTATCCAGAACCCATACAGTCTGCTCAACCGCTCGTTCGAAGCCGGGCTGGCGGAGTTTGCGCATCGTGAAGGCACGGGGCTTCTGGCATACTCGCCGCTGGCATTCGGAATGCTGACAGGGAAATATCTGGGCGGGAAGTGGCCGGAAAAGGCTCGGTTGACGTTGTACGAACGTTTTAGCCGATACTCAAGCGACCGGGCACTGGATGCCACCCGTGCCTATGTTGAGCTGGCGCACCAGCATGGCCTGACGCCTGCCCAGTTGGCGCTGGCCTGGGTCAACAGTCGGGAGTTTGTGACCAGCAATATTGTGGGGGCAACCACGATGGAGCAACTGCAGGAGAACCTCGGTTCTCTTGAAGTGTCTTTAAGCCCGGACCTGGTGTCGGCCATTGAGGCCATCCATTCCGAGTTCACGTATCCATGCCCCTGATGCCCCGGTCATAGGGCGGAGGTCCAGATGGGCGACCCTGCAGCGGAGTGTTTGCTGCGGGGTCGTTACATTTCGACATATAAGTGATCATTTGTTGACAAAAAAGACACCCTTTGGTGCCGGAATGCTGACGAAAATGTGTGCAGAATCACACCATTCTTTGTCGCAATCATTAGACTTTGGTACTGTAAGTTTGCCGAAGGCCATTTGATACCGGATTCCTTGTTGACATGATTCTCCGCCTGTTTGTTGTCCTCCTTGCTCTGAACAGTGTTGCGTTTGCGATGCGGGCAGAGGCTGCGCAGCCCTCGCTGTCGGAGCCCTTGCTCTCCGAGCGCATGCTGGCAGAGCGCGATGAGATGATGACAGCAGAAGACGTATACGAACTTCAGGAATGGATGTCCGGAGATTATGAGGAAGGCCGGAGCGATGCGCTTGCCGCGATCGGGTCCCGGTTGCTGAGCCTGGGGCTGAGCCGGTCCAGGACTGCCGAAAAGACTTACGCTTCCGATCCGGCTCAACCGGATCATGGCATCGCGCTGCTGAACGAGGGTGCCTGCCTGAACCTGCGCTGGAACTTCTGAAGCAGGTCTTGTTTTTCCTCCCTTTCCCGCCACTCCCGTTTTGTCAAAATGTCATGATCTGACGCATTGTCAGGTTGCACCTCCCGTGTGATTATCCACACTGTTGAGATTCTCATGTGACGAGGAGCCGGTAATGGCAGAGCGGGACGGAGTCTATTGCGACGATGCAGAGCGGTGTGTTGACCTGGTGATCGAGAGGGTTGGCAAGCGTATCACCCTGGGCTTGCCGTTGGGGCTTGGTAAGCCAGTGAGGTTTGTGAATGCCCTCTACCAGCGCGCCAAGGATGATCCGGAGCTGGAGCTGCATATTGTTACTGCTCTCTCCCTGCTGGCTCCGGAAGGTGGATCGTCCCTCGAAAAGCGCTTTATGGAGCCGTTCGCCCGGCGGCTGTTTGGCGATATTCCCGAGCTGGCTTACGCTCGTGATGTCGCCAGGAACCGGTTGCCCGACAATGTCCGGGTGTCCGAGTTTTTCTTCAAGGCCGGGAGTTATCTGAATAATCGCAGCCAGCAGCGAAACTACGTGTGTACCAACTACACCCATGCTGTCCGGGACCTCATGGCCCAGGGGGTAAATGTGGTCGGGCAGATGGTCTCACCCGGAGAGCCCAATGGCCACCCAGGGCAGGTCAGCTTCAGCTGCAATCCGGATCTCTCGCTGGACATTCTTCCGCTTTTACGCGAACGGGAGCAGAAAGGCGTCCCGGTGGCCATGGTGGCGGAAATGAATCAGAGCCTGCCCTGGTTCGGGCACCATGCAGCGGTTGAAGAGTCTCAGTTCGACGTTATCTATGCCCAGCCCGAGTCTGATTACCCGTTATTCTCTGCTCCTCAGATGGCTATCAGTCCGTCTGATCATCTGATCGGGTTCTACGCCAGCTGCCTGCTCAAGGATGGTGGTACGTTGCAGGTGGGAATCGGCTCACTGGGCGCCTCACTGGTTCACAATGCGATTCTGCGTCACAAGGACAATAAGGCGTGGCGGGCGGTGTACGACCACCTTGAGGTTGCGGAACAATTTCCGGTGGTCCGTGACTGGGGAGGCACGGGGCCGTTTGAGGCCGGGTTGTATGGTTGCAGCGAGATGATGGTGGATGGTTTCCTGTATCTGCTCAAGGAAGGCATTCTGAAGCGAGAGGTGTTTGATCATGCGGGACTTCAGGCGCTGATCAACCGCGGAGCGCTTGCGCTGGAGCCATCCCTGACGATGCTGGATACCCTGGTTCAGGAAGGGCTGATTGAGTCACCGCTGCGAGCGCGAGACGTGCGCTGGTTGGTTCAGTATGGCATTTTCCGGGACACCGTAGAATTCCGTGGCGGCCGCCTGTGCCTCAGTGAGGATCATTCCGTTGAGACGGATCTCCGTCAGGGAGGCGTCCGGGAGGCGCTTGCCGCCGAAGGTCTGGGCTCCCGGCTAAAGGGCGGGATTGTCATGCATGGGGGGTTCTACGTTGGTCCTGAAGTGTTTTATCAGGCCCTTCGGGACTTGCCGCCAGGCGAGCGGAACAAGATCTGTATGACCAGTGTTAACTTCATTAACCACCTTTACGACCATCGCTTTGGCGATCAGAAACTCAAGGCCGCACAACGATGCCACGGACGATTCATCAACTCGGCCATGATGTATACCCTGAACGGAGCGGCTGTATCGGACGGCCTGGATGATGGTCGGGTGGTCAGCGGCGTGGGGGGGCAGTATAACTTCGTCTCCATGGCCCACGAGCTGCCGGGGGCCCGATCCATTCTCGCGCTTCGGGCTACTCGCACATCCGGTGGTGAGGTGGTCTCCAACATTGTGTTCAACTACGCACATTGCACCATCCCCCGTCATCTGCGGGACATCGTCATTACTGAGTATGGTATTGCCGATCTGAGAGGGCGGTCGGATGAAGATGTCTATCTGGGGCTGATCAGGATTGCTGACACCCGTTTCCAGGCATCCCTGCTGAAACAGGCCCAGAAAGCTGGCAAGGTGCGGGAGGATTTCCGGTTGCCCGCACACTGGCAGAACAATACGCAGGAGGCGGTGCGTCAGGCTCTGGCTGCGGCCGGTGAAGGCGACCGGTTTCCTGCGTTTCCGTTCGGTTGCGACTTCACCGATGAAGAGTTGGTTCTGGGAAAAGCCCTCAAAGGGTTGAAGGCCGCAACGGCCTCGCCACGTGGTAAACTGGCTACCCTCTGGCAGGCATTGAAAGCCGATGATGATTCTGGGTCCTACGCTCCGTTGCTTGAGCGGATGGGGCTGAAGCAGCCAACCGGCCTTCGCAGCAAGCTGGACCGCAAGCTGGTCATCCATGGCCTGCAAAAAATCGAACCCGTGAAAACGACAGGAAACGAAAAAAACTGATGCAAGCCGACAATCCGAACACCCGGCCCGACATTTTTACCGTGCATTACGTGCTCAAGAATCGCATCGGTGAGTTGGTGGATACCTCAGAAGGCAGTGAACCGCTGCACTTTATTTATGGTTCTCCTGAGATTATTGCCGGTATTCAGGAAGCTGTGAAAGATCGCAGTGTCGGGGACTGCCTGGAGGTGACTGTACCTCCTGAAATGGCCTACGGGGAGTATCGGGAGGATCTTGTGAAAAAGGTCCCCCGATCCCTGTTCGAAGGGGTCGAAAATCTGGACGTAGGAATGAAGTTTCAGACCAATTCCGGTGATCAGGCCCAGGTGGTGCAAGTGGTGGCGATCGACGGTAATCTGGTGAAGGTTGATGCAAATCACCCTCTGGCCGGATTTACGCTCTATTTCGATCTGGAAATCGTGGGGCGTCGTCAGGCTACCGAAGACGAGGTAGCTCAGGGGTGCCCTCTGTTCTGATGGCCGGATCTACGGTGCCGTCGAACTCCCCGGAATGAATGCGTGTGAGGCCGTCACTGATGCTTTGACGAACCGAAGCCGTAAGATCATGCAGGGAATCGGCAGTATCCGGCTGGAGTGGTGGGTGAAGGATGACCACAATGCGGCCGGGCGGTTGCTTCAGAAGCCGGAACAGATGATGGTGAAAGCTGTCGTCGCCGATAAACGGCGCGAGGGCGTCTGGACGCTTGTCCCGACGATAGCCGATGGTCACGGGTTGTATCGGGGTTGAGCTGGCCAGGGCTGCACTCATAAGAAGGCCGTGCATCGGGAGAACGGCAACGCCAGTGCTGGTGGTGCCTTCCGGGTAGATAAGCACGGATTCGCCGGCATCAAGACACCGGGCAATGCTGGTTTTGACCGATCGGGCCTGTCCCGCCCCCCGCTTAATAAACAAGGTGCCGGCCTGTCTGGCTAACCAGCCGATGACCGGCCAATTGCCAACTTCGGCTTTGGAGAGAAACCGCATGGGGGTAATGCTGCCAAGCACCGGGATGTCTGACCAGCTGATGTGATTGGCAACAATCAGTGCATTGCGTTGGGAGGGGCGGCCGTACACCTGAATCTGCCAGCCAAGGCACTGGCAGGCTCGGCGGAAGCAGAGGGTAGCCCAGGGGCTTCGGTCGATCGGATGCGACCGAAAGGCATCGAGCAACCTCAGGCTGGCGGCCAGAGCGCAGGCACCGATGAGAAAACCAGAAAACAGAAAAAGCCGAAAGGTCAGGCGGAACCAACTCATTCGCGGTCTCCGGGGCTCAGCCTGCGCGGCGCATGAAGTGACGGTTATAACGCCCGGCAAGATTGCTGACTTCCAGCAGCACTAGCATGTCGGCGCAGCGGAACTCCGGGTCCCAGCAAGGTTCACCGCAGACTTTGGCGCCGAGCCGCATGTAAGCCCGGATCAGGGGGGGGATGTCGACCGCGCGTTCGGATTCCGGGTGTGCCAGATGTGGCAATTGCCGTTTTGGCATTACCCGGCAGTCG
This sequence comes from Marinobacter daepoensis DSM 16072, assembly GCF_000421165.1. Taxonomy (GTDB): domain Bacteria; phylum Pseudomonadota; class Gammaproteobacteria; order Pseudomonadales; family Oleiphilaceae; genus Marinobacter; species Marinobacter daepoensis. The sequence continues at coordinate 855,511 of NZ_ATWI01000008.1, forward strand.
GGGTCACACAGGTATTGTTGTTGCAGTAAGCGGGCAACATGCCAGGCTTTGGCGCCGCCGTCTGCCATGCTGATACTGGCGCAGCCAATCAGGTGGGTGACGTCGCGTTGTACCAGATAGTCTGCGACCGCAGACCAGAGCAGTGTGATGGTGCCGCCATTACGGTAGTCCGGGTGGACGCAGGTGCGCCCAAGCTCGGCCAGCTTACCGGAAAGGGAACCCAGGGCCTCCAGCTCAAACTCTCCCCGGGAGTAGAAGCCTCCGACGGGGCCAGTATCGTCTTCATGCAGAATGCGGGTGGTGGCGACCAGTTCACCGGTTGCGGTATCGGTGACGATCAGGTGGTCGCAAACCGCGTCGTAGGCATCGGCGTCGATACCGGGAGTGGTCGCGCCAAGGTCGCTGCCGTACTCTTCTGAGAAGACGCGGTAGCGCAGACGCTGAGCTTCTTCAATGCGATTCGGGCAACGGGTCAGCTCGGTGGTCAGGTTGCGCCCCCGGCGTGGTTGAAGGCTGGCGGTGTTCGCGGTCATGGCTTGGCCTCAGTTGTTTCTGTTTAAGGTCAAGGCTATGAAGCGCTTGTGACAGCGCAGTGACGCCGGGGTGACGTGTCTGTGACAGTGGCTGGCCCGCTTGCCGGGGGCTGATGTGTGTCACACGCTGTAACCCTTTGCCTGTTCCATGTATATTTCTGAATAGCATGTATAATTGCTGTAACTGAACGTTGCCTGTATCGTCGGGTGATCAACCTTGAAACCGGAATAAAAAAACCAGAGATGGATGGCGTGGAACAAATTAACGAGAGCTGGCGAATCCTGATCGTAGAAGACGACGAACGGCTTGCGGACTTGACCCGTGAGTATCTGGAGAACAACGGTCTGACCGTGTCACTGGAAACACACGGTGGTGCGGCGGTTGAACGAATCCGGAATGAGCAGCCGGATCTCGTGGTTCTCGATCTTATGCTGCCCGGAGAAGATGGTCTGTCTATCTGTAGGCGGGTTCGACCGTTCTATTCTGGCCCGATTATCATGCTGACCGCCCGGACTGACGACCTTGACCAGGTTCTTGGCCTTGAGATGGGGGCGGACGATTACATCGGAAAACCGGTTCAGCCCCGCGTCCTGCTTGCCCGTATCCGTGCCATGTTGCGTCGAGTTGAGACGTCTCCGGCCGCGGCCCAGGAAGGGGCGGGCGAAGAGCCGGTGCGGCTTCAGTTCAACGATCTGGTGGTGGATCGTTCGATGCGCGAGGCCTGGTTGAACGAACAAAGCATTGATCTCACCAGTGCTGAGTTTGACCTGCTTTGGCTTCTGGCCAGCAATGCGGGTCGCGTCTTGAGTCGCGAAGAAATTTTCACCGCGCTTCGGGGGATTGAGTACGATGGACAGGATCGTTCCATTGACGTTCGTGTGTCCCGGATCCGGCCCAAGATTGGTGATGATCCTATTCATCCGCGTCGCATCAAGACCGTTCGCAGCAAGGGCTATCTGTTCGTTAAGGAAGCCTGATCCCGTCTGAGGCGCTGATTCCGTTGCAAGGAGAGCGCCAGTTACCCGGGGTGGCCCGATGTCCCTGAATTTCTTTCTCAAAGCCTACCTTCGAATGGCGGCCATTACGGCCGCTGTCCTGCTTATTTGCGCGTTGCTTTTCAACGGGATCAACACGGTAAGGGAGCAAGACTGGCACGAGCAGGTGTCGGCCCCGGTGCTGCGTTGGCTGGCTATGGCGCCAGACCCTGTCCACCAGTATCACTGGATGGTTCCCATGGTGGATCTCCGGACTGCACCGCCTGCCAGTTTTGGTCTTTCTCCCATCGTGGTTGAGCGGCTCGGGTACGGGCAGGTTGTGGCAGAACCCACTGATAGCGGTTATGGGTTCTATATCCGGCTAGCCGATGGTGACGTGCTGGGGATGCATCTGGAGCACCCGCACGGAGACCTGGCCCGGATCATCTCTCTGTTGGTTCGCTGGCATCTGGATACGAGCCCCGGAGATCAGAAGGAGGCCGTTGCAGCGCTGTTGGCTGAAGCGCTGAATCTGGACATTCATCTGGTGCAACATGTTGAAGAGTTGCCGGATCAGCAGGCTCTGGAGCGCCTGGAGGACACCGGGCTGACCGTTTTTCAGGATGGCTGGAACGAAAGGGCACTGATCAGGCTTTCTGAGGGGGCCCTGGTGGTCGTTACCCTGCCTCAGCCATTTAATCCCTGGGGTTGGCCGATTGTGGTGTTGCTGCTGGTTGTGGTCGGCGGTGTTCTTGCGCTGGCTCTGTTCCTCGGGTTGAGGTTTGTGGAAAGTCATTTGCGTAAGGTGGAGTCGGTTGTTGTCCGCATTGCCCGGGGTGAAATGGGGGCCCGGGTCGAGTCTGAAAATGGCACATTGGTGTCCCGGCTCGGAGCGTCGTTCAACAGTATGGCAGAGCACATCCAGCGACTGGTTCAGGTGCAGCGGGAGATGATTCATGCGGTTTCCCATGAACTCAGAACACCGGTGGCCCGTATTCGCTTTGGCGTACAGATGATCGAACCAGGCAGCACCCGGGAAGCCCTTGATAAACAGTTAGCTGGCATTGACGGTGACATTCAGGAGCTTGATGAGCTGATCGATGAGATTCTGACGTACGCGCGACTGGAGCAGGGCGGTCCGGTGTTCAGCCTGAAAGAAGGGGCGGTCACCGATATTGTCAGGCAGGTGGTGGCCGAGCAGCGACTTATCCGAAAAGGTGTTGAGATAGAGTGCTGTATTTCTGAGTGCTCGGAGCGGTGGTCGATGGCTGACATGGAGCCACGCTACATTCATCGGGCCATTCAGAATCTTGTGGGCAATGCAGCCCGCTATGCATCGGGTCGGGTCCTGGTGAGCTGCCACCTGGATGAGGATAATTGCCGGATTGATGTGGAAGATGACGGGCCGGGTATTCCTGAACAGGATTGGGAGAAGGTGTTTACCGCGTTTGCCCGCCTTGATGATAGCCGTACCCGAACTTCTGGCGGTTATGGGTTGGGGTTGTCGATTGTCCGCCGGATTCTCTACTGGCATGGAGGCCAGGCATTTGTCTGCCGGAGTGAGGCCCTGGGAGGGGCCCGGTTTAGCCTGGTATGGCCTCGCCGGAAACCCGTTGATTCCGTTTTGTGATCCAGTACTCGCTGCCTCACCTGATGTAACAAAGTTCTACAGAACCGCAACTGAAGCGCCGGTTTCTCTGATTAATAATCGTCGGCGTAAGGGATGACTTTTGAGGTTGTAGTTCTTACGAACTTTCCTTGTTTCATTCGTCATTTAAGGGCCGGTTTTTCCGGCCCTTTTTTTATTTCCGTTTCACACCACACCAGAGACTTCCTGTCCTGTTAGAATCTCCTCAAAACAACAGGAGATCGCCATGTCCCGATATCTGCTCGCCATTGACCAGGGCACCACCAGCTCCCGAGCCATTGTCTTTGATGACAAAGGAATACAGGTGGCTGTCGCTCAGCAGGAGTTCCGTCAGTACTTTCCAAAAGACGGTTGGGTTGAGCATGATGCCATGGAAATCTGGGACAGCACCCTCACCGTTTGCCGGGAGGCTTTGCGACGAGGGAAAGTGGGGGCTGACGAGCTCGCGGGCATCGGCATTACCAATCAGCGGGAAACCACGGTGATCTGGGATCGGGTTACCGGAGAGCCGATCCATCGTGCCATCGTCTGGCAGGACCGGAGAACCGCCTCGTTGTGCACCAAGCTGAGGCAGGATGGCCACGAACCGATGGTTGTCGACCGGACAGGCCTGTTGATTGATCCCTATTTTTCCGCCACCAAAATTGCCTGGATTCTGGACACTGTCGAGAATGCCCGCCAACGTGCTGAGGCCGGGGAGCTGGCCTTCGGAACCATCGATTCTTGGTTGCTCTGGAACCTGACCGGTGGCAAACGCCACCGGACGGATGCGACCAACGCATCCCGGACGGCCTTGTTCAATATTCATACCCAGCAGTGGGACCCGGAATTGCTCCGGTTGTTCAGGGTGCCAGAGGGCATGCTGCCGGAGGTGCTCGACTGTGCTGCGGAATATGGGGTCACTGAGCCGGAGTGTCTTGGTGCGCCGGTGATGGTGGCTGGAATCGCCGGCGATCAGCATGCCGCGCTGATCGGGCAGGCCTGCTTCGGGCCCGGGATGGCCAAGAGCACCTACGGCACGGGCTGTTTTCTGATGCTGAATACCGGGCAGCAGGCACTGCGCTCGGAGAACCGACTCCTGACGACGGTGGCTTACCGGCTGAATGGTCAGCCCTGCTATGCCATCGAAGGAAGTATTTTTGTGGCGGGAGCTGCCATGCAGTGGCTGCGGGACGGGCTTCAGTTGATCTCCCATGCCCGGGAGTCCTCGGCGCATGCGGCCGAAGTCGGGGTGAATAACCCCGTGTACCTGGTGCCGGCCTTTACCGGGCTGGGGGCCCCGCATTGGGACCCCAACGCCCGGGGCGCCATTCTGGGGCTCACGCGGGATACCGGCATTGCGGAAATTGTGACGGCGGGCTTGCAGTCCGTGTGCTACCAGACCAAGGATCTGGTGCGGGCGATTCGAAATGACGGAGCCCGGCTGGAGTCATTGCGCGTGGATGGTGGTATGGCTGTGAATGACTGGGTGATGCAGTTTCTGGCGGATATTCTGAACGTGCCGGTTGATCGTCCCAGGGTAACCGAGACCACGGCGCTGGGTGCGGCTTACCTGGCAGGCTTGCAGACGGGGGTGTTTGACAGCCTGGAGCAGATTACCTCGCTGTGGGCCTGTGAGCGGCAGTTCCTGCCAGACATGACTCCCGGGCTCCGGGAGTCACTCTATGCCGGTTGGCTGGATGCCGTCGAACGGGTGTGTAATCACTGATCAGTGATTTTGGGCATCGGGCACAGCTCGTCAGCGAGCAGATTCCGGCCCGGTGCGCTCAAAGGCGATCAGGTGGTCTGCTTCCACCCGAACCGGTACCTGCTCGCCGAGGTTGAAATCGAGGTGGCTTCGAAAGAGCGCTTCAAACTCGGTCTCGTCGGAGCAGTGGAATCGGTAAAGTGTGGACGTTCCCGCAAAGGTTTTCTCCACAACCTTGGGTTTCAGGTCTGAGGTTTCGTCGTAAACGATGTCATCCGGCCGAATCAATACATCCAGCAGTGTTCCTGGTTGCCATTTGTAGGCCCGGTTCCCGTGGATGACTCCCAGTTCGGATTCGATGGTGTCCGGTCCCAGAGCTTTGCCGGGGACGAAGCCGCCTTGCCCGACGAAACTGGCTACAAACCGGTTGGCAGGCTCGTGGTACAGGTTATAGGGCACGTCCCACTGCTGGATCTGTCCATTTCGGAGCACGGCGACCTGGTCGCACATGGCAAAGGCTTCCTGTTGGTCATGGGTGACCAGAATCGCGCTGATGCCCAGAGTCTTCAGGATTTCCCGGACATCCAGGCTCAACCGTCGACGCAGATCGGTATCCAGGTTGGAGAACGGCTCGTCGAGCAGAATCAGTGTGGGTTCCGGGGCCAGAGCCCGAGCCAGAGCTACCCGCTGTTGCTGCCCGCCGGAGAGCTCGTGAGGATAGTTGTCCGCGAGGTCCTGAAGGTGCACCAGGTTCAGCAATTCCATGACTTTCTGCCGACGTTCCTGTTTGGTCAGGGACTTCAGGCCAAACCCCACGTTGTCAGCAATGCTCAGGTGCGGGAACAGGGCGTAGTCCTGAAACACCATCCCGATTCGTCGCTTTTCCGGTGGCAACGCACGCCCAGGCAGACTGATCGCCTGAGACTGTAGGCGGATTTCACCCTGGCTGATGGGCAAAAAACCGGCCAGTGCCCGGAGAATGGTACTTTTGCCACAGCCGCTGGGCCCCAGCAGGCATCCGATATCGCCGTGGCTCAGGGCAAAGCTTACGTTCTTGACTACGGAATCGCCGCCGTAACCACAAGACAGGTTGTTCACTTCCAGCAGCCAGTCTGCCGGGGACACCAGAGCATCGGGCATGGATCAGTCCAGGCGGTTGAGGATCAGGAATTCCAGAAGTGCTTTCTGAGCATGCAAACGATTTTCTGCCTCATGCCAGACTGCCGAGCTGGAGTGTTCCATCATCTCGGCGGAAATCTCTTCACCCCGGTGGGCCGGCAGGCAGTGCATGAACAAGGCCTCTTTATCGGCCACGTTCATTAGAGCAGGGTTGATCTGATAGTCGCGGAAAGCGCTTTCCCGGGCTTTCTGTTCATCTTCCTGACCCATGGACGCCCAGACATCGGTGACCAGCAGCTGTGCACCGCGAGCGGCTTCCTCCGGAGAGTGGGTAACAGTGACCCGGGACTCGTGTTGCCGGAGCAGTTCCGGGTCAGGCTCATAGCCTTCCGGGCAGGCAACGTTCAGGTGAAAGCCAAAGCGCTCTGCCGCGTTGATATACGAGTGGCACATGTTATTGCCGTCGCCTATCCAGGCCACGGTGGCGCCGCGAATGCTACCGCGCAGTTCCCGGAAGGTCTGCATGTCTGCCAGGAGCTGGCAGGGGTGAAACTCATCGGTGAGAGCGTTGATCACCGGTTTGCTGGAAGCAGAGGCAAAACGCTCAACGGTTTCATGAGCAAAGGTGCGGATCATGACCGCGTCGACCATGCTGGAAATGACGATGGCCGAGTCCTCAATGGGCTCGCCGCGGCCAAGCTGGGTGTCACGCGGAGACAAAAACATGGCGGTGCCGCCAAGCTGCGTCATTCCTGCTTCAAACGAAACCCTTGTGCGCGTTGAGGATTTCTCGAAGACCATGGCCAGTACCCGGTTTTTCAGGGTGTCCCGGGTCTGGCCTGCCCGCCATTCCTTGCGCAGTCTGGATGCGTGGTCCAGAAGACCTTCCAGCTCCGCAGTGGTCATGTCGTTCAGTGTCAGAAAGTGTCTTGCTGCCATGAAAGGCCCCTGTTTCAAGCAAACTGCCCGTTTGGAAAAGCCAACAAGTCTAGCCCGTCGCCCCCTCGAAAACAACGTCGTGGCAGCCAGGGTTGTTCTGTGTCAAAGCGCATGGTTTGTGGCTGGCTGAGACACCTGTGTACAATAGGCTGCAATAGCCGTTTGACGGCAAAGCTGACTCCTTTAACAGAGGTATGAGTTCATGGACATCAATGCAACCATCAAGAGCCAACTCGAAGAGAACCCGGTCATTCTGTACATGAAGGGAACGCCGCAGGCGCCGCAGTGTGGCTTTTCGTCACGCACTGTGCAGGCTCTGATGGCGTGTGGTGAGCGGTTCGCGTTTGTGAACATTCTGGACAACCAGGAGCTGCGTGAAGCGCTGAAAGTCTATTCCAGCTGGCCTACTTATCCTCAGCTCTACATCAATGGCGAGCTGGTTGGCGGTTGCGATATTGTTCTTGAAATGTCTGAAAGCGGCGAACTGGCCAAGATGGTTAAGGACGCTGCAGGTCAGGCGGAAGCCTGAGGTTCGGCTTGTTCAGGGCTGCTTTGGGGTGAATACGAGTTTCACTCCGAAGCGGTCTGAATCCTCTCCCTCCGGACTGGGGTAGGGGCTGGCAGCCAGGGCCATCCGGTACGCTGCTTCATCTATGACGTGTATCCCCGTTGATTCTGTAATCCTTGCCCGGGTCAGTGCCCCATTGGGCATGAGCCGCAGTTCTATCTCCATTGTGACCGTATTCTTAAGTTTCGATATCGCTGGTACTCGACGATGCTCAAGCTTTTCCGCCAGGTGGGTGGCGAGTTTGATCAGATAGGGGTCTTGTTCCGTTGGCGAGTTGCTGATTCGCTGAATGGGGTCCGGTGCGTTGCCTGGTGTTGAGGTGGCGAGAGAGCTGGACTGAGAAGCCTGAGCCGCCGGTGACGTCACCTTTGGGGTTTGGGGGCGGTCGCTCGCTTGTTGTCGGGGTGTTGGTGATGGTGTGTCCTGTTTAGGGGGTGCCCGATGAAGTGGGGGCCGGGTAGTCACAACAGGTTCGGTTGCTGGGGCGGTGTGCTCCGGGAGTCCTGAGCGGGGGTGGTGGCTGGCTTCAGAGCCCTCTGGGGAGGGTTCTGTTGCCGGGCTGGAGAGGGTGAAGACCAGTCGGTGAGGCAGTGGCAGGGCTTCCTCCCTCGTTGGGGAAGGGAGCCCTGCCAGTATCAGTGTGTGGGCCAGAACGGCGATTGATACGGCGAGCGCCAGCCTGTAGGTGGCTGGCATAGCAGGAGCTTGTGTTCCTGTGCCGGTCATCAATCTCAGGCAGTTTTAGTGCGCAGGTTGCCCACGACTGCGTTGAGGGCCCGGTCTATCAGCGCACCTTGCTCCAGTAAAGTCAGGCGGCCCCGGCGCATTTCATGGGCCAGCTCAACGCGCGTTTTCTCAATCACCTTGAGTCCCATCCGGTTGACGAACACAAAGCAATCCGCCTCTTCGATGATCGCGGACAGTTTGCACCGGAAGCTGGTGCCGTTAACCAGCCGGAATTCCACCCAGTTGCCGATCTCAATATTATCAAGCTTGGCAATGTACTCGGCGATGGTGGCGTCTTCCAGTTCCTGTTGCCGCTCGATCGCCGTTGGGTGGGCCGCCGGGCTGTCTTCCGCCGTGTCCGACTTCGGTTCCTGACGGGCTTCAATGGCTGCGTTGGTGCGGAAGGCTTCTGCCAGTTCGTGCTTGAGTTGCCCCATCATCTGGTCAAGGCGGGTAGCGTTGTACGACACCTCCTCAAGGCCTGCGCGCAGCGATTTCAGGAGCCCGGGCACAACCCGTACCCATTGATCGCGCTCCTCGTCTTCCTCGTGCGGGTGCAGACACCAGATCAGGTCATCAACGACTCGTGCAGTCTCGTGCCAGCGGTGCTCGGTATCGTCTTTGAGGTACGCCAGGAACATCACCCGGCTCCAGCCGTTCATCAGGATGTCGGTGATCGGTTCGGGCAGGTGGTAGCGGGCAACTTTCGCTTTCAGCAGACGGTCGACTTCTTCCTGTGCTTTCTGGGATTTGATACGGCCACGTTCTGATTCGCGGGTTCGCTGCTCGACCAGAGAGGCTTTTCGGTTTTCCCGTTCCAGAAATTGTTCGAATTCTTCGTTGAGCGTCTCAAACAGTTGGATGTCTCCGTCAAACTCGTTCAGTATCCGCTGCACCACATTGTGAATCTGGCCATACAGCTTATCCCGGGTTTTTTCATCACTGCTGCTCCAGCCAATGCCCGCACGGGCCAGCGAGTTCAGGAGCTTTCGGGCCGGGTGCGTGGCCTTGCTGAAAAAGCCCTTGTCTTTGATGACCACTTTCAGAATCGGGATCTGAAGACGGCTAATCAGCACCTGAACCGGTGCTGACAGGTTGTAGTCGTCAAGAATGAACTCAAACAGCATCGAGACCAGGTTGATCAGGTCTTCGTCTACTTCATTGAGTGCGGGTTTCCGGCCATCCTGAGCGTCGGCTTGAGCCAGCAGTTGCTGTACCACCTGACGAAGATCGACCGTAAGGGGTTCTCCGGTGCTCAGGTCGTCGGTTTCAGACCAGTTCTGCTGAATGGGGATAGCGCTGAGCATATCGGCCAATTCCCGGCCGCCGATCACCCTGAGCGACGGATCGGCGCTGCGCGGTGCCATGCCGGCGTTGGAACGCTGCATGGCCAGCATCTGCCGGATCTGGTCAAACAATGCCGTGTCTTCCGGGCGTTGATCAGATGATTGGGCCGGATCTGCTGATTCGCCACTGTCTGTTCCGGCATGAGAGGTCGGAGATGGGCTCTTCTTGCCGTGATATCGGAAATTGGGAATAACGCCAGCCTGAATCAGAATCCGGTTGGCTTCATCCAGCAACATGCCCAGGTTGGAGATGACGTAGCGATCAAACTGCTTGAGTAGAATCAGTCGCTCGCGAATCTGGATATCCAGAGCCTGAATCGCTTCGGTGAAGGCGCTGCACAGATGTTCGGGGGCGATCGGGTTAATGGGGTTTTCTTCGCTGGCGTCCGGGTAAATTTCGGTAAACCGTGCCTGTAACTGCAGCAGGGGCCCCTGAAAATGTGCCTTTGCCTTGGTTGTCATGGCATTGAACGCGACCTGCTCTTCCAGGTCGTCGTTTCCAACGAGCGAGAGAGTGTCGGCGCTGGTCGGCGGACTGGTTTCGGCGGCCTGAAGCTGGCCGGCATGGGGGGGGTGGGCAAAAAACTGAGCGACGGTATTCTGGAAATGGCGCTCTACGCCCTTGCGCTTGATTCTGATCTCGCGCATGGCTTCAAAATAACGATTCTGCTCATTATTGCTGCGGGCATTGTTTGCCAGCTCAAATAGGGAGTCGTCGACAGCGTCGAAGGCTCCCTGCAGCAAATCACCTAAACCCGCAACGACGGTGTCGCGGATGCGGGTCACCTCCGCAGGAACCGGTCGAGTGCTTGCCGCTTCCCTGTGCTCGCGGAGGTAATGTATGCCGGACTGCTTATTCATGGCCGACTCCTGTTTACGCCTCAACCGGATACATGACCGAGCTCGATTCTTGTGTCTTCTGATTATTCGGTAAATTTAGCGCATTTTGCGCCACATTAACATGAATAAACGCCAACCGGAGTGCAGAATTATAAACTTCTGGAGCGCTTTTTCCTGGTTTTAGGGTGAACGATCGCGGCTTTGACAACGTTATCCTTGATTTGCAGGACTTCGATGCGATAGCCGTTCACCTTGAGGCAGACGTTGGTGTCTGGAATATTTTCCAGGGTTTCGGTGATCAGGCCGTTCAGTGTTTTCGGTCCATCTGTTGGCAGATCCCACTCCAGCGTCTTGTTTATGGCCCGTACCGCCGCGCTGCCATCGATGATGTGCGTGCCATCCTCCTGAGGAATGATGTCGGGAGAGGTTGCAGCGTAATCCGTTGTAAACTCACCAACGATCTCTTCGAGGATATCTTCAAGGGTGGCCAGCCCCAGGACGTCGCCGTATTCATCGACCACCATGCCGAACCGGCGTTTGGCTTTCTGGAAGTTCAGCAGTTGGGTGTTCAGTGCTGTGCTTTCGGGGATGAAATAGGGTTCCTGGCACAATTGCATGATCATGGCTTTATTGATCTCGGGCTCTTGCAGCAATCGGGCCGCGCTTCGCAGGTGCAGTATTCCCTGGATGTTGTTGATGTCGCCTTTGAAAACAGGGAGGCGAGTGTGTTGGCTGTTTCGCAGTTGGCGCAGGATAGTGTCGGTGTCATCGTCCAGATCGATGCCCACAACTTCGTTCCTGGGCACCATGATGTCGGTTACGGTCACGTTCTCCAGGTCCAGAATGCTGACCAGCATGTCCTTGTGTCGGGCGGGTATCAGGGCGCCGGCTTCATTCACGACGGTTCGAAGCTCCTCGCGACTGAGGTGGTCCTCGGAAGCCTGTGCCGAAGAAATTCCCAGCAGTCGGAGGATGCCGGTTGTGAACAGATTGACGGTCCAGACCAGCGGGTAGAGCAGCTTCAGCAGAGGGCCAAGGATGTGGCTGGCGGGGAAGGCGATTTTTTCAGGAAACAACGCTGCAAGCGTTTTTGGGGTGACCTCTGCGAAAATCAGAATGACGATGGTCAGCAGCACCGTGGCGATGGCGATGCCGGCATCTCCCCAGAGTCGGATGGCGATCACGGTGGCAATGGAGGAGGCGAAAATGTTGACGAAGTTGTTGCCAATCAGGATGACGCCGATCAGTTGATCGGTGCGGTTGAGCAATCCCTGTGCCCGGCGTGCGCCCTTGTGCCCGGTTTTCGCCATGTGTTTCAGGCGGTAGCGGTTAAGGGACATCATTCCCGTTTCGGAGCTGGAGAAAAACGCAGAAAGGATGATCAGTCCGACAAGAAGGATAAACAGCGCAGCAAGCGATGTTTCGTTCAAGAGAGGGATCCTTGTGTTGATGACAAGCTGCGAAAATAGGGTTTCACTGTAATCAGTGTCAAGCCGGATTGGTCAGAAGGTGTCTGGTTCCGGCGTCAGAGACCTCGGTGGAACACGAGTTCGAGGACAAATTTGCTGCCATAAAAGGCCAGCATGAGGAGTGCGCAGCCCGCCAGGGTCCAGCGGCTGGCTGTGATGCCTCGCCAGCCTTTGGTGTATCGGCCAACCAGCAGGCCGACAAAGACCAGCAGGGACAGCAACGAGAAAATGGTTTTGTGAGCCAGATCCTGAGCAAACAGGTCCTCAATAAACAAGGCGCCGGTCACGATGGCCAGGACCAGCAGGACGACGCCAGCCCAGACCATTTCAAACAGCAGGGATTCCATGGTTTGCAGTGGCGGAAGATTTCTCACCAGCAAGCTGTTGTAGTTGCGTTTTAGCTGGCGGTTCTGCACGTACAGTAAAACAGCTTGCAGGGCGGCCAGGGAGAACAGGCTGTAGGCTGTGACTGACAGGGCGATGTGGGACAGCATACCGTAGCTTTCTTCCGGCACCAGGCGGGAAGGGGTGTGAGTGACCAGCGCCATGACGATCGTCAGAGCGGCAATCGGGTAGGCGGCAATAAACAGGCTTTGAACCGGTTTGTTCAGGTTCAGCCCCAGAAGCAGGAAAACGATCAGCCAGGAAATCAGGACGGAGCTTTTGAAAAAGCTGAAGTCAAATCCGCCATCCAGATGAACCGTCTGGGCAATCAGCAGGCCGTGCCCAATCAGGGCCAGTACGCCAATAAGCGTTGTTACGGCGAGGTTGCTCTGCACTTTGCCTCGGAAATGAAGGGCCTGAAGCGCGGTCCCAACGCTGTAGAGGAAGAGTGCGGTAACCGCGAGAATCAGCGTTCCCATGACATCCTTAATCGTGTTGCCTGATGAAGTGAAATCGGCGCGGAGTTGTTCAGAGGCTCCGTAGTCTGGGTATAATGTCGCGATTATGCAACAGGAATCAAGCAGGCGTGGCTGCCTTCTTGATCTGTGTGAACAAATTCTCCGGGGTACGGAAGAGCAACATGTTTGAGAATCTCCAGGATCGACTATCCGGTAGCTTGCGCAAGATCTCGGGTCAGGCGCGCCTGACGGACGACAATATCAAGGATACGCTCCGTGAAGTGCGTATGGCGCTGCTTGAGGCGGACGTCGCCTTGCCGGTGGTAAAGGCCTTTATTGAAGGTGTTCGTCAGCGGGCGATTGGACAGGAGGTTCAGCGCAGCCTGACTCCGGGCCAGGTGTTTGTAAAAGTGGTCCAGCAGGAGCTGGAGCGGGTGATGGGTGCGGGCAACGAGTCGTTGAACCTGGCCACTCGCCCACCTGCGGTGATCATGATGGCGGGTCTTCAGGGCGCGGGTAAGACCACAACGGTGGCCAAGCTGTCCCGTTTTCTGAAAGAGCGGGAGAAAAAGTCGGTGCTGGTGGTGAGTGCTGATATTTATCGTCCCGCAGCGATCAAGCAGCTGGAAACCCTGGCCAGCGAAGTGGGTGTCGAGTTCTTCCCGAGCACAATCGAGCAGGACCCTGTTGATATTGCGAATGGCGCGATTGAAGCGGCCCGACGCAAGCATGTAGATGTTGTCATTCTGGATACCGCCGGTCGTTTGCATGTTGATGAGCAGATGATGGGGGAGATTGGTCGCCTGCATAAGGCGGTGAACCCGGTGGAAACCCTTTTTGTGGTGGATTCCATGACGGGCCAGGACGCGGCGAATACGGCCAAGGCCTTTAATGATGCCCTGCCGCTGACCGGTGTCGTGCTGACGAAGACGGATGGTGATGCGCGCGGTGGTGCAGCGTTGTCAGTGCGCCATATTACGGGTAAGCCGATCAAGTTCCTTGGGGTTGGTGAAAAGACCGATGCTCTGGAGCCGTTCCACCCGGACCGTGTGGCCTCCCGGATTCTCGGCATGGGGGATGTGCTGTCCCTGATTGAGGAAGCTGAGCGTAAGCTGGACAAGAAGAAAGCCGAGAAGCTCACCAAAAAGATCAAAAAGGGTAAGGGGTTTGATCTGGAGGATTTCCGTGATCAGCTCCAGCAGATGAAAAATATGGGTGGGATCGGTGGTTTGCTGGACAAGCTGCCGGGCATGGGGCAGATGGCCCAGATGGCGCAGGCTCAGGTGAATGACAAGTCGGTGGGCCAGATGGAGGCGATTATCTGCTCTATGACGCCCAAAGAGCGTCGCTATCCGGATGTTATCAATAATGCCCGGAAGCGTCGCATTGCGGCAGGCTCCGGCACTCAGATCCAGGATGTGAATCGTCTGTTGAAGCAGCACAAGCAGATGCAGAAGATGATGAAGAAGTTTGGCAAAAAGGGTGGGGTGGCTAACCTGATGCGTGGCATGGGTGGTATGATGCCCCCCGGCGGTGGTGGAGGCATGCCTCCATTTGGCCGTATGTGAAAAGCCTTACACATAAAATGGGGAAACCGATGGTTTCCCTGTTTTCATTGGCGCTTTTTTGGCATAGAATAGCGCCCCTTTCGAGTATGGGTCTTCCCGTCAGATGCTAATTAGCGCGGCGGGAATCGTACAAAGTTCGTACAACAGAACAGGATATTGGTCGAAATGGTAACAATCCGTTTGGCTCGTGGCGGCTCCAAGAAGCGCCCGTTCTACCATCTGACAGTCACTGACAGCCGTAAATCCCGTGACGGTCGCTTCATTGAGCGTGTTGGTTTCTTTAACCCGATCGCCCGTGGTCAGGAAGAGCGCCTGCGCGTTAACCGTGAGCGCGTTGAGTTCTGGCTGGGCCAGGGTGCACAGACCAGCGAGCGAGTTGCCCAGCTGCTGAAGGTCGCTGAGTAATAGCATTATCTGTACCGGGGTTGTAAAGGCATGACGCAGCATTCGCAGGAAACTGTGATCGGCCGGATCACCTCGGTGTTCGGAGTTAAGGGGTGGCTTAAGGTCTTCTCTTATACGGACCCGAAAGAAGGGATACTGAACTACCGTGACTGGACGTTGCTTCTGGACGGTAAGCGTATCCCTGTAAAGCTTGAGGAGGGTCGCCGCCAAGGGCAGGGGATCGTCGTCAGGCTTAAAGGTGTTGATGATCGTGAAGTGGCTCGCACCTATGGTGGAGCAGAGATCCGGGTCCCAACCGAGCAGTTGCCTGAGCTTCCCGACGGGGAGTTTTACTGGCATCAGCTGGAAGGGCTGGATGTCTTCACGGTTGAAGATGAGTGCCTGGGCAAGGTGCATCATCTGCTGGAAACAGGCTCCAATGATGTCCTGGTGGTGCGCGCTACAG
This sequence comes from Marinobacter daepoensis DSM 16072, assembly GCF_000421165.1. Classification (GTDB taxonomy): domain Bacteria; phylum Pseudomonadota; class Gammaproteobacteria; order Pseudomonadales; family Oleiphilaceae; genus Marinobacter; species Marinobacter daepoensis. Next base: position 870,621 of record NZ_ATWI01000008.1, read on the forward strand.
CGAGCTCCATCGATCAGCGCGAGCGGTTGGTTCCTTATCTGCCGGACCAGGTTGTCCAAAAGGTAGATCTGGACGGCGGCCGCATGGTGGTTGACTGGGATCCGGAGTTCTGACGGGTGTGGATTGGCGCAGTCAGTCTGTTCCCGGATATGTTTTCTGCGGTGACGGATTACGGGGTTACCGGTCGGGCTGTTCGTGAGGGTCTGCTGACTTTCAGGTACTGGAACCCGCGGGACTATACCCACGACCGGCATCGCACCGTTGATGACCGGCCGTACGGTGGCGGTCCTGGAATGCTGATGAAAATTCAGCCTCTCAGGGATGCTATTCAGGCGGCCAGGGCATCGGCACCCGGCAAGGCCTGCGTGGTCTATCTGTCGCCTCAGGGCGAAAGGCTGGACCAGTCGGTGGTGGAGTCCCTCGCTGCAGAAGAGCAGCTGATTCTCGTTGCCGGTCGTTATGAGGGTGTGGATGAGCGCCTGATAGCGGCGGAAGTCGACCGGGAGGTCTCCCTTGGGGATTTTGTTCTCTCGGGCGGTGAGCTGGCGGCGATGGCTGTAATTGATGCGGTAACACGCCTCATCCCCGGAGCGCTGGGTCATGCGCAGTCGGCAGAGCAGGACTCCTTTGCCGATGGGTTGCTGGATTGTCCGCACTATACCCGGCCCGAGGTTTACGAAGGTCAGGCGGTGCCGGAAGTTCTTTTGGGCGGTCACCATGAACAGATCCGGCGTTGGCGATTGAAAGAATCGTTGAGGCGAACCAGTGAGCGACGCCCCGACCTGCTTGAAAAGCGGGTGTTTACGGATGAAGAGCGTCAGTTGCTGGACGAAATTTTGAACGAACCGGGTGCCTCTGAGTGATCAGGGCATTGAAAGATTGGGTATCAGGAGCATTACGATGAGCGGCAAGAACAACATCATCAGTCAACTTGAAACAGAACAGATGACCAAGGAAATCCCTGCTTTTGCGCCGGGTGATACTGTGGTTATTCAGGTTCGCGTAACTGAAGGCAACCGTGAGCGTCTGCAGGCGTTCGAAGGCGTGGTTATTGGTAAGCGCAACCGTGGCATGAACTCTTCCTTCACCGTTCGTAAGATTTCTTACGGCGTGGGTGTGGAGCGTACCTTCCAGACTTACTCCAAGCTGATCGACAGCGTTAGCGTGAAGCGTCGTGGTGATGTGCGCCAGGCCAAGCTTTACTACCTGCGCGACCTGTCTGGTAAGGCGGCTCGTATCAAGGAAAAGCTTAACTGAGTCAGCATTTGCGTCAGTTGAAAAAAAGCAGCCTCTCGGGGCTGCTTTTTTTATGGTTTAATGCCTGCCTGAGTAGGTTGGGCAAAGAGGCGGGTGTGGGGCCGGAAGATAATCAGCTAATCGAGCGTTTCAGTGAAACTGTCTGGCTGGAGGATGGGCTGGGGGAGAAAACCCGAGAGGCCTACGCCAACGATCTCCGTCGACTGGCGGAGTGGTTGTGTCAGCAGCCGGGCTCGCCGACCCTTGCTCAGGCTCAGCGGCTGAATCTGCTTGCCTGGATGTCTCAGGGCTTATCGGATGGGTTGAAGGCCACTACGGCGGCGCGGCGATTGTCCGGGATCCGTCGTTTTTACCGTTTCCTTTTGCGGGAAGGTTTGATTGGGGCGGATCCAACCTTAAGGATTGATGGTCCTAAATTGCCCCGGCGCTTGCCGGATACGCTGACGGAGGCTGACGTTGAATCTTTATTGGCGGAGCCCGATCCGGAGGTGCCGGTGGAGCAGCGGGACCGTGCCATGCTCGAGATTCTTTATGGTTGTGGGCTGCGGGTCTCTGAGCTGACCGGGTTGATGGTTGATCAGGTGAATCTGCGTCAGGGGGTGATCCGGGTTTTTGGTAAGGGCGACAAGGAGCGCCTGGTGCCTCTGGGTGAAGAGGCCGTTGACTGGCTTTTACGGTACTTGCGCGAAGCCCGGCCTGAACTGCTGCGTGGCAGGGTTAGTGATGCGTTGTTTCCGGGAAATCGGGGCACCTGTATGACTCGGCAGGCTTTTTGGTATCGGATCAAACATTATGCTGCCCGAAGCGGCGTTACCCGGCCTTTGTCCCCGCATACCCTCCGCCATGCGTTCGCAACGCACCTCTTGAATCATGGCGCCGATTTGCGAGTTGTTCAGATGTTGCTGGGGCATTCCGATTTGTCCACAACCCAGATCTACACGCACGTTGCCCGTCAGAGATTGCAGGATCTTCATCGGGCTCATCACCCCAGAGGTTGACTCCGGGGTCGGCGGTGGCTGAACTAAATAAACATTCCGGTGTCGCAGACACTACCTAAACTGACAGGAGTAATTTTCGCTCATGAACATGAAATCCGTAGCTGTGTCCCTCGGAGTTTTGCTGTCGTTGTCCTGGGGGGCGGTGTCTCAGGCGGGCGAGGTCGAAGATCGCATTGCCAAGCGTCTGACTGATGCTGTGCCTGGCCTGAAGGTCGGTGCGGTCCGGGCGTCGGAAGCCAAAGGGCTGTACGAAGTTCAGAGCAATAATGGTGACACGATCTATACCACAGAGGATGGTACCTATCTGCTGACTGGCGACCTCCTGAAAATCACCGAGAGTGGCATTGCGAATGTCACCGAAGAATCACGGGCAGGTGGGCGCAAGGTACAGATGGATGAATTTGGAGGTAGAGGTATTATCTCCTACCCGGCGAAAGGTGAGGAAAAAGCCGTGATTGACGTGTTTACGGATATTGACTGCCCTTACTGCCGAAAGCTGCACGATGAAGTGCCTCAGTTGAATGATTACGGCATTACGGTTAACTACTATGCCTTCCCCCGTTCTGGTCCGAATACTGCGTCGTTTAACAAATATGTTTCGGTCTGGTGTGCCGAAGATCAGCAGAAAGCCATGGATGCTGCCAAGGGTGGCCGGGCGGTTGACCAGGCAAGCTGTGAGAACCCGGTAGCTGAGCAGTATCGTCTTGGGGGTATGGTGGGTGTTACCGGAACACCTGCGATCCTGCTGGAAGATGGCAACATGATCCGGGGGTATGTGCCGGCCCGCAACCTTGCTGAGGGTCTGGGGCTGCTTTAATCGCGTCTGCTTCCTTTTTCTTTGTTGGAAACCTGGTCGGTTCAGGGCTTATTCAGCGAGCCCTGAACCGGTATACTATGCCCCCTTATTGCAACCCATCAGCACCCCATCGGGATCAGAGGTGAGAGCTTGAAAGACGTCAGTGTCGGAATTTGCGGACTGGGAACCGTCGGCGGCGGTACATTCAATGTCCTGACTCGCAACGCGGCGATTATTGCGGGTCGTGCAGGCTGCAATATCCGAATTACCCGGGTGGCGAGCCGCCGCAGCCGAGATGATCTTGATCTGGGTGATGTTCCTTTCAGTACTGATGTCTACGATGTGGTGAACGATCCTGAGATTGATATCGTGGTGGAGTTGATCGGTGGCTACGATGCCGCCAAAGAGCTTGTGCTCGCCGCCATCGCGAATGGCAAGCATGTTGTAACTGCCAACAAAGCGCTGATCGCGGTGCACGGCAACGAAATATTCAGTGCTGCTGAAAAAGCCGGTGTCGTGGTTGCCTATGAGGCCGGCGTGGCTGGCGGAATTCCGGTGATCAAATCCGTTCGGGAGGGGTTGGCTGCCAACCGTATCGACACCATTGCCGGCATCATCAATGGCACCGGTAACTACATCCTGACCGAAATGCGTGCGGGGCGGGAGTTCGGAGAGGTGCTCAGGGAAGCTCAGGCTCTGGGCTACGCTGAGGCCGACCCGACGTTCGACGTGGAAGGTATTGATGCGGCTCACAAGCTGACCATTCTTGCGGCCTCCGGCTTTGGTGTTCCCCTGCAATTTGAAAAAGGCTACACCGAAGGTATCTCTGGCATTACGCCCTACGACATTACCCATGCTGAGTTGCTAGGGTATCGCGTCAAGCACCTGGGGATTGCCCGTCGCCGGGAAGAGGGTATCGAGCTTCGGGTGCATCCAACGCTGGTGCCTCAGAGTCATCTGATCGCCCAGGTTGATGGTGTGCTCAACGCGGTTCTGGTTGATGGAGATGCCGTTGGGCAGACAATGTATTACGGCCCCGGGGCTGGTGATGAAGCCACCGCCTCGGCGGTGATTGCCGATGTGGTCGATGTGGCCCGCGCGGTTGCCAGCGACAACCGCCAGCGGGTGCCTTACCTGGGCTTTACTCCGGACGCCCTTGAGGATCTTCCGGTGTTGCCGATGGAAGATGTGCAGTCCGCTTATTATCTGCGTATTCAGGCTTTTGATCATCCTGGTGTGTTGGCGAAAATTGCGGCAATTCTCAGTGAGCATGGCATCAATATTGAGTCGATCATGCAGAAAGAGTCCGAATTCAAGGATGGTCGGATTCCGGTGATCATCCTGACTCACACCGTCCAGGAGCGTCAGATGAATCTGGCCATCGAGGAGATGGAATCCCTGGCGGATGTTGATGGCAAGGTTATTCGCATTCGCGCTGAAAACTTTAACTGACAGGTGGCACACGTGAGATACATCAGTACACGGGGTGAAGCTCCCGCTCTTGGTTTCGAAGACGTTCTTTTAACCGGGCTGGCTACAGATGGCGGCCTGTATGTACCTGAATCGTTGCCACATTTCAGTCTGGAAGAGATTCGCAGTTGGCGCGGCATTTCCTATGCCGAGTTGGCCTACAAGATCATGTACCCCTTTGTTGAGGGGGCGATCCCTGCCGATGACTTCCGTAAAATGCTGGAAGAAACCTACAGCGTGTTCAGTCATCAGGCAGTGGCACCGCTGGTTCAGCTCGACACCAATGAGTGGGTCATGGAGCTGTTCCGGGGGCCGACCCTGGCGTTCAAGGATTTTGCCCTTCAGTTGCTAGGGCGCCTGCTGGACTATGTGCTGGCGAAGCGCAAACAGCATGTCGTGATCATGGGTGCGACCTCCGGTGATACCGGGTCTGCTGCGATTGAAGGTTGTCGGCGCTGCGAACACGTCGATATCTTTATCCTGCACCCGCACCAGCGGGTCTCGGAAGTTCAGCGCCGACAGATGACCACGGTTCAGGGCGACAACATCCATAACATCGCAGTCAAAGGTAACTTTGACGACTGCCAGCGCATGGTGAAGGAAAGCTTCGGTAACCAGTCCTTCCTGGGTGGCAAAACCCAACTGGCGGCGGTGAATTCCATCAACTGGGCCCGGATCATGGCTCAGATCGTCTACTACTTCCAGGCCTCGCTGGCGCTGGGTGGTCCGGATCGCAGCATGGCGTTCTCAGTACCTACCGGCAACTTCGGTGATATTTTTGCGGGTTACCTCGCGAAGAAAATGGGATTGCCGATCAGTCAGTTGGTCATAGCGACCAACCGAAACGATATCCTGCATCGTTTCATGAGTGGCAACAAATATGAGCAGCATCAGCTTGAGCACACCTTGTCGCCTAGTATGGACATTATGGTCTCAAGCAACTTCGAGCGCCTGTTGTTTGATCTGCATGGTCGTGACGGAGTCGCGGTCAGGACGCTGCTGGAAAATGCGGCCAAAGGCCCGGTGAGCATTGAGGAGTACCGCTGGAAGCACGCCCGGAAGCTGTTTGATAGCGATGCTGTGGATGATCAGACCACGTGCGACACCATTCGCGAAGTCTACGAACGGAACGAATACCTGCTCGACCCGCACACCGCCATTGGCGTTCGGGCTGCGCGTAACTGTCGCCGCGATTCCGCTGTGCCCATGATTACTCTGGGGACTGCGCACCCGGCCAAATTCCCGGATGCCATTGCAGAGTCCGGCCTGAGTGTGAAACCGGATTTGCCGGCTCACATGGCCGACCTGTTTGAGCGGGACGAGCGTTATACCGTTCTCGACAATAGCGTGTCCGACGTTCAGAACTTTATTGCCAGTCATTGGAAAAATGCCTGATCCGGCATGATTCCTAAAAAGATCCTGCGTCGTCCCCAGCCGCCTGAATTGGCGGGCTGGGGACAGAACCTGCCTCCTATCCTCCGGCGTCTGTACGCTGCCCGTGGTGTCGAATCCGACGAGCAGCTTCAGTACACGCTGAGCTGTCTGGCGTCGCCAATGCAGTTGCGCGGCATTGATCGCGCCGTTGAGTTGCTGACGGATGCCGTTGTCCGGAAACAGCGGGTGATGGTGCTCGGAGACTTCGATGCCGATGGGGCGACCAGTACCGCCGTTGCGATGCTTGGGCTATCTATGCTGGGTGTCTCTGACCTTGACTTCAGGGTGCCCAGTCGGTTCTCGGATGGTTATGGGCTCACCCCCGGCATTATTCACCGTTTGCAGGAGGAGGGTGATGTTCCCGATCTGCTGATCACGGTGGATAACGGTATTTCGGCCGTAGAGGGTGTGCGGGCTGCTCAGGCGCTGGGAATCCGGGTGGTTATAACCGACCACCACTTGGCCGGGGAGGTGTTGCCGGAGGCTGATGCCATCGTTAATCCGAACCAGCCCGGCTGCCCGTTTCTGAGTAAAAATGCGGCCGGTGTTGGTGTGATGTTCTACGTGCTTACGGCGCTGCGCAAGCATTTGCGGGATCAGCATCTGTTGCCGGGCCCGCAGCCCAATCTGGGGACGCTGCTGGACCTGGTGGCCCTGGGGACTGTCGCTGACGTTGTGCCGCTGGACCACAATAATCGGATTTTTGTCGAGCAGGGTATCCGCAGGATTCGTAAGGGCGAAGCACGCCCGGGCATTCTCGCGTTGCTTGAAGTGGCGGGCCGGGATTACACCGAGATCAGCGCCACCGATCTTGGCTTTGTGGTTGGTCCGCGCCTGAATGCAGCAGGGCGCCTGGATGATATGAGTATCGGCATTGCCTGCCTGCTGGCCGACAGCCGGGATGAGGCGCTCAGGCTGGCCCGGGATCTGGATAACTTCAACCGCGAGCGCCGCAGTATTGAAAAGGATATGAAGGCCCAGGCTCAGGACTTGCTGGCGTCCATGTCCCTGGATATTGAGGGGCTGCCCTGGGGCCTGGCTCTGTTTGATCAGGACTGGCACCAGGGGGTTATCGGCATCCTGGCTGCGAGGGTTCGTGAGCAAACTCACCGGCCCACCATTGCCTTCGCGCCCGATGATGATGGCGAGCACCTCAAGGGGTCGGCCCGTTCCATCCCGGGTTTGCACATCCGCGATGCTTTGGCGGTGGTGGATGCCAGGCATCCGGGCCTGATAAAGAAATACGGTGGTCACGCCATGGCGGCGGGTATGACCATTGCCCGGGGTGATCTGGATGTCTTCAGCAATGCCTTTGATCAGGCTGTACGCGACACGTTGAAAGCGGAAGATCTCGAAGCCGCCATCGTCACCGATGGCCCGCTCGCCCCGGCCGAACTCAATCTGGACACCGCTTATCTGCTGAAGCGCGCAGGCCCCTGGGGGCAGCACTTCCCTGAGCCGGTGTTTGATGGCGAGTTCCGGGTGGTGAGTCAGCGCATTGTGGGAGAGAACCATCTGAAACTGGTGCTGCAGCCGGTAGAGGGGGGTGGCATCATTGATGGAATTGCTTTCAATACCGGGCCTGAGGTGCCTGATTTTACCCGGAGTGGGGCGCGGGTGGTTTATAAGCCCGATGCCAATACCTTTCGGGGGCGTACGAACCTTCAGTTGTTGGTAGATTATCTGGAGCCGCTGGGCTGAGGTTTTGGCACTCAGGTGGATTTCAGGGTGTGTGCTCTACGCAAGGAACAGCTGATTTAGCGCGTAAATTCCGGTAGAATCCGCCCTCTGTTTTTATCGCATCATTTTACAACGCGAGACAAGGTTTCATGGAAATTAATCCCATAGTGACGAAGATCAAAGAGCTTCGCGAGCGCACTGAAGCGCTGAGGGGGTATCTTTGACTACGATCACCGTAGTGAGCGACTGGTTGAAGTAGAGCGGGAGCTGGAACTTCCTACCGTCTGGGACGATCCCGAGCGAGCCCAGAGTCTGGGTAAAGAACGCTCTGATCTTGAGCTGATTGTTAAGACCATCGACAACCTCACCAACGGTCTGAGCGACGCCGAGAGTCTGCTCGACATGGCCGTGGAAGAGGACGACGAGGGCACCGTCCGGGAAATTGAAACGGACCTCGAAGGTCTTGACGGTGAACTCGAAAAGCTTGAATTCCGTCGCATGTTCTCTGGAGAAATGGACGCCAACAATGCCTACCTGGATATCCAGGCCGGTTCCGGCGGTACCGAAGCTCAGGACTGGGGCAACATGCTGCTGCGGATGTATCTGCGGTGGGCCGAGCGCCGGGGCTTCAAGGCTGAAATTGTTGAGCTGCAGGAAGGGGAAGTGGCGGGCATCAAGAGTGCCACGGTCCACATTCAGGGCGACTACGCCTACGGTTGGCTGCGCACCGAGACTGGCGTTCACCGTCTGGTTCGGAAGTCGCCGTTTGATTCGGGCAATCGCCGTCATACCTCGTTTTCCTCGGTGTTTGTGTCGCCGGAAGTGGACGACAGCTTTGACATTGAAATCAACCCGGCCGATTTGCGGGTGGATGTCTATCGTGCCTCCGGTGCTGGTGGTCAGCACGTTAACCGAACGGAATCTGCCGTTCGTTTGACCCACAATCCCACCGGGATTGTGGTGGCCTGTCAGGCGGGTCGGAGTCAGCACCAGAACAAAGACCAGGCCATGAAACAACTCAAGGCCAAGCTCTTCGAGCATGAAATGCAGAAGCGCAACGAAGAGAAGCAGAAAGCCGAAGACGCCAAGTCTGATATCGGCTGGGGCAGCCAGATCCGCTCTTACGTGCTGGATGACAGCCGGATCAAAGATCTGCGCACCAAGGTGGAAACCAGCAATACCCAGTCGGTATTGGATGGTGACATCGACAAGTTTATTGAAGCCAGTCTGAAGATGGCGCTGTAAGCAGCGCCACCCAAACCACACCGGATCATTCCGACTTCTTTAGTGAGCCAAGATGACTGAACAGACTCAGAACGCCGCACAGCATGAGGACAACAAGCTGATTGCCGAGCGCCGCGCCAAACTGGCTGCGTTGCGTGAGCAGGGCAATCCGTTTCCTAACGACTTCCGCCGGGATGCCACCGCTGCCGAATTGCAGGCAGAATACGGGAATAAAACCAAGGAAGAGCTGGAGGGTCTGGGGATCAAAGTGGCCATCGCCGGCCGGATGATGCTTGACCGCAAGGCGTTCAAGGTGGTTCAGGATATGACTGGCCGCATCCAGATATACGCCTCCAAAGACGTCCAGAAAGACACCCGGCACTGGGATCTGGGTGATATCGTGGGAGTGCGAGGAACCTTGTCCAAGTCTGGCAAGGGGGATCTCTATGTGACCATGGATGAGTATGTCCTGCTCACCAAATCCCTGCGCCCACTGCCCGAGAAACACAAGGGCCTCACCGATACCGAAGCGCGCTATCGTCACCGCTATGTCGACCTGATGGTGAACGAGGACAGCCGGCGGATATTTTATGCCCGTTCCAAGATCATCAATGTGATGCGACAGTACTTCGCTGAGCGGGACTTCATGGAAGTGGAAACGCCCATGCTGCAGGTGATTCCGGGCGGGGCTACCGCACGGCCATTTGTGACCCATCACAATGCGCTGGGCATTGATATGTACCTGCGTATTGCGCCCGAGCTGTTCCTGAAGCGTTTGGTGGTAGGCGGATTTGAGCGGGTATTTGAGATCAACCGCAACTTCCGCAATGAAGGCCTGTCGACGCGTCACAACCCTGAATTCACGATGGTCGAGTTCTACCAGGCGTATGCCGATTACAATGACCTGATGGATCTGACCGAAGACATGCTGCGCACCATTACTGAAAAGGTGCTGGGCTCGACGCTGGTCACCAATACCCGCACGCTGAAGGACGGCACCGAGGAAACAGTCGAATACGATTTCGGCAAGCCCTTTGAGCGTCTGACAGTGGTGGACGCGATCCTCCGCTACAACGCGGACATCACGCGGGAGCAGCTGTTGGACGATGCGCAGGCACGGGTTGTGGCCAAAGACCTCGGGATTCAGGTAAAGGACATCTGGGGCCTGGGTAAGGTTCAGATTGAAATCTTTGAAGCGACGGCAGAGCACCGCCTGATGCAGCCTACTTTCATTACCGAGTACCCGAAAGAAGTTTCGCCTCTGGCCCGCAGTAAAGACAGCGATCCGTTTGTCACCGAGCGCTTCGAGTTCTTCGTTGGTGGTCGGGAAATTGCGAACGGGTTCTCTGAGCTCAACGATGCCGAGGATCAGGCTGAGCGCTTCCAGGCCCAGGTTGCCGAGAAGGATGCGGGTGATGACGAGGCCATGTTCTACGATGACGACTACGTCATGGCCCTGGAATACGGTCTGCCGCCGACCGCAGGGGAAGGCATTGGTATCGATCGCCTGGCCATGCTGTTGACTGACTCGCCATCTATCCGTGACGTCATTCTGTTCCCGGCCATGCGGCCTGAGCACAAAGCCGAAACAAAGCCGGACAGCGAGTAACCTTATGCACCCTGCCGAGGCACTGGCTCAACAACTGAAGCCCGGTCAAGGCTGGGGCGAGCGGCTGGCGGATGAGTTCCGCCAGCCCTATATGCAGAAGCTGGCTGAATTCCTGGCAGCTGAGGAGCAGGCTGGCAAGGTTCTTTACCCACCGAGTAGCCACTGCTTTAACGCCCTGAACAGTACTCCACTGGATCAGGTAAGCGTAGTGATCCTTGGCCAGGACCCCTATCATGGCCCGGGGCAGGCCCACGGTCTGTGTTTCTCTGTTCGGCCTCAGGTCCCCCCGCCACCGTCGCTGGTGAATATCTTCAAGGAAATCGAAACGGACCTGAATATTGCGCCGCCAGACCATGGTTGCCTGCAGCCATGGGCCGAACAAGGTGTGCTGCTGCTTAACAGCGTACTCACGGTTGAGCAATCCAGTGCGGGGGCTCATCAGGGTAAGGGTTGGGAAACGTTTACCGACAAAGTGATCGAAGTGATCAACCGGGAGCGTCACAACGTTGTGTTTCTGTTGTGGGGCAGCTACGCCAGGAAGAAGGGGCAGCGCATTGACCGGAACCGTCATCTGGTTCTTGAGGGACCTCACCCCTCGCCACTGAGTGCGTACCGTGGATTCTTCGGTTGCCGGCACTTTTCAAAGGCTAACGAGTGGTTGCAGCAGCAGGGGAGGGCTCCCGTCAATTGGGCGCTCCCTGATAAGGCTGAGTTGCTCGCCAGATACCAGAAGTGACGTCCTGATGGTCCAGGCGCTTCCTCGTGGGCGCCTGGCGGGCATGCCTGGGGAGTTCAGGGGTTACTGTAGTAACGCCATTGCCGCTTCCATCTGGGCGTTCAGGTCTTCTTCCTCGCTCATGTCGATGTTCGGGTCGAGCCCCAGTCGGTCGAACGCTGAAATCTTTGTCCAGTCGATCTCATTCCAGGGATGATCGGTACCCGCGATCAGTTGCAGGTTTGCCACCATGACCAGATCGGCGTAATCGGCTGATGGCACGTGGCGCTGGAAGTTGGCGTATTCCAGAGGTACGTTCTGCAATTCTTTCGGGAAGTCCCATTTTCTGAGGATCAGTGAGCCAATCCCCGGGTGCAGTTCGTCAATCACGTTGTCGAGCATAATGCTGCTGATCTGAATATCCTGATCTTCGACATAGCGCAGAATGGGTAGGACTCCGATCAGGTGGACCAGCCCGGCGAGGGTGGCCTGATCGGCCTTGAGTCGCGTGTAGTGTTGCGCCAGTACGTGACAGATGCCGGCCACTTCCGTGCTGGTTTGCCAGGTGGTTCGCAAGCGCTTGTCGACCATGTCAGAGGTAGCCTGAAACATCTGTTCCATGGCCAGCCCCATGGCAAGATTGCTGGTGTATGCCATGCCAAGCCGGCTAACAGCCATGTTCAGGTTTTCTATTGCGCGACTGCCCCGGAACAGGGGGCTGTTGCACACTCTGATAATCCGGGCCGACAGGGCGGTGTCGTTGCTGATGACTTTGACCAGATCGGCAATGGCTGAATCTTCGGACTCCGCGATGTCCCGAACCTGAAGCGCGACTTCCGGCAGGGTCGGAAGCACCAGCTTGTCGTTCTCGATGGCTGCTTTCAGGTCGGTTTTGATGGTTTCAACAATATTGGCCATGGTCAGTTAGGTTCCGCTTGTCTGGAGGCCCCAAGCACGGGGTAAATACCGGTATCTGTTTTAATTTATAGCAAATTTTTCCGGTATTTCCTGTCAACTTATGTATCCGCACCGGTTGGCTTTTCCCGTTCCGGTACCGGGTAGGGCAAGTCAAGTACGGTGAGCTTCAGGTTGTCGGCGCCTTCAAGCGTCAGTGGCTGGCTGGCTGAGTCGTGGCGAATGACTGCCAGCATCTCGCCCCCTTGCGGGGTGGTCAGCACCGCGTTCACTACCTCACCAACGGCTTTGTCGCCAACGATCAGCCGGGTTCCGGCGTCGGGGGCAGTACCAATGCCCGAGAAGGCGAGTCGGAACAGGCTTTTTTTGAGCTGGCCGAGAAAATGCATTCGTGCGATCACTTCCTGCCCGGTATAGCAGCCTTTTTTGTAGTGGATCCCCCGCAGGTGCTGGAGGTTGAGCATTTGCGGTACGTAGCTTTCGCGTGTCGCGGGGGTCAGGTGGGGAACCCCTGCTCGGATTTCGGAGGCCTGCCAGTCTGGCAGCGACGCCTCGGTGGCGGGCAGGCCGGTGCCGTCTGCGGTGATTTGCCAGAGTTCGTAGCGGGCTTGCTGATGAATGTCGTCCTCAAGGCGTATCAGGTAGCCAAGAGGCGTTTCTGCCTGTTGTCCTGGCTGTGTCAGATCGCGGGCTGCGGTGCCTGCGATGGCTTCGGCGGTTTCTGAACCCATCAGGCCAATGACTCTGCCCGACTCGAGGCGCTCAAGGCTGGTGCCCCGGAACAGCATCAGGTATTTGTTCAGGTGCGTAATTGTCTCCTCGGCCATCTCCTGTTCCAGAGCGATCAGAAGGTCCTCACCGTCCCGCACCAGCCGGGTAAGGCAATAGGCTCTGCCTTTCGGGGTGCTGGCAGCAGCTCGCAGAGACTGGGCGCTGGTCACTTCATCGACGTTCTGGCTGAACTGGCCCTGAACAAACTTATCTGCGCCTGGCCCACTGATTCTGGCCAGAACCCGGTCTGTCAGGTTCGCCCAGCCGTGCGGGTTGGCGTGACGTGGCGTCTCGGTGTTGGTCATCGAAAGCTCCGGATGAAATGTTGGTTCAGCGGGTGATGGCGGCAGGCCCCACCAGGAGCCACATTCTCAGCCTTCGGAAGGCCTGTTTGCAAACATTGGCTCGAAGTGGCCCGGAAGGGGCGAGCAGAATGGCTGTCATGGCAGCGGATCTGGAGCCGGTTGGCCGTATTTTCAAGGCCAGGAAGGTTGCGCCCAGGGTGCTGCAGCCATGAATGCTCGCTGGCAGCTCACGGCCGTCGGCCAGAGCGCAGTGAAGGCGGTCACCCTCGACGGTCAGGCCCGTAACGGCACCGGGGCCTGTCAGCAGGCCGCAGCGGCGGAAGTCCTGCCACCCGAGATACAAAGTGACTGGCAGAAGCGCGCAGGCCGCCGGTGTCGTTGTCAGGCCTGCTGTCAGAACAGCCGCTGACAGCCCGCCCCAGGGCAGGCAGGCCAGCAGGCCAGCTGACCAGGAGGGTGACAGGGTCAGTTCAATCCGGCTGGACACGGTTGAGGATCATGTCAACGATGTGCCGAAGATCCGGATCGTCCGGTTTGCTGCGTTGCATGAACCATTCAAACATGTCGGTGTCTTCGCAGCTCAGCAGCTTGCGGTAGCGGGCCTGGTCTTCCGGCGCGAGATCCCGGTATACCTCTTCGAGGAACGGAAGCAGAAGAACGTCCAGTTCCAGCATGCCGCGGCGGCTGTGCCACCACAGGCGGTGAAAGTCGGTGTGGTCCTGAGAAGTGTTGGATTCGGACATAGTCATTCTGCCTTTTGAATCGGAAAGATGCCCTGACTCAGGGCGTCGGGGTTCGGTAGTTGGTTGGCACCAGAAGGGTATCCTGGGCATCGTTCAGCAGCCCCGGGTAGTCCAGAGTGTAATGCAGACCCCGGCTTTCCCTGCGCTGCAGAGCCGAGCAGATGATCAGATCGGACACGGTGACCAGGTTGCGCAGTTCGATCAGGTCGTTGGAAACCCGGTAGTTGCTGTAAAACTCGCTGATTTCCCGGGACAGAAGATCCACCCGGTGTTTTGCCCGCTGGAGACGCTTGGTGGTTCTGACGATGCCGACGTAATCCCACATGAAGTGCCGTAACTCGTCCCAGTTATGGGAGATGATGACGTCTTCGTCGGAATCCCGGACCTGGCTTTCATCCCAGTCGGGCGCGGACGGTGGAGGCGGAATGTCGGCCTCCCGGCGGGCGATGTCCTGAGCGGCAGCCCGGCCATACACCAGGCACTCGAGCAAGGAGTTGCTGGCCATGCGGTTGGCGCCATGCAAGCCGGTAAAGGCCGCTTCACCAACCACGTATAACTGGTTGACGTCGGTTCGTGCCCGTTCGTCACTGACCACGCCGCCACAGGTATAGTGCGCTGCCGGGACCACAGGAATGGATTCCCGGGTGATGTCGATGCCAAACCCGAGGCATTTCTCATAAATGGTTGGGAAATGCTGTTTAATGAAATCGGCCGGTTTGTGACTGATGTCGAGGTACAGATGATCGGCGCCGAGGCGTTTCATTTCATGGTCAATCGCTCGTGCGACGATGTCTCTGGGGGCCAGTTCAGCCCGGTCATCAAACCGGTCCATAAAGCGACTGCCATCCGGTAACCGGAGTACACCGCCTTCACCCCGGACCGCTTCGGTAATAAGAAACGACTTGGCATGGGGGTGGTAGAGGCAGGTGGGGTGGAACTGGTTGAATTCCATGTTTGAGACCCGGCATCCGGCCCGCCAGGCCATTGCGATGCCATCACCAGAAGCGCCGTCGGGGTTGGTGGTGTAACGATAGGCCTTGGACGCGCCGCCGGTGGCGATGACGGTGAATCTGGCCCGGAACAGCTCCACGTGGTTGTCTTCAAGGTTCAGAATGTAGGCCCCGACACAGCGATTGCCGGGGAGGGCCAGTTTCCGGTTTGTGATGAGGTCAACGGCCACCCGGCCGGCTTTGAGGTCGATGTTGGGCCGCGCCCGTGCCTGGTCGGCCAGGGTGGTGGAGACCGCATGGCCGGTGGCGTCGGCCGCGTGGATGATCCGGCGATGGCTGTGCCCGCCTTCCCGGGTGAGATGGTAATCTTCGCCGTCGTCCTGGCGGGTAAACTTCACGCCGGAGTCAATCAACCATCGGATGCTCTCTTTACTGTGTTCAACGGTAAAGCGGACGGCGTCCTCGTGGCACAGTCCTCCGCCGGCATTCAGGGTGTCCTGGATGTGGTTCTCGACCGAGTCGGTATCGTCCAGAACGGCGGCAATGCCTCCCTGAGCCCAGAGCGTTGCTCCCGAACTGATTTCGGCTTTGCTGATGACGCAAACGCGCAGATGCTCCGGAAGGTTCAGGGCAACGGTAAGGCCGGCAGCGCCGCTGCCGATAATCAGGACATCGTATTCGTAGGACTGTGGCATTGAGTGGTAGTCGCGGGCCATAATGTGGACGTGTATTGAACTAAACTTTACGCTTGCTGTCTATTTGGGCTAACGGATAACCCTGTTCTTCCGGGCACAACGGGTATACGGGGTAGTGAACGAACGCTGGAACAGCCCAATGACACAAGCCACTCGTATCGAGGTCAGGCCACTGGCCCCAAAATCAGGACTTTCTGTTGCTTCGTCCATGACGCCTGAGAATGACTGGAAACCCGGTGAGCAGTCCGATAGCCAGACGGATCTGCAATTGGTTCGCAAGGTCCGGAACGGAGACCGTGCGGCTTTCGACCTGCTGGTAGTGAAGTATCAGTCCCGTGTTGCGTCGATTATCAGTCGCTACGTCTACGACAGTCAGGAAGTCATGGACCTGACCCAGGAAACGTTTGTCAAAGCGTTCCGGGCCGTTGATCGTTTTCGGGGAGACAGCGCCTTTTATACGTGGCTGTACCGGATAGCCGTGAATACGGCCAAGAATTATCTGGAAGCCCGGGGCCGCCGGCCTCAAGGGTCGGCCGATGTTGCCGAAGCCGAAAACTACGACGATGGCGGCAGGCTGAGGGACCCGGCATCCCCCGAGCGGTTGTTGCAGCGGGAGCAATTACAGAAAGCACTTGCGGAAGCCATTGCCGGTTTGCCGGAAGAGTTGCGTTCGGCCTTCCTGCTCAGGGAGTACGATGGCCTGAGTTATGAAGATATCGCCCGAATACTGGAGTGTCCCATCGGGACTGTCCGTTCCAGAATTTTCCGGGCGCGGGACTCGGTGGACCGCCACCTTGGGCCGTTACTTGATTAGTCAGTCACGTGAATGAGGTTGCATCCGATGGATGATCGTCTCAGAGAAACTCTGTCTTCGATGATGGATGATGAAGCTGATGAGCTGTCTGTCCGCCGGCTGTTGTCCCATGACAGCCAGAGCGACGTCAGAGCCCAGTGGCAACGATGGCAGCAGGTCAGGGATCTGATGCACGAGCAGCATGGTCCGGCCGACGGCATCGACGTCGCCAGCGCTGTCCGGGACGCACTTGACGGTCAGGCGCGATCTGAGCAGGCCTCTGCGCCGGTTGCCGCACCGAGGATCTCCGTATGGCGCTGGCCGGTGGCGGCGATGGTGTTTATGGCCTTGATTGTGGGTTTCGGGGCTGGCGCAGGCTGGGATACCCGTTCCGGTGGTCCGGTGCCCGGGCTTGCAGGCGGTGAGCCATCTGCGGCCTGGTCGGCGGCGGTCGAAGAAGTGGCGCTTCAGAGGCTGGATGAAGAGCAGTTGCGCCAGATGCGTCAGTATTTGCTTGAGCACGCCCAGCACAATAGCGTGGGTGCCGGACGTGGCTCAGTGGGATATGCCCGTCTGGTGAGTGCCAGCGGTAATTACTGAACCGGGAGCGTGAGTGTATGAATGTTCAGGTATCGAGCAGAACCGGAGTCTGGCCTGTCCTGGCCTGCCTGGCCCTGCTGTGCCTGTTGACCGGCCCGGCCAGAGCAGGTGAGCCGGGCGCCAGGGATTCGGCAGCTGCTATGGCCTGGTTGGAACGACTTGGCCCCGCTCTCAATATGACCTCCTATCGTGGAGTCTTTGTTTATGCTCGCGGAAGCCAGGTGCATTCAATGCGCATTGCTCACCGATACCGAGATGGACGGGTAGAAGAGCGCCTGGTCATGCAGGATGGCGGTAGTGGTGAGATTGTCCGTAAAGGCATGGATGTTGTCTGTGTCCTGCCTGACCAGGGGCAGGTCAGACTGGACGAAGTGATTCCGTCTGGCCCCTTTGCTGAAGCTTTTACCAGCCAGCTGATGCCCATTGGGCGCTGGTATCAGCCGGAACTCGCCGGTGAAGACCGGATTGCCGGTTATGATGTGGCGATTGTGTTACTGGGAGCCCGGGATCAGCATCGGTACAGTCATCGGCTCTGGCTGGAGAAAGAGACCGGTCTTCTGGTGAAGAGTCAGGTGCGGGATGTGAATGGCGAGGTGCTGGAGCACTTCCAGTTTACACATCTGGAAATTACCAACGAGATCGCCGATGACGAGCTTGAGGTACAGAGCCGTGGCCGGGAAGTTACCCGGACTCTGGATAATCCTCAGCGCCAGGAATCCCCTCTGGGACGCATGAATGGTTGGACGCTGTCCTGGAAGCCCGAAGGCTTTATGCCTGCTGCGGCCCCTCGGTCGGGCAACGGTAAAGCGGTGGCATTTTCGGATGGCCTGACGGCTTTTTCAGTGTTCGTTGAGCCCGTGGGTCAGCCGAAAATGCCCACAGGTGCTTCTCGGGTTGGTGCAACCACCATCTACATGCGCGAAGTAGTGATGTCTGAGCGTTCGTTTCTGGTTGCCGTGGTGGGTGAGATTCCGCCGGGCACGGCCCGAAAAGTCGCAGATTCGGTAGAGATTGACGACGACTTTATTCTGGAGCTTTCCGGGTCATGATTACCGAGTCTGGCAGGGTAGTGGCGATGGCCGGTGACCAGATCTGGGTGCAGACCATCAGCGTCAGTGCCTGTCAGAGCTGCTCTGCGCGTTCGGGGTGTGGGCAGCGTGCGTTGGCGGCCGTCTCGTCGGGGCGGGCCAATCAGGTGTTGGTGGACAATACTCTGGGTGCGCGGGTTGGTGACGAGGTGGAAGTCGGTCTGGATGAACAATCTCTGTTGAGGGCGTCAGTGGCCCTTTACGGCCTGCCGTTAGTTCTGATGCTGTTTGGTAGCCTTCTGGGGCACTCTGTGTCAGAGAGCTCGGACCTGGCCGCCATTCTCGGCGCGCTGGCTGGCCTTGGGCTGGGATTTGGGGTGGTTCGCCGCTGGCAATCCGGGGCGGGGGATCGTTATCAGCCTCACCTGGTTCGGGTCAATACGATTGCGTCCTCGACATATCAATAATCCCTACCGTTTTTTAAGTTGAAAATCCATGGTTCGATCCCAGAATAATCGGGTAAACGTAAGTTAATTCAGGGGGTTCAACATGCCGGAAAACAAGGTGGGGGTTGTCAGTTTGCCCATGGTTGCCAGTCAGGGGGCGAGATGGGGTGTTTTGTTGATGCTCGCTGCACTGGTGTCGGTTTTCTGGAGCCAGGGCATTGCGGCCAGTGGGTTGCCAGATTTCACGGAGCTGGTCGAAGAAAACTCCAGTGCGGTGGTCAATATCAGTACCACAACCGAGCCAACCAGCCGTGGCGGTGGCTTTCACGGGCTACCGTTTGACGAGCGTCAACTGGAGCAGTTGCCTCCTTTTCTGCAGGATTTCTTCCGTGGCCCTCAGTCGCCGTTTGGTGGATCACCCCGGTCGCAGCAGCCGAGTCGGAGCATGGGGTCCGGTTTTATTGTGTCATCAGACGGTTATGTCCTGACTAACAATCATGTGGTTGAAGGGGCCGACGAAGTGGTCGTCCGCTTGAACGACCGTCGTGAATTCACTGCCACCATTGTGGGTACGGACCCAAGTACGGATATGGCGGTTCTGAAAATTGAAGACGGCGAGGACCTGCCTGTCGCCAGCGTGGGTCGTTCCCGCGACCTGAAAGTGGGGGAGTGGGTCTTTGCCATTGGCTCCCCCTTCGGTTTTGATTACACCGTCACCGCGGGCATTGTCAGTGCCCTTGGTCGCTCCCTGCCATCGGAAAACTATGTGCCGTTTATCCAGACCGATGTAGCGATCAACCCCGGCAATTCCGGCGGCCCCCTCTTCAACCTTGAGGGTGAAGTGGTTGGTATCAACTCCCAGATCTATACCCGGTCCGGGGGCTTTATGGGGGTCTCTTTTGCCATTCCGATTGACGACGCCATGAACGTCTTTCGTCAGATCCGGGACAAAGGCATGGTTGCGCGCGGCTGGCTTGGCGTGCTGATTCAGGAGGTGAACCGGGATCTCGCGGAAAGCTTTGGGTTACGTCGCCCCCGCGGAGCACTGATTGCTGAAGTCATGCCGGGTTCTCCGGCAGAGAAAGGTGGCCTGAAGTCCGGTGATATCGTACTTGAGTTTGAGGGGGAGGGCGTTGAGTTGTCTTCGGATCTTCCGCCGATGGTCGGGCGCACGCCGGTTGGAGAGTCGGCACGCCTGACCGTGCTCCGGGGTGGCGAAGAAATCGAGCTGGATGTTGAAATCGGCAAGTTGCCGGATGGCAGCACGGCGTCATCCCAGCCACCCACCAGTAGTGAAGCAGACACTGCTGACACGCGTCTCGGTTTGTCGGTTGAGGCACTGACCCCTGAAATTGCGGGTTCCATGGGTGTGGACGGCGGTGTTCTGGTATCCGGGGTTGAGCGTGGTCCGGCCTTTGACGCCGGGATTCGTGCGCGGGATATCATCACCGAGATTAACCGAGAGCAGGTTCGCTCTGTCGGAGACTTCAGAGAGGTGGTCCGGGGGCTTCCGGACGACAAAGCAGTTTCGGTCCGGATTGTCCGGCAGGGGCGGGCTATTTATCTTGTCATGAAGCCCTGAGACGATTCGGATTTCTGAGGTATTTGGCCCCCTGGCGTGTCACGACACGTTCGGGGGCTTTTGCTATACTCGCCGGAATTGACAATAAACAGGGTCATGGAGCGGACCAACAATAATGATGATCAAAAGGGATCTTCCCCTCCGCCAACTGCTCAAGCTCCGCAATTCCTGGATCGCTTGGGTGATTTTCCTTGTGTCGGTGATTGCCACCATTACGCTTTGGCAGGTCTCTATTCGTTTGGTGGAAGATCGTACTGAAGCCCGTTTTCGTACACAGTCACTGCAGTTGAAAACTGCCATAGAAGAACGCCTGCTTAACTACGAGCAGGTACTCGCCGGCAGTGCGGGTTTGTTTGCGGTCACGGGGGATGTGACCCGCGAGCAGTGGAAGGAGTACGTCGACAAAGTTGATATCAATCGCTATTACCCGGGTATTGAAGGCATTGGCTACGTTGAGCGTATTGGTGTCCGGGATATGGCCGATCACATTGCTTCGGTACGTGCCGAAGGGCTCTACAAATATCTTGTCAAACCGCTGGGTACCGGTCCGTACTACTATCCCATGGTGTATCTGGAGCCGGGAACAGAGCGAAACCGCAAGGCGCTTGGTTACGATGCATTCAGTGACCCCATTCACCGCACTGCTATGGAGCATGCCCGGGACGACGCTATTCCAACGGTGACGGGCAAGGTGGTGCTGGTGCAGGAAACGGTTGCGGAGGATCAGGCCGGCTTTCTGATGTATTACCCGGTTTTTCAGGGCGGGGAGATTCCGGATATCCGGGCTGAGCGGCGGATGATGCTGGCGGGTTATGTCTTCAGCGCGTTTCGAATGAACAACCTGATTGATGGCATTGTCGGGCTTATTTCGCCGTTTCTGGACGTTCGCATCTATGACAGCGGTGTGGTTGAGCGGGAAACCCTGATGTACGGCTCCAATCTCGGGTCGCTGGACAATGAATACAGCTTTGAGATGAGCCAGAAGATTTCCCACGGTGGCCGCGAGTGGCTGTTACAGACACGCTCAACTCCGGCCTTTGATTATCTGGCCGCGGACCCAAGGCCCCCCATCGTTCTCGGGTCGGGGCTTGCTATCAGTCTTTTGCTCGGCCTGTTTGTCATGGCTATGATCCGTTCAAGACTGATTGCCCAGGTCAGTGCCGGGCGCTATCGCGCCATCACGGAAGGGGCCGCCAATGTGACCCTCGTGATGGATCGCTATGGCCACCCCATGTATGCGAGCCCCTCCAGCCGTGACATCCTTGGCTTCGATCCCGAGAAGGTGGAATCCCTGGAATTTGAAAAACTGGTGCACATTGATGACTGGTCGCACCTGCAGCGGGGGTTTGAAGAATCTAAAGCGGCGCCGGGTAAGCAGATGCCGGTCGTTCGTGCCCGGGTCCGGGATGCTGAAGGACAGTGGCGTGATATGGAAGGCACATTCACGGCCATGTTGTCGGTGCCAGGGGTCAATGGGGTGGTTCTCAGTCTTCGTGACCTGACCCAGCTCAAAGCTGCCCAGTCGGAACTGCATCGACTGGCGTTTTATGATCCGCTGACTGGGCTGGCTAACCGACAGTTGTTCCGGGATCGGTTAAACCATGTGGTGCGCCGCAGCCGGCGGAGTGGTGAGGCGGCTGCGTTGATGTTTCTGGATCTGGACGGGTTCAAGCGCATCAATGACACGCTGGGCCATGATGCCGGTGACGAGTTGTTGTGCCAGGTTGCGCAATGGCTCGAAGGGTGTGTCCGCGAAGAAGATTCCGTGGCCCGCCTCGGTGGCGATGAATTTGTGGTGCTGCTGTCCCGCATCAGTGGGTCCGAGGCGGCGGGCAAAGTGGCCGAGAACATCCTTCGGCGTTTGTGCCAGCGTATTCGACTGAATGATCACGAGGTTGGAGTAACGGTCAGTATTGGTATCACCATGATTCCGCACGACAGTGAGGATACCGGTGCTTTAATGAAATATGCCGACCTGGCAATGTACCGGGCCAAGGAACTGGGGCGGAATACCTATCAGTTTTTCACCCCGGCGATGAATATCCAGGCCGCTCGCCGGTTATTGCAGCAGGAGGAATTGGCGACCGCGCTCGATGGCGACCGGTTTGTTCTGCATTATCAGCCGAAAGTGGATCTGGCAAGCCAGCGGGTGATTGGTGTGGAAGCCTTCCTCCGTTGGCATCATCCTGAAAAAGGGCTGGTGTCAGCGCAGCAGTTCATTGCGCTGGCGGAAGAGACCGGGCTGATCATCCGGCTTGGGGAATTGGCTTTGCGCCAGGCCTGTATCCAGGTACAGGCGCTTGAGCGGGCCGGCTTCGAATCTCTCAAAATGGCAGTGAATTTTTCGGTTCGGCAGCTGACTGATTCCGGTTTTCTGGACATGATCCGTCGAGTGATTACGGAAACCGGTGTGTCTCCGGAACGGCTGGAGCTGGAAATGCCTGCGGAGCTGCTCAATGAGGACCCCAGGATGCTTCGTGAGCTGTTGGTGTCCCTGAACGATCTTGGGGTCTGCCTGATACTGGACGATTTCGGAACCGGGTCCTGTTCGCTGGTGTCTTTGCAGCAGTTGCCACTGGATGTGATCAAGATTGATCACCGGTTCATTCGTGACATACCCTACAACGTCAGTGCCACCGATGTGGCCTCGGCGGTCATCGCCCTGGCTCACAAGCTGCACCTGACGGTGGTGGCTGAAGGGGTGGAAACTCTTCAGCAGCTCGCCTTCCTGAAATCAGCTGGTTGTGCGCAGTGTCAGGGCAATCTCTTCAGTTATCCGCTGGATGAAGATGCCCTGATCGGATTCCTGATCCGACAGTACGAGAAGCCGCTTATTTCCTGAACATGGCAATGGCGGCCGGTAACCGGTAAAATCACGCCGTTCCCGGATCCCGGTAGCGGCCCCTCCGGGCTCAATCCTTCGTCTTATATGAGTAATCATTGTCTGTGACTGAACTGAGCCGAATCCGTAACTTTTCCATCATTGCCCACATCGACCACGGTAAATCCACGTTGGCGGACCGTTTTATCCAGACGTGCGGTGGTTTGACCGACCGTGAAATGGCCGAGCAGGTCCTGGATTCCATGGATCTGGAGCGGGAGCGTGGGATAACCATCAAAGCCCAGAGTGTTACGCTTAATTACACCGCGAAAGATGGTGAAACCTACAAACTGAACTTCATCGATACTCCGGGCCACGTAGATTTCTCCTATGAGGTGTCTCGCTCCCTGTATGCCTGTGAAGGCGCGTTGCTGGTGGTTGATGCCGGACAGGGGGTTGAAGCCCAGTCTGTCGCCAACTGCTATACCGCCATTGAGCAGGGGCTGGAAGTTGTGCCGGTCCTGAACAAGATGGACCTGCCCCAGGCAGAGCCAGAGCGGGTTGCGGCCGAGATTGAGGATATTATTGGTATTGAGGCAGGCGACGCGGTTCGTTGCAGCGCCAAAAGCGGCCTCGGTGTTGAGGATGTGCTGGAAGATCTTATCCGGAAAATTCCCCCGCCCAAAGGCGATCGGTCGGCACCTCTTCAGGCGTTGATCATTGACAGCTGGTTCGACAATTACCTGGGTGTTGTGTCGCTGGTACGGGTCACTGAAGGTGTGCTGCGTAAGGGCGACAAAATCGTCATCAAGTCCACCAAGAAGGCCTGGAGTGCCGATAAGGTCGGTATTTTTAACCCCAAGCCCCAAGATACCGATGTGCTGGAAGCCGGTGATGTCGGGTTTGTGGTTGCGGGCATCAAGGATATCCATGGTGCGCCGGTTGGTGACACCATCGTGCATCAGAAGTTCGCGGAAGAAACCCCGATGCTGCCGGGCTTCCAGAAAGTGAAGCCCCAGGTGTATGCCGGTTTGTTCCCGGTCAGCGCGGATGATTATGACGACTTCCGGGATGCGCTTGAAAAGCTGACCCTGAACGATGCGTCGCTGTTCTTTGAACCTGAGAACTCCGATGCGCTGGGTTTTGGTTTCCGTTGCGGCTTTCTGGGCATGCTGCACATGGAAATCATTCAGGAGCGGCTGGAGCGTGAGTACGATCTCGATCTGATAACCACCGCCCCGACGGTTATCTATGAGGTGGTCACCAAGCAGGGTGAGACGCTGTCGGTGGACAACCCGTCCCGGCTCCCGGATATTGGTTCCATTGAAGAGATGCGCGAGCCTATTGTTGAAGCCAACATCCTGGTGCCCCAGGAGCATCTGGGTAACGTGATTGCCCTGTGTGAAGAGAAGCGCGGTGTGCAGAAGAACATGCACTTCATGTCCACTCAGGTACAAGTCACCTATGAGTTGCCGATGGCAGAAGTGGTGATGGATTTCTTTGACCGTATCAAGTCGGCCAGTCGGGGTTTCGCCTCGCTGGACTACCACTTTGTTCGCTTTCAGCCTGCCAATCTGGTGCGTCTGGATGTCCTGATCAACGGTGAGCGTGTCGATGCGCTGGCGTTGATCGTTCACCGGGATGTGTCGAACCGTAAAGGGCGTCAGCTGATCGAGAAAATGAAAGAGCTGATCCCGCGCCAGATGTTCGATATTGCCATACAGGCTGCGATTGGTACCCAGGTTGTGTCCCGGGTCACGGTCAAGGCGTTGCGCAAGAACGTAACCGCCAAGTGCTACGGTGGTGATGTCAGCCGTAAGAAGAAGCTGCTTCAGAAGCAGAAGGAAGGTAAAAAACGCATGAAGCAGCTGGGTAATGTCGAGGTGCCTCAGGAAGCGTTTCTTGCTGTATTGAAAGTGGATAACTAAAAAGGCGCCCGGATGGACATTGATTTTCCACTGGTACTCGTGGTTCTGACCTTTGCGACTGGCGTGGTCTGGCTGGCAGATGTGCTGTTTCTGAAGAAACGTCGGCTTGCCGACCTTGATCAGGGCGGTGAGGTTGGCGAATCCGAATCCGAATCCGAATCGGGTTCTGGTGACAAGGAACCCTGGCTGGTGGACATCAGCCGATCTTTTTTTCCGGTACTTGCGGTTGTGCTGGTGTTGCGCTCCTTCCTGATTGAACCGTTTCAGATTCCCTCGGGCTCCATGTTGCCAACTCTGGAAGTGGGGGATTTCATTCTGGTGAATAAGTACGCCTACGGCCTCCGTCTGCCTGTCGCCGGAACCAAGATCGTCGAAATCGGCGATCCTGAGCGGGGTGACGTGATGGTGTTCCGCTATCCGGAGGACGGCTCAACCAATTACATCAAGCGAGTGATCGGGTTGCCGGGTGACCATGTGCGCTATCGGAACAAGCAGTTGTTTATCAATGATGAGCCGCTTCCCCGGGATTTTGTTGCCCGTCTGCCCCCGATGGAGCGCTGGCGGGAACAGTTGGGTGGCGTGGAACACGACCTCTATCTGACGATGGGGCGGGTGAGTGGCTCTGGCGAGGGAGAATGGGTGGTTCCGGACGGGCATTACTTCGTGATGGGAGATAATCGCGACAACAGTAATGACAGCCGTTTCTGGGGCACCGTGCCAGACGAGATGGTGGTGGGGAAAGCCTTTGCCATCTGGATGCACTGGCAATCACTGACAAGTCTGCCATCTTTTGATCGGGTGGGTGGCATTCAATAATAACGACAGTTCCGGAGTGACTGACAATGAGAAAGAATTACCCTGCAGGCCTTAACAGACAGCAAGGCGGCGCCCTGACGATGATGATCATGGCTCTGTTTTTTGGTGGTCTGCTGACAATGGCCATCAAGATAGGCCCGGCTTACCTGGATGACTTTACTATTCAGGAGGCACTGGAGAGCCTGGACGGTACTGAAGGCTTGTCCAAGATGGGGCCGGCACAGGTTCGTAGCCTGATCAATAAACGACTGAGCGTGAACAACGTCGCTGGCTTTGATCCCAAGAACATCTCGGTCGAGAAAAACGGCGAGTTGGTTGTGATCAATGTCGATTACGAGGTTCGAAATAACATTTTCCGGAACGTGGACACCGTTGTTCATTTCCAGCACGAGTATGAGTTCAAGGGCCAGTGAGTTCACAACCAGACCTAGACCAACTTCAGCGCCGCATTGGCTACCAGTTCAAAGAGCCGGAACGGCTTTTGTTGGCGCTTACCCATCGTAGTTTCGGCAATCAGAATAACGAACGCCTGGAGTTTCTGGGTGATTCCATCGTCAATATGGTGATTGCCGAGCATCTCTACCTTCATTTCGAGAAAGCCCGTGAAGGGCAGTTAAGCCGGTTGCGGGCCCGAATGGTCAAAGGCGTTACCCTGGCCGAAATTGGCCGTGAGTTCCAGTTGGGACAGTATCTCCGGCTCGGCTCCGGAGAACTGAAAAGCGGCGGATACCGGCGGGAATCCATTCTGGCCGATGCCGTGGAGTCCATCATTGGTGCCATCTATCTGGACAGTGATTTTCATACCTGTCGTGATCAGGTATTGCGCTGGTTTGATCAACGACTGGCGAATCTGGATATTCAGGATACCCAGAAGGATCCGAAGACCCGGTTGCAGGAATACCTGCAGTCCCGACAATACCCTCTGCCGCGATATGAAGTGATCTCTGTTGATGGCGAAGCGCACAATCAGACGTTTCACGTTTCCTGTGCGTTGCCGTCGCTGGATCGAAAGACCTCGGGCACAGGCAGCAGTCGGCGTATTGCTGAACAGCAGGCCGCCCGTAATGCACTCAAACAACTGGGTGTGGAGAACTCCTGATGACCGATATTACTTTGCCGGATAACCCGGACAGCCGCTGCGGTTTCGTGGCGATTGTTGGCCGGCCGAACGTGGGCAAGTCGACGTTGCTCAATCACATCCTTGGCCAGAAGCTGAGTATCACCTCACGTAAACCTCAGACTACGCGCCATCAGGTGCTCGGCATCAAAACTGATGGGGCTGTGCAGGCCATATACGTAGATACGCCAGGGATGCATGAGGATGAACCCCGGGCCCTGAACCGGTACATGAACAAGGCGGCGGCTTCAGCGCTGATCGATGTTGATGTGGTGGTGTTCGTGGTCGATCAGCTGGCCTGGACCAGTGCAGACGAGTTGGTGCTGGAGAAACTCAAGCGGGTTAAGTGCCCGGTGATTCTCGCGGTGAACAAAGTCGATAAACTGGAAAAGCGTGAGTTGTTGCTTCCGCATCTGGAGATGCTGTCGAAGAAACGGGAGTTTGCCGAGATTATTCCGTTGTCGGCGCTCCGGGAAACCAATCTTGAGCCCTTGGAAACCGCCGTCGGTCGTTATCTTCCCCAGAGTGTCCACTTTTATCCGGATGACCAGATTACGGATCGAAGTGAACGCTTCATGGCTGCCGAAATGGTGCGGGAGAAAATTACCCGTCAGCTTGGGGCTGAGCTGCCATACTCGGTGGCGGTAGAAATCGAAGAGTTCAAACTTCAGGGGAAAACCCTGCATGTGTCTGCGCTGATACTGGTGGAACGCGAAGGCCAGAAGAAAATCATCATTGGGGACAAAGGTGAGCGCATGCGGCGGATTGGTCAGGAGGCCCGCGCCGATATGGAGCGCATGTTTGACTCAAAGGTAATGTTGCGGCTCTGGGTAAAAGTGAAACGCGGCTGGGCAGACAGCGACAGAGCCCTGAAGAGCCTGGGTATGAGCGATTTCTGAGGCCGGCATGAAAGGCGCGGTGCAGCAGGAGCCCGCATATGTTGTGCACCGCCGCCCCTGGCGGGAAACGGCCTTGCTGGTGGACCTGTTCACGCTGAACCACGGGCGAATGAGTGTGGTGGCCCGTGGCGCCAATAGTGCCCGAAGCCCACTCAAGGCCCAGTTGCAGCCATTTCAGCCATTGCTGGTGGACTGGACGGGTAAGAGTGACCTGAAAACTCTGGTTCAGCTCGAAGTCCGGAATGCCTCAGCAGTCCGTCACCCGCGGGCTCTGTATAGCGGCTTCTATATCAACGAACTGGTTCAGCGCGTTCTGCCGGTTTCAGACCCTTCCCCGGCGTTATTCGCCAGCTATATTGAAACCCTGAAAGCGCTTGCAAACCTGCCTTCGAAAGGCGATGTCGAGCCGGTCCTGCGCCGTTTTGAGCGGGCCTTTGCGTCGGCTTTGGGGTACGATTTTGCCTGGGACGAAACCACCGACACCCGGGTGCCGGTGGAGGCGGGATGTGTTTACGGCTACGATCCGATGCAAGGCATTGTCTCGTCGTCATCACCCGATGTGCCGCTGCGCCATCTTCCCGGGGAAGCGCTGCTGGCACTGGGGGAGGGAAACTACTCTGGCGATGCCCCACGAAAAACAGCGAAGCGCGTTATGCGTGTGCTGGTAGATTATCTGATGCAGGGCAAGCCCCTGCATAGTCGAACCCTGTTCAGTCATTCAAATCCGTTATCTGGGAGAACACCATGAATTCCCGAGTGTTACTTGGAGTGAATATCGACCATGTGGCAACCCTGCGGCAGGCTCGGGGGACGCGCTATCCAGACCCCGTTCAGGCGGCCCTGGTGGCGGAAGAGGCCGGTGCTGACGGTATTACCATTCACCCGAGGGAGGATCGCCGGCACATACAGGACCGTGATGTTCTGCTGTTGCGGGAGGTTCTGCAAACCAAGATGAATCTGGAGATGGCGGTGACCGATGCCATGCTGGCGTTTGCCGAGCAGGTCCGGCCTGAGTGTGTCTGCCTGGTTCCGGAGAAGCGTGAAGAACTCACCACTGAGGGTGGGCTTGACGTCGATGGCCAGGAGGAGCGAGTTGCCAGGGCTTGCGAACGTCTCGCGCGGATCGGGGCGGAGGTGTCGCTGTTTATTGATCCTGACCCTGCTCAGATCGACGCGGCGGTTCGGTGTGGGGCGCCAGTGGTTGAACTTCACACGGGGGATTATGCAGAAGCCTCGGACCCGGAAAAGGCCGATGCTTCCTTTCGTGTGCTTGCCGATGCTGTCGCCTATGCCCGGAAAAAGGGGTTAATTGTGAACGCCGGGCATGGCTTGCACTACCACAATACCGAGCGGGTTGCGGCTATTCAGGGCATCAATGAATTGAACATCGGGCACGCAATCATCGCCCGCGCTGTCTTCTCGGGGCTGAAAGACGCCGTGCGGGATATGAAAGCCATTCTTGACCGGGCCCGGCGCTGATCCGGGTCAGGTGGTTTCCGGCTGGCGCTGTTGTTCTCTGAACAATTGCTGCCAGTCTGTCTGTTCACTCCAGTCCTGCAATCGCTCCATGGCCGCAAGTAACTGATCCTTTAACAGGCCTCTATCCGGAGCCTCACATTTCAGTGCCGTCTCGAACCGGTTGGCTACCGAGCGCAATTCGGGTACGCCGCAGTATCGGGTTGCACCGTGGAGCTTGTGCACACATTCCAGCAGGCTGGCCTGGTTCTCCTGCTGCCAAAGCTCCTGAACCTGTCCGAGGTCAGAATTCACCTGTTCCAGTAGCATACTGAACAGTTCTTCGGCCAGGTCTGCTTTGCCTGCCGCCAACTGAATACTCTCGTCTACGCTGACGCAGTCCTGCTGCATCCGACGGTTTGAGGGGCGAAGGGTCCGGCGAGTGTCCCGTACTTCTGACACCCGGAACCGATCGGTTGCTGTGGCGCAGTCAAACCCTGTGTATTCCCGGATCAGATCCACCAGCTGGCTGCTGCTGATGGGCTTGGGCATGTAGCCATCAAAGCCCTGCTGGGTCAGTCGGTCCTGTTCGTCCGCCATGGCATGGGCTGTGAGCGCGATGATTGGAGTCCGGTGGGAGCTGGTGTCCAGGTCCCGGATTCTGGCGGTGGTTTCCACCCCGTCCATGCCGGGCATCTGAAGGTCCATGAAGACCAGATCAAAGGCTTTCTGGCGCACTTTGGTCAGGGCCTCGAAGCCACTGGAGGCCCCTTCCGCCTCCAGTCGGCAATCATTCAACAGGGTCATGACCAGCTTCAGGTTGGCTTCGTTATCATCAACGGCGAGAATCCGGGGGGTGTTCATCGGCCCGCTTGGTTGCAGGGGCAGAGCGGTTGTGACGGGGCCCTGGTTGCCGGCATGGATGCCATGAATCAGCAGCAGGAGTTCGTCGTAGAAGGCATCCCGGCATACCGGCTTAGTCAGGTGGCCGCTGGCCAGTCCCGACAGCGGTGTGTCATGGGTTTCAAGGGTCGGCGTCAGCAGCAGGGTCCGACAGTCGCGCTCCACTTCCAGAGAGCGCACCAGGTTGCAGTACTGGCTGGAATTCAGCAGATGCCGTGTAATGCCGACAATAGCCGTGGCATAGCCTTCCTGGCGTTTCTGGGCTTCCTCAACCTGCTCCTGAAGGGCTCCGGGCGACGATACTCGCTCAACGCTTACTCCCCAGTCTCTCAGCAGGTGCTCGACCGCAAGCCCAGTGGTTTTCTGGTGTTCCAGATAAATGATCTTCTCACCCCGGAGCGCTTCTTTCGGGCTGCT
Source organism: Marinobacter daepoensis DSM 16072 (assembly GCF_000421165.1). GTDB lineage: Bacteria > Pseudomonadota > Gammaproteobacteria > Pseudomonadales > Oleiphilaceae > Marinobacter > Marinobacter daepoensis. The sequence continues at coordinate 900,988 of NZ_ATWI01000008.1, forward strand.
GCTTTCCCCGTTGGTTGAGAGTTCGGAGGTCAGCGTGAACCAGAAGGTGGAGCCCTTGCCCAATTCACTTTCCAGGCCTATCTTGCCGCCCATTTCCTCAACCAGGCGTTTGGAGATGGCCAGCCCCAGGCCGGTGCCACCGTATTGTCGTGCAGTGGAAGCATCGGCCTGGCTGAAGGCGTTGAACAGAGATTGTTGCTGGGCCCTGGACAAGCCGACGCCGGAGTCGGTGATACTCAGACGCAGGGTCACACGATTCTGTTCGGCGTTTTCATCTTCCAGGCTGGCCCGCAGAACCACTTCGCCGGTCTGTGTGAACTTGATGGCGTTGTTCACCAGATTCGTGATCACCTGTTTGACCCGAAGCGGGTCCCCCATCAGGTTGTCCGGCACATCGCTGTAAACCAGGGGTACCAGGTCGAGGTTTTTCGTGTGCGCTGCCGGAGCCAGCATCACCATGACTTCCTCAACAATGTCCCGAAGCTGGAACGGCACCCGGTCCAGAATCAGCTTGCCGGCCTCGATTTTGGAGAAATCCAGAATGTCGTTGATGATTGTCAGCAGGATTTCCGATGATTTCCGGATGGTGTTCAGGTGATCTCTCTGCTGGCGTGGCAGAGGGCTTTTCAGCAGGAGTTCGGTGAAACCAATGATGCCGTTGAGCGGGGTCCGGATTTCGTGGGACATATTGGCCAGGAACTCTGATTTGATGCGGCTGGCTTCAAGAGCTTCCTTGCGGGCAAAATCCAGCTCGATGTTCTGGATTTCGATGGTTTCCAGTGTTTCCCGAAGGTCTTCTGTTGCCTGGTCGATGTTCTGCTGCATCTCGGCCTGGGCTTTACTCAGTTCTGAGGCCATATCGTTAAGGCCAGATTCCAGTTGCTCGAATTCGGGGCCGGCGCTGGTATAGACCCGGGTGTCCAGTTTTCCTTCCTTGAGTTTGGCCACGGCTTCATTGAGCTGAAAGACCGGGGCGGTAAAGGCGCGGCTGAGGCGAAGGGCAATGGCCAGGCTTAGCAGCACGCCGCTGATCACCAGCAACAGCGAAATCAGCAGTGCTTTATAGGTTTCCTTCTCTGTCCGGACATGGGACATCTCCACAGCAGCCCAGCCCAGCGGTGCCTCCCGTTTTGCGGCGGTCTGGCGGGCATCGGGATCGAGCATGGTTTCGATCATCAGGTCCTGAAGGTGTACCGGGGTGACAAAGCGGGTGCTGTTGTGGTGGGTTACCCGGATGGGCTGGTTCGGTTCCAGCGGTGGCATGGCCACACGGTCAGAGCTGCCCGGACCGGTGTGGAGCATGCGTTTTCCATCGCTGCCATAAAAGGTAATGGAACGAACGTCACGTTCCTCCAGCAGAGCATTGGACAGACTGCTCAGCAGGCTTCGATTGGCGGTGAACAGGCCATATTCGGAACCGGCAGCCAATTGCCTGGACAGAGACTCGCCCCGATCCTGAAGCAGGCTCTCAATCTGGTTCACCCAGCTGTAGGTAAAAAACAGCCCCAGCAACAGCGTGGTAAGGAGGGTGGGAACCAGAGTAACCACCAGTACTTTCTTGCGAATGCCCCAACGTCGCATAACGTGTTCCTGTAAATTACCCGGTCCGCCGACTGGTTGTCGTGCCGTGCGGATACGTCCTTGTCAGAATAGCTGATCAGCGACTGGTTGGCCGTGTCCCTGAAGGGCCCTGAGCCACTCTGAGTGCCAGAGGGTATCGGGGAGCTCTGAGGATTTCCGTTCAGCTCGGAAACAAACAGTTATAGCCGCAGGTCATGGATATAGCGACAAGCTGTATTGGGACAAAACGGCTATAACGCGTATGATTCGAAGCCGAAAGTGTATCACAGGGTATCCATATGATTTTCCCCACCATTGAAGATTATGTCGGCCACACACCGCTGGTGCGTCTGCAGCGTTTGCCCGGTCAAACCAGCAACGTCATCCTGGCAAAACTGGAGGGGAATAACCCGGCGGGCTCAGTCAAGGACCGGCCTGCTCTGAGCATGATTCAGGAGGCCGAGCGACGGGGTGAAATACAGCCCGGCGATACGCTGATTGAGGCTACCTCTGGAAACACCGGGATTGCCCTGGCTATGGCTGCGGCGATCAAGGGCTACCGAATGGTCCTGATCATGCCGGATAATCTGAGCGAGGAGCGTCGTGCTTCCATGAGGGCCTACGGTGCCCAGGTAGTGAACGTTACCCGGGAACAGGGGATGGAAGGCGCCAGGGATCTGGCGATCCGTATGGAGTCGGAGGGGAAGGGCAAGGTGCTGGACCAGTTCAGTAATCAGGACAACCCTGCCGCCCATTACCACACCACAGGGCCGGAAATCTGGGAGCAGACCTCGGGGCGTGTTACCCACTTTGTCAGTGCTATGGGGACGACCGGAACGATCATGGGGGTGTCCCGATACCTCAAAGAGCGCAACCCGGACATCCGGATAGTTGGTTTGCAGCCGGAGGACGGGGCATCCATTCCTGGCATCCGGCGATGGCCGGAGGCCTATCTGCCGAAGATTTTTGATGCCAGTCGCGTCGACCAGGTGCTGGATATTGGTCAGCAGGAAGCGGAAGACACCATGCGGGCACTGGCTGAAAAAGAAGGGATTTTCTGTGGCGTTTCTTCCGGCGGTGCGATTGCGGCAGCCCTGAAGCTGTCACAAGAGGTTGAAAACGCGGTGATCGTTGCCATTATCTGTGACCGCGGAGACCGTTACCTGTCCACTGGTGTGTTTCCTGGCGCCTGAGTCACCACCAATCAAGAGAATTTAATATGAGCAAGCGTCGCCGCAAGGTTCTGCCGAAGGAGCCTGTGCGTTGTGAAATCGAGACCCTGAGCCATGATGGCAGGGGCATTGCCCGTGCCGATGGTAAAACCCAGTTTGTTGACGGCGCTCTGCCTGGCGAAACCGTGATGGCCAAAATGGTCAGCACCCGCAGTCGGTTTGATGAACTCCGCACCACAGAAGTGCTGGATTCTGCCCCTGACCGGCAGAGTCCGCCCTGTGATTTTGCCGATCTGTGCGGTGGTTGCAGCCTGCAGCACATGAGTGAAGATGCCCAGATCCGGTTCAAAGAAAACACCCTCCGTGAGCATTTTGCGCATTTCGGTGGTATTGAGCCGGAGCAGTGGGTCGCTCCCATGCGTTCCCCTGAGACCCTGGGCTATCGCCGGAAAGCACGGCTTGGGGTGCGTTATGTGAAGGCCCGCGAGTCTGTGCTGGTAGGGTTCCGGGAGAAGCGGAACAGCTTTCTGACGGATATCGACCGCTGCGCAGTTCTTGATCCTCGCATTGGTGAGCGGATCCAGCCCCTTCGAACGTTGCTGCACAGCATGGCGGCGTTTGACCGCATTGCTCAGGTTGAAGTGGCCTGCGGGGATGACGTGGCGGCCATGGTCTTCCGAAATATGGACGACCTGGTGCCGGAAGACCGGGAAAAACTCATCGCGTTTGGTCAGGCCCACGACCTGCATATCTACCTGCAGCCGAAAGGACCCGATACCGTTCACCGTATCTGGCCGGAGTCCGCCGGCCGGGACGACGAGCGACTAAGCTATCGTATGGATGAGTTTGATCTCACCCTGGCTTTTCATCCGATGGACTTCACTCAGGTAAATGCAGGGATTAACCGGAGTATGGTGCACCGTGCCGTGGAATGGCTTGATGTGCAGCCCGGCGAGCGAGTGCTGGACTTGTTCTGTGGTCTGGGGAACTTCACCCTGCCGCTGGCCCGGAAAGGTGGTCAGGTGGTTGGTGTGGAGGGCGATGATGCAATGGTGGTCCGTGGCCGGGAAAATGCCCGTCTGAATCACCTGACCAATGTCGAGTTTCATGGGGCCGATCTGCACGGTGATTTTACGGGGCAGTCCTGGGCCAAAGAGGGTTTTGATAAAATTCTGATCGATCCGCCGCGCTCCGGTGCGGAGGAAATCTGCAAGTATCTGACTGCTTTTGGTGCCAATCGCATTGTCTATGTGTCCTGCAATCCGGCGACGCTGGCCAGGGACGCGGGGGTGATGGTGCGCAATGGCTATCGGCTGGTGCAGGCGGGCGTTATGGATATGTTCCCCCACACCACGCACGTTGAGTCGATCGCGCTGTTCGAACGCGACGGAGACTGACGGCTGGCCGGGCGAGCACAGGGACGGCCAGGAAGGCCGTGAGAACAACCGAAAAAAAACGGGTAAATCTCTGCCATGGTAAAAGTTCGGGAAGACTATTCGCTCAGTCACGATGGTGAGGTCGATGTCGACCGCTACGTGCAGCACATCGCTGACCAGACCCATCTTGAGGAGCCGGGCCAGTTGCGGCACGCCTGTGAGATGGCCGCGCAGATCGCGGTGGAGGCTTTCCGGGAAGACCGGTTGTGGGCGCCGGGTGCCAGTAGTTTTCGCACGGGACTTGAAATGGCGCAGGTGCTTGCTGAGCTGCACCTTGATCAGGCCAGCCTGGTCGCCGCCGTGCTCTACCGGGCGGTGCGGGAAGAGAGAATCCCGCTGGAGAGGGTTCGCAAGGAATTCGGGGATGAAGTGGCTGGCCTGATTAACGGCGTACAGCAGATGGCGGCAATTTCATCCATTCACCACCCGCTCAAGGGCAATGTTCTGGGGCAGAGTGAAGGCCAGCTGGATAATGTCCGCAAGATGCTGGTGACGATGATTGATGACGTGCGGGTGGCCCTGATCAAGCTCGCGGAGCGTACCTGTGCGATCCGGGCCGTAAAGGACGCCCCGGAAGAAAAACGCATGCGAGTGGCCCGCGAGGTGTTCGATATCTACGCCCCTCTGGCTCACCGGCTGGGCATCGGGCATATCAAGTGGGAGCTGGAAGACCTCTCTTTCCGATACCTCCATGGCTCGGCGTACAAGAAAATTGCCAGGTTGCTGGATGAGAAACGGTTGGACCGGGAAGGCTATATCCGCCGCGTTATCGATACGCTTCAGACCGAGCTGAAAGCCTCTGGTATCAAGGCGGACATTACCGGTCGCGCCAAGCACATCTACAGTATCTGGCGGAAAATGCGCCGCAAAGGAATTGATTTCTCCCAGGTGTATGACGTCCGGGCAGTGCGTCTTCTGGTGCCGGAAGTCCGTGACTGTTACGGCGCTCTCGGTATTGTGCATACGCTGTGGCGGCATATCCCCAATGAGTTTGATGACTACATTGCCAACCCGAAGGAAAATGGTTACCAGTCTTTGCACACCGCGGTGATTGGTCCGGAAGGCAAGGTGATGGAGGTGCAGATTCGTACCCATGCCATGCATGAGGAGGCAGAGCTGGGTGTGTGTGCCCACTGGCTCTACAAGGGTACCGATACCCGGAACAAGTCCTCGGGCTACGACGCCAAGATCAACTGGTTGCGTCAGGTCCTGGAGTGGCAGGAGGAACTGGGCGACATCTCCGGATTGGCAGACCACCTGAAAACCGATGTGGCGTCAGACCGGGTGTACGTGTTCACTCCCGAAGGCCATGTGGTTGACCTGCCGCAAGGTGCGACCCCGGTGGATTTTGCGTACCGGGTGCATACTGAGATCGGCCATGCCTGTCGCGGGGCCCGGGTTAACAGTCGGATAGTTCCCCTGACCTATCCGCTCAAGACGGGTGACCAGGTATTCATTCTGACTTCGAATAACCCGGCACCAAGCCGGGACTGGCTCAACCCGAGCCTTGGCTACATCCAGACGTCCCGGGCCCGGGCCAAGGTCACTCACTGGTTCAAGCAGCAAAACCGGGATCGTAACATTTCGGATGGGCGGGCAATTCTTGAGGATGAGTTCAGGCGGCTGTCGTTGTTTGACGTAGACCTTGGGGAACTGGCGTCCCGGGTGAACTACCACAGCACCGATGACATGTTTGCTGCGATCGGGGCCGGAGACTTGCGGCCTACCCACGTGGCCAACGTTGCTCAGCAACTGCTGGAACCCCAGTCTGAACAGTTGGACCTTAAACTGAGCCCGGGCCGGAAGAAACCCTACGATACCGAGTCCGACATCCAGATTCTGGGCGTTGGCAAACTGAAGACTCAGGTGGCCAAATGCTGCAAGCCGCTGCCCGGGGACCCGATCGGGGGCTACATTACGGTGGGGCGTGGGGTAACCGTTCACCGTCAGGATTGCCTGACCTTCCTGAACCTTCAGGAGTTTGAGCCGAACCGGATCATCGAGGTGAACTGGGGGGGGCAGCCCGCGGCTGTCTACCCGGTGGACATTGAGATTGAGGCTTATGACCGCTCGGGGCTGCTTCGGGACATCACGCAGGTTCTGTCGTCTTCCCGCAGCGATGTTTTGTCCCTCAATACGGTGACCAACAAGGACGAAAACACCGCGACGATGCGAGTGACTGTGGAAATTTCAAGCCTCGAGCAGTTGGCACGCTTGCTGGCCCAGATTCGTAACCTGCCAAACATCATCGACGTGAGGCGAAAGCGCGGATGAGTTATAGCATCGAAGACCTGAAGCTACTGATGGCGAGGCTCCGGAACCCGGACGATGGCTGCCCCTGGGATACCCGGCAGACGTTTGAGAGCATTGTTCCGCATACCATCGAAGAAGCTTACGAGGTTGCTGACGCGATTGAGCAGAAGGACTACCCGCACCTGAAAGATGAGTTAGGTGATCTGCTGTTTCAGGTGATTTTCTATGCGCGAATGGGGGAGGAGTCGGCCTACTTTAACTTCGACGACATTGTGGATCACCTGGTCCGCAAGCTGATCCGGCGTCATCCTCACGTTTTTCCGGAAGGTACGCTGGAGAGCCGGGTCGATCCGGATCACCGGCCCAGTGAGGCCTGGATTAAAGAAAGCTGGGAGCGAATCAAAGCCGAAGAGCGGGCCGAAAATCCCGCACCCGATGCTGACGCGAGCCGTCTGGACGGGATCGCCCGAACGTTGCCGGCGATGGCCCGGGCAGAGAAACTGCAACGGCGCGCCGCCCGACACGGATTTGACTGGCCTGATATCGGGCCGGTGTTTGACAAGCTGCACGAAGAAATTGATGAACTGAAGGAAGCCTGGCGGATGGCGGAGGCCGGGTCCGGAGACCTGGATGCTGTTGAAGATGAGCTGGGCGACCTGTTGTTTGTCTGCGTGAATCTGGCACGTTTCCTGAAGGTGAATCCGGAGCAGGCCCTGAAGAGGACGAATCACAAGTTTGATGCCCGGTTCCGTGCGATCGAACGGGTGATGGCCAAAGAAGGGCGTAATCTGGATGAGGAGCCTCTCGAAGCGCTGGATGCCGTGTGGCAGAGCGTTAAAGGGGTGGAAAGAGAGTAGCGGGTTGGCGCCGACAACCGTCGCTGATAGGTACAATCCGTTACCAACTTTCCATCACCGGTGGGTGATTCTTCGTCTACACTTCCGAGAATGGTTGCACTAAAAAAGTGCATCGTGCCATCAAACAAGATGCAGGAGTGAAGGCACCATGAAGATCAAAGATCTGGTCAAACACTGGGACAAGCATGGTCGCGGCAGGCTGACCCGGGACGCGGCTTACCTGTCGTTATCTGACCAGCATCATGAGCGTCTGCAGAAGCTTGCGGCGATGTACCCGATGAAGTCCACTCAGGATCTGATGCGTGATCTGATCTCTGCGTCCCTGGACGAGCTTGAAACCGGTTTCCCGTATGTGCAGGGGGACAAAGTGGTCGCCTACGATGAAGATGGTTTTGAAGTATACGAGGACAAGGGGCTGACGCCTCAATTTGTCGCCCTGAGCCAGAAACACATCAAGCGCCTCAAGGCCCGGCAGCTCGAATCCGTTGCCTGATTTTCCATAGTCTTCGAATTCCCAAACAGAAACGCCGGGCTTAGCCCGGCGTTTCTGTTTGGATCAGGATTTCTTCTGCTCCGCGAGACGGTCTTTCAGTGGTGCCTGACTGATCAGGTCGTCCAGAGCGGCGGCGATCATGTCGTTGAGAATGTCCGTTTCGCTGCGGTCCGGGTAGAGTTCCGCCAACGCTGCAACCCGGGCCGCATCTTCCAGCGGCAGGCGCAGGTTGTACTCATGGCTCCGCTCCTGAGCCTGTTTTTCTTTTTCCCAAAGTCCGGGCAGTTCGGTCACTTTCATATCAGCTCCTGGGCGAAGTGGTTGAATCGTCAATAGACTTCCTGCGCTGCTCCCTAGTATCGTAAGTTTAGAATGTTTCCGTCAATTCAGAAGGAACCCCACCGTGACTGAGCTGCATCCGGATCTTCGGGAAAACGTACGTTTACTGGGCGATTTACTGGGACAGAGCATACTCCGGTTTCCCGGGCAGGATTGCTATGATCGCATTGAGGAAATGCGTGCCGCCGCCAAGGCTGACCGCCGCCAGGAGAGCGGGTCGGGCCAGCGTCTGGTGAACCTGCTTGGCCAGCTCAGCGATGATGAGCTGTTGCCGGTTACCCGCGCGTTTAACCAGTTTCTCAATCTTGCCAATCTGGCGGAACAGTACCATGGCATTCGCCGGAAACAGGGGCATGCTTCCGATTTGATGGTGGAGTCTCTGGGAGATGTGTTCGAGCGCCTGAAAGCCGGAGGTGTGAATCCGGAAGAGCTGCATCGGCGGGTCGCGGACTTACGCATCGAGTTTGTCCTGACCGCGCACCCAACGGAAGTGGCGCGGCGTACGTTGATACTCAAGTACGATGAAATGTCGGATTGCCTGTCCCGTCTGGACCACGACGACTTGCTTCCCGGTGAGCGGGATGACGCAGTTGACCGGCTGTCCCGGCTCATTGCCGAAGCCTGGCACACGGATGAAATTCGCCATGAGCGCCCGACTGCGGTTGATGAAGCCAAATGGGGGTTTGCGGTGATTGAGAACAGCCTCTGGCAGGCGCTGCCGCAGTTTCTGAGGAGCCTGGATTCGTCGCTGACTGAGGCGACGGGAAAGGGCTTGCCTTTGCGGGTATCCCCCATCCGGGTAGCATCCTGGATGGGCGGCGACCGTGACGGTAACCCTAACGTCACGCACGCGGTTACCCGGGAAGTGTTTCTGCTGGGGCGCTGGATGGCGGCAGACCTGTACCTGAGGGATATTCGCGCGTTGCGTGCCGAGCTGTCTATGTGGCAAGCCAGCGACGAACTCCGGGCACAGGTCGGGGATGTCAGAGAGCCATACCGCGAGGTGCTGGCGGATGTGAGGGACCGCCTGATAAGAACCCGGGAGTGGGCCGAAGCCAGCATCAAAGGGGACGTCGCAGACAGCGCCGGTATCCTGTTTGAGAATGATGACCTGACAGCACCACTGGAGCTGTGTTACCGGTCACTGGTTGATTGTGGTCTGGAGACCATTGCCAACGGGCCGTTGCTGGATACGATTCGGCGGGCCCACACGTTCGGCTTGCCCCTGATTCGGCTGGACATCCGTCAGGAAGCCGACCGGCACGCTGGGGCTGTTGCAGAAATGGTGAGCTATCTGGGGCTGGGGGACTATTTGTCCTGGTCGGAACCGGAGCGCCAGGCGTTTCTGGTTCGTGAGCTTCAGGGACGCCGGCCGCTGGTCCCCCGAAACTGGAATCCATCCGAGTCCGTGCGCGAAGTGTTGGCCACCTGTGAGGTGGTTGCCCGTCAGACGCCGGAAGCCTTGGGGTCTTATGTAATCTCGATGGCCAGCAATCCCTCGGATGTATTGAGTGTCATTCTGTTGTTGCGGGAAGCGGGCATGACGTTCCCCATGCGGGTGGTGCCGCTGTTTGAGACGCTGGACGATCTCAAAGGGGCACCGGAGAGCATGGCCGCGTTGTACGAAGTGGACTGGTATCGGGAGTATTGCCAGGGCCGTCAGGAGGTCATGATCGGATACTCCGATTCCTCCAAAGACGCAGGGCAGTTGATGGCGGCCTGGGCTCAGTATCAGGCACAGGAAAAACTGACGGAAGTGGCGGCCCGCTACGGGGTGCACCTGACCTTGTTCCACGGTCGAGGTGGCACCGTTGGCAGGGGCGGTGGCCCGGCCAACAGGGCGATTCTGTCGCAGCCGCCGGGTTCGGTGAACGGCAGCTTCCGGATTACCGAGCAGGGCGAGATGATCCGTTTCAAGTTTGGGTTGCCGAGGCTGGCGGTCCAGAGTCTGACGCTGTACACCACGGCGGTGATCGAAGCCACACTGGCACCGCCTCCGGCACCAGAACCGTCCTGGCGTGAAGCCATGGATTGGCTGACTGAGCGGTCACTTCAGTCCTATCGGGATGTGGTTCGGGGGAATCCGGATTTTGTGCCGTATTTTCGACAGGTGACCCCGGAAACGGCCCTTGGCAAGCTTGCCCTCGGAAGCCGGCCCGCCAGGCGCAAGCCTAGTGGTGGCGTAGAAAGCCTGAGGGCTATCCCCTGGATCTTTGCCTGGACTCAGATGCGCCTGATGCTGCCAAGCTGGTTGGGGAGCGATGTGGCGCTGGAGGAGGCTGCCAGGGCCAATCGTTTGCCGGAGTTGAGGGAAATGATGCAAGGCTGGCCATTTTTCCGAACCTACGTAGACATGCTTGAAATGGTGCTGGCCAAGGCGGATCTCCGGATTGCCAGCTACTATGAGCAAACTCTGGTTGAGGATGAGAACCTGCGGGCCTTGGGGCAGAAGCTTCGCGACCGGCTATCGGGGTGTATTGAACGGGTGCTGGAGCTCAAACAGCAGCAATCCCTGCTTGAGCAGGAGCCCGTTTTTGCTCACTCCATGAAAGTACGGAACCCATACACAGACCCGTTGCATTATCTTCAGGCCGAGCTGTTAAAACGGGATCGGGAAAGTGAGGGCTCGGGAGAGGTGCCAGACAGGGTTGAGCGAGCTCTGAAAGTGACCATGGCGGGCATTTCTGCGGGTATGCGTAATACCGGTTAATATGCATAATATCGCCGGGGCGGGGCAGCCCCGGTCCCACAGAATCAAAGGAGTCATCCCGTTGGCATTGTCGGAGAGGCTATCGCGTTTTCTGGCCCGAAAGGGCATCACCTACCAGCACCTGGAAACGGAAGCCGTGGCCAACCTGGATGCGGCAGTACTGGCTTCGGGAAAACCTCAACACGACTTTATCCGTGCGACCCTGCTGATCGATATCAATGGGGTGGTCATGGCGGTCCATCGTTTCGACAGCACTCTGGATATGGACGCACTGCACCAGTTTACCGATCGTCGCTTGCAGCCACTGACGGCGCGTCAGACCTCCCGGTTGTTTGCTGATTGCGACCCTGGCTTCGTGCCTCCCGTCGGAGCAGCCTGGGACCTTCCCGTTCTGATTGATGACGATGTGATTGCGGCGGACCGTGTGATTTTCTCGGGTGGAACGGATCACAGTCTGGTCGAGATGGACGGACGTGCTTTTCGTCTGGCTCAGGCCGGTGCCCGTAAGGGGCGGCTGGTTATCCGGGGGCAGGGCAGTGACGATCGGGATGCGGTGACACTGGACGATGTGGCCAACAAACTGCAAAAGCTGTATCGGTTGCCGCCCATGCCAGCGCTGGCCCTGCGCATCCTGCGCCTGACAGCGAATACCGAAGCGACGGCGAAGGAACTGGCGGAACTGATTGAATTTGACCCCAGCATGACCGCACAGATCATGCGTTATGCCCGTTCGGCGCTGTTTAACTACCCGGGGCAGATCAACTCGGTTCAGGAAGCGGTTACCCGGGTGCTTGGCTTTGATCGGGTAGCGCACATTGCTCTGGGGATTGCGTCGGTCAAGGCGTTTGATGTGCCCCGGGCCGGGCGCCTGGGAATGGACAACTTCTGGCGTCACTCCCTGTATTGCGCGTTCCTGTGTCAGAATCTGGCCGCCTATTCTGGCCGGGACAAAGGCCTGGCCTATCTGTGCGGGTTGTTGCACAACTTCGGGTTGTTGCTGGTGGGGCATCTGTTCCCGTCGGAATTTGAAGAACTCAACACCCTGCGTGAGATCAACCCGGATGCGAGCATGCACTCACTGGAGCAGGAAGTGTTTGGTCACAGCGAGCGGCAGGATATTCTGGCGGTGGGCCATGGCGCTATCGGCGGGATTCTGCACCGCTTGTGGCAACTCCCGGAGGCAGTGATCAAAGCAGCGGGTATGCACCAGCATATCGGCTACCAGGGCGAGGATGCAGACTACGTTCAACTGGTTCAACTGGCCAATGCGCTCCTGAAAGAGCGTGGTATTGGCGACGAATTCAATCAGGATGATATTTCCGCTCTGATGGAATCCCTGGGGCTCCGCGCCGATGTGCTGGATCAGGTTCAGGCCGAGATTGATCAGGTGGCCTCAGACCTCGACCTGCTTGCCTCTTCCCTCGCTTCCTGAAGACTCCGCGAGTGTCTCTGGTCCGTGATTCAGCGCCCGGATACTGGCAGGGTTTCTGATAATGATACAGAGGTCGACTTTCTCTGCCCGGGATGAGTTCGTATAATGCGGCGTCGATTTCTGACGGGCCGGCCTGGCTGAAGGCCGTTTCCACCCGAGAGGTTTTCGCAAAGGCAGAGGTCTTTGCCATAACTTTTCAAACGATAATATAAAGCAATGGGAGCACAACGTTATGCGTATCATCATGTTAGGCGCGCCAGGCGCGGGTAAGGGCACGCAAGCCCAGTTTATTACCGAGCGTTTCGAAATTCCCCAGATTTCTACTGGGGATATGCTGCGCGCGGCCGTCAAAGCCGAGTCTGAGCTGGGGCTTCAGGTTAAAGAAGTTATGGCGTCTGGCGGGCTGGTTTCCGATGACATCATCATCGCGCTGATTGAAGAGCGTATCCAGCAACCGGATTGCAAAAACGGTTTTCTGCTGGACGGCTTCCCCCGCACTATTCCCCAGGCCGAGGCCCTGAAAGACCAGGGGATTGCTATTGATTATGTGGTCGAGATTTCGGTGGAAGACGAAGAAATCGTCAGCCGCCTGTCTGGCCGTCGCGTTCATGAAGGCAGTGGCCGCATTTACCACGTTAAGTACGATCCGCCCAAGGTGGAAGGCAAGGACGATGAAACTGGCGATGCGCTGATCCAGCGTGAGGACGACAAGGAAGAGACCGTACGCAAGCGTCTTGAAATCTACCATGAGCAGACAGCACCGCTGGTTGGTTTCTACCAGGACTGGGCGGGTAAGGCTCCGGCGGAGGCGCCCAAGTACGTGCGTGTTGAGGGTTTAGGCAGCCTCGACAGCATTCGGGACCAGATTCTCTCTCAACTCAAGTAATCGAAAACGGAGCGGCCCCGGAGGCGTAATTCTGTGAAACTTCTGGCACTGGATACTTCATCCGAAGGTTGCTCCGCCGCTCTCTGGCTGAATGGCCAGGTAACGGAACGTTTTGAACTGGCCCCCAGAGGCCATACCCGCCTTCTGATGCCCATGGTCCGTGAGTTGCTCGCGGAGCAGGGGCTGGCGCCTTCAGACTTGGATGCACTGGCCTTTGCCAGAGGGCCTGGGTCCTTCACTGGTCTGCGTATTGCAACCGGGGTGGTTCAGGGCCTGGCCTGGGGGCTGGATATTCCGGTGGTACCCGTGTCCTCGCTGGCGGCTGTGGCTCTGTCGGCCATTGAAACCCATGCCCTGAAAGACGGTGACGGCATTGCCGTAGCGTTTGATGCCCGGATGGGCGAGGTCTACTGGGGCGTATTTCGTTGCGAATCAGGGTTGCCAGTCCTGCTTGGTGATGAGCGGGTGTGTCCGCCAGAGGCCGTGTCCTTGCCTGTAAACGGCGACATGCCCTGGCATGCCGCAGGCCAGGGCTGGTCACTGAAGGCGCAGATGCCCAGCGAGCTTGTTGAACGAATGTCCGTGATTGATGACACGCTGGTGCCCTCTGCGGCGCAGGTCGTCCGTTTGGCGGAGCGGGGCATGGCAAATGGTCTTGCCGTAACCGCAGAGCAGGCCCAGCCTGTCTACATCCGGGACGAGGTTGCCTGGAAGAAATTACCCGGGCGGGCCTGAATCCGCCGGCTTTGCATTCCTCCGGAGATACTCCATAATGCCAGGAGACCCGATACTCTTACCTTGGTAGTGCCTTATGATTGGCGGCATAAGTCCTTCAAATCCATCGCTGTACCCATCTGGCGGCAACGCTCAGGCCAGGGAGCGTTCGGATGTGTCGCGAGCGCCTGCCGCGGACCCTCAGGCTCTGGCTGCCGGTGAGGTGCGCCGCCCGCTGGGTGCTCCATTTCTGGATCGTGAAACGGTACCCGCTAATCCGACGTCGACTGGCGCAGGGGGTGAGGCGGACAACCGGCGTGTTGACGCTCGCCGTGCAGCTGAAGACGCCCGTCTTGAACGCTTCCGTGCGGATGAATTACCACTGCCTACGGCACGGGCCCTGTCAGCTTTCGCCGGGGTTGCTGCAGCGGGTCAGGAATACGAAGGTAGCGCTGTTCTGACCGGGATTGATATTCTGGTCTGATGTCGTCATCTCCCTCTCATACCAAAACACATCCATGCTCTCACCTGGGCAAGAGTCTGGCCGTTGGTCACAGCCCGTTGGCGGAGCCGGGGGTGGCGCGTGCGCTGGCCAACGATCTGGGCCTTGACTGGCTAGGCGTGACCAACCCGAAACAGGTTCGGGATTATGGTCTGCTATTGTTCGTAGATGAGCGGGGTGTGGCCCTGCAGCAGACCGGCAAAGGGGCACCGGGCCCGGTCAGAGCTGAGTTTGTCAGTGGCAAGATGGGGTATCGACGTGAACACGGCGGTGGTGCCGGCCAGCTGGTTGCCCGGGCTGTCGGGTTGCACAAGACCCGGACCCCACTGCAGGTGCTGGATGCAACGGCGGGCCTGGGTCAGGACGCCTTCGTACTGGCCTCTCTGGGCTGCGAGGTGACGCTGTTCGAGCGTAACCCAGTGATACATGCCTTGCTGGCTGATGGCCTTTATCGCGCCGCCATGAACGAAGCCTGTGCGCCCATTATTGCGAGAATGACGTTGCACGCCGGAAGCTCTGTGGACTGGATGGCTCAGGCGGGCCCCGGCGCGGTGGATGTGGTCTATCTGGACCCGATGTTTCCGCACCGGGACAAATCGGCCCTGGTAAAAAAGGAAATGCAGGTGTTCCGCCAGGTGGTTGGCGACGATGACGACGCTGGCAGCCTGCTGAAGACTGCTCTGACCTGCGCCCGTTACCGGGTTGTGGTCAAGCGGCCCCGCAAAGCCCCCGCGGTCGACGGGCCAGACCCTGCGACGCGGGTTGAAGGAAAAAGCAGCCGCTACGATATTTACCCGATCCGGGCACTGCCAGCCTGAGCGGCTGGCCACCCGGTATCAGGCATCCAGCATGGTGACCTGTTGGATGGCCTGGCGCTTCTCGACGCTCAGTACCAGGCGGGCATCCTCCGCCACATCATCAAGCCCATCGCCGTAACACAGCCTGCCGTCCTCGTCGGTGCTGAGCACGCCGTCCTTCTGCATGTTAGCAATGAAGTTTCGGAACAGGGTCTTATCGAAGAACTCCGGGGCGTTCAGACCGAACAGAATCGACATCCGCTCTGCCATCAGAGTACTTTGTTCTTCCAGCTCGGCGGCCGTCAAATTCCCGGAACCGTACTTTCTGAGAATGCCCAGAGTAATGTGGTAACGCTCCAGGGTCTGGATGATGAAGCGGGACAGAATTCGTGCCCTCAGCATGGCCTCTGTGCCTTCTTCTGGTCGTCCCAGACGTTCGTCATCCAGCTCTATCAGAAGCCCCTGTGCCACCAGAACGTCAATCCAGTCGTTGATCACGGTATCGACATTTTCCTGGTCGTACTGGAGGAAAAGTTCTGATTGCAGGTAGGGGTAGGCCACACTGGTCAGGAAAACGATCTTGTCCCGGCTCAGGCTGGTTTTGTTTTCGAACAGACTGGCGATCATTGCCGGCAGGGCGAACAGGTGCTGAATGTTGTTTCGATAATAGGTCATCAGGATGGCGTTGGAGCCTTCCAGAGCAATAATGTCGCCCAGTTTCTGTGGTTGGCGTGTAACCAGCCCCATGTTCTCACAATAGGCTATCCAGTCTTTACCACTGCCATCCGGCAGGGTCATGGTATCGGCGTAGGGGTTGGCCCGGAGAAGATCTGCGTATTGGTCCAGCAGCCGGATCAGCTGGCCTTCGTCCATGGCCAGCCGCTCAGTGCCCAGAAGTACTGTGGCCGTCAGGCCGATGGGGTTCACGGCCACGGACGCGTTGATGTTGCTGGCAACGCGCTGGGCCAGGTTATCTACTGCCTGATTGAGCCAGGAAGGCCGGTATTCCGCATCGTAAGCTTCGTGGCGCCAGCTGTCGTGGACATCATCCAGTACTTGGTCCAGATGAATCGGTTTGCCAAAGTTCACTGCGACGCGCCCGAACGAATTGGTCAGTTTGCGGGCGGTCTTGGCCAGGCCAAACACACTTTCTTTCTGCTTTTTCTTGCCCCGAAGCTCGCCGAGGTAGGAGCGGCCTTCCATCACTTTCTCGTAGCCGATGTACACCGGTACAAAAACAATCGGTTTTCGGTGATCCCGCAGAAAACTGCGAACCGTCATGGCCAGCATGCCTGGCCGGGGCGGCAACATACGCCCTGTGCGTGATCGCCCGCCTTCCACGAAATACTCAACGGAATACCCCCGGGTAAACATGACATGCATGTACTCATTGAAGACCGTGGCATAGAGCGGGTTGTCGCGAAAACTCCGACGCATGAAGAAGGCGCCGCCCCGACGCAGAATGGGCCCGACCACTGGCATGTTCAGGTTAATGCCCGCGGCAATGTGAGGGGGCATCAGGCCGTTCTTGTAGAGCACATAAGACAGCAACAGATAGTCAATATGGGAGCGGTGGCAGGGCACGTAGACGACGGCGCTGTCCTGCGCGGCTTCTTTGGCAACCTGCACGTTGTTGATGGCGATGCCGTTGTAGATCCGGTTCCAGAGCCAGGCCAGAACCAGCTCCAGAACGCGGATGGTAACGATCGACATGCTGGCCGCAATCTCATCGGCGTATTTGTAAGCTTTGGCGCGCACCTTTTCTGGAGGAATGTCATCCTTGGCGGAGGTTTCGCGGATGGCCTCTTTGACGGCCTGGGTCCGCAAGAGTCCCTCAACCAGCGTCCGGCGATGGGAAAGGTCTGGTCCCAGCACGGCCTGGCGTACCCGGCGGAAGTGCGTGCGCAGAATCCGGGCCAGCTTACGGTTGGCCTTTTGTTCGTTATCCCTGTATTCGTCCACCACTTGCTTCAGTGACAGAGGCTGGTTGAACTGAACATAGGTGTTGCGACCATGGACCAGAATGATCAGAAACTTCTGGAGCCGGCCGGCAACAGACCAGGTGTCTGAGAGCAGCAGTTTGACCAGGGACTTTTCTTTATCTGGGGAACGGCCCCAGAACAGCGATACTGGTACGATCTGCACATCCTGTTCCGGATGTTCGAGACCAAAATGGACCAGATCGGTGAACTCTGTGGTCGGCACCGGCTTGTGACGGCCACCTCGGAATAACCCGCCAATGCGTTTGTAAAGGAAGAAGAACGAGTGGGACCGGCCATTTTTTACCGGCAACGTCTCGGTTGCGCCAGGCAGACGCGCGCGGATGACTTCCTGTTCCAGCACCAGACGGCTGGAGAGTGAACTGTACTGAAGGACGTAGCAGACCGGCTTCTCCGGATCCAGCCCGAGGGCTTCCAGGGTGTTGCCACTGACATCGGTCCTGACCCACAAAAACAGGATCTTTCGGAAAAGAGACAGGATCAGGCTGCGAATACCCTGATAAAGCCGCATAAATGGTTACTCCGGTCCTGGAAACAGGCGCCAAGTTTAACGGGTTGGAGCGGTAGCGGAAAGTCGTGTTCAGATTCTTGGTGCTGAATGTGATGTGTTACATTGCCCGGATAGTATCCCGGCAGCAAAAAGGCAGAACATGACCGACAACCGTGCAGGATGGGTTCCCGGGTGGAGCAATCAAGCCCCCCGTGACGGAGATCTGGTACTGGCGTTTTCAGCAAATGGCATTCTTAAGCCGGTTCAAGGCTGGTTTCTCCGGTGGGGAGGGCCAGAGATGGGGGCGAGCCGCCCGGAAGCGCTGTCGCTGGGTTTCTGGGAAGAGCAGCCCTTGTTTGTCACCATGCTTCCGGATACCGGGCTCCCCGGCATGCAGACGGTGTCTCTCCGGGATGCGATGTTACAGACCCCGGATGCGCCGTCGGACCTTCTGAGCACCGGTTACCAGATCTGGCAGTGGTGGCAGGATCACCGCTATTGCGGTCGCTGCGGCGAGCGAACGGGGCCCCACCCGAGTGAGAGAGCGCGCTGGTGCCAGCGATGCAACATTCCCTGGTACCCCCGGATTGCCCCTTGCATTATTACGGTGATTCGGCGAGATGAGCGGTTCCTGCTGGCCAAATCCTCAAGGGTTACCCGCAATTTCTACAGCCTGATTGCCGGGTTTGTGGAACCCGGTGAAAACCTGGAGCAGGCGGTTGCTCGCGAAGTGATGGAAGAAACCGGGCTCACTGTGAAGAACATCCGTTATCAGGGGTCCCAGCCCTGGCCCTTTCCTCATCAGTTGATGCTGGGTTTTTTCGCTGATTATCAGAGCGGCGAACTTCAGTTGCAGGAAGACGAGCTGTCAGACGCCGGATGGTTTACCGTCGAGGCGCATCCGCCGGTGCCCCCGGACACCACCATTGCCGGGCGCCTTATTACCGCGATGAAAGCCGAGATTGCTGCTCACCCGGGAGGTGGCAGTCGTGGCTGAACGTCGCCCCAGGGTTCTGGTGTTTGATTCTGGCGCGGGGGGGCTCAGTGTTGCGGCCTGCATCCACAGGGCGCTGCCGGGTGCCGAACTGGTCTACCTTGCAGACAATGCCGGGTTTCCATACGGCGACAAGCCCGGGGGGGTGGTGATTGCTCGTTGTTGTTCTCTCATCCGGCAATGCCTTGTGCAGTTTCCTTGCGATGTGGTCGTGGTGGCCTGCAATACCGCCAGTACCGTAGTGTTGCCTGAGCTCCGGGCGATGACAGACGTTCCCGTGGTGGGAGTGGTGCCGGCGGTAAAACCGGCGGCCGCCCGATCCGGTAACCGGCGAATCGGCCTGCTGGCCACGCCCGCAACCATCAAACGCCCCTATCTGGATGAACTCATTCAGGAGTTTGCCCGGGATTGTCAGGTGGTCCGGCTGGGGCACCCGGCGCTGGTCCGGTGGGCCGAGGAACTGGTCGCAGGGCAGGCGCCGGACCAGGCCTTGATGGATGAAGCACTGGCGCCCCTGAAGGAGGCCGGTGTCGATACCGTGGTGCTCGGATGTACCCACTATCCGTTATTGTTGCCCTGGTTGCGCAAGGGCTTGCCAGATGTGCGGCATTGGGTTGAATCCGGAGAAGCCATCGCCCGACGGGTGGGTTACTGGCTTGAGCAGGCGGGGACGTTGGGCGTCGCGCAGACCCCGATGGCTGATGCAGGGCCGGTGGTGGCCTGTGCCTGTTTTTCCGGAGGCGCGCCCGCGGATCTTCCCCTGTTCATGGCAGAAATGGGGATTGCAGTTGATCAGGTGGCCGATGGCTGGCCCGGTGTTACAGCAACCGGGTCAGTTTGAACATGGCAAGGAACTCCAGAGCGGGAATTGCCCGCTTATGGCAGCAGTAGGTTTTGAAGCCGTCTCCGCGGAATCGCGATTTTGTAAACTCCAGGCCTTTGAAGTTATAGAGGAAGTTCCCTTTCTCGTAGATGCCGTGCATCAGGCTTTTGAGCAGCCGGCTCTCCTGATGTTCGGTTGCCTTGTCGAGGGACAGCGGTATTAAACCGAGGTCCAGAAATGGGACGCCTTCGGCTTTGAATACATCCATGGCATGCGCCATCAGCGTATAGAAAATCCCCTGACGGAAGTCCGCGTTGGCCCGGGAGATGTTGGGGACATAACTGATGATTTCGTTGTTGCGGTAGATTGGGTCAAAGTAGATAAACCCGACCGCTTTGCCATCCTGATACGCGTAGAAATGTCGTTCGTTCTCCCGGTAGTCCATTTCCATCGGCCGGATCAGGAAGCGGATCTCGTTGCTTTTGCACTTGCGGGTGCGAATCCACGCCTCTGAAATCTCCCGGGTGTGGTCATCGCTGAATCGCTCCCTCACGGTAATGCCGTTCTTCTCAGCCTGGTTCAGGGCGGTTCTCAGGATCTGTTTTTTCTTTCCGCTAAGGGTCCATTTGTGCAGATCGATCCGGGATTCGCTGCCAAACTGAGTACCGTAGAGGCCAAAGCGCAGATGGAGGAAGTCCACCACGGGTTTGGAAACCTGAATGTAACAGGCGTTGGGAAACTTCTGGTGGAATCGTTCCAGGATAACGGGAAAACGGTCAGGCGCACAGACCGGGTCTGAAAGGACAAAGGTGCCACCCCATTTGCGCATGTAGGCGATGTAGCCGACCCCTTCAACGTCGAAATACTGCATGCCCGGTTGCAGGGTTGAAAAGGACTGCGAGTGGACACCGTACTGCTTTAGGTAGTTTACCCTTTCGGAGAACGTGAACTGGCCTTCTGCAAGCCTCTGGGTACGGTCCAGTGCAAGAATCTGATCGGACATAATGATGCTCCCGATAACCTGTTATTGTTGTGTTGCTGTCAGGGCGTTCAGGCCTGTTTGCGGCCAAGAATGGACCAGTAGCAGTCCATATTCAGAAGTTTGAAGTGCTTCTTGTCAGTGACCTGAAGACCCAGGCGCTGCATGTGCTCGGGATAGTTGTAAATCTTGTGGAATGCGTTGTTGGCAAACAGCCAGAAGATGAAGACGGCCATGTACCAGTAGAGCTTCTTGAAAAGTCGGGAAAAGAGGTTGCCTGTGGGGTAGCAGAAATCGCCCACCACGACCCGGGCGTCGGCCTTGCCCAGCCGGATCAGGTGCTCAAGTACTTTGACCATCATGTCTTCATCAAACACATTCAGGAAAAAGTTGGCGACCACCATGTCGTAGTGCTCAAACTCCTCCAGCTTCATGATGTCGCTATGAATACGGCGAATGGTGAGTTGGGGCGCTTCTTTCTGCTGGGCATCGGCAAACTTGCGCAGCATGGTTTCCGAGAGATCCACCACCGTGACATCGGCGCCAAGTTCGGCGGCCCGGATGGCATCCCGGCCATGTCCGACGCCCGCGAATAAAATCCGGTCGCCAGGTCTCACGGTTTCGACATCAAGCATCGCGGTTTTGCAGCGATGGATGTTCTTGCCGCTGTACAGGTTGCTGAGAAAATCGTAGACGGGGCCAATATACTTGTACTTGTCGCGCATGATGCTGCCTTCTTCTTGTTCCCAGGTTGCCCGCCACCGTTATTGTGATTGTTGCTCCGACTATTTGTCGGACATTCCGGTGATCGGTTACTGATAAATCGAGCTTAGAGAAGGGAGGGGGTGAAAGATGTGCAGTACTGCGCATTTCCGGATACACAAAGTAACGCAAGGATACACTTTGCAAACCGGGTCAATGTTTTTTATCGGAGTGTCGGACAATCTTTGGTGGTCTAGCCTGTGTGAGCAAGGGAAAGTGCGTCGCCGGCCAGCAGGGATGTGATGTCCGCCGCGGGCCTGGCCGGGCCATAAAAGAACCCCTGAACCTGATGGCAGCCCAGGCTTTTCAGGTAGGTCAACTGATCATCGGTTTCCACGCCTTCTGCCACGATTTCGAGCTTCAGGCCGTGGGCCATCGCTACGATTGCATTGACGATACAGGCTCCGTCGTCGCCACCACGGATTGCCTTGACGAAAGACTGATCCACTTTCAGGGTGTGAATCGGCAGCCGGTGCAGGTAGTTGAGGGAGGAATAACCCGTTCCGAAGTCATCAATGGCAATGCGCACGCCCGTTGCGGCCAGTTCTTTCAGCTTCTGGCTGATTTGTTCAAGGTCATTCATGATCACATTTTCGGTGATCTCGATTTCCAGATTGGCAGGTGGGAACTGGTGAGCGGAAACGTGGTTCATCAGGGTTTCCACAAACCGGGGGTGTTCGACCTGACTGGGGGACAGGTTAACGGCCAGGCGAAGGTCCGGATGGCCGGTGCTGATCCACCGGCCAACGTCCCGGCAGGCCTGGTCGATCACCTGCTCACTGAGCTTTCCCACCAGTCGGGTTTCCTCCGCCAAAGGCAGGAAGTCGCGCGGGTATAGCAGGCCCCGCTCGGGGTGTTGCCAGCGCACGAGCGCTTCCAGACCAACGACCCGGTTGGAGCGGGAGCACACCTGAGGCTGATAGAAAACCCGGAGTTCATTGCGCTCCAGTGCCAGGCGCAGGTCCCGTTCCAGGCTCAGGCGGTTGGCGGTGTTGATGCTCATGCTGTCTGAGTAGAACCGGTAGCCGTCTTTGCCCCGGGCTTTGACATGGTACATGGCGATATCAGCGTTCTGGATCAGCATGTCCATGGTTTCTCCGGCTTCGGGAAACACGGAGATCCCGATGCTCACGCCCACGAAAACCTCATGCCCTCCGAGTTGGAACGGCGCTTTCAGAGCCTGTATCAGTTTTCGGGCAATGCCCCGGGCATCTTCCGGACCGTGGATGCATGGCAGCAACAGGGTGAATTCGTCGCCACCGAACCGGGACAGGGTATCTCCCTTACGCAGGCACTTTTCCAGCCGATGGGTGACGGCCTGAAGCAGGCGGTCGCCCATGGCATGGCCGAGCGTGTCATTCACCACCTTGAACCGGTCAAGATCGAGAAACATAACGGCCAGCTTTTGCTGGCCCCGGCGGGCATGGGTGATGGCGAGTTCAAGCCGGTCCTTGAACAGGGCCCGGTTGGGCAGCCGGGTCAGCAGGTCGTGATAGGCCTGAAAGTTGATGAAAGCCTCGGCCTCTTTGCGCTCGGTGACGTCGCGGGCGATGCCGTAGTAGCGGGCAGGCTGGCCTGTGCAGCCACCTTGTGTTTTGCCTGTCTGAGGCCAGCTTTGCGGGTCAATCGGAAACGCGGTGATCTCGAAGTGTCGTGTGGCTTTGCGGCTGCCACGGGTTTTCAGTCTGACTTCCAGAACCCGGGGGTTGTCGGCAGAGATATCTGGCCCCTGCATGGCATAGGTGCCGCGAGCCACATCCCGGTCATCAAGAATGTGGCGAAAGTGCTTGCCGCACAGTTCGGCCGTCGGGTAGCCCAGCAGGCTTTCCACTTTGTTATTGATGAAGCAGATATGCCCGGTCTCGTCGAGCATGAAAACGATGTCCGGAGAGCTGTTGACGATATAGCGGTGCAGGGCTTCGGACTTCTCAAGTCGCGACTGAATCCGTTTGTGGTCACGTATCAGCGTCTGCTTTCCGACGACGCCTTCCACGGTGGCCAGCAGCTCTTCCGGATCAAAGGGCTTGCGGATGTAATCCAGCGCTCCGCGCCTCAGGGCCCGGCTGACGGAATTGAACGAGGATTCGCCACTGACGACGATGAGGCCACAGCCAGGTTGCCGTTGGTTGGCTTCCTTCATCACCTGGAAACCATCCACCTGGGGCATGTTCAGGTCCAGCAAGGCCAGATCGTACGTCTTCTGCTGGAGTTGCAGGCAGGCTTCCCGGCCACCAAGTGCTTCGGTGACGTCGTAATCCCGGCTCCGCAGCAGGTCTGCGAGTGTTCTCAGCAGGCGGGGTTCGTCATCCACAACCAGAATTCTGGGGCATCGTGAGGAGGTAAGGATATCTTTGTTGTGCTCGGTCGCCATGGAAGTGTGTCCGCGGTTGCGTCGTCAGTCAGTTTTGTCATAGGTGTAGCTTGCCGCCGGCAGCAGAATCCGGAAGGTGGTGCCTTCCGGGCCGGTATGGCAAGCGATGATGCCCTCCATGTCATCAATGAGTTGTTTGACTATGCTCAGCCCCAGGCCGCTGTGGCCATCTCCCTTGGTGCTTTGAACGGGTTCAAACAGATGGCGTTGTAAGCCGTCTGGGATGCCTGGCCCGGTATCGGATATCTGGAGCTCGACCCAGCGCCGCTGGTTCTGGAACAGCGGCGCCGTCGTTCTTAAGGTCACGGTACCCGGCCGGTTTGCAAAGCTTTCTGCTGCATTTCTGACCAGGTTCAGTACAACCTGACGGACGCTTGAGGCCTGAGCCTGGATATGAGCATCTTCGGCACACAGATTCAGGTGCAGAGCCCTGTCAACATCATGAAACAGGCTGTCCTGAAGAATTCTGCTCAGGCTCGAAAGCTCGGTATTCAGGTCGGTGTCATTCCCCTCGGTGTCCACCGTGTGCTGGCTGATCTGAAGCAGAAGGTTACCTGCGCGATCCAGCTCTTCCTGAATGATGTTCAGGTCGCTCTGTACTGACGCATTGTCCAGGCGGCTCCGTAACTGGAACAGATACTGGCGGATAATGGTCAGCGGGTTGCTGACTTCGTGCACCTGTCGTCGCAGGCGTTCGTGGGCCATTTGCTGCTCGGACGCCAGAGTGTCGGTGGATGCGCTCACCAGGGCATCGGTCAGTTCCCGGACAAACAGCTCCGCCAGGTTGCGGGTGGCGGAGAGTGAATGCTCGTCGACACCAAGGACATAGACGCCCACCGGTGTCTCATTCATTCTGACCGGGATGGCGAGCAGAGAGGGTGCTTCGAGGAGGGACATCAGTTGCTGGTCAAGCACCGTCGGCTCGGAGGGAACCATGAGGGCTGTCTGGCCCGTTCGGAACGCCGTTGTCAGCGCGCTACCGCCCGAGGTGGGGTTAATGCACAGTTCGGGCAAGTGGCGGCAGGAGCCCGAACGCAACACTAAGTCTTCACCTGTATGACTGAAGCAGAGTACTGGAAGCCCGGTCACCAGAGCCAGACTGCCGGTGGCTTCCGACACAAGCCCGGTCAGGTTTTCCGGTGTTGCCGTGGGCAGAGAAAGGGCCGTCCGGACGACCGTGTGCTCAATCAGGCGGTTGTTGAGCCGGCGTTTGCTTTCGCTCGCATCGTATTCTTCCTCTAGCGGAACCCCGAGCGAATCGGCAACGCTGGCCACTTCTTCGCCGATTTTCAGGTTGAGTTCCCGTGTCAGGTCTTCCTGCAACCCGAAAAGGGTGGCGGCCGCTCCAATGCCGGTCGCGTCTGACAACGCCAGCCGGGTCGACAGACTGATCACCTTGACCAGATGGTCGGCGTCCCGGAGTTGTCCCGGCAGGGCGTGCTGATAACGCATGGCGTCGGCGGCCATTGGCCCAAGCCCCCAGGACGAAACCAGCCGGGCAGCGATGTCGCTCTGTTGATTCAGCAGTTGTTGTTTGCGTTCCTGGCAGGGGGTCTTGATGGCAATCAGTTCGCCAATATTATGTATCATGCCCAGCAGAAACGCTTCATCCGGGTCCGGGTAGCGGGTGAGGGTTGCCAGTGTTTTCGCCGTCAGGGCCGTGGTCAGCGAGTGGCGCCAGAAGTCTCGGAGCTGCTGCCACTCGTTGCCTCCGATCTCGAGCATCAGTTGGCGAAGGGCTGAGGTCAGCAACAAGGTCTGGAATCGCCGGGTGCCCAAACGGAGGAGTGCTTGCTCTATCGAGCTGCT
Source organism: Marinobacter daepoensis DSM 16072 (assembly GCF_000421165.1). Taxonomy (GTDB): domain Bacteria; phylum Pseudomonadota; class Gammaproteobacteria; order Pseudomonadales; family Oleiphilaceae; genus Marinobacter; species Marinobacter daepoensis. Next base: position 926,367 of record NZ_ATWI01000008.1, read on the forward strand.
GGATGCGGAGCCGTGGTAAAGGGCGGAGCTGGTCAGGGCCAGAAGCCGGGCGACAAGGGCGGTATCTGCCGATACGATGCGACTGATGTCCCGATAGCTCTGGCCTGCATGACAGGCGTCCAGCGCGCGCAGAATAACCTCCGGAAGGCTCGGCAGCTGAAGATCTGACGCAATATCCGTCGCTGTTGTCATGACTCGCCCTCTTAATCCTGCGTGGTTGCCGGCCGGCTCTACGCAAGCTTCCCCGTTCTATATTGAATCAATATGACACGGAGTTCATTCTTCTTGTTTAGTGCTGAGCTTAGCCAATAACCCGTCACTATTAAATACTTGTTGTTGCTTTTTTAAGCAATCTATCATCCGGTCTGTGATATGTGTACCCTTTTTACACGTTTGAATGTCGCTTATAGTGGCAACGTTGAGTATCCAGACCATTATTCATGGATGTCCCGAAGCCGGTGCAACCCCAGAACGCTTTGCAGAAATCGCGCCAGACCCGCACCCTTGCCATCACCGGTGGCAAAGGAGGGGTGGGTAAGACGACGGTCGCCCTGAATCTGGCCATCGCGCTTTCAGAGCAGGGATGGAAGGTGTTGCTACTGGATGCCGATACCGACCTTGCCAACGTCAGCATTATGGTCGGTGCCTACCCCAGACAAACGCTTGCCGACGTTGTTGCTGGCCGGTGTGCCATGCAGGATGTCATCATCACCACCCATGGCGGGCTGGATGTCATCCCTGGTGCTTCGGGGGTGCAGGCTTGCATGGACCTGACGGAACAGGGGAGCCTGAAGGTATTGCGCTCCCTGCACGACCTTGAAAGCCGGTATGATTTTGTGCTCGTCGACACCGCCTCAGGTTTGCAGGCGATCACGTTGCACATGATTGCGGCCTCGGAGCTGGCGTGCCTGGTGGTGACGCCGGACCCATCATCGCTGACCGATGCGTTTTCCTTACTGAAAGTACTTAAACGAAGAGGATACCGGCGCACCCCCGCGGTGATTGTGAATATGGCTCAGGGGGCCAGCCAGGCCCGTTCGGTGTACCAGCGTTTTAATGCCGCCTGCCAGCGCCATCTGCAACTGTCGTTGCATTATCTGGGAGCGCTGTGGAGAGATGAAACGCTGCGCCAATCGGTGCTGGATCAGGTGCCGGTCACGGCATTGCCCGAGTCGGACCCTTCTTGCCATCAGTTTCATTCACTTGCTGAAATGCTGAACGTTCATGTTGGCGGATCGCCTCCCCAGAAAGCCAGTATTGCCGCATACTGGCACCGGGCTTCCAGGCGTTCGTCAGCGTCAGCTGCAGGCGAACCATCGGGCAGCGGCCCGGTTAAATCCACCGGGCAGCAATGCCACGAGCTGATTACAAAGCTTGAACAGGTAATCACGTCGGCCCGGGGTGATGCCATGCTCTGCTATGAGGCATTTGGCCGACTCTTTGCACTGTTGGGGAGCACCCCCGACGCTGATACCGTTGAAATCGTTCAGACCGGGCTGGCCGCGATGAACTGGGATGGGCTGGAAGACCATGACCGGGCGAAGCTGGCGCGCCATCTGAGACACCTGGCGGATGAGTTGTCACCGATTCCGCTTGAGCCGGTCGCTCCCCCTCTGGATCTGAAGCCCCTGAAAGAGCCGATGTACGATCGGATCAGTTTTGGCGAGCAGGACCAGCTGGTTCGTGCCCTGCGGGAAAAGCCGGCCGATGTCAGGCTTGAAGATCTCCTCACGGCACTGGCAGGCAAAGGTCGGTGAAGCCGGCCCATTGCTGACAGGCCCTGTGCCTCACTGTTTGATGTGACTTCTTAATTGTCATTTTAATCGCTTTTTTTGTGTCGTAATTTTGCAGTCTGTCACCGCGTTGTCACGCTGTCTGTGTGAGAATTGATCAGTGTCGTGGCTCGTGGCCCGCAATATGCAAGCAGCTCTGACAGGCGGTTGTGACACGGAATTTATGAGGACGGGGAAGGGATGTACCCCGCCGCAAGATACTGGCTGGCGTCAGGCCGGCAAAAGTGATTTCAGAGAAGGAGTTCTACCATGGCAATGCAGCAGATTCATCAGGCCGACACCTCGTCATCCAGAGTGCTCGGACAACTTCGCGGAAAGCGGGTTCTGATAACCGGTACGACAGGCTTTCTGGGTAAGGTCGTGCTAGAAAAGCTGATTCGGACGGTGCCCGATATCGGAGGTGTCTATCTGCTGATCCGCGGAAACAAACGGCATCCGGATGCTCGTACCCGGTTTCTGGAGGAGATTGCTACCTCGTCGGTGTTTGATCGCCTGCGTGAATCGGATGCCGATGGGTTTGAACTGTTCCTTGAGGAGCGGGTTCACTGCATTACCGGGGAAGTGACGGAGCCAGAGTTCGGGCTGGGTGATGAGGCCTGCCGAAAGCTGGCCGGAGAACTGGATGCGGTTATTAACTCGGCGGCGAGCGTGAACTTTCGCGAAGAGCTGGACAAGGCCCTGGCCATTAACACCCTTTGCCTTCGCAACATCGCCGGGTTGGTTGACCTGAACCCCGCGTTGGCGGTTATTCAGGTGTCGACCTGTTATGTGAATGGCATGAACTCCGGGCAGGTCTCTGAGTCGGTGATCAAGCCTGCCGGAGAGGCAGTGCCGCGCTCTCCGGACGGGTACTATGAAATCGAAGAGCTGGTCCGCCTGCTGACCGACAAAATCGAAGATGTGCAGGCCCGGTATTCTGGCAAGGTGCTGGAGAAAAAACTGGTTGATCTGGGTATCCGTGAAGCCAATCGTTATGGCTGGAGCGATACCTACACCTTCACCAAATGGCTGGGTGAGCAGTTGCTGCTGAAAGCCCTGAACGGCCGTACCCTGACGATCCTTCGCCCATCCATCATCGAAAGCGCTCTGGAAGAGCCCGCGCCCGGCTGGATTGAAGGCGTTAAGGTAGCCGATGCCATTATTCTGGCTTATGCCCGGGAAAAAGTGACGCTGTTTCCAGGCAAACGCTCCGGTGTTATCGATGTTATCCCGGTGGATCTGGTGGCGAACTCCATCATTCTCTCCCTGGCGGAGGCCCTGGCAGAGCCGGGTCGCCAGCGTATCTATCAGTGCTGCAGCGGGGGGAGCAATCCAATCTCCCTGGGTGAGTTTATTGACCATCTCATGGCCGAGTCGAAGGACAACTACGCGGCATACGATCATCTGTTCTACCGGCAGCCCAGCAAGCCCTTTGTCGCGGTAAACCGCAGTCTGTTTGATCTGGTGGTCAGTGGGGTCCGCTTGCCATTGAGTCTGACCGACCGAGTTCTCAAGTTACTGGGCAACTCCCGTGATCTGAAAGTACTCAGGAACCTGGATACAACCCAGTCGCTGGCGACCATCTTTGGCTTTTACACCGCGCCGGACTACGTGTTCCGCAACGATGAGCTGATGGCTCTGGCCAGCCGCATGGGAGAGGTCGACAAGGGGCTGTTCCCGGTTGATGCCCGCCACATTGACTGGAAACGGTACCTGCGCAAGATCCACCTGGCAGGGCTCAATCGTTACGCTCTCAAAGAGCGGAAAGTCTACAGCCTGAAAGCGTCCCGCCAGCGCAAAAAGGCCGCGTAATTTGTCGGGCCCCGGGGTGGGTGAAACCTGCCTCCGGGAGCCTTGTCCCGTCCCGTGTCTGAACGCTCAGGCAAGCCGCAGATTTCATGCACTCACCGTCTTCATCGCTGCATTTCTGAGCAGATTGCCCCTAATGGCGGGGGATCTTAGGACGTTAGTCTAATTCATCGAGTGGTAGTACACATGTTGAACTACAGGTATCTGTCTAACGGGCCCAAAATGCCCGACCACCCTGAATTTAAATAACCGACAATGACAATAGACTCTTATTAAGGGGGAGCACAATGACTGATAAGCAGGTATATCCGGTGAGTCCGGAGGTAGCCGAGCGTGCACTGGTCAACAAAGAACAATACGAAGAAATGTACCGCCAGTCCGTTGAAGAGCCGGATACCTTCTGGGGCGAGCACGGCAAGCGGATCGACTGGATCAAACCATTCACCAAAGTTAAAAACAGTACCTACGACTACAATAATCTGTCTATCAAGTGGTTTGAAGACGGCGTTCTGAACGCCTCGGCCAACTGCCTGGACCGCCATCTGGAAACCCGCGGTGACCAGACAGCCATCATTTTTGAGGGTGATGATCCTTCCGAATCCCGCCACGTGACCTACCGGGAACTCCACGAAGAGACCTGCAAGTTTGCCAATGTGCTGAAAGAACAGGGCGTCAGGAAAGGCGATGTGGTCACCATCTACATGCCCATGATTGTTGAGACCGCCGTGGCCATGCTGGCCTGTGCCCGGATTGGCGCCATTCATTCCGTGGTGTTTGGCGGGTTTTCACCAGAGGCTCTGGCTGCCCGGGTTGCGAACGGAAAGTCCCGTTTTGTGGTGACCGCTGATGAAGGTCTGCGCGGTGGCCGGGCAATCCCGCTGAAGAAGAACGTGGATTCTGCCCTGAAACACCATGAAGAGGCTAACGTCGATTCGGTGATTGTTGTCACACGCACAGGCAACGATCAGGTGCCCTGGACCGAAGGCCGGGATCACCGATACGAAGATCTCATGCAGAACGCCTCTGCACAGTGTGAGCCTGAGCCAATGAACGCTGAAGACCCGCTGTTCATGCTCTACACGTCTGGTTCCACTGGTGCCCCGAAAGGTGTCCTGCACACCACCGGTGGCTACATGGTGTACGCCTCCATGACCCACCAGTACGTATTCGATTATCACGACGGTGATGTTTACTGGTGTACCGCCGATTTTGGCTGGGTGACCGGCCACAGCTACATTCTGTACGGACCGCTGGCGAACGGAGCTGTCACACTGTTGTTTGAAGGTGTTCCGAATTATCCGGACAGCTCCCGAATGGGGCAGGTTGTGGACAAACATCAGGTCAACATCCTGTATACTGCGCCGACGGCCATTCGTGCCTTGATGGCGCAGGGTGAGTCCTGCATGGACGGCACCACCCGTAAGAGCCTGAAACTCCTGGGGTCTGTGGGTGAACCGATCAACCCGGAAGCCTGGGAGTGGTATCACCGGGTGATTGGTAATGGCGAATGCCCGATTGTGGATACCTGGTGGCAGACAGAGACCGGTGGCATCCTGATATCTCCGCTGCCAGGCGCGGTGGATCTGAAGCCCGGCTCTGCCTCCAAGCCATTCTTTGGTGTTCAGCCCGCGCTGGTCGACAACGACGGTAACATTCTGGAGGGTGAAACCGAAGGCAACCTGGTGATCCTGGACAGCTGGCCTGGCCAGATGCGCACCATCTACGGTGACCATGAACGTTTCATTCAGACCTACTTCAGCACGTACAAGGGCATGTACTTTACCGGTGACGGTGCACGCCGTGATGCGGATGGCTATTACTGGATCACCGGCCGGGTGGACGACGTTCTGAACGTGTCTGGCCACCGGATGGGTACCGCCGAGGTGGAGAGTGCGCTGGTGGCTCATGACAAGGTGGCTGAAGCTGCCGTGGTGGGGTATCCGCACGATATCAAGGGCCAGGGCATATACGTGTACGTTACCCTGGTGCAGGGCGAAGAGCCCAGTGACGAGCTGAAGAAAGAGCTGGTGCAGTGGGTCCGCAAGGAGATTGGCCCGATAGCCTCTCCGGATGTGATTCAGTGGGCACCTGGACTACCCAAGACCCGGTCTGGCAAGATTATGCGTAGGATTTTGCGTAAGATTGCTGCTAATGAGCACGATCAGCTTGGAGACACCTCCACGTTGGCTGATCCGGGCGTAGTGGATGAGCTGATCAGCAGCCGGGCCTTCAGGTAATGCCCGCTGCCGGTACTAACCTGTAAGGAATCTGTTGAATGACACAAACCATTATCGTCGCTGATGATCACCCGCTGTTTCGGGCAGCATTGAAACAGGCGGTCAATCAGGCGGTGCCAGATGCCGAAACCGTAGAGGTCGATAGCATCAAAGCGCTGCAGGCGGCGGTAGAGTCGCACCCGGACGCAGACCTGATCCTGCTGGATCTGAACATGCCGGGTGCCCATGGCTTTTCCGGCCTGGTGTTCATGCGTGGCCAGTACCCGGGATTGCCTGTGGTGGTTGTGTCTGGCTCAGAAGACTTGCAGGTGATGCGCCGTTCCATTGACTATGGCGCTTCCGGCTTCATCCCCAAATCGGCCCCTCTGCCGACCATTACCGAGGCCATACAGGCGGTACTGGAAGGGGATGTCTGGCTGCCGGAAGGCGTGGCCGACAAGATCGAGCGCATGCAGGCTGAAACCACAGATTTCTCGGAGCGTCTGGCGTCGCTGACACCGCAACAGTTCCGGGTACTGGGGATGCTGGCCGAAGGGCTTCTGAACAAGCAGATCGCATACGATCTGGATGTCTCGGAAGCCACCATCAAAGCTCATATCACGGCGGTTTTCCGCAAACTGGGTGTTCGTAACCGGACGCAGGCAGTGATTGCGATTCAGCAGATGGAGCTGGACCCGTCGGAACAGTCGCTGTCCGGAGGCTGAGCGCAGACTTAGCCATCAGGTAATGAAAAAGGGAGCCGGGAGGCTCCCTTTTTTGTGGCCGGGGGCTCAGGCTCCTGCGTAGCCCAGGGTTTTGTTGACCCGGTTGAACAAGTCCTCCCCCTTGTGCCACCGATCAAAGTTCTCCAGAAACTGATCGATGAGCGCGCGATTCCAGCCGATAAAGTCGCCAGCCATGTGGGCGGTCATGATCACGTTTTCCCGCTGCCAGAGTGGGTGGTCTGCAGGCAGGGGTTCTTCCTCGAAGACGTCCAGTCCGGCGCCGGCAATCTCGCCAGCGTCAAGGGCCTGGATCAGGGCTTCGGTCTTTACGATCGGGCCCCGGCCAATGTTGATCAGCCGCGCTGAAGGTTTCATGGCGGCAAAGGCCCTGGCGTCAAACAACCCTTCTGTCTGGGGTGTCAGTGGCGCGGCAATCACCACGTAGTCGGCGTGACTGAGTTGCTCATAAAGTTCTTCGTTGCCATGCACCGCGATAAAGTCCGGGTCGTCGTGTCTTGGGGTCCGGGCAATGCCGTGTGCGTGCAGGCCAATGGCATTTACCAGCCGGGCAATCTGCCGGCCAATAGAGCCTGCGCCCACCACGAGGACCTGCTTGCCTTCGGCACGCTCGGTATCCCGGTGTTTCCACTCGCGTTTCATCTGCAATCGGATCGACCCGGGGAAATCCTTGGCAAACATCAGGATGGTGCACAGCACATACTCTGCAATGGTGCGATCAAAGATGCCCCGGGCGTTGGTAACCGCCACGTCACTGTCGATCAGGGCGGGAAACATCAGGGCATCCACCCCGGCACTGGTGGCGTGAATCCATTTCAGGTTGTCGGCCGCGGGCCAGGCGGCTTCCAGAGCGTCTGTCCGGAAGTCCGTCACCATCATGACATCAGTGCCAGGGAGGGTCTCTCTCAGGGTTTGCTCGTCGCAGGCAAAGCGCACCACGGCCCGGGCTTTAATGGCTTCAATGCCTGGGGGGGCTGGTTCGCCCGGTGCGGTCAGAACGGTCACGACCGGTTTCTGGGCAGCTGTCATGTAACCTCCGGTGGGCTGGGTCTGGGAATGCGTCAGTGGTACTAGTCTGGTTGGCGGTTGGAAACGGGTCAACCTGTACCCGGTTACACGGGGTTTTCCGGGCTTCGGTTATCCTTTAGTCCCTCTTCCTTGTCCCCCCCATCTTTCCTGACTAACCTGCAGGAGTAGCCTTTTGTTTACCCAGTCTCCAGGAGGTTTTTATGGTGGAGTCCGCAAACAGGGACACCGGCCAGAATACGCCGCGAAAAGTGAAGTACCGGAAAACCAAGGCCAGTTGGAATCCTGCCATGCAGGCCATTCCGGTGTCGGGGATTCGCCGCCTGGTGAATATGGCGGCTACCATGAAGGATGTGATTCACCTGTCGATAGGCCAGCCAGACCTGCCGACGCCGAAGCACATTATTGATGCCTATGTAGACGCCCTGAACGCAGGCCAGACCGGTTACACGATGGATGCCGGGCTGCCGGAGCTGCTGGTGGCGCTCCGGGATTATTACGGAAAGCGTTACAACCGGAAACTCACCCGGGACAACATTCTGATCACCAGTGGCGCAACCGAAGCCATGTATCTTGCCATTTCCGCTACGTCGGCGCCCGGGCGGCAGTTCATCGTGACTGATCCGTCATTTCTGCTGTACGCCCCCCTCATCCGGATGAACGGGGGAGAGGTCAAGTTTGTTCCCACACGGGCCGAAAACAACCACCAGCTGGACCCGGACGATGTGATACGGGCCATGGGCTCCCGCACCTTCGCCCTGATCCTGAACAACCCGAACAACCCGACCGGGGCGGTTTACCCCCGCAGCACCGTGGAAACAATCCTGGAAGAGTGTGCGTATCGTGGGATTCAGGTGTATGCGGATGAGGTCTATGACCACCTGATTTTTGATGATGACGATTTCGCCAGTGTCCTTAACTGCTCCATGGACCTGGACAACATCATGTGCATCAGCAGTTTCTCAAAAACCTACAGCATGGCGGGCCTGAGGGTTGGCTGGGTGATCTCCAGCCAGGCCGCGATCAAATCGCTGCGCCGCTATCATATGTTCACCACCTCGGTGGCCAATACTCCCTCCCAGTTTGCGGGGGTTGCTGCGCTGACGGCCGATCAGCAATGTGTCCGGGATATGGTGGATATCTATCGGGAGCGCCGGGATAAGGTTGTGGAACTGATTGATCAGACCCCCTATCTGACAGGTTACAAGCCTGGCGGTGCCTTCTTCGCCTTCCCGGATTTGCCGCCCCATGTTGATGGTTCTGATCTGGCCTTGCGAATGCTCAAGGAGACCGGTGTTTGTGTGGTCCCGGGAGATGCGTTTGGCGAAGCCTGCACCAATGCCCTGAGGTTCAGTTTCTCGACGACCTGTGAGCGTATGGAGGAGGCCTTCGACCGGATTATTCCCTGGATGGCCAAGCAGCAGTTCTGAGTATGTCCGTGCTGGAACCGGTGCTCATCCAGTGCCCATACTGTTGGGAGACGCTGGAAATCAGCGTCGACCCATCGGTCGCGGAGCAGGAGTATGTAGAGGATTGCCAGGTCTGCTGTCAGCCCATCCTGCTGACGATACGGCTGGATGACCGCCTTGTGCCCAGCGTGGAGGCTCGTGCTGAAAATGACTGAGATCATGACTAATCGTTAATGTCGGCATGTTGCGGACGGGTCCGCGCTGGCGCAGGATTGGAGCGGATCCGTTTTCAGGGAATTTAATCATGTTGAATCAAGCCAAGCGCTGGCTCTTGCTGGTGGCTGTTGTGGTGCTGAGCAGTGGTTGTGCCAGTCTGTCTCCGTATGCGATTTCAGAAGGGGAAATTGAAGGTCATTTGAAGGATGTGGTCGCCGATTTTGATCGCCAACAACTGAAAAGCGGGTCACCGCTAAGCCTTAGCCTGAGGGATGCCGACATCACCCTGGGGCCGGATGGCCGCGATGTCGCTGTGATTGACCTGCGAGGCCAGGTTGCCCTGAATGCACTGATGACCAAGCTTCCGGTTGATCTGGCACTGAAGGTGGAAGGCGCGCCAGTGTACGACAGCCAGGAGAAAGCGGTTTATATCCGAAGGCTGCAACTGTTGGAAAGCTCCATTGACTCGCCTTTTTTCAAGGGAGATCTGGCACCGGTTACGGATAATGTCATGAGAATGGTGGCCCAGATGCTGGAGACCATGCCGGTTTATCGCCTGGACGAAAGCGACTTTGCCCAGCGCATGTTTGGGTTGGTGCCGATGGATGTCCGGGTAGCACCCGGGCGACTGGAGTTTGTGATGGCGGATGACTGACGCGGTCTGACGCAGAGCGGTAAGAACAAGGCCGGGTGGGGATTCTCCATCCGGCCTTGTTGCTTTCACCGGTGAATCAGGCAGTGGCTTTCAGGGCCTGCTCAAAGATATCGGTGGCTTCGTCAATCTGCTGCCGGGTAACGATCAGCGGCGGTAACCAGCGCACAATCTCCTGATACGGTCCACAGCGCAGCATCAACAGCCCCCGTTCCTCGCACTCCTTGAGAATCCGGCCCGCACGCTCGCCATCAGGGCAGTCGCCCCGGCGCATTTCCACGCCAACCATCAACCCCATACCCCGGACATCGGCCATATCCGGATAGTCCTTTTTCAGGGCATGCAGGTTGTCCCGGAGTCGTTGCCCCATTTCGTCCGCATTCTGAACGAGTCCCTCTTCCTGAATGACCTCGATCGTGGCAATGGCGGCGGCTGCGGCTACAGCGTTGCCACCGTAGGTGCCGCCCTGAGAGCCCGGCCAGCCCTTGGCCATGGTCTCCTCAGACGCAGCGAGTGCGGAAATGGGGAAGCCGCTGGCAAGCCCTTTGGCAATCATGATGGCATCCGGTGTTACGCCAAAGTGCTCGTGTGCCCAGAATTTCCCACTGCGCCCGAACCCGGCCTGTACCTCATCAAAAACCAGCATGATGCCGTGTTTGTCGCAGCGTTCCCGAAGTCCCTGCATGAAGCGTGCGTTGGCGGGAACATAGCCGCCTTCGCCCTGGACTGGCTCAATCAGCATCGCCGCCGTTTCTTTCGGTGCGGAGTAGGTCACAAAGATGCGGTCGAGTTCGCGAAGGCAGAAGTCGGTCGCTTCGTCCAGGCTCCAGCCGTAATGGAAGGCATGAGGGAATGGTGCAACCACCACCCCTCCCATCATCGGGCTGACTCCGGCCCGCAGACCGACACTGGAGGTTGTCATCGAGAGGGAGCCCATCGTCCGGCCATGGAATCCGCCGTGGAATACAATCACGTTGGGGCGGCCGGTAGCTTGGCGTACCAGCCGGATAGCCCCTTCCGCCACTTCAGTCCCGGCATTGGAAAAGAAAAAGGCATTCAATGGGTCTGGGGTCAGGGCGCCAAGCTTCTCCGCAAGTTCCGGTAATCTGGGATTCATCACCGTGGTGGCCTGAGCGTGGATCATGGTGGCCACCTGCTTCTGGGCGGCTTCCACCACTTTCGGGTGACAATGGCCTGTGCTGGTAACGCCAATGCCCGATGTGAAGTCCAGATAGCGACGGCCTTCCGGGTCGATAATATAGGCGCCTTCGCCTTTGGCGGCGGTGATGCCGGTAGCCTGCTTTAGCAGGGGAGACAGTTTGCCTTTATGGTCGGTCATGGACACCTCCCGAAGTGAATGAAAAACCTCTCCTGCAGCCTAGTCAGGCCCCGAGGCGTTTACAAATCGCATCCCCGATTTCCCGGGTGCTTCTCTGTTCTTTTCCCTTGGCGGCAAGTTCTGCGGCCACGGCATCAAAAAGCTCCTGGCCCGCCTGGCTCAGCAGAGGGTCTTTCCGGCCCAGCCACTCCAGCATTCGTGCGGTGGTAAAGAGCATGGCGGTGGGGTCGGCGATGCCCTGGCCGGCAATGTCCGGTGCGCTGCCATGGGTTGGCTCGAACATAGACGGCAGATCGGGATTGGTGGGGTTCAGATTGCACGACGGAGCCACACCCATACCGCCGGAGATCACGGCAGCCAGGTCGGTCAGGATGTCGCCCTGCAGGTTACTGGCCACCACCACGTCAAAGGCCCAGGGGCAGGAGACAAATTTCATGCAGGCGGCGTCCACCAACTCGTGATGGGTGGCCACATCCGGGTATTCCTGGCTGATGTCCTCAAATACTTCGGTGTACATATCGCCCCAGTAGCGCAATGCATTGCGCTTGGTGATCAGGCAGACCTGGCTTTCGCAGGTGGTGCCGTCAAGGGTCTGGAAGCTGCGGGTACGGCCATCCTGAACCCGCTCACCAGCCCGCTTGCGGGCCTGCTCGAATCCGTATCGGATAATCCGTTCGGTGGCTCGGCGGGTAAAGACTTCCATCTGAGTGGCCACTTCGTCCGGAGTCCCCTGGCGCAGTCGGCCACCCTGACTGACGTATTCGCCTTCGCTGTTTTCCCGGATCACCAGCATGTCGATGTCTTTCGCGCGATCGTCCCGGAGGTACTGACGTGCTCCGGGTAGCAACCGGGCCGGTCGTTCACAGACCCACTGATCAAAGCCCTTGCGCATATCCAGCAGTGGTGCCAGAGAGAGGCTGTCTGGCAGCAGGTAACGGTCAGTATCGTGAATCGGCCCCGGATCACCCAGCGCGCCCAGAAGGATGGCGTCGTAAGCTTTCAGTTGTTCCAGAGCGTCTTGTGGCCAGCATTCGCCATGCTCTTCATGCCAGGCATGAGATGGCCACGGAAACCGGCTCCATTCCAGTGCCAGATTGTGCCTGGTTCTCAGGATTTCCAGGCAGCGGACGGCTTCTGCAACCACTTCCGGGCCAATACCATCTCCGGGCGTTACTGCGATGCGCGTGGTCTGGGCCATTCCCTAACCTCCTTGCTGTGTGGCGGGTTTAAAGCATCAGAACCAGTGTAGACCCGCTGCCCGCAGATGCCAGCCAGAGGCGGGGATGGGTTTGGTTTTACCGTCTTTCATCAAGAGGTTATAGTGGCGTGAATTGACTTGGCAGGATCTCGATGTGCTTTATCGAATTGTTACCCTGATCGGTGGCCTGGTATTTGTGGCTGCCCTGTTTGCGCTGGTGTGGTTCTTCTGCAAGAAGTTTCTGGAACGCCATGGCGTCACGGACCAGATTTCAGACCGGGCCACAGTGCTGGCAACCTGGACCTTTGCCGGTGTCGCGATTGGCCTTGTCTTCGCGGTGGTCGGAGCCTTTATCCTCGGCCCCTGGGCGTTCTACCGCACGCTTCGGGGCCATGGCGTTGATGTCTCCGATGGGGCAGCGGTCTGGTGGGGATTTGGCATTGTTGTGGTGTCGCTGGGTATTACCGCCGCCGGCTTCTTCGGATTTCTGATGCTGGTCGGCGCCTACTGAGCCTGCTGCTGGCTGCGCAGCAAATCCCGGAACCACACCAGGGCCGGCTCCTGTTCGTAGGCTTTGTGCCAGTAAAGGTGAACATCAATGGATGGCATCTCCACTGGCGGAGACAGCACTTCAATATTGGTATTCTGCGCCATGATCCGGGCATAGGTTTCCGGCATGGTCAGCAGCAGGTCTGAGGTTTCCACCACCCGGCAGGCGGCGTAGTAGTGCTGGCAACGCAGCCGGATGGTCCGCTGGACGCCGTGGCGTGAAAGCTCGAAATCCTCAATGCCGGGGCCTTCTGCACGGGACGAGACCAGAATGTGCCTGGCTTCCAGGTAGCGAGTCATATCCAGGCCTTGCTCAATGATCGGGTGCCCCTTGCGGGCCAGAACCACCAGCTGATCCTGACGCAGCCGTTCATGGCTGGTCTGGCTGCTGACCGGCAGCAACACATCAATCGCAAAATCCAGTTTACCGGCCGCCAGTTGTGTCTCCATATCCCTTCGTGCCACACGCTGGCTCTGGACTTCCAGATCAGGATAAGGCGCGAGCCTGGCAATGAGCTGGGGCAGGAACGTGGATTCCAGAATATCCCGCAGGCCCAATGCATAGGTTTTGCGCTGGCTGGCGGGATCGAAGGCGTGAAACTGATTCACGGCACTCTGGATCTGGTTCAGTCCGGGGCGCATCGATTCCAGAAAACGGCGGGCAAGGGGGGTTGGAACCATCTGGTTCCCCTGGCGGGTAAACAGCGGATCATTGAAATGATCCCGTAGCCGGGCCAGAGAATGGCTGACGGCCGGCTGCGTCAGGTGCAGGGCCTTTGCTGCCCGGGTCAGGCTACCTTCCCGATAGATAGTATCGAAAACATGCAGGAGATTCAGGTCCAGCCGGTTCAGGGCCATGGTGCGGTTCCGTTATTCTAAATAAGTAAGGCTAATGATAAATGATTAAAACAATTCAGTCGCGTAATACTTTGGCGCCCCCTAGACTGACGGTCATCTGATCGACATTGCGCCCGAGAGGGCTGCCAGCGCGAGGAGCTGCATCATGGATTTCAACATTTCCGAGAAAGGCCAGGATTACCTGAAGCGTGTGAAACAGTTCATGCGCGACGAGATCTACCCTATTGAAGAACAATACCATAAGGAACTCGCCTCTCTGGACAACCGCTGGGTTGTACTACCGATCATCAAAGAGCTGAAAGAAAAGGCCCGGGCCCAGGGGCTCTGGAACATGTTTTTCCCGGATGACCAATATGGCTGTGGCTTACTCAATTCAGACTATGCCCTGATTGCCGAAGAAACCGGGCGCAGTTTTATCGCTCCGGAGATCTTCAACTGCAATGCTCCGGACACCGGTAACATGGAAGTCCTGATTCACTACGGCTCGGAAGAGCAGAAGGCCGAGTGGCTGCCTCGCCTGATGAGCGGTGAAATCCGTTCTGCTTTCTGTATGACCGAGCCCGCTGTCGCGTCTTCTGACGCCACTAACATGGAAGCCACTGCCACGGTAGAAGGCGACGAGGTCGTTCTCAATGGCCGTAAATGGTGGAGCACCGGCATTGGCCATCCGGACTGTAAAGTCGGTATTTTTATGGGCGTGACTGATCCGGACGCCCAGAAACACCGCCGCCATTCCATGGTGCTGGTGCCGCTGGACACCCCGGGCATCACCATCGAGCGCATGTTGCCCGTGTTCGGTGCCTATGATGAACCCTATGGCCATGGCCAGGTGCTGTTCGACAACGTGCGCCTGCCCAAGAGCGCCATCATCGCGGGCCCGGGGCGTGGGTTTGAGATTGCTCAGGGCCGTTTGGGGCCGGGCAGGGTGCACCACTGCATGCGGGCGATCGGAGCGGCGGAGCGCACTCTGGAACTGATGATCAAACGGGCCATGAGCCGGGAAGCCTTTGGGCGCCCGATTGCCAAACTGGGTGGCAACCCTGACATCATTGCGAATGCCCGGATGAACATTGAACAAGCTCGCCTGCTCACGTTGAAGTGTGCCTGGGCACTGGACACCAAAGGCATCATGGGCGCGTTGCAGGAAGTCTCCATGATCAAGGCGGTGGTGCCGGCGATGTTGCAGCAGATTGTCGACGATGCGATCCAGATTCACGGTGGCGCCGGTGTCAGTGACGATGATTTCCCGCTCACGACGTTGTTCGGGTACGCTCGGGTTCTGAGGTTGGCCGATGGCCCTGATGAAGTTCATCGTGCGATGGTGGCCCGGCTGGAGCTTCGCAAATATACGTCCTGATCCGGTGGGCCGGAGAGATGAAAACGGCCCTCCGGCGCCCACTTCCAGACAAAAAGAAGAACACGAACTCCAAACGATAACGGAGAACAATAACGATGACACAGAGAGTATTCATCACCGGCGGGGCCAGCGGCCTTGGCCGGGCGATTGCCCTGAGGTATGCCAGAGAGGGTGCCAAAGTCTGCATTGGCGATATTAACCCGGAGCAGGGGGTTGCCGTTGAAGCGGAGCTGAACAAAGCGGGCGGGGAAGGCTACTTCGTGGAATGCGACGTGCGCCGGCTCACCGATTTTGAAAAAGTCCGTGACGACCTGGTGCAGAAGTGGGGCGGGGTGGATGTGGTTGTTAACAACGCCGGGGTTGCCTCCGCAGGCTCCATTGAAGACACCACCATTGCCGACTGGGAATGGATACTCGACATTAATGTTCTGGGCGTTGTGCGGGGCTGCAAGGCCTTCACCCCCCTGTTCAAGAAGCAGGGCGGCGGAGCGTTTGTGAATATCGCCTCCATGGCCGGCCTGATGTTGGCGCCCCTGATGGACAGCTACAACGTCTCGAAAGCCGGTGTCATTGCGCTGTCGGAAACGCTTAGCCAGGAGCTCAGGGATTCGGGGGTTCACGTCAGTTGCGTATGCCCGGCTTTTTTCCAGACCAACCTCGCCAGCACCATGCGCTCCGACCTTCCCGGCATACAGCAGAACGTCAATAAGCTGATGAAGCGCTCAACCATTACCGCTGACGATGTGGCGGAGGATATTTTCCGCAGCGTGACCGACCGGGACTTCTGGGTCCTGCCTCACGCTAAAGAGCGTCGTCTCTGGATGCTGAAGCGCCACGCGCCCTGGGCATTCGATTGGTTGATGCATCAGGAGAGCAAGCGATGGATGAGCAAGATGAACAGCAGGGCAAACGCCTGACCCCACCACAGGAGAGAATGAATGACACAGATCGATCAGGCCGTTGAGATCCGGGAAGGTGAGGAGCTGGATGTTGCGGCGGTTGACCGGTTCATGAAACAGGCGGTTCCCGGGTTGGAAGGGGAGCCGGGCATCCGGCAGTACCCTGGTGGAGCCTCCAATCTGACCTATCAGGTCGACTACGGTAACCAGTCCTACGTTTTGCGCCGCCCGCCGTTCGGTAAAATTGCCAAGTCTGCTCACGACATGCTGCGGGAAGCCCGGGTGATGGAGGCGCTGAAGCCAGCCTATCCCTATGTGCCTAACATTGTCGCGATCTGCGACGATCACAGCATTCTGGGTTGCGATTTTTACGTTATGGAGCGCCTGAAAGGCATCATCCTGCGCCAGGACTTTCCTCAGGATTTCAATCTGAGTGCTGACGATACCCGCAAGCTGTGCCTGAACGTGATCGACAAGCTGGTAGACCTGCACACCGTAGATGCCAAGGGTGCTGGCCTCGATAAGCTGGGCAAGGGAGCTGGTTACGTCCAGCGCCAGATTGGTGGCTGGAGCGACCGTTTCCGCAAGGCCCGAACTGAAGATGTGGGGGATTTCGAGGCGGTGATGGCCTGGCTGAATGACAAAATGCCAGAGGACGTCGCCCAGGTGGTTATTCACAACGACTACCGGTTCGACAACGTTGTGCTGAATCCGGACAACCCGTTTGAAGTGATTGGCGTACTGGACTGGGAAATGGCCACCATCGGCGACCCGCTGATGGACCTTGGTAACAGTCTGGCCTACTGGATCGAAGCAGACGACGAAGGTCCTTTCCAGATGCTGAGGCGTCAGCCCACCCATCGGCCAGGCATGCTGACTCGCAGAGAGGTGGTCGATTACTACATGGAGAAATCCGGCTTTCGGGCAGACAACTTCGATTTCTATGAAATCTATGGTCTGTTCCGGCTGGCGGTCATCATTCAGCAAATCTATTACCGTTTTTACCACGGCCAGACCAAAGACAAGCGCTTTGCCGCGTTCGGACACGCCGCGAACTATCTGGAACAGCGCTGCCAACGGCTGATCCGCGAGAGTAGCCTGTAATGGCGACGATCTATCTGGTGCGCCATGGCCAGGCCAGTTTTGGCAAGGAGAATTACGATCAGCTTTCGCCGCAAGGCTGGGAGCAAGGCAAGATTCTGGGGCGCTGGCTGGTAAACAAGGTCGCCCCCGCCGCTGTGTTTGGTGGCGATCTTCGTCGCCACCGGGAAACGGTGGAAGCCATCACCACCGGTTTTGGCGCAGACCTTCCGGATATGCAGGTGATGGATGGCCTGAATGAGTTTGACCATCTGGAAGTGGTCGAGCGATTGCGCCCCGAGTGGGCCGACAAACAGGTGATGGCGCGGGACCTGGCCAGTGTTCCCAAGCCAGCCAGGGCTTTCCAGCAGGTGTTTGAGCAGGCGATGGCTCGTTGGCTGAGCGGTCAGCATGACCAGGAGTACACCGAAACCTGGGAGGGATTCCGGCAACGGGTAACAACGGCTCTGGATCAGGTGATTGCCCTGGCCGACGGCAACGATGCCATCGTTTCCACCTCTGGCGGGCCCATTGCCGTGATTGCGCAACACCTGCTGGAACTGTCTGACCGGAAAGCGCTGGACATGAACAATGTCATTGCCAATACCAGTGTGTCCCGCATTCTCTATTCCGGCCCCAGGCGCAGCCTGGCCGTCTTCAATAACTATAGCCACCTGGAAGCGGAAGACCCCGCCCTGGTGACATTCCGATAAATCTGAGGGAATTCCATGAGCAACGTGAACCTGTTTGATCTGACCGGCAAAGTCGCCCTGGTGACCGGCGCGAGCCGGGGGATTGGCGAAAGCATTGCCCGCACGCTGGCCCGGTCTGGCGCCCATGTGATCGTCAGCAGCCGCAAAATTGACGGCTGTGAAGCCGTTGCCAGCCGCATTCGAGAAGAGGGTGGCAGTGCCGAAGCCTATGCCTGCCACATTGGTGAGATGGATCAGATTGAGGCCGTTTGGGAACACATTGCCCAGGTACACGGAAAGCTGGATATCCTGGTGAACAACGCGGCGGCGAACCCTTATTTCGGGCCTGTGGAAGATACCGATCTGGGTGCCTTCCACAAAACCGTTGACGTGAACATCCGGGGTTACTTCTTCATGTGTGCCCGTGGTGCCCAGTTAATGAAGAAAAACGGTGGCGGGGCCATTGTGAACGTAGCGTCGGTGAACGGGGTGAACCCGGGCCATTTCCAGGGCATCTATTCGGTGACCAAGGCCGCGGTGATTTCCATGACCAAATCCTTCGCCATGGAACTCGGGCAGCAGAATATCCGGGTGAATGCGCTTCTGCCGGGGCTGACCGACACCAAATTTGCCAGCGCTCTGACGACCAACGAAGCCATCAAAAAGCAGGCCATGGCTCACATCCCCATGAAGCGTGTGGCAGATCCGGACGAAATGGCGGGTACTGTGCTTTATCTGGTGTCCAGCGCGTCCAGCTACACCACGGGAGCCTGCATCAATGCCGACGGTGGTTACCTGACCGTTTAGGTGCCGGCCAGGTGGACGGTATGAGCGATAAGTAAAAAGCCCCGGATATCCGGGGCTTTTTCATTACTGGATGGTGGAGGTTGCCATCTCGGATTGTGACAGGGCGGTGCCCACCGGAGGGCGGAAGTGCAGAGAGTAAAGTACGCGATCCAGAACCGCCTGGCCGTTCCAGGCCGGATCGTTGTTCACCATCCCGACAATGGCCCAGGTCGTGTTGTTATCGTCCCGGGTGAAGCCGGCAATCGACCGTACATTTTCGAGATAGCCGGTTTTTATCCGGCCTTCACCATCCATGCCAGTATTGCGCAAGCGGCGTGCCATGGTTCCGTCCATGGCGATGATCGGCATGGAGGCCATCAGGTCGGAAGCGTAAGGACTGTCCCAGGCCTGTTGCAGAATCTGGGCGCCTTGCCGGGCTGAAATGCGCCCATGACGAGTGAGCCCGGCACCGTTGTCGATCACCATGCCGGCTGTATTGATGTTTTTGCTTTCCAGCCACTCATAAACCTGTCGAATGCCGGCAACCCGGTCATCCTGCTCGTCATCCCGGCGATACTCTGCTCCGATGGTCAGCAGCATTTGCCGGGCCATCACATTGCTGCTCCACTTATTGATGTCGCGGACCATGGTAACCAGATCTGGTGACGTGGTACGCATGACCAGCCTGGCGTCTTCCGGCGTTTCGTTGAGTCGGTCGCCGCCACTGACGATGATGCCCATCTCCGAGAGGACCGATCGAATCAGCGAGGCCGAGTAGCGGTCGTGGGGTAACAGAGACAGATACGTCGTACTTCGGCATCCCTGGGGTAGCTCGCCGGTTACCCGCACGGTTACCCGCTGGTTGTCCTGAAACACGGGAGTCCAGTTGAAGCGGCTGCGGGCAGGGCAGGGGCCTTCTGGCAGGGCCGTCACACGGTTGTCGATTGCGACCTCGGCGAGGTTCGGGGAGGTCCAGGCCTGCGTACCCCGTTCATCGGCCCGAACCTGAAACTGCACGAGATTCAGGTTGGTCAGATACCCGGAGGGCTCCACCAGGAAGGGGGCATACGGGTTACTGCCGTTGTCCTCAAACACCGGAAACCCGCCATCAACCCGGAAGTAGCTGCCATCCAGCACCAGGTCACCCTCAACGCGGGTGATCCCCATGCTTTTGAGTTCTCGAAGTGTGCTCCACAGTCGTTCGAGCGTCAGTTTGGGGTCGCCGCCAAAGCGCACGTAAAGGTTGCCCTTCAGGGTGTCCCCAACCATGTCGCCATCGGTCAGGAAGTCGGTATTCCAGTGGTGCGTAGGGCCGAGCAGCTCCAGAGCCGCGTATGTGGTGACCAGCTTCATGATTGAGCCGGGGCTCATCAGTGTGTCAGCGTTCACATACTGTTCAAGGCCCGGACCATTCAGGGGAATGGCAGCCACACTGAGAGCCTCATCACTGTTCAGGGATTTGTGGGCGTAGTTGCGAATCTGGCTTGCCCACAACCGTGAATTGGCGAAGGCTTCTTCGGTCGACGAAGGCTCCTTAGCCGAAACATCCGCGACCGATACGGTCGCCAGTGCCAGTGCCAGCGCGCCTGACATAATACTGTCTTTGACAGAGCGTTTGCCTGCCCGCAACCCCTGAGTGATCATGACCGGAATCCGTTGGTGTGTTCTCTTTGTACAATAGCCCATTCCATCGATATGTACTATGCAGAAAAGCTATACATGACGTTAAAAAAAGGCAGCAGAGCCTTTGTTTGTATTGAGGTTTTGTGACAGAGCGTAAGTGGGTCCCAAGAATCAGTAAGTTAGTGTGACGCAGGCATGCGGGCCGTCGGGCCAATGGGTCTGGCGTTCCCTGTGGGACAATGCTGAAAACGATGAAGACAAGGGAATCTCTATGTTAAAAGCGCTGAAACATCAGGTGAATGTGCTGGAATCGGTTGCGACCTCATCCTTTTCGGCCTGGCGCGGGTGCCTGGTGGTTGCTGCGGTGCCTCAACCGGAAAAGCCGCTGGTTTTGTATGACATTGAAGCCTGCCCTTTTTGCCGTCGTGTTCGTGAGGTGCTGACCGCGCTGCATCTGGATGTTGAGATCCGGCCCTGCCCGAAAGGTGGCCGTGTCTTTCGCCGGGAGGCAGAGGCCCTTGGCGGCAAACAACAGTTTCCGTTGCTGCACGACCTGAATACCGGAGACGTGTTGTACGAATCCGGCGCTATCATTGAGTACCTGTTTCGACAGTACGCTGATCGCCCGGTGCCGCGTTATTATCAGGGCCGCCCCTGGCAGACCGCGTTGGGGGTGGCCGGTTCGGGGGCCAGTGAACTCCGTGGCATGCGGGCCCGCAGCGGCCAGCGGCCAGCTGAGGGATTACACCTCTGGAGTTTTGAAGGCAGTCCGTTCTCTCGTCTCGTGCGCGAACGGCTTTGTGAGTCTGAGATCCCGTATACCTTGCATAACCTTGGAAAAGAACACTGGACCGAGGTTGGGCCCGCCCGGCAACGGATCAAACCCGGCGCTTACCAACCGATTCCGGGAGGAAAGCGCGATGCGTTCTTCCAGAAGCATGGCCGGGTACAGGTGCCTTATCTCGAAGACCCGAATACCGGCGAAGCGCTGTTTGAGTCGTCCCGTATTCTGAATTATCTCGAAACCACATACGGGTAACAGGGCTGCCCGGGCGGGGCTGGTAATCCGGAGGCCAGCCGGTATCATTTGCGAGATCAGTGTGTTTTCCGAACCTCAGGAGCGTTATGTATACCGGCCAGTGCCTGTGCGGCGATATCCAGTTTGAATACGACGGCCCGGTTGGGCCGGTGGCGTTGTGTCATTGCAGCCAGTGTCGCCGCAACCATGGCAGTGCGTTCTCGGCCAGTGCGCCGGTTCAGAGGGTTCGGTTTCGTTTTGTGG
Organism: Marinobacter daepoensis DSM 16072; assembly: GCF_000421165.1. GTDB lineage: Bacteria > Pseudomonadota > Gammaproteobacteria > Pseudomonadales > Oleiphilaceae > Marinobacter > Marinobacter daepoensis. The sequence continues at coordinate 947,873 of NZ_ATWI01000008.1, forward strand.
CTGGTGAAAACCGGCTAACCGAGTTCGAATCCCGCCCGGGTAAATACCGGGCGTTCTGCAGCCGCTGCGGTAGCCCGATCTATAGCCGGGTTGACGCCATTCCCGGCATTCTCCGTTTGCGTACCGGTGTAATTAATGAGCCTCTGGGGAAAAAAGCGGCTCAGCATGTGTATGTTGGGTCTAAGTCCGACTGGTTTGACATCACGGACGATCTGCCCCAGTTCGAGAAAACCGAGCGAACCAACGACCCGCATTGACGCCTCAATCTGCAGGCGCCAGCCGGTATAGCTTGCCGTCGCTGGAATCTGTCAGCAACCAGAGCGCGCCGTCCGGGCCCATGCGAACGTCCCGGATGCGCTCACCAAGGCCGGTGAGGAGGTCTTCCTCTTCGGTCACCGTTTCTCCGTCCAGCTTCAGCCGCACCAGTTTCTGCTGTTTCAGTGCGCCGACAAAGAGATCATTCCGCCATTGCGGGAACCGTTCCCCGGAATAGAACGCCATGCCGGACGGCGCAATGGATGGGTCCCAGTAGTGCAGGGGATCGGTGACCCCCGTCATGGTGGTTTTGCCTGAAATGGGCAGGCCGGAGTAGTCGATGCCGTAGGTGACCATGGGCCAGCCGTAGTTATGCCCGGCGCGAAGTACGTTGATCTCGTCGCCGCCCCGGGGGCCGTGTTCGTGACTCCAGATTTCCCCGGTTTCGGGGTGCGGCGTCATGCCCTGAATGTTTCGGTTGCCGTAGGTGAACAAGGTGTCGTTGAACCCGGGGCGCGAGAGGAACGGATTGCCTTCTGCCGGGGCTCCGTTGAGCGTGATTCGGTGCACGCCACCGGCATCGTCTCCGGTATCCTGCGCCCGGTCCATCTCACCCCGGTCGCCCACGGCAATGTAGAGATTGCCGCTGCCATCGAATGCCATGCGGCCCGCAAAATGGCGGCTGGTGCCGGATCGGGGCAAGGCTTCGAAAATCACCTCCACCTTGTTCAGAGCCGTGCCGTCAAAAACTGCCCGTGCCACACGGGTGGTCATGCCCTGCCGGTTTTTGTGGGCGTAACTCAGAAACAACAGTCTGTTGTTGTCGAAATCCGGATGCAACTGTACATCCAGCAAACCGCCCTGGCCGGAGGCCACCAGGTCTGGCAGGCCGGTGACCGGTGCCGAAACTCGATGGTCCTGCCCGATCATACGCAGCCGACCCGCTCGTTCAGTTACCAGCAGGGCGCCGTCGGGCAGAAACGCCAGACTCCAGGGATGTTCCAAGCCCTCGGCTATGGTTTCCAGCCGGAAGTCGTGGTGTCGGGAGCTGAACGACTGCTCGCCAAGGGCTGGGGCAGTGGTGGTTACAGCCCACAGGACAAGCAAGGCTATTGAGCGTTTCATCGCGTCTCCTTTGGTTCGGCTTTCTTGGGGAACACTGGCCCGACGGATACCGTCCTCCGACAATACCAAAGTGTAGGGCACAAAAAAGCCACCGGTTGCGGTGGCTTTCGATGTACCGATCTCAGGAAAGTCAGAAACGATAGCTCAGGGCGAGCGACCAGTTGTTCCGGCCAGGCTGCTGCATTCCCTGGCAAGGGGTGTTCAGGTGTCAGGTTTCTAATAATGATTGTAATGATATGCGTTATCATTTAAAAGGGAGTGGAGGATCTAACCTGATCATTCAACGGGGTAAAGGGGGAGCCAGGTGATGGAACATGAAGTGCAGGAAGGCCTTAAGATCGCCGTGTCGGCAATCAGTGTTCTGCTGGTTGTTTTTGTGGGCCTGCTTCTGATGTCTTGAGACTGTCCATGCGGTCTTTCCGGTAGATGCCGCAGGTTCCGCAATACCCGCCTTCGGGGAGCCGATGCTTCAGACAGCACCCCCGGCGCTGGGGGATGGCACATCGCTGCTGGCTGAATTCAGCCGGAATCCAGTCAATGTAACGGTTCGCATCGCAGTCGAAGCCTGACAGCCAACGGCTGGCCTGTTGGCACAGCAGGTCTGGATCAACCTGATTCCACACCAGCGAATAAGGCGCGCCCAGCGCCAGACCTACGCTGCTCCAGTATGCGCCGGGGCTGACGCCAACGTCTTGTCGGAAAACCGGATACCAGCTCCGCATCTGTTCGGCCAGCGCCTGTGCAAAGTCATCGGGGCCCAGCGGCACGTCGTGTTCTGTGAGATGGTGCCAGCGTGGAGTACCCGCCGGTGTCGGGTCGTCTTTGCACAGGAATACCTGGTGCGGGTCCAGAGCCGTTCCGACGCCGTCGCGGAACAGCCGAATCACCATGGGGCCGATAATCTGCAGTGACAGATTCTTGTGCAGCACCGACACGCAGGCTTTATGCATCCGCGGGTGCCCGGCGGCCGGGCATTCGTCCCGAACCTGTTGTTCCAGAAGGGCTGGATCATCAAGCAATTGAGCCAGTGAAAATAAGGCTGGTTGCCTGGTTGTATCTGGTGCCAGAGCGCTGTTCAGGAGCTCTGACGGGTTAAGGTTGTGGCTGGCCAGCAGGTGTTCATAATCCGCCAGCCACAGTTCGCCTGTATTAGCTTCGCCCATGACGGCTTACCCCCCACAGCAATGACACACCACCGGTTACCTGGCCGGGGAGAATATTCGTGCTGCCAACGCGGACGGTAAGGTTCCGGACTTCAAAAAACGCAGGCATTCAGATCTCCCTGTTCATGTGCCAGGCAGGATAATCTAAATGCGAATATCTATCAATTGGTGTTGCGTGCGTTCTTCTGCAGCCACCGGTCAAGCTGGTCGGCGAACTCCTTTCGGTCGCCCTGACTGAAAGGCGCAGGGCCTCCGGTGACCTGCCCGGCACTGCGCATCTCCTCCATGAAGTTTCGCATGGCCAGGCGCTGGCGGATGTTCTCTTTGGTGAACGCCTGCCCCCGGGGGTTGAACACATCGGCGCCTTTCTCAATGGCTTCGGCGGCCAGCGGGATGTCCTGGGTAATCACCAGATCGCCTTTGCTCATCTGGTCCATGATTTCGTTATCGGCAACGTCAAAACCGTGAGGCACCTGCCGACGACTGATGAACGGGCTGGGTGGCAGGCTGATGGCGTGGTTGGCAATGAACGTTGTCTGGATGTGCCAACGGGTGGCGGCGCGGCAGAGAATCTCCCGGATGGGAACAGGGCAGGCATCGGCGTCGACCCAGATTGGCATGTCAGGTTTCCTTGATTGGTGTGCTGGGAGGCCAGTGTAACCTTCCGGCGCGGCAACCTGTTAGCACCTCCGGGCCCGGGCTGGCATGCCCCTGAACTTTATCGGGGTTTGTGGTGGTATAATCTGGTGCTCATCCAATTAACAGGAAATGATAATGTCCCAGTTACCTCCATGCCCGCAGTGCAATTCTGAATACACCTATGAAGACGGTGTTCAGCTTGTGTGCCCCGAATGTGGCCATGAGTGGACCGAGGCAGAGCAGGCAGCCGATGAAGCCGGCAAAGTGATTCGCGATGCTAACGGTAACGAACTCCAGGACGGCGATACCGTCACCGTTATCAAGGATCTTAAAGTGAAGGGTTCCAGCCTGGTGGTAAAAGTGGGTACCAAGGTGAAGAACATCCGCCTGGTGGATGGCGACCACGACATCGACTGCAAGATCGACGGGGTCGGGGCCATGAAGCTGAAATCCGAGTTCGTCAAGAAAGCCTGACGTACCGGGCTGGCACCAGAACCGTCTGGTGCCAGCAACACAAGGTTCAGCTGGCTGCGAGCACCTGCTGGTCCAGCTCCCGGGCCAGCCCCGGGTCCAGCTCGAGAGCGCCGGCCAGTTGTTCCAGCCAGGCCCGCTCCATGGGGTTCTGCTCGTCGATGATTACGGCGCTGACCACATAGATCTCCCGGGCTGCCTGCGGGGAATCCGCACTCTTAGCCAGAGTGTTGGCATCCAGCGGGGCGTCGAACTGCTGCTGAATCCACGCCTGAAGCTCATCATCTGGCCCTAACCGTTCGATTTCCTGAGTCAGGAGCTGGCGTTCGTTGGCATCGATGTGCCCATCGGCCCGGGCCGCCATGATCATGGCCTGCAGAATCTCCAGCCCTCTGCGTTCCTGGTCGGCCCCCTGCAACTGCTCCAGTGGCTGTCCTTGCTGAGCAGCGGAGGCCGCAGCCGGGGCCTGGTTGTTGCTCTGATAGTTCTGGTAGGCCTTCCAGGCCAGCACGCCAACGCCGGCCAGGGCACCGTACTTCAGCGCCTTTCCGCCCATCTTACGACCTCGTTTGGAGCCCAGCATCAGGCCCAGGGCACCGCCGCCCAACAGACTTTTTACGTCAAAGCCGCTGCCGCCTTTACCGCCGGAAAACTGGCTGCTCAGGCTGCCCATCATCTTGTTGACGTCCATCCCGCTCTGGCTGCCATTCCGGGCCTGGCCACCCTGGGCCTGGCTCATGATCTGGTTCAGCACTGACATTACATTCATGGTCGGGCTCCTTTTTCGACAGGTTGTCGATGACTGTGTAATCGATTCTAGCGCCAGTAAACCGGATTCGGCATGAACGCAGGATGAACAGATTGTCAAAGTGCGGCAGGCAAAGTTCCCGGCGCCGGGATTTTTTCTGATAAGGTGTTCATAAATCGGAGTGCGGATCTCATGATTACTCCTATAATGTTGTTTGGCGGGTAAAATCCACTCATCGGGACAAATGGACTGACCTCTTGGCGGCTCTGAAACGCAACATCTGGGCGCTGTATTTAGTCATCGTCGTAGTCGGCTTTGTGCTGTTGGCGGTGTCGTTGCATCAACGCTGGAAAGCCACGCTCTCCGATGAAATGTCCTATCAGCTGTCCCGGGCTGAGCTGATCTCCCAATCCGTTCACAGCCTGTTCCGGACCCAGGAACTGGTACTGGATGCGGTGGGCCGGGAACTGCTCAACAAAGGCGACGTGCTGACGGAGCGGAAAGAAGTTCCGCTGCTGGACAGCATACTCTCCGTCAATCCCTCGCTGGTGGGCTTCGGCCTTGCCCGCCCGGATGGAAGATTGGTGCGCACCAGCACCAACCTGGCTTCTGTCGATTTACCCAACCTCCTTGAGAACCCGAACACCGCACCAGGTTTCGAGCGCGCGCTCCGGTCTGATGTGATGGTGGTTGGCCGAACCTACTATGTGGAAGCGGTTCAGGACTGGCTGATCCCCATTCGCAAGGCGCTTCGTGATAGCGAAGGAAAGGTGGTTGCCGTGATGACCGCCGGGCTGCGCCTTGGCGCAGAGGGTTCCGTGCTGAACCCGAACCTGCATGACGGTGCCGACGACAGCGTGATCCTGTTCCGGGAATTCGACAAGTACGTGCAGTTCATGTCGCGGGACGGTGCCGAGCCGGAGCAGTATTCGGTAAGTCGAGTAGACCAGGCCAAGCAGACCGCCCAGCAAAAAGAGCTGGAAGCCGCCGCTGGCAGCACCATCGCCGACATTATGTCGAGCACCAACGCGGTGGTCTTCAGCATGACCCGGGACGACAACGACTACCTGACCGCCTCCATTTACGACCCCCGCTACCAGCTCTGGACCGTGTCTGAGACCCGGTTTGCGCCGCTGTACCGGGATTTCCTCGGAACCCTGATCCCTTACTTCTTTGGCTTTGTTGTGGGCGCGTGGCTTCTGTTCATGCTGTTCCGGATTATCGACCGTGCAGAGCGGGAGCGCCGGCGAGAGTTGCTGTACCAGGCCCGGCACGACGACCTGACCGGGCTTCTCAACCGCTCCGGATTGCTCGATTGCCTGGAAGAACGGTTGTCGCTGGCCAGGCCCTTCAGCCTGGTGCTCATCAACATCGATAACTTCAGCGGCATCAACGATCGCTTCGGGCTGGAATACGGCGACCACACCCTGGTGGAGTTTGGTCGGCGACTGGAGCGCCTGACAGACCGACAAGATGATCTGGCGCGCCTGGGCAGCGACGAGTTTGCGATTGTCACCCCGAACACCGACATCGGCTCGCTTACCGTGGCGTGCCGGGAACTGGTGGAAGACCTGGCCAAGATGTTTGAAGTGGGTCGCCTGCGCCTGCAAGTCGGCGCCAGTGTCGGCGTGGCGCGTTACCCGGAAGACGGAGACTCCCTCAGCAAACTCATTCGCAGTGCCCACCTGGCCCTGTACGAAGCCAAAGAGAGCCGAAGCTCGGTGGTGGTCTACAAGGCGGACATGGAAACCGCTTATTTGAGGCGGTTGACCGTGGAGCAGCGCCTCCGTTACGGACTGGCGACCGACGCCCTGTACATGGTGTATCAGCCACAGGTGAACCAGGCCGGCACCATTGTGGGCCTGGAAGCCCTGGTGCGCTGGCAGGACGAAGAACTGGGCAGTGTCTCGCCCTCAGAGTTTGTGGATGTGGCTGAAAAAAGCGGCCTGATGATTCCTCTGGGTGCCTTCGTGCTGGACACCAGCCTGAAAGAATTCCGTGAGCTGAGTGCTGCCCTGAACACACCGCTGGACCTGGCCATCAACATATCGGTGATCCAGTTCTGCCAGCCGGGGTTTGTAGACGCCGTACTGGCCGCGCTCAGAAAGCACGACGTGCCGCCCCCGGTGCTGGTGCTGGAAATTACCGAAACCCTGTTCATGGGCAACTTTGAACGAGCACTGAAGACCATCTGCGATTTGCGCAAGCACGGTATCCGGCTGGCCATGGACGACTTCGGAACCGGCTATTCTTCCCTGAGCCTGCTGCGGCAGCTGCCCCTCGATGAGCTGAAAATCGACAAGAGTTTTATCGATGGCCTGGTGGATGATGAACGGGCCGCCAACATGGTGCGCAGCATCGTCGCCATTGCCGAGAGCCACAACATGAGCCTGATTGCCGAAGGGGTAGAAGAGCAGAAACAGGTGGATGCACTGACGACCATGGGGTGTGGCCGCTTTCAGGGCTACTTCTTCAGCCGGCCACTGCCCATGGCCGACCTGAAGAAACAACTGATCGGCAGCGCCAGACAGCCCGACGCCCCTGCGACCATTCGTCGCTCCTGAATGCTTTGAAGTGACCGCCCGGCGCCGCTACATTAGTGATATTTGTCATTGAACAAGGAACGCCTGATGAAGCAGTGCCTGACCACCCTGGCCCTTACCGCCGCACTGGCGGCCCCAACGGCCTTTGCCGCCAACCACATGCATGCCCCGGCCGAAGGCAGCCACCCTGTGCAGATAGACCACCCCTGGAGCCGGCCCACCCCGCCGGGCACCCCCATGGGGGTGGGGTACATGGCCATCACCAACCACAGCGGCCAGGACATTACCCTGACCGGGGCTGAAACACCGAGAGCCGGGCACGTGTCCATCCACGAGACCTCCATGCACGAGGGCGTGATGCGCATGCAGCCGATGACCAACGGGCTGGCCATTCCGGCCGGAGAAACCGTGGAGCTCAAGCCCCACAGTTACCACCTGATGCTGGAAAAATTGCCGGAACCGTTGGTAGAAGGCGAGAAAATACCGGTGCGGCTGGATTTTGACGGGGCCGACGACCAGAACATTGAGTTAGTGGTGCAGCCTCTGGATGGCGCCCAACCCATGACCGACCATTCCCAGATGGCGCATTAACGCGCCTCGCCAACCGAATCCGGACCCTGGCGCTTAACGCAAACGAAAATCGCGTTTCCGGATTCGCCATCCCAGGGCACGATTCGCTCGTAGTCGTGCTCGAACAGGGTCACCTCAAACCAGGGCTCCAGTAGCCTGACCAGCTCCGGAAAGCTCAGGGCCACCATAGGGTGCTCATCGTGCCAGGATTCACCAAACCCGTTGGTGGAGCGGTGTATGCTCAGCCGGAGTGACTGACGCTCGCCGGGGCCCACGTAATGCCAGCCCGACCGGAACGTAAACTCACTCCCTTCGTGCTGCACAGAGTGGCCAACGTACAAGGCATTGTTGATGCGGGTTTTGTCCACCGCATTGAAACAGAACAGCCCGTTATCCGACAACGCCCGATGGGCGCTGGCGATACAGCCCCGCAGCTTGTCGAGCCCCTGGCTGTAATGGATGGAATACAGAAAACAGGTGATCAGATCGAACGACGTGTCGAACTGGAAATCACACATATCCCCAACACTGAACATCGCCTCCGGGCAGCGCTGTTGAGCCTTATCCAGCATAGGCTGGTGAATGTCGAGCCCTGCGCACTGAAAACCAAAGTCCTGAAAATGCCGGATGTGCGGCCCGGTACCGCACGCCAGGTCCAGATGGCGCAGGCCGCCATTCCCGAACAACTGGTGCAACCGTTTAACCGCGTGGCTCTGAGCCGGGTAATCAATATCGGCACACATCAGATCGTAGTAACCTGACAGATCGGTGTACAAAGCATTCGTCGACACGCAAAAGCCTCAGCAGCAATGGAACAAACCACCTCGGGCGAACAGCGGCTGCAAGGCGGGCCAAAGGCAGCGGGCAGGGCGTTTCGAGGGCGGCGTATGGTAGCCAAAAAACAGAAGGCCAGATAGCCACCCACGTAGTTATACGAACAGGGGCGTAGAACAACAGAGCCCACGCGCCAGTGCTTTGAATTTACGGGGATAATTAAACGGGAAAGGGAATTATACGAACGGAGAAAAGCGAACCGGTTCGTATAATTCCAGAAAAGGCATGTAGGGTGCATTTAGTAAGGTGATGAACTATATTGTTTTTTGGGAATTTTATAGAGCTGGGCGGCTGGAGTTATACGCCTGCGGGATAGGCGCCTTGGTTCGTATGATTAGCTGTTACAAATAAAAAGTAGACGAGAGATCCATGGCTAGATTCGACATTGAATTTGAATTGTCTTATACCGGGGCAACATCCGAAGAGCATGAAATAGATTTTTATGATGTTTCTCGAGCTCTCCTTGGGTTTCAGCGGACACTGGCTCTCTCTACGCACCTTGTTCTCAACGACCAAGTTATCACTCAAGCCCCTTCGCTTCGGGGAGCGAAAATTCACGCGTTGCCTGCCGAGGATGGTAGCTGGAAATTTACAGCGGGAATTATTTTTGCCGGGACGGCCCTCTATAACTTAGCAACAGCACCCAGCAATACCCCGCTCGGCCATCTAGTCTTCTCTGCATATGATTATGTCATTTCAGAGAGTCTTGGCTTCCATGTGGACTATGACAAATCCCTTGGACAGCTCTATGAAGAGTATCAAACGCAAGAGGTTGAACTTCCTCAAGTGCGGGAAGCCCAACTAGACTCGGTGATAGAAAAGTGCTCCACAGCAATCGTTGAAATCCATCGACCCATATACAAAACTGAGACCGCCAACTTTGCCGAGATAACAACTATAATCGGGAACGAAAGGCGCCCTGTCAGATCTATATTTTCAAAAGATAGCTACGAATATTTGACAGAAGAGTTTGTAGAAGAGGGTTTGTACTATTTAAGCGGCTTTGTATCCAGCTACAACAGCAATACATACAAAGGCCGGATGTATGTAAAGGCCGAGCAACGACCCATTCCTTTTATTTTAAGCGAAAATGTTCGGAAAGCAGAGAATATACCTTTAATTATAGATAGCCTTAAGGCGAGTGCCTTGCGGAATTATCAGGTTCCACCTATCGAGGTCTATTTTTCGGCCCAAAAAATAAAGTCAAAGACAGGCCATCTCAAGGGGTATGTTGTTCTGGCCATATCGCCGAGACCTATGGTGCGGCAATAATTTGTAACAAGGCCAGGCATGGCGACGTATACTACATTGCGGCTTTGCCTCCATTTCGTAGCCTCGCATGCTGGCTGGCGTTATACAGTTCTTAAGAGAAGGAGTAGAAATTGAAAATAATTAGTATTTTTAATAACAAAGGTGGGGTTGGGAAAACCACTTATATGTATCACATTGCTCACATGCTAGAGAAGCAAGGAAAAGTAGTTCTCGTTGTAGATTTGGATAGCCAATGTAATCTATCCGCTTACTCGTTATCGGATTCGGAGCTAGAAAAAAGTTGGAAAAATGATCGTGGTAATAGCATATGGAACGCGATCGAGCGTGTGTACGAAGGTCTAGGTGATATAAGGCAAAGGAAACCGTCTCTTATAAAAAGCTCTTACCCAAACTTGTATATAGTTCCTGGAGATGTGCTTTTAAGTAATTATGAAGATTCCCTTGGTGACACATGGAGCAGCGCGAAAGGTGGCAATGCTCCTGCACTAAGGGTTCAGTCTGCAATTTATCGCTATGTTAAGTGGGCTGCTGAACAGGTAAACGCCGATGTAGTGATGCTCGATTTAGGTCCAAATCTAGGAGCTTTAAATCGCTCTATTCTTGCAGCAAGTGATTATTTTATTGTTCCAATGTCTCCTGATCTATTTTCAATTAGGGGCACTAAAAACCTCGGAGCCAAGTTAGCACTGTGGAGAAAGGAGTGGGATCAATGTAATAACTCTAAAAATGGAGATATTGATTTGCCCAAAGGAGCCCCAACTTTTCTTGGTTACGTAATGCAGCAACATAATATCCGACGAAATTCAAGAGGTATGACAAGAGGCTGGTCTATATTTGGTGATCAAGTCGCGTCAGCGGTAAAAGAAAATATTGTTGATGTGTTAGAGCCTCTAGGTCAGGTACATAAATGGGGCGGTAACGATTGGAATATTGGACAAATACCAAATTTACATAGTTTGGTTCCGTACTCATTAGAGGCTAAAAAACCTGTATTTGACTGTACTTCTAAAGATGGTTTAAATGGAGCGCATATCAGCACTGCTAGAGATTCAGCTCAACATTTCCAGCCCATTGTGACAAAACTTTTGACTGTAGTGTGAGCTCTGTATAACACGGTGGTGTTGTCGCCTTCGGCTGGGACCCGCGTTTCGCTACACTGCGGCCCCAAACCACGGCATTATATATTTTTTCAACAATTTACTTAAATGATGGTGCTATAAATGATACCAAAAATTGAGAAATTGACCATTAAGAACTTTGGGTGCATCGGATCCGAAGGTGTAAGTGTTGATATTGATAGAATCGTTGTGTTAGTTGGAGCAAACAATGCTGGAAAGAGCACTATTCTAAGAGCATTTGAAGTGGTTACAGACTGTCTAAAGCTCGAACAGGATGATTTTCACAATAGACAAGTCAAGAATGACTCGTTTCCTGAAATCGAATTAATTTCGGTCGCCACTACCGAAACAAAGCCGGGCGATGAATGGTGTAAGTCTAGGGAAGACGGTACTTTCACTGTCAAAGAAAAATGGACCTGGGAAGGGATCAATGTCGAACCAAAACGGGTCGGCTATAACTACGAGATAGGCCGTTTTGCTCAGGAAGGTGATAAGGAAACAATGCCATGGGGAGCAAATAATAAAGCTAAGTCAAAACGCCCTAAACCTCACAGAGTCAGCACATTTGATGATCCGGAGGTACAAGCAAGGGCAATTAAATCGTTACTAAAAAGTCTATTGGATGAGGAAATAAAGAGTTTTAAAGAAAGTGAAGATGACGAAAAAACATCTTATCAGAAGATCGTATCATCTCTCGAAAAACTTAGGGGCGACACAAAAGATAGACAAGCAGATAGCGTCAGAGAACTTGAACGTGATGCAAATGACATAATTAGCAATATCTTCCCCAATCATGCTTTGTCGATTTTCGCGCCAGAGAGCACGTCTGCAATCAAGATTGAGTTACTGGGTGATGAATTCGACGTTAGAATGGGAATGGTTGGTGGAGAAGCATTTCCTTTAGACAAGCAAGGTAGCGGAAGCCGACGAACTGCTCTTTGGACGATATTAAAATTACTTGCGGATAAAGGTATAAAAGCAAAGAACACCACGTCTAAATCAGCTAGAGCTCAGCATGAAAATTTAGGCCTGAATAAGGCACATGTCCTTTTGTTAGATGAACCTGAAGTAAGCCTCCACCCCAATGCTGTTGAGAACGCAAGGGATGTGCTCTATTCACTTCCTGATGGGGATAATTGGCAAGTGATGATAGCTACTCATTCACCCAGTTTTATTGATCTGAGCAAAGATCACACAACAGTGATAAGAGTAGAAAAAAATGAACAAAGTAGAATCGAAACTACAACATTATTTCGTCCTGATAAAGCTCAGTTGGATGATGATGACAAAGAAAACCTTAAGCTCACGAATTTGTTTGATTCTCATGTATCGCATGCTTTTTTCGGAGGGCGTATCATCGTTGTTGAAGGAGATACCGAATACGCAGCATTTAACTACATAAAAGATCGAGAGGCATGTAAAGGAAACAACGAATACCATGATCTAAATATAGTTAGGGCGAGGGGCAAAGTTACCGTTGCATCAATGATGAAAGTGCTCAATCACTTCAAAGGAATATATTTTGTTTTGCATGACACGGATAGACCTAAATGTATGTCCAAGCGAATAGATAAGCAAAAAAGCAGCGGAAACAATAAAGTTTATACAACCTTTGAGATGAATAACCCAGCGTGGACGAATAATAAAAAAATACAAGATCAGATGGGGAGCGACTCAAGAGTATTTGCTTCAATTATCAATTTTGAAGAAGCTTATTTTTCAGAAACCGTTGGTAGTGATAAACCTGAGAACTGTATCAATCACATAAAGACTGATCTAGATGCGTATGGGTTGATCAAGTGCCTCTTGGACGCAATCCTCGGAATTGATAACGTTTCTCCCCCTGAAGGCGTTATTCAATGGAATAATGTCGACCAACTAGATCAAGCGGTATCTATGTATGAGTCTTCTGTTACCGTTATAGATTCAGAGCAAGAGCCAGAAATAGAAGGCGCAGATTAACCAATATAGAACATCAATTTATGGGGCAATCCCGTTTCGCGGGTATGCCCATGATTGAGGCCTGGTACTAAATAAAAGGAAGCTTTATGTCTGACTCGAGCAACGGGCAAAGTCGAGAATCACTTATCGTATTCGTTAATTTCACAAAAGGTCTATTTTTTCTCGCCCTAACAGTGACTCTCAGTTCCGCCGCGTATCTTTTACTTACTAATCCGGAACTCAACAGGCCTCTCTATCAAGATAATGCAGAGTTAGAAAAACAAGAGGCGGAAAAGCAAGATGCTGAGCCGAAAAAATGGTCATACACTTCATTGTCTGATGTTGCGGTTGCTTCCGAAAAATACCCAATTGTTGTCCTAAGAACGGGATTTAAAGTTATTCGAGTGGGGCCTCAAAAATCGTTAGTGGGCTGGAAGTACGAAATAGTAAACACTTCGCCAAGCACCAAATATGTTCCTGAGGTTGAGTTCGAGTTACAGGACGAAGACGGTTTTTATATTGCCTCTGGTCGGTCAGATTCGATTGCTCAGCCGGAATCTTATGGAGTAATAACTGGGACCATAGAGATTGACAACATTGATTTGGGGCGGTTGTCTCAATCTAGTTGGGTAATCCAGTTGTCGTCTAATTGGGAAGTTAATGAAGCTGGAACTGCGGGAAAGAGATATGACCGATTAAAAGCATTGGCACAGTCTCAACTGCCTGCATGGGCTAGGGAAGAGGCGGAAGATGAATTTCTAGGGGTATTTTCCGATAAGTGGAAGGCTATACAGGTTGGACTCGGTCTAGAATTCCCGAAGGATGATGAAAACGCCGAGACAAATTCGAATTGAGTACAACAAGGCGCGTACGTCGGACGTGGACTTCCCCCGGACGCCCTTGTAAAAGCGCCGTTTATTGCTGGCGTTGGATTGATTGGCTTGTCGAGCGTTCTGATGAATCGAGCTAACGAAAAAGAAACCGTTGTCGTGCTCGGTGGGTATGGTGCCGTTGGGGCTGCAGTATGCGAAGCACTGGTACTTAACTGTCGGGTTGTTGTTGCCGGCCGTGACTTTGACAAAGCTCAACATATGGCACGGCGACTCGGCGAACAGGCCGAGGCAGCACAGCTGGATACGACAGCCCCGAGCACCTATAGAGATCTTCTGAAGCGAGCCTCCGTGGTCGTCAATTGCGTAGAGCATAATAACTTTGCAGTGGCGGAACAGTGCCTGGCCCACTCAGTGCATTATGTTGATGTTTCAGCTTCAGCCGATGTGATCAGTCAACTGCAAACCCTGGACTCATCGGCGAAGTCTGCAAATGCGACGGTGGTTTTTAGTGTTGGTGTTGCTCCGGGTCTGACGAACTTACTGGTAGACCATGCTCAATCGCGCTTGGGCCCGCTGAAACGTGCTGATATATTCGTCCTGCTGGGCCTTGGTGAAAGCCACGGTGCAGCCGCGATCCAGTGGACCTTGAAGCAATTTGGGCATAAGTTCTCCGTAAAAACGGATGGTGCCCGAAAGGAAGTGAGTGCGTTCTGTGAAGGATTATCGACCACAATGCCAGAGCCATTCGGCCGACGGACGGGGTACCGCTTCAACTTCTCGGACCAGCATACATTACCAGCGACGCTCGGAATCGAGAGCGTAAACACCTGGTTGTGTTTTGATTCGCGAGCGGTTACCAGAATTCTTTGGTGCCTCGCGAAGTCGCAGCTCCTGTCGGTTCTTCCTCTATGGCGCTGGTCCAACACGATTTCAAAACTTTCTCAGTGGGTGCCAATGGGTGGGACTCAATTCGCCGTTCAGGTGGATGCTATCGGTGGCAATGAGAGCACGAACCGCTTTACCCTTACCGGAGATGGCGAAGCCGATGTGACTGGCCATGTCGCAGCGCACGTCGCCGGGTATTTGTTAAGCTCCTCAGCGCCACCGGGAGCACTGCACCTTGAGCAGCTGATGAATCTCGAGATGCTTCTTGAGATGCTGGGCAATAGATTGTTCGTAACAGAAAGTGTGTCGGAGCCGGGGATGTAGACACCCAACCAGTCGCTCAAGTTCGTTCCAGGCCTCGCGGCCGTCTACCGGACGGCCCTGTCGTGCCCCCAGCCAATGGGTGAAGTCCACGCTGTCAATCCACAAAAAATAGTTCTGTCCCGGCTATTGTTGAGCCGCTACAGTCCGCGGACGACTGAATTTTCACTTGCCAGGTATTCAAGGGAATAGAAATGAACGTTTCGATGTATCGCAATCTGATTTGGTTGGTCGTAGAAAGCACCGACCTAGAGGGAATCGTTGACCACCTGAAGGGTGAAGCGGATATCACGTCCATCAGCGATTTGGGGGCTGCCGACGATCTGCGCCTTATCTGGAGAACTTCACACCTGGTTGTCGCGGATCTTGGTGGGCTTATCTACGTTGGTGGTTGGGGTTTGCCATTCCGGCAGTATGGTCTCAGGGATAGGATGGAAATACTGGATGAATGCCTACGCAACCTGGCAGGATTCGCCGCTAGGTTAAGCCAGAAGTTTGGGACAACGTATGGCTTTGGCGACCATCAAGGCGGCATATACAATTTTTGGTTCATGACGGAACGCGGTCAGATAACAAGACAATACGCGGTGTATCATGATGGGCTTCAAGAATATGAGCAAAGTCACATCTCAGTGGGTGAACCAACCGAGGCAGAGGTACAAGCTGCCAACCGCTGCTATATCAACGGGTTGTCTACACATGGATGTTATCCGGATGAAGCGGACGTTCGGGAAATAGCCACGAACTGGGTTCTTGATCCGCAGCAGTTTTCGCAACGGCTGGTCAGAGCCAAGCTGATTGAGTGGAGCCTGAAAAAGCCCGGGGCATGAGAACGTGAACTAAGCCGTTGACTTGGCTCTCGTCTCTACCGACGAGATATTGACGATGTCTGGAATTCGCTTGGAGAAGCCCAATAGTGCCATTCATGCGACAAGCGCATGAAGACTGGCGTTATATGAGTCAAATATGAAAACTATCGAAGAATTAATTGATCAAGAAAACTCTTTTTTCGACGTGATGAAGGAATGGATTTCCGAATCTAAAAATCAGGTTACATTATTATCTCCTTCTGTTGATTGTGCTCAAGTTTTGATGGACGTGCAGGTAACCACTCGGTCGATTCTGGGTACTTTAATCTACCATACTGGTGGTGTACTGATTGACTATGGCTGGGTCAGAGTATTAGGTTCTGGTAACGAAGTATTTCCAAGAAATGTAGTTAGTTGGAATAAAAATAGTAACGTTAACGGCCTATACCTCATCGCAGACGATGTCGCTGGTGGATTCTATGCAATTAATGGCGGTGCATTTCCTGGTGAGGTGAATACCATTTATTATTGGCCACCAGATTCAATGGAGTGGGAGTCACTTGATTTAAAATTCTCTGATTTCTTCGGATGGCTGCTCTCAGGAGACTTGGATACATTCTACGAGGGGCTCAGGTGGGAGGGGTGGAAGAAGGATCTTGAGAATATATCGACAGACCAATGTGTTTCTTTTTACCCGTTTTTATGGACTGACCAAGGCGGCTGTAACACTAGTCGTCGAGGGGTGGTGCCCATTAGTGAGGCACTATCGTTAAAGTATGATCTATTGTCTAAAATTCAATAGTGTAGTGGTTCAATGATTCCGGATACCAGCGAAGGTGGTAAGAACGCCACCATAGACGAGGTGTCTGACGACCAGCAAGCGAAGTTCCTCGGGGTGCTCGAAAATGCCATGGCCGAAGACCTTACGAGTATCATAAAGGCCATCAACTATTACTATGAAAATGATGCTTTTATCAACTAGCTCGGGTTTATGGCTTTAAGAAAATGCACCAGCCTCGGCCCGAAAAACCGGGCCCGGGCTTGCTACCAGCTCAGAGAACGAGACTTGGCCTTACGAGGTGTTGGGTCAGAGTATTTCATCAACGCCAACAGATCGGCGGCGCCTACGACGCTTGCATCAAACGGAATGGACTCGAGAACGTCCAATGTTGATGGGAAGTGGTGCCAAAGCGAGTGGGCGAGTTCTTGTTCCAGTTGGCGGGGCCCCCAGCCAAATGTCCCGATGCCGCAACAGGGTAGGTGGTCGGGAGTGCAGCTCTGAAATGCCTCCTGGTCGAAATTCAGGCGCAGGCAGTCATTACCGATGGTGCTTTGGTAACGCTTTGGATTGCGGCTTAGCAGCCAGGGGCGGTCCATAAACAACGGGCCGCCCGCGATCACTTTGTTCTTGGTAACCAGCCGGTCTTCAGAAAGGTTACCCAGCAATGGCAGAGTTTCGGCCAGCTCTTCCAGGCGCTTACTGTAATTCTGGTTGAGAGAAACGCCCACAGCACCTTTGTCTGAGTGTTCAATGATGTAGACCGCCTTACCGGCAATGTTTTCAAACTTGGGATTATCTGAAATAGCCGGATTGGCGATCAGCAGGCTATCGGTTAGAAATCCAGTCATAAATAACGTCCATCCATAGAGTAAAGTTGATTCATTGTGGGTCAGAACTCGCCGTTTTCATGCCGCTGGGCAATCTGCTTGAACAGGTCAAACAGCCCATCCTCAAACAGCCATGGGTCGCCCATTTCGAACATCTGGCAGCGGCTACGAGTTATCAGGGTACTGTGTTCGTAGCGGTTCAGGTTGTCGAAGGAATAGCCGGGTATAAACTCGCCGCCGTAGGCTGCTCCCCGGGTTACGCCGAGGACTTCACCGTCGACTGGCTCTTCGATGGTTTTAGCGCCTCGGGGCACTGCATTGGGATGATCTGGTGGCAGGAAAAACCGCTCGGTCGTATCCACAAACCAACGAGCCCCGGCGATGGGGTATTCGTATTGACGAATGGCATACTCACCAGGCTCATCATCAAACTGAATCCATTCTTTCTTAACAACAATCAAGCGTCCCTCATAAACAAAAAAATGCCAGAGCTGAGGCGAATAGGTACTTCGCGCTTGATCCAGGCTTTCTCCCACTTTGAGATAGCCCTCGGGTGGAGTGTCAGGGTCAATGAAAGGCCAGGGGGGCAATTTGGGGTAGTTCATGTCAATCTCCGAAATCTATTGGGATCAAATCGATCAGTTCCACATAGGCATCCAGTCCGCCCTGGCCACCGTTGGTCATGGCATGGAAGGTCTGAGGGTTATTCTCTACCGTCAGCGTTTCCATGGCTCCGTGAATCACCTCGCCATCTCGCGAAAGCGCTGTGTGTTTGGTCAGGCCGTTGCCCAAGAAATATTGGTTCGCGCCAGTGTCAGTCTGAACATTAAAGCGTGTCCCAAATTGCTGCAGTTGGGTTGCATCGAGTCCTTGCCGAATTAAGTTCTCAGTGGTCTTTCAGGGCGCGGATCAGGCGGGGAGGCAGGTTGTCTGCCAGTACTTCGCTCCGGCGTTGGGTTGGGTCGAGGTTCTCGATAGAGACGCTGGCGGTAGTGTACGGGCTGAGTATTCGACCGACGATGTCCACCGCGCTCATCGGGTGAACGAGAGTGAGCAAGTCCTGGCGAGAACGCGGGAGGTCCGTCACATCCGTGAGACGGTAGCTCATAGGCTCAAATCCTTGAGTTTGCATAACAACCGGCCTCCTGGCCGGTCAATCAAGCCGCAAAAATAGCGGATTCTTACGTATGGGGCAACCGGCTTTGTATACTGCTTCATCCCTTCCCATGTTCAGTATTTGATGCTGAAATTAAGACCGGGCACGGGCAATATTCGAGTTTGAGGTCTTATTCCTGGAGTGGCCTTATTGGCCAACCACTGAATGTACGGCCAGGCCCATTGCCTTACACCTTCAGCTCCGCTCCTTGTGGGCGTATGCTGCGAGGGATAGAGCCCTTTCGAACCTTGGAAAAAGTGCCGAGTGACGAAGGCTTTCGCAATCTGAAAACGAACTGGTGCGAAACTGGGGTTGTTTCAGTCAGCGAGCAAATTGGTGATTACACGGGGCATCCGAGGTTCGCTATGGAGTACCGCTCGTAACCACGGGAGGTTGTCTGGCGTGGTCCTGGCGTCAATCGTGCTCACTTTGGAGGAAGGACATGGATATCAAATGCATTGCCGGGTTTGCATCGATAACCAAAGATCCCGCAGCAAGCGCTTCTCTGTATCAGCATGCACTGGGGTTACCATTGGAGGCGATGGACGATTATCGTTTTATGGATAGGTTCCCGGGGGCGAACCACTTTGGTGTCTGGCCGCTTTCTATGGCGGCTCAGTCGTGTTTTGGGCAGGATGAATGGCCTGAAAGCGTTCCCGAGCCCACCGCCACAATTGAGTTTGAGTTGGCGGATGCTGCGGCTGTCGAGGCGGCGGTGCAAGAAATGAAAGCAAGTGGTCAGGCCTTCGTTCACGAAGCCCGCACCGAGCCGTGGGGGCAGACGGTCGCAAGGTTCATGAGCCCCGAAGGGGTGTTGATTGGCCTGAGTTATGCCCCGTGGCTTCATGAATAAACGCAGCGCCTTCCCCTGTCCAAACCGACCGGTGTTTCAAGGCGCTTGTTGCCTCGGCGATTGACCAGCTCAGAGCCGTTTGGAATGGCATAGGTCAACAGATGGGGCAGGGTAGAATCAAACGTCAGACACGAGGGAGCTCCAGTGACCACGAGAAGTGAATTGCTAGCCAGATTGCAGACGTTATCGGAAGCAGACCCGAGCGGCTGCCCGGTTGTGACGCTGGACGAATATTTTGTCGGGAACGACGATGAAGAATCCATTGCGCCCAATAACTGGGGCTATGGACGCCCATCTATTCAGGTAATCTATAGCCATTTCAAAGAAATAGAGAGCCGGGCCGATGTGCAGGGTGTGTATGTTGGATTGCACGATGAATGGTCAGAGGCCCTTGAGGATGACGAGCTTTGGCCCGCTGCCGAGAATGTTCATGTGATTTCGTCGGCTCCGGAATCAGAGGTACAACTCTGGGTCGAAGGCCTGGAGGCGGATGGCGTGGGCACGGGCTGGCCTTATGGGGAGCATAAGCTCTCGCCCAAACCTGAGGATGGCCATACTGTTTACACCGTGTATTGGGACTAAGGTGGATTCTGGGCTTTGGCCCGACCGTCCGGAAAGCGTACTACGCACCCCACCAGGAAAATGTTCCTTTCTTTATGCTTTTCATGAGTCGAAATCTGTTTGCGCTTTTGGCTCTGGAGAGCTATTCGCTGGCCACCGTTTTGTTTCCTCTGTCAGTTGGCATCGCTTGCCTGATTTTGATTATGATCATTGGCTATCGGCGGAGGGTGGTGTGTGTTTAAAGCTGTATTTGATTAGCTGAAACCAGTGCTTACAGCTACTTTCCGGCATGTTCTCTCCGCCGAAAATCGAAAGGGTTCTGCCGTAATCCGAAAGCTATGGGTACCCCACCGATCATAAACTGCTCCCTTTGTTGGTTATGAACCGGTTGCTTTCGGGGAGGTGTTATGGCGATGGCTATTTCGGCAACATGGATAGGCTCCATTTCTGTCTTTTTGTGGGGAACGCTCGCACTGCTGACCAAGCTCTCCGGGGAAGGCATCCCGGAGTTTCAACTTATGGCGATGACGTTTGGCATCGCATTCATGCTGATGTGTGTTCGCTGGTTCTATGTTGGGCATAGTGGAGTCCGGTATTTGCGTCAGCCAATCCTAAGCTGGTGTATCGGCGTTGGTGGCCTTTTCGGTTACCACTTTGCTTATTTCAAGGCTATGACATTGGCTCCGGCAGTAGAGGTGAGTTTGCTTGCCTACCTCTGGCCGTTATTTATCGTTCTGATGTCGTCATTGTTGCCCGGTGAATCTTTAAGAACACAGCATGCTATGGGTGCCATTATAGCTCTCGCGGGATGTTGGTTGTTGATTGGCAGTAATAGCGGCGGTTTTACTATGGCGAATTTTAACGGCTATCTGATTGCTTTTGTTGGGGCATTAATATGGTCGTCCTATTCTGTTCTGTCCCGGTTGGTAAAAAGCGTGCCGACTGATGCTGTAGGCTGGTTCTGTGGTGTAACAGCCGTCCTGGCTTTGCTGTGTCACCTGATTTGGGAAACAACGGTGTGGCCTAAAGGGTGGCTTCAATGGTCTGCTGTGTTGGGGCTTGGTTTGGGGCCGGTCGGTATCGCATTTTTCACTTGGGATTACGGCGTTAAGCACGGCAACATCCAGTTTCTTGGGACCCTGGCTTACAGCGCTCCACTCATCTCAGTGGTGTTGCTGATCTTGGCTGGATATGGAAAAGCCACAGCCGCTGTCATGGCGGCCAGCATTCTGATTGTGCTGGGCTCCGTGGTCGCTGGTACGGCCGGGCGCCGGGCTGCTCCCGAGTCTGAAACCGTTCACTGATCACATTTTGTTCCTAAGGAAATGATAGATTGGTCGGGACGTCTATCAAGAGGTTTAACCAAAGTTGGATACCACCATCGATAAGGAGAGTTAAATCATGAGGTTGATGGTTGTTGGGGGCAGTAAAGGCTTGGGGCGTGCCTTTGTTGAAGGGCTTTGTGTTGCTGGTGATGAGGTTTTTGGAGTGTCACGTCGGAAGCCCGGTGATTTGCGAGTGGGAGATTCGGTTTCTATCGATTGGATTGAGGCAGACCTGGGAAATCCGCTGGAGGCGGCAAGACAGATTGAGCAGCAAGCACCGTCGGAGCTGGATGTGCTTATTTATAACCTCGGGATATGGGAAGAGAACGCATTCACAGATGAATACGACTTTCTGGAGGATTCTGATGAAAGCATCGTCAACATGGTGAACACCAATATCACGGGTGCCATTTTGTTGTTAAAACGGCTGATTCCCAAACTCCTCAGCTCTGAGAGCCCCAGGTTGATACTCACGGGTTCAACATCTGGGCTCCGGCAGTGTGGGAGGCCAGAGGTTACGTTTGGTGCATCAAAGTTCGCTTTGACTGGAATTGGTGATGCTTTGCGGGAGAGCTTCCGGGAAGACCGGCTAGCGGTGACATGCTTACAGCTGGGTTATCTCAACACGGAAGACGGTCTGGACATTCCATTGCGTGAAGCCGCGCGCAGGGGCAATGGAGAGTTAGTACCTGTCCATGATGTGGTCAGCGTAGTAAAGACAATTCTTGAGATGTCTTGTGCCTCCTACGTTCGTGAGTTGGTAATACCGGCCATAGGTGATGAGCGGTTTTGAGGGGAAGGATATGTGTGCTAGTTCCTTTATTTACAGAGGGTGCAAACCGTGAGTGAATTGTTTGAGTTTGGGAAGGGGATACTGGAGAGCCAGCCATTCAGCAGGTTGCTTGGTACAGAGCTTGAGGTTTTTGAGCCTGGTACCGCAGTGCTTGCGCTCGTCGTTCGTGATGAGTTTAAGCAGCAGCATGGGTTTGTTCACGGAGGTGTGCTTAGTTACCTCGCAGATAATGCGTTGACTTATGCCGGTGGGTCGGTCCTGGGCGATTCGGTAACCTCTGAATATAAAATCAATTATCTGCGACCTGCGATTGGTGAAAAGCTGGTGGCCAGGGCGACAGTTGTGTCAGCGGGAAAAAATCAGGCGGTCTGTCAGTGCAGCGTTGTTGCAATTGGCACTGACGAGCGCGTTGTTGCGGTTGCGCAGGGCACGATTACGAAGGTGGTTCCCAAGGGGTAACTCCATCAGACGGGGTGCCGGATGTTTCCTTGCGGATGCGAATGCCACAATCTGAGAGAGGGTCATTTGAGAAAGCTGCTAATGAGTGCGTGTCTGCTCGGGAAAAGGGTTCGGTACGATGGTGGGAGTCTCTCCGTGGACGATCAGATTGTGGAGACGTGGCGGACGGAGGGCCGGATTGTGTCGGTGTGTCCGGAAGTGGAGGCCGGCATGACGATCCCGAGAACGCCTGCGGAAATTCTGGGTGGCAGTGGGGGCAACGTTCTGGATGGCGACGCTGCTGTTGTGGATAAAAGCGGCAAGGTGGTTACCGATGAGTTCATCGCCGGGGCGTCGGTTGCGCTGGAACTGTGCCAGACGTTTAATATCGACATTGCGATCCTTGCGGAATCCAGCCCTTCCTGTGGCAGTTCTGTGATTTACGATGGCGGGTTCTCTGGCACCAAAATTCCCGGAATGGGGGTTACCGCAGCCTTGTTGCGCCAGCATGGGGTTCAGGTGTTCAGTCAACATGAGATTGCCCTGGCGTATGAGGCTATGCAGCGCGCTCATGCTCATGGCCGATAACCGGCCCCCCGCCTAGGCCGGTTTGTCCGAATGCCCCAGTGAGTGCTCCGGCGCTATCTGGTCCCGCACTCGTTGTTTCAGTTCTTTGATATCCGGAAATCCGCCCTGTTCTTTGCGGGACCACACCCGCTTGTCGTTTACCCAGACTTCAAATATGCCGCCCGTGCCGGGTTTCAGGGTGAGTTCGTCGATCATACCGTCGAACGTGGTCAGCAGTTCCTGAGCCATCCAGGCTGAACGAAGCATCCAGTTGCAGCCTGTGCAGTAGTGAAGGGTGATTCGGGTTGCCATACGGTAATGCTTCCTGCATGAAGATATCAAAGAGCCATGCTATCAAATGAAGGAGACTGTTTCTTTCTCCTGAGGGATTGGGTATGGCTTATTGGCTGGTGGATAGCCCAGGCTCCGGCGACGGAGGCCGGGATGCGGAGTTCTGGCTGGGGTATTTGCGTGAGCAGGGCGTTGAGGACGTGATTGCGTGCCTGTTGGAAGACGCCGACCAGTGGACGCGCCTGGTGTCTAGTGAAGACTATCTGTTGGCGGCGGGCGGTGATGGCACGGTAAACGGAGTGGCTTTGCTGTGTCTGCGCACCGGGGCAACGCTGGCGGTGCTGCCTTCGGGAACAGCCAATGACTTCGCCAGGAATCTGGGGATTCCGTCTGACCCGGCCGAGGTGGCCCGTCTGGTGGCAGAGGGCGTGGTCGAGATGATCGATGTGGCCGAGTTTGATGACCGGATTTATCTGAATGTGGCGCATATCGGCCTGGGCACTTTGCCTTCCCGAAAGGCCAGTTCTCCCACCAAAAAGCTCTTTGGGCGGTTCAGTTATGTGGCCACCCTGTTCCGGCAACTGGGAGCCCAGAGGGGGTTTCACGCTCGTATCCAGACCGACAGCTCTGTTGTTCAGGGGCGCTGGTTGTCGATTGCCGTGGCCACGGGTGCCTACTTTGGGGGTGGCCATGAGATACCGGAAGCTTCTGCCAATGATGGTTTACTGGATGTGATTGCGGTTAAACCCCGCCCTTTGCCTCAGTTGCTGCTAGCCTTTCTGATGGTGAAGCTGAACGGGAAAACGCCGCGCCGCACCAGCACTGTGATTCAGATGAAGGGCTGTTGGTGCCAGGTAGAGACCTCGCGCCCGAAAACTGTAACGGTGGATGGCGACGTTGCCGGTAAAACGCCGTTTCGTGCAACCTGCCGGCCAAGGGTCATCCGGGTGATCGGCAGACACGTGGTTCACACCGGAGAGGATGGTGTCTGAAGAGGAGGAACTTGCTCACGGAGTATTGAGGACGACTTATTAAGGATTGATAAAGGAGACATGCAATGAGCTACATAGACGCATTTGTGGCGGCGGTACCCACAGCGAATAAAGAAAAGTACATCCGGCACGCCAGCGAAGCCGTGGTTGTGTTTAAAGAGCACGGTGCGTTGAACGTGGTGGAGTGTTGGGGAGACGATGTGCCCGAGGGCGAAACCACGTCGTTTCCGATGGCCGTGAAGTGCCAGCCAGAAGAAACGGTGGTGTTTTCCTGGATCGAATGGCCGTCCCGGGCGGTGCGGGATAAGGCGATGCCGCTGATTATGGAAGATCCGAGGCTGCAGCCCGATGTTAATCCCATGCCTTTTGATGGCAAGCGGCTGATTTATGGCGGCTTTGAACCTATGGTATTGGAGTGATCCTGCGTTGAGTTATCCAGGATGCGCTGGATGGTGTGCAAAACCCCGGAAGGCGAACAAATTGGTGAGCCCGGGGCAGGCTTCGGCGCCTGCCCCGGGCTTTTATGCGGTGAGTTTTAGCTTGCCGGGGCTGCGTTGCGGGCTCTGGCGGCATGGAGTTTCTGGTAGCTTTCGACCAGCTTCAGGTGCCGGTCCAGACCACGGAGGTCCATTCCGGTTTCCTCCAGGCCGTAAAAACGGACGCTGCCATCAATAGAACCGGTGACCGCATCCATCACCGGGTTGCCAAACATCCGGCGGAAGTTGTGAATGAAGTCGTCCAGCTCCAGGTCGTCGTCCAGTGTGGCCTCCAGCGCTACCTGCATGGCTTGATAGAACAGCCCGCGTTCGACGGTGTTGTCGTTGAACTGCAGGAACATTTCCACCAGCTCCAGTGCCTCTTCCAGTTCACCAAGTGCCAGGTAAATCAGCAGCTTGAGCTCAAGGATCGTGAGTTGTCCCCAGACCGTGTTTTCATCGAACTCAATGCCAATCAGGGTCACGATGGTCATGTACACATCCAGTTCGGCCTCTTCCAGGCGCTCCACCAGATCGGTCAGTTCCTCGTTGGCGAGCCGGTGCAGGTTGAGGATGTCTTCCCGGAACGCCAGTGCCATGTTGGTGTTGTCCCACACCAGATCTTCCACCGGGTACACCTCGGAGTAGCCTGGCACCAGGATGCGGCATACCGGCGCCCCCAGGTCGTCAAAGACGGCCATGTAGGCTTCCATACCCAGGTCAGAGAGAATGCCGAACAGCGTGTTGGCTTCCTCTTCGTTGCTGCCGGAGAAATCCCACTCAACGAAGTCGTAGTCGGATTTTGCGCTGAAGAATCGCCAGGACACCACACCGCTGGAATCGATGAAGTGCTCCACGTAGTTGTTGGGCTCGGTGACGGCCATGGAGTTGAACGTGGGGGCGGGCAGGTCGTTCAGGCCTTCAAAGCTGCGCCCCTGCATCAGTTCGGTCAGGCTGCGTTCCAGCGCCACGTGGAGGCTGGGGTGAGCGCCAAAGGAAGCGAACACGCCGCCGGTTTTCGGGTTCATCAGGGTGACGCACATCACCGGGAACTGGCCGCCCAGAGAGGCGTCTTTCACCAGAACCGGGAAGCCCTGCTCTTCCAGAGCTTTTATGCCCTCGACAATTTCCGGGTACTTGGCGAGCACGGATTCCGGCACATCCGGCAGGGCGATTTCGTTCTGGATGATTTCTTTCTTGACCGCCCGCTCGAAAATTTCCGACAGGCACTGTACCTGGGCTTCGTGCAGGGTGTTGCCCGCGCTCATGCCGTTGCTGAGGTACAGGTTTTCAATCAGGTTGGACGGAAACCAAACGGTTTCGCCATCGGACTGGCGCACGTAGGGAAGGCAGCAGATCCCCCGCTCCGGGGTGCCGGAGTTGGTGTCGAACAGATGGGTGCCCAGCAATTCGTCATCCGGGTTGTAGATGGCCAGGCAGTGCTCGTCGAGAATGTCGGCGGGCAGTTCACCCTCCGGGCCGGGCTGGAACCACTGTTCCCGGGGGTAGTGTACGAAATCGCTGTTGGCGATGTCCTGGCCAAAATACTGGTCGTTGTAGAAGAAGTTGCAGTTCAGGCGCTCGATGAATTCGCCCAGGGCGGAACACAGGGCAGCTTCTTTGGTGGCGCCTTTGCCGTTGGTGAAGCACATGGGGGAGGCCGCGTCGCGCACGTGCAGAGACCAGACATGCGGGACGATGTTGCGCCAGGACGCAATCTCGATTTTCATGCCCAGATCCGCCAGAATGCCAGACATGTTGGCAATGGTCTGCTCCAGTGGCAGATCTTTGCCTTCAATGTAGGTGCTGGCATTGGCATCGGAACCGACGCTTAGCAGTGCCTGTGCGTCTTCGTCCAGATTTTCCACCACTTCAATCTGGAAATCCGGGCCGGTCTGCACCACCTTTTTTACGGTGCAGCGGTCGATGGAGCGGATGATTCCCTGGCGATCTTTGTCGGAAATGTCTTCCGGTAACTCTACCTGGATCTTGAAGATCTGCTTGTAGCGGTTTTCAGGGTCTACAATGTTGTTCTGGGACAGCCGGATATTGTCGGTGGGAATGTCCCGGGCGTTGCAATACACCTTCACAAAGTAGGCTGCGCACATGGCGGATGACGCCAGGAAGTAGTCAAACGGGCCGGGAGCCGAGCCGTCGCCTTTGTAACGAACGGGCTGGTCTGAGATGACGGTGAAATCGTCGAACTTGGCCTCAAGCCTCAGGTTGTCGAGATAATTGACTTTGATTTCCATGGGCAGCTTACCGGATTCAGAAAGATGAGCAGTTTACGCGGAATAGACGAGGTGATCCCCGATGCGCGGGATGGTCTCACAAAAACGGAGCGGACGATACTTTACGTCCTGAGTGAAGCCCAGAAGGAATTGGGCGGCCGCAACGTACCGACTGTGATGCTGTACGGGCGGGTGCTGGAGTACGTGAACATCAGCGAACAGGAACTGAACCTGTACCTGGACCGCCTGGGGGTAAAGGGCAATGGTCTGCCCGGTTAGCCGTCAGGGGTGATGAGGCTGGAAGTGTTTCGGGTCCAGCCGGTAGAAACGGCAGAGGGCGAGGTACACGTCTGGCTGTTGCTGGTTCAGGTGGTCCGGCTGCTGGAAAAAGGCTTCGGTCAGCACGGCAAAAAACTCGGCGGGCTCGGTGGCGCCGTAGGGGTCGAGCCAGGGCCGGTGGTGGTGTTCCAGCCGTTGTTGCAGATGGTCCCAGGCTTTGGTCATGGTGTCCTGCCAGCGGAGGGCATCGTCGCCACTTAACGGTGGTGCGCCGTCTGCCGTGCCATCCAGATAGTCCAGTTGATGAGCAAACTCATGCAGGATGACATTGTGTGGGCCATCAGGGTTGGCTATGGCGTGTTCACACTGGCTCCAGGCCAGGATAACCCGGCCATGGGACCAGGCTTCACCGGCTCGGGTCTGTTCGCTGGTACTGACCACCAGGCCGTCGCTGTTGGTGCCCTGTACCCGGTAGACATCGGGATAGATCAGAATGCTCTTTACATCGTCGTAGTCTGAATACGCCCTTTCCAGCAGTAACAGGCAGGCATGGCCCGCCACCGTCACCCGCACGCGGTCATCTATTTTAAAGCCGTCGCACTCGTAAAATGCCTTTTCCGCAACAAACAGCTGAACCAGGTTTTCCAGCCGGGCTTTTTGGACGTCGGATAATCGGCCGTAAAACGGAACCTGCTCGTGCAGGTAACGCCGCCAGGCGTCGGGGAACGGTTGGTCCAGTTCGCGCCGGCGCCGCCAGTTGCGGTAGAAGAACAAATAAAACAGTGAACCGCCGATCAGGGCGATGGCGAGGACAGTAAACACAAGCGGTTCGGACATGGGTAACTTCCCGGTGAATGTCCGGCCAGTCTACCGCAAGGTTCAGCGAACCACGAAAGCCGAAACCTGGTCAGTGCCCGTTGAGCCGGTGCAAGCGGAAATCTTTCTCCAGCCGGTAGGTGTCGAAATCCCGGGCCAGGAACAGGTGGCCCTTGTAATGCTGTAACGCTTCGGCTGCGAGCTGGTTGATGTGTGGGCTGCCGCCGGGGGCGGATTGGTAGCGCGAGCTAAAGTGGGTCAGCACCAGATTAGGAAGCCCGGCGCTATGAGCGAATCGGGCCACCTGTTGTGCCGAACTGTGCTGGGGCCATGGGCCAACCCGGTCTGCGACGTCTTGTGTATAGGTTGCCTCGTGAATCAGAAGGTGGGCGCCTTTGCAGGCCTCTTGCAGGAGGTCCGGGGTGTCGTTGTCGCCGCCGATGATCATCTTGCGGGCCGTTCGGTACTGGTGAGTGTAGTCGTCGCTACGCAGCAGACGGCCATCGTCGAGCAGCACGTCCCGGCCTTTTTGCAGGTCGCCCCATTGGGGGCCAGCGACAATGCCATCGGCCATCAGTTTGTCCTGATTCAGTTGCCGTTCCAGGTTCCTTTCTGTGAACACGTAGGCCCGGCAGGGCACCCGGTGGGAAAGGGCAACGTTGGTGACGGCCACGTGCTGGTCCTGCCAGTAAAAGTCCGGGGCTTCGGAATCAATGAAATTGAGTGGATAGCTGAGGCTGGAGTCGCTGTTTTCAATCGTTGCATCGATAAAGCGCCGTACCTGCTCTGGTGCAATGATATCCAGCGGTTCGGTCCGCCCGAGCATGGAGGCGCTGGTGAGCAGGCCTGGCAGGCCAAAAATGTGGTCGCCATGGATGTGGGTGATAAACACGGCCCTGAGCTGCATAACGGAATACCGGGTACGCATCAGCTGGTGCTGGGTGCCCTCGCCACAGTCGATCAGGTACCAGGGTTTGGGGCCGGTGTGGCAGAGTGCCAGGCCCGTGACATTACGTGACCGGGTTGGTGTTCCGGCGGATGTACCAAGGAATGTGAATTCCATCGTGCCTCGTTTCGCGGTAATGTGCACCCTAATAATACGAAACCATGCTTTGAGATGATACGGGAACCATCATGTCTGAAGTCGCAAACTACGAAAGTTTCAACATTGAAGTAAAAGACCACATTGCCCACGTACAGTTCAGCCGTCCGGAAGCGCTGAACAGCATGAACAAGGCGTTCTGGCTGGAGCTGCCGCGTTGTGTTCAGGACATCGAAGCCAACACCGATGCCCGGGTAATTGTGATCTCTTCCACAGGCAAACATTTTTCTGCGGGCATGGACCTGGGCGTGTTTTCAGACCCGAAGTCCGTGCCCATGAGCGGCGACCCAGGCCGGATGGCGGAAAACCTCCGTCGCGTGGTCCTTCAGCTTCAGGATACCTTGTCATCGCTGGAGCGAGTGCGTTTGCCCGTACTGACGGCGGTTCACGGTGGCTGCATCGGAGGCGCTCTGGATCTCGTATGTGCGGCTGACAGCCGGTACTGCACGGCCGACGCTTACTTCACCATCAAGGAAACCGAGCTGGGCATGACCGCCGACGTTGGTACCCTGCAGCGCCTGCCCAAGCTGATGCCGGAAGGCGTGGTGCGCGAACTGGCCTACACAGGGCGCAAATTTGGCGCCGAGGAAGCTCATCGGCTTGGGTTCGTGAATGCGGTGTACGACACGCAGGAAGCAATGCTTGACGGTGTGATGGCCATTGCGGCGCAGATTGCGGCGAATTCACCGCTGGCGGTGACAGGCTGCAAGGAAATGATCAACTTCAGCCGTGATCACAGTGTGGAAGACAGCCTGCGCTACATGGCAACCTGGCAGTCTGGCATGTTCCGGCCCACGGATATGATGAAGACCTTCCAGGCCAAAGCCCAGAAACAGGCGCCGGTCTACGACGCTCTGTTCCCGGTGAAGGGGCTTTTCGAGAGCTGATTCATGGCTCGCGATCGCACGGCGATATCGACGTCTGCCGCCCTGTTGTTTCAGGGCGGTATTGGTTTGGTCGGATGGCTGGCGATCTGGCTGTTTGACATACCGCTGCTCCCGGACACCCTGAGCCTTCCCGAGATGATAGGGATTGGCGGGCTGGGAGCTGTGGCAACCTATCTTTTCCTTTTTCTGTTGACCCGTTTTGAAAGGTTGTTTCCGGACGACCTGAGCGTGCAGATGCAGGCGCTCTATCACTTCGCCAGGAGTTACCGCTGGCCCGTCCTGTTTGTTCTGTGTGTGCTTGCCGGCGTGGGCGAGGAACTGCTGTTCCGGGGGGCGGTTCAGGGATGGCTGTTGCAACACACCGGGCCGTGGACGGCGTTGCTGGCAGCGTCTGTGCTGTTCGGCCTGGTTCATTATGTGTCGTTCACCTATTTCCTTGTGGCCACGGGGCTTGGGCTGGTGCTGGGTGCGGCCTATCAGGTTTCCGGCAGTCTGCCGATGGTGATGGTCTGGCACGCGGTTTACGACATGCTGGCGCTGTATTTTCTGTTGAAGCACCCCCGGTGGTTTGGGGTTGCCCCCTGAGTGCCTGATCGGGTTATTTCAAACGAGCGTATGAAATTTCGTTGAAAACGATGGGTGGCTGTAAGAAGATAGCCTCCTATCCAGTCAACCGACTGATTTCAAAAACGTTCGGATGTCCCTATGAACTCAACGATTCGCCGCTGGTTTGCCAGTGCAGGTGCCATGCGCCGGGTGCTTTCCACGTTTGCTCCTTATCTTGGTGCGGGCGTCCAAGTGACCCACCTTGCTGACGATTTCACCACGGCAACCGTCGAGATGCGCCAGCGCTGGTATAACACTAACTATGTCGGAACGCATTTCGGTGGCTCCCTTTACAGCATGGTCGACCCGATGTACATGCTGTTGTTAATGCGTCGGCTTGGCAGTAGCTACATTGTCTGGGACAAATCTGCCAGCATCGATTTTATCCGCCCCGGCAAAGGGGTGGTGAAAGCGGAGTTTGAATTGACCGAGGAGCGGCTTGCCGAGATCCGTCAGGCCACAGAG
Source organism: Marinobacter daepoensis DSM 16072 (assembly GCF_000421165.1). Classification (GTDB taxonomy): domain Bacteria; phylum Pseudomonadota; class Gammaproteobacteria; order Pseudomonadales; family Oleiphilaceae; genus Marinobacter; species Marinobacter daepoensis. Next base: position 978,846 of record NZ_ATWI01000008.1, read on the forward strand.
CAGGGCGATAAGTACTTGCCGGAGTGGGATGTGGACATCGTGGATGAGACGGGAACGGTGGTTGCCCGTGTCCACAAGGTGCTCTACGTGCGGCGGAAGCCGACCGAATAACCCCGGCCCGGCTCCTACGAGTGTTCAACGCGTTTCAGGAATGCGGAGATGTCCTCGAACGCGTCGTTGGCCTCTGGCAAGAGTGGTGTGAAAATGTGCCACACGTGCACCATGTTTTGCCAGGTGTGCAACTCGACGGGGGAGCCCTGTGCTTTTGCTTTGGTGGCGTAGCGCGTGGAATTATCCAGCAGCATTTCGGTGGTGCTGGCGTGGATGAGGGTGGGGGGCAGATTGTTCAGTTCTCCCCGCAGGGGAGATGCCACCGGGTTGGTGGGGGAGATTCGGAAGGCGGCCAGGGTTCCCCACCACAACAGTGGGAGGGGGATTTTCGACAGCCCACCAAAGACCGGGCCCAGCAACGGGTCGGTACGTATGTTCTCCCGGTTGCTCGGAGCGGTCAGCGTCAGGTCTGTGGACGGTGACAGGGCGATAGCGGCGTCTGCCTGGCGCAGGCCGTTATCCCGGACCCAGGCAATCAGGGAGAGCGTATGGCTGCCACCGGCCGAGTCGCCGGCAACCACCACGAAGTCCGCAGCGGTTTCGCCATCCGGGCCGTGGTTCAATAACCAGGCATAAGCCTGGCGGCAATCCCGGATGCCATCCATGAAACGGTGTTCCGGCATCAGCCGGTAGTCGACAGCGAAGACAGCGGCATTGGCCAGGCGGGAAAATCGATCGGTGATGGCCCGGTGACTGCGTGGGCTGCCGGCGGCCCAGGCACCACCGTGAATATAGAGCACGCGCCGACGGGGATCGACGCCTGGCGCCATCACCCATTCACCTTTCGGGTTATCCTGGTGCTGAAGCTGTGACTCGATGTCCACGCTTTCGCCAAGGCTGTCCAGGTGGTTGCGTAGGGCGAGCAGCCTGGCCTTGCCTTTCAACCCCCGGGAGGCACGCCCCATATCCTTGATGCGTTCGATAACCTCGTCGTGAGCCGGGTTGGGGGCAACCTGCCGGATCGCCCATTCTTGCCCGTCGTACTCGGAAAGGTCTTTTACCCGGAAGATCAGCAGCGTGATCAGGACAATCAGGGCAGCAACAGCGAGCAGAATCCAGAGCATGGGAGCATCCTTGAGGGCAAGACACGAGGCATCAGCACGACTATAGCCGAATACGGGTACAGCTTATAGCCGTTAGCAGTTTTGCCCATAGCCTATCGGGCCCCGGGAATGCGTGGTTATCCGGTTAGCGGGTAGCGTTCCAGAACGGTGTAGACAGAGCCCTGTGGCCCGGGCCTGCTCTCAAACAACGCAAACTCATGGACGGCAAGGCTGCCAAAGGGCGTGTCTGGGTGCTGGTCCAGCAGGGCAGCAACAGAGCCTGAATTCGCCTGGAAGCGGCTCAGGGTGATATGAGGTTTGAACGATGGGTTCTTAAGGGCAAAGCGGTGATGGGTCAGCTGGGTGGCGAGGCTTTGCTGTAAATCTCTAAGTTCGGTTTCCGGGGTAACGCCCGCCCAGAGGATCTTCGGTTTCTCGGGGCGACCAAAACAGCCTAGCCCCTGAACGCGGAGGTCAAATGGTGAATGGCGGACCTCTCGGGCTAATGACTGTGCGTCCGGAACCCGTGATGCCTCAACCTCACCGAGAAACGCCAGGGTCAGATGAAGCTGGTTTGCCTGTTGCCAGCGCGCGCCGGACAGGCCGGTTTTCACCCGCAGCAGTTCGGCTTTTGTGGCGCCTGGAATCTCCAGCCCGAAAAACAGCCTCGGCATGGTCTTCTCTCCCGGTTGGAACCGGTGGCCTCTGGCATTGAGCGCCGGAAGCCACCGAGGTCTGAGGGTCAGCCAGGAATGGCGTCTGGCGATTCTGGCAGTATCTGCCCGCCGTCAACAATGATCTGTTGCCCTGTGATGTAACGCGCCTCCTCCGAGGCCAGGAAGCAGGCCGCATGGCCGATGTCTTCCGGGGTTCCCAGAGTATGGGTGGGAATGGCTGCACGCATCTGGTTGAGGTAGGCCTCGCCCTGGGCTTTCAGGCCTTCTGTCAGCACGTTGCCGGGCATCACGGCGTTTATGGTAATGCCGCTGTTGGCCAGTTCCAGCGCGGCACTTCGCATGAAGCCTAACTGACCGGCTTTGCTGGCACCGTAATGACTCCAGCCCGGGAAGCCCGTGATGGGGCCGGTGATGGAAGAGGTCAGAACAATCCGGCCGTAGTTGCGCTTTTTCATGTGGGCCATGGCGGCCTGGACCATGAAAAAGGTGCCTTTGAGGTTCACGTTGTGGACCTTGTCCCACTGCGCTTCGGTCATGTCGTCCAGATTGGCCTGAGGGAAGATCCCGGCGTTTGAGCATAGAATGTCCAGTTGCCCGAACCGGGTTTCAATGTCTGCAATCGCAGCACGACAGTCGCTTTGCCGGGTAACGTCCATTTTTATAAACAAGCCATCCAGTTCGCTGGCCACTTTCTGGCCCGCAACTTCATCAAGGCCACCAATCACTACTCGGGCTCCGGCTTTGTGCAGGACACTGGCGATGCCTTTGCCGATGCCGTGCTCCCCACCTGTTACCAATGCCACTCGATTTTTCAGCGTAAACATTGCGTCTCCTTGTTTCGCGGCGGATGAATCACTTGATTAGATCACAGCAGCACCAGACTGGAAACACGGGGATCTGCCCGTAGCCCGGGCTGAATGATGTTGTTATAGTATAACGTTTTTCGAGGCGCTATTTATGTCTGTCACCTCCCGCCCCATCCCCACCAATCTGATTCTTGGTTTTCTGGGTGTCGGCAAAACCACGGCTATTCTGGACCTGCTTCGGCAGAAGCCGGAGGGCGAAACCTGGGCTGTTCTGGTGAACGAGTTTGGCGAGGTGGGTATTGATGGCGCCATCCTGGAAACCGAAGGAGCGGTAGTGCGTGAAGTCCCCGGTGGTTGCATGTGTTGCGTTGCCGGGCTGCCCATGCAGATCGGACTGAACCAGTTGATTGCCAGGGCCAGGCCAGACCGCCTGATTATTGAGCCGACCGGGCTTGGCCATCCGTCCCAGATTCTTGAAACCCTGACCGGAGAGCATTATCAGGAGGTGTTGTCGTTGGGGCCGGTGATCACCCTGGTCGACCCTCGCAAGCTTGAAGACCCAAGGGTTCTTGAGAATGTTCAGTTCTGCGATCAGGTTGAAGCCGCGGATATTCTGGTGGCCAACAAAACAGACCTTTGTTCCCACCAGCAGCTCGCTGCGTTTGATGAGTGGGTTGCCCGGTTTCCGGTGTCGAAACGTGGTGTCTTCAAAACCAGCCACGGGCACCTGATTCCGGAATGGCTGATGGGGGAGGCCGACGCGCGCGGGGTTTCAACACCGACGGCTCATCAACATCTGGCTCCGGTTGATCTTCGTCCCCCCGGTCCGACTCTGGAGGAGCAACCGTGGCAGCGTATGAGTAACCAGGGGCAGGGCCATGTCAGCCTTGGATGGCGTGTCCACGCCGATGTCCGGTTTTCGGAGCCGGAACTTCTGGCTCTGGCGATGGATGAGCGCTTTGTGCGCTTTAAGGCGGTGGTGCATACCCGTGACGGATGGCGTGTGCTTAATCAGGTGGAAGGGACGCTGACGATCCGCCCGTGTGAGCCGGCCGGGCAGTCCCGGGTTGAGTTAATCAGTGCCGGTGCTCTGAACGAAAACGAGTTGGATCAGGCGCTGAAAGAAGCGGCGGGGCTGGCGGAGTGAGGGCCCTGAAGGGGCCCTCGACGACTTACGGGTGACCGTAGATACGCAAAGAGGTGTTCTGTACTGAGAGGTTGTCCAGAGTGAAGGAACCGATGGACGTGCCTCCTACCAGGACTTCCCCTATGGTCATGTCGGCATTGAAGGTGTTCAGGTCTACGGCCAGGGCATCGGTGCCATCGGCTCGCTGGCCGTTGTAGATGTCCATGTTGACCTTCGCCCCCAGGGTCAGGATGCTTGGGTTTTCCAGGTACTGGTCGCCGGTCAGTTTCAGATCCCGGATGCCGACGGCCAGGAAGGGAATATCAACGTCGAGATCGGAAATACCCACTTCGGTGTCAAGGTTCAGGGTGTCTGTGGCGGTATCTACGCGCAGGCGCATTTTGGTGATAGCGCCGACCATGGAGAAGTTGTTGGCCAGCAACGTCGAATCGGTGGTGCCCTGCAGCGACCATTCACCGGTTTTTACGCCGAAGTCGATGGGGGCGGCGGTGATGGGCCATACGTTGATGATGGCGTCGCCGTCTGAGGCCACGTCGATCTCGATTTTGATGTTGTCGATCAGATCGCTGGTGGTGCCAAAGGCGAGGTTACGGATGGCCGGGTCGGTGATTTCTTCGAACAGGTCGGTCCGGTTTGCGCCGCCGATACTGATGTCTTTGATCGACAGGGAGCCTTCGTCGGTGTAAACAAATTCTCCGATGTTTACTTTGGTTTCCAGCTCAATGGTGACACCGGCCTGGCCGGTTATGCTGCCCATCCGGGCGTCGTCGATGGGCTGGAGTTCCGCCTGTGCGGCAAATGGGGTGCCGACAATAGCCAGCGCTAGCAGGTTTCTCTTCAGGCTTTTCATTTCGTTGTTCCTTTTTTGGTTTTGTTTTTACTGCATGCGCTGTTCACGACCGGCGAATGCCAGCCGTGAACAGGCTTCCGGCCAGGCCGGAGGTTCTTATTGCTCTGGTGTCAGTTGCAGATCGATGGTGTTACCCGGGCCGGTCATGAACTGGTTCAGCAAGCTGGTGAGCAAGCCGCAGTTCTCTAAAGCAGGGAGTTCGTACACACCGCTGACCGCGCCACCGGTTGCCGGGGAGAAGTTCGAACCTTCCACCGAGGTCAGCTGGATATCAACGGGTTGGCCGGTCTGGCATTGTTCGCCACCGCCAATCTTGACCGGCAGGCCAAACAGTTTGATGGCGACCTTCGGTACCTTGACGTACAGGTGAGAGTTCGCCGTCAGCTTGCCGTTCACCAGCGAGCCCGTTGTGATTTCAGCCTGTTCGAACTCGACATTGGCCGAAGCGTGAATCTTGCTGAACAGGAGCTTGATGGAGAAGTTACCGGCGGTTGGTTCTACGTCCAGGTCTGCCTCGAAGGTGCCGGAAGCCAGATCCAGCAAGGTGGCGATGCTGCCGTTGAGCGGCAGGGTGCCGTTGGTGGCTTTGATGAGCGTGGAGCCTTCGAGGCCCAGCAACAGTTCAAGGGCCGGGTCGGTTTGCGGCTCGTAAGCTTCCGCAGTGACCGGTACCTGGATTTCAGGATTCTCGGAATCACTGGAGCGGATCACCAGATTTGCGTTACTGACGCCTACGGAAGCTGCGGTAAAGGCCAGTTGTACGGTACAGCTTTCGCCAGCCGCAACGGTGGTGCAGTTGGTGGTCTGGGTGAAATCGGCTGCGTTGGCGCCTTCCAGAACGACGCTGTCGATCTGCAGCGCGGCGTTGCCGCTGTTGGTGACGGTGACGTCGGCATTTGCAGACTCACCGAGCAGCACGCGGCCCAGGTTAACTGATTCCGGGTTTACGCCGATTTCGGGCACCGGGGCAAGAACTCCCCGGCCAGTCAGAGCGACGTCAACGGACGGCGTTTCAGCGTCGGTGGACTGAATGGTCAGGGTTGCGTTGCGGTTGCCTTCGGTAGACGGAGCGAAGGTAACATTCACGTCGCAAGAGCCACTCGGAGCGATGGTGTTGCAGCTGTTGGTCTGTGTGAATACCGTAGAGTCTGCGCCGCTGATGGCGATGCTGTTAATACCCAGGTCAGAGTTGCCTGTGTTGGAGATGGTCACGGTCTGGGTGGCCGGCAGACCAGCCTGGACGTTACCAAAGGCCAGTTCTTCAACGCCAACGTTGATACGCGGTGTTTCAACGGCGTCGCCTTCCACCATCATGGTCTGAAGCAGGTTGTTCTGGTCTGGCAACTGAATACAGTCGGTGGTGATTTCGCCGATAGGCGCTGGCGCGATGTCGCCGTTCGCCGTGCGTGCAATCAGCTCCAGAGACAGGGCGCCCACACGGATGTCCGCCTGGCCGATGTCGTCGTTGGTGAACAACACTTCCGGAGCCATGCCGGAAGCCGGGACGTTAAATTCGCCACTTTCAGAAGGAATGCTGGTGGGCGGGATGTTGAGCTTAACGATCTGATCAATGTTCCGGTTTACGGTGATGATTTCATTGGTGCTGGTGGCCACACCTTCAAGGGTCTCGGAATTCACCAGTTTCAGGCCGGTACGAGCATCGTCGTTAACGATGGTGATGGCATCCACCTGAAACTGTGGCATCGGCTGGCCTACGGTCGCCACTGGCGGGATATCCGCGCTGATCTGCGCCCGGATGGGCTGGGTGCCAATCAGTGGAAACGGGCACTCGAAGGCCAGTTCCAGAGAAACCTGTTCGGCAGCCGCATTGCTGGCGCCACCCGCCATCAATGCCGCCGCTGCCACCGCGGGGCCGAGCTTGCGAACACTCGTATTGAGGTTCCTGAGTTTCATGAGTTCGTCCTCTGTACGTCATTCTTTGTTGTAGTGGGTTGCAGACAACACCGATAAGGACTGCTCAATCGGACTTGCAAAGCTCCCTTTGCCATACGTCTTTGCGTATGAATGCAGCGTTATTTAACGGGGAGAGGGTGCCGTAGGTCATTGCTTGTCGCGGCACCATTTTTGTTTAAAACGGAGAGAAACGGGGGAATTGTCTAAATCGTGAACGGCGTCAAAATGAAAATAGTTGTGTGTTCACTTTTTTGACCGGGCCTGGCGGCGAACGTCTCCCGGAGTCTGGCCTGTCCAGGACCGGTAAGCTTTGGTAAAGCCGGCCTGATCGCTGAACCCGAGTTTCTCGGAAATGGATTCCAGTGGGACGTTGGTATCCTTCAGATAAAGGGTGGCAAAACTTTCCCGAATGTCGTTGCGCAGTTCCCGAAAGGAGGTGCCCGCTCCGGACAGGTGCTGGCGCAGGGTTCGGGGGCTGATCTCCAGTCTTCTGGCAATGTTTTCGGTGGTGCAGGGGCGCCCGGGCTGGCTTATGATCAGGTCGCGCACCTGCATGACGGTCTCGTCGGCCACCAGGCGTTTCTGCCGGCGGCTGTGCTGGGTTCTGGCCACCAGAAACTCCAGGTTTGCGTCGCTTTTGGGAATGGGCAAGCCGTTCAGCGGCATGGTGACCTGGGCAACCTCGGTGCCAAACTCGAATTCGCAGCCCGGCGCCAGCCGTTGCCAGTGTTCGATCGGGATGGAGGAGGGGAAATCAAAATGGAAACTTAAGTGGCTGCAGACCTGGCTGGATATCCGATAGATGCTGCCCATGTAGATTTTGGTCAGGCAGGGGCGGAGGTCATCCACGCCCCAGTTGTCCACTACCCGGATGCGGAAGGTGGACCCGGTTGATTCCAGCTCCATGTCCATCAGCGGCAGGCCAACCCGCAGATATTGAACGATCATGCTGATGAGTCGCTTTGGGTTTTCCAGGCCCAGCACCGCGAACCCGAGCAAGCCGTGGCTGGGCAGGTCCAGTTGCTGGCCGAACTCGAAGGCGGCCCGCTCATCGGTCATCAGCCAGTCGGCCTGGCGCAGGAGATTCACCACCTGATGCATCGACAAGCTGGCATCCGGGTTGTCGAGCATCTCATCGGTCACGCCCGTATTGGCAAGGATGGTGTGGCGTTTCACGCCCCGGCTTTCCATGAACCGGACAAACCGGCGGGCGTAACGGGCCGAGACAATCGGCACTTCCAGTGCAAGTTCGGATGACGTTTCCATGTTCCTGTCTCTGAGCCGGGGCATGCCCTGGCGCTTAGTCTTGAATTGTTCTGTTGTTATCATTCAAGAGGTACAAGCCGGCTCCTCTCCGATTATCGCGCCAGTATAGGCAGCGTGTTGGGGGCGCTTTTACGTATCCGGTCACAAACTCGCCGCATGGCCGGATATGACAATGAAACTTTTTTCAGGTTGATAAGATTATGAGTGAAAAGCCGGGGTTGTCTGGAGCCGGAGGAGAATCCTGCCCGGTGTGCGAAACGGGTATGTTGGGCCCATTCCGGCAGGTGGGGCCACAGCGCTACCTTCGCTGCGGACTTTGCCAGGCTACGGTTCTGGCAGCCGGGTGCAGGCTCACAGAGCCGCAGGAGCGGGCCGTTTATGAGTTGCATGACAATCAGGCGGAAGATCCGGGCTACCGGCGGTTCCTGTCCAAACTTGCAGAGCCGCTGATTGCCCGCGTACCGGTTGGTGCTGAAGGTCTGGACTTTGGTTGTGGTCCCGGGCCGGCGCTGGCGCGGATGCTGGAAGAAGCCGGGCTGAGCGTGAGTCTGTACGATCCGTTTTTTTACCCGAATAGCGGGGTGCTGGATGCGCAATACGACTTCGTGACCTGCACGGAAGTGGTGGAGCACCTGTTCCGGCCTGCTGAGGTATTCCGGCAATTGGACGCGCTGCTTCGCCCTGGGGGCTGGCTGGCCGTTATGACCTGTTTCCAGACCGACGATGCCCGTTTTGACAACTGGCACTACCGGAGAGACCCAACGCATGTGGTGTTCTATCGGGAGCAGACGTTTCGTTGGCTGGCGGCGGAACACGGATGGCAGTTGGAGATTCCGGCAAAAGACGTGGTGTTGGCACGAAAACCAGCCTGACCCGGGGTTTAATCCTTTATGAGTGGGCAGGCCGGCAGGGCGGGGCAGGTTCGTTCTGAAGATGCGTTTTTATCGATCTCACCCTCCGGTTGTGGGAATCGTTCCGGGGCGAGCTGGCTGGCGCACTGCGAGGCGCGGGCGGCCTGGGAGTCGCAGCCAGCCTCCTTCAGGGTGATCGCCAGGTTGTTCCAGCCTTCCGGAAACTCCGGAAACTGCTGGACGACCTCAAGAAAGCCGTTTTTGGCGGCACTCAGGTTACCCAGGCTGTAGTCCAGATTGGCTTCGGCCATCACCGGTGCAGCCTGGTCGGGCCAGCGGGTGGCCGCGGACTGATAGGCTTGCCTGGCCGTGTGGGTGTGCCCTGTGGTTTCCAGATCGTGGGCCGAGCGCAGATAGGGCAGTAGTTGTGCCGTTGCAGGTAGCTGATCCGGGGGCAGGACTACAACCGCCCATTGTCCGGCACGTGCCCAGGTATTGTGAAACACCTCGTAAGCCATTTCATAACGCTGGCGGGTATCGGTGTTCAGGATAAAGACTCGCTTTTCCTGATCGTAGCCAACGACGACGGCGAAATGCCACTTTGGCCACCAGTTCAGCCGAAGGTTCTGCATCACCAGCACTGGGTGGCCCGCATCGATTTCTTCCAGAATGGCGCCGGGATCGTCGGGCAACCGGTAGACGACCATGTCATGCGCCCGTGCGCCAGCCACCATTTCAACCTGCAGGGAACCGTCTCTACCGGGCAGATACACCAGGTCTTTCAGAACCTCCGGGTGAGTGCTCAGCCCCTGGGCGTTGAGCATCATGGCCAAGGAGGCGGGACCACACTGGTATTGTTCCTGAGGGTAAAACGGGGTTTCTTCCAGAAGTTGCCGTGGTGGGGTGCTAGTGCTCAGTTGGTTTACGGGCCAGTCCGGCCTTGAGGCACAGCCGGACATCAGAATGGCGACCGCCAGAGCGACCGCCATTCTGATGTGCTTCCTGATCGAAGCGGGGGTAAGGGTTAGCGAATGCACTTGACGAAGGAGAACAGGTCCGTGGCACAGAGCATGTCTGTGATGATGAAAACCAGAAGGAACAGGACAATAACGCCGACAACGCCCTCGCCTGCGGGTGCTTCCGCGAGCTGTTGTTCAAACTCAGCGAGCTCCGTGGGGGTCAGGTTGTGTATGCGTTCGGTGACCTGAGCCTCACTGACTCCGAGTTCCTGCAGTTTCTTTTTAACGCCCTGATTCTCCAGCATGTCCAGAAGCTGTTGGCGGTCCAGCTCCACCTGTTGTTGCTGGATCAGTTCACCAGTGCTGACCATGCCGGCGTTGGCAGAGACGGAAAACGTGGTTGTGAACGCAAGCAGGAGCGCCATGGCCAGAGAAAACGTCTTGAGGTGGCATCTGATCGCGTGCATGCAAGGCTCCTTTGTTCAGTTGTAATTGCAGTACAGTAATTAGCGATCTGTACTGATTCAACATACAAAACGTTCACACAGCGCGTCGGGTTCCGGTTTATCGGTTCCGGAACCGGTCGGTCACGTATTCGGAAAACAGCGTCAGCAGGTGGCTGGCCTCCGGTGCCGGGCAGACGCCTTGCATCAGGCGCTCTGCGTCCAGCCCTTCTTCAGCAAGCTCCGGGTATTGCACCTCCAGATAGGCTTTCATGACCTTGTCTGAGAATTCCGGGTGGAATTGCACGCCCCAGGCATTGTCACCGACCCGGAAAGCCTGGTGGGGCTCGAAGGCGGATCGGGCGAGCAGGACAGCGCCTTCCGGCAACTCAAGCACCGACTGTTTGTGCGTCAGGTGGGCCCGGAACTCCGATGGCAGTTTGCTGAACAGTGGGTCGGAGGCGGCCTCGCCAAGCAGGCTGATGGTATGGGTGCCCGTTTCCCGGCCTTGTGGGTGATAGTCGGCTTTGCCACCCAGGGCGTGGGCCAGAAGCTGGTGGCCATAGCACACGCCAAGCAGCGGGATGCCGGATGCCACCGCCTGCCTGACCCACTGGGCTGTTGTCTCGCTCCAGAGTGCCCGGTCACTGACCATGGCGGGGGAGCCGGTGATAACGATAGCCGCCCAGTCGTCGGGTGCGGAGGGAGGGGGCGTGTTAACCACGTCGACAACGGTCAGTGCCAGGTTTTTCGACAGGCCTTCAATAAACCAGGCATCGAAGTCGCCAAACTGACTCTGGATCTGTGGGTAGGTTGATCCGGTTTTCAGAATGATGACGTTCGGTTTTTCCACGCCCATACTTTCCCCTCAGCGGTGGTTCTCCGGGAACCACGAAACGTTTGCGTTATTCCTGTGGAAGTTCCGCGTTGTGAAACACGTTCTGTACGTCGTCCAGATCGTTAAGCATGTCGAGGAACTTCTCGAACATGGGGATATCATCGCCTTCAACCGATGTGGTGGTCTTGGGCAGGAACTGGATTTCGTCTGCGTCGAACTCGATCCCTTCAAACGCGGCTTCCAGAGCCTGTTTGGCCTTGGCGTATTCGGTATTCGGAGTGAAGACTGTGATTTTTCCGTCTTCGCTCTCAATATCGGTTACGTCGACATCGGCTTCCATCAGGGCTTCCAGAACGGCTTCTTCGTCCTGGCCTGCGAAGGCAAAGATGGCGCAGTGATCAAACATGTGGGCTACAGCGCCCGGAGTGCCAATCTTGCACTTGGTTTTGGTGAAGGCCAGGCGAACATCGCCGAAGGTGCGGTTCGGGTTGTCGGTAAGACAATCCACAATCACCATGCAGTTGCCCGGGCCGTACCCTTCGTATCGGGCCGGGGCATAGTCTTCACCGGCACCGCCCTTGGCTTTGTCGATGGCCTTATCGATAACGTGAGTGGGTACCTGGTCTTTCTTTGCCCGTTCGATCAGGCCGCGGAGGGAGAGGTTGGCCTGAGGGTCTACGCCACCGGATTTGGCGGCCATGTAAATCTCGCGACCGTATTTGCTGTATACCTTGGTTTTGGCGGCGGCCGTTTTGGCCATGGATTCTTTTCGGTTCTGATAAGCTCTGCCCATATTCGCTGCCTCTGGGGTTCAGTGAAAAAAACAAATTTTACTGAACCTGAGAGGTTTGCAACAGGCCTGATTTCGCAGCATTGGCAGGAAAAGAGTTCCGCATCCTTGCGGAACAAGGGGGTTAGACGTATTCCACAGGCTGGCGGTAGTTTTCCTGAGACACCAGATCGATGCCGCAGTCCATGTCGCTGACCCAGTTCAGGAAGCGGTCGATCATGACCGGGCCTTCGAAGCGCTTGCCGTGCTGGGGAACAATCATAGCGACGTCCATGGCCCGGACCATGTTTGCCCACAAGCTGCAGACCTTCCGGGATGCAATGTAGCGGCGGTGGAAGCCGATCATGTTTGGAATGTGCTTGTCGAAGTCTTTCACCGGCTCGTGATCGTCTTCGCCGCCCATGGAGGCGCCCAGATCACCGGAAAACAGAATTTTTGAGACCGGATCGTAAAACTGCAGGTTTCCGACAGAGTGCATGAAGTGGGCTGGCAGACACTGGATGTAGGTATCGCCAAACCGGACATTGGCGCCGCCATCGGGAATGCTGACGATGCGGTCATAAACACTGCCGCTGAGCTGGTTGGTTACGTAGCTGGACACCAGGTGCGGCAGGAATCGTGCCCACAAACGGGAGGTTACAATTTTGGCCCGGGTGTGAACAATCCAGCGGTCGATGGCGCCGATGATGTCCGGGTCCTGATGGGAGGCGAACACGTAATCCATATCGCGGATGTTCATGTACTTGGATGCGGCAACCGACAGTGGGGTGTAGGTCAGATCTCCGCCCGGATCGATCAGTGCTTCGTGTGTGCCATCGACAATCAGAAACTGATTGGACTGCACGCCCTCACCAGTCACCAGGGAATCGAACATCAGGCACTTGTGGTGTCCGTTGTCGAAGAGAACAATCGGTGCTGCAGCCATTTTTGTCTCCCGTCACGCAGTAGGTGTTCGGCCTCAGGCACACTTATAGCCTGATGGCCGGATATTGCAAACTGCGCGGGAGGTTACAGAATTGACAAATGTGAATTGTTGCCTCAGGTCAATTATCTGATATTCATCAAGTAACGGTTTGTTGCCCGGGCGTGGTGGCGGAGCTCAGGCCAGGGCTGGCAGTTTGCGAATGCCCCGTCGTAAGCCCTGCTCAAGCGCTGAGCCGACCACCTTGCCAGTGAAAGGCACGATGTCCTCAAACGAAATGGTGTACTGGATGCGCGTGCGGCCCTCGCCAGCATCCGAGAACAGAATCCGCCCAAGATGGTTGCGCAGAGGGCTGGCACTGGTGATGGTGTACTCAATGAGAGAGTCTGGCTCGAACCCGAGAACCTTTTCTTCAATGGACAGCGGGCCAATGCCGATTTTCCGCACCGAGCCGATGCCGTTCGGGTCGGCCTGATCGCTGTCTTTGATGCGCTTGACCGGCGCTCCGACGAGTTTGCCAAAACGGTTGTGATCTGCGAAAACCGCAAAAGCCTTGCGCCGGGGAACATCGAACGTTTCGTCGATTTCAATGAGGTAGTGTGCCATGGTCTTGCTCTTGTTATTAGGGAATACCCAAGGTTAACCGTTCACCGGGTTCAACAAAAGTCGTAGACGCTGGTTTTCGCTGTTGAGAACTGGTTAAAAGAGGCCATCGGTTTGCTGGTTGGTATTCGTGAGCCCGGTGGTTATAATCGGGACTGCTCAGGATGAGTCAGTTAAACATTACCTTCAGGGACCGAAGTCATGCCCCAGGCAAGCGGATTGCAGTTCACCGCCCGAGTAGGCGAATTCCCCTCAGATCACTTTGCCGTTGTCGGCTTTGCGCTGACCGAACGGTTGTCAGACCTGTTCCATGGCCGACTGAACCTGGCCAGCACCGACCCGGACGTGGCGGCGGCTGATGTCCTCGAACAGCCGGTGGATCTGGTGGTGTGGCAAGACGGCCAGCCCCTGCGCCGCTTCACCGGGGTGGTGAACGAATTCGTCCGGGGCGACACTGGCCATCGCCGCACCCGCTACGAAGTGGTGATCCAGCCGCCGTTATGGCGCCTGGGCCTGATGCGCAACAGCC
>NZ_ATWI01000008.1:992604-1045162 GCF_000421165.1 Marinobacter daepoensis DSM 16072
GGCCGGACACCATCGGTGAGTTGGGCATTAATGCCAAAATGAATGAGTTGCAGGCGGCCATGGGTTTGTGCGTGTTGGATGAGATCGAACAAATCAGCGCAGATCGTGAAACAGTTACTGAGGCTTACAGTCACTTTCTTGACGGCAAGTTCCAGAAACAGCGCATTCAAGCTGGTGCGAGCTACAACCATGCCTACTATCCGATTGCATTGGAAAACGAGGTGAAGGTAATCGAACTTATGTCCTCCCTTCGTGATTCAGGTGTCCTTGCGCGTCGGTATTTTTATCCATCATTGGATTCCGTGGCAGTTCTGGAGGCAACTTCAACGGCCTGTTCCGAATCCAGAAAACTATCTGACCGCATTGTCTGTTTGCCAATTTATTCCGGCCTGAACGCTGAAGAGATTGAGATGATATCCAGGAAAGTATCGGAGGTTGCTCGGTGACAACTCGACCAACGGGCGCCTTTTTTAGAAAACCGGTTCACTCTTCAAGAATCGTTGCCTTTATTGAGGAGCTGGTTGGCACCATTAAACTTGCCGGTGCAGAAGGTCTGGAGCTAACAGGCACCTGTGACTCCCGTACCGGTGGGCACAACCAGCTTGTCTTTGCTAACGCTGAACAATTTGGCAAAGGTGCAGAATTAACAGGCTCCTTTGTTTTGACGGATGAACTGCCGGAAGCATCAATCCTGGGCTCCAATCAATTCTGTGTGGTATCAGACTCCAGAGCAGTATTTATGGATGTGCTCACGTGGTTGATTGATTCAATAGGCATAGATGCTCATTGGAGTGGCTACACCGGTGAAGCCGCCGTCTCGAGCGAGGCGCAGGTGGCAAATTCAGCCGTTATCGAGCCTGGCGTCGACATAGGTGAGGGCAGCGTGATCGGTGCTGGTGCCGTTATCAAGCGTGGTTCGCGAATTGGAAGAAATACCACCATTCGGGAAAACGTGGTGATTGGAAGCGACGGAGTGACGGTGTACCGCGCAGCTGACGGTCGATTGCTGAAGTTTCCCCATGTGGGTGGTGTGTCTATTGGCGACAATACAGAAGTTGGTGCAAATGCGGTGATTGCCGGTGGGATTCTCGCACCTACGTTTATCGGGAACGATGTAGTCATCGGCAATCTGTGCAACGTAGGCCATGGCGCAGTTGTCGAGAATGGGGTTTGGATGTCTGTAGGATCATTGCTTGGTGGACATACCGTCGTACATGCCGGAGCGACCATTGCAATGGGTGTTAGTGTTCGGGACAACTTGGTAATCGGCGCAGAAGCATCGTTGGGTATGGGCAGTGTTGTGGTCAAAAATGTCGAGCCAAACCACTCAATGTTTGGTAATCCCGCCAAGCGAATGGTTGGCCTCAACACCGGCCCCAAGCGATAGGCTAGGAGTTGTTATGTCGGAAGTGCTGAAGTTTGTGTTCAAGGGTGACCGGAATTATATCCAGGGAACCAGTTTGTTTAATGCTTTGATTGAGGTAGCTGGCCGGATAGGGTTGTCGAAAGGCAAGATCAATGTGTCATTCAAACACATGATCCACAACCCGGTATGCATACTGGAGCAACGTGCGCCAACAGCAGCCGATGCGGTAGTCGCTAAAATAGTAAGAACCGACGGTGAGAGTTACTCACTTTGCATTAATGCTGCGGCCGAAACCGAAGAAGCCGTGCGACAGGAATTTGATGAGCCGGAAGCATTCCGTGGCGCCATCGTTGGCGATAGATCGATCGCTCAGGACAATCCTCATCATACGGACAAGATTGAACTGCTGGTATCACTCTGTAAGAAAATGCACCAAGAGTGTGTGGATAGTGCAAAGAAATGGGTTTTTTCCCGCTATGACGGCCAGTTTCCAATCCCCCATATGGAGAAGGTGGAGCTTCGCATCACCAAACAGGTGGGTACACGGCTAACCTGCAGTGATGTTTTGGTTAATGGCGAGAAAATCGCTGACATGTACTTTTCTTGATGCGTCAGAACAATAGGAGCCACTCATGTTAGGGATTCAGTCGATAGCGAGTTATCTACCAAAAGGTCGAGTCGATAATTTGAAGCAGGCCGATCGGTTTGAAACCGATCGTGAATTTGTTGAGCAAAAAATTGGTGTTGCAACTTTGCCTCGGTTTGAAGAGACAGACAGTGTTGTTAGTGTGAGCGTTGCAGCCTTCAACCGCCTGTGCCAAAAAGTACAGATCGACAAGTCAGAGATTGAATGTGTGGTTCTGTGTACTCAAAACCCGGACAACGGCGGATTGCCGCACAATTCAGCTCTAGTCCATGCTGCTTTGCAGCTACCGGAGAACTGTGCCTGCTTTGATATTGGGCTGGGATGCTCCGGATATGTCTATAGTTTAAGCGTGATTCAATCTTTTATGGCTGCGAACGGAATGAAAAAGGGCTTTCTTTTCACTTGCGACCCATACTCCCGGATTCTTGACCCCGAAGATAAAAACACATGCCTTTTGTTTGGTGATGCTGCGTCTGTTACGTTTATCAGCGATATGCCACGCTACAAATTAGCCACCGCAAAATTCTCCACCAAGGGTGCTGGCAGTGAGGCGCTTCAGAAAACAGAGCATGGCCTGGAAATGAACGGCCGAGCTGTATTCAACTTTGCTTTGCAGGATGTACCCAAGCAGATCAAGCGCACGCTGGCATCCGCAGAATTGACTGCTGAAGATATTGATCTGTTTCTTCTGCACCAAGGCAGTCGTTTTATGCTGGAAAACACGATAAAGCGAGCTGGAATCCCTGCTGAAAAAGCACCCATCAGGCTCTCCGAAACCGGAAACACTGTTTCGTCGTCCATCCCGCTCCTGCTGGAAGCAGAACTAGATAACAGCCCCCGAAAAATACTTATGTCAGGCTTCGGCGTTGGGTTGTCTTGGGCGACAGCAATCTATGAAGAAGTAAAGCCAAACTAATAGGAAGCACTATGAACCGCGAAGAAGCTGTAAAAATCGTTATGTCCATGCTGGAAAAAAATGTTGAAGACCTAAAAATGTCTGAAGATAAAATGGGCAAAACGCTTGTGGACCTTGGTGTTGATTCACTGGATGTGATGCTGGTAATTATGGATGTGGGGGAGGCTGCTGGGGTTACTATTAGTGATGATGAGGCTGAGGGGTTGGATACTCCGGAGAAGATTGTTGAGTTTATTTTGAAGTGAAATTGTGATGTAGGGGCACTGAAAGTGCCCCAACTAGCTAATCCTGTATCAGGAAAACAAACGCAGTATATCGAGACGCCAGTTTGAAGTTTCTTCACCTCATAACAGATGAAAAGTTCCCCGATTCAGCCTACGAATTATTTGAAGCTGTCGCTCCGGGCCAGAACACGTTTATGCTTGATGGAAAGTCTGCTTCGATCAGGCACCTGAAAAAGATCAAGCCTGTACGTGTCTCAAAGTATGCATTCTGGAGCCCGAAGTTTATAAGGTCTTTGGAGCAGTACGACGCCATCATTCTGCACTCATTGTATGCGTTCTCGTTAGAAGTGCTTGCTCGGCTAAACGACAAGGTGCCAGTGGTGTGGATTGGCATGGGGTATGACTACTACGACCTATTGACCACTGGCCCGTCGGATTTGCTTAAGCCAGACACTCTAGCGTTTCAGAGACCGGTTACATCTAAGCTGAAAAAAACGCCGAAGCAGCTAATCAACGGTATCGTCCGAAGAGGGCTCCATCCGAATGCCAAACACAAGCGAAAACTGGTGCAAAAAATCGATTTGTTTGCGCCAGTACTGCAAAGTGAATACCTCCTTTTGAAAAATGCGATCGGTACGCAACAGTTCCCTGAGTATGTTCGCTGGAACTATGGAAAAATTGCAGATCTTGTAGATGGAAAGCTAGGCAATATAGGGATTACCGGGAAAAACATTCTAATTGGCAACAGCGCCAAACCCACCAATAACCAGCTAGATATTTTCAGGGTCCTCGCAGAGACAGGCGTTCCCGCCGATTCAAAACTTATTGTGCCGTTAAGCTACGGAAATCGAGCCCACCGGGAAAAAGTTATCATAGAAGGGCGGCGACTTTTTGGTGATCAGTTTGAGCCCATTACTGAATTTATGGATTTGGATGAATATATCGAGCTACTTAGCACTTGCTCCAGCGTAATCATGAACCATTTGCGCCAGCAAGGGGCTGGAAATTTGTTTATTGCGCTTTTTCTGGGCGCGAAAGTTTATCTCGATACTGCTAATCCTCTATATGCTGAGTTTAAAGCTATGGGGCTGACGGTAAGCTCTATTAATGCGTTGCTCAATGACACTGCAGTATTGAATCAACCTCTGCCACCTTCGGTCGTTGCTCGGCAGCAGGAGGCGATTAGAAGGACTAAGGGAAGGGCAGCGTTTGAAGGTTACACCGAGAATCTTGTTGCTGAAATCATCCGTCTTAAAGGCCAGAAGGCTGTTTGATGTCGTTGTCCGCTAGAACCGCTACTGGAATCGTCTGGAATTTCAGCCAACAGCTAGCCACTCGTGGCGTGGGTATTCTCGTTACCCTACTTCTGGCTCGCTTTTTGGTCCCTGAGGATTTTGGCTTGGTCGCCATGATGGCGGTGTTTCTCGCTCTTGGTAGTTCACTGATGGATTCTGGCTTCCGTGAAGCCTTGATTCGTCAGGAAAACATAACGCAGGAAGATTATGCCACGGCGTTTTACGCCAACTTGTTGTTGGGATTGGTTTCGTACGGCGCCCTGTTTCTGGCTGCGCCAGCCATAGCAGGTTTTTATGAAGAGCCGCGATTGGAAAACCTTATTCGGGTTACGTCGGTGTCTGTTATCATCATGTCGTTTCAGGTGGTGCAGGTTGCAAGCCTTAGCCGGAAGTTGAACTTCAAGGCCCAGTTAAAGGCCAGTCTGCCGGCAAGCGTAATTTCTGGTGTGATTGCCGTGGGTCTGGCTTACATTGGTTGGGGGGTATGGGCGCTTGTTAGCCAGATGCTGTTGAATGCCCTAGTGCAAACAGCTCTGCTTTGGAAACTGGAGGGGTGGCGCCCAACGCGGCAGTTCAGTTGGCCATCGCTCAAAGGGATGTACAACTTTGGCTATAAGTTATTCCTATCTGGAGTACTCGACACGGTTTTTCAGAACCTCTATGTGATCGTGATCGCAAAGGTGTTTTCAGCGCCAGTCGCAGGCCTGTATTTCTTTGCGAATAAGATCAAAGAACTGATTGTTCAGCAACTGGTTCGTTCCATTCAAGCGGTTACATACCCAGCGCTGGCTTCAGTGCAGAACGATGATGCGCGGTTGAAGCAGGGGTATAGGAAGATCGTGATCCTGATGACCGTTGCGCTCTTCCCGGGAATTCTTTTTACTGCAGCTTTAGCCAGCCCGCTATTTCAGATATTGCTACCAGAAAAGTGGTACCCGGCAGTGCCTTACTTTCAGCTGCTATGTTTAGCAGCTTTGATAATGCCGCTACATTCAGTAAATCTGAATATTCTCAAGGTGAAAGGCCGCTCTGATCTTTTTCTCTATTTGGAGCTGGTTAAGAAAGCAATGCACGGCACGGTATTATTAATCACCTATCGATATGGAGTTACAGCAGTTATCGTTGGTCAGGTCATAATTTCTTGTCTCAGCTATATTCCGAATAGTTATTTTTCGAGCAAGCTTTTAGGTTACGGTGTTAAAGAACAAGTGCAGGACTTTGGGCCTATTCTTTTTGCGGCGCTTATGTCGGCAATTTTCGGTTACTTGTCAATAGGTATTGTCGATGTGGGTGTGATAATGCAAGTGTTGATTATTGGTATGTTGATGTTGGTGCTTTACGTGCTCTTGCTTCTTCTCATTGACAGGATGGCGATTTTGTTACCCCTTCAGTTTGCTCGGGGGATTTTGAGCCGCGGTCGGTAGCCGGATTCCTTGAAGCATACAGTGTATTAAAGCTTTCTTGTGTTGCCTTTCAAAGATCTTGCTTGGCCATTAACCGAACAGAACACCCAAGACCTAACCATGCGCCCCCTATTCACCATCCACGCTGGCGAGTACCTGGTAGGCTTCCACATTGAGCTGCACCTGCGAGCCCCGAACGGCGATAAAGTCAACGTATGGGTGTCGTCTAAAGAAACAGGCACCGACTTGCTTGTTACCGACCAAAAGATGACGTCGCTGCAGGTAAAGTTCTCCAAAGACTTCCTCTTGACCCACGGCAGGCCGGAATACCGCGACAAGCTGTTCTCCTGCGGCTGGTGGACGCTTAACCGGGAAAAGATCCGTGAGTCCTGGGTGTTCGTGCTGTAGTTTTATTTTTCGGTTACCAAGGGCCAGAGCGCCGGGCAGCAATGCTGGGAAACCAGAGGTTTGAAGAAGACAGAAACAGATGTGCTGGTGCGGGCGTTGTTCGCAGCTCCCCCTCCAAAAAATTTGAAATTATGATTCAAAGAAATTTACCAATTAACTCTTTTTTTTCAGCCGAAATAATTAATCTTAGGTTTTTTTCAATTAAATGATTATATATTATCTTTTTTTTGGGTCGGTTTCTCTATGTCTACTGTTGTCTAAGTCGGAAAAGAAGGAGCTGAGTGCGTTATTTTTATCCCTATCGTTCTTTTTGATTTTCTTGTTTTCGGGTCTTAGGGGGTCAGTCGGAATCGATTCTCAGTCCTATCTTAATATGTACAGCCTCATAGATTCGCCGGGTGCGTTAGCAAATTATTTGTTGAGAATGGAGCCTGGATTTGTCTTTGTTACATATATTCACAAGTTGGTTCTCGATAGTGCGCCTTTATATTTTCTGTTTCTTTCGTTTGTTCAGACGGTTTTGTTTTATGTTGTATATTTGAAGAGTGGGAAGTCGTTATTGTTGGTTTTGTTTTATGTGATTACGGTTTATGTTGAGATGCAGTTTAATGTTTTGAGAATTGGTATTGCTCTTCAGTTTTTGGCAATTTCTGTTTTAGAGACGGGGTATAAGAAAAAATCAATCTTTTTTGTTTTGTCTTCTGTTTTTCACCTTTCAACTCTTGCTTTTTTTCCTTTTGTTATTGTTTCGTCTAATTTGCCAAAGGTTCGCAAGATTGTTTATTCTTTGGTGTTTTTTGTTATTTTGTTTTTTGTTTTTATTTATTTTGGTGATTATATTTATAGAAAGTTTGATGCGTATTTTAGTGAATCTGAGTCTTTTAGGTTATCGGTTTCTAGTTTGCTTTTCTCAATTTTAATTTTGTTTTCTTTTTCATTTAAGAGAGAGTTTGACAAGCTGTATTTTTTTGTGATTTTGTTTATGGTTTTCATATTGTTTTTTAGGGTCTATTTTCCTATTTTTTATAGGTTGTATGACATTTCTTTGTTTTTGTATTTGGTCTTGGGTGTTTCTTATTTTGGCAGACTTAAATTTCCATTTAGGTCGTTGTCATTTTGGTTTTTTATATTGTTTCTTTTGATTAATTCTGTTTTGTTTATTAGTAGTATTCCTGATCAGCATGAAAAATATAGTGATAGTCGGGTTAATTTGGATTTCTTGCTTACGCCGTACAGCTTCTTTTGGGAGGATTCTTATTTTAATTTTTAATAAAATTTATTGGTGTTAGTAATGGTGGTTTTTGAGTATTTTGTTTTCTGGTAGCTAAAAGTTTAGTTTTTTTGAAGGCTTTTAGTCCATAATTCTTGGTGTTTTTTTAAGTTAAAGAGTGATCGGATGGTATTGTTTGGCTCAATGGTGTTTTTTGTTTGCCGATCACTGAGGTTTTAGCCTTGGTTTGTCGCGTTTGGTTTATGGATGATATAGGGTTTTATGACTATGAAGAATAAGTTGAGCATGGTTTATTTGTGCAACTTTGATCTCTCTGGCTCAACTGGTAAAAATAGGGCGACTAGACAAAAGTTGTCTGCTCTTAGGGGGAAGGTCTCTCGGCTTTATGTTGTCAGTGATGGTTCAAAGTTTCTTTTATCTCGAATATTTTCTTTTATCTATTTGGATGTTAAGGTTGCATTTATTTTGATTTCTTGTAAGCCGGACATTTTTATAAGTCGAGGATATTCTGGTTTTTTTAGTATTTTGATTTCTAGGGTTCTTAAAATTACTTCGGCTAGAGAAATTCATGCAAACGCAATCGAAGAGTCCTCCTTGCTTCCTTATAAAGGGATAAGACTTCTAGCCATAAAGGGGTTGTCTAGGTGGATGCATGCTTTGGATCGTTTGGTTGATTTTAGGATATTTAATCATCCAGATCTTTTGGCCTATTTTCGAGGAAGAGGCTGGGCAAGGGATAGTGATTTTTATGTATATAATGGGTTTTCGCCTGATTCGAGGAGTACGATCAGTAAGTCGGACGCTAGGAAAAAGTATGGAATTTCTAATGATGCCAAGGTTGTTGTTTTTGTAGGTACTGCATCGAAATGGCATGGTGTAGACTATCTTGTTAATCTGAAAAAATGTTTTAATAAAAACCACGATGATATCGAAGTCGTTTTTGGTGGAGGTGATGTTAGTAAGTTTGACCGAGAACACATCTGTTTAAATATTTCACCTTTGGATGACGTTGGCTGCTCAGAATTGATTAAGGCATCGGACTTTTGTTTGTTACCTGTAAAAAATAACCGAGTAAGCCCGGGTAGTCCGTTGAAGTTATATGATTATATTGCTAATGAAAGATTTGTGTTAGCTCAGTCTAATACTAATGGCTACTCGGATGAGGTTGAGCGCTTCGGGGTTGGGGTTTCTGTGGATTTTACAAGCACAGAAGACGCTCGTTTAGCTATACTGAGGGCATTCGAAGACTTTAAAGATCGGCAGTATCCGGAGTGCGCTGTATCTTGGGATGATAGGATAGACGTTTGGCTTCAAAAGCTCGATATCCGATAATGTTGTTACTCTAGTCGTTAAACTATGATGTCTTAAATTTTATGCATTTTCATAATGGTAACTCTTGCTGTCGACCCGCATCCAAAGCCTGGCTAATTACCGGAGTAGCCGGCTTCATAGGCTCCAACCTCTTGGAACGCCTCCTTAAACTCAACCAACATGTAGTAGGCTTGGACAACTTCGCCACCGGCTACCAACACAACCTGGATGAGGTCCAATCTCTGGTCACTCCAGAACAATGGGCGCGGTTTACCTTCATCGAAGGCGACATCCGCATTCTGGAACACTGTCAACAGGCCTGCAAGGGAGTGAATTACGTACTGCACCAGGCGGCGCTTGGCTCAGTGCCCCGGTCTTTGAATGATCCGATCACTACTAACGCTGCCAATATCACCGGTTTTCTGAATATGCTGGTGGCGGCGAGGGATGCGGGTGTGAAGAGCTTTACTTATGCCGCGTCCAGCTCTACCTATGGTGACCACCCGGTGTTGCCGAAGGTTGAGGAGAATATTGGCAAGCCGCTGTCGCCTTATGCTGTCACAAAGTATGTCAATGAGTTGTATGCGGAAGTGTTCGCCCGCAGTTACGGCTTCAAGGCCGTTGGCTTGCGCTACTTCAATGTATTTGGTAGGCGGCAGGACCCAAGCGGTGCTTATGCAGCGGTTATCCCGAAGTGGACTGCAGCCATGGTGCGGGGAGAGGACGTGTTCATCAACGGCGATGGCGAAACCAGTCGGGACTTTTGTTTTATCGAGAACGCAGTGCAAGCCAACTTGCTGGCTGCCACTGCGGAGGATTCTGCCAAAAATGAGGTTTACAACGTGGCGGTCGGTGACCGCACTACGCTGAATGATCTGTTTTACGCACTGAAGAGTGCTCTGGCGGAGAATGGCGTGGTGTATGACAAAGCGCCGGTGTACCGGGATTTTCGGCCGGGGGATGTGCGGCATTCTCAGGCGGATATTGGCAAGGCCGCCAGCCAGCTGGGGTACGCGCCGGAGTATCGGGTTCAGGATGGGATTGCTAAGGCCATGCCTTGGTATTTGGAGCATTAAATGAAAAAAATAGCTGTTATTGGCTTGGGCTACGTCGGTCTGCCCCTTGCTGTTGCCTTTGGCGAAAAACGCCCGGTTTGGGGCTTTGATATCAACGCAAAGCGCATTGCAGAGCTGAAGCAAGGAGAGGATTTTACTAGGGAAGTCTCCGCGGAAGAACTGGCCGGAGCCTCTCAGCTGACGGTCACCGATTCGCTGAGCGACATCGAAGACTGTGCGGTGTTTATCGTTACCGTGCCCACGCCGATTGATGACTACAAAACGCCGGATCTCACGCCGCTGGTGAAGGCCAGTGAGAGTGTGGGTAAAATCCTCAAGAAGGGCGACATCGTTATTTATGAGTCCACGGTGTTCCCCGGTGCCACTGAGGAAGTGTGCGTCCCGGTTCTGGAAAAAATATCTGGCCTGAAGTTCAATCAGGACTTCTTTGCCGGTTACAGTCCGGAACGCATTAACCCGGGCGATAAGGAGCACCGGGTTACCACCATTATGAAGGTAACCTCTGGCTCGACTCCGGAGATTGCCGATGAGGTGAATAGTCTTTACGCAGATATCATTACGGCAGGCACCCACAAGGCCAGCTCCATCAAAGTGGCGGAAGCGGCAAAGGTTATTGAAAACACCCAGCGGGATCTGAATATTGCGCTGATGAACGAGCTGGCCATGATCTTTGCGCGGCTTGGTATTGATACCCACGAAGTGCTGGCTGCTGCTGGCACTAAGTGGAACTTTCTTCCGTTTAAACCTGGCCTGGTGGGTGGCCATTGTATTGGGGTAGACCCGTACTACCTTACCCACAAAGCTCAGGCCATTGGCTACCACCCGGAAATCATCCTGGCGGGTCGCCGTACCAATGATGGTATGGGGCCCTATGTGGCGTCGGAACTGGTAAAAGCCATGATCAAAGCTGGCCACACCGTCGCGAATGCTCGGGTGCTGGTAATGGGCTTTACCTTTAAGGAAAACTGCCCGGATTTGCGCAATACCCGGGTGATTGATGTGGTGAAAGAGTTGCAGGACTTCGGTTGCCAGGTAGACGTAACCGACTGCTGGGCCGACAGCGCCGAGGCGGAGCACGAATATGGTATCAGCCTGACGGAAAAGCCGGAGCCGGGTAGCTACGGCGGTGTGATTGTGGCTGTGCCCCACCGGGAATACATGGCAATGAGTGCCAGTGATCTGCGGTGTTATCTAAAGGCGGACGGAGTGCTGTTTGACCTGAAAGGCATGCTGCCTTTGGGTGAGGCGGATTTACGGCTTTGAAGACGTTTCTGCTAATTGCCAGTTTTCCCGATTCACTGATCAAGTTTCGAGGGCCGTTGCTGCAGGCCTTGGTGGCGAGGGGGTTGGATGTGCATGTGGCCGCGCCAGATTTGGCCGATGTGCCGGAGATCCGTGCGGAGCTGGAAGCGCTGGGAATTACCCTGCATGAAATTGGCTTGAATCGCACCGGCACCAATCCTGTGGCTGATTTGGCTACGGTAGCGGAACTTTGGGGGCTGATGCGCCGTATTCGGGCGAATTACGTACTGGGGTATACCATCAAACCCGTGATATACGGTTCGTTGGCCGCCTGGCTTGCGGGTGTGCCCAACCGGTTTGCACTGGTTACCGGCCTGGGCTATGCCTTTACCGGCGAGGCCTCAGGTAAGCGTGGCTTGCTGCGCAAGCTGATTCAGCGGCTATATCGGTTCGGGCTTTCCAAAAGTCGAAAAGTGTTCTTTCAGAACCCCGATGACGAAGCTTTGTTCCGGCAGTTGGGGTTGTTGCAAGCCAAAATCCCTTCGTGTGTGGTGAACGGATCTGGTGTGGATGTTGCCGATTATGCGTTGGCGCCTTTGCCAGAGAAGCCCGTATTTCTACTGATTGCCCGATTACTCGGTGATAAAGGCGTGCGGGAATACGCCCAGGCGGCCCTCAAGGTAAAAGCTCAGTACCATAGCGCAAGATTTCGGTTGGTTGGTTGGATAGATGATAACCCGGATGCCATTGGCCAGCAGGAGCTGGATAAATGGGTAAGCGCGGGTACGGTCGAGTTCCTTGGCAAGCTGGCTGATGTGCGCCCTGCTATCTCGGAGTGTGCAGTCTACGTGCTCCCTTCCTATCGGGAAGGCACCCCCCGCACCGTATTGGAGGCCATGGCCATGGGGCGACCGGTGATCACCACCGAGGCGCCCGGCTGTCGGGAAACGGTCACTGACGGTGATAACGGGTTTTTGGTACCGGTAAAGGCGGTGGATCAGCTGGCGGCGGCGATGATTCGATTCATCGAGAACCCGGAGTTGGTGGTTAGGATGGGCCAACGTTCCCGACAGGTAGCAGAGCAGAAGTACGATGTGCATCGGGTTAATGCGTTTATGTTGGCAGAGATGGGGATTACGTGATTAAGCGACTTTTTGATGTATTGGCATCTGCCTTGGTTTTGGTGGTTTTGTTGCCGGTTATAGGCGTTGTTGCAGTGCTAATCCACCATAAACTCGGCTCGCCCGTCTTTTTCCGTCAAACCCGCCCCGGCCTGAACGGTAAGCCCTTCAAGATGGTTAAGTTTCGCACCATGCTCGACTCGACCGACAAGCAGGGTAATCAACTACCGGACGATCAGCGTATGACGCCGTTTGGCAGCTTTCTGCGCGCCACCAGCCTGGATGAGCTGCCAGAATTGTGGAATGTGCTCAAGGGGGATATGAGCTTGGTAGGCCCCCGGCCGCTGTTGATGGAATACCTGCCGCTATATTCGAAAGAGCAATATCGCCGCCATGACGTGCGTCCTGGGGTAACCGGCTGGGCACAGGTAAATGGCCGAAATGCGCTTTCCTGGGAAGACAAGTTCCGGCTGGATGTGTGGTATGTCGACAATCAGTCGCTGTGGCTGGATGTGAAAATTCTGTTCCTGACGGTTAAGAAAGTACTGGTTCGCGAGGGGATTAGTGGGGAAGGTGAGGTGACAATGTCTCGATTTACCGGTAACGGCAAGCAACAAGGAGAGTGAAATGGCTGATGTTTTAGTCGGTATTTATGGCGCGAGTGGGTTTGGCCGTGAGGTGTTGCCGCTGGTTCGGGAGCAGTTAAAAACTACGAGTGCTGAGTTGGTATTTGTGGATGACGGTGATGTGCCCAAGGTCCTGAATGGTTATCCGGTCCTTCGCTATGACGAGTTTCTTGAAAGCGACGCTGGGGAAAAGAAGCTTGTGTTTGCCATTGCCAACAGTGCGATTCGCGAAAAGCTGGCGGCTAAATGTACGAAAGATGGTATTCGTTCTCTATCTGTTAGAGCCGATAACACGGTGATTCTGGACGAAGTGGACGTGGGGGAGGGCGTGATTCTGTGTCACTTTACACAGCTGACTTCGAATATTCGTATTGGTAAGTACTTCCACGCGAATATTTATAGCTACGTGGCACACGACTGTGTGATTGGCGACTACGTTACTTTTGCGCCTTCGGTGCGGTGTAATGGGAATGTTGTAATCGAAGACCATGCTTACATTGGAGCTGGCGCGGTGATCAAGCAGGGCACGCCCGAGAAGCCGTTGGTGATTGGTAAAAGTGCCGTGGTTGGTATGGGGGCCGTGGTTACTAAAGATGTGCCGCCGGGGGTTACGGTGGTGGGTAATCCGGCCAAGGTGTTTGAGCCCCGCAAGCGTTGAGGATTGGTGAGTATCTTTGGCGTAGAAAAATGAATCTTCGCTTTTCCCTCATACTACAAATTCGATTTATTCAAAACGACATATAGAGTAACCATGCTGAACGGACCTTTTTCCCCGTGGCCTTCCTTCTCTGAAGAAGAGGCCAATGCAGTGCGTGATGTGCTTCTCTCCAATAAGGTAAATTACTGGACCGGCCAGGAATGCCGCGAGTTTGAGCGGGAATTTGCCGCGTTCGCGGACACCGAATATGCGATTGCCCTGGCCAATGGTACGGTGGCTTTGGATCTCGCGCTGAAGGCTCTAGGGATAGGCGAGGGAGATGAGGTAGTGGTTACGCCTCGCACCTTCCTTGCATCGGCCTCTAGTATCGTGACTGCCGGTGCAGTGCCGGTGTTTGCTGATGTCTGCCGGGATTCCCAGAACATCACGCCAGAGACCGTTCGCAAGGTTCTCACGCCACGAACAAAGGCTGTTGTGTGCGTGCACTTAGCTGGTTGGCCCTGCGATATGGATGGTTTCATGGCGCTGGCAGAAGAATTTGGTCTTTACGTCATCGAAGATTGCGCTCAGGCCCACGGCGCTCGCTACAAAGGGCGCTCGGTGGGTTCGATTGGCCACGTTGGTTGTTGGTCGTTCTGCCAGGACAAAATCATGACCACCGGTGGAGAGGGTGGCATGGTTACCACAAGTGACAGATCGCTTTGGGCGAAGATGTGGTCCTACAAGGACCACGGCAAAAGCTGGGAAGCTGTGTATGAACGGGATCATGAGCCAGGCTTCCGATGGTTGCATGATTCGTTTGGCACCAACTGGCGGATGACAGAGATGCAGGCGGTTGTTGGTCGAATCCAGCTCCGGCGCATGCCTGAATGGACGCGAGCCCGCACCGCTAACGCAGAACGTATCTGGGCGGCGGCCAGAGAACTTTCAGCTTTACGCGTTCCGACGTTTGGTTGCAGTTCGGCGTGCGAGCCCCGGTGTTCCGAAGTGAGCGGTTGTTCTCACGCCCACTATAAATGCTATCTCCACCTTCGGCCGGAACGGTTATCGAAAGATTGGAGCCGGGACAGAATCATCGATGAGATGGTTGTCCGTGGCGTACCCTGTTTTCAGGGGTCCTGCTCGGAGGTGTATCGAGAGCGCGCATTTGATGGGACGGAATGGAGGCCTGATCAACCTTTAGCGGTGGCCCGTGAGCTGGGAGAAACCAGTTTGATGTTTTTGGTGCACCCTACGATCGCTCAGAGCGAGATCGATAAAACCTGCGAACTCCTTCGGAGTGTTGTCTTGGCGGCAACGCGAAAGTAATTTTGTTTTTTTAAAAGGAATGAATTGGGTTATGCTATATTGCGTTTGGTCGGTGGCAGGATTCAGGATGGATGCCTGTTGAATAACTACGCCAATCTTTTGGTTTAGGGTTATTTAATGTTTTTTTTACACTGCGCCGGGGCTTGGGTTTGTTACTATGATAGCCAACCCTAGGTAAGGGATAGGGCAAGGACGTGAGCGAATGTTTCAAAAATTTCTGAATTTATCGCGGTTGCAAAAGCGAATTGTGTCCGTGTCGGCCGATGTGGTGGCGCTTACTTTTGCTCTGTGGGCTGCGTTTTCCCTGCGTTTTGAACAATCTCTGTGGGTGCCGACTCGAGACCAGGTCATTCTCTCGGGTTTAACGGTGGTGATCTCAGTGGCGGTTTTTGTGCGCTTAGGGTTGTACCGGGCTGTGGTTCGTTATTTGAGCGACAGGGCTTTTTTGACGGTGGTTGGCGGTACGGTTATCTCCGCAGTGGCGCTGATTCTGCTTGGCTATTGGCTAGAGGTTTTCGTTCCTAGGTCCGTTCCGATTATATATGCCGCCCTGGCCTTTATTTTTGTGGCGGGCAGCCGGATGGGGGTTCGAATGTTGGTGATGCACCCCGGGCGCCGTAACAAGCAGCCAGTGGCAATCATTGGGGCGGGGGAAACCGGGTTGCAACTGTGTCAGGCATTGGAGCAAGGCACCGAGTATAGCCCGGCCGCTTTTATCAGTTTTTTGAAAGCCAACCATCGCGTGCTGATAAACGGAGTACCGGTATACGACATCAGTCACGTTGAGAAAGTGGTTCGCAAACACCGGGTGAAGCGTTTGTTGTTGGCGCTGGATGCCGATTCAAGCGTCGATCGCAGGCGATTACTGAAACAGCTGGAGCCGCTTGCTGTCCCGGTTCAGACGGTGCCCAGCATGGCTGAGCTCATTTCGGGCAATAAGCGTATTAACGATATTCGTGATTTGGAAATCGAAGATTTGTTGGGTCGTGAGCCCGTTAGGCCAGATAATGCGCAAATATCAGAGGGGTTGCTCGGAAGGTCTGTGATGGTAACTGGAGCGGGGGGCTCGATTGGATCGGAACTCTGCCGCCAGATCATTCGCCACAGGCCTCGTGTTTTGGTGCTCTTCGAGATCTCGGAGTTCGCTCTTTACAGTATTGAACGAGAGTTGCGTTCAATCAATTCCATTGAAGGGCTAGGTGTAGAGATCCATCCGCTGTTAGGCAGCGTCGTGCACCGGCGCCGATCAGAGGCTTCTATGAGAGCTTTTGGGGTGGACACGCTCTACCATGCCGCGGCTTATAAGCATGTTCCTCTGGTTGAGCATAATGTCATCGAGGGGGTTCAGAATAATGTGTTCGGCACCTGGCATACGGCTGAAGCGGCAATTGCGGCTGGTGTGAAGCGCTTTGTTTTGATTTCGACCGACAAGGCTGTCCGGCCGACGAATGTTATGGGTGCGACCAAGCGATTGGCCGAGTTGGTGTTACAGGCCTTGGCGCAACGGCAGTCTGACACGGTGTTTTCGATGGTTCGGTTCGGGAATGTATTGGGGTCTTCTGGTTCGGTGGTGCCGCTATTCCGTGATCAGATCCGCGATGGTGGCCCGGTTACCGTCACTCACCCCGATATTATTCGTTACTTTATGACCATTCCGGAGGCGAGTCAGTTGGTGCTGCAGGCTGGCAGCATGGGGCAGGGTGGCGAAGTATTTGTTCTGGATATGGGCGAGCCGGTCAAGATTGTTGACCTGGCTCGTAAGATTATCCGCCTGATGGGGTTGGAGGAAAAGTCTGAAGAAAATCCCGGTGGCGATATTGAGATTGTGTTCAGTGGCCTGCGCCCCGGTGAGAAACTATTTGAGGAGTTGCTGATTGGCAAGAACCCGCAAGGCACGTCTCACCCCAGGATTATGATGGCGAGGGAAAGATCGCTGAACTGGCCAGAGGTTGAGAATATCCTGCAAGGGCTGGGGCGAGCCAGTCACTCTTTCGATTGTGAGGCTGCGATTGAGCTGCTGAAAGGTGCCCAGACGGGCTATGTGCCTAATGGTTCTCTCGCCGATCTTGTCTGGTCAAATGGCTCAGCCAACGTTGAGCCGCCTTCTCCAGCCCAAAAGGTGGTGAGTATTAACTAAGCCTTGCACTTTGAATAGTCTTACGAGGCCGCGAAAGTCGGCATTGGTCGTGGTACAATCCCGCAAATTTTTTGGGTGCTACCATGAATCACTTTTCTCTACCACTCGTCTTGGCGCTGGTTGCCGTTGCCACCAGCGCTGCGAGCCTTACTGTTGTGGTCCGTTCATGGGCCATTCGACGTAGTTTACTGGTTCACCCCTCAGAGCGTTGCTCTCACACCATTCCTACCCCACACGGTGGCGGTATTGCCATCGCATTTGTGTCCATTTCCTTAGGTTTAATGTTTTCGGTGCTTGATTGGCTGCCAGATTACTCAATGTTGGCGTTTATGCTGCTTGGGTTGGCGATGGTTGCTCTCGGGGTCTGGGATGATTTTGGCGATGTATCTCCCAGGCTGCGCCTTTTGGCTCACTTTATTGTGGTGGGGTTTGGGATGGCTTCTATACCGTCGCTGCCCGTTCTCTCCATGTTTGGGGTTGAAGTGGACTCTTCGGCCACCTTTTTGATGTGGCCTCTGTTTGCAGTTTGCTGGGTTTGGCTTATCAATTTATACAACTTTATGGATGGCATAGACGGTCTTGCGGCCTTGCAAGCACTGATGTTATTCGCAGGTATGGCGTTCAACTTTTGGTATATGGGGCAGGTGAATTGGTCGTGGATCTGCCTTTTTATGTTGGCAGCTGTGCTGGGCTTTACGCTTTTGAATTGGCCGCCCGCAAAGATTTTTATGGGTGACGGGGGTAGTGGGTTCTTAGGGTTTGTTATTGGCTTTATGATGTTGTTGTCCGCTTCGCTTACGCATGTGAGTATGTGGAGTTGGATTATTTTGCTTACGTTGTTTATCTCCGATGCAACAACTACTCTATTTATTCGTTTGATCACGGGTCAGAATATTATGAAGGCCCACCGTTTACACGCGTATCAAAAGCTGACGGACCGATTTGGAAGTCATAAAAAGGTGACGCTTGGTTTCGGTGTTGTCATGTTGGTTGTTCTTCTCCCGTGCTCGATAGTTGCCAATGTATACCCGCATTCGGGGCCGTTTGTGTTTGGTAGCCTGTTTCTGGTCTTTTCTGGCGTGGCCGGGTGGCTTGTTGGGGCGGGTCGACTCTCTGGTACTGGCAACGTTGGGTCTTATGACTAAAACTGTTGCAGTAACTGGCGCCAGTGGTTTTGTTGGGAGCGAGGTCTGTCGTCTTCTGCGTGTAACTGGAGTAGATGTACGGGGGTTCTTCGGAAGGCGTTCTGTTGCGTCTGAACCCGGAGAGCTAAGCTTGGATTTGTTAGCCGCCCGCAAACAATGGGAAGCTGCGCTTCGTGATGTTGATGTGGTTGTTCATCTTGCGGCTCTCACTCACGATAGAGTGGGCGAGGGCGGATATGAAGAGATCTATGCCGTTAACGTTAAGGGCACTGAGAACCTTGTCCAGGCTGCGGTCTCAGCCGGTGTGAAGCGTTTCGTGTTCATGAGCTCCATCAAAGTAAATGGAGAACATACCCCTGAGGGCAGCGCGTTTAGGGTGTCCGACGCGCCCCGGCCATCGTCCGACTACGGCAGCACGAAGCTGGAAGCGGAACGTCGTGTTTCAAGAATTTGCCAGGACTCTGGTGTTGACTGGGTCGTTGTTCGGGCGCCGCTTGTTTGTGGCCCTGGTGTAAAGGGGAATCTTGCAGATCTGGCGCGATGGATCGTGCGGGGCTGGCCACTTCCATTGGGTGCCATTGAGAATAAGCGTTCCATGGTTTCGGTGGCTGATTTGTCCGATCTTCTTTGCAAATGCGTTTTCGCAAAAGATAACCTGGCGACCGTACTCCTGGCGGCTGATGACTCTGTTGTTTCTACCTCTGACATTTGTCGTTGGATGTTTTCAGAGGTCAAGAGTTCTTCCTGGCTCTTGCCTGTTCCGGCATTCCTGCTCTCTTTATTGTTTCGCTTGGCGGGGCGCTCAGAGTTACGTGCGAAGCTCCTGGGATCTCTGGTTGTAGATAATACCGTTGCCAAGCAAAAGTTGGCTTGGTGCCCCGAGAAGGGTGTGGAGCAAGCTGTTCGAGCCATGGCTTCTGAGGTGCAATCTTCGATGGAGAAGAAATGACCGGGATCATCCGCACATGTTCATTCTCATTTCGATTGCTGGCGCTTTGTGGCTGGAACTTGAAGGTGTTGGTGGCGTTTGGGCTTCTTTTTCTAGCGTTAAGTCCCGTCATTGAACTCTATTTAGTAAAGCTTTTGGCAGACTTTATTCTGAGCGCTGGGGAAGTGCTGTCAGACACAGAGAAAATGTTCTCTGTTGTACAGATAGTTTTCCTTCTTGTGCTGGTCTATGCCCTGAGGTACTTGGTGAAGGTGGGGCGTGTATCCTTTATCAATCATTTAATGAATGCTCTGCATGGTCGAGCTGGTTCTGTGCCGGCGTGGCTTCGCGCAGTTCTGATTGAACAAGTACAGATTATTGCCATTCTTGTTCAGCTGTTGGCGATGGGTAGCGCGTGCTTTTATATCAGCCCTTTTCTTGGTGTGTCGTTCTGCGTGGCATTCATATTGTTTTATTTGGTTTCAAATCGTCTTTTCCTGAAGCAATGGTGCATTCAAAAAAAGTTGCGGTTTAACAAGGTTGCTACCAGTCATGAGGTTGGTAACCATCGGGTTTATCAGAGGGTGCGTGCTCAGGAATTGTCCTCGGCGTTTGGAAGTTTTACCGCAGCGTTGTTGTTCTCCTGTTTGCTTGGTCTTGTGGCGATGGATGCCCTGGTTCCTGTCTCAGCTCTGGTAGGCTTATTTTTGGTGCGGCTCTACAACGTAACGTTAGGTATGTTTTGCGGGTCAGCAATGAGAATGGCGCGCGCGCTTGCCTACGTAGAGCTTCCGAATATTCTGGATTCTGTTAAGGGTCGGTAGTTAATGAACAAAGATATTCTCATTTATTCATTCCATACCAATGATGATTATTATACGGGTAAGGCCAATCAACTAAAGGCAAGGCTGGATGCTTTGGGCCTACCGTACAGAATTGATGGCATTGATATTCCTGAAGGTAAAGAGTGGCCGGACATTTGCCGCGAAAAGATCGGAATGATCAAAAAGGTATGTGATGAGAATCCAGACAAAAAGGTGTTTTGGATAGATGTTGACTGCTATTTGATTGACCTCCCGGATTATGTCGCAGAGTTTTCAGCCGACATTATTGGTTTTCAACGGGGATTTTCAACCCCGGATATGATTGGCTACGCTGGCCGGTCCCGTTTTTGGGAGCCCTGTTTCTGGGGGATTAATACATCCAGAGCGGCTAGGGAGTTTATCGATGACGCACACGCCGCTGAACAGGCCTTTAGTGATCGGGCCACAGACGACTATTTCTTTGAGGAGTCTTGGAGAAAGAATGGATCGGGTATGAGTTTTCAGATCATTCCCTCTATTACGGCAGCGCGAACTGAAGAAGCCGTAGTCGCAGAAACTTTTTTTGTTTTTGGGGCGAGCGGGAATGTGGCTAAATTCAAAGGCAAGGTATCTCAGCACAGCAGTCTTTTGCCGGAATCCGCTGTGCCTATTAATGCCAGGGTGAAGCGGCGACTCAAAGAAGTCGGGGCTGTCGTTGTACCTGAGCGATTCAAACCGTTTGTGAAACGGGCCCTTGGAGCTCTGAAGGCCCGTTCGATGTCGCAAAATGTGACTGTATTGACAGAAAAGTCGTTAAGGATTCAGGTCATTAAGGCTGCAAAAGAAGGCAATGCTTCGCGATTGGACTCGCTGGGAAGGTTTGCAGATAAAGGATCGGGATCCGGTCAGCGAGAGAAAACCATCTATCTGGGTAAGTCGATGTGCGCCTATCGCTACTCTGCTCAGAATGAGGTAGATGCGGACCCTCTGAAACTAGGCTGGTGGATTGATCCAGCACCCGGTAACTTTGGCGACTGGCTTGCCCCATATATTTTCAGAGAGTTGACAGGCCGTGGCGTTGAGTATGTTAATCCCAGGCGGGGAAGCTCGGAGTATCACTATCTGGCGGTAGGCTCCATTGGTAAGTTTGCAACGCCGACATCCATTCTGATGGGAGTTGGGGTTAGTCGGAAAGATGCGGTGGTGAATCCGGAAGCGCGTATCCTGAGTTTGCGAGGTCCCCGAACTGGTGCCGTTGTTAAAGCATCTGGTGGGGAGGATCCAGAGATCTATGGTGACCCGGCGATTCTACTGCCCCGCATTTTTACACCTGGCGCCACAACAAAGTCCGGTAAAGTCGGGCTAATAAGGCATTTTACTCACTTGGGTATTGATCTGAAGCTGCCTTCATACATGGAGGAAATTAGTATTTTTGCTTCGTCTCCGAAGGATGTAGAGGCGTTTATTGCCAAGTTGCACGAATTTGACTACGTGATCTCAAGCGCAATGCACGGGTTTATTGTTTGCCAGGCGTACGGCATCCCCTGTGCCTTGGTTTCTTTTAAAGGCGGTGAAAGTTTCGTTCATGGTGATGGGATGAAATACAAGGACTATTTTGAGGGGGTTGGGCTTGCGCCGCGAAGTCCGGATGTTATTCCAACGGATCTCTGCAGTCTTGAGCTGCAAAACTTGGTTTCGAAGGATGCGATCTCTTCTGAGCGGGTTGATATTCTTTTGGATATGTATAGAACCGAGTTAAGCAGGTAAGCGGGCGTGCTGTTCAGGTTTGGAGCGCGAGGTGCACTGTCCTTTCCCAAGGCATTTTTGAGAGAGCAGTCTCTGAAAGCGTCGGGAAAGGCAGTTATTCCTATGTACTGGTTTTTCGCCGTACGCAACTGGGGCGACTTGGTTGGCCCGTATATTGTTGAGCGTATAACCGGAGCAACGCCTGTACCCGCATACTCAGAAAAGGCTGCTCACCTGATTACGGTAGGCAGTATTCTGTCCCGTAGCACGGCTTCCTCGGTTGTATGGGGCTCCGGATTCATTTCTAGTGCTGACTCTTTGCAGGCCGTACCTGCTAAAATCTCTGCCGTTCGGGGTAGGTATTCAAGTGAAAGCCTGGATCGCTCAGGTGTCGAGCCCCCCGACGTGTTGGGTGATCCGGCGATGTTAATGCCGCGCTTCTACCAACCATCCGAACAGCGACGGCAGTACCGCGTTGGAATTGTCCCGCACTATACAGACCTGCCTTTGTTTAAGGGCGTCACCCTGCCAGGTGATGTAGCCTTGATTGATATCAGGCAAGATGTTGAACCTTTTATCGATGAGCTTCTTACCTGTGAGACAATTCTGTCGTCGTCTCTGCATGGGCTCATCGCTGCAGATGCCTACGGCATTCCAAACCACTGGGTTGAGTTTTCTGGGAACCTTGTTGGAAGCGGGTTCAAGTTTAATGACTACTATTCGTCACTCGATGAACCAGATGCGTATCCCGAAACTGTTCTGGAATTAGCTAATGCTGACTGGCTGGGGTTGGCGAGCCTGGCGTCACTGCATAAAGGCTATGCGATGGGCGAAGCTCTGCTTGAGGCGTTTCCCTGGAAATGAGTACGTTTACCAGACAAGTAGACTGTTCGGTCGTCATACCTGTGTACAATAAAGAAGCTACGGTCGTGCGAGCAATTGAGTCGGTTTTGGCCCAGACTGTTTGCCCGCGCGAAGTTATCGTGGTTAACGACGCGTCGACAGATTCCACGAAGCAGGTACTCGAAGGTCTGAGCCATATAGAAAACTTGAAGGTCGTGCATTTGCCCAGGAATACTGGTGTTTCATCGGCCAGAAACCTGGGGGTGGATATAGCGTCTGCCCAGTGGGTTGCTTTTTTGGATGCGGATGATTTTTGGGAAGTCGGCTTCCTGTCCGAATGCTGTCAGTGCACAAGTGCCGGGGTGAGTATTGTTGGTACAGCATATAGTTATTTGGCGAAGAGCGGCTGTATTGCTGGTCGGTTTCCTTTAGCTGACACTATTGTGAGCCCGGTTAATGACTATTTCATGTGGGCGGTTAGCGGTGATCTTCCCTTTACTGCTTCTTCTGTTGTCGTGCATCGAGAGAGGTTTGTGCAATTCGGGGGCTTTCCTCCTGAATTGAGCATGGGGGAGGACCAAGTCGTGTGGTTGGGGCTTCTGAAGGTGGGGAGTGGTGTATTTATTGATAAACCGCTGGCAAGCTATGATTTGACGAGTTCATCTGCTGTTTCTGGTTTAACCCATCGTTTGTCAGATCCTGTGTACCTGGATTATATGCTTGGCCTTGGGGCTGAATCTAACCACTTGAAACGTTATGTTACGCGTGTGATGCGTGGTAGTTTAGCGTATCAATGCGCCTACAAATCCGGACTTGGAGTCCGTTCCTCCCTTGCTAATCCTAAAGCTCGATATTTGAATCGAGTGGAGTTTTTGTTTTTTTATTTAGCTTCCTGGCTTCCTGGCTTTGTCCGGTTTCCTATCCTTCGTCATCTGATTAAGACGCTGAATCAAAAATGGGCCTAGCCAATTCTGCGCCAAAAATAGTGTTTGTGGTGAATGTCGCTTGGTACTTCCGGTTGCATTGGCTCGAGAGGGCTTTGGCGGCAAAGGCTGAAGGGCTTCAAGTCTACGTGGTTTCCCAGTCGGACTGTGAGCATGAAGACCGGGAATTCTTTGAGTGCCAGGGCCTTCATTGGGTGCACTGGCCGGTTTCTCGGTTTTCGATAGCTCCATCGTTCCTGAAACGAGAATATCAGTCATTGAAAGCGATTCTTGATCAGATCCAGCCTGATATCGTTCACTCGATTACGATCAAACCAAACCTGCTCTGTGGCATTCATGCTCTGAGTCATCATCCCGAATGCAGGTATGTGCAGACTTTCCCGGGGATGGGCAGCGTTCTGTCTGGTAAATCGATAACGGGTTCTGTAAAGCGGGTGTTGGCGACCGCTGCTCTAAGGCTGGCGTGTAGAGACGTCGATTGGGTGACATTTGAAAATAATGAAGATGCCGGTTATTTCAAACGATGGATATCTCATTCCGATACAAGAAGTCTTGTTTCTCTGGGAGCCGGAGTGGATCTACAGCGGTTTCGATATACTGAGAATACCAAAGAGACTGATGAACCGTTGAGGATATTGCATGCTGCCCGTTTGTTGAAGGCGAAGGGTTTGCCTCCTCTCGTCGAAGCGGTCAATGCGCTGAAGGAGCGGGGGGTGAGGGTAGAGTTATCAGTTGCTGGCATTCCTGAGCCTGAGTCTGAAGGCGCAATCAGTGAAGATTGGATAAAGGAGCAGCACTCTCTCGGGCGTTTGAGATATCTAGGGCAAGTGAGTGATATGGTCAGTGTTATTGCCGGGCACCACGTTGTAGCTTTGCCCACGACCTATGGTGAAGGTATCCCTCGTATTCTTATCGAAGCAGCTGCGATGGGGCGTTGTATTGTTGCAACGGATGTTTCCGGGTGCCGGGAACTGATAGAAGATTCCAAGACGGGCTTGCTTCTGAAGAATTCAAAGTCGGGTACCATAGCTAATAGGCTTAAGGTGTTGATAGAAACACCGGAATGCCTCTCGAATATCGGTGTTCAGGCCCGTGAAAAGGTGGAGAGTGGTTTTGACAAGGTAACCGTTGTTGAGCAGTTTCTTAGTATTTACCGAGTGTTGGTAAGAAGAAGCTGATGATTTCAAATAACGTTTGTCACAGAACTTTTGTGGTTTTACATGGAGTGTATGACCATTGACTGAGATTACACATCATGGCGCCGTCAATGGTGTCACCGGCTCCTGTCATGAACTCCGAACGGCAGATTTCGGCATTCTGATCGATTGCGGACTTTTCCAGGGACAGGAAAAGGGCCGGGTTTCCTCTGCCGCAGATCTGGTGATTGATTTCCCTATTGATCATATCCGGGCACTTGTGGTGACTCACGTTCACATTGATCACGTTGGGCGGATTCCCTATTTGTTGGGTGCCGGGTTTGATGGGCCAATTGTCTGCTCTGAACCCTCAGCCATCATGCTGCCGGAAATTCTCGAAGACGCTTTGAAAATCGGCTTTACCCGGGATCGTGCTTTGATTAACCGGGTATTGGATCGCATTCGCAGCCAACTGGTGCCGCTGCCCTATGGCCAGTGGCATGAAGTGGTTGCCGGGGGCGATGCTGCACTGAAAGTCAGGTTGCAAAGAGCGGGGCATATTCTGGGCTCTGCATACGTAGAGTGTGATGTTCAGGGAGCGTGTAAAACCGAGCGCATTGTATTTAGCGGAGACCTGGGGGCGCCACATTCTCCATTGCTGCCAGAGCCGGCATCACCTGAAAAGGCGGATCGCCTGATTATTGAAAGCACCTACGGCGATAGAAATCATGAAGGCCGCGAGAGTCGCCGGTATCGATTGAAGTCCGTTCTTGAGCATGCGCTGGAAGATGGTGGCACGGTGCTGATTCCGGCGTTCAGCATTGGCCGAACACAGGACTTGCTATACGAGATTGAAGGGCTGATTGCTGAGTTTGGTGAAGCTGAAATTCCCCAATTGGACGAAACTCGTTTGTCTGGTGCGCTCCGGTGGCAGGATCTGGAAATTGTAGTGGACTCTCCAATGGCAGCAGAGTTTACCCGCATCTATCGCGACCTGAAGCCTTTTTGGGATGACGAGGCTCGCGAAAGGGTCAATGCGGGAAGGCATCCTTTATCCTTTGAGCAGTTAACCGTCATTAATTCCCATGAAGATCACCTGAATGCAGTGGATTATCTGGTTCGCTCTCGTCGGCCTTGTGTGGTGATAGCGGGTTCCGGTATGTGTGCGGGTGGTCGCGTGGTTAATTACCTAAAGGCTATGTTGGGAGACTCGCGAAATGACGTGCTGTTTGTTGGTTATCAAGCAGTTGGCACGCCAGGTCGGAACATTCTTGAACATGGTCCTCGCGGCGGTTGGGTAGAGTTAGACGGTGAACGCTACGATATCCGTGCCAGAGTCCATACGGTCGGAGGCTATTCAGCTCATGCTGACCAGGGCGATCTGTTGCGGTTTATTGGTGGCATTCCGGAGACGCCTCACGAGATTCGAATCGTTCATGGGGATAAATCGGCGAAGCAGTCTTTCAGACAAGCTCTGGAGTCAATAGCTCCGGATTCTGATATTCTGATTCCCATTGAATAATGGAACACACTATTTAAGCCGTTGGTGAGTTGCTCTGGTGCTATTACCTTTATATACGCAGGAGAAAACATGAAAAGGATTGCGGTTATTGGCCTTGGTTACGTGGGTTTGCCTTTGGCAGCTGCATTCGGAGAAAAGCGTGAGGTGGTTGGGTTTGATATCAACCCCAAGCGAATATCAGAGCTCAAAGATGGTATTGATGTTACCCGAGAGGTGAGCCAAGAGGAGTTAGCGACTGCGTCCCAGCTTTCATTTACCGACACTCTGGACGGCATTGCCGACTGCCAGATCTACATCGTGACAGTGCCAACGCCGATTGATGAGTATAAATCGCCGGACCTCACCCCGCTTGTAAAGGCCAGTGAGAGCGTGGGTAAAATCCTCAAGAAGGGCGACATCGTTATTTACGAGTCCACGGTGTTCCCCGGTGCCACTGAGGAAGTGTGCGTTCCGGTTCTGGAAAAAATGTCTGGCCTGAAGTTCAATCAGGACTTCTTTGCCGGTTACAGTCCGGAGCGCATTAACCCGGGCGATAAGGAGCACCGGGTTACTACCATTATGAAGGTAACCTCTGGCTCGACTCCGGAGATTGCCGATGAGGTGAATAACCTATACGCAGATATCATTACGGCAGGCACCCACAAAGCCAGCTCAATCAAGGTTGCGGAAGCGGCCAAGGTGATCGAAAACACCCAGCGGGATCTGAATATTGCGCTGATGAATGAGTTGTCGATGATCTTTGCGCGTATCGGAATTGATACCCATGAAGTTCTCGCGGCGGCAGGAACGAAATGGAACTTCCTGCCGTTCAAACCCGGTTTGGTTGGGGGGCACTGTATCGGGGTGGACCCGTATTATCTGACCCATAAGGCCCAGGCAATTGGCTATCACCCAGAGATTATTCTTGCAGGCCGCCGTGTGAACGACAATATGGGGCCATATGCCGCCGCCGCCTTGGTTAAGGCGATGATCAAAAAAGGGCATACCATTGCTAAATCACGTGTGTTGGTGATGGGGCTTACCTTCAAAGAAAACTGTCCGGATCTGCGTAATACCCGCGTTATTGATGTGGTTAATGAGCTTAAAGATTTTGGTTGTCAGGTGGATGTGACCGATTGTTGGGCTGATAATCAGGAAGCTGAACACGAGTACGGTATTACTTTGGTTGCCGAGCCCGGAAAGGGAGAGTATGACGCGGTATTTTTGGCGGTTCCGCACCGTGAATACGCAGGAATGTCTTCGGAGCAATTACGGGATTATACGAATAGCAGCGGTATATTGTTTGATTTGAAGGGTGTTCTTCCATTAGGGCAGGCTGATCTTCGTTTATGATATTGATGTGCTTTGAATGATAAAGCCGGCCT
Source organism: Marinobacter daepoensis DSM 16072 (assembly GCF_000421165.1). GTDB lineage: Bacteria > Pseudomonadota > Gammaproteobacteria > Pseudomonadales > Oleiphilaceae > Marinobacter > Marinobacter daepoensis. The sequence goes on from NZ_ATWI01000008.1 coordinate 1,020,004, forward strand.
TTGAGCCGGCTTTGTTGTTAAGCATATTTAAATAAAATATTTTGCGTTATCAGGGTTGCTCTATTACTATTCATGTCGACACTCGGTCATATTCACTCAGTATTAAAACCATCAGGTAAAAGGTTTTATTTCCATGGCAAAGATTAACGATTACTACCAGAAGAAACAGCTTATGGAAAAGCTGGCCGCCGAGCTTGAGCAGCTCGAAAAGGACCAGGCACTGAAGAGCGAACTGGAGTTTGAGAATAAAGTTCGTGATTTGATGAAAGAGTATGACAAATCACCGAAGGATGTTCTGCAGATTCTCTCCGCGATTGATCCCTCTATTGCGGGCGTGAAAGCCGATACGGGAGCGGCTACTCGTGCCAAGCGCCCGCTGAAAACGTATAAGAACCCGCATACCGGTGACGTTGTTAAGACTCGCGGTGGGAACCACAAAACTCTGAATGAGTGGCGTGAGAAGTACGGTAAAGAAGCCGTACAGAGTTGGCAGCAGGATTGATCTGACGCCCCCCGCCTGAAAACTGGTGAGGGGGCTTTATTTTACCCAACGATAACCCGGTTTCTCCCACCCTGTTTGGCTTTGTACAGAGCCTCATCTGCTTTTTGCATCCACTGCATGTAGTTTTCCGGTGAGTCGGTTAGCTGAGCAATGCCCATGCTGATTGTGTACTGAATGTCGCCTGCGGTCGTGTTAACCACGCTATTTTCGATGGCGTCTCTAATCCGCTCGCAGATCACTCTGGCGCTTTCGGTGTCGGTTTCGGGAAGAATGATGCCAAACTCTTCTCCGCCATAGCGGCCAGCGCTGTCGGATTGCCGAACGTTGTTACGGGTAATCTGGGCGGCATGCCTGATCACTTCATCGCCGGCCAGATGGCCGTAGTTATCGTTGACGGATTTGAAATGGTCGATGTCGAACATGACCAGGCTGGTGGCCTGTCCATAGCGCCGGAATCTTTCAAACTCCGCGTCCACCAGGTTTTCCCAGGTTCCCCGGTTTAGAAGCCCGGTCAGCCGATCTGTCATGCTCAGGCGGGCTAATTGCTCGTTAGCTCTTTCCAGCGCGCGTTTGCTGCTGGCGAATTCGGTCACGTCGTAGATCAGCAGACAGATTTTCTCGACTTCGCCACTTGGATTGGTGATCGGGCTGATGGTCAGGTTCTGGAACATGTACGCTTCCGTGCCGGTAATCGGCCGGGTGTTCCGGAATTTGAACAGATAGGGGCGCTGCTCCCAGGAGGTGAAAGCCCTGATGTTCAGCATGGCTACGGCATCGACTTTTCGGGTGAGCCATGCTTTTGGGATGTCTGGGAAGACATCAAAGAGTAGCTGGCCTTGTATCTGACTGGCGGTGATGCCGCTATGGTGTTCCATGAACCCGTTCCAGGCTTGAATATGGAAGTCGAGATCCAGCACGACCAACCCAACCTCCACGGATTCGAGCATGTCCATCAGCCAGTGAAATTCGTTGGCATTTTGCTTAAAGCCCATAGTCAATCCACCAGATAGGCAAGGCGCTTTTCAAGAAAAGGAATGGAATCTTCAGTCAATAAAATCAGCATATTGCAATGTATATCCCGGTTCTCAAGGACATAGCTGATTTCAATGCATAGAAGTTGCTCTTCCCGTTGGCTGTGGTGATCCAGCAGCTCGTTGAGGGGGCGGTGCTGGCCAAGAACGGTGGGGTGGCTAAGCCCGAGTTTAAGGTCCAGCTGATCTCCGATACCGTTGATGAAGGCCCCGAACAGAATGCTGGACATATCCATGAGTACTTCGACATTCACGGACTCACCTTCCAGCACGTCGTAATGGAGCAGTTCTGCCATTTCCCGAAAACTGGCGTCTTCAAACAGCAGCAGGGCTTCGCCGGCGATTCCGGCCCCGGTGAACCCCTGGCACACAGCGGAGTAATCGTCTTCTCTCTGAGCGGCTGAGATGGCCATATGCAGTTCGGAGTTGGCGATAAAAGCCACTTTGGGGACGGGTTGTTTTACGAATACTCTGAGTAGCCTGGCAAGAAGATCGGATGAGCGCCCCATGGCGACGTTAGCAGTCTCTTGCAGGTAGTCGTTCAGGCTGACTGAGATCGACGGAGAGATATGACCGTTGTTGTGCAGGTTGGCATCGTTGAAGGCGGTGTTTTCAAGCTCCGAGGGACGATAAAAACCGTACTCTTCCAGCAGTCTGGCGACTTGCCTGGTATCCGTTGGCTTTTTGATGAAATCAATAGCACCGAGTTTGCGAACCCGCTCACGCGCTTCGGGCTGAATATCGCCGGACACCACGATGGTCAGCACGGGGAGGTCATGTTTGCGAATGCTTTCCAGCACCTGATAGCCGTCGGGCTCCGGCATGTTCAGGTCGAGGAAGAGAAGGTCAGCTTTCTTTTCTTGCAGAATATCCAAAGCTTCCTGGCCACCATTTGCAAACAGAATGTCGTCGGCCAGGCCTTGAGGCAGAGCTTTTGCCATTTGTTTGCGCGCCAGAGCGGAATCGTCGCAAATCAGAATTCTGGAGGTCATGGGGTAAAGTCGGATGCCCAAATAAGGTGTCTAAGTATACCAGTGTTACAAATTGTGTACATGGAGGCGACATTAATTTGAGGCCAGATAAGTGCCATGGCCTGAATCTCGCGAGTCTATTCTTGTGATGCCCTTCAAGCTTGAACGGGAACGTCTGGGTAATTAATGAGTGAATGTGATGTATCTCACCGTTAGTACGTGCCTGAGTCGGATATAGTCTTGCTACGGTCAAAAAGAAACATTTTGTTACATAGAATAACAGGCCGCTTGCCCGTATCGAAATAATGAATGAGCAGACGGGCAGGAGTCGGGTGTCGAAACTGACTCACAAAAACAATCAGAGACACACGTTTATGACAAAGCAAGCGTACGGATACGCTGTCCTTACCGTGCTCTGCCTGGGTATGTCGCCCGTTTCTCAGGCTGAGCTTGAGCCCATTTCGGAGAGAGCCATGGGTGAGGTAACAGGGCAGGCTTTTATGCAGATTGAGAATATTCCCGGCCAGAATCACGATTTCACGCGGATGACGCTGACCATGGATGTGGAAACCCGGGTGAACATTGACGATTTGCAGGCGGGCCAGATCAATGGTGGCACGGATTTCGCTGCCACTCATCTGGCGCTCGGCCACATCGCCCGTTCGGATGGTGAAACCTTCAATGGTCGAACCTACAATGCCGGCGATGACATTCCTTTTGAGGGGCGCATGCCCTATATCGAGTTGGCAGAGGATGCTGCCGGGCTGGCTGGGTTCAGGATGGGGTTCGGTCAGGCTCGAGGGTCTGTGTCGTCTCATACCACCAGTTTCAGTGGTGATATAGGGTTGAAAGTCCAGGATTCGACCGGGACGGTTTACGATACCTACCTGTTTGATGGAGATGGCGGCGCGGCAACGAATTACCGGGCCTCCCACATCGGTATTGATTCGAACTCCTGTGTGGCCGGTGCCAATTGCGCGCCATTGACACATCTGCAATCCTTGACGGTGGGAGAAGATAACGGCAGTGCTGACGGTACCATCGGGTTTACGGATGCGTTTTTCATAGGCTTTCAGCGTGATGACGGGGTCGCCTGGCAAACGCTGGATGGCGCGAATACCATCAGCGTTGGGAAGGGCGTCTATATCAACTTGCCCACTGATATGACGGTCGATCTAAGTCAGATGGTTGGTCCCAATGGTATCGACAGGTTGCGTACTCATCAGGTTGATATGGGGACTAAGCTGTTTTGATTTTGATAGACTTCTGCCCTTGAACCAATAAGCAGGAGTCTTGCCTTGATCCGCTCTTTTTACTGGCACGATTACGAGACCTTCGGGGTAGACCCGGTCCATGACCGGCCTTCTCAGTTCGCTGGTGTCCGCACTGATGCGGATTTTAACGTGATCGAAGACCCATTAGTGATCTACTGCAAGCCGGCAGACGATTACCTCCCTTCTCCTGAGGCCTGCCTGATTACAGGTATTACGCCCCAGAAAGCGCTTGAAGACGGGTTTCCGGAAGCGGAGTTCATTGCGCAGATTAACGAGGCATTCAGCCAGCCGGGCACCTGTGTTGTTGGCTACAACAGCCTCCGTTTTGATGATGAAGTAACCCGCCACACGCTCTACCGGAATCTGCGCGATCCCTACGCGAGAGAATGGCAGAACGGAAATTCCCGGTGGGACATCATTGATATGGTTCGGCTTACCTATGCCTTGCGCCCGGATGGCATCAACTGGCCTAAGAAAGACGATGGCAGCCCGAGTTTCAGGCTGGAAGAGCTGACGGTGGCCAACGGCATTGCTCACGAGAGCGCTCACGATGCGATGTCGGATGTGCTGGCGACGATTGCCGTGGCGAAGATGATCAAGGAAAAACAGCCGAAGTTGTTCGAGTTCGTACTGAACAATAAGGATAAGCACTCTGCACGGCAAATGCTGGACACCGGCACCATGAAGCCAGTGTTTCACATTTCAGCTAAATACCCGGCAGCACGTGGGTGTTGTGCATTGGTTGCTCCCTTGGCGGAGAGTCTGAGCAACAAGAATCAGGTGATCGTATACGACCTTCGTGAAGACCCGACAGAGTTGATTAACGCCTCTGTCGAAGAAATCCGGGAGCGGGTATTCACCAGCCAGGCTGAGTTGGGTGAAGGCATAAGCAGGTTCCCGCTGAAGGGGGTGCAGTTGAATAAATGCCCGGTGTTGGCACCTGCAGCCATGCTGTCTACGCTGTCGCCGGAACGGCTGTCGGAACTGGAACTTAATGGGGAGGTGCTGCGGGCAAACCTGGCTAAATTGCGAAGGGCGCCTGAGTTGTCGGCCAGGATTGCACAGGCCTTCGAGCAGGATTTTCAGGGTAGTGATCTGACGGACCCGGATGAGCAGCTGTACGCCGGAGGTTTTATCAGTAAAACCGACCGGGAGAAGCTTAACTGGTTACTTACGCAACCCGTAGCTGCGCTTGGGGAGGAGGAGTTGCGGTTTGACGATGAGCGACTGCCAGAGATGCTGTTTCGCTATCGGGCAAGAAACTATCCGGACACCCTGCTCGGTGAAGAAATGGAGCGTTGGGAGCAGTTCAGAGCGGAGCGGTTAATGCAGCCGAAGCAAGGCTGGCGCTCGCTTGAGTTATACGGCCGTGAGTTGCAGCGATTGGCATCGGCCCCTGAGCTGACGCCGAAGAAGCAGCAGATTCTTGAGGATTTGCACCTCTATGGAGAGTCTTTGGTTCCCTATCTGTAATGGAAAATAGACCCCGGAGTGCTGTTTATCGGAACGCTCCGGGGCCTTTTGTCGGTTATCGCCGACGCTGGAAGTACACGCTCAGGTTTTGTCCCATCAGGCTCTGCACTTCACTGCCAAGCACCTCGGCCTGAATCTGGCGCTGTACCGGGCCTGTTGCGAGGCTGTGCCCATCCTCATCCCGTGCTTTCACCAGTTTCCATTCCACTTCGTTGCTGAGCAGGGCAAGTGTCTCCTCAAGCTGGCGGCTATCCTGCGCGCGGAACCAGCGGTCCCGACAGCCTCCCAGGCTGTAAAAGTTCTCATCCTGAAGCAGATCGGTCCACAGCGCATCCTGTCGGTTGGCCAGAACCATGCGACGCAGTTGTCGCAGAGACGTTCGGCCTGGCTGCAGATTATGCTCGTGTATCAGCCGGCGGATCTGTTTGTCGCCCGGTGTCTGTTCATCTATAGCGGTATGCAGGTGCACAATAGCTCCCGAATGGCTTGCGCTGTTGATCAGCGCTGCCAGTGAGAGCTGTGTCAGGGCTGCGGAGGGTAGACGGCCTATGTCGATCCAGTGCACCTGATGACCGTCAGCAACAAATCGTTGGGCGATAGACCAGGGCCAGAACACGATGTTGCCGATATTCAGTTTCTGGGCCATCCGGGTACCTTTGGCAATATTGGCCAGAGATTCATCGACAGCAATCACCTCTACGTCGTCCAGGTATTGCGCCAGCTCCAGGGCTCTCTGCCCGGATTGAGCGCCACACACCATAACCCGAAGGGTGGTGGGCAAATGTTCGGTGTTGAGGTCAAGCTCCTGAGCCATGACGGTTCTCAGGCTGGTTTCTGTCCGATGGGCCAGTTTGCTCCAGGATGGCCAGGCTTGCGGAACGTCAGCTTTTTCCAGACAAAGTTCTTCGGCTTTTTCATCAAAGTTCTGTTTGATGGCTTCTTCTTCGGCACGACTGTAGTAGCTGGTCGACAGGACGGGTTGCAGGCCCAGTGGCCAGTCCATGAGGTTCCAGGCGCCAAGCTGAACGGCGAAGCGTTGGTGAAACAGGGCTCCGTACATGGCACTGACCATCAGGGAGCCGGTGAGGGCATCTTGAGGGTCGCCCATGGCGAGCTGTGCCGAGAGGCTTTCATTGATGGTGCTGGCCAGCCGCTCCTCGTCGTCCTCGGCTGCAATGGCAAAACCGGAGCGCTCCGCATACAGTGCGATTGCAAGGCAGAGTGGTTGTAATTCGTCCCTCAGCGTTGCGGTATGCGCAACTTCCGCCATAACTGCGCGGCGTAGCAGGGATACCAGTTCTTCAACCGCCGCGTTTGGCATCAGGGTTTTCTGAAGTGCGAGAATCAGCAGTTCATCCTCGGCGGCTGCGTCCAGCATTACCTGAAAGCTTGGGTTGTCCAGGTCGTACTGCTGTTGAATGATGGCGCCGACAAACCGGCCGATTTCCTGGTGAGGAAGGCCTTCGTGTCGTAGCAGGGCGATAGCATCCTGAGCCAGATCGGAGTCTGCCCTGTGTACTTGAAGGTGCCGGGCACAGGTGAGCATGCCAGAATAGATGGAGCCCCATTCCGAGCCGGTTTGCAGTAGCTTGCGGTAATGGAGGTAGGCAACATCAAACTGGCCTTGCAAACGCTTGGCGTGGGCGACGCCACAGAAAGCGGCGGAAGATTGCCGATCGTATTCCAGAGCCTGAACAAAATACGCTTCAGCTTGGGCCGGTCGTTCGCTTTTCAGAGCCCAGTACCCGAGATTGCAGTACTGCTGAGCCTGTCCGGGATGTTGATTCAGGCTGGCATTGAAAAGTGCGTACGCTTTTTCGAGGTGGCCGTCATCCAGCTCCACTCGCCCCAGTAACCCCAGCGCGGCAGCGTTGTCTGCATCAAGGGATAACGCCTGGCCAAGATGCTCCCGACACGCTTGACGCTCTTTCAGCCGTTGAACGTAGGAGCTCTCCTGATTGTTGGACTCCCCATAGGCCAGGTTGGCCTGCAACACCAAACGTGCAACCTGCGCCTTAACGGAGTGGGGAAGATGAGCGTTGTGATGTTGTACTTGCATGGAACACCTCGTTACCAGCCAATATCCGATGCGGCAAAGGTCTGCAGTTTCGTGACGGTTTGCCAGGGTTTGAACAAGTGTTGCGAAAGGTGTGCCAGTTTTGGATGGGATGGAATAAAAAAAACGGCCGGGTTGTTGGCCCGGCCGCGTTAATGGTTGTTTGTTCAGATTAGCCCTGGAGTAGCTGCAATACTTGCTGTGGGCGGGCATTTGCCTGAGCGAGAACAGAGAGGCCAGCCTGTTGCAGAACCTGGGTTCTGGCCAGTTCAGCGGATTCCTTCGCGAAGTCGGCATCCCGGATTCGGCTATTGGAGGCGGAAAGGTTCTCGGACGTTGTGGCCAGGTTGGCGATAGTGGACTCGAAACGGTTTTGGACGGCACCGAGTTCAGCGCGGTAGCCGTTGATTTGATCAATGGCGTAGTCGATCGCAATCATAGCCTGGTCTGCACCTTCCGATGTAGAGATGTCTGTATCGTTCAGTGAAACCGTATTCGCTGCAGCAGTGTAGGATTCGCTGAAGTTGATATCATCGACTCCAGTGCTATCCAGGTCGGCTGCAATGGTAACGTCGAAATCCGTGCCAAATGTTGACGAAAAGATGACTTCTTCATTGGTTTTGTCAAGGTTGGCTTTGACGCCTGTCTCGTTTGAGCGCGCATTGACGGCCCCTACCAGGTCATTAAGAGATCCTGCGTCCTCTACAGAAAAAGCGACACCGTTAACAGTGAAGTCAAATGTGGCAGTGTTACCGGCTTTGAAGAAGGCATCCAGCCCGCCACCGAGCGCGTTCACATTTTGTTTGAATTCTTGTGGTGGAGTGCCACCGTCGGTCAAGTCAAGGTTGACCTTTACATCCTCGCCGGTGGAGTTTGTGATAACAAGCTTGCCGTTATCTTCGGTGACAGCAATGTTTGTTAAACCATCGGTTGTTAGTTGGCCGTTTATGGCCGTAACAAGACTGGCGAGATCGGTCAGGTCGCCAGAGGTGACCGCAAGTGTCGATGATCCAATCGTTACCGTTCCTGCCGCCGTTGCGAAGGCCAGGTCTACGGTTTCGGTTGTGGTGGGAACCGGTTTTGTTGAAGTTACAAAATCCTGAGTTTTGCCTAACACCGAGCCGAGTTTGCTACCACGAGAGTCGAGCCCGCTGATGCCGATGGTTTCACCTGTGTTCGCGCCTACCTGAAAGGTTTGAACTCCAAACGTACCATCCAACACCTTCAGGCCATTAAACGACGTTTGGCTCGCAATCCGGTTAATTTCTTCGATCCGCTGCTGAACTTCCTGGTTCAGGGCCTGCCGATCCGAAATGCTGTTCGTGGCGTTGGCGGACTGAACCGCCAGTTCCCTAATCCGCTGCAAGTTGTTGGTGATTTCATCCATTGCCCCCTCAGCCGTCTGCGCCAGAGAAATGCCATCGTTCGCGTTCCGCTGTGCCTGATTCAGGCCGGAAATCTGGGATTGGAAGCGTTCCGAGATGGCAAGTCCAGCGGCATCGTCTTTGGCCGAGTTAATACGCAGGCCAGACGATAAGCGCTCAAGTGCGGTGTTGGCCTGCCCTTGTGAGGCGTTCAGATTACGCTGAGCGTTCAGCGACGCAATGTTGGTATTGATGACCTGAGGCATATCAATTCTCCCTGCTCAGAGGTGCCGGAAGCCTGGTGCCCGATCTTGAAGGGGAACCCTCGCCGGCGAAAATTCGTTAAATTGCCGTTTTGCTGTGTACCAAGCGAAGGGTGTGCCAGTTTCTATTTGTTGGCGGTATTGCACTGTTTTTATTGTTGAATTGTCTTTGTATTCTGGATGTATGGGAAAGGGGGTGCTGGAAATTTGACTCGGAGAAAGGAAAGGGGTTGCCGCTTTCAGCGAGCTTGCTGAGATGTCTTTATCCGGACGAGAGACTCTTGAGGTGGCCTGCAATCTGCGCGTTTTACATTCCTTTACAAAATCTCGGATATTTTTCCTAAAGCAACCGGGTGGCGTGCCGTTAAGTGGAGTAACAGGGCGGCGCTCCCAACTCAGAACTCGGGCGCCAAACCTTTTCCATGAAATAACGACATCGGTCGAAGGAGAAGCATTATGGCTCTCGGTATTAACACTAACGTTGCATCCCTTAACGCCCAGAACCAGTTGAGCAAGTCTCAGGGCATGAATGACCAGGCGCTGCAGCGCTTGTCTTCTGGTCTTCGTATTAACTCGGCCAAAGACGATGCCGCTGGTCTGGCAATTTCTACTCGCTTCCAGTCTCAAATTTCCGGCTTGAATGTCGCGACACGAAACGCGAATGACGGGATCTCCTTGGCCCAGACTGCAGAAGGGGCGTTGAACGAGATTACCAATAACCTGCAGCGGATTCGTGAGCTGGCGGTTCAGTCCGCTAACGCCACCAACAGTGCGTCCGATCGCCAAGCGTTGAATGACGAAGTGCAGCAGCGGATTGCCGAGATTGACCGGATTTCGTCGCAAACAGCGTTCAACGGCCTTAAAGTTCTGGATGGTACTTTTGGCCAACAAAACTTCCAGGTAGGTGCTAACGCCGGCGAAACAATCGGCATTAACTTGAGCCAAGGTGCCAAGGCGGATCAGATTGGATCAATCGCTTCCAGAGAGTTGCAGGCTACAGGAACGGCCCTGACCGGAGATTTGGAAATAACTGTTGGGCAGGGCGAGACTGTGACCGTCGGAGCTTCTTCTGACGGTTCGGCGAAGTCAGTGGTTGAGGCGATTAACAAGGCTTCTGTGCAAGGTTTGACTGCAACAGCGACGAACGAGCAGACCTTGACCTTTGGCGCTATCGCTGGAGATGGGGATGACTCCTATGTTCTTGAAATAAACGGAGAGACCGTTGTGTCAGTGTCTGATTTGTCTTCAGGTATTGATGCAGATGCGTTGATCGCGGATGTTAACCAAGAGTCTGCAGCGACAGGCGTTGTCGCTAGCAAAAACAAGGATGGGGATGTTGTATTTACCGCGGCAGATGGACGTAACATCGAAGTAACACAAACGTTAACTGATGGTGGTTCAGGAACGGCGGCTTCCGGTGGTATTACTGCAATGGTCAACGGCTCAACTAGCACTGCGGTTGATAGTGCAGGCACTGCGGCTACAGCAATCGGTCAGGTAACATTGGAAGCGCTTGAGTCTATCGAAGTGGGTGGTGCAACTGATGCTGCTCAGCTTGGTAGCCCGGGGGTTATAGCGGTTGATCTGAATAGCACGATTGCTGATGTGAAGATCGATACCGTTGAAAATGCAAATTCGGCGATTAAATCTGTGGACTCGGCTCTCAACAGTATTAATGGTCTACGTGGCGAGCTCGGTGCTATCCAAAACCGCTTTGAGTCCACCATCGCCAACCTGGGTACGTCTGTCGAAAACCTCAGCGCCTCCAACAGCCGTATCCTGGACGCTGACTTTGCGGCAGAAACCGCCAACCTGGCCAAATCCCAGGTGCTGCAGCAGGCCGGTATCTCCGTCCTGGCTCAGGCGAACGCCCGTCCGCAACAGGTTCTTTCTCTCCTGCAGTAAGGGCATGACGGTGACGGCCGGAGCCATCGTGTTCCGGCCATCCGCCGTTTGAGGATAGCGAGGTAAAGCTATGAATGACGTTAACCTGAACAACCCGAGCCTGAAGCTGGTGAACACCAGTGATCGGGCCCCGGTGAAGGCGCTGTCGTCATCTCAGGCCGAGGGCCGGAGTGCCCCTGACCTTGCTGCTTCAGCTGCCGGCGTGCGCCAGGTTCCTAGCTCGAATGTTGCTAACGAAACGTCCCAGGCGGATACGCTGAAGGGGCATAACGAAGCGCAGCGTGAAGAGTTGGACCAGGCGGTTAGCCAGCTGAACGATTTTGTTCAGAACGTGCAGCGGGATTTGCAGTTTGAAGTGGATAATGACTTGGGGCAGACGATTGTAAAGGTGGTTGATCAACAAACCCAGGAAGTGATTCGCCAGATTCCCGATGAAGTAGCTTTGAGGTTGGCAGAAAAATTGCAGCAGGATGAACCGCTGACGTTGTTCAACATTAAAGTGTAAAAGCTTGCCGCTTTTGCGCGGATGACAGCAACGGTATTTCAGCACCGCCGCACCCGGGAGGGTTCGGCGGTGTTTGCGGTTTTAGGCGCGGGCTCGTAGGTAGTGCCTGGTTACGATCTGTTACATATTGGCGCTACAATTAAGGCAAAGTTTTGCCGGTTGCGGCCGTTAACAGATTTATTAAAGGAAAGCGGCCCCCTTGAGGAGGCATGGTTATGGCGGGTATTTCATCATTGGGGATTGGGTCTGGTGTTCTAACGTCAGACTTGGTGGATCAGTTGGTTGCGGCAGAGCGCAAACCGGCGGATATCCGTCTAACGCAGAAAACCGAGCGGGCGGAAGCCATGCTGTCAGCCTATGGTCGGTTGCGCAGCGCTATTACAGAGCTGCGACTTCCCATGCGCCAGTTAAGTGCCGCCGACAATCTGAAGGTATTTTCTGCCTCTTCTTCCAATGAAAATATTGGTGTATCCGTCGATAGCGCTACGGCCAGCCGGGGCACGTATAGTCTGGATGTTACCAGCCTGGCGGCGGCACAGGCGCTGGCATCCCGGGATGTGTTTGCCGATCGCGACACGGCGCCGGTGGGCGAAGGTAGCCTCACGTTCTCTGTAGGTGACAAAACCACCACCATCACCATTGATAGCAGCAATAATTCCCTGCAAGGTCTGGCCAATGCCATTAACGATTCCGATGCGGGTGTGTCGGCCGGAGTGATTGATACCGGTAGTGGTTTTCAGTTGGTGTTGTCCGCCGATGAAACCGGTACAGCCAATGCCGTTAGCATTACCGCTAATGACAGCGACAACAACAATGAAGATGGTGCCGGGCTTTCCCGCTTTGCTTTTAATGCTGGTATGAACACTGGTGCTGGCTTTGAAGAGACCATCGCCGCATCGGATGCGGTGATGAAAATAAACGGGATTGAAGTTATCCGGGCGACCAACAATTTCGAGAATGTCATTGATGGCTTGTCTTTTGATATTAAAGAAGTGGGGACCTCATCGGTAAAGGTCACCCAGGATTTCGCAGCGGTTGCGGATCGTGTTCAGGGTTTTGTGGACAAATACAACGCTTTGCAGTCGACGATCAGTGGCCTGGCGGGTTACAACGCAGAGACTGAAGTGGCTGGGCTGTTGAATGGTGACGGCACGGTTCGAGCGTTGCAGAGTCAGATGCGACAGATTCTTACCGGAGTGATTCCAGGTTTGGAGAATGCCAGCGTTCGAAGCCTGGCGGATGTTGGGATTTCAACCGACCCGAAAACCGGCGCACTGGAGTTTGATCGTGAGGAGTTTGAGGCTCAGCTGAAAAGTAATCCGGATGATGTGACAGCCCTTTTTGCGGAGCAGGGGCGGACGACGGATGCCCAGGTTGAGTTTGTTCGCAGCGGGTCTGATACTCAACCGGGGAAGTACGACATCAATGTTACCCAGGCGGCCACCCGCGGTGAGCTGGTAGGCGGCAGCGCCGTGGCCGGTACCGTAACAATTGATTCCAGCAATGATGAGCTGAGTCTCGAGATTAATGGCGCGACTACAATTAATTTGCAGTTGACCCAAGGCAGTAACTTGTCGGCTCAGGATCTGGTTGCCGATATTCAGGCCCAGCTCGACAGTAACGCGGCGTTAAGGGCCTCGGGCGACTCCGTACAGGTTGGTTTGGATAGTAACAACCGGCTGACGTTTACGTCGGGTAAATATGGCTCGGAATCCAGCGTGAGCATCACCTCGGTGGAAGATGGCGCTCAGCTTGGTTTGGCTGTCGCCGAAGGTGTCGCGGGGCAAGATGTTGCAGGCACGATCAATGGCCGGGTTGCCAAGGGCGACGGTCAGGTATTGTATTTGGGAAGCGATGCGGGCCCGGCTTCCGGCCTTCAGGTGCGTGTGCTGGGTGATCAGGTTGGTGCCCGTGGTTCGATCAATTTCGTGCAAGGTGTCGGCAAAAGCATGGTTGACTTGGTCAACGGTTTCGTAGGCGCCGATGGCAAACTCGAATCCCGTACCGCCAGTCTCAACCGTGAACTGGAGAATATTCAGGAAAGTCAGATTAAGCTTGAAGAGCGAATAGAGGCGTACCGTAATCGGTTGGTCAAACAGTTTACGGCGGCTGACTCTTTAATCGCCCAGCTTAACAGCACGAGAGATTATGTCAGTCAGCAATTGGCTGCCCTGGCTCCGCAGAACAACCGGAACAGCAACTGACCGGCAAGCGCCCGTTAGTGCATCACGAGGTTAATTATGAACGGTTTGCAAGCTTACCAACGGGTCAACACTCAAACGAGCATCACCGATGCCGATCCGCACAAGTTGATTCAGTTGTTGTACAACGGTGCCATTGAACGCATCAACATGGCCAAAGCCCGAGTGCAGGCAAAGGATTACGGTGGCAAGGCCCAGTTGCTGAACAAGGCCATAGAGATTATTGGCGGGCTGCGATCTTTTCTGGATTTTGAGAAGGGCGGTGATTTGGCCGCACGGCTGGAAGCGCTATACGACTATATGGAGCGCACCTTGCTAGAAGCCAGCGCCAGGAATGATCTTGAGAAACTGGATGAGGTTTTGGAGCTACTCCGTTCCATGAAAGAAGGCTGGGATGGCATCCGTGAGGAAGTTGTTTCACAGCCTTCGCAAACCGCAGGTTAACGCTGCGGTTCTTCTCCCACTGTGTTGCCCCTATCTAACTGCCGGGTAGGGGTTTTATAGCCATTCCCCCCGCCATCCCGTACAATAACGACCTTCTTTTCAATACATCCATTCTATTCAGTCTGGAGCACACAGATGTCTGATATCAAAAAGGTGGTGCTGGCTTACTCCGGCGGCCTGGATACTTCCGTTATTGTTCGGTGGTTGCAGGATACCTACAACTGCGAAGTGGTGACATTCACCGCCGACATTGGTCAGGGCGAGGAAGTTGAGCCGGCGCGTGCCAAGGCGGAAGCGCTGGGCGTAAAGGAAATCTACATCGAGGATCTGCGTGAAGAGTTTGTGCGCGATTACGTGTTCCCGATGTTCCGCGCCAACACCGTCTATGAAGGTGAATACCTGCTGGGCACTTCCATCGCGCGGCCGCTGATTGCCAAGCGTCTGGTGGAAATCGCCAACGAAACCGGTGCCGATGCCATCTCTCACGGCGCGACCGGCAAAGGTAACGACCAGGTTCGTTTTGAGCTGGGTGCCTACGCGCTGAAGCCGGGCGTCAAAGTAATTGCCCCTTGGCGTGAGTGGGATCTGAACTCACGCGAGAAGCTGCTCAAGTATTGTGAAGAGCGCAACATCCCGGTAGAAATGAAGAAGGGCAAGAGCCCGTACTCCATGGACGCCAACTTGCTGCACATCTCTTACGAAGGCATGAATCTGGAAGATCCCTGGGCAGAAGCCGAGGAAGATATGTGGCGTTGGAGTGTGTCTCCGGAAGCCGCTCCGAACGAGCCGACGTATGTTGAGCTGACTTACCGCAAGGGCGACATTGTGGCCATCGACGGTCAGGACATGAAGCCGCACGTTGTGCTGGAAACGCTGAACAAGCTGGCTGGCGAGAACGGCATCGGCCGTCTGGATATCGTTGAGAACCGCTACGTGGGCATGAAGTCCCGCGGTTGTTACGAAACCCCGGGCGGTACCATCATGCTGCGTGCCCACCGCGCCATTGAGTCCATCACTCTGGATCGCGAAGTGGCTCACCTGAAAGACAGTCTGATGCCGCGCTACGCCGACGTTATCTACAACGGCTACTGGTGGTCGCCGGAGCGCGAAGCCCTGCAGGCGCTGATCGATAACACCCAGGAGTACGTGAACGGCACCGTTCGCCTGAAACTGTACAAGGGTAACGTCGACGTTGTTGGCCGTAAGTCCGACGACTCCCTGTTCGATGAAAAGATCGCTACCTTTGAAGAAGATCAGGGTGCGTACGACCAGAAAGACGCGGAAGGCTTCATTAAGCTGAACGCCCTGCGCCTTCGGATTGCCGCCGGCAAGGGTCGCAAGCTTTGATTGTTTGTTGAAAGCCTGAAAACGCCCGGTTTATAACCGGGCGTTTTTGTTTATACTTTCCAGATAATTCCAATAACGAATGCCGCTATCATGAACCCGTTGGGTACCGCTTCCGTCGCCGCTTTGCGGCAGTATGTTCGCTATGCCGATGCCAAGAGCATTGCCGTGGCCCCCATGTTTACGCTGGCCGGGCTGAAACCCGGGATTCTTGATTCTGATGAGGGGCGAATCGAAGGTGAGCAGCTCCAGGCCTTTATTCACGCACTGGCGGAGCATACTGACAACCCGGTCTTGGGGCTGGAAACCGGTGATTACGTTCAGCCAGGGTCCTACAGCGTGTTGGGCTATATCACTATGAGCTGCGCGACTCTCGGGGAGGCCGTCACACGTATTGCCCCGTACGAAAAGCTGGTGGGCGATATGGGCACCACGCGGCTGAAAATGAAGGGGGAGTCTGCGTCGCTGATCTGGACCTGCAACTTTACGGATCCTGTCGTTTGGCCGCAGGTCGTGGATAATGTGTTCGCGTCGTGGATCAATTATGCGCGATGGTTGGCAGACAGTGATGAGGCTTCGCCTCTTTGTGTGCGGTTATGCCGGGCTTCCCCAGGCGGGGTGCATGAAAAGGCGTATCACGATCGGTGGGGGTGCCCGGTAGAGTTTGGTTCTGATGAGAACAGCGTGACCTTTTCCCAGTCGTTGCTCGCGACACGCCTGCGCCAGCCTGATCCGTTATTGCGCAAAACTCTGGAAGCTCACGCATTGTCACAACTGGCGTTGCTGGATACGGACACCGACCTTACCTCTCAGGTAAAGCAAAGCATTCAGAAGCAGTTGGCCGATGGGATTACTCGCCAGGACATGGTTGCGGAAGATCTGGGAATGACCAGCCGAACACTGCAACGAAAACTGAGCCAGGAAGGGGTGTCATATCAGAAACTGTTGGATGAGGTGCGACAACAGATGGCTGAAGACTATCTCCTCAATACAGGGATGGGTATTCCGGATATTGCGTTACGCCTGGGGTACAGTGAGACCACCTCGTTTCATCGAAAGTTCAAGGCGGCAACGGGACAAACGCCGGGAGACTTCCGAAGGCAATAAAAAAGCCAGCTCAACAGAGCTGGCTTAAAATAAAATTCGGAAAGAACGAAAGTGCCTGAAAAATTCGTTAATCCTGTGGAGAGTACCCGGATGGCGGCGGAGGTACTACACGGCTCCTCCGCCATGGGTGGATACTGCTTGATTCCACGGTTCCAGAATAAACGGGATCATCTTTGGTGTCTGTTTGTGATGTGTGTCCCAGTGTTACGGATTGTGATTACTGCACGCTTTCCCGTATTTCTGGAGCGGTCTCTGTGAATCTCCGGGTTTCATAAGCATCCACCAGGCCCTGGACGGCGGTGCGCTCTACGTCCTGTACGGAGGGCGTTCCATTCTGCGCATCGGCTTTACACAAAACCATTCCGGCCTCAACGGAGATAAAGCCTGCAGTGGTTTTCAGGGCCTTGTGGTTGATGCCGTCGTAGATGCGACGGAAAGCCGTGGTGGTGCAGTGATCGCTGTCTGGAAAATAAGACACAATCACAAACTGGTTGTCGCCAATCCGGCACAGGGCATCGATGGGTCGAATCAGTGTGCTCAGACGGCGAGCGATGCCCACCGACAGTTCACTCATCACGCTGGGAGGGTGTTTGCGTTTCAGATCTTGCCAGTTACGGATGCCACACATAACGTAGGCAGTTGATCCGCCTCTGGACTCGGCATGGCGCAGTGTCTTCTGCAGCCGTTGGCGTGCGTACTTGCTGTTGGTCAGCCCTGTTTCCAGATCGATGATGTTGCTGGATTCCAGTTCCCGGTTGTTTTCCACCAGGAGAGCGTTCGCGCGGAGCAGGGTATTTTGCCGGTCGGCCATGCGATCCGCGGCAAAGATGCGGGGGATCAGTTGTTTCGTCATGTCTGATTTATAGATGAAATCGTCGACACCACGATCAAAGGCTTCCGACAGGGCTTCGACACTCTCTCGTGCGGTGAGCAGAATGACGTAAGTGTAGTGATTGTTCTGTTCGTCCTGTTGCCTTACCTGGTCGGTCAGTTGCAGGCCGTCCATCTCCGGCATAAGCCAGTCCGCAATCA
Organism: Marinobacter daepoensis DSM 16072; assembly: GCF_000421165.1. Taxonomy (GTDB): domain Bacteria; phylum Pseudomonadota; class Gammaproteobacteria; order Pseudomonadales; family Oleiphilaceae; genus Marinobacter; species Marinobacter daepoensis. The sequence continues at coordinate 1,037,476 of NZ_ATWI01000008.1, forward strand.
GCACGCTGACCGGGCGTTGATCCATCAGCGCGAGCGCCGCGGGCGCATTGTTGGCAATGCGTATGTCGCGGTAGCCGGCATTTCGCAGAGTACGGGCGACCACCATACTGCTGAACTTGGCGTCGTCTACGACGAGAATGGGAAGATCCAGGTTTGGCATTGTTTGTCTACTTCTAACCAGTCCATTGTCAGATGCGGTTCGCCACAGCTCTTGGTATTCTTGGCGGCTTTGAACATCCGTAATCAAATTGTCGCCACAGTATACTCCTCGGTGGCCATTGGAGAATAACGACTATGCCTTCTTTTGACATTGTTTCAGAAATCGAAATGCACGAAGTCACAAACGCAGTGGATCAGGCTAAGCGTGAGTTGGGCAATCGCTGGGACTTCAAAAACGTAGAAGCCGACATTGAACTTGAAGACAAGCGTCTGACGCTCAGTGCTGAGCAGGAGTTTCAGTTGGAGCAGCTGGTCGACATGATGCGCATGGCGTTTGCCAAACGTGATATTGATACCCGTGCTTTGTCGGAAGACGGCGAAAGCAAAGCGGGCAAGCTGGTCAAACAGCATTTCACCCTGAAGCAGGGGATTGAAACCGATATGGCCAAGAAGCTTGTTAAAATGATCAAGGATCAGAAAATGAAGGTCCAGGCCAGCATTCAGGGTGACAAAGTGCGTGTGACTGGTAAAAAACGGGACGATCTTCAGCAGGCCATCGCCATGCTGCGTGAAGCTGAGCTGGATATCCCCCTGCAGTTCAACAATTTCCGCGACTGATCCGGAGAGGCTGCTATTCTTCCTCGCAACGCACTGGCCCTGATCCGGGACACGATATACACCTATACCCGCTGGCAAGTGATCGCCATGCTGTTTCTCGGGTTCTCGGCTGGTTTGCCGTTTCTTCTGGTTTTTTCCACGCTCAATGCCCGCCTGGCGGACGTTGGTGTGGAAACCGCCACCATTGGTTTCTTCAGTTGGCTGGGCATTACCTATTCGATCAAGGTGTTCTGGGCGCCAGTGGTTGATCGTCTTAAGTTGCCGTTGCTGGATCGCCTGTTCGGTAAACGGCGCAGCTGGATTCTGCTGGCTCAGGCAGGTATTGCCACAGGGCTCTATCTGATGGCCCGGGTTGACCCTTTGGTTGCTCCGGAAACGTTGGCCCTGTTCGGGTTGCTGGTCGCTTTTTCGTCGGCGACGCAGGATGTGGCCATCGACGCTTACCGGATTGAAATCGCTCAGGAGCGGCTGCAGGCTGCGCTCGCGGCAACCTATATTTTTGGATACCGTCTGGCTTTACTGGTGGCCGGCGCCGGGGCTCTTTATATAGCGGAATACTGGTCCTGGCAGGTGTCATATCAGGTGATGGCAGCTCTGGTTGGCGTGGGAACGGTGACGGTACTGGTGGTGCGGGAGCCCGCCGTCAATCACTTTGCTGCGGCGCAGGATATTGCTCACCGGGTTGAAGAAGAAGCGGCAATGCGGGGCCACCTCCCTCCTGGCCTGGCTCGTTTGGCGGGCTGGTTTTATGCTGCCGTTGCAGGGCCGTTTCTGGATTTCTTCCGGCGTTACCGGGAGCTTGCGCTGGTCATTCTGGTGCTGGTAGCCGTGTACCGTATTTCCGACATCGCCATGGGGGTGATGGCTAATCCGTTTTACCTGAACTTTATGGGTTTCAGTAAGACCCAGGTGGCCGATGTGACCAAGGTGTTCGGGTTCTTCATGACCATTGTTGGTTCTATGGTTGGGGGCGTGTTAGTGGTTCGTTACGGGGTTCGCCGTATCCTGCTTGCAGGAGCGATTATGACGGCGGCGACCAACCTCCTGTTTGTGGTGTTGGCCCAGCAGCCGCCTGATATTGCAGCACTGGCGGTGGTGGTGAGTGCCGATAACCTTAGCGGTGGCATTGCCAATGTGGCGCTGATTGCCTGGCTGTCCAGCATGACCAGCGCCTCGTTCACCGCCACCCAATACGCCTTGTTCAGCTCGCTGATGACACTGCCGGGCAAGTTTCTGGGAGGCTTTTCCGGGATTGTGGTGGCGAACTTTGGCTACGCTGAGTTCTTCCTGATTGCAGGCCTGATGGGGGTGCCCGCGATTCTTCTGGTGTTGTTTATGATGCGCCACGGCGCCAGGCTGGATGCGCTGGCGCCGGTCAAGGAGCAGGAAGATGCCCTGGTGAAGTGATCAGCCCTCAGGACGAGCAACTGATGTTCAGATGTTTACCCCAATCGGGGGGCAGGGCTGCATACTTCTCATACTCTGGTTGCTCATCAAAGGGCTTCTCCAGCACCCTGAGCAGTTCCTTCATTGGCCCGTAGTCGCCATTCTGCGCCTCCAGGATCACTTGCTGGGCCAGGTAGTTGCGCAGAATGTACTTCGGGTTCACCCGGCGCATGGCGTATTCCCGCTCATCGTGGGCGCGTGATTCTTTCTGCAATCTCGCTTCGTAACGTTCCAGCCACTCGTCGGCCACGCTGCGGTCTGTGAACAGGTCACGAATCGGCGCAGTGCCTTGCTTATGCAGGTTGGAGAGGCCCCGGAAAAACCGGGTGTAGTCCACACGGTGCTCGTGGAGCAGGCTGAAGGTGTCCATGATCAGTGTCAGATCCGTCTCGTCCTCGGCTTCAAGGCCCAGCTTCGCCAGCATCCGGTGTTTGAAATGTTCGTTGTAGGCGCTCTCATAGCGCTTCAGGCCCAGTCGAACCGAGTCTTCGCCCATAACAGGCAGCAATGCATTTGCCAGGTACCGGCAGTTGGTGTATCCCATCTGGGGTTGTCTGTTGTAGGCATACCGCCCCTCATGGTCGGAGTGGTTGCAGATAAAGCCTGCGTCGAAATCGTCCAGAAAGGCGAAAGGCCCGTAGTCAAAGGTGTCGCCGGTAATCGACATATTGTCGCTGTTCATCACACCGTGGCAGAAACCAATCGCCTGCCAATTGGCAATGAGCTTCGCGGTGCGTTCCACCACTTCTTCAAACCAGCGGGCGTAGCGTTGCTCCTCCGGCAGGCTGATCAGGTGAGGGAAGTGAAGGGAAATAACATGTTCCAGAAGGGTTTTCAGGGCTTCGGGCCCTTCATGATGGGCCGCGAACTCAAAGTGGCCGAAGCGGATGTGGCTTCTTGCCACCCGCATCAGTGAGGCCGCAGTTTCGATCGACTCCCTACGCACCGGGTTCCTCGCGCTGATCATAAACAGCGCCCGGGTAGTCGGTATTCCCAGCCCGTGCATGGCCTCGCTGCACAGATACTCACGAATGGTTGACCGGAGTACCGCCCGGCCATCGCCAAATCGGGAGTAGGGTGTTGTCCCCGCGCCTTTCAGGTGCCAGTCCCAGCGTGTGCCGTCTGGACCTACGGTTTCCCACAGCAACAGGCCTCGACCATCGCCCAGTTCCGGGTTGTACATACCGAACTGGTGGCCGGTGTATTTCATGGCGACCGGTTCCATGCCGTCCAGAAGTTCGGCGCCTGCACCAACGGCCGCCCAGTCGTTCTCATCACGAACATGAAACCCCATGTCGCTGGCTAACGCGTGGTTAAAGCAGACTATGCGTGGCTCGGAGAGAGGGGAAGGCTGTACCCGGCTATAGAAGCTGTCGGGTAATTCCAGGTAGCGATGTTCCACCTGAAAACGGTTATTGCTCATAAAACGACCTGACTTTGGTATGAATGCTGCAAATGTATAGGGTTGAACGCTACTGACAGATTGCAGAGCAGGTGATCCAAATGCAACCACACCTGATTGTTTTTACCGACCTGGACGGCACCTTGCTGGACCATCACAGCTACAGCTGGCGGGCTGCATCGCCAGCCCTGACAAAGCTCGCCACCAACGGTATCCCCTTGATTTTCAACTCCAGTAAAACCGCCGCCGAGATGCGCCATTTGCAAAACACGATGGGCATCCGGGCCCCCTTTATCGTCGAGAACGGTGCGGCGGCGGTTATCCCGGCGGGCTGTCTGGGCCGCACCGAAGAACAGGTGATGAATTTTGGAGCAGATCACCAGCAGGTTCTTCGCACGCTTATGGTGCAGAGGGAGGCGGGTGCACAGTTTCGGGGCTTTTCAGATATGCCGGATACGGAACTGGCCGAGGTTGCGGGTCTGGATAAGGTGGAGGCTTCTCGGGCCCGGCAGCGCCTGGGTACTGAGCCGCTGATCTGGCAGGGCAGCGATCCGGAGCTGGACCAATTCAGTGCGGCGCTGGAGCGTGAGGGGCTCCGTCTGGTGCAGGGGGGCCGCTTCTGGCACGCCATGGGGCGCTTCGACAAAGCCGAGGGGGCCCGCTTTTTGCTGAAGCAATACCGGGAGCACTATCAGGGCGAGCCGATAGTCACCATCGCATTGGGCGACAGCCCGAACGACCAGCGCATGCTGGAGGCCGCGGATATCCCGGTGGTGATTCGCGGGGTGAACAGCGATCAGGTTCAGTTGCCATCGCAGAAGCACCCCATCCGCTCCCTGAAGCCCGGCCCGGAGGGTTGGAATGAATGCGTGCTCAATCTTCTTTTTGAGTACGGCTATTAGGCCGCCTGGTGTGGCCAAAAGTAAAGGAGGGCGCCATGGGCGACTTTTACCAGAATGGCATAGTAACGACCCTGCACAATCTTGTGCGACGACCGGTAGAGGACATCGAGGCCGACCTGCTTCAGTTCCGTAAAGCGCGGCCCATGTCACTGGTGTTGCCGTCTCTGTATTCAGAGCTGGAAGGCTCCGCCCTGAAACACATTGTCCAGGAGCTGGCAAAGGTGCCGTACCTGGAAGAAATCGTGATCGGGCTCGATCGTGCCAACGAAGCGCAGTACCGGCACGCATTGGAGTACTTCTCCGAGCTGCCTCAGCCGTACAAGGTGCTTTGGAACGATGGGCCGCGTTTGCGGGCCATCGACCTCAAGCTTCGCGAGCAGGGCCTCGCCCCCACCGAAATGGGCAAGGGGCGGAATGTCTGGTATTGCTTTGGTTATGTGCTGGCCTCCGGGGTGAGCAAATCGGTGGCGTTGCACGATTGCGATATTCTGACCTACTCGCGGGATCTGCTGGCACGGTTGATTTACCCGGTGGCCAACCCTGGATTCAACTACATGTTCTGCAAGGGCTATTACGCTCGGGTCGCCGACAGCAAGATGAATGGCCGGGTCAGTCGTCTGCTGGTCACACCTCTGATCCGCGCCCTGAAAAAAGTCTGCGGCCCGAACGATTTTCTCGACTACCTCGACAGCTATCGTTACCCCCTGGCCGGGGAATTCTCGTTTCGCACAGATGTCATTAACGACTTGCGCATTCCCAGCGACTGGGGGCTGGAGATTGGCGTGCGCTCGGAGATGAAGCGAAACTACGCTACCAACCGCCTGTGCCAGGTGGACATTGCTGATGTCTACGATCATAAGCATCAGGAGCTGTCGCCGGAGGATGTCAGCCGTGGGCTGTCCAAGATGAGCGTGGACATCGCCAAGGCCTTGTTCCGCAAGCTGGCCACCAATGGCGAAGTGTTCTCCAATGAGAAGTTCCGCACCATCAAGGCGACCTATTTCCGTATTGCTCTGGATTTTGTGGAAACCTATCAGAACGACGCCGTGATCAACGGGCTCGGCTTTGATCGGCACAAGGAAGAAAAGGCAGTGGAATTGTTTGCCCAGAATGTGATGCGCGCCGGCGCCTACTTCCTGGATAACCCCATGGACACTCCTTTCATCCCCAGCTGGAACCGGGTGACCAGTGCCATTCCGGACATTCGAGAGCAACTGCAGGAGGCTGTCGAAATGGATAATCAGGAATACCGGGCATGACTCAGCCACTGAAGAGCAAGATGCAAGGTATGCTCGAGGTCGTCTATCCCTCGGTAGATTGCGACTTTCTGGCGGAGCAGTTACTGGCCACCATGGGGCTGGCGCCCAATGCCGACGCCCCACTGGCCCACCAGAACCATTGGGACGAGACCGATGTGTTGCTGATTACCTACGCGGACACGCTCCAGCAACCGGACGAGAAGCCGTTGGTGACCCTCAAGCGCTTCCTGGATGACTGTTTGAAAGACACCATTTCCGCGGTGCACATATTGCCGTTCTTTCCCTTCAGTTCTGACGATGGCTTTTCGGTGATGGATTACCTGGCGGTCAACGAGAGCCATGGCGGCTGGCCGGAGATTGAAGTCATTGCCAGGGACTACAAGTTGATGTCCGACCTGGTAATCAACCATATGTCGGCCCGCAGCCGATGGTTCGCGAACTACAGGAAGCGCATCGACCCGGGTAAGGATTATTTCTTTGAAGGCAACCCGAAAGACGACCTCAGCCAGGTGGTGCGGCCGCGCACCTCGCCTTTGCTCAACCCGGTGCAGACCGACGACGGCGAGCGCTATGTGTGGTGTACCTTCAGTGAAGATCAGGTAGACCTGAACTTTGCCAACCCGCAGGTGCTGTTGGAGTTTGCGGGGATCATCCGCCAATACCTGGAAAGGGGTGTGATGATTTTCCGGATGGATGCCGTGGCCTTTCTCTGGAAGGAGCCGGGCACGCCGTGTATTCATCTGCAGCAAACCCATGAGCTGATCAAAATCCTGCGCCTGCTGATTGAGCATCACACGCCGGATGCGGTAGTGATCACCGAAACCAATGTGCCCAACCGGGAGAACCTGACCTATTTTGGCAATGCCAACGAAGCCCATGCCATCTATAACTTTTCGTTGCCGCCTTTGCTGATCAACACGCTGGTGACGGGTAATTGCCGCCACCTGAAAACCTGGCTGATGAGCATGCCACCAGCCCAGCTGGGCACCACCTACCTGAATTTTATTGCCTCCCACGATGGGGTCGGCCTGCGGCCTACAGATGGCCTGCTGACCGAAGATGAAAAGCAACGCCTGATCAACACCATGGAGTCGTTCGGAGGCAAGGTGTCCTGCCGCCGGACGGCCGACGGGCGGGACCAGCCCTATGAGGTGAACATTGCGCTCTGGGATGCCCTCAAAGGAACCGCAGAAGGCGGTGCTGATCACTGGCAGCTCGCACGATTCCTGTGCGCGCATACCATTATGCTGGCCCTCGAGGGCATTCCGGCCTTTTATATTCACAGCTTGCTGGCCACGGAGAACGATCAGGCGCGGGTGGAACATACCGGGCGCCTGCGTTCCATTAACCGCAGTCAGTGGCCGTTGTCGCAACTGGAGGAAGCGCTCGCAGATCCACTGACCCACCACAGCAAGGCCTTCAGGGAGTTGAAGCGCCTGATTGCCATACGTCGTGCTCAATCAGCGTTCCATCCAAACGCCACGCAATTTACCTTGCACCTGGGTTTGCAGTTGTTTGGGTTCTGGCGCCAGAGTATGCGCCGGGAACAGTCAGTATTTTGTATCCATAACATCAGCCCGGAGATGCAGGAGGTGGCGTTGAGCGATATCAATCTGATTGGGACAGACCGGTGGGTGGATCTGATCTCCGGAATGGCGGTGGAGGATATGGCCGGATCGATGACCCTGAAGCCCTACCAGACCGTGTGGCTGTCGAACCAGCACAGAAGCGGAGCGGCGCGGAGTGTACCTCAGGAATGAGGCATGGTTAGTTTGTATTCTGTAAGGCGGTGGTTATAATCGTGCTTGCTCAGGATGAGTCAGTTAAACATTACCTTCAGGGACCGAAGTCATGCCCCAGGCAAGCGGATTGCAGTTCACCGCCCGAGTAGGCGAATTCCC
>NZ_ATWI01000009.1:0-890947 GCF_000421165.1 Marinobacter daepoensis DSM 16072
AAGAAGGTGCAGGGCCAGTGGCAGCTATACTGCCTGGTGCACAATATTGAGAAGCTGGCGAATTACGGGCGGATGGCGGCGTAATGCCGAGAGTGGAAGTCCCGGAAAAGTACCGGCTGGAAACCAGCAATGCCGGCTCCAGAAGCCCCAAAAGGCCGAAGCGAATGACTGAGCATCGAAATCACGGTAATCGGCCACTTGATGGCTGCGATAAAAATGACAGGAATCAGTCGTTGGGAATGACTCGGAATCGGGTTTTTCTACAGCTTCGTTAAGCAGCAATCGAAAATATGGAACCAGTGATCATGATCAGGGATGTGATCTTCCCCGCGGATAGTGAAGAGTTGAAAGCGCTCATTCTAGAGTATGCGGATTGGTTAAATATCGATCTTTCGTATCAGGATTTTGAGGGCGAGATGGCCTCACTCGAGGCTTTGTTCTCGCTTCCCAGTGGCCAATATACGTTTGCCATTGTGCAATCGCAGGTGGCCGGCGGGGTTGGTTTTCGGCAACTTGATGAGCACACCGCAGAGGTGAAGCGCCTTTACGTACGGCGCGAGTATCAGGGTAGGGGGCTTGGGCGTCAGCTCATGGATAACCTTTTGATTAAGCTGAAAAGCCTTGGGTATATCAGAGTTGTGCTGGATGCTGTGCCGCCCACGAAAAAAGCTCAAGAACTGTATGAGCTAATGGGGTTTCGGGAAACTGAGCCGTATTTTTTCAACCCAACGCCCGATACTAAATTCTTTGAATTTGATCTCTTGGGTAGTTGTCCGGAGAGCAATACTTAACAAGTGCGTCAAATACGTTCCGGGCCGAAGGCCCTCCACCGGACGGCTTTCTCTCCGCTTCGCTGCGTAAAAGCCGCCGTTTACGCAGGCGTTATGCACTAAATTGAGTACCAGCATGGACGTAATCGCAGAGTCCGCAAAACTGCACAGTCAGGCGTGGAGTGACCAGAGCAGATTCACTGAATGTTTGGAGCAGGCGGCAGGGCTGCTCAAGCAAGCTTATGAATCTGGAGATACCAGCTCTCTACTTATCAATAACTATGCAGCCGTGCTTTTGGACTTGCATCGAGATTTTGACGCCCTTGAATTACTGCGGCTTTGTGATCCGGATTTTTCTGAATTCTGCGCAAACTACGCCATAGCGGTCGCAAAAGCAGCTTACGATATCGACCTAATCCGCCATTGGAACCAAGCTGCGTCAAAATACCCCAAAGACGAAAGAGCTATTGTCGCTTACATGGACTGGCAAGGACTGTAAATGCATAACAAGCGCTGTTGTCGGACTGCTTTTCCGCTGCGCTACAAACCAGCCGCAAAGCGCGGCGTAGCTGCGCAAGGACTCTACTCAGGAGCATAAAAGGATGTATGTCCCGAATCACTTCAAAGAAGAAGACCAAGAGAAGCTTCAACAGTACATTCGCGATTATGGATTTGGGCTACTCGTTATCGCAGACGATGAAGGGATCGAGGCCAATCACGTACCTTTTCATCTGACCTCTGGGGCAAACTATTCTCATAGATATCTTCAGTGTCATCTGGCCCGCAGTAATCCAGTCTGGAAACGCATGCAGGGCGGAGCTCAAGTGCTCGCAGTTTTTCAGGGGCCAGACGCTTACGTTTCACCCTCATGGTACCCAACCAAGGTTGAGACAGGTCGGGTTGTCCCAACATGGAACTACCTGGCTGTCCACGTGCAAGGTAGCGCTCGGATAATTGAGGATCTAAGCTGGTTAAAACATCATCTAGAGCAGCTAACAAACCAGCATGAGTCGCAAATGGTAGCTCCTTGGTCCGTGGATGATGCACCAACGGATTTCACTGAACGTCTGGTGCAGGCTATTGTCGGCGTAGAGATTAAAATTGAAGCTCTGACGGGCAAGCTGAAAGCAAGTCAGAACCAACCAGAGCGGAATCGGGCCGGTGTCAAAGATGCTCTCGAGACCGGAGATGGAGCGCAAAACCGTGCAATGGCCAAGCTCATCAGCTAACCAGGGGCTGTTGTCGGACGGTTTTTCCGTCGCTTCGCTCCTACAAAGCCGCCGCAAAGCCCAGCGTTATATTTCAAGGAGTGAACTTTGGAGCTCGTAATAGGAAATAAAAATTACTCGTCATGGTCGTTAAGGCCTTGGCTACTTTTGTCAGTCCACAAGTTACCTTTTAGGGAAGTGCGGATTCCGCTGAATCAAGACGACACATACACTGCGCTTGCCCAGCATACCGATGCAGGGAAAGTCCCGGTTCTCAAAGACAATGATCTGGTCATCTGGGATTCGCTGGCAATTTGTGAGTATATTTCCGAGCAGTACCTGGACGGCCGCGGATGGCCGAGTTCCGTTCGTGCGCGAGCAGAAGCAAGATCTTGCTGCGCAGAAATGCACTCGGGTTTCACAGAAATTCGAGGCCAATTGCCAATGAATTGTCGCGCAATCGGACGCAAACTTCCTCTTAATGCAGCCCTTGAACGAGAGACAGCTCGGATAGACCGAATCTGGTCGCAGTACCGAGAAACCTATTTGAGTGCGGGCCCGTGGTTGTTCGGTGAGTTCTCTATTGCAGATTGCATGTTCGCTCCAGTTGCGTCGCGATTTAAAACCTACGGGGTCAAGGTCTCGCCGGTATCTACAGAATATATGCAGTTTGTCCTCGACCATGAACAAATGAGGGAGTGGGTTAGCCAAGCTCACGATGAGCCTGAAACCATAGACGTGTCCGAGGTGGGAATATAACAATCACAGTCACGGCGACGTCTATTACATTGTGCCTTCGCCTCCATTCCATGGGCGCGCATGCTGCGGGCGTTATGCGGAGTTTTTCGGGAACAAAGGGGTAGGGCAATGGAGTGTGAAATGTTGCCGCCATGGCTGAAATATCCTGAGATTCCTCCGGGGTCAATCGGCTGGCGAATGGGGCCAGGCGAAGACTATTGGTATAGTTTTGTGGATTGGTTTGGTCATCTTAGTGGCGGAGAGAGGGAGTTGTACCAACGGCGTTACCCGAAGTCAGAAGGTTGGGAGGTGTTTTGGCCATATATTCCTGATAAGCTGGCAGCTAGTTTCTATAAAAATCAATAAAATCAATCGATTACGTTATTTCCTTGCCTCCGCTTCGCTACGTCAAGGCCACCAGTGCGCTCAGCGTTACAAATTAAAGGATAGTGTATGCAAATTATCGCCAGAGAATGGAAATGCCGAGTGCCAGAAGTCCACAGTAAAGGGTTTACAGACTATCTTTATGAAACTGGGATCAAAGATTCTTCCGCGACTCCCGGATTTCTCGGCGCACAGATTTTTCGCCGCTCCTTTGATGATAAAGTTGAGCTCACTTTGATTACATACTGGGACAAGCTCGAATCAATAGAGGCCTTTGCTGGCAACGATATTTCGGTAGCGCGCTTGTATCCTGAAGATGAAGTTTATCAGCTTGAGCCTGACCTCTCGGTGCAGCACTATGAGGTCATAGAGCGTCAGTTCATAACAGAGCATCGGGAGTAAACGGAGGTACTTGATTTGTGACCAGTCAATCAAGTTCGCTCTGGCCCCTGTCCTCTACTGGACGCTCTGGTTGAACACCGATTTATTAGCGTCACACATTGCAGGAGGCATCGTGATAGTCATCTATGGAATCAAAGAACACCTTAACCCGATCAAGGCTCAGCTCTCTGAGGTTATTCACGGATGTATGCAATCCGTGCTGGGTATGCCGGAAGACAAACGGGCTCACCGTTTTATCCCTATGGAAGCCGAGGATTTTTATTACCCTGGTGGCAGGACACCCGCCTACACGGCCATCGAGATCAATATGATGCAGGGGCGAACTCCCGAGACCCAAAAAGCTCTGATCAGGGAGCTCTTCAACAAGATTGAGTCCGCGGTTGGTATATCACCCGTGGATATTGAGGTCACTATCAAGGAGCAACCATCCCACTGTTGGGGTTTTCGTGGAATGACCGGAGATGAGGCGCGCGATCTCAAATACTCGGTCAACGTCTAACAATGTGGTCAGGGATCCCAACTACCCCTCTGACGCTTAATTCTGAAGTACACAGCAGGCCCCAGGTCTGCTTCCTGTTATGAGTACCAGGGAGTAACCAAATGATTCGCGGTTATCGGGCAGCCGATATTGATCAAGTCTTGGAAATCTGGCTATCTGCATCGATTAAAGCCCATCACTTCATAGACTCTTCGTTTTGGACATCGAAGGTTAGTGAGATGCGTGAAGTGTATATTCCTGCATCGGAGACGTTTTTGTATGAGGTTGAGGGAGAAGTCGTTGGCTTCTATAGCCTCTATGAGAACAACCTTGCTGCGATCTTCATAGTGCCTGGCTTACAGGGCAAGGGGCTGGGTTCGGACCTGATTGATGATGCTAAGAATAGGCGAGAGCGCTTGCAGCTTGCTGTTTACAAAGAAAACACTCCAAGCATTGAGTTCTATGGGAAACACGGATTCACTTTGCTTGGAGAGCAAATTGATGAACACACCGGACACTCTGAGCTCATCATGGAGTACTCTTCGTAGCACGGCGCAACAGAATGCACTGGAAGTCCATGTGCGCATACCGTGTCTTTAGTTTTCGTGAGTAGGACCAACCAAGTGACCAAAGGAGCACCAGTGAATCCAATTGGGAATGAACTTAGCCAGTTACTAAATAGCCTTGATAAAATTGGGAAAATCAACGAAGAAATTGGGGATACCGATGTCAGGGAGAAAATGAGTAAAGCCATTCATCGTACATTTATCGAACCAGTGGGTTCGTATGAGCTTCCAGATGAGTTTGGTATGTTTTCTGATGAAGCAAATAGGTTAGTGAAGTCAGCCCTTGAATCCTTCATCAATAGTGTCATTCCAAAAATTGGATCAGCGGGACTGGCTTCTGAGAGTGAACGAATGGATGCATTTCAGGATGATGACATCGAATCAAGTGAAGGCATGTACTACGACGATTACTTTGGTTATGCAGGGTAATAAATAGTATAAAACGCTATAAGGACCAGGGAGGGTCAAAGGTGGAGTTAGCAAACATTGTCCCATGGGGCCGCTCATTCGAAGAATACCGGGCAATGTTCGAACTGTCGGAACAGGATCTGAACAAGCGAATTCTTGGTTGTGGCGATGGGCCTGCAAGCTTCAATGCAGAGGCGACCAAGCGAGGGAGCAAAGCTATATCATGCGACCCAGTGTATCGATTCAGGGCAAAGGAGATACGTCGCCGTATTGATGACGTGTATCCAGATATCATGGATAAGATGAGGCAGGGGAAAGGCCAGTATATCTGGGATTCATTGGGCAGTGTCGAAGAACTTGGGCGAGTTCGTATGAAAGCCATGTTCTCGTTTCTATCTGACTTCGATGCTGGGTATCGCGAAAGACGGTATGTAGCGGCGTCTTTGCCTTCGCTCCCTTTCCCGGACGCTGGCTTTGATCTGGCCCTCTGCTCTCACTACCTCTTCCTTTACAGTGACCACGTCGGCGAATCTGTTCATCTGGAATCAATGCGGGAGCTTTGCAGAGTGGCTTCTGAAGTTCGCGTCTTCCCCGTTATCTCTCTGGATGGCACTGTATCGAAGCACTTGAGTTCGGTTGTGACGGCACTATCCGCAGAGGGGATTGATGTATCGCTACGGCCTGTGAGCTACCGTTTTCAGAAGGGCGCCACAGAGATGCTGGTGGCAAAGACTGGATAACCGGGTGAGATACGGTAAGGCATGTTAAATCCGAGGGGCGAAGCTGGACTTCGGAGGCGGCAGGAAATTTCTGGCTTGGCCAACCATGCAATGTGTTTTCGGAATGCACTCGCTTCCCTGAGCGCCACGTTTGGGGCGATAAGTATATCGTTGTGCCTGAATCCGGAGCGCGGTTTGTCTTTTTAATTCCATCTGGTACTGTGTTAATAACTAATAAATAGAAAAAGCGAGGTTGTCCCTTGGGTGTGGAGAGTGTGAAAAGCGCGCTCAGTGCCGAGGAGTTCGTGTTGAGCCTGAAGCGCTATACCGCGCTGGTTCGCCGTGACCGCCGGTTAAAGGGCGGGTGGGTGCGAACAACCACAGTACATAGTCGGCAACTGTGTGGTAGCCGCCTGACTCTCGACGCAATGTTTGAGAATGGCAGGGTTCAGGAGTTGGGTTACAGGGTCCGGGCCTGCTCGTTAGGTCAGGCCACAACGGCCATCGTTTATAGCCGCGCTCCCGGAATGACTGCCGATGAGTTGGAGGCAGTTCATTCCCAACTTATTCAGATCCTGAAAAACAACCTCCCCACCAGAGACGCTTTGATCTGGCCTGAACTGGCCATTTTCCAACATGCGGCATTTATGCCCGCGCGACATGATTCCGCCTTACTGCCCTTCAGGGCACTACAAGAACTCTTTGTAACCGAGGAGTAATAAGAACGTTCTGGAAGTGAGAAAACGAAACATCTATATCCAGGAGAAGGTCTGTTATGGTTCAGAATATTATTGTGGTGGGGGGCGGTATTGGCGGCACAATGACCGCCAATAATCTGGTTTCGAAGCTCTATCCTGAAATTGTCCGGGGCAAAGCCCGGGTGACCCTTATATCCAACAGTCCCTGGCATTACTATAAGCCGGCTTTCATGTATGTGGCATTTGGGGCGTTTTACAAAAACGAACTGCGCCGCCCACAAGCCTCACTGCTACGGCCCGAGGTGAATTTTGTGCTTGATGAGGTTGAGGGGTTCGAGTTCAAAAGCAGTCGCCTGAGAATGTCCTCGGGTAAGACGTATGACTACGATTACCTTGTGGTCTCAACTGGTTGCATTCCTTCGCCGGAGCGCATTGATGGTCTTAAGGAAGCTGGCGACCATTTCTATCAGCACGACCCTGCCCGCCAACTCTACAAAAAACTGTCCACGATCGAGAAAGGGCGCATCTTCATTGGTGTGACTTTCCCCACAACCCCAAACGTTCCGCACCAGTGTGGCATTGCACCGATGGAAACCACGCTGATGATTGACGAGTTCCTGCGTCGGCGCGGGGTTCGGGAGCAGGTGGAGATTGTTTACACTTACCCCACCATCTCTCAGCTGATACGCAACTGTCTGTTTTTACAAAAAAATACCGGTGAAGTTCTGCCGTCTATCTTTGATTCAAAAGATATTCGCTATAAGCGCGGATTCACTTTGGCGAGTGTCGATCCGGCGCGCAAAGTGGCGATTTCCGAGGAAGGCGCGGAAGAAGACTTTGACATCCTGATTCAGACGCCACCGATCCGGGCCGTGGATGCGGTGCTCAACTCTGGTGTTTCTGAGGCGCCTAACAATGAGGGTTGGTTGCCAACTGATCGGCAGACAATGCAACTCGAGGGCTTTGAGAACGTGTTTGTGATGGGGGATACGGTGGATCTGCCCATCAGTAAGGCCGGAGGAAGTTGCCACAACCAGTCACCGGTGGTGTGTGACAACATTGCTGGGCTCATGCGGTATGGCGAAACTCCGGCAGAGTACGACGGCAAGGTGCAGGCCATTGCCCAGATGGGCATGGAGGCGGGTATGCCGCTCTGGTACGACTACGATGTTGACGTGATCCCAACGCCACCCACGAAAATTGGCGGTTTGATGCGTAAAGGCTTTAACCGGGGTGTTTACTGGTCTGTGGCCCGGGGGTTGGTATGACATTCTGGTTTGGTGATCTGACTGATAAGGAGTTCGAACATGAGCAATGAATCGAATACAACGACGGCGCCCCGGTCGCTTGGTCAGGCATTGGAAAGCGTACCAGCACTGCAGGACCCGGCTACGGTTGATGGGCTTGCTGACCTGATCACGAAAGCTGCGCCGCTCATTCAGGGTGGGCGGCTTCACAATATTATTGATCTGCTGGCCGCCACCTCCGACGTGGTCGAAATGGCGGATGAGGCCATGGTTCAGAAACTGATGGCCTTGTACGAGGACGGGGTCAGCAGTGTGTGGGCGTTGAGCAACACGTTAAGGTACGCCTCAGCCCAGGCGGCGCAGGAAGATACGCCGCCATCGGTCTGGAAGAGCCTGCGCCGGCTGAATCAGGACGAAGATGTGCGGCGGGGGCTGAATGTGGCTCTGAACGTAATTGCCGAATTTGGCCGGCAGTCACGTGCCAGCTATGGCCCCATGCCTGAAGACTAACGTTGCTGGAGGTCTCGCTGTTGCGCATGGCGCGTGGCAGTGAGGCCAGGACAGGTTCGATCTCAGCTAAACGCTGCTCTTCCTGTCTGGAGTTGACGATGGCTGCAGATCGACGTTTTACCGAGAGGCTCACATACTTTGTCGGTGGGTTGCCAGGATGAGGTGTAGAAGTGTTTTTGTCCAGAAACAAAAAAGCCAGTTCTCACGAGGGCCGTAAGTAACTGACTTTCTTCGCAGGATTGGTAGGACCACCCAGATTCGAACTGGGGACCTCTACCATGTCAAGGTAGCGCTCTAACCAACTGAGCTATGGTCCTGTCCTGCAACGGGGAGGAAATATACGGATTTCAGACCCCATGGTCAACCTCTTTGCGATGGATTTTTTGCTTTCAGTAAAGCTTTGATGGCCCGGCTCAACGCGTTCCAGCGATTAACGAGAAGAGCGGCGAAGATCAGAGCGCAGCCGGCCACCTGTAGCGGCGCCATGGTTTCTCCGAACCAGAGGACGGCAAACACCGCCACCCACACGGGTTCGAGTATAAGAATAACGACCCCATGGCTATGGATGGAGAGGCTCTGGGCATAGGTCTGTAACAGGAAGCGCCCGGCGGTAGCGATCAGGGCGCTGGCCAATACCCAGAAATAGAGCATGGGGTCGGTGTTTGTCAGTGTTGGTACCCAGGGTTCACTGATGGCAGATTCCGCGAAGGTAACCGTGCCAACGGTCAGAAGCGCAATCGCCGTGAGAGGTAGCGCGGGTACCTTCTTTTTTTCGACGGTTTGGCCATTTTTGTCCACGAAGGATCGTTGATTGGCAGCCCGGGTATTCAGGGTGAAATAGAGGGCGAAAATGGTCGCGGCCAGCACGAAGTTGATCTGGCCCGGGTCCGGGCGGAAACCATTTTCGAGCGACAGCAGAGCAAGGCCGGCCACCGCAATGGGGATAGCCATCCAGGTGCTCAGAGGTTGTGGCTCGCCAAACACAATGCGGGCGATGACGGGCACGATTACCACGCCAAGGCTGGTCAGGAAGGCGCCTTCGCCCATGCTTTCGGTATGGTACAACCCCATGATCCAGCAGGTCATGGCGATACCGAACACGAAGCCGACGCCCAGGCTACGCAGTACCTGGTCCATACTGAGTTTCAGCAGGGAGGGCAGGGCCAGTACGGCGAGAAAAGCCCCGGCGATGAGAAAGCGGCCAGCCATGAACATAAGCGGCGGCATCATCAGCACAGCTTCTTTGGAGAGTACCCAGCCAATGGCCGCCAATAGCGTGACCAGGACCAGATACAGATCGGATTTATGAGCATCAGACATGATTGAACCGGGATCAGGGAATAAGCTGAGGGTCCAATCTATAGTTTGCGAACTAAAAAAGATAGCAGCGAAAACCGAGGGAGGGGTGGGCTCACTCTGTGATCGCATTGCTTACTGAGAGGAAGCGGTATGTTTGGCCTGACTGTTCGAGACCACATGAAGATTGCCCATAGCTTCAGGGGCGCGGTGTTTGGCTTGGCCCAAGGTCTGCATGGTGCGACCTACGTGGTGGATGTGAGCTTCGAGCGTCACGTTCTGGATGACAACGATCTGATCGTAGACATCGGCCAGGCTTCGGAATTGCTGAAGGAGGTGTTGTCTGAGTTCAACATGAAAAACCTTGATGACATTCCAGAGTTTGCCAGCAGGAATACGACGACGGCATTCATGGCCAAAGCGGTTTTTGATAGCGTGGCAACTGCCATCCATGCCGGGCGGTTGGGTAAAGGCGGTGAGGGGGTGGTCAGTCTCAAAGTAACGCTCAGCGAATCTCACGTGGCATGGGCCAGCTACCATGCCGGGATCTGAGCTCTGGTTCGTAGAGGGTGCGCCGCTCTGTCTGTCGTGGGTTGTCCGTGCCGGCTCAACTGCCACGTTGTCATACAAGGCACGGCTTCGGGATAGGCAGATTGTGTACAAAGCGCTATATACGATACATTTCCGGTTTGATTCACCGTCGCAAACTTTTTCAGGGGCACGGAGCCATGCGGTACCTGCAATCTTTTAACCGTCGTCTGCGTCGTATCCGTGAGCAGGATCAGTTGTCCCTTATGGATGTGGCCGACATGTGCGGGGTAAGTGAAGCTTGTGTGCGCAGCTGGGAAGCCACAGAGGCCCGACAGCGAAGCTATCCTGGTGTCAGTGAGTTGCTGGATCTCTGTTTTAAAACAGAGACGCCACTTGAGCGCTTGCTGGATATGGACGATGGCGAAGACGGTCAGCTTGAGTTACCTGGGCTGACCTTCAGTACCAGCGATGATCTGTCTGTGGCGCTGAATGCGCTGGAAGAGGAACTCAGCCGGGTTCAGCTTAGTGATGAAGAAGCGGAGCTGCTGCGCCGGTTCCGCAAGACGAATGCGGATAACCGGCGCATGGTGGTGCAATTGCTGGGCGGCTGAGGTTGCTGTTATTTGCCTTTCTTGTAGATGTTTTCGTACACGTAGTTGGTTGCGTCTACAAACCCATCGATGCTGCCACAGTCAAAGCGCTGGCCTTTGAACTGATACGCCAGCACGCAGCCATTTTTGGCCTGTTCCAGCAACGCATCGGTAATCTGCACTTCGCCATTTTTGCCCGGCGGCGTGCGCTCGATAATATCGAAGATGTCGGGTGTCAGAATGTAGCGGCCAATGATTGCGAGGTTGCTTGGCGCATCCTCCGGAGCCGGTTTTTCCACCATGTCAGTGATCCGGAAGAGGCCATCTTTCATGGACTCACCTGCAATCACACCATATTTGTGGGTTTCGTCGGCCGGAACTTCTTCGATGGCAACGATAGAGCACCGGAACTGGTTATAGAGTTTGACCATCTGGGTCAGAACGCCATCGCCATCTTCAGGGCCTACGCAAAAATCGTCAGCCAGCACAACTGCAAACGGGTTGTCGCCAACAAGATTTCGCCCGGTCAGGATCGCGTGCCCGAGCCCTTTCATCTCATTCTGCCTGGTAAAGGCAAAAGAGTTGTTGTTGATCAGATCGCGGATGGACGTTAGCAAACCTTCCTTTCCTGTGCCGGCAATCTGGTGCTCCAGCTCGTAGCTGATATCGAAATGGTCCTCGATGGCACGCTTGCCGCGCCCGGTTACAAACCCGAACTCATGAATGCCTGCATCGGATGCTTCTTCCACCCCGTACTGGACCAGAGGCTTGTTAACGATGGGTAGAATTTCCTTGGGCATGGCCTTCGTGGCCGGCAGGAAGCGGGTGCCGTATCCGGCGACCGGGAAGAGGCACTTTCTGATCATGATGTTCGTCCTTAATCTGTTTGTTTGTTCAACGTAGCCACAAAGTGTGCCAAGTGTAACCAAGTTGTATCGGGAGTTGGAGGCTTATATTGCGGAGTGTTGATTTATGGTAATTCTGTGGACGAGTGCCGCACGCTTGTGAATCTATGATAACTCTA
Organism: Marinobacter daepoensis DSM 16072; assembly: GCF_000421165.1. Taxonomy (GTDB): domain Bacteria; phylum Pseudomonadota; class Gammaproteobacteria; order Pseudomonadales; family Oleiphilaceae; genus Marinobacter; species Marinobacter daepoensis. The sequence continues at coordinate 11,570 of NZ_ATWI01000009.1, forward strand.
GAAATTTGATTCAGTACCGTATTTAACTACATGATTATTTTGAACATTAAATTTGTAAAGTTGTTGTGCTCAGGGGTGGTCGGGGGCGCGTGCATCTTTTAAAGTAGCGCCGGGTTAACGCCTTTACATTATTTGGAAACGGTCCCGGATCTTGCCAGGTGCATACATTGATCGCTAAGCCAGCACATCAACGCGCCCTTTTTACCACACTTTTTTTGTGCGCAGTCGCTCTGTGCCCCGCTACTGGTGCGGCTTCGGGTCCTGTAATGACTGCCTACCCGAATCTGACTTCTCAGCAGGCCCTGTTGCCTGAGGACAGTCTGAAGGCAACTCGCCAGCATTGGTTGCGCTCAAAAATGCAGTTTTCAGGCCGAACCAACCGGGATGCGGATCAGCTGGATGGTGCGCTCAATCTGGGCCTGAACGGTTTGTTCTGGGCGAATCATCGGGCTGATGTGCGTTATAGCGATGCCAGGGCCTATCGGGCAGGTAATGAGCGTAAGGTATTGGGGTTCAGCTATGGCCTGCCAGTGGGCAGCAATCATCTGGATTTCGAGGTTAAGAATACTGAGTATGAAGAGGTGTCACGGTCCGATGGCTCCCGTTTTCAGAAGGAGGGGCGTACCCGGAACGTGATGTTTACGGGGCGTCGAACTTTGTTCTCTACATACGGTTACCAGTTTCTTGGGCGTGCAAATTATTCCTCCGTGAACCAGTACTGGACCCGTAGAACCGATGAGGTTCATCGGTCCAGTTATCAGCTTTCTACGCTCGGGCTCGAAGCTCGCGGGCGGCATGACTTGCTGGGAGGCTTTAGTCTGAACAGTGGCCTGAAAGCTGTTACCGGGGTTGAAACCGAGGTAGAAGGTGCCGCCGAACGGGGTCGGGAATGGCGCGACGAGCAGTTCGGGCGGGTGGTGCTCAATGCGTCCCTTGGCCGTGAACTGCTTGCCTGGCAGTGGGGGCTGGATGGTCAGTATCAGATGGCTTCGTCCGATATTCCCGGTTCTCAGCGTCTGCGTGTGGCGGGGGCGGCTCTTACCTCCGGCTTTAACGGCCAGTCTCTCAGGGTGGCAGAAGGTGGCTGGTTGCGCCTGGGCAGTCGCAGCCCGGAGTTTAGCGTGCCCTTTCTCCCGCGTCTGTTATCCAGTGTGCGGGTTTCGGTGCTCCGTGGCTGGGTGCCCGACGAATCGTTCCAGCAGGAGGATGCTGGCAGGGTCACCTCCGGCGAGCTGTCATGGGGGCTCTCAGCACGTCAGTTCAGCGCGGATGTCAGTGTCGGGCGGGTGTTGAACGCCACAACTGACGCCATTGTTGTTCCAGATCACCCAGACGTACGGTTCTCTATGAGCCTGCAAATATAGTGTCGACACGCTTACAAAGTTGTCACTTGTAGAGGCCCTCGGGCGCGGTGCTACATTGAATGCACACACCGCAAACCGAGGAAGGAACGATGCGTTCAGGGACAGTATGGCTGGTGGTTCTGGGGCTCTTGTCATGGTTTCCCCTTCAGGCTCAGGCTTTTCAGTTTCAGGATGTGGTTGAGAAAGCCAGAGCAAGCGCCAAGTCCGCTTACGAGGCTCCTGCGACCATACCTGATTTCATGGCAAACCTGAGTTACGACGAATATCAGTCTATTCGTTTTGACCCAGGTCAGAGCTTGTGGCGTGACGCCGGCTCCAGATTTCAGGTTATGCTCATTCCAGCCGGTAAATTCTATACCCGCCCGATTAGCCTCCACGTGGTGGATGGCGAGGGGGTTCAGAGCCTTCCTTTCGAGAAAAAACGGTTCAACGTTTCTGACGACGCGCTTGGAAAACGAATACCGGCAGACCTCGGCTACGCCGGTCTGAAACTGACGTTTCCGTTTGATGGCCCAGGGGTCGCCAATCAGTTTCTGGTTTTTGCTGGCGCCAGCTACTTCCGTGGCGTGAGCAAAGAGACGGCCTTCGGTTTGTCGGGCAGGGGAATTGCGGTGGATACAGGCTTGCCTTCAGGCGAGGAATTTCCAGACTTCACCGAATTCTGGCTTGAGCGTCCGGCTCCGGACAGCGACCACATGCGCATCTACGCACTGCTCGATGGCCCAAGTGTAACGGGAGCCTATCAATTTACGGTATACCCGGGAGGTCAGACCCGAATGGATGTCAAAGCCCGGCTTTTCTTCCGGGACTCAACGGAATTGCTAGGTCTGGCCCCGCTCACCTCGATGTTCTACTACGGTGAGAACACCCCGCGCCCTTTGGGTGAGTGGCGACCCCAGGTTCATGACTCAGACGGACTGCTTATTCATGACGAGCAATCTGGTGAGTGGCTGTGGCGGCCCTTGATCAACCCGGAGCGGTTGGCAACCAGCTACCATCAGACCGGGCGGGTTGGTGGTTTTGGTCTGATTCAGCGGGATACTGAGTTCCGCCATTTTGAAGATCTTGAAGCGCGTTATGAACGTCGTCCGAGTGCCTGGGTGAGTGCGGGCGGAGACTGGGGTGAAGGGCATGTTGTGCTTGTTGAAATCCCGACCGACGATGAGACCAACGACAATATCGTTGCCTTCTGGAGCCCGGGGCGCCCGGTGAACGCTGGCACGACGAGGGAGTTCGATTATTCGGTTCGTTTTGGGGGGCTGGATGTGGCGGATCATCCCGGTGGCAAGGTGGTGAATACCTTTGTAGGGGCTGGCGATCGCATTGGCGGTGGAGATCAGGAAGGTGCCTACCGGGTTCTGGTGGACTTTGCCGGCGGGGCTTTGTCGGAACTGGGTGCTGAGGCGCCGGTGGTCAGCAAGGTAAGCGGGGGCGAAGGGGTGGAAGTGCTGGAGCACTTTGTAGAATGGGTCGAGCCGGAAAACCTCTGGCGAATGTCGGTGCTGGCTAGGCCCGAGCCCGGCCGTGCGCTTCAGTTACGCGGGTTCCTGACAGTGGACGACGACGTTGCGACAGAGACCTGGAGTTATTCCTTGCCGACGGGCACTGGTCTGAGAAAAGAGCTCTGAGCAGCGAGGTGGTGTATGGATGCGTTAACCTCTTACCAGCATTTAGGTCGTTTGCTGGCTTATCTTCGGGCCAGCGGTGCCGAAGTTGACCGGGAGGCGTTCGAGGCTGCTGTAGCCATGATTTCCGGAGAGCCAGAGGAGTGCGAAGCGCCTGGAGTCGTCGAGCCTGTACTGGACTGGTTTTCCGCCCGGCACCAGCGGCTGGCGGGCCCTTTGCCGACGGTTGCGCCTCCTCTGTGTCGTGGCAGTATCGGGTATTTTTCTGATGACTGAAACATACGATTCCCGGGCACCCTGGCGTATGCGGGCTTTTATTCGGCGATCTCTGATCACGATGTTTGTGGTAAGCCAGACCGTGGTGGCCAGTTATTTCCTGCTTCAGGTGCTGCCTTATCACGGCGGCACGATGGTTGAACTGGCGATTGTGGCGGTTTTCGCCGTGCTTTATCTCTGGATCTCATTTGGGTTCTGGATCGCCGTTTACGGGTTTGGTCTTCGGCTCGCAGGTGGTGACCGGCAGTCCCTCATGAGGCGGCATTCTCAGGCAGAGTTGGAGGCAACCGCATTGTCGAAAACCGCCATCGTGATGCCTGTGTACCATGAGCCGGTGAAGTGGACGCTGGATGGTCTCAAAGCTATCTATCGGGATATTGAGCGCGAGGGGCGCCTTGACGACTTCGATTTCTTTGTCCTTTCCGACAGTCAGGATCCCGATGTCTGGGTGGAGGAGCAGCAAGCCTGGGGCCGGATGGTGGAAGAGCTTGGGGCAGAAGGGAGGATGTTTTACCGTCGGCGCCGGGTCAACCTGAATTTTAAAAGTGGCAATGTTGCGGATTTTCTCCGGCGTTGGGGAAAGGATTACCAGTATATGGTGGTTCTGGATGCCGATAGCCTGTTGTCGGGTGAGACCATACAGACCATGGTGAGGGTGATGAACCGGGAGCCCAGGGTCGGAATCCTGCAAACCGCCCCAACAGTGATAAACGGCCGGTCGGCATTTGCTCGTATTCAGCAGTTTTCAAGTCGGCTCTATTCCCCCCTGTTTGCCACCGGATTGGCCGCGGTCCAGATGGGCGATGCGGCCTTCTGGGGGCATAATGCGATCATTCGGGTCGCACCCTTCATGGCTCATTGTGGTCTGCGAAAGTTACAGGGGGCGGGAATTTGGCGTGGTCCGATCATGAGTCATGATTTTGTGGAAGCGGCATTTCTGGGTCGGGCCGGTTATGAGGTATGGCTGGAGCCGTCCCTGCGGACCAGTTACGAGGAGTCCCCACCCACGCTGGATGATGAGTTGGCAAGAGACCAGCGATGGTCAAAGGGTAATATTCAGCATGCCGCTCTGATGTTCTTTGAGCCGGGGTTGAGGCTGGCGCACCGGTTCGCCTTTCTTAACGGCATTATGGCCTATCTGTCATCGCTCTTGTGGTTGTTGTTTCTGGTACTGACCACCATCGCCGCAGTGCAGCTCACGATCACCCCGATTGATTATTTTCCAGACGGCCACGACAGCCTTATGCCGCTCTGGCCCGAGTGGCGCCCGGCGTGGGCGGTCAGTCTTGTGGTGAGCACGATGGCGCTGCTGTTCCTGCCAAAACTGTTGGCGATAGTCGATGCGGTGTTTCGACGACAGGTCCGCGCTTTTGGCGGGGGCATGCGACTGCTTGGAAGCGTACTGTTTGAGATCGTTGTCTCCGTTCTGCTGGCACCAATACGTATGCTGGCTCACAGTCATGCTGTTTTGTCGGCGTTACTGAATGTCCGTCTGAGTTGGGCGGGGCAAAACCGGACGGAAGAAACCGGGTGGCGCGAGGCCGTGATCAGGCATCTGCCCGGAATGATTCTGGGGGCTGTGTGGTCTGCCTTTGCCTGGACGCTGGACCCAATGTTCTTTTACTGGTCATTGCCGGTCTCAGTGCCTCTCATGCTGGCAGCGCCGACCACGGTGTGGTTAAGTCGGCTCCGGAATGGTCAGAGGCTCGCGGATTCCGGCTTATTGCTTACGCCGGAGGAGCGGTCTCCGGTGCCGGTCCTGGTGGATGCCCGGCATTATCGTTGCCGGGTGAGGGAAGAGCCCTTGTTGACGCCGGTGGAGAAGGCGATTCTTTTACCGGTTGAAAACCGATTGCATCGTCATCTGGCACGGGATAAAAGAAAGGGGCACCGTCGGGCGGTGATTGCTGAAGCCGTTAAGGCATGTCTCAGGGATGGTTGTGTCGGGCTGGACCGGGAGGCCTTGTCTCTGGTGCTTGAAGATAGGGCTTCTCTGGAAGAGCTGCACCGGCTGGCGTGGCGCTCACCACCGGGTACGTTTTGGGGGGCAAAGGTTCAATGCCTGGTGCGCCACTGGCCGGATTGAGCATGCATGTCGACAATCATACTTAAAGCGTAGGCTGAATTGTTGACAATCGTTTGAGGTAGGCGTAGTTTCAGGCTAAATAACCTCTGGATTGTTAACAAAGTATGATTCAGGCACCTTTGCAAGCCCAAACTCGTGCAGACGAGGCGTTTGATTGTCTGCAAACAGCGATTGTAAAAGGCGATCTGGCTCCTGGCGAGAAGATCGGCGAAGTTGAACTCTGTTCCCGCTTTAATCTCACCCGTGGGCCTCTGCGTGAGGCGCTGGGGCGCCTCGAATCCCGGGGGCTTCTCGTCCGCAGGCCTCACGCCGGCGTTAAGGTGGTGTCGGTCAGTGCGGCAGAACTTCTGGAGTTGTACCGAATCCGGGAAGTGATGGAAGGGCTGGCGGCCCGTCAGGCGGCAGAGCGTATGCCGGATGAAGAAATTCGCGACCTTCTTGCTACCTTGGATACCCACGAGAGGATGATCGAAGAAGCCCAGGGCCAGGCGTATTATCAGGCTGAGGGCGATTACGATTTTCACCACCGGATTGCAACCGGAAGCCGCAACACGAAGCTTGCCCAAATGCTTCTGGGCGACCTTTACTACATGGTGCGAATGTACCGTTACCGGTTAAGTACCTCCGCCGGGCGCCCCCATCTGGCGCTTGGCGAACACCGCCGTATCGTCGAGGCCATTGCTCAGCGCGATGGTGAGCTCGCAGAATTCCTGATGAAGCGACACATCAATGCAGCACGCCAGAATATCGAGAAGAAGATCGATGAAGGCGTTCTAACCATCTGACTAGAGAGGAAATATTAATGGCTAACCAACTCTCCCCGGGCGCCCGTTTCCGCAAAGCCCTCAAAGAAAACAAGCCGTTGCAGATTGTTGGCACCATCAATGCTTACGCTGCCATGATGGCCGAGCGGGTAGGGCATCAGGCGATCTACCTGTCTGGTGGTGGTGTTGCCAACGCGTCTTACGGTCTGCCGGATCTGGGTATGACCAGCATGAACGATGTGGTGGAAGACGTGCGCCGGATTACTGCTGCCTGCGAACTGCCGCTGCTGGTAGATATCGATACCGGTTGGGGTGGCGCGTTCAACATTGCCCGCACTATTCGCGAGATGGAGCGAGCTGGTGCTGCGGCTGTCCACATTGAGGATCAGGTGGCCCAGAAGCGTTGTGGTCATCGCCCGAACAAGGAAATTGTTTCCAAAGAAGAAATGGTCGACCGCATCAAGGCTGCTGCCGATGCCCGTGTAGACAAAGACTTCTTTATCATGGCCCGCACCGATGCTTTCCAGAAAGAAGGCCTGGAAGCCGCGATCGACCGGGCCAAGGCATGCATTGAAGCCGGTGCAGACGGTATCTTCGCAGAAGCGGTACACGAGCTGTCCGACTACCGTGCGTTTGCCGATGCCATTGATGTTCCGCTGCTGGCGAACATCACTGAGTTCGGTGCAACCCCGCTCTACAACAAGAATGAGTTGGCCGAGGCCGGAGCTGGTATGGTGCTGTATCCGCTGAGTGCCTTCCGCGCCATGAACAAGGCAGCGGTAACTGTTTATCAGAGCATTCTCGAGAAGGGTGACCAGAAAGACGTGGTAGATCTGATGCAGACCCGTATGGAACTGTACGATTACCTGAACTACCACGATTTCGAGCAGAAGCTGGACCAGCTGTTTGCCCAGAAAAAAGACTGACATTCATTAAAACAATCTAAACCAAGAACCAGAATATCAAGGGAGACCAACATGGCTGAAGCAAAGAAACTCGGTGGTGCGGGACTGCGTGGCCAGGTAGCTGGCGAAACCGCTCTGTGCACCGTTGGTAAAACAGGTACCGGCCTGACCTATCGTGGATACGATGTTTCTGATCTGGCCGATAACGCCCAGTTTGAAGAGGTGGCTTACCTGCTATTGCGGGGCAAGCTGCCCAACCAGCAGGAACTGACGGAATATAAGGCCAAACTGAAGAGCCAGCGCAGTCTGCCAGATGCCTTGAAGCTGGTTCTGGAGCAGATTCCGAAGAATGCTCACCCGATGGACGTCATGCGTACGGGTTGTTCTGTACTGGGCAACCTGGAAACCGAGCAGGACTTCAGCGAGCAGGACGACAAGATTGATCGTATGCTGGCGGTGTTCCCGGCGATCATCACGTACTGGTACCGTTTCGCCCACGAAGGTGTTCGCATTGATACTGCGAACACTGAGTGCGACTCCATTGGTGGTGTGTTCCTGGAGCTGCTGCACGGCAAGAAGCCGAGTGAATTGCACGAACAGGTGATGAATGTTTCCCTGATCCTGTACGCCGAGCACGAATTCAACGCATCCACCTTCACTGCCCGCGTGTGTGCGTCTACGTTGTCGGACATTCACAGCTGTGTAACCGGTGCGATCGGATCTCTGCGTGGCCCGCTGCACGGTGGTGCCAATGAAGCCGCCATGGAGCTGATCCAGAAGTTCCAGACCCCGGACGAAGCCGAGGCCGGGCTGATGGGCATGCTTGAGCGTAAAGAAAAGATCATGGGCTTTGGTCACGCGATCTATAGCACTTCTGACCCGCGTAACGTGATCATCAAGAAGTGGTCTGAAAAGCTGGCCGAAGAGGTGGGAGACACGGTTCTGTACCCGGTGTCTGTGCGTTGTGAAGAGGTGATGTGGCGCGAGAAGAAGCTGTTCTGTAACGCCGACTTTTTCCACGCCTCTGCCTATCACTTCATGGGCATCCCAACGGAACTGTTCACGCCGATTTTCGTGATGTCCCGTGTGTCCGGCTGGACGGCCCATGTGAAAGAGCAGCGTGCCAATAACCGCATCATTCGCCCAAGCGCCGAGTACACCGGTCCTGAGCATCAGGAATGGTTGCCGATCGAGAAGCGGAGCTGAGAGAGACTATGAATACCCAATACCGCAAAGCCCTGCCGGGCACGGATCTGGAATATTACGACACCCGCCAGGCCGTGGAAGAAATCCAGCCGGGTTCCTACGCCAAACTTCCGTACACGTCCAGGATTCTGGCCGAGCAGTTGGTGCGTAAGTGTGATGCGGAGTCCCTGACGGACTCCCTCAGGCAATTGATTGAACGTAAGCGCGACCTCGACTTTCCGTGGTATCCGGCCCGGGTTGTGTGTCATGACATTCTTGGCCAGACGGCCCTGGTTGATCTGGCTGGTCTGCGCGATGCCATCGCGGAGAAGGGTGGTGACCCTGCCAAGGTGAACCCGGTGGTACCCACCCAGCTGATTGTTGACCATTCGCTGGCGGTGGAAGCGCCGGGCTTTGACCCGGATGCGTTCGAAAAGAACCGGGCCATTGAAGACCGTCGCAACGAAGACCGTTTCCACTTCATCAACTGGACCCGCACTGCGTTCAAGAACGTGGATGTGATTCCGGCGGGTAACGGCATCATGCACCAGATCAACCTGGAGAAGATGTCTCCGGTGATCCAGAACCGTCCGGACGAAGACGGTCACCCGATTGCCTTCCCGGATACCTGTGTGGGTACCGACAGCCATACCCCGCACATCGATGCGTTGGGTGTAATTGCTGTTGGCGTGGGTGGTCTGGAAGCAGAAACCGTCATGCTCGGCCGTCCCTCCATGATGCGTCTGCCGGATATTGTCGGTGTGAAGCTCACTGGTAAGCGCCAGCCGGGTATTACCGCCACGGACATCGTATTGGCCATCACTGAGTTCCTGCGAAAAGAGCGCGTGGTGGGTGCTTATCTGGAATTCTTCGGGGAAGGCGCCTCCAGTCTGACCATCGGTGACCGGGCGACCATCTCCAACATGACGCCGGAGTACGGTGCCACCGCCGCGATGTTCTACATCGACGAGCAGACCATCGACTACCTGAAACTGACCGGTCGCGAGCCGGAGCAGGTGGATCTGGTTGAGAAATACGCGAAAGAGACCGGGCTTTGGGCCACCGAGATGACTGAGGCCGATTACGAGCGCGTGCTGGAGTTTGATCTCTCTACCGTGGTGCGTAACGTGGCTGGCCCGTCTAACCCGCATCGCCGTGTGGCAACCTCCGAGTTGCACGAACGCGGCATTGCGGTGAACCTGGACAAGGCGCTGGAAGAAGAGAAGAAGGGCCTGATGCCCGATGGTGCGGTGATTATCGCGGCCATTACCTCCTGTACCAACACCTCCAACCCCCGCAACGTGGTGGCGGCTGGCCTGCTGGCCAAGAAAGCCAACGAACTGGGCCTGATTCGCAAACCGTGGGTGAAGTCATCTTTCGCGCCGGGCTCCAAGGTGGCTCGCCTGTATCTGGAAGAAGCCGGCCTCCTGCCAGAGCTGGAAAAACTGGGCTTCGGTATTGTGGCTTATGCGTGCACCACCTGTAACGGCATGTCTGGCGCCCTGGACCCGAAAATCCAGCAGGAGATCATCGATCGGGATCTGTATTCCACGGCGGTGCTGTCTGGTAACCGTAACTTCGACGGCCGGATTCACCCCTACGCCAAGCAGGCCTTCCTGGCCTCGCCGCCGCTGGTCGTGGCCTACGCCATTGCCGGTACTGTGCGTTTCGATATCGAACAAGACGCCCTGGGTTACGACAAGGATGGCAATCCCGTCACCCTGAAAGACCTGTGGCCGTCTGATGAAGAAATTGACCGCATTGTCGGTGAATACGTAAAGCCGGAGCAGTTCAAGCAGGTGTACATCCCGATGTTCAATCTGGATGAGGCTGAGCAGGCCAAGAGCCCGCTTTACGAGTGGCGCCCGCAGTCTACCTACATCCGTCGCCCGCCGTACTGGGAAGGCACCATGGCCGCCGAGCGCGCGCTCAAGGGCATGCGCCCGCTGGCCATTCTGCCGGACAACATCACCACCGACCATCTGTCGCCCTCAAATGCGATCATGATGGATTCGGCGGCTGGTGAGTATTTGCACAAGATGGGCCTTCCGGAGGAAGACTTTAACTCCTACGCGACCCACCGTGGCGACCACCTGACCGCCCAGCGTGCCACCCTGGCCAACCCGAAACTGTTCAACGAAATGGTGCGGGACGAAAGCGGCGAAGTGGTTCAGGGCTCTCTGGCTCGGGTAGAGCCGGAAGGTAAAAACATGCGGATGTGGGAAGCCATTGAAACCTACATGGAGCGCAAGCAGCCTCTCATCATCATTGCAGGCGCAGACTACGGGCAAGGCTCTTCCCGTGACTGGGCTGCGAAGGGTGTAGCCTTGGCTGGCGTGGAAACCATAGTGGCTGAGGGCTTCGAGCGGATTCACCGCACCAACCTGATCGGCATGGGGGTCATGCCGCTTCAGTTTGAAGAAGGCACAACGCGCCAGACGCTTCAACTGGATGGTACAGAAACCTACGATGTGGAAGGCAAGCCCGCTCCCGGAGCGAAGCTCGAGCTGGTGATTCACCGGAAGAGCGGAGAGGTGGACCGCGTACCGGTCATTTGCCGCCTGGATACGGCGGAGGAGGTCACGGTGTACTCGGCTGGCGGTGTTTTGCAGCGTTTCGCCCAGGACTTCCTGGCGTCTGAAAGCGTGGCCTGATCAACAGCGCGTATTAGCAGGCGGGGTGTTTGTCTGAGGCACCCCGCCTGGATCATTCATTCAAGTGAGGCTCGCTCCATGAGTTTTGCTCCCCAAGTTCGTATACCCGCTACCTACATGCGTGGTGGCACCAGTAAGGGTGTGTTTTTCCGCCTGCAAGATTTGCCGGAAGCCTGCCAGGTGCCCGGAGAGGCGCGTGACAGGCTGTTGCTTCGGGTCATTGGAAGTCCCGATCCCTACGAGAAGCAGATCGATGGCCTGGGCAATGCTACCTCCAGCACCAGTAAAACGGTGATCCTGGCGGAGGCTACTCAGCCGGACCATGATGTCGATTATCTGTTCGGCCAGGTTTCCATCGATAAGCCTTTTGTGGATTGGAGTGGTAACTGCGGTAACCTTACGGCGGCCGTAGGGGCCTTCGCCATCAACAGTGGTTTCGTCGCAAAAGAGCGTATTCCCGAGAACGGCATCTGCACGGTTCGTATCTGGCAAGCCAATATCCGGAAAACTATTGTCGCCCATATTCCCATCACCAACGGTGAAGTACAGGAAACTGGCGATTTCGAACTGGACGGCGTTACTTTTCCGGCCGCCGAAGTGCAGATCGAGTTTATGGACCCCGCCGATGGTGAAGGGGCCATGTTCCCCACCGGAAACCTGGTCGACGATCTGGACGTACCGGGTGTCGGCACTTTGAAAGCCACCATGATTAATGCCGGTATCCCGACGATCTTTATCAATGCCGAAGAGGTTGGCTACAAGGGAACTGAGCTGCAGAGCGACATCAACAGCGACCCGGAAGCCCTGGCCATGTTTGAAGCCATTCGTGCGCATGGCGCGGTGAAGATGGGGTTAATCTCCGATGTTGCGGAGGCGGTAAGTCGTCAACACACACCGAAGGTCGCGTTTGTCGCTAAGTCATCGGATTACGTCTCGTCCAGCGGTAAGTCGATCAGCGCAGCTGACATTGATGTGCTGGTCCGCGCTTTGTCTATGGGCAAGCTGCATCACGCGATGATGGGCACCGCAGCGGTGGCCATTGCCACGGCGTCAGCGATTCCTGGCACACTGGTGAACCTCGCCGCAGGCGGGGGAGATCGTACCCAGGTTACCTTTGGTCACCCGTCGGGTACCTTGAGGGTCGGGGCGGAAGCAAAAGCTGTAAATGGCCAGTGGACGGCGACCAAGGCCATTATGAGTCGCAGTGCCCGTATTATTATGGAGGGGTGGGTCCGGGTTCCCGGAGATAGCCTTTAAAGCTGTCTGGCGTTGTGTTTTGACACCGTAAATCTGAGAGATGTCATTTTCCATGTGCGACATTGGTGCATGGAAAATGAGCTGGAATTCTTGGTTGATTATAAATTTTTTGTAAAATTGAATACAATGGAGTGGGAATTCCGATTGAAGTTTCAATGAATTGAAGTACAATCCTGTGACGGTTTGTTACAGTGTGTAGCAAAGGATGATGCTTGCAGTACAGTACAGTATGAGCCGCACAAGGAGTCGACGTGGCCCACGTCAGGTTGTTCAGACACTATATACATCTACCTTTTGTCATTCTTGGCCTTATCGATTTAATCGTTATGGGGCTTGCCTTCGCGTTTGCGGTTTTTTTTCGTTTTTTCGGTGCGCCAGGCTTTTTTCTCGATAATCTTCTCTATGTTCTTCCCTCGATTGCCGTTTTCGCGCTTCTGAACCTGGTGGTGATGATCGCTCTTGGGGTGCATCAGTCCCGGGTGGAAGAGGGGATGTCTGGCATGATGCTGCGGACGATCATGTCCGTGATTCTCGCCATCCCGATGCACGGTTTTGCCTACTTTTTAGCAAATGACTGGCTGTGGTATCTCGGGAGCTTCGGGCTCCTCACATCTGCGACCGTCTTTTCGATCTTTTCTTTAGGGATTGTCCGGGTGTTGTTTTTTGCCTTGGTGGGCAAGGATCGGTTTAAGCGCCGCGTATTGGTGCTCGGGGCGGGACGCCGGGCAAAGCAGATGTTTGAAGATCTGACCACGCCGTTTAATCGGAAAGGTTTTTCTCTGGATGGCTTTGTCCCAATGCCGGATGACACCGTCGAGGTAGACGAACAGTACCTGCTGAATCTGCCAACAACGCTGCATGATTACGTTCTCCGCCATCCGGTCAGGGAAATTGTGGTTGCCGTGGATGACCGGCGGCGCGGTTTGCCGATGGAAGACCTTCTGGAGTGCAAGATGGAAGGCGTATACATCATTGATGGCGCGAATTTCTATGAGCGAGAGTCGCGAAAAGTCGCATTAGAAATGATTACCCGCGGCTGGCTGGTGTTCTCTGATGGTTTTACTGTCTCGTCGGTTTATGGCTTCGGTAAGCGGGCTCTGGATATTCTGGCCTCTGGCACGCTTCTTCTGGCAACCTTTCCGATCATGATCCTGACGGTGATTGCGATCAAGCTTGAAGATGGAATCAAGGCGCCGGTGATATACAGCCAGGAACGTGTGGGGCTGAACAATCAGGTGTTCAAGGTGCATAAGTTCCGATCCATGATTACCGATGCCGAAAAGAATGGTGCTGTCTGGGCCAAGAAAAATGACGCCCGGGTGACGCGCGTTGGTGAGTTTATCCGCAAAGTCAGAATCGACGAACTGCCACAGATTTTTAATGTACTTAATGGCACCATGGCGTTTGTAGGCCCAAGGCCGGAACGGCCGGTTTTTGTGGAACGGTTATCTGAAACGATTCCCTTCTACGCCGAAAGACATCGGGTAAAACCGGGCCTGACGGGATGGGCGCAGCTGTGTTTTGCGTATGCGGACAATGAGGAAGATACCCGGGAAAAGCTGCGCTATGATCTCTATTACATTAAGAACCAGAGTTTGCTTCTTGATCTGTTGGTTATAATACAGACAGTAGAAGTGGTATTGTTTAAAAAAGGATCAAGGTAGTCCCGGGATCACGCTGTTAACGGGATGTGGAACACAGCACGGACCTCACAAGCGAGGATAAAAGATGTCACGGAAGTATCTCATCCAAGGGATTTTGGTGTCCCTCATAGCGGTAGCGTTTGCAACGGGGTGTGCCGGCCCGTCCGCCTCCTCCTCTGAAAAGATTCAACGCGCATTGGCCGTTGATACCCGCGATAGCGTCAAACAATACATCCTTGGTGCAACCGATGTCGTGAGGGTGTCAGTATGGCGCAATGAAGATCTCAGTATATCCGTGCCTGTGCGGCCAGATGGGAAGATTTCTGTTCCCCTGGTGGGGGATGTTCAGGCTAGCGGTCGCACGCCAGAAGAGCTGGCCGGCTCTATCCGAACCTCACTGACGGAGTACATCCGGGAGCCGCAGGTCAGTATCGTTGTAACGTCCATGGGCAGTCATGAATTTACTGATCGTGTCCGGGTAACTGGTGCGGTGCGTCAGCCAATTTCAGTGCCTCATCAGAGTGGTATGACCGTACTGGACATCTTTTTAAATGCTGGCGGTGCCAATGAATTTGCGGCACTCAATAACTCAATGCTCTATCGGAAGCTCGAAAGCGAAGTTGTAGCGATTCCGGTGAAGCTGGATGACATTCTCAATAAAGGCCGAGTTGAAACAAATTATAGTATGCGTCCTGGTGATATTCTGACCATTCCGGAGCGCAGCTTCTGATTTGGTCTTAAGCTTACAGGCCTGAAGGCGGGTTAGGTTATGGCATTACCGTTATCCCAGTTACCGAAGGAAATCATTCGTGAGGTGCGGGGCCGTAAAGGCCTCGCTTTACTCGTTTTCGTGATTGTGAGTTTTGCAGTCCTCGGTGCTGGTTTTGTATGGCCCTATAAATACCAGTCAGACACGATTGTTTTTGTTGACGACCGCAACATCATTGCGCCATTGATGGAAGGACGTGCTGTTGCAACTGAGATCAGCGATCGCACATCAGCGGCTAAAGAGCTGTTGATGAGCCGCAGCCTGATCGAAAAAGTTGCCTTAGATCCTGAAATCTATCCGGAGCCACCTGGGGGCCCGGAGGCACTAGAATACCGTATTGCCACTATTCGGTCCGGTTTATCTGTCCGGCCCCGGGGCGACAGCTATTTCAGTATTGGCTTTTCATCGACTTCTCAGATGGAAGCGTTCCGCGTAGCGCAGCGCCTTGGGCAGGTTTTTATTGAAGAAACGAAAGATCGCAAGCGCGCGGAAAGCCGCAACGCCTATGATTTCATAGACAAGCAGGTTAAGAGTTACGAGCAGCAGTTGGGTCAGGTGGAAGAACGGTTGAAGCTGTTTCTGTCAGAAAACACCGATGGCACTGAGCAGGAAGCCAATGCCCGGATGGCCCAGCTGAGAAATCAGCTGGAGCTCGCGGAGCTTGAGAAAAAAGAGCTGGAAACCCGGACCACTTCTTTACAGGGACAGCTGGGTAGCATTCGCCCAACCATCCGACAGGGGCGAACAGAAGATACTTATCGTGAACGGATACGAGTGCTTGAAGAGCGCCTTGATAGCCTCAGGCTCCAGTATCATGATACCTATCCCGATATCGTAATCCTTCGGGAACAGTTGGCGGAATTGCGGAAGCAAAGGGATCTGGCCACGGCAAGGCCTACGGATATCCGTTCGTTGGAAGGTGAAGAAACGGTGAACCCGCTTTATCAGGAAATGCGGGCCAATCTTTCCACTGCTCGTGCTGATATGGCAACGGTTGAAACCAGGATTCAGTCGCTGTCCCACCTGATGGAACAGCAAGCAGCTCGTATGGAGCGCATTCAGGCCAATAAAGCCCAGTATTCTGAGCTTACCCGAGACATGGAAGTGAACCGTGAAATCTATGATGACTTACTCAAGCGCCGCGAAAAAGCGAGGGTTTCCATGCACCTCGATATTGAAGGGCAGGGGCTGAATTACCGAATTAATGAAGCGGCTCAGTTTCCTCGTCAGCCTTCCGGGCCGAAATTTTCCATGTTTGCAGCGGCTGGATTGTTTCTTGGATTAGCCGCTCCCTTCGGAGCTATCGCAGGCCTTTTGCAGATCGACCCACGGATTCGCGCGAGAAAACAGCTGGAGGAAGACATTGGGTTGCCCGTTCTGATTGAAATTCCGGAAGTACGAACACCCTACGAAAAACGCCGGGATCGCAGGTTAACCCTGCTGGTCGGGGTTTTTGCAGTGCTCACCACAGCGGTGTACGTGACCATCGTTGTGCTAGCTCAAATGGGAGTAATCTGATGCCAGAGCAACGAAATGACCGGCCCGGGTTTGAATCTGTAAACCCACAGGAAACGGACTCAGAGATCCCTGGCAACGACAAAAACGCAGAAGAGAGTTCCTTCTGGCTCAAGCGTAAGGAACGCTTGAGGCAGGATATGGATTTCCGGGATGATGAAGATTCCCGGATGCTGGTGCCAAGTTCTCTGGAGCTGGGGCCGGGCGCCGTTGATAAGTACGTCATCAGCAAACAGATCGTACGGATGCAAGAGCCCCGAAAGCTCAATCACGACGATCTTGATGAGCGGCGGATCATTTATCCTGAATCTCCTAATCGTGAGTTGGTTAACCGGTTTCGTGATCTGAGGACTAAGCTTTTGGAGGTTTCGGGTGGTAATAACTTTACCCTCGTGGTGAGCGGAGCCTGTTCCGGTGCAGGGTCTTCATTTGTCGCATTGAATCTGGCTGCTTCGTTTGCTTTCGACCAGGCCAAAACCGCCCTCGTTATCGATTGTAATCTTCGGGAACCTTCCCTGCATTCCACTCTGGATGTTATGTCAGACACAGGGTTGACTGATTTTCTGGACGACCCGGATTACGAAATCGCCCGGATTCTTTACCCAACGGGCATCCCTCGATTACGTCTTATTCCAGCCGGTAGTCGGCGGGAAACGCCATCTGAGTTCTTTACCTCATTCCGGATGAAACAGTTTTTACAGGCTATTCGACGTCGGTATCCCGATAGATTTATCGTGCTAGACACTGCTCCCATTTCGGAATCACCGGATGCGCGAATCCTGACCGAGTTGTGTGACTATGCCATGCTGGTTGTGCCTCACGGCAGGATTACGGGGGCTACAGCAGAGCAGGCGGCTACTGCTTTCAATCCCGATAAATTCGTAGGAGCAGTGATTAATGGTTAAGCCGTGGGGGCAAAGGACACCCCATGCTATAAGGTTGCTTCCCCTGGCTGTTGCGGTTGGCGTATGTTCGCTCCCGGCCCAGGCGCAGACGGAAGTCACGATCGGAATGGATAGCCGTTTTACGGATAACGCCCGCAAATCATACCGCGACGAATCCAGTGATCTTGAAGCCAGAACCTATCTTACCGCTGGATACAAAATGGATCCGGGGCGTTGCAACGCCGACTTTAAGGGCACGCTTGGTTATTCCTATTGGCAGGATGATAGCTTTGAAAGTGAAAGCTTTGCCGAGATGGATTTCCTGGGTGATTGTGAATTGGCTAATCAATTGTATTGGGAAGTCGCTAACAATCTGCGGGAGGTCAACCCGGATTCACGCGAAAGCGATACGCCTGACAATCGAACCCGGAAAAACGTATTTAGTACAGGCCCACGGTATCTGTGGCGGTTGAACGATACTAACTGGCTAAACCTGTCTGCACGATACGCGAATACGTCGTATGACGATCCGGAAGAAACAGACAGTGAGCGATACACAGGTTCTGTAGCGTGGAATCACCTGTTCAGTCCTACCTTTACCGGAGGTGTGAGTGCTTCTCACAGTCGAACGGAGTTTGATTATGGTGCAGAAGTTGACGTTACCAGTGTCCAGTTAACGTTTGAAAACAGATGGATTAGCACATCGGTGTCTGGGTCGATCGGGGTTAGCGAGATTGAGACGGATTATGCAAACAGTCAGCAATCGAGCGATGGATTGGTTGGGCAGCTGGATCTTACCCGCACGATAAACCCGAGCCTTGAGTGGTATCTCAATGCGTCCCGGGAGCTAACCGATCGAACCTCAACGCTAGATCTGCGGTTTGGCGACTTTGAATTTAACCTTCGGGAAAGTATTACCGTTGAGAATACGGCACTGAAAACAGGCCTTAATAAACGATTTTCTGATGTTTCTTCCTTGAATGCCGGAGTGTACGCCTATCGTTCGGACTATCTGGATAGCGAAGAAACGGAAGATAAGATTGGGGTGAATATTCGTTATTCCAGGCGACTGGCAGAACTGACTTCGGGGTTCGTTTCTCTTGGTTTTGACCAGCAGAGCTATGACAGTGACGATACAGCAGACGACGTAGCCCGGCTTTCATTCGGTGTGGAGCATCAGGCGACCCGTGACCTTAACCTGATGGCCAGAGCAGGGCGTGACACGAAGCGCAGTGATGAGCGTAACCGGGAATACGATGAGAACTGGGTTTTGGTTGGGCTGGAATACCGACTGCGCTGATCAACACAGGAAGTGCAAGGCTATGGCCACTAACGAAATGATAGAAAATGCCCTGACCATTGATGTCGAAGACTATTTTCAGGTGGCTGCGCTTGCCGAGGCTGTCCGCTATGACGACTGGTCTTCCATGGAATATCGGGTTGAGGCGAATACAGACCGTATTCTTGCTGTATTTGACCAGGCCGGGGTTAAAGCGACCTTTTTTACCTTGGGGTGGGTCGCAGAGCGTTCTCCCGAATTGGTGCGGAGGATAGCTGCTCATGGGCACGAGGTGGCGAGTCATGGATACAGTCATCAGTTGATTTATAATCAGACGCCCGACGTATTCGAGGAAGAAACCCGTCGCTCCAAAGGTATTCTCGAGGACATCCTTGGTACACCTATAACGGGTTACAGGGCTGCGAGTTATTCCATTACCAATCGATCCAGGTGGGCGCTTGATATCCTGGCTGAGCAGGGTTTCACATGGGATTCATCAATATTCCCTGTGCGACACGACCGTTATGGAATGCCGGGAACTCCCCGGTGGCCACACCGCCTGAAAACAGACAGAGGCTATGAACTGGCGGAGTTCCCGTTGAGCACCTTTAAATTGCCTGGTTATACACTGCCAATCGCAGGCGGTGGCTATTTTCGTTTGTTCCCATACTGGTTCAGCCGTTTCGGGCTTGGCTCTATTAATCGCCAGGATCGCCCGTTTGTGTTCTATCTGCATCCATGGGAAGTCGATCCAGGTCAGCCGCGTCTTGATGTGAAATGGCTATCCCGGTTCAGACACTACAACAATCTTGATATATGTGAACAAAGGCTCTCCCGTTTGTTGGCACATTTCCGGTTCACGACCATGAGCCGGGTGCTTAAGAATGAGGGCATTCTTGCGTCTGGCTCTGACCAGCTTGGTTCTGGCTCTGCTGTAGGTGTTGCATGATGGTTGTTGTTTTCTGGGTATCTTTTCTTTTACTGGCCTACATTTATTTTGGCTACCCCGTGCTCATCAAACTTCTGGCCGGCGTTGGCGCCGCCCCGGTTAAAAAAGATAGTAATTATCAGCCCAAGGTTTCTATCCTTGTTGCGGCTTACAACGAGGCCAAGGATATTGAGGCTACGCTCCGGAACAAGCTTGCGCTGGACTACCCGATGGACCAGCTGGAAATTCTTGTGGTTTCCGATGAATCGGACGATGGAACAGATGAGATTGTCCAGTCGATTGCTCATGATGCGTCTTGCCCGGTCAAATTATTCCGTCAGGTACCGCGCCAAGGTAAAACTGCGGGGCTCAACCTGCTCAAACAGCATGCGGAGGGGGATATCCTGGCGTTCTCGGATGCAAATTCCGAGTGGGATTCCAGGGCCTTAACAGCGCTGGTGAGTAATTTCAACGATCCGTCAGTGGGTTACGTAACTGGAAAGATGGTTTACGTGAACCCTGAAGGCGCGTTGATCGGTGACGGTTGTAGTGCTTATATGAAGTATGAGAACTGGCTGAGAGCGCAGGAAACTCAGGTGGGTTCCGTGGTGGGTGTGGACGGTGGCATTGATGCCATGCGTAAAGAACTGCATACCGAGCTGCGTGCTGATCAGTTACCGGACTTTGTTCAGCCGCTAAAAGTGGTTGAACAGGGATACCGGGTTGTTTACGAACCCGAAGCGTTGCTCAAGGAAGAAGCGTTGAGTGACGGAGGAAGTGAGTTTAGCATGCGTGTGCGGGTAAGCCTGCGCGCGCTGTGGGCGCTAAAAGATATGAAGCAGCTGATGAACCCGGCCAACTATCCGCGTTTTGCCTGGCAGCTTATCTCCCACAAGCTACTTCGCTACGCCGCCTTTGCGCCCATGGTAACCCTTGCGTTTGCGGCGCTCTACCTCGCTCCAGCGAAAGGGCTGTATGCATTAGCCGCTATCGGTTACGCGCTGTTTCTCTATTTCGCGTGGGCGGGCTATCAAAAAGAGAGCCAGGGGCAGTCGCTTTCTATAGTTTACGCCTTGCCTTACTACTTTGTGTTGTTAAACCTTGCGTCTTTTAAGGCATTCGTCGCCTTCTCCAAGGGCGAAAAGAAGGTTGTCTGGAATCCAAGGAAGGGCTGAAGTGAGTATTCGGGTGCTACACCTTATCGATAGTGGCGGGCTATATGGAGCTGAGCGAATGCTCTTGGCCCTCGTTGAAGCGCAGCGGGAGTTTGGGCTCGAGCCTATGATTCTAAGCGTCGGTGAGCCGGGTATTGAGGCAAAAGCAATTGAGAAGGAAGCTGATCGCTTGGGGCTTCCATTGAAAACATGGCGTATGAAGCCCGGCTTGAACAGAGATGAGACTCTTCGTATCTGTCGATGGGCGGACGACTGGGGTGCGGCGTTGGTTCATTCCCATGGGTATAAATTCAATATTTTGTTGGGGTTGTTTGGTCGCTTTAAAAAAGAGATTCCGTTTGTCGCAACGCTACATGGCTATGTTCATGCTCCGTTGTTCACTCGCATGTGGGTTTACGAGAAACTGGATAGGCTCTTTTTAAGACGAATGAGTGCGGTCGTAGTGGTGGGGGAAGCAATGAGAAAGGAGCTTCCGAGGGCCCTTCGTTACTCCGAAAAAGTTGCCGTAATTCGGAACGGCTTGAAAGTTGAAAGTGTTCTTCAAAAAGCGAAAGACCCTATCCCCGGAGAGGTCGATGCGTTCATTTTGGGCCATGACCGGGTCATTCTGGGTGTGGGGCGTCTGTCATCAGAAAAGCAGTTCGCGAAGCTCATTTTGTCTTTTGAAGAACTCAGACAGCGTTTTCCAAGCGCGGGTTTAGTTATAGCGGGTGATGGTTATCTGAGAGACTCGCTGGAACAGCATATTTCTGGGCGTGCATTGGATAAACATGTTCTGTTGGCCGGATATTGCCCGAATATTCCCGCAATCATGGCTAGATCAAATATCTTAGCTATCTCATCTGCAACCGAGGGGCTTCCAATTACCTTACTTGAAGCAATGGCCCTTCGACTTCCAGTTGTTTCCACGTCTGTGGGTGAGATTCCCGAAGTTCTTGAGAATGGTGCAAACGGGGTCCTCATAACGAATGTTGAAGAGGAACTTGTTGATGCGATGGAAAACGCATTGGCTGATAGCAATGCTGCTCGTGAAAGATCCGAACGAGCAAGCAAAAAACTGGCGCGTGAACTCTCTGCGCTAGCAATGGCCGAGCAGTATTCAGTCGTTTATGAAAGAGCTTTGGCATCATGAGGCTTTGGTGTTTCCTTCGTTATCTGATTGCTCGGCTGACATTTTTCGCTCTGCGTTTGCCTGTCTCCAGGTTAGAAAGAGAAGTATCTGAGTTGTGGCGCTTGGCTCCGGAGCAAAGAAAAAAACGTTTAGACGAGACGCTAAAATCGATTCGTCCAAGGGGCGAGAATGGACAATGCGTTAGTAGTGTTGCTCAAGTAGTTGACCAAAGGCCCTTAACCAAGAGCACGTTTCGCGATAGTGCTAGCAATGCTCCGAAGACGGCATCGGGATACTCTCGCCACACTGCGGGTACGACGGGGGATCCAACGCATATTCTTCTCTCGAAAGACGAGTTGGCACAAATGCTTGCCGTACGCTCGTATTGCTATCGTCACCATGGCATACGCTTGGGGCAACGAGAGGCGCGTATCTGGGGTAGGGCAGCAAACACCTTTGGATCAAAAGTTCGTGATTTCCTGCTCAACCGAAAAGTTTTTTATCCAGCCGAGTGTAATGCAAAGGATACAGTTTCAGAACTTGTTAGCTGGAAACCCCAGTATGTTTACGGTTATACCTCCCTAATTCTGGAGGCTGCCCAGATTATTGAAGAGAACGGATTCAAGCCAGACGGAGTGAAAGCAGTGATATGCACGGCGGAATCAATACTGCCAGCACAAAAAAGGTTTATTAGTTCCGCGTTTGGTGCCCCGGTGCTCGAAGAATATGGATCTACAGAGTTCGATATTATCGCTTTCGAATGCAAAAAGGGACATTTGCACTTCGTGAATCCTTGGCTCTGGGTGGAGTCAGAATATGACTCTGCCTTGATTACCGATGTCTCGCGTAATTCTCAAAGCCTCGTCCGTTACAAACTGGGAGATACCTTCAAAGCTCTTGAGAGTAGTTGTGAATTATTAGGGGATGCAAGGGTGATAGAGGAGCTACAGGGGCGGACAGCTCAACAATTTGCGTATTTAACCCCAGAGCACAAGTTCCATGCAGTGGTATTCGGTAGGGCGCTTGATGCCTATATGAATGAGTTTCATGAGTGCTTCAAGTTCACCGTATCGCAGACAGAAATGGGGGAGTTCCAACTCTATGTTTCGTCAAACCCTTTGCGTGGCGCTGATCATCTAAAGAATTGGGTCAATCTGGAGCTAAGAGCTCAGCTTAACGAGCAGCAGGATTTAATTACGACCGTCAACGCCGGTGAGGATCTGATGCGTAGCGGTAAGCATACCTACTTTTTTCAGGATCTGGACGTTCATGTCAATGGATAATAAAGCCCTACGAATCTCAGCAGTGGGAGATATCTCCCTTGGGGATCATCCTGTCTGTGTCGGCCACGGTATGCGCAGCACGTTTTCCAAGCGTGGATTTCGTGTCCTGGACGACATTTCACGGTGTTTCGAAAATGCAGATACAGTGATTGCCAATCTAGAGACAGTAACCTCTGATTTGGGGCTAAGACCAAGGAAGCTAGCCTCATTTGAGATGCGTGGAAACCCCGAGCACCTTAGCTTTTTACGACAAGCCGGAATTGATGTGCTCTGTGTTGCGAACAACCATGCGATGCAGCACGGCGAAGCCGCGTTCTGGGATACGGTGTCTAATATTCGCAATGCCGGGATGGATGTCATTGGGCTTGAATCTGAAAACTGTACGAATGTCCATACTATTTCGCATGGAGGCCTCGAAAGTCATATTTTTAATGTTTCCATGAGGCCGGAGGAATGGGCCGAAGACAAAACAAATCTTCCCTATAGCAATCGACAAGATCGGGAAAAGCTCTTGGCAGAGGTTAGGCGGTTGAGAGCTTCGTGTACGGGCTTTCTGATTTGTTCAATCCACTGGGGGCTTGAATTCTTGGATTATCCTTCGCCAACCCAAGTGGAGATTGGTAGGGCGTTGGTAGACGCTGGGGTCGACGTGGTTTTTGGACATCATTCGCACGTTGTACAGCCGGTCGAGCGATACAAGCAAGGTGTTATTTTTTACTCTCTTGGCAACTTCGTTTTTGATCTCTGGTCTGAAAGTACAAAACAGACTCTGGTTGCTGAAGTTGAACTGGAGCCAGGCCAACGCCCTAAGTACAGTTGGGTGCCTGTTATGATTGATAAGGATTTTCGGTTAAGAATCGCCGACCAAGTGACCAAAGCCTCGGTGGATTCACTATTATCATGGGAACGTTTTGAAAAGATGGAAAATAAACCCACTACGGATGAAGAATACGTGGCAAGATATAAGGTTGAGGAATTACGATTCAGGTACTCCAGCTATCGTTATTTTCTTAGGAATATCACCCGCTATCCTCCGGACTTTCTGGTTCAGTCCCTGGCAAGAACCGCTTACAGGCGGCTTACCGGGACTTGAAGTCTATTTGCCCAGTGAATTAATGACTGCGTGAAGGCGCTTCTCATCATTAGACCAATTGTATTGCGATTGAACTGCGCAAACTCCATTTTTTCCGAGGGTTGCACGGAGTTCAGGACACCTGAGCATTTGAAGTTTCTCAGCAATATCTTTGATGTCGAGGTCCTTGCATACCAAGCCTGATTCAGTTTCGTTGACGATCCTTTTTATTGGCTCTACCTCGGTAGCCAAAACCGGAAGACCGGCAAGCATGTAGTCAAATATTTTGTTCGGAATGGTGTGGTTCCAATGGGGGCATACTCGGTAGGTGAGAGCGCCAACATTCGCTTGCGCCATTAATTCATCAACCTGATGGTGTTCCAGCCATCCGTGAATAGTCACTGACTGTTGCAGGTTTAGCTCTTTAACACGACGAATCAAGTGCTCCCGCTCTGCTCCTTTGCCGACAATGTCGATTTTGAGCGAGCTGGATTCGTTGCCCATTTTTATGAATTCAGAAGCTGCTTCGATGAGGAGGTCCAAGCCTCGTAGTTTGGTTAAGAACCCTACGTAGACCAAGCGAAGGGTATGCCCTTCGTGAGTGTGTTTCGTACCAGAAAACTTTGTGGTGGGTGGGGTGTTACTGACGATTGTTACACGATCCGGATTGACGCCTTTTCTCAATAGTCGGTCGCGGGATTCTTCGATCATCACGAGCGTATGGTCGAGCTTAGGTAGAATCTGGGATTCGTACCTTTCGGCTAAAGCTGGGCTTTTGGTAATCGATTCCAACGTTTTGCCCGCACTGAACTTTCGGGCAGAGGCATACATGTAGGGATAGACTTCCGCCATGTCCAGAACTACTTTTGCTCCTTTTGGCTTCGCGACAAGCAGCGCCGTTTTAACTAAGGGGATATCCCGAACAATAACGATTGGTTGTTCAGACTGTGATATTGCTTGACGAAGTGTACGAATCCAAAGGGGACTGAACCAGAATGGAATGTTCGCTAGTTTTCGGAGTAGTGAGTTGTTGCTACCGATAACCGGGAGTCTGATGACAGAGAGGCCGTCACTAACCTCGACAGAACTGAAGCCAGAAAGGTTGCGAGCAACGATAGTGATATTATGACCTTCGTCCCTCAAGCTTTTGGCAATTTTCTCAACCCTTACGTCCCAAGGGTAGTCTTCCTTGTAAAGAATAAATATATCCATTTCAGATCCGTGTGGTGTTGTCTTTCAGGGCCTACCTTATCAAAAAACATTATAAGCTATCTCGCCCAATGGATTGAAGAAACTAACGAAAATGGGCGTTGTTTAGAGTTCGTAGTCGCAAAATCTGAGACAATGGTTAATATTAAAGTACACACCAGAGCGATCATGGCTGGGGAAGGGGTTTCCGGTTTTTCCTCCAACTTTTTGATAACTTTGGGGATTTTTCTAGATAGAAACATTGGCTATATGCAGTAGCATAGCCGGAGGAGATGGAAATGAACATTTTATCCGCATTTTTGGTCTCAACGGGGCGAGCTCAGGGGTGGGTCAAGGTTGCTGCCGTGCTGGGATTGTCGGTGATGTCCGTTTGTGTTTTAGCAGCTCCGACCCTTTCGGGCATTGAGTCGGGAGCTGCCAGTGGTCTTCAGTCTGGACAAACTATTACAATAGTTGGTTCGGGTTTCGGATTGAAAGAGCAGGGCGCTCCCGTACTTTATGATCATGCTGATATTACTTGGGAAAATGGTAAGGCCAATAAATATCAGTCGACGTTTAGAGACATGACGTTGGTTAAGCGTGTAGATGCTGACCCTAACACTATTTGGACAAAACCATCATTACCGGAAGAGCACAGTACCGGAATGTTGGTGACAAGCTCCAGACAGACTAGAGATGGTGACCCCGGATTTCACTACTATGGAAAGGGTAATGTAAATTTTCTCGGTTGGCCAAGAGCAAGCGGAGGAGAAAAAAACAACTATCAGTCTTCTCGGATGTATTCAGCTTTTTGGATAAAAATGCCATTTGATTTGACCAATTACTACGCTATACCGGCTGAGAAAAGCCCGTCTTCTTTCCTGAGTGGCGATAGCGAAAGTTACGGAGAGGCACTAAAGATTGAGGGAGTGTCAGGTCTAGGTAAGGTAATATCATATGAGAAAGTGGGTTCACTTCCGAGTGGTTGGTTGTTTATAGAGCCCCCCAAGGGAGTAACAATAAAAGAACTCGTTGGTAAGCGAATTGTTGGGATTGAATCGGGCACAGAAGTCGTGTTTCCTGCATCGTCTTCTTCAGGAAAGTTCGATCAGTATGGCTTCCTCTCTCCGAGAGGAAAATATGCTCGGTTTTGGTCCGATCCAAGTGGAACTGGCTATCGCTTTTCTCTCGCCAATTTGGGGCTGGCTGGGACAGGATCATCTATTTGGGCAAATTCCTTTGGCAGCCTATCTCCTCTGCCTGGGAGATGGAACTTGTTTGAAATTGAAATTGACCTGGGGGCAAACCCAAGTCTTACTGCCTGGTTAAATGGTAGAGTATATTTAGCAAGCGATAACGATTGGGCTGAAGCGTTAAAAAACTCCTCGGTGAATGATCCAACGGGGCTAACTATCGCTCTTTTGGGAATTGATGATTTCATGCCAGTGCCGTTTACGGTGGAGTTAGATGATATTTATCTAGATAAAAGCTTGCACCGGGTGCTTTTGTGTAACCGACCTACAATTGAAGATGTAAGGGGGCAGGATTCTCACTGTGAGGTTCAGCGTCCGTTTTTTTGGGATGATAGAAAAATCTCGATAGAATTTGATTTAGGGGCGCTACGCAAAGAGAAGGATAGCGTCTATCTCTATGTTTTCGACTCTACTGGAGACGTCAACCTGAAAGGCTGGGAACTGAACGAGGTTAACGCGCCGTTGCCGCCGAAGGATTTCCAGGCTCAGTAAATACGGCTTTCAAGGAACGATTGATGTTGTCATTCTCAGAATTAGTAAGAACGATAGGCCCATACGGGGGATATAAGCTTGCATCAAAGCTAACAAGAAGTTATCCCCGTATTCTGATGTATCATAGGTTTTCGATGAAGGGAGGTAGTGGGTCACTAAGTAAAGGAATGTTGGAAAGACAGTTCTCATATCTGAAGGAGAACTTTGACGTTCTATCTCTTAGTGATGCGCTTAGTGAGTGTGACTCCCCAATTAGTAAAAAGAAACCTATCGTGTCACTGACTATTGATGATGGGTATCGAGATTTCTATGAATTTTGCTTTCCTTTGCTGAAAAAGTACGAGTTCCCTGCGACTTTCTATGTCGCTACCGATTTTGTCGGTCAAGGTATCTGGCTGTGGCACGATAAGTTGAAATGGATTATTGATAGCAATAGTGTTATTTCTGAAAGTTTATACATAAAAGAGCATAAATATACTCCTGAATATTGGTGTAATAATAAAGATACACTTTGGCGGGATCTGGTTAGCGTTATGCTCCGGATGTCGGGTGAAGAAATCGAAAATATTTTAGATAAGCTATCGTTTTTGACTAAAGCTAAGATTCCTGAATCACCGACCGCTGACTATTGTTCGGTCTCTTGGGCCGAGTTGCGGGAAATGCAGGCTGCTCGAGTGTCGATCGGTGGCCATACTAAGAGCCATTATAGTCTCGGTCATCTTTCGGTGGGTGATGTTAAATCTCAAGTATTGGGATGTCGCGACCACTTGTCTCACGAATTAGGCGAGCAAAGTCGACACTTTTGCTTCCCTAATGGTCAGCCGGCCGATATTACTGGATCTGCTAAGGCTATGGTAAAGAGTGCAGGCTTCGAATCTGCTGTAGCTGCCTACTATGATAAGAGTGGAGTAACTGACAGATTTTCAATGTCTCGTCACGGTGTAGGGGAAAGTTGGTTTGAGTTTCAAAAGTCTGTCTGGGGTATAGATAGGCTTGGTGCTCAACTTTTTAATCGAAATAGTACGTTTGATTGGGGTGAAGTGTGTCCTCAAAAGTAAATTTGCTAGGATTGATTCAAGGCTGGAAGTTTCAGGAAAAAAAAGGCTCTGCTTTTTATAATTTGTTTTGCCAACTTCGCCAATCTGGAAATATGTGCGATGTGGCGGATTTTGAAATGCCCAAAGTGCTTAGGAAGGCATTTTTCCTCAGAAATTTATCGACCAGCAAGGAGCGATGGAATGTTAAAGACCAGCTAGATGTTGGTCGGTATCGGTTAGCGGGGCTATATGCTCGGGATGCCGTTGGAGAAATTCAGGCGTCATATAATTCGGTAATTCAAATAGGGTCTAGTTTCTGTATAGGCAAATCTCCGATTATAAAAAAAAATGAAATTCCTTTGTTTTCTTATCATGATAATAATTTTTCTAGTTATGTGAGGTCAGTTAGGCCAGGTGTTGTGGGGCATAATCATCTCCGGCGGGCATTCAGGTTTGAACAGGGTGTTTACGAGTCTCTCACTCGAGTGTTTACAATGAGTAAAACTTTGCGTAAATCGTTTATCGAGGATTTTGGGCTCCCTGAAGAAAAAGTTGTATATGCGGGGTTTGGAAGCCCGTTTTTTCGGAATGGGGCGATTGATAAAGATTATAGTCAAAGGAATATTGTTTTTGTCGCAACCCACTCGTTTGAAGCTAAAGGAGGAAGAGAGCTTTTGGATGCGTTTCGAAGAGCTCGGAAGGTTGTTCCTGGTTTAACTTTAACTATGATAGGGAAAGACTGGGGTGTTGATGAGCCCGGTATAAAATGTTTGGGATTCCTCGATAAGCGAAATGAGGCCGATTTGTCTATATATAAGCGCTCATTTGAGGAGGCCTCCCTATTCATACTGCCCTCCCATAATGAAGCTTTTGGTGAGGTCTTCATAGAGGCGATGTCCTATGGTGTTCCGTGTATCGGTACTAAAACAGGAGTCATGCCCGAAATTATTGAGGGAAATAAGGCCGGATTTGTTGTTAATCCGGGGGACTCGAGGGAGTTAACTCGTTTAATAATTGAGTTGATTGAATCTGAAGATGAGCTTAGAAAGCTCGGTCAAGCAGGTTTTCAGGCTGTTAATAATGAGTACCAGTGGTCGACCGTTACCTCTAGAATAATAAACGCGATAGAACCATTTGTTTAATAAAGATTTCGAGATTAAATTAGGTGATTAAATGAATGAAAGGCCACTGGTGTCGGTTATAGTTCCATCCTATAATCGTGCCAAGTATATTGAGCAAGCTATTGAGTCCGCTTGCTTGCAGAGCTATAAGCCCATAGAGATAATTGTAGTAGATGATGGATCAACGGATGACAGTCTGACATTGTTACGCCGTTTTGAGGCTTCTGGGCGAATAAGACTTTTTACTCATCCTGATCATGAAAATAAGGGGCAGTCAAGGTCGCTCAATTTGGGGATTCTACATTGCGTTGGAGACTATGTATCTATTTTAGATAGTGATGACTATTTTGCCCCAAGAAAGATAGAGCAACAGATTGCATTTCTTGAGAAATTTAAGAATGTCGGTATGGTCTACGGTCAAGGACACGCCGTCGATGCCGAAGGCCGTTTTCTATTCAAGGTTCCCGGCGATAGCCATACTGAAACAAGTGATCCTAATAATCTTCTTCTTGATTGTTATATGGCACTACCGGGAGGCTCCCTGATAAGGCGCTCAGTATTCACCAGGGTCGGAATGTTTGAAGAGTCCTTTAGAGCTGGCCAGGATCATGACATGGCGCTGCGTATCATGGAAGAATTTAAAGTGGCGTTCCTTCCTGAAGTTGCTTTTTTTTACCGAAAGCACGGCGAATCAATCAGCGCAAATGGTCTGGAGACTCGTTGGCGCACTGGTATGCAGATTCTTAAGCGAGCAAAAAATCGTTATCCATATGAAAAATGCACAATACGAAAACGCAAGGCAGTGATAAACTATAGGCTCGGCCAGGTTTACTGGACGCGTGGTCAAAAGTGGCGTTCGCTTGGCTATCTCACTGCTTCG
This sequence comes from Marinobacter daepoensis DSM 16072, assembly GCF_000421165.1. Lineage (GTDB taxonomy): Bacteria > Pseudomonadota > Gammaproteobacteria > Pseudomonadales > Oleiphilaceae > Marinobacter > Marinobacter daepoensis. The sequence goes on from NZ_ATWI01000009.1 coordinate 41,316, forward strand.
GGATTCCTCGACCCTTTAAGAGCAGCTAGGGTATTGCTCGGTTCCAAAATTTAAGAACAGTTTTTATAGGGTCAAAGAAATGCCCGTACCTATTCTGTACGTGATCGATAGTTTCAAGAATCCTCACGCCGGCACTGAGGGACAGCTCTACCAGTTGGTTCAAGGGCTTGATCGAAGCCGGTTTTCTCCCCACCTTTTAGTGTTTCAGGACTCCGTTTACCTGAAGCAGAACGGTTTTCCCTGCAATTATACCGTCTTAGGGCGTTCCGGCCTCACCAACCCGTTGGCGTGGTTTGCACTTTGCAAGGTAGCCAAAAAGTTTCGGAAGAGTGGTGGGAAAATCGTTCATGCATTTTTTATCGATCCGTCAATCATGTGTCCGTTTATATTTAAACCGTTTGGAATTCATGCGATTATATCGCGAAGGGATATGGGGTATTGGTACACGCGAAAGTACCTTTTCTTATTGCGTTTATCGGGACGTCTTGTCTCCTCCGTAATTGCCAACAGCGACGCTGTGAAGGATATAGTGTCCAATAGTGAAAGAATTTCACGAGATGAAATAAACGTCATTTATAATGGTTACGAGGCAAAGATTGAGCGGGTCTCGATCCCTGATGAGGTTCTCTTGTTGCGTAAACAGTATCCTGATGCTGTTTTTGGTGTGATTGTAGCAAATATTCGTCCACTAAAAAGAATCTCCGATGCGATAACTGCTTTGGCTACGGTAGTCCAAAGGAGCGGCAATCTACATTTGGTCGTAGTGGGTGATGGTGACCATAGTGGGTTGAGCCAAACGGCTGAAGCTTTGGGTGTGGGAGAGCGGGTTCATTTCTTGGGGCGTCGTTCAGATGTTGCCGATTGCTTACCCGGCTTTGACATTGGACTGCTTTGTTCGGAGTCGGAGGGGTTCTCTAATTCCATTGTGGAGTATATGCGAGCTGGCCTTCCAGTGGTTTGTAGTTCAGTTGGTGGAAACCCTGAAGCAGTTGAGCACGGCGTATCCGGATATCTCTATGAGTGCGGTAATATTAGTGCGCTTTCAGATGGTCTTATGAAGCTGGTTCTTGATAAAGCCCTGAGAGATAAAATCGGGGCGTCGGCACTGGCATCATCTGAGGCTAGATTTAGTGATAAAGTAATGCTAGAGAAGCATCAGGATGTTTATAGCGAGCTTATCTCATGACCTTAAGCAGGAGCAGTTTTGGGTGGTCTCCTAAGAGTAAAGTGTCGGGGTTGCTGGTAAGTGCTTTCACTTTCTATTTCTTCCTTTATTTTGTTATCGATTTTTTTATTAGATTTTCTGCACGGTTTCCTGCTTATGGTGTTATTCGTCCTACGTTAATAGAGGTTTTAATTCTTCTGGTACTTTTGTTTTCTCAGAAGGATAAATTTAAGCATAAAATGGATGACCCGGTTTTTAAGGGTTTTTTTGTTCTTATTGGTTATATTATAATATCTATTCCATTTGTTGAGTGGCCAGGGAGTGTCGTTAGGACAAATCTTGACCCCTTCGTAAAGGCATCAGTTTTTCTTTTCTTCGTGGCCATATTTGTCGATACCGAGAGACGTCTTAAGATTTTTTTGTTTGTTTTTGTCGGTTGTCAAATTTTTCGGGTTTTGGAGCCGCTTTACCTTAATATTACAAGTGGGTATTGGGGGAGTTCGACTTACTTAAGTTCAAAAGAGTTTGCAAATAGACTTGCTGGAGCTCCTGCTGATGTCATTAATCCTAATGAATTAGGGTTTGTTATAGCGACGGCTATTCCATTTCTTCATTACTTGCTTTGGCCGCTTAGTTGGAAAGCAAAATCACTCTATTTGCTTCTAATGCCGATGCTACTATACGCCCTCATATTGACGATGTCCCGAGGTGGATTTATCGCACTTATTGTCGTTGCTTTTTTTGTATTCAAAGAGTCAAAAAGCAAGTTCCGACTACTAATCGTTGGGGTCTTGGCAGCAGTTCTAGCTTTTTCGGTTATGACACCAGTTCAGAAGGAGCGATACTTATCTCTGATTGATCGAGATGCTGAAGGGGGGGCTTCAGCAGAAGGTCGGATCAGAGGTATGGTTAATGAGTTTAAGCTGGGGATGAGCAGGCCAATCTTTGGTCACGGTCTTGGTACGACACCTGAGGCGAAAGTCCATAAGTTGGGTGCTCGCCAGGCTAGCCATAATCTTTATGCTGAAGTGCTCATAGAGCTAGGAATTGTTGGTTTTCTGATTTTCATGGCTTTTCTTTCGAAAATAATAAAGAAGCTTTTTTTTGTAAGGTCCAGTTTCTCAAAGCTAAATTTGGATAGTCTTGATTTTTATTCTAGATTGAATAAGTCGTTAATAACTTTGTTTTGGATGTATGCAGTTTATAGTATAAATTATTGGGGTTTGTCTCAATACTATTGGTATTTGTTTGCTGGTTTAGTTATAGCTTTTTATAATTTGGCTTTGGAAAAGGTTGAAGGGAAGTCTGGATGTTGCTCTGGAAGTAATGTTACCCATCATGGTTCCAGATTTAGGTTGGCGAATAAAGTTAGAAATAGAGTCTTATAGTTTTCTTGTGAAGGTTTAGATATGGATGTTCTTATGACTGCTTTGCAGCCTGGTGGAGGTATAAAAACCTTTTTCAGGTATATATATGGGGAAGAGTGCTATAAAGACTGTGTTTTCACCTTGTTTGCGCCAGATCATGGGTTGTCTGATTATTTAAATAAATGCTTGGGGGAAAATAAGATCAGGCTCGTCGAGTCTCCTGAGGACCCGTTGTCTTTCGTGAGAGAGCTTAGAAAGCTTTTGAAAAAGACGTCTTCTGATTTAGTCCACTCCCATGGTTTCGGAGCTGGTTTGCTCACAGAGGTTTCCAGAATAGGGTTAAAACGAAGGCATTTGATGACAGCTCATGATGTTTTTTTGGATTCGCAGTTCCACGGTGGAATAGGCTCAGCAAAAAAGTTCGCGATGGCTCGCCTGTTCCAGCGCATCGACGCTATTCATACTGTTACGGAGGATGCTACAGAAAACTTTCGGACATTTTTTCCGAACGTACCGGGCAAGCGACTCTATCCGGTTTTACACGGGGTTGATACTGATTACTTTGCGAACGAACCCGCTTCGGAGCTTAGGGCACTGTTGGGCGAGGGGGAAGATACGCGTCTTATCGGATTCTTTGGTAGGTTCATGGGGCAGAAAGGATTCCGAACCCTGGTTGATGCAATAGAACGACTCAAGTCAACCGGATTTCAGCCTTTGCCAAAGGTTGTAACCTTCGGTTGGGGAGGCTATATCCGAGAAGACTATCAATATATAGAAGAAAAGGGGCTTTCTGAACATTTCATACAAATGCCAGGCACTGACAATATGCCTTCGATGATTAAGGCAGTCGATATGGTTGCGATGCCCTCTCGGTGGGAGGCCTGTGGCTTATTGGCGATGGAGGTCCTATCCGCCGGTATCCCGCTTCTATCATCCAATTGCATCGGGTTGCGGGAGGTTGTCGCTGGTAGTCCCGCCCGCACGTTCCGGCCGGGAGACGATGGCGGGTTGGCGAATCTGATTAGGGCTGAGGCTGAGCAAAGCAGTAAGCAGGCATTTATCGATTACCAACCCATAGCCGTGGAACGGTTCCGCATAGATAGGCCGGCTCAGGAACTTCGAGCACTTTATGATCAACTTGTAGGGTCATAAATCAATGATTCGTACCCTGCTTGTTAACACCGGCTCAAACGTTCTCGTAATGTTTGTTAAACTTATTATCACTTTCGTGATGACACCGGTTTTTGTCCATAACCTTGGCAAGTACGATTATGGATTATGGGAGATGATTGGTGCTGTGATTGGCTATATGGGGATCTTGGACCTAGGGCTTCGTCCAGCAATTAGCCGATACGCTGCCAAGCATCTTGCAGAAGACGATGAGGAGGCCCTCCAGTCGGTTTATATGTCTGCTCTTGTATTCATGGCTATCGTGGGTGTTCTATTATTTTTATTTTTTTTCTGCTGGGGTGTTTGGTTTTCCAGCGGTTTATCCCCGAATTATGACGCCAATCAAAAATATACTTTATTCCTTATTATTATTGGTGCCTATCTACTGATCTCTTTCCCGGGGTATGTTGCAGAAAGCTATTTGGAAGGATTTCAGAAATATTACCTAAAGAATAACGTAACGATTATAAATTCTGTTGTTGGTTCTGTCCTGTTGTATAGCTTTATCACTCCGGAAAATGGTTTGGTTCTTCTTGCAACGATTAATGCGATTGGTCTGACGATAAAATACCTTTTATTTATGTGGATACTTTCAAGGCCAGCTTATGGATCTATTCGCGCACAGATGGGTACGTTTTCTTCTAGCCGCTTGCGGGAACTGATCGTTTTTGGATTTAAGTCGTTCATTCAGGGGATTGCCACCCGAGTGGAGAATGCCACGGATGTTTTGGTTATTGGGGTGATAATGGGGCCGGCGATGGTGCCTTTTTACAGCATTCCAGCTAATTTGACTCAGCACATACGCGGCTTGGGGTGGACATTAACTCATGCCTTTATGCCTCTGTTCAGCGGCCTGAGTGCAAAGGCAGAAAATGAGACTATTCGGCAAGTTTTCCTCATTTCATCCCGTTACGTTGTTAGCATTTTGTTTGCTATGGGCACTGGTGCTCTGTTGCTTGGTGCGCCGTTTATCTCGGTATGGCTAGGCCCGGAGTTTGGTGAAAAAGCCAAGTGGCTTATTCTGTTTCTGGTTTTCTTTACTATATTGCCATTCATCAACCCATTTGCCAGTCGCTATCTCACGGCTATCAACAAGCATGGAATCTTTGCTCGCCTCACGCCTTTGGCCGCTGCATTAAATATCGGCCTCAGCCTTGTTTTGGTTCATCCGTTTGGACTAGAGGGGGTCGCCTTTGCTTCGGTCGTTCCCGGGTTGATTTTTGTGCCATTGTATCTTCGGTATACCTGTCGGCATCTGGAGTTGCCAGTCAGGCAATATCTGCGGGCGTCTGTGTTGCCTGGGTTCTTGCCGGCGGGTTTGATGGCGCTGATTATCCTGTCGCTTGGTGAATACCTAGTGTACGACTCCTATAGCCATATCATGCTTGGGGCTGTCTTGGGTAGCTTGGGCTGGCTGGCAGCCTTTTGGTTGCTGGTGCTTAACCGGGATGAACGGGATTACGTGGGCGATCGACTGGCTCGCATTGCAGGAAGGAAGTAGTCCATGTGTGGCTTTGCAGGATTCGTAAGCAGGGATGTGGGTCGAGCCCCCGAGGAAACCCTTGAGCGTATGGGTGAGGCTATCATTCACCGGGGGCCGGACGATGCCGGTGTTTGGGTAGGGCCCGAGCTGGGTGTTGGCCTGGTACACAGGCGGTTGGCTATTCAGGATTTGTCGCCGGCGGGGGCTCAGCCTATGGCCTCGGCCAGTGGCCGGTTTGTTATTGCCTTCAATGGAGAAATCTATAATTTCAGGCAGCTCAGATCTGAGCTGGAGGGCAATGGCTGTTCGTTCCGTGGGCATTCTGATACCGAGGTGATGCTCAATGCCATAGAGTGCTGGGGGCTGGAGGCTAGCTTGCCTCGATTTTCTGGTATGTTTGCTTTTGCTCTGGTTGATCTCCGGGAAAGAACGTTGGTGCTTGCCCGTGACCGAATGGGCGAAAAGCCGCTTTATTACGGTTGGCAAAACAGCACTCTCATGTTTGGTTCCGAGCTTAAGGCGCTTCGGGCACATCCGGCGTGGCATGGTGGTATAGAGCCGGGGGCGCTCGCTTTGTTGCTAAGGCACAATGTGATACCAGCACCAATCAGTATTCATAAAGGGATTTTCAAGTTACCTCCGGCATCACTGGTTACCTTTTGTCTGGATGAGTCCACGCCGGGCTCGCTACCGGAACCACAGCGTTATTGGCGCCTGGAGGAGTGTTTTAGGGAGGGGCGGGCTCCGGAAAGCTTTGAGGCTGCCAGTGATCAGCTGGAGTCTTTGCTCGGGAGCGTGATTGAAGACCAAATGGTATCGGATGTCCCTTTGGGTGCCTTTCTCTCAGGTGGGATTGACTCCTCCACTGTGGTTGCCCTCATGCAGGCCCGGGCAAACCAGAATGTCAAAACCTTCAGCATTGGGTTTGATGAACCTGGTTTCAACGAAGCTCAGCATGCCGCCGAGGTTGCTAGACATCTAGGTACTGATCATACCGAGCTGTATGTAACGCCTGATGATGCATTGAGCCTGGTGCCTCGGCTACCGGAGCTGTACGACGAGCCTTTCGCAGATTCGTCGCAACTGCCCACATTTCTTGTCAGTCAGATGACCCGGAAACATGTAACGGTTGCGCTGTCGGGGGATGGCGGTGATGAGTTGTTCTGTGGCTACACACGGTATCCTTCGGTTTCTAACCGTTGGCAGGCTCGAAACAGTGCTGGTGGCGTTGCCAGACGCTGCCTGGCCCGGTTACCAGAGGTTCCAACGGCTCAGGCTATCCGGGCGCTGGCGCCTTCTCAGAGGGGGCGATCGACGCTTGCGATTCGTCATCGTCTGAAAGCTGAGCGGGCGCTGGCTTCGGCTTCGGCTTCGGATCTGTCGGAATTTTATCGGCAATCTGTCTCCTTCTGGAATGAGCCAGAATGCTTTCCTCAAGGTGTTCAGGAACCTATGTATGGGCTGAATCAGCCGATGCCCCCTGGTGTTCCGGCGGATGACCTGAAAACGTTGATGTGGCGGGATCTGAATTGGTACCTGCCCGATGACATTCTGGTGAAGGTAGACCGGGCGGCGATGGCCTGCAGCCTGGAAACCCGAATACCGATGTTAAGCCCGGAAGTGGTTTCCTTCGCACTGTCGTTGCCCTTGAGCTATAACCTAAAAGGCGGCGTTGGCAAACAGGTGTTACGTAGCGTGTTATACCGCCATGTTCCACGGTCGCTGGTTGATAGGCCCAAGCAGGGGTTTGCTGTACCCGTCGGGCAATGGTTACGCGGGCCATTGCGCCCTTGGGCGGAGGCTTTATTGCAGCCTTCTGTTTTTGAGAAGCAGGATTATCTGGATCGCTCAATCGTGAATGCCTATTGGCAGGAGCACCTTACAGGGCGGGAAGATTATTCTGCTGAGCTTTGGAGCATTCTGATGTTTCTGGCCTGGCTGGAGCGCACGGGTGGTTGAGATCAAACCCTATGAAGATGCACGCCACCGAGAGCAGGTGTTAAGTTTATTCTCTGATGTCGCTTTCAAGAGTGATATCTGGAATTACCAGTTTCTCGAGAACCCTGGGGCTTCTGAGTATGGGTTTAACCCCGTTATTGCAGAAGAATACGGGCGAGTTGTGGGGTTTAACGGCGTTGTTCCCGTCTCGATTCTTTGGAGTGGACAACCTGCGCGGGCAATGTGGAGCTGTGATTTCAAGGTTGCAGAGGATTATCGGGGGCAAGGTGTCGGGCGGTTGATCAAGGAAGAGTTAGCTCGTCGTTCTTCGCTATTTATGTCGTTTGGTATTAGCCCGGTTGCAGCTATTGTGCTTAAAAAAATGGGCTGGCACTCAAGCAACGATCTGCATTTTCTCAGGAAAATCAAGAAACCTCGTACGGGCCGCGATTGCGCACTCATGATTCTCCAACTGGCGACCCAGCTGTTCAACCCGACTGTGCGGCCAGCAGTTATGGTTCCTTCTATATCATCTTGCCTGCCACCGGGGGAGGACATTGATCAGCTGTGGTCTAGTGTGGCAAAGGGATATGGAAAAACGGTGGTCAGGGATGCTTCCTATCTGAAGTGGCGTTATCAGCAACACCCTTTTGCTTCATATCAGTTTGTCAGCCTGAGAGATTCGAACGGACAATTACAAGCACTGGGTGTAGTTCGGGCTGAGTGTAACCAGGTTCGCTGGGTGGATTATCTTGGCCCTGCTCAGGGGCCAGCGCTCAAGGGCGCTATGGTCAAGGCAATTTTATCTGGCTGGGCGGATGCCGCGTCATATTCTGTGATGACCTCTGATCGAGAGATTAAACAGGCAATGAAGGCTTACGGATTCTACCAGGGTAGGGAGCAGCCACGTTTTTATGTTTGGGCATCTCCGGAGCAGTTTTCCTCCCAGGACTGTGAACATTGCGCCAGCGATTGGTTTGTTATGGGAGGCGACTCCGATGGTGAGTTGTTGCAGTCTGCCCGGGAAACCTGGAATGAAAGAATCAAAGACAAGGAAGACGGCGAATGTCGGTTAAAAAACCTCTGATTAGTATTATCACGCCCACGTTTAACAGGGCTGAGTTCATTGTTGAAGCGGTTGAAAGTGTGATGGCGCAAAGCTATCCACACTTTGAGTTCCTGATTGTCGATGATGGGTCTACTGACAATACCGTTGAGTTGTTGCAGCCGTTTCTTGAAGACAATCGGGTTCGTCTTTTTCAGCAGGAAAACCAGGGGCAAAGTGTAGCTAGAAATGTCGCTCTGGCCGAGTCTTCGGGGGACTTTATCTGTTTCCTGGACTCTGACAATTACTGGCCCTTGGATAAGCTGGAAAACCAACTCCGTCTGTTCGATGAGCATCCGGGAGTAGACATACTGTATGGCGACAACGTGATCATCGATGAGCATGGGAAAGAGGTCAGCCGAAAGAATATGACCAGATATTCCGGAAAAATTGCCGCGTGCATGATCAGGGACAACTGCGTGGCAATGAATACCACGATGGCAAGACGGCGTTGTTTTGACGAAATGGGAGGAATGAGTGGGAAGCGTCGGGTTGCGGATGACTATGATCTGTGGCTGAGATTTTCGGCAAAGTATGAATTTCGTTATGAGCCCGAATACTGGGCTTGGTACCGCGTAATGGACGACCAGATTTCGTCGGATAAGACGCGCCGTTTTCAGGTAAATGAAAACATCATTCGAGATTTCCGTAGAGACTATCCAGAGGCATTGAGTTCAAAGGAGTTTGATCAGGGTTTTGCGTATTTTTACGTCCGTAAGGGCCGTTATCTTGGATCAGTTGGAGAGAAAAGGGCCGGCCTCGGGGAAATCATGAGAGCACTCAGGTATGCTCCAACGGAGTTTAATGTCTGGCGTGCATTCTTGGCCGTGACATTAAAATAACGATGATGATCGGGGCAGGGAAGTAGAACCGTCATGTCTTCAAATCCTCTTGTGTCTGTTGTTACCCCTACCTTTAACCGGGCTGATTATTTGCCCGTTGCTGTGGAAAGCGTACTGGCGCAGTCTATGGCCGATTTTGAGCTGATTGTAGTGGATGACGGCTCCACCGATGGTACCGAAGAGCTTATGCAGCGTTACCTCAGCGACCCCCGTGTAAAGTATTTTTATCAGGAAAATCAGGGGCAAAGTGTTGCCCGAAACCGGGGTATTGATGAGGCGCGGGGCCAATACATCTGTTTTCTGGATTCCGATAACGCCTGGGTGGAAACCAAGCTCGAAGTGTCACTCAGGGCGTTCAATGAAAACCATCATGCCGATATTGTTTACGGGGACTACATCGCAATTGACGCTGCTGGAAAAGAGCTAGGTGTTAACCGGATGAAGCGTTATTCCGGTCATATTACCCCCCAGCTTCTTAGAGATAACTTTGTAAGTATGAACACCACGATGACCAGGAAGCGCTGCTTTGCCGAGATGGGAGGGTTCGACAAGGCAGATCGGTTGGCTGAGGATTACGGGCTGTGGCTGCGCTTTTCTACTCGTTATCAGTTCCTCTATGTGCCGGAGGTTCTTGGATACTATCGGGTAATGGAGGATCAGATATCCTCCGATAAAGATAAACGGTTTTGGGCAAATGAGCAGCTCATAAGAGGTTTTCTTAAAGCGTTTCCCGGGGCTGTGGCCAGAAATGAAGCACGGCGGGGGCTAAGTTATTTCCATGTCCGTAAGGGGCGGTATGAACTTTCGGTTGGCCGGAGTGTCCCAGCGTTGAAGCATCTGCTCTGTTCTGTGGCACTCGACCCGTTCTGGAGGGGCCCTTGGTGGTTTGCCGGTAAGGTCATTTTGTCGCCGGTTTTTGGGAGGCGAGGGTGAGTTACACCGTCCGCAGGATGACTGAAGCCGAGTTTTTCTCGTTGCAGGTGCGCTGGGATACATTGCTGGGGCAGAGTAACGCAGATCCACTGTTTATGAGTTGGGCCTGGCAGGTTTCCTGGTGGGAAACCTGGGGGAAAGCGCTCAGTCTTGAATTGCTGCTTTTGGCGGTGACCGACGGTGAGGATAATCTGGTTGGTATTGCCCCGTTTTACCTGAGTGCTGTCAGGACACCTCTGGGTTGGAGTGTTCGTCGCGTACACGTCGTTGGTAATGCCTGGAAATTGGGTCCTACTGTGCGTACTGAGTACGTTGGAATGATTGTGGATCGCCGGAGTCAGCAGGCCGTTCTGGAGGCATTAGCCAGGTATCTGGGTGAGCTGGACTGGGATGAAATGATTTTTGCTGACGCTTCTGCCAGGTCGATGATGATGGTGGAGTCCGGCATATGTAGTAAGTTGGGGATGTCCCGGCTGGTCAGGAGTGAATCGGAAGGCGTGGTTGTGCCTGTGAATGGTGCCTTTCAGGATTGGTTGGCTCGCTTGGGTAAAAACACCCGTCTTAAGGTATACAACCGTCGATCTTTGTTCCAGAGCGCGTTGAATGGAACTTATGAAGACTGTCAGAATCCTGGTGAATTTCTGGCTTGGCTGAACCACTTTCATGGGCAACGCTGGGGTAAGCCGTGCTTTGACGAGCATGCTTTGCGGTTTCACAAGGCTTTTCTGTCGCGTCTTGGGGGGGGGCAAAGTGCTGGGCTTTCGGTACTGAAGTCCGGGGGTGAAGTTGTCTCTGTACTTTACGATATTCGTGCGGGTAACCGAATTTATAATCTCCAGGCTGGCTTTGCCGAAGGCCTCCACGGCAAGGTATCTCTCGGTACTTTACACTTGGGTTACGCCATTGAGCAGGCATTTAATCGGCCGGATGTTCTCAGTTACGATCTGTTAGCGGGTTCCGGCAAGAATACTTTCTACAAAGACCATTTCAAAGGGGAGCGTGTGGCCTTTACCACTGTGGAGTATGTGCGCTCCCCAGTCCTTAAGTTTGCCTACGGTGCGAAAGGGTGCTTGCCGCCAAGTTTAGTGTCATCAATTAATCGTTTTTTTCGTCTTTGAGCAGGTGATGTCATGACTAGGGAAGGGATGCCTTCGAAAGCTTTGATGGTTCGCCTCTGGCCATTTCTGGTGGTTCTGGGGTTATTGGTCTTGGTGACCTATCCAACATGGGAAGGTATTGTTCTACGCTGGTTTAAACTTGATGAGTCATACTCTCATGGGTTTCTGCTGGTTGCGGTGGCCCTGTTTATAACGGCGCGGGTATCACGGCAGCACCCAGTTACACCTGGCTTTGCCCCGTTATGGGTAATTCCATTTATTATTTGTCTTGCGGTTTACTGGGTTGGCGGGCTCATACGGCTCCAGGCTCTTCAGCATCTGGTTCTTGTTCCTTTGATGTTTAGTGCGTGCGTCACGTTGATGGGGTGGAGGCAGGCAAAGTGGTTTCTAATACCGCCCGGGCTCGTGTTTCTGACACTTCCCGTCTGGGACTTTCTGGCCTGGACGCTCCAGTTAATCACCGTAGCCATTAATAAGTTTCTTTTGGGGTTCTTCAGTATCGACTTTGAGGTAGAAGGGGTTTTTGTTTACCTCATTGGCGTAGGAACGTTTGAGGTCGCTCATGGGTGTTCCGGGCTCCGTTACTTACTGGTAGGGCAGGCTTTGGTTCTGATTTATGGTGAGTTGTACCTGTCCCGATGGCGTTCGCGCCTTACGCTTTTCTTTCTGGGTGTTGCCTTTGCCTTGGTCGCAAACTGGATTCGCGTGTTTGTGATCATCTACATGGGCTATGAGACCAACATGCAGTCCAGTCTGATTGAGGATCACGATAACTTTGGTTGGTGGGTTTTTGCAGGAACCTTGGTGCCACTTTATTTTCTGGCCCGTAAGCTTGAAAAACGCGATGATGATATCGTTTCTGGAGAAACGGTAAGCGCTTCCCCAGAGCAATCGATAGGGGGCAATGCAACATTGGCCGTAGCATTGATTGTTGTGTTAGGGCTTGGGGCCTGGATCTCGCTCCCGGAGCAGCGTTCATTGGTATCCGTGAAGCCGGAGATCTATGCGCTAGATGCCAGTGAGCAATTCGCCCCCATTTTCAAACCGGGGCTTGAAGGGTGGAGGCCGATCATCCGCCATCCTGACCGTGTCTATGCTCAAACAATGTTTGACCGCCAACAGGCGAGAGACGGCAGTGGAGTGAGTACAACCTATTACTTGGGGGCATTCACCTATGAGTTTCAGCGGCCGAGAGCGGAGCTGATCCAATACAGTAACCGGTTGTATGATGCTGATTATTGGATCCCGGAGAACTTTTTTGATGTTGAGAATGAGCTGGGTATACAGGTGCAGGGGGTCACGTTAAAGCACCGGGTTTCGGGACAGCGTGTCCATTTAGGTTACAGTTATTTGGTTCAAGGGCAATGGGAAACGGATCAGTGGCGTGCGAAACTTGCTCAGATTTCGGGGTTTTTTAGTGGCCGTGATGATGCTTCGCTGCTGATTTCAGGTGTTGCATGTGATGCGTGTGACGTGCCCATCACCTTGGGTCGCTTTGTAGAGGCAACCTTCCCCCTGGTTCTGAAGCAGATAGATCGTGAGGTCCTTAAGAAAGGTGGTTGAGTTGCTCTTGCAGCCGAAGAAGAAACTCGCGGTGGTTGTTTAAGTACCACTCTGAAGAGGCTTGTGCCTTTTGTGTCAGAGTCTTTATATTCAGTTCTAAAGCTGACGATACCGTTTGTTCAAGGTCTTGCTGGGAAATGAGGTAGCGGGTACCGAGTCTGTAGCTCAGTTGTGTTTTGACGGGTACGAGGAGCCCCCGGTCTTCCTGAATCAACTCATTCATAGGGGGGGCATCGGTCGTGATGGTAATGCAGCCGTGAGCAAGGGCTTCGGCCACTACCTGTCCGTAGCCCTCTACTTCTGAAGGGAGTAGGGCAAAGCCAGCCCGCTGCCATAGAGCTTCCAGTTCAGAATCTTCGAGATTACGCTTGATAACGATATTGGGAAAATGCTCTTGTGGCAGCTCATGGTGCTGAGAGACGACCACGAGTTTTGGCCACTCAGGGTGTTTTTTCCAACAGGCAATGACTGTATCGGTTCCTTTGAACTGGCTGTTGCCGGCGACATGCAGAAATAAACCATAGTCTTTTTTCTCTGTCGGCTCGTCTTGAGGGGGTTCTCCACCGGTGAAACCCAGGTATGCCGACGTGGGATGGAGTGCTGAGAAGATGGGGATGGCGTGCCGGGTTTTGCAGAGAACGCGATCTACGAAGGCGAGGTAAGGAAGCCGGGACTCGATAAACCATTCCTGATTAGGGATAAGCCAGTGGCGAGTTCCAGAGGCTAGCTCCGAGGTTCGGATATTCTCAAGATGGATGACCAGGTCTGTGGGATCAGATTTTCTCAGGCGACTGGGTAGCCCTATCCGAAATCGGTAGTACAGTGCTTCCAGAAACCGGGGGGCGTATTGTTTCAGGGCTTTGAATCGATAGTCCGATAATCGGGAACGCCAGCGAGGAGTCGGCGGTAACTTGCGATGGCTGCAATGATGGCCAAGTGCCTGGAGTGCGGTGTCTAAAATGAGGGCATCTTTCTGTAGCCCTCGGCCGCTGCTGGGATAAACGATCAGTACATCCATTTTCTTCCTGAACTGTAAAAATAAACCCTGCATATGCAGGGTTTATTCAGATTAGCACAGAGGTCAGTGTCAGGCTTTTTTACGGCCTTTCATTCTAACTGCAATGCCGGCAAGGCCGAGGCCAAGCAATGCGAGAGTGCCGGGCTCCGGAACTTTTGTTGCACGAACTGCGATAACCATATCATCGTGGTTGTCATCACCAACGTAGCCGTCGTCAAAGCTGATCAGGAAATAGTCTTCGCTGACGTAAAACAGGTTGAAGTTGGTGCTGGAGTTTGGTTTGTTGACATCCAGGAACTGGCTGCCGTTGCTGGCATCGTTGTTAACGGTAACGCCGCTACCGTTGATGAAACTGAAATCCAGCAAGCTGTTGAGTCCACCACTGAAAACCGCACTGAACTGGTCGTCAGGGGTGCTCTGGGTGTCAAATACCAGTTGGTTGCCCCAGTAGAACTGGTTGTTGTCGTTCGCTTGCTTGCCCAAATAGGTAAAAGTGAGCCTGAACGCATCAGTCGTTGTTGAGATGAGATTGTGACCGAACATTACAGAATCGCCTACACTATAGAGTGGGGCATCTGCGGTCCAGGTACCACTAATCCGTGTTGCATAGTCGTTATCGCCGGGCACGGTTTGCTCAGCAGGAGCGCCAGGGGCATTTCCGTTGGCAACTGCATCGATATAGGCTGCCTGAGCTACGCCTGCGAAACCTACGGCGGCAACCAGCGCTAGGCTTTGAGTTAGTTTTTTCATTTAAGTCACTCCTCCGGTGAGCGGTCTTTATTTTACGTCGATTATATTAAAGCAGGCATCGTGCCAACTTTTAACTCCATGAAAAATAAGTGGTTTTGTTTGTCGGTCCGGAGGCGTTGTAAAATAATTCGACAAACGTTCTGTTATTCAATCCTGTGTTCAACTGGGTCAGAAGGCTCGCTACTCAGTCCGTTGATGTCTATAACCTGAATGGTAAAGTACCATGATCCGGTCATAAGGCCGGTTACCGTGGTAGAGGTTGTGCCTGCAGGCACTTCCAGAACTTCTGTCAGGTCGTTCGCATCTTGCCCGTAGTTGATTCGGTATCGGTCGATCTCACTCAGTGAGATACTGCTACCGTCCACCCGGGTGCCGGGAGGGGTCCAGGATAAGCTGACACTTCCTCTGTCACCGCCTGATCCGTCGGGGAGGCTGGTGATTGGTGAGTCAGGTTCTGCAACGGTTTCGAGCGTATAGGGGTGTAAGCCGGACTGGTACGCTTCCAGGACCGTTACGCCGCTGCTATTGAGCACGAGGTTTGCCGTGGGCTGCATCAGAGGGAGCCCATATCGCAGCTTGTATAGGTCGTCTATCCCATCACTTAGTGAACTGTTAGCGTAGTCACTGTCCAGCGACAGGTGCTGGATAGCTTCCGAAGTAACGAGTGTTTCTCCGGTTATGGAATCCAGGATGTCCAGCTTGGCGGTGGCGCCCCACCCAAATTCAAAGTATTCCATGGTGATCGCAACCGGAGTTCCAGCCTCAAGGTCGGCTGAGGCTGAATAACTGCTGGGGGACTGGTTCTTCCATTGGTTGATCAGCACGGTGTTATCTACAAGAAGTCTGACCCCATCGTCCGTAGTTGTTGAGAACGTATATTCCCGTGAGCCGCTGGCATGGGGTGGGGTAAACCAACCCTGCCATCGAACGCTGAACCGGTCCTTAGGAATCTCTGACGAGGGGCTGCCGTTGCCCCAGTTAAAGTCGATCTGGGCATCCCGTTGGCTGTAAATAAAGTTGTCAAATTCGGTTCCGGTAAAATACTGACCTACAAAACCGGAGGCGTAAATTTCCTGGGGCTCCGGAAAGTCGTTCCGATCTGTTGGGTCAGTCCCAGCTTCGTACTCTTGGAGCATGGTGTAGCCGTCATCATCTGGGTCCGCATTGGCATCGCCCGGGTTAGTGGGGTCAAGGCCGTAGGCGAACTCATAGCCGTCCGGCAGACCGTCATTGTCGGTATCGTCTGTTTCCGGGTTTGTACGAGCCCAGAATTCATCCAGTGCCGTTAATAAATCATTGTCACTGTCGGAGGCCGCGTCGCCAGGGTTTGACGGGTCCAGACCGTAGACGATTTCCCAATTGTCGTAGAGTTTGTCCCCATCCACATCCAGTGGGGGATAGGTACTGCTGAATGAGAGCCCCTGTTCGGCGTCGAAGAAGCCAATCCGGTACCCGAGGTGGTAGGCCTCTTCGGATGTCAGTTCAGGTGTTGTGCCGGTGGCTTGCGTAGCCCAGCTATGAAGCGCATTTCCTCCGATCACCCGGCGCGAAAAGCCAGGGCCAGACCAAGCTACAGTGAAATGATCGTCCCATCCGCCCTCCTTGTGTCGGAGTTCGAAGTAGTATCTTTTACCGGCTTCCAGGTACTGTACCCCCGATGTTTGTGAGGCGTAGCGGGTAAAGTTGTCAAGCGGAGTCGACATGGTAGCGGCGATCTGAATAGCGCCTTCGGGGCTTTCGGAGTCGGACAACAGGAATAAGGTCTGGTCATCCCCGCTGATCTGGAAGGTGTATTCGCCTGTTTGCGGTGGCTCAATAAAGCCTCGAATCAGAGTGCCATAGTTATTCGCACGGCTGTTGGCTTGGCGAAGCTCAGTAAGCTCTGTGATTTCATCGGGGGAATCGGGGTATTTGTCGGCATCCAGCAGATTTTGAACATAGTTACCGGATATCCCATCAAAATACCAGGCGTCTACTTTTCCTGATTCGCTGGTTTCCGGGATTGCCGCTGTAGGTGGTAATTCTTCGATATCCTCAAACTGCCAGCTTTGGCAACCACTGATAAGAATTGCCAGAGCGCTCAAGCTTAGTACTTTGACAGCAGCCATAACCCACCTTCCTTGCGTCGAATACAGTATATGAAGTATTGGCGCAGTGGGTCGTGGCTGCCACTTGCAATTAGGAACGTTTCGTTATGTCCCCTAATCCGTTATAGCGTGAGTACCTTTAGTTGTTTGACGTGGGGTTGAACTTGTCCATGATATGCCTTGCTGAATCTGTGCGGCCATTAGCTCTGTAAGCCTCCGCCAGATGCATGGCAATTTCCTGTGATTCAGGCGCCAGGGCATGGGCTTTCTCAAGCACGGATAGGCTCTCTTCGTGCTTGCCTGACTCAAACAGAATCCAGCCGTAGGTGTCGGCAATGGCGGCATTGTCCGGCACCAGTTCGTAGGCGCGTTTGGCCAGATCTGCGGCTTCGTCGTTGCCGGCCTCGTAGTACAGCCAGGCCAAGTTGTTCAGCGCCAGGGCATTGTCCGGCGTCAGTTCCAGGAGTTGTTGGTAGTGTTCCTTCGCTGGTCCTGTCTGGCCAGACTGCTGAAGCTGGAGTGCCAGGTTAAGCAGGATAGGTGGGTTGTTGGGGAACTGGATATTGGCTTGCTGCAATGCCTCCACCGCACTCTGGGTCCGGCCGGAGTTTGAAAGCGCGCGGGCGTGAGCCACGGCCAGATCTGGCGTGGGGCGCTTTGAGAGCGCCAACTGGAAAAGCTCTGCGGCTTGCTGATGTTCTCCCTGATTTTCGTAGTAGCTGGCTTCAACCTGATAGGGGGCCGGTGAATCCGGATGATGCTGCTTTGCATCCTGCAGGGCGTTTCTCGCCGCGGTGGCATTGCCGTTATTGAATTCAATGGCGGCGACTTTCAGGGCAATGGCTTCGTTCTTTGGAAACAAGACGCGGCCCCGTCCAAGGATTTCAAGAGCGCGTTCATTGTTGCCGCGCTGGGCCATCTGGGTGGCGATACCTTCATAAACTGCTGCAACCATGGGCTCGGATACCGACGCCTCATTCTCACGCTCCCTTTCCATCAGTTGGGCCGTCAGTTCGTCGGTATCTGCTGTGTTGTTATTGATCAGCGCCGATTCCAGCAGAATCAGCTTCGGGCCGTTTGCCTCAGGATGGTTAGAGCGAACCTCTTTCATCAAGACGTTTAGTTCGTCCCGCTTCATGATCGAAGCGATGGCCTGAATGGCCGGCAGGTTATCAGGGTCTGTTTCAATAGCCTGCTGATAGTAAGTCGTGGCTTGGTCCACTTGTTTCAGGTCCTGGGCAAGGGTGCCCAGGGCGACGAGAGGAGCGGCCTCTGTCGGATGCTGGTTGTGGGCCTGCTCAAAGTAACGTTGTGCCTGCTGGTGGTCGGCCAGGCTGCTGGACAGCTTCCCCCGGGCGATCAATACAGCCATGCTGTCCGGATCGCTTTCCAGCCAGGCGTCCAGAGTTGCGGTTGCCGCCGAGGTATCGCCCGAGAGGGCCTGAGCCTGCGATATCAGAATGGTTGCCTGAAGGCCTTCCGGGGTACTTTCCGGAATCTGCCTTGCCTGCTTGACGGCATTTGCGAAATCCCGGGTTTGTGTCAGGTAGCCGGCATAGCGCAACCTCAGGTTGTGGTTGTCCGGGGTCAGCTCCAGCGACTTTTCGAGAAGCTGGCGTCCACTCTTGTCATCGCCGGAAGCCAGGGTTGCAATACCAACCAGTGCTAGCGTTTGCGGGTCGGTTTCCTTTCCTTCCAGATCTTCAAGGAGTGACTTGGCACCAGCCGGGTCTTGCATGGAAATTCGGGTCGCTGCCAGCAGCTTTCTGATTTCATCGGAGTTTTCCATGCTTGCCAATGGCTCAAGCAGCTTTTCCGCTTCTTCAGACCGGCCCTGGCGAAAACGGATAACCCCCAGCATTAGTGCACTTTGCTGGTGGTTTGGCGCCTGGTTCAGCACTTCCTGAAGATACCGTGCCGCGGTGTCCAGATCGCCATCGCTATAGGCTGACGAGGCCGCTTCAAGATTGCTCTTGATGGTGCCGGGGCCAGATTTGGCCAGAATTTCTTCGTAGACAAACGCTTCGGCAGATTTGCCTTGTTCCCGCAAAACGGTGATGAGTGCGGAAATGGTCTGGTATTTCCTGAACGTCATGACGTCAAACTGGCCAATGGTTTCCAGAGCCCGTATGTAGGCCTGCTCGGCGTCGGCCCATTGCTTCTGGCTGTGGGAAAACTGGGCTTTCCAGAGCCAGACCTCTTCGTGTTCTGCATCAATTTCAATCGCGCTGTCGAGGTACTTTCTGGCGGTTTCAAAATCCCCCAGCGCTGTGGCAACCCGAGACAGGCCCACCATGGCCACAACATTGTTGCTGTGCTTGTCAAAAGCGGAGCGGTACGCGGCCTCGGCTTTATCGAATTCACCGCTGGCAAGCCAGGCACGGCCCCGAAGGTTATCGGCTTCACGCTGTTGGTCCGCGGACAAGGAGGACATCTGGTCGAGGGGTTCGAGCGCCTCCTGGTTTTTGCCCTGCAGAATTCTGGCTTTCGCACGAATCAGGAGTGCCTGATTCCGTTCTGTCTGGCTTAGTTCTTCAATGCTGGTGTTTTCAAGAAGTTCATCGAGTTGACGCTCGGCATTGGCGGCATCGCCTGCAGTCAGCAGGTTGTTGATAATGACGAAGTAGGGCGCCGGACGGGCGGGTTGCAGATCAAGGGCGCTTCTTGCTTCGATCGTGCTGGCCTTGAGTTCGCCCTGGCGCTGGAAAAAGCGAGCCTGGTCGACATGGCTGATGTACTGGATGTCTTCCTGCGACATATCCGGTTCGCTGTCGCATCCGGTCAGGGTTAATGCAATAGCCGCGGACAGCAGTGAAACTCGCGCGATGGTTTTGATCTTCATACCCTGTTCCTTCCTTCGTCGGGTCTTGTTCTTTTCCAGCATTGGATGCCTCAGGCTCCGTTAGTGGCCGTATTGGTCTCGATCCGGTACTTGTCGGTGAGGTTGTAGAGCGTTGGGCGCGTTACACCGAGTAACCGGGAGGCCTGAGCCATATTGAAATTACTGGTTGTCAGTGCCTGTATGATGGCTTTACGTTCAGCGTTTTCCCGTACCTGGCGCAGGTTCAGCTGAAAGTCTGTATCACAGCCACTAAGGGGTAATACCAGGTCGTCGGCGGTAATGCGTTTGCCGTCAGCCATGATAATGGCTCGTTTTACCTTGTTGATCATTTCCCGAACGTTGCCGGGCCAGCCATATGCGTTAATGGCCTGTACGGCGTCGTCGGAAAAGGTGAGGTTGGGGCGATCGAGTTGTTTGCCCAGTGTCTTCAGGAGCGACTGGGCAATGACCAGAGGGTCTCCCTCGCGTTCTCTCAGTGCGGGGACATCGAGGGTGATTTCACTGACCCGGTAGTAAAGGTCTTCCCGGAATTCTCCCTGACTGATGAGATCCTGTACGTTTCGATGTGTTGCGCACACCACCCTGACATCGACCGGGATGGGCTTTACGGAACCCACTCGGTCCACGACTCTTTCCTGCAGGAATCGGAGCAGCTTGGCTTGCAGCGCCATTGGCATGTCTCCGATTTCGTCCAGGAACAGGGTGCCACCGTTGGCATTCTCAATCTTGCCCTTTTTGGATTGGGTGGCACCGGTAAACGAGCCTTTTTCAAAGCCGAACAGTTCGCTCTCCAGCAGGTTTTCCGGGATTGCCGCACAGTTGATGGCAACAAACGGTTGATCAGCCCGCTGACTGAGATCGTGGAGGGCTCTTGCCAGCAGCTCCTTGCCGGTGCCGGTTTCGCCATTGATCAGAGTAGTGACGTCGGTCGGCGCAACTTTTTCTACGGTGCGGCAAATGGTCAGCATTTCAGGGCTGGTGGCAACGATGCCTTTGATGTTGGTGCCGTTGCCTTGGGCGGACAGTTCCCGGTTTTCCTTTTCCAGCTCAGCCAGCCGGAAGGCTCGGTTGACAACGAAGGTCAGGATATCGGCGTCCAGTGGCTTCTGGTAGAAGTCGCAGGCTCCCATGCCGATGGCTTTGACAGCGTTTTCCTTGTCTTCGCGACCGGTAACCACAATAACTTTTGTCATTGGCGCCAGCCGCAAGATGTCTTCTAGCAGGGCAAATCCTTCAGTGGCTCCGCCTGGATCTGGAGGTAATCCCAGGTCCAGCGTCACCACTTCCGGTTCAAGGCGGCGCAAGGCGGTCAGTGCGGCGTCACGATCGGCGGCCACCGAGACTTCAATGTCTTCGCTGAAGCACCATCGCATCTGGCTCTGAAGGCCAGGATCATCCTCAACTATCAGTAACTGCTTCACAACAAAAATCAGTCCTTTGTTCCGTGTTTTTATCGGATAGCGTCGTCGTTGCGCATCACGATTCCATAATCACGATTCTTAACTGAACATTGACACTTTGCAATGCTCGCCTTTAAAAATAGTCTGATCCGACGATTAATTGACGGCCCGCTTATTCTCATCGATGTCTGTCTCTGACGTTTTCGGGAAAACCGTCTCGGGTACTTTTGTTCCGGGGTTGGCCAGAGGGATCCGAACCGAAAAACAGGAACCCAGCCCGGGCTCGGAGGTCACATCGATAGAGCCTCCGAGTTCCTGGATGTATTCCCGTGCCTGGTAGGCGCCTATTCCCATACCGGTCAGGCCTTTTGTGCTTTCAAAGGGTTTGAACAAACGGGTACTGATGAAGTCTTCAGTCATGCCGCTGCCGGTATCCTGAATAAACAGGACAACGCTGCCCCGGGCGGTCTTGAGGTTCAGCGTGATTTCTCCGGCCGGAGGCGTGGCGTCCTGGGCATTGTTTATCAGGTGTCCCAGCACGCTCCGGAGTTGTTCCTTGTCGGCGCAAACGCTGATTTCCGGAGGCTCGCCCAGAAGGATCGGTGCCGGGCTTCGGCGGCTGTTGTCTTCAATCAGCGCGCGTACCAGTTCGGTCAGGTTGATGGCGGCGCGCTGCTCTGCAGTCTCCGAAGACGGCTTGCGGATGTGATCGACCAGATTGGCCATCTTCCGTACCGCATGATCGGTGGTCGCAATCATATCGTCTATAAAGGCCGGGTTGTTTCGGTGCCTGGGTGCATTTTTGACCAGGAGTGACAGCTGCGCAATCAGGGTTTTCAGATCGTGAACCATAAAAGCGCTGGCCTTGCTGACGGCTTCAAACTGCATGGCGCGTGAAAGCCGGTTCTGAGCATCGTTCTGGGCGATCAGGTTGCAGGTCTGGCGCGCGACGACCTTGATCAGGTCAAAGTTCTCCCAGTTCAACTCTACCTTGGCGTATGGCTCCCCAACCATGGCAATGCCGTAAAGCTCCTTATCCAGATACAGAGGAATGATCAGCCAGGCCTCGGGAGTGTTGGTAATGGCATCAGGAATCTCCAGCAGGTTATAGCTCAGAGGGTCCTCGCGATATTCATTCAGGTCGATAATCCATTCCTTTTCCCGGAAAAACGACACCAGGTCAGAGTGTTCATCAATAATGGTGTATCTGGAGGTCGCAATGTTTACGCTGGCCTGCAGATGGAAATCTTTTTGCTCGCCTTTGATCCACAGGGCGCCGGCGTTGCTCTCTACCAGCCCGGCCAGGATGCGAGCTACTCGTTCCGGCAATGGAGGCTCGTGGCTAAGGTCTGCAAGTTCCTTGGTCAGTTTCAGCCATTCTTCCCGGTAGTCGTACTTGTAGTCGAAGAAGTTCTGACTGATGAATACCATGAGGCGCCCGCGAATCCGCCGGGACAGCAGAAGGGTCAGCAGGAAGGCAAGGCAAACCGTGATGAACAGTACCTGCAGTGCTTCTCCCCACTCGCCGCCGAGCGCTCGCACGTAATAGCCGCCGACGGCCAGAAGCAGAAGGTAGCCACCCGCGAAAATCAGGGTGCCTGCGTGGAACACGGCGGACCGGGAAAGCCGGAAGTCTACAGGCTGCTTGCGCGTATTGATCACATTGATGGCAAACAGGGGCATTAGCGCCGCATTCACAAAGCCCCGCGCATTCCAGAAAGAGTCAGCCACCTGCCCGAACAGGAGAGCGTCGGCATACATGAAAAAGTCGAACGCGAAGAGCGTGGCAATACCGATACAGAGGTACTTCATGCTGGACCGGCCAAAGGCCGGCGAGTTGCGCCAGATCTGCTCAACGAGTGACAGTCCAAGCAGGGACAGGGCAATTTGCCCGATGACTTTGGTTTTTCCGCTTACCAGATCAATTTCGAGTGCGAACTCCAGAGTGCCAAGGGCCAGCAGTGTCACGATGAGAATGGCGGTGCTGGCGCCGAGAACCATTTTGACCTGACTGGTAAAGCGGCCCTGACGGAAACCATCACGAAGCATGGCAAACAGCAGAAGAATCCAGGCGGTATCCCTGAGAAGCTCAAGCAGGTACCGAATGAAAAAGCCGGGCTGGCCCCAGAGGCTCTGGGCGACCATAACAGACGCCCATAACGTGGTGACGGTGGCAGCAAGGAACAGGGCCCGATCAATGTCGCGCCTTAGGTAACGGGTAGCAACGAGCACCGCCAATACTGCAAACACTGCTGCAGCGGCCCCGTGGCTGATCACGCTGAGATCCCTGAACATTCGCTCTTTCCTTGAACTCCAGGGCGTCGCTTTTCAAGGATTCCCTGGGACTGTATTTATCCTGTACAGGGTAGCGCTGAAACCTGTCGTGCGTCTATTCCAACCCGGAAAATAACCGGCAGGGATTACACCGGCCTTTTGTTGTCCCGGTAATACCGGAAGATTTCTTTGAGCGGTCGTTTGGGGGTAAATCCGAATTCTTTTGCAAAGGCTCGCCCATCGATAACGACCGGATACTTGAAGAAGGCCATCAGGTAAGGTGGAAAGCTCCTGAGGTTGAGCAGGCGCGCAATGGCCTTCGGTACACCGGGCGGGATGGATGGAATCGGGATTTTCCTGCAGCCACACAGTTTCAGGGCATGCTGATAAGCCACCCAGTCCTGCGGAGCAACGTTGAAAACACCTTTGACGGGTTTGGCCCAGGCGGCCACGATGGCGTCCGCCATGTCATCAATGTGGATAAACTGCATCATGGGCGAGAAGCCTGCCAGTGCAGGGGCGCGTTCGCTGCCCAGCAGGGTGCTCATGGTGTTGCGGACGCCTGGCCCCACGATGTTGCAGGGGCGGAGAATGGTGATGTTGAGCTCCGGGTAGCGCCACAGGTAAATATTGGCAAGGTTCTCGAGTTCAACGGAATCCACAAGATCTGCGCTCAGGCCGGCACTCTTCAGGGGGGCGGATTCATCAATCAGGGCGGGGTTGTAGGCCACTGCGCCATAGACATGATAGGTCGAAAGGACGATGACCCGGCGAATACCGTACTTGTGGGAAAGGTCCAGAAGTTTCTGGGTGCCCAGAACGTTCGCGTTGTATCGACGCATGCGGGTAAGCTGGCTGGACAGAATGCGCCCCAGATGAATAACACCATCAAACTGGTATCGGCGAAAGAGGTCTTCGAAAACGCGTTTGTTGAAATCGATGCAGTAGCTGGGAATGTCGTCACCCAGGTAAATCTGTTCCCGAAAGTCTACTGCCACCAGGTCGCAGGTTGCCCTGAGTCGACGGATGACTTGTTGGGCGAGGGCACCGGCGGCGCCGGTAATCAGTATGCGGGGGCGTTGTGGCTTGGTCATCAGAACAGCCCTTTCCTTTCACTCAGTCCTTTGTCGATCAGGCGGCTGATTTCGGCCTTGACCGCTTCAACCCGCTCGGTTACCTGTTCCTCAGGGATTTCTCGGTTGTCAAAGATCATCGGGTCGCCAAAATTCAGGTGGACTTTGGCCGGCAGGATGACAGGCAGAGCTACGGGGACATAAGGAACGCCGAGCGCCCTGGCAAGGGGTTTGATATTGGCGATGGCAGGAATGGTCTCCTCGCACCCCACCACACCGACTGGAACGATGGTTGCGTGGTATTTCATGGCGAGGTGCATGAAGCCATTGCCGAATCGCTGCAGTTGATATCGATCCCTGTAGAGCTTCCCGGAACCACGGACGCCCTCGGGGAAGACGATGACCGCTTCATTGTTGGCGAGCATCTTGGCGCAGTTAACCGGGTCGCCCAGCACAGCGCCGACCTCATTCAGGAGGTTGCCCAGCCAGGGGACGGTGGGGAAAAAGCGCTCAATCATGGCTCGGGGAATTCGGGGATTTTCTGGTCTGGAAGCAAGCGCATAGCCAATCAGTAAGCCATCAATAGGCAGTTGGCCTGAATGATTGGCAATGATCAGGACCGGCCCCTTGGCAGGAATCTTTTCCACACCGCTTGCGGACACCCGAAAGTACTTTTCGTAAATCTGGCGTGCGGCCGAAAAGCCGTACTTGATCGCTTCGTTATTGTATCCCCAGGGGTCATAGCCAAGCGACCCGATGGGCTTTCGAATCCGGTTAACCTGTTCGTCCAGGTCCGCCGGTACCAGTTTCGATTTCAGATACGCTGCCAGGCTCATGCCCGCTCCCTGCTCAAGAATGTCCGCCGCTCATGTGCGACCGAGAAACACGCCCAAGGTATGGCTTTGGCCTTCATTTAATACCCGGTAATCCGAGGCCGCATTGGCTGTTTCGACGCACAGCATATTTTTCCAGCCGGAGTCTGGAAAATCAGACAGGCGTCGCGCTTTGTCCGGGCCCGGATTCCAGATAACGGTTGACCCGCTGCCAACAGAGGTCAGCTTGCGACGGGTATGTGGGGTGATCACCGTCAGCGCTTCGTCCGTTTCGTAGATTCTGTCAACTTCGCCGTCGAAATAGACGGGGCCTTCCTGATTGAAATAGTCCCATTCCCGCAGCGTATCGATGTATTGGCTGTTGCCCAGTCCCAGGACTCGTGTTCTTGTCGCGTCATCCGTGGGAAGGTAAGTGTGCAGTGCCTCGCTGAAGGCCAGTGGTTCGGGTGCAAGATTGGTGGTTGTGAGTGCAATCTGGCAGCCCCTGATGGAGAAGCTGAAGGTGATGAGGGCCAGTGCACGCCCCTCCCATTCGTGATCGAAGTCGTGGTTGGCGTTCAGTGACAGGCTGATCTCAACCTCATGGGCGTTCTCTCGAACATCTTCCAGGTGCCATACAGCGGTGCGGGCAAAGCCGTGAGCTTGTTCTGAAAGAATTCGCTTGCGGATCTCTGGTGCGTTCCTGGCGGGGTTACCAAACCATGGCCAGCACACAGGGATGCCTCCCCGAATGGCGCTGCCGGGCTGGAATCGGGCCAGGTCGCTGAGCCAGAGCCAGTTGGGCTCATCTTTTGGGGCAAAATGGGTGAGGTGAGCGCCCTGCAGGCAGAGTGTGGCCTGGAAGAGCGGGTGGTGAACCTCCAGGGCTTCCAGTTGTCCGATGGTATTCCAGCGTGTGAAAGACCAGGGGCCAAGAGTTCCGTTAGCGGGTGGTTTGTTACGGCTGTCCGACATGATACTGAACGGCATCCTTAGGTGAAAATCCGTAGTCTCAGGGTAAATTAAAACGCTGTACCCGGCGAGTTTCAGAATACAATAAATCAAATAACTGAGGGTTTAATGATGAATCCGGAAAACACCACGAGCGTCATTGTGTCGATGCCAGAGCCTCGGCTTGAGGGTGCCACTGGCCGGTTTGACAAAGTGGCTGGTGATACTGCCAGTCTCGCCGGCAAGGCAGATGGGGCGGGTGTCGCTGCCACCGACGTCTGGCTGGAAGCGTTGGCGGATGGCTTGAGCCAGAAAGCCTGGATAGAGTTAGACCTTAGTGCCCGACTTCCCGTTGGGCTGATTGAGGCGCTGCGGAACGAAGTTGAGATACTGGATCGTACCAAGGCGATGGAGCAGGCTGGCATTGGCCGGGGTACGGATCTTGTTAAAGACCGGGGTGTCCGTCGTGACCGAATAGCCTGGATGGAAGGGTTTACCGCACCCCAGGCGGAGTTGTTCAGTTTCTTCGAGATGATCAGGCTTGGATTGAATCAGAGATTGTTTCTTGGGCTGAAACGATATGAGGCGCACTACGCCACGTACCAGTCTGGTGACTTCTACCGGCGTCATCTGGACAGTTTCAGGGGCCGTGCTTCAAGAATGGTCAGCCTGGTGTTGTACCTGAACGAGAGCTGGGGATTGGAAGATGGGGGAGAGCTCCGGGTTTTCGATGCCATGGATCAGGATCAGGTGGTGGGGCTGGTTCGGCCAGAAGCTGGGCGGGCGGTTCTTTTCCTGAGCGAGGACGTCGCCCATGAAGTGCTACCGGCCAAACGAACCCGATACAGCATTGCCTGCTGGTTTCGTCAGGATGAGGTGCCATTGCCGTTGTAGTCCTTATACCCTTCTGTTACTATGCGCGCCGCTTTCGAGGGAAATGTTTCGAAAAGCCGTTATGGTGGCTCCATTGGTGCCTCCGCAACATGAAACCGTGAACCCGGTCAGGCCCGGAAGGGAGCAGCCGCAGCGGTGGATTTGTGTGCCGGAGGATTGCTGATGGGGCCACCCCCATTTATACCCCCCGTTTTTGATTTTTCTGGTTTCCTCGCTTTCCGGTGAATCTGCCGCCTGTCAACGCGTATGACTTGCCCGTGCTGAATATCCTGGCTTCTTCTCATACTCTGTCCATGCTAGAGTTATCCCCATTTTTCAGAGCAGTTGACGGATCATGAGCTATCAGGTTTTAGCCCGAAAATGGCGCCCCCGCACCTTTGGAGACATGGTGGGGCAGGAGCACGTGTTGCAGGCATTGATTCATGCTCTGGAGCACCAGCGACTGCATCATGCCTACCTGTTCACCGGCACACGAGGTGTCGGTAAGACCACCATTGGCAGGTTGCTGGCCCGATGCCTGAACTGCGAAACCGGCATTACCCCGAACCCGTGCGGCGAGTGCGACAGCTGCAAGGAAATTCTGGAGAACCGGTTTGTCGACCTGATTGAGATTGATGCGGCATCCCGAACCGGCGTGGATGACATGCGCGAGTTGACGGACAATGTTCAGTACGCGCCAACTCGTGGGCGTTACAAGGTGTACCTCATTGATGAGGTGCATATGCTCACTAATCAGTCGTTCAACGCCTTTCTGAAAACCCTGGAAGAGCCGCCTGAGCACGTCAAGTTCCTGTTGGCGACAACCGACCCGCAGAAATTGCCGGTTACCGTCCTTTCCCGGTGTTTGCAGTTCAACCTCAAACGGATGACTCCTGAGCATATTGTCGGGCACCTGAAGCACGTGCTGACTGAGGAGCGCATCCCTTTCGAAGAGCCAGCATTGTGGCTGCTGGCCCGGGCAGCCGATGGCAGTATGCGGGATGCTCTTAGTCTGACCGATCAGGCGATCGCATTTGGCAATGAAAACCTTGCGGCCAGTGATGTCAGCACTATGCTGGGCACCATCGATCAGCGGGACATACAGCGTATCGTTCATTCTCTGGTTGAGCGGGACGGGCCTGGCCTGCTTTCGGAAATCAATCGGATTTCGGATTTTGCGCCGGATTACGGTGTAATTCTTGCCGACATGCTGTCGCTATTCCATCGGGTAACCATGGAGCAGGTTGTGCCTGGCAGTGCAGACAATGCTATGGGCGATGCGGCTCAGGTTCAGGAACTTGCCCGCAGACTCAGCGCTGAGGACGCCCAGCTGTTTTACCAGACAGCACTGATCGGGCGGAAAGATCTGTCGGTGACACCAGATGCCCGGATGGGCTTCGAGATGACGTTACTGAGAATGCTTGCGTTCCGGCCGGGTACAGATCGACGGGAACCGCCCGCATTGGGCACGGGTTCTGCGGGCAATGCGCCCGCCCCGAAAGCGGAGCCCGAGCCTGGTCCTCCTGCCAATGGTGTATCCGGGCCGGTGGGAGAGCCTGCAGCTGTTCCTGCACCTGCTTCAGAGCCGCAACCGCAGCCTGAAGCTTTATCGGCGCCGGAGCCTGCACCTGAGGCATCCGGCTTCGATGAGGTGCCTCCATGGGAGCCCGAGGATGATTACGCTCAGCCCCAGGCGGATGAGCCGGTGCCGGAAGCTCCAATGCCGGTGGAGGCGGAGCCCGAGACGGAGCCATTTTTGGAAAAGAGTTTTTCGGAGCCGCCACAGGCACAGGAAGTGGTGGAGCCGGAGCAACCGGTCAGTCCGGACGGATTCGTTTGGGAGCGGGACTTTCGGACCCTCGGTATCACAGGTATGCCGGGGAATCTGGCCAGCTATGCGTCTATGGAGCTTGACGGCCAGACGGTGGTGTTGACGCTGGACGACGGTCACGCCCGTTTGCTTAATGCCCGTCACGAAGAAAAGATTCTTGCGGCCTTGAGATCACGCTTTGGTGACGCCACACAACTGAAAGTGGAGCAGGGCGTGCCAGGGCTTCACACGCCAGCGGCGTTTGAAGAGCGTCTTCGGGCGGCTCGCCAGAAAGCAGCTGAGGAGTCCATCCGGCAGGACCCGATCGTAAAAAATATAGTGGAACGATTTGAAGGGCGGGTCGTCGAAGAAAGTATCCGTCCTGCAGAAACAGCCAGGAGATAACTGAATGATGAATAACATGGGCGATCTGATGAAAAAGGCCCAGCAAATGCAGGAGCAGATGCAAAAGGCTCAGGAAGAAATCGCAAAGGCCGAAGTGACCGGCGAGGCGGGTGCTGGCCTCGTGAAGGTGACCATGAACGGTCGGCATGATGTACGCAAGGTTGATATAGACACGTCCTTGCTGTCTGAGGACAAGGAAATTCTGGAAGACTTGCTGGCCGCTGCCGTCAATGATGCGGTTCGTCGGGTTGAGGCTAATCAGAAAGACAAAATGTCAGGCATGATGTCTGGGATGGGAATGCCCCCCGGCTTCAAAATGCCGTTCTGAACCGGCTTGCCATCGATTTTTAAGGAGTAGTCATGGCATTCAGCCCTCTGGTAGATGAATTGGTGGAATCGCTTCGGTGCCTGCCAGGCGTAGGCCAGAAAACCGCGCAAAGGATGGCATTCCATTTGTTGGAACGAGGGCGGTCTGGCGGTTCCAGGCTGGCCTCAGCACTTGATCAAGCCATGAGTGGTGTTCGTCGGTGTGACTGCTGCCAGAACTTTTCGGATACCGAGATCTGTCAGATTTGTGAAAATCCGGAGCGTCAAACCGGAACTTTGTGCGTAGTAGAAAGCCCCTCTGACTTGCTTGCTATTGAGCAGGCCGGCGACTACAAAGCCGGTTATTTTGTGCTGATGGGGCACCTTTCACCCATTGATGGCGTTGGTCCGGAGGAAATCGGGATTGAGCGGTTGCTGAAGCGAGTACACGAGGAAGGCATCGCGGAACTGATTCTGGCCACAAATCCCACCGTGGAAGGGGAGGCAACCGCCCATTACATTGCCGACCGTCTCGATGGCCGAAATATCCTGATCACTCGCCTGGCCCATGGTATTCCGGTTGGCGGTGAGCTGGGCTATGTTGATGGCTTCACACTCACCCATGCATTCCGGGGACGCAAGCCCCTGTCTGAATAAGCTCCCAAGGCCTGTCTATGACTCATTCCGATCCGGTTGTACCCGTTCCCCCGGCTCCGGACACCGTTCGCTGGCTGAAATCGCCGGAACAGCTGAATCAATGGCTGGAAGGTCTTGAGCCCGGTGCTCCGGTCGCTCTTGATACCGAGTTTGAGCGTGTGTCCACCTTCTTCCCGATTCCCGGACTGGTGCAACTTGGTGCCAGTGGCGATTTCTGGCTGGTTGACCCTGAGGTTGCCGAAGCCTCTGATGGGTTCAGAAATATGCTGGCCGATGATGCCCGGCCTAAGCTGCTTTACGCCATGAGTGAAGACCTGGAGTTGTTTCGCCATTGGCTGAATGTTGAGCCAGCAGGGGTTCTGGATTTACAGATTGGGGCGGCCCTGGCGGGTGCCGGCTTCTCGATTGGGTATGCCCGGTTGGTTGAAACCCTGTTTGGTGAAATGCTGGATAAATCGGCCACTCGCTCTGACTGGGTTTCCAGACCCTTGTCGCCCGAGCAAGAGCGTTATGCTCTGGACGACATCCGGTTTCTTGAACCCTTGTATGAATGGGTAAGTGAAAAACTGGTGCAGCGGGGCCTGATGGAGGCGCTGGCGTATGAATCTCAGCGTTTTGCCGATGAGGCGGCGGCTCAGGAAAGCCCGACTCAACATTACCTGAAGCTTCGTGGCGGCTGGACGTTGAACCGTGATCAGCAAGCGGTGCTTCGCTCGCTGGTAGCCTGGCGGGAAGACGAATGCCGTCGGCAGGATCGCCCGAGAAACCGGGTCTTGAACGATGGATTATTAATTGCCATCGCCGACAGGCTGCCGGACAGCCCTGATGAGCTCAGGGATGTTCAGGGGGTCCCGGGTGGTTTTGTCAAACGTTACGGCGAACACGTGGTGGCGCTGGTACAAGCTGCGCTCACGGCCGATAATTCCGCGCTTGAGCCTATTGCCCGGCCACTGACCCGTGATCAGCAAGCGTTGTACAAAAAGATAAAGCGTTACTTTAATTCTGTGGCAGAACACCTTGATATTCCTATGGAAATTCTGGCGCCACGAAAAAGGATTGAAAAGCTGATCCAGAACCGAACTCTGGACGGTAATGCGTTTTTTTCAGGCTGGCGTGCAGAAATTGTTGCGCCGGTAAAAAAAGAGATTGAGGAACTGCTCAGCCAATGACTGATCGTGAATTTGTATCGGTGTTTCGAAGCAGCAACAAAAGCGACACTTATATCTATGTCCGTCGGGGACAGGATTGGGAGGCGTTGCCGGATGCATTGCGCCAGGTTTTTGGGGCCCCTGTCCACTCAATGGATCTTTTGCTGACGAGAGAAAAAAAGCTCGCCCGGACAACCGGTGAAGAAGTGCTGGCTTCGATAGAGGAAAAAGACTTCTACCTGCAAATGCCGGAGGAGCAGGAAACATACATCGTCGATTTCAAGCGCAAGATCGAGCAGCATCGAAAATGATCGCTCAGATCCCTTTCTGGCAGCGTAAGCGGCTGGCCGAGATGAGTCCATCAGAATGGGAATCTTTGTGTGATGGTTGTGGCCAATGTTGCCTGCAGAAACTCGAAGATGAAGATACCGGCGAGGTTTATTATACCGACCTTGTTTGTCGCTACATGGAATCCAGCACCTGTGGCTGTTCCGTATACGAGCAACGGTTAAAGAAAGTGCCGGGGTGCACGGTATTGACTGCAGATACGATCAGCCAGTATCACTGGCTGCCGTACACTTGCGCGTACCGCACCCTTGCCGAAGGAAGGGCTCTACCGGACTGGCATCCTCTGCGTAGCGGAGATCCTGAGACCGTTCATCGGTCCGGGGTATCGGTACAGGGAAAAGTGATGTCAGAGGACTGCGTTCCGGAAGAGGATTGGGAAGAACATATCATTCACTGGGTTCTGTAATGATCGATACGGATGCTTCAACGGCTTATGGCATATTCTGGGCGGCTTATATCGTCGCTTTCGCCGTGTTTTTCTACATGATGAAATCGTTGTTCAGAGTGTTGCCTGTCTATGGTTTGCGAACGCTGTTGCTCTCCACCCTGGTGGTACTGATTCTCACCCCGGTTGAGTCGCCGGATATTGCCGGCTGGTGGATTCCCGCCTGGCTGTTCGCGGGTTATGAGTTGATTCTGGGAGATGTGGATGCGGCGGCCAGGGCACTGTTCAACTTCAGTGTTGCGGGCCTCGTCATGCTCTTGGTCTGGATTCTGGATCTTGTTCGCTACCGCTTGGTTAACCGGTAGTGCGGCTCGGGTAACGTCAACGCAGGAGGGGTCAATGAAAAGGTTCAGACACGTTCGGATGGCTGCCGTCCTGCTACTGCTTTCTCTGCCGGTGTTTGCGCAGGAACCATCATTGTCGCTGCCTGCGGATGCCGATATCCGGATTGTGGTGGACATTTCCGGATCGATGAAAGAAACCGATCCTCTGAATCTTCGCCGTCCCGCTGTCCGCCTACTGGCGCGCATGGTCCCTGAGGGGGCTCGTGCGGGGTTATGGACTTTCGGGCAATACGTGAACATGCTGGTGCCCTATGACGTGGTGGATCAGGCGTGGCGCGAGACGGCAATCGAACGTTCATCTCAGATTAATTCTGTCGCGCTGCATACTAACCTCGGCCTGGCCATGGAAAAGGCATCCAATGCCTGGGTGTCGGGTGGTCGTCTTGAGAATACCCATCTGATTGTCCTGAGCGACGGGAAAGTGGACGTGCCCGGGGGGGCAGACGCAAGCGCAGCGGAAGAGCGCCGGATCCTCTCCGCCTGGATACCTGAACTCAAGGCACAAGGTGCCACCATTCACACCGTTGGCCTGTCTGAACAGGCGGACATTGGCTTTCTCCGCACGCTGGCCCGGGAAACCGGAGGCAGTTTCCAGCTGGCTCAATCGGCCGAAGCCCTGAGCCTGGCTTTTGCCAACGCTCTTAATACCGCCGTTCCGCAGGAACAGGTACCCATCGAGGGCGATGGTTTTAACGTCGACGCCGGCGTCAAGGAATTTACCGCTCTGATCTTTTCCGGCCCCGAGGCGGCTACAGAGGCATCTCTGAAACTGGCAGGGCCAGACGGGGCACCCTATACCTATGAAAGTGCGCCAGACCATGTAAATTGGGCATCTGAGCCAGGCTACAACCTGATCACGGTGACTGAGCCTGCGGCCGGACGTTGGCGCCTTCTCGGTGACCTCGGGCAGGGCAGTCGGGTAACGGTGGTGAGTGATCTGAGAATGGCGGTCAGCCCCATACCGACAACCTTTACAGAAAATGAACCCCTGCGCGTTGAAGTGGCTTTTTTTGAAGAAATGGAAAGACTGACAGGGGCCGATTTCCTGTCAGTGATTGACGTCAGCCTCTCGATCACGGCAAGTGACGGACGGAAAGGGACGAAGGAATTATCCGCGCAATCCCCTCCGGAGGATGGTATCTACCGGGACACGGTGGCCAGGCTTCCTGTTTCCGGGCAATACCAGATTGATGTGTTGGCAGACGCCGGCACGTTCTCCCGAAAATTCAGCGTAATGACCAGCTTTGTCATTCCAGGCGAAGAGGCTCCATTGGAGGTGGTGCGTGAGCCTCTGGTGCCGGACCTGTCGGAGCAGGCGGAAGCCTTGCCCGGCTTTGAGGGGGCTGAATCCCCCGCGCCTGCGGTACTGGAAACGCCCGCCGAAGTAGCTGAGCCCCCGACCCCCGAGCAGAAAGTTCAGCCTGCTGCGCCGGAACAAGATGCCTCTGAAGTGGAAGCATCTGACTCCGATACGAAGAAGGCGCCAGAGACTCTTTGGGGATTGCCGCTTTGGGCCTGGGGCTCCGGAGTCGCTTTGCTGGTAGTTATTTCAGGGTTTGTTTTGTTTGCGGTCCGGCAAAAAAGACATCGTGCAGAGGCCCAGGAGGCCGCTGCGGCGGGCCGGGAAACGCTGGATGATCTGGATGTTGACGAAGAGCCTCCGGTGATTGAGCCAGAGAACGATGCGGTGGAGTTTGTGCCAGAGGCTGAAGCTGAAGAGGCGACGATTCCGGAAGTGACCGAGACGGTGCCCGTTGAGCCAGAAGAGCCTGAAATTCCGACAGTAGAAGAGACAGTGTTAGCCGAGGCGGTCGAAGATCCGGACCCCTCTGAGGCGGACGATCCTGCATCAGCTGGACTGGATGTTGAGGAAGACGACGAATTCGGTCTGGAGGACTTTGATCTTTCAGAGTTTGATGATCTGTCCGAATATCGTGAAGATTCTCCGGCCAATGACTGGCCAGAACCGACAGATAAGAAAGAGAATTCTAAAAAGTAACTAACAGGAAGCAGACACATGAAGTTTACCGGTACCGAAAAATACGTCGCCACTGATGACCTGCAAATGGCAGTGAACGCAGCGATAGCGCTGCAGCGCCCGTTGTTGATCAAGGGTGAGCCCGGCACCGGCAAAACCCTTCTGGCGGAAGAAATGGCCTCCGCACTGGGAATGAAGCTGATCCCCTGGCACATCAAGTCCACCACCAAGGCTCAGCAAGGCCTGTATGAATACGATGCGGTTTCGCGGCTTCGTGATTCGCAGCTTGGCGATGAGAAGGTCAAAGATATTAGTAACTATATCGTCAAAGGGAAGCTCTGGGAGGCTTTTGAGGCAGACGAGCAGGTTGTTCTCCTGATCGATGAAATTGATAAGGCAGACATCGAGTTTCCAAACGATCTCCTGCTCGAGCTGGACCGAATGGAGTTTTTCGTATACGAAACCCAGCAGTTTGTGAAAGCGAGAAAGCGCCCAATCGTCGTGATTACAAGCAATAACGAGAAGGAGCTGCCAGACGCATTCCTCCGCCGCTGTTTCTTCCATTACATTAGCTTCCCTGATCACGATACGATGAAGGACATCGTTGATGTGCACTTCCCGGATATCCAGCAGCAGGTGGTGCGTGATGCGCTTGAAGTGTTTTTTGATGTTCGTAAGGTGCCGGGCCTCAAGAAAAAACCGTCAACGTCTGAACTGATTGACTGGCTCAAACTCCTGATGGCCGATGAATTGTCTGCCAAGGCATTGCAGGAGAAGGATTCCAGCTCGGCGTTGCCGCCGCTTTACGGTGCTCTTGTGAAGAACGAGCAGGATGTGCACTTGCTGCAGAAACTCGCTTTTATGGCACGTCGCCGAAACTGATCACCGACAAGAGCTCTGCTTTATGTTGATCGATTTTTTCCTCGAAGTGAGGCGGGCCAAGGTACCCGCCAGCCTGCGGGAATTTCTGGACCTCCTGGAAGCTGTCCAGCAGCGCCTGGCGTTCGCAGACATGGAGGAGTTCTACTACCTTGCCCGGGTATGCCTGGTCAAGGATGAGCGCCATTTCGACAAGTTCGACCGGGCGTTCAAAGCATACTTTGAAGGCATTGAGAACCTGGATGAGCTGCTGGAAGCCCTGATTCCCGATGACTGGTTGCGCGCCGAATTTGAAAAACACCTGACCGACGAAGAGAAAGCAAAAATTGAATCTCTTGGTGGCCTGGAAGAGTTGATTGAAACCTTCAAGAAGCGCATGGAAGAGCAGCAGGAGCGTCACGCTGGCGGCAACAAATGGATTGGAACGGGTGGTACGTCGCCATTTGGTGCAAACGGATACAACCCGGAAGGGTTTCGTATTGGCCAGAACAAGGGGCGGCATGGACGGGCCATCAAGGTATGGGAAAAACGGGAATACCGGGACCTGGATGACAGTATTACGTTAGGCATCCGGAACGTAAAAGTGGCATTGCGCCGCCTGCGAAAGTTTGCCCGACAGGGCGCGGCGGACCAGCTGGATATGGACGATACCATTCGTTCAACGGCCCGGAATGCCGGGTATCTGGACCTTAAAATGGTTCCAGAGCGACATAATGCCGTCAAGGTGTTGATCTTTTTTGACGTGGGCGGTTCGATGGACCCACACGTTAAAGTGTGCGAAGAATTGTTCTCTGCCGCCAGGCTTGAGTTCAAGCACATGGAGTATTTTTATTTCCACAACTTTATTT
The DNA here is from genome assembly GCF_000421165.1 of Marinobacter daepoensis DSM 16072. Taxonomy (GTDB): domain Bacteria; phylum Pseudomonadota; class Gammaproteobacteria; order Pseudomonadales; family Oleiphilaceae; genus Marinobacter; species Marinobacter daepoensis. The sequence continues at coordinate 77,248 of NZ_ATWI01000009.1, forward strand.
ATGAGAGTGTGTGGAAAAACAACATCCGGCGCATGAATGAAACCACCAGCACCTGGGATATCCTTCACAAATACACATCAGACTATAAGGTGATTTTTGTAGGAGATGCGACGATGGCACCCTATGAGATCACGCACCCTGGTGGTTCAATTGAGCATTGGAACGAAGAAGCCGGCGCGGCCTGGTTTCAGAGAGTGACAGAGCACTTCCGCAAGGTGGTCTGGCTGAATCCGTTACCAGAAAGCTATTGGGGTACCGGTGGTTCGCTGGGAATAACCCGGCAGCTGGTGAATAATCACATGTACCCGCTGACGGTTGAGGGGCTTGAATCGGCGATGCGTCAGTTGAGCAAATAAAAAAAAGCCGATGCGGTTGAGGGCATCGGCAAAGCTCGGCATATTCAAGCGGGGGTTGCCCAAAAGGCGCTCCCGCCACTTCAGGTATAGCAAGTGCGGGGCCAACCTTCATTTATTGTCTTTTCATTCAATCAGTTAGTGTTTTTTCTCCCCCCTGGTTTTCCGTCCCTTCTCAGGGCTTCCCTCTGCATCTGTCAAATTGGTCGACACTCTTCTCTGATCGAAATCCTGACAAATGTCCATTTGGTGAAATGGATACCGTTCTTGGTTGTTATCGGGTGTTACGCTTTATGTCGAAATGTTACCTGAGCCTCGCAATCATCCCGCGAGGTCGTGCAAGGCAGGAAGATAATGTTCGGCAGAAAAAAAACACAACAATGCCGGAGTACCCCAAGGACCAGGGGGTTATTTAAATCCGGTTATATCGTGATGGCCATGGTGTCATCCGCTCATGCGTCTTCACTGGACGACCAGATACAACGCCTGACCGCCGATATCACGCGGCACACGGCGAACGTTTATGCTCTTGAACAGAAGTTACTGCATCCGGTTGATACGCGGGTGATTGTTTTCCTGTCGATCAAGGACAGCGACGCTCTGGAACTGGACTCGGTTGAGCTTTTTGTCAATCAGAAGCCGGTGACGGCGCATCTGTACAGCGATAAAGAACGGCACTCACTTGGGCAAGGCGGCATACACCAGCTGTTTGTTGGCAACCTTTCGGATGGGCCGCACAGCCTCCGGGCGGTCATAAACGCACGGGGAGCCAATAACCGGTTCGTTCGGCGGGAGCTGGTTCACGATTTCCGGAAAGAGTCTGGGACTTTGCATCTGCAGATGCGCCTGAGTGCAAACGCCCCGGATTACGACCCCGACGTCTCATTTTCGGAATGGAAATAGCCAACCATGGCTGAGCGAATACGGCGGTCCTTGATTCAGGTTCTCGGAGTAATCCTGATCCCGATTTTGGGTCTGTCAGGACCGTCCGGATATGCCATGAATCAGCAAGTTGCGGCCGGTGTGATCCGGTTTGGGCTAGATACCGGTGAGCCCGCGAAAGTGGTGGGGCAGGCGGCTCAGCTGAAAGGAGAGTCGGCGGAATATCTGCGGGCAAGGTTGCTGCTGAACTCCGGGGAAGTTGATCAGGCCCGGGAACGGTTTTCTGCTGTTTTTGAAGGTCATGCCCACCGGGGAGAAAGCGCCCTGAGGCTGGCAGAACTGGCGCTGGCCATGGGAGATACCGACGGGGCCGAACACTGGTTCAGCGAGGCTCGGCGTACCGGGTTCGGGGACGTTGCTCAAAGAGCGCTGCTGGGGCTCGCAGAGCTGGCCCGGGGCAAAGGAGAGAGGGATGCTGCAGGGCAGTATCTGGCGCGACTGGATGACGGATACCGGGCTGCAGTGGGGTACATGAATCTTGCAGCGGATTTTGCCAGAGAGGATCTGGATTCGTCCCGGGCACTTGTGTCATTGAGGGTCGCCATGGCGATGGCCTCCCGGGATGACAACTCAGTGCGCGCCCAGGCGCTTCTTGATCAACTGAATCTCCGGGCAGGCTTTCTGACCCTGAATGCCGGTGACCATGACAAGGCCATCGATTTCCTCGAAAAGGTTTCTCTGCAGGGATACCACACGCCGCAAGCCCTGTACTTTCACGGGCTTGCCTTGTCGGGTAAAGGGAACCACCGAGCGGCGATGCAGAGTTGGCATAGGGCCAAGAAGTTTCCTCTTGCGTTTCCTGGCGTTGCTGAAGCCTGGATCGGGATGGGGCGTGGGTACGACCTGTCCGGCTATCCTGGGCAAGCGGGCGAATCCTGGTTGGCGGCCAACGCCGCTTATGAAAGTGAGCGGGTTACGCTGGATAAGCTGGCGGATCAGATCGGGCATGACGGAGCCTTTAAAACCCTGGTCAGGGATGCCCGGGTGGATGAAATACAGTGGTTTCTTGCCGACAGCCGGACCCTCACGCAGCCCCGGATGGCTTACCTTCTTCGTTTTATGGAAGCGCCAGATGCTCAGGCCGCGGTCCGGCGTGTCGCAAGGCTCGATGAATTGCTGGTGACCCTGGAGGAGAGCGAGTCTGACCTTGATGTCTTTATTGACATGATGCAGGTGTTTGGTCAGAGATCGGACAGGGACATAGCCGGGATCAGAAGTGGGGGGATTCAGGAGGTTCAGGCCGGGCTGGAAGCTCAGCTGGCGGGGCTTGTCACAAAAGCTCAGGCGGCAGGCCAAAAGGCTGCGTTAGAAGACCTTCAGTGGTCGCTCAGAGTCTCCGGGCAACGCATCGCAGGCTGGCGGTCGCGGATGCCTGAGTATCCGGCGTTGATTGATTCAGCTCGGCAAGAGGCGTCCGTCCATCAAGGCGCGATCATGGGGTTAAGGCAGCGTGCCCGTGCTCTGCGCAAGGAGGCCGCCCGGGAGCTGGATGATCTTGCGCTTGCCTTTGTGGATGATCAGCGGGAGCGGATGAGTCGTGTGCTCAACAAGACGGAGCAACAGATAGCGCACCTGTACGAGTACCTGGCACTGGAAACCCTTGAGGGAGGTGCTCAATGACCCGGCATTTCTCTCCGGCCTCGATCCTCCGTGGTTGTGTTCTTGCAACCGTTATCGCCCAGCCGGCGCTTTGCGTTGCGCAAGAGTCTTTCCGGGTAGAGCTGGGGCGCGATGGGGAAACCCTGGGCGATATGCGCCCGGTGTTTCTCAAGTTCGAAAGCCGGCCTCTCCCGGCTATTTCGCCGATGGAGGTTGCCCGGCGTTATCAAAAACTCTTTGAATCCTCCGATGAGCCGGAAGTCCGGATTGATGCTCTGAACCGGCTCAACAATATCCGGGATCGGTCCGGTAAGGATGTCGGGTTTTCTGAACAGCGGGAAGCCGCCTTTTATAAGGAAGCGCTTGAAAGCTATGAGAGCATTCTCGCCAAAGGCTCCTTTTCGGGGCGTTTGGATGAGTTGCTCTATCAGATGGCCAAAGCCCATGCGTTGACTGGCCAACCCGATCAGTCGATTGCCCGGTTGAAACAGCTGATTGGGCTCTATCCGGGCTCAGATCTCGTGCCTGAAGCCAGGTTTCGGGTTGCGGAGGCTGCATTCTCGGCAGGCCGGTACCAGGAAGCGGAGTCAGGGTATCGCCGGCTATTGACGGATGAACGGCATCCGGTATTGGCCGCAAAGGCTCGGTATATGCTTGGATGGAGTCAGTTCAAACAAGGTGACGGGGCGTGGTTGAGGGCGGCGGCGACCTTTATGGATGTGTTGGATCGTGAATTGCCCGGAACCAGACAGTCCGGCACGCCACCGGCCTCTGCGCTGGAAATGCTGGAGGATACGCTTCGCGTCCTGGCGGTAATGGCATCCCGTCAGGGCAATGCCGACAGCTTGGCCGATTGGCTGGCGAACCGGAGTGGTTCGGCCTGGCCGCACCTGTTGTACGACCGTCTGGCCGATCTGCACGCTGCTGAGAAACGTTTTGAACGCGCCGTCTCGGTAAACGACGCTTTCGTGGCACGGTATCCAGACCATCCTGCTCGCCCGGATTTCCTGGCTCAGAGCGTCACCTATTGGCAGTTGGCTGGCGCTTCAGGAAAGGCTCGCGCTGCCCGAGAGCATTATGTGCAGCAACTGAGTGCAGAAGCAGAATATCAAAGCCTGAGCCCTGAACAGAAGGCGCGTTGGCACAAATACAGCCGGTTCCTGGCGGACCATTACTACGCTGCTGGTTCTGAACTGTCCTCTCAGCGTGAGTTGGTTGCTGCCCGGGAGGCATGGGCGGCGGCCGCAACCTACTACGAGCGGTTGGCACCCCGGTCCCGGGAGACGGGAGCACTTCTGCATCTTGCCGCCGACGCTCAATTGCTGTCTGGCCATCGTTCCGGTGCGCTCGTCAATTTCCAGGCCTCGGCGTACCAGCATCGTCATGAGAAGTCGGGAGACTCTGCGTGGGCTGCGGTCCGGATACTGCGGGATGATCTTGATCTGGTGGCCGGTGATGACCGACACCGGCAGCTTGAAAGGGTCAGCGATCAGGAGCAACGCTACACGAATGCGTTCGGTCCGGATGCGCGGTTGTCGCAGCTCAGGGCAGATCTTGCCAATCGCTGGTACGAGGAAGGGGAAAGCGACAAAGCCCTTCTGTACGCTGCCCGGACCCTCGACTGGGAAGATGCGGGGGTGTCTGAGCGCTACGCTGCCTGGTTGGTAACCGCCCGCGTTCGCCAACAGGCTCAGGACCATGCACTGGCTGAGCAGGCCTGGCGGCAGGCCCTTGAACTGGCTGAGCAGCTCGGCCCGGCGTCCGGAAGCCAGAAAGAGCACATCCGGGAGCAGATCGCCACGTCGGTCTACCACCAAGGCGACGATGCCGTTGAGGCGGGCCAGGTTCGCATCGCCGTAGCGCATTATCAGCGCGTTGAACATGTTCTTCCGGGGTCTGAAATCGCGATCAACGCCCGGTACGATGCCGCTAATGCCTTACTTAAAGCGGCGGACTGGCTGGCCGCCATCAACGAGCTGAACCGCTTCCGAGACGATTATCCCAAACATGAGTTAACGCCAGCCACCAGCGAGAAGCTGGTACTGGCTTACCGGGAGTCCGGGCAAGGTGGGAAAGCAGCGGCCGAGTTACTCAGGCGCGCAGAGCAAGAAGCGGTGCCCTGGCCAACCAGGCTTCGTGCCGCGGCAATTTATCATGATGAGGGGGATACAGAGTCGCGGAACCAGCTCTACCGGGGCTGGCTGGCGGCTGCTTCCCCGCCGGAAGCCCCCGGCGAGCATCTTCAGCAACAAAAGGTAAGGCAGCGTTTGATTGAGTCGGGCGGGGCTGACGATACCTTGCGTCATCAGTTGCTGGCCCGAGAGCGTGCCAGCCAATGGCATTCCGAAGAAACATTGCTGTGGGCAGCAGAGGCTGCGCTCTATTTCGGGGCCCGGGCTTCACGCCGTTTTATGGATATCCCCCTGATCGCTCCCCTGGAGCGTTCCCTAACCCGCAAACAGGCGGCGATGCGAGAAGCTCAGGATTATCTGGAGGAAGCGGAGTCATTTGCCGGAAAGCTCGTTCGTTCTGAGGTGCTGTTTCGCCGTGCCGAACTTTACCGGGTGCTGGCAAGGGACCTGATGGCCTCAGACGTTCCGGAAGGGCTTAACGAACTGGAAGCAATGCAATACAAAATGCTGCTCGAAGAAGAAGCCTTTCCTTTGGAAGAACAAGCGATGGCACTGCACTCGCAGAATCACGAGCGCATTCCCAATGCTGGTTTCGACGAGTGGATACAGCGAAGCATGACAGCGCTTGCGACCCTGCACCCGGGCCGATACCAACGTGAGTTCCGATGGATGAGCTGGGCCACCAAGAGCAACCCGGGAGAAACATGATGGGTCATTGGGTGACTTTGACGGCTTGTCGTACTGGGCTGATGGTTGTGATGATGGCCCTGGGGGCCTGCGCTTCGAACGCCCCTGAGCCAGAGGAGGTAACGGTGCGCTATCAGCCGGAACAGTCCCGGGAATGGGTGCGCCAGGGCCGGCAGGCATACGAGGCGGGGCGCCCGGAGGCCGCGCTCGACGCGTGGCGAAAGGCTTTGGCGGCAGATCCGACTAACGCCATCGTTCGCAATAATCTCGGATTGGTACTGAAGGAGCTGGCGCGTTTTTCCGAGGCGGCCGAGACCTTTGAAGAAGGCTTGGCCGTGACCCCGGAAGTCGCGGATATGCACTACAACCTGGCTGTTATTTCAGAGCTTTATCTGCTGGATTTTACCAAAGCACTCAAGCACTACAGGCAGTTTCAGGATCTGTCCGGAGGGCGAGACGCTCAGGTGGCTGGCTGGATTGCAGATTTGGAAAGGAGGCTCCAATGAGACCCTTGGCGATGTTCGGCAGGTGTTTTCTTGTGGCTTGGCTGTTGTCATTGTCCGGCAGTCTTCTGGCCGGTGGGGCAACTACCGATATGGACAACCGGGACATCCTGCGAGTGAGCGGGGTGTCGGCGGGTGCCGGGGAGGACGACCCGGGAATTCTTTACATTTTGCCGTGGCAAACCCCGAGCCTGCCACGACGTCCGAGAGCTGAACTCGGACATGATGCCCCTGAACTTCTGGCACCGGTCTCGGAACCGGTATTGGAAAACCATCGATTGTTTCGTCAAACCCTGAATCCCCTGGTTTTGGAGCCACCCCGACCTGAAGGGTCGCGTGCTGCTCTGGCCGAATTGCAACCGTGACCCCGTCGTCAATGGAGATAACTATGCTGGATACCGTGATCCGTTTTTTTCAGGAGGGTGGCCCCTTCATGTACCCGATCGCCGTCGTACTTGCTCTGGGGCTGGCCATCACGCTGGAGCGCTTTCTCTACCTTGGGGGCGTTCGACGGCGTAACCGAATGGCGTTTGAACGGGGGATTTTGCCTGCGCTGCAGAAACGCGATTATCACCGGGCGATGAAAGCCGCGTCCGGCTCAGACAGTGCCATTGCCTCGGTCCTCGGTGCTGGTATTGCTCGCTTGATGTCCAATAGCCGCCGGGAGGATATCGAGTACGCGATGGAGGAGGGCTTGATGGAGATTTTACCCCGGCTGGAAAAGCGCACGCAGTACCTCGCTACCCTGGCAAACATCGCCACGCTTCTGGGTTTGCTTGGCACCATCATCGGGCTGATTGCGGCCTTTACGGCGGTGGCTGCAGCCGATCCCGCCCAGAAGGCTTCGCTGTTGTCGGAAAGCATCTCTGTGGCGATGAACACCACGGCGTTTGGGTTGATGTCGGCGATTCCATTGTTGTTGTTCCATGCCCTTTTACAGACCCGTACCAATGAAATTGTGGACAGTTTCGAAATGGCTGGCGTGAAGCTATTGAATCTGGTTTCCGAAACTGATGATCGTCAGTTCGCGGGATGACCATGAGGCGTCGACATCGAAGGCTGACCGCCACCGCTGACCTGGATATCACCGCGTTTCTGAATCTGATGATTGTTCTGGTACCGGTTTTGCTGCTTGGGATGGTCTTCAGTCAGATCCGCATGATTGAACTGAATTTTCCTGGCCTGGAGATGGGAGAGGCCCCGGAGGTGGAATCGTTTCGGTTGGTCGTCACTGTCTTGCCCGATGGCATGGAGTTGACGGACAGTGATCGGGGAGTGATTGAGGTGCTGCCAGCCGGCCGTGAAGGCCAAAACTATGCCCGCCTGAGCACGTTGTTACAAGGGATCAAGTCCCGTCTGCCGGATAAGACCGATATCACTCTTGAGGTTGGGCCGGACATCGATTATCAGACGTTGGTTTCCGTCATGGATACTGTGCGTTCATACCCGGCGGTGGTGGCTGCGAGTGTGGTTCAGGCTGAGCTGTTTCCGGAAATTTCTCTGATGGATGCCGGGGAGGCCCGTGAACTGGCTGCCCGACCGGCTGCAGTTAAGGGGGAGGGCGTATGAAGTTGTCCCGGAAAGCCCGTTTGCGCAAGCGCCACTATCGGCGGATGAACAAAGCCGGAGCCCTGAATCTGGTGTCGTTGATGGATATTTTTACCATTCTGGTGTTCTTCCTGATGGTGAATTCCTCCGACGTAAAGGTGATGCAGAATGCGGCAGATGTGCCTTTGCCTACCTCCACCGCGGAGCAGGAGGCCGTGGAAAATCTGACCGTTCAGGTCAGCGGGCCGTCGATTCTTGTACAGGGGCGAGAAGTGGCCCGGCTGGACGGCATTGAGGAGACCGATACCTTCATATCTGGCCTTTCGGATGAACTCGCATATCGCAGGAATCAGTTGGAAACGGTGCCGGAACAGGGCCTGGAGGTAACCATTCTGGCCGGCAAAGAAACCGATTATCGCCTACTGAGAAAAATTATGCAGACCTGCGTGAATGAGCAGTTCCGACAGGTAAGGCTGGCGGTGGAGGCTGAGGTTCGCAATGGCTGAGCAAATGGCATTGTCGCAGACCTCCCGACTTCCGTGGTCGAGGGATCGGGCCGAAACGTGTCGTTTTGCGGCGGTCGTCGGTGTTGTGATGGCGATTTTTCTGGTTCCCGCCATCTTGATTCCAGGGATGTTAGTCCCGGAGCTGAGTCGAGAGGAAGCTGAGCGCATACCGTCGAGGGTGGCAAAGTTGGTGATGCCCCCGAAAGCGGACAAGGCACCAGAGCCCGTGGTGATTCCCGAGCCTCCCGAGCAGATGCCATCGGAGCCCGAACCAGCATCCGAGCCAGAGGCCAGGCCTGAGCCCGCGGCCCCGGTCCGTCGCCCGGAGGCTCCGCGGCTTCCGGAGCAGCCTGCACCGGTGGCTCAGAGCGCAGAACAGGCCAGGGAGACTGCGTCACGTTCCGGGTTGTTTGCGATGAAAGACCGGCTCAGTGCACTGACGGCGATTGAATCCTCCCGTTCGGATGTCCGGCGAATTGCCAACGTTGATGCAGGGCGGGGCGGAGATCCGGGAGGGGCCGCCCCGCCTGACACGGTATTTAAAGGAAGCGGTGGGGTCGAGGCCCGGGAAGGACCGGTTCGGGAAGTTGAGCTGGCGAATCATGAAACCAGTAACGTGGCTGCGCCTAAAGAGACCGTGTCGCCGGGTGCAAGCCAGCCAGAGCCGGCTCGCCCCTTGATGGGGGAGCGTGCCATGAGCAACATTCGCCAGGTGTTTGATGCTCAGAAAGGCGTGCTGTACTCCCTGTATCAGAGGGAGCTGAGGCAGGATCCGACGCTGGAGGGGAAAGTGACGCTGGAACTTGTGATCGAGCCGGATGGTACCGTTTCGGCTTGTGATGTGGTGGGCTCAGAGCTGGGCCACCCGATGCTTGAGAAGCGGATAGCCTTGCGCGTACAGATGTTCCATTTTGGCGCAGACAATGTGACGACCCGGAAGGTAAGATTCCCGATAGACTTCCTTCCGGGGTGAGCCACTGAGACGCCTCAGTTCTCGATCGTGATCTTTGGTAGTCTTGGTTTCTGAAGGGATATCTTTTCGGTCGGAGCAATCACGCGGGCCTCGCCGGACACCACCTGATCGCCATTCTGGTTTCGTACATCGCAGCCGAATGTTACCCGGTTTTTGGGGCCCTTGCTCTGCACCGTCAGGGCTACGGTCAGCGTATCCTCAAGCTTGACCGGTCTTTTGAAGGACAGGCTTTGTTCCAGATAGATGGTGCCTGGCCCAGGCATCACGGTCGCCAGGGCAGCTGAAATCAGTGAGCCGCTCCACATGCCGTGGGCAATGCGCTCACGGAACATGGACTCAGCGGCAAATTCCGGGTCCAGATGCACAGGGTTAACATCGCCAGAGACCGCTGCAAAAAGTACCAGCTCATCTTCGGTCAGCGTGCGGGTAAAGGTTGCAGAATCGCCTTCATGCAGTTCGTCGTAGGTAATGTTTTCCAGTGTATCCAGGGTGTCTGTCATCACGGGCTCCGGTGATCGGTCATTTGAGTACGGTTGTGCCGTTTGCAGTCCCGAAAACTACCTCATCGGTAACAAAACTGCTATTCTCTCCCCACTTTTTTGCGGCTGATACTTTTGTCGGGTTGATTTTCCCGAGGGTTCGGTCTTGGCAAAACGTAATGATCCGGGGGCTTGTGAACCCATCCGTTAGCTCCCCATAGCGCCAATCAGACAGGAGATGGTGATGGATTTTGAGCAGTTCTATCAAGACAAATACCCAGCTGGCATCCCCCGGGAAATAGACCTTAACAAATACAAAAACATGGTAGATGTATTTGAAAAGGCAGTGCAGAAGTACGCTGATAAGCCCGCGTTTACTGCCGTTGGTGTTACCCTGACTTACCGGGATCTTGATACTCAGAGCCGTAATTTTGCGGCCTGGCTGCAGAACAAAACCGACCTGAAGCCCGGCGATCGTATTGCCGTGCAAATGCCGAACATTACGCAATATCCGGTGGTTGTATTCGGTGCTATGCGTGCCGGCTTGATTGTGGTGAACACCAATCCGCTCTATACCACCCGGGAAATGGAACACCAGTTCAACGATTCGGGCGCCAAGGCGCTGGTGGTATTGGCCAACATGGCTGATAAAGCCGAAAAAGTATTGCCCCATACCAGCGTAGAGCACGTGATTGTTACCGAAGTCGCGGACATGCATTCTCCACTCAAGCGCACGCTGATGAATGCTGTCGTAAAGCACCTGAAAAAAATGGTCCCCGCTTTCAATATTCCTGGTGCCCGGAAATTACCTGCCGTTCTCAGTGCCGGTGCCCGGGAAAAATACACCCCGATCGATATTAAACTCGACGACCTGGCGGTGTTGCAGTATACCGGCGGTACGACGGGCGTTGCCAAAGGTGCAATGTTAACCCACGCCAACCTGGTCGCGAACCTGACTCAGGTCCGGCCGATGCTGGAAGATCAGGTAGACGAAGGAAAGGAAGTGGTGATTGCGCCACTGCCGCTCTATCACATCTATTCGTTCACCCTGAACTGCGGCATCATGCTGGAGGCGGGTGCTCATAATATTCTGATCCCCAACCCACGGGACATTCCGGGCTTTGTTAAAGAGCTTCAGAAGCAGAAATTCTCTGCGTTCATTGGTTTGAACACCTTGTTCGTAGCGTTGTGTAACAATGAAGAGTTTCAGGATCTGGATTTTTCCGGGCTGAAACTTACCGCGTCCGGTGGTATGGCCCTGACCAGTGATACGGCGAAAATGTGGCAACGGGTGACCGGTTGTGAGATCAGTGAAGGCTACGGCATGACTGAGACGTCTCCGGTGGTTACCTTTAACCCACGAAGCGCGATTCAGCTTGGTACTATTGGCCTGCCGATTCCGTCTACCGTGGTGAAAACCATTGATGATGACGGTAATGAAACACCGATCGGCGAACCCGGCGAGCTGTGTGTGAAGGGCCCACAGGTTATGCGTGGGTACTGGCAGCGCCCGGATGATACCCAGAAATCCTTTACCGACGATGGCTTCCTGAAAACAGGTGATGTAGCCCTGATTCAGGAAGACGGTTATATTCGCATTGTTGACCGCAAAAAAGACATGATCATTGTGTCCGGGTTCAACGTCTTCCCTAACGAGATTGAAGACGTGGTAACCAGCCATCCCAAAGTTGTAGAGTGTGCTGCGGTGGGTATTCCGGATGCCAAGAGTGGCGAGGCAGTGAAGGTCTATGTGGTGCCCACAAAAGAAGGTGTTGCCGCCAATGAGCTGAAAGAGTTCTGCCGTGAGCGACTGACGGCATACAAGGTGCCCAAACACTTTGAATTCCGTGAAGAACTGCCAAAGAGCAACGTGGGCAAAATTCTGCGCCGGGAACTGCGCGACGAGGCCAGCGACAAGTAAACCGCTTTTTCGGTTTCGCTCCACACCAGAGACCTCGCTTCGGCGGGGTCTCTGTGTTTCTCGCCCCGGGTTTTCCCGTTAGACTGTCTCGCCCTGACTGTTCACCCACTGATTGTTGAGTCTGCTGCTTTAAATGACTGATAAAACCCCGTTTGACGCTTCTGCGGACCCAAAGGGCGCCGTGAAAGCCATACTGAGCCAGCTGGATGCCTGTAACCAGCAGGACGCCGCTCGCATTATTCGCCGTGTGGGGCGCTGCAAAGGCGTGCCTGGTACCCGCGATCTCGAACAGATGGCACAGTGGCTGGAGCAGGGGCTGGACAAGGTTCGGAAGCGCCAGGCCTTGCACAAACCGGTAACGTTTCCGGACGGGCTTCCGGTCAGTGACCGGGTAGACGACATCAGCGAAGCCATCGATCGGCATCAGGTGGTGATTGTTGCCGGGGAAACCGGCTCCGGGAAGACCACGCAGATCCCGAAAATCTGCCTGAACCTGGGGCGTGGGACAAGAGGATTGATTGGTCATACCCAGCCCCGGCGGATAGCCGCACGCAGTGTCTCCAATCGAATTGCTGAAGAGTTGGGCGAGCAGGTCGGGCAACAGGTGGGATATCAGGTTCGGTTTACCGATAACACCTCCGAACATTCCCGGGTCAAGGTGATGACTGACGGTATTTTGCTGGCGGAGATTCAGCACGACCGCTTTCTGGATCGTTACGATACGCTGATTATCGATGAAGCCCATGAGCGCAGCCTTAACATCGATTTCCTGATGGGTTACCTCAGACAGCTGTTACCAAAGCGGCCTGATCTGAAAATTATCATCACGTCTGCGACGATTGAAGTTGAGCGCTTCAGTGAGTTTTTCAACGAGGCGCCGGTTATCGAGGTGAGTGGTCGTACATTCCCGGTCGATATCCGCTATCGCCCGCTGACGGGTGACGAAGATGACCGGGATCAGAGCTGGACCGACGGGGTCCTTTCGGCCCTTGATGAAATTGAACAGCACGAGCGCCAGCATAAACAGCCGCCCGGCGACGTGCTGGTGTTTCTACCGGGTGAACGTGAAATCCGAGGTTTGAGCAAAGTGCTTCGCCACGCGGATCTCCGTCATACCGAGGTGTTGCCGCTGTATTCCCGGTTGAGCAATCAGGAGCAGAACCGGGTATTCCAGGGCCATAAAGGGCGGCGTCTGGTGTTGTCCACGAATGTCGCTGAAACGTCGCTGACAGTGCCGGGCATACGTTACGTTATTGATACCGGGGTCGCCCGGATCAGTCGGTACAGTGTTCGTTCAAAGATACAACGGTTGCCGGTTGAGCCGGTCTCGCAAGCCAGTGCCAACCAGAGGGCGGGCCGATGCGGACGGGTAGCGCCTGGTATCTGCTTCCGGCTGTATGATGAAACCGATTTTCTGAATCGTCCGGAGTACACCGACCCTGAAATTCTCAGGACTAATCTGGCGTCCGTCATTTTGCAAATGGCCACCTCCGGGTTGGGCGAAATCCGGCATTTTCCGTTTCTTGAAGCCCCGGACCGGCGCCAGATCAATGATGGGTACAAGCTGCTCGAAGAACTCAGCGCGGTCGACGAAAAGCGACGGGTGACCCGGCTTGGGCGCACGATGGCCCGTCTGCCACTGGACCCGCGGCTGGCACGGATGCTTGTGACCTCTTCAGAACTGGGCAGCCTCGCAGAGGTGCTGATCGTGATCGCGGGGCTCAGTATTCAGGACCCCAGAGAACGTCCACAGGAAAAACAGCAGGCAGCAGATCAGGCCCATGCGCCGTTCAATGACAAAGAATCGGATTTCGCGACTTTGCTGAATATCTGGAACTGGTTTGAAGACCAGCGCCAGGAACAGTCCCAGAACCAACTCAAGAAACTTTGCCAGAAAACGTTTCTCAGCTGGATGAGGATGCGGGAATGGCGGGATATTCACCGGCAACTTACGTTGATCTGCCGGGAACAGAAACTGGCTCTGAACACTCAGCCGGCCAACTACGACGCTGTGCACAAGGCAATTCTGGCGGGTTTGCTCGGCCAGGTCGCGGTTAAAGTGGAAAAGCGGGAATATCTGGCTACCCGCAACCGCAAGGTGATGATCTTTCCCGGCTCCAGGGTCGGCAAGGCTGCACCTAAGTGGATTGTGGCGGCAGAAATTGTGGAGACCAGTAAAGTCTTCGCGCGAATGGTAGCGGCCATTCAGCCTGAGTGGGTCGAGCCGCTTGCCGGCCATGTTGTCAAACATCACTACTTTGAACCCCACTGGGAACAGAAGCGGGCCCAGGTAATGGGGTATGAAAAGGTCAGTCTGTATGGCCTTGATGTGGTCTCGAAACGTCGGATTCCCTACGCCAAGGTGGATCCGGCGGAGTGCCGGAGACTGTTTATCCGCCGGGCTTTGGTGGAAGGAGACTATCTGTCAAAGGCTCCCTTTATCGCCCGCAACCGGGAGATGCTGGATACCGTCGAGAATCTGGAGAAGAAAACCCGGCGTCGGGACCTCTTGGTAGACGATGAGGTGCTCGTTGCTTTTTACGACGAACGACTTCCGGACGCAGTCGTCAGTGGGCGGCATTTTGAAACCTGGTGGAAAAGCCTGTCGGCTCAGGATCTGAAGAAACTGGAACTGACCGAAGCGGATGTGTTGCAGAGACCTCTGGACCAATCGGCCGCGGTACAGTATCCGGATTTTCTTGAATGGGAGGGGGTGAAATACCCGCTCAGTTACGAGTTTGAACCCACCAGTGAACGCGATGGCGTGACATTGAATGTCCCGCTGATGGCACTCAAACAGATTCCTGCCCGGCGTCTGGAATGGTTGGTTCCAGGCCTGCTGCGTGAGAAATGCATTGCCTTAGTAAAAGGCCTTCCCAAGGCACTGAGACGAAACTTTGTGCCGGTGCCGGACTTTGTCGATGCCGCTCTTGCCAATCTTCAGCCCGGTAACGAGCCATTGGCCATCAAGCTGGGTGACCAGCTCCGGCGTATGACCGGTGTCCAGATTGATCCTGCTGCCTGGCCGGAGGACGAGTTACCTCGCCACCTGCGTATGAACCTGAGGGTCACCGGCGATCAAGGCAAAGTGATTGCCGAGAGCCGGGATACTAATAAGCTCCAGGCAAAGTTGGAAGGCCGGGCGGAAGCGGCACTGGCCTCTGCCACTCAGGATGAAAACGGTGACACGCTGGCCGGAGAGTTCAGCGAATGGCAGTTCGGAGGGTTGCCGGAACAGGTTCAGACGGAAAAAGGCGGCATGCAGGTGACGGTTTATCCGGCACTGGAAGATCTTGGTGGCAAGGTGCGCTCGGTTCGTTGCCTGGACCGCCTGACGGCGGAAGATACCCTTAGGCGTGGGCTCGCAAGGCTGATTGTCAATCGGTTCGGGAATACGTTGTCTGACCTTGACCGAAAGCTGCCAAAGTTCAGGCAATCTGCCTTAATGTTTGCGCCGGTCGGGCAGGCTAGAGTGCTGCTGGACGACTTGCTGTTGGCTACCGTCATGCAGCATTTTCTGTCGGATGCTCTGCCGCGAACGGAAGCAGCCTTCATCGAAGTGTTTGATCGCCACAGAGGCGATTTCATTCCAGCGCTGGAAGCGGCAGATCAGCGCCTTTTTCAGGCAATGACGGGTTATCAGAAGGTGGCGAAACAGCTGAAGGGCAAGATCAGTCTGGCGCTCGCGGCGAGTATGGCGGATATCAAGTTCCAGCTGCAACAATTGGTTTATCCGGGGTTTCTTGTGAATACCCCGGCCTGCTGGCTCGACCGTTTTGGCGTTTACTTCGAGGCCGCTGATCTCCGGCTTGAGAAAATGCCAAGAGAGATGGGGCGTGAGCGGGAGTTTCTTCATGCTATTGAACCGTTGTGGGCGAGATACGCCACCAAAACCGAACAGCAAAAGCGCCAGGGGGTGAGGGATCCGGAGCTGGAAACCTATCGCTGGATGCTCGAGGAGTTTCGCATTTCCTTTTTTGCCCAGCAATTGGGCACGGCGATGACGGTGTCGGTAAAGCGGCTCGATAAACAATGGGAAAAGACACGGATCTGATCCCTCCGGCTGCACTGGAATGGGGCCACTGGACAATAGTCCCACGGGCAATTCTGCCGGACTGTGTTAGTATTTCTGACACTGTGATGTCAGAAACCGATTTATAACTATGACGTGGGGTTATTGTGATTAAAGCCGTCATCAGCGGAACCGGCCTCTATACGCCGCCCGCCATTATCGAGAATGATGAACTGGTTGAAGCGTTCAATCAGTACGTTGAAATGTTCAACAACGAGCACGCGGAGCAGATTGCCCGTGGTGAAGTGGCTGCCCTGCAACCCTCGTCTTCTGCGTTTATCGAGAAAGCGTCCGGTATCAAGCGCCGCCACGTTATAGATCGCGACGGTATTCTCGATCCCAACCGCATGGCACCCTATATCCCTGAGCGCAGCAACGACGAGCCCTCGGTTCAGTGTGAAATGTCGGTTGTTGCCTGCAAAGAAGCTCTAGCCCAGGCCGGTAAGACGGTGAAGGACGTGGATGCGGTTATTGTGGCCTGCTCCAACATGCAGAGACCCTATCCGGCCATCGCAATCGAAGTTCAGGAAGCGTTGGGAATTGAGGGCTTTGCCTACGATATGAACGTTGCCTGCAGTTCGGCCACCTTTGGGCTCCAGGCGGCAGTCAACTCCGTTGAGAACGGAGCGGCGAGATCGGTTCTTGTTGTCAGTCCTGAGATCTGCTCGGGTCACCTGAATTTCCGGGACCGGGACAGCCACTTCATCTTTGGGGACGCCTGCACAGCAATTCTGGTTGAACGTGAGGAAGATACCCAGGCAGGGCAGGGGTTTGAGATTCTTGGAACCCGCCTGACCACCAGATTTTCAAACAACATCCGCAATAACTTCGGATTCCTGAATCGCGCTGACGAAGCGGGGATTGGCAAGCCCGACAAGCTGTTTATTCAACAGGGTCGTAAAGTTTTCAAGGAAGTATCACCGTTGGTGGCTGAGACTATCCAGGGGCACCTTGAGTCACTCTCACTGAGCCCGGATGATCTCACTCGCATGTGGCTGCATCAGGCTAACCTGAACATGAATCAGTTGATTGCCCGCAAGGTGCTGGGCCGCGACGCCAACCTGGAAGAAGCGCCTGTTATCCTTGATGAGTATGCAAACACCAGTTCCGCCGGTTCCATCATTGCTTTCCATAAGCATAAAGATGACCTGAAGGCCGGCGAACTGGGTGTTATCTGCTCATTCGGTGCAGGCTATTCCATTGGCAGCGTTGTGGTGCGCCACCGCTAAACGATATTATCTCGCTGCCAGTGCCCGTAGCGTATCTGGCAGTGGGGTGGATTTTCGGGTGGTTCGATCGGTCCACACAACCTTTGCATACCCCTCTGCATAGATGTCCCCGGTGTCCCTGTCCTTAAGCAAATGGTAAGTATCCAGACTGGTATTTCCGGCTTTGTCCGCGTATGTTTCCACCACCACACTGGCGGGGTGTGTCAACTCCTTCAGGAATGTGGCGCTGGTCTTTATAATGACTGGCCCGGTTGGAGCCTCGGCATCGCCAAGATCCAGGGAAGAGAGCCAGACAATCCGGGCTTCTTCAAAGAAGCGAAAGTATACGGTGTTATTGGCGTGGCCGTATGCATCCATGTCCCCCCACCGCAAGGCCATGGTGAGGGTGCTGACAGGATTTCCCGGTACTGACATCGGATTTCCTCCGGAAGAATGAAAAAGAAAAATAAAGCGCCGGTATTGTTGACGAAATCGAACAGGTTAAACAACCCGAGAAGGCAAGATGAAAGAGCGTAAGTCCCGGCGCTGGTCATCCAGGATGGTCACCGCAGTATTACTCGCCCTTGTGGCTTCCTCCCCCGTCGTGGCCCAGAATCTTCAGGAGCCGCCGGGTGAGCAGGCTATGCCGGTTGCGACCAATGATCCTTACGAGAGCTGGAATCGCAAGGTATTTGTTTTCAATGATTCCGTGGACCGCTGGTTTCTCCGTCCGGTGGCTCAGGGGTACCGCACGGTAACGCCAGATCTGGTTGACCGTGGTATTACCAATTTCTTCAATAACCTGACCGAAATCCGGAACTTCACCAACAGCCTCCTGCAGCTCAAAGGGGAATCGGCTGTGGTCGCGTTCGGACGCTTCACGTTCAATACTGTGTTCGGGCTTGGTGGTATTTTTGACGTGGCGAATGCATTTGAGTTGCCCGAGCGCCCCGAAGACTTTGGTCAGACCCTGGCCACCTGGGGGGTGGACTCGGGGCCCTATCTTATGCTGCCGTTCCTGGGGCCGTCGACTCCACGCTATTTCACGGGGATGGCTGCTGATGGCTTCATGTTGCCATCGGCCTGGGAGTCGGTGGAATCACCTGAGTGGTACTATCTCCGGGGCTTGCAGATTGTGGACAAGCGCGCCGATCTGATTCCGGCAGAAAGCTTTATTTCCGGGGACCGGTACACGTTTATGCGCAATGCGTTTCTGCAGCGCCGGGAATTCCTCATTAACGATGGTAAGATCACTGAAGACCCCTTCGCGAGTGATGACGAAGATCTGATGCTCGATGATTTCTGAGTGTTGAAGCTGGGAGGCGACAGGTGATCAAGGACCCGAGAATAGCCCGTTTCCGGAAAATGCTGGCGCAGGCCTCCAACTATGAACAGTGGAAGGCGGCGGCACTGGAACTGGATTTTCTTGAGGGTAACGCTGAGTGGAAAGAGGACTTTTCCTCGGATCTGTACCACTACGAGTTGATTTATGATCGCCTGAGCAACCTTAAACAGTATCGGCAGCAGAATGATGTCGAGCGCCTGAAACGTGCGCTTCGGGAAGGACTGCACCATGATCTCGGCAATATGGGGAATCCGGCCCTTTACAGCAGGTCCAGGGTCGGGACCAAACACCTGATAGAGGAATACATCACTCAGGTGTGCGAGTCACTGGATTACCTTTGTGATCACCCGGTACCGGGTTTTCCGGTGCACGACAGGCTCCAGTTTTTCCGCGATACCCTGACCAGCTTTGGTCGGCCGACGTTGTTATTGAGTGGCGGCGCCAGCCTGGGAATGTTTCATTTCGGAGTGATCAAAGCGCTTTGGGAAAAGGGGCTGTTACCTCAGGTAATTGCGGGGTCCAGTATCGGGGCCATTATTGCCGGCATCCTGGGCGTGCATACCGATGCAGAGATTCCGGAAATGCTGGTTCCTGAAAACCATAACCTGAAAGCCTGGAAATGGCGGGGGCTGTTGAGTGCCATGCGCGGCACCGGGTTGATGGATCAGGAAACCCTGCGTCGCTGTCTGAGGGAGAACATCGGCGACTACACGTTTGAAGAAGCGTATCAGCGAACCGGGCGGAGCATCAACATCAGCGTTTCACCGGTTCAGGCCCACCAGAAAGCAAGGTTGCTGTGTGGTTACACTTCGCCGTATCTGCTGGTCTGGAGTGCGGCTCTGGCCAGTGCGGCGGTACCGGGCGTCTTCCCGCCGGTAACCCTGATGAAAAAAGACCTGAATGGCCATTCCTTACCCTACATGCCCCGGCTCAGATTTGTGGACGGCTCTGTTGTCAGCGATCTGCCCATTGAGCGTTTAATGCACCTGTACGATGTGAATTTCACCATTGTGAGCCAGACCAATCCCCATGTGGTGCCCTTTCTGAGTGATCGGGGGCAGGATGAAAAACTTTCCCTGGCCAATCTGCCATCTCATTTGATCAAGTCGGAAATTCAGTTTCATGGCCAGGGCGTGTTTGATTACCTCCGAAAGCGGGTAAAACCCGAACTGGCTCGCCAACTGGCTGGGCAGCTTTATACCATCATGGCACAGCGGTATTCCGGTGATGTCACCATTGCGCCAAACTATTCTCTCAGGCATTTTCGGCGTATGCTTGCTAACCCGAGCCCCGAGTACGTGAGGGAAATGATTCTGGAAGGGGAGCGTGCCACCTGGCCCAGGATCTCCATGATCCGATCTCACGCGCGTATCTCAAAAACCCTGGAGCGTTGTGTTCGCCGGTTAAAGCATCAGAACCGGCGTGCAGCGGAACTCAAACTGGTAGGCGGTAACGCCTTGGCCAGGCCCTGAGGGACCATGTACTACGATTTTTTCGGCTTTCGTGAGCCGCCGTTCTCAATAGCTCCAGATCCGCGTTATCTCTACCTGAGTGATCGTCATAAAGAGGCGTTAGCCCATCTGATGTATGGCGTTCAGGGCCAGGGTGGTTTTATCGTTATCACCGGTGAGGTGGGGACAGGAAAAACCACAGTTTGCCGCTGTTTCATCGAAAATGCGCCAGAGCATGTGGATATTGCGCTGGTGCTGAACCCACGCCTGTCGGCCCGGGAGTTGTTGTCTTCGGTCTGCGATGAGCTGGAAATTGCTCACGCCCCCGATGCATCCATCAAGACACTGGTTGACAACATCAACAAGGATTTGCTGAAAGCCCACGCGGCTGGAAGGCACAAGGTTCTGATCATCGACGAGGCTCAGAATCTTTCGGCGGAAGTTCTTGAGCAGTTGAGACTGCTGACCAATCTTGAAACAGCTGAGAAAAAACTGTTGCAGATTGTCCTGCTGGGCCAGCCGGAGTTGCAGGCCATTCTGGCGTTACCGGAACTGCGACAGCTCAACCAGCGGGTGACGGCGCGCTACCATCTGGATTCGATAGACCGGGATGAGCTACCTGCCTACCTGCAGTACCGCCTGAACGTTGCCGGAATGCGGGGCGATATCTTTACTGCCGGAGCGGTGCGGCGCTTATACCGGGAAAGTCAGGGGATTCCCAGGCTGATTAATCTGATCAGTGACCGGGCTTTGCTCGGAGCTTATGCCGAGGGCGACCATCTGATCTCTACCCCTCACGTTCGACAGGCAGCCCGGGAAGTCAATGGCGGGATGGCTGCACCGTCCCGGCGACCCAGTTTCGGAAATAGGGCGGGCCATCTGTGGATGGTCGTTGCGTCGGTGATCCTTGCCATCATTGGCACGCTCTGGGTGTTTGACCGCCCCGGAGAGGTTGGCGAAGCGATGGCTGGCGACGGCAGTAGTCCGGCGGTCTCTGGTGTCATTGAACGGGCCGGCGTGCCGACAACAGCGCCCACGGCGGCCCCGGTGCCATCTGCGCCTCCCGCTCCTAAGGACTTTGTATTCCGGCAGCATACCCAGCCCCTTGCCGATGCTTTCGTTGCCATGTTTGCTTTGTGGGATAAAAGCTATGAACCATCCGGCAATCCGATTGCCTGTGACTACGCGGCATCGGTCGGGCTGGCTTGCCTGGAACGGCAGGGGAGCCGCCGAAGCCTGGAGTTCATAGATCGCCCGGCGATTTTGCAGTTACGGGATGAAAACGGCGAGAGTCGACAGCTGCTCCTCCAGCGGTTGGTCGGGGATGTGGCGGTGATTGTTACGCCTCAGGGTGAAGAGCGCGTTCCCTTTCAGCAACTGGAACCCTATTGGTACGGGGAGTTCCGGGTGCTCTGGCGGGTCCCGGAGTATATGACGGGTGATGGTTTTTATGGAGAAGAATCCGGCCAGCAACTCTGGATCGGAGCCCGGATGATGGAACTGGCCGAACGCTTGAGCAGCAACGAACAGGAAGCCGGGCGGGTCAAGCGTATGCCGATGCAGGACCAGGTGCGTTGGTACCAGGAGCGACGGGGTCTGAATGTTGACGGCATTGCCGGGGCGATGACCATTATCCAGATGAATAACGATCTGGCTGTGAATGTCCCGCGGCTGGTGTCGCCTGCGACTGCCAGGAATGGGTAGGTAAGGTATGTCGTATATTCTTGATGCGCTCAGAAAGTCCGAAGCTGAACGCCGGCAGGGCAAGGCGCCGGATCTCGGCCAGCCTGTGCAGATGATTTATCGTCCAAAACGAAAACCCGTCTCGGCGATTATCTGGGTTGCCCTGGCGTTGGTTGTGAATGCGGCGGTGTTTGCTTATCTGTTCTGGCCAGGCCGCGAATCCGTTGAGCGGATCACTCCAAAGGCGGCTGCGGGTTCGGACATCCTTCAAACGATGCCCGCCACTACCAACTTGCCCAGCGTCGAGCCAACGCCGGTGGTACCAGCAGAACCGAGGGGCGCTCCTGAGGTTGAGGAACAGGAAAGGGTCCCCGAACTCCTGCCTGAAAAAGTGCCGGAGACAGCGCCTGAACGGTACGAAGCCCCTGTTGTCATTGTGCCCAGCCGGAAGAATGACCCACAGGCCAATGGCACGGAGTTGACCGGGCGGGTGCCGCAGGGCAGGGTGCCACACCTCGTTGAGTTGCCCCTTTCATTTCAGAAGAGCGTTCCCGATTTGACCTTCAATAGTCACATATACTCGTCGGAGCCTTCGGCCAGCCGGGTCATGATTAATGGCCATTACCTTAAGTCCGGTGACCGGTTTGGACCATTGGCGGTGGAGCGGATTACCGAAGATGGAGTTGTACTCAGCAGGAACGGGCAGTTCTTCAGGGTAGGTACCGTCCGTGATTGGGTGAGCCCGCGATAATGGCATTAACCGACAACGTGAAACAGCAAATCCAGCAGGCTTATCGGGACGTCTTGGCGGGTAAAGAGGTACGGGCCCGCTATGGCCAAAGGTTGATGATCGCGGAAATCGCCCGGTACATGGGAGAGATTACAGATAATGATGGCCAGCGGACTTCGCCGCCGGCAACCTGTGTGGTGGAGGCGGGAACCGGGACCGGAAAAACGCTGGCCTATCTCATTGCCGCGATTCCTGTGGCCAAGGCGCTCGGTAAAACGCTGGTGATCTCCACTGCAACCGTGGCTCTTCAGGATCAGATTGTACTCAAAGACCTGCCCGATTTGCGCAAACACAGTAAGCTCGACTTCAGTTGGACTCTCGCCAAAGGGCGTGGTCGTTACCTGTGTATGTCCAGGCTGGAAGCAAGGCTTCATGATGAGGGGCATGGCGACAGTGAAACCATGCCGCTGTTCCTTCTGGACCAGCCGTTGGATGACGAAGCGCACAGCCGGGCCACGTTCGAAAACATGTTGGCTCGCTATGGCTCGCGGGAATGGGATGGAGACCGGGATCATTGGCCGGAGCAGATTCCGGATGACATCTGGCGCCAGGTAACCACCGACCACCGGCAGTGCACGAACCGTCACTGCGGCTATTTCGATAGCTGCGCGTTCTTCGATGCTCGCAAGGATCTGGACGAGGCCGATGTCGTGGTTGCGAATCATGACCTTGTGTTAGCCGACCTGGCCCTTGGCGGTGGGGCTATTCTGCCCGAGCCGGAAAATGCTCTGTTCATCTTCGATGAGGCGCACCATCTGCCGGATAAGGCGTTGAATCATTTCGCCGCATCGGTTCCCCTGAATGCAACCCGACAGTGGTTGAAGCAGTTGTCGCAGGCGTTGGTGAAAATACAGCCATGGCTTCCGGCCGGTTCCCAGGCAGCCAAGTCGGTGGAAAAAATCAGCACGGCGGGCCGTGATCTGGATCTGGTGCTCGACCGGGTTTTTGAAGAGATTGAGCAGAACACCGGTTGGGAGGTCAACGAAGAACGACGCAGTGCACAGTGGCGCTATCCGGATGGTGCCTTACCGGAGGCACTGGCCGAACTGGCGGGCGAAACCCGGATTGCGACGGCAGGATTGTGCCGTCATCTGGGGACGCTTGTGGACGAGCTTCAAAGTGCATTCGATGAACGAAAAGACCCGGAACTGGACCGGGATACGGCAGACTCGTGGTATCCGGTCATTGGCTCTTTTCAGGCCAGGGCGGAGGATCAGCTAAGGTTGTGGGTAGCCTGGAGTGAAGGGGTTGCCACGGTCACGGATGAAGAAGAGCTCCAGGTGGACACACCTCCGAGAAAGGGGCCTCCTTTTGCTCGTTGGGTTGTGAGGCAGCGCTGGGACCATGCTGAGGACATTACGTTGTTCAGCTCCCCGGTGCTCGCGGACAATCTGTTGTATTCCCGCTTGTGGTCTCGGGCTTATGGTGCCGTCCTGACCAGTGCCACCCTGACCGCTCTGGGCAGGTTTGACCGCTTACGTTCACGGGCAGGCCTGCCGGAAGCAAGTCGTTATCTGGTGGTGCCGAGTTCGTTCCGGTATGCGGAAATGGCGACCGTTGAAGTGCCTGCGATGCTTGCCTTGCCGACAGACGATGGATTTGGTGACGCCCTGATCAAAAGGTTGCCAGAGCTCTGGGCGGGTGAAAAAGCGACTCTGGTGCTGTTCACTTCGCGCCGACAGATGCAGCAGGTGCGAGACGCGTTGGCACCGGAGTACCCAGACCTCATCCTGACTCAGGACGACATGGCGAAGAACGAGGTGTTGCGGACTCATTGCCAGCGGGTTGACGAGGGCAGACCCAGTGTTCTGTTCGGTGTTGCGAGTTTTGCGGAGGGCATCGATCTGCCGGGCCGCTATTTGCACCATGTGGTTATTACGCGTTTGCCGTTCTCGGTGCCCGACGATCCGATTGAAGCCAGCCTGGCCGAGTGGGTCACGCAGCGCGGAGGTAACCCCTTCATGGAGATCACCGTTCCTGATGCGTCGGTTAAGTTGGTTCAGGCTGTTGGTCGATTGCTGCGGACAGAACAGGATACCGGTCGGGTAACCATTCTGGATCGACGGATTGTCGCCCGGCGCTATGGCCAGTTGCTGCTGGACGCCTTACCGCCGTTTCGCCGCATCATTGAGCACTGATCTTTCCCGGGCACATAAAAAAAGAGCCAGCCCGAATTGGGTGGCTCTTGTGGAAGGGGTTCGTTAGGAACCCGGGCGTCGAAACAACGCGGAACAAGAAGTCTGAAGGCCTGAATTTCAGAATTCCCGGTAAGGCCTGAGCCTCACCATGGTTAAATGATAGGGCGCAAAGGGGCGTAGACGGATCGTCCAAAGGGCGTAGTGGGGAGGCGTAATTCCCGAAAAGTGTGAGAGTGGTCACGCTTTGGCGGTTTCTTCGAGCAGGTGAAGCGCTCTCGCTTTCGCCAGAGCTTCGGTGCGCCGGCTCACCCCTAGCTTACCGTAGAGATTCCGGATATGAGCCTTGACCGTGGCGGGGGCGACAGACATGCGCTGTGCAATGTCTTTGTTGGCGAGGCCCTGATGAATCAGGAGCAGGACTTCCTGTTCCCGTTGACTCAGGGGTTCCTGAAGCTCCTGAGTGTCTCGCCCGGCTGGCGCGCTTGTTTTAGAGGGACTGGGCGCTGAATCTGAAGGTTCGACGGCCCGCTCTCTGAGCATGGCGAGCAATTCCCGGTTCCATCGCCCGGGGGTTCTCAGCCTTGGAAGATCCAGAAGCATATTCTGTAACGCAGGACTCTCTTCGGCAAACAGCCTGAGGAAACCCGCACCTTCGGCCCTGTCCAGGGCTTTGTTCAGCATCAGACTGGCTTCCTCCTCTCGCCCCTCATGGGCCAAAGCCTCAGCGTAGACCAGCAGAATTTCTACCAGGTGTCGGTTGTGGGCGTTTCGTTCTGCGGCTGGTATCAGGGACGACAGGGTTTCCTGTGCTTGATAAGAGTTTCCGAGGGCCAGCTGCACGCGGGCGAGGGCGATCTGATGTTGCTCGCGGTTCAAAGGGTTGGTTGCCGGGTGCTCCAACGCCGACTGCAAACTGCCCCACGCCTTTTCAGGGTGGCCGGCGGCCAGATAGCAGCGCGCCAGAAGGGCTGAGGCGGCAGGAGGTTCAAACACAATGTGCTCCCGTCGACGC
Source organism: Marinobacter daepoensis DSM 16072 (assembly GCF_000421165.1). GTDB lineage: Bacteria > Pseudomonadota > Gammaproteobacteria > Pseudomonadales > Oleiphilaceae > Marinobacter > Marinobacter daepoensis. The sequence goes on from NZ_ATWI01000009.1 coordinate 102,590, forward strand.
CTGGCAAGAGCCACGGCATCATCCAGTGCTTCAATGGCGGCATCCAGGTCGCCCAGAGTAAAGGCCAGGTGGCCTCGTACGTACTGAATGACAACGTGCTGGCCTGGTTCGGTGCCTTTTCGCACATGATCAATCAGCGGTTCCAGGTAACCCTGAGCGGTGTCGGTAAGATTTTTTTCCCGATAGATCTCAGTCAGTGCGCTGCTCTGCCAGCATGAAATCAGCCGGGGCTGGCTGGGATCGGCGTAGTGCTCGTCGACCCACTGGCGGACGCGGTTGGTGGTTTCAAGAGCGAAGTCGGTGTCGCCACGATTATACTGAATCCAGGCGAGCAAGCCGCCAGAGGAAAGTACGGTACTGGCTTTGCGCTCGATCTGCCCATAGTGCACGGCAGTCTCCAGCGCTTCTTCAGCATTTTTAAGCTCTCCCTTGCCAAAGTAATCCAGCCCGAGGCCGTAGTAGGTGACGGATTTCAGTGGAATGCTTATCTGGTCAATGTCTTCCAGCACTTGCCGTGTAAGATCCGAGGCGTGTTTTTCGTCGTTGCGGGAGCGGGCCAGGTAAGAGCGTATCAGGGAAATCTCACTGTGCAGTGCCAGTGCACCTTCCGCGTCTGGGTGAGAGTCGGCAACCCGGCGATCCAGCAGATCTTCTACGTCGGACAACAGTGGCTCAAGGCCTTCAACCCGGTTCGCGAAGAATAACCCCCAGATCCTGAGCATCTGCAGTTGGGGGCTGTCCTGGATTTTCTGAACAGGAATGGCTTCCAGCCATGTCAGGACTGGCAGATGATAGCCTCCATGGATGAGTTTGTTGCCGTGCTCGGACAAGACCTCGGCCAGGTGCTCGGTGTCTTTACGGTGGACGATCTGGGCGATAGCTTCCTGAACGTGTCCATGGCGCAATAACCAGTCAATTGCACGGGATTGAAATTCGGAACTTTGGGCCGGGTCTGAGCTCTGTACCCGCACCAACAGGGCCTCCCGAAACAGATCGTGATACCGGAACCATTCGTTGCGGTTGTCCAGAGGAATCAGAAAGAGATTTTGTGAAAGAAGCGCAGACAGCTTTTCCTGACTGTCCTCTCGCTGCCGGACCGCATCACAGAGAGCGGCGCACAGGCGGGGACAACAGGCCGTTTCGAGTAAGAAGCGGGTGAGTTCTGACGGCAGTTGCTCAAGGACTTCGCTGAGCACGTAGTCTGAAATCAGGCGGGTATCCGGTGGGCCCAGTGTGAAAGCAGAGCCCTGGGTCGGTAAAATCGCTTCTTTCCGGCCTGCCAGAGCTGATAGCTGCATGGCGGCCACCCAGCCCTCGGTTTTGAGACAGATTGCACGAATGTCGGCTTCGGTCAGGGACATTGCCATGGTATCCCGGAAAAATGCCTGGCACTCCTCTTCAGAAAAGGCCAGCAGGCCCGGGTGTATGTCCTGAACCTGGCGGCGCACTCGCCAGCGTGCCAGTGGCAGCGGTGGCTCTGTACGGGATGTCAGCGTGACCAGGATGCCAGGAGGTAAATAATCTATAAACCAGGCCAGTTGGCGATGGAGGGCATCGTTATTGATCACATGATAATCATCAAGTACCAGCGACCAGGCATTACGGTCTTCGGCCAGGGCATTGAGCAGAGCCGTAATCGCAGGCGTCAGTTCCTCATCATTCTGTCGGGCCAGTAAGGTCTTACAGTGTTCGAGGCCCATCAGGCCAGCATGCTCGAACGCTCCGGCGAGGTATTGCCAGAACTGCCGGGGCTGATCGTCATGTTCATCCAGTGAGAGCCAGGCCGTTGGACGGCTGTTACCCGCGCACCACTGGCTGGCGAGGGTCGTTTTGCCATAGCCTGCCGGGGCAATGAGCAGGTTCAGACGCTGACCGGAATCTGGCTGCAGCAGTTCGGCGAGCCGCTGACGCTGAACGGCCCGGGAGTCGGGAGTTGGCCTGAGAAATTTGGTTGTCAGCAGCATGGCATACCGGGATCTGGGCGCAATGGAATTGGAGCATCGGTTCGGTTCCCGAGTTGAGGCTCCCAAACGATTGTGTGCTATGTCATTCACAAGTCAAGTGCCACGCTGACGCATCGGGCTGGCGGAGCAGCGAAACCCGGAATTTCGGTCTACACTGAATACAGGTTTTCTTGTATATCAAAAAAGAATGAAAAAATGGTTTTTTATGCGTATTATCCGGTTATGAATTCACCAGCGTTTACGAGTAGAGCCTGAGCGAAAGACTCCGGCCAGATCATCCAGGGGGCGACAGAATTAATGAAATTACAACAACTGCGTTATATCTGGGAAGTTGCACACCACGACCTCAACGTGTCCGCGACGGCTCAAAGCCTGTTTACGTCACAACCGGGTATATCCAAACAGATTCGCCTGCTGGAAGATGAGCTTGGGCTTGAAGTCTTTGCCCGGAGCGGTAAGCACCTGACCCGGATTACCCCGGGCGGGGAAATCATCATCCGTGAAGCCGGGGAAATTCTTCGCCGGGCTGAAGGCATCAAAAAGATTGCCCAGGAATTCAGCAACCAGCGTAAAGGGGATCTGAGTATTGCGACCACTCACACCCAGGCCCGTTATGCGCTTCCCCCGGTGATTGGTGGGTTTATCGAGGAATATCCGGATGTGTCGCTGCACATGCATCAGGGAACCCCGATGCAGATTTCGGAGATGGCAGCAAATGGTGCTGTAGATTTTGCCATTGCCACAGAAGGTATGGACCTGTTCAACGACCTGATCATGATGCCCTGCTATCGGTGGAACCGATGCGTGATCGTACCCAGGGACCACCCGCTGGCAAAAGGTCAGGAACTGACGCTGGAGGAATTGGCGGAGTACTCCCTGGTCACGTATGTTTTTGGGTTTACCGGGCGCTCCAAGCTGGATGAAGCATTCCAGTCCAGAGGCTTGACGCCCAAAGTGGTCTTTACCGCTGCGGATGCCGATGTGATTAAAACCTATGTCAGGCTTGGCCTCGGGGTCGGGATCATTGCCAGCATGGCATTTGACCCCAAGGTGGATACCGATCTTGTGGCGCTGGATGCCAGCAAGTTGTTCCGTCCCTCAGTAACCCGGATCGGCTTCCGGAAAGGGACTTTCCTGAGAGGTTATATGTACGATTTCATGCGTCGCTTTGCCCCTCATCTGACGAAGGAAATGGTTGACGAGGCGGTGGCGCATCAGGGTAGCCGGACAGAAATTCAGGCGTTGTTCAAAGACATCGAGTTGCCGACCTACTGAGAGCCTTGAATTATAAAAGCCCGCGTTGCTTTGTGGTAACGCGGGCTTTTTTGAGCCTGTTGTTCAGGTATTGTCAGATTCGGGCGTGGCTACATATTGGATTTGCCAATCAGGTTTCCGGCGTGCAGACCGCATTCTTTATGGGTGGCTTCCTCCCACCACCAGCGGCCTTCGCGTTCATGCTGGCCGGGGAGCACAGGGCGGGTGCAGGGCTGACAGCCAATGCTGACGAACCCTTGTTCATGCAGCCGGTTATAAGGTGCTTCCGACATCCGGATATAGTCCCAGACGTCCTTTGAGCTCCAGTTAGCCAGCGGGTTGAATTTGACAAGGGGGGACGCTTCGGTGGAGAAGGCGGTGTCCAGTTGCACAACCGGCACATCGTTTCGGGTGCCAGGGCTCTGGTCCCGGCGTTGGCCGGTGACCCAGGCATCCAGGGTGGCGAGTTTGCGTTTGAGAGGATTAACTTTCCGGATGCCGCAGCATTCTGAATGTCCATCATCATAGAAGCTGAACAGGCCCTTGCGGTTTACCATGGCCTGAACCTCTTCGGACTCAGGAAACAGCACCTCGATGTTGATGCCATAATGCTTTCGTACCCGCTCAACAAACTCGTAGGTTTCCGGATGCAGGCGCCCTGTATCGAGAGTGAACACCCGAAGGTTGTCGGTAAGCTTATGGGCCATTTCGATCAGGACCACATCCTCCGCACCGCTGAACGAAAGGGCGATGTTGCCGTAGTGGGAAAGGGCGGCTTTCAGGATGGCCCTTGGGCTCTGGCCGTCCAGCTCGGCCCGGAGAGAATCGATGTCAGTCACATAGCGCTCCAGTCTGTGGTCACAGTAGGTTATGCAGCTTACCAGTAAAGCCCTAATGCCCTGAAGGAATGAGCATCTATATCTTTATGCCGATCCGGTCGGGCCGGGGATATACGATGCATTTGCATGGACTTTTTCATATCATACGGTTTCGAACCGGGGCGGCCGTGCCCCGTCTGTTTTTTTTAATGTTCAGGAGACCGTTGTGGAACTTGCATGTCTTGACCTTGAGGGCGTACTCATCCCGGAAATCTGGATCGCCTTTGCAGAAAAAACCGGTATTGAAGAACTCAAGGCAACCACTCGGGATATTCCTGATTATGATGTCTTGATGAAACAGCGCCTGCGCATTCTCGACCAGCACGGCTACGGTCTGCCTGAAATTCAGGAAGTCATCGGTACACTGGACCCATTGCCCGGAGCTCGTGAGTTTCTGGATTGGCTGCGGGAGCGGTTTCAGGTGGTGATCCTGTCGGATACCTTCTATGAGTTCGCCATGCCGCTCATGAAAAAACTGGGTTATCCGGCGTTGTTGTGTCACAAGCTGGAAGTGGCGGAGAACGGCCAGATTACCAACTACCTGTTGCGTCAGCGCGACCCAAAGCGCCAGTCTGTGCGTGCCTTTCAGTTGCTGAACTACCGGGTGATTGCGGCGGGTGATTCGTATAACGACACCACCATGCTGGGGCAGGCTGAGGCGGGGATTCTGTTCCATGCCCCCCAGAATGTGATTGATGAGTTCCCCCAGTTCCCTGCGGTGCATAATTTTGACGATCTCAGGAATGAATTCCTGAAGGCGAGTGCCGTTCACAGCGCCTGAGTGGTTGAGTCAGGGCCGGTATTGCCGGGCGTTCGGTAATACCGGTCAGACGTTGAGAGTTTCCAGAAACCGCATCAGGGGCCTCACTTTGGTGAGGGTTTCCTGATACTCCGCTTCCGGGTCGGAGTCGGCCACAATGCCCCCGCCACCCCAGCACCTGACGGTGCCATCGTCTCCACACAGCAAGGTTCGAATGGCAATGTTGCTGTCCAGCGTTCCGTCCAGACCGTAGTAGAACAATGACCCGCAGTAGGGGCCGCGCCAGTGTGGCTCCAGCTCCCGGATGATCTCCATGGCCCGGATCTTCGGTGCTCCGGTGATAGAACCACCCGGGAAAGCATCAAAAACTGCCTGCAGAGGGCTGACATCCGGCTTCAGTCTGGCCTGGATATGGCTGACCAGATGGTGAACGTTCGCGTAGGATTCCAGGGCAAAAAGCTGTTCCACCCTAACGCTGCCAGGCTCCGCGTGGACGCTGAGGTCGTTGCGGAGCAGGTCTACAATCATCAGGTTTTCAGCCCGGTCCTTCTCAGAGGCCAGCAGCTCTTTAGCCAGCGCGGTGTCGTGCTCCGGTGACTGGCCCCGGGGCCGGGTGCCTTTGATCGGGCTGGTGGAGATCTGGGTACGATCGATTTTCAGGAATCGCTCAGGGGAAATAGACAGGATGGCGTGCCCGGGGACGTTCAGAAAACCGCCGTATGGGGTTGGGTTGGCCTCGGCCAGTTTCTCGAAAGCCAGCCACGGGCTGCCGCTATACCTGCCATAGAAGCCCTGGGACAGGTTGGCCTGATAGCAGTCGCCAGCGTCGATGTAATTCTTGACGGCCTTCACGCTCGCCTGAAAGGCAGTCGGGGTTTGCTCTGGCGCGAAAGCATCGTCCATGCGCCAGTGAAGAGTGGGGGGCGTGTCGTTTGAGAGCCACTCGGTAATCTGTTTCTGCACCGGAGCAGGGCAGTCCGGATGTTGCCACAGCCAATAGCGACCGGTGTTCCGGTCATAGCTGGCACTCCACAAATATAGCCCGGCATGGAGCAGTGGCACTGGGAGTACCGGGGCCAGGCTGGCGAGACGGCGCTCCCGGGCGTAGCCGAGTTCATAACTGAGGTAACCAATCCAACCGCCCCTCAAACCATGATGGCCAGGTTCCTGGCGATAGCGGGTCATGGTGGCGTCCATGTCCGCCGCTAACGCGTGGGTGTCGACAGTAATAGAGGCATCGCCTTTCAGGGACCGGGTGGCGACGGCAAAGGCAGAGAACCCACAGAATTGCCCTCTCCCTGGCCCGTTTCCAGGGCTTCCCAGGTAAGCAAAGTCGGGTACCTGGCAGGCGTGTCTGAGCAGCTGTTGATAGGTTTCCCGGGAGAGCTCCCGTGTTGTTGCCAGGCCCAAGGGTCCTCCGGAATCTTGCTGAAATGATAAGCAGGCCACAAAAACAGCGTTGTAGCGTTCGCGGCGGCGCTGCTCTAATGAAAATGACGTTCCGCCGAAGTGGGTTGAACGCCGCGGGGTATTCTAACCGAGTTGGCGGAACGCCCCCAGTATAAAAACAAACTGAAAGCCGGCATGCCCCCATGTGCGAGCTTTTTGAGGAAAGTGGAGTAGCTATGACACAGTTGAAATCCCGTTTGATGATGGCCCTGGTATTGCTGTTCTCCGGGCTGATGACAACGGCGCCCGTTAACGCCCAGCAGGCTTCGGATGCCGAGATCAAGCAGATGATCCAGGAGCAGTTTGAGCGGATGTACCAGAAAGGCGTCAAAGATCTGAAAGAGCGGATCGTGGTTACGGGCGGGGTAAAGCCCTTTGCGGTTGTGACCGACACCGCCGACAAATCCAAGACCATTCGTATCAAGCAGATTGAGGAAATGCCGGCAAGCGTTGCTCTTGAAGTTCTGCGCCGATCATTGGTGGCTCTGGTCAAGAAAGGCAAAATCGGGGCGACGGCGGTGTTCTATACCACGGCAAACCCCAATGAGGAGTCGGATGCGAAGCAGGTGCTGGTGGTGGAAATGGAGCACATTTTTGGCCCGACCCTTGCGCAGTTGGTGCCCTATACCGTGATGGAAGGGCAGGCACGCTTTGGAGAGCAGGTGGTGGTCGACATGGAGAGCCGTATTTTTAATCTCAAGGCTTCTGACGAGGTCTCTGAATAGCCATTTATTGTTAGACAATCCAAGTATCGATTACGTGAAGGTGGTCACGGAACGCCCAGCAATCTCTGCAGTACTCTGTAGCCGTGCAGATACAAAAGTACACCAAACAGTCTGCATGGATTGAAATAACAACAAACTGTTCCAATTAGGAGAACGTTATGAAAGGCCTGAAAAAAATTGCACTGGCAACGGCCGTTGCTGCAGCTCCCTTCGCCGCTCAAGCCGACCTGAAGGCGCTTGATGACACCACCATGGGCAACGTTACCGGTCAGGCCGGTGTAAGCATCGAGCTGGAAACTGAAGTTTCCATCGGTGAGTTCCGCTACACCGACGAAGGTTACCTGTCTGTCAGTGACATCTGGATTGGTGGTGGCACGGTTGAGCGTGATACTAACGGAGTGGTGACCGGCGTCTCCGGCATGCTGGACGACCTGCTGATTGATATTGATGTGCTGGCCGACGGTGACGCGGTTATCGATGTTCACAGCATCTCCGGCGCGCCGATTGACTATGCCGTGGGTATCGGTTCAGCCTCTCTGCACGCAACCGACGGAAGCGGTGACACCACCTTGCTGGCCAGCAACATCGGCATCGAGGGTGCGCTGGGTAAACTCAATATCCAAGTGGATACCGCAACCGATAACCTGATCATGGACGTTGCCTTTAACGTGACAGACATGGATATGAACGTTGACTTCCTGGGTGTGAACGTTCGTGACCTGACCGTCTACGGTGCTCAGTTCTTCGAGCAGGTTGAAACTTCCGGTCAGCCGACGGACACTGCCGGCCTGTTCGCCAGCGCCCAGATCACGGTTGGCAAGGGTGTTTCTGCCGCCACCGGTGGCGATGCACTGGAAATCTCCATTCCTTCCTTTGCAGCTGACATCGGCGTTGGCGCCGTTGAGATCGGCGGTGAGTCCATTGGCTCCTTCCGCATCAATAACCTGGCGGTTACCAACACCAGCATGAAGGTTTACGGTCACCAGTAATCTGACCAGACGGCCTTTGATGGTGAGAACGCCCCGCAGGTTGCGGGGCGTTTTTTTTGTACTCAGGAAAACCGGGCGAAAAAAATGGCGCATCATGGGGATGGGGCGCCATCTCGGTTCCGGGCAAAGCTTTTGCTACTGATCCGGTACCTGAATTGAGAGATCAAAACCGCCGCCAGGCCTGGGGGTCAGGCTGATTGGTCCTTCATTGATGGCCTGCGGGATCTGAATCTGATCAATACCTGGAGGGTTGCCAATGGTAAAGTTCAGGTTCTGGCCGTCAAACCCAATGCCCAACTGGTCGTTCAGGAAAGTCTGTGAGAAGGGTTCGTCCGGTATTTCCGGTTGCTGGCCAAATATAACCGGCAGGGTTCGGGGGGTGAAGTCGGCCGGCGGCTGTGCTCTGGCCAGCTCGTCGACCGGAAGGAGCAGGGCCCTGCGAAGGAATTCCTCTTCAGCATCTGACAGGGCGTCCTTTTTTCCGTCATCCAGATACCGTTGCAGGGCCTCCCGGTAGGCTTCCTCTTCGGCTTCACTTAACACGGGCTCGCCGGGGGAGATGGTGAGAGCCCGAATGATCTTCTGCCGATCCGCTTCCGTTTTCTGTTGTTGCCTTGGGACGACAATGACGGCGGAATCCTCAACATAAGTATCCACCATCTCGTCCGATGTCATGGTTTGTACACCTGCCCAGGCGGGGGTAATTGCTGATGCCGTGAGGGCTGCTGCAAGCAGTTTGCGACGCATTGTAGTTTGCCTCATGCTGAACCGGTTCAAAGAGGCGCTGCTGATATACTGCTTCAGGCATTACGCTTCATGCTAACGTATTGAGTATTCGGTTTGTCTGACCATTTTTCAACCGGTAAGTGCCCGGTGTGTGACCCGCATCCGCTGTCAGAGGGGAAACCTTTAAGAGGCGTGGTCATTTGTGGTTTGATGCCTGCCTGGGGTGTGAGTTTCGGGCGGTCCTTTTTGGTTCAGGAGTACGATGTCAATTTCTCTCAAGGCGCGCTGGCGACGCTGGATAAATCGCCGTATCCCAAGGTCGGACAGCCAGGTTCTGAGCCAGAAGAACATTTTTATCCTGCCAACGGCGGCGGGTGTGGTGTTCGGTTTTTTGTTGCTGATTATGCTGATTACCGCAATCAATTATCAGAACAGCCTGATTTACCTGCTGACGTTCCTTCTTGGCGCGTTGTTCGTTGGGGCTATGCATCAAACCCACAGAAACCTGTCGGGGCTAACGGTTGATGTTGTTCGTGCGGGAGAAGGGCAGGCTGGCGAAGACATTTCGTTCACCCTTCGGGTGACGGCAGGCAAGGATGCTGGCTTGGGGCTGGACCTGTCGGTTGAGGATTCCTCAGTGGCCGGCGTACATGTGCCGTCGTCAGAAAGCCGGGAGGTGGTTGTGCCAGTCCCTTCCGCGTATCGGGGGTACCTTCGCCCGGATCGGATCCGGATTGAAACCCGTTTTCCGTTTGGCCTGCTTAAGGCCTGGACGTGGTTGCGGCCGGTTTCCTCGGGGGTAGCATTTCCGCGACCAATACCCGCACCAGACACCAACAGTACGGTGATGGATGGGCAAGAACTCTTAGCTTCCTCACCGGTGTCGGGCCAGGACACCGCTGATCTCCGCCCCTGGCGAGAGGGGGATATGAGTCAGCGGGTCATGTGGAAGCGGTTTGCGCGCTCCGGGCAGATGATTGTCGCAGACTGGCAGGGCGAACAGGGGAGCCCCCATTGGCTGGACTTTAACGCTTTTCCCGGCGTGGATGCGGAAACCCGGTTGAGTTACCTCGCCTGGATGGTGTTGGACCGGGTTCAGAAGAACGCGAAATTTGGCCTGGCTCTGCCCGGGGATGCCATTGAGCCGGACGCCGGGGCGCTCCACGGCGAACGTTGTCTCAGGGCACTGGCGACCTGGGGCGAGCAGCCTCCGAGAGACGCTGATGGTCAGCCCTTCGGAACAAGGCAGTTACAGGACCATCCGGTGGTGGGGGGCTCCGTATGAGAGCATGGCTTACCGGGCGTTTCTCTTTCAGGGGGGCGGATGCTGAACCGGTTCAGGCGATCCCCGCGCCGGCGTTGCTCTGGTTGATTGCCAGTTTTGGTTTGCTTCTGATTCCTCAGTGGGACCGCCTGCCATGGTGGTTGATTGCGGCGTGTGTGGTGCTTTCGGCCTGGCGATGGCTGGCCCAGCGCGGTCGTGTCAAACTGCCAGGCCGGTTGCTTCGGGGCGGCGTTATGTTTGCGTTAATTGGCGTGTACGTAGCGACGGTACAGGGGCGATTTACGGTGGATACCGCGGCCTCGTTTTTTGTGCTGGCTGTTGGGCTTAAGTGGCTGGAAACCCGCTCAAATCGCGACTTCTATGTGTTGTTTTTCATTCAGGTGTACCTCGCTGCCGTTAACTTTCTGTTCAAGCAGGAGATCGCGTGGGCGTTGCTGACCTTTGTCGCCATAGGCTGTTTGATGGTGGGGTTGCAGGTGCTGAATGCGCCGGACGTCCCGGAGAGCCAGAGTGCAGGCTGGAAGCGCTTGGGCGGGATGGTCCTGAAAACGGTGCCGGTGGTGATTCTGCTGTTTGTCTTTTTTCCGAGAATGGCACCCTTGTGGAGTGTGCCTCTGGTGTCCGGTCAGGCCCGGAGTGGCATTTCGGATACGATGCGGCCGGGCGATATCTCCAATCTGGCACAGAGTAGTGAGCGGGCTTTCCGGGTTACCTTTGGTGATCAGCCGCCACCTTACCCGGAGCGATACTGGCGAGGCCTTATTCTGGATTACCTTGACGGGGAAACCTGGCGTCAGCGAGAGGCTGACGGCTTCCGCAGGCCGGCGCGAGTGAATAATGATGGCGGTGTTGGCCCGCTTCAAAGCCGCGAGTATGACATTCTGATGGAGCCTACGGATCAGCGGTGGGCCTTCTCTCTGGAAAATTCCGTAGCGGTTTCCGACAACGTTCAGGCCACACCAGAACGCCTGTTTCGGTTCAATCGCCCGGCGGACAGCCCCGTCCGTTACCGCCTGGAACAACGGTCGGATGAGGTCGGCGCATCGGATGTGCTGAATGCGGCCGACGAACGTCGTTACCTCCAACTGCCGGCAACAGGAAACCCCAGAGCGAGGGCGCTGGCGCAGCACCTGGCGGGTGATCTGGCGCCGGTTGAGCTGGTGGGTGAGCTGTTGCGCCGATTCCGGCAGGAGGCTTATTTCTACACACTGAGACCGCCGGCGATGCCGGAGGATGGCATTGATGCGCTTCTTTTTGACGAAAAGCGGGGATTTTGCGCTCACTATGCCGGGGCAGCGACCTTTGTGTTCCGGGCGGCGGGGATACCTGCCCGTGTTGTGGTGGGGTATCAGGGGGGCGATGCCGGGGCCGGGGGTGAATATCTTATTGTCCGCCAGTACGATGCCCACGCCTGGGTTGAGGTTTGGCTGGAAGGGCGGGGCTGGGTCCGGGTAGATCCAACCGCCGCGATTGCTCCCAGCCGAATAGAATCCGGATTGCGGGAGGCCGTGGCCGAGGAAGGGTCATTTCTCGAAAACGATCTGACCTCGCCCCAGCGTTATGGCGACATTGCGATTCTTCAATGGGCGTCGTTGCAGATGGACCGTATCAACTACCAGTGGCAGCGCTGGGTTGTTGGGTACCAGGGGCAAAGCCAGATGGATCTCATGTCCCGATTACCGGGTGGTTGGGGGCTCAGGGACTTTGGTTATGCGACTGCCGGGGTGATTGGTGCCGCGTTGCTGATCGCCGGCCTGGTATCTGCCGTGTCGGCCCGGCGAGGCGTGAGAAGAGACGCCTTCGGACGGGTGGTGGATTCCTGGCACCGATTATGCGCGAAAACCGGAGTACCGGTTCGTTCGGGTGAGACACCGCTTGCGCTGGCGGAACGTCTTTCCGAAGCACACCCCGAGGTGGCAGCAACGGCGCGTGTTTTTGCCCACGCGGTTAACAGCCATTACTATACAACGTTAGCGCCAGAGGGCTCTGTATATGATGTACGTCGACTGAGCCGGTTGCTGAATCGTATGAAACGTCAGCTGCGGCGCTCACGAAAATCCACCTTCCGGAACCCTGAAAATGACTGATCTTGCCAAGGATATGCCCTGGTTACACCGAGCCTGGAGCGCGGTTCAGCATCGCCTGGCTCAGGGTCGGCTGCCTCATGCGCTTTTGGTGGTGGGTGAGCGGGGCGTTGGGAAGCGGGCCTGGGCTGAGGCGGTCGCAGGGTTGCTCCTGTGTGATCAGCCGGAGGGCAGGGAGGAGGGGGCACCGGTTTCGTGCGGACACTGCCGGCAATGCCAGCTGGTCGCGGCTGGCAGCCATCCGGATGTCCGGGTGTATGCTCCTGAAAAATCCCGAATGGTAAAAGTTGATCAGATCAGAGCGCTGTCTTCGTTCGCAGTGGCCTCGCCTCAGGTTGCCCGCCGGAAAGTTGCCATTGTGGACCGGGCGGATCAACTTAATATCAACGCGGCCAATGCTCTTCTGAAAACGCTTGAAGAGCCTTTGCCGGACGTGACTCTGCTGCTGCTTCAGGAGAGCGGCAGGCCGGTTCTTCCCACCATCCGCTCCCGGTGTCAGGCATTAGCCATTCCGTTACCGAATCCGGACGATGCGGGGCGATGGCTGGCCGTCCGGGCTTCGGAGCTGCCAGAGAACGAGCGACCGTCGGCTGAGACATTGGTCAAGAGTCTGGCCATCGCAGGCAATGCCCCGAGACTGGCCCTTGAATATGCGACGGGAGATTTCCTGCCACGGAGAGAGGAGGCCTTTGATGCGTTTCGCCAATTCATGAAAGGCCAGATGCCCGTTGGTGAAGCGGCCCGCCGTTTCAAAACGCTGGGGCTCGACGACACTTTGCTGCTTTTCGAAAACTGGGCAGCCGATCTGGCGAGATGCAGCGCCGGAGGAGTCGTTCAGGACACGGAAGCCGAGGATATGCTGGCTTACCTTGCCAGGAGCAATCCACCGTGGCGGGCTCATCAGCTTGTCGACAGGGTTCGGGAAAGCCGGAGTGCCGGAGTATACAATGCCAGCCCGGAGCTGGAGGCAAGTCAGCTTCTGCTGGCGTGGCGCGAGTTGATGCCCCGGAAGCGGAAGACAACGTGAGCGTTGTCAGTAATCAACTGCTATCATTGCGAAATATCAGTAAATTTGCGTAGAAGGTGTTTGATATGGGGCCCGGATTCGGAGCGCGCAGTGGCATTCTAACCCTGACGATCAAGGACAAGGCGGTTCTGTATGCGGCATACATGCCCTACATCCGCCAGGGTGGTCTGTTTATCCCTACCCAGAAACAATACCAGTTAGGGGATGAAGTTTTTCTCCTCCTGAACCTGATGGATGAGCCAGAGAAAATTCCGGTGGCGGGCAAGGTCATCTGGATTACACCCAAGGGTGCCCAGGGCAACCGGGCCGCCGGTATTGGCGTGCAGTTTAACGGTGACGATGAAACCGCCCGGACGAAAATCGAATCCTACCTGGCCGGTTCATTGAGTTCCGATCGTCCCACTCACACGATGTAAGGCCGTTATCGAATGACGGAGACTTTGTTGCCTGGCAGCGCACCTGGCGAACAGGCTGGCTGTCACGAAATGCACTGGCCACTGGATAACATCACACTTGCCGGGTTGAGCTGGCCCAAACACGAAGACAGAGCGTCTTCCCGTCCCCCGGCCATTCTCTTGCACGGCTGGCTGGATAACGCCATGTCGTTTGCCCGGCTGGCGCCACTGCTGGCGGAAAATACCTCGATACATGCGCTTGATATGGCCGGGCACGGCCATTCCGGGCACCGCCCGCCCGGGTATACCTACTGGTTGATGGACTATGTGGCCGATCTTTCTGAGTTTCTGGAGCGGCATTTTCCGGAGAGTGAACGCTTCCCTCTTGATTTAATTGGCCATTCCCTGGGGGGGATTGTGTGTGCGTTGTATGCCGCCGCCTTTCCTGAGCGAGTGCGCAAACTGGTGATGATCGATAGCCTGGGGGCTTTGAGCCGGCCAGCGGCGGACACCATTCCCCAGCTTCGGCGAGCTCTGCAGAAGAGGCGGGCCGGTTCAGCAGCTCCGGCTGTCTATCCGGATGTCCACTCCGCCGCCCGGATTCGGGAAGGTGGTCTCAGCCCACTGAGCCAGGAGGCCGCGAGAACGCTGGTGCCAAGAAATATGCGGGCGGAAGCCGATGGGTACGTCTGGCGTACAGACGCACGGTTGCGCCACCCAACGCCACTGATGATGACCGAGGAACAAGTTAGGGCATCACTGTCGGCCATTCGAACTCCGGCGCTGTTTGTGAGGGCTGAAGAGGGGTTGCTGGTCACCCGTAGTGGCCTTGATCAAAGGGCAGATCTGATTCCGGGGCTTCAGACGGTGGATGTGCCGGGTGGGCATCATTGCCACCTGGACGGTGATGTAGTTCCCGTTGCACGGGCAATCAACAGGTTTCTTTACCATGGCTAATTCCGGAAATTCCAGTGCAGCCAGAATGGCTGCTGGCCTGTTCTGTCTGTTGTTTGCAGGCCTGGTTGCGGCCGACTGGCCGGAAAGTGCGCCCGAGGCTTTCCCGCAGTCAACCCTAAAATCATCGGTGGATATCCGGTCTCCCGGGCACCTCGTGCTTTTCAGCCCCGTTCGGGAAATCAGGAATGAGATCCGTTCAGAGGTCATGGCCCGCCTGCCGGTTCAGGGAGAGGGGCAGCTGTATGAAATTGCCCGCGATGCAACGCGCCTGGCTGCGAGAGCGTATTATCTGAAACAGCTAACGGGTGGGGGAGCCCAGCTGCTGTTTGAATGTACCGGGATCGCCTGTGGCCGAAGTAACGTTTGGGCCAACCAGATCTTTCAGCAGCCCGGGTTGCTGGGGCGCGACGCTGCCCAGGATTATGTGGTTGCAGCAACAACGGCAGAAGATGGTCGTCAATGGCTGACGCTGGTATATACCGTCACGAGAGGTAACCTGAGGGAGTACGTTTGGGTTGAACACCTCGCCGTACAGAACGGCGTCGCTATCCCTGGGTATACCGCCGGGGCAAGCCCTGTCAGAGGGCCCTTGGTCGTGCCATGGTCGGGGGGCGTTACCCATCGTTTTGACTGGTCGGCGGATGACCGGCGCACGCTGAATGACTGGGCAGCCGACGGTTCGGAAGTGGTCCTGGCATCCTTCACGGATCTTCGGCAGGGCGAAACGCTGGATCAGGCCCTTAGCCGTTCAGAAGAGGCGGCTGAAAGTCTGGCGACGCTGCTTGGCAAGACCGGTATTTCCCGCGCCCGGATCCGGATAGTCCCCGTGGGGCCAATGGTGCGAATGAATGACCCTGCACGCCAGGGCGATCGGGTTGAAATCGTCGTGGTAAGAGGTAGCTGATATGGCAGAGCAGGACAAGCCGGGCACAGAATCACCCGCCAGCACCGGAGCAGCTCAGGATGGCGTCAGCTCGGTGGTCGATAGTTCCGGGATTTCCCCTGTGTCGGCCCCTGCCAGCACTGAGCGGCTGGGACACCAGACCGGCAAGGGAAAAACCGTCGCTCTCACTCTGGGGAGCGGTGGTGCCCGTGGGTACGCGCACATCGGTGCGATTGAGGTGCTCCAGGAACGTGGCTATGACATTGTGGCGATCTCTGGCTGCTCAATGGGAGCGCTGATTGGCGGGATGTACAGTGCTGGCAAAATGCAGGATTACAAGGATTGGGTGACCGGGCTTGGTCAGTTTGACGTTTTGCGCTTGCTGGACGTCACCTTTACCTCGGTGGGGGCAATACGGGGTGAAAAAGTTTTTTCAGTGGTTCGTGACATTCTGGGAGACACCCGGATTGAAGATCTGCCGATCGCCTATACCGCCGTTGCCACCGACTTGCTGGCGCACAAGGAAATCTGGTTTCAGGAAGGACCGTTGGATCAGGCCATCCGGGCCTCCATTGCCATTCCCAGTGTTGTGACGCCTCTGGTGTTAAATGGCAGGGTGCTTGTGGATGGTGCGCTGTTGAACCCACTGCCAATCATCCCCACCATCTCTGCCCATGCGGATCTGGTCATGGCGGTCAACCTGAGTGGCGAGGACGACCAGCGTCGTCGTATCCCGGACGCAGCGTTTACGCCGGAAGACGCCGGTGGTGATATCGAGGAATGGGTGGACGCGGTCCGGGATAAAGCGTCTCGCTGGTTTGATTGGGATGCCCTGAAAGCGCTGGCGTCGAGAAAGGTCGATACGGGTGAGTCTGCCGAGGAAAAAATAAGCCGGGAAATGGCAAGAAAGGCGGGCCCGGAGAAAAAGAAAAGTGACTCCCCGGGCCACGAGAGGCCCCGGGATGAGCATGACACCATTGATTGGGACAAGCTTGGTATCGGTAAGTTTGATGTCATGAACCTCACCATCGAGACCATGCAGAGTGCTCTGGTGCAGTACAAGATTGCCGGGTACCCACCGGACCTGCTGGTCAATATTCCGAAGAACGCCTGCCGGAGCTATGACTACCACAAAGCGCCGGAGCTGATACGTCTCGGCCGCGAACGGATGTCGGCTGCCCTTGACCGTTTTGAGGAAAGCCGCAGCAGTTCCGGACCGCTTGCGCTGTGACCTCCCGGGGCTGCAGCGGGCGACCCAATGCGCGTATAATGCCGTGCAACATTGTTCAGACTAGGAAGCCATCCATTGACCAGTCCAGTTGACGATCTGCATACCATCCGTGATCTTCTGCGGTTTTCGGTATCCCGTTTTGCCGCCTCGCCGTTGTACTTTGGGCATGGCACTGACAACGTTTGGGATGAGGCCGTTCAGTTGGTTCTGCGCAGTGTTCATCTGCCCCTGGAGAACAATAATCTGTTTCTGGATGCCCGCCTGACCCGGCCAGAGCGTGAACTGATTCTGGCCCGCGTTGAGCGTCGGGTGAAAGAGCGTGTTCCTGTCGCTTACCTGCTTGGTGAAGCATGGTTTATGGGGATGCCGTTCCGGGTTGATGAGAGGGTGCTGGTGCCCAGGTCGCCCATCGGTGAGTTGCTGGAAAACGGGTTGCAACCCTGGCTGGGCGGCGGTCGGGTGAATCGTATACTTGATCTTTGTACTGGTAGTGGGTGCATTGGTATCGGGGCGGCAACGGTATTTGAGGAGGCGGAGGTCGATTTGTCCGACGTTTCCGGTGATGCTCTGGCGGTGGCTGAATCCAACATAGAGCTGCATGGGCTTGAGGGAAGAGTGAGGACCATTCAGTCGGATGTCTTCGATGGTATCGATGGGCGCTATGACGTGATCCTCAGCAACCCCCCGTATGTTGATGCTGAGGATCTGGCGGATATGCCGGCGGAATATCATCATGAGCCCGCCCTGGGGCTGGCAGCCGGAGACGACGGCCTGGATATTGCGCACCGGATCGTGGCCCAGGCTGCAGAGCACCTGACGGAACAAGGGCTCCTGGTTGTCGAGGTTGGCAATTCATGGGGTGCCATGGATGAAGCCTACCCAGACCTGCCGTTAACCTGGCTGGAATTTGAGCAGGGCGGAGACGGTGTGTTTTTGATCACGGCTCCGGATCTTCGTGAATGGTTGGCTCGAAAGAGTTAAGTTTATACATTATAAAATCTATATAAAGTACTGAAATATGTCTGGAAATACGTTCGGAAAGCTATTCAGTGTCACCACGTTTGGTGAGAGTCATGGCGCAGCTCTGGGTTGCATTATTGATGGCTGCCCTCCCGGCTTGGCGTTGTCTGAGGAAGACATGCAGCGGGATCTGGATCGCCGTAAGCCAGGTACCTCCAGGCATACGACCCAGCGTCGGGAGGCGGATGAGGTTCGCATCCTGTCGGGTGTATTTGAGGGTAAGACGACGGGGACACCGATCGGTCTGCTCATCGAGAATACCGATCAGCGTTCGAAAGATTACTCCAAGATTGCCTCTCAGTTCCGCCCGGCCCATGCTGATTACAGTTACCACCATAAATATGGTGTCAGAGACTATCGGGGGGGCGGCCGCTCCTCGGCCAGAGAGACCGCGATGCGTGTGGCTGCCGGTGCGGTTGCCCGAAAGTTTCTGGAGCAGCGGCTGGGAATCCGGATTCGGGGCTACCTGTCGCAGTTAGGGCCCATCAAGGCAGAGGTTCTGGACTGGGACCAGGTGCATCAGAACCCCTTTTTCTGCCCGGATGCGTCCAAGGTTCCAGAGATGGAATCCTACATGGATGCCCTGCGCAAGGAAGGCGACTCCATCGGGGCCCGCATCAATGTGGTCGCGGAGGGGGTTCCCCCCGGTTTGGGAGAGCCTATCTTCGACCGCCTGGATGCTGATCTCGCCCACGCGTTGATGAGCATTAACGCAGTCAAGGGGGTGGAGGTTGGAGCCGGCTTTGCCTGCATCGAGCAGAAAGGGACTGAGCATCGGGATGAGATGACGCCGGAAGGGTTTCTTTCTAACCATGCGGGTGGAGTGTTGGGCGGTATTTCCTCGGGGCAACCAATTGTCGCCAGCATTGCACTCAAGCCCACCTCAAGCCTTCGCCTTCCTGGCCGGGGAATCGACGTGGATGGTAATCCGGTTGAGGTGGTTACCACGGGGCGCCACGATCCGTGTGTTGGCATTCGGGCGACACCGATCGCTGAGGCGATGATGGCGATTGTGCTGATGGACCATTATCTGCGCCACCGGGGCCAGAACGGCGATGTGGTTGTGAGCACCCCGGTTCTCGGGCAGCTCTGATCAGGAGGAGGCGCTACCATATACTGGCGTCTGTCGAACCTCTATTTCTGGTTTTTCGCCCTCCTTGGAGGGCTGTTGCCCTATTGGTCCCTCTACCTTGAGGGGCAGGGCTATTCCTACCTGCAAATCGCCACTCTGATGGCGACCATCCAGCTTACCAAGATTGTGGCTCCCAGTGTCTGGGGATATCTGGGAGATCGTACCGGGCAACGCGTCCGGCTGGTGCGCCTGGGGGCTGTGTCCGGGTCGGTATTTTTCGCCGGCGTGTTTCTTGATCCGGAATTCTTAGGGCTGTTGCTAGTCATGCTGGTGTTCACTTTTTTCTGGAACGCCATTTTGCCTCTGTATGAAGTCATCACGCTTCGTGCTCTGGGCGAGCGGCGTGATAAGTATGGCCGGATTCGGTTGTGGGGTTCAGTTGGCTTTATCGGGGCGGTGGCGCTGGTGGGCGCTCTGCTGGAGCAGGTCAGGATCCAGTACTTACCGTGGTTATTGCTCCCGGTATTTGCAGGCATTGCGGTTTCGTCGTTTCTGGTGCCGTCTGAAAAGGGCGAGCGTCAGGCTCCGGCCCCGAGAGGTAGCCTGAAATCGGTGGTTTTACAGCCCGCTGTCATTACGTTCTTTGCAATGAATTTTCTGCTCCAGGTGTCGCATGGAGCCTACTACACCTTTTTCAGTATTCACCTTGAGCAGCACGGTTATGGCAAGCTTGCCATCGGGTTGCTGTGGTCTCTTGGGGTGATCGCGGAAATTGGTTTGTTTCTTGTTATGCACCGGTTTTTCAGGCGCTTTTCCGTCCGGGCAATTGTGTTGTGTGCGTTGGTGCTGACGATGATGCGCTGGGTAATGATCGCTGAGTTTACGACGGTTCTGTCCATTCTGATTGTTGCCCAGTTGTTGCACGCGGCCTCCTATGGCGCGTTGCATGCGGTTTCGGTTCAGTACATTCACGGATTCTTCGGAAGGCACCATCATGGGCAAGGGCAGGCGTTGTATAGCGGTCTTACGTTTGGGGCGGGGGGTGCTCTGGGTGCCTGGATGTCGGGGTTTCTGGTGGATGGGTTCAGTACGTCTGCCGCTTTCTGGGGTGGCGCGGTTGCGATGGCAATAGCCATTGCGGTTACCTGGCGCGGGCTGCAGCCACCACCGGTCAATCGCTAGCGTGGTTGGTTGGCAGGCAGCTCGTTTTCTTCTGCCCGGATGGTTGCCAGTAGGGCCATCGCAGCGTTGCTCAGTTGTCGGCCGGACAGGGCGACCGCTCCCAGTACACGGTTAACCGGGTGGGGGACCTCGAGCCTGACCAGGGTGTCGTCAAGCATGCTGACCGGCAGCACACTCCAGCCCAGGCCCACGCTGGTCATCATTTTGATGGTCTCAAGGTAGTTGGTGGGCATCAGTGGTTTCAGGGACAGGTTCGCCTCGAGAAACAGTCGGCTGACTACCCGATAGGTTGCTGTGCTGGTGTCTGGAAGAAGCGATGGGTGGGGCGCGAGGTCTGCTAGTGTAGGTGCCTCCAGTGCCGCCAGGGAGTGCTCCCGGCTGGCGACGAAGGCCATGGGGTCAGGCCACTGGGCGAGGATGGTGAATTCCGGGTCCATGCTGTCGCTCAGGGTGACGAAGGCCAGTTCCGCATTTCGTTTGTTCATCTGGTGGTAGGCCGCATCGGATTCCATGAATTGCAGGTGCAGATCCACCTGGGGATGCTCCCGGCGATAACGACGCAACCAGTTGGGCAGGTGATGCAGGCCGATGTGGTGGCTGGCAATGGCATGGAGCTCGCCTTCGATGCGGTCGGGGTTCGTGCTCAGCGCCAGGCGGGCGTTATGGATTTCATCAAGAATTTTCCGGGCGTGGGGGAAGAGCCGCGTTCCGGCTTCGGTAAGCCGGATCTCCCGGTTGCTGCGCTCGATCAGTCGCTTGCCGAGCTGGGCCTCCAGAGAGGCCAGGCGTTTACTGATGGCTGGTTGCGTCAGATGCAGGATTTCGGCAGCTTCCGAGAAAGAGCCTTGATCGACGATGGTCAGAAATGCTTTCAGGGCGTTTGAGTCCATGGTTTCTCTTTGGTTGAGGCTTTAATGCCAGGGCTTGCGCCGGGGTTGATCTCCACTATCTAAGATAACGGAAAGGAATGCAAAGCATAAAAAACATGAATTGGGGTTATTTGTGGCGCAGGGTATGATGTCAGCATTGGAAGCAGAAACAGAAACCCCCAAAGAGTGAGAGAGAATCATGGCGGGCAAGACCTTATACGACAAATTGTGGGACGACCATTTGGTCAAGCAGCGGGATGATGGTTCCGCGTTGATATACATTGATCGTCAGTTGCTGCACGAAGTTACATCACCTCAGGCTTTTGAGGGGCTTCGTCTGGCCGGCCGCAAACCATGGCGGGTTGATGCCAATATTGCCACGCCGGATCATAACGTTCCGACGACGGATCGTGATAAAGGCATTGATGGAATTGTGGACCCGGTGTCCCGCACCCAGGTTGAGACGCTGGACAAGAACTGCGATGAGTTCGGGATTCTGGAGTTCAAAATCAAGGATCAGCGCCAGGGTATCGTCCACGTTATCGGGCCGGAGCAGGGAGCGACCTTGCCGGGCATGAGTATTGTCTGTGGCGATTCCCATACGTCTACTCACGGAGCTTTTGGGTGCCTGGCCCATGGTATCGGGACGTCTGAGGTTGAGCACGTGCTGGCTACCCAGTGTCTGGTTCAGAAGAAGATGAAGAATATGCTGGTGAGGGTGAACGGCACACTTGGCACGGGTGTAACGGGCAAGGATGTTGTTCTGGCCATTATCGGCAAAATCGGCACGGCTGGTGGTACCGGCTACGCCATCGAGTTTGGTGGCGAGGCTATCCGGGGCCTGAGTATGGAAGGCCGGATGACCATTTGTAATATGTCCATCGAAGCCGGTGCCCGGGTGGGGATGGTTGGCGTGGACGATACCACAATTGAATACGTGAAAGGCCGCCCCTTCTCCCCAGAGGGTGAAACCTGGGACAAAGCCGTTGAGTATTGGCGTACCCTCCATACGGACGATGATGCGGTGTTCGATAAAGTGGTGGAGCTGGACGGAGCGGCGATTCAGCCTCAGGTAAGTTGGGGAACGTCGCCGGAAATGGTGGTTGGCGTAGACAGTGCGGTTCCAGACCCGGAGAAAGAGGCTGACCCGATCAAGCGTGAGGGTATTGTTCGTGCTCTGAAATACATGGGATTGCAGCCAAATCAGAAAATTACTGATATTAAACTGGATCGGGTGTTTATTGGTTCCTGCACCAATAGCCGCATTGAGGATCTGCGCGAAGCAGCGGCCGTGGTGAAAGGCCGGAAGGTGGCTGCGGGTCTTAAGCAGGCCATGGTTGTTCCGGGTTCGGGGCTGGTAAAGGCCCAGGCTGAGCGGGAAGGGCTCGATAAGGTGTTTATTGAGGCGGGCCTGGAGTGGCGCGATCCGGGTTGCTCCATGTGTCTGGCCATGAATGCCGACAAGCTGGGCCAGGGTGAGCATTGTGCTTCCACCTCAAACCGGAACTTTGAAGGTCGGCAGGGCTTTGGTGGGCGAACCCATCTCGTAAGCCCGGCCATGGCTGCCGCCGCGGCAGTCACCGGTCATTTCATTGATGTCCGTGAATTGTTGAACTGAACCACAGGAGAGAGACCATGCGAGCATTTACGCAACATCAGGGCATTGTTGCCCCCATGGACCGTTCCAATGTGGACACGGACATGATTATCCCCAAGCAGTTTCTGAAGTCGATCAAACGCACGGGCTTTGGTCCTAACCTGTTTGATGAGCTGCGTTATCTGGATGAAGGTAAGCCCGACCAGGATTGTTCCAATCGCCCCCTGAACCCGGATTTTGTGCTGAATCAGCAGCGCTATAAAAGCGCAAGCGTGTTGCTGGCCCGAACCAACTTTGGTTGCGGCTCCAGCCGTGAGCATGCCCCCTGGGCGCTGGATGATTATGGTTTTCGGGTAATCATTGCGCCGAGTTTTGCGGACATTTTCTACAATAACTGCTTTAAGAATGGCTTGCTTCCCATTGTTTTAGAAGAAGAAGTTGTTGATAAACTGTTCCGCGAAACGGAAGAAACTGAAGGGTATCAACTGACGGTTGATCTCGAAACGAAAACGGTCATTACGCCAAGTGGCGAGTCGTTCAGTTTTGAGGTGGATGATTTCCGCCGCCACTGTCTGTTAAATGGGCTGGACGATATTGGTGTCACCCTGGAGGATGCGGAGACAATTCGTGCATACGAATCGTCCCGCCGAAAAACGGCCCCTTGGTTGTTTAACGCTGGAAACTGACTGAACAAGGAATTGAATAATGTCCCGTAACGTATTGCTCCTGCCGGGTGACGGTATTGGCCCCGAAATTGTTGCCGAAGCAGAAAAAGTGTTGAACAAAGTCAATGATCAGTTCAGCCTGGGGCTGAGTTTCGATTCGGCTTTGGTCGGTGGTGCCGCGATTGATGAAACGGACACGCCCTTGCCAGATGAAACCCTTGAAAAGGCGCGTAACGCCGATGCTATCCTTCTGGGCGCCGTCGGTGGGCCGAAGTGGGATAGTCTGCCCATGGCCAGGCGGCCAGAAAAAGGCTTGCTGGGCCTTCGCTCTAATCTCGAATTGTTCGCCAACCTGCGGCCTGCCATTCTTTATCCGCAGTTGGCGTCGGCGTCATCCCTGAAGCCTGAAGTGGTTTCTGGTCTCGATATCCTGATTGTCCGGGAACTGACGGGTGGTATCTATTTTGGCCAGCCGCGCGGCGTTCGTCAGCTGGAGAGCGGAGAGCGTCAGGGCTACAACACCTACCAGTATACGGAATCTGAAATTCGCCGGATTGGGCGGGTTGCCTTTGAAGCGGCGCAGCAGCGAGGCAAAAAGTTGTGTTCTGTCGACAAGGCGAACGTGCTTGAGGTAACCGTACTCTGGCGCGAAATCATGGAGGATCTCAAGCGTGAGTATCCGGATGTAGAGCTGTCTCATATGTACGTCGATAACGCGGCCATGCAGCTTGTTCGTGCGCCGAAGCAGTTTGATGTGATTGTGACTGGCAACATGTTTGGTGATATTCTTTCCGACGAAGCTGCAATGCTCACCGGTTCTATCGGCATGCTGCCCTCTGCGTCACTGAACTCGGATAAGCAGGGCATGTATGAGCCGTGTCATGGCTCTGCGCCAGACATTGCCGGGCAGGGCATTGCCAACCCGCTGGCGACGATCATCAGTGCGGCGATGATGCTGCGGTACAGTCTGAACGAGGAAAGCGCGGCTCAGGCTATTGAAGCTGCCGTCAGCAAGGTGCTGGACCAGGGGCTGCGCACGGCCGATATTATGTCTGAGGGTGGGCGCAAAGTGTCGACCCGTGAAATGGGCGAGGCCGTTCTGAACGCGCTTTAAGGCGTTACTGGTCCGATAAGAGCAAAGCCCGACAGCGGCAGGATGCAGCTGCTGCGGGATCATTCATCCTGTCCGTGCCAGCGATAACGGTAGCGGGCGGGCATAGAATTGGAAGTCCTGACAGATGAAGCGAGTTGGACTGGTTGGTTGGCGTGGCATGGTGGGCTCTGTCCTCATGCAGCGCATGCGTGAAGAAAATGATTTTGCCGGCATCGATCCGGTATTTTTCACCACATCTCAGGCTGGTAAGCCGGCCCCGGATGTCGGGAAAGAGGGTGTTCCGGTACTTCAGGATGCGTTTGATATCGACATTCTGAAAGGTATGGATGTCATCCTGACCTGTCAGGGTGGGGACTACACCGGCGCTGTCTACCAGAAGTTGCGAGACGCCGGTTGGCAGGGATACTGGATTGACGCCGCATCTACTCTGCGCATGGCGGATCATTCGGTGATCGTTCTCGACCCGGTCAACCGCAACGTGATTGACGAGGCGCTGGATAAAGGCGTTAAGGACTATATTGGTGGAAACTGCACCGTGAGTCTGATGATGCTGGCGCTTGGGGGGTTGCTTGAGCAGGACCTGATCGAGTGGGTGTCTCCGATGACGTACCAGGCGGCGTCAGGTTCCGGTGCCCAGAACATGAGGGAATTGCTGGCTCAGATGGGGGCGCTGAATGACAGCGTGCAATCCGAGTTGGCTGATCCTTCGTCCGCGATTCTGGACATTGACCGCAAGGTAACAGACACCATGCGTTCGGCTGAGTTTCCTGTAGAACATTTCGGCGTCCCGTTGGCGGGCAGCCTGATTCCGTTTATCGATAAGCAGCTTGATAACGGTATGAGTAAGGAAGAGTGGAAGGCGGGCGTTGAGACTAACAAGATTCTCGGCCGTTCTGATCGACCGATTCCGATTGATGGTATCTGTGTTCGGATCGGTGCCATGCGTTCGCACAGTCAGGCGCTGACGATCAAGTTGAAAAAGGATCTGTCGGTTGCTGAAGTCGAAGGTATTCTCGCGGGCGCCAACGACTGGGTAAAAGTGATTCCGAATGATCGGGAAGCAACGATGGAAGAGCTGACACCAACCAAGGTGACAGGGACGCTGAGCATTCCCATTGGTCGGATTCGCAAGTTGTCCATGGGGCCGGAGTACATCTCTGCGTTTACGGTGGGTGACCAGCTGTTGTGGGGGGCTGCAGAGCCTCTGCGTCGGATGCTGAGAATCCTTCAGGAACGTTAAAAATTGTTACGCAGTGGTAATTAATGCCAACTGTGTCCGGTTTTTTGCATGCCGGTCTGGGGCGGAGGCTGATTTCAGCGTCCGCCCCTGTTATTTTCAAGGGCGCTAAGGAGTTCCGCCCGATAGATAAAAAAACGGTGCAAGGATTGCGGCTGATTGATTGATAAAACGGGTTTTATCAACAATACTTGCCGAACCGATTGGTATAAGTGCGATATAAAAACGAGAAATAACAAGGCGAAAGTCATCCAACCTCGTCCGATTCTGTTGAGATACGGCAGTAAAGAATAACGGAGACTGGAAAGGAATAAGCATGAAGGTACGCAAGCTTGCGGTTGCCCTGGCGCTGGCGGGAGGGCTCGGCTCTGGAATGGCTCAGGCCCTTGGACTCGGAGAAATAGAGCTCCAGTCCTGGCTTAATGAGCCGCTGGATGCAGAAATATCACTGAATCAGAGTCGTGGCGTTGATCCCGGTGACGTGTTTGTCAATGTGGCACCGGAGAGCGCGTATGAGCGGGTCGGGCTGGATCGGCATCGGTTTCTGAGTCAGTTAAAATTTGAAGTGGTGACCGGCGCGGATGGCAGTCTGGCCATTAATGTGTCTTCTCGCGAACCGGTGCGTGAACCGTATCTCAATTTCCTTCTTGAGCTGACCTGGCCCAACGGGCGACTGATGCGGGAATATTCGGTACTCGTGGACCCGCCCGTATACGCGGAGGAATCCGGCGTTGAAGAGCCGGTGAGTGCGCCGGCCACCGCGGCCCGTCAGCAACCTGCGACTCGCAGCCCGGAGTCGGTTCGCCGCCAGGCCGCTGTTGAGGGTTCTGCGTCTCGTGGTTATCAGGGCGATACATTCGGCCCGACTGGTGCGTCAGACACGCTTTGGACCATAGCTCAACAGGTACGCCCGAGCACGTCGGTGTCGATGCAGCAAGTTATGCTTGCGATTCAGGATCAGAACCCGAATGCGTTCATTGATGGCAACATCAACCGGCTGAAGCGGGGTGAGGTACTGCGCATTCCGTCACTGGATGATATTCGCAGTCGCAGTCGTGCAGAAGCGAACCGTGTTGTTGCTCAACAAAACCAGGAATTCCAGTCTCCACGACCGGTTGATGCAACGAAAAGCACGCCAGCCGCTTCAGAGCAGGCGGGTAGCCAGGCAACCTCAGGCGACGAGCTTCGTTTACTGGTAGCCGACGATTCCGAGTCTCGTACTGAACAGGATGGAGGCTCCGCAGGCGGTGACGGTGACCTGCCAGGCGGTGCGGATTCTGGCTCTGCGGTTGCGATGGAAGAGTTTGAGGCGGCCAAACGCGAGAACGATGAACTCAACAGTCGTGTTGCAGACCTGCAGGACCAGGTTGAGACCTTACAGCGCCTTCTCGAACTGAAAAACAGTCAGTTGGCCGACATGCAGGGCATGGCGGCAGAAGGTGAAGAGGCTGCGCCAGTAGACACAGCTCAGGAAGGGGCGGCTGACCCTCAATTGTCAGCAATGGATTCTGGCGAGGCCGAAGGGCAGGTTGCGGGTGAGGTCTCCGAGGCCGGAATGGCTGATGATCAGGGCGAGCCTGAGGCAGGTGTTACGGATTCCGCTGAGGCTTCCGGCCTGACAGAGGATGAGGTTGCTGAGCCAGAGGTTGTGTCTGCACCTGAGAGTTCAGTTGGCGATCCGGCAACTCCTGAGGACGCGTTGAGCGCTGAAGCGGGTGCTGGAGAGGGGGATGCTGCCGCGACTTCTGCAGCTGAAGCCTTAAACGATGGCGATTCTCCGTCGGAACAGGCAGCCGCACCAAAGGTTGAGGCCCCCGAAGCTCAGCAGCCAATGGTGTCCCCTGAAAAGGCGTTTCCGGGCAATATTATTGACGGAATACTGAACAATCCTCTGTATCAGATTGTTCTCGGTGGCGGCCTGATTGTGCTCCTTTTGTTACTGCTTTTGGTGGCGAGGCGGAATGCAAGCCGTGAGAAAGAGTTCTACGACCAGCTGAACAGTGATGAAGCCGATGAAAAGGACACCTTTGACCTGAGTCTCGAAGATGAAGGTGCTGGCGAAGGCGAAGGTAGTGATGCCATTGCAGAGGCCGAGACGTATGTGGCTTACGGGCGTCATGATCAGGCTGCGCAAGTACTGGAAAGCGCCATCTCCAAAGAGCCGAGTCGGACCGATTTGCGCTTGAAGCTGTTATCTGTCTACGCAGATAGTGAAGATCGCGACGCGTTTGAAAAGCAGTATCGTGAAGTAGAGGCTCTGGATGACGAGGATGCTATGCGGGAAGCGGAACTGCTTCGCGAGCGTCTTGCCGAAGCAGAGGCGATGCCCAGCATTGACGATCTGGAATCGCAGTTGCGCTCAGATTCGTTTGGCGAATCCGCTCAGGCCTCCCGGGAGGATGTGTCTGAAGGGGAATGGGATCTGTCGGATGAGCTCAAGGCCGATGAGTTTGAGGCCGAAACAGGCGCCGCTGCGGTGGAAGAGAATGAATTCGGCGAGCTGGAATCCGATGTCGCGGAAGAGACCGATGCCCGGGATGATCTGATTGAATACGACCTTTCTGGCATAGGTGAAAGCGCTGAGTCTGAGGTCGATGAACCTGCTACTGAAATGGACTATGCGTCGCTGGATCTGGATGCAGATCTGGAAGAGTCTAAAGAGCCTGAAAGCGAAGATCTGAGCCTGGATTTTGAGTCTGCCTTTGAGGATGAGGCGTTGGCGGGTGACGATGAGCTTGCTTCTGAAGAGACCGCCGTCACCTCTGACGAGGCGTCAAGTGATGCTGATCTGCAGAATGATCTGAACCTGGATCTTGATGAAAGCTTCGATGCGCTTGAAAGTGAATTGGAGACGGAAGCGGAAGAGAGCCTGGATTCAGAACTGGACGCTGAAGGGTTGGATGAATCCTTCCTTGATGAGCTTGATGCAGAGCTCGACAAAGTGGCGGGGCAGGATAATGAGCCGGACGAGCTCGCCCTTGATGAATCCGACCTTGATGACCTTGAGCTGGATGTGTCCGATGAAGATCTGGCGCTGATGGAAGAATTCTCTGACACCGGAGATTCAGACGTGCCGCAGAGCCAGGAGTCATCTCTGGATGATGAATTGGGGCTTGAGGACGCGCTCAGCGAACTTGAAGAGGGCGAGCCGGCAATGGATCAGCAGGATCCGGAAGTGATCCTGGAGCAATCGGAAGGTCTTCAAGACGCTGATGTTGAAGCGGATGAAGATCATGATGTTGTGCCTGTCGCTTCGGATGCACTGGAGCAGGATGCTTCCCGGAACAGTGGTACGCCAGACATTGATGAGAGCTCGTTGGACGATGAGGATGACTTTGATTTCCTCGCCGGTACTGACGAAGCGGCCACCAAGCTCGATCTGGCGAGAGCCTATATCGAGATGGGGGACAGTGACGGTGCCCGGGATATTCTCGAAGAGGTTGCCCTTGAAGGGAGTGACGATCAGAAAACGGAAGCGCAAGAGCTTCTTAAAAATCTTTCCTGATTCGTTATAATCGTTTCAAGAGCGGCAAGCGCCGGCCACAGAGCCGGCGTTTTGCTTTTTCAGTAGACAGTTACCGGATCGCCACTTGTTCCTCACGCCTCAGCCCCTCACGACAGACAATACGATTGGTAACGGAAGGGTTGCCATTATCTTCGAGTACGACGGTCAGGCTTTTCATGGCTGGCAATTCCAGAAGAGTGGAGTTCGCTCTGTTGAAGGGGAGTTATCCAGGGCTGCGGCCCGGGTTGCTGACCATCCTGTTGATCTGGTGTGCGCGGGGCGGACCGATGCGGGAGTGCATGCCAGCTTTCAGGTGGCTCACTTCGATACGCCCTCGGTCCGCAACCTCCGATCCTGGGTGATGGGGATGAATACGGCCCTGCCCGATGATATTTCGGTTCATTGGGCGGGGAATGGCGTCGCCGATTTTCACGCCCGATTCTCGGCAACGTATCGCCGATATCGTTACGTGATCTATAACCACGCGGTTCGACCGGGAATCCAGAGAGGGCAGGTAAGCTGGACCTTCCGGCCACTGGACACAGACCGGATGCATCGAGCGGCTCAGGCTCTGGTTGGTGAGCACGACTTTTCGTCCTTCCGGGCGGCGGGGTGTCAGTCTCGTACACCGGTCCGTTTCCTGGAACGGATTTCGGTAACCCGATGCGGGGATTATGTCGTAATAGATGTGCAGGCCAATGCGTTTCTTCACCATATGGTGAGGAACATTGCAGGGGCTTTAATGGCCGTTGGTAATGGTCAGCAGCCCCAGGAGTGGATTAGTGGTATTCTGGAGGCTCGTGATCGCACGTGTGCTGGTGTCACGGCTCCTCCTTACGGCCTCTATCTGGTTGATGTTGGCTATCCGGAGCACCTCGGAATACCAGAAGCCCTGTGTGGGCCAGCCTTCGTTGCCCCCTGGTTCGACCGGAAGTGCAACGAACCCATAGCGCCAACGCACATTCATCCTAAACAGGTAAGGGCTGAATCATGACGGCTCGTGTGAAAATATGCGGCCTGACTCGTCCTGAAGACGTTGATGCGGCGGTTGCCTGCGGGGCAGATGCTATTGGGCTGGTATTCTACGACCAGAGCCCGAGGGCCGTCGATATCGCACAGGCGGTTGGGTTGGCGGAACGTGTGCCAGCCTTTGTGTCTGTGACCGGGCTGTTTGTTAACCCGGAGCCCCAGGTTGTGGACTCCGTGCTAAAACAGGTTTCACTGGATCTTCTCCAGTTTCACGGCGATGAAGATCCTGAGTTTTGCCAGTCTTTTGGTCGCCGTTGGATAAAAGCGGTAAGGGTTCGGGAAGCAGGGCAAATAGCCGAAGCCTTCCGTACCTATCATCAGGCCTCCGGATTGCTGGTTGATGCCTGGGACCCGAATCGGTACGGCGGCACGGGTCACTCGTTTAACTGGTCTCTGATTCCCGATGAGCGCCCGTTGCCTCTGATATTGGCCGGTGGTTTGTCATCTGCTAACGTAGCCCGCGCTATTGAGCAGGTTCGTCCCTGGGCTGTCGACGTCAGCGGTGGAGTTGAAGAGGCCAAAGGCAAAAAAGACGCCGCCAAATTGTCTCAATTTTTCAAAGAGGTTCACCGTGTCTGTAAAACTGACTGAAGAAATGTTGAAGGCGCTTCCTGATGCGAGAGGTCACTTTGGTACCTTTGGTGGACGGTTTGTTTCAGAAACCCTGATGGATTCGCTGATGACTCTTGAAAAAGAGTACCTTCGGCTAAAGGACGATCCTGACTTTCAGGCAGCTTTCGATAAAGATCTGGCTGACTATGTCGGGCGCCCAAGTCCCCTCTATTTTGCCGAACGGCTTACCCGCGAGACCGGCGGCGCTCAGATCTGGCTCAAGCGCGAAGACCTGAATCACACCGGCGCCCACAAAGTAAACAACACGATTGGCCAGGCGTTGCTCGCCAGTTTTCTGGGAAAGAAGCGGATCATTGCTGAAACCGGAGCAGGGCAGCACGGCGTTGCTACAGCCACCGTATGTGCCCGCCTTGGCCTTGAATGCCACGTGTTTATGGGGTCGGAAGATATCAAGCGTCAGTCGCTGAATGTCTATCGTATGAAACTACTCGGCGCAACGGTTCATTCGGTTGAGAGCGGCACCAAAACGCTTAAAGACGCCATGAACGATGCCATGCGGGACTGGGTGGCCAATGTCGATGACACGTTCTACATCATCGGCACGGTGGCAGGCCCCCACCCGTACCCGCTTCTGGTCCGGGACTTCCAGTCTGTGATTGGCCGGGAGCTTCGTCAGCAGTCGATGGATGCCGTTGGCAGGTTGCCGGATGCGCTGGTGGCTTGTGTCGGGGGTGGTTCAAACGCCATTGGCATGTTCTATCCGTTCCTGGCAGACGAGGATGTTCAGCTCTACGGTGTTGAAGCCGGTGGATTCGGTATTGAAACCGGGCAGCATGCGGCGCCGTTGTGTGCTGGTCGCCCCGGGGTTCTGCATGGCAACCGTACCTATCTGATGGAAGACGAAAATGGCCAGATTGCCGGAACTCACTCCGTCAGTGCAGGCCTGGACTATCCGGGTGTCGGGCCGGAGCACGCTTGGTTGAAAGATATTGGTCGCGCTAACTACGTGTCGGTGACGGATGATGAGGCGCTGGATGGATTCCGTAGGCTGACTCGTGTTGAGGGTATTATGCCCGCACTGGAATCGGCCCACGCCGTGGCCTACGGGTTGAAGCTGGCGTCTACCATGGATAAAGACCAAATGCTGGTGATTAATGTCTCTGGCCGGGGCGACAAGGATATTCACACTATCGCCCAACTGGACGGTATTGAGATCTGACGGTATCAGGAGCAGGCATGAGCCGAATTGAAGGTGTACTTAAGACATTGAAAGATCAGGGCCGGAAGGCGTTGATCCCCTATATAACGGCAGGCGATCCGAATCCGGATGAAACGGTTGGTTTGATGCATGCCCTGGTTTCAGCGGGGGCCGATATTATTGAGCTGGGCGTGCCGTTTTCCGACCCAATGGCCGATGGTCCGGTTATCCAGCTGGCCTGTGAGCGGGCTTTGAAGCATGGCACCTCCCTGCGACGGGTGGTGGCCATGGTCAAGGAGTTCCGGGCTACCGATCCGGATACACCGGTTGTTCTGATGGGTTACCTGAATCCGATGGAGGCCATGGGATATGAGACGTTTGCAACTCTGGCCGCTGATGCGGGTATCGATGGCATCTTGACTGTAGACCTTCCGCCTGAGGAAGCTGATGATGTGGCGCCCTTGTTTTCGGCGCGCGATATTGACCCGATATTCCTTCTGGCGCCAACAACAACCGATGACAGGATTCGAGCGATCAGCGAGCACTCCTCCGGTTATGTGTACTATGTTTCTATCAAGGGCGTGACCGGGTCTGCGACGATTGATGTCGATGAAGTCGCAAGAAAGGTGGCGCATGTGCACGAACTTACGGCGCTGCCCGTTGGTGTGGGCTTTGGCATCCGGGATGCGAAGACAGCTGCGGCCGTGGGCAGAGTATCCGATGGTGTAATTGTTGGCAGCGTGCTGGTCGATACAATAGCTCGACATCAGACGGATCCGGCAGCCCTGCGTAAGGCATTGACGGATCTGCTACACCCGATGCGCGTAGCGCTGGACGACCTGGTTCACTGACCGGTCTAGATCCAGGCATCACAGGACAGGATGAGAGCATGAGTAACTGGCTGGACAAAATCATGCCGAGCAAGATCCGCTCGGAATCACGGCAACGTACCGGAGTGCCGGAAGGGTTGTGGAAGAAGTGCCCTAAGTGCGGTGCTTTTCTGTACAAGCCGGAGCTCGAGAAAAACCTGGACGTTTGCCCCAAGTGTAACCACCACCTCCGGGTATCAGCCCGTCGTCGGTTGGACATTTTCCTTGATAAAGATGGTCGGGAAGAACTCGCGACGCATCTTGAGCCGTCAGATCGCCTGAAGTTCAAGGACAGCAAGCGCTACAAGGACCGTCTCTCGGCCGCGCAGAAGGCTACGGGCGAGAAGGACGCTCTGGTGGTCATTCGGGGCAGCACCCTGGGGGTTCCGCTTGTCGCTTGTGCGTTTGAGTTTAACTTCCTGGGTGGCTCGATGGGCCAGGTGGTAGGCGAGAAGTTTGTGCAGGCCGCCAATGTGGCGCTCGAACAACGGATTCCGTTGGTCTGTTTTTCCGCCAGTGGCGGAGCGCGGATGCAGGAGGCGATTCTGTCACTCATGCAGATGGCCAAGACCGCCGCCGTTCTCGAGAAACTCAAGCAAGAGGGTGTTCCGTATATTTCGGTGATGACCGATCCCGTGTTTGGCGGTGTTTCGGCCAGTCTGGCGATGCTCGGAGATCTTAATATTGCCGAGCCATACGCGCTGATTGGTTTTGCCGGCCCCCGGGTTATCGAGCAGACGGTTCGTGAAAAGTTGCCGGAAGGGTTTCAGCGCAGTGAGTTCCTGCTGGAGCATGGAGCGATTGACATGATACTGCATCGTCATCAGATGCGTGAGCGCATTGCTCACTTGCTGGCCAAATTTACGGCTGAGGAAAAGCCGGGCACTGAGGCGCCAATTGAGTTTGAAGTTACGGAAAAGCCAGACATTGATGAATCGGCAGACCATTGACGTGATGCCTGTCCCTGACCGGGCACCTGCGCCCGGCGCTTCCGTTGATGAATGGCTTCGCTGGCTTGAGGCTATTCATCCCACTGAGATTGATCTCGGGCTTGACCGTGTCCTGGTGGTACTTCGACGTCTCTTTCCTCGCAGGCCGGCAGCCCGATTGATTACAGTTGCCGGAACTAATGGTAAGGGCACAACGGTTGCGGCTTTGGAGGCGGTGTTGATCGCCTCCGGCCGGACGACCGGAGCTTACACATCGCCACATTTGTTCCGTTACAACGAGCGTGTTCGCATTGGTGGCGAAAGCGTATCGGACGACGCTCTGGTTGCGGCGTTTGAAGCGGTTGAGGCTGCCCGCCGGGGAGTGTCTCTGACTTATTTCGAGTTTGGCACGCTGGCGGCGTTTGTGGTGATGGCGGAAGCCGGTGTTCAGGACTGGTTGCTTGAAGTTGGATTGGGAGGGCGCCTGGACGCCGTTAACGTACTGGATCCGGACTATGCCGTCATTACGTCCGTCGACATTGACCACGTAGGATTCCTGGGGGATAACCGGGAGGTCATTGGGTTTGAAAAGGCTGGTATTCTGCGGCCTGGCATTACCGCAGTCTGCGCTGACCCGAATCCTCCGTCGTCTGTGCTTCAGCAGGCTGCTGCACAGAACGTTGAGCTCAAGGTGACCGGGCGTGATTACACGCTTTCGCGTGAGGACGATGAGACGGTGTCGCTGACCGTGGGGGCTGAGCGCCTGTCGTTGCCTGCGGGGCCGCTTCCTGTTCAGAGTCTTGCTGCTGCGGCGGTGCTCTCATGCACGCTGGTTCCAGACGTGTCGCGTGAGATTGTGGCCAAAGCCTTACAGGAGGTCAGGGTTCCGGGCCGGTTTGAGGCAATTCGTTCGAAGCCGACCGTCATCGCGGACGTTGGGCATAATCCCCATGCAGCTCGCTGGTTGGCGGGTAAGGTTGAAGGCCTGAAAGCGGCCAGCTCAGGGAGCGTTCTGGCCGTGTATGCCGCGCTGGCCGATAAAGACGTTGAGGGAGTCTTTGGGGCTATGTCGCCCCTTGTGGATCGCTGGTATTTTGCCGGGCTCGATGAGCCGCGTGGATTGACGTCCGGGCAACTGATTCAGCGCCTGGGGGCGCAGTGTCATCCCGGGGGACAGGACGCTTACCCTTCTGTTCCGGAGGCGTTGGAGGCGGCAATCCGAGGTGCGGGCCCTGACGACGTGATTGTTGTGTTCGGGTCTTTCTTTACCGTTGCGGCAGCCAGGGCCTTTGTGTTGGGTGTGCCCGGTGGTTCTTAAAGTTTGTCCATAGGTTGTGGTAGGCCTTTGAGTTATCACGGATGGCCAGTTAGTATCGTGAACAAACAGACGATGAATGGGAGCCTTCTCAGGTGGATGGATTGAAGCAGCGGATCATTGGCGCGCTCGTGCTGGTTTCACTGGCCGTAATTTTTGTTCCAATGATATTTGATGAGCCGCATTCCCAGCGACAGTCAACGCCCATTACGATTCCGGAAGAGCCGCCGTTCCCTGAAGTTGACATGCCGGAAAGCCGGCCCCCTGATCCTCAGGATGGTGGTTTTGCCGGTACTGAGGCGGCCGGTTCCCCGCAAGATTCTGAATCACCCGGTTTCCGGGTTATAGAGGACGGAGACCGTGGAGCCCGCCCCGATGAGACCACTCCGGATACTGTGTCCCCAGAAGCGCCGGCTCCTCAGGTCGCTACCGAGCCACCGGTGCAGCCGGATCCTGCCCCGGTTCGTCAGCCTGCCCCGGTTCGTCAGCCTGAGCCGGTGAAGGAGCAGCCCCGTTCGGACTCGAAGCCTTCTGAAAAGGCGGAGTTCACGGGCTCGCTGTCCGGAGCATGGGTGGTGCAGCTTGGCAGCTTTGGCAATCAGGACAACGCAAGGCGCCTTCGTGACAAGGTGCTGGACATGGGTTATGGCGCACACCTTCAGCAACTGGAGCGTGGCGACAGCTCTCTGACACGCGTGTTCAGTGGGCCGTTTGTCAGCAAGGACGATGCGCAGGAAGCCAAAACCGCACTCGATAAAGCCTTCGGGCTCAACAGCCTCGTGACCACGGGCGACAAATAATCGTTCTTTAGCCGATTAATCCTTTTCCGGCAGTTTGGTGACACGCGGTTTCCTGTTAGAATCCGCGTTTCGTTTTCTCCACCGGGTTTTCCATGGAATCGCTGATCTGGATTGACTGGGTCATCATTGCCCTGATTGCCGTATCCACGCTCATTAGCCTGAAACGTGGGTTTGTGCGTGAAGCGCTGTCGCTTGTGACCTGGGTGGGGGCGTTTATTATTGCCCGGACATTCCATCCTCAGATGCAATCCTTGCTGGAAGCGTCGGTTGAAACGCCTCTGGTGCGCCTGATTGCCGCTTTCGCCATTCTGTTTTTCGGTACTCTGATTGTTGGTGCCATTATCAACAACATGATCGGACATCTGGTTCGGGCAACGGGTTTGTCCGCAACGGACAGAGTATTGGGTATGGGATTTGGCCTGCTCAGGGGCGTGGTTGTGGTGATTGTTGCCATAGCGTTTACCCGTTACACGCCGTTGGCCCAGGATACCTGGTGGAAGACGTCTGTCATGATAGATCGCCTAGCGGTCGTCGAGGACTGGTCCCGGCGCACCCTGGGGGACGAATTTGCCCGTTTCCTCGGTCCTGGGGATGACGTTCAGGCAGCCCCGGAGGCTGCGGACGAATCAGAAGACGTGGAACCTGCGTCTGCATCCCGTTAACATTCAGTTTTAACACTCGGAGAATTTTCCAGCCATGTGCGGCATTGTCGGTATCGTCAGTACTTCCAACGTCAACCAGCTTCTTTATGATGCACTGACTGTTCTTCAGCACCGTGGCCAGGATGCGGCGGGTATTGTTACCTTCCAGGATAATCGTTTTTACCTTCGTAAAGATAACGGTTTGGTACGGGATGTATTCCACACGCGTCATATGCGGCGTCTGGTCGGCAACGTCGGAATCGGGCATGTTCGGTATCCGACCGCGGGCAGTTCCAGTTCAGCAGAGGCCCAGCCATTCTATGTCAACAGCCCCTATGGCATTACCCTGGCCCACAACGGAAATCTGACAAACGCGGACGAGCTGAGTGAAGATCTGTTCCGCACTGATTTGCGACACATCAACACCAACTCCGATTCCGAAGTGTTGTTGAACGTTTTTGCACATGAGCTTCAGAAACAGGGCAAACTTGATCCGACCAAGGATGAGATTTTTGCCGCCGTCAGGGCCGTTCACAAGCGCTGCAAGGGTGCCTACGCGGTTATCGCCATGATCACCGGATATGGGATCGTTGGCTTCCGTGATCCGAACGGTATCCGACCGGCCTGTTACGGGGTGCGGGAGAGTGAAAATGGTCAGAGTGAATATATGATCGCTTCCGAAAGTGTGGCCCTGAATGCAGCAGGCTTCAGCATGGTTCGCGACATTGCGCCGGGCGAAGCGGTCTATATCGAGACCGATGGCACCTTGTATTCCGAGCAGTGTGCGGAAGCCCCGAAGCTCTATCCCTGCCTGTTTGAGCACGTCTATTTTGCCCGTCCGGACTCCATCATGGATGGCGTCTCGGTTTATAAAGCACGTTTGAGGATGGGGGAGGTTCTCGCGGATAAAGTACTGCGTGAGCGCCCTGATCACGATATTGATGTGGTGATTCCGATTCCTGACACCAGTCGCACATCCGCGATGCAGATGGCGCACCAGTTGGGGGTAAAGTACCGGGAAGGCTTTATCAAAAACCGTTACATCGGGCGTACTTTTATTATGCCCGGCCAGAAAATGCGTAAGAAGTCCGTCCGCCAGAAACTCAATCCGATTGATCTGGAGTTCCGGGACAAGAACGTCATGCTGGTGGATGATTCCATTGTTCGGGGAACAACCTGCAAGGAAATCGTTCAGATGGCTCGGGATGCCGGTGCCCGGAATGTCTACTTTGCCTCGGCCGCGCCCCCTGTGCGTTACCCGAACGTTTACGGTATCGATATGCCTACGGCGAGTGAGCTGATTGCTCATGGCCGTGAAGTTGATGAAGTCAGGGACCTGATTGGCGCCGACTGGTTGGTGTATCAGGACCTGGAAGACCTCATTACCTGTGTGAATGACGTCAATGAAGACATTGATGGCTGGGAAGGGTCGGTCTTTAACGGTGAATACATCACCGGGGATGTGGATGCAGATTATCTCGCACGCCTGGAAAACTCACGGAATGACGAGCAGCGTTCCGGGGATCAGATGGCCGATGATGATAACGCCATTATCGACTTACATAACGATGAAGATTAACGCCGCTGACGGCGCAGGGAGGTTGCGATGACATTCGGCCGAGACGAGCATGTTTGGATACCCGAATCGGACCTGGATGGTATGTCGCTCGACACTGTGGCCGTGAGGGCAGGGCAGATCCGTACCGGTCAGCTTGAGCACAGTGATGCAATTTTCCCTACCTCCAGCTTCGTTTATGGCAGTGCCGCTCAGGCGGCCGCCAGATTCGGAGGGGAAGAGCCTGGTAACATCTATTCCCGTTTCACCAACCCGACGGTCCAGGCGTTTGAGTCAAGAATCGCCGCGATGGAAGGCGGTGAACGGGGGGTGGCGACAGCCTCAGGGATGGCAGCCATTCTGGCCACCTGTATGGCGCTGCTTAAAGCCGGCGATCACGTTATCTGTTCGCGTGGGGTATTTGGAACCACCAACGTCCTGTTCCAGAAATACATGGCGCGCTTTGGGGTCGACACCACGTTTGTCAGCCTGACGGATCTCAATGAATGGCGAGAGTCGGTCCGGCCAGAGACCCGCATGCTGTTTTTGGAAACACCCTCAAACCCATTGTGTGAAGTTGCGGACCTGTCCGCGCTGTCAGAGATAGCGACGGGTAACCATGCGTTGCTGGTGGTTGATAACTGTTTCTGCACGCCGGTTCTCCAACGACCGCTGGAGCACGGCGCTGATCTGGTGGTTCATTCAGCAACCAAATACCTGGATGGTCAGGGGCGGTGTGTTGGGGGTGTTGTTGTCGGTCCTTCCAGGTATCTGGATGAGATCTACGGGTTTATTCGCTCTGCCGGGCCGACCATGAGCCCGTTCAATGCCTGGGTGTTTCAGAAGGGCCTGGAAACCTTACCGATTCGTATGCGCGCACACTGTAACAATGCGCTAGAGTTGGCGCTGTGGCTGGAGCAGCAGCCGTTAGTGGAAAAAGTGTTTTATGCCGGCCTGCAGAGTCATCCGCAGCATGAGCTTGCCAAAAAACAGCAGGACGGTTTCGGAGGGGTGCTTTCGTTTCAGGTAAAGGGCGGTCGGGAGAATGCGTGGGCGTTTATTGACGCTACCCGAATGATCTCGATAACCGCAAACCTGGGCGATGTAAAAACCACCATCACCCATCCGGCTACCACAACCCACGGCCGTCTTTCTCCGGAAGACAAAGCGAGAGCTGGTATTACTGAAAACCTGCTTCGTTTGTCTGTGGGTATCGAATCTGTTAATGACCTGAAAGCTGATCTGGAAAGAGGTTTTCAGGCCATAAAAGACTAAACAACCGGACGGTTTGAGTATTCATGGCGGAATCCGCGAAAGCGAAGAAAGCAGTAGCCACAGAACTGACCGAGAAGCAGAAGCGATTTCGTCGCCTTACGGCTCAGGGTGCCAGGGAAGGTGCGGTTATTGGCCTTATTGTGCTTTGCATTTACCTTGCGATGGCACTCTTTACCTTCAATCCGGCCGACCCGGGCTGGGCCAGCATTGGTCATGATATCCGGGTTCAGAATCATGCTGGCCGGACAGGCGCGTGGCTGGCAAGTCTGTTCATGGACTTTTTCGGGCATGTATCGTGGCTGTTTCCGGTGATGGTGGCCGGTTACGCTGTTATGCTGATCCGCCGCCGTAACCAGCCGATGGATCTGCACTGGCCGTTGTTCATGGTTCGCTTTGGCGGGTTTATTCTCATCCTTCTGTCAGCAACCAGCCTGCTTTCCCTCTACTCCGTTTTCGGGTTGGGAGCTTCCTCCGGGGGAGTGCTGGGCACCGCTGTCTCAGAAGCGATGGTTCGTTTTTTCAACCTGCCGGCCACAACCTTATTGCTGATCGCGATTTTCCTGTTTGCGCTGACCGTCACCATCGGGCTGTCGTGGTTTCGTATGATGGACCAGTTGGGCGGGCTGACGCTCAAAAGCGCCGAAGCCATAAAATCATGGTATGAGGGTGCTCGCAAGAAAGAACGTAAAGGCCTGGAAACTCCGGCGCCCCGTGATGAGCCCAAAGTGGCTGAACCTGAGCCTCCTGTGGTGCGGGACGAAGTTCGTGAGCAAAAGCAGGGCAAAGAGAATAATACGTCTGAAAAGCGTTCCCTGATCAAGCGGTTGTTTGGTCGAGCCTCCAAAGCTCCGAAAGCCGAGCCCGCTCCAATCGCAAAAAAGGAGCGCAAAGAGCCCGAAATTGAAGGGCTGCCCGCGTCAACCCCTGAACCGGAGCGGCTCGAGAGCTTCAGTTCCCAGGATCAGGTGACTGAGCCGCCAGAGGCCCAGCCTGCAAGGCCAAAGGCAAGGT
The DNA here is from genome assembly GCF_000421165.1 of Marinobacter daepoensis DSM 16072. Taxonomy (GTDB): domain Bacteria; phylum Pseudomonadota; class Gammaproteobacteria; order Pseudomonadales; family Oleiphilaceae; genus Marinobacter; species Marinobacter daepoensis. The sequence continues at coordinate 142,653 of NZ_ATWI01000009.1, forward strand.
CGCTCAAAATATCGCCGTTCAAAAAGGACGAGCAAGGCAGCTCCAAGAAAAAAGGCAAAGACCGTCAGGGTTCTTTGCTTGAGGATATCGAAAGCCCGATACCGCCCATCACTTTGCTGGACCCTCCGGAAGTGCACAAGGAGACCGGGTATTCGGAAGAGTCTCTCGAGCATATGTCGCGCCTGCTGGAGGAGAAACTCAGTGACTTCGGCGTCTCGGTGGAAGTCGTGGAAGTCAACCCCGGCCCGGTGATTACCCGCTTTGAAATCAAGCCTGCACCCGGCGTTAAGGTCAGTAAGATTTCCAACCTGGCGAAGGATCTGGCTCGTTCTCTTGCGGTTCTGAGCGTACGGGTGGTTGAGGTGATTCCTGGTAAGTCAGTGGTGGGGATTGAGATCCCGAACGAGAAGCGGGAAATTGTGCGCCTGAGTGAAGTTCTCGGTGCCAACGTATTTACCGATTCTGCCTCCCCGTTGACGCTGGCCCTGGGCAACGACATTGGTGGGAACCCGATGGTTGCCAACCTGGCCAAGATGCCACACCTTTTGGTGGCAGGTACAACCGGGTCCGGTAAGTCGGTCGGTGTCAACGCGATGTTGCTGAGTATGTTGCTGAAAGCGACGCCGGACGAAGTCCGGTTCATCATGGTTGACCCGAAGATGCTTGAGTTAAGCATCTATGATGGTATTCCGCATCTTCTGGCGCCAGTCGTGACAGATATGAAAGAGGCTGCCAATGCACTGCGTTGGTGCGTGGCGGAAATGGAACGACGCTACCGCCTGATGGCCAGTATGGGCGTGCGGAACATTGCCGGTTATAACAAGAAGGTGAGGGATGCTCGCGCTGAGGGCGAGCCCCTTCTGGACCCGCTCTGGAAGCCGGATGAGTACCTGGCTAATGATGAGCAGGAACGCCCGGAACTGGAAACGCTGCCATTCATTGTGGTGGTGATTGATGAGTTTGCTGACATGATGATGATTGTTGGCAAAAAAGTTGAAGAACTGATTGCCCGGATTGCCCAGAAGGCGCGTGCCGCAGGCATTCATCTGGTCCTCGCAACCCAGCGGCCATCGGTTGATGTAATTACCGGGCTTATCAAGGCCAACATTCCGACCCGGATGTCATTTCAGGTGTCGTCCAAAATCGACTCGCGGACAGTTCTTGATCAGGGTGGGGCGGAACAGCTGCTCGGACATGGGGACATGTTGTACTTGCCCCCGGGTTCCGGCCTCCCGGTGCGCGTCCACGGCGCGTTTGTGGACGATGATGAGGTTCATCGCGTGGTTAATGCCTGGAAAGCCCGTGGCGAACCGGAATACGTGGATGATGTTCTGAATGGCGCCGAAGGGGAGCACTTGCCGGGAGTTCCGACGCTCAGTGACGGGGGCGCCGGCGGTGGGGATGAAGGCGATGCTCTGTTTGATGAAGCGGTTGCTTTTGTCACGGAAAACCGCCGGGTATCCATCTCATCGGTTCAGCGTAAATTCAAGATCGGCTACAACCGTGCTGCCAATCTGGTGGATGCCATGGAAGCTTCGGGAGTAGTCAGCCCGGCGGGCCACAACGGTGCCAGAGAGGTTCTGGCACCGCCGCCTCCAAGAGACTAGGAGTACGTTATGATCAGGACAATGACAGGCATACTGTTTGCTTTGGCGGCGTTGTGGGCCGCAGGAACTCAGGCCGATGAGCTGGAAACCACCCGGGACGCAGCCGGGCAGTTATCTTCCCTGCTGGGAAGTTACGAGACTTATCAGGCCGATTTCATCCAGATTGTGGTCAATGAGAATGGCAACGAGGTTCAGGAGACCCGGGGCTCTTTGAAGGCGAAACGCCCGGGGTTGTTCTACTGGGAAACGGGTGCACCGCTGTCACAGTTCATTGTCAGTGACGGTGAAACGGTTGAAGTGTACGACCCGGACCTCGAACAGGTTACGATTCATTCGCTCGATGAACGGGTTCAGACCACCCCGGCGCTGTTGCTGAGCGGCGAAGTGGGCAACCTCAACGAAAGTTATGAGGTCAGTGTCCGTGAGCTGGGAGAAAGCACCCGCGAATTTACCCTCGTTCCCCGCAGTGCTGACTCACTGTTCACCTCGCTTCGGTTGAGCTTCTACGATGGCGAGCTTCAGGAGATGAGGATGCAGGATTCTCTGTCCCAGATGAGCATCCTGAGCTTTGATGATATTGAGCTGAATCGGTCTATCGACAACAGCGCCTTTCGGCTTGACTACCCGGAGGGCGTGGATGTGATTCGGGACGGTGCCTGATGCAGGATAGTCTGTTTCAGGCTGAGGCGGGTTTTCAGCCCCTGGCCGCTCGCATGCGGCCAGCCTCTCTTGAGGGTTACGTCGGTCAGGCCCACTTGGTTGGGCCGGGCAAGCCATTGCGGCGGGCTGTTGAGCAGGGTCAGCTGCATTCGATGATCCTCTGGGGTCCGCCTGGCGTGGGCAAAACCACGTTTGCCCGATTGCTCGCGAACGTCGGGGATCTTTCGTTTGAAACAATTTCGGCAGTCCTCAGTGGCGTAAAGGACATCCGAGAAGTAGTGGAGCGAGCCCGTAACCGAAAGTATTCCCAGGGGCAGGATACGCTGCTTTTTGTCGATGAGGTGCACCGCTTCAATAAAAGCCAGCAAGACGCTTTTTTACCCCACATTGAAGACGGTACGTTCATTTTCGTGGGAGCGACCACGGAAAACCCTTCCTTTGAGCTGAACAGTGCGTTGCTCTCAAGGACCCGCGTTTATGTTCTCAAAAACCTCGATACGCCGGATATACTCAGGCTGCTCAACACCGCGCTGACCGGTAAACAGGGCTTCAATGGCCAGCTAAAAGTCGACGCAACGGTGCTGGAGACGATGGCGCAGGCTTCTGGGGGCGATGCCCGCCGTGCTTTGAACATTCTGGAAGTCGCCGCTGATCTGGCGGAGCCCGGGCCGGATGGCTCTGGCACGATCACCTCGGCTACCCTTGAGCAGGTTCTTCAGACCAGCCTTCGTCGTTTTGACAAGGGAGGGGATGTTTTCTATGACCAGATTTCAGCGTTGCACAAGTCTGTCAGGGGTTCGAGCCCGGATGGTTCTCTTTATTGGTTGTGCCGGATGATTGATGGTGGATGTGACCCTCTCTACATCGCCCGGCGACTGGTCCGGATTGCCAGTGAGGATATTGGCAACGCCGACCCGAGGGCGCTTCAGATTACCTTGCAAGCCTGGGATGCGCAGGAGCGTCTTGGGTCACCGGAAGGCGAACTGGCCTTGGCTCAGGCGGTTACTTACCTAGCGCTTGCACCGAAAAGCAACGCGGTCTACAACGCGTTCAATCAGTGTATGGCCGACGTTCGCAGTGATCCGGATTATGAAGTGCCGGTGCACCTGCGCAATGCGCCGACCAAATTGCTCAAAAGTATGGGGCATGGCGAGGAATACCGGTACGCGCATGACGAACCGGACGCCTATGCGGCGGGGGAATGCTATCTGCCGGAGGCCATTCAGGCTCGCAATTACTATCAGCCGGTGCAGCGGGGGCTGGAGATCAAGCTGGCCGAAAAGCGCCAGCGCCTGGCGGCACTGGACGCCGCGAGCCAGAAGCAGCGCTACTGAATCCCCGTCGTCCATACCCCGTCGTGATCTTTCCGATAGTGGCCACCGCATTCACGGCAGGTATAATGCCTCTATCACCATTTATTCGTTAACCGGAAATCAGGAAAAACATGCTCGATCCGAAACGTGTCCGTACACAGACTGAAGAGATCGCCCGTCGGCTGGCCATCAAGAATTTCGAGTTTGATATTGCCACCTTCGAGCAACTGGAGGAGCGCCGCCGGGCCATCCAGGTTCGTACTGAAACCTTGCAGAGCGAGCAAAACAAACGGTCGAAATCCATTGGCAAAGCCAAGGCTGCGGGCGAGGACATCAAACCCCTGCTTGACGAGGTTGAGAGCCTGAAGAAGCAGCGTGGTGAAGCTGAGGATGAGTTGCGTTCGGTGCAGGAATCCCTGAATGCCTTCTTTGCCGGGATTCCGAACCTTCCGGATGAAGACGTTCCGGCGGGAGAGAGTGAGGACGACAACGTCGAAACCCGCGTTTGGGGAACGCCAACAACGTTCGAATTTCAGCCGAAGGACCATGTTACGCTGGGCGAAGAACTGAAGGGGCTGGATTTTGAAAAGGCCACACACCTGGCCCACTCACGGTTTGCGGTCATGCGTGGTCAATTGGCCCGATTGCACCGTGCACTGGCGCAGTTCATGCTGGATCAGCACACCCTGAAGCATGGCTACACCGAAACCTATGTGCCTTATCTGGTGAATGCCAATACCTTGTTTGGTACCGGGCAATTGCCGAAATTCGAGGAAGACCTGTTCAGGACCGCCGGCGATAACCCGCTTTACCTAATACCGACGGCGGAAGTACCGGTAACCAATCTGGTGGCAGACACCATTCTGGACGATGCGGAGCTGCCCCTTCGGCTGGTGTGCCATACTCCGTGCTTTCGGAGTGAGGCCGGTTCCTACGGTCGGGATGTTCGCGGCATGATTCGTCTGCACCAGTTTGACAAGGTCGAGCTGGTGCAGGTCGTCCGGCCAGAGGAGTCCGCACAGGCGCTGGAGGAGCTGACAGGGCATGCCGAAAAGATTCTTCAGTTACTGGGTCTCCCTTATCGGGTGGTGACCCTTTGCGGTGGTGACATGGGCTTCTCCGCCGCCAAGACATACGATCTGGAGGTCTGGCTGCCAGGGCAGGGCAAATACCGGGAAATCTCATCCTGCTCCAACACCCGGGATTTTCAGGCCCGTCGGATGCAGGCTCGTTGGCGGAATCCCGAAACCGGTAAACCAGAACCGGTGAACACATTGAATGGCTCCGGGCTGGCCGTTGGCCGGGCAATGGTGGCCGTTATGGAAAACTATCAGCAGGCGGACGGCAGCATTCTTGTGCCTGACGTTCTCAGGCCCTATATGGGTGGAGTAGAGCGTATTCAATGACAGATCACTCACGGGATATACCAGGGACGGGCGTACCCGTAGGGTCTGCGCCAGCACGCTACCGGGTTAACCCGGTAACGGATAATCCGAACAATTCCGCCGGAGAGGTGGCGCTGGTCGGAGCCGGCCCTGGTGATCCTGAGCTGCTGACTCTGAAAGCCTGGCGACTGATTCAGTCGGCGGATGTCGTGTTATACGATCGGCTGGTGTCACCAGAAATCATGGCGCTGATTCCGGATGGCGCGCGGAAGGTCCACGTCGGTAAGCAGCGGGCGAATCATACCTTGCCGCAGGATCAGATTAATCAGCGTCTGGTTGACCTTGCCAGAGAAGGGCATCGTGTAGTCCGCCTGAAAGGGGGGGACCCCTTTATCTTTGGTCGTGGTGGAGAGGAAATCGAAACGCTGGCGGCGGCCGGTGTTCGTTTTCAGGTGGTGCCGGGCATCACCGCGGCGTCGGGGTGTGCTGCTTATGCGGGTATTCCACTGACCCATCGCGATCATGCTCAGTCTGTGCGGTTCATCACCGGGCATCTGAAAAATGATACCTGTAATCTCCCCTGGAAAGACTTCGTCCAGAACAACCAGACGCTGGTGTTTTATATGGGGCTGGTCGGATTGCCAATCATCAGCCGGGAACTGATGGCCCATGGCATGGCTCAGGATACGCCTGTTGCGTTGGTCTCAAAAGGCACGACACCGGAACAGGAGGTTATTACTGGTACACTTGAGAATATTGTCGAGCGGGTTCAGCAAAAAGGGGCCCAGGCGCCGACACTGGTGATTATTGGTAACGTTGTGTCTTTGCGAAACCGGCTGGATTGGCTGGGCAGAGAAGAAGCCGGGCGCTGAGGCCCGGCTACCGACTTCAGGCGGATGTTGCCCGCTTGGGCAACACCTCTTTGAGCTTGTCACGCATGTCGCGAATGGCTTTTTCGGTGGTTTCCCAGTCGATGCAGGCATCGGTTACCGACACACCGTACTTCAAGTCTGCAAGATCGTCCGGAAGCGACTGACTCCCCCAGTTAATATGACTTTCTACCATCAGGCTCTGGATGGACTGATTACCCTCCAGAATCTGGTGGGTTACGTCCTGCATGACCAGCGGCTGAATAGCCGGGTCTTTGTTTGAGTTCGCGTGGCTGCAGTCAACCATAATGGACTTGCGCAGACCAGCCTTGTCGAGGGCCTGTTCACAGAGGGCTACGTTGACCGAATCGTAGTTGGGCTTCCCGCCACCACCGCGCAGCACCACATGACCATAATGGTTGCCTTTGGTGCGGATAATGGCGACTTTTCCCTGTTGGTCAATGCCCAGGAAACTGTGAGGGTGGGACACTGATTTCATCGCGTTGACTGCGACATCAAGGCTGCCATCGGTGCCGTTTTTGAAACCAATCGCCATCGACAGGCCACTGCTCATTTCACGATGAGTCTGAGACTCGGTCGTTCTGGCCCCGATGGCAGACCAGGCAATGCTGTCTTGCAGGTACTGGGGGGAAATCGGGTCCAGGGCTTCGGTAGCCACTGGGATGCCCATTTCATTGATGTCCAGCAGCAGGCGCCGACCGATATGAAGACCCTGTTCAATATCAAAGGTGTCATTCAGGTGGGGGTCGTTGATCAGCCCTTTCCATCCCACGGTTGTGCGGGGCTTTTCAAAGTAGACCCGCATAACCAGCAGGAGAGTGTCACTGACTTCGTCAGCGAGCTTTTTCAGACGGCTGGCGTAGTCGCGGGCAGCCTCAACGTCATGGATTGAGCAGGGCCCGACAACGATGAACAGGCGGTGGTCCTTGCCATCCATGATGTTGTAGATGGCCTGGCGACCATTGGCGACGGTTTCCGCTGCCGTGTCAGACAGTGGCATCTCTTGTTTGAGCGCTTCAGGAGTGATCAGTGTTTCCTGACTGGCCACGTTCAGGTTTTCCAGTTTCTTGCCTGACATCTTGGTGTGCTTCCCCGAATCTTGTCGTTACCTCATCCGGGAGTATTCATTCTTTTGTCCGGATGATTGAAGATAATTGCGAATGGCGCCGTCACTTGGTTGCGGTAAACCCCGGCGAGTTGGTTATACTGCGTTATTTAAAGGCCCTTTTCAACGCTTCTCAATGCTTCAGGACAACAGGTAAAGGATGTCACCCTCATCGAAGAAACCACAGGCAGTCTCTGCTTCCAGAAAGGTGGTTTCGGAAAGGATCACTCAGGTTTTGTCCGGAATACGTGTACCGGATCTCCCATATCCCGCGAGCAAACGCCTGGCCGAGTCGGAGCCGGACTGGCGCCCGTTGCTGTTGTCTTGCTGGACTGAGCAGCGTGATGAACGGGTTACCCGGGTTCTGCGTTCGGTAGACATTGAGTGGACCGTTCGGCAAGTCAACGCGGCCTACCTTTCGGATCGGATTATGGATGTGTTCCTGAAAACATCCGGTTTGCACACCACTCTGGTTAGTCGAATTGCCCGGCTCCGGTTCTGGCTGGCCTGGCAACTGGATCTGTCTGGCGCAGAGGCCTTTGGAAGTGATGTGTTGCTTGACTGGCTGGACAATCTTCAGGAGTGGCGAGGCTGGAGTGACACGGGGGGGCGTTCGTCCCGGCTGTTGCTGGATCAGCTGGACAGTCTGGTTGTTGCGGTCTCTGCGAGCTTTGAGGCTAAGAGTCGAGAGGCACTGGAGACTTATTGCCGACAATGGCTTGAGGATACTCAGAGGCGTCATGATCAAGTGGCCAGACTGAGGGAGCGCCTCTTTGAAACGGAGCAGGGGGCTTCTCGTCAGCGTCTTGCAGATCAGGTTGCCAGAGCGCTGATTGGTCGCGCATTGACCGGTCGTCAGCTACCCCCTTCAATCACCCGGTTTGTTCGCAGTCACTGGTACAAGGTTCTGAAGCAGAGCGTTTGGGCGGACGGCGTGGACAGCGAAGTTCATCGTCACGCCAACAAACTGCTTGAGTGGATGGTTTGGGTCGGGGACCCGGATCTGTCGGATGGCGACAGAAACCGGTTGTATCATGTAGGCGAGCAGCTTGGTGACCGTATCCGGGATGTCTGGTCGAGAGTGCTGGATCAGGAATTACCTGAGCAATCGTTGCACGACATTCAGTCGGTCATTGTGGCCCGCATCCGGGGTGACGTTCCGGAATTGGTCACGGCCTTGTCTGCAGGGTCTGATTTTTCATGGGATGGAAGCTGGCTCGTGGCTGAAACGCTATCGGCGAATCATGCTGACGATTATGCCGGGCGGTGGTTTTTCGCGGGTGAGGGCACCAAGGAGCAGCGACGTTTCTTTTTTGCCCTGTTGCCGGACAGCGGCGAGGTGTTGTGGACTAATGGCGCGGGCGTGAAGCTTGGGTTGCAGCCCTGGGCTGAGTTTAAAAAGGCGATTCAGTCGGGTGATATCCGGCCCTTGCCAAGGCCAACGGCCTTCGGTGAAGTTTTGTCCGAGGCCCTCGAGGTTTTGTCGAAAGTCTGCTCCAGGCAGCAGGCCCAGCGTGAGGAAGCCGCACGGGAAGCCCGGGCAAAGGCCGAGGCACTCCGAAGGGAGAAAGAAGCGGCGGAGCGTCAGCGGGAAAAAGAAGAGCTCGCGCGTCAGCAGGCTTTGGTGCGTGCCAGGGAGGAAGCTGAACGTCAGCGAATGGCAGACGAACAGGCTGAGCAGGAGCGCCTGCAAAAAGAGGCGGAGCAACTGGCCGAAAAACAGGTGGAGAGCATTTCCCTGGGAGGCTGGATCGTCCTGACCGAAAAGGATCGTCAAACCGATCCGGTAAGGCTCAAGCTGGCTGTTAAAATTTCGGCGTCCCGGAAGTATGTGTTTGTCGACAGGCTTGGGTTGAATCGCCGCGAATGGCTGCAAGACGAACTCGTTGCCGGCGTGGTCAACGGATCTGTCCGGGTACTGGGGAGTTCCGCTGAGTTTGACGACACCCTGAGTCGCGTGGTGGGGCGCATCCGTGTTGGACGGAACTGAGGTTAGGTTATGAGCGATGATGACTATGAGTTCGGTGCAGAGAAGGTTCTGCCATCCGGCCAGGAGTTGCGGCAGGAGTACCGATTGATTGCTCGCGCGAGGGCGTGGATTCTGTCCGAGTCACCGGAACCTGGTTCAGAAATGGATGGCGATGTAACTGAGAAGCTCGAATGCCAGGTGCGGGATATTTCAGCGCGGGGATTCAGTCTGTTGTGTACACAGGCGCTGAGCCGGGAATCGATCCTGAGTGCAGAAATCAGCCTTGGAGACGCCGGGGAACGGTTTGTGCTGACGGTTGAGGTTGTGTGGTGTCGGGACGCCGAGTGGGGGCATAGAGTCGGTGTCAGGGTACTGGAATCGGATGAAACCGATTATCTGGAATGGATCGAAGCGGTTGCCGTCGCGTTGACAGAAAACTGAACGAAAAGAGCCGGCACGAAGGCCGGCTCTTTTCTAAGCGTGAGCGTTTGGCGCTCAGGCTTCCAGTTCCGCCATGCCGGTGATATTGAAACCACCATCGACGTACAGAATTTCACCCGTAATACCAGACGCGAGGTCTGAGCTCATGAAAGCCGCCGCGTTGCCGACTTCCTCTGTGGTGACGTTTCGACGCAGGGGCGCTTGTCTGGCGTTCTCTGCCAGCATCCGGCGGAAGCTTTTGATTCCGGAGGCGGCCAGAGTCTTGATCGGTCCGGCAGAGATGCCGTTCACGCGGATGCCTTCTTTGCCAAGGCTGGCGGCCATGTATCGCACGTTTGCTTCAAGCGATGCCTTGGCCAGCCCCATCACGTTGTAGTTCTGCAGAACCCGCTCAGCGCCCAGATAGCTCAGAGTCAACAGGCTGCTGCCCTCATGCATCATCTTGCGGGCGCCTTTGGCCAGCGCGACGAAGCTGTAGGAGCTGATGTCGTGGGCGGTCCGGAAACCATCGCGGGTGGTGACGTCGACGTAATTGCCATCCAGTTCGTGTGCCGGGGCGAAGCCGACCGCGTGAATGATGATGTCGATGTTGTCCCAGTGCTTGCCCAGTTGTTCAAAGACCTGGTCAATCTGTTCGTCGCTGGCGACGTCACAGGGGAAGGTCAGTGTGCTGCCCCACTGTTCCGCGAATTTTTCAACGCGGGACTGCAGCTTTTCGTTTTGATAGGTGAAGGCCATCTCGGCGCCTTCACGGGCAAATGCCTCGGCAATGCCATAGGCGATGGAATGTTTGCTGGCTACGCCAACAATCAGTGCTTTCTTGCCACTGAGGATTCCCATGGGTTTCTGCTCCCTGTGTTCCGTGGTTTCGGCGCATTATCCCCGACCTGTCAGTGCCGGGTAACGCTCAATTGGTCGTAGACTGATAGAAAAACGCAGCGCTTAGCAATTCCCGGGTGTAGGGTTGTTGTGGATCCCGGAAAAGGTTTTCTGCCTCGCCGTATTCCACAATCTGCCCGTGCCTGAGCACCAGAAGTTTATGACTAAGGGCCCGGACAACAGCCAGATCGTGACTGATAAAGATGTAGCTTAGCCCATATCGGGCCTGAATTTCCCGTAAAAGCTCGATAACCTGTTTCTGGACTGTTCGGTCAAGCGCAGACGTTGGCTCATCCAGGATGATCAGGTCGGGTTGAAGGACCAGCGCACGGGCAATCGCGATGCGTTGTCGTTGTCCTCCGGAAAACTCGTGAGGGTAGCGGTGTCGTGCGTCCGGGTCGAGCCCTACGTCCTTCAGGGCCCGGATGACGCTGGCTTCGTGCTGGCCCCTGTTGGCCGGTTCGTGTATCTCCAGTCCTTCGCGAATGATTTCCTCAATCGACATACGGGGGCTCAGGCTCCCGAAAGGGTCCTGAAAAACAATCTGGACCCGTCGCCGCCATGGCTGGAACTCTTTTTGAGAGAGTGATGACAGCTCGTTACCAGCCAGGCTGAACGTGCCAGTGCTGGGGATGAGCTTCAGCAAGGCGTGGCCTAAAGTGGTCTTTCCGCTCCCGCTTTCGCCAACCACGCCCAGGGTTTCGCCCCTGCGTAGTTCGAAACTGACATCCTGAACCGCATGGAAGCTGCTCCGGACTTTGCCAAACAGCGTTTTGCGCAGCGTGAAATGCACATCGAGGTGGCTCGCTGTCATCACGACGTCGGTATTTCCGCTTCGTGGCAGTGGTGCCGCTGGAGGCTCAGACTCAATAAGATTGCGGGTGTAGGGGGTGGTCGGAGCGCTGAAGAGCGGGCCGGTCGGGCCACTCTCGACCTGCTTTCCGTGTTCCATGACGACCACTTGATCGGCGTAGCGGCGAACAATGCTCAGATCATGCGTGATCATCAACACCGCCATGCCGAGCTTTTCTTGTAGTGACTTCAGAAGTTCCAGAACCTGCTTCTGAACGGTAACGTCCAGCGCTGTGGTTGGTTCGTCCGCGATCAGAAGGTCGGGTTCGTTCGCCAGCGCCATGGCGATCATCACCCGCTGTTTCTGGCCGCCGGAGAGCTGGTGGGGATAGCTCTTTAAGCGAGACTCCGGTTCAGGAATCCCTACCAACTCCAGTAATTCAATGCACCGTTTTCGCGCCTGGGGGCCACGCATCCCTTTGTGCAACTCCAGGGTTTCTCCGATCTGCTTCTCAACCGTATGCAGAGGGTTGAGAGACGTCATGGGCTCCTGAAATATCATGCTGATGTGGCTGCCACGAATCTGGCGAAGGCGCCGTTCGTTGGCTTTCAGGAGATCTTCGCCATTGTATAGGATCTGCCCGCTTGGGTAGCTGGCGTGGCGTTCGTCCAGCAATCGCAGGATGGACAGTGCAGACACCGATTTTCCGGAACCGCTCTCGCCAACCAGGGCGACGGTTTGCCCTCTTTCAACGGAGAGGGAAAGCTGATCAACCACCTTGGGGCCGTTGTCGAAGCAGATAGACAGATCCGAGATCGTCAGCAGAGTCTTCATGTCAGTTTTTTCTCGGGTCAAACGCATCACGAACGGCTTCGCCCACGAATACCAACAGGGTGAGCATGACTGCCAGAGAGGCGAACGCGGAGACGCCAAGCCACGGAGCGTGGAGATTGGCTTTCCCCTGGGCGATAAGTTCTCCCAGAGACGGTGAGCCTGAAGGGAGCCCGAAACCCAGGAAATCCAACGATGTCAGGCCGGTAATTGCGCCCGTGAGAATAAAGGGCATAAAGGTCAGGGTGGCGACCATGGCGTTCGGAAGGATGTGTCGAAACATGATGTTTCGGTTTCCAAGGCCAAGGGCCCGGGCAGCTTTCACATACTCGAAGTTACGAGCCCGAAGGAATTCCGCCCTGACTACATCCACCAGCCCCATCCAGCTGAAAAGCAACATAATGCCCAAAAGCCACCAGAAATTGGGTTGAACGATCGACGACAGAATAATGAGGAGGTAGAGCATGGGTAAGCCCGACCAGATCTCGATAAACCTCTGGCCGAACAGGTCGATCTTGCCACCGTAGTATCCCTGAAGAGCACCTGCGGCGACGCCAACAATCGAGCTGGCTACCGTGAGCGTTAACCCGAACAGTACGGAAATCCGGAATCCGTAGATAACCCTTGCTGCGACGTCCCGCCCCTGATCGTCGGTCCCCAGCCAGTTGTCGGCACTGGGTGGTGCAGGTGAGGGGACGTCGAGGTTGTAGTTGATGGTGTCATAGCTGAAGCGAATGGGAGGCCAGAGCATCCAGCCATTGCGCTCGATTTCTTCAGAGATAAAGTCATCCCGGTAGTCGGTTTCGGTGGGAAGGAAGCCACCGAATGTTTCCTCAGGAACCTGTTGGATGACCGGGAAATACCAGTCTCCGTTGTATGAGACGATCAACGGTTTGTCGTTGGCAATCAGTTCGGCACAGAGTGACAAGCCGAACAGGATGAGGAAAAGCCAGAGGCTCCAGAACCCTCTCCGGTTAGCTGTAAAGTTGGCCAGTCGGCGGCGCTGAATTGGCGTAAGGGCGACCATGTTCAGGCTCCCTCCCGGCTTTCAAAGTCGATGCGAGGGTCGACCGCCACATAGGTGAGATCGCTGATCAGTTTCAGGATCAGGCCCATAAGTGTCAGGATGTACAGGGTGCCGAAGATAACCGGGTAATCCCGGTTAAGCGCAGCCTCGAAGCCAAGGAGTCCGAGACCGTCCAGGGAAAAAATCACCTCAATCAACAGCGAACCGGTAAAGAACAGGGATACCAGTACTCCTGGCATGCTGGCGATGACAATCAGCATGGCGTTGCGGAATACATGACCGTAAAGTACCTGTTTCTCTTCCAGGCCCTTGGCTCTGGCTGTGACCACATACTGTTTGCTGATTTCGTCCAGAAAAGAATTTTTGGTCAGCAGGGTCAGGGTTGCGAAGCCTCCAATCACATTGGCCGTCACTGGCAAAGCAAGGTGCCAGAAATAGTCGGCAATTTTCTGGTACCAGGTCATCTGGTCAAAGCCAGGCGAAGTCAGCCCGCGGAGTGGGAACCAGTCGAAATAACTGCCCCCGGCAAACAGGACAATCAGCAGGATAGCGAACAGGAACCCGGGGATGGCATAGCCAATGACAATGGCTGAGCTGGTCCAGACATCAAAGCGGGAGCCATCTGTGACCGCCTTGCGAACCCCGAGGGGGATGGAGACCAGGTAGATGATCAGTGTTGACCAAAGGCCAAGCGAGATGGAGACCGGCATTTTGTCGATGATCAGTTCAACCACGCTGCGGTCCCGGAAGAAGGAGTCACCGAAATCAAAGGTGGCGTAGTCACCGAGCATCTTCAGGAAACGCTCATGCGCTGGCCGGTCAAAACCGTACAGCGTTTCCAGCTCTTCCAGAAGCTCCGGAGGGAGCCCGCGTGATGCACGGGTATCGCCTGTGTTGGTTGAGACTTCCCCTCCGGTATCACCGCCACCGGCACGAGCCAGGGCGCTGCTGCCATGGCCTTCCATCTCGGCGAGTACCTGTTCAATCGGGCCGCCGGGGGCAGCCTGAACGATCACGAAGTTAAGCAACATGATCCCCAACAGGGTGGGGATGATTAGAGCGATCCGGCGAAGAATGTATATGCCCATTAAGGGAGCAATCCTTACTTACAGCCTTGTGAGAGCGAGCGCCATCAGCGTTCAATCCACCAGTTGTTGAGATCGATCCCGTTCTTGGGCGTGGTGTCGGGGCGTTTGAGGTGGCTCCAGTAGGCAACCCGGTCTTTACGCAGATGCCAGTGGGGAACAACGTAGTGGCCGTTCAGGAGCACTCGGTCCAGAGCACGGACCCGGTAGACGAGCTCTTCACGATCCGGGGCCTGTATCACCAGATCAATGAGCTCATCAACAACGGGACTGTTGACGCCAATAGCGTTTCGGGAACCTGTTTCTCCGGCGTTGCTGGAATGCCAGTAATCGCGCTGTTCATTGCCCGGCGAATCTGACTGCGGCAGCACTTGGCTGATCACGTCAAAATCAAAGTTCCGAACACGCTGAATGTACTGATTGCTGTCCACCAGGCGCACAGAGACGTCGATGCCCAGTTTTGCGAGATTGTTTCTGAAAGGCAGGACCACTCGCTCAAAGGTTTTTTGGAACAGCAGGATTTCAAAGCTCAGGGGGTTTCCGGTCTCCTGATGAACCATCTTGCCGTTTTCGATCTTGTATCCGGCCTCAGTCAGGAGCTGCAAAGCGGTGCGCAGGTTATCCCGCAGGCTGGCACCTTCACCGGTATCTGGTGGCGTGTACGCTTTGTTGAAGACCGCCGGGGCCAGTTGGTCCCGGAAAGGCTCCAGAATATCCAGCTCCCGGCCCTCAGGCAGCCCGGTCGAAGCCAGTTCGCTGTTCTCAAAGAAGCTGCGGGTGCGGGTGTATTGCCCGAAAAAGAGATTCTGGTTTGCCCACTGAAAATCAAAGCCGTAAGCCAGAGCTTCGCGAACTTTCGGGTCCTTGAAGGCGGCCCTTCGGGTGTTGAAAATGAATCCTTGCATACCCGTTGGCCGTTGATGCTCTATGGCTTTCTTTTCAATGCTGCCGGTCTCAAACTGGCGGCCCGTGTACGCCGTGGCCCAGTTCTTGGCTGATGTTTCCAGTCGAAAATCAAAGTTGCCCGCTTTGAACGCTTCCAGGGCGACTGTGTCGTCGTTGTAGTACTCGTAGGAAATCTTGTCGAAATTGTACCGGCCTTTGCGTACGCCGAGGTCCGCTGCCCAGTAGTCGTCAACGCGCTCGTAGGTAACTGAGCGCCCGGCATCGTAACTGTCGATGCGGTAGGGGCCGCTGCCAACCGGTGTGGTCAGCCCGCTGCTGCTGAAATCCCGATCAGCCCAGAAGTGTTTTGGCAGAACGGGCATCTGGCCGAGAATCAGGGCCAGTTCGCGGTTATTGGTTTGTGCAAAATCAAAGCGAATCCGATGGCTGTTCTCAATGGTCACCTTTTCAACATCGGCGTAGTAATTGCGATAGAACGGATGCCCCTCTGTGGTCAGAATCCGGTAGGAAAACTCAACATCCTCCGCTGTAATGGGGGCGCCATCCTGAAAGCGGGCATCTTTATTCAGGTTAAATACCACAAAGCTGCGGTCGTCCGGGACTTCAACGGTTTCGGCGATCAGACCATACTCGGAAAACGGTTCATCCGCAGAGGCGTCCAGCAGCGAGTCATAGACATAGGCGTTGACGCCGACAGCAGAGATCCCTCTGATGACGAAAGGGTTAAAGCTGTCAAAGCCGTTGGCAACCACGGACAGTTTCAACTCGCCCCCTTTGGGTGCCTCGGGGTTGACGTAGTCGAAATGGCTGAAGCCTTCCGGATACTTCAGCTCACCGTGCATGGCGATCCCGTGGGATGGGGTGAGGGCGCCTGAGCCGCCCTCGTCTGCCACGGTGAAACAGGCTGTTGCTACCAGAGCCAGCGTCGCCGTGACTCTGCTCAGCATGGACGCTTTCGGTTTTTTTATCATGGTTCTCGCACGTTACGGGCTGTTTCTTATATCCACGTAGAGTACCAGACTTTGCCCGGGTTGGAGATAACGGTCTGTATTAAGATCATTCCATGATGCGATGTCCCGCACATTCACGGAGAAACGGCTGGCGATGGCAGACAGCGAGTCGCCGCTGCGTACCCGGTAACCGACTTTACGGACCATGGCTTTACCGCGACTGTTTGTGGCTACCATGGATGATGCTTTGGCGGTATTGGACCAGATCACCAGGTCTTTTCCCGGAATCAGCGGGTCGCCTGGTGCCATGCCGTTCCAGGCAGCAACTTCGCGAACCGATACCCGATGCTCGCGGGCAATGTCCCAGAAGGTGTCTCCGCGACGGACGGTGTAGCGAAGTTTATTGCCTTTTCGTTTTCGGTCCTGAGTTCGCTCCAGGCGCTGGCTCTGGCTCAGTGCGTATGTATCTGACCCCTTGCTGGCGGACGGAATGAGCAGTTGCTGGCCTATCCGGATGAGGTCACTGTTGAGTTTGTTGACCTGCCGGATGACGGGTGGTGTGGTAGAGAATCGGCGAGCGATGGAGTTCAGGCTGTCGCCTTTTCGGACGCTGTAGTTCTGCCACGAGACCCGCTGTTCCTTCGGAAATTCAGACAGGGCTGCGCGGAATGACTCTGCCTGCCGGGTCGGAACGAGCAGGCGGTGAGGGCCATCTGGATTGGTGGCCCAGCGATTGTACGATGGGTTAAGCAGATATATTTCGTCGATATCCACGCCGGCCAGCTCCGCGGCCTGGGCAAGATCCAGCTGGGAGCCGGTTTCGACCACGTCAAAGTAAGGTTCATCTTTCAGGGGAGGGAGGTCCACGCCATAGGCTTTGGGGTCGTCAAAGATTTTGGCCAGTGCGATCAGTTTCGGCACGTAATGACGGGTTTCTGTGGGAAGCCTAAGGGACCAGTAATCCGTTGGCTTGCCAGCGTTGCGATTACGGCGCATAGCGCTGGAAACGGTGCCGCCGCCGGAGTTGTAGGCCGCGAGCGCCAGTGTGTAGTCACCGTCAAACCGATTTGCAAGGCGATCAAGGTACGTCAGCGCGGCATCGGTGGCGGCGATCACATCCCGCCGGTCATCGTGCCACCAGCTCTGGGTCAGTCCGAAGTACTTCCCGGTCGAGGGAATAAACTGCCACAAGCCAGCGGCCCGGCCATGGGAATAGGCGAATGGGTCGAAGGCGCTTTCAACAACTGGCAACAGGGCCATTTCGCTTGGGAGGCCCCGTTTTTCCGTTTCTTCGATAATGTAATGCAGATAACGTGAACCTCTTTCTACCACACGATCAATGTACCTCGGGTGGCGTGCGTACCAGTCGAGTTGAGCCTGAACCCGCTCGTTATCGACAGAATGGTCCATTGCAAAGCCCGCACGGAGCCGGGACCAGAGATCGTCGTTGTGGGTGGCACCATCCGCGTGCCTCGGGTTATCCAGTTTCTCCCTGGCCTCCTGTGCCTGAGCCCTCAGCTCGGGTGAGATGGCGTCGTCCAGCCGCGCGTTTGCGCCGCTGTCTTTGCCGTTGCCGGCTGCTACATCGGCTTTGAGGTCTTCGTCACCTTTGGCCACAACGACCTGCTCGGAGTCCAGTGGATCGGTCCGCTGCTCCTGCTTGTCGTTTTCAAACCAGGCGGATGGGGTGTGCCAGTTCTCTGCGACCTGGCTGGTGCTGCAACCACTGAAAAAAGTAGATGCAAGAATAACGAAAGGGAGTCGTTTGACCGGCATAAAACGGGTTTCCGGATAGCGCCGACGTTTATCTGTAAAAATGGCCGGCATATTTAACAAGTTACGAACAATAATTGTGTGAAATTCTATGGGAGCGTTTTCAGAACGGTCAAGCTGCCCCGTGTTACGTCTGTGAGATAAATTGTTAATGCGCTCCCAATCACTTAGAAATGGTCCTTGCCGTGCCTGATGGCGGCAAAGATTTCGCAGTCAGAGGTAGCCGGGAGCTGCTTCTGGCTGCAGTACTCTTCCGTCGCTTTAATCACGTCGACGTCGTCCCAGCGCAGGAAAGGGTTCAGGCGTTTTTCCTGGCCGATGGTGGTCGGAACGGTAGGCTTCCCCTGTTGCCTCAGCGCAACGCAATCGGCTTCAAACTGCGCCAGGGCTTGATCGTGCGGAAGCCAGTGCCTAGCAAACCGAAGGTTAGCCAGCGTATATTCATGAGCGCAGTAGACGGCTGTGTTATCAGGAAGTTGTCGCAGGCTCTTAAGAGAATGATGCATTTGCTCCGGGCTGCCCTCGAACAGGCGGCCGCACCCGCAGGCAAACAATGTGTCTCCGCAAAACAAGACGGTGTTGTCATTCACCTGGGTGTTGCTGAAATAAGCGACATGATCAAGTGTGTGCCCTGGGACGGCCATAACATGAAATATCAACCCTTCCCAGGCAACTTCATCCCCCGAGCGAACCGTTTCGGTCGCGCCTTTGAAAGGGGAGTTCTGAGGCCCGATAATCCGGACATCCGGAACGCGTTGACGGATACTGGCTACCCCACCGGTGTGATCCGGGTGGTGATGAGTGATCAGAATGGCGTCGGCCGTTAATCCGTTGGTATTGAGGTAGTCCAGAACCGGGTCAGCCTGCCCGGGGTCTACAATGAGCGTCTTGCCGGATTCAGGGTCGGACAGGCACCAGATGTAGTTGTCGGAAAACGCCGGAACCGGATGAATGCGCAATGTGGCCACCCCATGTGCTTGCTGAATGTGCCTGTTATGATAATCCAACACGGGGCATAGCCCAAGGCGTGGCCGACTGCATGTGCAGTATCCGTCATTGAGCGAAGGAACAGGGGGCCAGAGTGGCAGGCAACGGCGTAATTGATTATTCAGTACGGCATGAGAGTTTTGAACGCTGGATTCAGACGCCTTTGGGGCGCGCGCTTCTGGCAAGCCAGCGGGCCGTTCTTGACCGGGAATTGTACGGTCTGACGGGAGCCAGACAACTCCAGGTTGGCTTGAGTCACCGACTGCCGCTGGCTAGTGGAACGGATTTCGCGCAGAAAATCATTACCTGTCCGGCGTGGCATGCCCACATGCCGGAAAGCGTTGCCGTTTGTGATTCTGATGAATTGCCTTTTCCGGGAGACTCCATGGACCTGGTGATTCTCCACCACGCAGCTGATTTCTCACCAGATCCGCACCAGGTACTGCGGGAATCTTCCAGGGTGCTTCGAGGCGAAGGCAGAATAGCATTGATTGGTTTTAATCCTTTTAGTCTTTGGGGCGCAAGGAAGCTGATCTTCAGGCATCGGCACGGGCCCTGGGGCGGGCGGATTTTAATGCGCTCGCGAATGGAGGACTGGCTAAGATTGCTGGGGTTTGAGCTCGAGAACAGTGGTACTTATTTCAGTACGCTTCCGGTACAGAAACCGGTTGGTAGCAGCCAAAGACGAGAGCGATTGTCGGTCCGGGGAACGGCGCATCTGCTTCCCACTGGGGCCTATTACTGTATCCTTGCCCGTAAACGGGAGTGTGCCCGGATCCGGACGAGCGCGCCGTGGCGTAAAAGCAAGGTGATTTCGTTGTCAGGGACAGTCGGTGTATCCAGTGGCTGTGCAGGCCACAGTTCTGGCCGGGTCGGCCGGGAGAGTTCAGAGCAGGAGCAGTAATGGCTGGAAAAGTTGTGATGTATACCGACGGAGCCTGTAAGGGGAATCCTGGCCCCGGAGGTTGGGGGGTGGTCCTGCGTTACGGTGACGCCTCCAAGACGATGCACGGTGGTGAACCGCAAACGACTAACAACAGAATGGAGCTGATGGCTGCCATTCGTGGCTTGCGGGCACTGACGCGCAGATGCGAAGTCGAACTGTATACAGATTCCCAGTATGTCCGCAAAGGCATTACGGAGTGGTTGCCTGGCTGGAAGCGCAATGGCTGGAAAACGGCTGCCAAAAAACCGGTGAAAAACGCTGACCTGTGGCAGGAGCTGGATACCGAGACGGGGCGTCATACCGTGAACTGGCACTGGGTAAAAGGGCATTCCGGCCATCCCGATAATGAGTTGGCTGACGAGCTCGCCAACAAGGGTGTCACCGAGCTGACCGGTTCCTGATAGCCGGTTACCTGTCGGATGATTCTGATTCAAGTTCTAAGAGTTGATTTGCCATGAGACAGATCGTACTGGATACCGAGACCACAGGTATTGATCCAAATGAAGGCCACCGGATTATCGAGATCGGTTGTGTCGAAGTTATTGAGCGGGAACTGACTGGCCGCAATTATCACGTTTATATCAACCCTGAGCGGGAGGTTGAAGCCGAAGCGATCACGGTCCACGGGATCACGAATGAGTTTCTGGCCGACAAGCCGAAATTTGCAGAGATTGCCGATGAGTTTTTTGATTTCATCAAAGGGGCAGAACTGGTCATCCATAACGCCGCGTTTGACGTGGGCTTTATGGACTCTGAGTTTGCCCGCCTAAAGCCGGTTCGTAAAACTGCTGATCATTGCGGGGTAGTGGATACGCTGGCAATTGCCCGCAAAAAACACCCGGGGCAGAAAAATAACCTGGATGCTTTGTGTAAGCGCTATGGTGTAGACAACTCAAATCGCGACTTGCACGGCGCGTTGTTGGATGCCGAGATCCTTGCCGACGTTTACCTGTTGATGACAGGTGGTCAAACCGCGTTGTCTCTGGATGCGGGTTCGGGAGATGAAGGTGGTATTGGTGGTATTCGGCGGCTTTCTGAAGACCGGCCGGCGCTGGCCATCGTCCATGCCAGTGACGAAGAAGTCTCGGCACACGATGAGTTTATGTCGATGATGGAGAAACAAGCCGGCGAAACCGTTTGGTCCAGATTACAGTGAGCAGAATGAGAACCAGGTCCGACTGTACCATTTGTTACATTCCGGGTTTCTTGAGCTACTTGAGTTTTGTGTTATAAGTAATGATAAGTTCGCCAGTTTTTTGCGAACCGTTCAGGCAAGGACAAGGAGTTGCCTGCCTGGGCTGGAAGGTCCTGCCTGTATGCAGGCTGCAGTTCACGAACAGGATGCGGTAGTCTCCGCAAATTAACAGGAAGCGTTTATGGTTCAATCGTCTCTGGCGACGAAATCGCAGTCGTTTGATCTGGTCAAAAGTGAAATAGAGCAGACCATCAAGCAGGCAGAATCCAGCCTTGAGCGCTTTCAGGAAAACCGCGAAAGTGGTGAAGACCTGCAGAACTGTGTCGATTATATCAACCAGCTTCGGGGCATATTTATTCTGGTTGAGCTTCGGGGCGGCACGCTCCTCTGCCAAGAGGCCGTGTATCTCGCCAACGACGTCCCGGTTGGGGCTAATGATGACAAGAATATCCTGTTGACCGCCCTGAACAGTGCCTTGTTCATACTCCGGCGTTACGTTGAGTACTATCATCAGCAGCGGGAAGATCACCCGGAGCTTTTGCTGCCGGTTATCAATGATCTCCGCGAGGCTCGCCGTGAGAAACCTTACCCGGAGTCTTGCTTCTTCGAGATTGATACGAAGGAGCGCCCGGATTTTTGTGGGGATCTGTCACTCAAGTCCCTGGATGAAGGGGACTCGGAATACGAAATACTGGCCCGAAGGATGCGCCTGACTTTTCAGGTCGCGCTTCTGGGCATCCTCCGTGATCGCAACGATACAGTCAGTAAAAAACTGATGGCGAGATCTGCACGGGGGCTGGCCCGATTGTGCCAGGGCGCTCCAATGGGGCAGATGTGGTGCCTGCTCGCCCTGGTTTCAGACACCATGCTCGATCGGGCAATGGGTTTTAATAAAGCCCGAAAACGCCTGCTGATGCGCATTGAGCGGTATGCCCGCGAAGTGGTCTATGTTGGCAAAGTAGCTACCGCCAAAGATGCCCCGGAGTCCCTGATCAAGGACCTCGTATATCTGCTGTACCGCAGCGGTTCGGCCAACCCGGAGGTTGCGCGGGTGCTTTCTGCCTACCGACTGGCTCCTGCGGAATTCCCGGATGCTATTCTTGAGGCCCATTCCCGCCGGCTTTATGGCCCGGGTGCGGATGTGCTCAAGTCGTTGTCGGAAGCGCTTCAGGAAGAATTGAATCAGCTTAAGGACAAGCTGGACATTATTGAGCGTGGCATCGAGCCGGACCTTGCGGAACTGGCCTCGATAGCCGATAGCCTGGAACGACTGGCCAATACGCTGGTGATGCTGGATCTGAGTCGGCTGGCTGGCATTTCTCGTGAAGAAGCTAAGAGGCTGCGCAAGTGGGAAGAGGAGAACCGGCTACCTGCCGAGGATGAACTCTATCGTCTTGCCGATTCCGTTCTGGGAGTTGAGGATGCGGTGATGCAGATTGTCACCCGGGGCATTACCTCCGAGACGGATGCCCTTGCGGGCGTTGAACGGAGCCGGGAAGAGTCTGTCTATCTGCAGGAGGCTGTCTGGGTGGTGGCTGATGAGGCCCGGAGTGCACTTACGCTGGCCAAGCGAGCCATTACAGCGTTCATCGAATCAGACTATGACAAACTTCATCTGGCAAATCTCCCGGGCACGCTGCGCAGTATCTGGGGTGGGTTGCAGATGGTGGATGATCCCATGGCGGCCGATGTCATAGCCCGGGTTGCAGCATCCATCCAGGATCAATTGCTGGATGCGCGTGAGGCACCGTCGCCCCAGGTTCTTGAGGCTCTTGCCGATGCGCTGACTTCTCTTGAGTATTACATTGAGGGGGTTGGGCGCCGGGAAGACCGGAATGTCGATTTGCTGAAGCTGGCCCAAAGCTCACTGGATGATGTCGGTTTGTGAGAGTAGCCTTAACGATGCATAAAAAAACCTGCGGATGACGCAGGTTTTTTTGTATCTGGCTGGACTGAGCCGGGAATTAACCCATGTTGAACAGTTCGCCCAGTTTGGTGGCCAGCATCATGTCGCCTTCTGCGCGCAGCTGGCCTGCCATGAATGCCTGCATGCCGTCGGTCTCGCCAGAAACGATGCCCTGCAGGGTTTCGGAGTTCATGATCAGGGTAACGGAAGGGTCGTCGTGTGCGCCGTCGTGCAGCTTGCAGCTGCCGTCGTTGATCACGAGGTGGTATGTTTTGTCGTCTTCAATGTCGAACTGGAAGACCAGGTCGAGGCCCTGTGCTGCGTCTGCGTTGAAGTTCTGTTCGAGTTTTTCAAATACCTGAGCTACAGACATTGTTTTACCCTTATTGGTGGTTGTCTTGTCATGTCATGTCATGGTGACGACTAGTGATCCCTGGCAAAGGCGCCGGTACAGCAGCCTGGGTAGCGCCAACCTCGCAATCCGACTTTATGGTTAGAGTGGGTTCGTGTCAAGCTTGATCGAACGCTTGTTTTAATTTTGCTGCGGGCTTATCACGCCTTGGCCAAGGCGGTACACTTCGTGGCTTGATAAACCGTGTGGAGACCGCATTTTGGAATTTCTGACCGAGTATGGCCTGTTCCTCGCAAAGGTGGCGACGTTTGTGGTGGCTGCGATAATTTTCGTGTCGATCATTCTGTCGGCAACCCAAAGGGACCGGGATGATCATGAGGGTGAGGGCGAGCTCAGAATTCGCAAGCTGAACGAGCAGTATCGGCGCTTGAAAGAGTCAATCGAAGCCAGGCTGATGACCGATGCAGAGCGCAAGGCCTGGGAGAAGAAAAAGAAGAAAGAGGAAAAGTCGGAAAAGAAGGCTGCAAAAAAACAGTCGGACACCGATGCCGAAGAGAGTGCTAAGGCCAGAATTTACGTGATTGATTTCGATGGCGACATCAAAGCAAGCGATACCGACACGTTGCGGCGTTCAGTTTCAGCGGTGTTAAGCGTCGCGAATCCTGAGACCGACGAAGTCGTGATCCGGTTGGAGAGCGGAGGAGGTCTGGTTCATGCCTATGGTCTGGCGTCCGCTCAGCTGGACCGCGTTCGGGCGAAAGGGGTAAAGCTGACGGCCTGCGTCGATAAGGTGGCAGCCAGTGGGGGCTACATGATGGCCTGTGTTGCGGACCGGATCGTTGCATCGCCATTTGCCGTACTGGGGTCCATCGGTGTTGTTGCGCAACTGCCCAATTTCCATCGCCTCCTTAAGAAGAATGACGTGGATTTTGAAGTTCTGACGGCGGGCGAACATAAGCGAACCTTGACCGTGTTTGGCGAAAACACCGACAAAGGCCGCCAGAAATTTCTGGAGGACCTTGAGGATACTCATGTTCTGTTCAAAGAGTATGTCGGGGAGCGTCGGCCGGATCTGGATATACAGGCAGTGGCCAATGGTGATATCTGGTTTGGTAAGCGGGCTCTTGAAGTGAAGCTTATTGATGAAATCAAAACGTCCGATGAGTATCTCATTGAAGCCTGTGAGCGTGGCGACGTTGTTGCTGTGTCGTTCCAGCGCAAAAGGTCGTTGCCAGAAAAGCTGGGGTTGGCAACCAGTGCGGCACTGGAGCATACAATCTGGAAAGTGTTAAGCGCGTTCCGGAATCAGAAAATTCAGTGACGTGGGAGAAGCACCGGTGCATGATGGCTCATGCGCCGGTGCTCCGGCTCACGAGGCCCGTCGACGGAACAGGGGCTGGTTCGTATCGGTCGCGGCCTGGTATGTCTGAGAGAAAAAGTTAAGACACTTCGCCGCCTTCGCAGTGTCTTTGTCTGAGCGCAAGGCATAGCTGTCAAAACCACAACGCTTCATGAACTGCAGCTGGTCCAGGAGGACATCGCCGATGGCTCGAAGTTCTCCGTGGTATTCGAAGCGCTCCCGCAAAAGCCGGCCAATACTGTAGCCGCGGCCATCCACAAATCGTGGAAAGTTCACCGCTATCAATGGCAGCTCTGCCACTTTTCCGGCAAGTAATTCCGGCTCATCATGGCTGTCAAACCAGACGCCGATCTTTGCATTGCCGGCAAAGTGCTCATAGCCGGCCAGCCACAGATCAACGGGGATCAATGCAGGGGTGTTGGCCGGGATGTCGATCGACTCTCCTGCCACAGGGCGGGGTACCACGACCCAGTCGTCATTACGAATTGTGCCGTCAGCGGCAATTACATCAGGCATATACCCGCTCCTTGAATGGGTCCAGGCCCACCCGGCGATAGGTGTCCAGGAAGGTTTCTTCTTCGGTCCGGTTTTCCACGTAAACGTTAATCAGCTTGGAGATCACGTCTGGCATTTCGTTGCGGGCGAAGGAGGGGCCGAGAATCTTGCCAATGGTGGCATCATGGTGCGATGACCCGCCGAGACTGATCTGGTAAAACTCTTCACCTTTTTTGTCGACGCCGAGCACCCCGATATTGCCTACGTGGTGATGACCACAGGCATTCATGCATCCCGAAATGTTCAGATCGATAGGGCCGAGATCGTACAGGTAATCCAGGTTGTCGAAACGACGCTGAATTGCCTCCGCAACCGGAATCGACTTGGCGTTGGCCAGGGCGCAGAAATCGCCTCCGGGACAACAGATAACATCATTCAATGTATTCAGGTTGGCCGTGGCAAACCCCAGAGGGATCAGCTT
Source organism: Marinobacter daepoensis DSM 16072 (assembly GCF_000421165.1). Taxonomy (GTDB): domain Bacteria; phylum Pseudomonadota; class Gammaproteobacteria; order Pseudomonadales; family Oleiphilaceae; genus Marinobacter; species Marinobacter daepoensis. Next base: position 167,989 of record NZ_ATWI01000009.1, read on the forward strand.
CTGCCAGAGCTCGTGGAGCCGGTCCTGGCGAACATCCGCGAGGACAACGTTCTGTTCATGGGTTGCCCTCGCTTCACCGTAGCTGTACTCATCGGCAAGCTCGGCGATCTGTTCGAGCTGCACATCGGTTACATCTCCCGGTGGCGTACCGGTTTTCTTCAGGGTGAGGGTGACGATGGCGTACCCGGGCTTTTTATGCTCGTTGACGTTGTGGGTGAGCCATTTGTCGAATTCGCGATTCTCGAAACGCTGGCTCGCGAGCAGGTCGGTCGCGTTGGTCAGCGTTTCGTAGGCGGGCTCAGTGAAGTAACTCTGGAATCGGGTAACCACGTCCTGTGTGAGGCGAGATGGCGAGTTTTTGATATGAGCCCACTCATTTTCGACTTTCTCGGCAAACCCTTCGGGGCTGAGCGCCTTGACCAGTATCTTGATACGGGCCTTGAATTTGTTGTCGCGACGTCCATAACGGTTGTAGACCCGGACGATGGCTTCGAGGTAAGTCAGCAGGTCGAGTTCCGGCAGAAACTCACGAATGACAGGCCCAACCATGGGGGTGCGGCCCAGTCCGCCACCAACGTGCACCTTGAACCCAAGCTCGCCCTGATCATTGCGCGTGAGTTGCAAGCCGATGTCGTGTACACGAATGGCGGCGCGGTCGGTCTTCTCGGAGGCGTTCACGGCAATTTTGAACTTTCTTGGCAGAAACGCAAACTCCGGATGGAACGTCGACCACTGGCGGATGATTTCGCAGTAAGGGCGGGGGTCTGCAATCTCGTCTACCTGAACGCCGGAGAACGGGTCGGTTGTGGTGTTTCGAATGCAGTTGCCGCTGGTCTGGTTGGCATGCATTTCAACTTCAGCCAGTTCGCCCAGAATGTCTGGAACATCTTCCAGGTTTGGCCAGTTCAACTGAAGGTTTGTGCGCGTGGTGAAGTGAGCGTAGCCCTTGTCATAGTCCCGGGTGATCCGGGCCAACCGGCGAAGTTGCTCGGACCGGAGCATTCCATAAGGAATGCAGATGCGAAGCATCGGCGCAAGACGTTGGACGTAGAGTCCATTCTGGAGCCGAAGGGGGAGAAATTCCTCTTCGGACAGTTCGCCGGCGAGGGCGCGCTCGGTCTGGTCCCGGAACTGGGCGACACGCTCTGCGGCAATTTGCCGATCGTGCTCATCATAAACGTACATAGTGGAACGTCCTGCCTGCTGCATCAGAAAAGCTCAAGTTCTGGCCGGGTTTCATAGACCCGGCCTTATTCCTGCGAGGCAGGATACCACTGAGTTTTTATTCTCAAAATGATTATTTCAACATAACATTATCGATTGAGGTGATAAGGCGGGGGCAGGCTACTGGACGAATATCAATTTGCTGCTTTACTTGGATTGAGTGCAGAAAAACAAAATCGGCAGGCAGCAGCAGGGAGAGTCGGAACCATGAAAAAATCGGTACATTCAGACAGTCAGGCAGACGCTGTAGCAGCTGTGTTGCTGGTGTTTCTCGCGGTTGGATTCGCCGTGGTTTGGGTTGCCGGGCAATAACTACTGCCCGGACAGAACCACCTGTACAACGAGAATCAGTGCCCCAACGAAGCCTGTGGTGAACAGGATGCCCGCGATGATGTAGGGCCAGGGGCTATGGTGTGAGAAGTCTTCGCGGCGGCGTTTATCAGACTGAACGCCAAATGCGCCGGCCAGAATGCTTTGCATGATCCTGAGCACCCCCGGGGTCCGGGGGGGCTGTTGGTGACGATTGTTGTTATCGGTTGTGTCACTCATGGTGTCCGCCTCAGGTTATTCGGCCGGATCATACGCCAGGCTGGGCATGAGCCAGCGTTCGGCCTCTGCTTTGGAAAGTCCTTTGCGTTCAGCATAGTCCTCAACCTGATCAACGCCAATTTTGCCGACGGCAAAGTACTTGGATTCCGGATGCGCAAAGTACCAGCCGGATACCGCTGCCGTCGGATACATGGCAAAGTGCTCGGTCAGCTGGAGGCTGGTGTTTGCTGTGGCATCCAAGAGGCTGAACAGTGTGGCCTTTTCCGTGTGGTCTGGGCAGGCAGGATAGCCAGGTGCCGGCCGGATGCCGCGGTAGCGTTCTTTGATCAGATCGTCGTTGGTCATCTGTTCATCGGTTGCGTACCCCCAGAACTCCTTGCGCACCCGCTCATGCATGCACTCGGCAAATGCCTCGGCCAGCCGGTCGGCAAGCGCCTGAACCATGATTGCGCTGTAATCATCATGAGCCTTCTTGAATTCTTCGGTCAGCTCATCCACGCCGATCCCGGTCGTTACGGCAAATCCTCCAACGTAGTCTTTCTGATGGCTGTCTTCTGGTGCGACAAAATCCGACAGCGCCATCATTGGCTTGCCCGGGGCTTTTTCATCCTGTTGGCGCAGGTGGTGCAGCGTGCCCCGCTCTTCGGTCCGGGATTCATCGGTATACACCACAACGTCATCCCCGCGGCGGTTGGCCGGCCAGAAGCCGATCACGCCTTTAGCCGTGATTCGTTTCTCCGCGATCATCCGTTTCAGCAGTACCTGGGCGTCTTCAAACAGGGTGCGGGCAGCCTCGCCTCGTTTCGGATCGTCAAAGATGGTCGGGTATTTGCCCGCGATGTCCCAGGAGATGAAGAACGGCGTCCAGTCGATGTAGTCCACCAGTTCGTTCAGGTCATAGTTCTCGAACGCTCTGACGCCGGTAAAGGCTGGAGCCGGAGGCTGGTAGTTCTCGAAGTCGATCTTTGGCGCACGGGCGCGGGCTTCGGTCAGTGACACCAGTTTGGTACGGTCGCCACGGTTCTTCCGGCGTTCCCGAATCTCGTCATATTCGGTTCGTGCCGCCTCTACAAAAGCTGGCTTGGCGGTTTTGCTGAGCAGTTGTGAGGCTACGTTCACGCATCGCGAGGCGTCAGACACATACAGGGCGATGTCGTTCTTGTATTGGGGTTCGATCTTAACCGCTGTATGAGCTTTTGAGGTGGTGGCACCGCCGATCATCAGGGGAATCTGGAAATCCAGCCTCTGCATTTCGCGGGCAACGTGAACCATTTCATCCAGCGACGGTGTGATCAGGCCGCTGAGGCCAATGATGTCGACATTTTCTTTCCTGGCGGTCTCCAGAATCTTGTCGCAGGGCACCATGACGCCCATGTCGATGACTTCATAGTTGTTGCATTGCAGCACTACACCCACAATGTTTTTGCCGATGTCGTGAACATCGCCTTTGACCGTGGCCATCAGTATCTTGCCTTTGGCCTGCTGGTCTTCGCTTTTTTCCGCTTCAATGTAGGGGATGAGGTAAGCCACAGCCTGCTTCATAACCCGAGCGCTTTTGACCACCTGCGGAAGGAACATTTTTCCATCCCCGAACAGGTCGCCAACAACGTTCATGCCGTCCATCAGAGGACCTTCAATCACCTCAATGGGGCGGCTGGCGTTCTGGCGACAGGCTTCGGTGTCCTCGGTAATGTAGTTTGTTATCCCTTTGACGAGGGCGTGTTCCAGACGTTTTTCCACCGGCCATTCGCGCCAGGCGAGGTCTTCTTCCTGTGTCTTTCCGCCTTTACCTTTGAACTGTTCGGCGGCTTCGAGGAGCCTGTCCGTCGCATCGTCCCGGCGGTTAAGCACAACATCTTCTACCAGGGCCTTCAGGCCAGGCTCAATCTCATCGTAGATCACCAGTTGGCCGGGGTTGACGATCCCCATGTTCATGCCTGCTTTGATGGCGTGATACAGAAACACGGAGTGGATTGCCTCCCGAACGGCATCATTGCCCCGGAAGGAGAAAGACACGTTGCTGACGCCCCCGGAAATGGACGCATAGGGCAGGTTTTCCCGAATCCAGCGTGTGGCGTTGATGAAGTCCACGGCGTAGTTGTTGTGTTCTTCGATGCCGGTGGCAATCGCGAAGATATTCGGATCAAAGATGATGTCGCCGGGATTGAAGCCAATGCCGACCAGTACATCGTAAGACCGCTTGCAGATTTCTGTTTTACGCCTGAAAGTATCAGCCTGACCTTGCTCATCGAATGCCATGACAACAACGGCAGCGCCGTAACGCATACAGTCTTTCGCGCGCTTGATGAACTCCTCTTCGCCTTCCTTCAGGCTGATCGAGTTGACCACCGCCTTGCCCTGAATGCAGCGCAGGCCTGCTTCAATCACGTCCCATTTGGAAGAGTCGATCATGATGGGGACGCGGGAGATGTCGGGCTCTGAGGCAACCAGGTTCAGGAACGTCACCATCACGTCCTGAGAATCCAGCATGCCTTCGTCCATATTGATGTCGATGACCTGAGCGCCGTTCTCTACCTGGTCACGGGCCACGCTGAGCGCTTCTTCGTACTGTTCTTCCTTGATCAGCCGGAGGAATCGTTTAGAACCGGTTACGTTGGTGCGTTCGCCAACGTTAATAAACAGGGTGTTCTCATCTCCGGTAAATGGTTCAAGCCCCGACAGTCTCAGCGCCTTTGGGCGCTCTGGAATCTTTCGTGGTGGGTATTTGGATACCGCTTTGGCCACGGCCTCGATGTGGTCCGGGCGAGAGCCGCAGCAGCCGCCAATAATGTTCAGAAAACCATCTTTGGCAAAGCCTTCGATGATGTCGGCCATTTCTTCGGGGGTCTGATCGTACTCGCCGAATTCGTTCGGGAGCCCCGCGTTTGGATGGGCTGAAACGTAGGTCTCGGCCTTGGCGGATAGTTCCTCGATGTACGGCCGCAGAGCATCGGCACCCAAGGCGCAGTTGAGACCCACGGAAATCGGTCTGGCGTGGGCTATGGAATTGTAGAAGGCCTCGGTGGTCTGCCCGGAAAGGGTCCGGCCAGAGGCATCGGTAATGGTGCCTGAGATCATGATGGGCAGCTCAATACCGCTGTCGATAAAGAACTGCTGGGTGGCGTAAATGGCGGCCTTGGCATTCAGGGTATCGAATATGGTTTCGATCAGGATCAGGTCTGAGCCACCTTCTACAAGGCCTGAGACCGACTCATAGTAATTGTCTACGAGGGTTTGGAAGTCGACGTTCCGAAAACCGGGGTTGTTCACGTCTGGCGAAAGGGAAGCGGTACGGGAGGTAGGGCCGACCGCACCGGCAACAAACCTGGGCTTGCCCGGATTTCTCCGGGTAAACTCGTCGGCAACCTGCCGTGCCAGTTGTGCTGATGCAACGTTCAGTTCTCTTGCCAGTGATTCCATGCCGTAGTCGGCCTGGGACAATTGAGTGGAGTTGAACGTGTTGGTTTCGATGATGTCCGCGCCGGCATCCAGGTAATCGGCGTGGATGCCGCGCAACAGGGCTGGCTGGGTGAGGCTCAGCAGATCGTTATTGCCCTGAACCTCGCGCTCGTAATCTTTGAACCGATCGCCCCGGAATGCGGCTTCATCCAGTTTCTGGTTCTGGATCATGGTGCCCATGCCACCATCAAGAATCAAAATGCGTTCCTTGAGAGCTTGCTGCAGCAGTTCCAGGCGTTTTTTACGATCGGTCATAGGAAACTCATCCGGGTGTCGTTATTAACGGCGTGTTTTTCGTTGTGGCGCGGGATCATAGCAAAAATGCGGTAAGTCGTCTTAGTACGGATGATCATTATCAAGTAACGCTCCGGCCACCTGTGCCAGGGCCGCGCATAAGGGAAACTGATTACCGATTTAAAGCCCGACTATTTTACTTGGTCTTTTATGTTTCGGCGATCTCTCATAAAATGTTAACCAAACTTGAAAACAGGTAGGAAGCATGGCTCTGGTAACTGTGACTGATTCCGCAAGGGACTATCTTGCGCAACTGATTGAAAAGCAGGATGTAGAAGGCATGGGGGTGCGTATTTTTGTCACCCAGCCCGGTACCCGCAACGCAGAAACCTGTCTGGCATACTGTCCTCCCAACGAGGTAGTGCCAACAGACGAGCAGGTCGACCTGGAGAAGTTTACGCTGTATCTGGATCACAATTCCGTGCCGTTTCTGGAAGACGCCTACGTCGATTACTCCAAGGACCAGATGGGTGGGCAGCTCACCATCAAAGCGCCCAATGCCAAGGTGCCCCAGGTGGCTGACGATGCGCCGTTGCCGGATCGTGTGAACTATGTGCTCGCCTCGGAAATCAATCCCAACCTGGCGGCCCATGGCGGAGACGTTTCGCTGGTTGAAATCGTCGAAGAGTCGGTTGCTGTGCTGCGTTTCGGGGGTGGTTGCCAGGGCTGCTCGGCGGTGAGTCTGACCCTTAAGCAAGGGGTTGAGAAAACGCTCAAAGAGCGCGTCCCCGAGATCTCTGCTGTGCGCGACGTGACGGACCACTCGAATACAGAAAACGCCTATTATCAGTAAGTTGCTCTCCTTGTTCGGCAGCCTCTGCGCTCTGCGTGGCTGCCGCAATCACCCGTCAATTCTGGCGGAACGGCCAATGGTCTTTTTGCAGCGTTCCTTCATCATCCCCGCCTGTAAACCGAACCGGAGCCCGGTAAGTCCCAGGGCTCTGTGAGCGAACGAACGCTTTTTGATTTCCGGGGTAATGCTTGACTGACCTTACGCTTGTGTCCGTGCCACTCATGGCGGCCGTCGTGGGCTGGTTCACAAACTGGCTGGCCATCCAGATGTCTTTCCATCCGGTGCGTTTTATGGGGGTGGGGGTTATCGGCTGGCAGGGGGTCATTCCCCGCAAGGCGGAAAAGATGGCTCACATCTGCATTGACCGGACGTTGCAGAAGTTCGGGGATCTCAACTCGGTCTATCAGAAACTCGAACCCAATCGCATCGTCGAGCAGGTGGTCGCGCAGGTGACGCCACGGATGGACGAGTACATTGACGAGATCATGTATGAAATTCAGCCCGTCTTGTGGGACAACCTGCCCTTGTTTGTCCGGGCGCGAATATACCAGTGGGCGCGCCAACAACTGCCTGGCCGGGTTGAAGAGCTGGTTGAGGATTTCGGAGCGGATCTGGATGAGCTGGTTGATCTCAAGGCATTGCTGAGCCGGGAACTGCAGAATCATCCGGACCTGATGAACCGTATTTTCCAGCAGGCAGGTGCCGTTGAACTTCGTTCTGTGATTAACCGGGGCGCAGTAATCGGCGCTTTGATGGGTGCCGTGCTGGCGCCTGCAGCGGTGCTTTACCCGCAACCCTGGCTGTTGCCTGTGGGCGGTTTTGTTATCGGCTTTATCACCAACTGGATTGCCATCAACCTGATTTTCGCTCCGGTGCGCCCGCGCCGTGTGTTGTTCTGGCGATTGCAGGGGCTGTTCCTCAGGCGGCAGGAAGAGATCAGTGATACCTGGGCCCGCCTGGTTGCCGAAGAGCTGATTACTGTAGAGAAGGTTGCCGACGCCATGATCAATGGCCGTCATGGGGAACGAACCCGCGCCATCCTCCAGAAACACCTTCGCCCGATGCTTGATAATTCGTTGGTCATGAAGCTGGCGGCGCAGGTTTCTGTTGGAATGACCGGGTATACAGAGCTGAAACGGGTGATGAATCAGAAGGCGGTTCTGGCGACGCGGGATGTGTTCAGCGATCCTGCGTTTAACCGGGAGCGTGCTCCGGTCGTTGCCAGTGTGCTGGCGGGGCAGATGAAGGCGCTTCGCCCCGAAGAGTTTCAGGATATCCTGCGGCCAGCATTCCGGGAGGAAGAGGTTCAGTTGATGTTCGTTGGCGGCCTGTTCGGAGCGGTCGCTGGCTTGGCCCAGTTTTTGGTTATGGCGGGGTTGCCGTTCGCGATAATGGGCTGAAACCCCTCAGAGGCAATTGGTGGGGCGGGGGAGCCCGGCAATCCGGCAGGCGGTTTTGGCCGGTGTTCCGGGAAACAGGGTCATAAGGTAGATGCTGTCGCCTTTCTCACTTCCCAGCGATTCCTTCACGGCTTTGACAAACAGCCGATTTGAGGGAGGTGACATCTCATGCTCTTTATAAAAATCCCTGAGAAACCATATGATTTCCCAGTGATTTTCGGTCATGTTGATTTTGTCTTCCTGAGCGATATCCTCCGCCACCTGGGCTGACCAGGTGGTCGCATCTTCCAGAAAACCTTCATTATTTCTTGCGGGCCGGTTCGTCATGCTTGTGGGTTACCAGTTAATGATTCTTGAATACGTGGCCGTTAGCTGCACAAAGTCGTTGTAGTCAATCAGCTGCTGTCTGGGGGCTCGGTTGGCGACCGCACGAGCTTGTGCATCGGCGCTCAGCGCATAACTGGTGCTTGGGAGGGCCTGCTCCTGGTCGGTCAGGGCAAGTACGGCATCCTCCATCAGAATCAGTGCATCACCCTCTTTGAAAGCGCTGAGGCAGTACCGGAACCGGGGATGGTCCGGTGCCTTGTTGGTGATGTGCAACGTGGTATCCGTCATTCAGAAAGGCTCCTATCCGGCAAAAACGACCTGGTTATATCCGGCGATGGTGTCCCGGATGGATTCAACAAGAGTTGTACCGGAAATAAGGTGTTCGATGGCCAGGTTGTAGCGGGCACATGAGCCGGCGTCGGCCAGAATGTCTTCCACGCCAAACATCGAAGCAGCAGACAGGTTCTTCTCGACCGATTTCTGGCCAAGGTTATCGGCATTCTGGCCCTGGCAAAGCCAGTGGACACCGGGGCCCACAAACAGAAGCGCCGCAGGCTGGTCGAAAGCGGCCAGCGAGAACGTCATGTCCAGAGCCTCTCGGCCAGCCCAGGAGCCATACGGTGACTGATCAATGATAATCAGGGTACTCATGGTCAGTTTGCCCCGTGAAAATAGAGAACCCGGTCAGACTTGAGATTTCCCTCGACCCACTCGCCAAGGCCTGCGATCTCAAAGGGCGATCTGAGGTTGCTGGACTCCAGTTCGTATCGAGCCTGCTCTTTCGGGTCAACAATGCCACGACGAAGTGCCGATGCGATGCAGGCGACCGCACTGATTTCATGTTCTGTCAGAAACGCGGACCAGAGGTGTGGCCAGTTATGCTCGTCTGAGGGTGGTGACGCCAGGGACGAAGCCAGGTGTACGCCTTCGCCGTAGAGAAACACCCGGTCTATTCGATGCCCTGCAGCAAGCACCGCGCGAGCCACGGACAGCGCACTTTGGGGTGCCTGGGTGGTCCACGGGGCACCGGTAATGACAAAGGTATAGCCAAGAGTGTCGGGCATGGATGTGAGTCGCAGCTAAACAATAGGTTGTCAGTGTACCGAAAGCAAAAACCCCGGCAAAGGCCGGGGTTTTCTCAATACGCCAGGTTCGCGATGATCAATCGTCGCCACTGAACGCTGACAGCAGGTGGAGCAGAGCCACAAACAGGTTGTAAATATTCAGGTACAGGCCTGTGGTCGCAATGATGTAGTTCTGTTCGCCACCATTCACGATACGGCTGGTGTCGTACAGGATAAAGCCTGACATCAGGAACACGATAGCGGCACTGATCGCCAGGCTGAACGCTGTGATCTCAACGCCGAACATGGCAGCGACGATAGAGCCCAGGGCAGCAACCAGCACAACAACCAGACCAGCCACAAGAATGCCTCTCATGAAACTGAAGTCTTTTTTGGTGGTCAGCACATAGCCTGACAACGCAAAGAAGACCAGTGCGGTCCCTCCCAGAGCCTGCATCACAATCTGGCCACCGTTAGCCAGTTGCAGGTAGTAGCTCAGCGTGGGCCCGAGGGACAGCCCCAGAAGGCCGGTAAACCCGAAGACGACACCGATACCGGCGCTGCTGTTGGCGGTGCGCGGCAGAACAAACCAAACCAGAGCCAGAGCGCCCAGGCTGCAGATGAGGCTGGCGCCGCGACCAAGCCCAACGGACATGGATACAGCTGCCATGACTGCACTGAAAAGCAGCGTCATGGCCAGCAGGGTGTAGGTGTTGCGCAAAACCTTGACCGCTTCCGGCCTGATGGCGTCGGTGGCGGAGCCACGAGCGATCATGCCACCGCTCTGGTTCTGCGAATAATTGTACTGTCTGTTCTCCATTGTCATCTCCGTTTAGTGCGACTGGATACTGTAGACCATGATAGTGTCGAAACCACAACTTTCAATCATTTACGACAGTAAATGAGGGGCTGGATTCCATTAAAATGCGGTAATCTTGTATAAGCTCTGATCAGAAGCTGCGGAATTTGCTTTGTTTTTATTTCAGGGCGTTGACAGAGAAGCCAAATCCGGTATGATTCCTCCCGCTGTCGACGAGGCAGCAAGTTGAAGAGTTTCCCGATTCTTCGACAAGACGGTGGGCTGGCAGAGTGGCTGAATGCAGCGGTCTTGAAAACCGCCGAAGGTTAATAGCCTTCCCGGGGTTCGAATCCCTGGCCCACCGCCATTTTTCTTCTTGCAATTCCTCATGCAATCCCCATATCTGATTAGTCAACTCCATCATCTCCATGCCGGGAGAATATTTCATGTCTGATCATATGGACCCCAATAAGCATTCTGAGCGATCAGATCGACGGTTTGCCGTTTCTTCAAATCGGGGGCAGGCCAGTCATCGGGTACGTTATGTGGAAACGGGTGGCGGTGCGGTAGACCCTGACGAATGCACCTTTTGCCAGGCGGTTCCGGATCTGGGCGACAGCATCGCGGATTCAGGAAAGGTGCGGGCCACCCAGGTGGTGTGTGCTCCGGAGTCAAGTGAGCGTGAAGGAGAGGCTTCAGAGCGTTGAAGCTAATCTCGTGCGCGCCCGGGCAGGGGGTGTCGGGGCGAGGTCGCCCCGTTACTCAGAAGTCTGTGCGTCCCGGATAGGTTGCCTGTTTTCTCTTCTCGGCCAGCGTTGCCTTTTCGTTGAGTGTTTCTGGCATGTTATCGGGTACCGCCCAGCCTTCAAGGTTATCCTCGATTAGCTTAACCAGTGCTTCAATGTGGCCGGGCGTGGCATTCAGGCAGGGGATGTAGCTAAATGCTTCGCCACCGGACTCCATGAAGTACTCGCGGTTTTCCTCATTGATCTCTTCGATCGTCTCCAGGCAATCCGATGAAAAGCCAGGGCAGAATACGTCAACCGACTTGATGCCTTTGGCTGGCAGCGCTTTCAGTGTCTCGTCGGTGTAGGGTTTCAGCCACTCCTCGCGCCCGAACCGGGATTGAAAGGTGGTCAGGTATTCCCCGTCAGCGAGGCCCAGTCGATCGGCAAGCAGCCGCGATGTTTTATGGCACTCGCAATGGTACGGGTCTCCCTTCAGCAGGTATTTCAGCGGCACGCCGTGGTAGGAGAGAATCAGTTTTTCCTTTCGGCCGTGCGTAGCCCAGTGGTCTTCAATATGGCGGGCCATGGCTTCAATATACGGCGGAAAGTCGTGGTAGTGCGAAATGAACCGCAGGTCAGGCAGCCAGCGCCGTTTGGTGAAATCCCGTGCGATGGCGTCGAACGTTGAGGCACTGGTGGAGGCGGAATATTGGGGGTATAACGGCAAGACAACAAGCTTTCGCACGCCTTGCTGTTGCATCTCTTCCAGGACCCGCCCAATGGACGGGTTGCCGTACCGCATGGCAAACCCCACCACCACATTAGTGCCAAAGCGCCGCTGGAGCGACTCCCGGATTTCTTCCGCCTGTTTTGCGGTATGGATCAGAAGGGGAGAGCCGTCCTTTTCCCACACGCCGGCATAGGCTTCGGCGCTTTTCCGGGGCCGGATACGCAGAATGACACCGTGGAGGATTAGCCACCACAAAGGTCTTGGTACTTCCACCACGCGGGGGTCCCAGAGAAACTCCGCCAGATACCGGCGTAAGGCAGATGGCGTTGGGGCGTCCGGAGTGCCGAGGTTAGTGATCAGTACACCCAGCCGGTCTGGCTCGTTATGACGGTAGCTGTCGATCCCGTTGTAAGGCATTGAAACGTTCCGCGAATGATGGGTTAGTGCTTGTTGGCCTGCTGAATCAGGCGGGGAATAAGCCCTGTGATGTCGTAGCCTGCCTGACGCGCCCGGGAAAGCACTTCCTCGGGCCCGTGGTCACGGGCACTGCTCAGTGCCCATAGTACCGTACAGCGGGTGCCGGAACGACAGAAGGCTAGTACGGGCTTTTCGGCGTCGCGGATCATGGGTGCAAACTGATCGACGTTCTGGTCTGTGATGTTTCCGGATTCCACGGGCAAGTATACCCACTGAAGACCATGCTCGGTGGCAGCGGCTTCAATGTCCGCCATGGCCGGTTGGCCGGGCTCTTCGCGATCGGGCCGATTGGCGACCAGGGTCCGGAACCCGAGCCGTGCGATTTCGGCTACGTCTTCAACCGCAATCTGCGGCGAAACCGAGAGGTTGTCATCAATTTTTCTGATATCCACGTAATTCTCCACCTGACGATCTTTTCCGTCGTTCGATCATTTCGAAGGCCATCATACCGGCGACCATCGATGCAACAAAGACCACAGCCTTGATTTCTCCGGCACCCAGTGCCAGCAGCGCGGGGCCAGGGCAGAATCCTGCAATGCCCCAGCCAAGTCCAAACAGCATGCTACCAACCACCAGTCGGGGCTCGATGTGTTTGTTGGTGGGCAGCCTCATCGTGAAGCCCAGAAATGACAGCGTTCGTTTACGGGCAACAGCAAAGGCGAACAGACCAACGAGGATGGCGCCCCCCATCACAAAGGCCAGGGACGGGTCCCATTGGCCCGCAATATCGAGAAATCCAAGAACTTTGGCTGGGTTGGCCAGGCCGGATACGATCAGCCCGGCGCCGAACAGCAAGCCTGCCAGAAGCGATAAGAGATTGTACTTCATGATTCAGGCTCCAATCACATGACGGATAACAAAAACGGTTACGAAGGCGGTGGCCATAAAGCTCAGGGTTGCAACCAGTGAGCGGACTGACAGCCGGGACAACCCGCAAACGCCATGTCCACTGGTGCAGCCGGAACCGTAGCGGGTTCCGATGCCGACCAGAAAGCCGGCAACAATCAACGCCGGATAGCCGGCTTCGACCTGGATTGGGGGGAGGTTGCCGACCAGCGTCCAGATAACAGGGGCGCCAATAAGGCCGGCCAGAAAAGCTACGCGCCAGAGAATGTCCTGGCGCGCCGGGGTCAGCAGGCCGCCGAGGATGCCGCTGATGCCAGCAATTCGACCGTTCAGAAGTAAAAAGCTTGCGGCGGCCAGCCCGATCAGCAGCCCGCCCGTCAGTGCGGTGCCAGGGGTGAACTGGCTCCAGGCGATGTCAATCATTTCCACACTCCTACATAACTTCAATTATGGAATAACGATATTCTACTAAGAAATAATACCAAAAAAAGCCCGGCAGGTAATGCCGGGCAGAGGCGTGCGAGTAGTATCCATGAAAGACTTCCAGACAAACCGACATCAACAGGGATGCCGGTATTGGAAAGTATTGACGATAATCTGAGCACTTCAAGTGAGAGGCACTTTCGTTTGAAAACATTTTTTCATATGACATCAGCGGTTATACTGCGGCCTTTAATGGTGCGGGTTTCAGCGGTACCACTGCAATCCCGGTTTGGCTGTAATACAATAGGAGCTGGCGGTTTTGCCGGGCTTTTTCAGTGAGGAATGCATGTCTGAACACGACGACAAGAACCCAGAGACTGATCCGCAGTTGGCGGGCAAGATAAAGGATTCTGCCCGGCAAATCTGGCTGGCGGGCCTGGGGGCGTATACCAAGGCAGAGGAAGACGCCGGCAAGTTCTTTGATCGTCTGGTGCAGGAAGGGGAACAGCTGGAGACAAAAACCCGCGGTGTGGTGGAAAAGCAGATTCGATCGGTTGAAGGCCGGGTCGGTGAGGTTCGGGACAAGGCCACCGGGACCTGGGATAAGCTCGAGCACATGTTTGACCAGCGTGTTTCGGGAGCCCTCAGGCGATTGGGAATTCACCGCCGGGAAGAGATAGAGGCCCTCGAACGTCGTATTGAGATTCTTGAGGGTGAGCTGTCCAAACTGCGTGACCAGGCCGAAGCCCGCGACGAGGAAGAATAAGTCTAGCGATAATAGATGTGGCTGGTCAGCCGGAGCTGATCCTGTTCGTCATCATCCAGGTAGGGAAGCAAAAGGTGCAGCATCTGGTAAACGCCCCTGCCAGGGTCCACCGCTTCCCGGTCCTCCAGGTGTGATAAGGTGTCGAAACTGCTCCAGTAGCACACCGTCAGAGTGAGTTGTTCGCACAGGGAGGCCAGTTCCTCCTCGGGAATAGACATGATGCCCTGCCGGCGAAAACTTTCACACAGTACCTTAAACGCCTCGCCTTTTTTCTTCAGTATTCTTCGAAACCTCACTTGAAGCCGGTCATAGCGGGAGAGCACGTTGACCAGATCCTGATACAGGAAGCGATAACGCGCTACGGCTTCAAACAGCAGGTGCAGGAAGAAGCTGAACTGATCCATGGGGACGTCCGCATCCTCTGGCACCGCCAGCAAATCCAGCATTTCAGCTTCATAAGCCTGAAACAGCTCCTCGACAATGTCGCCCTTGCTCTTGAAATGGTAATAAAGGTTGCCCGGACTGATCTCCATTTCGTCTGAGATCAGCAGGGTCGTCACGTTCGGCTCGCCCAGGCTGTTGAACAGCAGCAGGCTGGTGTTGAGTATCCGGTCCCTGGTTTTAATTTTTTTCATCGGTTGTGTCCCGATCGGTCAAAGCTCAAATTCAGCCCAGACCGGGCAATGATCGGAGGGGCGTTCCATGCCTCGGATCTCATAGGCGACCCCGGCAGCCCGGGCACTGGGAAGCAGGCTGTCACTGGCCATGATCAGGTCAATACGCAGTCCGCGCTTCGGGTCCCGGTCGAAACCTTTGCTGCGGTAGTCAAACCAGCTGAATGTGTTGCTCTCCTGCGGATGCAGGTGCCTGAACACATCGGTATACCCCCGTTGCTCAACCTGACCAAGCCATTCACGCTCTTCGGGGAGAAAGCTGCACTTACCGGAGCGTAACCAGCGTTTTGCGTTGTCGGGGCCAATCCCGATATCCTGGTCGGTAGGGGAAATATTCATGTCCCCCATGACAACAACGTGGCCCGGGGTTTTGGCAAGGTCATCAAGGTACTGCATCAGATCCGCATAGAACTTCTGCTTAGCGGGAAATTTGACCGGGTGGTCCCGGCTTTCACCCTGGGGGAAGTAGCCATTGATGACGGTCAGGCGCTCTCCGTTCACCGTAAAATGGCCCGTGATCAGCCTTCGCTGGGAGTCTGCGCCGTCGCTGGGGTAGCCTTTCACGACGCTTTCCGGCTCTTCCCGTGATAACAGGGCAACGCCGTAGTGGGTTTTCTGGCCATGAAAATGAACGTGGTAGCCAAGTGCCTGAATGGCTTCCACCGGAAATTCCTCGTCGGTAACCTTGGTTTCCTGCAGACCGATAACATCCGGATTGAGCTGCTGGATGACGGCTTCCAGCTGGTGCAGGCGGGTGCGGATACTGTTGACGTTGAACGACACGAACATCATGAGCGAAAAATCTCCGAAAAAATTTTCCGCGAGTTTAACACACCCCGGGGGCTCTGCCGTCTGGCGCCAACGACGGGATCAGGGTGTCAGTTCACAACCCGGTAAACGGACGACCTGGTAACGAATGTGGGCCACATGGTTGGCGTCTTCATCGCGGCGAACATTGGTAAGCCCGAAGTAGTCTGTCAGCGCCCCATCGGCCCGGTACCCGAGCAGGATAGGGTCAACCAACAATCTGAGCAACACGCTGGTCGGGCGGATCTGGATGGTAACATCTGCATCAATCTGGTCCGAGTTGGCAGGCTCCAGCACAAAACCATAATGGTCACCGCGGGTAGGGGCCAGAAACCGAAAAGTGATCGACTCCCCGGCGACGATGCGTTCCCAGTTGGCTCTGACAAAGTGGTCGAAACCAGAATCCACCACCAGTGCCGGGTCGGCCTCGACAGAAAACGCCTTCTCATGGCCGGATGGGGGTTGCCAGGCAA
This sequence comes from Marinobacter daepoensis DSM 16072, assembly GCF_000421165.1. Lineage (GTDB taxonomy): Bacteria > Pseudomonadota > Gammaproteobacteria > Pseudomonadales > Oleiphilaceae > Marinobacter > Marinobacter daepoensis. Next base: position 183,822 of record NZ_ATWI01000009.1, read on the forward strand.
TGCTCAGCGATTGTTCTTTGGGGTAGGTGATTTGCAGCCGCTCTCCGAACAAGGGTTGGTGGAATAGTACTTCCGGCCGGAACGGCGTATCCAGGTAAGTAAGCTGCTTGGTCGCGAAGGTGGCGTCGCCTTCCTGTTTGAAATAGTTCACGTTATGGTCACGAGGGGCGAACATGCCCTGGATACAGGCTCCATCAACACGATGATGCTCGCGGTATAGGGCGTTTCCTCTATCGAACGCGGTTCCGGCAAACTCGAATACGGCAGCGTGGGCTCGCAGAGCAATCAAGGCCAACAGGGGCAGAGCCCAGAGTTTGGGCTTCATGGTTCCAGCTCCGTGTACAGGGTTTTTCGGATAAACAGGAGCAGAGGAAACAGCAGCAGCCAGCCGATGGCCATGGCTACCAGAGACACAGTGAGATTCGGCAGGGCAACGATGCCGAGATGGCTGGCGGACCAATAGGCAAACGGGCCTGCAACGGGGGCTAAAAACCAAGGGTGCCAGCGTCGCTGCCCAACCCAGCCAAGTGAGTGGCACAGGGTGGTCATGAACAGGGCCCAGATGGCGATCAGCCAGGGTGGTGCAGCTATTACCTCGATGCTGGAATCCAGTGCCAGCACGCCTGCATGGAACCATAAAGTATCCATTAGGCCACCAAGCACCACACCAAAGCCAACAAACTGAAGTTCCGCAAACCGTTGCTTGCTGACCAGAGTAAAGTGCAGCATCAGAAGCGCCACCACCAGTCCTGCCGAGGCCAGTCCCGGATAAATTACGCAGGCCAGCCAGCCAACCTGAAAAAGCAGGAAGTTCAGTATGTTGCGAGCACTTCCTGAAGTCATTGTACGCTCAGGATGTTGGCGCGCTTGTTGGCCGGTTTGGCCATCAACAGGTGGGCAACGCCGATGGCTCGCTCGCTGAAACCTGCCTCACAGTAGGCGAAATAGAAGTGCCAGAGCCGTTGGAACAACGGATCATACCCAAGTTTCTCCAGCTCTGACTGGCAGCCCATGAAGCGACTGCACCAGTCTTTTAGCGTTCGGGCATAGTGGAACCCGAAGTCTTCAGAATGAGTCAGAACCAGATCAGAGCCACGGCTCATCGAGGCGAGAATGGCGCCAAACGAAGGGATAAAACTACCTGGAAAAATATAGCGCTGGATGAAGTCTACGTTTTTAAGGGCCCGTTCATACCGTTGCTCTGGCATGTTGATGGCCTGAATCAGAGCCAGCCCATCGGGCTTCAGCAGTTGGCTGATTCGGGACAGGTAACTGTCGAGAAACTGGGGGCCGACGGCCTCGATCATTTCTATCGAAACCAGCTTGTCGAACTTCCCGTTGAGATCACGGTAATCGTCGAACAACAGCGTGATTCGGTCCTCCAGGCCTTCAGCGCGTACCCGATCCCGGGCGAGTTCAAGTTGTTCATGGGAAATGGTGGTTGTGGTGACATGGCAGCCATAGTATTTGGCGGCATGAATTGCGAAGCCTCCCCATCCAGTGCCGATTTCGACTACCTGATCCTCCGGGCTTAAGTCCAGCTTGCGACAGATGGTGTCGAGTTTGTGGACGGCGGCTTCCTCAAGGGTAGCATCCTCACGTGGGTAGATAGCGGAGGAATACATCATGGTGGGATCAAGGAACAACCGGAACAGCTCATTACCAAGATCATAGTGGGCGCTGATGTTTTTACGGGAGCCTTCCGGAGTGTTTCGGTTCAGCCAGTGCAAAGCTTTCAGCGCAGGCTTGCTGACCCACGCAAACCGGTCCTCAAAGCGATTCATGGTATCAAGATTGCGAGTAAAGAACCGGAGCAGTGCGGTCAGATCCGGTGAGCTCCAGTCCCCCGCTACATAGGATTCGGCGGCGCCAATACTGCCACCGGTGACCAGATCCCGCCAGGTACTGTGGTTGTGAATCACCAGTTCTGCACTGGGGTAGCGCTCGTCGTCATCCCCGAAGGTCAGTGTTTCTGATCCGGCCTCCCGTATGATCATCCGACCGTGACCAAGTGCTGACAATTGCCGGCACACCAGCGTTTTGGCCACACGGCTGATCAACGGCAGTGGCTGGCGGCCAGAGCGCTGGTGTTCAACGGATGTGTTCAGGTTCTCCATGAGCTGACCCTTCCTGCCGAATCGTTCTCGTGTTTTCCGGATGGCCTTTCGGTGACGTCCAGCCCCGTATCCTCAACGCCGCGCCGGCAGGCGCGTTCGCTTGTTTCCAGTTTGTCTGGGTGTGTGTGAAACGGCGTGCCTTTGAGTTTCAGTTTCAGAGCGTTCCAGTAGATGCCGGCAACACCCTTGAGGGTTTCCAGAGGAAACCGACGCAGGCTTTCATGGAGGGTTTTACGATCAAGTCCCCTTCGTTGGACTACCAGCGTTGCATCAAAATGCTTGTGGCCTTCTTCTTCCACGTTCATGTGAATGCGCAGATCGGTACCCCGAAAGCTGAACAGCCAGCGGTAATGCTGGTTCATGCCGTTAAATGGGGAGACATGAAAGCGTTTGCTGAAGGCAAAACGTTCCGTGTGCCAGGCGTTGTCCGAAGCAGACCCTGGTTGTATGCATTCGAGGCAGTACACATGCCGTTGTTTCCAGGGGGTATTGGTGATCTGCACGATAATCGCTCTCGGGATGTCACCCGATTCAGGGTGGCAGCCCCGCTCATAGCAAAGATAAAAGCTCACGGGATTGAAGATGTGGCCCAGATACCGTGGGTGGGTGATCAGCTCAATCGGGCCATCCGGAGCCCATCCTGTGGCGCTTTTCACTCGATTGAAGACCGCCTGACGCAGGTTAGGGACCTCTGGGTCAAGATAGTCGCGACGATAGAGCGCCAGCCAGTTCAGGCGCTCCAGCGAAAAAAACGGGCTCGCGCTGGTAACGATTGACCATTCGTCGAGGTCGATGGCGAGGAGGCCGATGTTATATCGAAATTCGTGCCGAACCGGCTGCTTACGGCGGTGTCTGATTGTACCTTCGAGCCACTGACTGGGCATGGTCAGAGCTCCACCCCGAAGTCACGGGCGACTCTTACCGCGCTACGCACACCGTCTTCGTGAAAGCCATTGAACCAGTATGCTCCGCAAAAGTGCGTACGGTTTCGATTGCCAATGTCGTCATAGCGCTCTTGTGCGGCGACCGCTTCAAGGGTGAATACCGGATGATGGTACTCAAACCGCTTGATCACTGTTTGTGGATCAATATCCTTACTGCGGTTAAGAGTCACACAGAAGGTTTCCGGAGCATCGTCATAGTTCTGGAGAATGTTCATGTTGTAGGTCACGGACACTGGCTGGGTGCTGTGTTCCGGAATGGCGTAGTTCCAGGCTGCCCAGGCCAGGCGATTGGAGGGCAGCATCCTGGTGTCAGTGTGCAAGACCACATCATTCTTCTGGTAAGCAACGGCACCAAGAATCTCCTGTTCGTCGGTGGTGGCATCGTCCAGCATGGCCAGAGTCTGGTCGCTGTGGCAGCCGAATATTACTTGGTCGAACCGGTGTGTCTTGCCGTTTGACACAATCGTCACGCCGTCCGGATCACGTGCCACCGAGGTAACCGGGCTGTTCAGGTGGGTGCAATCGCCCAATCGCTCCATCATCCGGTGGACGTAGGTCGCAGAGCCGCCGGAAATAACCCGCCATGTTGGCCGGTCATCTACGGAAAGCATGCCATGGTTGTTAAAAAACTGGAGGAAGAACCGGATCGGGAATTGCTCAAGCACGATTTCCGGTGCAGACCAGATCGCCGCACCCATGGGTACAATATAGTAGTGACGGAAATACCGGCTGTAACCGTTCCGGTTCAGGTAACCTCCGAGCGTTTCTCCGTCCGGAATCGTGCCGGTCGCGAGATCGCTTCGGGTTTCCTTGTTGAAGCGCAGAATTTCCCGAATCATTTTCAGGAACCTCAGATTGAGGAGGTTTCGGCGCTGGGCAAACAACGTATTCAGGCTGGTTCCGTTGTATTGCAGGCCAGTGGCGTGACAGTCGACGCTGAAACTCATGTCGCTGACTTCAGACCGCACCCCGAGCCGATCCATTAACTTGATGAAGTAAGGGTACGTCCAGTCATTGAATACGATGAACCCCGTGTTTACCGGCCAGGAGCGGCCGCCCGCCTGAACCTGCTCAGTATTGGTATGGCCGCCGGCGTAGTCGTTCGCCTCGAAGAGTTGCACATCGTGCTTTTCGGCCAACAGCCAGGCGGCAGTTAACCCTGATACTCCCGCGCCAATCACGGCAATTCGCTGACGTTCCTGATTCATGCAAGGCATTCCTGTGGTTCGGCTTCAGTGGTTACTTTTCCGCGCCAGGTTGGCGGCCAATCGGTCGATCAAGCCCTGAGGCAGGGCGGCTAGCAGTTTCAGGGACCAGATGAAGCGGCTTGGAAACGCAATGTCTGTTCGGCCTTTCTCCAGTCCAATCCGGATTTTTCGGGCTGCTTCCTCCGCAGACAGTAAAAACGGCATCGGGAAATCGTTTCGGTCTGTGAGCGGTGTTTTCACAAATCCGGGTGACACCACCACAACGCGAATACCTTCTGTTGCCAGGTCGGCCCTTAACGAACGTGCAAAATAAGTCAGTGCGGCCTTGGAAGCGCCATAACCCTCGGCTCGCCCAAAGGGAAACCACCACGCAGACGAACTGACAATCACCAGTGTCGCAGGCTTGCCTTTGGCCCTGGTGGCTCTCAAGGCTGGCAGAGCGATATCCAGGCATCGGGCGGTACCGAGCACGTTGGTCGTCAGGTTGCGCTCGATCACCTGGCTGTCATAGTTCTCCACATCCAGGTATTCGCAGGTTCCCGCGTTCAGAATCACCGTATCAAGATCACCGAAGTGGCCGAGTTGCGGTGCAATGCTCTGAAGGTCGGTCGGATTGGTGGTGTCTGCCACCGCCGGGCACACCTGGTCTGGGAAGGTTGAAACCAGTTTTTCCAGTGGAGCTTTCCGGCGCCCGGATACAATCAACTTATGGCCCAGGCCGGCGAGTTCGTGCACCAGTGCTTCGCCAATACCAGACGACGCACCGGTAAGCCAGATATGGCTTGGCTGCCTCATCCGGCTCTCTCCTTCACCCAGCGAACCAGTCGCCCGACCACCGGAAGACGGTGGTAACGGACCTTGCCATCCCGTATTTCCAGATGACTGATCCCATTAACATAAAGGGGGCTGCCGCCACGAATGCGTTTGTGTTGCAATTCCATGACCCAGGGCAAGGCGCACCAGCCGTTTTGCTCAACTGGCTCATCAAAACGAAACTGGCAGCGGATGACATTGCCGTAGGCGGCCGCCATGTACTCGGTCAATTGATCAAGCCCCTTGATCTGGCCGAAAGGGTCCTGAAACTGTATATCCTCACCATAAACCTCCTGAAGTTTGTGCAGATTGCCCTTATCCAGTTGGTTGAATACGCAACGGAAGCGATCTAACACTTGTGGCAGATCGGCATTCGGAGCGCCAACATCAATTGCGGAGGCACAGGTGGTCATGAGTGATATCTCCTCTTCCGGTCGAGTTCCCGGGTTTCTTCCTGAATATGAGGGGGAATGGGGTTGAGGTCCCAGATAATACCAAGCCTGGCCAAAAGCCAGAGGCCATACCAGGTCATGTCGATTTCATACCATCGAAAACCCTGTCGTGCCGACTGGGGCCATCGATGGTGGTTGTTATGCCAGCCTTCGCCCAGGGTAATCAGTGCCAGCCAGGCGTTGTTTCTGCTGTCATCACTGGTCTCAAATCGTCGTTTGCCCCAGACGTGCGACAACGAATTGATCGAAACGGTCGCGTGGAACAGGGCCACCGTTGAGATGAAAAAGCCCCACGTCAGCAACTGAAGGCCATTCGTACCCAGCCCCGGTGCCCAGCTGGCAAGTGCCTCTCCCAGGCCGAAAATGATGACCGCCGCAGCGGCAGGCACCAGGGCGTCGAATCGATTGATGAACCTGAGTTCGGGGAACTTCAACCAGTCCCGGACGCGGCGCTCATCCATCGCGAAGCCTTCGTCGCAGGTAAACCAGCCAACATGGGACCACCAGAAGCCGCCCTGATGGGGCGAGTGGAGGTCTTGTTCCCGGTCAGAGTGCTGGTGATGGTGCCGGTGATGTGCAGCCCACCAGAGTGGGCCGCGCTGGGCTGCGCTTGCACCAAGAAGAGCAAACAAGAACTGCGCGGTTCGGCTTGTCTTAAAGGTTTTGTGTGAGAAATATCGGTGATAAAAACCGGTAATGGCGAACATTCGCACTACAAAAAAAGCAATGGCAAAACCCAAAGCGAACGCACTGGTGCCGGTAAAAAGGGCCATGAAACAGGCCAGATGAAGCATTATAAACGGCAGAACTCTTACCCAGTTGAAGTCGCGGGAAGCCGCATTGAGGTGATCCGAACCGGCTTCAGAATCGAACCATCTCAGAATGTTCGTTAACCAACTGTTTATTCGGGTCATAGACAACCATGTGTGAAGTGACATCAGACACCTCATCAATACGGAGCGTTGCGGTAATTGGTTCAGGGCTGGCAGGGCTGACTTCGGCAATTATGCTTGGCGATTCGGGCCATCGTGTCCGGGTCTTCGAGAAAAGTCGTGGGCCAGGCGGTCGTATGGCATCAAAGCGGGTCACGAATGGCTCAGCCGACATCGGTGCCCAGTACTTTACGTCCCGAAACCCGGGATTTACGCGCTTTCTGGACCGCTGGGCCGGAAAGGATTCCTATGGTATCTGGAACGCCCGGTTTGGGTTTCAGTCACCGGAGCGTGGTTGGCTGGCTTTTCCGGATGAGCATCGGTTTGTGGGTATGCCCCGAATGACCGCGATCACCCGTGCTTTGTCGGCTCACGTGGAGCTGGATGCCGGGGTCAGAATCGCACGTATGTCCCGCGATGGTTTGCAATGGCGGCTCACAGATTTCGACGGCAAAGAATACACTGGCTTTGATCAGGTGGTTATCACCGCGCCGCCAGCACAGGCCCAGGACTTGCTGGAGAGTAGTGGCCTGCATGAGTTTGCAGACCGCCTTGCGGCGCATAGCGGCAACATGCTGCCATGCTGGGCGGTGGCTGCCCATTTTGCCGAACCGGTTCAGGGAAGGTTCGACGCCATGCGCCCGGCTTCTGAAGCTCTCTTCTGGCTGGCCAATAATTCGTCAAAGCCCGGACGGGAGGGAGCAGGGCAGTGGTGGGTCTTGCACGCCACGCCGGAGTGGACTCAACATCGGCTGGATGACTCGCCGGACCTGGTCGCCAGGGCGCTGATGGCTGAGTTTGCGAAGTTGACCGGGCATCAGGGGCAGGCGACTGATTGGGTTGCCCATCGCTGGCTGTATGCCCGCTCGGATGCAGGGGACAACCCGGGGTGCCTGTATGATGTTTCTCTGGGCATTGGTGTTGCGGGCGACTGGCTCGCAGGCGGGCGGGTTGAAGGCGCGTGGGAAAGCGCCAACCAGCTGATTCGGGCCATGGCTCCGGATGGATGCTGAACCCGGTTTACTCTGTCAGGCCCGGTGGGGTATTTGACGCCACCTCAGGCCGACGGTAGAAATGGGTAATCGTACCGTCGCTGAATTTTGAGAAGAAGGCGCTCACGTCGGTAATCTTTTTCAGACTTCGCTCGCGGGTAATGGGTTTCTTCACCAGAACTTTGATCCCGTTAAAATTATCCTGAATGTTTGAGAATCTGGCTCGCATGGAGCAGGTAACCACGTTGTCTGGCGAAAGACCCAATTCCGCCGCCAGCCAGTGGCAATGGGCCAGTATTTCAGTTTTTTCCAGGTTTTCCCGGGTATCAATGTGGTTCAGTTTGACCCGGTTGACGATGCAGAAAGAATAACTGTCGGGCTGGCGGCGAGCGACTTTGCGGAAGGCTTCCCAGAAAAAGTTATCGGTCAGCTCGGCAAACCAGTTCATGTTGCTGAGGCAGGTATCTACCCAGTCAAAATTTTCCTGGTCCTCAAGAACCTCGTTAATCGCCTCCCGCAGGAGCCAGTCGAACCCAAGTGCGGTTTTGTGGGCATAGACTTTTCGGTACATCTGGTAACGGCTGTAAACAAAGTCTTCCAAAGCGCCCAGCCCCTTCTGGGTAATGGCAAGCCCCATCCAGGGCTCCGACACATCCCATCCAAACCGGAGGTTGCTCAACAGGTGGTCGAGATTGAAGCCTCCGATGGTCACGGAGCTGTGGAACCCGTCCCGCAGCATGTAATCGGCTCGATCCGCATCGATTTCGCCAGACACAATCGATGACAGAAGCCCCATCACCAGATGCGGGACGTCCTGCCCCGGAAGCTGGCCGGCGATGGCGTCTGGCCCGGCAATAAATTCCCAGAAGGTCTGGGCATGCCGACAGAAAACCGGGCTGGGGGTTACCTGAGTGGTCTCCATGATGCCAATGACGTCAACCGCCGCCAGACCGGCACTTTCAAGGTCCACCGAGGACAATACCTCATGGGCGACCCGTACCGAATAGTGCTCGTGTTCGAGTTCTTCAGGCTCCTCGTTGTGGTACACCGTATAGTCGACGCCGTCCCAAAGATCCCGGAAGCGTTCCGGGCGGGACATCAGGTTACGGATTTGCTTCGCCTGAGTAAACTGGTGGGAGAAGCTGGAATGGCCACTGTCATGCAACAGGCAACCGAGCCGGATGGTTTTGGCGAGGTAATCAATGGCGTCAAGCTGGCTCAGGCTGAGATCGGTTTGTTCGCTGAGCTGGCGCTCCCGCAGGTATGCATCGATCATGGAGCGAAACATCCGGGTGCCGACATGCATTACCCCGATGCTGTGCAGGAACCGTGAATGGGTAGCCCCGGGGAACACCAGGCTGAGAATGTCGTTCTGACAGATATTGCGCAACCGCTGGAATAAGGGATGGTCGATCACCTGAATCTCATGCCGGTAGAGGGGGATGCCTCCGTGCACAGGGTCCATGATCAGTTTGTCATAGGCTCCGAGCAGATCATTTACCGCACGTCTCATGGTTACAATCCTCCCAAAATAGTGATCGCGGCCTTGTTATATCACAGGGGCATGCCAGAATAGGCGATATAAAGCCTTTTTTCTTTACCGCTGGTAGCTTAGGGCAATTAATATGACTTCGCGCACCGAGCGCATTCTGATCATTGACGCCGACGAACAGGCACGTACCGACCTGTCCCGCTACCTTGAAGCGCGGGGGTTCTACGTGACCGGCGCAGCGGAAGTGCATGCCGCACGCGGGCTGTTTGACGATAACGTTCCGGATGTCATCTTTGCCGACCTTCCACCGGACGCGATCCGAACACTCTCCAGCCGCCTCGAAGAGACCGAGAGTTTTACTCCGATTGTGGCCTGTACCGCTACGGAGTCCAGCGCTGATGTGATTCAGGCCATGCGGGCCGGGGCGGCAGATGTCGTCCTGAAGCCCTGCAACGACGATCGTAATGCGCTTGATGACGTTATTGGCAAACTGTTTGACCGGGTTCGGGTTAACCGTCTGAACCAGCTTTATCGCCAGGAACTTGAAGAAGCCAACCGCGACCTGCGCAACGGGATTTCTGAATTGCGGGCAGACCAGAACGCGGGCCGCAAGGTGCAATTGCGGATGCTGCCGGATCATGATCTGGAGCTGGCGGGCCTTCATGTGGATTATCTGATCAAGCCGTCGCTGTATCTCAGTGGCGATTTTATGGATTATTTCCGCATCAGCGAAGACAAAGTTCTGGTATACATTGCCGATGTGTCGGGCCATGGCGCCAGTTCGGCCTTTGTCACGGTTTTATTGAAAAACCTGACCAACCGGTTGCAGCGTAACCTCAGGCGACAGTCCAGCGACGATATACTGCACCCGGAACGATTTCTTGAACGAATTAACTTGGAGTTGCTGGATACCGGTCTCGGTAAACACGTCACCGTGTTTGTTGGCATCATTTCAATCTCTGAGCGTACGTTAAGTTATGGTGTCGGGGCTCACTTCCCAATGCCCATTCTGTCGTTTGAGGGGGGGGAGACTCGGTTTCTGGAGGGCAGCGGGTTGCCCGTCGGGTTGTTTGAGGCGCCGGAGTGGGAGGTCTACCAGGTCAGTCTGGACCGACCTTTCAGGCTGCTTTTGTTCTCTGACGGCCTGTTGGAAGTGATTCCTGCCAAATCTCTGGACGAAAAGGAGAACAGACTACTTGAACTCGTTTCCGGAGGTAGTCACACTATCGCATCGCTGAGCGACGCTCTGGGGCTGGATAACATCTCAGAGCTGCCTGACGATATCGCGATAGTTTCGGTAACTGATACCATAAACGGGTCAGATAACACGTCGTCGACTTAGTGGCAGTGTGAAAAATGGCTGGTTATAAAATCCTGCAAGCTGAACAGCAGGGAATCTACGTCCTGAAGTTTATTGGGGAAATCCGGCTGAACCTGTGTTCGACGCTGGATAATCTGGTTGAATCCATAACACGGGATCCTGCGTTCAAGACCGTGGTTATCGACCTGACTGAAACGGAAATTATCGACAGTACGACATTAGGGCTTCTGGCTAAAATTGCGCTGGCGGCGCAGAAGCAGAGCAACTTTTTGCCGACATTGATTTCTACCAACCCCGATATCACCCGCATTATTACGTCTATGGGCTTCGACAAGATTTTTATCATTGTTCGCGAGCCAGCTTCCCGCATTGAAGAACTTGAAGAAATTCCCGTGCTCAAAGCCAGTGAACAGCAAGTTCGAGACAAGGTTCTCGATGCCCACAAGGTGTTGATGGGTATGAACCGCCGAAACCGGGAAGAGTTCAAGAATTTGGTGCGGGCACTGGAGTGTGAAGAAACTGGCTGACGTGCCAGCCCCGCTCCGGGCCGGTCGGTCCCGAAAGAAACAGAACGGAAAGCTTATGTCTGAGAAACCGGCGTCCCGCAATAACGGGTCGAACACCTACGATGTGGCTGTACTTGGCGGCGGCAGTTTTGGCACTGCAATGGCAAAAGTGCTGGGTGAGAATGGTCATGCGGTTCACTTCTGGATGCGAGATGAAGGTCAGGCAGAAGAAATTCGCAGCACTCGCATCAACCACCGTTATATGCCGGGAGTGACCCTGGAGGGTGACATACGGCCCACCACAGATCTGGCAGAAGCTGTAGGGAAGGCTGAAATTGTCCTTGTAGCCATTCCATCGAAAGCCTTTCGGGCGGTCATTCGTGAGCACAGTACTGAGTTCTTTGATGGTCAGATCGTGGTCAGCCTCACCAAAGGCATCGAAGAGCATGGTTTCAAACTGATGAGTGAAATCCTCATCGAAGAGCTTCCCAGGTGCCGCTCCGGTGTGCTGAGTGGCCCCAACCTGGCGGCAGAGATCGTAAACCGCGAGCTGACCGCCACAGTGATTGCTGCGAAAGACCCGGAAGTGCGGCGTACCGTTCAGGAGCTGCTGGGCTGCGAATACTTCCGAGTCTATGCCAATGTGGATGTCTATGGTGTCGAGCTTGCCGGCGCGCTTAAAAACATCTACGCCATTGTGGCTGGCCTGGCCTCCGCGCTGAACATGGGAGAGAACGCCCGGGCCATGCTGATTACCCGTGGTCTGGCGGAAATGAGCAGGTTTGCCGTCAGCCTGGGCGCTAACCCCATGACATTTATGGGGTTAGCCGGTGTCGGAGACCTGATTGCCACCTGTACGTCCAGTAAAAGCCGGAACTTCAGGGTAGGTTACGCGATTGGCAAAGGAAAAAAACTGGACGAAGCGGTTCAGGAGCTCGGCCAGGTTGCCGAGGGCATTTATACCCTGAAGCTGGTGCGTGAAAAATCGGAAGCGATTGGCATATACATGCCGCTGGTAAGAGGCCTGTACGAGATCCTTTACGAAGGCGCTTCCATCAATGCGGTAATCAGCAGCCTGATGATGGCCGTGCAGAATTCCGATGTAGAGTTCATTCTGCCACGCACCATTGCTCAGTGAGCCGGAGGGTATCCGGAAGGAGATATATGTGCATCTGATAGTTATGCGTCATGGCGAAGCAGGCTGGCACACGCTGGATCAGGAGCGCGAACTCACCGAAGCCGGTCGGCGGGGTGTGGCGGCCGTAGCAGCGCAGATTGCGGACTCTCCGTGGCGGCCGTCTTTGATCTGGTCCAGCCCTTACGTCCGGGCCCGTCAGACAGCGGCGATTGTGGCCGAGGTATTAAATTGCCCGGTTGAGGAAAAAGACTTCATCACCCCTGATGATGATCCTGGCCGCTGTCTCGACGAACTGCTGAGTAACACGCTCTCGCCACTGATGCTGGTCTCCCATATGCCGTTTGTGGGTGCTCTTTCCACCCTGATGGTGGATGGCCATCGCCTGGGCATTCCGTTTATGACCTCTCAGGCAGTGCTGCTGGATATGCCTGTTGTGGGGCCGGGCTGCGCCGACTTGAAAGCACAGTTTTTGCCCTGATGTAATTCCCTTGCCAGTCACTTTTGATGCCGACCGATGTTATGCACAGTTTTCCGATTGATTACATAGAGCCGGTCTTCCGGCCGCCGAGTGAAGCAAAGTCTCTGATTCTTCCGGTGACCAACGGTTGCTCCTGGAATCAGTGCACGTTTTGCGAAATGTACACTCAACCCCAGAAGAAGTTCCGCGCCCGGAAACCGGACGATATCCGCGCCGATATCAAAAACGCTGCTGAAGCCTTCGGTAACGTCCGCCGGGTGTTTCTGGCCGATGGTGATGCGATGGTGCTACCCACCAGGCGATTGCTTGAAATCATCGGAGATCTGAAACAGGCTTTTCCCGGGTTGAACCGGGTTTCCAGCTACTGCCTGCCGCGGAATCTCGCAAAGAAAACCGTGGAAGAGCTTGTCCAGCTTCGAGAAGCCGGGTTGAAAATCCTCTACGTGGGCATGGAGTCGGGTGACGACGAAGTGTTGCGTCGGGTGAATAAGGGCGAGACCTGGGAGTCCACCCGTTCGGCGCTGGTGAAGATCCGGGAGGCGGGTCTGGTGAGCTCCGTTATGGTGCTTAATGGCCTGGGAGGCGAGCATTTGTCCCGGCAGCATGCGATCAACACAGCGTCACTGTGTAACGAAACCCAGCCCGACTACCTGTCAACGCTGGTTGTCAGCTTTCCTCAGGGCGAAGCGCGTTTCAGAGAAGGATTTGGTGATGACTTTGTCCCTCTGACCCAGCAGGGACTGTTTGAGGAGATACGCCTGTTTCTGGAGCACCTGGAGTTGGAGAAAACCATTTTTCGCAGTGACCATGCGTCTAACTACCTGGTTCTGAAAGGAACACTGGGCAAAGACAAGGAACGATTGCTCCAGCAGGTCAATATGGCGATTACCCAGCCCGGTGCCGTGCCGCTGCGTGAAGAGTGGATGCGCGGGCTTTGAAGCTCCGGAGGTAGATATGAGCCGTACTCCCGACGATCTTGCCGGTTCGCTGGCTGCCAGCCAGAAAGAGCTGCCACCACTTGATGATTGGCATCCGGAGCTTTCCGGTGACATGGACCTTGTGATCACCCGCGATGGTCGCTGGCTTTTTAAAGGCGAGCCGATTGCCCGGGAAGCCACCGTCAGGCTGTTTTCAACCATTCTCCGGCGCGAGGAAGACCGTCACTATTATCTGGTAACGCCGGTTGAGAAATGGCGGATTCAGGTAGACGACACGCCCCTGCTGGCCCATGGCCTGGAAGTCTGCGGCAGCGAAACTCCGGTCATTACACTGAATACCAATATGGGTGAGAGGCTTGAAGTTGGTGAAGCCCACCCGCTACAGGTCGGTGTTTATCAGGACACTGGTGAGCCAAGGCCCGTTGTTCTGGTTCGCCACGGAGTCGAAGCCCGTTTGACGACCTCGGCTTTTTACGATCTGGCTGCTCTGGCTGAAGAGCGTAGCGCCAATGGCAAACCGGTATTTGGTGTAATGAGTCACGGAAAATTCTGGGAAATCGGGCAGGGCGGTTGAAAAGCCTCGGGGTACCCCAATGAATGAGGTAGAAAACGCAGTCTGTCACTTGTTAAACTGTATTTTCTGACTTGTTATCGAGCCTGGCTCTCTAACGAGGCCCGGTGGTCGTTAGTCCCTCTGTGCAGTCTGGCTGTTCATGATCACTTTCGATTGCCTACAATCCAAATACACAGTCATTGCGACACGCAAGGAGATCACATGGCCCAACCTCGTGTTGTCACCATCCACTACACGCTCACTAACGACCAGGGAGAGCAGCTCGATTCCTCCCGCGAAGAAGGCCGTGAGCCGCTGTCTTACCTGGAAGGTGCACAGAACATCATCGGCGGACTGGAAAGTGCGCTGACCGAGAAGAGCGCTGGCGATCAGTTGAAAGTTTCCGTAGAGCCGGCTGAAGGCTACGGTGAAGTGAACGAAGAGCTCATTCAGCCGGTTCCTCGCTCTGCGTTTGAAGGCGTAGACACCATTGAACCGGGTATGCAGTTCCAGGCCCAGACTCCGGGCGGCCCTCAGGTGGTCCGTGTGGTTGAAGTGGCTGACGAGACTGTTACCATTGATGCCAACCACCCGCTGGCTGGCCAGACTCTGCACTTCGACGTTGAAGTGGTAGAGGCGCGTGATGCAACCGACGAAGAGCAAGAGCACGGCCACGTGCACTAAGCTGTCGATTCGGTAGACAAAAAAGCGGCCTGGGGCCGCTTTTTTGCGTTACGACGACTCAACTCACACCGGTCCCCGCTAATCCCTTTCGCCAACCGGAATCATAATGTGGGCATAAGGAGTATCCTTCCACATTGCATAGGGGCCGCCCGCGTGAGGATCATCGGTGATCCCTTCCAGCATCGCTCTGGGCACGATGAGCATGAGGTGAGGGCCTTCTTTGATATAGTCATCGGCGTTCATATGATCTGCATGATAGGGGTCTGAATTGCTGACCCCGCCATCCCCTTTGAGCATATAAGAAATCCCTATTTTCGTTGCCTCATACGGCGCCTTGCTGCCCATCGCCTGCAGCATGGTCATCCATGTGGAATCATTGCAGATCGGGGAGTTGTCTCCCGGCAAGGTCTCTGGCATGCAGACCCAGCCATTCGTCCCTTCTGCAAGAACCTTTCCCTGATACATAACGGTTGCCTGAGCGCTTACCATCGATGGTGCTGCAGAGCGGGCCTGATCGATCAAAGCCTGATGGTTATCAGCCATCACCAGCGAGGTAGAAAGCGACAGGGCGCAGGTGAGAAAAAGTTTGGAAGAAATGCTCATAACCCCTCCCTTCACTTCTCTTGGGTACTGAAAAAGGAGGTTGGATACAGCAATAACCAACCGGTCTTGCACAAGAGTAAGTATAGTTCTGCTGCTGTTTTTCAGTCAGGTATCTGTTAGACAGAAAAGGGGCTTTCGCTGAATACATATTCGCGGACAGAACAAAAAAAGCCCCTCAAGAGAGGGGCTTTCAATCGGCAGATTGTTACATGTTCGGGTAGTTCGGGCCACCGCCGCCTTCCGGCGTTACCCAGGTGATGTTCTGTGCAGGGTCCTTGATGTCGCAGGTCTTGCAGTGAACACAGTTCTGGGCGTTGATCTGGAACTTCTTGCCGCTGCCGTCGTCCTTCTCAACCACCTCGTACACGCCTGCAGGGCAGTAGCGCTGGGCCGGCTCGTCGTATTTTGGCAGGTTGTCCTTGAGCGGAATATCCGGGTCCGTCAGCTTCAGGTGAACCGGCTGGTCTTCCTCATGGTTGGTGTTAGAGATGAACACCGAGGACAGGCGGTCAAAGGTCAGCTTGTTATCCGGCTTCGGATAATTGATCTTTTTGCACTCAGACGCCGGCTTCAGTGTTGCGTGGTCTGGCGTGGTATCGTGGAAGGTCATCGGCAGGCTGCCGCGCAGGATGTTCTGCTCGAAGAACGCGATGGCGCCGCCCACAATGTTGCCAAACTTGTGCATAGCCGGGCCGAAGTTGCGCTCGGCGTAGAGTTCCTTGTACAGCCAGCTGTCTTCGAAGCGCTGCTGGAAGCTGGTGATTTCCTCACCGGCTTTGCCTTCTTTCAGGGCTTCAAACACGGCCTCGGCACCCAACAGGCCAGATTTCATGGCGGTGTGGGAGCCTTTGATCTTGGAGCTGTTCAGGGTTCCGGCATCACAGCCCAGCAGCAAACCACCCGGGAAGCTCATCTTCGGCAGGGCATTGTAGCCACCTTTCGCAATGGCGCGGGCGCCGTAGGCAACACGCTTGCCGCCCTCCAGGTATTTCTTGACCTCAGGGTGATGTTTGAGGCGCTGGAATTCCTCGAACGGGCTCAGGTGCGGGTTGCTGTAAGAAAGGTCGGTGATCAGACCAACATACACCTGGCCATTTTCAAGGTGATACAGGAACGAACCGCCGGTGGAGCCGGACTCGTTCAGTGGCCAGCCAGTGGTATGAACAACAAGGCCGGGCTCATGTTTGGCCGGGTCGATATCCCAAAGTTCTTTGATACCGATACCGTAGTGCTGGGGGTCTTTGCCTTCGTCCAGTTTGAAATCGTTGATCAGACGCTTGCCCAGGTGGCCGCGACAGCCTTCGGTAAACAGAGTGTACTTGGCGCGCAGCTCCATGCCGGGCATGTAGCCGTCTTTTTCGGAGCCGTCACGGGCCACGCCCATGTCTCCGGTGATGATGCCCTTAACCTGGCCATCCTCAATAATGGTCTCGGACGCTGCAAAGCCCGGATAGACCTCGACACCCAGTTGCTCGGCCTGCTCAGCCAGCCAGCGGCAGAGGTTGCCCAGGCTGATGATGTAGTTGCCGTGGTTATGCATATTCTTGGGCACGAAGGCGTTGGGCACCTTGGTGGCTTTTTCCTGGTTCTTGAGCAGGAAAATATCGTCCCGGGTAACCGGGGTGTTCAGCGGGGCACCTTTCTCTTTCCAGTCCGGGAAGAGTTCGTTAAGGGCTGTGGGCTCGAATACGGTACCGGCGAGGATGTGCGCACCGATCTCGGAACCTTTTTCAACTACACAAACGGTCAGTTCTTCGCCGGCTTCCTGCGCCAGTTGCATGACGCGGCAGGCTGCCGACAGGCCCGCAGGGCCGCCGCCGACGATCAGAACATCAAATTCCATCGATTCGCGTTCCACGTTGGTCTCCTCAAACAGCTTTTAATGGATATTGTTTGCCCGCAGGCCCTCATCAGGGGCGCCATCATACCGGTAAAAATGCGTATAGACGACAGCCCGAAGCCGCTAATTACGGCTCTTTGTCCCAAAAGGATAACGCATTTGTAGTTTCAAACAAACGTTTGTTTGAAATCTGCACTAACCTTTGGCATTGTACGTATACACCGAAATATCGTGTGTTTTGAGTCGATTTTTAGTATCGTCTCATTGTCAGGTCGGGTCAACCCGGTCCTTTGACTGTGAAGACTCATTAAACCCATCGTAGAAGAACGAGGAATCTATGAAGGTTCTGGTCGCTGTAAAACGAGTTATCGACTACAACGTGAAGGTGCGCGTCAAGCCGGACAACACCGGTGTTGACCTCGCCAACGTCAAGATGGCAATGAACCCGTTCTGCGAAATCGCAGTTGAAGAAGCGGTTCGTCTGAAAGAGAAGGGCGTTGCCAGTGAAATCGTGGTTGTCTCCATTGGCCCGAAGGCCGCTCAGGAGCAAATCCGTACCGCTCTGGCCCTGGGTGCTGACCGTGGTATCCACATTGAGACTGACGAAGAAGTTCAGTCCCTCGAAGCGGCCAAGCTGCTGAAGGCTGTTGTTGAGAAAGAAGAGCCGAAGCTGGTTATTCTTGGCAAGCAGTCCATCGATTCCGACAACAACCAGACTGGCCAGATGCTGGCTGCTCTGACTGGCATGGGCCAGGGCACCTTCGCCTCTGAAGTGGTTGTTGATGGTGACAAGGTTAACGTAACCCGCGAAGTAGACGGCGGTCTGATGACTGTTGCTCTGAACCTGCCGGCGGTTGTTACCACAGACCTGCGTCTGAACGAGCCGCGCTACGCTTCTCTGCCGAACATCATGAAAGCCAAGAAAAAGCCGCTGGACTCCGTGTCTCCGGCCGATCTGGGCGTTGACGTTGCCGCACGCCTGTCCACCCTGAAGGTCGAAGCCCCGGCTGCACGCCAGGCTGGTATCAAGGTGGCTGACGTAGCTGAGCTGGTGGATAAACTGAAGAACGAAGCGAAGGTGATCTAAATGAGCATCCTGGTAATTGCTGAACACGACAACAGCAGCCTGAAACAGGCTACTCTGAACGTTGTAGCGGCTGCCAAGGCCATCGGTGGCGACATCGACGTGCTGGTTGCCGGTGAGAACGTAGGCGCCGTCGCTGAAGCCGCTGCCAAGGCAGAAGGCGTGAACAAGGTACTGGTTGCCGACAACGCCGCTTACGGTCACTTCCTGGCAGAAAACCTGTCTGAGCTGGTTGCTGAAGTAGGCAAGGGTTACAGCCATATCCTGACCTCTGCCGGCACCACGGGTAAAGACTTCATGCCGCGTGTTGCTGCGCTGCTGGACGTTGCCCAGGTTTCTGACATTATCCGCGTTGAATCTGAAGACACCTTCGTGCGTCCGATCTACGCAGGTAACGCCATTGCGACCGTTAAGGCAAACGACAGCATCAAGGTAGTCACGGTTCGCCCGACAGGCTTCGATCCGGTGGCTGCTGAAGGTGGTTCTGCTTCTGCTTCTGTAGAACAGCTGGACGTGGTTAAAGACGCCGGCCTGTCTTCCTTCGTTGGGGAAGAAAAAGCCCAGTCTGACCGTCCGGACCTGGCTTCTGCCGGTATCGTTATTTCAGGTGGTCGCGGCATGCAGAACGGCGACAACTTCAAAATGCTGGAGCAGGTTGCCGACCTGATGGGCGCTGCAGTTGGCGCTTCCCGTGCTGCCGTTGATGCCGGCTTTGTACCGAACGACATGCAGGTTGGTCAGACCGGTAAGATCGTTGCTCCGCAGCTGTACGTTGCGGTTGGTATCTCCGGTGCCATCCAGCACCTGGCGGGCATGTCTGATTCCAAGGTGATCGTTGCGATCAACAAGGACGAAGAAGCCCCGATCTTCCAGGTGGCCGACTACGGACTGGTTGCAGACCTGTTCGAAGCGGTACCGCAGCTGGAAGAGGAACTGAAGAAAGTTCTGTAACTTTCGGATGTTCTCTGCGAAGAAGGCGCCTCAGGGCGCTTTCTTTGTTTTTGAGACCATGCGTTTCTCAGCTTTGCTGATGATCAGGGTGTCGGCGAGGATATGAAGCGCCCGGTTGGTGGTCCTGACCGCCTTATAAACCTGCTCACTTTTCTGCTGGTGGGACTCCTGAACGCGGCGGGCACTGTCCCGGAACCCGTCATCCCGCGAAAACAGATCGATCAGGCCGAACGTGGTATTGGCGATGGCCCTGTGAACCTTTTCAACCGCCGTTGCTCCCCCGGCAACTGTATCTTCCAGAAGCCTGGCCCGGTTGCGCACTTCCAATAGATCCATACGGCTTTTCTGGATGGCACTCAGAGCACCGATCCGGTGGGCGTTCAGTATCCTCAGGTTGCGCCGATTGTGGCTGGCGACCTGTGCGGCAGCCGTCAGGAGCCCGGCGGTGGCCAGCAACCCCAAAGCGGCGAATGTCAGTGCAGGCATCCCAGGCTCCGGTCAGCGATACTCAATGTGCATATCAACGTCAATCTCCCGCTCCTCCAGTTCTCGCTCCAGTTCCTTCATGACCTCCTGATACACCATCTTTCGGGCCATAACGGGGAGCCGGTCTGCCAGCACCCGGCCGGTGCGAGATTCCCGTTTCGCCAGGGCAATCGGGTCCCGGACCCGCAACGTAAGAATCAGTTCCGGATCGCGGGCCGTTTCGCTGATATTCTCGCTCTCCAGCATCCGGCCGATCATCCGGCGCTGCTCAATTACCTGCCAGAACAGCAGGGCGGCGCATGCCAACAGCATCAGGCTGGTCAAGGTTAAAAAAATCGTCAACGGCGGCTCCTCCTTTCGGGAATAAGCAGAGTGTGACGCACAACAGAGAACAAACGATTGGCCGGCCCGACGCCCACCCGGGACCACGGGGGAAAGTCGCAAGGCTTGGAAAACCTGTTACCATCCAGTCATACATTTGTTTGAAAAAGGATCAGAAATGACAGACTCCAACGCTGCGAACTATGATCTTGTCGTGTTTGGCGCCACCAGTTTCGTCGGTCAGATTCTGGCCCGATACCTGGTAGACAACGAGGCCGCCCAGGGGCTGAAGTGGGCCATTGCCGGCCGGTCTGAAGTCAAACTGAACCAGCTCAAGTCAGACCTGGGCAGTGCCGCCGCCGAATTGCCGGTTATTCTCGCTGATGCCTCAGATGAAGCGGCACTTACGGACCTGTGTAACCAGACCCGAGTGGTAATCTCAACCGTTGGGCCTTACGCGTTGTTTGGCGAAACTCTGGTGAAGGTCTGCGCGGAGACAGGCACGGATTACTGCGATCTGACCGGCGAGGTGCAGTGGATACGCCGCATGATCGAGCGCTATGAAGAAAGTGCCCGAAAATCCGGCGCACGGATCGTTCACTGCTGCGGGTTTGATTCCATCCCTTCCGACATGGGGGTCTGGTTTCTTCAGCAACAGGCAGAAGCCACTTTCGGAAAACCCTGCCAGGACGTAAGAATGCGAGTGAAGGTCGCCAAGGGCGGGCTTTCTGGCGGGACCGTCGCCTCCATGATCAACATCGCCAAAGAAGTTGGCGCGAATCCGAAACTGCGAAAGGAACTGGCCAACCCATTCTCCATCTGTCCGCCAGAGCACCGCTCGGCCAAACGCCAACCCAGCATTAAGTCTGCGGAATTCGACAAGTATTTCAACGCCTGGCTGGCGCCGTTTGTGATGGGGGCCATTAACACCCGGGTGGTGCATCGCTCCAACGCGTTACAGGGCGCCCGGTATGGCAAGGAATTTACCTACGATGAGGCCATCATGACAGGCAAGGGCGCCAAAGGCAGGCTGTCGGCCTATGGGATGGTGGCGGCGCTTGGCGCGTTCTTTACCGCGTCGGCCATCAAACCGACCCGTTGGGTGCTGGAGAAACTGGTACCTCAGCCAGGTGAAGGTCCTAGCCCGGAAGACCAGCAAAACGGCTTCTACGACATCCGTTTCGTGGGCCGCACCGATGATGGCAAAACCATGATCACCAAAGTGACAGGCGACCGGGACCCGGGGTATGGCTCCACCGCCAAAATGCTGGGCGAAGCCGGTCTATGCCTGGCATTTGACCTCAAAGACGACGTAGCAGGTGGCTTCTGGACCCCGGCCTCTGCTTTAAATGGCAAACTGCTGGAACGACTTCAGGCGAACGCGGGCCTCACCTTCGAGGTGGTAGAAACCCGCTGAGTCAGCCCAGATGCAGTGTGTGGCCGGATGCCAGCAGTGCTTCCGGCCCATGCCCGAGGCAAACCACGGTGCGCCCCTCCAGCCAGTGGCTGATGTGGGGAGAAATCCGTTGACGGGTTGCCTCGTCCACCCCGGTAAACGGCTCGTCCAGAATGATGACCGGGGCAGGGCTCAGCAGCGTTCTCGCCAGCACCAGCCGACGAGCTTCTCCGCCAGACAGACGGTTGCCCGAACTGCCTAGCCACGTTTCGAGCCCGTCGGCTTCGCGGGAAAACCGGTCGGCCAGTTCTACCAGTTCGAGAACCCGCCAGAGTTCACGGTCTTCGGCCGAGGGGTTGGCCAGCAGAAGATTTGCTTTCACGGTATCCTCAAAAACCACCGTTGCCTGGGTGAGATAGGCGCAGCCTGCCGATTGCACGGTGCCTCGAACGGGGGGAAGGAGTCCGGCCAGCGTATCGGCCAGGGTAGATTTACCGCTGCCTGAGACACCAACAATACCGATGGTGTCGCCATGGTTGAGTTCCAGCGTAAAGTGGCTCAGTAACGGTGAATACCCGGGATAGCCAGCTGTGATTTCCCTCGCAGACAGCGCGATTGGCGCTGGTACATTGAAGCCCGGTTTCTGGCTGACGGAATCATCGTGTATGGGGTTGCTGTCGGCATTCAGGCGCTGGGCGGCGGCGCGGGTGGCGCCGAGTTTGCTGAATGCCTCCGGCAGCATCGCGTAGACTTCAGCCAGACCTAGCAGGGCTATGGGCAGCAGCACCAGCACCGGGCCGGAAACCAGCCCCCCCGAAAAAAGCTGAAAACCCAGCCAAAGCGCAAGAACTGCAGCTACGTTGATCAGAAAGTGTGAGATGGCCTGATGCCACCCGGCACGCGTGTCGATTTTTGCCTGAAGTCGTGAGAGCTCCAGGCCCCGCCGCATCAGCAGTGCGGTCTGTTTTCCGGTTCGGCCAGCGGCTGTGAGCTCAGCGTAGCCCTCCAGGTGTTCAATCAACTCGGCCCTGAGCTGCTCCTGTTGATCGCTGACCTGGCCAGAGGCCACCAGCGTGCGCCGATACACCAGCCAGGTGGCTGTCATCAAAGCCAAAGAGAGCAGCACCAGCAACATCATGGCCGTGGTGCCATCGAACAATATCCAGGCCATCCCCGCCAACAGCAGAGTTACCACGCCAGCCAGGGCAGCGGGTGCGATCAGCCGCAGGTACAGCGTGTCGAGTGCGTCCACATCGGCGGTCAGACGCGACAGCCACTGGGCACCGGAACGGGCACCTCGCTGAGTTCTTGGGCTGGCTGCCAGCCGGTTGAAGAACGCCACGCGGATGTCGGTCAGTAACTGCAAAACGGTGTTGTGGTTAAACACCCGCTCAAGGTATCGGAAGACCGTGCGGGAGACCGCGAAAAACCGAATGCCGCTTCCCGGCACATAGAGGTTAATGTAAGCCGCAACCCCCGCAGCCAGCAACAAGCCTACCAGTGCGGTCTTGGTGAGAAACCAGCCTGACAACGCCAGAAGCGCAATGCCCGAAAGCAGGGTGCCTAACAATAAACCAGCACCCACCGTGAGGCGGCCTTTGCGTTGAAAGATCAGCTTCAGCCAGGGGCGAAGTTCAGGCATCTCGCACCTCACCGTTGTTCACAATCAACACCCGGTCTGCGAGCGTCAGCAACGCCTGGTGATGGGTAGAAAACACCAGTGTTTTGCCGGATTCACTCAGTTTGCGCAGGGCCTCCAGAATGAACACCTCGCTGGTCGCATCCAGGCCAGCGGTGGGCTCATCAAGCAGGATGAGGGAATAATCCGCCAGGAAAATCCGGGCAAGACTGAGGCGTCGGGCCTGCCCGCCCGACAGCCCCTGACCATCTTCGGCGATACGGCTGTGAATGCCTTCAGCGCGGCTGTCGATCAGCTCTCCGAGACCAACTTGCCTCAACGCGGTTTCAATGGCGATATCGGAAGCCTCCGGGGTGGTCAGCCGCAGGTTATCCGCCCAGGTCCCCTGGCTCCAGAACCCGCGCTGGCCCAGCCAGCCAAAAGGCTGTTGCCCGGGGGCTTCGCCGAACACCATAACGGAGCCTTGGCTGGGGGCAATAAACCCTGCCAGCATGTGTAATAAAGTGGATTTTCCGCCCCCGGACGGACCGGTGAGCGCCACAACCTGCCCAGAGCCAATGGACAGGCTCAAATCCTCAAAAAGCGCTGGCCCGTTTCCGTAACGCACGCTGACGCCCTTCAGGCAGAGGGCGTCTTCCGGGGCTGTATCAAAAGCCTCAGAAGCTGCCGTTTCGCCGACCGGTTGCTCCAGCCGAGCCAGAAGTTCAGCGGCGGCACCCAGGGCGGCTGCACGGTCGTGATAATGCTGGGACAGCGTGCGTAGCGGCTGGAAGAATTCGGGGGCAAGCAAAAGAATTAATAAGCCACTGAATAGAGTCAGCTCATCACTGGGGCCAAATTCGATATAGCCGAGCAGGCCGAAGCCGATGTAGATCGCCAATACCGCGATGGCCACCGAAGCAAAGAACTCCAATACCGCAGACGACAGAAAGGCGACTTTCAGGGTTTTCATCGTAATGTGCCGGTATTGGTCGGACCGGGCTTCCAGAGTGCGGCTGGCATACCCGGTCTGGCCGAAAAGCTGGAGCGTGGTCAGCCCCCGGACCTTGTCCAGAAACTGTCCCGACAGCCGACTGACGATTTCAAAATGTTGCTGATTCAGCTTTTCCGCGCCCATGCCAACCAGAGCCATGAACACCGGGATCAGGGGAGCGGAAAGCACCAGAAAAATACCCGCCAGCCAATCCAGGGAAAACACAACAGCGAGAATGGCCAGTGGAATCACCACAGACAGCATCATCTGTGGCCGGAACCGGGCAAAGTACCCATGCAGGGCGTCGACATGGTCCAGCCACTCTCTGGCCAGGGAGGCGGCCGATGTGTCGGCAAGCGCCACCGGGCCGGCAGCATTCCAGTGCTGGTGCAATTGCCGACGGGCGTCGCGCCGGACCTGCTCACTGCATCGGGCTGCAAACCGGGCCTGGAGGCCCTGGCCCATGGCCCTAAGCACTAGCACGCCCAGCAACGCGATGAAGCCGGGCGTGAGGTCCGAAACCGGCACCTTATCAATCACTCCCTGGTGCACCAGCCAGGCCAGCAACACCATCTGTGCGATGGTTGCGGCCCCGGCCAGTGCGCCCGCCAGAACGGTAGCGGTTATCCAGCGCTGGCTATTGCGGGCAAGGCCTGATAGCCAGCGATTGACCTTGGCACGGGCGGGATCAGCCACTTAGTGGTATCCCTCTCCCGCGCGGACTTTGCCGCGGAACACCCAATAGGTCCACGCGGTGTAGACCAACACAATGGGGATAACGAACAACAGGCCGAGCAGCAGGAATAGCTGTGATTCGTAGGCAGATGCCGCATCCCAAAGTGTGTAGTTGGGTGGCACCACATACGGCCATTTGCTAACCACAAGCCCGAGGTAGGTCGTAATGAACAGCCCCATGGTGGCAACGAACGGCATGCCTTCAAACCGGTTGCGAACCGAGCGCCAGATCTGGAAAGCGCACAGCAGAGTCACTGCGGGCAGAATCCAGATTACGCTCAGATTGGAGAACCAGCGTTCACGCACCGTGTCGTCCACAAACGGCGTCCACACGCTGATGATTCCGAACACCACGAGTACCGCAATCAGCAAAGGCGTTGTAATCCGATAAGCCCATGCCTGAAGGTGCCCCTCGGTTTTCATGATGAGCCATGTAGAGCCCAGCAAGGCATAGCCTGCCAGCATGCCCAGGCCGGTGAGAATGGTGAACGGCGTGAGCCAGTCCAGAGCACCGCCCACATACACACCATCAACGGTATTGAAGCCTTGAATATATGCGCCAACCACCGCGCCCTGGGCAAACGCCGCGATGGTGGAACCACCCGCGAACGACCAGTTCCAGAGATAGCGGGACGTCCGCGCCTTGAAGCGGAACTCAAAGGCAACGCCCCGGAAAATCAGGCCAGCCAGCAACAGGAATACACCAATGTACAGGGCCGGAAGCACAATGGTGTACACCATTGGAAAAGCAGCCAGCAGCCCGGCACCGCCCAGCACCAGCCAGGTCTCGTTGCCGTCCCAGACGGGGGCAACCGAGTTCATCATGGTGTCCCGGTCGTCTTCCGACGGGGCAAACGGGAACAGGAGGCCCACTCCCAGGTCGAAACCGTCCATCAGCACATACATGATGATGCCGAAGCCAATAATAAATGCCCAGATAAGGGCGAGATCAAACAGTTCCATAGTCAGTGCCCTCCGTCATTCATGGGTTTTGCCTGATGTACACCGCTCTGGCCGGATTCGATTTCAAACGGCACGTGCGCGGCGGAAAGCGGGCGGGCAGGGCGGTCTGACGCATGCTCTTCGTCATCAGCATCTTCCAGCCCAACGTACAAAACGCGCATCAGGTAGTAGACACCGGCTGAGAACACCGCCGCATACACCAGGATATAACCAATCAAGGTGAACAAGGCCATGCCGCCGGTGAGGGAAGGCGTCACCGATTCAGCCTGGGTCATCAGGCCATAAACCAGCCACGGGGCCCGGCCAACCTCGGTCACAAACCATCCGGTCAGTACTGCGAAGAAGGGCGCAATGCTCATGAAACGCAGCCCCTGCAGGTACCAGCGGGCCTTATAGAGGCGCCCCCCGGAACGCAGCACCAGACCGGTAATCGCGAACAGAATCATCAACATGCCAAGGCCAACCATCACCCGGAATGACCAGAACACAATGGCCACAGGCGGCTGCTCTTCAACCGCCACTTCATTCAGGCCCGGGACCTCACCATCCCATTCATGGGTAAGGATGAGGCTTGCCAGGCTTGGAATCCCGATTTCGAAATGGTTGGTCTGGTTTTCCTGATCGGGAATGGCAAACAGCAGCAGCGGCACGTTGCGGGACGTTTCCCAGTTACCTTCCATCGCTGCCACTTTTACCGGTTGGTGCTCCATAGTATTCAGGCCGTGGAAATCCCCAACCACCAACTGAGCCGGAGCAATGATCAAAAGCAGCCACAGGCACATAGACAGCGCCTTACGGTTTGCCTCTACCTCACGGCCGCGCAGCAGATACCAGGCACTGACCCCGGCCACCACAAAGCCGCCAGTCAGGAACGACGCAAGAGCCATATGCATGAAGCGGAACGGGAAGGAGGGATTGAAGATGGCATCACTCCAGGACACCACGTGGAAGATGCCGTCACGAAGCTCAAAGCCTGCGGGGGTCTGCATCCAGCTATTTGCCGCCAGAATCCAGAACGAGGAAATAAAGGTACCCGTGGCAACCATAATGGCGGCAAACAGGTGAACCCCGGCGGGCACCTTATCCCTGCCAAACAGCAACACCCCCAGGAACGCCGCCTCCAGGAAGAAGGCCGTGATCACCTCATAGCTCAGGATTGGCCCAAGGAAGTTGGCCGAGGCCTGTGAAAACGCACTCCAGTTTGTACCAAACTGAAACGACATCACAATGCCAGAGACCACACCCATGCCAAAGACCACCGCGAAGACTTTGGTCCAGAAACCGGACAGCTTGGTCCACACCGGATTACGGGTTTTGAAGGCCAGGCCTTCAAGTACCGCGATGTAAGACGCGAGCCCGATGGTAAACACAGGGAAAATGGCGTGAAATGACACGACAAACGCGAACTGAATTCGCGATAGGATGAGGGGATCGAGTTCCACAGGAACCTCCGGTAACTCTCACAAGTCATAACAAACGGGGCCAGCGCACCCGTTCAGCCGCTGCCTTAGGTGATCTTGTTATGTTGTTATTACCGGCAGATGATTACGATGCTACTAAAAACGTAGCAGATTACGATAGGGCAGTTTGTCGCACCCCTTGATATAAAACAATGACGGTGAGCGAAATGAGCTTTTACGAGGACCGGATTCTACCCCATATCATAGATAAGGCCTGCTCCATGGGGCAGGTAATGAAGCTTCGGAGCCAGGTAGTGCCGGAAGCCCGAGGGACGGTTTTGGAAGTGGGGATGGGCTCAGCTATTAATCTGGACTTCTACGACCCGAGCATCGTAAAGCGGATCTACGGGCTTGAGCCCTCGGCAGGCATGCGGCGAAAAGCCCAGGCCAACCTCCAGCGCAGTGGCATTCCCGTGGAGTGGCTAGACCTGCCTGGCGAAAAGATTCCGCTGGAAGACAATAGCGTGGATACCGTGCTGCTTACCTTCACGCTTTGCACCATCCCAGACTGGCACGCGGCCCTGCTTCAGATGAAACGCGTACTCCGCCCGGGCGGCAGCCTCCTGTTTCTTGAACATGGTGAATCACCAGACGAGGCCACGCGCAAATGGCAGCACCGCATTACCCCCGGCTGGCGAAAACTGGCCGGCGGTTGCCATCTGAACCGGCAAATTGCCGATCTGATTAAGGAAGCCGGGTTCGAAATTCAGACGCTGGAAAACCTCTACATTCCGAAATCACCTAAAATTGCGGGCTACGTGTACAAGGGCAGGGCAATCAAGCCAGATAAGGGGTAGTGGGTGCCAAAACACACAATGCAGAATCGGAATTGCGTTACGCCACCGGCCCTTATACAATTCCGCCCTTCAATAATCTCCCCTCCGATGCCCGGATGGTGAAATTGGTAGACACAAGAGACTTAAAATCTCTCGGCCGTAAGGCCGTGCCGGTTCGATTCCGGCTCCGGGCACCATATTTTTCAATAGGTTATAGCCGGTCACGCATTGGGCTAGAAGAAGCTGCTCCTAAATGTAGACAATCGGCAGCTTGTAGGTTTCCAGTCGGCACTAAAAAGGCCTCTCGCGAACTTTCGCCAATGCTGGCTTGGCTAGGTTGATTTATCGCTATAAATCATACACATTCCTACCAAGCTATTGCGAAGGCTTGCCTTCTTTCCCATTTGCCACAGGATGAGGCTACCTATGGAGAATACCGTTAGTCAAAAAACTGCCAGCACGGCTGAAAATAACCCTGAAACTGATGGTGACATTGCGGAACAGAAGCTGAATAAATATAAGCTTACGCCTATTTTTGCAGTTACTGGCTTACTAGAAAAACAGAAAACTCCTGCAGGTGCTTTATTCAAAAAATCACTTGGCAAGCTTTGGGATGTCACTGACCAAATTTCTCTTGATTTTATTATTGAGATCGAGAAACGGTTTCGCCGAAAAAATAAACATTTTGGGTATTTTTCAAAGTATTCGAAGTCGATTCCGAAGGAATTAAAAAAGTATTTCGAAGCACCCGAATCGACCGCAAAGAAAGAGTTTGTAAGCTTCTCTGATTCGATAATGGTGAGTTTGAGTACTGCTGCTGAAGAGGCTAGGGGCCCCTCTATGGCCGGCGGCAACGTCGTTATCATGCATTATAAAACTCACGAAGAAGACGATTTTGGCAAGTTACTGATCGTGTTTTTGGATAAAAAGGGCATGTTCGATTTCGATGATGACCTTAGACCAGAGAAATTGGAACTCATTGACACGACAGCAATCAAGCAGGCTGCCTCTGTGGACTTAAATCTGATGTCTGTTTGCTTTCCCAATAATGATGGGAAAGCGTATTTAAGGTTTATAGAGGGGAATTCAAAAAGCGAGTTCTTTAAGACCGCTATTGGGTGTGATATCAGTGCCGACAACTCCACAAGCGTTGATGCCATTCAAAAGGCTTTAGAAGACTTTATTGAGGCAAAAAATATTGACATAAAGGTAGCCGAGGACCTCCGGACTGGCGTCGAAGATCTTTTACTCTCCTACTCACGTAAAACCGAGCCTCTTAGCATTAAATTAGTACAAGAGCGCGTTGATACCGTTTTGCCAGAAGGTGACAGCTCAAAGGGTGTGTTTTCTGCTTTCGTCAATGATAACGAATACCCAGTTAGCCCCTGGTTCTCTCCGACTAACTATCAAGCTAAAAAGTCTGGCAGGATCACGCTCAAAGACGGAAGCAAGGGTTATGAGGCTGAAGTAAATAAGAATTCGATCGGCAGCATGAATTCTGGAAAACCAGTTAAGGTTTCTAGTGATGGCGAATATTTGATGTTCCCTATTGATATTGAAAATAAGGAACTTATATTAAAGATCGCGGGTTTGAAGAATTGAAATGCTCGTGTCAAATTTTGATTACCTACCACTGATTCAGTTGTTATGTAGCGCGGATACTGTCCGCGTTGAATCTGATACTTTTGTTTTTTTGAGGTCATCTGACGATAAAGCCAGTATAGATACAGTTCTCTCTTCTGCTGGTTATCTAGATGAGACAAGGAGTAAGGATGGTGAGCTTTACTTTACGCTTAACGCAGATCGCTGGGATGAACTTCCTCCTATATATAAGAATGCCAAAGCTTGGTGGGACAAAAACAGTCGAGCAACTCAACTAGACACTCACTACTACATCGTCGACTTGGGAGTTTCGTCTATCGATGACGATACTCCACCGTTGATTACAGCAAGCAAGGCGACTATTGAGTTTCGGAGTTTGATTGTTGAGTTGTCCGATCACCAAATCGAAGCTGAGAATACTTCGCTGTTTTTTGTTCATGACAAAGAGGAACCCATTAAGCTTCGGATAAGCCTTGCGATATCCTATGAAGAAGTTGTAACACTGTCGAAGATCCCGCTTTCTTTAGAGGCTATTTTGTCGATAAAAGCGAACTTGTGTCATGACGACCCTCACCAAAAAGAACGCAATGAAGTAATGCGGCGATCCATTGTCAAAATGCTTGAGGGCGAACATGGTCAAGAGGGGTTGTTTTTTTTACTAAACAATTTTGAAGAATTAAAAAGAAAATACAAAGAGCAATATGATCTTTATGTCCATAATTTTTCTGTTAGCAAGCTTCTTAGTGAGATAGATCAGAGAAGTTTGGAGTTTAATTCAAAATTAATGGACTTTATTTCTAGTAGTCAGAATAAAGCGCTCACGATTCCGGGGGCTCTGATTGCAATGGGAGCCTTGGTCAGATCCAAAGGTCTTATCGAAATATTTTTAATCCTGATTGGCGTTTGGATGGTAAAACACCTGGTTACTACGGCCAATGAAATTTTACGTGGTACTTTTGAGGATTTAAAGTGGCAAATAGATACCTCTTTTAAGAAATATAAATCGTTGAGCGAGGGGCATGAAGTTTATGAAAGTGCTCAACAGAACCAAGATAAATTAACTAGCAAGATTACAAAAGCCGAGGAGAAAATTCGAAACGTTGATAAATTGGCTCGTGGTACATTTTGGGTAGCAGTTCTTTATAGCCTCTGGCTAGCGTTTGATTCATACCAATCTAATGGAAATTCGGTTACTTCATTTTTTGAAGTACTATCATCAGTTTTCGACTTAATTAGTTTGAAAGTATCTGAAATTTTCTCAGCTTTGGAAGCTTTCTTTCTCAACTGGCTTGAACATTCGGCAGTACAGTTATTAACAGAACTCCAAGGTGGCCGGTGAACCTCACCACTCAGCTTCTCCCAGACATAAGCGGGGGCGTCGGGCAATTTGGCGATTTCCGCTTCTGTCGGCTCCCGCACCTGGGTTAACTGCTTCAGGCGGTCCAGCCAGGAGGAACCGGGATTAATCTCGGGTTCTGCCTTTTTCAGTCGCTTGATCTCCCATCGCAGTGTTCGCGCGATCCAATACCGGCCTTGATCGAACAGGCCAAACAGCTTGCCTTTAGCGGGTTCGCCATACTGGTTAACCGGGCTGTCCAGATATTCGCCGGTGATCCTGATCAAACCCCAGCCATTTTCCTGAATCTGATGTTCTTCAAACCAAGCAAATTTAAACACGTGGTGTATGAGTCTTTTGCGCTTGTCAGCCTGCGCGCAAGCCACTAACATCGCTCGGGCATCAAATGGATTGATGAACAACGGACAAGGAAAAAAGAACAATGTCCTACCAGATCTACCTCACCGGTGGGGAGGGGTTTACGGAAGCAATTCTTCCCTCATTGTTTCACCCCTCTGAAGCCGTCACCATTGCCCGCAACTATTTTCAGTTCGGGTATCGTGGCGCTCCCATTGATTTTGCACCAGATATCCCGCTGGCCAGTGCGCCGGACCTCAATACCAGCGAGCTACAGGACCTTCTCTACCAACTGCAGGTGGGACACATGGTTTTGGGGAGTAGGGAAAAAGCACCCCAAGGCTTGTTTCAGGCGCCAGAAATCGGCGCACTCCATACTTCTGCATTCAGCCCGGAACGCTTGCGCCCCGATTTACCCGACATCTTGCGCCGTAAATTGCAGAATAACTGGCCAACCGCCCGGGGCGTTGGTCCTTCGGCTCCCTATAGTGATAGCGCTGGTCCCCAGCGCACGCGAGCGAACCTATACCCCGGAGCCTGTGGTAGAGGGGGCGCTCATTTCCGGAGAGTACGGCCTCAGCATTCATTACCAGTGGCCCGATGGCACCGGGGTTGCCCATCTGCCTTATCAGGTGTGGACGGATGGGGGCATAGTTAACGGCAAGCTGGATGCTCAGGGCAAAGCCTCTGTGGAGGGGCTTGCGCACTGGCACGCCACCGTATGGTTAGCGCCAGACGCCGACGATGATGCGGTGCGCCGTGAGCGTAAAGCGATTCAGGAAGGGCTGGGCGAATTGCTGGCCCGGGAACGAAAGGACGCCGAAGCCCGGGCGCAAGAGTACGAGGCGCTGCCTTGGTATCAGAAGCCTGTCTCGAGCGCAGACGCGTTGTTTCAAGGTGCGTACGACGCGGGTGTCAGTCTTTTTGAATTCGTTGCGGGCCTTAATGAGGTTACCCATCCGGGCAAGCGTTTACTGGATGGGCTCTCGGCAGCGTGGGGCACCTGGAAAGATAACGGAGACGATGGCTGGTACGACACGTTCAATCAGAAGTACGAAGAAGCTTTCCTATCTGATGTGGGGCTCGACTTGTCTGAGGTTAAGGTCTTTGAAACCCGTTTTAGCATTCAGAAGAACACCGGAGCAAATTAGTATTTTACAGGCAACGGTCTCACCGAAATGACCAGAGCGACAGGGCAGCGCCCTGTATTCGGAGCTGTGGAAGCCTTCAGCTTGCACAAGAGCCCCCAAACCTTCCGGCAGATGATGGGCATGGATGGAGGCCCCCAGTGGGTTGAGTTGGTGGACCTGAAACCGATTAATTTAGGAGTTGAGTAATGGCTTACCCGAAACTGCCTGAGTGGCCGATCATCGACCCGGAGAACCCACCAGAAGGTTATGCCAAGATTGCTCATGGTACCGATAAAGATCGTGGGGATATCCCGTGGGACTTTTTTGTTACGGACAAACATTTGTTGCTAGTTAGCAAAGAGTTGGTTCAGCTTGATGAAGATGATCCAGGCGAATTTGTGACAGAACAATACGAATACCCCCTTGGCGCGGCCCGATGGTTTGTGGACACCATCGCGCGTTTCTTTCTTCACCCGGATCACCCTAAGGCGGTGCCACGGGGCGCGATTACCGTTGAGGAAGAGGTGGATGGAGAAATGTTGGGTGTCACCCGGGGCGCGCAATACGGCAGCGTGCTGAAGGGGATTCCTGGTTATTCCCTGGACAACCTGAATCGTTATGCTCATACCACCATCCGGACCAGCGACAACTGGTGCCAAATGTTTGAAATGGGCGACCCATGGCTGTTTGATCAGGGCTTGCTGGATGTGTTCAAGGGCATTGCCGAGCGCCATGAGCGGGGGGAGTTTTAAGCTGCTTCCGCTTGCCGGGCTAAAGCCCCTAAAAAACCGAACCCATCCCTAGGTACGGATTTTCATCAAAGGGCCACTCAGCCCGCTTTTACCATCCGCTTACGAACGCCAAAACCGATCAGCCCAAGGCCAAGCAGGGCCAGGGTTGAAGGTTCCGGTACGGATGCAACCCGGGAGGTGATCACACCTTTCAGCGTGGCGGTGTTGTCGAAGTATTCCTTGGTCCAGAATTCGCTGGCGAGGGCGCCACCGAAGAAGAATCCGGAGATATCGACAAAGTAATTCACCCCGTCAATCAGGAAAGAGTCGGAGGCTCCCACGTTCAGTGAGAAGGTGACTCTGTCTGCGCAACCGTTAACGTTAACACCAACGCCGTTGGCACCGCCATCGGCACAGGGGTTGCTGCCGTTCGGGGTTTCCAGGTGCTGGAACTCGAAGACGGATGAGACCGTTTCACTGATGCCGTCGATCATCAGATCGGTCTGAACGGTGAGTTCGGCCGAGCTCAGGGCTGTGCCGGTAATGGGCCAGTTGAAATGGGTGAAGGTGCCCAGATTGAAATCCACGTTTTCGGTTACAGTGGCGGTGGGGGGAGCAGAGCCATCAAACCGGTAACCGCTTTGCTGGTTCTGAATGTTGGCCGGGGTGCCCCAGCGGATTTCGTTAGTGCCTCCGCCAGTGACTGTCGGCGCGGAGGGGTTGGTGGTGGTCCAGGTGCCGGTCACACTGGTCAATTCAATCAGGGCGGCCTGCGCAGAGCCTGCGGCGAACAGGGCCACTGCGGCGCTGGCAATCATTGTGTTTTTGATCATGGGGGGACTCTCCCTATGGGCTTTGTTGGTTGTTAGAAGGCGCTCATGGGGGAACCCTTGAGCGACCGATCAATAACAGCAACTAGAATGCCCGAAATGAAAAAACGCCCTTTTTACAAAGTGAAACAGGCGTCATCTTTTGGATGGATGACGCCCGGATCGGGAAAGTTGTAAAAAACATCGACAGGCCGAGTGCAAACTATCGGTCCGGGTTACTTTGCTCTGGCAATGGCTGGATTCGGTTGATATCACCCGTTGGGACGGCGGGATCGTCTTTCAGGATCACGAGAATGGCCCCCGCGATAATGGCAATGCCAACGAGCGCTTTCAGCAAGGTTGAGCGGAACACAGGCGCCTCCTTTTTATCGGCTTTACTGTTACCCTGAGGGCATTCAGGCAGATTGCAACAATTGGCCTAAGGTCGGTTCGACACATCCGGTTAGGTTGGGAATACTGACTTTCCTACAAAAACAGTTAAGGCAAATAAGGGGACGTTGTATGACGATGGCATCTGAAACTCTGGTGCGGGTACGCACCGAGAACGGGGTAACCACGGTTACGCTGAATCATCCGGAACGCCGGAACAGCCTGTCTATGGCCATGCTCGAAGCACTTTCAGACGTGTTCACCCGGATTGCCGCGGATGATGAAACCCGGGTGGTGGTGCTTGCGGCAGCGGGTAATGTGTTCTGTGCTGGCCACGATCTGCGGGAAATGCGGGAGCAGTTTGGCAGCCATGATTTTCAGCTTCGGTTGTTTCAGCAGTGCAGCAAGGTCATGCAACAAATCGTCAATCTTCCCAAACCGGTTATTGCGCGGGTAGCCGGTGTTGCGACAGCGGCCGGGTGCCAGCTTGTGGCCAGTTGTGACCTGGCGGTGGCAGAGCAGGGGGCAAGGTTTGCGACCCCGGGTGTGAACATTGGTTTGTTCTGTTCAACGCCAATGGTGGCGTTGTCCCGGAATGTCACCCGTAAACACGCCATGGAAATGCTGCTGACCGGGGAGCTGATTGATGCCGCTCGTGCCGAGCAGATGGGGCTGATTAACCGGGCGGTTGAGGCCGAAGCCCTGGATGAGACCGTCTACAGAATGGCCGCCACCATCGCAGGCAAGTCGGGCCACACGTTGAGAATCGGAAAGGAAGCGTTCTATCGGCAGTTGGAGATGCCGTTGGATCAGGCCTACGACTATACCGCCGAGGTAATGGCCGGTAATGTTCAGGCCAACGATGCGCAGGAAGGTATTTCCGCCTTCCTGGATAAGCGTGATCCCACCTGGAAGCACGAGTAATCAGTCGGTGCAGGCGGTCGCCTGGTTCAGGATCAGGCGATCTCCGGTGATAATTCCATGGTCGGCAAAATACCCGGCGTTCATTTCCACGGCACTCCAGTATGAAGCTCCCGCAGGGTAGCTGGGGCAATCGCCGCTGCGCGATGACGCGCAGGGATGCATTTCACGAATATTGACGATCACGCCTTGCTGATCGAGAAACGCAATGTCCAGCGGCAAAAGGGTTTTATACATCCAGAACCCTTGCTCTGACGTTCGCTCATAGCCGTAGGTGAACAGCATGCCAGCGTTCTCTGCCAGTGCTTCCCGCCCCATGAGCCCCTTTTGCCGGTCGCTGCTCTGACTGGCGACCTCCAGTACCACAGGATGCTGCCCGGAGGCGGCTACAAAACAGCCCTGCGAGACCGGCAGGTGCTCCGGGCCTTTGGCGTCTGCCAGGCCACAGCCAGTCAGTGCCGCTGTAGCAAACACGATCAGTGCCCGGGTGATCATGAGCGGAGCCGGTAGCCGGTTTTGAAAATCCACCACACCGCGGTCATACACATGGTCAGGAAGATCAGGGTCATACCCACGCTGATGCCGACATGGACATCGGATACGCCGTAGAAAGCCCATCGGAAGCCGCTGATCAGATAAACCACCGGGTTAAACAAGCTGATGGTTTGCCAGACCTCCGGCAGCATGTCGATGGAATAGAACGTGCCACCAAGAAAGACCAGAGGAGTGACGATCATCATCGGGACGATCTGGAGTTTCTCAAACCCATCGGCCCATATGCCGATAATGAACCCGAACAGGCTGAAGGTTACCGCTGTGAGCACCAGAAACGAGAGCATCCAGAAGGGATGGAGGATGGAATAGTCCACGAAAAACCTGGCCGTGGCCAGAATGATCAGGCCAAGAATCACCGCCTTGGTGGTGGCGGCGCCAACATAACCCAGCACAATTTCGAGATAGGAGACGGGGGCCGACAGAACCTCATAGATGGTGCCCGAGAACTTCGGCATGTAGATGCCAAAGGAGGCGTTGGAAATGCTCTGCATCAGCAGCGAGAGCATCATCAGGCCGGGAATGATGTAGGCCCCGTAGCTGATGTTGTCGATGTCACCCATGCGCGACCCGATGGCCGAGCCAAACACCACGAAGTACAGGCAGGTGGAAATGACGGGCGAGAGTACACTCTGCATGACTGTGCGTTTCATGCGGGCCATTTCGAATTTGTAGATTGCTTTGACGCCGTAAAGATTCATCAATCTCTCCGTTCGTGCGGGTGGTTACTCATGCACCAGGCCCACGAATATCTCTTCCAAGGAGCTTTCCCGGGTGCGCAGATCCCGATATTCAATATCCAGCTCACCCAGCGTGCGAAGCAGGCGGGCAACCCCGGCCTGTTGCTGCTGTGAATCGAAGGTGTAGATCAGCTCATAGCCGTCTTCCGACAGTTCGATGGGCTCCAGCGTCAGTTCGCCGGGCAGTTTGTCCATCTTGTGCTGAAGCTGCAGCCGGAGTTCCTTTTTGCCGAGTTTCGACATCAGGCGATCTTTATCCTCCACCAGGATGATTTCGCCCTGGCGGATAACCCCGATACGATCAGCCATTTCTTCGGCTTCTTCAATGTAGTGTGTGGTCAGAATAATGGTGGTGCCGTTTTCCCGGAGCTTGCGCACCATTTCCCACATGTCGCGTCGCAATTCAACGTCCACGCCGGCGGTGGGTTCGTCCAGGAACAGAATTCTCGGTTCATGGGAGAGGGCCTTGGCGATCATGACCCGGCGCTTCATACCGCCAGACAGCGACATGATCCTGTTATTGCGTTTGTCCCACAGGGAAAGGTCTTTCAGGACTTTTTCAATGTGAGCCGGCTTGGGCGGCTTGCCGAACAGGCCCCGGCTGAAAGACACGGCATCCCAGACTGTCTCGAAGGAATCGGTGTTCAGTTCCTGCGGTACCAGGCCGATGGCCTCACGGGCTTTGCGGTATTGCCTGACGATGTCATAGCCGGCGGCTGTTACCTCGCCGTCGCCTTTATTGACGATACCGCAGATGATGGAAATCAGGGTGGTCTTGCCGGCACCGTTAGGCCCCAGCAGGGCAAAAATCTCGCCGGGATAGATCTCCAGGCTCACGTTCTTCAGCGCCTGAAAACCATCTTCGTAGATTTTGTTCAGGTGCTTTACGGATATGTCCGGTTGCACGGCTGTTTCCTGTTCTGTTGAAGGTAAACCAGAAAGCCGCGTATTTTCTCATGCTGGCAGCCGTTTAGAAACCTTTGCTATGTCGGGATTTATCCCCATAATGCCCCCTTCAGTCAGGTTGTGGGGCAAGGTATGTTACGAGCCATCGGTGTTCTTGGGGGAGTGGTTGTTGCCATCGCGTTGTGGGTGTTCGGCCCGCAGTGGTTCGACGATGCCAGCCAGGCCGAGAGCCAGCCCGAATGCGATCTTCTTTCGGGCCCCTGTACCTGGGAGGCGGACAACGGTCTCTGGCAGGTGGTGCTTGAACGCATGGAAGCCGGGGATCAGGGCATGGAGTATCAGCTGGGAATCACCGTTCCGAAGGCGCCGGACCGGTTTCTCGCGGTGTTAAAAGGGCAATCCATGTACATGGGGGAGTATCCGGTCCCCATGGAACGCCAGGAACCCCTTCGGTACCAGGCCACGTTTACGGCACCGTTTTGCACCACGGGAGCCGATATGGTGTGGCGTATTGATCTTCAGGATGGCCAGAAGGTGATCGAAAATGTACCGTGGACACTGGTCTTTCATGCCGAAAAGTAGTTAAAATCCCAAAAATAGTAATAAATTACAGGGAAAAGTGATGGATTACGGAGAAAGTGTTCAGAAAGTCCTCCTGCGGAAGATCCGCAAGGCCGAGCAGGATCTTCTGCAGCTCAAACTCGACTATTGCCGTTTTGTTTTTGGGCTGACTCACCGCACAACGGTGACCTCGCAGGGCCAGTCCTGGGTGGTCCGGGCGGTGGATGTAGACTCCATGGCCTACACCGACGACGGCGAATTCACCAAGCCGGTCATCACCGGAACCTCCGTTACTGACGAATCCGCGAAGGAAATCATCACCCTGGGAACCGACTGGCAACTGGAAGCTGCTAGATAAAAGCGTTGCTGGTGACCACCTCGTAAAGAGCTGAGCAGGCCGGAACGTGTCGATTGGCCTGCCAGAATTCCGCACCTTCCAATCCCGCCCGATAACAGGCGAGCAGTACACTGCTCTGAGTCAGCGTGGAGATGGCCTGCAGCGCTTCAGCTTGCCGAATGCCTGTTTTCCGGCTCACGATCCCGGCAGCCATGCCAGCCAGCGCTTCGGAGTGGCGAACAGGCTTGGGGCTGAGCGCACAGCTTGCACCATACAGCCAGGCGGCGGCGTAGGTCTGCACCGCTTGCGGTGCGTCGGTCAGAATCAGCCCATTTACCCGGCAGTCCCGTTCCTGCAACCCGGCCAGAATGTGAAGCTGAGAAAACAATTCGGTGCGATCCGGGGGCGCAATGCCTTGAGACACGCCGGAACGTGTTGCTTTCTGCCCGGTAACGTTGTCTGCGGAGGCCGGCACCAACAGGTCCGATCTGGACAGGCTCACCATTCGGGCAGCCAATAGCGCCAGCAAAGTCAGTAGCCCCACTTCGGTGGCGGTCACCAATCCATGGACCATCGGTTGCGTCTCCTCGAATTATGCAGGTAATAAAGGTGCTGATTGTAACTGTGTGTAACGTGGAGGGCAGGGGGCAAGCCTCAAAATGCCGATAAGGTCGGGGTTTCGGTTGAAAACTGTGATGCTTGTCCCAGTGGTCAGCAGCTCGGCATTGTCTGAAGCGCGAGTTTTCTGCGGATGAGCCGCCCCAGAGCGTCGATACCAATGTTCAGAAGTGCAGTAATCAGGATCAGAATCATGGCGCGGTCAAACTGGATGTTCTGGATGGCGCTGTCGACGTAGAAGCCCAGGGTGTAGATGCCGAGAATCCCGAGGATGGCGGTTTCCCGCATGATAATTTCCCAGCGGTAAAACAGAAACGCCAGAAAAGAGCGGTAAACCCGGGGCACCAGCTCCCAGCTGTAGCGGGAAAGCCCCTTGGGCGCATCTGGCCGAAGTTTCAGGCTGTTGGTCTGCCGCCCGATCAGATGCCCAATGATGCCGCCATTATGGAGAGCCAGCGCGACCACCGCGGGCAACATGGATGGCCCCCAGAGCTGCAGCAGAATGTAGGCCAGAATGTATTCCGGGGTGGATCGCGCAATAACCAGAAATACATGGCCGGAGGTGCGCCGGACTGGCCCTCCGAAGTGGCTTGAGATCAGTGGGAAGGCCAGAAGAGCCAGGATGCCGGTGGCCACCAGTGCGATCTGGGTAAGCACTACGGTATTCCAGATGCCGGGCAGCGCTTCGGTAACCATGACATCGCCGAACCAATGCGTGAATGCCGCCAGGCCCTCTCCGCTGCGGATAGGCGACGGAATGATGTCTTCTGTGAAAAAACGCTCCACATTACCCCAGACAATGGGCAGGCCTTCGCCAAGAAAAAACGGTGCCGCGAGAATATAGAAAGGCAGCAGTTTGGGCCGAACCCACAGTGGCATGGTGGCAATCAGCAGGTAAAACAGGATCAGCATGGCACCGGCATCGGAATACAGGCCCTGAGAAAACGACGATTCCAGATAAAACCCCAGGGTTGGCAGCCCGACAAAGCCCAGGATAGCCGACGATCGCAGGCCACACTCCAGGCGGTAAGCGGTGTAGGTTCTCATCTGGACCCAGCAATCCGGGATGCGGGCGTAGAGAAAAGCGGCCAGGGACGATGTTCCGGGTGGCAGCAGGCGCGCGGGCTCCGGGTCTGCTTCGTCCAGTATTTCCGAATAGACTTTGGCAAAGATACCGGCGTAGGGGATCGCGATGGCCAGCACGCCGGTCAGTGGGTGAAAACCAAAAAACTGTAAAAAAATCAGCGCCCAGAAAAGCTCGTGGATGGCGCGGATAAAAGCGCAGAACACCCGGACCGGAAGGGAGCGGTAAACCAGGGCCAGCAGAAATCCGCAGATGCTGCCCAGCGTTACTCCGACAAACGCGAAGGCGACGGTGCGCAGAAGCGCCGTCATCAGCCCTTCTGTACTGAAAAAGTTTGGCGTGGCAACGCCGAGAAAGAACTGGCCGAGATCCTGCCAGGGGTTGGCCGTGGTGATCGCAATGTCCGCCACCAGAACACCTGCCACAGCCAGGGCAAGAAACAGAAAGCTTATCCGGACGGTGGGGTAGGCAAACATGAGGCGAATCAGGGCCTGTCAGTAGAGTTCAGAGATATCGGCGGTGGTCAGCTGGCTGGCTGGTGCATCCAGCGCAATCTGGCCGTCCTGAATGCCGATAATACGGGAACAGTGAGCGAGGGCCATCTCTACGTCGTGCAAAGCGACGATGCTGGTCGCAAATTGCTGGGTAAGCATAGCCATGACCTGCCAGGCCATAGGGCCGTCAAGAGCGGAAATCGGTTCGTCTGCGAGCAGGGTCGGGGCCTGGCGATAAATGGCCCGGGCAATGGCCACGCGCTGGCGCTGGCCGCCGGAGAGCGCTGCGGTCGGAACCCACAGTTTTTCAGGGATTCCCAGTTCACGGAGTAGGGTCCGCACGGCGTCTTTATCTCGCCGGAAAGGGCGGACAAGTGTCACGGTGTTATACCAAGAAGGGTGCTGGTCGAGCTGCCCCATAAAGACGTTGTGGAAGACGGGGAGTGCATTCACCAGCCCCAGGTTTTGAGGGATCAGAGAAGCCTCGCCATCCAGCCGGTCATACAGCAGCCGGATCAGGGTAGATTTGCCAGCACCACTTTTACCAACCAGTCCAACGTGTTCCCCCTTCTGTACGGAGAAAGAGAGCGGGCCAATGACCCGCTCTCCGTCAAAGCTGGCTGTCAGGCCATTAAAATCATAGCCTGACATTAATCGAGGATTCCGATGTTTTCCGCCGTCGCACGAATGGGCTCATAGTCATCGTTGGAGGCGGGAATGAACCCCGAGCGAGGGAAGCTCTCCAGCAGTGCCGGGTCATCAAGGCTCAGCAGGGCTTCGGTAACCTTCTGCTTGAACCCTTCTCCGAAACGCTCATCGACATCCCCGCGGATGGTCCATTGGTAATCCGGGTAACTTGGGGTTTTCCAGACAACCTGAACGGCGTCGGTGTCAATGTTGCCGTTTTCCAGCTCTTTCTCCCATACCTGAAAGTTGAGTGCGCCGACCTGATAGGTGCCGGCTTCCACCAGTCGCAGTGTACGGGTATGGTTGCCACTGAATCCAACACGAGAGAACAGATCTTCTGGTGCTTTGCTGAACACGTCACGTAGGTAGAATTCGGGCATCAGACGGCCTGAGGTTGAGCCCTTTGAACCAAAGGTAAAGGTTTTACCGGCCAGATCGTCGCCCAGCTCGTCCAGGCTGTCGGCTGGCTTTACCCCGGAGGCGGTGTTGGCAATGAAATAGGTTTCGAAGGCTTCGTCTTCAACGCCCTGAGCGATGGCCTCTGACCCTGGCACCAGGCGCCGGGCCTGTACGCCGGACAAGCCGCCGAACCAGGCCAGTTGAACCTGATTGTTACGGAAGGCAGAGACCGCAGCAGCGTAGGACTTGACCGGGATGTAACGCACCTCAACGTCCAGTTGCTCCTGCAAATAATCGGCTACTCCCCGGAAACGCTCGACCAGCTTGGTTTCGTCTTCGTCCGGTATGGCGGTAAAGACAAAAGTGTCGGCCTGAGCGGAACTGGCGGCAGACAGGGCAAGAAAGCCGGCGGCCAGCCATTTTTTCAAAGGGCTCATTGTCATTGTGATTCATTCCTTTGCGAGGTGTGGGGTGAAAAACCGAAACGGTTAAAACGAACTGGTTCAGGATACCGCGATTTCAGTGAACTCTGAACCGGTATACGCGGTCTGGCTTTACCTGGAGCTGTACCAGAGGCAGAATTTTCATGAATTCCTATAAGTGGTCACCATGAAACTGACAATTGTGACGCCGGCGGGGCCGGATTCAAAAGCGGGCAATCGCGCAACGGCGATGCGTTGGCAGCAGTTGCTTGAATCAGCGGGCCATCAGGTGGAGGTACTGACGGATTATCAGGGCGAAGACACCGACTGCCTGTTAGCGCTTCACGCCTGGCGAAGCGCCAGTGCAATTAAAAACTACCGGGCCGCGTGGCCGGGAAAGCCCCTGATTGTGGTGCTGACAGGCACGGACATTTACCGGCATCAGCATGAGTTTCCGGACATTACGCTGGCATCGATGGATACCGCCGATCTGCTGATTGGCCTCCATGACCGGGTAGCCGATGATATCCCGGTGCGGTATCACGATAAGCTGCTGTGCCTGCGGCAATCGGCGCCGGAACCTGCCGTCAGGGGCGGCTCCCGTGCCGAACCCGGTCAGTTCCAGATCTGTGTTATAGGCCACCTGCGCGACGAAAAGGATTCGCTTCGTGCGGCCTGGGCCTGCGATCATCTGCCGGAGGAGTCCACGATTGTGGTGTCGTGTGCGGGCAAAGCGCACAGCGAGGAATGGCGCGAAAAGGCTCTGGATGAAAGCCGGTCGAACCCTCGCTTTCATTACCTCGGAGAGCTGAACAAAGCCGAACTTGAAAATCTGATGGCGGTCAGTCAGGTGATGGTCATCAGTTCGATCATGGAGGGCGGGGCCAACGTTGTCTCAGAGGCGTGCCGGGCGGGATTGCCCGTGCTGGCGTCGGATGTTCCCGGGAATCGCGGGTTACTGGGAGACGACTACCCAGGATACTTTCCGGTGAAGGATGATCAGGCATTGGCTCGGCTGATGTGGCGGGCAGAGTCCGACGGTGACTTCCTGGCACGGCTGAGGGCCGGGGTGGAGGCGCTGGCTCCGACGTTCACGCCGGATCAGGAACGGATTAGCCTTGAGATGGCATTGGCAAGAATCAAAAAGGGGTAGGCCAAAGCCCACCCCTTTTATTCGATCTGGTCTTGTTTCGGCCAGTTATGAAAGCACTTTGCTGGCTTCGGCAGAGAACTGGCTGAAGCCTCTCACGCCTTTGAAGGCCTCCAGTTTCTGCTTGTCGGCATCACTTGGGTTGGCGATCTGTTCAATCGACGTAATGCCGGCTTCTTTCATTTTTTTGGCGGTGGCCGGCCCAATTCCCTTCACGCGGGTCAGGTCGGAATTGTCCGCGGGCTTGGCGGCCTTGTTCGGGGCCGCCGCTTTGGTGGTTTTGGGTTTCGCTGCCGCAGGTTTCTTGGGAGCAGGCTTGGCAGGCGTGGCTTTTTTAGCCGGGGAGGCCTTCTTGCTCTGAGGTTTGCTTTCCGTGGCTTTCGCTTTTGCCGGTGCTTTGCTCTCCGGGGCTGATTTCTCTGAGTCTCGGGAAGCTACGCCAAGCTTTTCCAGCAGCGCAGATTGCAGTTCATGGAACTCGTTCATGCGGCGTTCAAACTCATCGTTGAAGCGCTTCATTTCCCGGTCGCGGAGTTCGTCCATGTCCTTGAGGAGCTTGCGTACGGGCTCCTGAACCTGGCTCTGCAGCGTATCGAACTGCTTGAGTGCGTCGTTGATCAAACCTTCGATCTGGGCCGAGGTTTTTTCAAATTCCTTATTCACTTTCTTGACGATCTTATCAACGCTCGGTTTGGCTTTTTTGGCCATGGGGTATGTCTCCTTACGAAAGGGATTGCAGATGAAAAGCAACGGGTATCAAGCCATTTGGCGCATGCTGGAAGCGGGGCCTGGGCCCCGCCGGGATTTCAGACTCTGCTTTTTTAGCAATACTTCCCTGATGCGCCTGAGTTTATCGGAAACCGGCGATCCATCCCTGCCGTCAAGCTCAACAAAATCAAGGGAGTAAAAGAAGTTGCTACAGTGCTTTCTCTTTTCCGTCACGAGCCCGGTGACCCCTTCAGCCCGGATTTCCTCAAAAGGCATATCCATGATCAGATCGAGTACAACCGTGTCGCCGGGGTCAAACAATTTGTCTGTTTTCATCACGCAGCCGTAGCTGTCGAGTTCGTAAAGTCGCGCTTCGACGGTTTCCTTGCGAAAAATGCCATGGCGGATGCGGAAACGCGCGACCAGATCCGGTAATTCTTCGTTCATGGAACGCTTTCTCTGCAATTGGGATCGGCCAGATAGTGTGAACAGTAATTAAACAATAGACTGGGCGTTCATTTTTAGCAATGCCGTCAGCCATCTACCGTACTGCTTTCATGGAAACGGTCAA
Organism: Marinobacter daepoensis DSM 16072; assembly: GCF_000421165.1. Classification (GTDB taxonomy): domain Bacteria; phylum Pseudomonadota; class Gammaproteobacteria; order Pseudomonadales; family Oleiphilaceae; genus Marinobacter; species Marinobacter daepoensis. The sequence goes on from NZ_ATWI01000009.1 coordinate 228,122, forward strand.
GGTTTGGCCCCGTTTGCCGGGGGCCGAACCCGTCCGGTTATCGTGTTTTCAGCTCGTAAAGATCAACACGTCGATCTTTCAGATTGGTGACAGAACCTTCGTTACGGACCAGCTTGAGTTTTTCCAGATCCATGTCTGAGAACATGATCATTTCGGTATTCGGTGTAGTTTCTGCCATCACCGCATCGTGGGGGAAGGCAAAATCCGAAGGGGAGAATACCGAAGACTGGGCATACTGAACATCCAGATTTTCAACTTTGGGCAGGTTGCCCACGCTGCCGGTGATCACCACATAGCATTCGTTTTCAATCGCCCGGGCCTGGGCGCAGTGGCGAACCCGAAGGTAGCCGTTCTTGGTGTCGGTCCAGAAGGGCACGCAGATAATGTCTACATCCTGATTTGCGGCTATGCGGCCAAGTTCCGGAAATTCGATGTCGTAGCAGATGAGGATCGCAACCCGTCCGGCGTCGGTTTCAAACACCTGGAAACGGTCACCACCTTCAATCACCCAGTCCCGGCGTTCGTGGGGGGTGATGTGAACCTTCCGCTGCTCATCCACGCGGCCATCCCGATGGCAAAGGTAGGAGACATTGTAAACCCGATCGTTTTCAATCAGCGGCATAGAACCGGTGATGATGTTGATGTTGTAGCTCACTGCCATCTCAGACATTTCGTTCCGAAACTGCTCGGTGAACCCCGCCAGGAAGCGGATAGCCCGGGTCTGGTCCATCTGGTCGGTCAGGCCCATCAGGGGCGCGTTGAAAAACTCCGGAAACAGTGCGAAATCGCTTTTGTAATCGGAGAGCGCATCGACAAAATATTCCACCTGCTTCAACACCTCTTCAACCGAGGTAAACTCACGCATCTGCCATTGTACGGCCCCCATGCGTACCTGGGTTTTCTTCACATCAAGAACCGGAGAGGGCGGCGTGTAAAGGATGTTGCGCCACTCCAGCAGGGTCGCGTAGCCCAGGGATTTCTGGTCTTCCGGCAGGTACTTGTGCATTAACCGGGTAACCTGGAAGTCGTTGGAGAGCTGGAAGGTCAGGATCGGATCGTAGATGTCTTTCCGGTCAACACGCTGGATGTATTCTTCCGGCGTATATTGTTCTGCGTATTTGAAGTAGCTGGGAATGCGGCCGCCAGCCAGGATGGCCCTCAGGTTCATGGACCGGCACAACTCTTTGCGGGCTTCGTACAGGCGGCGGCCCAGCCGGTACCCGCGGTATTCCGGATCGATGAACACGTCGAGGCCGTAAAGCGAATCGCCATTGGGGTTGTGCCAGATTTTTTCGTTACGAAGGATCAGGTCGTCGTAGGCGTGGGGGTTGCTGAACCTTTCGTATTTCACGCAGACGGTCAGGGCCACGGCAACCAGCTGGCCATTGTCCTCAATGCAGATCTGCCCGTCCGGAAACTGCTCCACCAGAGCCTTGATGGTCTCCTTTGGCCAGGCCCCACCGATATCGTCGTATACCCGGTCCATCAGGTCCTGTAGCTGGTTGTAGTCTTCCAGGTTCAGGTTACGCAGATTCAGGTGCAATTCTTCGTGGGCCATTGATGACTCTCCATGGGTTGACGTGAAGTGCAGGGCAGCATTGCCCAACGCATTCTAGCAGAAGGGGCTCTCCATCACTCGTGCTGGCATCGCTTCGTGCACAGGGCGTTTACTAAAGTAATCCCGTTATCGGCCGACACAATCGGTAACGGCGAAACCGGACGTTGCGTCTTATCATAGCCGGTGTTCATCAGAAGGAGCTCCCACCGTGCAATTATCTTTCGGCCAGAAACTGCTAGCCGCAGTCGGCCTCCTGATCGTTGTGATCATGTCTGTGTTCACCCTGACCGCCGACCAGCGACTGCAGTCAACCACCAACACCTACGTTTCCGCGATGCTGGACGATGCCGTCAAACAGAGTACGGCGAGTATTGCCAACTGGCTCAACACTCGTCTGGATATGACAGAAGCCACGGCCTCATCGCTGGTTAACGTCCGCACAGACCGCATGGCCCGCAACCTGTTACAAGGAATGACAAACGGAAGTGCCGCCAAAGACGTTTACGTAGGCACGAACGATGGCCGGATGATCATGAGAACCCAGGAGACCGAACAGGCGCTGCCCGCTGGGTTTGACCCTCGCCAGCGCCCCTGGTACCGCCAGGCTATGACCGAGGGCCGTGCGTCGTTCACCGAAACCTATCAGGATGCCCAGACCGGCGAGACTGTCTTGTCGGCCATTGCACCCGTGGCATCCGGCGCCTTTCAGGGGGTAGTGGGCATGGATATCACGCTGACCGCCATTCAGGAACTGCTGTCGGCGATTACTCTTGGTGACGCCGGGTACGCGGTGCTTGTAACCCGGTCAGGCACTATCCTGTTTCATCCTGAGGAGGCGATGATTGGTAAAAACGTCCGGGATCTGCTCGGTTTCGCTCCGTCGCTCGATGGCGCGCCAGCGCAGTTCGAGCGTGAGGACGCCACCTGGAACATCGCATTTTCCCCGATCTCCGATGCCCGAAGTGTCGATTGGTATATGGCTTCGGTGGTCAACTGGGACAAGATCAATGCACCCGTCGTTGAGGCACGCATGACCGGGCTGAGTATTGCCGTTGCGGGCCTGCTGATTGCGTTGGCGTTGCTGCATCTTGGCATTCGGGCACTGATGGCGCCGGTGCGTGGCCTGAACCTCGCCATGTCTGACATTGCCTCTGGCGAGGCTGATCTGACCCAGCGACTGGACGATTCCGCAAAAGATGAGTTCGGGCAACTTGCTGCCAGCTTCAACACCTTTGTTGCAAACATTCAGCAGGTGGTGAAAGAGGTTAAGGAACGCAGTGAGGAGCTGACCGGAGACGTAACGTCATTACGTCAGACATCCAGCGATAGTCGCGCCAGCGTGGAGGGGCAGCAGCATGAAATCGACATGATCGCGACCGCGATTAATGAGATGTCGGCAGCGGCGAGTGAAATTGCCCAGAATGCCCAGCAAACCGCTGAGGCGGCAGAAAATGCGGATCAGGAAAGCCGGGGCTCCGTGGAAACCGTGTCGGCATCCCGCGACGCCGTTCAGAAGCTGGCGGGCGAAATCAATGCAGCGGCGGAGGTGATTGATACCCTTGGCAACGACGTGTCTGCGATTACAACCGTGCTTGAGGTGATTCAGGGAATTGCGGAGCAAACCAACCTGCTGGCCCTGAACGCGGCGATTGAAGCGGCCAGAGCGGGTGACGCAGGCCGTGGGTTTGCGGTGGTGGCGGATGAGGTAAGAAACCTTGCCCAGCGCACTCAGTCGTCGACGGAAGAGATCAATAACATGATCGAGCGCCTGCAAAAGGGGGCGCACAACGCGGTAGAGGTGATGAAGGCATCCACAGCGGTGTCCAATGTCAGCATGGAAAAGGCTCAGGATGCCATGGAGTCCTTGAATCGCATTGTGGAAGCCATTACGGCCATCAGTCAGATGACGTCCCAGATTGCCACAGCGTCAGAGGAGCAGACGTCCGTGACTGAAGAGCTCAATGCATCGATTACCCGGATTGCGGACCAGGGCCAGGAGGCAGCGAAAGCTGCCAGTGAGAACGACGTATACAGCGGCCACATTGAAGCGATCGGTGTTGCCCTGAATGACAAGGTCAGTCGTTTCCGGGCTTAGGGCCAGCCACTCACTGTTCCACCGTCAAAAGCTCTACCCGCCGTTTGAGGTTTTCCAGGGTATGTCGGCCCACATACCCTGAATCCTCGCTCAGGTAAGGGTTCTCCAGGGTGATGACCGAACGCCGGTCCAGCCCGAGGCTGGCGACGGCGTTGCCGAACCAATTCCTCAGATACACAGCAAAACTGCCATCCAGAATGGCCCGCTCCAGCCCGAGTTCCAGCCGCTGTGCGGTCTCGTGGTCGCTGGGGGAGACAAACAGATACGATGGCATGGCGTAGGCCAGGAGGATGTTTGGCTCAATAGCCAGATCGTCGGCCTTGTTATGCTGCAGGTCGAACATCACCTCGCTGACGCCCCGGGCAAAACAGTCGAACCGACGGTTGCGCAACATGCCGAACAGGATTTCATAGCGCGTGTGGGTGATCACCGATAGCCCATTGGCCTCAAGGATCGGGGTGTCTGGCCAATGAGCCCCCTGGCCAATGCTGATCCCGCGCTTTCGCATATCGTCCAGACTGGTAATGCCGTCGAAACGACTCAGATTCTCTGGCAGCACCAGGCACACACGAAACCCCAGCAACCCGCCATCGACCGGCACCGGGATCGCATTCAGGAACAGCTCGCGCTCCTCGGAAGTCGCTACGTTGGCAATATCCAGAATCCGGCTCTTGGTATTGCCCAGTTCCCGAAGCGCTCGCCCCTGGCTCAGCTCTTCGCTACGAACAATCCGATATGCGCCATACTCCGGAGTTTTGCGAAGCGCGAGTTCAACCAGATTCCGGATAGCCGGGTTGTCGAAGTTGCGGTACCACAGAATGTATTCTCGGACGGCGCTCGCTTCTGTGTCGGAGGCCGCAACGGCAGCAGGCAGTAGCTGGAGGCAGGCTAGCAGAGCACACAGCGGCCACAGCCGCCTGGTAATCAGGGTGAATGTATACAACGCAGAGTCCTTTGCATGGTGTACGGCTTAGAGCTGAGAAAACTTAACAGACTATTCTTATAGCTTAGTTCAGATAACGGGAGCGCCAACGAACAGTTTTCAAAAAATCGCTAAAAGTTGCTTGAAGTCGCAGAAACAGGCTGTAAGTATCCCTTCTTAAACAAAAAAGCAGGGTACAGTTTCATGGCACTTATCGATTCTTTGATTGGCACCGCAGGCCAATGGGTTGCGTCTTCCAACCCTAAAGCGACGCTGGCACAACCTCTGGATTGGCTCAGGAAAACCGGCAGCTATGCGGCGGTAAACCGGATCATTGGCATGGCCATACCCTTTGCCACCCGAAATAACTTCAGTGTGGAGGAGCTCCGGCCTGGTTACGTTAAAGCCCGGATACGCCTTAAAGGCAACAAAAACCATTTTGGCAGCCTGTACGCCGGCGCCTACTTTCTGGTGGCGGAAATCCCCGGTGGTGTCCTGACTCTGTTTGACCTTGGGCCGAATTACACGCCAATCCTGAAAGAGATGACGCTGGAGTTTCTGCAACCGGCAAATTCAGACGTTACGGTGGAGTTTGCTCTGTCACCAGAGGCGGTGGCGGGTATTCTGGCTGACGCTGACTCAACCGGGCGGGCCAAATTTACTCTGGAGGGGGTTCTGAAAGACGAGGAGGGCAATCATGTTGCCAATTCGGTTGCGCACTACCGGGTACGCAAGAAAGGCTTCACGCCTCAGGGCTGAGTGAGCGAAGGGTTTCCAGGAAGACGTCGCCATATTTTTCCAGTTTGGCGGCACCTACGCCACTCACCTCGGCCAGCTCTTCCCGTGTGGCAGGCCGACGTTCGAGCATCGCGAACAGGGTAGTGTCGTGGAAAATAACGTAGGGAGGCACGCCCTGCTTATCGGCGAGGGCTTTCCGGCAGGCTCGCAGAGCATCCCAGCCCGCATGGTCGGTAATCTGGTCACGCACATCCTGGCCACTTCGCCGGCCGCCGGATGATTTGGCGCCTGCGCCTTTGCGAGCCACCGGATCTTTTCTCAGCTCAATGGCCTGCTCTCCCTTGAGCAGGGGGCGGCAACGCTCGGTCAACTGCAAGGCCCCGTAACCCTCGGGGTCGGCTCTCAGGTAACCGTTAGCCACCAATTGCCGAAAAACCGACTTCCATTCGTTGGCGGATAATTCCTGTCCAATGCCATAGGTGGTAATGGCCTGGTGTCCGGATTGCAGAATACGCTCGTTTTCAGACCCTCTGAGCACATCAATGACATAACTCACGCCAAAGCGCTGCCCGGTCCGATAGACGCAGGACAGGGCCTTCTGAACGGCTACCGTCCCGTCCCAGGTTTCCGGAGGGGTCAGGCAGGTATCGCAATTGCCGCAAGGGGCTTCAAGGGAATCGCCAAAATAATTCAGCAACACCTGGCGCCTGCACTGAGTAACTTCACACAGCCCGAGCATGGCATCTAACTTCTGGCGTTCGACCCGCTTGAACTGGTCGTTGCCCTGAGAGGCCTCCAGCATCTGGCGGAGTTTGATGACATCCTGAAGGCCATAGACCATCCACGCCGTTGATGGTTTCCCATCCCGGCCAGCGCGGCCGGTTTCCTGGTAGTAGGCTTCCAGGCTTTTGGGCAAGTCCAGATGCGCCACAAACCGCACATCCGGTTTATCGATACCCATACCAAAGGCAATGGTGGCCACAACAATCACGCCATCTTCCCGGAGAAAACGCTCCTGATTGCGGGCTCGCTCCTCGGCACTCAGGCCCGCGTGGTAGGGGAGTGCGGTGTAGCCTTTACTGCTCAAAAGGCGAGCAGTGGCGTCCACTTTATTTCGGGACAGGCAATACACGATCCCGCAATCTTCTTGATGTTCAGCATGAATGAAGTCCAGCAACTGTTTGTTTGCATTCGTTTTTGGAGTTATCCGATACTGAATGTTTGGCCGGTCAAACCCACTGATGAAGTGGCGGGCCCGGGTCAGTGACAGGCGTTCGGCAATTTCCTTACGGGTGCGCTCGTCGGCGGTGGCGGTCAGCGCGATGCGGGGAATGCCAGGGAACTCGCTGGCGAGCATGCTCAACTGAAGGTAATCTGAGCGGAAATCATGCCCCCACTGGGATACGCAATGGGCTTCATCAATGGCAAACAGCGACAGAGAGGCGTTGTGCAACAGCTCAATGGTGCGGGGCTGAATCAGGCGCTCCGGGGCACAGTACAGCAAATCCAACTCACCCGTTGCCAGCGCATACTCGGTAGCCCGGGCCTGCTCATAGTCCATTGTCGAGTTCAGAAACGCGGCTTTTACACCCAGCTCCCGAAGCGCGGCCACCTGATCCTGCATCAACGCAATCAGAGGCGAGACAACCACGGCGGTCCCCGGGCGGACCAGCGCCGGCACCTGATAACACAGGGATTTACCGCCGCCCGTTGGCATCAGAACCAGGGCATCGCCGCCGCTGACCACTTCGTTAACGATGTCACCCTGTAGCGGGCGGAATGCCTCATAGCCAAACACTTCATGCAGCACCTGTTCCGGGCTTCTGCCGGCGGAAGTCGGTCGCTCGCTGGTCAGTTGATCGAAGTCCTGGTCGGTGTACATTCAGTGGTCGGCCTTTGGGGAATAGAGGGAACGGCGGGATTCTATCAGATCCTCGGGATTGTTTGGTCAACTGGCCATTAGGGTGGAGGAAAACCGGGAAGAGAAAGGATACAATAGCGCCCCTTTCAAGATACTCTGATCAACGCTGCGAACAACAACAGGGCTTGCATGCAGGAATTTGACGCAATCCGTCCCTATTCGGATGAAGAAACCGCACCAACCATCCAGCGGTTGGTGAATGACCGGGATTTCCTCGATATGGTTGGCCGGTTTAAATCGCCAGCCCTGGCAAAATGGGCGCCCAGCGTTCTGAGGTTGTTTATTCGCCGCTGGCTGATCAGCCATTTCGGGCATTACAGCCGTGTGGATGACCTTCAGGCGGGGGTGTCCCAATACGTGGGTGAACTGGTTGAGAAAACCACCACGCGAGTCACCCACAGTGGGCTGGAAAATCTGAACAAGAATACGGCTCATCTGTTTATCTCAAACCACCGGGATATCGTGTTTGACCCGATGGTGGTGAACTACCTGCTGTTCCAGAATGGGTTTCATACCACTCGCATAGCGATTGGAGACAACCTGCTCTCCAACCGGGTGTTTGCAGAGATGATGCGGCTCAACAAGAGTTTCGTGGTTCGCCGTAACATCACCAGCCCGCGGGAAATGCGAGACGCTTATCTCACACTTTCCGGTTTCATCAATCACAGCATTGAAACCAATCACAGCATCTGGATTGCCCAGCGTGAGGGGCGGGCCAAGGACGGGATTGACGCCACAGATCCGGCGATCGTAAAGATGTTTTACATGAGCCAGAAGAAATCCGGCCTGGGCTTCGATGAGGCCATGAACCGCTTGCGTATCGTGCCGGTCTCCATTGCCTATGAGTACGACCCTTGCGATGCCGATAAAGCAAAGGAGCTGGAAGTCCGTGCGCGGACCGGGGTGTACCAGAAGACGGAAGGCGAAGATACCGACCAGATCGTCAAAGGGCTGACGGGCTACAAGGGCCACGTGCACGTGCATTTCGGAGCACCGATTTCTGATTCACCCGACAACCCGAAGGCGTTGGCTGCCCGTATTGACCACGAAATGCATTCAAACTACCACCTGCACGCCTCCAATCTGGTGGCTTATCAAATGCGGGGCGTTCATCCCGAAAGTCATGAAATACCGGACAGCATCGGGGAAAGCGTGGTGACTGCAGAAACCTGGTCACCAGCAGATATGGAGGCGGCAACGGCAGAAATGGAGCGCCGGCTTGAAGCCTGTGCTCCGGCTATCCGCCCATACCTTCTCGACATGTACGCGAACCCGGTGGTCAATGCGCTGGCGGCCAGCAACCACCGAGAGCCTCTGGCTCCGATAGAGGACTGAGGTTCAGGCCCAGAGCATGGCGCCCATCTCCAGTGGATGGGTCAAGGCCTGGTGATACGGGTACATGCGAAGGCGGAGGGTCTGTAACCCGGGGTTTGGGGGTTGTATCTGTGTGGTGAACAGCGTTTTGCCGTCGATGCCTCCAGAGGGCGCCAGCAGGAACGCTTCCGGGCCCGGTTCCGCATGCGTACCGATACACTCGGGCGCCACCAGACATTCCACTCGTACATCTTCTGGCGCCAGCCCGTTCAGATCCACCGCGACCTTCAGTTCCACTGACTCGTCCCAGAAACAGCGATCGGTCACACAGCCGTGAACCTGCATGGATACCCGGGGCCACGCATGGCGAACCCGGGCCTTCCAGTCGGCCAGGTCGCGGGCCAGCCTGGCATCGTTCTCAATCAGCCGTAAGCCCTGGCGCGTGGCAGGACGATAATAGTGACGGACATAGTCCATCACCATGCGCTGGGCATTGAATCGTGGCGTTATTGTCTTCATCGATGCCTTGGAGCGAGCAACCCAGTCTTTCGAGTAGCCTTGGGAGGCGCGATTGTAATAGAGCGGAATGACCTCGTGCTCGAGGAGGTCAATGAGGTCCCGGGCCTCTTCCCGGTTGCGGAATTCAGCATCCAGCCCTGTATCTCTTGGGGTGATCGCCCAGCCGTTGGTTTTCTCGTAACCTTCCCCCCACCAACCATCAAGCACACTGAGATTGAGGGCACCATTCACTGCCGCCTTTTCGCCGGACGTGCCGCTCGCTTCTTTGGGGTATTCCGGGGTATTCAGCCAGACATCTACACCGCTGAGCAACCGGCGCGCCATAGCCTGATCATAATCTTCCAGAAGAACGATATGGCCGATCAGGTTCGGCTGCAGGGACAGATCGTGGATGACTTTGATCAGCTGCTGGCCGGGCTTGTCCTGCGGATGCGCTTTGCCGGCAAACACCAGTACCACTGGCTGATCTGGCCGGGTAAGTAATCGTTCCAGTCTTGGGAGATCCGAAAAGATCAGGGTTGCGCGTTTATAGGTGGCAAACCGGCGGGCAAAACCTATAACAAGAGCGTCCTGTTCCGGCGAGACCAGCTTTCTGGTCATCCGCTCGGTGACTGAATGTCCGGTTCCGTTACGAGTGTGCTGGCGCCGGAGTCGTCGAACGATGAACTCAGCCATCTGCTGTTTCAGGGCTTTGTGCACACTCCAGTAGTGATAATCGGGAATACGGTCGACAAACTGCCAGAACTCCCGGTTTCTCAGCTCACTTTTCCAGGTGGGTGCCTGAATATTGAACAGGCTTGCCCATTCCGGAGCGAGGAACGTTGGCACGTGAATGCCGTTGGTGATGTAACCAATGGGATTCTCTCCGAAAGGAATCTGGGGCCAGATATCCCCTTCCATCTGTGAGGCGACCGCGCCGTGAATCCGGCTAACCCCGTTATGAAATCGGGACCCGCGCAAGCCCAGACTGGTCATGTTGAAACTGTGATCACCGTTCTTGCTACCCAGTGCGAACACGTCCTGAAACTCCAGTCCGGCCTCTTGCAGATAGGGGCCGAGAAAATGCTCAACCAGATCTCGGGGGAAGATGTCATGGCCGGCCGGGACGGGGGTATGGGTAGTGAACAAGGTAGACCCCGCCACCCATTCCAGAGCGGCGCCAAAAGGCAAGCCATTGGCCATAGCCATGCGGCAACGCTCCAGAATCTGGAAGGCTGCGTGGCCTTCATTGATGTGCCAGGCGGTGGGGTTGATTGAAAGCTTGTGCAAGACCCGAGTGCCGCCAATACCCAGCAACATTTCCTGGCTGATCCGGGTAGCGGAATCGCCCCCATACAACTGCAGCGTAAGATTCCGGTCTTCTTCGCTGTTTTCAGGGGTGTTGGTGTCCAGAAGATACAGAGAAATATGGCCGACCCGGGCCAGCCACACCCGGGCCTGCACATCCCGGCCCGGGAACGGCACCGACACTGTCAGGGGAGTACCGCCCGTTTCCACCAGGGTGATTGGCAACTCGTCGCTGGAATGGCACTGATAGCGGGCAATCTGATGGCCATGGGCGTCGATGGTCTGAATAAAGTAACCCTGCTGGTACAACAGGCCGACCGCCACAAACGGCAACCCAAGGTCACTGGCCGCCTTGCAGTGATCACCTGCCAGTATGCCGAGGCCACCTGAATAAATCGGGAAGCTTTCGTGAAATCCGAATTCCGCGCAGAAATAGGCCACCAGGCTATCGCTCGGGTTCAGAGCCTCCAGAACTTCATTGCCGGGTTCGGATTCGAGGTAGGCCTCGTAAGCCGACACCACCCGGCGGTACTCCGCCAGAAACGCCCGGTCCTCGGCCGCCTCATCCAGCCTCACCTGAGCGACTCGGCGCAGAAATACCTTTGGGTTGTGTTCAACTTTCTGCCACAACCTGAGATCGATTCTGGCAAACAGGCTCCGCACCCCATGATTCCAGCTGTAAAACAGGTCGTTGGCCAGAACATCCAGTTGCGCCAGAACCTCAGGCAGCCTGGGGCGAGCTTCCAGGCGGAATTCGGTTGCCCTATGCATGGTATTCGCCTCCTGTTTACAGGTGTCGCCCAGTCAGGGCTAGCCCTGATTACTGGTACCTGACAGCATCTGGTACAGGGATACATATTGGCCTGCGCTGTTCGCCCAGGAATAATCGCCTTTCATTCCGTTGTCCTGGAGCTTTCGCCAGGTTTTCCGGCACCCGAAGGCCGTGAGTGCCCGTTCAATCGCTTTGTAAAAAGCGTCTGGAGTAGGCTCACGGAACACAAAACCGTTAGCCCTTGGCAGGCCGACCTCTGCAGGGTCAAAAACGGTATCGTTGAGTCCTCCGACACCATGAACCACGGGAACAGTGCCATACCGGAGGCTGTACATCTGGTTCAGGCCACAGGGCTCAAACCTTGAGGGCATCAGAAAACCGTCGGCGCCAGCCGTGATTCTGTGGGCCAGCCCTTCATGGTAGCCCAGAGAGAGGGAGCATTGGTTCGGCCAATTCCTTGCCACAGAAGTCAGCGCTTCCTGATAATGATGTTCACCGGAGCCAAGTATGGCGAACTGGCATCCTCTCTCGAGCAGGGGCGTGATCACGCCCAGCAGCCAGTCCAGACCTTTCTGCTCTACCAGCCGACCAACGAAACCTAACAGGGGGGCAGAGCTGATATCGAGCCCCAGCTCCTGCTGCAAACGGGACTTGCCCATGGCTTTGTCGGTGATGTTGTCGGCGCCGTAGTGATGCATTAAATGGGGATCGTCGTTGGGGTTCCATTGCCGCGTGTCGATTCCATTCAAAATCCCCCGGAGGCGAGAGGCTCTGTGCCTAAGCAAACCATCCAGCCCGTAACCGAACCATGGGGTCTGAATTTCCGCTGCATAGCCGGGGCTGACCGTGGTTATAGCATCACTGAATACCAGCCCCCCCTTCAGAAAGGACAGCTGGCCGTGGAATTCCAGTAACTCGTATCGCCACAAAAAATCCGGTAGCCCCAGAGCCCTGAAGGTTTCGTGGGAAAAGAGCCCCTGGTAGGCGAGGTTGTGGATGGTGAACACGGTTTTGGGGGCATTCTGTGCGTCGGAAAGGAACACCGGAATGAGTGCCGACTGCCAGTCGTTGCAATGAACGATGTCTGGCACCCAGGGTAAGCCAAGCTGGCCAAGGGCCATCATGCTGCCAATCCGGGCGAACAGGTGGTACCGGTGGGCGTTGTCCCACCAGTCTTCGCCAGATTCGTTCTGGTAAGGGCTGTTGCCGGCCCGGTCGAAAAGAGCCGGGCAATCCACCAGCCAGAGCGTGACGGTGGTACCCGGTAAACGGGTTTGCCAGAGTGATACATCGTATTGACCACACCGGAACCGGGTTTTTCGCCGGGAACCGTTTTCCCGGGCGGCGTTCAGGGCCGCCGGGTAGCCAGGCAACAACAGCTGACAGTCATAGCCCAGGCGACAAAGAGCATCTGGCAGGCTCGCAGAGACATCTGCCAGCCCTCCGGTTTTGATCAGAGGGAAAACCTCACTGGTAACAAACAGTATCCGGATCATGGCTCCAGCCTCATAATGACCAGAGCCAGAGGTGGCAGCGTAAGCTCAATCGACCAGGCGCGGGCCATCCAGGGGACGTCTTCCGCCGCCACGGGCAGGGGGTTGCCCAGATTCCCCCCGCCATAATACGTGGAGTCAGAATTAAAGATCTCCAGCCAGACGCCACGGACCGGAACACCAATCCGGTACCGGTACCGGGGCACGGGCGTAAAGTTAGCCAGAACCAGAATGGGCGACAGGCCAGGTTTTCCTCGCCGAAGAAAACTGATAACCGATTGGGTGGAATCGTGGCAGTCAATCCATTCAAAGCCATCGGGATGGTAGCTGTTCTGATGGAGTGCCGGCTCCAGTCGGTAGAGCCCGTTGAGGTCTTGCACCAGCTTTTGGATACCCTGATGTTCCGGGTGTTTCAGCAGGCCCCAGTCCAGTTGCCGTTGTTCACTCCACTCCTCACGCTGGCCAAACTCACCCCCCATAAACAGCAGCTTGGCACCGGGATAGGCAAACATGTAGCTGAAGAGAAGCCTGAGGGACGCCCGTTGCTGCCATTCATCTCCCGGCATTTTCTGGATCAGGCTGGATTTTCCGTGCACAACCTCATCATGGGAGAGTGGTAGAACAAAGTTTTCAGAAAAGGCGTAGAGCAGACCGAAGGTGAGTTTGTCGTGGTGGTACTGGCGGTACACCGGGTCTTGCTGAAGGTAATTCAGCGTATCGTGCATCCACCCCATGTTCCACTTCAGGTTAAATCCAAGACCACCAATCTCCGGCGGACGTGTAACGCGGGGCCAGGAGGTGGATTCTTCCGCAATCATCAAAATACCCGGAAACCGGCTCTGGCAGACCCGGTTCAGATCCTGAATGAAGCCTATTGCCTCCAGGTTCTCATGGCCACCATGCTCGTTGGGCAGCCATTCGCCGTCCTTGCGGGAATAATTCAGGTACAGCATGGACGCCACGGCATCCACTCTCAGGCCATCGATATGGAACGCGTCGAGCCAGAACAGCGCACTGCCGATCAGAAAGTTGCGAACCTCATGGCGTCCGTAGTTGTAGATCAGCGTCCCCCAATCCTGATGCCGGCCACGACGGGGGTCTTCATGCTCGTAGAGTGCTGTGCCATCGAACCGGGCCAGGGCAAACTCATCATCGGGAAAATGACCAGGCACCCAGTCCAGAATCACGCCAATGTTGTGCTGATGGCACAGATCCACCAGATAACGGAGATCGTCCGGGTCTCCGTACCGACTGGTTGGTGCGTAATACCCTGTAGTCTGGTAGCCCCAGGATTCGTCCAGCGGATGCTCTGTGACCGGAAGCAGTTCCACATGGGTAAACCCGGTGTCCAGCAGGTAGGGGACCAGTTGATCCGCCAACTCCCGGTAATTCAGCCAGCGGCCGGAGCCATGGTGGCGCCAGGACCCCGGGTGCACTTCGTAGATTGAAACCGGGCTCTGTTGCCAGTCAAAGCGGTTTCGTCGCGAAAGCCAATCCCCATCCTGCCAGCCATAATGGCCTCGCTCGGTAATAACGGTGGCGTTCGCGGGGCGATGCTCAAACTGTTGTCCGTAAGGGTCGGTTTTCGTGACCTGTTGGCCGTCCGGGGTGGTGATCGCGAATTTGTACCGATGCCCTGCAAGCACCCCTGGCACAAAGCCAGACCACACGCCGTACCCGTGGTGAAGGGCAAGAGGGTGTTGTCGGACATCCCAGTGATTGAAATCTCCTACCACACTCACGCTATGGGCGTTGGGTGCCCAGACAGCAAACCGCACGCCTTCGGTATTTCGATGCCTCACCGGGTGCGCGCCCAGCACATTGTAGATGTGCCAGTGCCGGCCTTCGGCAAACAGATGCAAGTCAAAGTCACTCAGGGCAGGGCTTTCCATGGGCCACACATTCCTGAACAGAATACAAGTCGGTGATTAGAGCATAAGACGTTTTTGCGTTTGCGCAAAAAATGACCTAAGACAAATATACGTCATTGGTGAAATGAGGGGCGCAATCGCGCCAAATAACGTCAAGAAAGTGTCGGCGCGTTTTCAGTTGAAACAGGGAAGCAGCTATGCACACCGCCAAGCGTTTCGTCAGCCGCCTTACCAGGCAGACTCTGGCCCTGGTGTTGGCCGGGGGCAGGGGGTCCAGGCTTCATGATCTTACCAAATGGCGCGCCAAACCGGCGGTGCCATTTGGGGGGAAATTCCGGATCATCGATTTTCCGCTGTCCAATTGCATTAACTCGGGAATCGGACAAGTGGGGGTGATCACCCAATACAAATCTCACTCCCTGATTCGTCATATCCAGCGGGGCTGGGGGTTTCTCCGGGGTGACCTTGATGAGTTTGTTGAGCTGCTTCCAGCACAACAGCGCATTGAGACATCCTGGTACGAGGGGACCGCAGACGCGGTGCTCCAGAATCTGGACATTATTCGCAGCCACCAGCCCGAGTATGTCTTAATTCTGGCGGGCGATCATGTCTACAAAATGGACTACGGTACAATGCTGGCGGCTCACGTGGAGCAGGGCGCAGACATCACCGTGGGCTGCATCGAAGTCCCCCTGGCGGAAGCCTCCGCGTTTGGGGTGATGTCGGTGAACGAGAGCTATCGCATTACCGAATTTGAGGAGAAGCCGGCCAGCCCAAAATCCATGCCCGGCAAGCCTGGGACGGCACTGGTCTCGATGGGTATCTATGTTTTTAACACCGCAGCCCTGTTTAATGAACTGGAAAGCGATCACAAACAGGCCGGCAATTCCTCCCACGATTTTGGCAAGGATATTATTCCTTCGGTTATCCGACGCCTTCGTGTGTCTGCCTTCCCTTTCCGGGACCCTGTGAACAACAAAGTTGCCTATTGGCGGGATGTGGGCACGATCGATGCGCTCTGGCAGGCGAATCTTGAGTTGATAGGCATCAGCCCGGAACTGAATCTCTACGATTCCGCGTGGCCTATATGGACCTATCAGGAACAGCTGCCTCCGGCCAAGTTTGTGTTTGATGATGACAATCGCCGGGGCACCGCCGTTGACTCGATGGTTGCGGGTGGGTGCATCGTTTCCGGTGCCCATGTCCGGCATTCGCTTCTGTTTTCTCAGGTACAGGTGCATTCCTTCTGCGAGGTGGAAGATGCGGTCGTATTCCCCGATGTGGACATAGCCAGACGGTGTAACATCCGAAAAGCGGTGATCGACCGGGGATGCCGGATTCCTGAAGGAACCCGAATCGGATTTGATCGGGCCGCAGATGAAAAACGTTTTCACGTTTCTCCCGGCGGCGTGGTTCTGGTCACGCCGGAGATGCTTGGGCAGGACTACCCCCATGGCCTCTGAGAATACAACGCCGGTTGTGCTGTGCTGGCATATGCACCAGCCGGACTATCAGAACCACAAGACCGGCGAGTTTCTGTTTCCCTGGGTGTATCTGCACTGTCTTAAAGACTATGTCGATATGGCCGCCCACCTGGAGCATCATCCCGGCGCAAAGGCCGTGGTGAACTTTGCCCCGGTTTTGCTGGAGCAGATTGAAGATTACCTGCTTCAGATTGAGCGATGGCGCCATGACGGCCCAACCATGGGCGACCCACTCCTTGCGGCTCTGGTTGCACCTACGTTACCAACCCCAGGTTCGCCCGCATTCCTTGCCCTGATCGACAAATGCCTGAGGGCCAACAAAGAACGGATCATCAAACGGTTTCCTGCCTATGCCCGTTTGGCTGACGTGGCCGACCTGTACCGAACCAGGCCGGATCTGCAGAGATACCTGTCAGCGCAGTTTCTGGCCGATCTCTTGGTGTGGTACCACCTTGGCTGGATGGCCGAAACGGTGAGAAGGACAAACGCTGTGGTACAGGGTCTTCAGGAGAAATCCCACAATTACACACTGGAGGACCGCCGGGCGCTACTCGACGTGATTGCTGAATTAATGAGCAGCCTTGGTCCACGCTACCGGCATCTGGCTCAGAAAGGCCAGATAGAGCTGTCGATGAGCCCCTGGGGACACCCCATTCTCCCGTTATTGCTGGATTTTGGCTCAGCCCGGGAATCGCTGCCAGACATCACCTTGCCGGAACACCCGGGCTATCCGGGCGGGCGTGAAAGGGCCATCTGGCACCTGAACGAAGGGCGAAAAACCTTCGAACGGTTTTTCGGAATGGCGCCACGCGGTTGCTGGGCCTCGGAGGGCGGGCTAAGCCAGGCGACGCTCGCATTACTCTCCGATCAGGGCATTCTTTGGACGGCTTCCGGCGACTCGGTCATTCATAACAGTCTTCGCTATGCGGCATCCGGACATGCTGGCCCAGAGCAGGAAAGCGTGCATCAGCCCTACCGGTTTGGCGAAGCCTCTGTGACTGCGTTCTTCCGGGATGACGGATTATCTGACCGCATCGGGTTCAGCTATGCCGACTGGCACGCCAAAGACGCCGTTGGCGACTTGGTGCATCACATGGAAGCCATTGCCCGAGAACCGGGCACCCGTGTTATCTCAGTGATTCTTGATGGAGAAAATGCCTGGGAATACTACCCGGAGAACGGTTTCCACTTTCTAGATGAACTCTACGAAGTTCTGGAGCGGCACCCGAAACTCCGGCTTACCACGTACACATCCTACCTTGAGGGGGCCAAAACATCACCGGCGCAGCTTCCGGAACTGGTGGCTGGCAGCTGGATCTACGGCACGTTCTCCACCTGGATTGGTGATCCCGACAAGAATCGCGCCTGGGACCTCCTGTGTGATGCCAAGCAGCAGGTTGATCGTGCGCTCGACAACGAGCCCCTTTCCGCCGATCAAAAAGAAGCTGCACTACGACAACTGGGTTTGTGCGAGGGATCTGACTGGTTCTGGTGGTTCGGTGACTACAATCCTGCCCCGATTGTGCAGGATTTTGAGCAACTGTACCGACGCCATCTGGTTAATTTGTATGAACGGATCGGCTGCGAAGCGCCGGCCAACCTGTTTCAGCCCATGAGCCAGGGAGGTGGCGCTCCGGCTAAAGGGGGAGCGATGAGACCAGGGCACGAGGCCGAACTATGATTCAGGAACTACGACGGAACCCTGTCCTGAACCGGCGCCGTGCCGGCGTGTTGCTTCATCCCACGGCCTTGCCCGGCGCTTTTGGTAAGCTGGGCGCCTCAGCAAGAGCTTTTATGGACACACTCGCTGACGCAGGAATGACCGTGTGGCAGACGCTGCCGCTGGGGCCTCCGCACCCAGACCTTTCACCCTACCAGGCACTCTCGGCCCATGCCGGTAATCCGTTAATGATCGACCTGGAGGAACTGGTACCCGCAGGCCTTCTGAAGACAGAAGAGCTCGGCGCCCTGACCAGAACAGAAGCAACCACTCGGGCAAGCCAGCGCTTCCAGTCCGGTCACTATACGCCATGCGAGGTGTTCACCCCGGAAACCTTCCATCACTTTGTGACGCGGCACCGGTGGCTGGACGATTTTGCACTCTTCATGACGGCGCGCGAAGCGTTTCCCGGCATGGGATGGGTTGACTGGCCAGACCAACTGCGGGACAGGGAGCCTGCTGCGCTGGACGCCCTGAGAGCTTCGCATCGCAGCACGTTAGACAGGGTGATTTTTGAGCAATACCTGTTTTTCTCCCAGTGGGGGCAGGTTCGACAGTACGCCCGGGCGCGCGGGATCTGGCTTTTTGGCGACATCCCCATTTTCGTAGCCCATAACAGCGCGGATGTCTGGGCCAACCCTCAACTTTATAAACTCGATGGCGATGGCAATCCAAGGGTGGTTGCCGGGGTCCCCCCGGACTATTTTTCGCCAGAGGGCCAGCACTGGGGAAATCCACTGTTTGACTGGCACCGAATGGCCGAAGACGGTTATCGCTGGTGGATTGAGCGACTGGCCAGCCAGCAGGAATGCTTTGATCTGCTACGGATAGACCATTTTCGAGGTTTTCAGGCCTTCTGGGAGATCCCTGCCGATACCCCCCAGCCAACCCGGGGTTACTGGGTTCCAGGGCCCGCAGACCATTTTCTGGAAGCCTGCCTCAGAGAGCTGCCCGGCCTGCCGCTGGTTGCAGAGAATCTCGGAATCATCGGCGAGGATGTTGAAGCACTCCGACACCGGTTTCAGCTGCCCGGAATGACCGTCATGCAGTTTGGGTTTGATGGAAACCCTGATAACCCTCACTTACTGCACAACCACCGCGAAATGAATCTGGTGTACACCGGAACGCACGATAACGACACCACATTGGGTTGGTACCGGAGCCTTGATGAGCGAACCCGATGGCATGTTGATCAGTACCTGAGGATTCAGGGGCAGGAAATGCCGTGGGCCTTAATACAGGCAGCCATGGGGTCGGTGTCCAGGCTGGTTATGGTGCCGGCTCAGGATCTCCTGGCCCTCGGTTCAATCGCGCGATTCAACACCCCCGGAACCAGCCGGGACAACTGGCGCTGGGCCTTGCCGGTGAATTACCGCGAGCAGGTCAATCTGTCAGGCTTGAAATCGATGGTGAGCCTGTATGGGAGGTAAAAGACAGACCTGCATTTGATCAAGGTCAAAGTGGTTAATAAATAACCAGGTGTAGAGTGAGAACAAATCGTACCCACTCCGGACACTGACAGGAGGAAACGGCATGGAACATCGGCTCAGCCAAAGGGTGGAGGGTGGCTTGCCCATTCTGGTCTATAAACGAGGGATGCCGGTGGCCACCGGCATGATAAGGGACGCCTCCCGGCGAGGCATGTTTATCGCCACGGATTACGCGGATGTGCGACTCAACCAGACCATCGAGCTTGCATTCCGGTTTCCAGAGCGGACAGATCAGGGGCATTACACCCTCAGTGCACACATCGTCCGCACAGATGACAGCGGCCTGGGCGTGGACTTTGATGGAATTGAGAACAACGCTCTGATCATTTCTGAACTCATCGCATTTCTCCAGCAGCAATCGTCGACGGCGTTTGCGGCTGGCTACCGACGCCGACAGATGTCCTGACCGAACCCATGACACTGGCGGCCTACACCATAAGAGCACTGCCGGAACCGCTGAATGGCTTGGTCTCCATGGCACTGGATCTCCAATGGAGCTGGCATCATGGGAGTGACCAGTTGTGGCGGCGGCTGGATACGGAACTCTGGGAGGCGACTCATAACGCCTGGTTTGTACTGAACAGCGTTTCGGCCGAGCGATTGCAACAATTGGCTGAAGACCGGGAATTTTTAGCGTTCTATCAGCAGCAGTTAAGCCGGCACCAGGCACTAACCAGTGCGCCCCCCTGGTGCTCCAGAGATGATGAGGCGCAATTAGCCGGCGGAATTGCGTGGTTCTGCATGGAGTATGGGGTGTCTGAATCCCTTCCTCTGTACAGCGGGGGCCTGGGAGTTCTGGCCGGTGATTATCTGAAAACGGCCAGTGACCTCGGTGTGCCAGTCACAGCCATTGGCCTGTTGTATCAGCAAGGTTATTTTCGCCAGGCACTGAATGCGGAAGGCGAGCAGCTGGAATTCTACCCATACAATGACCCGACGATGCTGCCGGTGACGCCTTTGCGGAACGACGCCGGAGACTGGGTGAGGGTAAATGTGCCCTTTCCTGGCCGGGCGCTTCGGTTGCGGGTATGGAAAGCCCAGGTGGGCCGGTGTGAGCTTTTATTGCTGGACAGTAACGACCCCCGCAATGAGCCAGGAGATCGGGGAATTACCAGTGAGCTGTATAGTGGTGGTCTCGAAAAACGGCTGCAACAGGAAATGGTTCTTGGCATCGGGGGATGGAGGCTACTGGCTCAGACCGGGCGCGAACCCGGGCTTTGCCACATCAATGAGGGCCACAGTGCCCTGGCACTGATTGAGCGGGCCGCTCACTGGCAACGTCAGAACAAGACAAGCTTTGAGGTGGCACGACAGGCCACCCGTGCGACCAACCTGTTCACAACCCACACCTCGGTGGCCGCCGGGTTCGATCGGTTTCCGGAGAGCCTGGCGAAACTGTATCTCACCCCATGGCTTGAGGACATCGGCAACACTCTGGACACCATTCTGAGCATCGCCAATGGCGGTGGGTCAGAACTGAACATGTCCGGGCTTGCCCTGGGAATGAGTGGTCGCTTCAACGGGGTCAGTGAGATACACCGACAGGTGACCCAGTCTATTTTCCAGCCCTGGTTTGGCCGTTGGCCCGCCGCCGATGTCCCGGCTGAATACGTGACCAATGGCGTCCACACCCCAAGCTGGGACTCTCCGGAAGCGGATGAACTCTGGACCGAAGCCTGTGGCCAGGACCGCTGGCGACAGCCCATGACCGACCCATACCCTTTGCGCGACACGCCAGACCACGATCTGTGGCAAATGCGAAGAAACCAACGCCACCGGCTTGTGTATTATCTTCGCAAGCGCCTGCAGAACCAGCATTGTGAGCACGAAGACGACAGCCGCCCCGCGGCCGCCTGCGGCATGCTCCTGGACACCGAATCCCTTACACTGGGTTTTGCCCGGCGGTTCACCAGTTACAAACGACCAGACCTGTTGCTGACAGATCCCCAGCGCCTGATCAGCCTGCTGACCAGCCGGGATCGACCACTGCAAATCGTTCTGGCCGGCAAGGCGCACCCGAATGACGCCGAAGGCAAAGCCCTTATCAAACGCTGGAAACAGTTCATCCGCAGGCCAGAGATTGAGGGCCGGATCGTGTTTGTTGAAGACTACGACATGGCCGTGGCGAGTGAGCTTATTCAGGGTGTGGACGTTTGGCTTAACTGCCCACGGCACCCTTGGGAAGCCTGCGGAACCAGTGGTATGAAGGTGCTAGTGAATGGCGGGCTGAACCTCTCCCAGTACGATGGCTGGTGGGCGGAAGCCTGGCAGCCGGAGGTAGGGTGGGCGATTCGCCCCGGAGCAACGTTTGCCGAGCTAAGCCAGACCGACAAACACGATGCAGCCGACGCTGACGAACTTTATCGATTGCTGGAGCAACAGGTGGTTCCTGAGTTCTACCAAAGGAGCGAACAAGGCCTGCCGGAAACCTGGCTCGCGAAAGTGCGTGCAAGTATGGATCAGCTCACGGCCCACTACTCCGCCAACCGGATGGTGAGGGAATATGTGAACGCGTTTTATCGACCGATGGTGGCTCAGGGAAGGGAGCGGACGCCCCGGATAGCCCGGGAGCTGGTGCTGTTTCGGGAAACCATCACGAAGCACTGGCCAAGGCTCCGGTTTGGCCGCCTGGCATATACCCGGAGTGGCGATGAACTAAAGGTAGAACTGGATGTTTATCTCGACGGGTTGGGGCCGGAACTGGTCGCCGTTGACGTTGTCGCCGAAGCGTCCAGCCTTGGCGAACGGGTGGTACAGCCCATGACACTGCAGGGGCCTTTGGCGGAAGAAGCGCAAACGTATCACTACGAGTGCCTGGTTCCGGACCGCCCTTCAGAGCACTACACGCCCCGACTTCGGGCCCGGAACGCACGACTGAACCTGCCTCTTGAGGCCCCTCACATTCTCTGGTTCCGCTAATCAGCCTCGCCAGAAACCGGGTGAGAGCACAATCACCACGCTGAGGATTTCGAGACGCCCCATCAGCATGCCAACCGCCAGGACCCATTTCGCTGCGTCTGGCAGGGGCGAAAAGTTTCCGGCAGGCCCAATGATATCGCCCAGCCCCGGGCCCACGTTGGTCAGCGATGTCAGGGCACCGGACAGGGCTGTCACAAAGTCCAGTTGCAGCGACGCCAGCAACACGGTGATCACCAGAAGGCACAGCAGGAAAATGAAGGTATACGCAATCATGGACGAAATAATCTCGTCGCTCACGGCGCGCCCGTTATAGTTTCGGGTAAAGACCGCCCTTGGATGAAGCAGGCGCATCAGCTGCTCACGCAGAATGATCAGAGAGAGCTGGAAGCGGAAAATCTTCATGCCCCCAGCCGTTGATCCGGAACAGCCGCCCACGAACATCAGAAAGAAAAACACCACAAATGCCAGTGGCCCCCAGGCGGAATAGTCTTCAGATGCATAGCCGGTGGTGGTTACCACCGAGGTTACGTTAAAAAGTGTGGCGGTATAGTTGTGGACCGGGTCAAACGGAACCGGGGAAACCCACCAGCGGTACAGCGTGAGCATGGCCGGCACAACAAACAGAATCGTCAGAAACAGCCGGACCTGCTGATCGCGAAACAGAACGCCCCTCTGGCCGTGCATTTCCCGAACAAACAGGAAGAATGGCAGGCTGCCAATGATCATGAAAAAGGTGGATTCCAGGAGAATAAGATCGCTGAACTTACCCATGGACAGGTCCGAGGTTGCAAACCCTCCGGTTGCGATACTCGTGAGGCCATGGTTGAACGCGTCAAACAACGACATTCCGGACAGGTAATAAGTGACCACCGCAACAATCGAAAACACAACATAAACAAACAGAAGGCCCCGACTCAGGGTTCTCATCCGGGGCAGTGCCTTTTCAGTCCACTCTGAAGATTCCGTGGCAAACAGGCGCATACCTCCAACCCGAAGGAACGGCAGTACCGCAACGAACATACCGATAATGCCGATACCGCCAAGCCACTGGAGAATGGACCGCCACAGCAGGAGGTCTTTATCCATGGTGTCCAGCCCCGTGAACACCGTTGCACCAGTGGTTGTGATCCCGGAGGTACCCTCAAAAAACGCATCGGCCGCAGAGATGCCGTTGTCGCTCAGGTAAAAGGGGAGGGAAGAAAGCAGGGCAATGACAAACCAGCTGGAAACCGTGAGCACAAACATGTAGCGGGGTTTGAGGTCGCGGGGCTCACGGAATGTTAACAGCAGGCCCAGAATGCCAAGCACACAGACAATGACTGCGGACTCTGCAAACGCAACGGCATTGGGTGCCCCAGACGGGGTGGCAGCCAATAACAGTACTGGTAACGTCATGAAAACACTGAGCAGTATAAACATGACGCTGACGATGAAAACGACCGGGGCTAGGTTTCTCAAGGCACGCTCAAGCCAGCTGACAAAAGACGGCGTCAGGATACCCGCGGGGTGGTCGAACCGCAAGGAAACAGGCCCGCAAGGGCTGCATTAACCAGAAATTAAATCCACGTAAAAAATGGGTAAATACGGAACGCCCCTATAGCAAGATCCGTCTGGCTGATGCACGTTTACAGCAGGGTCGCTGAGACCTGCTTGAATAAGGAGAAACGACATGAAGACGACGAAGAAAGTTTTGCTTGCAGCAGTTGCCACTGCGGGAATGACCGGCGCAGGCTTTGCTTCCGCCCAGGATATGTATAAGTCCGGCATTGGCGGGCTCTATGCTGGCGTAAATTACACCTTCATGGAGGCAGACTTTGACGGTCTCGCCGAGGCCGATACCGGTACGTTGTCCGGTAAGGTCGGCGTAATGGCGACGGACTTTCTGGGCCTGGAAGCCCGGGCTGGCTTTGGCGTAAACGATGATAAGGTGCACGGCATTGATGTCGAGATCGACAACTTTTTCGGCGGCTATGCCACCCTTAACATGGTGAACGAAAGCCCGGTAACGCCCTACGCGGTGGTAGGGTTTACCCGGATTGAGGCTTCTGCCGGTTCCGTTGAGGACGACGACTCCGATTTCTCGTACGGGGCTGGCCTGAATGTCAGGATTGCTCAGAACCTGTCTGGCAACCTTGAGTACATGCGCTACTACGACGATAACGATGTAACGGTAGACGGCATTGGTCTGGGCGTTCAGGTTAACTTCTGATCACTTGAGCTCCTGATTGCCTGCAGGAGCGCTGAGCCCCGCAGGCAATCCCGGCTCAGCCATTCATCGCCGCGCCCAGAAGGATCACGCCCACATACCCGGCGGTATAGGCTGCAAGCAAGTGCAGGGCGTATTTCAGATATGCCCCAAACGTCAGCCCTTCTATCTTACTCATCGCAACAATCCCTGCCGCAGACCCGATGACCAGCAGTGATCCGCCCACGCCAACAGCGTAAGTAAGGCCCATCCACTCACCCGGGCTCATATTGATTCCAGATTTCAGCAGAGCAGCCGTCAAGGGCACGTTATCGATAACCGCCGAAAAAATACCCATCAGGTAATTGGCGTATACCGGTGGCAGCACGTCATAAATGGCAACCAGGGAATCCAGCGCATGAATCTCTTTAAGCATGCCCACCAGAAGCAGGATGCCGAGAAAGAAAAGCAGCGTCTCAAATTCAATAACCCGAATGTATTCCAGAATCGGGTCCAGATCGGAGTCATCACTCATGAATCGCGAGACCAGAAACATAATCGACAAACCAAACAGGAAGGTGAGCACCGGCGGAATGCTGAACAATGCGTTGCCGCTGATGGTAGCGATGATGGTCACCAGGAAAAGACCGGCTATCACCGCATCGACAGCACGGACTTCGTTGGAGCTGGCTCGTAGCGTGACCGTGCCGGACAACCCCCCGGAAAGCAGCACAGCCAGCAAAAAGACGGTGATCGACGCGGGTATCGCCAGGGTGAGCAGGGTGAGAATTTCAACTTTTCCAGCCAGGAAGATCATCAGGGTTGTCACGTCGCCGGTAATCAGCGACACGCCCCCAGAGTTAACCGCAAAAACAACTAAAACAATGAATTGCAGGCGCTTCTTCAAGTCAAGATTTAAAGAAAGAATCAGAGAGCAGGACACCAGAGTGGCGGTAATATTGTCCGCAAGCGATGAAAACACAAAACAGAACAGGCCAGTCAGAAACAGCAGTTTCCGCTCGGTCACCTGGCGGGGCATGATCAGATAGATCATGTTTTCAATCATGCCTTTCTTATTGAGATAGGCGACAAAGGTCATCGCCGCCACGAGAAACAGCCAGAGCCCCGCAATTTCCGCGATGCTCTCGGACAGCCCGGCTGAGACAGTGGCCGTTTCGTCCGCTCCGGAACTGAACAAAAACAACAGGACCCAACTCAGCGTACCGAAAAACAAGGTGGTCTTCGCCTTGTTCACGTGTATCACTTCTTCGAAGATCACGCCCAGAAGGGCCAGCACTGCAACAGCAATCAGAACAGCCTCAAGAATTGGCATTTGTGCATCCTTGAACCGCGGGGAAGGTAGGCGGTGGATTCTAAACCTATCCGCCCACAGCGCCAAATTCGTGGATTATCGCAGCTTGCCTATACTGAAATCTGCCGTGGATCAAAACAGCGCCGCGACTTTCTGCTATTGATAGGTTGTTAGAAAGAGGAGGAATTGCGATGAAACACTGGTTGAGCATGCTGGCCTGCGCCAGCCTGATTGCCGCGCCCACCCTGAGCTATGCCCAGGGCAGCCAGGGGCAAGGGATGAATCCGGAGCGGGTTCAGCAGATGCAACAGAACATGGAGCAGATGCAGCAAGCCATGCAACAAATGCAGGTGGCGTCAAACCGGGAAGACAGGCAGCGCTTCCGGCAAGAACACATGGAACGGATGCAGGAGCATCTTCAAATAATGCGGGAATCCGGGATGGGGCCGGGCATGATGGGCCAGGGAATGGGAATGAACGGCCAGAGCCCCGGCATGGGTAACCGGAATTCAGGCATGGGTGGCCAGGGCCAGATGAAAAATCGCTCCCCGGGCAACAGCGGCAAAAGCCAGCAAGGTGGCGTCGGCATGAATCAGGACCAACGGTTGCAGCAAATGGAGCAGCGAATGGACCATATGCAATTAATGATGGAGCAGATGATCCAGAATCAGCGAATGGGCAACCCGTAAACGTTCGCCATTCAGAGGGAGCCCGCATCCGAAACCGGAGCAGAACGCTTGCGGGCACCCATCCAGAGGACGGATAACGCCACCACAGCGATCGGTGCCAGCATCAGGACATTCAGGGTTTCCCAGCCAAGCTGGTGAAGCAAAGTGCCGGACATGAGCGAACCAATGGTAACCAGCACGAAGATAATCAGATCGTTCACGCCCTGTACCTTGCCCCGCTCAGCTTCCGTGTGCAACGAAGAGAGCAGGGTGCTTCCCCCGATGAACAGAAAGTTCCAGCCTACCCCCAGGCACACCAACGCCACCCAAAAATGGGCCAGGCTGGCGCCCTGCATGGCGGTTACTACGGCCACGATGAGAATCGTGCAGCCAGCCATGAGCACCCGGCTCAAACCGACACGTGAAATCAGTGCTCCGGTAAAGAACGATGGCACATACATTCCCAGAACGTGCCACTGCATAATAAACGCCACCTGATCCATGCTAAAAGCCTGAGCCCGCATGGCTAGCGGCGTTGCCGTCATCACCAGAACCATAATGGCATACCCCAGGGCGCCGGAAGCCAAAGCCACCACAAAGGCGGGATTGCGGCCGATGGCACGCAAAGGACGGGCTACCTCGCCTTGATGGGCCTCGCCAACATAAGGCACCTTTAGCTGAGTCAACAACACAAAAACGAGCAACGCCAACACAGCGATTGACAGATAAGGCGCGCCATTGGGGACAGAGGAGACCACATCTCCCAGAGCACTGGCATTCCACGGCCCGAGAAACGCGGCAACCACGCCTCCGGCCAGCACAAACGAAATGGCCCGACTGCGGAATGAAGGGCTGGCGACATCCAGAGCCGCAAACCGGTAATACATCGCGAACCCCTGATACACCCCCAGCAGCATGCTGCCAAAACAGAACAGCGCAAACGATTCGGCGACAATACCCCCAAAACTCACCAGGCCACCACCAACACCCAACAGAGCGCCCACCATAAAGCCCCGGCGCCGACCGACGTTTTTCATAAACAACGACGCCGGCAACGTGGAGAACACCGTGCCCAGCATCATGATCGCGATAGGCAAAGTCGCCAGCCCCGGGTCCGGGCTGAGCTGCTGGCCGACCACACCACTCAACGTCATCACGGTGATTGCTGCGACCATGAACGCCACCTGACTGATCACCAGAATGGCCACATTCTGTTTTTCGAGGCGGTAAGGGTTGGTGGTAACGGGATTCATGGAGGCGTGCCTTGAGTGGTGCGATTCTGGTTCGGGTTAAACGATTTATTCTAACCTTATTCCAGTAAATGGGGTAGTGGGGGTGTTTTGTAGCTCTGTTAAGGATGAAGAAGAAAGAAGCCGTAAACTTGAAAACTACCCCTTACTTATTACTTAGGCCCTTTTATTTTGATATAAATCGAAAAATCTACAATCTCATTAGTCATGCTTGGTCGTGAGCAAACAAAATTCAGGAGACGAATACCGGAAGAAGGGGGCTCCCGTTGTAATTTTGACTGAGGATCACTGGTTAAGCTCTGGAGGGATAACTTGATGAGTACTGTTCTGTGATTGCCGGTAAGCCATCGCTCTTGGATCGGCCCTTTTTTGCTTGGTCAATTGCAGGGCTAATCCTCTTTTCCGTCATTACATTTTCTATTGGCACCCTTCCGAATCTTTCAGAAACCAGCAAGGAATTTCTCTACTATTCTGAATTAGCTGTTGTGGGAATTTTTTCGGTTGAGTACCTTTACCGTGTATACATGGCCCCACAAAAACTGCGCTTTATCTTTAGTTTCTATGGATTAATTGACCTACTTGCCATTCTGCCTTTTTACCTTGGTTTTCTGGTGGATTTGCGAACTCTAAGGCTGGTCCGTCTGCTGCGTTTGCTTCGAGTTTTAAAGCTCGCCCGTTACAACATGGCTATTTTCCGGTTTATGCGAGCAATATATCTGGCCAAGGAGGAGCTGGTTATTTTTACCATCGCCAGCCTTGTATTGCTTTTTCTTGCAGCCGTAGGAATCTACCATTTTGAACACAACGCTCAGCCAGAAGTGTTCCGCTCGATATTTGATGCGCTTTGGTGGGCAGTTGCCACACTCACAACGGTTGGCTATGGAGATATTTATCCCATAACAAACGGGGGGAGGTTGTTTACGTTTGGAATCTTAATGATTGGACTGGGAATGATTGCGGTTCCGACTGGAATTATTGCCTCATCTCTATCGGATGTTCGCCGCCAACTGGAAAGAGCGCGCCAGCATGAGCAGGGTGATTCTCACAGAGAACAAAAATCGGATTACAAAGATATGCGAGATTAACTTGGGCGAGAGGACGTAAAACCCTCAGCTTAAGAGTATTGATGGAAGCCATTGGCCCTAAATAAAATGAGGCCCAATGCGAGTCGCAAGCAACGCATGGAGTATAGAGCATTTTATTGACGAATCTGAAGCTGCTTACTAACTTTGATACTGTTAATGAGCTGGAGTAAAAACATGGAATTTAAAGAAAAAGTTCTGGATCTCGTCTCAAAAATCGAAAAGGTCAGTGACAGACTGGAAACTGAAGAAGCGACAAAAAATGCCTTGGTTATGCCTGTCATTCATTCGGTGTTGGGGTATGACATTTTCAACCCTGCTGAAGTGGTGCCCGAGTTTACTGCTGACACCGGGACCAAAAAAGGCGAGAAGGTTGATTATGCCATCATGCATAACGGCGAAATCCAGATCCTCATTGAAGCAAAAAAGTACGGTGAGCAGCTAACGCTTAAACACGCCTCTCAGCTCTATCGCTACTTTTCGGTGACAACCGCTCGTATAGCAATTTTAACCAACGGAACCGTCTACCAATTTTTCAGCGACTTGGATGCCACCAACAAGATGGATGAGCGTCCCTTTCTTGAAATTGACTTTGAAAACCTGGATGAAAGCCTGATTCCTGAGCTGAGAAAGCTGAGCAAGGAAAAGTTCGACCTGGAGGATGTGCTTAATTCGGCAGGAGAAATGAAGTTTTCCAATCAGATCAAGAAGGTGTTGCAGCAGGAGCTGAGGGACCCGAGTGATGATATGGTTAAACTGCTGGTCGGATCAGTTTATGAAGGAAAGCTGACCCAATCGGTAAAAAATGATTTTAAGCCAATTATAAAAAAGGCGGTTAATCAGTTTCTCAACGAACAAATAAATGATCGCCTGCAAAGCGCGATGAATCGCTACTCAGACCCTCTTGATGACACTGACATCGGAGAAACAGAGGAAACGGACAGCGGAATTGTTACAACGGAGGACGAAGTTGAGGGCTACAACCTAGTTAAAGCAATTGTACGAAAAGCCATCGATCCTGACAGAGTAGTGATGCGGGACACAAAAAGTTACTGCGGGGTGCTTATTGATGACAACAACCGAAAGCCGCTTTGCAGAATGCACTTCAATCGCTCACAGAAGTACATCGGAATATTTGACGGCGCTAAAAATGAAACCAGGCATCCGATAGAGACACTTAACGATATCTTCTTATACGAGCAGAAGTTATTGGAAACTGCCAACTGTTATGTGGAATAGCCGGGAGCTTAACGACCAAGCCCGCCAACTGGCGGGCTTGGTTACAGCCTCATCAACCATTAAATCCGTATACCCAGGATTTTATTCGCCGCTTGGACCAATGTCGAGGTAGAGCCTGAGCATATCCTTGTGCTGTATGCCATGTTCGAACACAGGTTCTTCATAGTTTTCTAAAAAATAGTTTTTAATTACAGATTCCACGCGAAAGCCAAGCCTCTGATAGTAGGCGAGCTGGTACCCAAATGTACCTGTGCCTAACTCCACCCGCTGGATACTCTTATCCATTAACTTCTTTAAAGAAAAACTCAGAAGATGGGTTCCAATGCCCGTTTTTTGATGATTAGGATGCACAGAGATATTCAATATTTCAGCCGTTTTATCTCTAATGCGTTTTGCAATGCACACGCCGACAACCTCACCATTGGATTTAGCTGCATAGCACCACGAATCTGGCAAGTATGATTTAATCATCTTATCCGAGGGATCGGCTTCCAGTAGAAGTGGTAGCGGGGCTTCTTCAGGGTCAATTTCCAAGTACTTCATTTTTACGACTCCGCCAAAGTCTGCCATCAATGATTGATAGGCCTGCAGCAATCATAGCCATTCCCAGATAGTGAACAGCCCCCAATTCTTCATTCAAGAACAGTGACCCCAGAAGGATGGCTGAAACAGGCACCAGCAGGGTAACCAACAGGAGATTGGTTGCTCCAGCTGATTCCAGAATTTTGAAATAAAGCACATAAGCAATCGCTGTTGAGAAAAAGGCAAGCCCAAAAACTGAACCTAAGACCGATATCTTCAGATCGGCAAGGTGGATCGGGCCGTCAACGGCTAATGCGACAGGTGCCAACCACAGTGACGATGCAGTAACCTGGCCGGCTGCGCTGACTAATGGGTTTACGCCCATTGTCTTGAATCTTCGCCCAAACACGCCAGCAAATGCGTAAAGCAGAGTTGCGGCAATAACGGCGAAATGCGCTAGCACACCTATGCCGTTGATCGCTGGCAGCCCTATCATCACTACAACGCCTATGAAACCAACCGTCACACCAAGCGCCTTTCGCGGTGTTACACGCTCGTCGGGCAGAAAAAGTCCGGCGACTACAACCGTGAATATCGGGGTTGCAGCATTGAGAATCGACGCCAGTCCAGAGGCAATTTGCGTTTGGCCCCATACGATCAGGGAAAACGGGATAACGTTGTTCAGTAATCCCATTCCAAGAAAAGCCGCCCATATATTCACCCCCTTTGGTGGGCGCAGCCCCATCACAACAGCTGTCATCCATAGCAAAACGGCAGCGATAGAAACCCTGAGGGTTACTATCGTGAGTGGTGGCAAGTCCGCTACTGCCACACCTATGAAGAAAAACGAACCACCCCAGAGAACGGATAGCGCAACAAGCATTGCCCATTCGCGACCACCCATTGAGGCATTTATCGAAGATGTCATGGTGATTGGCACTCCCTGATCAAAACATCCAGACCTCACCCTAGACGGTAACCAGAACTCGAAACATCCGATTCTTGCTCTCCTGTTCTTTTTGGGGCTCTATATCTGTATCCAAACCCTCTGGGCTTGATGATGGCTAGATTGTCCAATACCCGAGACTTTCGAGAGAGGAAAAATGGGCCGGGGTACCGGGTATCCTTGACGCTTAAACTAGTTGGTAAAGGGGCGGCTTGAAGGGTATTTTCTAAAGCATGCTCATGGGGGTGTAGATACATAGCTCTAAATGGGGTACAACCCTGCGTACTACTTGTTGGACGGGCAAGCCGGGTAGGGCATTCAGGAACCTCAACCTCCAGTGGAGAGCAGGCCTGACAGTGAATCGTAGGCTTGCCAGACAAAAACGGCACCAGATAGTACACTGATTTCCCCACAGAAATCGGCAGATGCTCTTCACCCCATCACCTGTTTTCCATACACGGATTTTAGGCATTACTTCAATGAAAAACTTCTCACAAACAGCTGCCTTCATCTGGTCGGTAGCTGATCTGCTTCGCGGTGATTTCAAACAAAGTCAGTATGGGCGAGTTATCTTGCCGTTCACCTTGCTGCGCCGACTTGAATGTGTGCTTGAGAGTGACAAGCAGGCGGTACTGGATACGCATACGAAGGTGCAGGGCATGAACCTGCCCGAAGCAGCCTATGAGAAGATGGTCCTGAGGGCTACCAACCAGCGATTCTTTAACACCTCGCCCATGACACTGTCGAAGTTGGGTGAATCAGGTATCAAGGATAACCTCGAGAACTACGTGCAGTGCTTTTCCCGCGACGCACGCGAGATCTTCGAGTACTTCAAGTTCGATGAATTCGTCGGCCTGCTCAGCGATGCCAACCTGCTATATAAGGTGGTTCAGAAGTTCGCCAACACCGACCTGAGCCCTGAACGCATCTCCAACCACGAAATGGGCCTGGTGTTCGAGGAGCTGATCCGCCGCTTTGCTGAGAGCGCCAACGATACTGCGGGGGAGCACTTTACCCCACGCGACATTGTGAACCTGACGACCTCCCTGGTATTCATGGAGGACGATGATGTTTTCACCAAGGAAGGCATCGTACGAACCATCTATGACCCTACAGCGGGGACAGGGGGATTCCTGTCCAGCGGCATGGAATATGTGCTGGAACGCAGCCCCAACCAAAGCGCCGTGATGCGGGCCTACGGTCAGGAACTGAACCCCGAGTCTTATGCCATCTGCAAGGCCGACATGCTGATCAAGGGGCAGGAGGTCAACAACATCAAGCTGGGCAATACGCTTTCCAATGACCAGCTCTATGCCGACAAGTTTGACTACATGCTCTCCAACCCGCCTTTCGGTGTTGACTGGAAAAAGGTCGAAGGCGAGATCAAAGATGAGCACACCCTCAAAGGTTTCGATGGCCGCTTTGGGCCTGGTCTGCCGCGTGTGTCCGATGGCTCACTGCTGTTTTTGATGCATTTGATCAGCAAGCTGCGTGATCGTGCGCCCAACCAGGAAGGCGAGATCGAGGGCGGTGGCCGTATCGGTATCATCCTCAATGGATCACCGCTATTTACGGGTAGTGCAGGCAGCGGCGAGAGCGAAATTCGTCGCTACATTCTGGAAGCCGACCTGCTGGAAACCATCGTCGCGTTGCCAACCGATATGTTTTACAACACGGGCATCGCCACCTATATCTGGGTGCTGTCCAACAAGAAGCCCGCCGAGCGCCAAGGCAAGGTCCAGCTTATCAACGGCGTGAACCTGAGCAGCAAGATGCGCAAGTCACTGGGCTCCAAGCGCAAATACCTGACTGAAGACGATATCCGCACCATCACGCGTGAATTTGGTGCCTTTGATGACGCCTGCGCCACCGACCCAACCAGCAGCCAGCCGCTGACTAAGATTTTCGATACCACCGATTTCGGTTACCGTCGCATCACCATTGAGCGCCCGCTACGCCTGTCGGTACAGATGGATGATGAACGCCTGGCAACACTGCGCTTTGCGCCCAAGCCGTTCAACGCCCCCATGCAGTGGATTTGGGAGCAGTTTGGTCAGCAGTGGGACAGCGACTCCTACGGAGAGCTGGCAGCAGTCGAGAAAGAGATCAGGGTGGAGATGAAAGCCAGCTTCTCTGAGCTGAAAGAGAAGCAGATCAAAGACCTGCTCAGCCCCAAACTTTGGCGTGACCAGAAAGCGCTGCTCGATGCGGCCAAAAAACTGCGTGACCAGCTGGTACAACAGATGGGCGAGGGCGCTATCGTCTCTGGCCAGTGTGATGACTTCAACCCGTTTGATGATGAGTTGAAGAAGGCGCTCAAGGCCACAGGCATCAAGCTCGACGCAAAACAGAAAAAGCAGCTGCTGGACGCCATCACCTGGAAGAACCCTGAAGCCGAGCGGGTCATCAAGAAGGTGCTGAAGGAAACCGCACAGCCCAAATATGGTGCGTTTGAGGCCATGCTCAACGGCAAGACCGTCGTGGTCGAATACCAACCCGATAGCGACCTGCGCGATTACGAGAACATCCCGCTTGATCCATCAAAACGGGTAGAAGAGCTGATCGAAGACTACTTTGACCGTGAAGTCGCACCGCATGTGCCAGATGCCTGGATCGACGCCAACAAGCGTGACGAGAAGGATGGGGAGGTCGGTATCGTCGGGTATGAGATTCCGTTCAATCGGCATTTCTATGTGTACCAGCCGCCGCGCAGCCTGGGAGAGATTGATGCGGATCTGGATAAGGTGAGTCGGGAGATTATGGAGCTGCTGGCGGAGGTGCACTCATGACGGTCTTTTTCCGCGATCAATGCGTTGCTGCTGTGCTCGCTCCGTCACATAGTTCACTATGCTCCGTCGCTGCGCGCAGGCGCGCCTTCTGCTCACGAAAAAATCCTCGCCATGCATCATCGGAGGATCTATTTTGAGCAAGTATGTGCCTTACGTAGACTACCAAGCTTCTAATGTCGAATGGATAGGAGAAACCCCCAAACACTGGTGGAAATCTAAGCTTAAATTTGAAGCTCATATAAATATGGGGCAGTCACCCAGTTCGGATGATTGTAATCAGGACGGTATTGGACTTCCATTCTTACAGGGTAATGCGGAGTTTGGTAGGTTGTATCCCATACCGAAGCAATACTGCGCAGTAGCAAAAAAAACATCAGAAAAAGGAGAAATCCTTTTTTCTGTCCGTGCTCCTGTCGGCGCTATAAATTTAGCGGATCAAGCTTATGGAATAGGGCGAGGCCTCTGTTCCATATCTCCTTCAGGCTTAACAAAAGACTTCTTATGGTGGGCTGCTATCGTCTTTAAAACAGAGCTTGTTTCTGTATCAACAGGGAGTACTTTTGAGGCTGTAAGTGCCGAGCAAGTTGAGAACTTGCTTTTGTTCCGCCCCCCTATAGATGAACAAAACGCAATTGCAGCCTTCCTCAACCACGAAACCGCCAAGATCGACACCCTGATCGAAAAGCAGCAGCAACTGATCAAGCTGCTGAAAGAGAAGCGCCAGGCGGTGATCAGTCATGCCGTCACCAAGGGCCTGAATCCCGATGCGCCGATAAAAGATTCAGGTGTGGAGTGGTTGGGGGAAGTGCCTGAGCATTGGAGTGTAGTGCCACTTAGACATATCACACCCGAAGTTACCGTCGGTATCGTGGTGACGCCAGCGAAGTATTATGTTGATAACGGGATACCTTGCTTTAGATCGCTTAACGTTAAAGAAAATAGTATTGAAGAACGGGATTTTGTATACATATCCAAGGCCTCAAACTCCGACCTCATGAAAAGCCAAGTTTTCCAAGGAGATATTTTAGTAGTGCGGTCAGGACAGCCTGGTAAGGCTGCTGTTGTTTTAGCTAAACATGATAGCTACAACTGTATAGATCTAATAATAATTAGAAAGAGTAAAAAAATAATATCTGATTTTTTGTGCTATCAAATTAATTCAGATGTATGTAAAAAACAGATATCGTCAGGTTCAGGTGGAGCGATCCAGCAGCATTTCAATGTTGAACTGGCAAAAGGATTATATGTAACCTTTCCTCCCTTGGAAGAGCAAATGGAAATTTCTAAATACATCATGAAGCAGATACAGGCTTTTGACTCTTTGGTAAAAAAAGCGGAGATGTCAATCGATCTCATGAAAGAACGCCGATCAGCTCTAATTTCCGCTGCTGTAACAGGCAAAATTGATGTCAGAAACTGGAAACCGCAGCCTTCAGCTGACAAGCAGCAGAAAACAATGACCGAGTCAGCAACAACAGCACCCGCAACGCACTGACAGAACCACAAGGACGTTTGGATATGAGTAGTTACGCCAGCAAAGCACAAGAAGCCGTTTTCCAGAATGAAGTTATTAAACAGCTACTGGCGAACGGCTGGCTTTTAGGTAAGCCCGCTGGCTACAACCGCGAGCTGGCGCTGTATGAGGAAGACTTACTCGGGTTCGTGAAAGAAACCCAGCCTGAGCAGTGGCAGAAGTACTGCAAGCTCTATCCAAACGACCCCGAGAAAGCATTTCTGGAACGGGTGGCCAATCAGCTGAGCAAGGCGGACCCGAACGCCGCCAACAAGGAACTGCGCACCTTTGGCACACTTGGCGTGCTGCGCCATGAGCTGAAGGATCGCGGCACCCGTTTCCGCCTCTGCCAGTTCAAGCCTGATCACGACCTGAACCCCGATACGCTGACGCGCTATCGACAGAACCGCCTACGCGTCGTCCCCGAGCTGGTCTACAGCCCTTATGCCACCGCAGAACATCTGGCACTTACGGGTAAACAGGCCAAAAAATGGCGCATTGATCTGGTGCTGCTCCTTAACGGCCTGCCCATCGCCACGTTGGAGCTGAAGTCTGAGTTCAAACAGGCAGTAGAACGAGCGATCAAGCAATACAAACTCACCCGTCTGCCCAAAGATCCTGCCACCAATAAGCCTGAGCCGTTGCTGACCTTCAAGCGCGGGGCGCTGGTGCATTTTGCCGTCAGCCAGTACGAGGTGTACATGGCCACGCGGCTGGAGGGGGACGACACCTTCTTTCTGCCGTTCAACAGGGGCACGAAGGAGGGCGGTGCTGGCAACGAGGTGCCCGAGAATCAGAATGAATACGCCACCGCCTATCTCTGGCAAGAAGTGCTGGCGCCTGACAATATCCTGCGCATTCTGGCTCGTTTCGTTCACCTGCAGATCGAAGAGAAAGAGGACTGGCAGGGCAAGAAGTACAAGAAAGAGACGCTCATCTTCCCGCGCTACCACCAGTGGGATGTGGTCACCCAGCTGGTCGCGGATGCCCGCGAAAACGGTCCAGGCCACAAGTACCTGATTCAGCACAGCGCGGGCTCGGGCAAATCCAACTCCATCGCCTGGACCGCGCATCAGCTTGCTTCACTCTATGATGAAGCGGGCGATAAGCGTTTCCACTCGGTGATCGTCGTCACCGACCGTACTGTGCTCGATGATCAGCTGCAGGATATCATCTACCAGTTCGAGCATGCCGACGGGGTGGTCGGGCGCATCAACAACAAGGAAGGCGACGGCTCCAAGTCTGAAAAGCTGGCCGCCGCGCTGGAAAATGCCCAGCCGATCATCATCGTCACCATCCAGACCTTCCCGTTTGTGCTCAAGGCGATTGAAAACAGTGTGAGTCTGAAGGAGCGCAACTATGCCGTGATCGCGGATGAGGCGCATTCATCCCAGTCAGGCTCTACCGCCCGTCAGCTCAAAGAAGTCTTGATGCTGGAACCAGATGAAGAACAGGGCGAATTGACCAGCGAAGATCTGCTGGACGCCACGCTGGAGGCCCGCAAAGGCAACCAAAACCTCAGTTTCTTTGCGTTTACCGCCACGCCCAAGCCAAAAACATTGGAGCTTTTCGGGCGTCGCCCCGACCCCGACAGCCCTGCCTCAAGCAAGAACAAGCCAGAAGCCTGGCATGTCTACAGTATGCGCCAGGCCATCGAAGAAGGCTTTATCCTGGATGTACTGAAGAACTACACCAGCTACAAGGTGGCATACCAGCTTGCTCAGAAGGTGCGGGAGCAGGATGAAGAGGTAGACGCCAAGAAAGCCAGGGTGAAGCTGAACCAGTGGGTGGGCCTGCACGACTACAACATTGCCCAAAAGGTGCAGGTGATCGTTGAGCACTTCAGGGAAAACGTCATGGGCCTGCTGGGTGGGCAAGCCAAGGCGATGGTTGTCACCAGTTCGCGTAAAGAGGCTGTGCGCTATAAGAAGGCGTTCGACAAGTACGTAGACGACCACAAGTACCAGAAAATCCACGCCATGGTGGCATTCTCGGGTGAAGTGGAATTCAACGAGAACGACCCGAACGCGGCAGCCCTGCTGGGTGAAAAGTTCACCGAAACCAATATGAACCCGAACCTGAAGAAGCGCGATATGCGCGAAGCGTTTGATAGCGATGATTACCAGGTGATGCTGGTCGCCAACAAATTCCAGACAGGGTTTGATCAGCCAAAGCTCTGTGCCATGTACGTGGACAAGAAACTGGCAAACGTGGAATGCGTACAAACCCTGTCACGCCTCAACCGTACCTATCCTGGCAAGGCGGAATCGGGCACCTTCGTGCTCGATTTCTTCAACGATCCTCAGGATATTCTCGAGGCCTTCCAGCCGTACTATCAGACGGCAGAACTGACCGACGTGTCCGACCCGAACAAAGTGTACGACCTGTTCGAAAAGCTCAAAGCTCAGGGCATTTTCACCTGGACTGAAATCGAGCAGTTCACCACCGCGTTCTTTGTGCCGAATAAGAGCAACGCAGCGATCAGTAATATCTGTAAACCTGCAGTAGAGCGCTGGCAGAAGCGCTATGCCAACGCCGTGGATGCATACAAAACCGCGAAAGACATGTTCGAACGCTGCAAGGCATCGGGCGATGCTGTATTGATCGGCAATGCTGAAAACAGCCTCAAAGA
The DNA here is from genome assembly GCF_000421165.1 of Marinobacter daepoensis DSM 16072. Taxonomy (GTDB): domain Bacteria; phylum Pseudomonadota; class Gammaproteobacteria; order Pseudomonadales; family Oleiphilaceae; genus Marinobacter; species Marinobacter daepoensis. The sequence goes on from NZ_ATWI01000009.1 coordinate 266,363, forward strand.
ATGCAAGCAAGAGAAAGATACGCTGGAGATATTCAAGAAGGATCTTGGCACCTATGTGCGCTTCTATGAATTCATGTCCCAGATCGTCGATTACGATGACAAGGAGCTGGAAAAACTGAGCCTCTACGCCCGTCACCTGAGACCGATGCTCCGTGAAAAGGTCGATGAAGATGACGATGTCGACCTGAGCAATGTCACGCTGAGCCACTACCGTCTTTCAAAGATCAAACAGCAAGATCTTCAGCTGAAAGAAGGTCAGGGCGAATACTGCCTGGAGCCAGGCAATGAAATGGGTTCAGCCAAGGCGAGAGACAAAAAGGAGGAGTTCCTTTCCACCATTCTTCAGCGGCTGAATGAGCTGTTTATCACGGACAACCTGACTGACGATGACATGCTCAACTATGCCCGCACAGTGGCGGATAAAGTAGGGGAGAATGAAAAGGTGATGCACCAACTCAGGAACAACACACCTGATCAGGCGTTTCTTGGCGATTTCCCCCAGGCGCTTGATGATGCCGTGCTGAGCAGTTCAGAAGCACACCAGAACCAGATGCTGCAGATTCTCAGTAACCCACAGGTTGCTCAAGGGTTTGCTCGAGTGGTGTTCGATATGCTGATTAAAAAAGGAAACTCTTAGGTATCATTGAGTTATGCCAAAAATAGGCGACTTGCATGCCAATATCACCTCCATCCAGAGCCGCTGGCTTGGCGGATGAGCCGAGCTTCGAAGCAGCGTGCGGCCGATCACATTAAATATCGGTCTTTACCATATTTAACATAATATACATTATGCGCAGTCATTGTTGGATCGATGACAGGCGCAGAGTGGCACACCCCCTGAGCATGCAGACAACGCCACTCCACACCGATAAGGCAGGATTTAGCGATAAGGCAATTGTCCGTTATGGGCGGGCGCCACAGAACGCCGTGATTTTTCCCAGCCTTGCTCCTCAATCAGGCCGACCGTCTCAAGTCATCACCTTAATATCTGCTGAGTTGCTCTGGCTCTGACTGTGCATAAGCTGCCGGTAAAATGGAGCCCGAACGTAAAGTGTTGCCCTCCGGGCTATCTCCGTCTTTTTTGTGCTAGCGAAGTGTCGCCCAGTGCTGCTCCAGCTAAGCGTTCTGATAGCTCTGTCGTCACCTGAGCCTTCGGCATACAGATACCGCGCCCGGACCGGTGCAAACCTGAGAGCGGGCGTTCTGACCGAGCAATGTTTTCAGCCTATGACGCCTGACAGCATTCATGTTCTGTAGTTTCACGCTCAGACGTCTATGGATTGCGAACGGAGGATGGCGTTTTCCTAAGAGGACTGCTGGCGTAATATAATGATTTTATGGCATTATACGCTATGTCCAATATTTAGGAGTATTGGACATTCCGGGCACCTATCCAGCCCTGCTCACCAATTTAGAAGCCATTGTGTCGCTATGAAAGCTAAAGCCCAGTTCCCAGGATTCCCTCTGTTTGACACCGCCGATCGCATTCACGAGCAATCGGATTTTGAGCTGTATCCTGGCCTGAAATCTGCCCTGAGCGCCCTGCCGCTACCGGTTGCCGACATCCATGAGGATTTCCGCATCGCGCACCGCTTTGTTGTTAAATACAGTGATGTCCCAGGCACCTTCAACCGGTTTCGCGGGGAAATTCAGAGATTTCTCAATTATACATGGCTGATTGGCCGTCGAACGCTTGCTCAGGCAGACTCCGAACTGATCAGCAGCTATTTTGCGTTCATGAAAACGCCACCGGCATCCTGGGTATCGAGGGGCATTTATTCGGCGTTTGTCTCATCCGGCGGGCTACGCCAGCCGAACTTTCAATGGCGGCCCATGGCGCTTCGAAGCAAAGACACTCAGGCCCCCTACTCTGTTACTCAGGCGAGCCTGAATGCCAGCCGAACGGCACTGCAAACCTTCTTTAAATATCTTGTCTCCCAGGATTACTTACTTCGAAACCCATTGCTGGATGTGAGGAAACGGGACCGTAGCGCAAAGCCGAACCTGAACCTGGACCGTGATGCAGACGTTCGACGATTAACTGACTGGCAATGGTCCTACCTTCTGGAATCCCTGACAGAGCTGGCCAGTGAGGATGCCAGTTTCGAACGGCATCTGTTTATCATTGTGACCATGAAAAGCCTGTTTCTTCGGGTAAGTGAGCTCGCCCCCAGGCCAGTAGATCGGGGGCAGTGGCGCACCCCCACATTTGGGGATTTCCGGCGCACTGTGGTCGATGGAGAACCATACTGGGTTTACTCTGTCTTCGGGAAAGGCGACAAAACCCGCCAGGTCACCCTGCCGGATGCCTACCTTGGTTATCTGAAGCGTTGGCGAACGCACCTGGGGCATACTTCTCCCCTGCCAGTACCTGGCGAAACCTCACCGATTCTGCCATCCAGGAAAGGCGCCGCGATTGGTAAGCGCCAGGTTCAGCGTATTTATGAGCAGGCTATGGTTGCTACAGCAGACAGGATGGAGCGCGAAGGCTACTGTGATGAAGCCAGGCAGATACTCGCGATTCGTTCGGAAACGCACTATCTTCGGCACACCGGTGCCAGCCAGGCCATTGAAGCCGGCGCCGACATCCGCCACATCAGTGAAGAGCTGGGCCATGCCAATGCCACCTTTACAGAATCGGTGTATGTAAATGCCGAGCAGGCAAGAAGGCGATCCGAAGGGCGGCAGCGATTGGTGTAACCACAAGCCGTGGTTCGCTATGATGCGTGACAGAGAAAAACAATCCAGGAGCCGGGGCTCACCCGACATCAAGGACCGACCATGATTCACGCAGAACACTCCAGCCGCATTCAGACCGGGCTGATCAACCCGGTTCTCATTGCAGGCTGCATTATCATTTTGGTGAGTTTTGCCATAAGGGCATCGTTTGGGCTTTTCCAGCTACCGATTGCACAGGAGTTTGCCTGGCCACGGGAATCATTTTCGCTAGCGATTGCAATCCAGAATCTATTCTGGGGCATTGGCCAACCTATTTTTGGTGCGGTCGCGGAGCGGTATGGTGATCGCAGGGCCATTTTTGCCGGCGGGCTGATTTATGCGCTGGGATTGGTATTGTCGGCATTTGCGATCACGCCGGGCCAACACCAGCTATTGGAAATGCTCGTAGGTTTTGGAATTGCCGGAACGGGCTTTGGTGTCATTCTCGCGGTTGTTGGCCGGGCTGCGCCAGAGAAACATCGCTCTATGGCGCTGGGCATTGCAACGGCAGCGGGGTCAGCCGGTCAGATAGTGGGACCACCGATTGCTCAGCTGCTGATTGCTCAAATGCCATGGCAATGGGTTTTCATCATTTTTGCGGGTGCAATTCTGGCGTCTATGTTGGCGCTACGCTTGTTTCGAGCCCCACAACGAGACCAAACCGATACCAGCGATGAGCCCATGAGAGTCGTACTTCAGCGAGCCCTGAAAGATCCAACTTTCTGGTTTATTTTTATTGGCTTCTTTTCTTGCGGATATCAGCTTGCTTTTATCACGGCTCACTTTCCTGCGTTTATCACCGAAATGTGCGGTCCGGTTACCCCGGACAGCCTTCTTTATGTCATAGGAGTTACTTCGGCATCGGGGTTGGGCGCCATTTCAATCGCCATTATCGGGTTCTTTAACATAGGCGGAACCTTGCTGGCAGGATGGCTGGGCAATCGCTACTCACGAAAATACCTGCTTGCGTCGATTTATCTGCTGCGAACACTGGTCTCGGCTGCCTTCATTCTCACTCCCATTACCCCAGAGACCGTTGTGCTTTTCTCGGTCGCCATGGGCTCCCTGTGGCTCGCAACTGTTCCACTGACATCTGGGCTGGTGGCGCATATTTATGGCCTCAAATACATGGGGACATTGTATGGTCTGGTTTTCTTCTCCCACCAGCTTGGCGGGTTTCTGGGCGTCTGGTTGGGCGGCTCCATGTACGATTTGTACAACGATTACACTGTTGTGTGGTGGGTGGGCGTAGGCGTTGGTGCTCTCTCCGTCCTGATTCACTTACCAGTGAAGGAACGTCCTTGGGAAAGTCGGGGCGATTTTGCGCGCGCAGGGTGATCATTAGTCCTGCCCGAACGGGCTGTGGCTTTTCTCCCACGCCAGCTTTTTCCGGTAGATTGTTGATGCGCTAATCTCCAGGAAGGCTGCCGCCCGTGGGATGTTGCCGCTGCATTTTTGTATGGCCGTCTCGATGATCCTTTGCTCTTCTTTCCAAAGCGGCAGTATGGCTTTGCTATCACGGTCTGCGACATTCGATGCACCATTAACGCCGGGGGCATCGTCACTCACAGCACCAGTTGATGGCGGCGTATCCTGTTCGCCACCAACCTCATCAGAGAATGGAGCAGCCGGAACCCCGGGGCCGCCATCGACAGCGCCCCCTTCTGGTTGAGCGGCACCCGGCGTCGACTCAGACATCTGCGGAAGCATGGTCATAGTGACTGTTTCCGCGTCATTCAATACAACGATATTACGCACAACATTCGACAACTCCCGAACGTTTCCAGGCCAGGGATATCGGAGAAAATAGTCTGCAACCTTGTCATCAAAACAGCGGAAGGATTTACCTTCATCCTCGGAATACTTACGGAGCAACTCACCCGCAATTTTCAGCACATCATTGCCACGGTCTCTCAGAGGCGGCATGTGCAAGGGAATGACGTGGAGACGGTAATACAAATCCTCCCGGAAACGCCCCTCCCTCACTTCAGCCAAGGGGTCCCGATTAGTCGCGCAGATGAAACGAACATCCACCTTGATTTCTTTGCTGCTCCCAACCGGCGAAAAAGTGCCGGACTGAATAAAACGAAGCAGCTTGCTTTGAAGATCAAGGGGCATTTCGCCAATTTCATCCAGAAATAACGTGCCCCCCGAGGCTCGCAGCGCGGCGCCCTCTCTCGCCGTCGCTGCCCCGGTAAAAGCGCCTTTTACATGCCCGAAAATTTCACTTTCAATGAGTTCCCTAGGAATCGCTGCGCAGTTGAGGGCAATAAATGGCTTGTCGGAACGGGTACTCTCCGCATGAAGCGCTTCGGAACAAAGCTCTTTGCCCGTACCGCTCTCACCTGTAATGAACACACTGGCTTTGCTTGCCGCGCAACTCTCTATGATTCTGTAGACACCTTGCATCGGCAAAGAGCCTCCGATCATGTTGTGAAAACGGTCGCGTTCAAACGTTTTCTGGTATTCATTAACCACATCTTGCAGGTGCTGGCGCTCCAGAATATTGGAGATGGTTACTTCAAGCCTTGCCCTGTCAAAAGGCTTTGATAAGAAATCGCTGGCCCCTCGGCGCATCGCATCGACCACCAGGTCTACAGACCCAAAAGCGGTAATAACAATGATTGGCAGATCAGGCTGTGTTGACTGGGCGTAGTCGACAATATCCAATCCACTCATATCGGGTAACCGGACATCCGTTATTAAAAGGTAGATAGTATTCTCAGCCAACAGCTTAAGAGCTGCGTGGCCGGTATCTGCAACCAAAACACGGTAGGTGTCTTTCAGGTAGTTTTGGTAAACCAGCGCATTCGAGACGCTGTCCTCGACCAGCAATATCGTATGTCGAGAGGTTGTCTGCATGGTTCGCCCTCCATAAGCAACTGGCCAGCACCTGAATTACAGGTTCTGACCGGACGCATTCTCCAATGCCTTTAAATAAGATTCGTATTTTTTCACGGTTTCATCCGCGTTGGCTCTCAAGGTGTCGATGACGCCCTTAACACTCTGATGGCGCCCCTGAAGAAGCAAAAGCTCTAACTCCTGGGCTTTGTGATGAAGCTGCATTCCGCCAAAGGTTCCAGAGCAGCTTTTAAGGGCGTGCGCCTGCTCTCTCAACTCGGAGTAGTCAGACTCACCAATTGCTGAATCAATTAGTTGCATGCGCTTTTTAATCTCATTTATGAAGACTGAAATCATAAGCGGAAGCGATGCTTCTGAGGTGTCCAGCGCCAACTGTTCCAGAACCTGCTGGCTCAGTATGGCCCGCTCACCCTGACCGTCTTGCCGGAGTGCCGACGGAGGCGGCACCGAATTGTCCAGACAGTGATACACCGTTTGAACCAGGCGCTGGAGGTTGAAAGGCTTGCTGACGAAGTCATTCATCCCGGTTCGTTTGCAACGTTCAATTTCAGATTTTTCTGCGTTGGCGGTCACTGCAATGATCGGCGTTTGGGCGTTGATACCCCCAGACTGCCGGATCGTTTCGGTTGCCTCCAACCCATTCATGTTAGGCATGCGTAAGTCCATCAGAATGGCGTCGTAGCGCTTACTCTCGGCCTGCCGTACCGCTTCGGCCCCATCTCTGGCCGTCTCTACATCAAACCCCCGGGACTTGAGCATTTCCGCACCGATCAGGAGGTTAGCGTCAACATCATCCACCAGAAGAACTCGTTTGCGGGGAGCGCCTTTCTGGTCACTGTCGTTTCCGGATGGTGGTGAGAGAGGCTCTGAATGCTGATCCGGTGGTGACCGGTAGCGTTTCAAGTCTTCATTTGACGGAACCTCGTAAGGGATACTCAAACTGAAGGTTGATCCCTGGCCGACAGTGCTGGTCAGACTTATCGCGCCGTTCATGCCTGTCACTAACTGGCGCGCAATCGCCAGCCCCAACCCAGACCCGCCAAAACCACGGTCCCGGGCAGCATCGACCTGCCCAAACTCTGAGAAAGCAGACTCTACAAGCTCATCGGGGATCCCAGGGCCCGTGTCATTCACATTGATTCGAAGCCAGCAGCCGGAATCGTCCGATTCAAGAGACGTCACTTCGATCATCACATGTCCCTCTTCGGTAAATTTAACCGCATTGTCGACAAGGATGGTCAGCACCTGGCGAAGGTGATCCCGGTCGGCCTTTACCACCTCGGGCACCGCCGATGACACTTCCGGAATCAGTAACACGGAAGATTTTTGTCGGTGCGCCGCAATGCCATCAAAGACTTCACCAACAAGTTCCCGTGGAGCAAACAAGACCTTCTGGTACTCTGTTTCTCCAGCTTCAATCCTTGAGAAATCCAGAATCTCATTCACAACCTGAAGCAAAGCATCCCCGGAGCGCCTGGCCATCTGCAAAAAACGAAGATCTTTCGGCTCAAGAGACCCGCGATGTTCTAACAAAGACAACGACCCCAGAACGGCCGTTAAAGGCGAGCGGATTTCATGGCTCATATGGGATAGAAAGCGTGATTTCGCCCGGGATGCGTCCTCGGCACTCTCTTTTGCGGCAAGGAGTTCTTCTTCTTTACTCTTGCGATCAGAAATATCGCGGATATTGGCCGTTACGAAGACCTCTTCGTCAATTCGCACAGCGGTGAGCGAAAGCTCTACCGGAAAGACATCACCGTTTTTCTTAACAGCGTAGGTTTCAATGCGCTTCCCTATCAACGGCCCCTCACCGGTTGCAAGGTAGCGGGCAAACCCTTTGTGGTGCGCATCCCGATACTCCGCAGGGACAATGCGGCTGGCCATATCCTGACCTGTCAGCTCCGATTTGGCCCAACCAAACATCACTTCAGCCGATTGACTGAAGTCCGTCACCTTACCGCGCTTATCAATGGTTATCAGGGCATCCAGGCTGGCATCGATCAGGCTCGCCTTCAGCCTTTCACTCACACGCGCATCTCGTTCCAGCCTGGCGGTGTGAGTGCGATCGCGGACGATCAGGATGTACCTCCCTCTCTCCCCCGATTCAAAGGGGAGAAGGTTCATTTCAGTCATCAACTCGGCACCGTTATCGTCGATAATCGTGGATTCGAACCAGGTGTTTGGGTTCCGGCTCTGCCGATCAATCCACTCGCGCACGCCAAGCCCCTTTAGATCAAGGATTCCTGCCAAAGGCTGCCCCATCAGTTCTGAGGCATCAACGCCGAGTAACTGCGCCATCGCCGGATTGGCGAAGACCACATTCTCTTCTTCATCCAGTGTGGCTATACCGTCGGGGGCAGCTTCTAACAAAGCCGTCGTTTCGCTTTCTTTTCTCTGCAATTCGTCGTTCACCACAATCAATTCGTCATTGACGTTTTGCAAGGCGGTTTCCCTGGCCTTCAGCGTGCCGAGCATCTGATTGAAGGCTGCCACTGTCTCGGAGAGTTCATCATTACGAGAGGATAGAATTGGCTCAATTTCCTCACCTTTTGCAACCCGGTGAGCGGCAGATCGGAGTCTGATCAGCTCGCGGGTCAGATACCGGGCAAAGAACAATGAAACCAGCGCTACCAGCAACAGCTCCAGGGCCGCAATAACGTAGAACCGGAGTTTGGCTTCGGCAAGCGTGGCTTCAAGATCGGATAAGGACAATCCCATCTCGATGGCGCCAAAATGCTGACCGCCAACAACGATGTCCTGAGACTGATCGTAGCGACCATCGTCAATCCCGGCGAGATTGCGGTCCTGAGTGACAACCTCCGATGAAGAAATTCCGGCCGTTGCGAGCACTCTGTCGAACCCCCGAATCCGGACGTAGTCAACACCGCCCAGACTCCTTATCTGGTGCACTTTCGCCTGAAGTGATGCGACGTTGACTGAAATCAGATCAGCAACGATGACCGAGCTCGCAAGCATCAGGGTGTCCCGGGCTCTCTCCTCAAGAGCATGATGATAAGTGACCCGAATAAAACTGATGGCCTGCCAGACAAGTACGGATAGAAAAAACAGCTCGATCAGGCCTACTCCAAGGACGGTTTTCCATCGAAAGGACATAGCAGAGCCCCATTGTTGTCTATTCCAAAGTCAGTGCCCAAGCGGGACGCCAAGGCCCAACCGGCGGACATCGTCCCAATCACTTCCCACGGCCTCCACGAAGCCGGCCATCCCAATATTTTCAAGAAGCTCCTGCCCCGCCTGCGTCGAGCTCATCGACAGCAGCGCCCCCAGAATAGCTTCTCTCTGTTCTTCGGGCATGGACGGGTGGCTGGCGATGGCATGTCCGGTGAATCCGGCAGACTCCCATAAGACCCGAATTTTCTTCCTGATAGCGGGCTCCATTTCCCCCAGCGTTCGATGAATGCCACCACCTGCGGCAAACAGCCCTTCGGAAACAGCCCGGTAGACCGAATCATGGGACTGAACGAACGATGCTTTATATCCGGGAGCCGTCTTCTCAAGCTGCGCTCTGGTTATAAGGGTTGCAGCAAAGGCGTGGGGTGCCGGGAAAGCCAGACTCTTGCCTTTGAGATCGCGCAATGAGGAAGCGCGGGCATCTTTCGAGACCACCAGAATGCCCTTGATGACATGGTTATTTTGCCTAGCCATCGCCCGATAGCCCGGACGCTCATTGAACACGGTGAAATGGTAGGGATTCATGTAGGCAAGGTCGTATACACCTTCAGCCAGACGCCTTTCAAACTCGGGAATAGAGGGAGCAGTGGAAAACCGAATAGTAACGCCAGCCTGTTTGCTGAGATAGGCCATCAACGGCGCCCACTGGCGGGCCATCTTCTCGGGATCATGTTGAGGGACAACACCAAATGACAGATGTTTTTCTGTCGCCTGTTGCGCCTGCCCATCGAATGCAAACGCAAGTGCCACAAGAAACACAAGGAATCTTCCCATTACTTTTCCTTCTAAGCCCAGCATTGACCCCTGCGCTCCCTTTAGGCGCAGCAACGTGTGCGTCACGAGCTGGAATCAACCAACGCTCGCTTCCCTGGCCTAATTCAAACATTAGCAGAGTCTTCGATTTTTGCATTTTGCAGGCATTCTCGTTTTGCCAGCCAGGCGATGTTCGCTTTTGCAAAACGCAAAGCGATTTGCCCGGCAGCTAAAACAGGGGCCGGAAAATACCGCCAAACCTCATCTCATGCCATTGATACTTAAAACCATTCAGTGAATGGCACGTTTTGCGCTTTAACCCGCCCACATCCAAAAGGAAAGGGGCGAAGCGCCCCGGAATCTTCACTTCAATCCAGCAGGAGACAGGCGATGACTCTGGATACAGCTCCATCAGCGGGCACTCATCAAAAGACGATTCTGGTGGTTGAAGATAATCACTCTGAACGGCTCCGACTTGCTGCCATTATCACCAGGCTTGGCTACAGCGTGGTGGAAGCGGAGGACGGGATGGAGGCTTTGCGCATCGTTGAGTCCCAGCTTATAGACCTGGTCATCAGCGATTGGCGCATGCCGAATATGACCGGCTTTGAGCTTTGCCAGAACATTAAAAGCGACTGGCAGTGCCCGCCCTACTTCATTCTGCTGACGGGACAAAACAGTATTCTGGATCTGGCAGCCGCAATGGATGCCGGCGCCGATGACTTTATTGCCAAACCCTTTGCAGCAGAGGAATTGAGAGCCCGCATCAGTGCCGGACTAAGAATCATCGACAGCCGACAGCAGTTGTCCTCTCTCAACACGGAACTCCTTAGCTCACTGGCAAACGAAACCAACCGCCTGGATCAGCTGAGGACCGACCTTGCTGCAGCGGAGAGCCTGCAACGCTCAGTGCTGCCTGGCGCACAACAGCTGCCAGCCGGACTGAACTTATTACAGTACTTCCGGGGCGCTACAGGGGTCAACGGTGACGCTTACAACGTAATCCCCCTTCAAGGCAGTGTTGTTTGTTTTTATCTGATCGACATCTCGGGACACGGTGTTCGATCCGCAATGTTGTCTTTCTATGCAACCCAGTTGTTATCAAGCCGGATGCTAATACGCCATAAATCTGGCGTTGACTCCTGGCATCCCGAGAGCCCCAGCCAATTGGTTTCACGTCTTAACACCATGTTCCTTAAGCAATTTGAGGGGCGGGACTACCTCACAATGATCTATGGAACACTGGACGTTCAAACCGGCAAAGGGCTTTTATGCCAGGCCGGGCATCCAGCCCCGGTGATTTACTCAACCTGGCCAGGCCGGGAGAAAAAACGAGCGTTAAACGGGGGTGGGTTTCCCGTGGGAATTCTTGAAGAAGCTGTATTCCGGGACCAGCCATTCGAGCTGGGCACCGACGAACGACTGATCATTTCCTCCGATGGCTTACTGGATTGCGTTCAGAAGACTGGAGCGCCGCTCTCACTGGCCGACATCTCCGAGCTTCTCGACAAGATAAGGGCCTCAGGCCCTGACAGGCTTCAGGCTCGACTGGAAAACGCGCTGGACCAGCTTATCCAGCCTCAAGAGCCGGTAGATGACATTTCCATTTTGATCATGGAGCGCTCTGCACACCGTCAACCCCCGCGCAGAGACCAAGAAATTGGAACGTAAGGCACTATGACAAATTGTTGAACAGGCGTTTTCGAGTGCTCAGAGCGCCTTGAAATGCCGGACAATCGACAAAGGTAACGAATCATGACGGCCTCTAACAGGAAGAACACTCAACGCCAAAACTCCGTTCTCAGTGAAGGCATCGGTACGATGAATTCAATGGACCTCAGCACTGCCACCTCACAGCTAACGAATACGGTGTCATTGTTCACCATGCCAGAAAAGGTCGTGTTGAAAAACGCGGACTTGATTCGGGGGCAGTTAATGGCTGAAATCGAACGAGGCGCGCTTCACTGGACGATCGATCTTCGACTCACCCAGCGAATGGATTTCAGTGGACTTGTCGTCCTGATTGCCGTCTGGAAGAGAGTTGAGAAGCTGGGTGGAACGATGGTGCTTGTTGAGCCCACGTCTGCGGTGAAGGCACTCCTTGAGTCCAGCAGGCTTTACGAACTGTTCGAAGTTTATGAGGACATCAACGCTGCGACCGAGTACGTAAAGCGCCAATCACCTCGGGACGGAGCCCGATCATGCTAAACCCCCGCTTCCGCCAAGAACGCTTTATCATCCAAGTCAACGAATGGGGAGCGGGGTTCTCAGAACTATCGGGGGGCTGGGCAAAGAGTGTGCTTTCGGGAAGGTTTGCCCGCTAGTAGCCTTGAGCCCACGCCTACAACGCCTGATGCAGCAGATCCAGCTGGGATTCCCCAACCAACGTCCGCTCCCGCTCAAAGATCAACCACATTCTGACCCGGCTCTCCACCTGGCGCCGATTTCGGCAAACCCATGTGTAACGGCCTTTGTTGTCAGCCACGCATTCCATCTGGGCCCCGTGCTTCCGGGCGGTCGCCATATGGCGCTTGAACGTTCGGTCAGGCATGTCGGAAAAACGTTTTCGAAGCTGATCGGAGGTCAGTTTTTCATTATCAAGTACAGCAACAATCAGTTCGAGAGTGGTCTTAAAATCGCGGTACATAAGTGCTCTGATGGTTCGATGCCAGTTTTTGGCACAAGGGTGTCCCCGTGCCAGAAGCTGGCATGCGACAGAGAGGCGGCCCTGATCGGCGGCGCATCCCAATCAATTCGGCTTGAGGCGGGCAATTATAGCCATGCCACCAGATGGCACAAGCCTGAAGGTGTGCCAGCAACTGGCTCGACCTCCTTGCCGTGCCACAAGCTGGCACTGCGTTACACAAGCCTCAAACCGTCTGCCACTCTCGAATCTGGCCCCACCAGTACAACACCCCCCTTTTCCGTTTTGACGCCGGTGACAAGGCACTCCGACATGAATGGACCTATCTGCTTGGGCGGGAAATTGGTGACAGCCAGCACCTGCCGGCCAATAAGATCTTGCTTGCTGTATAGCGTTGTAATCTGCGCGCTGGATTTCCGAATCCCCATAGTTTCGCCAAAATCGATCTTCAGTTTATAAGCCGGGTTCCGGGCTTCCGGAAACTCCTCAACGTCAATAACTGTCCCTACCCTCAGCTCAACGTTCTCAAATTCATCCCAGGTAATCACGCTCTGTCCCCCTGCTCTGCACCTTTGAGTGGCGCACTTAATGGCTACAAATTGACGGGCGCACCCGGCGCCTTATCCCGAGAGAGAGAATAGATAGAAACGCCATTCAAGACTTTCCGTTTACGGTGGAATTATTTCGATTTTCGGCGGAAATGGCTGGGCGCCTTGCCAAAATGGTTCCGGAAGCGATCACTAAACGACGAAAGTGATTGATAGCCAACGGCATCGGCTACCCGCTGCATGCTCATACCGGACTGCTCCAGCAAACGCCAGGCTTCTTTCATTCGCAACTCGGTCAGGTATTGATGAGGTGTCATGCCAACCTGGGCGCGAAACAGGTCGTTCAGTTGCCGAACGCTGAGGTTTGCAATGCCAGCCAGTGATTTTCCTGTCACCGGCTGACGGAAATGCTCATCTATAAATTGCTTGGCCGCTAACACCCGGCGGTCAAGTTTCAAGGCGCCTCCGTGACGTTCCTGAAGCAATTGAATGAGCAACAACAACATTTGCTGCTGCGTATATACCGTGCCATTGCCCATCTGGTGGTGCAGAAACTGAACATAGTGGAGCATCGCCCGGTCAAGCTCGACAAAACAGGGAAGTCTTTCCAGCGCCGGGGCCAGCCCCTCCGGAACATCAGCAACCAGAAAGCGGTTCTCTGTATTTGCAAGGAAGCCGTGGCCTCGGCCCGCTGGAATAATCGCAGCGTTACGATGTGCCACTTCGCCTTCCTGAGCATCTACGGAAAGCGCCAGAGCGCCAGCCAGGGGGAGGACAATCTGATGATGGCTGTGGGTGTGTTGTTTTACTTCATCATCGTAGGTTCGAAGATGCAGTGAGATGGCTGAATCTGGCATTCCCTGAGTATACTGCGACGACACTCATCATCAAATCCGTAGATTGACTGCCGGCGTTACAAGTATCCGGGAGGACGCCTGCGCGCCAACTCCCGCTTTCTACCCGATCTTTATCGAGCCGGGCCGGATGCAGGCCCCACGAACGTGGTTTTCTCGGCAACCGTCTCGCCAGCTCCATCCAGCGAACGGATCTGAACGCGGATATCAACACGGTTGCCGGAAAGGGTTTCCGGATCGTAGGCCACTGATATCGGTACTTCCGCCTTTTCTCCCGCCGCCAGCGCAACGCCATCCGGGCCCTGGATGGTGGAGCGCCCCGGGCCTGCGACGTCGATGACCAGATGGCGCGCGCTACTGCTTTTGTTTCGAACTTTAATCAGGTAACTATTCTCGATCTGCCCTGACGACGTGAAGCGGTACATGCCCCGGTCTCTCTCGACATCCAGCGTAATCAAAGGGCGTGACGCCACGCCCCAGGAGAATAGCCCGATCATCAGGATCAACAGCAAAAAGTAGCCAATCAGCCTTGGCCTCAGGATGCGGGATTCGCCCCCATCCAGTTCGCGCTCACTCGCATAGCGAATCAGGCCACGGTCGTACCCCATTTTATCCATGATGGAATCACAGGCATCGATGCATGCGGCACAACCGATACACTCCATTTGCAGGCCATCCCGTATGTCAATGCCGGTCGGGCAAACCTGCACGCAAAGTTGGCAATCGATGCAGTCGCCCAGGCCCGTCGCAGAGGGTTTCTGATCTTTGCGGCGCGACCCTCGGGGGTCACCACGTTCGGCATCGTAGGTGATCACCAGAGAATCGGCATCGACCATAGATGACTGAAAGCGACCGTAAGGGCACATGTGGAAGCAGACCTTTTCCCTCAGCCACCCCGCGTTAAGGTAGGTCGCTGCGGTGAAGAAAAACACCCAGAAAGCGGCCCACCCAGAGGCTTCCAGAAGTGCGATATCGACGACCAGATCCCGAATGGGCGTAAAATAGCCAACAAACGTCACAGCTGTCAGCAGGCTGATGAGTAGCCAGAGGCCGTGTTTAGCGGTGCGGCGCCCAAACTTATGAAAACTCAGCGGCGCATTGTCCAGCTTGATGCGCTTTGAGCGGTCTCCCTCCGTAACCCGCTCTGCCCACAGAAAAAGCCAGGTCCAGACACTTTGAGGGCACGTATACCCACACCATACCCTGCCAGCAAGAACCGTTATGAAAAACAGCCCAAAAGCACAAATCAACAAAATGGCAGAGAGAAGAATGAGATCTTCAGGCCAGAATGTGGCTGCAAAAATGTGGAATTCTTTGCCGGAGAGATCCCAGAGAACGGCCTGTCGTCCGCCCCAGTTCAGCCACGCAACCCCGAAGTAAAGTGCAAACAGCACCGCGCCACCGGCCATCCTGAGGCGCCGGAAGAAGCCGGTGAAATAGCGAGGTTGTATTTTAGGTTTGGCATGAGCGCCAGGCGCACAGGCATCTATCTGTTTCGCGGAGATTAGTTGGGTCACTGCGGCTCACCTTGCCATTGGCTTAAAGACGAATGGCGGCAGAATAGGATTTTAGAGCCGTGAGGGGCAGGACCAACTTTTTAAGATTTAATGGGTACAGATCTTCGGGGTTCAGCAAACAAGCTGAGACAGCTTCGCCAGCGCCGTCAGTCTTTGTTCATTCCAGGGATGGGCAAAGCTGATCCTCAGGCAATTCGAGAATTGTCCGGAAACTGAAAAAAGGTTACCCGGAGTGATGACAATGCCTGCTTCCAGGGCCTGGCCATAAAGTGCCAGCGTGTCGACATGCTTCGGAAGCTCTGCCCACAGCGCGAGCCCCCCCTGGGGCGCAGTTGCTCGCAGCGTTGTGCCCCACAACGCAAGTTCATCAAGCAACTGGTTGCGCTGCAGTTGCAAGCGTTGCCGATGCTGCTTGAGGAAGGCGGCGTAGCCGCCATCAGCGCAAAACTCTGCCACACCCTCCTGCACAAAGCGACTCCCGGCGAGCTGAGAGGTCAGCTTTAACTGAACAATATCTTTATGCCATCGCCCCCCGCAAACCCAGCCAAGGCGGAGGTCCCGTGAGAGCATTTTCGAAAAAGAGCTGCAGTGAATGACCCGCTCGGAAGCGTCCATCGCCTTGAGAGTATCCGGCACCGACAGCCAGCCGGACTCGCCATAGATATCATCTTCAATAACCGCCAGGTCATGGCGCTCGGCAAGCTCCAGCAAGTGCTGGCGAGCTTCCGGGGGCATCAAGGCGCCAGTGGGTGTGGCATACGACGGCGAAACCACGCAAGCTTTGACATTCCACGACGCCAACGTTTGCTCCAGGGCGCTTAGATCCATCCCGGTAGCAGGTGACGCGGGAATCTCCACCGCTTTCAGCCCCAGCTGTTCCAGTAGCTGTAGTACGCCATAGAACCCCGGAGCCTCGACCGCGACCACATCCCCCCTCTGACACGTTACCATGAGTGCCAGAAACAGGGCCTGCTGGCAGCCAGAGGTGATGCAAAAGTCTGAGGCTTCCGCTCCCCAGCCCCGCTTTACGAAGCGAAGCGCCAGCTGGTGTCTCAGCGCGGGGTTGCCTGCGGGCTCATCGTAGTATTGGAAGCTGCCTCGCTGGCGACGTAAGGCTCGCCCGATGGAGCGGTTTAGCTGGACGATTCCTGCAGGCACCTCATCCTGTAACAGGTCTGGAAGCAGGTCGAACGCCGCACTTCGCGTCATGATGTCCTGAAAGATCTGGCTGACCGAGACGGGCCGGGGTTCATCCAGTGCAGAGACCTGTTGAGGTGCATCAAATTCACGTGGCGGAATGGAGACAAAGAACCCGCTTCGTTCGCGGGCTTCAACAAGCCCCCGGGCTTCGAGTCTCTGAAGAGCATGCTGAACCGTGACCTTGGCAAGGCTATGTTCCTGACATAGTGCCCGGATTGATGGCAGGCGTTCCCCCGGCCGCCAGCGCCCACTGCCTATTCCGCTTTCAAGCGTCTGCTCCAGGATCTGATATCTGGGTAATGCCACTGTCGCTCACCAAAGAAACGAATGCTCTACAACCAGCGCCCTACTTCAGACGTATAGCGGGAATATGCGCCTCCAAAGAGGGCCTGCATATGCCGCTCTTCCGGTTTGATCTGAAACCGGTTCATGTAAAGCACAAAAAGAGGAAGCAGCAGGGCCGCAAACACACTGCCAAGAAAAAGCCCCCAACCGACAAGCATCAGTAAAAATCCGAGGTACATCGGATTCCTTGTGTAACGGTAGACCCCTCTGACGACCAGGTTCCGGGATTGCTCCGGGGTTCGCGGGTCCACGGTGGTGCCTGCCGCACGAAACGCCATCACGCCGAGCAGAGCAACAACAGCTCCCACCAGAAACGTCGTGCCACTCAGCGCCATGCGGCCCGGGATGACAAAGTAGCCCACCGGAAGCAGTCGGGAAACGGCCCACATTCCGGTTCCGAAGAGAATCATCAGAGCCAGTGGTGGTATTTTCAGTTCAAGTGTTTTCACGCCTGATATCATCCCGTGTGGGCAGATCAACCACTATTGAGGGATGATTCCCAGAGTCTGGTTGACGGTGTCACGAATTTCCCGGTAATGATCCGGGTTGTTGATCAGTGCTTCCAGCTTGTCTTCCGGGAATATTTCCTTCAGCTTTTCTTTTGCGCTTTCCCCGGCACACAGGCTCGGGAACAGTTGTTCCAGTGCCCGTAACATGACTTCCGGTGACACAGAAGCCCCGGGCGAGGCACCCAGTATCGTACCGTAGGTCTTGTCAGTGGACACAATGATTTCCGTCCCCATCTGCAAATCGCCGTCTTTGATAATTTGCACCCGCTGCCCGGCTTCAACGGGTTGCCAGTTGAATCGTGAGCTCAGCCCTGGCGCAAACTTTTCCAGCGAGTCGAGCATGCTTTTTTCGCCTTTAAACGTTTCGGACACCAGGTACTTCACCAGCGGAAAGTGTTCAACGGCCACATTCAGCAGCCCCGGAATGTCGTGCAGCCTCATCGAGCTGAGGTAGTCCAGAAAGCCCCGCCCCTTTTCGAGCACGGGCTTGAATGACGCGAATGGCCCAAAGAGCAGGTAATGCTTGCCGTCAGCAACTCGAAGATCCAGATGGGGCACGGACATGGGGGGCGCGCCAACCTCTGCTTTGCCGTAGGTTTTTGCCCGGTACTGGCCGGCCTGTTCTTTTGTGATCTCTGCCTGCAGGAATCGGCCGCCCACCGGAAAGCCCGTGAATCGCCGTGCGAATGGAAGGTGGCTCTTCTTCAGGATCGGGAATGCACCGCCACCGGCCCCCACAAACAAAACATCGGCACGATGCTGGACAGAGCCTCCATTCTGCCGGGTTTCCAGAAGCCAGCTGCCAGCCGGACTTCGGTGTACACGCTGAACGTGCACCCCATACTCAATCTTTACCCCAAGCTGTTTTGTTGCGTAGCTGGCCATTTGCTCGGTCAGAGCCCCGAAATTCACGTCGGTACCGGTTTCGACAATGGTTGCGGCCATTTTTTCAGCACGGGGGCGGCCCTCCATGGTGTATGGAATCCAGCTCTTGATCTCGTCGAAATCGTCGGAATATCTCATGCCTTCGAAGAAATGGTGCGCCGACATCTCGTTGAAGCGCAGCTTTAATTCTTCGATAGAAGACTCGGAAACCAGGGTGCAGTGACGCGTCGGGTTGATAAAGCTGGTGGGATCTTTAATCGCCCCTTTATTGAGCAGATAGGCCCAAAACTGCTTCGCCACATTAAACTGGGCGTGAATTTTCAGCGCCTTTTCAACAGAAATGACCTCGCCATCTACCGGCGTATAGTTCAGCTCGCAGTTAGCCTCGTGCCCAGTGCCCGCATTATTGAATGCCCAGGAATTGCCGGCACCTGCCCGGTCCAGTCTTTCCAGAATGGTGATATCCAGTTCCGGCGCCACCTCCTTCGCCAGTGTGGCAAACGTTGTTCCCATTATGCCCGCACCGATAATGACCACATTCATAAGCGTTTCCCGTCAGAGTCTGTTTCCTGAATCTACTCAACAGTGTATCTGTATTGACGGTAGCATGCCTCTGGTTCTCACTGAAAACCGGATGTTCTTCCGTGTTCGCTCAAAAACCCCTCGGTAGGGCTGTTTTAAATCCGAAGTTTACGTTAAGGTAAACTTCACCTGGCACAATCCACATCAGGTTTCACCAGGTTGTCTACAATGACATTAGCGACATGCCCAAAAGGCGTGTTCTGTTTCCTCAGGCCAACACCCCAGGAAGAGGACTATGACAACAACAAAAGCGAAAGTTGTGTATTCCCCTGCGTTTACCGATGGCGCGGAGTTCCAGATTCCGACCTTCAGACTTCTGAAACAGGACGGAAAACTCTATAAAAGCGCCAAAACCCCCGATCTCGACAAAGAGAAAGCCCTGCGCATATACAAGGCCATGGTCACCACCCGGATTCTGGACGAGCGGATGCTGGCCGCCCAGCGCCAAGGGCGACTGAGCTTTTACATGCAGTGTACCGGTGAAGAAGCCGCCGTGGTTGGCAGCGCAGCAGCGCTGGACGATGGCGATATGATCATGGCCCAGTATCGGGAGCAAGGCGCCCTTGCCTACCGGGGCTTTACCATCGATGAATTCATGAATCAGCTCTTTGGCAACGAACTCGATTACGGCAAGGGCCGGCAAATGCCCGTGCACTATGGTTCAAAAGTGCTGAATTACATGACCATCTCATCACCGCTGGCTACCCAGATTCCTCAGGCAACCGGTTACGCGTATGGCCAGAAACTGGCTGGCCAGGGCGAGTGTACGATTACCTATTTTGGCGAAGGTGCAGCCTCTGAGGGCGATTTCCACGCAGCCCTGAACATGGCGGCCGTCCATCGGGTGCCGGTCATTTTCCTCTGCCGGAACAATGGCTATGCCATCTCCACCCCGGCGGCGGAACAGTTTGCGGCCGACGGCGTAGCTCCCCGGGCTTACGGGTACAAAATGGACGTTATCCGGGTAGATGGAAACGATGTTCTGGCCATGTACGAGGCAACCCGTGCCGCCCGCCGCCTGGCCGTTGAACACAATCGACCGGTGTTGATTGAAGCTATGAGCTATCGGCTGGCAGCCCACTCCTCCTCAGACGACCCTTCCGGATACCGCAGCAAAGACGAGGAGGCTGCGTGGCGCGAAAAAGACCCGATCCTGCGCATGCGCTTGTGGCTGGAAAGCAAGCAATGGTGGACTGAAGAAGACGAGAAGCAGTTCCAGGAAGACATGCGCCGGGAAGTGCTTGAAACAATGAAACGCGCTCAGAAGCGCTCTCCACCTCCCCTTGAGACACTCATAACCGACGTTTACGACGAAGCACCACCCATGCTGGCTGAGCAGTTTGAAAAACTGAAGGCTCACATTCGTCGATACCCGGACGAGTATCCAAAAAGTGCCCGGCACGTAAAGGGAGGCGTGTGATATGACGACCATGAATATGCTTCAGGCCATCAACAACGCTCTGGATACCGCCATGAGCGCTGACGAGCGAGTGCTCTGCTTTGGCGAGGATGTCGGGGTTTTCGGGGGCGTGTTCCGAGCCACCAGCAATCTGCAGCAGAAATACGGCAAATCCCGGTGCTTCAACACACCGCTGGTAGAACAGGGAATCATCGGTTTTGCCAACGGGCTGGCTGCCCAGGGTTCCGTGCCCGTGGCCGAAATTCAGTTCGCCGACTACATTTTCCCGGCCTTTGATCAGATCGTGAACGAATCCGCAAAATACCGCTATCGCTCAGGCAACCTCTTCAACGTAGGCGGCCTGACGATTCGGGCACCCTATGGTGGCGGCATCGCGGGCGGGCTGTACCATTCGCAATCCCCGGAAGCCTATTTTGCCCACACGCCAGGCTTGAAAATCGTCGTGCCGCGCAACCCGCACCAGGCCAAAGGCCTTTTGCTGGCCGCGATCCACGACCCAAACCCGGTCCTGTTCTTCGAGCCCAAACGTTTGTACCGGGCATCGGTCGGTGACGTGCCCGACGAAGACTATCGTCTTCCTCTGGGAGAGGCTGAGATCACGAAAGAAGGTACCGATGTCACGGTTCTGGGCTGGGGCGCCCAAATGGAAGTGATTGATCAGGCTGTAGAACGTGCGGAGAAGGAAGGCATTTCCTGTGAGGTGATTGATCTTAGATCGATCCTGCCATGGGATGTCGAGGCTGTCGCCAAATCTGTGCTCAAAACCGGACGGCTGGTGATCACTCACGAGGCCCCACTCACCGGCGGATTTGCCGGTGAAATTGCAGCGACCATTCAGGCGCGCTGTTTCCTGTACCTGGAATCTCCCATTGCACGGGTGACCGGGATAGACACCCCGTTTCCGCTGGTGCTTGAAAAAGAGCACTTACCGAATCATCTGAAGGTCTACGAGGCCATCAGGGAAAGCGTGGAATTCTAAGCGGATATCAGGACAGGAGAACAAGTATGAGTGATTTTATTCTGCCCGATATCGGTGAAGGTATCGTGGAATGTGAACTGGTCAAATGGCTGGTGGCTGAAGGCGACGTCATAGAGGAAGACCAGCCGGTGGCTGAGGTGATGACCGACAAGGCGCTGGTTGAGATCCCTGCGCCCTACAAGGGCCGGATTACCCGCCTCTATTATAGCGAGGGTGACGTCGCGAAAGTGCATGCGCCACTGTTTGAGCTGGTGGATGAAAGCGAAGATGCCGGGGCGCAGACAAGTACTGCAGAGAACCCGCAGATAAAGGCCGCACCGGAAGCTACAGCACAGCCGGAACCCGCTCAGCACGGGGAAGACCACGCGACTGAAGACTTTATTCTGCCGGACATCGGTGAAGGCATTGTAGAGTGCGAGGTGGTCGAATGGCGCGTGGCCGAGGGAGATGAGATAGAAGAAGACCAGCCGGTGGTGGACGTCATGACCGACAAGGCGCTGGTTGAAATAACCGCTCCCAAGGCTGGCCGGATTACCAAACTCTACCACGAGCAGCAATCCATGGCCCGGGTGCATTCACCGCTGTTTGCCTTCATCCCGCGGGACCGGGAAGACACTCCTCAGCCAAAGGCTGCATCCAGGCCGTCCCCGGAGACCATGCCGGCAAAAGCCACACCGGCACCAACCGACAATCGGCCCCGGACTCCCGCAAGCCCTGCCGTTCGTCGGATGGTGCGCGAGCACGAACTCAACCTGAGCGACATTGCGGGTTCCGGTAAGGATGGCCGGGTGCTGAAGGCAGATGTTCTGGCACACCTGGAGTCACCCGGGGCAGCTTCCGGCGCGAGCGTTTGCCAGGCAGAACGCAGCACGGCGCCTCGCCGCCACGCAGAGACCGATCAGCAAGTTCGTGTGGAGCCGATCAAGGGCATGAAAGCCGCCATGGCCCGAGCGATGGTGCAATCGGCAACGACCATTCCTCACTTTATTTACAGTGAGGACATTGATGTAACCGACTTGCTCAAACTGCGGGAACGGCTGAAACCGGAGGCCGAAGCCAAAGGTACCCGGCTAACGCTCATGCCATTCTTTATGAAAGCCATGGCCCTGGCCATTCAGGAGTACCCGGTCCTGAATAGTCAGTTGAACGCCGATGTGACCGAAATCCACTACCTGCCTCATTGCAATATTGGCATGGCCGTGGATGGCAAGGCCGGCCTGGTGGTGCCCAACGTCAAGAACGTTGAACAGCTCACCCTGCTGGGTATTGCCGAGGAAATTGCACGACTCACCGAGGCCGCCCGTTCCGGCCGGGTCAGCCAGGGTGACCTTAAGGGCGGCACCATCACCATTTCCAATATAGGCGCGTTGGGCGGCACCTACGCGGCGCCCATCATCAACGCACCAGAAGTGGCGATCGTGGCTCTGGGCCGCACCCAGAAGCTACCGCGTTTTGATGCCAGTGGTCAGGTTGTTGAGCGGGCGATCATGACGATCAGTTGGGCCGGCGATCACCGAATTATTGACGGCGGTACCATTGCGCGATTCTGTAACCTTTGGAAGCACTATCTGGAATCGCCTCAGACCATGCTACTGCAGATGGGCTAGCGGACAGTGATCGAGCAGGAACGGCAGCTTCAGCAATTCTATATTCCGGAAGAGCAGTCGATCTACCTGCTCAGCCACGACGATGCCAAGAAGCTGAAGGACTGGGTGGCACTTTGCGTCACCCAGCTCCGCCAGCTGGGTTACCGGGACGTCGAACTGATCGGTAAAGGTGCCTATGGTTTTGTATTTTCAGGGCGTGTTCCTGGGCTGGATACTCCAGGCCCGGAGCACGTATTTAAATTCACGCGAATCACCCTGCCCCGTCATTTACAGGAGCGCCTGGAAGACGAGGCGTTCATTCTCGAGCAGGTCCACCACCCGAGAGTGCCCAGGCTCATAGCCTTTCAGCGAGCCAACAATCAGCCCATTCTGGTGATGGAGAGGGCTGCCGGCCTCAATCTCGAGGAGGTTTCTCTGCAAGAGGGGCGGTTGGCTCCCAGGCTGATCATTCGAATTGCCGATCAACTCGCCGATATTCTGCGTTGTCTGAGAAGGGAGAACGGAGCTGCCGGGCGCCCTATCGTTCATGGCGATATCAAGCCATCCAATCTGGTGTTTGATGCCCGGACGGAAAACATCGCGCTGATTGACTGGGGGTCTTCCGTGTTCGCCCAACTGGATGCCAACCAGCAGTTTGTGGCTGCCAATGTGATGGAGTTGATGTCGGATAATCTTCAGCAAACGAACGCCCGCCTGGGCGATGTGTATTTTATCGGTGAAGAGCAGCTTAACGGCGGGCTGTCATCGCCCCGGTTTGACGAGCAAGGCGCAGCGGGAACCCTGTACGCCCTGGCCTCTGCGCAATCCTGCCGTTTCGGCCACCGTGCGATACCGGCCACCTCACTGGGATTGCCCATGGAGTTTGCCCGTATGCTTGATGGCCTGCTGGCGCCAGATCCCACCACGCGCCGCAAGGCCGGTGACTATTACCTTCAGGAAATGTCCCGAATAGCTCGCACAGTGATGATCGATTTGCCGGAAATGCCTCCCAAGCCTCAGGTACCTGTGTGGGTCCGTTCTTCCGGGCAGGAAATCGATACCGTTGTATACAGCTCCCGAAAATCTTTTTTGAGGGAGGAAGGCGCGCCAGAAACCCTTAACGACGTCAATGACGTTCAGTTAGACCGCTACTACAAGAACTTCATGCAGGGCATGGGGGAAACCGAAAAAGCATTCCTGGCGGCCGTCAGCAGGCTTGGGCGCTACCCGGTGGAAGGCGGTCTGGCTGTACGTTGGGAAACCGACGGTATCTATATCGACACCTCTCTGAACCTCCACGACCCCGCAATGAAGTCGGCTTTTGTGCAGGCCGTCAACAATATGGTTTACCTGGCGCAGGCCATATATCGGCACGGCATTTTCAAGAGCTGCCTGTTTAACGCCCGAAACACTCTGCACATTGAGCGCGAGGACCCGGGGCAGCCGTTCAGGGCAACTCCGGGCATGAGCCTGCATTACGAAGTCAGCGCTGCCCCCGGCGCAGACGACGAAAGCCGGGTGCATTCCTACTTTGAGGATGGCCCGGACCCGGAAGAATTCCTGGTCCTCCCGAAAACCATTATTCATGCGCTGGAAAAGCTGAACAGCATTCACCATACCGGCATGATCATCTTCGAGGCCCTGCCCCTCCACCTTAAGATACACAGCCATTACCGGCTTCTGGACCCGGAACGTGAAGCCGAGTTCCAGCGCCTGTTAGACCGTATTCTTTCAGCGGTAGAGCAGATAACCGGGCTCGGCGTGTCTGGTTACATGAAGATGCCCTACAAAGATACTCGTTTCTTCCCCCACATTGAGCGAATGCCCGACCGGTATTATCCGCGCAACCCCCGGCAACAAAGCTCCCCACCCTGAAGTGCTTTACCGCGGGGGGCCAGGGTCAAAACGCTATGCGTGCACCAATAACGGCGAACCAGTCTTCGGCACTGGCACCTTCGGCTTCGGCGAGATCGGCACTGTCGCCGTACTTGCGCTCATGCACCACGCCCAGATAGGGAGAGAAGGCCCGGTCGATCAGGTCATAGCTCAACCTGACCCCGGTTTCGGTGGACACCAGCCCTTTGCCAACGCCGATTTGTCGGTCCTCACTGAAGGCTACGGAAGCGTCCAGCGTGGCGGCAATAATCCAGTGATTGGTAATTAATAACTCATATTCTGCATCAAGTTCTGCGGACGCATCGCCCTCATCACTGACGTAGAGGCTGGCATCAATTTCAAACCACTGAGGGGCCAGCCCGGTAACCCCAACAACGCCGTAAGTTCGGTCCGGGCCTTCGGGGGTATCAAACCTCATCCCCGCTTTGGCATCGAAGAACGCCGAGATGGGGGTCTGAGCAACCAACTGGTTTTCAAGCCCTTCGTACGCTTGTTCATCAATGGCATACTCGCCTTTGCTCATCCAGCGAAACTTCAGGTCGTCCGTTCCGTAGAAGGCATCTGCACTCCACACGCCAACCTCTTCATCGTCATCACTGTACCGGTATTCAAGCTCCTCAAACTGGATGCCCCAGGTGGTCAAAGGCTGTTTCCGGGCGGTGTGATCGGCAATCATTTCCCGGGCGTCTGCGGCCATCGGGATCAACGAGAGCACCAGAGCACCGGTGCTGGTAATGGTTTGTATACGAGTCATGCCCCACTCCCCTCAGGACCACCTTCAACGATCACTTTTCGGAACATTCCAGCCGCAGCGTGGTAAGACAGGTGGCAGTGAAACGCCCACTGGCCCGTAGCATCCACTTCGGTTTCCATAAACACGGTGGTTCCGGGCTGCACGCTGACCGTGTGCTTGACCGGGTTCCACTCTCCTGCGCCAACATCCAGAATCGACCACATACCATGCAAGTGCATCGGGTGTGTCATCATCGTTTCGTTCACAAATTTAAACCGGACACGTTCTCCGTACTGAAGGCGGATGGGATCGGCATCCTCGTACTTCACCCCATTGATGCTCCACGTGTAGCGTTCCATGTTGCCGGTCAGCCGAAGCTCTATTTCTCGGGTGGGCGCGCGGTTTTCATAAAGTGGTTTCTGGGCTTTGAGGTCGGCATAAGAGAGGAATTTTCCACCATTGGCAGCTTCCGGTAACAGTCCGCTGCCTTTCGCATAGAACGGATCACCTTCAGCGGACTGATCCCTCGCCATAGCGCCATGGTCCATGCCGGCCATGCCTGAGTGATCCATGCCGCTCATGTCTGATGGCATCGAATTATCTCCATCACCATGGTTCATTCCTGCCATATCGCCGTGAGCCCTGTCATGGGCGCCACCCATATCGGCCATGGTCAGTCGAGAAGGTTCCCGGAGTGCGGGCACCGGGGCTTCCATACCGTTTTCCGGAGCCAGGGTTGCCCTGGCATACCCCGACCGGCCCATGGATTCCGCAAAGATGGTGTACGCCTCGGCATCTTTTGGCCTCACGATAACATCATAGGTTTCGGCCACCCCGATGCGGAACTCGTCCACGGTCACTGGCTGCACGTTATTGCCATCGGCCTGAACGACCGTCATATTCAGGCCAGGAATCCGAACATCAAAGTAGGTCATGGCAGAGGAGTTGATGAACCTGAGGCGAATACGCTCCCCGGCTTCAAACAAGCCGGTCCAGTTCTGTTCCGGGCCTTTGCCGTTAATCAGCCCGGTGAATCCCTGGAGGTCTTCCACATCGGCTTTCATCATCCTCATATTGCCCCATGCCATGCGGTCACGGAGTGTCGTAAGGAGCCCCTGTTCCGAGGCATCGGAAAAGAACTCACCCACCGTTTGCTGTTGCCGGTTGTAGTAGTCTGGCATCATCTTCAGGTTTCTCATGATGCGATCACCGGAATGCGGGTGCTTGTCGGTCAACTGGATGACGTACTCCCGGTCGTACCGAAAAGGCTCCCTTCCTTCAGGCTCAATAACGATGGCTCCGTATGCACCGTCGGGCTCCTGAAAGCCCGAATGGCTGTGAAACCAATAGGTTCCGGCCTGAACAATCGGGAACTCATAGGTGAACGTATCTCCGGGCCTGATACCTGGAAAGCTGATTCCCGGCACGCCATCCTGTTCAAAAGGTAGTATCAGCCCGTGCCAGTGAATCGACGTTACTTCATCCAGATTATTGGTGACGTTAATCCGGACCGTTTCGCCCTCTTTAAACCGAAGCACAGGCCCCGGGGAGGCACCGTTATAACCAATGCCTTGCTTGACGAATTCCCCGGTATCAATGTCAACCCGGTCTACCGTCAGGTCATACTCGCCAGCGGTTACCAGTGCCGGCAGCAGTGAAAACAGAAATCCCGCAACCAGGCGTCTGTTCATAGGTGCTACTCCTCCTAATCCATTAGTCGCCTTTGTTTATCTCAATGTCGCCATACATGCCTGCCTGATAGTGCCCCGGAACGTTGCAGGCGAATTCAATGGCGTTAGCCCCTGAGAACGTCCAGACAATCTCTTCACGCTGCCCAGGCTCCAGCAAAACGCTGTTCGGATCATCGTGTTTCATGGAATGGCCGTTCCCCATCTCCATGTTCATCATGTCGTGATTCAGGGTGCCTCCCTGGATAACGCCGTGCTCAACCATCATCTGCATTTCTTTCTGGTGAGCTTCGTGCATACCTGGTGTGCCGATGTTGAACTCGTGCACCAGGTTGCCTTTGTTCTCCACCACGAAACGAACGGTTTCGCCGGGCTTCACGCTGATTGACTCGGGTTCGTAATAGTTGTCATACATTTCAACCGTGACGGTTCGGCTTGCTTCCGATGCCTTTCCGGCCTCGCCGCTGTTCGCGGTATGGTGACCATTGCCGTGGTTGCCTGCCGCGCCTGCCGTTGCTGATACCGACAGAATCGCCATGGCCGCCAGAGTTTTTGATGCATTCATTCGTTTTTCTCCTGTGAAATAATGTGCCCCGGGCATCTGGGACATCACCTCGGGAAGTGTTCATAAGCAAAAACGGCTACACCATCGCGCACGAACCTGAATTCTTTCTGAAAAACAGGAGAATTGTTTTCAGGTTCAGTTCAGCTTTACCCCTGACACTGGTGCCCTGTACCGCCAGGATTGAGGACAGAGAATGCGTTTACTACTGGTCGAAGATGACCGCCTGCTGGCAGATGGGCTTGCCAGTCAGCTGGAAAAAGCAGGGTTCAGTGTGGATATCGGCCGAACCGCCAGGGATGCCCGGGTTCTGGGAGAGCAGGAAGATTACCGGGCCGCCGTGCTGGACCTGGGCCTTCCAGACGGTAATGGCCTCGATGTTCTTGCTCAGTGGCGCCGCCATCAGATCGAATTTCCTGTACTGATCCTGACCGCCCGGGGCGACTGGCAAGACAAGGTTGATGGGCTCAAGGCCGGGGCAGACGACTACCTTGCCAAGCCATTTCAGGTGGAAGAGTTGGTTGCCCGAATCCACGCAGTGGTCCGAAGGAGCGAGGGTCGTATTCATTCAGTGCTCAAGGCAGGCCCGTTTGAGCTGGATGAAAATCGCCAGAGTCTGAAGGTGTCGGATGGGCAGGAACACAGCCTCACGGGCACTGAATTCCGGCTTCTACGCTGCCTGATGAGCCGGCCGGGCCATGTTTTCTCGAAGGAGCAACTGCTGGAGCAGCTCTACAATCTCAATGAGAGCCCCAGCGACAATGTTATTGAAGCTTACATCCGGAGGTTACGGAAGCTTGTGGGGCCGGACACCATTTCTACCCGCCGGGGCCAGGGGTACCTGTTCAACGATGCTATTTAGGAAGCCATCTTCCGTTAAGGGCACCTTGCTGGCGCTGCTGCTTCCATCAGGCATACTCCTGATGGGGATTGCCTGGCTGGTACACGGGTTGCTGCTGGAGCGGATGTCCCGGGAATTTCTGGAAAGCCGGCTCAAAGATGAGGTCGCCTTTCTGGAGCACCAGATCCGGGAAGTCGGTGGCGACACCGGGCGATTGCAGACTGGCGACTATTTCCAGGATGTTTTTCACCACGCCTTTGTGATCCATTCACCATCCCGGACACTGGTGTCGCCGGAGTCCTGGCGTTCTTTGCTCGTGCCACTAGTCACTGTGGGCCAGGAAGGCTCTCTGCGCGTGCAAGGCGCCGATATCTCTGACACGGAGGTGGATATCGTTGCCTATCGACGTTCATTTCAGGCCAACGGCATTCCTTTTGTGGTTCTGGTATCCGAGGATCTCGGGGCTCTTAAGCGGAGTCAGAGCGAGCTGCATGCCTGGACGGCCATCGTGTCCTTGCTGCTGATACTTTTGCTGGTCTCTGTGATCTGGTTCGGGATCAATCTGGCCATGCGCCCGGTCACGCCCATCAAGGCGGCCCTGAAGCGACTTCAGGAAGGCGAGATCTCTCGCGTTGACGTTGGTGCCCCTGAAGAGTTCAAGCCCCTTGTCAGCCAGCTCAACCAGTTGTTGAACTCGCTGGATCAGCGGCTGGAGCGTTCAAGAGATGCGCTGGCCAACCTGTCTCACAGCATTAAAACCCCGATCGCTGCCGTCAGACAGATCCTGAGTGATACAGAGCGTCCCCTGACCGATGCTTTGCGACATCAGTTGGCAGACCGCCTCAACGACATAGACCGGCAACTGGAGGCTGAGATGCGTCGTAGTCGTTTTGCGGGACCGCAACTGGGAAAAAGCGCTTACCCGGTAAAGCAGGCAAGAGATCTGCTATGGATGTTTGGCCGCCTGTATCCAGACACCTCCTTCGAGTTATCCAGCTCTCTCACGGAGGACAGTCGCTGGCCGGTCGAAGAACAGGATCTCAATGAAGTTCTGGGGAATCTGCTGGATAACGCCGGCAAGTGGGCATCCCGGTGCGTTGAGTTATCCCTTCATCAGCACGAGCGTCGCATGAGAATTACGGTGATTGATGATGGTCCCGGCGTCTCCGAAGAAGATCTTGCCCAGCTAGGTAAGCGCGGGCTTCGGCTGGACCAGCAAACACCTGGTCATGGGCTGGGGCTGGCCATCGTCAGGGACATTGTCGCCCGTTACGGCGGCCACGTCCGGTTTGAATTGGCCTCAGGCGCGGGGCTGCAGGTTGTAGTCGAGCTCTAGGTGCTATGATCCGGAGGGTTTACCGCGCCGCGTTCGTACCACGTCTGCCATGATCGACAAGGCGATCTCCGCCGGTGTCTTGCTCCCGATGTCCAGCCCGATGGGCATGTGAATGCGCTCAATTTCCGCCTCCGTCAGGCCGCCGCTTCGACGCAGGCGTTCGGCCCTTGAGCGGGAAGTACGCATCGAGCCCATGACCCCTATGTAGCCTGCGGGTGTTTTCACCGCGGCCATCATTGCCAGGTCATCAATACGAGGATCGTGGGTACTGGCCACCACCGCGGTTGTAGGGGTGCACACCCCAGCCGTCTCCAGATACACCGACGGCAATTTGGTGACGAGGGTCACGCCATCGGGGAGCGCGAGGTTATCAGTGATCTCCTTTCGCGGGTCGCAGATGACCACCTCATACCCCAGGGTCACGGCAAACCGTGCACAAGCCTCGGCGACCGGTGAGTGCCCTGCAAGGATCAGCCGGGCAACCGGAGCAATGGTCACCAAAACCTGTTCCCCCTCCTGCTTTGCCCGGCCCTGTCCATGGCCTGTCCCGGCAGAGGATAGCCGGACCTCCCCATTGGCCAGACTGACCTCACGGCAAAAAGCGACGCCCTTGCCCAGCCCGCCAAGTATCGTCCGCAGCTGTTCAAGGCATCCGGAACCCGGCTCATGACGCTCAACCAATACCTCAAGAACGCCCCCGCACGGTAATCTGACCGTCGCGTCTGGAGCATCGGTGCCGTCCGATCCGCCATAGCGAATGGTGACAGCGGGCTGAGGAAACGCGCCGGCCACAAGGCGCTGGAGAAAGTCTTCCTCAACACAGCCACCCGACAATGAACCCAGATGATCACCGTTGGCTCTGGCCACCATCAGGGCGCCGGGCTCCCGGGGTGAAGAACCAAAGGTCGATAACACGGTACACAACCAGATGGTGTGCCCCTGCTCCAGCCATTCGACCGCCTGCTCAATTACCCGATAATCCAGAGTTTGCATGTCTGCCTTGCCACGCTGCTGAAGGCGAATCCGCCTGATTTACGACTGGTGCAGACAATAACAGCAAGTTCAGCGACATCCTACGGCTCTCAGAGGCCAACTTGTTAACCGCGCCCCGATTCAAGCTCGACCATTTCCTGGCCCAAGGGGCCGCGACGGCCTCAGTTCCGCCCTTCCATCTGCTCTACGTCCTGTTGTGCGTCCCGCAGAAACGACTCCACCGTTTCCCCCGGCAGCAACAGTTGCTGTTCAATCATAGAGTCCCGCCAGTCAGATTCCTCAAAGATGCAGCGGTAATCGTTCGGAAACTCAACGTACAGCCGTTTGAAATACTCTCTGGCCAGTACTTTGTCGGGTTCTTTCCTGCGCGACTGCAGGACCGCCATATTATAAAGTGCACCTGCCCTGATTCCGTCAGGCTGAGTCTCATCGAGATAGATCTTCTCGAGCCGGCCCAGCACCTCGTTAAGGCCCGTCAGGCGATACTCCTTGAGGATTTCGGCGGCGGATTCCATCACGCGGTCTTCACCGTGCTTGCATGGTGAGTTTGCATGGTCCTCAATATACTGGTCGACCGCCCGCTCGACGTCATGTCGGTGCTTGTGATCCTGTTTTTGTTCGTACACAAAACCAGTACCGACCCCGGTGGCAATCGTTCCGGGCATACAGCCACTGGCCAGGGTCGTGCCTGCGGCAATGGTGCCTGCCAGTAACAAGGCTTTAAAAGGTCGCGTATTTATCATCTGGCCATCCCTGATGGGTATCGAATACGTAAGTTACACTTGAGTTTCACCTGGTAACACAAGGTAACGGTGATGGCGGGCCAGAACCGTGACCCCTGTACTAAAACTGAAAAGGAGTGGACGAATGGCCAACATCAAAGCCTATGCCGCCACGGCCCCCGATTCCGGCATGGCACCTTTTGCCATTGATCGCCGCGAACTCAGAGCCGACGACATTTCCATCGACATTGACTACTGCGGCGTCTGCCACAGCGATCTCCATACCGTCGAAAACGATTGGGGCGGGTCTAAGTATCCCGTCGTTCCTGGCCACGAAATCGTTGGCAGGGTGACCGCTGTCGGCCCGGCTGCCACCCTCTATAAAGAAGGTGATCTCGTTGGCGTTGGTTGCATGGTGGACAGCTGCCGCACCTGTCAGGCCTGCGAATCAGGGCTCGAGCAGTACTGTCTGGGCGGGGCCACCATGACATACGGAAGCCTGGATCGTCACGATGGTACGGTTACACACGGCGGCTACTCCGAACGCATTGTCGTGAGCGAACGGTTCGTTGTTCGGATACCGGAACAGCTGGACCCTGCCAGCGCTGCCCCGCTTCTGTGTGCAGGCATCACCACTTATTCGCCACTCAGGCATTTCAACGTCGGCAAAGGTCATAAGGTTGGCGTACTTGGAATGGGTGGCCTGGGCCATATGGGCGTGAAATTTGCCAAAGCGCTGGGGGCGGAAGTCACGATATTCACCCGCTCAGAGGCCAAAGTCTCCGAGGCCAGAAAACACGGGGCGGACCATGTCATTATTTCTACCGACAAGGCGCAGATGAAAGCCGCCTCGGATTCATTTGATTTCCTGCTGGATACCATACCGGTTGCTCACGATCTCAACCCTTACCTTAAGTGCCTGCGATACGACGGCACACACATACTGGTCGGGTTGCTGACACCGGTAGAGCCAGCTCTGCAGGCTGGGCTCCTGGTAACCAGGCGCCGAGTGGTGGCCGGGTCATTGATTGGCGGGATGCCGGAAACCCAGGAAGTTCTCGACTTCTGTGCCGAGCATGAGATTGCCTGTGACATTGAGATGCTGGATATCCACAACATCAACGAAGCTTATGCCCGCATGAAGAAAGGTGACGTGAAGTACCGCTTTGTGATTGACATGAAATCATTGAAAAACAGCTGATCCACCCCGGATCTTCAGCCCGGGCTGGCCAGTGTATCGCCCGGGCTGTCTTTGACAATCCGCTAATAACCAATCCGGTTGCAAAGGGTTAGCATGGGTCTATCGTTACTTTATAGACTTCTGGACAATATCTATGACCTTTGCACGTATTGCCGGAACCGGCTCCTGCTTACCGGACAACATTGTTACCAATCACGATCTGGAGCAGCGGTTGGATACTTCTGACCAATGGATTCGCGAACGCACCGGTATTGAGCAGCGGCACATTGCTCCGCCAGGCCAAAGCACCGTTGATCTCGCTGAACAAGCCGCTCTGAGAGCCATTGAGGCTGCCGGCATCAATGCAACGGACATCGACCTGATCGTGTTCGCGACCACAACGCCGGACAAGGTGTTTCCCAGCTGTGCCTGCATCCTTCAGGCCCGCCTGGGCATTCATGGCTGCCCGGCGTTCGATATTCAGGCGGTTTGTAGCGGTTTTGTGTACGCGCTGGCCACCGCCGAGAAGTTTATACGCACCGGTACCAGCAAAAAGGCTCTGGTCATCGGGGCCGAAGTGTTCTCCAGAATCCTGAACTGGGAAGATCGGGGAACCTGCGTACTGTTCGGAGATGGTGCAGGCGCCGTGGTTCTGGAAACCAGCGAAGACACCGGCATCTTGTCTACCCACCTTCACGCCGATGGTCGCTATGAAGAGCTGCTGCATGTGCCCTGCGGAATAGCCAATGAGTTTGATGCGGTAAAAGCAGGCCAGGCGTTTGTCGAGATGAAAGGCAACGAAGTCTTCAAAGTCGCAGTAAACACGCTAGGGCGCATCGTGGATGAAACTCTCGAAGCCAACCAGATGCAAAAGTCTGACATTGATTGGCTGGTCCCTCATCAGGCTAACCTGCGAATTATTGCTGCCACGGCACGAAAGCTCGATATGCCAATGGACCAGGTGGTTGTGACTGTCAATCGCCACGGAAACACCTCGGCAGCCTCCATTCCGCTGGCGTTGGATGAAGCGGTTCGGGATGGTCGCATCAAACGGGGGCAGACTGTTCTTCTCGAGGCCTTCGGTGGCGGGTTTACCTGGGGTTCAGCTCTTCTTCGCTACTAGAAGATATTCGCTTTAGGAATTTCAATATTTATTTTTAATCTTTTTAGTTCTTAGAACCTTTTGTTAGATTGCTCCTCAGATTGGAACCATCTTTATTTGAGGAGCTCATCATGAAGCAACTATTCAAGGGTCTTGCGCTGGGTGCCGCCCTGCTTTCCGCCCAACCGGCTCTGGCTGCTGACCGGGAGCTACTCAATACCTCATACGACATTGCCAGAGAGCTGTTCGCCGCCTATAACGAAGCGTTCAAAAAACACTGGCAAGAAAAAACCGGCGAGACTGTCGAGATCAAACAGTCCCATGCAGGCTCATCCAAACAAGCCCAGGCCATCATTCAGGGTCTGAAAGCTGACGTTGCGACGTTCAACCAGGTTACCGACATCGATATTCTTCATCAGCGCGGCAAGCTGATTCCTGAAGACTGGGCTTCCCGTCTGCCAAACAACAGCTCCCCCTACTACTCGACGATGGCATTTCTGGTTCGCGAGGGTAATCCCAAGAATATCCAGAACTGGGACGATCTGGTACGTGAAGACGTCCAATTGGTCATGCCCAACCCGAAAACCTCTGGCAACGGCCGATACACCTATCTGGCCGCCCTCGGTTATGCGCAGGATCAGTTCGGCGACAATGAGGACAAGGTCGATCAGTTCATGGCGGAGCTTCTCGGGCAGGTTCGCGTGTTCGACAGTGGCGGCCGTGGCGCAACCACGACCTTTGTTGAGCGAGGAATCGGTGACGTCCTGCTGACTTTCGAGTCTGAGGTGCTGAACATTGCGGATCGCTTTGAAAATGGCGAGTACGTGGCGGTGACACCCAAAGTAAGCTTCCTTGCTGAATTTCCGGTGACCTGGATTGACGATTATGCGGAGCAGAACGGCACCGAAGCTCTGGCCAAAGAGTATCTGGAGCATCTTTACACGGAAGAATCCCAGCGACTTCTGGCCGGCTTTAACTACCGCGTCCACGACGCCGCCGTCAAAGCAGAAAATGCCGACCGCTTTCCGGACCTGAAACTCCTGTCTATTGACGACATTACTGGTGGCTGGGAAAACGCAATGTCTGATCATTTCAGCAGCGGCGGAAAACTGGACCAGTTACAGCGGCGTCGGTAAGAGGAAGCCATGACCACCTCAGCTCAAACAGGCGTCGCCCCCGTGCGGCGCCTTGGTCGTCGTCACAAGCGCGTTTTGCCGGGGTTCGGTCTGAGCCTCGGCATTTCGCTGTTTTTCGTCAGCCTGGTTCTTCTGCTTCCCATGACAGGGCTGGTGGTTGAAGCCTCCGGCATGACCTGGGACCAGTTCTGGTTTACCGTCACCGACCCACGGGTTGTCGAATCTTATAAGGTAACGCTCTGGACAGCGCTTGCCGCCTCGCTGTTCAACGGCCTCTTTGGCCTGCTGCTGGCGTGGGTCCTGGTACGCTATGAGTTTCCCGGCAAGCGTCTGATCGATGCTGTGGTAGACCTTCCTTTCGCGCTCCCGACAGCCGTTGCAGGCATTACGCTGGCCACCCTTTTTTCTCAAAACGGGTGGTACGGGCAGTGGCTGGCCAAGGCCGGGTTGGAGGTGGCCTTTACCCCGCTGGGCATCGTTGTAGCGATGGCCTTTACCAGCATTCCGTTTGTTGTCCGCACCGTCCAGCCAGTGCTGGAAGAACTCTCGCCAGCGGATGAGGAAGCTGCGGTCAGTCTTGGAGCCTCTGATGGGCGGGTGTTCCGGAAGGTTATTTTCCCCTCCCTGTGGCCCGCGATGGTGACCGGTGTCGCGCTGTCGTTCACCCGGAGCCTTGGTGAATTCGGGGCGATCATCTTCATCGCCGGCAATACCCCCTATGTCAGTGAAGTAACCAGTCTGATGATCTTTATCCGGCTTCAGGAGTACGACTACGCAGCCGCCAGCGCAATCGCAGCGATGGTGCTGCTGGCGTCGCTGATTCTTCTGTTTTCAATCAACCTGTGGCAAGGCCGCTATCTGCGGCGGCTGGAGGGGCGATAAATGGCGAGTCATAATCGCAGGATTGGAGATCAGCCGTGGGTTCGCCGCAGCCTTATTGGTCTGGCGATGGCCCTCACCATCATTCTGCTGGTCATTCCGGTGGTCCTGATCTTCGTGCAGGCTCTGGGGACGGGGTGGAGCACCTTTGCAGGAAATGTGCTGGACGAGTACACCCTCGACGCCATCGGCCTCACCCTGTTTGTCGCGGCGCTAACCGTACCGCTGAATCTGGTGTTCGGCACTGCTCTGGCCTGGTCAGTTACCCGGTTCCGTTTCCCCGGTCGCAAACTGCTGATCACCCTGATCGACATCCCTTTTGCGGTCTCCCCGGTTGTTGCCGGCTTGCTGTATCTGCTGCTGTATGGGCGCAATGGCTGGCTGGGGGGCTGGCTAAGCACTCACGACGTTCAGTTGATGTTCGCATGGCCAGGGATTGTTATGGTCACCGTCTTTGTAACCTGCCCTTTCGTGGCTCGTGAGCTCATCCCCCTGATGCAGCAGCAAGGCAGTGAAGAAGAGGAAGCCGGTGTGGTTCTTGGCGCATCCGGCTGGCGGATTTTCCGGAAGATTACGTTGCCTAACATCAAATGGGCTCTGATCTATGGCGTCGTTCTGACCAACGCACGTGCCGTTGGCGAATTTGGGGCGGTATCTGTGGTTTCTGGAAATATTCGAGGGGAAACCAATACCTTACCACTGCATGTTGAACTACTTTATCAGGATTACAACATCGCCGGAGCGTTCGCCAGTGCATCGCTTCTGGCAGGCATCGCCATTCTGACACTGATAGCAAAAGCATTCGTTGAGTGGCGCCAGTCCCAAACTGAAGACGCGGCGCCCGAAGAAGGAGGTGCGTGACATGAGTATCACCATTGATCAGATCAGCAAAAATTTCGGCGGATTCCAGGCGCTGAACAATGTCTCACTGGATATTCCCGAGGGGCAGCTAACCGCCCTTCTTGGCCCCTCCGGCTCGGGCAAAACCACATTGCTGAGAATCATCGCGGGCCTGGAGTCATCCGATTCAGGGCGCATTCTGTTCGGAGGCGATGACGTCAGTCAGTTGCACGTTCGGGACCGAAACATTGGCTTTGTTTTCCAGCACTACGCTTTGTTCCGTCACCTGACGGTCGCAGAAAACATTGCCTTCGGGCTTGAATCGCTACCCAGGAAACAGCGCCCCTCTAAACCCGACATCCGGCAGCGGGTGGCCAGGCTGCTTGAGATGATCCAGTTGCCAGAGCTGGCTAAGCGGTACCCGGCCCAGCTTTCCGGTGGGCAAAAACAACGCGTTGCCCTGGCTCGGGCGTTGGCAACTCAACCGAGAATTCTGCTTCTGGATGAACCGTTTGGAGCGCTCGACGCAAAAGTTCGAAAGGATCTTCGACGCTGGTTGCGAGCCCTGCACGACGAGTATCACTTCACAAGCATCTTCGTGACACACGATCAGGAAGAAGCTCTGGAGCTGTCTGACCAGGTTGTGGTGATGAGTCAGGGCAAGGTGGAGCAGGTTAATTCCCCAACCGGGCTGTACGCACGACCGGAAAGCCGCTTTGTGTTCGATTTTCTTGGCCATGTAAATGTGCTGGCTGGCGTCGTGAAGGGGCAAAAACTGGTTCAGGGCGATGCCTGGGTCTCTCTGCCAGCGGTCCGCAACGATCAGGAGGCTCAGCTTTACCTCCGTCCTCATGAGGTTCAGCTGGCCCGCACACCTTGCGCCCAGGCCAAACTGCCGTTGCGAATCGAAGCGATCAGTCTGATCGGGTCTGAAGTCCGAATCGAATTGGCACCGGAAGGATGGCAAAGCGACGAAATCTGGGAGATTGGCATGAGTCATGCCGAGTTCGCGCGCCAGAATCCGGCTCGTGGCGAGTTCTGGTACGCAGTGCCCGGTGTCGGCCACCTTTTTGTCGCCGACAGCGCTCAGCCCCGGACGATTGACTGGCAATACACCGAGGCGGCGAACGCCAGCAGCATGTAATCAAGCCTTCACAGCCCCGGCCGATGCGGCGGTCGGGGCTGCCTCCCTTCACATTCCATGGCGCGCGCTTTAGTCGTGGTGGGCGTTTCGGACAATGAATCTGATGGATTCGGACTTTGTATTGCCCAGAGACATCGTTATATTCAGTGATGACAATAACAACTATAAGGATGGCTCATGGCATACTCCCTACCGCACAAGCCTTCTGTCCTGATCATCGGTGCCGGATTCGGGGGCATCGGCATGGCGATAGCGCTAAAAAAGGCCGGTGTTCACCACCTGACGTTACTGGAAAAAGCGGGCGGTATCGGTGGTACCTGGCGCGACAACACCTACCCCGGTGCAGCCTGCGACGTACAATCCCACCTCTACTCATATTCCTTCGAGCCCAGGCACGACTGGCGGCGAAAATTCGGCACCCAGCCAGAGATTCTTGAATACATTGAGCACTGTGTTCACAAGTATCAGCTGGCGAGCCACATCCGGTTCAATCAGGCGGTTATGTCGGCGACTTTCGATGATCAGACCAATCAGTGGCGAGTCGTCACAGAAACCGGCAAAGAATTCTGTGCCGATGTTCTGATCACAGCCACCGGCCAGTTGAATCGCCCTGCCTGGCCGGCCCTGCAAGGGCTGGAGCGTTTTCGGGGCGACTGTTTTCATTCTGCACGATGGGATCATGATGTCAGTTTCAGAAACAAACGGGTTGCGGTTATCGGAACAGGAGCCAGCGCCATCCAGTTTGTTCCTGAGATAGTTTCTGAAGCCGGACACCTTGACCTCTACCAGCGCTCAGCGGCCTGGGTGCTGCCGAAACCCGATCGCACATTTACCCGCTTTGAGCAGGCCTTGTTCCAAAGGCTCCCCCTCTGGGACCGTGGGTATCGCAGCCTCCTGTACTGGAAGAACGAATCACGGGCCCTGGCATTCACGCGCTTTTCGTGGATTCTGGAGCTCTTTGCCCGGCAGGCCATCCGGGAAGCCCGGCGCTGGGTGACCGATCCGGACAAGCTCAGGCGACTGATTCCGGATTATCGGATTGGTTGCAAGCGCATCCTGATCTCCAATGACTGGTATCGCGCGGTGAATCAGCCACACGTGAATCTGATCAGCGATGAAATCACGAACGTTGACGAAACCGGTATCGTCTCAGCAACCGGAGAGCACCGGCCAGTCGACATCATTGTTCTGGGCACCGGGTTCCGGGCCAGCGAATTTCTCTCTCCAATCCACATTACGGGACGCCATGGCCAATCCCTGAATGAGGCGTGGAGCCAGGGGGCCAAAGCCTTCAAAGGCATTTCAGTGAGCGGCTTTCCAAACCTGTTTATGCTTTATGGGCCAAACACCAATCTTGCCCACAGCTCTATCCTGTTTATGCTCGAATCCCAGTATCGCTACATCATGAGCGCGCTGCAGGCTCTGGCTCGCTATCCGCAGGCTGCAATGGACGTGCGGGAAGACCGGCAAACCCGCTACTGCCAGGTGATTCAACAAGGCCTGAAAGGGAGTGTATGGGAAGCCGGATGCTCTTCCTGGTATCTGGACAAACATGGTAACAACACAGTGAACTGGCCAGGGTTCACCTTCAGCTACCGGTTTGCCACACGGTCTGTGGATACGGCGGACTATCAGTTCCTGCGCCCCCTGGCGGAGCCTCCTGACCGGGATTGATCCGTTGGTTGAATTTTAAAAAAATTCATAGGATGATTGGGTCATCATATAGAGGGATGATCCGACATGCTAACACCGATACGGAAAGGCTCACTGGTCGAAACCGCCATTGAAAGCCTCAGACAAACTATTGAGAACGGCGACTGGCAGGTGGGTGCTCGCTTACCCGTAGAGGCAGATCTTTCGGATGCTTTGGGTGTTAGCCGCAACACGATACGGGAAGCGGTTCGGGTGCTTGTTCACGTTGGCATGCTCGAAACCCGGCAGGGTGATGGCACTTATGTAAGGGCCAGCCGGGATGCAGGCGAAACGCTCCGGCGCATTGCCCGCAGCAGACTTGCCGAACAGATTGAAGTCAGAATCATGCTGGAAACGGAGGCTGCAAGACTGGCAGCCAGAAGACGCTCTGACGCGGACCTGAAAGCCATGACCAGCGCTCTGGATGACCGCGCTGCGTCTGGCGATCAGGTTTTAGAGCGCATCAGACACGATGAGCGCTTCCATCATGCCCTCGTGCGGGCGTCCCACAATGCAGCGCTGATTGAACTTTATGACTACTTCTCCAACGCCGTCAGCCAGACCATTGAGCGCACAGAAATGGATTCCGACCTTCCGGAGCCCTCTCAGGAAGACCACGAACTCCTGCTGGCGGCGGTTCGAAGAGGAGACAGCGAGAAGGCCGAATCGCTTTCCAGGTCACTCCTCACCCCCAGTCTGAACGTTCTGGCCGGGGAGCATTGAGTGATGAAATTCCGGATCGACCCCTTTACCCTGTTACTGCTCGGTGCCATTGTTCTGGCGTCTTTTTTGCCGGTAACCGGACAAGCTGCCGACGCCCTGGCCACCACAGGGACTCTTGCCGTTGCGCTGTTATTTTTTTTGCATGGAGCCGCCCTGTCCCGGCAGCAGATCATTGATGGTGCCACTCACTGGCGCCTGCACATCCTGATCACCGCCCTCACCTTCGTGTTCTTCCCTCTCGCGGTGCTTCCGGTCAATGAGCTTAGCGCTATCGCGCCTCAATGGATGCCGGAGGATCTTGGGCTGGGTTTCCTTTACCTTGGCGTTCTGCCGTCTGCAGTGTCGTCTTCTATCGCCTACACCGCCATGGCCCGGGGGAACGTTCCTGCCGCCATCTGCAGCGCGGCTGCCTCCAATGTATTTGGAATGATGCTCACCCCATTCCTTCTGCTCTTGCTGGTCTCGACGTCAGGAGCCGGAGAGTTCTCAGTGGCGGAGGCGCTCAAGGATATTGTTCTGCAGTTACTGCTGCCGTTTGCTGCCGGCCATGCCTTGCGGCCATGGCTGGGTGGCTATCTTTCCCGGAATGAAGCCTTGATGGCTCGTTACGATCAGTGTGTTATCTGGATCATTGTCTATTCGGCCTTCTCACACTCGGTGGTGAGTGGGCTCTGGCAGAACCTGCCGGTCCAGGCGATCGTGCTCGCCATTCTGATCTGTGCGGGCCTGCTCTTACTGTTCATGCTGGTAGCCAGGCTGATGGTTCGAAAGCTGGGCTTCAGCCTGGAAGACGAAGCCGCTGTTGTGTTCTGCGGCTCAAAGAAAAGCCTGGCCTCCGGACTGCCCATGGCTAAGGTCCTGTTTTCAGGGCATCCGGGGTTCGGCATGATTGTCTTGCCCATCATGTGCTACAACCAGATTCAGGTGATCGTCGGCGCTATTCTGGCTCAGAAGTACCGCCAGAAAATAGAAAGGGCGAACTCAGCCGCCCCCCATACCACCGAACAGAGTGGCTAGAATGATCAGACCTACGATCCATCCGATTACAGCCGGCCAGAAATTAACCATCTGAGGTGGCTGGTCGGCGGGCTCTCCATTGTCTGCGCCACCGTTTACCATCTCCACTTCAGGGTAGCTCCGGGGGTCTTGCTCTACCTCAAGATCGTGCAGGCTGAACCATTCGAACCAATCGCCCAGAAAACGGGCGACTGGATTGGTCAAGGCTCCATTCTCGGCAAGTGGGCGAATCTGCGATTCCAGCAGCCGGGCAATCTCCCGGCGAACTGGCATTCGGTCAGCCGGGGGCTCGCAGAGAATCGCCTTCCAGACTGCTACGTCCTGTTGCCGGTAATTGTCATTCATCAGGGCCTTGACCTGAATCGCGACCTCCCGAACCACTTGCGTTTCTTCTGCGCTCAACGTCTCCCCTGCTGAATCATCCGGTTGCTCTTCACCCTTTGCGGCTACGGCTTCCACGGGCGCCACCTCTGCACGCGGCGGAGAGGATGCCTCAGGAGGCCGCCCCCCGGTCGCTTCCCGGTACGCCTGCGCCAGAGCACGGGCTTCTTCCTCAGAAGCAAACTTGAGCTGGCGCTCATAAGCCTGGCGAATAGCTTCGGCGTCGCCGGTTGGCTCAATCCCGAGAAGATCCCAACAATTCATACAGCAGTAACTCCAATCATGGAAAATCGGTAATCTTTATGAAGACAAATCCGGCTCCCTACCTTAGGATTAGTTGAGAACCAGAACAAAATAGATATCTCGGCAAATTATAGAACGACACTCATGCCTATTACGAATTACCAAGACGCAAAACGTCCTGTCCCGTTTCCATTATCCAAATATTTCTGGGTGCCTGTTTCATTAGCCACGGCACTGTTCATGGCAAGCGGGCCCAGGGCGGCCCAGGCACTGCCCCCGGAGTTCAGCACGGATTTGTCGGGTTTGAACACCGAGATTCCGGAAGTCCTGACCACCACACGCCTACGACAGCCAAAAACCCGGGTGCCAGGCAGCACCACCGTCATCGAGGGTGATCTGATCCGGGACCTGGGCATCAAGAATTTGTATGAGGTGTTCCGGCTGGTTCCCGGCATGGTCGTGAATTTCGTCGCCAGCCATCAGCCGGTAACCACCTATCATGGCACAGTTCACTACGAACAACGACGTATGCAGGTTCTGGTTGACGGCCGCACCGCTCACAGAGCAACGCTGTCGGACATGGACTGGGAAACCATGCCCGTGCCCCTTGAGCTGATTGAGCGAATTGAAGTTGCTCGCGGCCCCAACTCAGCGGCCTATGGCATCAATGCGTTTCTCGGTTCAATCAACATCATCACACGCGATCCGTCGGATAGCAGCAACCTGGAAACGACCATCACCTCGGGATCACGGGGCTATCTCCGGAGCTTCGCCTCCACCGGGAATGGAAGCTCGAACTACGACTGGCGCCTGAGCTTCGAAAAGCGAAAGTTTGACGGCTTCGACTATCAGGTCGATGATGGTCAGCGCTTCCCGTTCCGGGACGGACACGACATCAATTCCTTCCTGTACGACTCCCGCTTTAATTTTAACCGGCAATC
This sequence comes from Marinobacter daepoensis DSM 16072, assembly GCF_000421165.1. Taxonomy (GTDB): domain Bacteria; phylum Pseudomonadota; class Gammaproteobacteria; order Pseudomonadales; family Oleiphilaceae; genus Marinobacter; species Marinobacter daepoensis. The sequence continues at coordinate 309,006 of NZ_ATWI01000009.1, forward strand.
CAATCTGGAGTTTCGGGCGGGTGTGGTAGACGGGGTTAAGTACCAGGACCGAAATAAAACGGGTGAACTGAATCCGCTGGAGCACCCGGATGTTGACGTTCGCGACTTCTACCTGCAAGGCAAGCTCAACCATAGCCTTTCAGAGCAGCACTTTTTTCATGTGCAGGCCAGCGTGGAAAATTTTGATCGTCGCATAGAATACCCGGTCAGCTTTCCCGACAGCATTGCCCAGTGCCTTAGCAGCAACACACCGATTTTCGAATATACCGATGTTGGTGGGAACCCGGAGCAATTGTGCCTGAACCCTCAGGGTGGCCCCGACCTCTACGCAGATGTTAATGCAAATTCCGAAGATACCCGCCTTGAGCTGGAGTTTCAGGATACGTTGCTGGTTTCCGATAACCTTAAGTTTGTCAGCGGTGCCGGATTCCGTAAAGACATCTTCCGATCGGACACTTATTTCAATGGGCGGGGAAACAACTACCAGTCCCGGGTTTTCGGCAACGTGGAGTACAGCCCCAAAACCTGGCTGACCCTGAATGCCGGTGGTAACTGGGAGCGCACAAGCACAACCGACGACAGTTATTTTTCACCTCGTCTGGCAACCAATTTTATTCTGAATCACAACCATGCCATAAGGATTGTATACTCTCAGGCGGTTCGGACTCCGGACGGTTTCGAGCAGGACCCGGATTGGGGGTACACACTCTACAACGTGAGGCCAGAGCTGTATTCAAATCTTGAGGGTCGACGCATCACCATCAACGATGTTGTAGAAGAGCCTCAGAGACTGACCCTGGGCAACCACCTGGAGGAGGAAAGACTGACCTCTCAGGAAATCAGTTACTTTGGCCAATTCCCTCTGGAACAGGCCCTGCTTTCTCTGGAGATCCGGGTGTTCCGGGACGAGCTCCGCGACATGATCAGCGGCGTCATTCAGCTTCAGGAATGGACCATAGACAACAACGTGGAGGCGGACCAGAAAGGGTTCGAACTGGAAGCCACCCTGGACTTCCCTGGTACTCGCCTGAGAGCGAGCTACGGCTATATGGATCAGGATACCCGTTACACGGGAGGGCCGATTCTCAACCGCGACGGCACTATTAACGAGAATGAACAACGTTACCAGACCGAACTTCTTGAGCGTTTATCCGTTCGTCACTCGGGGAGTCTCGCCGTTATTCAGGATCTGCCATTAGGCCTTAAGTGGTCCGGCGCCTTCTATTGGGCCGATGAGTTTAAGACCCATTTCGAACGATTTGATACCCGGCTTGTCAAACAGGTTGTGCAGCCAAGATACACTGCAGAGCTTGCATTTACGATGCAACACTACCTCAACCGGGATCCTGAACTAAGCTCAGACAATAACATCAAAGACGCAAATCAGTTTTTCGTAGAAGCCGGCATTCGCTTCTGACGCAGGGAACAAACACCATCAATGGAATGGACCAGTTGTCCGATTATGTATAAGGGGTTCCGCCAGCATGAAAAGCGGATAAGCCGCTCCTCGTTCCTGGCCAGACACGGTTTTTGGCTGTTGTTCTTGCTGTTCACCGCCCCGTTGGCTGACCACTCTCAGGCAGCAGCCCCGCCCGTCGCCTACATTGCCGGTTCCGGAAACACCGCCCTTGATCACCATGTGACACAACTCCTGGAACAGCAGCTGGGAAACACTGCGACGTTAAAACCGCTGGCCGACAACGATCTGGCCTCAATCCGAAAAACACCAGTGATTACCATCGGCCCGACGGCATTTTCACGCGTTCGCCAGGCGAACCGGGAGATACCGGTTCTGGCATTACTGGTCGCAAGAAAATTCATCCAAAGCTATATCGAACGATCTCCGGGCCGCATCTCGGCGGTTTATTACGACGTGCCGCTACTACGCCAGGCCCTGACGGGTAAAGCCATTCTCCCTCAGGCTAACCGGGTGGCCATGCTCGCAACGACAGAGAGCGCAGAGCTCTACGAGCCGCTCATCGACCAGCTCAAAGGCTATGATCTGGATGCCAAGGTGTTCATCGCTGATACCGAGGACCAACTGATACCAACACTGATCCGCGCCCTTAGCTACGGGGATTTCCTGCTTGCCGGGCCGGACGACACCATTTATAACCCCAGAAATATCAAACACATCCTTTTAACGGCCTACCGGCGTAACCGGATACTGATCGGCCCAAGCCAGGCCTACGTCAAAGCCGGGGCCCTTGCGTCCAGCTACGCTCCGTTTTCCTCGATGGCAAAAGAGGCAGGTGGTCTGTTGCTGGCGTACCTGAGTACCGGGAATTTTCCATCCCCGGTTTACCCTGACGAATACCGGATTGAAGTTAATCAACAAGTTGCCCGGTCTCTCAATATTCCATTACCCGCGCGTGAATGGATCGCCCAATCGGTACAGAACATGATCAATATCGACGATCCGGAGGCAGGCCCGTGAGCAGCTCTGTCAGCCTTCCCCGCATGTCACTATCACGCCGGCTCCTGTTATTAGGTGCCCTGCCCGCAGTGGTCATTTTTGCCGCCCTGATGGTGTTCTTTACCTCGGCCCGTCTGGACGATGCGCGCCGGGATCTTGCCCAGAGCTCCCAGATGCTGGCAGACAGCCTGGCACCAGCACTGGAATATGCCGTGGTGTCCGGTAACACGCTCGCACTGGAACAGATACTCAGGCAGTCCCTGAAACACAGCAAAGCCGAGTGGATTCGGGTAACCGATGTGGCTGGGGAGGAGCTGGGTTTCGTCAGTCATGACGGGGCATCTTCAAGAGCATTGAGCCCGGCATTTGATGTCTATAGAACAGAAATCCTTCAGGAGCCGCTCGAGATCGGCTCAGAGAGCATGGCTGACTGGTTCACCGTCGGCTGGGGACTCAGCTCCGGGGCTCTGCGGGTGGGTACCGTTGAAGTCGGGGTCAGCCAGAACGTCCTTGAAGCGCGACAACAAGACATCCTCTGGTCATCCATTACGGTTGGCGTGGCGTTGCTGCTGTTCACGTTATTGCTGGTCAATCATTTCCTGAATAACGTCCTTCAACCCATGCGGCAACTCTCCAGCCGGGTCGGCCGGCTGATTATCGGTGACTACGAGGCACAGCCGGTCGCAACAAAAGGCAGCACTCGTGAGATCGCTGAAATTCAACAACAACTGAATGAACTTGCCGAACACCTTGAAGCGCTTCGGTCAGCCCGGGACCAGACTCTGGCCGTTTCCGAAACGGCCCGGGAAAAAGCAGAGTATGCCAGCCAGGCTAAATCAGAATTTCTGGCAACAATGAGTCATGAGCTGCGGACCCCATTAAACGGCGTACTCGGTATGCTCGACCTTGTCCGGGCGGAGCCCCTGACCAGGCGCCAGCATGACTATCTCACCACTGCGCAGCAATCCACCGAGGACCTGCTTACTGTGATCTCAGACATTCTGGATTATGCCCGGATGGACAGTGGCAACCATATACTCGAAAAACAGGCTTTTGATCTTCGCGCCCTGTTCTCCAACTGCGTGGCGTCGTACCGCCACGCAGCAGTGCAGCAAGGGCTTGTTCTAGAAGCTCAGTTTCTCGGAGACTGGCCTTCACGCCCTCTGGTCGTGGGTGATGCACCACGGGTCCGACAGGTTCTTGCCGGCTTAATCGACAACTCGCTGAAATTCACCACAGAGGGTTTTATCACCATCCGGATGAACTGGTTGGATCTTGATAAGCAGTCGGCTCTGGTTCAATGTGTCGTGACGGATTCTGGCACCGGCATTCCCGCAGAGCGACTGCAGAGCGTTTTCAATAGTTTTGAGCAGGTAGACAGCGGGGATAATCGGGCCCACAGCGGCACAGGGCTCGGGCTATCCCTGGTCCAGCGCCTGGTTGAGCTGATGGGCGGGCATGTACACGTGGATTCCGACATAGGCCAGGGCTCATCGTTCCGGTTTGAGCTGCCGTTCGAGTTAGCCCACCAGGAGCCACCAGCACCCGGTGCTATAGAACCGACATCAGGGGCCGCCCGGGCATTGGTGGTTGAAGATAACCTGGTGAACCAAAAAGTAACCGAAGCCCTGTTGCGCAAAATCGGCTTCCAAACCGACGTAGTGCCCTGTGGCTCGGAGGCGGTTAACCGACTGAAGAAGGAGCAACAGGGATACGACGTTATCCTGATGGATTGTCAGATGCCGGTGATGGACGGTTACGAGGCTACCCGCATGATTCGCGAGTGGGAATTAGGCAACGGCCAGAACAGCATCCCGATCATCGCCTTGACGGCCGATGTCTCTGCTGAAACCGAACATGCCTGCAAGGCCGCAGGCATGAACGACTACCTCACCAAACCCATACGCAAGGACACGCTCACCGAAGTGCTGTCCCGATGGGTTCAGATGACCCTCAGAGAAAACGCCAGGGAAAGTTAGCCCTGGCATAGCGCTTCAGGCAACCGGCTCCCGCATCGTGACAAACTCTTCAGCCGAGGTTGGGTGAATACCCATTGTGGCATCAAACTGCGCCTTGGTTGCCCCTGCCTTGATGGCCACCGCCAGGCCTTGAATAATCTCACCCGCATCAGGGCCAACCATGTGGGCTCCCAGCACTTGATCGGACGCGTCATCCACAATGAGCTTCATCAGGCATCTTTCATCCCGGCCACTCAGGGTGTATTTCATCGGTCGGAATTCGGACCGGTAAACGCGCAGCGTGTGCCCCGCCTGGCGCGCTTCTTCTTCAGTCAGGCCCACCGTTCCGATGTTTGGCTGACAGAAGACTGCTGTGGGGATGGCACTGTAGTCCATCTCCCCTTGCCCATCACCAAACAGCCGCCGGGACAGCACCATGGCCTGGGCCAGCGCTACCGGGGTCAGTTGAGGTGTCCCGATGACATCACCAAGCGCCGTGATTGACGGCACCGCCGTCTGAAAATGATCGTCTACCCGGACATGGCCTGAGGCGTTGATCTCAACCCCAAGTTCTTCCAGCCCCAGCCCATCCACCAAAGCCCGGCGCCCTGTGGCTGCCATCACCAGCCCGGTCTCAAGGCTGGAACCATCATTCAGGTTAACCTGATAATGGGCATTGAGCTGCTCGACAGACTCAATCGTCACATTAAACCGAAGGTCCACGCCTTTCTTGCGCATCTCCTGCTCGGTAAACGCCCGCACGTCTTCGTCAAACCCTCTCAGAAAACGCTCTCCCCGGTACAAAAGCGTGGTTTCAACCCCGAGCCCTGCCAATATGCCGGCAAACTCAACCGCAATGTACCCGCCACCCCAGACGACCGCGTGCCTGGGCAGCTGGGGAAGGTAAAACATCTCGTTGGAGGTTAGCAGGAGTTCCTTGCCGGGAATATCCGGCACCACCGGCCAGCTGCCGGTCGCAACGGTTATGTGTGCCGCTGAATAAGTCTTGTCCCCTACGACAACGGTCTGAGGGTCTCGGATGCTGGCCGTCCCCTCAATGATGGTGACCCCGGCATTTTCCAACAAACGACCGTAGATGCCATTCAGGCGTTCGATTTCGGCATTTTTGTTGGCCACCAGTGTCGGCCAGTCGAACGTAACGTCATCGGTCGGCACCGACCAGCCATATCCCTCTGCATCCTCAAGCTCATCCCTGACATGCGCCCCGTAAACAAACAGTTTTTTCGGGACACACCCTACGTTAACGCAGGTTCCGCCCAGATAGCGGGACTCGACCACCGCTACCCGTGCACCACGCTGTGCAGACATCCGTGCCAGCCGCACACCGCCGGAACCGGCGCCAATGACAATCAGATCAAAATCATGGCTCTCAGACACAGTATCTCCTGTTAACATCAAAATGACTGTTTCGCGGGCTCCCGTGCCTGACGTTCGGCAGGGATCACATCGCGGAATAAAACATGATCCTCGAAATCGCCCAGACGAATCTTGCCGAGGCTTCGGAACCCTTCTGATTGGTAGAACGGCAGATATCGGCTGTTTCCGGTATCCAGTACCAGACCATGGCCTCTGGGGTTATCTTCACAAAGTCGTTCTACCGCCTGCAGTATCATCCGACCATACCCCTTATGCTGATACTTGGGGTTGACGCCCATCAAAGGCAACTGATGGGCCTGGCGCTGTGGCAAAAGTTCCCGGATTTTCTGATGATATTCCAGATAACGCCGGGTTGACGAAAAGCCAGCGGTCAACACCATCCGTACCCGCCACCCGAACTGGTCCGCGAGGTTTATCCTGAGTTCCGGCTCACCAAGAAACGCGACCGCCACCAGAGTGTCATCAATCATCACGCCGACCGCTTCCTGATTGAGCTCCAGATAAAGGTCGATCAATTCCCGGATCGTCGCCCTTACTCGCTGGTTATAGCCTGGTTTACGATGATCAAAAAGGTACTGAAAGGTGGGGTCTTCGCGGTACGCATGGAACAGGACCGACTGCGCTTCATTTCTTGCGGTCTCATCCAGGCGAACCAGCACTGCCCCGGCATTATTGTTGTTTTCTGCCATGGTGTTGCCTCTCTTTACCGATAAGTTCACACCCCGGGTCAGATTGTCAGAGTGAGCCTGACCGATACCTGACCGGGCTCATTGCCTCTATCCAATGCCGCCTGGTCGATCATCACGCCATGATTGCCATTAAGGCGCTCTAGCCACGACGCAACATCAGCATAGCCGGCGTTCTCAAGCCACACCCGGATAGCGCTATCCCCGCTGGGCTCGAAACGTTGCAACGAGAGGCCAGCTTCTCCTGCGGAGCGAGTGACCAGCGCCATCAGTGCGCGCCCGTCTTCCGGTTTGTCTGCCGCAGAAGACGACGCTGCGTTACCGCCCCCCCCCAGTTGCTCGATGGAGGCCTGATTCGCCTGCATCCAGGCCACAAGCTCACCGGCATTCTCGCGACTCGCGGTCGCCCGGTCATGAAACTGCGTAACGGGCCGCCAGATCAATAAATAAATCAGCGCCAGCAGCAAAGCGAGACTGAGCACCGTAAGCGCCTGACGATCTCGAGTGGGGAGCTGGTCGTACCGTGCAATCAGCTTGCCGACGGCTGGCTGGTCTTTGATGCGTGACCACATGACATTATCCTCCTGAAACCGTCAAACGACCGCGAGCGCCACTGGATTCATTGACGACGGATCCTATCTGCGCCTGTAAACCTGCGTTGCTCAGGCCGTTGCGCAAGCGACTTAAACGATCATAGCTGTCAGCCCGGATATCCACCACCAGCTCACCCCGGCTTCGGCTGTAGTTAATCGAATTAAACGTGACAGCGCCGGGGTTCTGCAAACGCCCATACTGATCCCCGGTGTATTTCATCAGGGTAATGAAATCAACCTCAGGCCCCTGTGATCCCGCCATACGAAGCTGCCCTTCAATGACCCGCCGGACGTTCCCCGCGTGAGTGCGACGGTCTGACGGGAAAGCCTTCCGGTAAATCGTCATTGCCTGGGCCTCAAGCTGGTCGGCCTGTTTCTGCTGGTATACCCCCATGCCAATTTCCAGCCCCATCTGGATCACAAACCAGAGCGATGCAACGGCAATCAGCGGCTTCCAGGGTTTCAGCGGACTGCTCCCTTCCCGTTTGGGTGAAAACGGGCCCTGACACAGGTTGATGGGTTCACACAGATGCTGATAGTGCGACCAGGCCAGCAATTCGATGGCCGAAAACTCCAGTGGTTTTTTCTCAAGTCGCATATGCCCGGTGCTGCCAGCCAGTTCACTGACCAGAGCCTCGCTGGATTCCAGTTCTGTTTCAGAGCCATACAGTGTCACCGGAATCTCTGCCACAACCTCATCAGATGAGGGCGCGGCCAGAGTTACGGCCAGCATCGGCAGATTGCTGGCCTGCATTCTCAGCCACTCACCGCGCTGGCTTCGCAGTATGGCGAAGTCACCATCGAGGCAGATCGCCCAAGCCGACTCACCCACCGGTAACAGCGCCGCATCCGGGTAGATCGCCTCCAGCTGCGTGTGGTACCAGCCATCAAAAAGTTCACGCCAATGGGCCATCTGCTCCCGGTCGATACCGGCAACCAGATACCCGTCCGGCGTGTGAGGCCCCAGAGCCAGATGCACCGAATCAATATCCTGAGCAACCTGTTCTTCTACCGCATACGGCAATGCCTGCTGAATGAAACGGTTCTGTCTGGCAGGAATGTCAGCGACACAGAAGACCGCCTCATCACCAGGCACCAAGCCAATCAGAAGTACTTTTTCCAGTGCATTCTGTGCCAGGGTCTGTTCGATGTTTTCCCTGGTATCGGCCTCGCCTCGTGCCTGGGCATCGCCACCGGCATCCTGAAGCACCCAGCTGAACAGCTGGGTATCGGGGCTCTGGTCCGGGGCCATGTACGGGGGCACGGGCCGGACAAAAAGGCGGTAAGACATGGTTATCCTTCTGAGAAAGTGTAGGGTTCCTTGGTGATGCGATTTTTCTGTCCGGTATCCCTGTGAACCGTCCGGACCTCGCCTTCCGGGTTTCTATACACGGTGCTAACCATATTGACGACACGATTATCGTAGGTAATCCGTGAAACAACTTCAAAAAAACGGGTCTGCAGCGTTAATCCCTTGGTCTTCATGCCCGATGCAGCAAACTCCGGCATGGCCAGAAAGTCCTGAAGGTTCTCAAACCGCTCTTCTTCCCTCTTGGCAATCAAAGACTCGGCCTGGGCTTCGTTCAGCTCATCGTGAAGGCTCATCAGTACCGGTACGGAGGCGGTGTTTACATTGATGCCTACGCCAGAAACCGGCAAAGCAACCAGATGTGGCCTCAAGGCTACATAAATTTCTTCCGTCATGCCCTCAATCAGGCGCAGTTCCGTGATCGAGACAAAGGGTTGATTGCCGGTACGGTAAGGAGGGTCCGCCATAAGGTACTGTCCATCCTCTGCGCCATAGGCACTGATGGTCTGGTCATCTGCGTCCATCCAGTCAATCAACGGATCCACGGTCAACCCGGTGATACCCAGAGCTCGGAACAGACGAGTGAGGCGGTCTTTCGTCAGCGGGTCAACTTCTCCGGAGGTGGTTACCAGATCATTGAGATTGATCCTCCCTCCCAGGTCATCAATCTGGACTTCCGCTACACCGTTGTCATCAAGGGGCAGAATGGCAGCATGCATGGCCCAGAACTCGTCCGGGCTATCAACCATGAGGCTGTTTTCCTTATCCTCCTCATAGTCACGGACCAGAATCCGCTTCGCGAATTCCTCAGCACCCAGTGCGATACTCTGCCCCTGTTGCTGGGCCAGATAATGCCCTGCCTTGAAGACCCTGAGGCTTTGCTGTCGGGTCATACCCGTGGCCATTAACACCACCAGCGCCATGGCCAGCAACACCATGATCAGGGCCACTCCCCGTTGTCTTTCAGCGGCCAGGGACATCATTCCCGGGCACTCCCTGCACCGGACCGATCACCAGATTCATCAGGCTCTTCGTCTGATTCATCCCCGGATTCCTGTTGCCGATTGATGATGGCCTGGGCCTGTGAGGTTTCGAAATCCGGCAGACTGAAGGTTCGAGTCATCTCCCCGAAGCGTTCATGTTCAAGCGTAACTTCAATCCCCCTGGGCAATGCAATGTCAGGCCGGGCACCCGGCATTAGCTGCGCCATAACGTTTTCGCCGGGCCACTCTTCCTGCCACTTGCCTTCCCGATCCAGAAACCGGACTTCAAATTCCAGCACGCTGTCCAGTAACAGGATGTCAATGCTCTCATCCTCCTGACCCTGATCAACCACGGGCCAGTACCGGCGACGCAACTCGGTGCCGGTAAACTCCCAGCCCACACGTTGTAAGCCACTGCGCCTCAGTCCGAGTGGGTTGCGCCACCCCTGCCGAGTGAGCATCAAAACAAAGGCGTCATCCCGGGTTGTCAGCGAAGGAGAGAAATCGCCATACACGTCGCGGGCTGGCCGGTTAACCAATTGTGTGATGTCACGCTCCAGCAGCAGCATGGTTTTCTGCAAGCCATCGAAGTCCTCTGCCACCTGATCAACCCGGTCCCGGGAATTCATGACACTGCTTATAACCTGCCATACGCCAAGCCCGATCACCGAGGTGATGGTCACGGCGATCAACACCTCCATCAACGTAAAGCCCCGCTCTTCCGGAAAAGCCCCCCCGAATCTGGCAGCGCTCATCAGGTTTCTCCCAGAAATGCGGAGAGGGTGTGAACCGTGTAGGGCTCGGAATGTGTTTCGGTGTGCTTTGCGACGGACACTTCCACCCGGCGCATCGTGGGTTCAGCCGTAGCTTTTACCGCCGTGGTTACTCGCCAGCGAAAGTTGCCGAAGTCGACATCCTCTGAGTTCTCCGAAACCCCGGGAAGCCCATCCTGAAGGCGAAGTTCGTTGATCCGGTTATCCGCCACCCAGCCCGCCAGGGATTTGTCCCGTGTCCGCTCGAAGCTGGTGATGTAGTTGCCTCCGACCTCTGCCGCGGCCGTTGCAATCAGCCCGAACACCAGCAGCGCGACCAGCACTTCAATCAGCGTAAATCCCCGTGCACGAGTGATCATGCATCGTCTCCGGAACCGGGACGTCGCCATTCCATCGGTGAGATACCGTCCGAGGCAATAACGTGCATAAGATCAGTGTCTTTGCCCAGGGTAAATTCAATTTCAAAGGGGGTCGTTTCGCCACTGGAGAAAAAGACAACGTCCGGCCTGAGCCGATCCTCTGCAGAAGCCAGCCTGGGCGCATCACTTTCAACGTATGGCGTCACCGTCAGCCATTCCGGGAGCGTATGCTTTCGGAACATGCGTTCGCCCGACGCTTTCCACTCACCGTCGATATCCTGAAACGCGACAAAACGGTACCCGTCTTCCTCCAGCAGCAGCCCCATTTCCAGGTTGTTCAGCACCGCCTGTTCCTGCACGGTCTGCATCAACAGGTAAAGCTCCCGAACCTGGCTCTCAAGTTCACGCTGTTGCGAACTGCCGCCCATATTGAACACGGCCAGGGCAGCCAGCAGTCCGACAATAATCAGAACCACAAGGATCTCGATCAGCGTAAAACCGCGTTGGCGGCTGCTCTGGAGCACCTGCAATCAGTTCCCGGACTTCCAGACACTGATGTCGGCCGCATCGCCATCACCGCCTTCCTGGCCATCAGATCCGTAGGAATAGAGGTCGTAGGGACCTTCTACACCGGGGCTGACGTACTGATATTCATTCCCCCAGGGGTCTTCCGGGACGTTCTTAAGGTATCCGTCCGGGTTCCAGTTTTTCGGCTCCGGGCTGCCGCTGGGCCTATTCACCAGTGCCTCCAGCCCTTGCTGGGTAGAGGGGTAATGACTGTTATCCAGGCGATACAGATCCAGTGAGTTGGCAATGTTACTGATCTGGGTTTCGGCCACGGTCACTTTCGCCTGATCACTACGGCCCATGATATTGGGGGCAACAATGGCCACCAACAGCCCCAGGATAACCATGACCACCATGATTTCGATCAGGGTGAAGCCCCGGTTCCGTGACAGTTTTTTCGGTTGTTGGATGTTCATAGTTTCACTCATCGTCGATCCGTTTTCGTCGTTTCAAGAGGTTAACGTGGGTAATGACGCTCTCCGGTTCAGAACCAGAACGCTAACCCACCAGATTACTCATATTCAGTATCGGCAACATAATGGCCAATACAATGATCAGTACAACAGCCCCCATGACCAGAAGCATCAGCGGCTCAAACAGGCCAACAATGGCGGCAATTTTGGATTGCAGCGTGTTTTCCTGCATTCGGGCCGTCCGCTCCAGCATGCTGTCAAGCTCTCCACTGGCCTCCCCGCTGGCAATCATGTGAAGCATCATCGGCGGAAAGTATCCCGTCTGATCCAGCGACCTGTGCAAAGAGCCGCCTTCACTGACCTTGCGCGCGGCCTCTCTGAGTTCCTGCCTAAGGTAGTCATTGGACAGGACTTCACCGGCAATTTTCATCGCCTCAACCAATGGCACGCCACTGGTTGTGAGAATACTCAGGGTGCTGGCATACCGGGCTGTATTCACCCCCCGGACCATGCCGGCAAACAGAGGCAGATGAAGCAAACGCTTGTGAAACCGGAGCCTGAGGGCGGGCTTGGTAAGCGCAAACCGGAACCCGATGACCGCAGTCACCAGCAACACCAGCAGATAGATACCAAAACTGCCAAGAAACTCTGAGATTGACAGCATTGCCACTGTCAGGCCCGGGAGTTCCTGCCCCTGTTTCACGAAAACTTCAATAATATCAGGAACGACATAGGTCAAGAGGAAGACCACAATCGCGATGGCAACCACGCTCAGAATGATCGGGTAGATAGCGGCCAGCTGGATTTTCTGGCGGGCTTCCTGCCGACTCTCGGTATAGTCGGCCAGCCGGTTCAAGACCAGGTCCAGATGCCCGGCGTGCTCTCCGGCAGCCACGGTGGAGCGGTAGAGCCGGGGGAACGCTTTGGGGAACTCACCAAAGCTGTCCGCCAGGGTATAACCTTCCATCACCTTGGCCCGAATCGCGATCAGCATGCTGCGAATACGGGGTTTGGCGGATTGCTGGGCGGCGGCGCTTAACGCCTGCTCCACCGGTATGCCAGACTGAATCAGTGTGGCCATTTGGCGGGTAACAAGCGCGAGGTCTGCCGCACTGAGAGACCCCCGGTTGCTCAATGGATTGCTGCGAGCCTGCTTTTCGGCAGCGGCTTCAACCGCCAGAGGGGTCAGGCCTTTCTCGCGAAGTTGCTGTCGAACGGCCCTGGGGGCATCCGCCTCAAGCACGCCGTGCTTTTGTTTGCCCCGGGCATCCAGGGCTTTATATTCGTAGGCCGGCATCGATTACTGGCTCCGGTGGGTAACGCGCAGAACTTCTTCCACCGTGGTCACACCATCCAGAATTTTCTGAACGCCATCGGCATGAATGCTCGGGCTGTGCCGGCGGGCTTCCCGTTCAAGATCCAGCTCCCCTGCCCGTTTATGGATCAGGCTGCTGATCTGTTCGGTAATCTCAACGGTCTCATAAATACCAATACGGCCACGGTAGCCAAGCTGGTTACAGTGCTCACAGCCTTTGGCCCGGAAAATAGTCGGCGGATTTGCCGGGTCCTGCTGCAGAAACTCGCAATGCTCTTTCGTGGGGATGTAAGGCTCGCGGCATTGAGTGCAAAGCACCCGAACCAGTCTCTGCGCAACAATTCCCACCAGACTGGATGAAATCAGGAAGGGTTCAATGCCCATGTCCATCAGCCGGGTGATCGCTCCGACGGCGGTATTGGTATGCAATGTGGAGAGCACAAGGTGCCCGGTCAAACTCGCCTGAACGGCAATTTCTGCGGTTTCAAGATCCCGGATCTCACCAATCATGACCACATCCGGGTCTTGCCGGAGAATTGCCCGCAGCCCTCGGGCAAAGGTCATGTCCACTTTCGTGTTGACCTGAGTCTGACCAATGCCTGCCAGGTTGTACTCAATAGGGTCTTCTACCGTCAGAATGTTGCGGCTACGATCATTGATCTCCTGCAACGCTGCGTACAGCGTGGTGGACTTACCCGAGCCGGTTGGCCCGGTCACCAGCAAAATGCCATAAGGGCGGTAAATCAGCTTTCTCAGGCTTTTCAGATCCTGACCTGCCATGCCCAGGGATTCCAGGCGAATGGCGCCGGCGTGTTTGTCCAGAAGACGCAGAACCACACGCTCACCGCTGGATGACGGCATGGTCGAAACCCGGATGTCGACCTCCCGCCCCGCAACCCGCAAGGCAATCCGGCCATCCTGAGGAACCCGCTTTTCCGCAATATCCAGCTTGGCCATAACCTTGATTCTGGAGACCAGCAAAGGTGCCAGAGCCCTTTTGGGCTGAACCACCTCCCGCAATACACCATCAATCCGGAAGCGAACAATCAGTTGCTTCTCATAAGTTTCGATGTGTACATCCGAGGCATTGGTTTTTACGGCTTCAGTCAGGATGGCGTTAATCAGACGGATAATGGGGGCGTCGTCTTCCTGCTCAAGCAGGTCTTCCGTTTCCGGCACGGAATCGGCCAGTGATGCCAGATCCATGTCATCCCCGATCCCTTCGACCATCTGCATGGCTTCAGCTGAATCGTTCTGATAAGCCGCATTGAGCGCCTGATCAAAGCGTTCCGGTTCGATGGGTGTGAAGCGCGCCCGGCCCCCGCTCACGCGGTTTGCCTCGGCCAGTGCGGTGTGGGACGCTCCCGGGCGAACGAGGATGACCGCCTCACCCTCATCATTACGGGTCAGTATGACCCCGTTGCGCTTGGCGAAGGTAAAGGGAAGTCGGCCCAGCGGCGCGTCCTGCGGCTGAATGTCGGTGTCGGTGGTCAAGCTCGTCCTCGTTAAATCCGTCTGTTCACTGATTTTTCTTGTGAAGCCTGGCGTTACGTCAGGCCCCTGCGTCGTCAGCGTATGCAAAAAGGCTACCACAGGAATGGGAACCACTGAACAACTCTATACACTATACTGCCACTAAATCATTGCAGTCTGATAACCTGTGAGCTTTTTACGATTTCCTACACCGCATTCAGGACGACCAATGCTTGCCATCGATCAAAGGACTCCGTTGTTTCTCGCTGTAGTCGCAGCCGTCGCCATGCTGGGCTTCACAGGCTGGCAAGGTTACCAGTTCTGGCAGACTGAATCCCATCGCCCCCTGTCCCAGACGCCCCCCTCAGACACAATCATGGCCAGCCAGGAGCGGCCGGTTCCCGATGTCCGATTGTCAGATCTTGAGGTGTTTGGCGCGCCTGGCGCCCTGGAGCAGGCCGCTGACACCAATACCGAAAACCTGCCTGAAACCAACCTGCGACTGTCACTCCGGGGCGTCCTGGCTGCCGACGGCGACTTCCCCGGCAGTGCATTGATTGAAGACGAAAAAGGAAAAACCGAAGCCTTTCTTGTGGGAAATGAACTCCCCGGAAACGCCAGACTGAGAACCGTGTTCGCCAACCGGGTCATTATTGAACGGGCCGGAAAGCTCGAAAACCTATACTTCCCGGAAACCGATGACCGGTCCGGCGTGGATTTCGCCAGCAATAGCGAACCCTCCCGGGAACCACCGGCAACCGAACCCTCCCGAGCTCAGCAATCCGGCTCGCAGACCAGCGCCCCCCCTGCCGAGCAGCAACAGCGGCGCGAGGAAATCCGAAAAAGGCTGGAACAATTGCGCCAGCGGCTTCAGAACAATAGCTGAGGCCTGCCATGGAAGCGGCAAGTCGACTCAGACAACCCAAGTCACTGCTGCTCCCACTCCTCCTTGCTGTCTCAATGGTCAGCGCGCTGGAGCTGAGCGACCGGCTCATGACCTATGTTCGGGGTGAGTTTGGCGAGGCCGCACACCAACGCCTTGAAAACTGGCAGCGCCTGCATATTCTGGCAGCCAACGCACCGGTAGACCGCCAGCTTCGGCTGGTCAATTCCTTCTTTAATCGCGTCGAGTTTGTCAGCGACATTCAGCATTGGGGCGAAGAAGACTACTGGGCCACACCAGTGGAACTACTCACCACAAACGGCGGTGACTGCGAGGATTTTTCCATCGCCAAGTACCTGACCCTCAGAGCCATGGGGGTTCCGGATGAGCAGCTCCGAATCATCTATGTTAAGGCGCTTGAGCTGAATCAGGCCCACATGGTCCTCGCCTGGTATGAAACACCTGGCGCCGACCCGCTGATCCTGGACAACCTGATCAATGACATCAAACCCGCCTCCCAAAGACCAGACCTGGAGCCGGTCTACAGCTTCAACGGCCAGGGTCTCTGGCTTAACAGGTCGTCTGGCGACAACCCCAGAATCGGCGATGCTGGCCGGCTGGATCACTGGCGCAGCCTGAATGAACGCATGACCGAAGCGCTGCGTCCCTAGCGGCGGCTCCAGTGCAAAACGCCGCAAAGGGTATTTCCGGGTGGCGGTAAATGACAGTCCCCTTGTCGCTCTCTGACATCCGACCTGCCCCCCGTGCGGTTAGAATGCCCGCAATTCAATTAATTGAGGGAGCAGTACATGCGACGCTGGAATGGATGGGGTGACGATCAGTTTTCACTGGAACTGCCGGAACAGGGGCAGAGCTTTCTGTCGGAGCGTATCGGGGCTGCCACTCCGCTTCAGGACACAACCCTGGCGTCGGTTTGCGCCAGCGTTCCGGAATCCCGTCTTCCCGCCGACGCCAGCGTCGACGATCTGATAGACCGGACTCCAGAGACCCGGGTCAGGCACGCCCGGGGCCAAAGCCTCGCAGACTGGCTGGCCATGCGCAGCGGTGAAATCGGAGAGTTCCCGGACGGCGTCGCCTTCCCCAAAACCAACACCGATGTGCGCACACTGCTGCACTTCGCCCAAGAGCAGGATGTTCACCTGATCCCCTACGGCGGCGGAACCAGCGTTGCCGGCCATATTAACCCGGTGGATCAGGGCAAACCGGTACTGACCGTCAGCCTTGCCAGGCTCAACCGAATGATTGATCTTGACCGCGAAAGCCAGGTCGCAACCTTCGGCGCGGGTACACCCGGCCCGTTGGTTGAGTCCCAGCTGCGTGCCCAGGGTTACACTCTCGGCCATTTCCCCCAGTCTTTTGAACTGTCCACGATAGGTGGCTGGGTTGCATCGCGCTCCAGCGGTCAGCAGTCGCTGCGTTACGGTCGTATTGAACAACTGTTTGCCGGTGGTCGTATCGAAACCCTGCAAGGCACCCTGAACCTTCCCACCATCCCTGCGTCCAGCGCCGGCCCCGATATCCGGGAAATGATTCTCGGCTCCGAAGGCCGGCTGGGGATGATTACCGAGGTCAAGGCCCGCGTCAGCCAGCTACCGGAACAGGAAAGCTTCCACGTGGTCTTCTTTCCAAACTGGAACGATGCCAGGACTGCGGCCCGCCGGCTGGTGCAGAACCGTGTTCAGCTTTCCATGTTGCGTCTGAGCAACGCCATTGAAACTGAAACTCAACTGGCACTGGCCGGACATCCCCGCCTTATCGGCCTTCTGGAGCGTTTTCTGGCTTTCCGGGGAGCCGACGAAGGCAAATGCATGATGACCTTTGGTGTGACCGGCACCAAATCCCAGTGTCGAGCCGCCCTGGCGGAAGCCCGGAAGATCTGCGCCAGCCAGCAGGGCGTCTACACCGGCACCAAACTGGGCGCCAAGTGGGCCGAAAAGCGGTTCACTATGCCCTACCTCCGCGAAGCGCTCTGGCACATGGGCTATGCCGTGGACACCCTGGAAACGGCCACCGACTGGGATAACGTCGACAACCTGCTGAACAGCATGGAAACCAACCTTCGTGAAGGGCTCGCAGACCGGAACGAACGCACCCACGTGTTCACCCATTTGTCCCATTTCTACGGTCAGGGCTGCTCCATCTACACCACCTATGTCTTCCGGGTTGCCGACACCTATGAGGAAACGCTAAGCCGCTGGCAGCACCTCAAGAACACCACCTCCGAGCTGATCGTCCAGAACCGTGGCACCATCAGCCACCAACACGGCGTTGGCAAGGATCATGCTCCGTTCTTGCCCGTCGAAAAAGGTGAGTTGGGGATGAGGGCCATCAGGTCGCTCACAGACAGCTTTGACCCGGACCAGCGACTGAATCCGAAAACTCTGCTCGATTGAGGTGAATATGGACCGACATCTCCTGCTTGAGAGTCTGCGTGCAGGCCGCCTTGGTTTCGATCTGGTCGTCATCGGAGGGGGCATCACCGGAGCTGGCGTGGCCAGGGAGGCCGCCGGAAGCGGTCTTCGCACATTGCTGGTTGAACAAAAAGATTTTGCCTGGGGCACCTCCAGCCGGTCTTCCAAAATGGTCCATGGCGGGCTTCGCTATCTGGCCAGCGGGCACCTTGGCCTGACCAGGAATGCTGCCCGCGAACGGGAACGGCTGATGAAAGAAGCCCCGGGCCTGGTCGAACCCCTGCCCTTTCTGATGCCCCATTTCAAAGGGCACTTTCCAGGCCCTCGCCTGTTTCAGGCTTTACTGACCCTTTACGACCGCCTGGCTGGCACCAACACACATCGGAAATACTCGCCGGCAGACACCCAGCAGTGGGTGCCCGGCCTGACTGACGAGGGATTGCAGGCCACCAGCCGATTTACAGACGCAGTAACCGATGACGCCCGACTGGTCCAAAGACTGATCACTGAAGCCCGGCGTGACGGTGCCATTTGCCTCAACTATGTCACCGCAACATCGGTTGAGAGGGATGGGCAGGGCTCGGTATGTGGGCTGAAACTGGCTCCCGAAGGCCCGCCTGGCACTGAAGAAATTCTCGTAAACACACGGCAGGTCATCAACGCCACCGGCGCATGGGCCGATCGGTTACAAAAACAATCGGGAACGGACAATCCACTGTCCATCCGGCCACTGCGAGGCAGTCACCTGGTGATTCCGTGGCAGAGCCTGCCGGTAACCTGCGCCGTGTCGTTACTGCACCCGGAAGACAAGCGCCCGGTGTTCGCCTTCCCCTGGGCGGGAACCACGGTGCTTGGCACAACAGACCTGGAGCACCGGGGAGACCTCAATCGGGAACCAGCCATCACCACGGCCGAGGTTGACTACCTCCTGCAAATCGCCCGCCGCCTGTTCCCCGGCTCTCCCCTGACGGCCCGGGATGTGCTCTCCACCTGGGCCGGTGTACGCCCGGTGGTGACTGCCGGCGAGGGCAAGGCCCCCTCCAAAGAGAATCGAGAACATGTCATCCGGCAGGACCGGGGATTCATCAGTATTGCCGGAGGCAAGCTGACGACGTTCCGCCAAATGGCCCGGCAGGCACTGGCGATGGCACTCCCGGAGTCCCGCGCAGCTACGCTCCGCCCCGATGAGCACCCGGTTTTCAGGCCAACGCCCCCGGCCCCTAAGCCCGAAAACATTACGGCTATCACCTGGCGTCGGCTAGGCGGCTACTACGGGCCAGACCGCCAGAATCTGCTTCAGGAAGGAAGGCTTGAGGAGATCGCCGGTACCGGGACACTCTGGGCCGAACTTGAGTGGGCATGCCGACATGAGCAGGTTCTGCACCTCGACGACCTGATGCTCCGCCGAAGCAGGCTTGGACTGGTGCTGCCCAACGGCGGCGCTGGTGTGCTATCTGCGCTGCGTACCCGGTGTCAGGCGCTGCTGGGATGGGATGATGAACGCTGGCTGAAGGAGCAGGACCGATACCTCACCCTGTATCAGGAAGCCTATCAATTGCCCCACCAGAAGGAGGAGCAAGGTGCCTGACACCCCGCTGATTCTGGCTATTGATAACGGAACCCAAAGTGTCCGGGCACTGCTCTTTGATACCCGGGGCAATCTGGTTGGTAAAGGAAAACAGGAAATTGAACCTTATTTTTCCGACCAGCCAGGCTGGGCCGAACAGCACCCCGATTATTTCTGGGATAATCTCGGGCTGGCTTGCCAACAACTCTGGCAAAGCACCGACGCACGTCCTGAGCAAGTAGTTGGCGTCACCGCCACGACCCAACGTGGTACCGTCATCAATCTCGACCGCCAGGGGACCCCCCTCCGGCCAGCGATCATCTGGCTGGACCAGCGCCATGCCCGGGTTGAAGGACCGGTTAAAGGCCCTTGGGGCTGGATTTTCAAAATCATGGGGCTGGAAGACACAATCAGTCGATTCCGGGAGAAAACCCAGGCTAACTGGATTGCGCAGAACCAACCGGACATCTGGGCAAGGACCTACAAATATCTTCTGCTGTCGGGCTACCTCAATTTCCGGCTGACCGGCCAGTATCGAGATTCCACAGGCAGCCAGGTCGGCTACCTGCCGTTCGACTACAAGCGTCAGCAATGGGCCCCTCCTCGGGATTTCAAGTGGCAGGTCATGCCCATCAAGCGCCAGATGTTGCCGGAACTGGTGCCTCCGGGGCAGCCGATCGGATCGCTTTTACCCGAGGCAGCCACCCACCTTGGCTTACCGGCGGGATTGCCGGTGATTGCGGCTGCGTCGGACAAAGCCTGCGAAATTCTGGGGTCTGGCGGGCTCAGCCCCGACATCGGATGCATGAGCTATGGCACCACAGCAACCATCAACACCACCAATGCACGGTTCGTAGAGCCAACACGCTTCATGCCCCCCTACCCGTCTGCACTGCCCGGGCATTATTCAACCGAAGTCATGATCTATCGCGGTTTCTGGATGGTCAGCTGGTTCAAGCGCGAATTCGGGCTACGGGAGCAAAGGCTCGCCGAGCAGAACGGCATCGAGCCCGAAGCACTCTTCGATGAACTGGTCAATGCCGTGCCGCCGGGCTCAATGGGGCTCATGCTGCAGCCTTACTGGAGCCCGGGCGTCCGCCAGCCCGGCCCTGAAGCCAAAGGGTCAATCATCGGTTTTGGAGACGTCCACACCCGGGCCCACGTTTACCGAGCCATCCTTGAAGGCCTCGCCTATGCCTTGAGGGAAGGCAAAGAGCGCATCGAAAAACGTAGTGGCCATGCGATCAAACGGTTGAGGGTGGCTGGTGGAGGTTCTCAAAGCGACGCCGCCATGCAATTGACCGCAGATATCTTCGGACTTCCGGCCGAGCGCCCCCATACCTATGAAACCTCAGGACTTGGTGCCGCCATTGACGCTGCCGTCGGGCTGGGGCTGCATCCGGATTTCGAAACCGCGGTGCGCGCCATGACGCGCACCGGCAGGGTTTTCGAACCCAACCCTGCAGACTCCGCACTCTACCAGAGGCTGTATTCGGAGGTGTATCGGGACATGTACCCCAGGCTTCAGCCGCTGTACCGGAAAATCCGGGATATTACGGGTTACCCGAGATAGCCCGTGGTGAAATATCATCATTTATGTCTATAATGATGAGAAATCACCAAGGGAGGCTGAGCCATGTCTGAAGCGATTGATATGATGCAGGGGACCAGCGACCGGGCACTGCTGTCCAAGGCGCTGCTGAATGCCGCAAAAGCATTCGGCTTGCCTCAGACGGAGATTGCGGCAGTGATTGGCCGTAACCGCAGCGGGCTCACCCGAGACGGAATCGATCCCGCCAGCAAATCCGGCGAGCTTGCCCTGCTGTTCATACGACTCTACCGAAGTGTCTATGCCCTGACGGGCGGCGAGCAGGAAGCCATGATTCACTGGCTGAACACCCCAAACCACTACTTTGCCGCAACGCCAAGAAACATGATCCAGACAACGGAAGGGTTGGTGCGAGTGGTGCATTATCTTGATGCCATGCGGGGGCGCATTTGAATTATCAGGAAAGAATTATCCAAGCCGTTGCCCCCCTGCAGGGAACCCTGTTCCGTGTGGTAGAGAGTCAGGAAGACATAGCCACGGCGCGTATCGTCGACAATATGCAGGAACAAAACCGCCTGGAAGAGCTTCTGGAAGGCAGTAAGCCAGCCATGCCAGCCTCTTCCCGCAAGCGTCACTACCTGCTCACCACCCCTTTCCGGTATCCGCCTCTGAAGTATGGTTCCCGCTACGGACGGAGTTTTGAGCCGAGCCTGTTCTATGGGGCCATGAGCATCCCCACCGCTCTGGCCGAGACGGCATTCTACCGTTTTGTGTTCATCAGCCACCTGGAAAAGCCGTTCTCTCGCCCCCTGACCACCTTGCACACGGTATTCAGCGCCCGGTTTTGCACTGAGCGGGGTCTTCGTTTGCATTCGGAAACCTGGCAGGACCTGCACCAAACCCTTTCTGACCCGTTCAGTTATCGGGAAAGCCAGGCCATGGGCACCGACATGAGAACTCAGGGCGTTGGCGCCTTTCAGTTTCTTTCTGCCAGGGCCCGGCAGGCAGGCTTTTATACCTTGCCACTGGCTTCAGATAACGGCGTAGAAGGGGTGAATGTTGCTCTGTTCAACCCGGAAGCATTCCGGGATGCGGCCCCACGCACCTATCAGAAACTGATTGCCGTCACCTCATCCAGCCAGGTCTCCATGAGCCTTTCCGAGGCAGATGGGAGCCATCGGGTTTTCGAGTTTAGCCTGGACGACTACCTTGTGGATGGACAACTTCCTCAGCCGGCGCCTTAGCCGTTTCGGGGAGGCCAGCCTGCCATCCCCCTCCAAGCGCTTTGTACAGGTCTACAGCGGCAATCAGCCGATTCAGGCGAACCTGACTGAGCTGTTGACGCGCATCGAACACGGCTCGCTGACTCGCCAGCAAAGCCAGGAGGTCATCAGCACCTTCGCGATACCGGATCTCGGTTAACTGCAGCGTTTCTTTGGCCTGCACCAGAATGGCTTGCAGGCGCTGCTCCTCGGCAAGGTACAAGGAGCCCCTGTCGAGGGCGTCGCCCACTTCCTGGAAGGCCACCAGCAGGGCTGCCCGATACTCCTCCAGCAAGGCAATACGCCGGGACTCACTCAGCGCCACCGAGTGACGCCGCTGCCCCCCATCGAACAGGGTCTGACTTAAACCCAGCAAGCCACTGGCGGTCCCGAGCGGATCAGAGAGGCTGAGAAACGCGTCTGTAGACAGGCGAACCGCACCGGTGAGTGAAACCGCTGGCAACAAGGCCGCTCTGGCTTGCGCAATATCCGCACTGGCTGCCGCCAGCCGGTGCTCTTTGGCTGCCAGATCCGGGCGGCGCGACACAAGGCTGGCTGGCGTGCCCGGATCAATCAGCGGTACCTGAACTTGCCCAAACCGGGATTCCGGCAGGTCATCCGTAAAGGGATAGTCCCCTGTCAGAATACGCAGCGCGGCCAGCCTTTGACGTGCCTGATATTCCAGTGGCGGAAGGGCGTTGCGCAGGCTCAGTACCGAAGTTTTTTGCCGGGACAGCTCGGAACGGTCCGCCACCCCGTTTCGATACCTGGCATCAACAAGCGTAAGCGTTCTTTCCCCCAGCGCCAGATTTTTCCGGGCGATATCGGCGCGCTGCCGTAATTCCTGCCACTCAAGCCAGGTGCTGGCGACCGAGGCCGCCAAGGTCATTCTGGCCACATCATAATCCCGCTCGGTCGCCTTGAACGTTGCCAGCGCACTGGCCTCCGCTGCCGTCAAGCGCCCCCAGAAATCCAGCTCGTAACTGACAGACAGCCCGAGACTGGACGACCCACCGCTCTGTCGCTCCATCCCGGGGGCCTTGCTCGTCTGCTTCCCGGTATTACCCGAGGCCTCTATCGACGGCAAAAGTGCTGCGCCGGCGTTTTTTAACTGCAAATCCGCCTGCCGGATGGACTGTGCCGTCACCGCGAGGGTCGGATTATTGGCCAACGCACGGTCAACCAACTGGTTCAGTCTCGGATCGTGAAACCCTTCCCACCAGCGCGTGCCCACTGATTGAGCCGCCCCGCTTTCAATCGCCCAGCTACCCGGCATTTCCATTTCATATTCAATAGGTTGTGGCTCAAAGCTCGCGCACCCTGATAACAACAGAATGGACAACAATGTAAGAGAGCGAAGATGCATGCTGTTACTCCGATGCCAGGGCATGAACAGGGTCCAGGTGCGCAGCCTTGCGGGCCGGCAGGAATCCGAATAGCAGGCCTGTGGCAAAGGCGCAACCGAACGCTAGAACCACCGGCATAGCCGTTACATGAATGGGTGTTCCAATCACACCGATCACCTGAGTCGCCGCCACCCCGATGACGACACCAATCACACCCCCAAGCGCAGAGACAAGCCAGGCTTCCGTCAGAAACTGTTGCAGAATATTCCAGGCCCGCGCGCCGGTGGCCATGCGGATACCGATTTCGCGGGTGCGCTCTGTAACGCTGACCAGCATAATATTCATGACCCCGATGCCTCCAACCAGCAACGAAATGGCGGCGATGGACCCCAGTAACCAGGTCAGTGTGTTCTGGGTCTCCGAAATGGTATCGATCAGCGAGGCCATGTTTCGTATGGTGAAGTCTTCAAGCCCGTGGCGGGCCATCAGGGTATCGTGGATGATCGCCTCTATCTCTGTCATTCGATCGACATCCGCCACCGCCACCGTGATATTTCGAAGGTGGGTTTGCCCGAATATTCTGAGACTGCCGGTGGTATAGGGCACAAAAACGACGTCATCCTGATCCTGCCCCATGGGCGAAGCGCCCTTTTCGTCCATCACGCCGACCACCTGAAGCAACACATTGTTAACCATCAGGTGTTTCCCTAGCGGGCTGTCATCGGGAAAAAGAGTCTCAGCTGTGGTCTTCCCCAGCACAGCAACGGCAGCATACCCATCCTCATCGGCAGCGCTGAAAAACGTGCCTTCGGCCACTGGCCATTGCCGGGCAACCGGAAACTGGTACGACGTGGCATTGATCTCCGCGGCGTGATCGCGGTTAAAATAACGCAGCGTCTGGCCACCGGTGAGTTCAGGTATTGCCGCAAGAACCCCCGGTATCTCATTGATTGACTTAAAATCCCCGGGCACCAACGTCGTCACACTCCAGCGCCCGCCCCGCTGATCCGGCCCTCCCGGGCGCACCAACAGAAGATCGCTGCCCATGGTGCTGATCCGGTCCACTACGTCCTTCCGCGCCCCCTCCCCGATGGCCAGCATGGTGATCACCGACGCCACACCAATGACGATCCCCAAAAGGGTCAGAGCGGTTCGGAACACGTTACTTTTCAATGCCCGCAACGCACTTTTCAGGCCTTCGTGCCAGTCACTCAGGCGAGCGCTCTTCCGGTCACGCTGGTGGAATGCCGGTTGTTCAGGATGCTGGCTTTCGCCACTGTCGGCGACAATTTCACCATCGGCTATCCGGATCTGGCGGCGGGCCACCTTCGCCACATCGGCGTCGTGAGTAATAAGGACCACGGTATGGCCATTCTCTGAAAGCTCCGTCAACAGACGAATGACTTCCTGACTGCTTTTGCTGTCCAGCGCACCGGTCGGTTCATCCGCAAAGATCAGTTGGCCGCCATTCATCAGGGCCCGGGCGATGGAAACTCGTTGCTGCTGCCCTCCGGAGAGCTCCGAAGGTTTATGATTAAAACGTTCTTCCAGGCCGAGATCTTGCAGAAGGCGTTTGCCCTTTTCGCGGCGTTTTTCCGGCGGCATCCCTGCATAGACGGCTGGAATCTCAACGTTCTCCCGGGCCGTCAATCCTGGTAACAGGTGGTAGCTCTGAAAGACGAAACCAAAAGCTTCCCGACGCATCAGCGCAAGCTGATCCCTGTCGAGGCCCGACACTTCTGCCCCATCAAACCAGTACTGGCCTGAACTGGCCATATCCAGACAGCCGAGAATGTTCATCAGGGTCGATTTTCCAGAGCCGGACGGCCCCATAATGGCGACGAATTCTCCCGGCCAGATCCTCAGGTCTATGCCCTTCAGAACAGGTACCGTCAGCTCGCCTTCACCGAAAGACCGGGTAATGCCCTTCAGTTCAATCAGCGGGCGCGACGTCATCGCAACATGCCCCGAAACGAAGAGCGCCCCTGTCCTTGTCCGGCACGCGGATCCCGGCTGCCCGACACCACTCGCTCCCCTTCACTCAGCCCGGCTCGTACTTCCACATGAACACGGTTGGTAACACCAGTTTCAATGATGCGGGGCTCAGGCTGCCCCCCATCACCGAGCACCTGAACCTGAACCTGCTCGCCCGTCACCGCACTGGCCGGCAATCGCAAGACTCCCCGGGCTTCCTCCTGTACGAAGAACACCTGCGCTGTCATTTGTGGCAAAAGCCGGCGTTCGGTGTTTTCAACAGTAAACAACGCGTTATAGAGCACGACATTGTTCGTTACTTCCGGTGTGGGCTCAATGTATTGTAGCTCGCCAAAGAGCTTGTGGTCCGAATCGCCCAGCGTCGTGAAATAGACAGGCATTCCAGGCAAGAGGTTGGTGACATCGGCTTCCGACACCTGAGCCCGAACCCGCATGGTGTTCAGGTTGGCAATGCGCATCAACAAAGGCGCGGTCTGGGTGGCGTTAAGGGTTTGCCCCTGGCGGGCTTCGATGGAAACCACGGTGCCATCCATCGGAGCATGGATGCGGGCGTATCCAAGGTTGGCTTCTTCCGCACGTAAGGTGGACGACGTCTGTTCAATCTGGGCTTCCAGCATGGCCAGCTGAGCCCTGGCGGACGCCCGGGTGGCCTCGGCCACCTGCAGAGCCTCACGGGTAGTGGCATCCTCTTGCCACAGGTTTTGCTGGCGCCGGAACTGAATATCTGCCAGCTTCAGCTGGGCCTTCCGGTCCTCCAGTTGGGCCTGTTGGTTCTTCAGTTGGGCGCGGGTCGCATCCACTTTCGCCATATAAACCGTTGGGTCGATTTCCGCCAGCAGCTCCCCTTCAGCCACAGACTGCCCCACCCGAACGTGAATCCGCTCCAACTGCCCGGAGACCTGAGCCCCCACATCAACATAGTTGCTTGGCTCCAGCACGCCAGTCGCGGTCACCAGTTTCAGGATATCGCCCCGGCTGACCGTGAAGGTCTCCAGCGATAAGGTCTCGGCATGGCCATCGCGCACAAACCACCAGCCGGTTGCCCCCACCACACAGAAAACAAACAGAACCAACAGTGGTTTCAGCCATTCACGGCGTTTTGAGGCAACAGGGGCCATGGTGCAGGTCTCCAGGAATCCAGATCAGCCGGCACCATAGATAAGCGGTAGCCAAATAAAAAGCCACCGGTCATTCTTTTGCGCAACCTTTACATTCAAAACCTCAGGCATCGCCCGAACTCAAAGCCCCCCGATCGCCAGTTGCAGGGCAATCGCAGACATCATCAAGCCAATCACACCATCAATCACCCTCCAGGCCGTGGGTGTTGCCAACCAGGGCGCTAACCGGGACCCCGCCCAGGCCAGGCCCCCAAACCACAGAATCGAAGCACTGCTTGCACCAGCCAGGAACGTTGCGCTGTCGGCTTGTTGTGCGCCAACGGCGGGAATCAGCAACAGAGTGTCCAGGTACACCTGGGGGTTAAGAAGAGTGACGGCGAGCGTGGTCAGCACGACCCCTTTTAAAGTGGCCGAACGCCCTTCCCCCGCTTTGAGAGCAGCGCGCCCGATGATGACGCGATAGAACGCCTGAATGGCCAGCCAACCCAGAAAAAGCACCCCCAGCCAACGCAACGCGTTCAGGGCCTCAGGCATCGCCATCAAGGCAGCACTCACGCCAAACATACCCAGTGAAAACAGCAGCACATCCGAGGTCATACACAACCCCGCAGACCACCAATGGTGTTCCTGCCGAATCGCCTGGCTCAATACATAGGCATTCTGGGCGCCAATGGCCACAATGATGCCACCACAGACAATCAATCCGGTGAGATAACTTTCAAGCACAAGCGGGCTCCCTGTTTCACATGGCGCAAGAGTAATGCTTTAGCGTTATACTTAAAATTCATTCTGTTAATGCCTGATAAGTTTTGCTTATGCTGGACTACAAACTTCTTGAGGCTCTTGCTGCGGTGGTTGATTGCGGCGGATTTGAAAAAGCAGGCGAAGTGCTTGATATCAGCCAGTCGGCGGTCTCTCAACGCATCAGGACTCTGGAGATCCGCCTGGGCCAGCCGGTGCTGGTGCGCAGCCCAATGCCCAGAGCCACGCCCGCAGGCCAGCGTTTGCTGAACCACGTCCAGCAGGTCCGTCTGCTTGAACGGGATCTGGGCAGCGCCATCCCCTCGCTATCGGAGCCTGCGGCGCGTCTTAGGATCGCCGTCAACGCCGATAGCCTCGCAACCTGGTGGGCAGGCAGGGTCGGTCGCTTTTGCGCCAGGGAAAATCTGTTGCTGGACCTCGTTATCGAGGATCAGGATATCGGCCTTCGCCGGATGCGGGAGGGCGATGTCGCGGCCTGCCTATGCAGCTCCCCTCAGCCCGTTTCTGGTGGGCGCTGTGTACCTCTGGGTGTCATGACGTACCTTCCGTTGGCAACGCCGGATTACATTCACCACCATTTCCCAGGTGGCCTGACAGATACCCGGCTTGAGAGAGCCCCAGCGATCATTTTTGGCCCAAACGACCAGCTCCAGCATCGGTTTCTGGCACAGGTCGGCTACCATGGTAAATTCCCCCACCATCTTTGCCCGTCATCCGAAGGTTTTGTCAAACTTGCTTTGGCGGGAATGGGGTATGGCATGATCCCGGAAATTCAGGCCCGACCAGATATAACGGCCGGGCGCCTTGCCAGCATCGCGCCGGGCCACCAACTGGATGTCCCGCTTTACTGGCATTTCTGGCGGCACGGAGGCGAGATGATGGAACGACTGACGGCTGAGCTCAGGCAACCCTGACTGCCCGGCACTCTCCTCAGAAACTGAGAGCGTGCTTTCCGAGCAGTTCCGGCGGCGGGGTCTGGGCCGAGTAATCACGATACGGCGACAGCTCCATCATTTTTTTGAGCCCCTCCAGGGTGCGCATGGGCGCGTCGGTCGCTACCATATTGGCGATCCAGGCCGGCACCAGCCCACCAGGATTCATATGAGTGGTAAACGTCACCCGTGTCCATCCGTCTTCCAGGGGCTCCACATAAAAGCTATTGTTCAGCATGGGGATGCGCACATAACCACCCTGCTCTGGCGCCGCAGATGGCTCCCCAATCGAAACCACTCTGACCGGGCCGCCGGGTTCCTGCTGAACAAACTCCGATTGCATCACAACGTCCCGGTCTGCCGCCGGCCAGACGCCATCGAACATCATCCACAACCGGCGTTCGCCATCCTCGGTATAGTGGTATTTGGCCTGCTGACAGTTATAGATCCAGCGGGAACACAGAGAAATGTCGTCAATAACCGCCAACGCGGTAAGCGCGGAATGCGGGGTTTCCACCACGCCCCGAAACTGTTTGATGGGGGAATCCTCAACGGACCGAACGTAGGTCGTCACTTCCGTTCGCAGTTCACCCTGCTCGTTCATTTCCCAGGCGTCAGCCTTAACCGGTAACGCAACGGCCAGGAAAACAGCAGTCAAAAGAGAGGGCAGTCTTTTCTTCACGCAACGGGCTCCCGATAGTCCACTTGATAAGGGGGGCTATTATCACGACCCGGCGGGCTGGAATCTTCCCGGAAACGTGAATTTCCGGGTTTTGGCCCAAAATGCAAGCCGACACTGGCACACGTCAGGCCGGTGTCGGTGGGCTTTTCTTGAGATGTTCAAGATCGACCGGCGCCACACCAAGGTCCTGCCATTTTTCGGGATGACAGGTGAAAAGAAGGATCTGGTGTCGGCGGGCGGCGTCGAACAGAATACGTTTCATGGCGTCCAGACGAGACTGATCGCTGTGCACCAGGGTGTCATCCAGCATGATCAGCGTCGGTCGATCAGCTTCCAGCAGCAGGTCTGCGTATGCCAGACGACTGATTAATCCCATCTGCTCCCTGGCTCCGAAACTCAGTTCGCCCACGTGGCCAAGTTCGCGGCCACGGCTGAACCGGCCTGGCTGGAGTTGTTCGTCAACCTCAAGCCTTGCTTCGGGAAACAACAAAGACACGTAGTGGTCCAGATGCTTCTGAAGCGGCGCCTGCAAGCGGCGGGTCAGCGCCTGACGCTGGTCGACCAACAGGCTCAGAAGGAGATCCAAGGCCCGCGCACGACGGGAAAGTTCCTGATAACGCCGGTTGCATTGCTCTAACCCCACCCGGGCCTCACTTAGCTGCTCTTCCAACCCTTCGGCCCCCCAGGCTTCGAGGCGCACCTTGATTTCCCGCATTTCACGTTCGCGGGCCACCTGGGTATCGTGGAGGTGCTGAATGGTTTTCTCGAATCGCTCAATATCCTGGCGAAGAATGTCCGGGCGCGCCTGCTGGATCTGCTCTTTCCGGCGCTCAACACGGCCGGCTTTCTCCCGTTTCTCAGCCGAAAGCGCGCCAAAACGCTCTTCCAGCCCGGCCAGCTTTTTCTGGTGTTCATTGCTCTGGAATTCCCGATCCAGCCGATGCCATTCGCTGTGGGCATTGTCACGGGCCTGCCGCCGGGTCAGGAGCAGCGTTTGGTACTCTCGCTCCGCACGCTCGGCCGCCTTCAATCGGCTTTCTGCACGGGAAAACTCAACCTCCGCCTCAGCCAGTGCTGGAACGTTGGCTTTCACAACCTCCGGCGCGGTACCTAATCGCTTTTCCAGTGCTTCAAGTTCGGAGGCGGCTTCCGCCTGCGCGACACCCAGAACCTCAATGCCGGACGGCGCTACAGATCGGAGCAGATCCTCCGCGTGCATTCGCCGTTGTTCAGCAGCCTCGAAACGGGCCTTGCGTTCCTCCGCGTCCTCCGGGGAAGGAACGCTCAGCTTGTCCAGCTGAGCCTGAACGCTCTGCTCCCGTTCCGCCAGGGTCCGACGGGTATCTGCCAACTGGTCGCCGCCTGGCGTGATGTCGAACGTACCGACGCCGGCAATGCGGAGCCGGGCGCGGTCCAGCAACTGCTCCGCTCCGTCTCCAGTGATGGGATGGTCGTCGAGACTGGCCAGAACTCCCGGTTCTAATGCCCAGGATAAGCGGCTGGCAATTGCTTCTGAACGAATCCGGGCTTCACGCAGCGCCCGGTCACTGCGTTTAAGCTCTGCAACCGCCTCAACGTCAATTCGGTTCTCCTGCGACTGTTTCAGCGCCTCATTGAGCTGCACCTGATAGGTCCGTGCTTTTTCAAGCTGCTCTGAGAGGGTCTGTTTTCGCTGCGCAGCCTGCTCTTTCTCACGCACCAGTCGGGCTCGCTGATCCTGGGCCCGGGCAGCCGTTAGCTGTCGCGCTGCAGCGTTATAGGCTTCTGTGGCCGCCGCCAGCTCCCCGGTCACGGCGTTGCTTTGACTCTCCGTGACCCGCAGCCGCTGTTCGGCCATTTCGAGCGCTTCCCGGCGTTCAGTCAGTTGCTCACCGGCTCGTTTCATCTGCGCCAGATTCTGGCCGGTCAGTTCATGCTGCTGCTCAAGATGCCCCAGTGTTTCCAGTTCCCTCTGTTGCTGCTGCTCCAGCTGCTGAATGCCGGCCAGGCGCGCCTGCGCCTCTTCAAGCGACGTCTGCGCTTTGTCCCAGGGCCGTTCCTGCTGGTGTTTCTGAAATTCCTGCGTGACGGCCTGCAGCCGGTCAACCTGCTGCTGATATTGAGCAACACGGGACTCCAAATCGTTTACCGCTTCCTGATAGCCCTCCCGCGCTTCACCCAGTTGTCGGTATTCCCCCGTCGGCTGACCGGTTCTGGTCAGCAGCGCCCCGCGCTCTGCCGTCACCTTGTCGATGACGGCATCGCCACCACTGCTCGCCACTTCACCCACCAGGGTATTCAGCGCAGACTGAAGGTGATCGCCCGCGTGCTCTACCGCTTGTTCTATGTCTTGCCCGGTGCCTTGTTCAACCCAGAGCAAACCGGGAATACCCCAGTGAGCCGCCTTGCTGCCCCCTTTTTTTGAGTACTCATACCCGAGCAGTTCTGCCACCCGCTCTTCTGCCTCATCTTCACTGAAGCTGTCGCCGCCGATGGTCAGATCACAACGGGTGCGTTTGAGGAAGCTCTTGATCAAGCGCCACTGAGTGCCCTGGTGCTCAAACTCCAGCTCAACCGTCGGTGCTGCACTGGAATCTCCCCAAGGGCAGAGATCCTGAACAGATTTTGACCGGTATCGCTCAAAAAATGCCGCCCGGATAGCCCGCACCAGTGTGCTCTTCCCCGACTCGTTAGGGCCGTGAATCAGGTTAAGTCCGGGATTCAGGTCATTTAGAACAAAGGGCGCCCGGAATTGCCGAACCTGTTCCACGCGAAGACGCTGAAGCTTCATGACGCTGACTCCCCACGCGGGTCTTTCAGCACGGTTGCCAGAATGGCCAAGGCATCCCGGGCAGCTTCCCCCTGCTCCCCTTCCTGAAGGTCTCGCAACCGGGTAATTACGTTGCCCAGATAGCCGTCTGCCTGCAGGGTTGCGATGTCTTCCTGTGTGGGAGAAAGCTGCAGGCTACTGCGCTCACACTGAATGCTGCGAATCCGGGCTTCGGCCACCGACAACGCGTGGTTCAGCCGCTCATCCCCGTCGAGGGTAATCTCACCTGAGAGGCGAAGATCCAGTACCGAAGTCGCTGGCAGCGCCTGCAAACGCTCAATCAGGCGCTCCAGATCGGAGTTTACTGAAAGCGCTTCCCGCCATTGGTGCCACTGAAATTGTGACGTCGCAACGGCTTCCACGTGCGGCTGGCTGCCTGGGTGATCAATCTCAACCACCAGTGCATTACCCGCGTCGTTGTTCCTGAACCGTTCCGGTTCTGGTGTGCCGCTATACCAGGTGCGCTCATCAATCTGACGCGTGCCGTGCCAATCCCCAAGGGCCAGGTAATCCAGACGGCTGGCTTTTGCCCGGTCTGCCGCAATCGGATTGGTTGCATCTATGTCTTCGGAAAGCAGGCCTTCTACACCCCCGTGGGCCAATCCTACCCGGACCAGATGGCCCGGCGTTTCATAGCGATCAAAAGCTGCCGTTAGGTCGCTATAGGTGTGTCTCTGGGTCAGTGGCGCGCACAATACGGCCAATCCCTGTTCGTCCAGAGTGATCACCCCGGGCGTCAGGGCAAGAAGCACATTATCGGGGACCGACTTCAGCCTTTGGGCGCGGGTCCAGACGCTTTCGACCAAGGCCGCGTCGTGGTTACCCGGAAGCAGCACCCAGGGGCCGTCAAAACCCTGAGTTGCGTTGAAAACTCTGCGTATGGTCCGGTCTGATACCCCTTGAGCATCAAATACATCACCCGCCACCAGAACCGCATCACACTGGCGCTCACGGGCCAGCCCAGCCAGTGTTTCAATGGCCTTGAAGCGCGCCTCTACCAACGCGGCGCCGTCTTCAGCCTCGAAGCGGCTAAAGGTTCTTCCCATTTGCCAGTCCGCTGTATGCAGGAACCGTGGCATAATGTCTCCTCTCAGGTTTGGCGATGCAGACAGAAACCATCTACCCTACCAGAAACAACCATAGGCAGGGCAGCAGCGGTTATGCTGCCGCATTGCCGGTGTTAGTACCATAGTCGGGCTCCCACTAATGCCGCTGAACCCTTAAAATCGTGATTGCCGTGTCTGCCCTGGTCAGATGCTGTCGTCTTCTTTTCGAAAAGGCCTGTCATGTTTTCTGAACAATTCTTTTCCGTCCAGAACGGTCGGATTCATATCACAGCGCCACAGGCCAGTTACTTCGCCAAAGAAGTGGCCGGGGACTTCAACCCGATCCACGATCCGGATGCACGACGTTTTTGTGTACCCGGTGACCTGCTGTTCACGGTCGTGCTGATCCGCTTCGGACTGTCGGAAACAATGACGTTCCGGTTCCGCAACCTGCTTGGAGCCGGTATTCCTCTGATATTCAGGGAAAGTGATGATGGCGAAACCATCGAAGTTATGGACGATGCAGGCAAAATTTACCTGGACGTCACCCGGCGTGGTGATGTCACCCGGGATGCCAAAGTCATTGAAGAATTTGCCCGCTGCTACGTGGCGGCATCCGGGAAAAATTTCCCGCACACGCTCAAACCATTGATGGAATCCAAAGGGGTGATGTTTAACCCGGCTCGTCCCATGGTTATGTATGAGAGCATGAGTCTCGCCCTGTCGCGGCTGGAAAACCCGGAGCCCGAACTGGTGCTTGACCGGGCCGACCTGGAAGTGGCGGGCAAACGCGGCAACGTGACCCTGGATTACCAGTTGCGGTCATCAGGGGAGCTTGTCGGCGACGTGTCCAAGCGCCTGGTCCTTGGCGGGCTGAGAGAATACTGCCCAGACGCCATGGCCGGCATTGTTGAAGAGTTTTACAGACTCAAGGCCCGGGGCACACGCCTGGGCATGGACAGCAACGATCAGCTGGCCGGGCCGTAACGCTCAAACACCTGCAGACAGACGTCAACGGTAACCGAAAGAGTGTCCAGCGCCGCCGCCTTCTCCCTGCCCTCAGCACTGGCGCGATAGAGATGCGGGGTCATTGCCAGTAAATCAGCAATGGCCTCGGCGCCCTCCAGATGCACAGTGAAGTGAAGATCCTGTGTGGCGACTCTCCGGAATCCGTCAGGAACAGGGTTGACTGATCTGGGCTCTGAGCGGACTTCCGGATAGACCACTTCACGCAGTTCTTTCAGATGACCCTGGCCGGCGTCGACCTGAATCAATCGGCCTCCCGGGCGAAGTACACGGGCAAACTCCGCGTAGACGGGAAAGCCAAAAAGGCACAGGATGCGATCCACCGATCCGGGCAAAACCGGAAGGTTGGCATTGCTACCCACCACCCAGTCTGCACGCCGATCTTTACGCGCTGCGGCCAGCACCGCCCATTTCGAGATATCCAACCCCAGCAGCGACAGACACCGACCTTCTTCGGCCTCAGACATCAGGTGCCGAAGGTAGTAACCCTCACCGCAACCCGCATCCAGACACGCCAGTGGCTTTTCTTCAGGGGCATGCTTCAAAACCTCCCGGGCAACCGCATCAGCAATGGGCCGGTAGTACGCGGCTTCCAGGAACCTCTGGCGGGCTGCCACCATCGCTTTGCTGTCGCCGGGATCTTTAGACCGCTTTTTCTGCACCGGCAGCAAGTGCACGTAGCCCTGACGCGCCCGGTCAAAACTGTGCCCCCTGGGACAACGGCAGGTTTTTTCATCACACTGCAATGCCTCACCATCCAAAGGGCAGGCCAGAGATTCAAAAGGGACGATGTTTGCATGGTTTCCGGGCATCAGGCTCGCCAGTCGTTCAGTTTCCCGCTGCAATATACCTTCATTTCACAACGATACAACCAGCGGTGGCCCATTTACTCCCCAGAAGCCACACCGTCCTGCCATGTGGTGGTATCCAGCTCGCTTCGGGCTTTCACGTGTGCTTTCAACTGCTGCGCCAGCTGTTCTGCTGCCTCAGTGAGGGTACCTGGCCGGCGATGCAGGGTAATCTCGGTCTTGGGTAATTCTGGCAGGCCATCTTCCACGCCCAGGAGCCGGAGGTCAGGCCCCGCCATGGAGGGGGTCAGGACGGTCACAGCAAGCCCCGCGCGCACGGCGGCCGATAATCCCGAGAGACTGGCACTGGCGTAGGCAATGCGCCAGGCAATACCGGCAGCCTCCAGCGCCGCAATGGCCCGGTCGCGGAACACACAAACCCCCTGCCGGGACACCGCAAGGGGTAACGGCGACCGGCTCTGGGGCCGATAGCCACTGCTGCACGCCCAGACCATAGACTCCCGGCACAGCAGTTCCCCGCCAGGACTGCTGGGCTGGCGGGTTACCACGGCCAGATCAAGGGCGCCAGACTGAACTTCCTGAATCAGGTCGACACTCAGCCCACACCGCACTTCCAGCTCTACCCCCGGGTAACGCTCTTCAAACTCCGCCAGCGCTTTCGGCAGATACACCAGATAGTCGTCGGGTATTCCCAATCGGACTACCCCATGAAGTCGCTGCTGCCAGACATCCTGCCAGGCGAGGGTATTTTGCCTGAGCATGTGCCGGGCGTGAGCAAGAAGCCGCTCGCCCGCCTGGGTTGGGTGGGCTGCCACCTGCCCGCGCTGCAGGAGCTGGCATCCCAGGGTTTCCTCCAGCCGCCGGATGTGGGCGCTCACCGTAGATTGAGCAAGATGCAACTGGTTTGCCGCAGCCGTAAACCCTTCCTGCTCCACCACACTGACAAACGTTTTCAGCAGTACCAGGTCCAGCAGGCGCAC
The DNA here is from genome assembly GCF_000421165.1 of Marinobacter daepoensis DSM 16072. Lineage (GTDB taxonomy): Bacteria > Pseudomonadota > Gammaproteobacteria > Pseudomonadales > Oleiphilaceae > Marinobacter > Marinobacter daepoensis. The sequence continues at coordinate 344,447 of NZ_ATWI01000009.1, forward strand.
AGGGTTATCCCGGGTCATCATGATATCCGATCACTCCATCACAAGACTTCGTTTCCATGATGGCGAACTCTTTGAGAGGATGCACGTCTTTCAGGCGCTTCCCTGACCAGCGGGCCATGGCAATCATGCCGGGCGTGCACGGTTCAACTTTCTGTTTTTTTGGCAACCCCCGTCCCCGACGGGCAGAGCTCCCTGCCCGGCCCGCTCCCGCGCCACCTAACAACCCTACCATGAGGACAAAATACCTATGGCTAGACATGGTCATCGACCGGTCTCTGGCATCAATGCTCCGGTTTTTTACCCCTCAGCAGCTCTTATTCTGCTGTTCGTGCTCTTCACCATCGCCGCACCCGACACCGCCGGTCGTTTGTTCGGCTCTGCCCAGAGCTGGATCATCGACACCTTCGGCTGGTTCTACCTTCTATCGATGGGCATCTATCTGGCACTGGCCCTGATACTGGCCCTCAGCCGATATGGTCAGGTGAAACTCGGGCCTGACCACAGCGAGCCCGACTTCAGCTATCTATCCTGGTTTGCAATGTTGTTCTCTGCGGGGATGGGCATCGGGTTAGTGTTCTACGGCGTGGCAGAGCCCGTCTTCCATTTTGCCGGCCCTCCCCTGGGCGAAGCCGGCACCCCGGAAGCCGCCCGGGAAGCCATGAAAACCACCTTCTTCCACTGGGGTATTCATGCCTGGGGCGTGTATGCAATCGTGGCACTGGCCCTGGCCTACTTCAGCTTCCGCCACAATCTTCCGTTACGCATCAGTTCTGCGTTGTATCCACTGATCGGCAAACGCATTCACGGCCCGATTGGCAACGCGGTCGACGTGTTTGCGGTGTTTGGCACCATGTTCGGTATCGCAACATCTCTTGGACTGGGCGTTATGCAGATCAATGCTGGCCTGAACTACCTGTTCGACATCCCCTCCAGCACAGCAATTCAGTTGCTTCTGATTGCAGTGGTAACGGGCATCGCGACGCTGTCAGTTGCCATGGGGCTGGACGGCGGTATTCGACGGGTCTCGGAATGGAATATCCGCCTGGCAGTTATCCTGCTGGCGTTCGTCATTATCACGGGCCCGACCCTGTTCATCTTCCAGACCCTCGCCCAGAACATCGGCACCTACCTTTCATCCGCCGTTGAAATGACGTTCAATACCTACGCCTATGCGGGCAATGAAAACACGCAATCGTTTATGGGCAGTTGGACATTGTTCTACTGGGCCTGGTTTATTGCCTGGTCTCCGTTCGTAGGCATGTTCGTGGCGCGGGTTTCCCGGGGGCGCACCATTCGCGAGTTTGTGCTGGGTGTGATTTTCGTGCCTGTCGGGGTCACCTGCGTCTGGCTGACGGTTTTTGGCGACACCGCGTTGCACGGCATCCTGACGGGAACCATGCCCGATCTGGTTGACCAGGTGTTCGCCGACAGCTCCACATCCCTGTTCCACTTTCTCGACGCCCTGCCCTGGGCCAGCGTGACGTCGGTGCTGGCAACGCTGCTGGTGATCACCTTTTTTGTCACCTCGTCGGATTCCGGTTCGTTGGTTATTGATACGCTGACCTCAAAAGACAATGGCGAGGCCCCGGTGTGGCAGCGCATCTTCTGGGCTGTCATCCAGGGACTGGTGGCCGGCGCCCTGATTCTGGCCGGCGGGAGCAATGCCCTATCGGCGCTGCAAGCGGCCTCTCTGGCCTCGGCGCTGCCCTTTGCCCCCATTCTGATTCTGGTTGGTTTTGGCCTGTTCCGTTCATTGCGCATTGAAGCCTGCAAACGGGATAGCCTTCAACACGCCACGAATACCCCGGGCAACGTTTCCCGTATTGGTTCCGGCAGCAACTACCGCTGGCAACAGAGGCTCAAGGTGCTGGTGTCGTCCCCCCGCCGCCAGCAGGTGCTGGATTATCTGGATGAAACCGTTCAGCCGGCCATGCAGGAGGTGGCACTGGAGTTCGAGAAGCAGGGTCTGGATGTGCGCATTACCCGAGAGGAAGACCGCTGTTACCTGAGGGTGAGCCACGGCGACGAAGCCGATTTCATCTACGGTGTGCGAGCCAGGGCCTACGCCATGCCCTCATTCACCATTGGCGCGGTGCCTCAGGATGCGGAATCCGACCGAAACGCCCATTACCGCGCCGAAGTGTTCCTGCGCGAGGGCGGACAGCAGTACAGCATTGTCGGGTATCTGAAAGGCCAGGTGATCGGCGACATTCTCGACCAGTACGAGAAGCACCTTCATTTCCTTCACCTCGTTCGTTAAATGGACTGAGATAACCGCCCCGGGGATTCGGGGCGGTTATGCCGACGCGACTATGGGTCGCTAGAAAATCGTCTTGCCGCACCGAAATATCGAATGACATTGGGTTTGCCAGGTATTTTCGGTCTGGATTGTATTGAATGATGCTCGTCCCTGGTTCAAAGCAGTGTCCCCGAAAATACACACAAGCCTTCCTACCTCAATGAAAGAAAATCAGCCATGTCGTTTTATGGTCATTTTCTGTCGCTTTTTAGAAATTGGTCGTCTCACCTTATGGGTAACACTAAGCCTGTGCCGGGTAGATAGCTAAAGGCGCAATCGAACCCCAGAACCTTCTACCCAAGTAATCACGAAAGACATCAAAAACAAAAACCAATCCGGAGTGGCTAACCCTCATGTTGTCTGCACGTTTCTTAAACCCAAAATCCATCGCTGTGTTTGGTGGACGCGAAGCTAGAAAAGTTATTGAACAGTGCGAAGCCGTTGGATTCACTGGAGAAATCTGGCCGGTTCACCCTAAACATTCTGAAATTTCCGGGCGGAAAACATACCGTTCGGTTGCCGACCTACCTGCTAGCCCAGATGCAGCTTATATTGCGGTTAATCGTAATTTGAGCATCCAGATTGTTGGAGAGCTAGCCGCTCGGGAAGCAGGTGGTGTGGTGTGCTACGCAACAGGATTCTCTGAGTCTGGTGACGACGGTAAGGAACTCGAGCAGCAACTTTTGACGGCAGCCGGAAACATGCCGCTGCTCGGACCTAACTGTTATGGGTTCCTGAACTACATCCAGGGAGCCATGATGTGGCCGGACCAACAAGGCGGTCGAAAAGTGGATCGGGGCGTCGCACTCATTACCATGTCAAGCAACATCGCCTTCAATCTCACTATGCAGCGGCGCGGTCTGCCAATCTCCTATCTTGTGTCTCTGGGTAACCGCCTCAAGTTTGACCTCCAAGACGCGATCACAACCTTTGCCCAGCGAGACGAGGTCACGGCAATTGGGCTATACGTCGAGGGCATTACAAATCCGCGAGCATTCCAGGAAGCCGCTGAAGTCGCACGTCAGTTTGGTAAGCCAATTGTCGCCCTGAAGTCCGGCCACTCCGAAGTGGCCAGCAAGGTTGTAATGTCACACACCGCAGCTCTCAGTGGTTCCGACGAACTGATTAATGCCTTGTTCGAACGCTCAGGCGTGGCCAGAGTTAATTCTTTGGAGACCCTGATTGAAGCCTTGAAACTGCTGCACATACACGGCCCTCTTCGCGGCGCCCGCATTGGTGCAATGAGCACTTCCGGCGGGGACATGACAATCCTGGCCGATGCTATTAGTGAAACGGCGTTAACTCTGGCGCCCCTATCCGACAGCGGTGAAATATCGCTGAAACAAGTCGTTCACGAACGCATGACGGTTGGCAACCCTCTGGATTACCAGTTGTTCGATTGGGGTAACCAAGAACGGCTGCAGGCCACCTACGAAGCGTTTCTGAACGATGGCTTCGATCTGACCATTAGCATGCTCGACCTTCCTCGCGAAGATCGTTGCGACGCGTCAGACTGGCAAAGTGCTGAGCTCGCTTTCATTGAAGCCAGCAAAAACTCTCAATACCCAACTGCCGTCATGTCAACAGTTTCAGACAATCTACCCGAAGCACTGGCACTTCGGTTAATTGACAGAGAGATCGCACCCTTAAACGGTATTCAAGCTGCTGTTCCGGCCATCGAGGCGGTAGCCCGCATCGGCCGCCTCTGGGCGCGTACTGCGCCAACAGAGCTGATATTGCCGAGCGTAAAAACATGTTTTTCAGGCGAGAGGATTGTTGATGAAGCGAGCGCAAAAAAAGCGCTCGCCAAACACGGCTTGGCAATCCCTCCCTCCCGCATTGTTAATACCGAAGAGGAAGGCATCGCAGCTGCTGAAGCACTTGGGTATCCAGTGGTTATTAAAGCACTGGGCATCGCTCACAAAACCGATGTTGGCGGCGTTCGCCTCAACTTAACCAAGCCACAATCTGTAGCCAAAGCAGTGTCCGAAATGAAGCTGTTATCTCGGGATGTTCTTGTCGAGAAGATGGTAACTGGCGCTGTCACCGAGTTGATCATCGGAGTCAACCGCGACGAGCAGTTCGGGTTGCATCTTGTGGTTGGTGCCGGAGGGGTCATGGTAGAGCTGCTCAAGGACAGTCACCCGCTTTTATTGCCGACCAGCCGATCTGAGATTGAGGCTGCCCTTCGATCACTTAAGACCTCTAGCTTGCTGTTTGGTTTTCGCGGGCGGGAAGAGGCTGATCTTGAAGCTGTCATTGATGCCGTTATGGCGATCGCTGCCTACGCCCAGGAACATGCGTCTTCGCTGATCGAATTAGACGTCAATCCATTAATGGTTCTACCTAGAGGCCAAGGTGTGGTAGCTGCCGATGCCTTGATTCGCCTGGCACCCGAACTCCCTCACGCAGAACAAGGCGTTCATGAGATCGCCGATCAGGAGCCAGCGTCATGAACAACTACCTGGAACTGGAGCGTCGTGGGGCGGTGCTCGAAATAACGCTGAACCGTCCTAAAGCAAACACCATAGATATCCCGCTGAGCCAAGAGCTGAGCCGGGTATTTTCTGAGTTTCGGGATGACTCTGAGCTTCGTGTTGCCATTCTGACGGGAGCGGGAAATCGCTTTTATTCTGCAGGATGGGACCTTAATGCTGTTGCTGATGGCGAAGAATACATCGGCGAATTTGGCGAGGGGGGATTCGCCGGATTCCCCGAGCTGAAGTCTCTCAACAAGCCGGTGATATGCGCGGTTAACGGAATGGCTGTAGGCGCAGGCTTTGAAATGCTAACCCGCGCTGACTTTGTCGTTGCTGCCGACCACGCCGAGTTCTTGTTGCCCGAAGTAGGTATCGGAATTGCTCCGGACATCGGCACCTTCATGCTGCCCAAATTGTTAACCCGCCAGCGCGCTATGGAGGCCCTGATGACTCGACGGCGCTTTTCAGCCCAACAGATGGCGAACTGGGGCCTGGTAAATCAAGTGGTGCCCGGGACAGAGCTTATGACGGCTGCCCGGGCTCTGGCTGAGAGTTTGCTGACCTCCGCCCCACTGTCATTGGCAGCTATCAAAGAGACCGTTGAGGAAACTGAAACCACCACCTTTTCTGACTGTTACCGACGTTTGCGGAGCCATCCCTGGCCAGCATTCAAGGCCATGCTCGAGAGCGATGACGCAGTAGAAGGTGCCAGAGCATTTGGTGAACGGCGCCCTCCCCGATGGGCTCACAAATAAACAACCAAGATCCACCCAGAACAATAAAGGAAGAGCGTAATGTCTGAGTATTTACACGCTGTACGTAATGGCGAAATTTTCGAAATCACTTTAGATAAGCCAAAAGGCAATGCCGTGAGCGCGGCTCTAAGCCGAGAGATGGGAAACCTGTTTGCCGAATTTCGAGACGATCCCTCCCTACGAGTCGCGATACTGACGGGTGCGGGCGAGAAGTTCTTTTGCGGTGGCTGGGACCTGAATTCAGTAGCTGACGGTGAGGAGTATACCGGAGACTTCGGTGAAGGTGGCTTTGGCGGATTTATCGAAATGCCAAAACTCTACAAACCTGTAATTTGTGCTGTTAACGGCTATGCGATCGGTGCGGGCTTCGAAATGCTGCTGCGCTCCGACTTTGTGGTCGCTGCTGAGAACGCACAGTTCTGGCTTCCGGAATCCCAGCTTGGCGTTGCGCCCGATGTAGCAACCTTCCTGCTACCGAAACTCCTGCCACGTCAAAAGGCCATGGAAATTTTAATGACTGGCCGTCGATACACAGGACAAGAGTTGGCCGCCCTAGGGTTGGTAAACAGCGTTGTACCAGCAGGGCAAGCAATGGCTGCAGCACGTGATCTTGCAGAGGAGCTCATCAAAGCCGCTCCGCTATCGCTGGCCGCCATAAAAGAAGCTGCTGAACTGACCGAGGGGCTTACATTCAGTGAAAGTTATGCCGCCCTCCGCTCGAAAGAGTGGCCGGCGTTTATGGCCATGCTTGAAAGCAGTGATGCGAAGGAAGGCGCCAAAGCCTTTCTTGAGGGGCGCTCACCTGAGTGGACTGGACAATAACAATATTCTAACCGGAGAAACGTTATGCATTTTCAACTGACAGAAGAACAGAACATGCTCGTGCAGACGGTATCTACGTTTGTGGAAAAAGAGCTGCTCCCTCATGAGAACGAAGTTGAAGAACGTGGATTTGTAAGCCCCGAACTGGCAGCAACCATCCAATCCAAAGCGATTGATGCGGGCCTTTACGCCTTTAACTTGCCTGAATCTGTTGGTGGCCTCGGAATTGATCATGTAAGCCAAGCGCTCATTGAGCGGGAGCTTTCCAAAGTTTCCTGGGCACTTCAAGTAAACGTAGCTCGTCCAAGCAATATTCTGATGGCGTGTCGTGACGACCAAATCAATGACTACCTCATGCCATGCGTACGCGGCGAAAAGTCGGATTGCTTTGCGCTTACAGAGCCCGGAGCCGGTTCGGACGCTGCCGGCATCACCACCCGAGCACGGGAAGACGGCGATGAATACATTATTAACGGTAGCAAGCACTTTATAAGTCACGCCGGTGAGGCTGACTTCGCCATTGTATTTGCGGTCACAGGGGTTGACGACACCTCATCACGCCCTCGCAACCAGGTGACAGCGTTCCTTGTCGATAAAGGCATCGCCGGATTTGAGTGCCGTCGTGGCCCAATCTGCGTCAGCAACCGTGGCTACGAGCAATATGAGCTCTTCTTTGATGATTGTCGTGTACACAAGTCCAAGGTTCTGGGTGAAGTGGGCAAAGGCTGGGAAGTCGCCAACACATGGTTGACAGCGGGGCGCGTCATGGTGGCTGCAAACTGTGTAGGACAAGCGCAACGTGCAATGGATATGGCCGTTCAGTGGGCCGCAGATCGCAAGCAGTTCGGCAAATCCATAGGCAGAAATCAGGGCGTCTCGTTCAAGCTTGCGGATATGGCAACAGAAATTCGCGCTGCAGAACTGTTAACGCTTCATGCCGCCTGGAAGATGGACCAAGGTACGATGACCGATTCAGATGCGGGTATAGCAAAATTGTTCGCTAGCGAAATGCTGGGGCGAGTCACAGACGAAGCCGTGCAAATCTTCGGCGGTATGGGGTTAATGAATGAAACACCAGTAGAAAGGTTGTGGCGAAACGCACGCATTGAACGGATTTGGGAAGGCACCTCTGAGATTCAGCGCCATATCATCTCCAAAGACCTTCTAAGGAATCAGGCACAGTAAATAATCTTGCCCCAAAAGATCTTCCAACAATAAAACAGATCAAAACAAAGGCATTGAACAATGAACAACAATATTGCTGGGGCTGCCCGCCCCAAAGATGCTCCGATAGATAAGCACATCTTCTGGCCTTCTTGCCTGATCGTTTCGGCGGTTATCCTCGGGATGATTGTCTTTGAAGATCAGGCGTTAGCAGGTATCAAGGTGGCATTTGATTTTGTCACCAACCAATTCGGCTTTGCCTATATCTGGGCTGGCGCGTTCTTTTTTGGGGCGGTGTTGTGGTTATCGCTAGGGCGCTATAGTCAAGTGCGCCTTGGCGGACCCGAGGCTCGCCCCGAATTCTCGCGGCTTAGCTGGATCACCATGTTTTTCTGCTCAGGCATTGGGACTTCGCTGATTTTTTGGTCTTCAATTGAGTGGACTTATTACTTCACAGCACCTCCTTTTGGCCTGGAGCCCCGAAGTGATCTTGCTGCAGACTATGCTGCAATGTACGGCATGTTCCATTGGGGACCGCTGGCTTGGGCATTTTATTGTTTAACCGCCTTTCCTATTGGATACGCGTTCTACAATCGGAAGAAACCCCAGCTACGACTCAGCACCGCGTGTGCAGGCCTTCTTGGCGACAAGAATACCAATGGCCTCATTGGAAAGATCATCGACATCCTGATGGTGTTCGGTCTGGTTGGAGGTATCGGCACCGTACTGGCATCGGGTACACCCATGCTCGCAGAGGCCGTTAGCCGCCAATTGAATATTGAGCACACGTTCACTGTCGACATCGCGGTAGTCCTTGTCTGGGTTGCCATCTTCGTCACATCCGTAGTGCTCGGCCTTAAAAAAGGCATCCAACGTCTGAGCCGACTCAATATGTATGCGCTAACCATCCTGTGCCTCATCATTTTTATTGGTGGCCCCACCTTCTTTATGTTGAACAGCTTTACCAACAGTCTCGGCCTGATGGTCACCGAATTTGCCCATATGGCGTTCTATACAGACCCAGTTGCGAACAGCATGTTCCCGCAGTGGTGGACGATTTTTTACTGGGCCTGGTGGGTCGCGATGGGGCCATATATGGGCATTTTCATTGCGCGGATCTCTCGTGGCCGCACTTTCCGAGACATTGGGCTAACCGTTTTGTCGGCAGGCAGCGCTGGGTGCATGTTGTTTTTCGTACTCTTCGGCAGCACCTCTATGAACGCTGAATTAACGGGTGCCTTCCCGGTACTGGAAACAATTGCCAACGAAAGCCCTTCGGCTGCCATTTTGGGCACGCTAGAGCAGCTTCCGTTTTATGACGTCATCCTAATCCTGTTTATCGTAGTCGGGTTCGTCTACTCAGGTACTACGGTCGACTCATCAGCGTATGTCCTGGCCTCCGTGACTTCCTATAACCTTCGTGAAGGCGTTGAACCGAATGTTGCCAACCGTTTCTTCTGGGCGATTGCATTAGGGGGTGCCGGGCTGGTTCTTATGAACGCCGGTGGCCTTGAGCCCCTTAAAACGGCAAGCCTCGTTGTTGGAGTGCCGCTTCTTTTAGTGATGTGTATGTCCTTCTTCTCACTTTTGAAATGGTTGCAGGCAGACTACCCCATGCTTAATCCAGGTATCGAAACAAAAATGACGCGCAAGCAGCATGTCAATACCGAAGCCAATCGTAACTCAGCAGTAGGAGCAGAGAGCTATGTTTAAGACTCGAATAACCGAACTCTTCGGTATTGAGCACCCAGTTATTCAGGGCGGAATGCAGCGGGTATCAACAGCAGAGTTGGTTGCAGCTGTGGCGAATGCAGGCGGACTCGGATTTCTGAGCGCCCTCACTCAGCCAACCCCTGCTGCTCTGGCTGAGGAAATTGCTCGAACTCAGGCGATGACGAACAAGCCTTTCGGGGTAAACCTGACGATCTTGCCAAGCATTACGCCTCCACCATACGAAGAGTATGCTCAGGTCATCATTGATTCTGGCGTGAAGATCGTCGAAACCGCAGGGCGTAGCCCCAAACCGTTTATGGCGGCGTTTAAGGAAGCCGGTATAAAGGTGGCACACAAGTGCACGTCTGTACGCCATGCGCTGAAAGCACAGGAAGTCGGCTGCGATGCTGTCATTATTGATGGGTTTGAGGCTGCGGGTCACCCTGGGGAAGATGACATTCCTTCTCTTGTACTACTGCCACGTACCATTGATGCTTTGGACATCCCGGTAATAGCCTGTGGTGGGTTCAGTGATGGACGGGGTCTTGCAGCAGCCCTGGCTATGGGCGCGGAAGCCGTCAGCATGGGCACCCGGTTTCTAGGAACTGCCGAAGCTCCTGTGCATCAAAACCTAAAAGACAAACTTATTGAAGGCAGCGAGTTAGACACTCAGCTGATTTTCCGCAAGTTCCGTAACACGGCCAGAGTCTATCGGAACTCAATCGCAGAAGAGGTTATTAGCATTGAGCAAAAGAACGAGTCTGAGTTTTCGGATATAGCGGAACTAGTGTCCGGTAAGCGCGGTGCAAAAGTGCTGGAAACCGGCGACATGGAACACGGCATTTGGTGGGCAGGTATGTCACAAGGCCTGATTTATGACATCCCAACGGTGGATGTCTTAGTAAAACGAATCGTTTCAGATGCTACCAACCTTATTCAGGGACGTCTGGCTGAACTGATCAAGGATTAACGCCAGTCAAGATCGCATATGCCTTAACCTTTGCCCCCCTTCCGGGGGCTTTTTTCACGGTTGAGGAGACGCAGCACGCTCTCTGTGAGACTTACGATCATTCGACGGAGTACAGCTATGTACCGAACGGTAATTTCGTGTTAGCGCTGCGGAGGAACTAAATCCACAACGAACAGCTATCTGGGTTATCCCAAGGCTGGTCTCGCGTAACAAACGCTGCGCTGCTGCAATCCGCAATTCAATGTAGTGCCGAGCTGGTGTTGTCTCCAGTATTTCATGAAACTCCCGCTCTAGCTGACGCTGTGATATTCCTACCCTGGAAGCCAAATTCGAGATCGCTATTGGCTGCTCGATATTGGACTCCATAATCCTCACGGCTTTCGCCAATCGCGGAGCTCGCACACTGAGCCAGGTCGACGCATACTCCCTTTGCTTCTTGCTGCCCGGTTGCTCAATATCGAAAATAAGATACTCAGCGACGGCAAGGGCCAATTGCTCGCCGTGATGCTGACGCATCAACTCCAATATAAGGTCCATAGAGGTACTGGCCCCACCGGTCGTAATCCTGTCTCTATCAATTACATAACGGTCGGCACACACTTTGATTTCAGGGAAGCGCTCATGAAATACCTCTAGCTCTGCCCAATGAATCGTTGCCCGGTAACCACTCAGCAAGCCTGCTTTAGCAAGCGCAAAAGCGCCAGCATCCAGCCCCGCAATTTGAGCAGCATAAGGCTTTAGCTTGCGGAGACTCTTAACCAAATCCGCCGTAACATAGGACTCATAATTATAGCTGGCAAGCACAAAGAGCACGTCCAGCGGTGCTGCACTGGGAATATCAGCAATACTTTTACTAACAGGAAAAGTCAGTCCACTCGTACTTGATACAGCTTGACCGTCAACCGAGAATAAATGCCATTTGGCAACTGGCCGATCCGACAAATCATTTGCGGCTCGAATCGGCTCAATCAGGTTTGAAAAACAAAGATTGCTGAACTCTGGCAACAAAAGGATGCCATAATTTTTGATCATCGCTCATCAGCCCTATTCTTCATTCATAATCTAATCTGCGCGCTTCAACCGATTTTGCAATATGTCCCCAAGTCTCGGCCTGCCCAGACTCAAAATGACGCTTAGTCAAAAGCACTTCAGTCGCTCGCCGCTCACCAATTAAACGTGGCAGACGGCATGAATGCCCACTATCAGGTGTCACGCAACATCGGCTTAGCCCAAAGACTGCGCCACACCTTGCACAGCGACTAATGTAGTGGTCAACTAATCCCGGACAGTATTTTAAGGTTTTCCTCAGCCGCAACGGGCGAAATGCCGTCGTTGAATGCGTGAGGTCGCTGCCGGTTGTAGTAGTCCATCAGATAGCCACCAACATCTTTTCTGGCCTCAGGCAGATTTCGATATCCCAGGGCCGGTATCCATTCAGACTTCAGACTCCGGAACAGCCTCTCCATCGGTGCGTTGACGCTCCTATGTCAAGGACTACTCCGTAATTCGCCGAGATCACCGACTATCAGAGGGAATAATTCTCGTACAATATAGCGTTTCAGGCAGCGGTGAACTTCTTTAGGCGTAAGCCCTTCTGTTGTTCGTCGGTTCACATAGGTTCGGGTTCGAGGATCGCTTCGCATTCTGACCATGGCAATTGTCCATAACGCGTTGTTTGCAGCTCGGCTGCCGCCTCGGTTTAATCGATGCCGTGTCGTCTTGCCCGAATAAGCGGGCAACGGATTTACACCGCAAAGGGAGGCTAGCGCTGCCTCATTTTTCAGGCGGTCAGGGTTGTCTCCGGCAACAGATAAAAGAATCGCAGCCGTATGAGGACCTACGCCGAAACGGCTCCGCAATTGCCGAGCATGCTTTCGTGTCAATGCATCGAGCTGTCTATCAAACTGATCCAGTTCGGCGGCAAGCGTCAACCATCGCTTGGCCAGTGATCTGAGCGTCGAGCTTAGTGCTTGCAAGAGGACACTGTCACCCAGGTTCCGTACCTTTGCGCAGGCTTTTACACAGTCGTCTGTTTTCGCTCTCCAGAGCCTTTCACGAATGTCTTGTGGTGCGCTGACCAGAAGGGCCCGCAACTGGTTGATTGTTTGCGTCTTGTCCTTTACAGCGCTACGCCTAGCGACGGATACAATGCGCATCGCCTCACAGGCTCCGGACTGCTGCTTGGGTATTGCGGTCGCTATACCCGACAACACAGCCCTAGCTGCACTTTCGGCATCAGTCGGGTCAGATTTGCCTTGCTGGCGTCGCTTTGCTCGGTCAGGCCGATTAACTTCCAGGACAGTAATTCCATGATCGAGCAGGAGGCGGCAAAGCCCAGCTCCATAAGTGCCTGTACCTTCCACACCTGCACGAGTCAGCACACCAAATGACGAAGCCCAGTTCAACAGGTCAAGATAACCTGCCGTGCTTGCAGAAACGGACCGAGTTCCAAGCAACTGACCTATCTCACTAATAATCACTCCGACATGCACGTCCAGGTGTGTATCCACACCCAGAATGACTTCCTGTATCGATTCAATTCTCATGGGTCATCCTCCGCAGTGGCGGCGTATTCCCAACCCCAATCGCAGGACAGGACACTCACGGTGCAGAACAAAGCTCCTATTAGGTCACAGACGCCGGGCCCGGGAATTCTCGGGGAACATCGGTACTGGCCGACAGGTCAACGCAAAGGCAGTCAAGCCAATCCCAGCAAGGGTCAGGCCAGTACGATGTTCATAAGAATAGTAGATTGAGTGTCCCAGCAGTTCCCACGCCGGCTCATGCTTTGTGTCATTCGATAGCGCCAGAGCCTCTGACGGAACTTACGGCTGGCATACTGACTTCCCTGATCTGAGTGGAACATGACCTTTTCTGGTTGACCACGCTGTTCCCAGGCGTGATCCAGCGCTTTGACTACCAAATCGGCATCGGGACTGGATGACATCGCCCAACCAACGACGCGTCGGGCATACAAATCCAGAACGACAGCCAGATAGCTCCACCGCTGGCCGCTCCATACATAGGTGATGTCACCACACCACGCCTGATTCGGCCGATCTACCGTAAACTCACGAGCCAGATGGTTCGGGATATCCTGTCGCTCAACGGTCGCCTGCTTGTAGGCGTGAGGACCCGGCTGCTTACAGATCAGCCCCAGCTCACTCATCAATCGTCGAACCTTGAAGCGCCCGATGACAACGCCGTCGTCATTGAGCATGCCCTTGATCGTTCTACTGCCGGCAGAGCTGCGACTCTTGGTGAATAGACGGTTTACCTGAGCCTTCAGGGCCAGACGCTCAACATCCACGTGCTTCCGCCGTTGGCGGTACTCGTAATAGCTGGAACGGCTGATATCAAACGCATTGCAGACCATTTCAACAGGCATCTGCTCACTCAACTGGTCTATCAGCGCGTACGATTCATGTCGTCCGACATCAAGAGAGCGGTAGCCTTTTTTAGTATGTCTTTCTCCAGTTCAAGGCGCTTGCAGCGGGCTTCCAGCTCCTGAATACGGCGCTGCTCTGGGGTTAAGGCCTTGCCCTTCGGGGTGACACCGTCACGCTCCTCGGTCAGTTGGTTAACCCAGCGCCGGATAGCGCTTTCACCAACTCCCAGGGACACGCTCGCCTGGGGAATCGTGTAACCTTGATCCAGCACCAAGCTGGCTGCTTCCTGTTTGAACTCAGGAGAAAAAGAACGTCGCTTCCTGGTCATCAGACACCTCGTTTATGGTGGCGATCTTACCACCTACGTTGGTGTCCGGAATCATTGAACCACTACAAATGGCTCCCAAATCGCCAAGTTATTAAACAAATTCGAGATTTGGGAATTGGGTGAAGTATCCAAATCAGATAAGCGGGCCGTGGCACCGATCCAAATCAGACAACATGGTTAAATGATGGAATCTGCCTGATTTGGATTTGAATGAAATTCCCAAAACGGCAGAAAGGTTGGAATTTATGGTTTCAATCGAGTGGTAAAAATAGCTCTACGCAAGCCCACCGAATATCGATCCGCAAAAAAACAGATTTTTCCGCCAACTGCGCTGCCGACGATTTATCTCCGCGTCTGTAAATTTCAAAGGGTCCCGATGGGACGATTCAAACAACCAATGAACGGAGATATGAAATGAGCAAGAAACCTTCAAGCAAGCCCATGACCGCCGCAGATGTGGCAAGGATCCAGAGCGCCACCGCCAAGCAATCTGGCGGTGGAGTTAGTAAGGATTCGTTTGTCGCCAGGGCTCAGAGGACTGTTGCAAAAAAGGATTCTAAATAGGCATTACAAGAGAGCGGGCCTTGTGCCCGCTCTCTTGTTGCGGGAGAGTACGATGAAACGAGTAAGCAGCGATAAGGATATAAATCAGTTGATTAAAGAGCTAATTCAGAACGGTTGGCGTTATCAGTCTGGCAAAAAGCACGGGAAAATCGAACTACCTGGAATTGGCAAAGTGGTTATCCCGACGAGCCCCAGCGACCGACGGACCCTACAGAATCTCATTCGAGATATTCGTCAACTTGAGCGCAGGGAGGCGACTCTTGCATAGCACTCCTGCCTATCCGAACCACCTCGAGATCATCAGGTCACTTGCACGAGCGTTTGACACAAAGGGATCTGATAAGTGGATTGATGACCATGCCGGTAAATGGGATTTTGATTATAGAGCCATTCCCGTCGCAACCGACAAGGTAGTCTATGAACCGCTATCACGATACATCGGAGAGGATTTTGGGCGAGATGTGGCCGCCAAGTTAACCGCCTTCTGCAAAGCATACAGCTTGTTTGTTTCGAACCTGAGCCTAGAGGGAATTTCTCGCACAGAAGCTTTGAGAATTCTCTCGAGTCACCTATTCAGCTCCTTTGGAGCTGAAGCTTTGAGAAGCGTCAGCAATAACCTCAACGGTCCACCCCCAGAACAGTTTCTGACGCCCGGAAAACAAGCCATTGCAACTTTGTTCGAATGGTTCGAGTTATCGGTACCTAGCTGGGACGATTTCTATGGCCAGCTCAGCAAAGAAGTGAAAGACCGCATGCGAAGGTGGCAAACGGGCACACAGCTTCCTGCTCTGAGTTCGCTCAGCGCCCTCTTTTCTAAACAAGATGCTGGCAAATTCTTCGATGAAATACAGAGAACTCGATTGCGAGCGCTGCTCGTTACAGCGCGAGCCGTTGATTATTACCGAACTCTGACTTTTGGAGAGGTTGCAATCGAACGGACACAGGGCCGTTCCCCTGCAAACCCGCAAGATATCCACTCTCGAATTGTTGATGAGTGCTTGTTAAAAGCTCCCCAATTCAAGCCGATCGCGAAGCTGAATACGATGCTGGCAACACTACTGAATCCTGGTCGTGAAAAGGCATCCACGGATCAAGCTTTCACCCAACAGCTACTCACGCATTTTAAGATCTTTTTGCAGAAGGTTGCCCCCTCAGGCTCGCTCTCCTACTGTCAAAGCTGGCATGAAGCGCGCTGGCTCACCCTCTCAGGAAAATTGGATCGTGCCGCTGAGGCTTACCAGAAAGCGTTTGAGCAGTCTTATTTTCATGCAGGGCCAAATCAGGGCCTAATTATCCAAGAGGCCCTGGCCGTAGCGGCAATACTCCCATCGCCCCCTAAGACATTTCTCAGGCAACTTCGAAATGCGCAGGTAGTGCTAGGGCTCGAAGTACCCCTGGATCTCGGAGACAGAACCGCTGTGTCGTCCCGATACGACAAACATCTTGAAAACTGGTTCATGCCTCAGTATCGAGGACATTTTCCAAGGATATTCCCTTCTGATGGTGCGTTCCCCGGAACAGAGTACCCGCAGCAGGAGCCAGACTTCCTTGGATCGATTCTTGTAACTGATGAGGACCTCGCCAAGAAACCCTCCACCAAAGATCCAAATCGGAAGATAAAAATCGGCCAGCTTCGTCAGAAACGAATGCCCCAACTTACCTATTTCGTATGGAGGGAAAACGCAGACGCTGTAGAGAAACTTCTGGACGCTGGCGCCAACGTGAATCAATTGTCCGATGCGGGCGACTCAGCATTATTGCAGGCTGTGCAGTTGCTGGATGTCACTACCCCGAACCAAAAGCCAGGTTATGATTCGTTTTTCACTTTGCTGAGTGAAAAGCCACACGAGCCAGAAGTTTTGAATGCGACTACGCAGAAGAAGCGCCTATCCCTGCTAACAGCCGCTATCAATACCAACAGGCTCGATGTGCTGCGAAAATTACTTGATATGGGTTGCGCGCCAGATTCCAGAGCCGGCATCGAGCTGAGCACACCCCTGTACTACTGCATTCAAAAAATTGGATTGGTAAAGGGCAAGAGTGAGGTCTTAAAACAGATAACACAGGTTCCCCAAGATCAGGTGCTACTTGAAAGCATCCGGCGATATACCTCAGGGAGTCTTGGTATGACCCTCGAAGCCCAACGGCAGTATCTGGAACGAGTCGCCTCCAACCCTAGGTATAACAGCATCCACCAAGCGGCCGGAAAAATTCTGGTTGAAACAGAGCGAAAGTCGTTTGACCTGGATGTTTTGCGGGCTATGGCCGGACTGCTCATCGAGCAGGGAGCAGACCCCAACGCAGAACAGAATTACCCCATTCCAGGCTATACCCCCCTTATGCTTGCAATTGAAAGTGATGAACTAGACCTAGTAAACAGAATGGTCAGCGCCGGTGGAATCCTTGAGAAGACGTACCTTGATCAAAATTCAGGTAAATGGGTGACGCCTATGCAAATCGCCACTGAGTTCCAAGCCCACTCAGTACTCAAGGAGGTATTCAGCAAAGGATAGGCCTCGCCGCTAACGATTTGGCTCATCGCCAAAATTGATGCCCTGACACACCAAACCGCTGTTCCTTGCGCAAAACGACGGTATTTTCATGCGGTCGTTTTGCACTTGCTCCTCCCCAAAAAAACGTAGAGTGATCTCAATGTCTGAGCAGAAGTGCCTCTGAAACTGCACACTTTAGGGGCTCAGATGCGTCCAAACCAGTAAGTTCGGGAGATTGCCATGCGTCCGGTATCGATTGAGGATTTTATTAAGGTCGTTTTTGAATACGACAGTACGCCACCTGCCCCATCAACTATTCGTCGACTTTGTGCTGCGAGAGACGAGTGCGGACTGGCAGTTATCCCGGGCGCCTTTAAGCTGGGAAAAGCCTGGAAAATTGACTTGGACGGGTATTTTCGGGAGATGGAGCGTCGGGTGTCCGGATCTGACGCTGCAGAAGACGCCTTTATCCATGACTTGGCAAATAAACTGGCTTCCTAACATGGCACCAAGATACCGCTCTGAAAAACACTCATCGCTGCACAGGTACCCTGGGCTCTATCAGAGCGAGGACGGTGTCTACTTCGTTATCCATCCGATTACAAAAAAACGTGGCACCTTGGACACCAAGGACAGGAATCAAGCAATCCGACTGTGGTCAATGCTTAACCACAGATGGGAGGCCGAAGTCCAAGAACGGAAAACCAACGCCCTGGCTGAAAAGCTGGATAGCCTTTCGATACCAGCAAGCAAGGGGGATCACATCCTTCTCCAGGACTACCTGAAAAAATGGAGAACGGAGGTCCTTGGCCATCAGATAAAGGGAAAGAGCATAGCTTGGTCAGAGTGCCGAGTCCTATCCCTACGAGGACCAAATAAAGGCGCCCCTATCGCTAAACCAACCCGAGTCGATTACGCGAGTGATGCCCGGCAATTGGAGCAAAGCGACGATGCAAAATTCCCGCTTTCTGATCCGCAAATCCTTCGCAAGATTCGCAAACTGCTTTCCCCATGGCTTCCGATGCCGACCCATTACAACGGTCTCAAAAATACATTGAACCGGGTGTTTCTCCATGCGGTTCAGGAAGGTCTCATTGACCGAAATCCGATGATTGATATCCGTAAAGCCGCCGAAGAAAAACGCCAAGTTCTAATCCCTGATGAGGCCTATCGAAAGATAACTGAGAACCTGTGCGTCCATCGTCATAACAAGCGAGATATGGACGGCACGTGGCGTGCGAAGATTTGCGATCTCATTTACATGATGAGTCAGCAGCCAATTGACGTTTTCAATTTGAAGGAAAGCCAAGGCGAGCTCTATGCCGAGCCCATCGATCGCGGCGACTATTTGGCCTACGGAGTGATCCGCTTTGCTCGCCATAAAACCAAAATCGGCATCGAACTCGAGATGAACGAGGATCTCGCCGATCTGTGGAAGTGGTTTGTGGAGTTCAAGCGGAAAGAGGCAATCATAAGCGAGTACCTCCTAGTATACCCGCGCTACTTCGATAAGCGGTCCAGAGCCCAACAAGTAAAACACAGAACGATGCAGGCCGCCTGGCGAGATGCCTGCAAGACAGCGGGCTATGGAGGCATGTACCACCTCAGAGACCTCCGTAAGAAAGGACTGACCGAAGAATTCCTGAGCCAAGGAGAAAACGACAAAGGCGGACATGAAACGCAGGCCATGCGGAATCATTATCGTTTGATCAAGCCGCCCAAGCGGGCAAGGACAACGATCAGATTTGAGCGGGAACAAAAGACCTGATGATGACAGACAAGTTAGCGGACACACTATGTTCTGCCGTAGAACACGGATAATATTTTGGGTTTAATTTGGATATTTTTTGGGTGAGAAAATCAACTAAATGCGGGTAGAGTAACTTGTTGATTTTAAAGGGTAAAAATGGAGGCGCGGGTCGGAATCGAACCGGCGTACACGGAGTTGCAGTCCGCTGCATAACCACTCTGCCACCGCGCCGGGGAAGCCTTGAATCTGGCTTTTGCTCTCTGGAGGCAATGAGAGACTTGAATTGCGATTTCCAACCGGGTGACCGGTGGGAAATTGGAGCGGGAAACGAGATTCGAACTCGCGACCCCAACCTTGGCAAGGTTGTGCTCTACCAACTGAGCTATTCCCGCTCTTCGTTTCGAGGCATTGCCTCTTCAACGGCTGCGTATTCTACGGATTCCGCCTTTGCCGTCAACTATTTTTTTCATCTTTTTGTTTTTTAACAACTTACTGAATGTTTTTTGTTCGATCCCGAGTTTGATCCAACCTTCAGTCCCATTACACAGTTACGGCCACTTGCCTTGCTTTGATACAGGGCCTCATCCGCGCGGGACAGCGCCTGAGCTGCATCATCCCCCGCTTTTATTTCAGACACGCCAATACTCACGGTAACGTTCCTTCCCTCCCCCATCCATTCAGACCAGTCCCT
Source organism: Marinobacter daepoensis DSM 16072 (assembly GCF_000421165.1). Classification (GTDB taxonomy): domain Bacteria; phylum Pseudomonadota; class Gammaproteobacteria; order Pseudomonadales; family Oleiphilaceae; genus Marinobacter; species Marinobacter daepoensis. The sequence continues at coordinate 363,864 of NZ_ATWI01000009.1, forward strand.
GCCAGCAGTGGCCTGGCACACACGCTCAGCCGCTCTTACAACGTCGGCGCCGGTACTGTTCGGCATGGCCACGAGAAATTCTTCACCACCCCAACGGGCAACGAGATCCTGGCTTCTGAATTGTTCATTGAGAACCACCGCAAACTCCTGCAGCACCTTATCGCCCATATCGTGACCATACGTGTCATTAATTTGTTTGAAGTGGTCGAGATCCAGCAGCATGAGCCCCATGGGCTGGCCACTCCTTTTGAATCGCTCAACCTCTTGGTCCAACAGATATTGCATCTGCCTGCGATTTAACAGGCCGGTCAGAACATCGGTAATCGCAACCGCCTGCAACTTGCGCTGGGTAGCAATCACCACGCCGAGATAGAACACAGACAAATAGCTGAACATGGCGAAGACCACGGTCAGGTTGAACAGGTGCACCACATACAATGCGGTCTGGGGAATGGGCTGTAATGGCTCAATGGACCACATCAACACGTCCAGCGCCACATAATATGCCCAAAGCGCGCAGAGCCCCGGGAAGACCCACTTTCGCGGTGCAGACAGGCAAATGGCGGGGATAAACAGCAACAGGTAATAATGAAACCCGCTGCCCCACCCGATCATGGTGATGCCAAGTGCGGCGTGCGCCAGCACTTCCGTCCAGAATAGCCAGACGGCAAGCCGGTTACGTCGGGTTTTCAAGGCGTAATAGGCCCCAACGTACATCCCAACGCTGACCACGTTCACCCAGGCAAGAACCGGTGAATCGAGCGCAAGAAACAGGATGAAAAAAGCGATATCAACGAGCGCCGCAATCTGGGTACAGCGCATGGCCAGTGTCCAGAATGCGGGGCGGCGGACACGAACCGGCCCGGCGCCCGGCTTGATGGTATTAGGATCGGACAGCATATCGTTCCCTGATGTTCAACAGTCGGTACCGGAATCCGTAGCTAAACGTTCCGGGCAAGAAAACTGCCGCAAATTTATGAGCAGCCGTTCATATTATAGCCTCGCCCTCACATTTCCCCTACCACTCTATTCAGTGCGATGAGGCAGATTGGCGCCAATGCCGGGCCAGGCAGGATGCGTCGTGGTACCATTCGTGTAACTCAACGGGGTGCCTTGGCAGGCTGAGACCATACCCGCGGAACCTGACCCGGATAACACCGGCGTAGGGATTGAGGCGCCACGGTTCAGTGGTGTTCGAGGTGTGGTCCCCCGTCCCTGAACCCAAAGGTGCTGTTTATGTTCTTCCGCTTGTTGCCTGTTGCCGTAATGACCGCGCTGCCGCTCCTTGCAGGAGCAGACACGCAGCCCGAACTGAACGTGTACACTCACCCCTCGTTTGCCGCCGAGTGGGGCCCCGGCCCCGCTGTAAAAGAGGCGTTCGAAGCGCACTGCGAATGCACACTTAACTACACGGTTCTGGATAGCGGGGGGGCCATTCTTCAGCGCTTACGCCTTGAAGGCGAATCAACCCCGGCCGATGTGGTCCTGGGGCTCGATACGGGCACCATGGCAAGTGCCCGGCAAATCGGCTTACTGGATCACCATGAACGGAAACTGGATGATCTGGCACTGCCCATCAAGTGGAAAGACGACACCTTCGTGCCTTATGACTGGGGCTACTTTGCCTTCGTGTACGATACGGAACGATTACCAGAGCCCCCACGGAGCCTCGAAGCTCTGATTGCGGCCCCGGACGACCTGAAGATCATTCTTCAGGACCCTCGAACCAGCACCCCGGGGTTAGGTTTTCTCCTCTGGATGCACTCTGTCTATGGCGAACAGGCACCAGACAAGTGGCAGCAGCTCAGTGGCAAGATACTGGCCACCACCCAGAGCTGGAGCGATGGCTATTTTTCGCTGTTCATGAATGGCGAGGCTCCTATGATTCTTTCCTATAGCACGTCACCTGCCTATCACATGGCCGTCGACAAGACCGACCGCTACCAGGCAGCCCGGTTTGAAGAGGGGCACTATCTCCAGGTTGAAGTCGCCGCTCTGGTTAAAACATCAGACAACAAGCCCCTTGCCCGGTCTTTTCTGGATTTTATGCTGACCCGCGATTTCCAGCGTCACATTCCCCTGAAAAACGTCATGTACCCGGCCATCGACCTGGGTAGCGAGATGCCAGAGGTGTTCGATCGGCTCATCGAACCCAGCCAGGCCCTCTATCTCGACCCAGCCGACGTTTCAGGCATTCGGCGGCGCCTGGTGAATGACTGGCTGGATGCGCTTACCCGCTGACCCCATGGCAAACGAGGTTCAAGCCCCCCCGTTCAGTCATCCCCGCTGGCAACTCTGGCCCGGCCTCGTGATCGGTTCCGGGCTATTGCTGCTGGCTGGCCTTGGTCTGGGAAGCCTGCTGCAGGCATCAGGGGCATCGGACGCCGGGCGATTGCTGGCAGGCTCCTATTTTCAAAACGTGATTCGCTTCACCCTGTGGCAGGCATTTCTATCTGTTATCCTCAGCCTTGGCATCGCCTTACCCGTTGCCTTCGCCCTGAATCGCTTCCGGGCTTTTCCGGGTCGGGCGCTGGTTCTCAGGTTGCTGGAACTCAGCCTGGTTCTGCCCACCATTGTTGCAGTCTCCGGCCTTATTGCGGTTTTCGGCCGTCAAGGCTGGTTCACGGCGTTGCTGGATGCGGGGTTGCCGGGCCATGGGTGGAACCTGTACGGACTGAATGGCATTCTTCTGGCCCACGTTTTCTTCAATGCGCCGCTGGCGGCCCGCATTCTTCTGCAAGCTCTTGAGACTGTCCCGGCGCCCAGATTACGGGTTGCTTCCCAGTTGGGGCTCCATGGTTGGTGGCTATGGCGAGCGGTGCACTGGCCAGCGCTTAAACCCGTCTTGCCAGGCCTTGCGGCATTAGTTTTCACCCTCTGCTTTACCAGCTTCGCGATCATTATGACGCTTGGAGGCGGGCCACGAACCACCACCCTCGAAGTGGCCATTTACCAGGCATTACGATTTGAATTTGATTTCACTCAGGCGGCACTGTTTGCGCTATGCCAGTTAGCGATTTGCGGCAGCCTTTGGTTTCTTGTGTTCAGAAAACGCCTCGATACCGCCTTTATGCCGAACCGCCAGCTCTCACAACCCGCGTCGCTGGTGAGGGGGAAATGGTTTGGTGTTGCCTGCGGGCTAGTGCTTGCCGCATTTATTGTGTTTCTTATGACCCCTCTGGTGGCCATCGCTGTACGGGGGCTGCCAGCCCTGATACCCATGAACGAGCCAATAGCGCTTTATCATCAGCTGTTGCCGGCCACCGCTCGAAGCCTGTTGATTGCCGTTCCCGCCGGTGTTGGCGCCGTGGCCGTCGCCCTGCTCACCCTGGCCGCAGCCAATCGCGCATCTGGTCGCTGGCTGGCAGTCATCCCGGCGATGACCGGTTATCTGCCCCTGATCGTTCCCCCTCTGGTCCTGGGCACCGGTCTTTTCATTTTTCTGAAACCGCAACTTGGCAACCCCATGCAGGGCTGGAGTCTGGTCGCACTAATCAACGGCCTGATGGCGGTACCGTTTACGCTTCAGGTTCTCAGGGGGCCTGTTTCAAGCCTGGATAGTGCCTCAAAGAACCAGGCAGATCAGCTTGGTGTTCTGGGATGGTATCGGTGGCGCTGGCTCTACTGGCCAATCCTTCGGCGCCCGATCGCCCTTGCTCTGGCCTACGGAATCGCCTTGTCACTGGGTGACTTTGGCGTTATTGCCCTCTTCGGTAGCCCCGGCCAACCCACATTGCCAGTCTTGCTCTACCAGCAACTGGGCAGCTACCGCATGACCGAGGCCGCAGGTACCGGGCTTTGGTTGTTGCTGGTGCTGATATCAATTTTTGCTTCGCTTTCCGGGGTTTCCTCGCCCTCCTCCGGCAAGGGCTCCGGGGCAATAAAACCGGTGCCGGAGCCTGACCATGCTTGAAATCAATCAACTGTGTTTTCGGTATGCCCCAAACGAAACGCAGTGGCGCTTCAACATAACGGTGCCCAAAGGCCAGTGCCTGGCCATTCAAGGCCCCAGCGGGTCCGGCAAGTCAACACTGCTCAGCCTGATTGCCGGTTTCCTGTCACCCGATGAAGGCCAGATTTTCTGGGATCAACACCCCATCCATACCCTCTACCCTTGGCAGAGGCCGGTCACCAGCGTGTTTCAGGAGCATAACCTGTTCGAACATCTGGACGTTTTCAGTAATATCGGATTGGGCATACACCCCGGCCTCAAGCTGACCCCGAGTCAGCGTAAAGCGATTGACTCCGGGCTCGAACGTACCGGGCTTGCCGGCTTCGGCGCTCGAATGCCCGGCGAGCTCTCCGGCGGCCAGCGTCAGAGGGTTGCCCTGCTCAGAGCACTCCTGCGCCAGCAACCAATCCTGTTACTGGATGAGCCCATGACCGGCCTTGACCCCGAAACCAGAGCGATTCTCTATGACATGGTGCTTGAGGAAAAACAGCGAGGCGTAACCATGTTGCTGGCGAGCCACGATAACGAGGAGCGCAGAACACTGGCAGACATCCAATGGAATCTTTAAGCTTTCAGGGAACTCAGACAGGGACTCCGTGACACCGTGGCAAATGAAACTGGACTCTCCCAGCCGCTTGGGGCCCACAAGGCCGGAAACGCTGAATTCAGTGGCACGACGATCTCCTTTGAAGGAGACTGGACTCTGGACCATTATCAGCGCCTGAGCCGACAGATCGAAGCGCCCCCGAAGAGAGCCGCAGGCACCAAACCCGATTTTTCCAGACTGGGCCGGCTGGACACCGCGGGTGCTTCCCTGATGGTCAGGTTGCTGGGGGCAAACGCCCTGATCCGGGCTCTGGACCACGCACAACTCCCCCAGGAGCAGCGCGCTCTGGTGCATGCAGTGGCAAAAGCCATGGAAAAACCAGAGCCAGAGGCCATGCCGGTAAACCCGGTGCTGGCATTTCTGGAACAGACAGGACAACAAGTCGTCTCATTCTGGCAACTGACCTGGCTGCTGGCAGGCTTTATCGGCCAAACCCTCTCAACTCTCGTTTTTATTTTGCCGCGCCCTGCCCGCTGGCGACTGACCCCATTTGTTGCCGCGGTTCACAGTACCGGCCTGAACGCCCTTCCCATCGTCGCCCTGCTAACGTTTCTGGTTGGCGCCGTCGTCGCCTTTCTTGGCGCCACCGTACTGGAAGACTTTGGTGCAACCATCTACACCGTCAATCTCGTGGCCTTCTCATTCCTGCGGGAATTCGGCGTTCTGCTGGCCGCTATCCTTCTGGCGGGACGAACCGCCAGTGCCTTCACGGCGCAGATTGGTGCCATGAAGGTGAACGAAGAGTTGGACGCCATTCGCACCCTGGGCCTGAACCCGGTTGAGCTGCTCGTGGTCCCCAGAGTACTTGCCATGATGTTCAGCCTGCCCATCCTGACGTTTATCGGCATGATATCCGGGATGATTGGGGGCGCGGTTGTTTGTGCTTTTGCGCTGGACATTCCACCAAGCCAGTTCCTTGCCATTGTCGAACGAGATATCGCCCTGAATCACTTTCTGGTCGGCCTTGCCAAAGCGCCGGTCTTTGCCTTTCTGATCGCGGTGATTGGTTGCCTGGAAGGCTTCAAGGTTTCAGGGAGCGCTCAGTCAGTCGGACAGCACACCACGTCAAGCGTGGTTCAGTCGATCTTTATGGTTATTTTGCTCGATTCCGTCGCTGCTCTGTTCTTCTTGGAAATGGGATGGTAGCCCGATGACCGACCACCCGATCATTCAGGTGCGTGGCCTTAACAATCAGTTCGGCCCCCACATTGTTCACCAGAATCTTGATCTGGACCTTTATCCCCGGGAAATTCTGGGCGTGGTGGGAGGCTCCGGAACAGGGAAATCAGTGCTCCTGCGAAGCATCGTCGGGCTGAACCCGCCGTCCGGTGGACACATTACGGTTTTCGGCCAGGACCTGACCGGCCTGTCTTCGCAGGAACGCTCCCGATACGAACAGCGATTCGGCGTTTTGTTTCAGGGGGGCGCCCTGTTTACCTCACTGAATCTGGAACAAAACATTGCATTACCGCTGATTGAGCATGCAGGGTTAACAAGACCACAATCAGAAGAACTGGCCAGAATGAAACTGGCATTGACGGGCTTGCCCCCCGATGCGGCGCAAAAGTACCCGGCCGAACTGTCTGGAGGCATGGTTAAGCGTGCAGCGCTGGCCCGGGCCCTGGCCCTGGACCCCGAAATCCTGTTTCTGGACGAACCCACCGCAGGGCTCGACCCGATCGGTGCTGCAGCGTTTGACGAACTGCTCGTCACGCTTCGCAACGCACTGGGGCTAACCGTGTTTCTTGTCACCCACGATCTGGATACCCTGTACACCACCTGCGACCGCGTGGCGGTGCTTTCCCAACGGAAAGTGCTGGTTGCCGATACTCTGGAACGGGTCGCACAAACCGATGACCGATGGATTCAGAATTATTTCCATGGCCCAAGAGGGCGTGCAGCCCTCAGCGCCCATCAAAGGCACTCACAACAGGAGCCCGGTTAATGGAACCGAAAGCCCACCATGTGATTATCGGATTCTTTACCCTGGCTGCCGTAGGTGCCGCCCTCCTTTTCGCTTTATGGCTCGGAAAATCCTCCACCGATACCGACTGGGCTTATTATCAGATTGGATTTGACCACCCCGTTGGCGGGCTGGCCAAAGGCAATCCTGTGCTGTACACCGGCGTACCCGTCGGGGACGTACTGGATCTGACCCTGGCACCTGATAACCCGGCCCATGTTCGCGTACTGATCCGGGTTAACCGGGACATCCCGATTCGGGAGAACACCCACGCCACATTGGTGCTGGCCAATATCACAGGCAGCATGAGCATTCAGTTTACCGGCGGCACGCCCGACAGTCCGATACTGGAAGGAAATCGGGAAGCTCCCCCGCTAATAGCCGCCGACCGCTCCGCCTTTAGTAATCTGCTGACCAACAGCGAAGCCATGCTTGGGAAAGCAGAGCAGTTACTGGAAAGTGCAAGCCAGCTCATGTCGGAGAACAACCTGGCCAACGTCGCCTCCATTCTTGAAAATACCCGGCAAGCCAGTAACTCCCTGTTAGACAGCCGCGGTGAACTTGAGGCCCTGTTGGCCCAGTTCGACGCTGCCGGCATTCGCGCAGAAGAAGCAGCCATCAAGGTATCTGCCGCCGCAGACCGTTCGAGGGAAGTCCTGGATGAACGAGTGGAACCAATGCTTCTGGCTATGTCAAAAGCGCTCAATACATTACAACCCACTCTGGAACGGCTCGACCTGCTCAGCGGTGACAACGAACTTGCACTGGACGCAGGGTTGCAAGGCCTGGGTGAGATTACGCCGGCCCTGCGAGAGCTGCGGAGCACGCTACGTAACCTGAACTCATTCACCCGAAGGCTGGAGCAGGACCCTACCGGCACGTTGTGGGGCGGAGCGAGAATCAAGGAGTATGAAGAATGAAAAAGGCACCAACCTTGCTTCTAAGTATGATGCTTTCCGGCTGCACGGTATTTCCCGTTCCGGAACCGCCACGATTTATGGAACTGATGCCAGCCAGCCAACATCTGACCTTCGACCGGACGCTACCGGTCAGCCTTCGCGTCGATACGCCAATGGCATCCGACCCGCTGGATAGTGCCCGGATTCTGATCAAGCCTTCGGCCTACGAATATCAGGCAATGGCAGACGCCCGTTGGCGGGAGAGTATTCCCGTGGTGGTTCGCGACCACCTGATCGACACACTCAGAGCCAGTGGCGGCTTCGCCAATGTCATGACCGATACCAGCCCGGCAACCGCCGACCTTACCCTGGTCTCAGAGATCAACCGTTTTCAAGCCCAAAAGACCCAGGATGGCGCCGAGGTGACCATTGCTTTCCATCTGGAGCTGATGGAAAACCGATCAAGGCAAAGCCTGTGTGTGCAGGACTACCAACAGCAGGTCCCGGCCTCGGGCACCGAGCTGGAGCCTCTGATGGAAGCCTTCAGCAAGGCCGCGAATACCGCATCCACCGCCATCACAAGCTGGGCACACCAGTGCCTGGAGTCCCAGCCAGGGCTCCAGGATTAATTGCTGGGGTCCGGTTTCAACGCTAAAATGCCGCCGCGTTATGAATCGGACCGCCTGACATTCATTTCTTCACTACAAGGACAGTATCTATGTCTGCCATCCCCGGCCTCGAATTCGCCGACAACACCAACCAGCGCACCCCCTGCGTGCTCTTGCTGGATATTTCATCCTCCATGGCGGGAGAGCCCATCCGGCAACTGAACGAAGGCCTGAAAACCTTTGCCGAAGAGCTCAAAAATGATCCCGTTGCGGCACTTCGGGTTCAGGTTATGGTGATTACTGTTGGTGGCCCGGAAGATGTGAGGGTTGTTCAGCCCTGGACCGATGCCACAGATTTCGAGCCGCCCTTTCTTCACGCCAACGGCCTGACACCGCTTGGCCAGGGCATGGCTCAGGCACTGGATGAGATCGCTAATCAGAAAGCCCTGTATGATGCCAACGGTATCTCCAGCACTCGTCCCTGGATCATTATGCTGTCCGACGGCTGCCCCAACGATTATGGCTGGGAGTCCTACGCCGATCAGGCCCGCAATCAAGAGAAGAACAAGCGAGTTATTGTGTTCCCCATCGGCACAAAAGGAGCCGATTTCGAAGCACTTGGCCGCTTCTCAAACAAAACACCGAAGAAGCTGAAAGGGCTTCAGTTTCGTGAATTGTTCATCTGGCTAAGCAGAAGTATGTCAACGGTTTCCGCCAGCGTACCGGGCGAAACCATTAGCCTGCCGGCTACAGACTCCTGGGCGGAAATCGAGGTCTGATATGACCTTCCGTTACGCCGGGGCCTCTGCCACGGGGAAAGGCCACCTTGACACAGGCACGGTCTGCGAGGACGCCTGGCGCGTGAAGGCAAACGAACACGGGGTTGTTGCCTGCGTCTGTGATGGTGCCGGGTCCGCCTCCCGATCAGCAGAGGGCGCCCGATGCCTGGCGGATGCAGTTTGCGAAGCGCTGATCTGCGAACTGGAAAACCTGGATTCTCAGACCATTATCGGTACGTTGGCGGAGGCTATCGAGAACACCCGCCGCGCTCTGGCAGAGCGTGGCCCGTTATCCGACTTCCACGCCACCTTGTGCGGTGTTGCCATGGGTCACGATCAAAGTGTGGTGTTTCATCTAGGTGACGGCATCGTTCTGGGAACAGCCACCCCTGACTGGGAAGACTTTGTCGTCAGCGAACCTGAAAACGGTGATTTTGCCGAAACCACCTACTTTTTCACCCTGCCCGACTGGCGCCGTCACCTGCGTATTTTTTCAGTTCCCGGAAAATACCGGTCCTGGTTCCTGATGTCCGATGGCACGGCGAGTTTCGCAGTGAAAACCGCCCCCTGGCGCCCAACCTCCCGGTTTCTGGTACCCATACACCGCTATCTCCTCAACCAGACTAATGATACGGAATGCAGCCAGGCGCTGATGAGCACCTTGCAGTCTCCCGAAGCGGACCGGATTACGGCCGACGACAAAACCCTTGTGTGGCTGAATGACCAACGCCAAAACTGATTATTCGCTGATCTATCTGGATGGCCGGCGCACAACCTTAAGGCTGGGGCACAAGCCCCTGAACCAGGGCGCAGACGGCATAATTTTCGGGGTGCCCGAAAAGCAACTCGCCCTGAAGATCTACCACGATCCAGCGAAGGACCCGGAACGCGCAGACAAGATCCGTCGGATGCTTGAGAGCCCTCCGGATGATGTCGGCATGGCACACTTTGCCTGGCCGGTCGCTTTGGTGCTCAATAAGAACGAGCAGTTTGTGGGTTACGCAATGCCACTGTTGCCAGTGGCGGACTATGCCAACCTGGATCTGCTGCTGACCCGCCGTGGGCGTGATCTTGGAAAGCTGCTGGAAAGCCGTAGCTTCCGGGTAAAAGCTGCTGGCAATCTGGCTGCCCGAGTGGCCCAATTGCACGCCAAAGGCCACTGCATCATTGATATGAAGCCCGCCAACCTGCTGGTGAACCGCGACACCGCCGACATCGTGGTGGTCGATTGCGACGGCTTTGCGATTCAGGCAAAGAACCAATTCCTCCCCGGGCATCAATATACCGCAGGTTACATTGCGCCAGAAGCCTGGTCGCAGGAGCAAAAACCCGAGACCCTTGGGCAGCCACAGGACCTGTTTGCTCTCGCGGTCATTATTTTTCAGCTACTGAACGAAGGGCTTCACCCTTATCAGGGCGTACCTAAAGGTAAGGCCGAGATTCCTCCCGATACCCAGAGCCGGATCGGGAAAGGGCTTTATGCCTACGGCAATCCAGGCCATCGGCGCATCGACCCATCACCCTGGAGTCTGCACAGGGATTTCCCCAACATTGTCACCGATTTGTTCAGCAAAGCATTTCGCGACCATGAACCCCGGCCACAAGCCTCTGAGTGGGAGACGATTCTGGCCGGGGCTTTCGAGCGCCTTACCGTCTGCCAGAAAAACCGGAATCATGCATTCTGGGGTAACGTGTGTCCTCAGTGCCAGCAAAGCGATGTCGCCATCGATGTCAAAAAGCCAAGGGCTCGGCCCCGGCGCAACCCCAGGCCAGCATATCCTCACCGCTCCCGCCCTTCTGCACCCACCCAGACCGCAGCCCCAGCCTTACCATCCCGAGTTGCGGGCATTGCTTTCGTAATCTTTATCGTCCTGGTTTTGGGGGGGCAGCTGTACAGTGAGAGCCAGAAGCGGGAGAGACAAGAACTCGCTCAGCAGCAAGACGAGGCGCGTCAGAAAGCATGGGTGGAAGAGTACAAACGAACAACCTGGCGACATTTGGGCAACCGTACCCCCAGGGATAACCGCCATCAGAGCAAGCACCCGTTGCCAGACGGAAACCCTTTTGCGTTACCAGCAAACCGGAATGCCCCCCCGCAGGATAATCCAGCTTTGCCCTATTTTTCTGCCGGCCATTTCAGCAATTACTCGAGCATACCCTTGCTGTCTTTTTCGCCCATGAGCTCAGGCTGGGATTACACGAAACAGGCTCCGGTCAGTTTGACTTACCTTGATGTACCGGGTGGCGCGTTTCAGGAAACCAACCTCAGCTACCCGGTAGGAAGCAGCTATCAACTTCGGGATTGGCACGTCAGCCCGGAATCTGGCGCACTCTATGCCCGAAAGTGTGGCTTTCAACTGCTCTGTCACCAACTAGCCAGGTTCGACCGCGCTGGAGACGAAGTGCTCTTTCCGGTCGTTCAGGCGCCTGAAAATGACGGCTCCGGCAAGCGGCGCAGCATCCCACCTTGGTTATTTGAGGTGACGGATGACGATCAAATCGTCGTCATTGCCGGCCCGGAAACCCTGGCCGTCTACAACACATCCGCCCCAAAACAGCCTCTGGCCGATATTGATTACCCTGCCGACTATCAATCGCTCTGGGTTTCAGACCTGGCTATAACGCCGGACGGCAAGCATATCTATGTAGCCCTGTCCCGAATAGAAGAGTACGGCCTCAGCTACCAGGCCACTGTGCTTGAGTATCACCAGGAGAACGGGGCATTAAAGCTGATGACTGACTTCGCCAAACACTGGCCAGACGAGCAAACAAAGCTCGCTCCGGCAGTTGAGGTCAGTGCCGACGGTCAAACGCTGGTTATTGGCGAGTACAGCAACCTGGAAGATGACAACACTCGTTATCGCCTGCTCAACAAACCGGTAACAGTAAGAGTGGCCCATTCCGGGCTGCGTGTCTGGACAAAGCCAACCCAGGAAAGTCGTTGGGCCGCCGGCGGCGCTTTTGCGTTGCCCAGGGCCAGTGTCGTTCAGGGCCCCGATAATCCGGCCACTCCATCTTTTGCTTTAGCTTCCGTTTTTACAGAAACCTACCGATTCAACCTGAACTTCCAATTAAGTGCCGACGGCAACACACTGCTGAGCGGCCTTGAGCAACAATCCGGAAGCAAAAAGCATCAATGGATTGCACGGGCCTGGTTGTTCGGGATCGACAACGAAAAACCCGTTCTGAAACACCGGATAGAAGATACTCTGAACCTGGGTGCCACTCTGCCTCCGCAGCGAGAGATTCAGCGTCTCAATCCATTTGCCCGGCTGTCAGACGACGGCCGGGAAGCGGTCATCGGATGGGCCGCATACGAAAGAAATGCCTACAACGATGCTAAGCGGGACATGCATTTAACTGTGTCCGCCTTCCGCTTTGGGAAACAGGTCGCCCCAGGCAGCCCGCAGGTACAGGAACATTGACCAAAGGGTGAGCGCAGCGGCGATGTACAACAAGCCAATAGCAACGTAGGCCCAGACATTGCCCGGAGGAAAGGCCAGTAGCCCGACGATAGCGGCCATCTGAGCCGTTGTTTTTATTTTCCCGATATAGGAAACAGCCACACTGGCCCGGCTTCCGATTTCTGCCATCCACTCCCTAAGCGCAGAAATAACAATTTCACGACCGATAATGACCGTTGCAGGAATGGTCAGCAGGACCGCAGAATATTCTTCGATCAAGACAGCCAGTGCCACCGCCACCATGAGCTTGTCCGCAACCGGGTCCAGAAAGGCACCAAACGGTGTGCTCTGGTTCAGCCTTCTCGCGAGATACCCGTCCAACCAGTCAGTGAGCCCTGCCAAGGCAAAGATCAGTGCACTGACCAGATAGCTCCACTGCATCGGTAAATAGAACACAGCCACGAATACCGGAATCATCACGATGCGGGACATGGTCAGTATGTTCGGTAAGTTCATGGTTATCCTATTGATCGTGCAATGCTGCGTAAATGGTCTCGGCCAACGACTTGCTGATGCCCTGAACTTTGGCCATCTCATCAATGCTGGCTTTTCGTAATTCCTGAATACCGCCGAAATAACGGATCAGCTCGCGCCGGCGCTTTGGGCCGACACCCTCAATGCCTTCCAGAGTCGACTGCCGACGCTTTTTGTCACGTCTTGCCCGATGCCCCGTGATGGCGAAACGATGGGACTCATCCCGAATGTGCTGAATCAGATGCAGGGCCGGCGAATCCGCCGGAACCCTGAAAACCGCTCCGGTCAGCGCATCGATGAGCTGCTCCATTCCGGCGCGGCGCGTAACTCCCTTAGCAACCCCGATCAAGGGAATATCGGAAATCCCGAGCGCCTCAAAGACTTCCCTGGCCACATTCAGTTGCCCTTTGCCACCATCAATGAAAACAAGGTCTGGCCGTTTTCCATCACCGCCGACCACCCGTCGGTAGCGGCGGGTCAGCACCTGTTTCATGGCGGCATAATCGTCGCCAGCCGTCACGCCCTCAATGTTGTAGAGACGGTAGTCGCTCTTCAGGGGCCCATTCTCGTCGAAAACGACGCAGGATGCGACGGTATTTTCCCCATGGCTGTGGCTGATATCAAAGCATTCCATACGCGATGGCGTTTCGGGCAACTCCAGCAAGTCGCGTAACGCCAGCAACCGGCGATACACCGTTTCCTTACTGGCAAGATGCGTCAGGAGCGTCTGCCGGGCGTTGGTCATGGCGAGCTCCAGCCAACGCCGACGCTCGCCTCTGACGTTTCCGCGAACCCGGGTTTCGCGCCGGGCCGCTTCTGATAATGCATCGGAGAGCAACTCCTGCCCCTCAACGGGAACAGGCACCAGAATATCCCTGGGAATTTCCCGGCGGGTATCCCCACCGAAATAATACTGGCCGAGGAAGGACGCCAGCAATTCGCCTTCTGTCTGTTCCAGGGAATACCGGGGGAAATAGTCCTTGGTGCCCAGCACCCGGCCACCACGAACAACAATAACAACCACGCAGACCACACCAGCGTCCTGAGCAATGGCAATCACATCTGCATCGCCCCCCTCCCCATCAACCGACTGCTGTTCCTGCACATGCCGCAGGTTATTGATCTGGTCACGATATGCGGCCGCCTTTTCAAACTCGAGGCTACGTGCCGCCGTTTCCATAGAATTCATCAGATCCTGGAGAATGGCCGGATTCCTGCCTTCCAGAAACATAGTGGCATGGCGAATGTCTTCCAGATACGCCTCGGGACTTATGTACCCCACACAAGGAGCGGTACATCGATGGATCTGATACTGAAGGCAAGGCCGGTTTCTGTTTCGGAAATAGCTTTCACTACAAGATCTTATGCGGAAAACCTTTTGTAGAATATTAAGACTTTCCTTCACCGCGCCAGAGCTCGGAAACGGACCAAACCAGGTGCCGCCGCCCTTCTTGGTGCGTCCTCGCCGGAATGTTAGAGACGGATAATCCGAGTGGGATGACAGGTAGATGTACGGGTACGACTTATCGTCCCGCAGCAGAATATTGTAGGGCGGCCTCAGTGACTTGATCAGGTTCTGCTCAAGCAACAGAGCTTCGGTTTCGCTGCCTGTGATCGTCACCTCAATGGTCGCTATCCGGGCAACCAGGGCTTCGGTTTTCGGTGCCAGGCCCGTCTTGCGGAAATAGCTGCTCACCCGCTTACGAAGATTGCGAGCTTTGCCCACGTACAGAATTTCCCCGGGCTCATCGTACATGCGATAAACACCAGGCCGCTCGGTGAGTTGTTTCAGGAAGCTCTGGCTGTCGAACTTACCGGAAGAAGGCTCGGAATCAGACCTTGTCGGCATCCAGCAATCCAAGCCTTACTGCCATCAGGGCCAGTTCCACATCACTGGAAATCTCCAGCTTTTCAAAAATCCGGTACCGATAGCTATTCACGGTTTTCGGACTAAGGCACAGTTTGTCAGAAATGTCCTGCACCTTCTGGCAATCGACCACCATCATGGCAATCTGCATTTCACGCTCAGACAGACGCTCGAACAGCGACAATTCCCCGTCGTCTTCTCGCTCTCCACCCAACTGCTTGAGAGCCATCTTCTGGGCAATTTCAGGGCTGATATAACGCTGTCCGGAATGCGCCTTTCGAATGGCCCGCACCATTTCCTGGATGTCGGCCCCCTTGGTGATATAAGCGGTGGCGCCACTCTGCATCACTCTGGCCGGATAAGGATCATCCGCGCAGGCAGTCACCACAATAACGCGGATGGAGTCGTCAATTCGCAGGATGCGGCGGGTTGCCTCCAGGCCACCAATACCCGGCATGCGAATATCCATCAGGACAATATCCGGACGGTTCTCTCGCACACAGTCAATTGCCTCTTCACCAGAAGAAGCCTGGCCAATCACCTCGATGTCGGGATTGTCAGCCAGCATGCGAGTGATACCGGAGCGCACGAGCTCATGGTCGTCAACAACCAATACCCTGATCAAAACTCACCTCGCCGTCAGGTATGGGGAAAACAGGCCGATTGTAACGGTTCGCAGGGCCAGCCGATAGCCAGAGCGGGAAAATCCTATATGATCTCCTGCCCCGGCCACACTCCAGAGTTGGAAGGCGCACCCAGCCCGGCAGTATTCTCCACCGGATCAAACCAGACCACCAATTCTCCCCGGCGAACTGCCTCAATAACCCGGCCCCGCTCTGCCAGAGGGTGCTCTGTCTCATTCAGGCCATGGTATCGGGTGCAGTACTCTTCAGCTAACCCCTCCAACTGATCCTCCGTCAGCAGGCCTGAGTCAACCACAAATTTTTCTTCCCGGGGGTCTGCTTCGGATGGCTGAACTGCGTCGTTACTCATAAAACCTCCAGTCAGTCGCTGTATGTTACGGTTTTATGAGCCCGACAAGAACCCCCGCCAATGGAGACACATTATCACGTTTTTCAGATCTACGGTGCCCGTCCTTCAAAACCTGCGCTCAATTCACTATCATCCCTTTTTAATTTCCCGTCGGATCCTAATGAATCACAAAGCTTTCAAACTGACCCTTCCCATTCTCTTTGGCTACATCCCATTGGGTATGGCATTTGGCGTTCTATTTGCCACTCAACTCGACTACGCGTGGTGGGTCGCCCCTCTGATGGGGCTGGTCATCTATGCAGGCGCCGGCCAGATTCTGGCGGTTAGCCTTCTAGCGGCCAACGCCGGGCTTCTGGAAGTCGCCATAGCCATGCTTGTTCTGAATGCACGGCATCTCTTCTATGGGCTGTCTTTGCTGGGGCAGTTTCGCGGCGCGGGCTGGCGCAAGGCCTATCTTATCTTCGGCCTGACGGATGAGACCTACTCTCTGCTGACCAGTCGCCCCCGCTCCGACAATCGATCCCAGGAGCAACATCTCGACTTTCGCATTACCGTTTTGAACCAGCTCTACTGGATTGCAGGATGCACCCTCGGAGCGGTACTCGGAGAAGCAGTGGCGTTCAACAGCACCGGAATTGAGTTTGCTCTGGTGGCCCTGTTTATTGTGCTGACGATTGAGCAACTCAAGGCGCTCGGCGATTCGTTTCCGGTCTGGGCGGGAGCTGCAGCGGCAGGGCTGGCAATTATGCTGGTACCAGCCACACATCAGCTGGTAGCCGGTATTGTTATCGTCACCACCGTGCTGCTTATCCATTACAGAAAGCACCGAAGTAACGTATTAGCAGGAGACGTTAGCCGTGGTTGAGAGCTATTATCTGGCAGCATTTATTGCCGTGTCTGCCCTGGCCACCTTCGCTACCCGTGTGGTGCCGTTCCTGTTTTTCGAGAAACACACGGACCACCCACTCGTCAAACACATCGGCCGCTTTCTGCCTGCGGCCGTCATGGCGCTGCTGGCAACCGTATTTCTGCAGCGCTCATCGGGTTGGCAGGGGCAACTGCCTGGCGCAGATGCTCTGATACCGGCCTTTCTGGTGATCGCTATCCATTTGTGGCGCCGCAATGCCTTGCTCTCCATTGCGGCAGGAACGATCACCTACATGGCTATTCAACAGACCGGTCTGTTGCAGGGCGCACTCTGATCAGGAGGCGTCCTCAACATTCGCCACCAGGCGGGAATCTTCCAGCGCTGCGGTACGGTGCTTCTCCACTCCCTTATATTCTGCACTCTCGATCATCGCCAGAAAGGCGTTGATCGAAGGGTAGCGCACCAACAGGACCTGATCCCAGGATTCATCCGGAGGGGCGATCAGAGAGCCCACACTCCTGCCAGACCAGATGACTTCAGCACCAACGGCCGACACACTTCGTGCAGCTTCCCGCATATAACGTTCATAAGCGTCCCTTCCTGAACATGCGTCACTGTCATCCTTGTAGACTGCACGGTCCCGGAATCGAAGCAGATTCAACATCACAACAGGCTGGTCACTGGGGATGTCGTCGAGAATTTGCCTTAACTCTTCCTGCGATGGGTTAACGGTCGCCATAAATATCCCTGTCCATTCGTTAGCAGATGGCTCTTTGTCGCCATTCTTTGGTCATGACAGTAAACCAAAACTCAGCCACTTGCATCACCCTCTTCACCTTTCGGAGGGGTTCCATTGCAATCTTGACCTTCGTCAAGCGAGAATCCGCCGATTATATCAAGCTATATCTAAATAACCTGAAGCACTAAAAGTGCTTTTGATGATAAAGAGAGAGGCTGTCTACCGTGAAAAAACTTCCAGTTACGCTAGCCGCACTCGGACTGGTTACCTATGCAGGCATGGCTGTGTCGGCTCCTGCCGGCGATGCCAGCAGAGGTAAAGAAGTCGCGAACCTGTGCGTTGCCTGCCATCAGCCCGATGGCAGTGGCATGAACCTTGAAGGGGGTGAATCGTGGCCCGGTCTTGCGGGCATGAACGCCGAGTACTTTGCCAAGCAGATTCGGGACATCAAACAGGGCACCCGACTTAGCCCCACTATGGCGCCCTTCGCCTCCATGCTGGACGACCAGAAAACCGCAGACGTTGCGGCCTATTACAGCCAGCTTGAACCAACCGCTGGCAAGGGTGGGGAAAACGCGGATCCTGCAACGCTGAAACGAGGCCAGCAGTTGGCCGAACAGGGCGATTGGTCCAAGTACATTGTCTCGTGCAAAAGCTGTCACGGGCCGGGCAACCGCGGTGCCGGCGAAGCTTTCCCGGGGATTGCCGGCCAGCATGCGGGTTACATTGAAGCTCAGCTCAAGGCCTGGAAAACCGGCGCTCGCAAGAACGACCCACAAGACCTGATGGGGTCTATCGCCCGCCGCATGAGCGATGATGACATACACGCCGTGGCTGTATGGCTTGCCAGCCAGAAGCCGGGCAATAACTGAGAGGACTGACACCATGATTCGCAAACTGCTTACTATCGCCCTCTCCGGAACCTTCGCCTTCTCGGCCCACGGCGCTGACTACGACGCCACAACCCAGGCGTACATCGACCAACTGACGTCCATGGGGCTGCCGGCTCCGAAGGAAAACCAGCTGGTTCATATTCCCCCTACTATGGCGGATCTTGAGGCAGCCGATATTCACCCGGAACTGAAGAAAGTCATTCGCAAGGGCTACGACCTGTTCACCAACACTCAGCAACTCCGTGGCGAGTACGTGTTCAACAACATGAACTGCTCTAGCTGTCACCTTGGTGAAGGGAGAATGCCATTCAGTGCACCCATCTGGCCGGCGGCGGTGACGTTGCCGGGCTACCGGGGCAAGAACGGCCACGTGAATAACCTGGAAGAGCGCATCGCGGGCTGCTTCACCTATTCCATGAACGGAAAACCGCTGGAGTATGGCAGCGATAATATGCTGGCGCTGTCCGCCTACCATCAGTGGCTGGCCACGGGGGTGGAGATGTATCCGAAGCAGCCGGTCTATGGCCGCGGATTTCCCGCCCCCGAGCGCCCGGCTGAACTGAGCTATGACAATGGCCAGAAGCTGTACGAAGAGAACTGCGCCATCTGCCACTCCGAAGATGGCTCAGGTCTTCGTGTCGACAACCAGACCGTCTTCCCGGCCACTTGGGGCGATATGTCCAACAACTGGGGAGCAGGCATTGTTCGCCTGTTCACCGCTGCCGGCTTTATCAAGAACAACATGCCGCTGGGCCAGCCTAATTCCCTGACAGACCAGGAAGCCTGGGACATTGCGTTCTACATGGACAGCCAGGAGCGTCCGCAGGACCCTCGTTACACCGGTGACATCAAGGAAACACTGGAGAAGTTCGGGCCAACGTTCCATAAGCACTCGCTGTACGGCCAGGCCCGGGAAAAAGACGGGGAGATTCTGGGTGATCACGACAACACCGGGGAAAAACCCTTCCTGAAGCCGGATTCCATCCGTCCGAGAACATTCGACTGACAATCGTTATAATGTGAAGAACAGGCCTCCCTAGCGGAGGCCTTTTTGGTTTCGATCACAGGTAAACGGGCAAGGAGACGCTATGGCAAATCGTCGCTGGCACCTATTGGTTAACGGAAAAGTTCAGGGCGTGTATTACAGAGCGTCAACCGAACAGACTGCCCGTCGCCTGGGCCTGACAGGCTGGGTCAGAAATCTACCCGATGGCCGGGTCGAGATTCTTGCGGAAGGTGAGCTTCCACAGCTCGATGCCCTCAGAACCTGGTGCCTGGCAGGCCCCAAAGAGGCTGTCGTCGACGGGGTGTCTGTTCATGAGGAAACTCCTACCAACGAGTTTACCGGCTTCAGGACAATCCATTGACCAGCCTGCTCGGAACCTTCCTCCATACTCTGGAAACCACCCTGCCCGTCTTCGCCATGGTCTTTATCGGCCTCGGTCTCCGGCGCATCGGATGGATCGACCAGGGCTTCGTTGCAACCGCCTCAGCGCTGGTCTTCAAGGCCACGCTGCCTACCCTGGTCTTTCTGAGTATCATCAGAGCCGATCTGGACACAACCCTCAATGTAGACGTGCTCGGGTTTTACTTTCTTGCCACCCTGGCGAGCTTTGCTGCAGTCTGGATGTGGGCAGTGAAACGGGTACATTCTGAAGACCGGGGAGTGTATGTACAGGGGGCATTCAGGGGAAATTGCGGTATCGTGGGCCTGGCCCTGGCCGCCAATCTTTATGGAGACTATGGCCTGTCTGCGGGAGGTCTGCTGCTAGGCGTTGTGATTGTCACCTACAACTCTCTTTCGGTTATTGTCTTACTCGCCTACCAACCTGGAAAAACCATGAACCTGGCAACCACTCTGAGAGACATTGCCAGAAATCCGTTGATCATTGCCGTTGTCGTGGCCATACCGTTTGCGGCTCTGGAGCTCCGGCTGCCAGGCTGGGTCATGACAAGCGGTGATTACTTTGCCTCTCTTACCCTACCCCTGGCTCTGTTATGCATTGGCGCCACCGTTTCCTCGAAAGCAATAAAAAAGGACAGTGGTCCTGCGGTGGGGTCATCTGTATGGAAAATGATCTCACTACCGGCGGCGTGCACCCTGGTCGCCTGGATGGCGGGGTTTGAAGGCCGGGAGCTGGGGCTGATGTTTCTTTTCTTCGCCAGCCCAACGGCAGCCGCAAGTTTTGTCATGGTCAAGGCGATCGGCGGTAACGACCGGCTGGCCGCCAACATCATCGCGCTTACGACCTTGCTGGCCAGCGTAACCATCACCATCGGGGTGTTTATACTGCAGTCAGCCGGGCTGGCCTGAAACGCCAGCCCGGTGATATCGGAGGGTAGGCCTAGAACTTCAGCCGACTGCCAATCATCGCAACGTTAACGTCTTCATAATCACCCCGGTCTGCATCCAGAGCGAAGTTGTTATAGGCAACGTACACATCCAAACGCTTGACCGGCTGGTACACATAAGCCGCCCCGTAGATTTCAACATCAGAACCCATGACGGTCTGCTTCATGCCCGCACTGTCAACATAGGTCGGATCGAAGTCCTTGCCCTCGGCCCGGTGGACCGTAAACGCGTGCTTCCCGGTTTTATAGCCAACCTTGAACATGTTGAAATCCGAGTCCCGGCCCGCGTCGTTCTCCGCGTTGGAATAGACGACCGTCATGTTAATGCCGGTGTCGTGCAACCAGGACAAGGAGCCCCCCAGCGTTTCAAAATCGCCAGCCGCCCCGCCAACGTCTTTGGTGGAGTATCCGATCGCTGCAGACAGCTTACCGAGCCCCTCAAGGTGCATGTTATACCTTGCCGCAACCTCGGTGATATCCATGTCGTCCTTATAGCCCTGGCTCACTGACAGCGTCACCGGACCCCAGGCCGGGGCATCGTAACGCAGGCGATCATAACGGGCCTCAAAATCCTGGTTTCGGATCGAAGAAAACAGGGTTGGCCCGACGTCGGAATCGTCCACAAACCTCAACGCACCACCCACCAGCGCCAAATCCGGGAATGAAGCCACTTTGGTGCCTGACAAATCGGCTTCCGTTGCACCATCGGCTGCACCGGAACCCTGCCCTACCGAGATCTTGCCGTAACGCCCCGCCGCGAACAGGTTAATATGGCGCTCGTTCCACTCACCCTTGATTGAGCGGTCGTCCGGGGTCACCAGATTTGATGGATTATGCTGGTATTCAAACTCTACGTGCGCCCCAACCTTCAAGCCGACATCCTGCAAATCGGTACTGATTTTCGCGCCAACCCGGCTTGACGCATAATCGTTGTCCACGATGTACTGCTCGGACCCTTCACCGGTGTCTGCGTGCATGACCGCCAGGTTGATATGGCCATAGAAATCAACGTCCAGCTCCGGCACCTCAACGACGTTCTGAGCGAATACAGGCCCCGAGGCCAAACCGGCAACAGCAATACACAGCGCAAGTTTCTGTTTTTTCATACGGAATCCCCTGTTCAGGATGGTGTGTCATGTCCTTTGCTTGAGACCCAATGTAGTGCTTTGGAGCCTTCAGGGATTGATTGATGTCAGTTTTACCGGGAAGGGTCGCGGCAGGTAGGGGTTAATACGGAGGAGAAAGGAAAGCGCGTGTCCGGGAAGGCAGGAACGTGCCCGCCAGAGGCCGATGGGCACGCCTCAGGCTCCGGCGCCTCAGTGAATGACTGAGGTGCCGGAGACCTTGAGAACATCAGGCTTCGGCCTGCTGCTCCTTACGTGACACCCAGTACCGCCGGAACGCGAATACCAGGGAGGCAACAGTCAGAGTGATAAACACCCACGCAATCGGGCCACGGAAGAAGATGGTCGGATCGCCTTTACTGATCAGCAACGTGCGCCGAAGGTTGTCTTCAAACATGGGGCCAAGGATGAAACCAATCAGGAAAGGAGCGGCTGCCACGCCAGTCCGGTTAAACACGAAGCCAAGGATACCGAACGCCAGCATAAGGCCAATGTCGAACGTACTGTTGTTTACCGCATACGCACCATAAATACAGAACATCAGAACAATGGGCAGAAGAATGGTTTTCGGGATGTCCGCAATCAGCGAGAAGTACCGGATGGCCGCGTTTCCAACGAACACCAGAACAAATGAGCTGACCAGGATGCCGCAGAACAGAGCGTACACCAGCGGAAGGTTTTCCTGGAACAGAACAGGGCCCGGTGTAAGGCCGTGAATCATGAACGCACCCAGAATAATCGCGGTAATCACGTCGCCCGGGATACCCAGAGAAAGCAGCGGTATCAGCGTTGCACCAGCAACACCGTTGTTTCCGGCTTCCGCGGCAGCAACCCCTTCCACTTCGCCTTTACCAAAATTGGCTTTTCTTGGTGACGTACGCTTTGCTTCACTGTATGAGATGAAAGCGGCCGAGGTTGCACCGGTTCCGGGAATCGCACCAATAATAACCCCGATCACACTACCCCGGATGACGGTTTTCAACGACCCTTTGAATTCCTTCCAGGTCAGAGAGGCACCGGAAACGGCCGTCCGGATATGCGGCGCAACTTTCGATGTGTAGAAATCAATCACTTCCGGAATCGCAAACAGACCAATCAGAAGCGGAATGAAAGATACCCGATCCATCAGGTTGTAGTTGTCGAAAGTCAGGCGCTGGGTTCCGTACACCGCGTCCAGACCAATGGTCGAAATGATGATACCCAGTCCGGCAGCAATCAGCCCTTTGATAGCCGAGTTTCCTGATACGGAAACAATAATCGTGAGGGAGAAGCAGATCAGCCAGAAATACTCAGGCGGACCAAAGTTCAGTGCGATCTTGGCCAGGTAAGCCGCGAAGAAAATCAGTGCAATATTTGAGATAAGATCCGCGACAACGGAGGAATACAACGCTGTCTTCAGGGCTTTTTTTGCATGCCCCTGTTGTGCCATCGGATAACCATCAAGCAGTGTGCAGGCAGAAGCCGGCGAACCGGGCGTCCGGATCAGGATCGCGGTAATAGAGCCGCCGTACATGCCACCTTTATAGATACCAACCAGCAACAAAATCGCCGTAACCGGCTCCATTGAAAAAGTAAACGGCAATGCCAGTGCAACCGCCATGGTTGCCGTCAGCCCGGGGATCGCGCCAACCACGACGCCGATCAGCACACCTGCCGCAATGGCAAGAAAATTATCAACACTCAGAAAGAGTGTCAGGACTTCTGAAAAATTATCCATCGTTACTAACCCAAGAGCGTTCTGTCTGATCTCAGACAAATACCTTTCCGCTGCCTCCGGATGGCTAAGTCATCCGGCGCACAGCCCTCACAGCTGAAAGAGAGCTTCCCAAAGTGTTCCTGTTGGCAGAGGCACATTCAGGACATGAATAAAGAGGAGCGAGACAACCACGGGAAAAACGACAGCCAACGCGTAAATCCAGACACTCCGGAGCCCGCTGGCCAGGAACAGCAACACACTCGCGAAAATGCCGCTGCCAATAGCACCAAACTGCTCGAAAAACATGGCATAAATGGCGCCCGCCGCGAGCATCAGGACCTGACGAAGCACAGGTACACCCCGGCGAAGCTCGTCCGCTTCCTCCCGCTTTGGGGGATTGAACAACCCGCTGACCATCAGCACAAAGGCCAGAATGAGCACCAACCAACCCGCCAGCTGAGGAAGAAATTGCGGCGATAGCAATGGATGCTGCATGTAGGGCGGCAGATTAATGTAGTTCGGGATGATGAAGAAAAGAAACACCATCGAAAGTACAAAGAACACCCCTCCAAGCACGGAGTTCGGGTTCAGAAGACCGTAATGGTCGCTAGCAGCCTTGCTGGATTGAACTTCTGATATTTCCATGATTGACCTCTATGCAGATCAGCCTCAAAGAAAAAGGCGGGACGGCCTTAGGCTCTGTCCCGCCTGTGACGGCTAAGTTGCTCAGCGTTTCAGGTTTGCCTGTTCAGCGACCTCAGACCACTTTGCCACTTCGTTATCCACCATCGTACGGAAGTCATCTCCGACTTCCTCACCTGCAACCGCACCGAACTGTGGCAGGAAGTTCTGGAAATCTTCTCCGGACATAATCTTTGCCAGTGCAGATTCCAGTTTCTCAAGACCGGCTTCCGGGAACGACTTGTGGGCGATCAGGCCAAACCAGGCAGAGGTTTCATAGTTTTCCAGGCCATAACCGGCGCCTGCTTGCTGCATGGAAGGTACATCCGGCAGAAACTCAGACTCCTGCGGAGTTGTTACAGCCAATGCTTTGAGTTTACCAGACTGAATATGGGGATAGACCGTTGGCATGTTTTCAAACGCGACGTCGACATCACCCGCCAGCAGCGCAGGCAGCGCCTCACCCGAGCCTCGGAAGGGCACATGAATCAGCTGGGTCTGGGTCAGGTTTTTGAACAGTTCACCGGACATATGTACGGAGCTGCCGATCCCGGGCGAGCTGAACGACAACTGCTTGGCACGAGCCGCCTCAACAAATTCAGCCACCGTGTTGTAAGGGCTGTTGCCCGGCACAACCATCACGTTGGGGATATTGATAACGTTCCGGATAAAGGCAAAGTCTGCCACCGGATCGTAACGAAGATTCGGGTAGAGTGAAGCACCAATGGTGTGCCCGGGGGATGCCATCAGCAGCATGTGGTCTGAACCACGACCGCCACGAGCAAGCTGTCCGGTCGCAACCGTTGAGCCGGCACCAGGACGGTTTTCAACCACCACGGTGGTCAGCTCACGCTGCAGAAGATCAGCAACTTTTCTGGACAACAGATCTGTCGTCCCACCCGCAGAGTACGGCACCACCAGACGGATGTTGTCATCCGGCCACTCGTCGGCCTGTGCGACACCACCACAGGCCATGGATACAGCTGTCACGACGCAGAGTGCACTACGCTTCAAACGGAACCCTATTTTTGAACTCATCATTTTTATGATTGTCCTCGTTAGTCATGTCGTTGTTCGCATATCGAACTTATGTTCGATTATTGTTCGCGGGAGTAATCTCACATATTCATAAGTGCGGTGCAAGATTTTTTTGCCCCAAATAACTCCGGCACCCATTGAGGGTTTGGAACAACCAAATGTGAAGTGGTTCAAATAAAGGCAGGGCGATGGGAAGATTGCCACGAGGAGGCATAGCTGAGGCCAGTTACTGACCACAGCCTGGAAAAATCGTCAGAAGCGTTTCAGGAAGGAGAAAGAGGGCCCTGTCAGGGTAAGACTTCGGTAATTTTCCGAGCGGCGCTCTGCATGATCGGAACATACTCCTCGACAATACGATCAACCGACACCGTACTGACGTGACTACTGGAGTTGAGAGCAAACCGCGCCCTGCCCCTGCGGTCGAGAACCGGAACAGCCAACGCCCTCATACCGAGTTCCAGCTCCTGATCCACAATGGCATAACCATTCCTTCGAATCTGTTCCAGCTCGGCCCTAAGTGACTCAGGCCCCTTCGTATAGGCTGTCAGCTTTTCGAAATGGGTATCCTGGATCACCTGTTCCAGCTCCTGGGCTGGCAGGTATGCAAGCAATACCCGCCCCCCGGAGGTCGCGTACGCCGGCAACCGTGCCCCAATCTGGAGGTTAATCGGAATCAGCCCTCGTCTGGGAATCCGCGCCACATACACGATATCTACACCATCAAGTACAAGTGCAGAGCAGGATTCACCCAACTGGTAAGACACCTCTTCCATAAAAGGTGTGATCGTCTCGGAAAAATCCAGAGAGGCAAGAAACGAATAACCCAGCTCCAGAACCTTGGCGGTCAGTCTGAACTTCTTGTCGTCCTGAGAGACGTAGCCAAGTTTCTGCAGCGTCAGGAGAAAACGGCGAGCCGATGCCCTGGACAGATTGTTCTTTTCAGCCACGGCGGAAAGCGACATTGACGGCGTGTCAGTGTCGAACGAACGTATGACATCCAGCCCACGCGCAAACGTCGTCAGGAACTCTTTGTCTGCAGCCACATTACCCTCATTCTCGCGACTCACCGAATCCATCCCTTTGAAATTGGTACGCAACCGTTGACCGTTCGATAATCGGTCATTTTTCGGTGCGGGATGATGACAGCCCCACTACGGCTATGCAAGTCAGTGAAAAAGGGAAAGCGGGGCCTTCTTGTCGCCCCGCTGTGACCACAGGTCCAGCCCTCAGCGCTGGTTGTTCATCCAGTCGTCCAGGGACTGCCCCTGATCCACCAGCTGTTTCAGAAGCGGTGCCGGTTCCCAGTAGCGCTCCCCGGATTGATCAGCCAGGGCCTCCAGGCGCTGACAGACCACATCCAACCCGCGTTGGCTGGCATAGAACATAGGCCCACCCCGATAGGATGGGAAACCGTAACCGTGCACATACACCAGATCGATGTCGCCCGGCCGCTGGGCGATGCCCTCCTCCAGAATGCGGAAGCCCTCGTTAACCAGAGCCAGAATATGGCGGTCCAGGATTTCCTCATTATTAAGCGTGCGCTGCACAACTCCGTGCCTCTCGGCCTCACACCTGATGACCTCCAGCACTTCGGGATCAAACGACCGGGCCCGGGTTTCCGGATTATAGCGGTAGTATCCCGCCCCCGTCTTTTGCCCCAGGCGCCCCATTTCAACCAATGCATCTGCAATGCAGTAGGTGCGGGGATCCCCTTTCTGTTCATCCGTCAGCGCCTGCCTGGCCTTATAGCCAATATCCAACCCAGCCAGATCCCCTACCGCGAGGGGACCCATGGCCATCCCGAAATCCGTCAGGGCACCGTCAATCTGATCAGGCGCTGCGCCTTCGATCATGCACAACTGCGCCTCTTTGGCGTATTGCCTCAGCATACGGTTACCGATAAATCCGTAACAGACGCCAGCCAGCACCGGCACTTTCCGGATGCGCTTGCCCAACGCCATCGCCGTTACAATGACATCATCAGCCGTGTGCTCTGCCTGAACCACTTCCAGCAACCGCATGATGTTCGCCGGGCTGAAGAAATGAAGACCAACCACATCTTCAGGCCGGGAAGTTGCCGCCGCGATTTCATTTACATCCAGGTAAGAGGTATTTGTCGCCAGAATAGCCCCGGTGCGACATACTTCATCGAGACGCCTGAACACCTGTTTCTTTACGTCCATGCTCTCAAAAACGGCCTCGATAACCAGATCAACCGCGCCAAGGTCTTCGTAGTTCGTGCTTCCAGTAATCAGAGCCTGTCGTGACGAAGCCTCACTGGCTGACAACTTGCCTCGGGTAACAGTGCGACCATAATTCTTGGCAATTAACGCAAGCCCCCGGTCTAGCCCGTCCTGATTCAGTTCCAGCAGCGTGACCGGAATACCGGCATTGGCAAAGGCCATGGCAATACCGCCCCCCATGGTCCCAGCGCCGATAATACCCACCCGGGATATCTCGCGGGCGGAAGCGTCCGGGTTTAAGTTGCGTACCTTAAGCGCCTGACGCTCTGCAAAAAACAGGTGACGGAGTGCAGCCGACTGACCGGACTGGGTACATTCCACGAACTGCGCACGCTCAAAGGCAAGCCCCTCATCAAACGGCTTGTTCAGTGCGGTTTCGACGCAATCGACAATACGTTGAGGCGCCTCCTGGCCACGCTTCCTTTTACTCAGCTGTTTGCGATACGCGTCCAGTGTCTGCTCATCACCGCTGTCAACGGGGATTTGCATATCGCGAATTCTGCGGACACCCAGGCCCCCAGCCACGCAATCCCGGGCGTAATCTAACGCGGCCTCGGGCAGGTCACCCTCAAGCACCCGGTCAATCAACCCAAGATCCCTGGCGCGGTCGGCCGGCACTTTTTCACCACTGGTCATCATGTCCAGCGCAGCCTTTACACCGATCAATCGGGGCACACGCTGCGTCCCGCCAGCGCCCGGCAACAACCCGAGAGTGACCTCCGGCAGGCCAACAAATGCAGACGGCACCGCACAGCGATAGTGGCAGCTCAGCGTCAGTTCAAACCCACCACCGAGCGCCGTACCATGAATCGCAGCAATCACCGGCTTGACTGACGCTTCAATCGCGGCGTTAACCTGCGGCAGGGACGGCTCCTGGATTGGCTTTCCAAATTCGCTGATGTCCGCACCCGCCACAAAGGTCCGCCCTTCACACAGGATGACTATCGCCTTCGAATCATCGGCCTGCGCCTGCGTTACAGCCTCAAGAATACCGCTCCGGACGCCGTGGGAAAGCGCGTTAACCGGGGGGTTACTGATGGTAATAACACCAAGTTCATCGATACGTTCGTATTTCACCAACATAGAAATCTGTCTCCCTGGAAAAAAGAGCCAAAGCCCACTTTCATAAAGCGAGCAGCGGCCCTGGAGAAAAAGGGACCAGCAGCATCAGAGAATGCCGGTGGATCGTAGTTTCTGAATATCTTCGGCACTTTTCCCTAATACCCGCGTGAGTACCGCATCGGTGTCTTCCCCCAGCAGGGGGGGAGCCTTCTGATAGTTCTGCGGCGTTCTGGAGAACTTGATCGGGTTAGCGATGCCCGGCACCTTGCCCAATACCGGATGCTCGAGCTCAAGCTTCATCTCACGCGCAAGAACCTGAGGATCCTCGAAGACTTCCGCGATGTTCTGGATTGGCCCGCAAGGCACATGGACCTTCACCAAAGTATCCATCCAGTCTCGGCTGGTGCGTGTGCGCATAATTTCACACAGTTTGCCGACCAACTCCGGCCGATGGAGGACGCGCTGAGGGTTCGTTGAAAACCGCTGGTCTTCTGCCAGCTCCGGACACCCCATTGCCTGACACAATCGCTGGAACTGCCCATCATTCCCAACCGCAAGGATGACCTGACCGTCCTTCGTCGGGAACGGTTGATAAGGCGCCAGATTGGGGTGGTACTCCCCGGTGCGCCCCGGCACGTTTCCGCTGCAGAAGTAGTTCAGCGCCTGGTTGGCAAGCCAGCTGACCTGTACGTCCAGCAAGGCCATGTCAATGTGCTGGCCATCACCGGTTTTCGACCGGTGATGCAAGGCAGAAAGAATGGCGATGACCGAATTCATACCCGTGGTCAGGTCAGCCACAGCCATGCCCACTCTCTGGGGGCCGGCCCCTGGCTGACCATCGGCCACACCAGTAATGCTCATCAGCCCGGATTGCGCCTGGATCAGATAGTCATAACCGGCATCGCTGGCCATCGGCCCTGTGTGCCCAAACCCTGTGACGGAACAGTAAATCAGACCGGGATTAATTTCAGAAAGGGCATCGTACCCAAGCCCCTTCTTTGCGAGGCCTCCGGTCTTGAAGTTCTCTACGAGAACATCACATTCGACCGCAAGCTCCCTGATCAGTTTCTGACCCTCGGGCTGTCCCAGATCAACGGTAACTGAGTGCTTGCCCCGGTTAGCTGACAGATAATAGGCAGACTGCCGGGTAGCATTCCCATCCTTGTCTTTTAGCCACGGTGGGCCCCAATGCCGCGTGTCATCTCCCAGCCCCGGACGCTCAATTTTGATAACCTCCGCCCCAAGATCCGCGAGAATCTGAGTACACCAGGGACCCGCCATCACGCGAGACAGATCCAGCACACGAATACCAGCTAAAGGACCGGACATAGCGAACTCGCGACTCATAGTGAACCCGATGCCTTACGCAGCATTTGCTTGGCAATTACCAACTGCTGGATCTGTGATGTACCCTCATAGAGACGGAATAACCGGACATCCCGATAAAAACGCTCAACACAGTATTCGCTGATGTAACCCGCGCCCCCGTGGATCTGCACGGCCCGGTCGGCCACACGTCCCACCATTTCTGTACAAAACAGCTTGCAGCTTGCGGCATTCATAGACACTGGCTGCCCTGCATCGTAGGAGCGGGCGGTTTCTTCAACCATGCACTTACCGGCATAGTATTCCGTCTGGCTGTCTGCCAGCATGGCCTGAACGAGCTGGAAGTTCGCGATTTCTGTTCCGAACTGCTTTCGCTGTGATGAATAGGCCAGGCTCTCATCAATCAGACGCTTTGCCGTACCAACACTCAGCGCACTGATGTGCAGTCGCCCACGGTCCAGTACTTTCATGGCCGTCTTGAAACCTTGCCCTTCTTTTCCGCCGATCAGGGCGGAAGCTGGCACCCTGACATTGTCGAACATGACATCACAGGTATGCGCGCCTTTCTGACCCATTTTCTTGTCGGGCTTGCCCAGGCTGATTCCCGGCAAGTCGGCATCTACCAGAAATGCAGAAACGCCGCGCCCGCCCTCTTCTTTAGAGCCAGTCCGAGCCATCACGGTAAAAACACCCGCCCTGGGTGCATTGGTGATGAAGCGCTTCGCACCATTAATAATGTAATCGTCGCCTTCGCGCCGAGCTGACGTCATCACGGATCCCGCATCTGATCCAGCGTCCGCTTCGGTCAGTGCGAAGGAACCAATAAGTTCACCTGTAGCAAGCTTTGGAAGGTAGCGGGCCTTTTGCTCCTCTGTCCCATCAATAATGATGCCTTGGGAGCCAATCCCTACGTTGGTACCAAACATGGAACGAAAGACCGGCGAGGTATAGCCCATCTCCTGAATAATGGCCGCCTCTTCGGCCATATTCAGACCAAGACCGCCAAATTCTTCAGGAATGGAAATGCCAAACAGCCCCAGCTCTTTCAGCTCTTCAATGACGTCATCCGGAATCTGGTCTTCCTCTGCCACCTGCATCTCCAGAGGGACCAATCGATCCCGAACATAACGACGCACACTGTCGACAAACTGATTCAGGGTTTCTTGATCAAGTGCCATTCCGGCCTCCCATGTTCTTACCAACGTATGAAAACCACGCTATCAAAGCGCGCTGTAAACCAGGGCTGCACAAAGGCAACCGCTTAGTCCGAGAAAAAGCATTGAATACTGCAGGTTCCAGCCATAAGCTGCGCGGCGAGCGCCGTATCCGGTGAACCGTTCTAGTAGAAGTGCATTGGCAGAGTATGGTGTTCCGGCAATGGTAATGCCCCACCCGGTTACCATCGCCAGGCCCAGACCTACAAACGCTTCCGGGGGCCAGACAGGCCCCAGAATACCGCCGACCACTGTTGCGGAGACGATTGGGTTTACTCCCACTGTCCCCCCCAGATAGAACAGCCAGGGAACACACAGTGCGATCACCGGATAGGCCGCCCCGGGCAGGGAAAAATCACTACCCAGCGAATTCATCGCGGTAGCCGCCAGGGCTCCCCCCAGAAATGACGCTCCGCCCATAATGGCCAGCTCATTCGAGACATTGGCCATGGATGGCAGTGTGGTGCCCGCACGCCCCAGTCGCCGCTTCAGCAGAATCAGGACGGCGACCGCCAGACAGCTGACAGTGACCGCTTGCGAATACCGGAAGCCAAACCTGGCGTTGAGCGTAAATGCCGATAATGAGATCAGCACGGCCAGCCCCAAAAACCGAAGCCACGATCCAACAACCTGCGCCCGGTCTTCCGGCGCGTTTACCGGAGCGAAAGACCCGGTATGTCCGGTGTGTTCATTTTCCCGGAAACAGGCGCCTGCAAAGAGATACGCCAACGCGAATGGCACGCTCCAGGCCAGCAGGCTCCAGCTTTCCAGGCCCGGAAGCAGAGTTACAGTCATGACCACGGCAACCGAAAGTGGCGACCCCATGGGTGACGCACCAAACCCGCGAATCACAGCCCGGGCGGCGTTCCGGGTCGCGACGGACTCTCCCCCATCCCGAATCTGAGTACCGATCATGGGAGCAACCAGACCAATTGAGCCGAAATTCAGAGGCACAGACAGAGTGCTGGTTCCGACACTGAGCCCGAGATACCGACCCATTGACCGGCCCCGGAAAAGGCTTCGTGAAATCACCTCCAGATCCTGCGATCTGCCAAGCACGGCGGACAAAAACATGACAGAGAGAACCAGCCCGGTAATGGCAGACATACCGCCAAAGGCACTTATCAGCACCTGGGCATCAAACAGCCATGCCAGAATCAGGACAAACAAGACCAGTGACCCAATGACTCTGGCAATCGGCCTTAATGTCCCCCACCCCATGAAAATGACCAGGATGGCCAGAACAGCCGTTACCTGGGCATGCCCTGGCAAGAACACCGAAGCCGCCGACGCCAGGGCCGCATACCCGAGAACCGAGCGCAGCGAGGCGAGTAAGGAGCCGTCAGTCATAAGCCCGCATCTTCAACTGAATCGATTTCATTGGACGGGAACGCCCTGTTCGTGCTCGCCGCCGAAAATGTATCGAAACGATCCCTGAGCGGTCGCAACCAATATGCCATTGCACGTTACCGACGCTTCGACGAAAAAGATCTTTCTTCCGCGGCTGAGCTGGCGTGCGGTGGCGATCATAACGCCGCTTTGAACAGGCGCCATGAACTGGGTGTTCAACGAAATGGTGCTGCAGCGCCGAATATGCCCGGGAACCGGGCAAAACGTACCAGCCAGCCCAGCCGCGCTGTCCAGTAACGAGCTGACAACGCCTCCGTGCACAAATCCATTACGATTCATATGCCGCCCAGAGACAGGCGCTTCAATCACCACCTGCCCCTCCTTCCACTCGGTCAGGGAAAACCCAAGGACGTCCCTGAATCCACTCAGTCCTTCGTTTTCTGCCAGCAGGTTCACGTCACTCACGGTGCAAGCCTCATCAATGCCTTTTACGATGAGAGGCACCTTACCACCGGGCAAAAAATACCACTATTATATGCTTTATATACGAGCCATCTAATTCTTGTATAATTCAGCAAACCACCCAATCCAAACACCCAGAAGGCCGCCATGGCACTCCAGATCAAGATTGATTTCCGCCAGCTGAACACCTTTCTGACCATCGCCAATACCGGCAGCTTCAGTCGCGCGTCAGAGAAACTTTTCATTGCCCAGCCAGCTTTGAGCCGGCAGATTCGACTGATGGAAGAAGCTCTGAACGTAGACGTTTTTGTCCGCCATGGTCGCGGCGTGGTCCTGACGCCAGCTGGCGAACTCCTGTATGAGAAGGCACAGGCCATACTGCAGGATCTTGAGCGCACCCAGGCCTCGGTCTCGGCCATTGCCGGTGAGGTAACGGGCCAGGTGGTGCTTGGGATACTGCCAACCGCTGCCTACAGTTTTTCCGGGGGAGTAATTGAAGAGTTCCGGCGGTCCTATCCACAGGTGTCACTCGCCGTGAAATCGGCGATGAGTGGCACATTGCAGCAACTCGTTGCCCAGCATCGAGTCGACCTTGCGATCACCTACAGCTACGGCAAGCAAAAACACCTGCAATACACCCCTCTTATTGAGGAACGATTTTATCTGATTGCCAATCCAGGCAGCGAAGTTGCCAGCCGTGACAGCGTGACCCTGAGTGAGGTGCTGGATCTGCCGCTGATTATGCCGGAAGAAAAACACGGGCTCCGGGAGTTAATGGAGCGAGAGGCAATGAAGCTTCAGCAAAAATTACGGCTGGCTCTGGAGGTTAACGCCTGGCCGCTGATGACCGACCTGGTCCGGCGCGGGCTGGGGTACACCGTGCTTTCCTATGCCTCTGTCCACGAAATGCTGGAGCGTCGTGAAGTGGTCGCCGTCCCCATTACCAGCCCGGAACTCTTTCGCTCACTCTCCATCGTCACTCCGAAAGACCTCCCCCCCACGCTGGCCACACTAAAGCTGGCCGAGACAGTGATGCACCAGGTCACGCTACAGGTTGAGCAGGGAATCTGGAAAGGCCGCCCACTGTTTAATGAAGGCAGCCTTGATAGCCTGAGCACACCGATCAACTTCGGACTCTCCGAAGAGTAGCCCTCAAAGCCATACAATACAGGCATATTAATTATCCAAATTAGATAATTGTGCGAATAGTTTGTCATTGATAGCTTCCCGGCGCGGGTAACACCCGGCGTCGGGTCGCCCTATTTCCCTGGCGTGACCCCTGTACAACAGCAAAAACAACACGGAAAAGGCAATAGCGATGACAAAGAACAAACTTTCCCTCTCAATCACAGCACTGTCCGGCGCGTTAATGATGGGCCTGGCCAACCCGGCCTCAGCGATTGAATTCAAAACGGATGACGCCACTGTCGACATCTATGGCTATGCACGCCTGAACGCGTCTTACGACATTGACGAAGACATCAGCAAAAACACCGGAACACGATCCGGCGACTTCAGCCAGATCAACACCGGCGCAGCCGAAGACAGCGAAGCCAGTGGCTATTTTGGGGCCGATGCTGTTCAATCCCGCCTTGGCATCACCACCAAGCTTTCCAACGGCTTGAAAATCAACGTAGAAGGCGATTTCCGCGGTGGCTCAAACGGAGGCCAGCTGCGCCTTCGTCACGCCTACGGCCAGTACAAAAACTGGATTCTTGGCCGCACCTGGTCCAACTACAACAGCTTCGTGGGCAACACGTCGGTCCTGGAGATGGATGGAGTCGCCGGTAACGCAGGACTGTACAACCGGACTGCACAGGTTCGTTATACCACCGGCAATTTTTCCGTTGCGGTAGAAGACCCGAAATCCAAGATCCTGGACGAGTCCTCCAAAAACGGCCTGCCAACGCTGACTGCACGCTATGAATCCAAGGCGGGCGCTCTGAAATACTCTACCGCCGCCCTGCTTCAGGAAGTTGGTTACGATGATGGCAACACCGACGATTCTGCGCTGGGATTCGCGGTCTTTGGGGCAGCCAAGTACCAGCTGACCGACGATCTGAGCATTCAGGGTAACGTCAACTACACCGATGGCGCCAACGGTTACCTGTGGCGTTCAGGCACCAACTACTACGGCGAGGATGCCTACCTGAACGGCGATTCCGTTGAGACCATCGAGGGTTACAGCGCCAACCTGGGCGCGACACTGAATGTCGGCCCGGGCGCGCTGAGCGTGGTGTATGGACTGACGTCAATGGACTGGGACGACGCTAAAGAAGACGGTCTTGATGTTGCAGACAAGCACGAGCGCAACACCAACGCCTTTATTACCTATAAGTGGAGTCCGCTGAAGAGCGTCACTCTGGGTGTCGAATACGGCCGCTTTGAGGTCAAGAAAGTGAGCGGTGACGAAGGTGATGCAAATCGCCTGATGTTTGCCGCCCAGTACAACTTCTGATCGGTCGCCCCGTCAGACAGGAAAGCCCCGGCCTTGCCGGGGCTTTCTGCTTTCAGGCACCAAGACGTTGCCCGCAAGCATTTTTACCTTTATCCGTCAGGCAACAAAAAACCCCAGCATTTCTGCTGGGGTTTTATATTGGCGGAGAGGGAGGGATTCGAACCCTCGATACGCTATTAACGTATACACACTTTCCAGGCGTGCGCCTTCAGCCACTCGGCCACCTCTCCAATAAACTGTTTCAAATCAGCAATCTCGTCGCTCATTTGAGGGCGCAAACTTTAATGCTTTTAACGGCGTTTGGCAACTCTATGCACTCAATTCCTTAAATTTTTTTTCGGGCCGACATTCATTCCCCCCAAGACCGTAACAAACCCGGGAGCCTTGGCGTATCCTTTAAGGAAATCATCAACCCCATCCACGGAGAATTGCGATGTTCATGAAAGCAGACCAATCGACCCTGCTGCTTATTGATGTTCAGGAAAGACTGATGCCCGCCATCACCCAGGGTGCCGAGGTGGCGGAACGATGTGTCACCCTGGCGACCGTTGCAGGCCTGCTGAGTGTACCGGTCATCGCGACAGAACAACTCCCGGAAAAACTCGGGCCGAATCTAGAGCGTGTCAAAGAGTTGTGCCAGACCACACTGCCCAAAACCCATTTTGATGCATGCCCGGACGGACTGATCGAAGAGTTGCCCGAAGGCCGTCAGCACATCGTCATCGGGGGCTGTGAAAGCCACGTATGCATGCTGCAAACCGCACTGAGCCTCCTGGATGCCGGCTACAAAGTCTGGGTTGTTGCAGATGCGACCGGATCCAGAAACGAATTCGACCGGGACGTGGCTCTGGATCGCCTCCATCAGAGTGGTGCCAGAATCGTCACAACCGAGATGGTGGCCTTTGAGTGGATGGTCCACTGTAAACACCCCCACTTCCGGGACGTACAGGCTCTTATTAAATGAACAAAGAGGTCAGGCTCCTCCTTCTCGTCACACGGCCACCCAGAACCATAAAGGGGCGGCACGCCGGGGTTGGTCATTAAGACCAATTCCCTCCGATCCGGAAAAGAGCCGTGCTACTTTTTACGGTAGATGATCCCGGGATGGCATTGCACCATTTCATACAGGTCGGGAAGCCCATTGAGCGACTCAGAGGCCCCGAGAATCAGGTAACCTCCCGGATTAAGAGCGCCATGCAATCGCGTCAGAATGTCCCTTTTAAGATCCGCAGAGAAGTAGATCAGCACATTGCGACACAGAATCACATCGAACTTGCCCAACATGTATCGATCAAGCAGATTCAGTTCCTTAAAATCGACCATGGATCGAATTTGCGGGCGGATCTGCCACCCGCCATTGGCCGAAGCGGTAAAAAACTGCTTCTGGCGCTCAGGAGACAGCCCCCGACCGATCGCAATCATCTCGTACTCGCCCCGCCGGGCCACCTCAAGCACACTCTTGGAGATGTCCGTTGCCGTGATTTTTACATCTCGCAGTTTGCCAGGTCTGGAGCGGCGATATTCATCAATCACCATGGCCACGGAATACGGCTCCTGCCCTGTTGAGCAGGCTGCAGACCAGATGCGTAGGGGCGACAACCCATTCCGATCAGAAAACTCAGGCAGCAGCTTTTCCTGCAGAATCCGGAACGGATGATTGTCCCTGAACCACAGCGTCTCATTGGTGGTCATTGCATCAATGACCACCTCCTTCAACCCTCCGCGACCGGGACGGTTCAGTCGCTCCAGCAGCGCCCCAAGGGAGTTGAGGCTATTCTCTTCAAGAATCCGGCGAAGCCTGCTCTTCACCAGATATTGCTTGTTGTCACCAAGCAGAATGCCGCAGGCATCCTGCAGGAATTTTTTGAAGGCTTCGTATTCCTGAGGCGTAATATCCGCTTTCATTGGATCTCTTCGTGGGTAAAACCAACAGCCGAGGCTCTCTAGTGCTGGTCAATAATTTCCATCACACGCTCGGCCAGCTCGTCAGGGCTGAATTTCGCCATGAAATCGTCTGCGCCCACCTTCTGCACCATTGCCTTATTAAATACCCCGCTCAGCGACGTATGCAGCATCACATACATGTCTTTCAGGGAGGGGTTTTCCTTAATTCTGGTCACGAGGGTGTAACCATCCATCTCAGGCATTTCAACATCCGAGATGATCAGAGAAAGATGGTCTCTGGCCTTCGAGCCGTCTTCTGTAATTTCTTGCAGATACTGAAGGGCCTGCTTCCCGTCATTCCGGGTAACAACATCCATTCCGATGGCGGTCAGGCAACGCTCTATCTGCCTCCGCGCAACAGAGGAGTCATCCACCACCAGAACCGGCATGTGCCCGGGAACCCGTTCTGCACTTCGGCTCACCAACTCCTCAGTGACATCTTCCCTGAGCGGAGAAACTTCTGCAAGAATCTTTTCTACATCTATGATTTCTACAAGTTTATCGTCAATTTTCGTAACTGCCGTCAGGTACACATCTTTACCCGCCCCTTTGGGAGGCGGAAGGATATCTTCCCAATTCATGTTCATGATCCGGTCAACTCCGGTGACCAGAAACCCCTGAGTTTTCCGGTTGTATTCCGTAATGACCACGAAACTGGCTGACAACTGCTCCTGTGGAATCCCCGGCAAGCCGATTGACATACTCAGATCAATAATGGGAATGGTTTCTCCCCGAATATGGGAGACCCCCCGGACAACACTTCGACTATTCGGGATGGAGGACAGCTTGGGGCATTGCAGCACTTCTTTGACTTTAAAGACGTTGATGCCATATATCTGCCGCCCCTTTAAACGGAACAGCAAAAGCTCAAGCCGATTCTGGCCGACCAGTTGAGTGCGCTGATTAACGCTGTCTAATACCCCTGCCATGACGCATTTACTCCAGGCATGCCTAAACGGCACCAATATTGCTTCATTCTCGGTAGATTGATATCAGGCACACAAGAGACATATTTTTGACGCCTGACTGCCTTCCAGAGTTTAACGGCCCGGAAGACGGAATCCTTAACGATTTGCCGGAAAACATACAGCTACAGACAGCATAGGACAAAGCGGTGCGTATGCGAATCATCTTTTTGGCTGCCATGTGCGTTTTGCTGAGCCCTGTTACGCCAGCCGCAGAAAAGACCACGGCTGACGCTATCCGAACAGCCGCCCACTCTTTTCTGGCCACGTGGGCTGACTCACTTTCGAACCGCGGTTATGAAGGCACTTACGAGATTGGCCATATTGACAGCCGACTGGCTCTGGCATCCTGTCATCAGCCGCTGGCAGCGGAATTTTCAGGCGATCCGCTACGAACGACCAGCCCTTCCGTTCTGATCTCCTGTCGCGGTGAGCGCCCCTGGAGAATGTACGTCACCACCAGCGTCAGGGTGATTGGCCCGGCACTGGTTGCCGCCCGGCCTCTGGCCCGAGGAGAAAGGCTCACGAAAGATTTGCTTTCAGTTAAACAGGTTCAACTCAACGCCAGCCGCCGGGGCGTTCTGACAGACGAAGCGTCGGTGGACGGCATGATGATGCGTCGCCCCGTAAATGCCGGGACAATATTAACCCCCGATCTGCTGGAAGCCCCCAACGCCATCGAGAGAGGTGATCATGTTATGATCA
Source organism: Marinobacter daepoensis DSM 16072 (assembly GCF_000421165.1). Lineage (GTDB taxonomy): Bacteria > Pseudomonadota > Gammaproteobacteria > Pseudomonadales > Oleiphilaceae > Marinobacter > Marinobacter daepoensis. The sequence goes on from NZ_ATWI01000009.1 coordinate 402,590, forward strand.
CCGCGCGCTCGGGGTCCTTCTCCGTCACCTCTCGTGGGAAAGCCCTGGCAAACGCCGGGGTTGGCGAGCAGGTTCTTGTGGAGAACCTCCGTTCGTCCAGAACAGTAAAAGCCCGGGCTGTCGGGCCAGGACGGGTAGAGATCCCTATGTAGTACCGGGAATGACAAAAGCGGCAAATATTTACCGCATTTTAATTAAAGTCTGGCGCAAAATTGCCGATAGACGACTACAAATCCGAATACGCCACCTTCAGCGTGGCCCCAGGCAAGCAGGTATTACTATGTCAGTTGACTTCAATGGCATTGGCCCCGGCCAAGTCAACACTACAAGAACCACAGCCGACAAAAGTGCAGGCAATCAGGCTCCGCAGGCTCCCACGGGTGAGCAAGCCAAGGCTCAGAATCTGGCTGGCCGAGGCGAGAACGTCAACCTGAGTAGCCAGGCAAAGAACCTGAAACAACTTGAGCAGAAACTGGGTGATTACCCAGAAATGGATGATGACCGCATCGAACAGATTCGCTCTGCTCTTGAGAACGGCACCTACAAGGTGGATGCTCAAAAACTGGCCCAGAAAATGCTTGAGATGGATAAAAGCATTTTTGGGTGAGTAAAGCATGACTGCACATGATCAACTGAAGACCCTTCTTGAGGAAGACATCCGTCAGCTTGACGAACTGGCGGCCCTGCTGCTCCAGGAAAAGGGCGTTCTTTCTTCCCCCGACATTCAGCCACTGCAAGACATTACCGCTCTAAAAAACGGGCTGCTTGAGGGAGTTCGTGAACGCGCGAAAAAGAAAATCCACCTTTTGGTCAGCATAGGCTACAACCCAAAAGCCGGGGAGCCTTCAAGGTTCATCCGTGCCGGGGGAATGGACTCACTGCACCAACTCTGGAAAGAGGCCGAGACTCAGCTGCGAAACTGCCAGGCCATCAACCAGAATAACGGCCGGGTTCTCGGGCACCTGCAACAAAGACTGACACGACTGACCGATATCTTCCGGGGCGCCTCTGGCCAGCAGAAACTGTACGGCGCCAAAGGCCAGCAAACCAGCGTTTCCAGCACCAATATTCTCGCAAGCGCCTGACATCGAGCCAGCCTTTATCAAACGCCCGGACATAAGTCCGGGCTTTCCCCATCATTCCCAGGACACACTAACGTGTGTAAATGGTCATCTGTGAATCCGGATGAAAACGGATGTCCCGAAGGCTCACGTTTCCCATGGACGGGGTCTGCCCCCCCATGACCCGGATATTATCCATACGGATTTCCTCAATACGTTCCGGGAATGCCAACCGCAAACCTCCATCATTCAGAACCGTAAAACGGGATTCTCCTTCCCGATAGTGAACCCCCTTCACGCTAAAGTCCGACTCCAGGAAACTCAGCACAGGCACAAACACATTGGCCACCAACCGGATTCCTTCCACCACATCCGCGCCTGAGGCTTCTTCCCCAGCACTCACAGCCTGACCTGGCATCAGCGAAACCGCCTCAAGACGCACCAGTAACCCAAGATCACTTTGACCGGAAACACCGGCCAGCTCGGCCTCCGTCAAAGGGGCCAGCCCTGGCTGAGAATAGAGCTCACCGGCTTCCGGTGTCACCGGCGCAGCCTGAGTGTTACTGGCCGCCAGCGAAACCAAAGGCTGGAAAGGCAAAGTGACTACAGCGACCAACGCCGCAGCGTTGCGATACCTCGACTGGTGTTTCAGGACACGATGCAGCTCTTTCTCTGAAACCCAGCCGGATGCCACCAGCACTTCCCCAAGGCGCTGCCCCGTATCGCGCTGGCGCCGGAGCCCCTCTTCGAGCTGCCCTTCCGACAAATAGCCCCTGTTGATCAATAACCGGCCAAGCCGGGATTTTTCCTCAAAACCTTGACGGATTCTCACCGGATTCCTCCTGAGTAACAGTGATCACCGTACTTCCCGGCCCGGCACTGAACAGTCTCCTGAAGAGTAGCTCACAACCTGTGTGTATGCTGTTCGGATTTAGCCTCACTGGCGTAAGGATCTGTTAAGATCTGCACATTCTTCGTAAGAACTGAACCAATTCGATGTTCTCGGTCACCAGCAACAGAGAGTAATCCCAATATGGCCACTTCCCTGAAACGCTCCTCGCTTTTGATGTCCACTCTGTTTGTCATGGCTGGCGCCCTTCTACCCGCCAGCCAGGTATCTGCTGAAACTCAGGATTCGCCGCTTCCTGAAGTCCGCTTTGTGACAACCGAAGGCGCTTTCGTCCTTCAGCTCAGGCCCGACGTTGCACCAAAAACCGTCGAGAATTTTCTATCTTATGTAAACAGCGACTTCTATGACGGCACTGTCTTTCACCGGGTGATTCCCGGTTTCATGGTCCAGGGCGGTGGCTTTGATGAAAAGCTGGAACGCCAACAAACCCAGGCTCCGATCCCTAACGAAGCCAAACCCACACTTCCAAACCTCCGTGGCACCATCGCCATGGCCCGCACCAACGCACCGGATTCCGCCACGTCTCAGTTTTTTATTAACGTCGCCAACAACGATTTTCTTAACGCAGGTGTACGTGGCCCTGGCTATGCCGTCTTCGGTAAGGTAACCGAGGGTATGGGCGTTATTGATCGTATTGCCAGTGTCCAGACAGGGCGTCAACGCGGTATGGCCGATGTGCCCGTTACGCCGGTCGTGATCGAACTGGCCGAACAAATCGCGCAGGACGACTGAGCCCGATGCCCTCCAACGTCCTGCCTCCGGCCATGGAAACTGCGGAACTGATCTGGCGGGATGGCGTGCCGGAGTCAACGAAGTTCGGAGACGTCTACTTCAGCCGCGATGACGGCCTTGCCGAAACCCGATACGTCTTTATCGAAAGGAACCACTTGCCTGAACGGTTTCATTCGCTAGGTGCATACGGCCACTTTGTGATCGCTGAAACCGGGTTCGGAACCGGGCTCAACTTCCTTGCAACCTGGTCGGAATGGCTGAAGCAGCGGCCATCAGAGGGAGATCACGCCATCCTTCACTTCATTTCGGTGGAGCGGTATCCCCTGTCCAAGGCCGATCTTCGAAAAGCCCTGGAAAGCTGGCCAGAGCTGGCACCAATGGCGCAGGAACTGATTCTCCATTACCCGCCATTGATAAACGGTACGCACCGACTGGTTCTGGCCGGAGGCAGGGTCCGGCTTACCCTGTATCTGGGCGATGTGCTTGACGCCTGGGACGACCTGGAGTTTCAGGCTGACGCATGGTTTCTGGATGGGTTTGCGCCCTCCCTGAACCCGGACATGTGGCTGGAAACAGCCATTGGCAAGGTCCGCACTCACAGCAAGCCCGGAACGACCCTGGCCACCTTCACATCCGTTGGCAGGGTTCGCCGGGCTCTCGCGGCGGAAGGGTTCGCCATGGCAAAAGTCGCCGGCTTTGGCCGCAAGCGGGAAATGCTGATCGGTAAACTACCGGTTACGGAGAACGCCCCTCCCCAAGCCCATTCCCCTCAATCCGTCGCAATTATCGGTGCAGGCATCGCGGGCGCCACTCTGGCCCGCAACCTGGCCGAGCGTGGAGTCCCGGTGATTCTGGTCGATGAGGCGCCAGAACCTGGCAGTGGAGCCTCGGGCAACGCTCAGGGGGCCCTCTATGCAAAACTTGGGGTCGACTATAATGACCAGACCGAACTTGCAGTGACCGCCCTGGCCTTCAGTCAGCGGTTTTACCAACGCTGGGAGAGCGAATTCTGGCACCCGACAGGCTTGCTGCAGCTGGCCTCCACAGAGCAGGAACAGGACCGGCAACGCCGCTTTCTGAGCCGAAATCACTACCCCGACGACGTACTTAGCCAGGTCACGGCCGGTGAGGCTTCCGAACTGGCAGGCATCCCCATCCATCGGGAAGCGCTCTGTTTCCCACAATCAGGCTGGCTTCAGCCGGCAATGGCGTGCAACACGCTCATTGACCACCCTGCCATTTCGGCAATGTTTGATTTCCGGGTAGAGTCTATTCGGCGAGAACGCGGACAATGGGTTCTGCATGGCCCGAACAACCAACAGATAACTGCGGCAACGCTGATTATCGCTGCCGGCCATAGAACAGCATCAATTGCTCCCCGGGCACAGGGCACAGAAATCCGGCTTAAACCTATTCGTGGGCAAGTCACGCAGTTGCGATCCGAGAGTACTCAGCTTCCCCAGGTCGTCATCTGCGGCACAAAGTACCTGAACCCACCCTATAACGGGTACGCCATAACGGGGGCCACGTTTGATCTCCGCGACAACACGCCTTTCCCAACCCTCGAGAGCCATCGGGAAAACCTGGAACAATTGGCACAGCTACTGCCATCCGTGAACATTTCCGGCCCGGCAGATGCCAGTGAACTCCAAGGGCGAGTAGCATTTCGCTGCACCACTCACGACTACCAACCCGCCGCCGGAGCCTGCCCTGCGAAAGATGAGGACTGTGCCAACGGAGCTTACCTGCTAACCGGCTTTGGCAGCAAAGGGCTGACCTGGGCGCCATTAATGGCAGAGTACCTGGCAGACAGAATCTGCGGGCACCCGCCCTGCCTCAACAGGCGACTGTCCCGCCGTGTCGACGCCGAACGACTTTACCGGAAGCCGCTTACTGATCGTTAATAAACCAACACTCCAGTAAACTGAAAGCTGGCCGATAACCTTAAACAGGGTCGTTGTCAGGGGTAACCCGGAGAGGTAGGAAGATGTCTATTTTCGTCAGTGAGCCAGGACGTCCGATCGGAACCCGGCTTCCCGAAGCGTTCCGAAGTCGTCGGGTCGGTGATGTCACCGAACTGTCGGAATCGGCGCCTATCTCTCCAGGGCACAGTGAGGCCACCGACGCGGAGTTTCAGCAAGCGGCCCATAGCGGCAGTTTCCGCGCTTTGCAGGAATACGGTGCGGCAGCTGCCGGCGAACGCCGGGAGGAACGAGTGTACCTTCCGGTCGCAGAGATCAGTTCACCCGCGCAATTTTCAGTGCCTGCCTCTGCTACCCTCGCGGAAGCTCTGGACACTATGGAACAGAACCGCGTTCATCACCTGGTTGTTTTCGCAGAGAACAACGTGGCTGGCCTGATCGACCTTCGCTGGCTGCTTTCCTGGGTTCACCAATACGGTTCAGACGCTCTGAATCACAATCTGGCCCACATTGAACTGCCCGCCTTCCTGACGGCCTCTCCGGAAACTGACGCCCATCAGTTAGCCCGCCTGATGCTCGCCCATCGACTAAACGCCGCACTGGTCATCGACGCCTCTGGCGAGCCTAAAGGGATCGTTACCAGTACCGACTACCTCAAACTCTATGCCAACGCAGGTCGCCAGGAAGGCGCCGTCTGACCACGGCCTTTAGCTAGGGCGTGATCGGCGTCAGGAGCTCTCCCTCGGGACTGAAGATCAGGACCATACGTTCGCCATTTCGGTCTGCCAGCACCACCAGTTCGTCATCCCGGTAGTTTTCGAGATCCAGAAGGGTCAGATTCTCCACCGCCAACTGCGTACGCCAGTTTCGGAACGCCAACTCAGTGTCTGCCGTATCTACCCGGGCCAGGATAGCCTCTGGCGCTGTAACAGGTATCTGGTCACCTGCAAAACGACCGGTGGTCGAACCTGCCACGACAATATCGCCAGCAAATCGGACACCACGGGTCAGAACTTCCTCTGAAACGTCTTCGTCATCATTGACGGTATACGCGCTGAATGGCGCTCCCGCCGTGCTGAACCCAAGCACAAACCCTGCCCCGCTGTTCAACCGGGTCCGGATAATCTCATCGTCGGCGTTGACGGTACCAGCGTCTTCAGACTGAGCCTTCCGGAATTGATATCCGTAGGGGCCATGACCTATAAGCACCACACCGCTTCCACTGTAGAACCCGTGGCCCAGGATTTCACCAGCATCCTCACCAATCTGGTACAGCCCTTCCCCGTCCGCCGAGTTTCCGTTGAAGAAATAAGGGCCAACGTTACCCAAGCCATCCAGGGTTGATGGCGATGAACCAAACAACAGGGCCAGCGAGCCTTCTGCAGTGCCACCGACGACCTGTTCGTCGGCGGCACTTCCCACCTGCTTTACCCACGCCAGGGTCGGCTGCAACAGATTGGCGTTCGGCCTGGTGTCGACACGGGCCAGAAAACTGTCAGTCCCACCCAGATAGAGGTTGTCAGCCCAGGCCCCTTGCGTTTCCCCCCCCAGCAAAACGTAGCCTGTGGTATCGCTGATCCCTACCCAGCGCACGATGTCATCCCCGGCAGACCCGATCCGGAACACGTCATCGGTCCAGCTGGGAACGTACTCTGCGCCGTCAAAGTGAAGCAGAGACACAACCGCATCCTCCCCACCGGCCACAGCCCCCAGCACACCACTCTCCGTGCTGAAGGCCACCGCGATCTCGTAGCGACTGACCTGACTATTGCCTACGGCGCCTGTTCCCGTGCGGACGCCAACATCCAGAACCACCTCCGATGCCTGCAAAACCAATGCGGGATCGGTCACTTCAACCACCTGCAACGGGGTTCCCGTCTGATCGAAAATCCTCACCTGTACCTGATGGTTCGCCGAGATGTCATATCCCGCTACAAACAACCGGCTGTCGTGGCCGATGGCGACATCGGTGGCGACGAACCCATCGTTCCAGACCAGCGGCGTATTCAGGCGATTCAGACTGACCCGCAGAAGCGTCTCGGTAACGCCCCGGACATATCCTTCACGACCTGCCTGAAAACGCTCATCCACGCCGATCGGAGCCGCGCTGTCCTCCAGCGTATCCGGGCTATTGGTGTATGCCAACCCGCGAACACTGAAAGGAACCTCGTCAATCGGGGTACCCTCGGGGCCTATCGGAAACAAAAGCTCATTGTTTGCAATAAACTGGCCCTGATGTTCATTTTGGCCAATCTCGAAGGTTTTCGTTTCCACCACACCAGTCAGTTCGCCGATTCGGACCAGTCGCGCCCGGACCTGATTTTTTCGCTCACCCGACACCACCGCCCGGTATTCCCGGTTCGTCCCCGTGTTGATGGTATCCCGGGTTCCCCCTTTGATCGTCTCAAGGCGCAACACCGGCTCGTTATCGTCAATGGAGACATTGGCGCTGACCTCAACGCCTCCCTTACCAAGTGAGGCAATACCCTGACGCACTTCCGTCAGAGTAACGTTTGCCACTTCCGTGGGTTCCGGGATCAGGTCGTCTACCACTTCAAAAGGAATGTAGCATTCGGTAATGCCGGGCCTAAAGGTGACCAGTCCACCCGAAATCACACGGTTACTCTCATCATACTCAATGTAATCGAGCGGGTTGCCTTCACGGTCTGTCGGGGGGTTCTGCGGGTCACTCAGGGCAACGATGTCTTCGCCGATGATGGCTGCACCCGTGTTTGCCCGGCTGTATCTGCAATCCTGATGAGCAGGGTCAGTTTCATTATTATCACAGACAAGAGGGTCAAAACTGGTACGCAGCTCAAACGCAATTTTTACCTCAGTCACGGAGGGTTGATCCAACTCGACTTTGACATATCCTCGTGTTGTCGGATAAGTCACAACCCGGGTTCCGTTCGGAGAGCCGTCTGCATTGAATAACGGGAGATCGTAGGTGTAGGAGCCGGCATTCAGCTCCGGGATGGCGCAGCGCTCTTCAGCGCCGTCTTCGGCTTCCTGAGTTTCACCTTCGGTCAGGTTTACTCCCGTAAGCGCAATAACGTTTCTCTTGACCTCAATATTGAAGGGCTGAAAGCCCGCCACGCGGCCGTCGGTGGTCACGATTTCAATATTTTCTGTCTGCCCCAGATCCGCCTCACCCCGTGCCCCACCCGACAAGCCAGGAACCCCGCGCATGATAATTCCCTGCCTTGCTTTGTTGCTGGTATCTTCGAGTGCCAGCCAGGACGGTGCATTGGTGAGGGAATAATCGAGAATGCTCTCGCCACCATAGGCACCCCAGTTGTAGTAGTACTCAACACCAAGGTAAGCCGTGGCAGGCGGGGCACCCAGCAAGGTCGGCTGATCCGGGTCTTTTTCCGTTTTACAGCCGGTTGCAGCCAGAACAAGGAAAATCAGGCCTGCGAATCGGCCTGACGGGAACGTGCGGGGGAGCAAATCGGCGCGCATGCAAAAATCCGTTTCATGACGTTGTTGTTATGGCCGTGCCCGGGTGCAGAACAGACACCCGGTTTACACACCGTTACAGATCAACGTCATGGTAGCCAATTTGAATCCTGAGGGACCTGCGCGAGTTCTCAGATTCTTTGGCCAGCGGGCTCAGGCTTCCTGACCATACTCCGTTAGCAGGTCGATCAGCCCGCCCTCATCCAGAACCAGCACCCCAAGCTGCTCCGCTTTGGCCAGTTTGGAGCCAGCGGCCTCCCCGGCAACAACACAGGCGGTCTTCTTTGACACACTGCCCGCCACCTTGGCACCCAGTCGCTCCAGTTTTTCTTTGGCCTCATCCCTTGTCATCCTCGACAATGTCCCGGTGAGGACCCAGGTCTGGCCTGTCAGTGGCTGGTTGTTCGCCGCCACAACCTCTTCTTCCTGCCAAACGACACCGGCCTCTTTCAAAGCCGCGAGGGTTTCCTGATTATGAGGTTGATCGAAGAAGCTGCGAATGTGTCCCGCCACAATCGGCCCGACATCGGGCACTGCCTGCAGGGCTTCTTCATTTGCTTCGGAGATTGCCTCCAGAGTGCCAAAATAGGAGGCCAACGCCTTGGCGGTCGCTTCCCCTACCTCCCGTATTCCAAGCGCATACAAAAACCGCCTCAGCAGGGGCGCACGGGAGCGATCAATTGCAGCAATAAGGTTAGCGGCCGATTTGTCGCCCATACGCTCAAGGCTGGAAACCTGAAACTTCGTCAGTCGGTAGAGGTCCGCCACGGTATGAACCATGCCCTCATCCACCAGGACATCAATCAACCGGTCTCCAAGCCCTTCAATATCCAGCGCCTTCCGGGAGGCGTAGTGGCGGATTGCTTCCTTACGTTGTGCCGGACAATATAGACCGCCGGAACAACGGGCCACGGCCTCACTTTCTATCTGGACAATATCCGAGCCACAGACCGGACAATGCTTCGGCATTTCAACCACGGACGCCTGCTCAGGGCGCTGCTCTGGCACCACCTTGACCACTTGAGGGATTACATCACCGGCACGACGAATGAACACCGTATCGCCAACCCGAACGTCAAGGCGCCGGATTTCATCCATATTGTGGAGTGTCGCGTTGGAGACGGTTACTCCACCGACGAACACCGGCTTCAGTCTTGCCACAGGGGTTACCGCCCCGGTGCGACCAACCTGAAACTCAACCCCCTCAATCACCGTAAGCTCTTCCTGCGCCGGAAACTTATGGGCGATGGCCCAACGGGGCGCCCGGGAGACAAACCCAAGCTTTTTCTGCTGATCAAGGCGATTCACCTTAAAGACAATGCCATCAATTTCGTAAGGCAGGCTGTCCCTTTTGTTCATCAAACCGGTGTAAGCCTCAAGGCAGGCTTCTACCCCATCGGCTTTACGCATTTCCGGGTTCACCCGGAAACCCCATTCCCTGACTTTCTGCAGGCTGTCCCAATGAGTTTCGGGGAGGATTCCCTCATCGGTCACGGCCAGACTGTAGGCACACAACTCCAGAGGGCGTTTGGCTGTGACTGTGGACTTCTTCTGGCGCAAGCTCCCCGCCGCGGCGTTCCGCGGGTTTACAAAGGTTTTCTCACCCTGCTCCGCCAGTCGCTCATTCAGTTTTTCAAAGCCCTCCCTCGGCATGTAGACCTCACCACGAACCTCAACCAGCTCCGGATAGCCAGAACCACGAAGCTGCAGCGGAACCGAGGGTATCGTCCGGATATTGGCAGTGATGTCCTCTCCGGTGTATCCGTCTCCACGGGTCGCAGCGCGAGTCAGTACACCGTGCTCATAATTCAGACTAACCGCCAGACCATCGAGCTTGGGTTCGCACACGTACTCAATCCGCCCGTCGACACCCAGACGCTCCCGGACACGACGGTCAAAATCCCGGAGTTCGTCTTCACTGAATGCATTATCCAGCGACAGCATTGGCAAACGATGGGTGACTTCCGCAAAGCTGGTATCACCACTGCTGCCAACCCGGCGTGTAGGGGATGCTTCAGAGGCCAGCTCGGGATGCTCGGCTTCAAGCTTCTGCAACTCCCGGAACAAGCGGTCGTATTCGACATCGGGAATTGTGGGGTCATCAAGGACGTAATAGGCGTAATTATGATCGTCCAGAGTCGCGCGCAGGTATTCTGCGCGCTCCCGGACATCGTGGGGAATTTCGGTCATCAGAGTTGGGGTCCGGACGGGCTACTGTGCTCGGGGAGAGCGCTGTTTTCGTTCAAATTCGCGAATACGCTGGCGGCAGTGCTCAATGGTCTGCGGCGTCATAACACTGCGGCGCTCATCTTTCAGTTCACCCCCCAGGTTTTTGACCACGCACTGAGCCGTTTCCAGCATGAACTCGAAGGCCTGAAGGGCATTGGTAGGCCCGGGAAGGCTCATGAAAAAGCTGATACCCGGCGTACTCAGAGTCTCAGCATTTTCGGGGTTGAAGGTTCCCGGCTCCACCGCATTGGCGACACTGAACTGCACCGGTGTCGTGGTGTCTTCAGTTTCGTGGCGGTGATAGATATCCATATCACCGTGCTCCAGACCGCAAGCTTCGAACAAACTCTTCAGCTTATTCCCCTGAAACTGCTCACCTTTTCGAGCCAAAACATTGATCACGAGAACTTCACTCGCCTCTGGCCGATTGGCCCCGGCAAGCGGCTGATTTTTAGCAGGTTTAGCCGGAATACGGCGCGCGGTATCTTCTTCGACATCCGTCGTCACCACTGGCGGCTCCTCCGCCTCGGCCCGGGTCGCCTTCCGGCCAGACTCTCTACCCGTCGGCTTCGGTGCGGACGCTTCTGGCTGAGAAACAACTGCGCCCTCAGGTGTTGGCGCATCCTCAACCTCAGGCGAGGTGTCGGCGGCTGAACTCAGGAAACGGTCATCCTCGTCATCACGCGCACTCCAACCAGATTCCGGCAGCACCTCATCGTCATCCGCACTGACCGGTTCTGGCGAGCGGGATTTCAGATACCCACGGTCTTCCAGAGTCGTTCTGGAGATAGTCCGGGCTCCGCCATTTGGCAATTCTGGATTGTAGTCTGCATCCAGCGGCGACTCTTTCAGGTCGTCAGCCCCCATGCCGGACGAGATAGCCATCGCTTCTTTCCGGGCGCGCCGCATCCGGCGAACTCCGTCAATCACAATTCCAATAATAACCAGGGTACCTATGGCAATTAACCATTCCCTAAGTGACATAATGCTGCTGTCCTGTTTGCAGTTTGGAACGTTGCTACTCTAAGAAAAGCCCGTAATGAATACAACGCGCACCGGGCCCAGATGGCGTTATTGTCATGGTTGACGAGCAATTCGCCAACCTTTTCTGCTCAGATCAGGCTTCTGCCAGGGCAGCCGCCTCATCCACGTCCACAGAGACCAGGCGCGAACAACCGGGTTCGTGCATGGTTACCCCCATCAACTGGTCAGCCATTTCCATAGCAATCTTGTTATGAGTAATGTAGATGAACTGGACCTGTTTCGACATTTCTTTCACCATGTTCGCATAACGCCCTACGTTGGCGTCGTCCAACGGCGCATCAACTTCATCCAGCATGCAGAAAGGAGCCGGATTGAGCTGAAAGATCGAAAACACCAGCGCAATAGCCGTGAGCGCCTTTTCTCCGCCTGATAACAGGTGAATCGTGCTGTTTTTTTTGCCCGGCGGCCTGGCCATAATCGCAACACCGGTTTCAAGCAGATCTTCACCGGTCAGCTCAAGGTAGGCATTACCGCCCCCGAAGACCTTTGGAAACAAGGCCTGTAACCCGCCATTCACCTGATCGAAGGTCTCTTTGAATCGCTGGCGTGTTTCACGGTCGATCTTACGAATGGCAGTATCCAGCGTCTCCAGGGCCTCCATCAGGTCATCGTGTTGCTCGTCCAGATACGTTTTTCGCTCACTTTGTACCTGATACTCCTCAATAGCTGCCAGGTTAATGGCCCCCAGGCGCTGAATACGATTGCCGATTTTTTCCAGCTCCTCGGCCCAGAGTTTTTCCTCTGCATCTTCAGGTAATTGCTCCAGAACCTCCTGCAACTTCACATCCAGCTCTTTCAACTGCTCAATATGATTCCCGGAGCGAATCTCCAATGCCTGAGACTCCATTTTAAGCTTCTCCAGCCGGGAGCGGATCTCCTGTACCTGATGCTCCGAGCGACTGCGACCCTGTTCGCGATCGCGAACCTGGCGATCAATATCTTCCAGGGCATCCCGCGCAACCGCGAGTTTCTCCTCTTCCGCCAGGCGTCGCTCCAGAAGTCCTTCAAGCTGCATCTGAAGATCTTCTATTGGCTCTTCGGCATTTTCCCGGGATTCCCGGAGTACGTCGAGGCGTTCTTCCAGCCGCGCCTTCTGCAACTGCATACGGTCAATCGTCTGCTTTACGCCATCGCGCTGACTCTGAAGTGTCTGGAGCTGAAGCTGTAACTGATGAGCATGATCCCGGTCATGGCGGGCTTCCTGCCGTAAGCGATCCAGGGTCTCCCTGAGCGAGTCTCGCTGCTCAAGCAGTTTCTCCTTTTCTTCATCACTGTCTTCACTGGACGCAAGTGCAATATCCCACTCTTCCCGGGCTTCCTGGAGCTGAGACTGCTGATCCTCCAGCGCTATCCCGACATCCCCGGAATCCTCACGAATCCGGCTCAGGCGGGCGTCGATTTGTTCTGCGCGTGCTTTCAACCCGCTCGCACGGGACGCCAACGCGCCCAAATCCCGCTCTATGTCGCTATGGCGAGCCTGGGCCGCATCGCGCTCCGCCTCGGTACGCTCAGCCTTCTCTTGAAGGTGGGCGATATGATCCGAGACTTCGCCCAGTTTTCCTTCCGCTTCTGCCAGACTGGTTTGCAGTTCAGACACTTTTTGCTGGCGCTCAATAACACCCACCTGCCCGGCTTCCGAGTCCGGCATCAGCAACCATTCACGAGCCAGCCAGACCCCGCCCCGGGTCATGATGCTTTCCCCACTGCCAAGTTGTGCCCGATCCGCCATCGCCTCTGCCAGAGAGTCCGCCACGCGGATCGGCGCCAGGAGCGACGCAATCACGGGGTTCCCGCCAACCTTTGCGCCCAATCCTGAACCCGGCTCCACAGCTCCGGTTTCATTCACGACCGCCAAGCCTTTGGGCGCAGACTCGAGGGCAGCACCCAGGTGGTCAAAGCCCGGGAGGGTCAGACCTTGGGTAAAACGACCAATCACCTGTTCAACCGCAAACTCCCACCCGGCCTCAATGGTTAACCGTGCCGCCAGACGCGGTGCATCGGTCAGCCCCTGCGCCGCCAGCCAGGCCTGCAAGGCATCGTCGCTGGCCCCCATTTGCTCATCCAGCAGGGCCTGCTGAGAATCCAGTGTTGCCCTCAGGCTCTGGACCGTCTGGCGATGACCGGCGCCAACCGTTTCAGCTTCTTTAAGCGCCTGCCTGCCAGCATAGACTTCATCCTGAAGCTGCTGAATACGTTCAGCCGCTTCTTCCCTTTTCAGCTCCAGGATCTCCTGTTGCTCCACCAACGATTCAAGCTCTGACCGGTCAAGCTGTTCATCAAGCAGTGTCTGCTCGTCCCGGAGCTTCTGTTGGCGGTTGATCAGCTGCTGAATGGCCTCTTCCAGAGAACGAATGCGCGATTGCGCCAGTTCGGCCTGACGTCGTGCATCCGAGGAGCGGGTGCTGAACTCATCCCAGCGATGCTGCCAGTCACTCATGGCATCTTCTGCCTGCTGGAGCTTCTCTCCGGATTCTTCTGAACGAATCGCCAGGGACTCTTGCTCGGGCTCAATCATGTCGAGCTCTTCCTGAAGAGCACCCAGTTTTTCTTCGTCCTGTTCAAGCTCCCGTGCCAGCTCACGCTGATTGGCCATGGCCTGGTCCAGCTCGGCCGCCGTTTGCCGGCTACGTTCGCGCTGATGCTCCAGGCTTTGTTCGATTCGGGCAATATCTGCACCGGCCTCGTAGTAACGTGCCTGAGCCCGATTAAAATGCTCCGTCCGCTCATGATGAGCTTCTCTCAGCGATTCCAAAGACGTTTCGAGATTCACTCTTTCCGTCAGGAACTTTTCCAGCTCAAGCTCGGTATCGCGGATTTTGCCACGCCAGGTCTGCAGATCCTGATCAAGCGCCTGCCAGCGAAGAACGGTTAACTCTGCTTTTTTCCTACGCTCATCGAGTTTGTAGGCCTTGTACTTTTCAGCGGCCGCGGCCTGGCGCTCAAGATGCTGAAGCTGGCGCCCAAGCTCTTCGCGCAGGTCTGTCAGGCGTTCCAGATTCTCCTGGGTCCGGCGGATGCGGTTTTCGGTCTCCCGACGCCGCTCCTTGTACTTGGAAATGCCAGCGGCCTCTTCAATGTATACCCTAAGCTCCTCGGGCTTCGCTTCAATCAACCGCGAAATCATGCCCTGCTCGATGATGGCATAACTTCTGGGGCCAAGACCGGTACCCAGAAACAAGTCTGTAATATCGCGTCGGCGACACTTGGACCCGTTGAGGAAATACTCAGACTGTCCTTCAAGGGATACCCGGCGTTTAACCGAGATCTCGCTGAACTTCACGAATTCGCCGGGAGCGGTGCCATCGCTGTTATCAAAAACCAGCTCGATAGACGCCTGGCCTACCGGCTTCCGGGCACTGGACCCATTAAAAATGACATCCGTCATGGATTCACCACGGAGGTACTTCGCAGAGCTCTCCCCCATCACCCACCGAACGGCATCAATGATATTGGATTTACCGCAACCATTCGGGCCGACAACCGCCGTCATGTTTGATGGAAACGGAACGGTCGTCGGATCAACAAACGATTTAAATCCTGCAAGCTTGATGGACTTCAGCCGCATATCAGGCGTTCTCCTCCCTGAGAATGCTCAGAACCTGACGACGCTGGTGTTCACCGAACGCCTGAATAACCTGCTGCAACTGCTCGGCATCCCCCAAAACCGCCGCATCGGACAGTTGTCGGAAAAAAGTGCCGGTTCCGGCAATTTCACTTCGAAAGTGATCGAGAGCCACGTAATAAGTCCGGCTGATGGCCGGGCGAAAGTTTTCAAGGGTTTCTTCCAGAAAGGGATTCTCAACCAACCCGTAGGCATACCGCATCACGCCAAAACCGGCGTCAATGACGCGCTCCGCTGCGTCCGGTGCGGTGGAACTGAGGGCATCAACCATCGCCTGAAGCTCTCTCACTTGCCCCATCACACCACCCAGTTGCTCTCCGGGCCATCGCTCAAGTACTTTCCGGGCCAGCATACACAGCAGGTCTATATAGATATCATAGAGCGCGTTCACCGATTCCTCGGTCAGCTTGGAAACCACAGCTCCCCGCCTGGGATAGATTTCAACAAGATGGCGGCGCTCGAGAATCAGCAACGCTTCACGCACCGAACCACGGCTGACATTGAGATCCCCGGCAACCTTGAGTTCCTGTATACGCTCTCCGGGCACCAGGTCACGGGTCACGATACGCTGCCCCAGGTGTTGGGCAATTTGCTCGGAAAGGCTTTCAGGGGCCTGAAATCTCATAAATGGTCTAACTCACTCTGCATGTTCAGGCGCACGAGTCTACCACAGGCGTTATTCCGCCCCACCCCTTTGTCTGACATTTCGATTGCACGTCGAACCCGGCGGCAATATTCTGCCGAAAAATTGGCAGGTCACCCTGGCCCTTCAAGATTTATATAGAAACCACTTTACATAAACCTCATATCACATTGTATTTTAATGATATGAAGATGGTGGCACTTTTTATGCTTAATAGAACAACACTACTTCCTGTTACGATCAGAGCGACTCATTGTGAAGAATCTGACGCCCATCCAGACAAGTTCGTCCCGCCCGGCCCGGCTAGCCGCCCTGAAGCAGTCATTTCAGGACTGGAACAACACACAGGACGCCATAACAAGACTTTGCCGGCGCCTGAGCACAACCTTATCGCTTGAGAACCAGCTTACGATTCTCGCCGACGAGATGTCCGGCACGATCCCATTTGATGCTCTGAACTACCGGAATCGCATCGCCCGACAGGATTTTGTCTTTGCAACCGGCATGGGCGGTCCACACCGTTGTGAATACCGCCTCACGTTGGAGGGCCTCCCTTATGGAACGCTGACGCTGCATCGTCGCCAGCGTTTCAGCGACGACGAGCTTGCAGGAATTGAAATGATGCTGTCAGGGGCCATCTGCCACATTCGCAACGCCTGCCAGTTTCTCACCATCGAACAGGCCGCCCTGACCGACGCGCTGACCGGCATCGGTAACAAACGTGCGCTGGACGAAGCACTTCAACGGGCGAGCGCCATGTCGAACCGGCACGGCTACGCATGGAGCCTGATCCTCTGTGATTTAGACCACTTCAAGCAGATCAACGACCATCACGGTCATGTTGTCGGAGACCATATCTTAGCGCGGACGGCCGAAAAACTGGAACAGGCCTTGCGAAACTCCGATACCGTTTACCGATTCGGTGGCGAGGAGTTTGCGATACTGCTGCCACACACCAACGAACAGGAAGCCCGGGAAGTGGCAGACAGGATCCGAAACGCTCTGGAGAGCATTCGGGTAGACGGGGGAGAGATTCCTCTGACGGTAACCGCCAGCTGTGGTGTCGCCATGCACCTGACCGAAGAATCGTCAGAGCAATGGCTCGCCAGAGCCGACGAGGCCCTCTATCGCGCCAAGGCCGGCGGACGGAACTGCACGCGAGTATTCGCAAGCATTTCCTGACCGCCCGCCCTCACCGCCCCTGGGAGCGGGTTGGTTTTTTACCCTTCGAGGAAATGGGTTTATCCGAAGCCCTGGCACCCGGTTTCCGGGCCGGAGCAGCATCGGAAACCTGCCAACTGCCACCCTTTCTTGACCGCTGGGCAGATTTGCCGGGGCTCTTACGACGCTTACGATCATCGGCAGCCTGTTCTCCCGGGGTTTTCTGGGGGATCGCCACGGTTTCAAGCCCCACAGCCCGACTGAGCGCATCAACACCTTTTTGGTCGAGTTCTTCCCAGCGCCCCATGGTCAACCGGCTTGGCAGGAAGATCGGGCCGTATCGAACCCTTTTAAGGCGGCTCACCCGAACCCCCTGAGACTCCCAAAGCCGACGCACCTCCCGGTTTCGCCCCTCTAGCAGGGTGACATGGAACCACTGGTTCATCCCCTTCCCCCCCGCCGGGGAAATGTCTGTGAAACGGGCCATGCCATCGTCCAGCAACACACCATCCTGCAAACGCTGAATCATTGCATCGTCAACATCACCAAACACCCGCACAGCGTACTCACGGTCAATCTGGCTCGAAGGATGCATCAGGCGGTTTGCCAGCTCACCGTCCGTGGTAAAGAGCACCAGCCCGGTTGTGTTGATGTCCAGTCGGCCGATCGAGATCCAGCGCTGATCTCTGAGGCGAGGTAACCGATCAAAAACGGTTGGCCGTCCCTCCGGATCTTTTCTGCTGGTTACCTCACCTTCGGGCTTGTTGTACAGCAGGACACGGCGAACCACCTGTGCGGCCGCGCTAACGTCCAGCCGTTTCCCGTCCAGCTCAAAGCGATCATCGGTCGAGGCCTTCTGGCCAGGCTGCACCGGTTCGCCATTCACCAGCAGACGGCCAGCCTCAATCCAGCCTTCCACCTCTCTCCGGGAACCAATACCGGCCCGGGCGAGAAGCTTCTGGACCCTTTCCGGCCCCCCTGCCAGGGACTTTTCGCTACGGGGTGTTCTTTTATCGGGGCCGTTTGCCGCCATGGATGCAATCCTTGAATACGGTGTGAAGCCTTAGCCTCAGTGTAGTGTTTGATCAGAGTCGGGGGCTTGTGCCCCCTCCCCGGCGTCCGGGCTGCCTCCAGAATGGGCCTGGGAGTCCAACGTGATCTCCCCTTGCATCTTCTGCTCTATTTCCCGGCCAATTTCCTCCAGATCCCTGACGTCTGACAAAGGAGGCAACTCATCCAGCCCCGTCAGGTTAAAGTAATCGAGAAACTGGCGGGTGGTGGCATACATTGCAGGCCGACCGGGAACATCCCGATGGCCCACCACACGCACCCACTCTCTCTCAAGGAGCGTCCGAATGATATTGCTGCTTACCGTAACGCCCCGTATATCCTCAATTTCACCGCGGGTAATCGGCTGCCGGTAGGCAATCAGCGCAAGCGTTTCCAGCAGGGCCCGGGAGTACCGCTGGGGCTTTTCCTCGAACAGCCGGGCAACCCAGGGCGCAAACTCTTCCCGCACCTGCAGCCGATAGCCACTGGCCACTTTTTTCAGCTCAAAGCCACGCCCTTCGCAGGACCGCTCAAGCATCATCATGACCTGCTCCATCACCTGCCGGACCGGGCGTTCGTCTTCGCTAAAGAGCTCTCTGAGCTGTTCCAGAGACAGCGGCTTACCTGCTGCCAGCAGTGCGGCTTCAGCAATTGCCTGAACCCGCTTCAGGTGTTCTTCATTCATAACGTCACTCGATCCTTCAGCTGGCCGCCCGCGCTCTTACGTGGATGGGCCCCAGAACTTCCGCCTGAACGATATCAATCAATTGTTCTTTGACCAGCTCCAGAGTCGCCAAAAAGGTCACCACAACCCCCAGCCGCCCTTCTTCAAGGGAAAAAAGGCTTTCAAAGGTAATAAAACGATCCCCCTGGAGAACCGACAGGATGTGAGACATCCGTTCGCGGGTGGAAAGTCGCTCTTTCTCTACATGATGACTGGTAAACAAATCAGCCCGCTGCAACACACCCTGCAGCGCCAGCAAAAGCTCACGCATATCGACCTCAGGGTGAGGCTGCGACGAAGGCAGCTTAGGCAAAGCCGCAGACGTTGCGTAGGTATCCCGTTCCAGGCGCGGCATCTCATCGATATCCTCAGCCGCTTTCTTGAACCGTTCGTACTGCTGAAGCCGGCGAATCAGCTCCGCTCTTGGGTCAAGATCATCCTCTTCGTCGCTTTCCTGTCTGGGCAGCAGCATCCGGGATTTGATTTCTGCCAGGGTTGCCGCCATCACCAGATACTCGGCCGCCAGCTCGAAGCGCATCGCCTCAACGGCCCCGATGTATTCCATGTACTGTCGGGTAATTTCGCTGACATCAATATCCAGGATATTCATGTTCTGGCGGCGAATCAGATAAAGGAGAAGATCCAGAGGCCCCTCAAAGGCCTCAAGAAATACCGCCAGGGCATCCGGCGGTATATACAGATCTTTCGGAAGGTCGACCACAGGTTTACCGGACACCAGTGCCAGCGGCACCTGCTCCGGCACCGGGCCCTGGATGTCTTGCGGCTCCCTGGTATCGTCGGTCATGCCTGCGTCAGCCTTCCGGTGTGATGGGCTCAGCGATAGCTGAGCCCCATCGCCGCTCGCACCTCTTCAAGGGTGTCTCGAGCCGCATCCCGGGCACGCTCTCGACCTTCCTGCAAAATCGAATGCACCAGATCCGGGTTACTCTCATACTCCCGGGCCCGCTCATGCAACGGCTTTTGCTCTTCAACGATGGCGTCGATCAACGGCTTCTTGCAGTCCAGACAACCAATGCCTGCACTGCGGCAGCCTTGCTGTACCCATTCGCAGGTCTTTTCATCAGAATAGACCTTGTGCATCCCCCAGACCGGGCATTTCTCGGGTTCTCCCGGGTCTGTACGGCGCACACGCTGGGGGTCTGTCTGCATGGTGCGAATTTTCTGCGCCACGCTATCAGGATCTTCCCGCAGACCGATATAGTTATTGTAAGACTTGGACATCTTCTGGCCGTCCAACCCAGGCATCTTGGACTCTGGCGTCAGCAGCGGTTGCGGCTCCGGCAGTATCACCTTGCCGCCACCCTCAATGTAACCGTACAGGCGTTCCCGGTCACCCAGAGAGATGTTCTGCTGCTCTTTCAGCAACGCCCGGGCGGTCTCCAGCGCGTCACTGTCGCCCTCTTCCTGATAGCGCTTCTTCAGGTTGCGGTACAGCTTGGCGTTCTTCTTGCCCATC
The DNA here is from genome assembly GCF_000421165.1 of Marinobacter daepoensis DSM 16072. Lineage (GTDB taxonomy): Bacteria > Pseudomonadota > Gammaproteobacteria > Pseudomonadales > Oleiphilaceae > Marinobacter > Marinobacter daepoensis. Next base: position 422,624 of record NZ_ATWI01000009.1, read on the forward strand.
TTGACGATCGCCGCCTCTGCCTGCTCTTCAAAGCCAGGCTCACGACCATAAATATGGTTGAAACGACGTGCAATTTCGCGGGTGATTTCCACATGGGATACCTGGTCCGCACCAACCGGCACTTTCCCGGCGCGGTACATAAGAATATCGGCCGTTTGCAGCAGCGGATACCCCAGGAAACCATAAGTCGCGAGGTCTTTCTCCCGGAGCTTCTCCTGCTGATCTTTATACGTAGGGATACGTTCAAGCCAGCCCAGCGGAGTGATCATCGAAAGCAACAGGTGCAGCTCAGCATGCTCAGGCACCTGGGACTGAATGAACATGGTAGATGACCCCGGATTGACACCGGCCGCCAGCCAGTCAATCACCATATCCCAAACGCTCTGCTCAATATTCGAGGGGTCATCGTATTGCGTCGTCAGGGCATGCCAGTCCGCCACAAAGAAGAAGCACTCGTACTCGTGTTGGAGCTTGACCCAGTTTTTCAGCACACCGTGATAGTGGCCGAGGTGTAGCTTTCCGGTCGGACGCATACCGGACAACACTCTTTGCTGGGAATCGACAGAACTCAAAGCACGAACTCCTTCTTTCTGTTTATAAGGCACCTGAACGCAGCCCTGTGCACAGGGTATCGAAAGCAGGCTGACCGGGCATTATAGTCGTTACATTGCCCTGCGTTAAGCAAACCGAGCCAAAACCCCGTCACCATAACGCAAAACCCCCGGGATTCTCTCGAACCCGGGGGTTTTGTTGAAGCTCAGGCAGGGGTTACCAGCCAGTAACTTCCTGCAGCGCCTTGCCGATGTCGGCCAGGCTACGCACGGTTTTAACACCGGCGTCTTCCAGAGCGGCAAACTTCTCGTCTGCGGTACCCTTACCACCGGAAATGATGGCGCCAGCATGGCCCATACGCTTGCCCGGAGGTGCAGTAACGCCGGCAATGTAGGAGACAACAGGCTTGGTCACATTCTCTTTGATGAACGCCGCCGCTTCTTCCTCAGCCGTACCACCGATTTCACCGATCATCACGATGGCTTCGGTTTCCGGATCTTCCTGCAGCAGCTTCAGAATGTCGATGAAGTTGGAACCGGGAATCGGGTCGCCGCCAATGCCCACGCAGCTGGACTGACCGTAACCAAAATCGGTGGTCTGCTTGACCGCTTCATAAGTCAGAGTGCCAGAGCGGGAAACGATGCCAACCTTACCCTTCTTGTGGATGTGGCCAGGCATAATGCCGATTTTGCACTCGTCCGGCGTGATCAGGCCCGGGCAGTTGGGACCAATCATGCGCACACCTTTGCGATCAACATATTCTTTGGCGTACAGCATGTCGATGGTCGGAATGCCTTCAGTAATACATACGATCAACTGAATGCCCGCATCGGCAGCTTCAATGATGGCATCTTTACAGAACGGAGCCGGAACATAGATGACGGTCGCTTCTGCACCTGTCTTTTCAACAGCTTCGCGTACCGTATTGAAGACCGGCAGCCCCAGATGCTCTGTGCCGCCTTTACCCGGGCTGACACCGCCAACCATCTGAGTACCGTAGGCAACAGCTTGCTCAGAGTGGAAGGTACCCTGTGCGCCGGTAAAGCCCTGGCAGATTACCTTGGTGTCTTTATTGATCAGGATGCTCATTATTTACCCCCTGCGGCTTTAACGACTTGCTCTGCGGCATCCGCCAGGCTGGTGGCGGCGATAATGTTCAGACCACTCTCAGCGAGTACCTTGGTGCCCAGTTCGGCATTGTTACCTTCCAGACGAACCACAACCGGCACCTTAACACCAACCTCTTTAACCGCGCCGATGATGCCCTCTGCGATCATGTCGCAGCGAACGATACCACCAAAGATATTCACCAATACCGCCTGTACTGCATCGTCAGACAGGATGATTTTGAACGCTTCAGACACGCGCTCTTTGGTTGCACCGCCACCAACGTCCAGGAAGTTAGCCGGCTGGCCGCCAGACAGCTTGATGATGTCCATGGTACCCATGGCGAGACCTGCACCGTTCACCATGCAACCGATGTTGCCTTCAAGCGCAACGTAGTTCAGCTCCCACTTGGCAGCTTCGGCTTCACGTGCGTCTTCCTGTGAAGGATCGTGCATCTCGTGAATCTTCTTCTGGCGATACAGAGCGTTACCGTCTACGCCAATCTTGGCGTCCAGGCAATGCAGATCACCGGCCGGAGTGATCACCAGGGGGTTGATCTCTACCAGAGCCAGATCGCACTCTTCAAACAGCTTGGCCAGGCCCAGGAAAATCTTGGTGAACTGACCGATCTGCTTGCCTTCCAGGCCCAGCTTGAACGCGAGCTCGCGTCCCTGATACGGCTGAGCACCAACCAGCGGATCAACTTCCGCTTTCAGGATTTTCTCCGGAGTCTCTTCGGCAACCTTTTCGATTTCAACGCCGCCTTCGGTGGAGGCCATGAACACGATACGACGGGTTCCGCGGTCAACAACAGCTCCCAGATACAGTTCCTGGTCAATGTCAGTGAGGGATTCAACCAGAATTTTACTGACCGGCTGCCCTTTTTCGTCGGTCTGGTAGGTTACCAGGTTCTTGCCCAACCAGTTTTCAGCAAACTCACGGATCTCGTCTTTGCTCTTGACCAGCTTTACACCGCCAGCCTTACCGCGGCCACCCGCGTGTACCTGAGCCTTCACAACCCATGCGTCGCCGCCGATTTCCGCGGCCGCGTCTACTGCTTCTTTCGGAGTATCACAGGCAATGCCCTTGGATACTGGCAGGCCATATTCAGCGAACAGCTGCTTGCCCTGATATTCGTGCAAATTCATAGTTAATGTCCCGTCAATTGATGGAGGATAACCACGTACGGAAATGAACCCGTCAGCACACCATCCCCGGTGAAACTGGAACGAATTCGTTCTGGCAGGCCTGGGGTCGCCTCGGACTGCCGGTTACGCCTGCAAAAGTCTGCCTTTATGATGGCAGCGGGGCGCCCCAGTTGGCGCCCCGAATTTCAGCAATGCGTTACTTCTTCTTGCGACGGTTCGCGACGTGAATCGCACCGCCCGCCACGGCCAGCGCCGCCTCATGCACCGACTCAGACAACGTCGGGTGCGCAAAGCAGGTCAAGGCCAGATCCTCAGCACTGGAACCGAATTCCATGGCGATAACGCCCTGAGCAACGATTTCAGACGCCTGCGGGCCCACCACGTGGAAGCCGAGAATGCGGTCGGTCTTCGCATCTGCGATGATCTTGACCATGCCCGATGCCGCATTCGCGGCCATGGCACGACCATTCGCCGCAAACGGGAAGGTGCCGACGTTGTACTCTTCACCTTCCGCTTTCAGCTGCTCCTCGGTCTTACCCACCCAGGCAACTTCCGGGAAGGTATAAATGACGTTCGGAATGCAGTCGTAATTGACCTGGGGCTTGTGCCCGGCAATACGCTCAGCAACCATCACACCTTCTTCAGAAGCCTTATGGGCCAGCATCGGACCACGTACCACGTCGCCGATAGCCCAGACACCCGGTGCTTCAGTTTTGCAGTTATCATCTACAAAAATAAAGCCACGCTCATCCATGGTGACACCGGAATCTTCCGCCAGAGCGCCGTCGGTATAGGGGCGCCGTCCAACAGCCACGATCAGCTTGTCGAACTTGGCCTCCTGTTTGCCCTTACCGTCTTCATAGCTGACGTTAACGAGCTTACGCTTGACTTCCGCGCCCGTCATACGTGCACCCATGACGATATTCAGCCCCTGTTTCTGGAACTGTTTGAGTGCATCCTTTGCCAGTTGCTGGTCAACCGCGGGCAGGAAGCTGTCCTGCGCTTCGATCACCGTCACCTCGGACCCAAGGCGTGCCCAGACGCTGCCCAGCTCAAGGCCAATAACTCCGGCACCGATAACACCCAGACGCTTTGGCACCTCGGTGAACTCCAACGCGCCTTCGGAATCTACGATGTAATCGCCGTCGAATGGAGCTGGCGGAATTTCGATCGGGCGTGAGCCTGTCGCAATAATCACGTTCTCGGCTTCATAGGTCTTCGATTTGCCATCCTTGTCGGTGACTTCAACCTTACGACCCGCCAGAAGCTTGCCATGACCATGGATAGGCGTGACGCCGTTGGCCTTGAACAGACCGGCGATCCCACCGGTCAGCTGCTTAACGATGCCAGCCTTACGCTCCATCATCTTGGCAACGTCCATCTGAACGTCTTTGACCTGAATACCGAAGTTGTCAAAGTCGTGGCTGGCTTCCTCGAACTTGTGAGTTACTTCCAGCAACGCTTTGGAAGGGATACACCCCACGTTCAGACAGGTGCCACCCAGAACCTGGCTTTTGCCGTCTTTACCGGTCCATGACTCTACGCACGCGGTTTTCAGGCCCAGCTGAGCGGCCTTGATGGCAGCAACGTAACCACCGGGCCCTGCGCCAATGACAATAACGTCGAATTTATCGGACATAGTCTTTCCTGTTCTCGAATTCGTTGAGTGTCAGCTTACACATCCAGCAGGATACGCGCCGGGTCTTCCAGCATTTCCTTGATCGCCACCAGGAACTGAACGGCTTCCTTACCATCGATCATACGGTGATCGTATGACAACGCGAGGTACATCATAGGCAGGACTTCAACCTTGCCATTCACCGCCATCGGGCGCTCCTGAATCTTGTGCATGCCCAGAATTGCGGTCTGAGGCGGGTTCAGGATCGGCGTGGAGATCAGGGAGCCAAAGATACCGCCGTTAGTGATCGTGAAGGTACCACCGGTCATATCCTCGATCGCCAGTTTACCTTCTTTCGCCTTCGTACCGTATTCGACAATTTTCTTTTCGATGTCAGCCAGGCCCATGGCATCGGTGTCACGCAATACCGGCACAACCAGACCGCGATCGGTAGAGACAGCTACGCCAACGTCCTGATACCCATGGTAAACCATGTCATTGCCATCAATAGACGCGTTAACCGCCGGGAACCGCTTGAGCGCTTCAGTCGCCGCTTTGGTGAAGAACGACATGAAGCCGAGCTTGATGCCGTGGCGCTTCACAAAGCTTTCCTGGTACTGCTTACGCAGTTCCATGATCGGAGCCATGTTCACTTCGTTAAAGGTGGTCAGCATGGCCGCTGTCTGCTGGGCGTCCACCAGTCGCTTGGCGATGCTGGCGCGCAGACGAGTCATCGGAACGCGCTTCTCTGCTCGCTCACCCTGGGCGACGCTGACTTCCGGCATTGCTGCCGATTTGGCAGGCGCTGTACCAGAGGCCTTACTGCTGTCCACATGCTTCTGGACATCCTCTTTGGTGACGCGACCGTCTTTACCCGTGCCCTTAACGGCATTCGGGTCTACGTTATTTTCTTCAGCCAGCTTACGGGCAGCCGGGCTGAGAATCGCGTCTGCGGAGCTGGCAGAGCCAGTCGCTTCCTCAGCTTTCGGGGCTTCGGCCTTGCTTTCAGCTGGCTTGGCCTCGCCGGCAGCACCGGCCTTAAACTTCCCGATGAGCTCACCGCTTTCTACGGTGTCGCCTTCGTTTTTAACAATTTCCTCGATCACACCATCCGCCGGCGCAACCACTTCCAGTACCACCTTGTCGGTTTCAATATCGACAATCAGTTCGTCACGGGAACAGGCTTCACCAGGCTGCTTGTGCCAGGTCGCGACAGTGCCTTCGGCGACCGACTCAGGGAAAACGGGGGCTTTAATCTCTGTTGACATTACGGATCCTTAGTTCGGTAGCTCGTCAGATTTCAAACGCGTCGTTAACCAGTTTCTTCTGCTCTTCAATGTGAACAGACATGTGTCCACAAGCGGGAGCAGCAGAAGCCTCACGACCGGCATACTGAAGATATAATTTCGGGTTCAGGCGAAGCAGGGCATTGCGCATATGATGCTGACTGCAATACCAGGCCCCCTGGTTCATCGGCTCTTCCTGACACCAGACAACATGTTTGAGCTTGGGATACTGACTCAGCAGCTCATCCAGGTCATCGGCTGGGAACGGATACAATTGTTCAATACGCACAATCGCAACATCTTCCCGCTCGTCTGCCTTTTTCTTTTCCAGAAGATCATAGTAGACCTTGCCGCTACACATGATCAGGCGAGTCACTTTCTTCGGATCAGAAGGCTCTTTCTCAGGCAGAATTGTCTGGAAAGTTCCCGTAGTCAGGTCATCGAGACCGGAAATAGCTTCTTTATGCCGCAACAGACTCTTCGGCGTGATTGCCACCAAAGGTTTGCGCAGCGGCCGCTTCACCTGGCGACGCAGCATGTGGAAGACCTGCGACGGCGTGGTCGGGACACAGACCTGAATGTTCTGTTCCGCACACAGCTGAAGGAAACGCTCAAGGCGGGCGGAACTGTGTTCCGGCCCCTGCCCCTCATACCCATGTGGCAGCAACAGGGTCAGGCCACAGAGACGGCCCCATTTGTGCTCGCCGCTGGTGAGGAACTGGTCAATGACCACCTGCGCACCGTTGGCAAAATCGCCAAACTGAGCTTCCCAGACGATCAATGCATCAGGAGTGGTTGTGGAGTAACCATATTCAAAGGCCATGACGGCCTCTTCTGAGAGCAAAGAGTCGTAGATCTCAAACGTCGGCTGTTCGTCTTTCAGGTTCTGCAGGGAAATATGAGTGGAACCATCTTTCTGATTGTGCAGTACCGCATGACGATGCGAGAACGTACCACGCCCAACATCCTGACCGGTCAGACGGATCGGGTGCCCCTCATTGAGCAGAGTTGCATACGCCATCATCTCGCCATAGCCCCAGTTCAGAGCCAAAGCGCCCGCCGTCATTTTTTCACGGTCATTCACAATCTTCGAAACCTGGCGCTGAACGCTGAACCCTTCCGGAACTTCCGTCAGCTTCTTGCCCAGCCGCTGCACTGTCCGCAGAGCGACGCTGGTCTTGCACTTGGCCGTCCACTCATGACCAAGGTACGGAGCCCAATCCACGTACAGTTCTTTGTTCGGTTCTTTGACCAGAGACTTGACCACGTGATCCCCTTTGTCGAGGGCATCGCGATAGTCATTTTCCATCTGCTTGGCTTCTTCTTCGGTGATCACACCGGCGTCCACCAGCTGGTCCGCGTAGATCCCGCGAGTCGTTTTAAGCTTGCGGATCTTGTCGTACATCAGCGGCTGAGTTGCCGCCGGCTCATCGGCTTCGTTATGGCCGCGACGACGGTAACAAACCAGATCTATAACGACGTCACGCTTGAATTCGTTGCGGTAGTCCATCGCCATCTGGGTGACAAACATAACCGCTTCCGGATCGTCTGCGTTAACGTGCAGAATCGGGGCCTGAACCATCTTGGCCACATCGGTACAGTATTCGGTCGAGCGGGCATCTTCCTGCTTGCTTGTCGTGAAGCCAACCTGGTTGTTGATCACGATGTGAATGGTGCCACCTACGCCAAAGCCCCGGGTCTGGGACATCTGGAAGGTTTCCATCACCACGCCCTGCCCCGCAAACGCGGCATCGCCGTGCATGACAATCGGAACCACCTGACTGCCGTCTTTATCGCCACGACGATCCTGACGAGCACGAACCGAGCCCTCTACCACCGGAGACACAATTTCCAGGTGAGACGGGTTGAACGCCATGGCCAGGTGAACTTCGCCACCCGGGGTCATAACGTTGGATGAAAAGCCCTGGTGATACTTGACGTCACCAGAACCGGAATCTGCGAGCTTTTTACCCTCGAACTCATCAAACAGTTCTTTCGGGTTCTTGCCCAGGGTATTAACCAGAACGTTCAGGCGGCCACGGTGAGCCATACCAAGAACGATTTCTTTGGCTCCGTAAGAGCCTGCACGCTGAATCAGCTCGTCAAGACAGGGGATCAGGCTCTCACCCCCTTCAAGACCAAAGCGCTTCACGCCCGGGTAGCGGGAACCCAGGTATTTTTCCAGTCCTTCGGCCGCTGTCAGTCGCTCCAGAACATGCTTGCGCGTTTCCGCTTCATATTCCGGACGTGAACGAACGGGCTCCATGCGCTGCTGGAACCACCGCTTGATGCGGGTATCCACAACGTGCATGTACTCTGCACCAATACTTTCGCAGTATGTCTGGCGCAATCCTTGAACGATATCACCCAGCTTCATGCTCTCGGAACCGAAATTCAGAGAACCGGTCTGGAACTCCAGATCGAGATCAGATTCACCGAGTTCGTGAAATCTCGGATCGAGATCTTCCACCTGAGGTCGTTGCCAGACACCCAGCGGATCCAGCTTCGCTTCCTGATGACCACGGAAACGGAAAGCATTGATCAGCTGAAGAACACGAATCTGCTTCTTATCTGAATCAGACGTCGCACTTGCCGGCACGCCATTGGCCGCAAGAAAACGCTGATTCCGGGAGATGTGTTCAAACTGTTCGCGAATGGTGGAATGAACAATGTCGCGACCATGATGGCCATCCACACTGGGGAGTTTATCAAAGTAACTCCGCCACTCTTCAGGAACTGCATTGGGGTCTGTCAGGTAGGTTTCAAAAAGCTGTTCAACATAGGCTAGATTTCCACCCTGCAAGTGGGAAGTCTGCCATAACTGCTCCATGATGCTTTCGTGCATTTTGAATAGCTCACCTTGGGCTGGTGCGGGGGAGCCAGTATGGTCGGCCAGGGGTAATTCTCAGTCAATACGGGTTATTACGGCATGACTTTGGCCACCACACCCGGCAAGGATGTTTTCCGTCCCCTGTGATTTTTATACTCAGCAACACTGCCCGGTGACTGGATAAGGAACCGGAGCAGCGCGCACAAGTTTGCACCCCGTTAAGACTTTTGACTATAAGCCTTTGGTTGAAGGCCCCGCGTATAGCGAGGCCTTCAAGGGTGCTGACCGGTGCCAGAACACCAGTATAGCTGTTACTGCAGGTTTTGCCGGTCAGGTGGCTCGCTGCAGCAGCAGATTCCGGATATGACCAATCGCCTTTGTGGGGTTCAGGCCTTTCGGACAAACACTGACACAGTTCATGATGCCACGACAGCGGAATACGCTGAACGGGTCATCAAGATTGGCCAGACGCTCAGCCTGGGCAGTATCACGACTGTCTGCCAGGAACCGGTAGGCCTGAAGCAGACCTGACGGACCGATAAACTTGTCAGGATTCCACCAGAACGACGGACAGGCCGTAGAACAGCAGGCGCAGAGAATGCACTCGTAAAGACCATCCAGCTTCTCACGATCTTCCGGAGACTGGAGACGCTCAATCGCAGGCGCAGGATTCTCGTTCACCAGATACGGCATGACTTTCTCGTACTGCTTGTAGAACAAGCCCATATCAACGACAAGGTCACGAATAACCGGCAGGCCCGGCAGTGGGCGCAGAACCAATTTATTGTTCTTGGCCACATCGGAAACCGGAGTGATGCACGCCAGCCCGTTTTTGCCGTTCATGTTCATGCCATCAGAGCCACAAACACCCTCGCGACAAGAGCGACGGTATGCAACAGTCGGATCCTTTTCCTTGGCCAGCGCCAGCACATCCAGAACCATAAGGTCCTTGCCTTCCGGCAGCTCAACCTCAACGTCCTGCATGTAAGGGGCGTTGTCAGTTTCCGGGTTATAACGGTACAGACTTACCAACATTTTCAGGATACCCCCTTAGTAGGTCCGAATCTTCGGCTCAAAGGTCGGAACCGTTTTCGGTGCAAAGTTCACATCACGCTTGCCAACACGCTTGTCCAGCGGGAAGTACATGGAGTGCTTCAGCCAGTTCTCGTCGTCGCGCTCTGTAAAGTCGTTACGGGCATGAGCACCGCGACTTTCTTTACGCTCGATCGCAGAATGAGCTGTTGCGTAGGCAACCTCATACAGGTTATCCAGTTCAAGCGCTTCAATCCGGGCCGTGTTGAAAGCTTTGCTGGTATCGGTCAGCTTGGTTTTACGCACACGCTCACCAATCTCTTCCAGCATCTTCAGGCCTTTTTCCATGCTCTCACCGTCACGGAATACACCGAAGTACAGCTGCATACAGCTCTGAAGATCTTTACGAACCTGCGCAACATCCTCACCTTCAGCCGCGCTATCCAGTCGCTCAAGGCGAGCCATTGCACGCTTGATGTCTTCGTCACTTGCGCCGTCAACCTCAAAGCCACCGCGCAGCTGTTCTTCGATGTGCAGACCGGCCGCACGACCAAAGACCACCAGATCCAGCAGAGAGTTCCCACCCAGACGATTAGCTCCGTGTACGGATACACAGGCAGCCTCGCCACACGCAAACAGGCCGGGGATAGGCTTATCACTGCCATTTTCATCCTGGGTCAGCGCCTGACCACCAACGTTGGTCGGAATACCACCCATCATGTAGTGACAGGTCGGAACCACCGGCACCGGCTCTTTAACGGGATCGACGTGGGCAAACGTGCGGGACAGTTCGCAGATACCCGGCAAGCGCAGATTCAGAGTTTCTTCACCCAGATGATCCAGCTTCAGCAGCACGTGGTCCTTGTCGGGACCACAACCGCGACCTTCCAGAATCTCCAGAACCATGGAGCGGGCCACAACATCACGACCAGCCAGATCCTTGGCGTTCGGAGCATAACGCTCCATGAAACGTTCGCCTTCGGAGTTGATCAGGTAACCACCCTCACCCCGGCAACCTTCGGTAACCAGAACACCGGCACCATGGATACCCGTTGGGTGGAATTGCCACATTTCCATATCCTGAACCGGGAAACCGGCCCGCAACGCCATACCAATACCATCACCGGTATTGATCAGAGCGTTGGTTGTAGAGGAATAAATGCGACCCGCACCACCCGTTGCGAGAACAGTCGCCTTGGCCTTGATGTAGCAGACCTCACCCGTCTCGATCTCGATCGCAACAACACCAACCACTTCTTCTTTGCTGTTCTTTACCAGATCAACGGCGTACCACTCATTGAGGAACGAGGTGCCACCCTTAAGGTTTGCCTGATAAAGCGTGTGCAGCAGCGCGTGACCAGTACGGTCGGCAGCGGCACAGGTACGGGCAGCCTGACCACCCTTACCATAGTCCTTGGACTGACCACCAAACGGACGCTGATAAATACGCCCCTGCTCGGTACGAGAGAACGGAAGCCCCATGTGCTCAAGCTCGAAAACCGCCTGAGGACCTACAGAACACATGTATTCAATTGCGTCCTGGTCGCCAATGTAGTCCGACCCCTTAACGGTGTCATACATGTGCCAGCGCCAGTCATCGTTGGGGTCTGCACTGGCAATTGCACAGGTGATACCACCCTGAGCAGAAACGGTATGCGAACGCGTCGGGAATACTTTCGTGATACACGCGGTGTTGAGACCTGACTCAGTCAACTGCAGGGCAGCCCGCATACCGGCACCGCCACCACCGATAACAATCGCGTCGAAGGACATGGTTTTAATATTAGCCATCGATCAAAGCCCCCAAAGAATCTGAATACCCCAGACTACATACACAAACATCACGAGCACACAGGCTGCCTGAAGCAGAAAACGCGGCATCGCAGATTTGATGTAGTCGGTAGAAACTGTCCACAAACCAACCCACGCGTGCCCGGCGATGGACAACAGCGCAAGCAGGCTGAAGATTTTAAACCACCCCTGCGCGAAGAGCGCTGACCAGGCCTGGTAATCAACCTCTGTGGTTACAAAGAAGCCCAGCAGAAACAACGTATACAGAGCCAATACGTAAGCGGTAACACGCTGGATGATCCAGTCCTGAATACCGTTTCGACCAATGTTCGTTACACTGTTCATGCCCATACCCAGACTCCTGCCAGAACGATGAGAACAACGGAGACCGCAATCGTGGCCTTCGCGGCGAGACGCCCGCTTTCAAGCTCTTCGGCGATGCCGGCGTCCATCAGCAGGTGCTTGATACCTGCAACCAGGTGGTACAGCAGAGCAGACAGGATGCCCCAGATGATCAGCTTCGCAAGGAAACTGTCCAGCAGCTCATTTACACGGTTGAAGCCATCTTCTCCGGACAGGGAGAGATCCAGACCGTACATCAGGAAAGCAACACCAACGAAGATGATGATGCCGCTGATACGATGCAGGATCGAGGTAATGGCTGGCAGCGGAAAATGAAACTTGCCGAGATCGAGATTTACTGGTCGTTTGCTATTCACAGCGCTCTCACACTCTCTCTTGGTTCCGCGGGACCGCTAAGCGGTGGCGGATGGTTGGTATGTTGGGACCGGAGAATCGATACGATACCGATAACCGATTGGTTCAGGAGGGAGAATGACTACCCGGTAGCTTGCTATACTCAAGCCTGCAAGCAGATGCATCCCCGATTCCGGGCTACGGATTATAAGGAGACACCCCGGTAATTACAAACTTGCAACAACGCCTCAAGCCTTGCCGAGTGTAGCCCCAACCCATCTATAAGGCTTATTGACAAAAACAATTTCACCCGCAGCGGCCTGATATTCCGGATATCCCTCATTTACACGCGGGAATAATTTTGCCGTTTTCAACACCCGTGCATTGACAAAAGAAGCTGACGCCCTATATTTTGCCGCCAGTTTTGCGATAATACGCGCTTTCTGGCGCATCTACACATGCAGAAAAGCTGTTATAGCTAATCAGACAGGAGAGCACCATGACCGACAGGAAAGCCACGCTCTCGGTGGGAGATAAGTCCATTGAGCTACCGGTTTACTCCGGCACCGTCGGCCCTGACGTTATCGACGTACGCGGCCTGGTACAGGAAGGCGTTTTCACCTACGACCCTGGGTTTGTATCCACCGCAGCCTGCGAATCAGCCATCACCTACATTGATGGCGCCAAAGGCGTATTGCTACATCGCGGTTACCCAATCGACCAACTGGCGGAATACTCCGACTTCCTGGAAGTCTGCTACCTGCTTCTGAACGGCGAACTGCCAAGCGAAGAAGAAAATAAGCAGTTCCACGAGACCATCAAAAACCACACCATGCTGCACGATCAGATGCGCAACTTCTTCAACGGCTTCCGCCGTGACGCGCATCCAATGGCCATCATGTGTGGTGTTGTAGGCGCCCTGTCTGCTTTCTACCACGACCAGATGGACGTCTCCGATCCCAAACAGCGCGAGATCACCGGCCACCGCCTGATCGCCAAGATGCCCACTATTGCGGCCTGGTGCTACAAATATTCCATGGGTCAGCCATTCATGTACCCGCGGAACGATCTGTCCTATGCCGAGAACTTCCTGCACATGATGTTCGGCACGCCCTGCGAGGAATACAAGCCGAACCCTGTTCTGGCCAACGCCATGGACAAGATTTTCATTCTGCACGCTGACCATGAGCAGAATGCGTCCACCTCCACGGTTCGCCTTGCGGGCTCCACCGGCGCCAACCCTTACGCTTGTATCGCCTCCGGCATTGCGGCTCTGTGGGGTCCGGCTCACGGCGGCGCGAACGAAGCCGTGCTCGACATGCTGGCCGAGATTGGCGACGAGTCCAACATTGAGAAATTCATTGCGAAGGCGAAGGACAAAGACGATCCGTTCCGCCTGATGGGCTTCGGCCACCGGGTTTACAAGAACTTCGATCCACGCGCCAAGGTTATGGCGCAGACTGCGCACGAAGTCCTGAGCGAGCTTGGCCTGGAAAACGATCCGCTGCTCAAAATTGCTCAGCGCCTGGAAAAGATTGCTCTGGAAGACGAATACTTCGTTCAGCGCCAGCTGTACCCGAACGTAGACTTCTATTCGGGCATCATCCTGAAGGCTATTGGCATTCCGACCTCCATGTTTACGGTTATTTTTGCCATGTCCCGAACCATTGGCTGGTTCTCCCACTGGAACGAGATGGTCAGCGGCGCAAACCGCATCGGCCGCCCTCGCCAGCTGTACACTGGCTCTCCCAAGCGAGACTACCCAAAGAAATAAGCAGTCTCGTCATCCAACAAAAAGCCGCTGAAATCAGCGGCTTTTTGTTGGCATTTACCTCGACCAGGCATTCACCACTCAACGACAACCGGACGGAAGATAGTCATTTGTGACGTTTTGCCCGTAGCAGGCCCAGACCAGGCCTGATTCCGTAACTTCCGGCTCCAGTACAATGTATTCCGACTCCCCTGACTCATCCACCCCCATCTCGACACCAATCACTCCCCCGTCGTAGACATCGATAGAGTATCCCTGAGACTCATCCTCCAGGACTCCGGGGCCGTACCCCAGATCTTCCATCGAACCCGGCCACGCCTGATACTCATCCACAAAGACCTCGACGGAACTGGTTACCTCCATGGCCTCAAGATAAGCGCCCTGATAGCGAACCCGCTCCGTATACTCCTGATACTGAGGAACCGCGACTGCCGCCAACACACCGACAAGGGCCACAACGATGATCAGTGAGGCTGCTCCGCCGCCGACACCCAGCCTCGGAACAAACAGCGCCAGAAACCACGCAAGCTTACTCCTGCCAGGGTGAGACACTTCCCGACCTTCCGAAAGCGCCATCGCTGTCGCCATACGCTTGGTTAACCAGGGATAATCCGCCGTCAGCTCATTGAACGACATCCAAAAACCCCGGGTAGCTGCAACCTGACCAACGAAGGCATCCACATTAATCGTCGCCCACCGGGTATCGCCCGCAGCGATGGCGGCAAGTGCCGCTTTGATGTCCTCCGGCGACTGACAGCAAGCCACACCATAGCGATCACAAGTGTACTCGCCCGCCCTTCTCAACGCCGGCCCCAGCAGCGGCAACCAGGCCGCGGGCGCCAGCACAGGCCCCCATGACAAATGCTTTCGATGAACATGCCCCAGCTCGTGTCCGATATAGAAATCAATTGCACCAGGCTGATCCTCCAGCGCATCAACCACATCGGTAAAGAGCACGACAAAGTGGCGCCCCAGGAATTTAGTGGCAAGCGCATTAAAAAAATCCGTCCGCAAAAGGTACGCTTCCGGCACCTCTCTGACGCCCACCCGATCGCAACAGCGCAGCAATCGTTCGTGTAGATCCGGGTACTGCTCCTGGGTAATTCGTACCCCAGACCCCTTAAGGTGTGAAATGAACGCCGAGTGGGCAAACAGGAAGAACACGTATGCCGCGAGCAAGTAGATCAGCACAATGCCCAACGTCCCCACGACCAGCGCCAACCAGATCAACAACGCAAGCACCGCCGTTATCAGAAATAACGGTTTCTCATTTTTATAGACAAGCTTCATTCAGATCCCTCAACAAAAACGACGGAGAACGTCAACGCTCTCCCTTTTGGAGCCAGGCAACAGAGATGTGAACCCAGGGCAGGTAAAATTTCGGTTCTAACAGCCTTTGCGCATCCGTGCAGCTAGCCTGCCAAGTATAAAAATGCCACTCGTCGAGATCCATCAGTTTGGCTCCAGGAGTACCGACACGCTTGCACATTTGCGACCCAGCTCATCCTTTAAAGCCCCATCTCGAGCGCACCTTTTTTCGGATTCACAACCAAAATCTTCCATTCCCCGACCGCCACCCTGATAATCATCCAAACCTGATACTCAAAATCTGGAGCAAACCAATGACAACAACAGTCGCTTTTATCGGCCTGGGCGTAATGGGTTACCCAATGGCCGGACATCTGGCAAAGGCCGGTTTGACGGTACGGGTCTGGAACCGCTCCCGGGAAAAATCAACGCAATGGGCCTCCGAATATTCCGGAAGCGCTTGTGAGACCATCGCAAGTGCAGTTCAGGGCGCAGATATGGTGATGACCTGCGTAGGCGCAGACAAAGACCTGACCGAAGTCTTTGAAGGCCCGGCAGGCATTATCGCCAACGCCCCCGCAGGGGCCATCCTCATTGACCACACGACCGCGTCCGCCGGCATTGCCGAGCAACTGGCAGAATCCGCGAAAGCCCGACAGCAAGCCTTCATTGATGCACCCGTCTCCGGAGGACAACAAGGCGCGGAGAATGGCGCCCTGACCATCATGTGTGGCGGGTCTGAAGCGTCTTTTGAGGCAGCAAAGCCTGTGATGGAGCACTACGCCAGAGCCATCAACCTGATGGGCCCGGCGGGCAGCGGCCAGAAAACCAAGATGGTGAACCAGATTGCCATCGCCGGACTGGTCCAGGGCCTGTCTGAAGCCCTGCACTTTGCCGAGCAAGCCAATCTGGATGCCCGGAAGGTCGTTGATGTTATCTCAAAAGGTGCAGCGCAATCCTGGCAAATGGAAAACCGCTCGGACACCATGATTGATGGCAAGTTCGAGCACGGATTCGCGGTCGACTGGATGCGCAAAGATCTTGGCATTTGCCTTGAGGAGGCTCGAAAGGTCAACGCCTCCCTGCCGGTAGCGGCACTCGTCGACCAATTCTATGCCGACGTGCAGGCCATGGGCGGCAATCGGTGGGATACATCTTCTCTGATTCAGCGCCTGCGGAAGTTTCGGTGACGCCAGAACGAATCAGACTCACCCTGCTGCCCATGGCAGAAGGGTGAGTCGCTTACCCTATTTTTTCTTATCTCGCGGCACCCAGCGCCCGCCTTCGTACCACGCAGACCAACCCGTCGCCTTGCCGTCCTTTTCGGACATTACATACTGCTCTTTCGACTTGCGACTGTAACGAATCACCGTTGGATTGCCCTCGGGATCTTTTTCCGGTGCATCCATCAGGTAATCGTATTTAGGATCGATCTCCTTCCGGTGCGGCTTGATCTCCATCACCCGAGGTGGCCGGGTTTCCCGGTTTTTCGGGAATTTACTGGCCGCCAAAAACAGCCCTGAGGCACCGTCGCGAAGGACGTAGGTGTCATCCACCTTCTCACACTGCAGCTCCGGCATGGGCACAGGGTCCATTTTGGGAGGCGCGGGCTCACCACTTTTCAGCAGTTTCCGGGTATTTTTACATTCCGTGTTGGTGCATCCAAAGTACTTACCAAAACGACCCGTTTTTAACTGCATTTCGGAGCCGCATTTGTCGCACTCAAGCGTCGGCCCATCGTATCCCTTGATCCGAAAACTACCCTCTTCGACTTCATATCCGGAACAGTCCGGGTTGTTACCGCAAACATGCAGCTTTCGTTTTTCGTCAATCAGGTAGCTGTCCATGGCGGTACCGCACTTGGCACATCGACGCTTCATCCGAAGCAGTCTGGTTTCACCCTCGCCCTCGACATCATCATCAGCACTGACCACCTCGTCGCCAGACACCAGATTAATCGTGGTCTTACAACGCTCTTTCGGCGGAAGTGAATAACCGGAACAGCCCAGAAAAACCCCGGTACTGGCAACCCGGATCTGCATATTGCGCGCGCAGGTCGGGCACGGGATGTCGGTTTCCGTAGGCAGATTCGCACGCATGCCATCCTCGGACCGTTCAGCACTCTCCAGCTGATTACGGAACTTGGCATAGAAATCGTTGAGGACTTTTTTCCACTGAACATCACCTTCGGCAATATCGTCCAGCTCATCCTCAAGCCGCGCCGTGAAATCGTAATCCATCAGATTCGGGAACGACTCCGCCAACCTTTCGGTAACGATTTCGCCCATCTTTTCAGCATAGAATCGACGATTCTGGAGCTGTACATAGCCCCGATCCTGAATCGTGGAAATAATCGAGGCATAAGTTGAGGGACGGCCAATGCCCTGCTTTTCAAGCTCCTTGACCAGACTGGCCTCCGTGTAGCGCGGAGCCGGCTTGGTAAAATGCTGGGTAGGTTCCAGCTTTTTGAGGTCCAGCGCCTCGTCCACCTTGATGTCCGGCAACGCCACATCTTCATCTTTCTTGGCGGATTGGGGCGCAGCCTTCAGAAAACCATCAAACTTGACGATCCGGCCACGGGTCCGTAACTCATATTCACCATTGGCAACAACGATGGACGTACTGAGAAACTCGGCGTCGGCCATCTGGCAGGCAATAAACTGTCTCCAGATCAGGTCATAAAGTTTCTCGGCATCCTTCTCAAGGCCCGTAATATCCGCAGAGCGGCGGGACACATCGGTCGGCCGGATTGCCTCGTGCGCCTCTTGTGCGCCTTCCTTACTGCCGTAGACGCGCGGATTTTCAGGAAGATAACGCTCGCCGAACTGCTTCTCGATAAAATCCCGGCAACCAGCAACCGCATCCTGGCTCAGGTTCGTGGAATCGGTACGCATGTAGGTAATGAAGCCGGCTTCATAGAGGCGCTGAGCCAACATCATGGTCTTTTTGACACTAAAGCCCATCCGGTTGCTTGCGGCCTGCTGGAGCGTTGAAGTAATAAATGGTGCAGACGGACGCGAACGCGTCGGCTTGTCTTCACGCTTCGCAACCTTGAACGCACCAGCCTTCAGGCGGTTGACATGCTCGCTGCTCTGGGCTTCATTAACCGGCCGGTAGGGCTTGTCGTCGTAGCGGGTAACCTCAAAACGAACGGGCTCACCGCCCCCCCCGGTCGCCAGGTCAGCGTGCAACTGCCAGAATTCCTCCGGAACAAATTTCCGGATTTCCCGCTCACGCTCAACAATAAGACGGACAGCCACCGACTGCACCCGGCCAGCAGACAGTCCTCGGGCAATCTTGGCCCAAAGCAGCGGGGACACCATATACCCGACCACCCGGTCCAGAAAGCGCCGGGCCTGCTGCGCATTTACGCGGTTATTGTCCAGGCTACCCGGATCTTCAAAGGCTGCCCGGATAGCCCGCTTGGTGATTTCATTAAAGACTACCCGGCGATACTTTTCGGGCTCACCACCAATAGTCTCCTGAAGGTGCCAGGCAATAGCCTCTCCTTCGCGGTCCAAATCCGTTGCGAGATAGATATGGTCTGCAGATTTAGCCAACCGTTTCAGCTCACTGACGACCTTTTCTTTACCCGGCAGTATCTCGTAACGTGCGCTCCAGTCCTTGTCCGGATCGACCCCCATTCGGGCCACCAGTTGTTCCCGGGCTTTTCGCTTCTTGTGCGCGGCCTTTTCTTCCGGGCTCATCTTGCGCGTAGCGGCAGCCTGTTTCGCCCGCTCTTTCGGGTCTGACTGGCTCCCACTGCCACTGACAGGCAGGTCGCGGATGTGCCCAACACTGGATTTTACAATGTAATCCGAGCCCAGGTACTTGTTGATGGTCTTCGCTTTCGCTGGCGACTCGACAATAACGAGACTTTTACCCATATCGGAGATCTGTATCCTTGGCGATCAATCGGTCAATAACTGAACCAAACCGTAAACTCGCATAAAAATCAGGCAACTGGAAAACACAAAGGCTGCCATTCTGTATAGGCCCACTGTTTTACAGGGTCAAGATTGGCAAGACAACCCATTCTTTAATTTCTGTCGTCCTTTTTTCGGGCTTCCGTCCCATTTTTCAGAGCCGGAAACAGGAAGGCCCGGCATAAGCCGGGCCCCCTGATTGAGCGATTCTGTCAGAGAGCTCTGATCAGAGGCGCTCCCACACCGTGGCAATGCCCTGCCCCAGACCGATACACATGGTGGACACACCATATTTACCGCCTTTGGACTCCAGAACATTGATCAGCGTGGTCGAGATACGCGCACCGGAACAGCCCAGCGGGTGCCCAAGGGCAATCGCACCGCCGTTCAGGTTCACTTTCTCTTCCATCACACCCAGCAGCTTCAGGTCCTTCAGAACCGGCAAGGACTGACCTGCAAAGGCTTCGTTCAGCTCCCAGAAGTCAATATCCTCAACTTTCAGGCCTGCACGCTTGAGCGCCTTCTTGGTGGCCGGAACCGGACCGTAACCCATAATGGCAGGATCACAGCCAGCTACCGCCGTGCTGACAACACGGGCACGAGGCTTCAGACCCAGGGCTTCAGCCCGCTCTGCGGACATCAGGATCATCGCGGCCGCACCGTCGGTCAGCTGGGAGGAGGTGCCCGCCGTTACTGTACCGTTCTTCGGGTCAAACGCGGGGCGCAGCTGGCCCAGGGACTCCGCGGTCGTTTCCGGACGAATGGTTTCGTCTTCCTCGATCAGCTTCACAAAACCGTTCTCATCGTGCCCCTGAATCGGAACAATCTCGTTCTTGAAACGGCCTTCAAGGGTCGCTTCGTGAGCAAGGCGATGGGAACGGGCTCCAAACTCGTCCTGCTGTTCACGGGTGATACCGTGCATTTTAGCCAGCATTTCTGCGGTCAGGCCCATCATGTTGGACGCCTTGGCAGAGTATTTAGAGGCCGCAGGGTTGTGGTCAAAACCAGCCGTCATGGGTACATGGCCCATGTGCTCAACACCGCCCACCACAAACACATCGCCGTTGCCGGTCTGGATGGCCTGGGCTGCCGTATGGATAGCACTCATGGCGGAGCCACACAGACGGTTTACGGTCTGGGCTGCAGACTCGTGCGGGATACGGGTCAGCAGAGAAATCTGCCGTGCCACGTTGAAGCCCTGCTCCTTGGTCTGGTTCACACAGCCCCAGATCACGTCTTCTACTTCTTTCGGATCCAGCTTCGGGTTGCGCTCAAACAGTGCTTCAATCAGTGCAGCCGACAGGGTCTCGGCACGTACGTTGCGGAAACAGCCGTTTTTGGCACGACCCATCGGAGTCCGCACGCAATCGACGACGACAACGTCTCTCGGATTAAGGCTCATAGATCTTTCTCCGTTCGGAAATCTCGTTAGGGTTAGCCAAAGAACTTCTTGCCAGTCTTGGCCATTTCACGCAGCTTCTCGGTCGGTGCGTACAAAGGACCAAGATCTGCATACTTATCTGCCAGTTCGACGAACTTGTCGACACCCATGTCATCGATGTAGCGCAAAGCACCGCCACGGAACGGCGGGAAACCGATACCGTAGATCAGGCCCATATCTGCATCAGCCGGGTCTTCAACAATGTTATCTTCAAGACAGCGAACGGTTTCCAGGCACAGAGGAATCATCATGCGAGCGATGATTTCTTCTTCGTCGAAGTCCTTGCTGCCGTTAACCACAGGCTCGATGAGCTTGTAGGTTTCTTCATCGACAACTTTCTTCGGCTTGCCTCTCTTGTCTTCTTCGTATTTGTAGAAGCCTTTGTCGTTCTTCTGACCATAGCGATCATTCTCAAACATCACATCAATGGCAGACTTGAAGTCGGCCTTCATGCGATCCGGGAAGCCGTCGGCCATTACTTCGTTGGCGTGCTTGGCGGTGTCCATGCCGACAACGTCGAGCAGGTACGCCGGACCCATCGGCCAGCCAAACTTTTCCATGACCTTGTCGATCTTCTGGAAATCGGCACCGTCACGCACCAGTGCAGCAAAGCCACCGAAATACGGGAACAGAACGCGGTTAACCAGGAAGCCCGGGCAATCGTTAACAACAATCGGGGTCTTGCCCATGGCCTTGGCGTACGCCACGGTTGTCGCGATGGCGCGATCACTGGTCTTCTCGCCACGGATAACCTCAACCAGCGGCATCATGTGCACCGGGTTGAAGAAGTGCATCCCGCAGAAGTTCTCAGGGCGCTTCAGGTTCTTGGCCAGAAGGTTGATGGAGATGGTCGAGGTGTTGGAAGTCAGGATGGCGTCTTCGCGAACTGCATCCTCAGTCTCGCGCAACACAGCATCTTTTACTTTCGGGTTCTCAACAACCGCCTCAACAACCAGGTCTACGCTCTTGAAATCGCCGTAGTTCAGGGTCGGCGTGATGTTGTTCAGAACATCACCCATCTGGCCTGCATCCATCTTGCCCTTGGCCACACGCTTGGACAGAAGCTTCTTCGCTTCATTCAGGCCCAGCTTGATGCCGTCCTGATTGATGTCCTTCATAACGATGGGCGTGCCTTTCAGCGCCGACTGGAATGCAACACCACCGCCCATGATACCGGCCCCCAGTACGGCAGCCAGATTGACGTCAGACGCTTCCTTTTCCCAGGCACTGGCTTTCTTCTTCAGGGCCTGGTCGTTCAGGAACAGCCCGACCAGACAAGCCGCTACGTTTGTCTTGGCCATCTTGGCAAAGCCTTTGGCTTCGACTTCGATCGCCTTGTCGCGGGTCATGCCGGCATGCTTCTGCATGGTTTTGATCGCTTCCACAGGCGCCGGATAGTTCTTGCCAGCCTTGCCAGCAACGAACGCCTTGGAAATCTCAAATGCCATCATGCTTTCCATGGCGTTGAGCTTGATCTTGCCTTTCTTCTCTTCACGACGTGCCAGGTGATCCAGCTTGCCGTCGTTGCACTGGTTGATAATGGCCACAGCCGCATCGACCAGCTTGTCGACACCGACAACGGCATCAACAGCACCAACCTTCAGGGCAGCATCAGCGCGATTTTCGGTACCACCGGCAATCCACTCAACCGCATTGTCCACACCAACCAGGCGAGACAGACGCACGGTGCCACCGAAGCCCGGGAAAATCCCCAGCTTCACTTCCGGCAGACCTACCTTGGCTTTATTCGCCATCACCCGGTAGTCGGTCGCCAGACACATTTCAAAACCACCACCCAGCGCAATACCGTTGATCGCGGTAACGGTCGGGAACGGCAGGTCTTCAATGGCGTTGAAAACCTCGTTGGCCTTCAGGTTATTGGCCACGAGATCTTCTTCGGAACCAGCAAACAGCTCAGTGAACTCGGTAATGTCTGCACCGACAATAAAGCTGTCTTTGGAGCTGGTTACCACCAGGCCCTTGAGGTTCTTCTGGGATTTGAGTGCTTCAGCTGCGGCGCCCAGCTCTTCGATGGTGAGACGGTTGAACTTGTTGACTGACTCGCCCTGCAAGTCGAAGTCCAACTGAGCGATCCCGCCTTCGATCTCTTTAACCGTGATGGCTTTACCTTCGTAAATCATCAACTGATCTCCAGTCTGTGTTTGGAACTGCTGACAGCCAGTTGGCGCTAGCCGCCTGCCCGGCTGTTTGTGCAGCGAGATTTCGGTCACTGCCCGATCTTCCGATCCAAAAATTCATACAGTCGTTTGAATCGTGAGGCAACACGATGGAAAAAAAACGGGCGTTTGTCAATTTGTTTCTTAACGAAACCGGAGGAAAAAGAGAGCTGGCTCACGATGAGGACCGGAAACCACTTGATTAGCCGACAGAGTTACTTTAACTTCGGAATGCGACTTTAGTCCACAATAATAAAACAGCATTACGGAGACTCATCCGATGAAAGATGCCCGCTCGCGCTTCCGTTCGTTGGCTACCACGCTTATCCTTCTCTCACTCACAGCCGTTGGGGCCAAGGCCCAGGAATCAGGAGCCGAATTTCTTTCTGACCTCCACGATTTCCGCATCAACAACTACCTGGCACTGGACGCTTTCTACAGTTTCAGCGCCACAGGTGACACGGAAACGCTGAACCGAATTGTTGTCGGCGTCAACAACGCCAACGACGCCATGAACTCAGTAGTTTCAAGCACCAGCGGCGCGCTCTCTGCGCAGCAGATAGAAGAGCTCAATCAGGAGTTTGACCAGTTCAAGAATCTGATGCGGGGCAATATCAACGAAGTCCGAGACCGGGGCTACCCTGACCTGCGACTGATGGCCGATCTGGCCAACCAGGCGCTGAACATGAATAACCTCGCCACGGAACTTTATGCAGTGGCTCAGGAAAGCGGCGATGTTAAGCCAGATGCGAGGGTTGAATCCGCCCGTTCAGCTGCGGTGGTCATGGCCCAGATGATGGCTCGCTACGCCGCCCGAACCCATTCGTCGGTGGCGCAAACCTTTCAGGGCGCATCCAGCGAAATCCCCCTTGACGAACAGGCCAAAACCTTTGACCAACTGCTCGCGTCGATGCGAAACGGCCAGTCCAATGGCGACCTGAAATCCTCTCTGGACGACGTTGCCTCCAAGTGGCAATTCATACGGAGCTCATACATTAACTACAACGAAAACAACGTCGGCTTTGTCATCGACCGGTATTCCAAAGGCATCATTGAAGGCCTGACCAACGTCATCGACCTGATGCGCGCCAACGCCTGATTCCTCCCCGGGGCTGACACATATCCAGCCCCTCAATCCGGCGCTCGGTTGATGCCCGTCAGAATGACAAATCACTTTCCCCGGTATACTCTCGGTATTATTCTGAACATATTCCCCAAAGCACAAAGGAGCATTACCCATGTCCACCTACAAGAAAATGCTGGTTGCCATCGACCTGACCGAAGAGGCGCCGCAGGTTCTGAACAAAGCCAAGGCCATCTGTGACGCACAGGGAGCTGAGCTGTTGCTGGTTCATGTGGTAGAGCCGGTTGGTTACGCCTACGGTGGCGATATCCCGATGGACCTGTCCGAGCTGCAGGATCAGCTGGACAAGGCTGCTCGCGAACAGCTGGGCAAATATGGGGAAGAGTATGGCATCGGTGCAGACAGGCAGGTTGTAACCGTTGGTCGCCCCGAATCAGAAATTCATCGACTGGCTAAAGAGCATAACGTTGATCTGGTCATTGTAGGCAGCCATGGCCGCAAGGGCTTCCAGCTATTGCTGGGCTCAACGGCCAACGGCGTTCTGCATGGTACCGAGTGCGACGTGCTCGCCATTCGCATCCATTAATCGATGGCTGGAGGGGGAATTTACTCCCCCTTCATCCTTGCCTGCAGCTTTCTTAACTGACTCTCCAGTGAGACACTGACACTGGACGCCATCGAAAAAAAGTTAAGCAACGCTTTGAGATTACTATCCCCTTTGCACACGGCGTGTATTCTTTGCCAAAGCGCCTGATTAACAAGCTGGAGCCGTTGATTCCTCTCCACAAGCCCTTTCAGCTCCCAGTCCGCCTCATGCTGATTACGCTTCGCAAACAACTGCTGAAGCAAATAGTAACCAACACTACGCATCACGAACTCATCGCTATTGGCAAATGGCAGGTGATGAAGGGCCATCGGCTTGAGCTCTGACAACACAGGGCAGCCACTGTTCGCCATTTTTAACCCCAACAGCGACCGCAGAGCCTCTTCCAGCGTGGTCTGCTTAAAATAGGATCGACGCTCATCGGTCACCGTCACATCAACCTTCTGATAAGCATCTTCCGCCTGAAACGCCTCCACAACCGGCAAGATTCCGACTGCCGCCGGGCAATTCGGGGTGTTAGCCGGCCCCAAAGGGCAATTCGAGCACTGACAATGCTGCAACCGAACCCAGGCAGGCGGTGTCTGCTCTGGTGGACGCAATTCAGGCTCCCCGGTCACCCTGAATACAATATTACGACCGTCCTCAAACCTGAAACTGTAGTCAATTTTCATCAATTCGCCTGTTCTTCCAGCTCCATCCACCGCTCAATCACCGACTCAAGACGCGCTTCGGCGTCCGCCAATTGCTCCAGAGTAGACGATACCTCTTCCGGTGGACCTGAATAAAAATTCGCGCCGGAAATCTTATCCTGAAGCTCGGCAACCTGCTTCTCTAACAATTCGATTTTGCCCGGCAATTGCTCCAGCTCAAGTTTAAGCTTATAGCTGAGTTTTGCAGGCTTTGATTTTGCCGACTGCCCCACACTCCCGCCAACCGACTGTTCTTTTTTCGCCAAAGTGTCGGGTTTGTCACGCTTGTCCTGCTTGTCCAGGCGACTGCCGGAGCTCTCAGCGGGGAATCGCCCCCCCTGACGGCGCCAGTCACTGTAGCCTCCGACATACTCAGCCACAGCCCCCGAGCCATCAAGGAAGATGGTGTCGGTTACAACATTGTCGAGGAACTCCCGGTCGTGGCTGATCACAATAACCGTGCCCTTGAACTCCGCCAGCTGCTCTTCCAGCAACTCCAGCGTTTCGACATCAAGATCGTTTGTTGGCTCATCCAGAACCAGAATGTTAGCAGGCTTACTGAACAGCTTTGCCAGTAACAGGCGCGCCCGCTCGCCCCCGGAGAACACCCGCACAGGAGAACGCGCCCGTTCCGGTGTAAAGAGGAATTCCTGAAGGTATCCAAGGACGTGCTTGCTCTGACCGTTGATGTCAATGAATTCACGACCTTCCGCCAGGTTATCCAGAGCGTTTCGCTGAAGACCCAGTTCTCCGCGGAGCTGATCGAAATAGGCAACCTGAAGGTTAGTGCCAAGCCGTATGCTTCCTTCGGTTGGCTGCAATTCTCCCAGAAGGAGGCGCACCAGTGTTGTCTTGCCGGTACCATTTTCACCAACCAGCCCGATCTTATCGCCGCGAAGGATCGTCAGATCCATTTCACGCACGACCGCCTCTCCTGAACCATAGGCAAAACCGGCACCACGCGCCTCTGCCACCAGCTTTCCGGATATATCGGCTTGCTCTACAGCGAAACTCGCAGTACCACCACGAACCCGACGCTGCCGATGCTCCTCACGCATCGCCTTAAGCGCCCTCACCCGCCCCATGTTCCGGGTACGTCGAGCTTTAATGCCCTGCCGAATCCAGGCTTCCTCCTGCTTCAGGCGCTTGTCAAAAAGGGCATTCTGACGCTCCTCTTCTTCCAGCGCCTTCTCTTTCAGCTCCAGATAACGGTCATAGCTGGCCGCAAAACTCACCAGCTTCCCACGGTCCAACTCTACAACCCGAGTGGCCATTCGGCGTATAAACGCTCGATCATGACTGACAAACAGCATGGCACCCCGGAATTGCCCAAGGGTCTCTTCCAGCCACGCAATGGCGGGGACGTCCAGATGGTTGGTCGGCTCATCCAGCAAAAGGATATCCGGGTCCGCAACCAGCGCTTTTGCCAGAAGCACACGCCGCTGCCAGCCTCCCGACAGAGTATTGAGCACACGGTCGGGATCAACGCCGTACTGCCCCAGGATCGTTGTGACCTTCTGGTCTAGCCGCCAGCCGTCGAGCGCCTCCAGCCGTTCCTGAACCTTCATAAGGCGCTCGAGACCAGCCTCATCGGCCTGCAGGGAAAGACGATGAAACTCCGCCAGCAAGTCCCCCGTCTCCGGGAACGCAGATGCCACAACATCATAGGCTGTCCGGGTGTCGTCTGACGGAAGGCTCTGCGGCAGAACCGACAAAACCGAGCCCTCTTCCAGGCGAACAATACCACCGTCCGGGGTCACTTCCCCGCTGACAATTTTAAGAAGCGTGGACTTCCCTTCGCCGTTGCGCCCCAATAGACAAACCCGCTCGCCGGGTTCCACCATAAGGCCGGCGTCATCAAGCAACGGATGCATTCCGTAGGCGAGAGAGATCCGATCAAGCGTTAACAAAGGCACAGTTTCAATTCTCCTGCTTCAAGACGGTTACCGAGTCGCCTACTGCGATCGTGCCAACACTGTCGTGTACGGCGTTCTGACCGAAAATGATCCCGTTCGGCGTCTTTCGATAGCCGGCAAGGGTTTTAAGCGGCTGAACGTCGGTATCTTTCTTGCCAGTATCCGGGTCTACCGTCGTCATCACGCAGCGGGAACAGGGTTTGACCAGTTGCAACTGAACGTCACCAATCCGCATCGTCTGCCAGACGTCCTCTTCCCAGGCATCAGCTCCCTCAATCACGATATTCGGGCGAAAACGACGCATATCAATGGCGAGCTCAAGCCTGGAATTCAACTCCTCGAGCGATGACTGATTGACGACCAGAAACGGAAAACCGTCGGCAAATCCCACGCGACGAGGCTCACTGACCCACTCGCGATCAACCCTTCGGTACGAATCATCGTCCATATAAACGAACCGCAACGACGTTCCACAGTATCTACTTAACGCCAGGCCAGCCGCCTCAGCCCCCATCGTCCCGACCACCTGATCCTTCCACACGGTTACCCCCGTGGTCTCTGAACCAGGCTCCAGACGGTAGCGCCCCTCTTCCGGAATCTGGACAACCACACAGCCTTCCTCCAACGAGGTACGAACATTCGCAAGTTGAGGCAGCTGTCGCTGAGTGATAAATCGATTCTGGTCGTCGACAAGCATCCAGCGACGATCTCCCCGAGGCCCGAATTCGTCCAGCTCCAGGCGGGTGACCGGGATCCCTGCCAGGGATTTAACCGGATAGATATAGAGAGATCTGACCTTCATGGTTACACCTTTTCGGTTGCCGACTGAACGGTAATGGCTGCCGAGTATAACTGACGAGACTTCTGACTGGTGGGAAATGAGGTACTGAAAACGAAGAAACCCGGCCATTGGCCGGGTTTCCTGAATCTGGAGCGGGAAACGAGATTCGAACTCGCGACCCCAACCTTGGCAAGGTTGTGCTCTACCAACTGAGCTATTCCCGCTGACTGTCCTCAGGGCGTTGCCTGACAACGGCTGCGTATTCTACTGATAACTTTCTGGGCGTCAATACTTTCGTGATTTTTTTTTCAGGTTTCAATACAACCCTTGCTTTCGGCACCTCAGGCAACGAGCCAGCCAAAACCGATGGCACAACTCGTTCAATGAGTCGGCCACTCAGAACAAGCTACTGCCCAAATCGGCGAGCACCCTTCAGATACTGCAGCTCCTCAGGGGTGCTGGATCGCTTTAGTGCCTGGTTACGATGAGGAAAACGACCAAACTTGACGATAATCTCCCGATGATCATGGGCCGATTGAAGAAAGCTACCAAGGAACTCCCCGGGCACCCCATAGGTTGTTGCTGCGAGTTGCTGATAACACTCTACGGACAGATCCTGATCTTTGCGCTTCTCTGAGTGCTGCAGAGGCATATAAAGAAAAGCTCGCTGTACTGCGGGCAACTCAAGATCCTGCCCCCGCTCCATCGCCCGTCGGCAGAGCTCTCTGGCCAGCCGATCATTCTCAAATGCCATGGCTCCGCCGCGAAAAATATTGCGGGTAAACTGATCCAGCAAAAGAATCTCTGCCAACGCGCCACCGGGCGCACCCCGCCAATGGTCGAGCCCCTGCTCCGAGGCAAACAGAACCAGAGACATAAACCTACGCCGAATTTCCTGATCGAAAGCCCGGTCACTGCGGAACCACTTGCTCCTGTGTTCCCGGTCCGGGAGACCTTGCTCATCCAATTTTCCAAACCAGAAATCCAGTAGCTCTTTCCAATCGAACATATGACAACTCCCTGATACATTTATACAGAGCAACAGAGCACTTACCAACGCCTCCTCAACGTACGATTGAGGAACAGGACACGACCAGAGCAAAGGCCCTATGACGCAGCCCCATCAGATCATTCTATTAGCTCACGGCAGCAGCGACATCCGCTGGTGCGAAACGTTCGAGAAACTGGCGGAACCCACCGTTCAGTCCATAGAGAACGCAGCCATTGCGTATATGGAGCTGGCAGAGCCATCGCTCGATACCATAATCGCTCAGGCATCCCGCTCAGGTGCTAGGAGGTTTACCGTGGTTCCCCTGTTTCTTGCGGCAGGCCGACACCTGCGGAAGGATGTCCCTGCCATGATAGAAAAACTGGAAGCCGAGCATCAGGTCAGCATCCGGCTGGCAGAACCTATTGGCACCAACCCAAAGCTTGGCCTCGCCATCCGAGAAGTCGTTCGGGACGAACTTGGGCGGGCCGAAAGCTGAGAACCACTCAGCATATCCGGAGGACCACCATGGGCAAACAGATACTGCTAACAGGCGCTACCGGTTTTATTGGGCACATTCTGTGTCGCAGATTAATGGCAGAAGGTCACTCATTGACTGTTCTTAGCCGCCAGTCTGCAGACGCTGCGAAGTCAGTTTGCGGCAGAGTGGAAGTGGTCCAGACACTGGATACGTTACGCGCTCACCCTGGATTTGATGCGGTCATTAATCTCGCAGGCGAAGGCATTGCCGACAAACGGTGGTCCGATGCCCGAAAACAAACGCTTCGGAGCAGTCGTATCGAGCTGACCCGGAATCTGGTGCAGATAGTGAGATCCTGGCAGAAGCTGCCAGAGGTGATGGTATCAGGATCCGCTGTGGGATATTACGGAGACCAGGGGGATTCCCTGGTTACCGAGGACACCCCCCCTCATGACGAATTCACCCACCGCCTGTGCCGCGACTGGGAGCAGGAAGCTCTGGAACTCCAGGCCGACGATGTTCGCGTTTGCCTGTCCAGAACCGGAATCGTGACAGGCCGTCATGGAGGTTTTCTGCAAAGAATGCTTCTTCCCTTTAAACTGGGCCTGGGCGGGAGACTGGGGGCCGGACAACAATTCATGCCCTGGGTTCATCGTGAGGACGTGGTGTCCGGCCTGCTCTGGATGATGGAAACTCCTTCAGCAAACGGGGCCTACAACATGGTCAGCCCCAATCCTGTGACCAATCGGGTATTCACTCAAACCCTGGCACAAACCCTCCATCGCCCCGCTCTGGTTCCAGTACCTGCTGCCGCTCTTAAACTGATGCTCGGCGAAATGGCGAGCCTGCTGCTGACAGGTCAAAAGGCAATCCCGAGACGGCTACAGGAAGAGGGCTTCAAATTTCGCTACACAGAGCTTGAAGCTGCCCTGAAGGAAAGCACGGGAAATTAATTTAAAAAAAAGTGTTGACACTCCCCGGCGCCATACTTAATATACGCGCCACCTCGACGAGGCAAGCTTTTGAAAACGTTGCGTCCCCTTCGTCTAGTGGCCTAGGACTCCGCCCTTTCACGGCGGCAACAGGGGTTCGAACCCCCTAGGGGACGCCAATTTTTCAACTGACCTGATCGTCAGCTGCCATGACCGCTCCGGTGGAGCTTATCTTGTTTGGCAGCATGGCTTTTCTGATCTTTTATAACAAAGATCCCTACCCCAACGAAAAAGCCAATCATCAGAAGTACGGTCACAATACCTGCGATTACAACGGCGTCCATATACATGGCGTTATCTCCTGTTACTGAAGAACTTGATTGAGCTCAGGTTACGCTCGCGGCGTATGTGTCGTATTGATCTGCATCAAGCACATTTCGTCATTGCAGTAATTGTCAAACTGAGACATTCACCCCCTATTTCTCCCGATTTATCCTGAGTTTGCAGCGCATTTGCGACAAAGTGCTGCTATAGTCGAATTCAAGGGAAAGAAGGTAACAACGACAGGGATCGCTTCCGTTATTGCTATGTCCGACACTTCTTTGGATGGCCAAAAAATCAACGACATGCCAGACATTGCGACGCGTTTGAAACGTTTTCGTGCAGCCTCTCCGCTGTCGTTCAGACTTGTGGCATGGATTCTTTTGTTCAGCTCTGCCTTTACCCTGCTGGCATCCGGCATCCAGATTTATTCCGATTACCGCGAAGACCTTTCAAAGATTGAACAACGGATGCAGGTTATTGAATCCGGCTATCGGTCCAGCTTGGCTCAGAGCCTTTGGGCGCTGGATCAGAAACACCTGCAAACCCAGATGGAGGGCATGCTCAGTTTGCCCGATATTGAGCATCTCCGACTCCGGATCGAGCCCGATTCCGAGCTGGTTATGGGAGAACTTCCCCGGGATACCGACACCCTCACCCACAGCTTCGACCTGGTCTACCACGACGATACTGAGTTCCACCTGGGAGAGTTGACTATCACCGCCAGCCTGGAACGTCTCTACGATGAACTTCGTCGGCGGGTTGGTTTCATCCTCGCAACTCAGTTCCTGATTGTTTTCTTCGCCTCGATCCTCATTCTCTGGATTTTCCGGCATCTCGTTACCCGGCACCTCGCGGCCATGGCCGACTACACCCGAGACCTTTCGCTCCGAAACCTCTCACGCCCACTTGAACTGGACAGGCCCGATACTCCCGCCTTCCAGCGCGACGAACTCGGCATGGTCACGGAAGCGATTAACCAGATGCGCGAACGGTTAAACGACGACGTGGTTCGCAGAGAACGGGACGAAGCTGAAATCCGGAAATTCTCCAAGGCAATCGATCAAAGCCCCTCTTCCGTCCTGATCTGCGACCGGCAATGGCGCATTGAATACGCCAATCGGAAGTTCAGCCAATTGACCGGCCATGCAGCGTCTGAAATCACCGGAAAACACCCCTCTGCACTGATTGACCCGGGCACGGGCTCGATGGAAGCCAGGCAACTCTGGAACTCTATCCGGCTCCAGGTGCAAAGGGTCGGGGTTTGGCAAGGCGAGGTAAACAGCAGCCGCCGAAACGGTGAGCGTTACTGGGAGCAACTGGTGGTCACCCCTATAAAAGACCACAACGGCGAATCCACAGGCTATCTGATTCTGGGTGAAGACATCAGTATCCGGAAACGCTATGAGCAGCAACTGTTACGCCAGGCTAATTACGATATCCTGACCGGGCTGCCTAACCGAATGCTCGCACTCGACCGCCTGAAGCTGGCCCTTGCCCAGGCACGGCGGGATGAAACCCAGGTCGGAGTGATGTTTCTGGACCTGGATAATTTTAAGCACATCAATGACACCCTTGGCCACGATGCCGGTGACACGCTGCTGATAGAAGCTGCACGCCGAGTCTCCAGTTGCCTGAGGGGGACCAGCACCGTTGCGCGCCTGGGCGGCGATGAATTTCTGGTTGTACTGCCCGGCCTGAACGGCGCAGAGGATTCGTGCCAGGTCGCAGAGCGCATCCTCAAGACTTTCTCTCCGCCATTCATGCTTAACGGTCAGGAGGTCTTTGTCACCACCAGTATTGGCATCGCCACCTTCCCGACCGACTCGGACAACAGCGGAACCCTGCTGCAGCACGCCGATGCCGCCATGTATCAGGCAAAACACAAAGGTAAAAGCGCCTACGCCCGATTCACCCCCGAGATGAGCGAGGTTTCCCATGAGCGCCTCCAGATGGAATCGCACATGCGAAAAGCGCTAGAGCTCGGGGAGTTTGAACTCCACTTCCAGCCAATAGTCGACACCACCAGCGGTGAACTGGTGGCAGCGGAGGCCCTGTTGCGCTGGAATAACCCCGCCATGGGGCTGGTGATGCCAGACCGCTTCATCCCCCTCGCTGAAGAGACCGGCCTGATCATCCCCATCGGTGAATGGGTGGTTCGCGAAGCCTGTAAAGCGGCCTATTGCTGGCAAGCCATGACTGGTCAGGAGATCAGCATTGCCGTTAACGTCTCCCCCAGACAATTCCGTGACCCCGGCTTCACCGATGCCATCATGCGGGCATTGAACGACAGCAATCTGAAGCCGGAGCTCCTGGAACTTGAGATTACCGAACGGCTGATTCTGGATAACACGATCGAAACCGCCGATATCCTGAAACAGCTCGATAAGGTCGGGATCCGGTTGTCCGTCGATGATTTCGGAACCGGATATTCTGCACTCAGCTACCTGAAGAGTTATCCGTTCGATACGCTCAAGATCGACAAATCATTTGTGCAGGACGTATTGAAAGAGTCAGAAGACGCCTCCCTGATCCGGGCAATCATCAATATGGCCCACAGCCTGGGCCTGAAGGTGGTCGCAGAAGGCGTTGAGGAAGAAGCTCAGACGCACTTCCTGAAAGCCGAGCATTGTGACTACTCACAGGGCTACTTTTACAGTCGGCCACTTCCCGAACAGGACTTTATTCACTGGCTCGAGACCAACGAACGGGCCAATCCCACGTAATTGACACGGCAAAACCATGGACGAATCAATTCTCGTCGTAAACTGTGGCAGTTCCTCGCTGAAACTCGCCTTGTTTGATCACGACCACCAGAAAATTGCCTCTGCTCTTGCGGAGCGACTGAACCAACCCGACGCCTATGCGAAGATCAGCGGCGACAGCGTCCCGGTGCCTCTGCCAGCCAACGCGGACCACAATCAGGCCCTGGCTTCGCTGGTAGAGGCCTTCCGGGTCCGCCAATGGATGACCTGCGACCCCATTGCCATTGGCCATCGGGTGGTTCACGGGGGAGAAACGTTTCGTCAGGCAGTCCTGATTGATCCATCGACCATAACGGCCATAGATAACTGCGCAGCGCTTGCACCACTCCACAATCCGGTTAACCTGGCGGGCATCCGGGCAATGCAGTCGTTGTTTCCAGACATTCCTCATGTTGCAGTCTTTGACACCGCCTTCCATCAAACTCTGCCAGCGCGCGCGTATCGGTACGCCCTGCCAGATCACTGCTATCAGGATTGGGGGATCCGGCGCTATGGTTTCCATGGCACCAGCCACCAGTATATGGCCCAGCAAGCCGCACAGCGTCTTGGTAAAACCCCTGCCACCACGTCCATCATCTCCGCTCACCTGGGCAACGGATGTAGCATCACCGCCATCCGGGACGGCCTCAGCGTGGACACCAGCATGGGCCTGACCCCCCTGGAAGGCCTGGTCATGGGCACCCGAAGCGGCGATGTTGATCCCGGTCTGTTCGACTATCTGGCCGCGAGAGGGATCAGTTCCGGCGAAGCCCACAGAATGCTCAACAACGACAGCGGCCTGCTTGGACTGTCGGGCCAGACAAATGACATGAGAAGCCTTTGCGAACTTGCCGATCACGGCCATGAGCCGTCCCAGTTGGCTATTGATGTTTTCTGTTTCCGACTGGCCCGTTATACCGGTGCCATGACAGCTTCGCTGAGCCA
Source organism: Marinobacter daepoensis DSM 16072 (assembly GCF_000421165.1). Classification (GTDB taxonomy): domain Bacteria; phylum Pseudomonadota; class Gammaproteobacteria; order Pseudomonadales; family Oleiphilaceae; genus Marinobacter; species Marinobacter daepoensis. The sequence goes on from NZ_ATWI01000009.1 coordinate 456,792, forward strand.
CCTGGACGCCCTGGTATTTACCGGCGGCATTGGTGAAAACAGCCCCCGGATACGCCAGGAAACGGTTAAACACCTTGGATTGCTCGGCATCCGTCTAGACCCGGAACTAAACCGGAGCCACGGCCAGGTGAGCAACGGGCGAATTGATACACCAGACTCCCGCTACCCCGTGCTGGTGATCCCCACAAACGAAGAACTGGTGATTGCCCGTGAGGCAGCCCGCCTGGCTGCTGCCGCCGGCAACACCGCTATCTGACGAGATCAGGATACATCATGGCAAAAAGTCTATTTCTGGCCCCGACTTCCCTGGACTCAGGCCTCACCTCGGTTTGCCTGGGGTTACTTCGGGCCCTGGAGCGTGAAGGCGTCAGCGTTGGCTTCTATAAACCCTTCAGTCAATCGGTGCATCGGGGTGAAGCCCTTCACAACGACGGCAAGGATTCTTCCGTCGCCTTTGTCCGGGCACGCAGCCACCTGCAACCACCCAACCCGATCCCGCTGAAAAAAGCCCAGCAGCTACTGAATCACGGCAAAGCCGACCTACTGATGGAGAACATCGTCGGGGAATACCAGAAGGTCGCCAACGAGGTTGATGTGGTGATTATTGAAGGCCTGGTTCCCGACCGGAGTGAAGCCTACATCGCACGTCTGAATGTGGAGGTGGCCCGCAACCTGGGCTCTGAAGTCATACTCGTAAGCACACCCAAAAGCTGCACACCCGGTGAGCTGGATGAAGAACTCGACTTCTCCGCCCGGCTGTTCGCTGCACCTTCGGACCCGGACGTCATTGCAGTCATCCTCAACAAGGTTGGCGAGCCCCAGAAGTCCGGTTTGGCCCTGAACCTGCCTCCTTCCAGCGATGCCACCGACATCGACTACCAGTCCTCCTGCAGGGTCTTTTCCACTGGCCGGTTCCAGTTACTCGCTCAGATCCCCTGGCAGCCTCAACTTCTGGCCCCCAGAGTATCCGACGTCGCCCGTGAACTGGGGGTGCCGGTTCTGCACGAAGGCCAGATGGAAACCCGACGCGTCCAACGCGTGTCTGTCTGTGCCCGAACAATCCGCAACATGACCGACACTCTGAAACCCGGAACCCTGATGGTAACCCCCGGCGACCGCGAAGACATCGTGGTCGCCACGGCGGTTGCTGCGCTGAATGGCGTACCACTGGCGGGCCTGATGCTAACCGGTGGGCTTATGCCCGACGACCGGGTCATTGAACTTTGCCGCCGGGCGCTGGATACCGGCCTTCCGGTTCTCAGCTCCGAAACCAATACGTACGAAAGCGCCCATATGCTGGCCAATCTCTCAGCCGCCATCCCGATTGACGATCCAGAGCGCATTGAAGAGGCGATGGAATCCGTAGCCCGTCGTATCAACACTCAATGGCTTCAGGAGCACCTGAAAGTTCAGAGACAAAGCCGCCTGGCACCACCGGCCTTCCGTTACCAGCTTTCAGAACGGGCAAGAGCCGCAGCAAAACGCATTGTCTTGCCCGAAGGTTGTGAGCCAAGAACCATTCAGGCCGCGATCATCTGCCACCAGCGAAGGCTTGCCCATTGCGTGTTGATTGGCGACCCACATGAGATCCGCTCAGTCGCGACCTCTCAGGGGGTCGAGCTGCCGGACGATCTGGAAATCATTCACCCACCCTCGGTTCGGGACCGATTCATCGCTCCCATGGTGGAGTTAAGGAAACACAAAGGCCTGACGCCGGAGATGGCCGAGGCCATGCTGGAAGATAATGTGGTTCTGGGCACCATGATGGTCGCCATGGACGAAGCTGACGGCCTCGTCTCCGGTGCCATTCATACCACAGCCAACACCGTTCGGCCGGCCCTGCAGCTGATCAAGACCCACGATAACGCCAAGGTGGTCTCGTCCGTCTTCTTCATGCTACTGCCGCAACAGGTTCTTGTTTACGGCGATTGCGCGATCAATCCCGACCCGAACGCCGAGGAACTGGCCGACATCGCCATCCAGAGCGCCGAATCTGCAGAAGCCTTTGGTATAGAGCCTGTGGTGGCCATGATCAGCTACAGCACCGGCGAGTCTGGCAGTGGCGAGGACGTCGACAAAGTACGGGAAGCCACCCGGATTGCCCGGGAAAGGCGTCCGGACCTGTTGATCGATGGCCCGCTTCAATACGACGCCGCCGCCATCGAAAGCGTGGCAAAATCGAAAGCTCCCAACAGTCGGGTAGCGGGTAAAGCCACGGTTTTTGTCTTCCCGGATCTCAACACTGGCAACACCACGTACAAAGCCGTTCAGCGTAGCGCCAATGTCGTGAGTGTCGGGCCAATGCTGCAGGGTCTGAGAAAGCCAGTAAATGATCTTTCTCGTGGCGCGCTGGTAGAAGACATCGTCTTTACCATTGCACTGACTGCGGTGCAGGCCAAGCAGGTAGAGGAGGCGGGAGCCGGCTGACCAGGCTCCCTGAGGGCGCTCCCCGGCAGATCAGCGTTTAACGCTCTTTTGCCGGGTTTTCCTGATCCGGCGACCTTTCTTAAGATCGTTGTCTTTCTTGACCTTCTGCCGCGGCGTTAGCCGATCTACCTTGTTGGCAAAGGGGTTCTCTCCGGATCTGAACTCGAAGCGAATGGGCGCTCCCACCACTTTCAGGACCTTCCGGAACGTATTTTCCAGATAACGCTTGTAGGCACCAGGCAGCGAATCCACCTGATTACCATGAACCACCACGACAGGTGGATTCGAGCCGCCCTGGTGAGCGTAGCGGAGTTTGATACGTCGCCCGTGGACCATCGGTGGCTGATGTTGAGCAACCGCATCCTGGAGAATCGCGGTCAGGCGGTTTGTGGGCCACTTGGCCATGGCGGACTCGTAACAGGCCTGAACGGACTCATACATGGTCCCGACACCCGTTCCGTGTAACGCCGATATGTAATATTTGTCGGCATAATCCAGAAAGTCGAGGCGCCTGGCCACCTGCTCTTTTACCCGGCCGCGATCTTCCGGGTCCATCCCATCCCACTTGTTGACAGCGATAACCAGTGACCGGCCAGCATCCAGAACAAAGCCTATCAAGTGCAGATCCTGGTCCACGAGCCCTTCACGCGCATCAATCACCAGAATCACCACGTGGGCATCGTCAATTGCCTGCAGCGTCTTGATGATGGAGAACTTCTCAACGGTTTCCCGAACGTTCTTGCGGCGGCGAACCCCGGCTGTATCAATCAGGGTATATTGATGGCCCTGGCGCTCGTAGGGAATGTACACGCTATCACGAGTGGTCCCCGGCATGTCGTAGACCACCACACGGTCTTCGCCCAGCATCCGGTTCACCAACGTGGACTTACCAACGTTTGGCCGCCCGACCACACCAATCCGTATGCCCGGATAACGGTCTGCCCGATCCTGCTCTTCGGGATCTACGGGCTCCGGCAAGAGAGTTTCAAGCAGCGAAAGGATTCCGCGGTTATGGGCGGCAGCAATCAGGAACGTAGACTCAAACCCCAGGCGGTAAAAATCTGCCGCGGCGACGTCCGGGTCCTGCCCGTCGGTTTTGTTAACCACCAGATGGGCCTGCTTCCCGGATTTACGCAAATAATCGGCGATCATCTCATCACCGGCCGTCAGGCCTGCCCGGCCATCGACCAGGAACAGAACAATATCGGCTTCCTCGACAGCCTGCAAAGACTGACGAGCCATCTCCGCATCAATACCCGCCTCGTCGCCAGTCAATCCACCGGTATCAATGACAATAAATTTCTGACCCTCATAGTTTCCCTCACCGTACTTACGATCACGGGTCAGTCCAGGAAAATCCGCCACAAGGGCATCCCTTGAACGGGTCATCTGGTTGAACAACGTGGATTTGCCAACGTTAGGGCGTCCCACAAGGGCAATAACTGGGGTCATAATGATCTGCTATTCAAGAAACCAGAAACCCGGCATCACAGGCGTAAACCTGGGCCGGGCATTAAATTCAGGGCGGGATCAGTCGTCCTGCTCGATCTTCAGGACGGCCATTTTTCCGCCATTGCCGAAAACAAGAAGCTTACCACCTTCCATCAACTGAACCGGTACGCGGATACCGTCACTGTCAAATTTTTTCTGCCCCTGCAAACTGCCGTCACTGGCGGACAGAACATGAAGGTAGCCCTCAAAATCGCCTACGACCACGTAATCGCCAGAGACCGCCGGGCGAGTCAACTGACGCCAGGACAGGTTATCCTGTACCCAGAGCTCACGACGGTCGCTGCCCCGAAGCGCTACAACATCCCCGTTTGCCGATGCAAGAAAGATGTTCCCGCCCCCAAGGGCTGGCGAATGGAAGCTGGACGCACGACGACTCCAGATTTCCTGCCCGGACCGAATATCAACCAGCGCCAGCTTTCCCTGATAGCCGGCCACCATAATGGCTGAATCCAGAACCAGGGGCTGTCCGCCGATATCAACCAGCCGTTCCAGTTCGGTACGCCCCTGTGGTTGTCCTACCTCATACTGCCAGACCGGTTGTCCGTCGGCAGCCGTCAGGGCAATCACCCGACCGTTCGAAAACGACGAGATTACAATATCGCCGCCCACCAGGGGCTCGGCAGCCGTTCTCACAGTCAACACCGGCACCTGAGCTTCGTACTGCCAGCGCTGCTCGCCATCGGCGACATCGTGCGCAATGACGCGACCATCCGTGGTCTGCACCACCACAAGATTCCCGTTGGACTGGGGCGCAGCCATAACTTCCGTTGGCAGAGAGGACCGCCAGACCTCCTCCCCATCCTCGGAAGAAAGCGCCACAAGCTCCGCATCCCGAGTGACCAGGTAAACATGGCGGTTGTCGGCACCTGGGCCAGCAAAGAAACGGTCTTCATATTCTTTCTGCCAGATGACCTCACCGTCATCTGGCGTCACAGCAACCACAATACCGTCCGCGGAGGCAGCGTAAATCACGCTGCCCGCATACAGAGGTGCCATCTGTAGAAACTGGTCATCGTGGCCATCACCAACAGACATGCTCCAGAGCGTATCCAGCTCAACCGATTCGCGAATCTCCGGCAACGGTGCAGGCTGTTCGAAGGTATCCGTTGAACTACAGCCGGACAGCCCGATAGCCAGCCCACAGACAACGGAGACGATCCCGGCTCTGAGCGAACGCCCGGCAAACATCAGGCGTCCTCCCCGACACCAAGGTCTGACAACTTCAACTCAAGGACACCACTGCGGCCCTGTTGACTTTGTTCTCTCGCCGCCAGATACGCCTCCCGGGCACCTTCCTGATCACCTTTAGCCAACAATACATCGCCTTTCAGCTCGGAAAAAATAGCCGAAAACGCGTCCGGGCTTTTGGCACCGTCAATCGTCGAGAGTGCAGCGTCATGTTCACCGGCCGCAAACTGTGCCCGGGCAAGACGGTTACGGATAACCAACTCCAGAGCGGGGTGCTCAGCAGATTTCTCCAAAGCCCAGGTCAGCGACTCGACAGCCGCCGCGGGATCACTCCCCTCAACCAGCTGAGCACGGGCCAGTACAAGATTGCCGTAGATTGCATAGGCGCTGTCGCCATGCTCATCACGCAGTGTCTCAGCCACGAATCCCACGGTATTCGCAGACTCCTCATCACCTGACGAATAAGCGTTCAGCAAGTTTGCAAACTGGCTGGCCGCTTCTGCGCGCTGCTGCGCTTCGTGGTTCTGCCAGGCCTGCCAACCAAACACAATCGCCAGGGCTGCACCAACACCGATCAGCAGTGAGCTACCGTTATTCTTCCACCAGTCCTTGATCGCCTGGACCTGTTCTTCTTCGGTACGCAACTCCGCCATGAAAACTCCTGTTGTCCGTTGTAACTGCCTGTTTAGTTAAATACTGATTAGAGCAGACCCGCAAGAACCCCGGCCAACTCAGCCTGGGCAACGTCCTGCTGAGGCTCATCGTCGCGAAGCGGTTTAAGCCCAACGGTGCCCTGAGCGATTTCGTTCTCACCCAGAATAATTGCGTAGCGGGCACCACTGCGATCGGCTTTTTTCATCTGACTCTTGAAGCTGCCGCCGCCGCAATGGGAAACGACCATTGCACCCGGCAATTCGTTACGCAGGGTCTCCGCCAGCGCCATCGCTGGTACCACAGCCTGCTCCCCCATCGCCGTTACGTAGACATCTGCCTGGTTGTTCACATGATCAGGCACCAGACCAAGGGTCTCAAGTAGCAAAATCAGACGCTCAAGCCCCATCGCAAATCCGACGGCCACCGTTGACTTACCGCCCAACTGCTCCACGAGGCCATCGTAACGACCACCGGCGCAGATGGTTCCCTGAGCTCCCAGGCTTTCGGTAATCCACTCGAACACGGTTTTACCGTAATAGTCGAGACCACGCACCAGAGCAGGGTTCTCGGTATACGGTACGCCAGCTGCATCCAGCATCGCTTTCAGCTGATCGTAATGTTGGCGCGACTCGTCATCCAGATAATCATCCAGGCTGGGAGCCCCCTGAAGAATGTCACGGGTGGCCGGGTCTTTGCTGTCCAGAATCCTTAATGGGTTGGTCGACAGCCTGCGTTTGCTGTCTTCGTCCAACTGCTCTCTGAACTGTTCCAGATACTGCACCAACGCTTCCCGGTAGACTTTACGGGATGCACTGGTACCAATGGAATTGATCTCAAGCCGGGCATGATCGGCCAAGCCAAGGGCTTTCCAGAGCCTCGCGGTGAGTATCAGCAGTTCGGCGTCAATATCCGGACCGGCCATACCGAAACATTCAACACCAATCTGGTGGAACTGGCGGTAACGACCTTTCTGGGGGCGCTCATGACGAAACATCGCGCCGGTATACCAGAGCCGTCGGGTCTGATTGAATAGCAACCCATGCTCTTCCGACGCCCGGACACACCCTGCCGTTCCTTCAGGACGCAGAGTAAGACTGTCTCCGTTGCGGTCATCAAAGGTATACATTTCCTTTTCAACGATATCGGTGACTTCACCGATCGAGCGTTTGAAAAGTTCCGTATGCTCCACCACGGGCATACGGATTTCCTGGTACCCATATTGCCCGAGCACTTGCCGAACGGTTGACTCAACATACTGCCAGACGGGTGTCTGCTCCGGCAGAATATCGTTCATCCCCCGGATTGCCTGAATCTTTGCCAAAATAAAATCCTGATGTGTTTCTGAAATCGTTTCGGGTCAGTCCGTAGATCTGGCGATCACCGCGTCTTCCTGCTCCTGACGACGCGAGACTTCTTCGCGGATCAGGCGCTCCAGGTCTTCAACCAGGGTCGCGTTATCCAGCTTCTGGTTCGGTTTGCCGCCCATGTAGAACAGGTTCTTCGGTGTACCGCCGGTGAGCCCGATGTCCGCTTCTTTTGCTTCACCCGGGCCATTGACGATACAGCCGATGATGGCAACGTCCATCGAGGTATTAACATCTTCAAGACGAGACTCAAGGTCATTCATGGTCTGAATCACATCGAAGTTCTGTCTCGAGCAACTCGGGCATGCGATAAAATTGATGCCGCGGCTTCTCAGGCGCAGACTCTTGAGAATGTCAAAGCCAACTTTGATTTCCTGCACAGGGTCCGCCGCGAGGGAAACCCGGATCGTATCCCCGATACCATCCATCAACAGCATGCCAAGCCCGATTGAGGACTTTACGGTTCCAGAGCGGAACCCGCCTGCTTCGGTAATACCAAGGTGAAGCGGCTGTTCAATCTGAGCAGCAATCTGACGGTATGCAGCCACGGTCATAAAAACTTCGGAAGCCTTGAGGCTGACCTTGAAGTTCTGAAAATCGTGTTTATCGAGAATATCGATATGACGCATCGCCGACTCCACGAGTGCCTCGGGAGTCGGCTCACCATATTTCCGTTGCAGGGCCTTCTCCAGAGAACCGGCATTAACCCCGATGCGAATCGGGATGTTGCGATCCCGTGCCGCGCTGATGACTGCGCTCACACGATCATCCCGGCCAATGTTTCCCGGGTTGATGCGAAGGCAATCTACGCCAAGTTCCGCTACCTTCAGCGCAATCTTGTAGTCGAAATGAATATCTGCGACCAGGGGCAGAGATACCTGCTGCCTGATCTTCCCGAACGCTTCCGCCGCTTCCATAGAAGGCACGGATACCCTGACAATGTCTGCACCGGCATCCTGTATCGCCCGGATCTGACCAACCGTGGCGTCAACATCACAGGTATTGGTGTTGGTCATACTCTGCACCGCAATTGGCGCATCACCACCCACCGGCACATCACCCACCATAATCTGACGGGATTTACGTCGTTTTATCGGAGACTCTTGTTTCATGGAACTCAACCAGCAACCTTTTCGATCATTCTGTTCAGGGCTCGAGGGTAAACTCTGACCGGTTATTTACGACGCGAAAACTGCCAAGGTCCATCGACTCGCCCTCAAACCTGAGCGACTCCACGGCATTCATCGCACCAACCACAACCCTCAGAGGCGCCCTGCCCTGGACGTCCAGCGCATCGCCGTCCCGGCGCAAAGCACTTACGAGACGCTTACCATCGGCATCCGTTACCTGAACCCAGCAGTCATTACTGAAATTCATTTCCAGCCGCACCAAGCCTGGCAGATTCTCCTGGTCCACAGATTCACTCTGCGCTACCACGGACACCTCAGTATCGGTGGTTAACGGCCCAGCAGTCTCTGTAGCCTCACCGCCCACAGCCATCTCTGGCTCAGCTGATGCAGGTTCCTGGCTTATTGCGGACGGGGCTGTGTCCGTATTCTCAGTCACAACCCCGGGCTCAGGCGAGACGATCGGGGCTTCAGCGATGGAAGCTGACGACACACGGGTTTCAGCTGGAATATCCTCGCCCGGGACAGACTCATCCACCAATGGTGCCGACGCTTCTTCAGGAATGTCGGCGGCCGGCGTCACCTGCTCAGGCCCCGGCTTTAAAAAATGGTCGTAAACCAGAAACCCGACAACAGCAACAAAAACCAGAAGCAGCGTAAGCTTGGCAAACTGCCGCTTTCGTTTTTTCTTGCGCTCGATATCAATCAGAGGATTTGACTGCTGCTCCTGAACCCGACGCTGACGAAGGGGCTCAAGCTCAGAGTCCAGTGTCCGAATCAGGGCATCGGCATCCAGCCCGACCTGCCGGGCGTAGGTACGGACGTAGCCTTTGAGAAACAGCTCAGTATCTACCTTGCTGTAGTCACCCGCTTCAATGGCCTGAATAACCGACGGGCGAAGGTGCTGCAGGTTCGCAATGTCTGACACATTGAGCCCGAGCTTTTCACGGGCTTGCCTGAGCTGCTGGCCAACGGAAGTTCCCGCTGCTGGTTGTGACTGCTCCTCACCGGTCATTGGCAATCAATACCTTATAGTGTTGATATTCCACGGAATCCGGATACTCGTTCCTCAGCAGTAACGCCAGACTAGCTTCCTGATCCCTGTCCTGAAAATGCCGGGCAATCCGAATACCGGTATACAAACTTTCCGGCGAATGCGTCAGCCGGGTGTTGCGCTGTATCATGGTCTGAAGACGACTGTAATAACGCGACGCGTCACTGAAATCCTGCTGTTCCACCAGGACCCGTGACAGCGAAAGCAGCGCTCTGGCCTCGCCTCGAGTCAGCTCAACAGCTCTCCGGTAGGCTGCTTCTGCGGCCTCTGGAGCGCCGAGACGTTCTTCTGTCATGCCAAGGTTATAGAAGACCGCCCCCCGATCCGGATACTCTGTATCCCGGGATGCTACCTGAAACTGGTCACGGGCATCTTCAAATCGGGACTGGCTATAAAGAAAGGCGCCATAGTAGACCCGCCCCCGCGTATAACCACCGTCCGACGAAATGGCATCCCGAAAGCTCTTCTCCGCAAGCTTCTCCTCACCCTCCGCACTGAGCACAAGGCCACGTGCTGCCAGTGCGGCCGCGCTGCTGTTATCGAGTTCAAGCGCTCTGTCCAGGTGATTGCGGGCGCGGTCCAGATTTCCTTGACCAATGTAGGCGGTGGCCAGCTGGACGTAGTTGTTGAGGGCCTTCTGGCGATCAGCTTCCCGGCTGAACCGGCTGTCTGTTGTGGTCACACATCCCGACACCAGCATCGCGAGCATAAGAGCCACAACCGACATCAATCTCACGGTAACGTCCTTTGCCATCAACAAACACCTTTTCCTGTTGTTCGACCCTGCGGCCTTCAGGGGTTGACCTGTTGTACCGCTATGTATCGCTGGCTCCGACGGGTCCTGTCCTCAACCCGCCCTACGAGCTGACCGCAGGCCGCATCAATGTCATCACCACGTGTCGTGCGAATGGTGGTTACATAACCCGCTTCATTCAGCACCGTCTGAAAGCGCCGGGTAGCATTCATGCTCGGCCGGCGGAAATCGCTTTCGGGGAACGGGTTGAACGGAATCAGGTTAATCTTGCACGGCAACCCTTTCAAAACCATGGCAAGCTCACGGGCATGCTCAGGCTGATCATTCATACCCTCGATCACCGTGTACTCAATCGTCGCTTTACGCTTATCCGGCAAGCGGGCCAGATACCGACGAGTAGCCGCAAGCAACTCGGAGATCGGATATTTCTTGTTCAGGGGCACCAACTGATTCCTGAGTTCATCATTGGGCGCATGCAAGGAGATGGCCAGTGAAACATCGGTAACCTCACCGAGACGATCCAACGCCGGCACGACGCCAGAGGTACTGAGGGTCACCCGCCGTTTCGAAATACCGTAGGCCAGGTCTTCCATCATGAGATTCATGGCATCGACCACGTTCTCAAAGTTCAGCAAGGGTTCTCCCATGCCCATCATAACCACGTTCGTGATCGGTCGTTCACTGGGCTCAAAAGGCATAAACGCCTTTCGGGCAACCCAAACCTGCCCGATAATCTCAGCAGCCGTCAGATTCCGGTTGAAACCGCGTTTACCGGTAGAACAAAAGGTGCAATCGAGACTGCACCCGATCTGGGACGAGACACACAGTGTTCCACGCTCACCGTCCGGAATCAGAACGGTTTCAACGCTGTTGCCGTTGTCCATCCGCATGACCCACTTACGGGTCCCATCCTTCGAGGTCTCATCGTAGACGACCTCAGGACCACGAATTTCGGCGATCTCTTTCAGCTTTTCCCGGAGCGGCTTACTCACATTGGTCATTTGATCGAAGTCATCAACGCCACGCTGATGCATCCACTGAAGCATCTGTTGGGCGCGAAAACGCTTCTCACCCAGAGATTCAAAAAACGCTTCCAGTTTTGCCTTCGGCATTCCCAGAAGATTGACTTTTTCGGCGGGGCGAGTCATTACATAACCTCGATCAGATAACCAATTCGGGGATGCCCGGAAAGGCACCCCCGAAACAACAACCTCAGCCGCGCGGGCAGATTTCGTTGTCGTTGAAGAAATACGCCACTTCACGCTCAGCAGACGCGGCAGAGTCGGAACCGTGAACTGCGTTTGCGTCGATAGAAGAAGCGAAATCAGCTCGGATGGTTCCGGCTTCTGCTTCCTTCGGGTTGGTGGCACCCATCAGCTCACGATTCTTAAGGATAGCGCCTTCACCTTCCAGAGCCTGAACCACAACCGGACCAGAGGTCATGAAAGCAACCAGATCATTGAAGAACGGGCGCTCTTTGTGCTCTGCGTAAAAGCCTTCCGCCTGTTCCTGAGTCAGGTGCATCATTTTTGACGCAACAATTTTCAGGCCGGCTTTTTCAAAACGGCTGTAGATTTCGCCGATAACGTTCTTGGCGACCGCGTCGGGCTTGATAATAGAGAGCGTGCGCTCGTTGGCCATAATGTTTCTCCAGTCAGTTCAGTGTTGAAAATTCAGGGGTGGGATTATACGCAGTCCGGATGCACCTGCCTACCGCACAGAACGAAGTCGCTCCACAACATCCCTGATCTGTGAACAGGCAAAGACGATTTCATCTTCTGTCGTAAACCTGCCAAACGAAAATCTCAATGCCCGATGCGCCAGCTCATCGCTGACGCCAATGCCACGCAACACGTAAGATGGCTCCACCGTTGCCGACGCGCACGCCGACCCCGACGACACCGCTACCTGCCTAAGGCCAAGCATCAGCGACTCTGCCTCTACACCTTCGAACGACAGGTTGATCAGGCCAGGCACCCGATGATCCCGGCTACCATTGAAGTGAACCCCCTCCAGCCCTTCGAGCGCTTCCAAAAACCGGGACCGAAGCTGCTCAAGCCGCTCCATTTCAGACTCAAGACCTGCCCTGGCGAGTTCAAAGGCTTTGCCCATCCCGACAATCTGATGCGTTGCCAGCGTGCCTGAACGCATTCCACGCTCATGACCGCCCCCATGAATCTGGGCGGCGATGCGAACATCCGGTGCACGCCGAACATAGAGCGCCCCAATACCCTTGGGGCCGTATACCTTGTGACCGGAAAGCGAGAGCAGGTCAACATTCAACTCGGAAACATTCAGCGGACACTTACCTGCTGCCTGTGCGGCATCAACATGAAAAAGTACACCCCGACGGCGCAGCATGGCACCAATTGCCTGCGTATCAGTGATAGAACCAAGCTCGTTATTGACCATCATCAGACTAACCAGCACCGTATTGTCCCTAAGCGCCTGCTCCACCACCTCAGGCCTAAGTCGTCCATCGGCATCTGGCCTGAGCCAGGTAACGCCAACCCCTTTGTCTTCCAGCCATTTGCAGGTATCGACCACCGCCTTGTGCTCGATAATCGACGTAACGACATGGGGGCGATCGTGTAGCTCCACCACCCCTTTTATGGCGAGGTTATCTGACTCAGTTGCCCCGGATGTCCAGACAATCTCCCGAGGGTCAGCCTGAATCAGTTCCGCCACCTGGCGTCGGGCATTCTCAACAGCGGCCTCTGCCTGCCAGCCATAGCCATGGGAACGGGACGCGGGGTTACCGAACACCCCGTCAAGCGTGAGGCATTTCATCATTTCTTCAGCAACGGCCGGGTCAACGGGCGTCGTTGCCGCATAATCCAGATAGACGGGCTTTTTCATAGTCAAAGAGGTCGGGTTATCAGGCCGGAGCCTGGTCAGTCAGTCGTTGGGTATTAATGGTTTCCGGGTTTTCTTCGGAATGCTTGCGGTTCTGGCGATCAGCCACTTGGCGAATTTCATGCTTACGCATCAAATCACCCAGACTGATTTCACTCAGAAACTGATGGATCTGATCGCTAAGGTCGGACCACAGATGATGAGTCAGGCATTTCTCGCCGTTCTGACAATCGCCTTTGTTGCCACAGCGAGTAGTATCCAGAGATTCACTCACCGCATCGACAACGTCCGCCACGTAAACCTCATCGGCAGACCGACTGAGACGATACCCGCCCCCCGGCCCACGCACGCTGTCCACCAGGTTCTGGCGCCGCAACCGAGAAAAAAGCTGCTCTAGGTAAGAAAGGGAGATTTCCTGCCGGGTCGAGATATCCGCGAGGCTCACAGGCCCCTGCCCTGCGTGCAGAGCAAGATCCAGCATTGCCGTTACAGCATAGCGGCCTTTTGTGGTCAGCTTCATAACCTCAGCCCCAGTAATGGGATTGGATCCCGATTCACTGGAGCGAGTATGAATTGACCCACCAAAACAGTCAAGTATTCAGCCTCGCCCCTGCTCACCCGACTCTCCCGGCTCATCCGGCTCATCACGCACACAGTCGAAATCCTCATCGTGCAAACGAGGCAGCTCGCCATTCTGGTATTCGGCATTAACCTTGCGCAGCGCCTTGCACATGATTTCGATCCGGTCATCAACCGCATGCATATGATCCAGCAACGCCCGGACCGAGCGAGCGACCGGGTCAGGCATTTCCTCAGTGACGCCATACGCATCGAACCCCATGCGCTCTTCCATCTGCTTGCGCCGGACATCATCCTCGCCCTGGCGCTTAACAATCACTCGCCCGGGAATCCCCACCACGGTTGCCCCCGGAGGCACGGCCTTGGTCACCACCGAGTTGGAGCCAACTTTGGCCCCCTCACCCACCTCAAATGGCCCAAGAATCTTTGCGCCGGCACCCACAACCACGCCATTTCCGATGGTGGGGTGTCGCTTGCCTTTATTCCAGCTTGTGCCGCCCAGAGTAACCCCTTGATAGAGCGTAACGTCATCGCCGATCACCGTGGTTTCCCCAATAACCACTCCCATTCCGTGATCTATGAAGAAACGACGCCCGATCGAGGCACCCGGATGGATTTCGATACCGGTAAACCATCGCGCCAGAGTGGAGATGGTCCGGGCAAGCCACTTCAGCCCCAACCCCCAGAGCCAGTGGGAAAAACGATGCAACAACAGGGCGTGCAGCCCCGGATAGTTGGTCAGTACCTCGAAGGTGTTCCGGGCAGCCGGGTCCCGATGAAATACACTGTTTACATCTTCGCGTAAGCGCTCAAACATGATGTTATTCCTGTCCTTCATCGGCGACTCTGGCCGCCGTTGCCTTGCCTCTTACCCCTTCACGGGCACCTGCAGCCTTTTGCGCCGACGACAGCACCCCTCGAAGAATATTGATTTCCATCTGGTCCATCTGCGCCCGCTGAAAAAGCCGCCGCAACCGGGCCATCAGCTGCCTGGGGTTATCACGGCGATGAAAATCCACATCCTCCAGCATCTGTTCAAGATGGCCAAAGAAGCCTTCTACCTCATTCACGGTCGCCGGAGGAACATCCCAGCCGCGATCGCCAGGCACCAGCATGGCATCAAGGTAGGGGCTGCTTTCCTCCTCTTCAAGCCCCCTCAGGTAATGCATCCGCAGCTCATAACAGATCACCTGAACTGCCATAGCCAGATTCAGTGAACTGTAATCGGGGTTCGAAGGGATGTGGATGTGGTAATGGCAATGCTGCAACTCCTCATTGGAGAGCCCGCTGCTCTCCCGGCCGAACACCAGGGCAACCGGGCCACGACTGCTGTGTTCTGCAGCTGTCACGGCTGCCTGCGGAGGCGACACAACCGGCCACGGAACCTTGCGACCACGGGCACTGGTCCCCATGACCAGCACGCACTCTGACAAGGCCTCATCCAGTGTCGACACCACTTGCGCCCGATCCAGCACGTCAGCCGCAGAAGAAGCTCTCGCATAGGAGGCCTCATCCGGAAACGACGAAGGGTTAACAAGCCAAAGATTCCCCAGCCCCATATTCTTCATGGCGCGGGCCACGGCGCCTATGTTGCCCGAATGTGTCGTCTCAACGAGGACAATACGAATCTGGTCGTTGTAGGTATCGGTGCTTTCCAACGGCAACGCGGGCTTGTTCATGGTCATTAGGCCTGTTACTTCAAGAAACGTAGTGAAAGGAGCTGCATTATAACAGAATTCGGGGCCAATCCGCTTCCAGGATATCTCGCAACCCCATGACATCCGTGCTTTTGCTGAGCCAAAAAACATACAAGACGGGCCACTTTTTGCTATGATGGCCGGCCTTCACACACCCGGATAATGAACACTCAGATGCAACCAGCAATTAAAATGGCCCTGCGCGTCGCCCGCCAGGGTTCTGACTACCTGAAAGCCCATTTCGAGCGCCAGGAGCCTAACGGCAAGGACGAGTCCGAGCGTTATCGGCAACTGGAGCGCGTGGAGCGGTCAATCTACGACAACTTCACTGAGCAACTGGAAAAGGCCTACAAGGACCACGTCATCGCCCCAGCAGGCGAGGCCGATGCCGGTACCAACGAAAAAAGCTGGCACATTTTCCCGGTCCTGGGCCGTGACAACTTTGTCCGGGGCATTCCGGAGTTTGTCCTCGCCCTGGCCCAGAAGAGGAACAACCGCACAGAAAACCTCTTGCTGGTCAACCCGATCACCGGAGAAGAATATTCAGCGAGCCGCGGCCATGGCGCAGCCCTGAACAGCCGACGGGTGCGCACGTCCGATATCAAGGCCACATCACGGGCAGCCCTGGCGACCAACCTGCTGGATCAGTCACGGCAGGGTGACGACCCAATGATCTGGGGCGAGATGGCTGCCGTCCTGGCACGCGATACAGCAATGTTCCGCACTTCCGGCTGTGTCACGCTGGACATTGCCCGGGTTTCAGCCGGCCTGCTGGACGCCGTTGTGATCTTCCGGCCAGAGGCTGCCGATTACGACCTTGGCGTCACACTGGCTATGGAATCGGGCGCCCTCACCGGCGACTTTTCAGGCAACCCTGCTGCCGGCGCAGCGAAGCAGCTTGTCGTGGCCAACCCCAAGCTTTTCCGGGAACTGCTCAAAACGCTTCACCCATTCCGAGGCAGACTGCCACGGTAATAACCTGACCTGCCCGGATAAAAAAAACCGCCACTCCCAAAGGATGGCGGTTTTTTTATGCTCGCTCAAAAACCGGACTTACATCCGGTTCAGCCACTCAGGCGGCTGCTCTTCTTCCTCTTCTCCTGCCCCCTCTTTGGAAGGCACCATGAGGTCTTCGCGAGTCACCCCCATCACCATCAACATGTTCGCCGACACATAGATAGAGGAATAGGTACCCACGACCACACCGATAATCAGCGCAATGGCGAAGTTATTGATCGCCTCCCCGCCGAGAAAGTACAGCGCCAGCAACACAACCAACGTGGTACCAGAGGTGTTGATGGTTCGTGTTATGGTCTCATGGATTGACTGGTTAATGATGTCCCAGGGCTCACCCACTCGCATCTTACGGAAGTTCTCACGAATCCGGTCAGCGACCACGATCGTGTCATTCAGAGAGTAGCCAATGACCGCCAGCAATGCCGCCAGCACGGTCAGATCAAATGTCCACTGAAACAACGCGAAAACACCGAGCACGATAATCACATCGTGGGCCAGCGGAATCACCGAGGCAATGCCAAACTTGAACTGGAAGCGCATGCCGACATAAATCAACACTACCGCAAGCGCAATCAGCAACCCAAGCCCGCTGTCCTCTTTCAGTTCCTCACCAACCTGAGAGCCGACAAACTCAGAACTGACCAGTTCAAGCTCATTGCCACTACCGGCAAGTGCCGCAGCAACGTCCGCCGCCAACTGATCGTTGCCCGCCTCGGCCATACGAATCAGGACCGTGGTGTCAGCGCCGAAATTCTGGACAGCAAATTGCTCGTATCCGGCTTCGGTCAACGTACTTCGGATGCCATCCAGGCTTGGCGCTTCGGCGTACTCCAGCTCAACCGACGTCCCCCCGGTAAAATCCATCCCCAGATTGAGCCCGCGAACCGCCAACAGCGCGATGGAGGCGACCACCAGGAAAATAGAAACTACGGAAGCAACCTTCCGCAACCCCATGAAATCAAACGGTTGCTTTTCCATATCAGGCATTTTTAAGCTTCCCCCCGATCGACAGTGTTTCAACCCGGCGACCACCATAGACAAGGTTCACGATGCTGCGACTGACCATCAGCCCTGAGAACATGGACGTCAGAATACCGATACACAGAGTAACGGCGAAGCCCTTGACCGGCCCCGAGCCCATGGCAAACAGAATAACGGCCACCAGCAGGGTTGTGATATTCGCATCGAAGATTGAGACAAACGCCCGTCCGTATCCGGCGTTAATAGCACTCTGGGGAGGCGCACCAGATTTTAGCTCCTCTTTTATACGCTCAAAGATCAGGACGTTCGCATCTACAGCCATACCAACCGTAAGTACAATACCGGCAATGCCCGGGAGGGTCAGGGTTGCAGACAGAATGGACATGCACGCCACCAACAGCATCAGGTTGAGCGTTAGCGACACATTGGCAATAAGCCCAAAGCCCCGATAGAAAATCAGCATGTACAGCAGCACCAGGCCAAAGCCCAGCAACACAGACATCATGCCGGCATCAATATTTTTCTGCCCCAGGCTTGGCCCTATGGTGCGCTCCTGAACGAAGTACATCGGAGCTGCCAACGCCCCTGCCCGCAGCAGGAGAGCAAGCTCAGAGGCTTCAGGGATAGAATCGAGCCCGGTAATACGGAAACTGCTACCCAAGGCCGACTGCACCGTCGCCAGACTGATAATGCCCTTCTCGACCACCCGTTTTTCCGTTTCCTGGATCTCTCCATTCACTTCGCGAGTATCGGTCTCGGTGCGGTATTCAATAAACAGAACCGCCATCCGACGACCAATGCTATTGCGGGTAGCCCGATTCATCAGGTCACCACCCACAGAGTCCATGGTGATGTTGACCTGGGGCTGACCGTTTTCATCAAATGCCTGCTGGGCATTGGCGACATTATTGCCTGTGGCAATCACGTCACGCTCAAGCCGGGCGGTGCGCTGAGCATTGTCGCGGAACGAAAACTGCTCAGTTTCAGCAGACGCTGCATCCTGACGAGCCTCCATACGGAACTCAAGGTTAGCAGTAGCCCCCAGAACTCGTTTCGCCTGCGCAGTATCCTGAACGCCGGGCAACTCAACAATGATGCGATCGGCTCCCTGGCGCTGAACCAATGGCTCCGCCACCCCCAACTCATTTACCCGGTTACGGATGGTCGTCAGGTTCTGCTCCAGCGCGTATTCCTGGATATTCCGGATTTCGGCTTCGGCCAGAGACAACGTCAGCAGAAATTCGCCCCCTTCCGCGCTCTCGTCTAGCAGAAATTCGTTGTACTGATCGCGAACCAGCTGAAATGCCTCAGTACGGGATGCCTCATCGCGGAAGCTCAGCACAATGCGGGTCTGGCTCTCAATATCCCCACCCCGGTAGCGAATACGCTCATCACGAAGGTCACGCTTGATCTGGCCAGACAAAGCCTCCAGCCGCTGATTGAGTGCCGTTTCCATATCCACTTCCAGCAGGAAGTGAACCCCACCCCGCAAGTCGAGACCCAGCTTCATCGGGCCTGCTCCCAGGCTACGCAGCCAGCCAGGGGTAGACGGCGCCATATTCAGCGCCACGAGATATTCATTACCAAGCGCTGCCTGGACGGCCGGACGAGCCCGCAACTGATCATCGGAACCGTTGAGACGAATCAGGGCATCGCGGTCTTCCAGAATACTGGACTTGACTTCAATACCTTCCCGTTCGAGCTTCGCCAGGGCACGATCAAGCACACGCTGATCAATTTCCGTGCTGCCGCGGGCACCGGTAATCTGGACGGCATAATCATCGGGAAAGAAATTCGGTAGAGCGTATATAAAACCGATCACCAGCGCGAACACGATGATCAGGTTTTTCCAGAGAGGATACTTGTTCAGCATGAGAATCCTTCGAGCCGGCAGACTCGCCGGTCTTGGTGTTTCAGGCAGTCAGAAAAAGAACAGGCGCATCAAGGATGCGCCCGGGAAACAGCTCAGATGTCCTTGAGAGTGCCTTTAGGCAACGCAGCCGCAACGGCCACTTTCTGAATTCTGATCTCTACGTTGTCAGACACTTCCAGAACAATGAAGTCGTCGGTTACTTTGGTGATCCGGCCAGCGACACCGCCAGAGGTCACCACTTCATCACCTTTGTTCAGCCCGGACATCAGAGCCTTATGCTCTTTCGCGCGCTTGGACTGAGGACGCCAGATCAGGAAATAGAAAATCAGGATGAAGCCGGCGAAGAAGATGATCTGACCCATCACGCTCATGCCCTGAGCGCCAGCTTCCTGAGCCGAAGCCAGAGCAGGCATCAGAGACAGCAGGCCAGCAATGAGCAATTTGACTGATTTCATTCAGGTTCTCCGTTTATTGACTGATTTAGAGCAAAATTTGTTCAGGAAACGCCCAGTGGCGGCACAGTTTCGCCACGTAAGGCATAGAATTCGCTTACAAAGTCCGACAATGTACCTGCTTCAATGGCCCCACGCAATCCACTCATCAGGTTCTGGTAAAACCTGAGGTTATGGATGGTATTCAGCTGTGAACCAAGCATTTCCCCACACTTATCAAGGTGATGCAGATAACTCTTCGAAAAGTTCTTGCAGGTATAACAGTCGCAGCGCTCATCCAGTGGCCCGGTATCGTGGCGATTCTTTGCATTGCGGATTTTGACAATTCCGGTCGACGTGAACAGATACCCATTACGGGCATTCCGGGTTGGCATCACGCAATCGAACATATCAACGCCTCGGCGCACGGCCTCAACGATATCCTCCGGACGGCCAACGCCCATAAGATACCGGGGCTTATCTTCCGGCATTTTCGGGGGCAAATGGTCGAGAATCCGAATCATGTCTTCCTTTGGCTCACCCACTGAAAGACCGCCAATCGCGTAACCATCAAATCCGATGCTTTTGAGCCCCTCAAGCGACTGATCCCGCAGTGGCTCGTACATCCCGCCCTGAACAATCCCAAACAGTGCCGCAGGATTCCCTTCATGAGCCTTCTTGCTTCGCTCCGCCCAGCGAAGTGAGAGCTCCATGGACTCTCTGGCCTGTTTTTCCGTCGCCGGGTATGGCGTGCACTCATCAAAGATCATGACAATGTCTGAGCCGAGATCACGCTGAACTCCGATTGCAATCTCCGGAGACAATTCTACTTTCGAGCCATCGACCGGCGAACGAAAGGTCACCCCCTTCTCGGTAATCTTTCGCATCTCACCAAGACTGAACACCTGAAACCCGCCGGAATCCGTCAGAATGGGGCCGTGCCACTGGGTAAAATCGTGCAGATCGCCATGCGCCTTAACCACCTCAGTACCGGGACGGAGCATCAGGTGAAAGGTGTTCCCCAAAATAATGTGAGCACCAATTTCCTTGATGTCTCTTGGCAACATGCCTTTCACCGTACCGTAGGTACCAACCGGCATGAACGCTGGCGTCTCGACAACACCGCGAGGAAATGTCAGCCGGCCACGCCGGGCCTTGCCATCCTCTCCGAGTTTTTCGAACGACATAAAACAGGATTCACTCACAGGGATTCTCCACGGGATTCGGTTTGACATTGCTCAGCGGCATCCGCTCCCAGCATCATTCCCCGACTGGGCTCCTGAGCGGTGAGAAACATGGCATCACCATAACTGAAGAAGCGGTATTTCTGATCCACCGCCTCCCGGTAGGCCGACATGATATTGCTATAGCCGGCAAATGCACTGACCAGCATAATCAGAGTTGATTCCGGCAAATGAAAATTCGTGATCATGGCGTCTACGGTCTGGAAGCGATAACCAGGGTAGATAAAAATATCGGTTTCACCACGAAATTCACTGAGGCGCCCCGCCCGGCTTGCCGACTCCAGAGAGCGGACAGAGGTCGTGCCAACAGCAACCACCCGCCCCCCTCTGGCGCGCGCCCGACCAACGGCCTCAACGGTCTCCACCGGTACGTGGGCAATCTCACTGTGCATGACGTGATCTTCGATTCGGTCGACCCGGACCGGCTGAAATGTGCCCGCCCCCACATGCAGTGTGACGTAGGCAAATTCAACGCCATTGGCTTCAAGTGCCGCCAGCACCTCGTCATCAAAATGCAGCCCGGCAGTGGGCGCAGCCACCGCACCCGCTTCTTTTGCGTAGACCGTCTGATAACGCTCACGATCTGACCGCTCATCGTCCCGTTCCATATAGGGCGGCAAGGGCATGTGCCCAATCCGCTCAAGCACGTCCAGAAACGGGCCGTCGCCTTCGTATTCGAAACGGAACAAGGCATCTTCCCGGCCAGTCATGCGAAGCGCGCTGCCATCTTCAAGCAACAGGCGCTGCCCTTCTCTGGGAGATTTCGATGAGCGGGTGTGCGCCAGAAGCTCGCGCTCACCAAGCAGGCGCTCAATCAGCACTTCCACCTTGCCACCGGTTTCCTTCTGACCGAACAGGCGCGCAGGGATTACCCGGGTATTATTAAACACCAGCAAATCGCCAGGCTGCAGCAGCCCCTGAAGGTCTTTGAAGGTCTGGTGATGCGTCTGGCCGGATAGGCCATTCAGACAGAGCAGGCGCGAGGCGCTGCGTTCTTTCAGCGGATAACGGGCGATAAGCTCGTCCGGCAGATCAAAATGAAAATCGGAGACGTTCATGGGCCGGGCTATTCACGATGCCGCAGGTTGCGGCCTATAAGTGGTAGCGGCGGGCGGACTCGAACCGCCACGGGTTTTACCCCAACGGATTTTGAATCCGTCGTGTCTACCAATTTCACCACGCCGCCATCGGAGAGTGGAAGGGATTATACTGAGCCAGAGCCTGAAATCAACAAGCCAGCGGCAAAAATCGCTCGCTGGCACAATCAATTACAGCCGATCGAACAAGGACAGCTGAGAAACCTGCGCAAAAGACTGTTGCGCAGCCTGCAATACAAAGCTCTGAAAGCTCAGATTGCTGATAGCCTCTGCGTAGTCCACGTCCTGAAGCTGGGAGCGGATTTCCTGAGTGTACAAACCGGAATCATCCAGAAAGGCCGTGGTTGATTCTACCGCATTCATACGGCCGCCCAGTTCGGTCTGCTTAAGGATGATGGATTCCTGAGCGTTATCCAGATTGATCAGCGACTCGGCGACCAGAGCATCGTATGCCGCACGGCTCTTGGGGTCCGTTTTTGAGAGACTGTCCAGGCCATCTATCAGGTTCTCGATGGTCCCAAACACGGATTGTTTGTCGCTCACGCCCAGCGTGAAGGTATCACCATCCTGTGCGTTATTGAGGGTCATCCGAACCCCCGCCACCTGAAACTCCTCCCCCACCACTGCTCCGGCCGGCTCCACCGTTAAAGGATAGGTGGTTCCGTCCCGGGTATAGGAAGCTGTTATTTCCAGGTCGCCCGCTGCGTTAGCCGTTACCGTCAGGTCAAAATCATCCGGCGCTCGCGGGCCGAAGGCGTTAGTCAGGTCCGTGGGCGCGATCAACTCCAGATCCGACACAAATCCGTCCGCAGAGGTGGTTCCTTTGGCAGAAACAGCCTTCGGAACATCCACAAAGATGCCTTTTCCATGGTCACTGATGGCAACCGTTACACCGTCGTCAATTTCGAGTTCCCGCTGGCCCTCGTCCCCCTGATAGATCCAGTTACCTTCATCATTCTTTGCAAACGCTGGCGTACTGCCCTGATATCCACTGAAAATATATTCACCGGAGGCATCGCGTGTATTGGCGATATTGGCCAACTGGTCCAGACGTTCTTTCAGCTCCTCCGAGATAGACTGGCGGTCATTGGCTGACAATGTTCCGTTGCCAGCCTGCACTGTCAGTTCCCGGACCCGCTGAAGGAGATCCACGGCACTGGCCAGCGTACTCTCCTCCTGCTTGAGCCGGTTATCAGCCAGATCAGCGTTTCGACCATAGGTCTCAATACGCTTCAGCTCTTGATCAAGCTTCAGGATCCGCGCCGCAGCAACCGGATCATCAGAAGGCTTGTTGACCTTTTTACCGGTGGAAATCTGCTGCTGGGTATTCACCAGATTACTGCTGATGTCCTGAAGCCGATTAATTCCCCCGGAAAAAATCTGCTGTGATGAAATTCTGATCATGAAACATCACCTCGACTTAGCGAAAACTCTGCAACAGTGTATTGAAAAGATCCTGCGCCACCGACATCACCTGAGCCGAAGCGTTGTAGGCGGCCTGGTACTGAATCAACTTTCCGGCTTCTTCATCCAGGTTCACGCCCGACATGGACTCCCTCTGGTTAACCGACTGCTCCAGCAGTGTCGCGCTGGCCTCTTTATCCATCTGGCTTTGACGAGTTTTCACACCGATATCCTCGACCAGCCCGGCATACCCCTCTGTAAAGTTCTGGGAACCACCGTTAAGCGTGTTCTTCGTTCCCAGGCCAGCGAGCAACTCGGCATTACGGTTGTCAGAGACACCGTTCTTGTTGAAATCGATGGTAAACACATCGCCATCGGCGGGCTCTCCCGTCATTTCGAACACATAACCACGGTACTGCCCATTGGCTTCGTCTTCTGGCCGGGAACTGAAAATCTGATTGATCTTCTGGGGATCGTAGGTATCCGCCACCCCGTCACCATCGTTGTCCACCATGGTACTGTCGAACAGCACCCCGCTATCGTTCGAGACGACGTAGCCGATATTACCGGCCCCGTCGTTGCTGAACGTAACGGTTACAGGCCCATCCGGAAATTGCCCGGCTCCCTGAAAGTCATCCAGCAACGCACCGGTATTGGGGTTCCGGACATTCAGCATGTCGCCCTGGTTGATCGTCGCAGTTCCCAGATTACTGTCATTCGCCGCGGTACGGATAGGGCTTGCGAAGGCAAGATCTTCCTCTCGACGAATGTTGAGGTTCATACTGTCAGCCGCATTCCGGCCTGGCTGAATCAGGTATTTGTCGCCGGGATTGAACTCACCGCCTTCCACCCGGATATTGAACCCGGGCATATTGATTTCAGACTGAACCGGGTCTGGTAACCGCCCTTGCCTCACCGTCTCGCCAGTCATGGAATCGATCAGCTCGTAGCTGCGCCCATCGCCCGAGAACTGAAGCTCCCAGGACCCGGCCGGCAATAGCGAACTGTCGGTAATTTCCACCGCAAGCTGACCGGTGGTGTTGCGATTGTTGTTACCGTTTGGCACCACCCGGCTTCGCTGCAGTTCGAGAGCATTGACGTCGGTAAAGAAGCTGCCTCCCAGGTCGCCCTCAAGATCCATCCCAATCTCATGCTGGTGATTCATGGCAGAAGATATGGCTATGGCCAACCGGCCCAGTTCGTCGAACGCCGGCTTCAGAGCCAGCTCATCAAACGCCCGTAAACCACCGAGCTTACCGCCCTGAATCTGCTCATCCACCAGCAGTGTCCGGCCACCGGTGGTCAGGGTGAATTCCAGCCGGGTCGGGTCCTGGGCGCTGGACCGGGTTGCGAATTCTGACGCATTCGCACCGGTAACCAGAGACAGACCGTTGGCCAGCGATACGTTAACCTGACTGCCTTCCACCTCGGTCACACGGATGCTCACCAACTCCGACAACTGGCGAAGCTTTTCATCTCGCTGATCCATCAGCTCCAGAGGCATCTTGCCCTGAGCCACACCCGGCGATTCCGAAATAGCCAGGTTCAGGTCAGCGATGCTCTTGAGCAAAGTATTGACGTCGTTAACGCCTTGCTGCATCTGGGTTTTAACGGATTCTCGCTGCTGGATGAATTCCTGGTTCAGTCCCTGAAACCGATTCACCAACTGCTGCGCCTCACTCAGCACCAGTTGCCTTTGCGGCAAAGACGTTGGGTCCTCAGCCGCATTCTGCAGGGCAGAAAAGAAGTTATTCAGAGCGTTGTTCAGCCCTGTGTCCTCGCCCCCCAACAGATTGTCGAGACGCGTCAATTCGGCATTGAAGGCGTTCTGTTCGCCAAACAACGTGCTGTCTTCCCGCAGCTGCTGGTTGAGGTAGGCATCCGCCAACCGGCGGATGTTCGAAATTGAAACGCCGCTGCCAATGGTACCCGCACCGGTGCGCCGGCCGTCCTGAGTCTCAAACTGAACCTCCTGGCGACTGTAGCCAGGCGTGTTCGCATTGGTAATATTGTTAGCCGTGGTGTTCAGCGCGGTCTGATGGCCCAACACGCCACTCAGACCAATACCAATCAGGCCCGCCATGATCTGTTACTCCTTGGTCTGGTCGCCGTTCATCGTCAGCGTCATCAGAGAATCCCGATTCATGATTCGACGGATTTTGGCTCCGTACTCGGGATCAGTTGCATAACCCGCTTCCTGCAGCTTGTCGGCGAAGACCTCTGGCTGGCCCGCAGAAGACAGGACATCCCGATAGCGGGGGTTGCTCTGCAGGAAGTCGACATAATCCCGGAAGCTGGCCTCATAATCGGGGTAAGCACGGAAGTCCGCGCGCTCTTTCATGGCCACGCCACCCCGGAACTCCGTCGTGGTAATACCCACGGCATCGCCGTTCCACCGACCGTCCGCCTTGATGCCAAACAGATTGAAACTGGGCTGGCCCCCGTCGCCTTTGATCATGTGGCGGCCCCACCCTGTTTCCAGCGCGGCCTGAGCAATCATGACCTTCGGATCGATCCCGCTTTCATTGCCAATCCGCTCAGCAAACGGCATCAAAGAGGCGACAAAATGCTCGGGGGATTCAAATGCCTCAGGCAGCCGGGCCTGGGGCGGGCTCCCGGCCTTCCTGTCAACTCTGGCCACCACCTCATCCACCTCAGCCAACCGCTCCGGCAAGGTGCTGGAAATCGCCGGCAATCTGCGATCGTAATCCACAATGGAACGCTTGTGCCCTCCCAACGCCTCACCCGCCTGCGGCAGGTCTGGCACCTGCTTCCCAAGCTGGCGCACCAAGGCTTCCGCCAGCCCGGTACCCGACCCACCGGCCATGCTCAGGCTGACTTGGCTATCAAACATATCCCGATACAAGGCACTCTCATGGCTGTTCAGGTAATTGCCTTCCGCAAAGACCTCTCCGGCTTTTCGCATAGACTTCAGCATTTCCGACAGAAACAGGCTCTCAAACTGCTTTGCAACCTCTTCCAGCGCGGCCTGCTTGTCAGTGCGTGCCCGGGCTTTAAGGGCGTTCAGACCACTGAAATCGGTGTAGACCTGGGCTTGCTGTATCCGGGAATCCTGCATAGTCCCACCTAGATCACAATCAGCTCGGCACGCAATGCGCCGGCTTGTTTCAGGGCCTCCAGCACCGCCATGACATCACCCGGCGCCGCACCCACCTGATTCACCGCCTGAACAATCTCATTCAGGGTGGTTGCGGGGCCGAACTGGAACATGCGTGCAGGGTCTTCGGTGATCGCAATCTGGGTATTCTGCTGGACCGCCGTTTCGCCCTGAGCCAGTGGATTCGGTTGAACCACCTCCGGATTTTCCTGGATGGTGACGGTCAGGTTGCCATGGGTAATTGCGGCCGGGCTTACTTTCACATTCTGGCCTACCACAATGGTGCCAGTGCGACTGTTAATCACCACCCGGGCGGCTTCCTGTGCCGGATCAACTTCAATGTTCTCCAGAATGGACAGAAAGCTGACTCTCTGGGAAGGATCGCGGGGCGCTCTCACGGAAATGGAAGTGGCATCATGGGCATAAGCCATGTCTGGCCCAAGCCGATCGTTGATGGCCTCGACAACCCGGCGAGCCGTTGTAAAATCAGAGCGCTGGAGGTTAAACGTAATGGTGTCCCCCCGAGCAAACGGGGACTCAACCTCACGCTCTATCGTTGCGCCGTTGGGGATACGCCCAACGCTGGGCACGTTCACCGTAATTCGGGAACCATCCTGCCCCTGCGCACCAAAACCGCCTACCACCAGGCTGCCCTGAGCCATGGCGTAAACCTGCCCGTCTGCGCCTTTCAAAGGGGCCATCAGCAGGGTACCGCCACGCAGGCTGTCTGCATTACCGATTGAGGACACGGTAATATCAAGCTCCTGGCCAGCTTTCGCAAACGCCGGCAAGGTGGCACTGATCGTCACCGCCGCAACATTGGCCAGGTTCGGGTTCACACCATCTGGCAAGGTAATGCCAAACTGATTCATCATGTTCCGGAAGGTCTGGTTGGTGAATGGTGCCTTGTCACCAGTGCCATCAAGCCCCACCACCAGGCCATAACCAATCAGCTGGTTGTTGCGAACCCCCTTCACCTTGGCCAGGTCTTTCAGACGGTCAGCCATCGCCGGCGAAGCGACCATCGCCACCAGCAACATCACCGATATCAGTTTCCGGATCATAGCGGCCACCATTCACTGTTAAAGAAGCGCGCGAGCCAGCCCATCTGGTTGGCCTGATCGAAATCACCCGTGCCACCATAGGCAAACCGGGCATCCGCCACCCGGTTCGAAGCAACGGTATTATCGGGCTGAATGTCCTGAGGCCGGACCAGTCCGGTCATCCGGATATACTCGTCACCATTGGTGAGGGACAACCATTTTTCCCCTCGGACCCGAAGCACCCCATTAGGAAGCACTTCTATTACCGTCACGGTGATACTGCCCGCCAGGCTGTTGCTCTGGTCTGCCTCGGCTGAGCCTTCGAAATCCCGCTCATAGTTCACCGACGTATTCAGGCCGATGTTGTTCTTGCCAAACAGGTTGGGCTCCGGGAGGCTCAGTTCCTGATCCTTGGTGATAGACGTCTCCGCGTTTTTGCTCGCGCTCGTGGACTCCTGCAGCAAGACCGTCAGCACATCGCCCACGTTCAGAGCTTTGGTGTCGCCATACAGATTGTAGTTTCGGGATACCTGATAGATGGCTCCGGAATCCGGGTCTCGCTGCATCATCGAATGTGCGCGAACCGGCGCATACGCAGGATCATCCGGCACCGCCCGTGGGCGGGTCATTGCGGTGCATCCCTGCAGCACAATCAGCACACCCACAAGTGCCAGGGTGGCCAGCTTTTCAGTGCGTAACGTGCGTTGTATGCGTGTCATGGCTTAACCAATATTGTTGGTGATGAACTGAAGCATCTGGTCTGTGGTGGAGACCACTTTGGAGTTCATTTCATAGGCTCGCTGCGTTGTGATCATGTTCACCAGCTCCTCAACCACTTCCACGTTGGAGGACTCAATGGACCCCTGCTCAATGGTTCCGAGGCCGGCCAGCCCGGCTTCACCTTCTGCGGGATCACCACTGGCATTGGTTTGCTTGAACAAGTTGTTACCAATCGCCTGCAGCCCCTGCGGGTTGATAAAGTCCACGAGCGTGATCTGGCCCAGATTGATCGGCGCCGACTGGTCATCGGTAATTGCAGTAACCGTTCCGTCCTTGCCAATACTCAGATTGGTGGCGTTCTCCGGCACATTGATGTTGGGCTGCAGCGGAAACCCGTCCGGGGTGACGACATCACCATCGGCGTTGAGCTGGAACTGGCCGTCACGGGTATAAGCAATCTGACCATCCGGCAGCTCGATCTGGAAGAAACCCCGGCCATTAACCGCCATATCCAGAGGCTGCTCGGTAATCTGCAGATTGCCCTGACTGAACTGTTTTGCGGTGCCAACAATCCGGACCCCAGTGCCCAGCTGCAACCCGGAAGGCAACTGAGTGTTCTCGGTACTTTGCCCGCCTGGCTGCCGGTTAATCTGGTAGAGCAGATCCTGAAACACCGCCCGGTCCCGTTTGAACCCTGTGGTATTCACGTTCGCCAGGTTATTTGAGATCGTGGACATATTGGTGTCCTGAGCGCTCAACCCCGTTTTACTGACCCAAAGTGCTGGATGCATGCTTCCACTCCTTGCCTGTTACCGTTCACGGCGGCGATCTTTTGCCGCCTGATGCCGGTCACGGGCTTTTTGATCATCGTTATCAGAGGTTCTGCAACAGTCGTGCCGCAGCCTGTGAATTTTCATTGGCGGTAGACATCACCTTCACCTGCATCTCGTACTGACGGGACAGCTGAAGGTTGGCTATCATTTCCTCCACGGCATTGACGTTGGAGCTCTCCAGAAATCCGGTAGCCACCCGCATCAATGCATCTGGCGGCTCGGGGCCGTCCAGCACCTGGCCCGGCTGGCGACGAATAAACCCGTCGAGCCCTTTCTCCAGTGCCCCGGACGGCGGATTAACCAGCTTCAGGCGGTCCACTTCAACCAGTTGGTCCGGGGGACCGCCAACCGGGACAATCGAAATGGTTCCGTCGGTCCCGACCTGCAGATTGTCAAAAGGCGGTAAAGCCACCGGGCCACCGTTCCCCAGCACTAACTCACCACTGGCCAGCCTTACCAGACCATTGACGTCTACCTGAAGGCTCCCGCTGCGGGTAAAAACTTCTTCCCCAAAATCGTTCTGAACGGCCAGCCACCCCTCGCCATCAACCGCCACATCCAGCTTACGGCCGGTCTCCATCAAGGCACCGGCAGACAGGTCGGTCCCTGGCCTTTCGGTCAAGGCGTAGGCACGCGTGGGATGATGTTCCCCAAACACCGGCATACTCCGGGCCTGGGCAAAATCCTTTTTGAACCCGGTGGTATTTACGTTAGCCAGGTTATTGGCGTGGGCACGCTGGGCCAACATGTTCTGCTTGGCACCAGACATTCCAATGTAGAGGGCTTTGTCCATGGGCAAACTCCTGCCGGAATTCTGACTGTTTCCAGTCTTACTGCAGGAGTCGTGCCATGTTTTCTATGAAAGGAATTAGCGCAGGTTGATGATCGTCTGGGTGACCGAGTCAGAGGTCTCAATCGTTTTGGCGTTTGCCTGATAGTTGCGCTGCGCGATGATCAGATTCACCAGCTCCGCAGACAAATCAACGTTGGACTCCTCAACCGAGCTGGCCTCAATGGACCCAAGAGTGCCTGTATCCGGCGCTCCAATGACCGGCTGGCCAGATTCAAACGTCTCCACCCAGGTGGTATCGCCAACCGGCGACAAACCATCGGTATTGTTAAACGCAGCCAGCGCCACCTGCCCCAGCGACTTCGATTGACCGTTGGTGTACCGGGCAAAGATCACACCCTGATCAGATACATCCAGACCTGACAAACGGCCGGTGGTGTAACCATTCTGGCGCTGATCATTCACACCAAACGTTGCCCCGTACTGGGAGGTGTCGCCAAGACTCAGTATAAAAGCGGAACTGACAGCGGGCTCAGGAATCGGGCTAACCACACTGCCAGGGTCTGCCGGAGGGCCATCCGCACCGTTCGGCTGGCCACTGGGATCCTTGGGCACCCAATCCGTCACAATGATCTCGCCGTTAGGATCTCCGTTTATCGACTCGAGTTCACCATCCTGATCAAAGATCGCAGTGTATGGCGTCTGATCGGTACCACCCACCAGCTCTCCATCGATCTGCAGGTAGATCGACCACTGGCTCTGACCAACGCCATTGCCCGGTGACGGCTCTTTGACAAAGAACTGAGTCAGCTTATGGTCATTCCCGAGACTGTCGAAAATCGTGGTTGACGTTGCGTGGTTATAGGTACGCTGGTCAATCGGGTTGAACTCATTGGTGACCGTAAACGGCGTGTCGTTGAAAGCCGTCTCAAAGTTCGTCCCGCTGGAGGCCGGGTCCGTCGCCACCTGCGCCACGTTCCGGTTGGTGGTCACAAACACCTCGCCTTCATAAGCGGTCGCTGGGGGTAACGGATCACCGGCAGGCGCATCACCAAAGGCGATCTCCAGGGGTTCGCCACCGCTGTGAATGACCCGGAGACGGCCTGCCGTCGCAGGATCGTTATCATGATCCACCACTGACGCAGAAATCGCATTATCGGATGTGGCATTGATGGCACTGGCCAGCTCGTCCAGCGAGGAGACGCCCTGAAGATCCAGAGGAATGGGCGCAGAACCATTAACGCTGATTTCCAGGCGGAAATTGCCAGCGGTACTGATAAAGTTGTCCGTCAGGCCGCCGTCCAGAACCGCCGTGGTGGTGGCTGTTGCCGTGACGCCAGGTGCGGCGTTAATCGCTGCCGCCGCTTCACTGGCAGAGGCCGTCGCCGACAGAGGTGGCACCGTATAATCACCCGTGCCATCAGAGTAACTGAAGGTGAACCCCTCACCTTGCAGATCCGCAATGGTCAGCGGATCAAAATCCCGAATACGACGTTCAAGAACAGATTCCCGGGAATCGAGGTTGAGGCCGGAAATCAGATTAGTGGTACGCCGGGGCGCCAGGTTATCGGTCTGAATCTGCAGATCCCCGCGAATCCCTGACAGATTGCCGTCGTCGTCAGCAGTGTAGCCCTGAACACGCATACTCTGATTGTTGATCACGTAACCGTTTTTGTCGATGGTGAACTGTCCGGCCCGGGAATAACGAATCTCTCCCCCATTGTTCAGTATGAAGAAGCCATCGCCGCTGATCGCCATATCCAGCCCGTTATCGGTAAAGCTGATGTTGCCCTGACCAAACGACTGAGCCACATCCTGCACCCGAACCCCGTCCCCGATCGGATTCGTACCGGAACTCAGGAATCCGCTGGCATAAAGGTCGCCGAACTGCACCCGACTGCCTTTGAAACCGACGGTACTGGCATTGGCAATATTATTACCGGTAACTTCAAGATCCACCGAGGCAGCACGAAGACCACTCAGACCTGTATTAAACGCCATGACTTATACCTCCTGACCTGACACCGGATCAGTTAATTTGTCGAACTTCAGACAGCGGAATAGAGCCCATTCCCGCCAGATTCAATGTAATGAAGCCGTTCTTGCCCAGCGACACGCTATCCACATTAGCACTGACCATCGTTGGCAACTGCTCCATGCCGGAGGGATAGGACCCTTTTGCGACAATTGTGTAGGGTCCGGGCGGCAAATCATTGCCGTTACCATCCTGACCATCCCATTTGAAGGACACCACACCAGCCTGGCTGCCTCCCATATCAATCTGCCGCACCAGTTCACCGCTCTGGTTCATAACCGACAAACTCAAACCACCAGTGGAGGCCGGCACCTGAATGGTACCTGTGACCTCACCCTCGTCACCCAGAATGCCAACCTGCGAAGGAGCCAGCACTGTTTTTCCGACCATCGCCGACGCCTGCAGCGCCTGGCTTGAGCGGAACTGCCCCACCACATCATCGACCCGGGAAGACAGGTTCTGCATTTCTTCAAGGGAGCTGAACTGAGCCAACTGAGCGATGAAGTCACCATTATCCTGCGGCTCCAACGGGTTCTGGTTCTTCAACTGGGCCAGCATCAGCTCCATAAAGGCATCTTTGCCAAGCTCATTGCTTTTGCCGGACCGGCTCTCCGCCTGCGCCCGATACTGGCTCAGCACATCAGAGGCGGCTGCGGAATTCACTGCACTCATGGCTTACTCCCCGTTCTCTTACTGCTGACCCAGAGTCAGAATTCGTTGCATCATCGACTTCGCGGTATTCATCACATCGACATTCATCTGGAAACTCCGGGACGAGGACATCATGTCCGCCATTTCCTCAACCACGTTAACGTTCGGGTAGAACACGTAACCATCCTCATTGGCGGCCGGATGATGCGGCTCGTAACGCATCTGAAGTTCGGCATCACTTTCAACAATACCCTCGACCCGAACCCCGGCGCCGGGACCTTCGCTGCCCCCCGCCCCCTGATGGCCCGGATTCAGCATGGCCTGCTGTATGGCCGCAAACACAGGCTTTCGGGCACGATAGGCGGTATCTGTGCTCGAACTGGCAGTCTCCGCATTGGCAATGTTGGATGCTGTTGTGTTCAGACGCAGGGACTGCGCGGTCATGCCGGAACCGGCAATATCGAAAATGTTACCCAGTGACATGACAATCTCCTTTAATCGGGCTCATACGGCGGATCATTCGCCTTTCAGCGCCTTGGTCAGACCGGCAAACTTACTGCTCAGAAACTGGAAACTGGCCTGGTAGTCCATGGCATTGCGCATGAACCGGCTCTGCTCGGCCTGGGCGTCAACGGTGTTACCGTCGATCGAAGGCTGGTGCGGAGTCCGGTACAGCAACTCACCGTCACTGCCCGGTTGAGAGGTATCCATATGACCATTGTGAGTGGTAGCCATTGCCAGCCCGGACACCGACTCCTGAGCTTTTTGCATCATGGCCCGAAAATCCACATCCCGGGCCTTGTATCCCGGGGTGTCAGCATTGGCAAGGTTGTTGGCCAGCACTTCCGCACGCCTGACTCGGGTCTGCAGGGCCTGCTCGTGAATACCCAGCGCGTTATCGAATGAAATTGCCATGACTGCCTCCAGATCTCTGCACCGACCGGCCAACGCCTCAGTGATTGCCGGTTTTGCGTTCTGAAGCAGGTAAAGCAAGCAGGATGCCAGAAACAGAAAAACCCGCACTGGTGCGGGTTTCAAAGGAGGCTGTATATTATTTGGGCGGCAATTAGCCGAATAAGAAGCCGGAGGCGGCAACCGGTTTCCTCACCGGCTCCGCCTACCTATTCTTGCCAGGGCATGATCCGATCCGGCGCTTCCCACCTGGCCACGTAGTCCCGGGGTTCAGGCCGGGGAACCTGCGGCTTCTTACTGGCCACCGTGCCGGTATAGAGGAAGCCCACGACCGACTCGCCCGACTCAAGCCCCAACCCCTCATGAAGCGAGGAATGATAAGCCACCGGCCCGGTCCGCCACATCGTACCGAAACCCGCCTCATTCAGCGCCAACGAGATAAAGGACATCCCGACAGCAGCTGACATCACTTGCTCTGCTTCCGGCACTTTGGGGTGAGGACGGGGGCTTGCAACACCGACTATCACCATGGGTGCCCGAAGAGGAGCATTACGCGCCCTCTCCTGCTCTTTTTCCGACGCTTCCGGCGGACAACACGCCGCGAACAGCTTACCCAGAGCCGCCAGCCCGCCACCCTCCACGACAAGATACCGCCACGGCCTCAATAAGGCGTGATCAGGCGCTCTGCTTGCACACTGAAAAGCCTGATCAACAACCGCCACCGGCGGCGCAGGCTGCTCCAAACGTGGTTCGGAGGCACGGTCCAGAATAAAACGGGTAATCGAACTCATACACTCTCGCTGTTGATGGTTTTTCCAATGACTCTCAGGGGCAACCTTGCTCCGGATCAATTGTGAGTTCTACGTAATACTGTTAACCTTTAGTCGTAGTTCAAACCAACAATTATAAAGCACCGGCAGCATACCATGAGCGACCAGCGGGCATTTCGCAACTTTGCAGAATTCTACCCATACTATCTGGAAGAACATCAGAACGTGATTTGTCGCCGCCTTCATTTCGCCGGCAGCTTACTTGTACTTCTGGTCGGTATCGGGGCCATTCTGAGCGGCAACGTACTGTGGCTGCTCGCCTTACCGGTTATCGGATACGGGTTTGCCTGGATTGGCCACTTCCAATTCGAGAAAAACAGACCCGCCACCTTCAAACATCCTCTGTATAGCCTGATGGGAGACTGGGTGATGTTTCGTGACATGCTGATCGGCAGGATCCGGTTCTGAAAATGATGAGTGCACCTGCCGAATTACGCAGCGTCACCGACAACGCCGGCAAGCTTGGACAAGGCGAACTCTACGACCACACCGTCGCTATCCCCCCCATGCCGGATTACAACGGGCGCATCCTGGCTTACACCGCAACCGCGGTGATTATTGTAACCGGGGTGCTACAGGAAGTGCTTCCACAATGGTTGCTCTGGATGGTGGCAGGCGCAATGATCTGGCCACATCTCGCACATTTACTGACGCGAAGGACCTTTCTGAGACGCTCCGCCCGAATCCGGCAGAAAATGCTGTTTTTCGATTGCCTCATCGGCGGTGTATTTATCGGCCTGCTCGGCCTGATTGCCATCCCCACCGTTTCGGTGATTCTGATGCTGATGTTCAGCTGCCTGATTGTCGGCGGTGTTCGGCAATGGCTGTTTGGCACCGCCATCATGTCGGGCTCGATGGTCGCTGCCGTTGCCGGCACCGGCACGGCAGCCAGCCTTGACGCCCCACTACTGACCAGCATTGTTGCGATCCTTGCGACCGGCACCTACATTTGCGTGACCGCGTATTACTCTCATCAACAAGCCAGGGCCCTGCTGCTGGCCAAGACCCAGATCCAGAATCAGCGGGAACAGTCCATCGCCCTGTCTCACAAACTGTCCAAATACCTCTCGCCGCAGGTCTGGCAATCCATATTTACCGGAGAGCGCGACGTTCGCCTGGAAACCCAGCGCAAGAAACTCGCGGTCTTCTTCTCAGACATCAAGGGATTTACCGAGCTGTCTGAGGAAATGGAGCCCGAAGCGCTTACGGAACTGCTTAACCACTACTTCAATGAGATGTCTGAAGTCGCACTCAAGTATGGCGGCACCATCGACAAATTTGTGGGCGACTCCATCATGGTGTTCTTCGGTGACCCGACCAGCCGGGGCCCAAGGGAAGACGCATTTTCCTGCGTCTCCATGGCCATTGAGATGCGCAAGCACATGAAGATTATGCGCCAGAAATGGCGCAGCCAGGGCATCAAGACGCCACTGGAAATCCGCATGGGCATCAGTACCGGCTACACGACGGTGGGCAACTTTGGCGCTGAAAACCGAATGGACTACACCATCATCGGCAAGGAAGTGAACCTTGCCAGCCGCCTCGAATCCCTGGCTGAACCCGGTGAAATCCTGGTCTCCTACGAAACCTTCTCACTGATCAAAGACCGCATCATGTGCCGGGACAAAGGCGAGATCACCGTGAAAGGTTTTGGCCGGCCAGTTCCCATCTATGAAGTAGTGGATTTCCGCCGCGATATGGGGCCCAACCGAAGCTTTCTGGAGCACGAGCACAGCGGCTTTGCCATGTATCTGGACTCCGACAAAGTGACCGAAAGGGAGCGCAAAGCCATCCTCTGCGCCCTGGAAGACGCAGCCGAGCGGCTGCGCCAGGAAGACGATACGGAATAATCTGCCCGTTACTGCCTGACAAGCCTCGGGCCCGGGCCCTCTTCTGCATCCGTGCTTCGCCAGGGGTTGATGTCCAGCCCGCCCCGACGCGTGTAGCGTGCACACACCGTCAGCGACTCGGGCTGACATCTGGTCATAAGGTCAGTAAAGATGGTTTCCACACAGTGTTCATGGAAATCCTGTTTCTGGCGAAAACTGACGAGGTAACGCAATATCCCAGACCGGTTAAGCTTCCGGCCGGTATACCGTATGAAGACGGTAGCCCAGTCCGGCTGCCCGGTTACCGGACAATTGCTTTTCAGGAGGTGGGAACACAAGCCCTCGGTAACAACCGGGCCATCTGCCAGAAGCGATTCCGGCGCGTAGTCATAAACCACAGCATCCACAGGCTCATCGTCGATGAGCTCAAAACCGTCAGGGCGACCCACTGCTGGCGCGGATGCATCCACACTGCGCAACTGCACGTTCACCGATGCACCACAGGCGCTGGATAAGTCCCGGGTGATGGTTTCCACCACCTGCTCTCCGGACGAAAACACCGCCTGGTTCAGAGAGTTCAGATACAACTTCAGCGATTTACTCTCGATAATGGCTGGCGAAGCCGCCGGGAAACAGATCTCCGCCCAGGCCACGACAGGCATGCCGCCAGGCTTCAGCCAGGAGACCTCCCAAGCCTGCCAAAGATCCCCGCCAAACCACGGCCAGCGACCATCCTCCAGCCCGATTCGACGACGGTTTTCGCCCCGGGCCACGGGGAACAACAAAGCCGGATCGTACTGATCCGGGTACTCACTGGACTTGCCCAGCGGCGCATTATCAAGAGCCATATCACTTCCGGAAATGAATCAGTGCCTGATACCCTTGCCACGGGCGAGCATGCGCAATGCAACGACCGCCAGCAAGATGATGAAAACCAGAATCATACCAAGAGACACGAACGGATTAACGTCCGAAACTCCCAGTATGCCGTAACGGAACCCATTAACCATGTACAGGATAGGGTTGGCCATGGACACACCCTGCCAGAACGACGGTAACAGCTGGATGCTGTAGAACACCCCGCCCAGATAGGTGAGCGGCGTCAGCACAAAGGTGGGCACAATCGAAATGTCGTCAAACTTCGTCGCCAGCATCGCGTTAATGAACCCGCCGAGTGAAAACAGGGCTGACGTCAGGATAACGGTCACCACCACCATGGGCAGGTTGTGAATGCTCAACCGGGTGAACGCCAGCGACAGCACCGTCACAATCAGCCCGATACTCAGCCCCCGCGCCATCCCCCCTGCCACGTATCCCGACAGAATGGTCCAGTTCGGCACCGGCGACACCAACAACTCCTCAATGCTGCGCTGAAACTTCATTGAGAAGAAGGACGACACCACGTTGGCGTAGGAGTTGGTGATCACCGCCATCATGATCAGCCCAGGCACAATGAACTGCATGTAGTCGTAGCCGCCCATTTCCCCGATACGAGAACCGATCAGGTTGCCAAAAATGATGAAATACAGCGTCATGGTCACCGCTGGCGGCAACAATGTCTGCGGCCAGATGCGGGTGAATCGACGGACTTCCCGGATAACAATGGTTGAGAAGGCCGTCCAGAGTGCTTGGGGCGTCATGCTTTCACCTCCCCTGCAGAACGCGCCTCGCGGGCATTTTCCTCAACCATACGCACAAACAACTCCTCCAGTCGGTTGGCCTTCGTCCGCATACTCAGCACACGGATACCCCGGCTTTCCAGTTCAAGGAACAAGGCATTCAGGCCCTGCCCTTTGGCCACTTCCACTTCAAGCGCCCCATCCTCACCCAGGCAGGCCTTGAAGCCAGGCAATTCCGGGGCTTCCACTAACGCCTGCTCAGTATCCAGAACAAAGGCTTCTACGCTCAGTTGCTGGAGCAGTTCGCGCTTGCTGGTATGCCGGATGATCTGGCCATGGTCAATAATCGCGATGTTCCGGCACAGCGCTTCTGCTTCTTCCAGATAGTGCGTGGTCAGAATAATCGTTGTGCCCTGGCGATTCATTTCTTCCAGGAACTGCCACATCGATCGCCGCAATTCGATGTCAACACCGGCGGTGGGCTCATCAAGGATCAGTAACTTTGGCTCATGTACCAGCGCCCGCGCAATCATCAGGCGGCGCTTCATGCCTCCGGACAGCATACGTGCCGGGGTATCCCGCTTGTCCCACAGCCCGAGTTTTTTCAGATACTTTTCTGCAGACACTCTGGCAGCTTTCAGCGGAATGCCGTAGTAACCCGCCTGCGTGGTGACAATATCCACCACTTTCTCGAACTGATTGAAGTTGAATTCCTGAGGCACCACTCCCAGCGATAGTTTGGCGTTCGACAAATCAGTGTCGATATCGTGACCAAACACCCTGACCGCCCCGCTGGTTTTGTTGACCAGCGACGAGACAATACCAAGAGTGGTGGACTTCCCCGCGCCATTCGGCCCCAGAAGCGCGAAAAAATCACCCTCCCGGACCTGGAGATCAATGCCTTTCAAAGCCTGAAAACCATCACCGTAATTTTTGGTCAGCCCCTCAATTTCCAGTGCGTAGGTCATACACCCCACCGTTGTGACAAAACATGGCTCCAGAGGAGGTAAAAGATAGAGAGCTATTTGATTGAGGCACGGGCCGAAAATTCAAGGGAGCAGGGCCGGAAAAGACCCCACCTGAAACCGCCAAACTGCGACGGGAATCCCGATATGGTCCGAAAGCCCCCCTTATAATGCAGTTACAACAACTTACAAACCGGACACCGGCCCCCGGACACTCCGGATCAACGCGAAGGGATTGTACGACACGCCATGAAATTCGTTCACCTTGCCCGCCAACTTATGCCACTTTCTGTCGCACTCATGCTTGCCGGTTGCCTGGACAGTGGCGGAGGCTCAGGCTCCGACGACACGCATGTTGGCCAGCTCCACTTTCAGGGTGTCAGTGGGCTGACCTACCAGACCGCCAGCCAATCCGGAACGACAGACCTCGATGGTCGCTTCCGTTATTACCCGGGAGAGACAATCTCATTCCGTGTGGGCGACCTTCCCATTGTCGGCGGGGTACCCGCCCGGGATTACATCACTTTTCTGGAATTCCTCGAGGCCACCCGCAATGCCTTGCAAACCCCGGGTGTGGATGACGAAGGCCTGAGCAGCCATTCTGTGACCGAAGAAGCCCTTTTTGAAAACAGCACCCTCATGAACATCTCCCGATTCCTGTTGGCCCTGAACTGGTCGGAGAATGTAGATGATGATGAAGGCATCGAATTCCGTGAGCGTGTCATCAACCAGCTCAACCAGGCGCTGAGCGATCCAGGCCTGCCGAATCAAGTGGACTTTACCGTCAGCATCAGCGAGTTTACCGCCGAGGACTCTCCGGCCAACCAGTTGCTCGCCAGTATCTGTTTTTACCCCAAGGGGGATGCTCTCTGCAGCGAACCGCCTTCCGAATCTGAGATTGAAGATGCACCCGTGCGCCCCATCGATGGCGAGCTAGACCCTGACATTGACTACAAGGAGGACCTGCAAACCCTGCGAGACCGGATCCTGCAGGGCAGACGCGACCTGACGGAATTCGACAACGAACAGGCTCGCAATTACCTGCGAAGGGAGTTGGGCGCCATTACCCGGACACTGTCACGGCAATACTATCTGTCACCGGAAGATGCCGTGCATTCTGCCAGCGACACCGGCATCCAGACGGTCAGAATCCGGAAAATCGACGGCAAACCTCAGCTGATCCGGCTGCAGGCCCAGAGCAAACGCCCGGCAGACATCTTTATCCATGCCGAGAACTGGCAAGCGTCGGAAGTCGAGTATGTCGTGGATGGCCCGAAAGGCGGGGAATCTGAAATTCTGGTGAACTTTCAACCCGAAGGTACGTATCGCTGGGTACGGAAACAGATACGCGTGCTTATCGATTGATCAGTTTACTGATGGACCAGCGGGATTCGGCACCAGTAACATCGTAACCTGCCGGGTCCAGCCCCTCTGTACCATGTGGCAGGCATTCGCGCACCGTGAGAAACTCAGAAGCAGGCCTGGACTCATTGTGGCGGGCCAGATCAATAATCCTGGCCGATTTCAGTGGACGACGATCTGCGTCCTGCATGATCATCACGCTCGGCCACAAACGTCGACCAGGCGAGTGAGACACGACAATCCCGCGCTGCCCATCTGACAACTCCACCAGGCTGCCAGTGGGATACACCCCCACCGCCTGAATAAACGCCTCAACCAGATCTTCCTGAAACTCAATATTGCGCATGTCGTACAGCAGCGCAACGGCTTTCTCTGGCGTCATGGGCTCCTGGTCGTCTCTCGGCGCAATCAGAGACTCAAAAAACTCTGCAAGCCCGGCTACCTTTGCCAACAGAGGAATCCGGTCACCCCGAGTACCCTTCGGAAACCCGGAGCCGTTATGGCGCTCACGATGCCCCTGCACCACACTCATCACTGCACGGGATAATCCGGCGCTGTCCAGCATCTCGCAGCCAAGCTCTACGTATGTCCGGTAAACCGCGTAGTCTTCAGGGGAAAGCTGGTGTTCACGGGCAAGCAACTCTTTAGGCAGCGCCGTTTTACCCACCTGAGACAACAAACAGCCTACACCCAGGTGATTCAACAACCCTTCATTCAGGCCCAACTGCCGACCACACACCAACGCCCAGACCGCCGTATTCAAGGCGTGGCGGTATATAAAGTCATCGTACTGGCGGGTCCGGCTCAGCCACAACAAGGCATTGGGCTGCCTGGCAACACTCTCAACCATCCGACGGGTAACGTCTGCGGCCGGGCGCAGATCCGGCATCTGGTCCGCCTCCAGAGATTCAAACATCCGGCTCAGTGCTGATTCGGCGTCGCTCAGCAATTTTCGAGAGACCTTGACCTCCTTGCGAAGAGGCACATCGGCGGCATAGGTCACCGGTTCACGAATGCTCAACGGCGGTAACTGGACTTCCTCCCGCCCACCCGAGCGAGTGTTCGAACGGCGGGAAAACGGCTTGATCCGGTCTGTACTGAGGGCAATTTCTTCCCGGGTTTCGGCAACGTCGATCATCACCCATTTACAATGGGAAACCACGGCCTTGAGATCATCCTCGGTACGGAGATAAAAGCCCTGTATCGGAAAGGGAGTCTGATGCCACGGGCGATCAAGATCAGACACAAACATGCCGATTTCAAGATCATGTGTCGCAATTTTCTTTTGACGAACGCCCACTCTACACCTCGGGGACAGAGAACATCTGAGGGTTCCCAGTTTGACACGTTACTGTAAAGATACCATTACGAATAAGTAGTCAAGCGTTACTCATTCGACACACAAGGTAACCCCCGGTTTCACTCGGCAACGAAATGTAGCAGCGTGACAAAGTTCACACGTAAAAACCGATCCCGCTCACTCTTCCTGGCACTGAGTCTCATCAAAATCCGGCAAACGCGCGCTCAGGGAGCCTCGGGGAACTTTCCTGGCATAGACGGTGTACGCCACAGGGGACGACCGGAGGTAATCCTGGCTGACCAGATCACCACCTCGCCTGGCTTCCGCCTTCGCCGGGCGGCAAGACACCAGAAGGTCAAAACTGTTGCCCACCTCGGCCACCCGCTCTGCCCCAGCGGGGAGATGCACTTGCATACACGGCTGATCCTCGCCTGCCGGCTCACCCGTCGCCGTCAGAATGTCGAACTCTGGCACACCACAAGCCCGCAACCCGGTTCCACACGCTCCGGCGTCGTCATGGCTATCGTCTGAAATACGCCATATACGCTCACTGCACTGGGTCTCGACCCGCATTGTCGTAGCCTGATCCGCCCCTGGCCACCAGGCCGGGTATTCTGCACTTTGCCAGTGAATTCTCACATGCCGGGATTCTCCGGCAGAATTTTCGGCGGGAAACATCGCGTAATGAGTGTAGTAACTGGCGCACCCCGACAACCAGGCCATCGGCAGCAATAACGCCATCATCCGGAGAGACACAATTCTGTTCATCGACTACAACCTGCCTGATCACCCAGACAGTTTACGGCGACCACAGCAACCACTTCTGCCGACTATTCGTCACTCCCGGAAAACTGTAGCCCAAATCCATCGACCGTGCGGCGTACCACCACCATGTGCAGAATGGGAGCGGGCACCGGAAGCCCCTGCACCTGTACCGTCACCAGGTCGC
Source organism: Marinobacter daepoensis DSM 16072 (assembly GCF_000421165.1). Lineage (GTDB taxonomy): Bacteria > Pseudomonadota > Gammaproteobacteria > Pseudomonadales > Oleiphilaceae > Marinobacter > Marinobacter daepoensis. The sequence continues at coordinate 499,007 of NZ_ATWI01000009.1, forward strand.
CGATGGACGGCTCAAAGGGTTGTTCACCGGGGACAATAAAAACACCGCCGTCGGAAATATCACGAGTGGAGAACACAAATTCCCCTAATCGCTGATGAACCACTTTTACCTTTGCGCTCATCGCCGTGCGGCTATGCTCTCTGCGATCATTACCGACCATGCCCGGATACCCTGCTCATTTTAGTTCGTTCTTATAGTGTCATGAAGCATAACACTATTTTCTGAAAAATATCCCAGAAGGGTTATTGACTCATTCGCGCTTAACAATGAGAATAGTTGTCGTTTTTAATTGCCGATAGCATTGATCTACGGCTAACCCCATTGATCACAGCCATGCGATAGAAAGGAACCACCTATGCGAATGAAACTTGCCGCTACTGCCGCCATCGCGCTGGCCGCCATGCCGCTTTCCGCCTCTGCCGATGGCGAAGTCAATATCTACTCCTACCGGCAGGCTTACCTGCTGGAGCCCCTGCTGAACGCCTTCACCAAAGAAACGGGCATTGAAGCCAACGTGGTGTTCGCCAAGCAAGGTCTGGCCGAGCGCCTGGAGCGTGAAGGCCGTAACAGCCCGGCGGATGTGGTGATGACCGTCGACATCTCCCGGATCAACGAACTGGTCGAAAAAGATCTGGTAGCCGGTGTGGAGTCCGACACCCTGCAAAAGAACATTCCGGAGAACCTGCGCCACCCTGAGGGTAAATGGTATGCCCTGACAACCCGTGGCCGCCTGATTTTCGCGTCGAAAGACCGGGTTAAAGAAGGCGAAATCAGCACCTATGAGGAACTGGCAGACGACAAGTGGGAAGGCCGGATCTGCACCCGCAGCGGCAAGCACCCGTACAACATTGCACTGATCTCCTCCATGATCGCCCACCACGGTGAGGAGAAGACTCAGGAATGGCTGGAAGGGGTTAAAGACAACCTCGCCCGCAAACCCCAGGGCGGTGATCGCGACCAGATTAAAGCCATTGCCGAAGGCGTTTGCGACATCTCCATCGGTAACAGCTACTACTACGGCAACATGCTGATGGACGAAAACCAGCGCCCGATTGCCGAGCAAGTGAACCTGGTCTTCCCGAATGCTGAAGGCCGTGGCACCCACGTGAATATCAGCGGCATCTCTCTCACCAAGAGCGCGCCGAACAAAGACAACGCCATCAAGCTGATGGAATTCCTGTCCTCTCCCGAGGCCCAGCGCATCTACGCCGAGGCCAACACCGAATATCCGGCCAACTCCGGGGTTAAACCTTCCGGTCTGGTCGCTGAGTGGGGTGAGATCCATCCGGACAACCTGTCCCTGCAGGAAATCGCCAACAACCGCGAAGCTGCCGTAAAACTGGTCGATCGGGTTGATTACGACGGCTAATTTGCCTTCACAATCAGGCTCGCAAAAGGGTGCTCATTCCGGGCATCCTTTTTTTCTTTTGGCACTAAAGATGACCGCGGTCATTGCAGGGACGCAACGCACTATCTAAAATCGCAACACTTCTCATCACCAATTACGCAACAGGATCATCATGACTGAGGTCGTTACCAGTGCAAACCCGGGGCTAGCCCAACCGCTACTGGCCAAACGAACCTCGAAGCGATGGCTCATCAGCGCATTCATCACCACCGCGATTGTGGCGCTCCCCGTGCTGTCTGTGCTGTTCCTGGCTCTGTTCCCGGAAGAGAACATCTGGCCACATCTGCTTGAAACCACCTTGCCGCGCTATCTCACGACCACCATCAAGCTTATGGTCGGTGTGGGCGCCCTAACTCTGGTAATTGGCCTGGCCACCGCCTGGGCCGTGACGATGTGCGAGTTTCCGGGGCGAAAGTTCTTCGAATGGGCGCTGTTGCTGCCTTTTGCGATACCGGCTTACGTTATCGCTTATGTATACACCAGCCTGCTGGATTACGCTGGCCCTGTGCAAAGAGCCCTGCGCGAGTGGTTTGGCTGGCAGAACGCCAGCGACTACTGGTTCCCGGAAATCCGGAGCCTCGAAGGCGCCATCCTGATGATCGGCCTGGTGCTATACCCCTACGTGTACCTGCTGGGCCGGGCCGCATTTCTGGAGCAGTCTCCATCGCTGTTCGCCGTCAGCCGAAGCTTAGGCCATTCGGCCCTGAGCACGTTTTTCAGGGTGGTTCTGCCCATCGCTCGCCCGGCCATTGCGGTTGGGTTGTCTTTGGTACTGATGGAAACACTGAATGATTTCGGTACCGTCGATTTCTTCGCAGTGCAAACCCTCACCCGGGGGTTGTTCGACACCTGGATGAATCTTGGAAACCTTGGAGGTGCTGCCCAGATTGCCACCACCATGCTGATGTTCGTGGTTATTCTGGTTACGCTGGAGCGATACTCCCGGCGTCGGCAACAACAATATGCTGCCCGCGACAACCGGGACCCGATTCACCGCTTCACCATGTCATTTCCACGCCAGATGATCTGCGTGGCGGTCTGTGCCGTGCCTCTGATTTTCGGCTTTATCATTCCCGGAGCCTCCCTGGGTTACTACGCGTGGGAGTATTTCGACGTCAGCTGGAACCCTGATTTCATCAGGAACACCTTCAATAGTCTGTTCCTGTCGGGCGCCGCAGCCCTCACCACCCTGATCATCGGAGTCACACTGGCCTACAGCCGACGGCTGCACAATACCCGGGGCATGCAGGTGCTGATGCGACTTTCCAGCCTTGGCTACGCGATGCCGGGTGCCGTTCTGGCCGTGGGTGTCATTGTGCCGCTGGCGGGCTTTGATAACTGGCTGGACACCCTGATGCGCGACCATCTCGGTGTCAGCACCGGGCTGCTACTGAGTGGCACCGCATTCGCCCTGATCTTTGCCTACACCGTTCGCTTTCTGGCAGTTTCCGCAGGCAGCGTGGAAAGCGCTCTACAGAAGGTAACCCCCAGCATGGACATGGCCTCTCGTTCTCTTGGCCACACACCGGGCAAAACCCTGATGAAAGTCCACCTGCCCATTCTGCGCGGCACGCTGGTCACCGCGGCTCTGGTGGTCTTCGTGGATTGCATGAAAGAGCTTCCGGCCACCCTGATCCTGCGGCCGTTCAACTACGAAACCCTGGCCACCTACGTGTACCAGTTCGCCTCGGACGAGCAGCTATACCACAGCGCCCTTCCCGCGCTGATCATCGTACTCGCCGGCATCATTCCAATCATTCTGATGAATCGCTCCATCTCCAATTCCAGGACCGTGGCCTGACGACAGCCTTGTCCCGCCCCGAAACAGAAAGGCCCGGCAAATTGCCGGGCCTTTCTGTTTCTTCGTGGAACGAAGGGACAATTTACTGCCAGATTACCGGCTTCTTCTGCGCATACCAGCTATCCACTTTCGCCTGATAGGCATCCTCCACCACGTTTCGCTTGAGCTTGAGCGTGGGAGTCAGGAAGCTGTTTTCAATGGACCACTCATCACTCACAACGGTAATAAACGCCAGTTGCTCATGCGGATCGACAGTCTTGTTCACATCCTGAATCAACTGCCGGAAGCTTTCTTCCAACTCCTTGCGGAAGCTTTCATCCGCAGCCCTCGGGCGAATTTCCTCACCCAGCACGACCAACGCGTGGGGCTGCGTCTGGTTCGCCCCCGAGACACACACCATCTCAATGGCATCGTGCGCCATCAGCCGGTTCTCGATCGGAGCCGGCGCAATGTATTTGCCCTTGCTGGTTTTGAAGATTTCCTTGATACGACCGGTCAGCTTCAGGCGACCCATTTCGTCAATCTCGCCCTTGTCACCGGTACGCAGAAAACCATCCTCGGTAAACGCTTCCCGGGTTTTTTCGTCGTCTTTGTAGTAACCCATCATCGTAGCGGGGCTCTTCACCAACACTTCACCCTGCTCACTGATTTTCACCTCAACGCCCGGCAAAGCCTCCCCCACGTAACCGGTTCGGGTCCGTCCCGGTTTGTTCATGTGGGAATAAGCGAAGTTCTCAGACATGCCGTAGCCTTCGAGAAGCTCCAGTCCAAGGTTGCGGTACCAGTCCAGCACATCGTTGGACAACGGTGCCGAACCGGACCCGGCCAGCTTCACTTTGTCCAGGCCCAGCCCCTTGAGTACCTTTTTCTTGATCAGCTTGTTCACCACCGGAATCTTCAGCAGACGCTCCAGTTTCTGCTTGGGCACCTTCTGCAGGACCCCATGCTGGAACTTCACCCACAGACGGGGCACCGACAGGAACAAGGTCGGGCGGGCACGCTGAAGATCCTGGACAAAGGTCTCCAGAGACTCTGCAAAATACAACTGGAACCCGGAATACAACGACCCCAGCTCGACAAAGGTGCGCTCGAATACGTGTGCCAGCGGAAGATACGACAACATACGCTCGCCCGGCCCCACGTTCAGGGTTTCGATCCCGCCGGCGGCGGCAAACGCCATGTTATTGAAACTGAGCATGACACCTTTAGGGCGGCCGGTACTGCCGGAGGTGTACACGATTGTGGCCAACTCTTCCGGCGCACGCTGGGTTTTGCCCTCCAGTGGCGGGTACTTGGCCACGATGTCATCCCAGGTTTCAAAGTCATTAGGCGGGCTGAGCGGGTAAGAAATGCAGCGCACTGAATCCGGCACACCCGGCTTCATGGTGTCCCAGTCGTCCAGCTTACCCACAAACAGCACATCACACTCGGCGTGGCCCAGGATGTAATTCACTGTCTCAGCGTTCAGGGTCGGGTAAAGCGGGACAGAAATGTGCCCGGCCATCCAGATAGCCCAATCAGTCATGACCCACTGGGCACAGTTTTTGGAAATCAGGCCAATCCGGCTTTTCTCCGGCAGGTTCAGTGATTTCAGATATGCCGCCACCCGGCGTGCCTCATCCACGGCTCGGCCCCAGGTGTACTCAACCACCCTGCCTTCGCCAATCGGCTGAGTCATGTAGAGAGAATCGGGGCTGCTGGCCTCCCAGTGGTAGACCATTTCAAGCGGAAGCTTCTTCGTTGTGTCCATGGACTTTCCTGATTTGTCGTTATAGTTTCAGATTCGCAGTGACGCGCTTACGTATTATTAGACTTTAGTAGCGTATTTCAACATACCAGAGCTCGTCAAAACGTGATCCGTGCAAAATAATTTCACCTGTAACGACCCGGCCAATCTGTACAAGAATATGCCCCTTCGGCTACCCCGAATGCCTTATGCCTGTGGTAAACTTGCGCACCTTATAATTTTTTTCCCCGGTTTTACGGAAAAACAACCACAAACTCGGAGATGGGCATATGGCCAAAAAATCTTTGCGTACCCTGATCGGCGCGTCGCTGCTGGCCGCAGCCAGTCTGGTTCAGGCGGACGACCCTCGTGTTGTTGCTATCACACAAATTGTTGAACACCCGGCCCTGGATGCCGCCCACCAGGGCGTGAAAGATGAGCTGGCCGAGCGCGGATACCGTGAAGGCGAAAACCTGCGATTGATGCACGAAAGCGCTCAGGGCAACTCCGCCATCGCTGCACAGATTGCCCGTAAGTTCGTTGGCGAGAGCCCGGATATCATCGTCGCGATTGCCACGCCGTCAGCCCAGACCGTCGCTGCCGCAGCCCGTAACGTGCCTGTCGTGTTCTCTGCCGTCACCGATCCGGTTGCCGCAAAACTGGTGAAGAGCTGGGAAGCCCCGGGCGGAAACGTCACTGGCGTCAGCGACATGCTTCCCATCGACAAACACCTCGACATGCTGCAACGTGCCGTACCCGACGCCAAGCGCATCGGCACCGTATATAATCCCGGTGAAGCCAACGCCGCAGCCCTGATTGATCTGCTGGAAGAACGACTGCAGGCCCGCGGTCTGGAACTGGTAAAAGGGGCTGCAACCAAAACTTCCGAAGTGCTGGGTGCTGCGCGCTCACTGGTTGGCAAGGCTGACGCCATTTATCTGACCACCGACAATACCGTCGTCAGCGCCGCCGAAGCGGTTATCTCTGTGGGTGAGCGTGCGAAGATTCCGGTCTTCGCGGCAGATACCGCAACGGTGGCTCGTGGTGCCGTTGCCGCCATGGGCTTCGACTACTACAACCACGGCCGCCAGACTGGCGCTATGGTCGCCCGCATTCTCGAGGGTGCCAAGCCAGCGGACATCCCGGTTGAAACTATGGAAGAGCTTGATCTGTTCGTGAACCCCGAAGCAGCCGAGCGTATGGGCATCACCCTGCCCGAGGACCTGATCCAGGACGCCAAGGAAGTCGTCAAAAGCGACAAGTAACGCCTGACCAACACGGGCGGACCCCACAAGGGCCCGCCCGTTTTCTTTCACGGTGATAAACAGCCCATGCTCAGTGAAATTGCATTCTACGGTGCCCTCGAAACCGGCCTCATCTACGGTCTGGTCGCCTTCGGCATCTATCTCTCGTTTCGTGTACTCGACTTCCCCGACCTGACGGTGGACGGCAGCTTCCCTCTGGGCGCCGCCGTCGCCGCTATCCTGATTATTGAGGGCTGGAACCCCTGGCTGGCCACCGGCTGCGCCGTTCTTGCCGGTATGGCTGCCGGTGCGGTAACCGCCATCCTGAACGTGAAGCTCAACATCCTGAACCTGCTGGCTTCCATCCTCACCATGATCGCGCTTTACTCGGTTAACCTGCGCATCATGGGGCGCCCAAACGTGGCCCTGCTGACCGAAGAAACCGTTCTTACCCCCTGGTACGACCTGGGGCTGGCCTTCCATCAGGTTCCCGTAGTGCTCTTTACCCTTGTTGCGATTGCGTCTCTGGTCCTGTTGTGGCGTTTCATGAAATCAGAAACTGGCCTGGCCATGCGCGCAACCGGCGCCAATGCCCGGATGGCCCGCGCCCAAGGCATCGCCACTGGCGGCATGATCATCCTTGGCGTTGCCCTGTCTAACGGCCTTGTCGGCCTGGCTGGTGCACTCTTCGCCCAGAGCCAGGGCGCCGCCGACGTCACCATGGGGGTCGGCGTAATCGTGATTGGACTGGCGTCACTCATTGGTGGTGAAGCCGTGATCACGCCGTCTACAGTAGTGCGCGCCCTGCTCGCCTGCGTGATCGGCGCAATCATCTACCGCTTAGCAATCGCCTTCGCCTTGAACGCCGATGTGCTGGGCCTTCAGGCTCAGGATCTGAACTTGATAACGGCCGTTCTGGTTACCCTCGCCATTGTTCTGCCGGGTATACGCACCAAAGTCACCAGCCGTTTCACCAGCAAAAAGGCCTGAGGAGGCACTATGATCAGCGCAACCGATCTGAGGCTCACCTTCGGCAAAGGCACTCCGCTGGAGAACCCGGCCTTGCAGGGCATGAGCCTGACCGTCAACCAGGGTGAATTCGTTACCGTGATTGGCAGTAACGGTGCGGGCAAATCGACCTTTCTGAACGCCCTCGCAGGAGAGGTGATGGTCGACAGCGGCCAGATCATCGTCGACAACCTCGACGTGACCCGCCTGCCCACACACAAACGTGCAGCCCGCGTTGCCCGGGTTTTCCAGGACCCTCTCGCCGGTACCTGCGAAAACCTCTCCATTGAGGAGAATCTGGCACTGGCCATCAAACGAGGCCAGAGCCGGGGGCTGACAGCCGCGGTCAAGCGCCAGTATCTCGGCCAGTTCCGGGAAAGCCTGGCGACCCTGAAACTGGGACTGGAAAACCGCCTGGGTGACAAAATGGGCCTGCTTTCCGGTGGCCAGCGGCAGGCCGTTAGCCTGCTGATGGCCAGTCTGACGCCATCCAGTATCCTGCTACTGGACGAGCACACTGCCGCTCTGGACCCCAAAACCGCCAACTTCGTGCTGGAGCTCACCCAACAGATCATTGAAGAGCAGAAACTCACTGCCCTGATGGTCACCCACAGCATGAAGCAGGCACTGGAGGTCGGCAGCCGAACCGTCATGCTGCATCAGGGCCAGGTAGTGTTTGATATTGAAGGCAAGGACCGCGACGGGCTGGAAGTGAAAGACCTTCTCGGCCTGTTTGAGAAGCAACGCGGCCTGCAGGTGGACGACGACAGCCTCCTCCTGGGCTAGTTGCCGGACACAGAAAAGGGGCCTTCAGCGGCCCCTTTTTATGGCCGCCCATCCACATACCGATACTAGCAACACCGCTTCATACTTTACCGGCACGTCGCGCCCGTATACGTGCAGAAATCACAAAATCTTTGCTCTTCAGGTTAATCTTCCCGAACACTTTTTAACCACAACATATAGTAACTTTCGGAGACCCCTGCTTGGCGCGGTCTCCCGCCATTTCAACAATTTTTTCATTGATTTTCTTTCGCTACCGAGGCCAATCAATAGTTGCTCCCTTATTCACAGAACACTATATCCTGTTATACTTCCCCAAAATAAGCCCATATATAGGGTCGTTACGCCAACACCTACTGAAAGTCAAGCAGTAGAAATGCCAGCAGACAGTCCGCTGGCTACAATGAAGCAGACAGATTTATGGGTAAGGAAGCCCGCCTTCCTTACCCGGCGAAAACACCACATCTAGTGGTCCGGGCGCGCAGATAACCAAAGCAGTACCAGAAACTTACAGGGGTAAGGCGCTGAGGACGGCGCCTTCAAAAAGAGACATACTGAAAATCGAGGGTGGCAATGAACGCTAAGGCACAGGCAGTGATCACAACGATTCCGATGCAGGAAGCTTCGCTGGATATCTGGAGCAGCAAGTACCAGCTCAAGACGAAAACCGGCGAAGCGGTCGATCAGGACATCAACGCAACCTACGAGCGGGTGGCCAGAGCCCTCGCCGAGGTTGAGAAAAAGACTGTGCGCGACAAGTACATGAAGGAATTCCTGTGGGCGCTGCAAAACGGTGCCATCCCGGCGGGCCGTATTACCTCCAATGCCGGAGCAGAAGCCCACAAGCCTGCGACCTCTACCATCAACTGCACGGTGTCAGGCACCATCGACGACTCGATGAATGACATCCTGGAGAAAAACCACGAAGCCGGCCTCACCCTCAAAGCCGGTTGCGGTATTGGTTATGAGTTCTCCACCCTGCGTCCTCGCGGTGCCTACGTGGCCGGTGCCGGCGCTACCACATCTGGCCCATTGTCGTTCATGGATATCTTCGACCGCATGTGCTTTACCGTCTCTTCTGCCGGTGGCCGCCGAGGCGCACAGATGGCCACCTTCGATGTGCACCACCCCGATGTCATCGAGTTCATCCAGGCCAAGCGTGAAGACGGCCGCCTGCGCCAGTTCAACTTGTCTCTGCTGATCACCGAAGATTTCATTGAAGCCGTGCGCAACGGCGACGACTGGCACTTGTCTTTCCCCGTCACCCAGAAAGAAGCCGATGACGAAGGCCTGAACCTGAACGACGCCAACCAGTTCGTCTACCGCGACTTCCCGGTACAGGAAGGCTACGTGGCGAACAACGAAGGCAAAGTGGCCTGCCGCATTTACAAAACGGTGAAAGCCCAGTTCATCTGGGACACCATTATGACCAGCACCTACGACTACGCTGAGCCCGGCTTCATCCTGATTGATAAGGTCAACCAGATGAACAACAACTGGTTCTGCGAAGACATACGCGCCACCAACCCCTGTGGCGAACAGCCCCTGCCCCCCTACGGCAGCTGCCTGCTGGGCTCGGTGAATCTGACCAAGTTCGTTGATTACCCGTTTACAGAGAAAGCCAGCTTCAACTACGAAAAGTACCGCAAAGTCGTGGGCACCTTCACCCGCATGCTGGATAACGTCGTTGAGATCAACGGCCTGCCTCTGGACGAACAGCGCCATGAAATCACCTACAAGCGCCGGCATGGCATGGGCATTCTGGGCCTGGGGTCTACCCTCGCTATGCTGCGCATGCCTTACGGTTCTGACGAATCCGTGAAGTTTACGGAAGAAGTGGTGCGTGAAATGGCGGTAGAAGGCTGGCGCCAGTCCCTGGCCCTGGCCGAAGAGAAAGGCCCGGCACCAATCATGGAAGATGACTTCGAAATCACACCAAAGATGATGACCAAGTGCCCGAAACTGGCCGAAGACGGCATCAAGGTGGGTGACAAGGTAAAGGGCAAGGTTCTGCACGCCAAATACAGCGCCTACATGGGCCGTATTGCCAACGTAGAGCCGGAACTGGTGGCCAGACTGGCTGAGAAAGGCGGCCGCTTCACCCACCATACCTCGATTGCCCCGACTGGCACCATCAGCCTGTCGCTGGCCAACAACGCCAGCAACGGCATTGAGCCGAGCTTCTCTCACCACTACGCCCGGAACATCATTCGTGAAGGCCGTAAAACCAAAGAGAAAGTCGACGTTTTCAGCTTTGAGCTGCTGGCATACCGTCACCTGGTTAACCCGGGCGCTATGCCTTTCTCCGACGAGGCCGACAAGAAGCTACCCAGCTATTTCACCACCTCTGATGACGTAACGCCCACGCAGCACGTCGACATCCAGGCTGCGGCACAGAAGTGGGTAGATTCCTCCATTTCCAAAACCGCCAACGTTCCGACAGAATTCCCGTACCAGGACTTCAAGGACATCTACCTCTACGCCTACGACAAGGGCCTGAAAGGCTGCACCACCTTCCGCTTTAACCCGGAAGCTTTCCAGGGCGTACTGGTCAAAGAGAAAGACCTTGAGAACACCCTGTACGAATTTACGCTGGACGACGGCAGCAAAGTGACCCTGCGCGGCAACGAACAGGTAGAGTATGACGGCGAGACCCACACTGCCGCCAACCTCTTCGACGCGTTGAAAGAAGGCACTTACGGCAAGTATTAATCCGGGAACCGACAGACAGGACTACGAAAATGACAGTGAAAATCAGCAACAAAATCGTCGGCTACCGGGTAAAGAAAGCCGATGCCGAAACCAACGGTGAACAGCAAGCGTCTGTGGCAGCCGACACCAAACCGGTGGAGATGAATGAAAACATCGAGCGCCCCGATTTCCTGCTGGGCACCACCTACAAGATCAAGCCGCCAGTGGCCGAGCATGCGATGTACATTACCATCAATGACATCCTGCTAAACGAAGGCACCGACCACGAAAGCCGACAGCCGTACGAAGTGTTCATCAATTCCAAAGCCATGGAACACTTCCAGTGGGTTATCGCCCTCACCCGAGTTATCTCTGCGGTCTTCCGCAAAGGCGGCGACGTTACTTTCCTGGTGGAAGAACTTCGCAGCGTGTACGACCCCAACGGTGGCTACTTCAAGAAAGGTGGCGTGTTCATGCCCTCACTGGTGGCCGAAATCGGCGCGGTGATTGAAAAGCACCTGAAAGCCATCGGCTTGCTGGAAAGTGACGAGCTGAGCGAAACCACCAAGCGCATCCTCGCAGAGAAACGCGCCGAGTTTGAAGCCAGCCAGAACAAAGCCACCAACGACGACAGCGCCAGCGAGTACCCGGCCAACGCCACTATGTGCGGAAAGTGCAGCACCAAGGCCGTCATCGTCATGGACGGCTGTGCTACCTGCTTGTCTTGCGGAGACAGCAAGTGCGGCTGAGGTAATCAACCCCAAAGCAGAAAAGGCCTGGTTGCGAAATCTACCAGGCCTTTTTATTGGACTGCAATCAATGCGACACGCCGGTTACCCTGACCGTTTCCAACGGGCAGGTACCCTGTCCCGTTTCGCCACAGGGGTTTGAATGTCCGTCAGGCAGGGCATATTAATACGCCGCTGCCAGAGTACTCCGCCTCCCGATCCTGTCCTTGCACCCTGGCCCATTCTCGCACTCTCGCCTGGGTCAGCATTTTGGATTCCGGCAGCACATTCAGGCGCCGCATGGCGGGAATGAACCGGTTGTATTTGTCTACCGCCTGCATCGACGCCATCGACACACAGTATTTCGAGCAGTTCTTGGTCGGGTGCTTGTGCAGGCTCCGCAGGATTTTGTCGGCCAGACCGTTGGCGTTCGGTGATTTGGTTTCAATAATGAACTTGCCGGAATCCAGCCTGAGACGGCGCTCCCCGCGCATGAACTCCAGATTGAAGTCAATGGTCATGCGCTCATCACCTTCCTTTGAAACCAGGGTTACCCGCTGATAGCGCATTTCAACCGATGGCATCAGTGGCCGGTTGAAATCGCCCCCATAGACCTCCGCATAAGAACGGCGTACATGCTCCATAGCAGCCTCATCCAGAGTGCCGTAGTTTTCCACCTGTTGTTTCATGCGTTTCTTGATGGTAATGCCACGCTTGCTTTTCAGCTTCACTTCTACAAAACACAGCTGCGCTTCGACGTACTTGCGCAGACGCACTTTGAAGCGCTTCCTGCGGCCACGATGGTGGTCGGTGTACGAGGTGTTATCTTCATCATCAAAGTAGCAGGTTTCGTAGTTGAACCGGCGAAGACCATCGATTTCCAGCACATCAAAACTCTCGTTGAAGCGCGCAATGGCGTGCTTCATATCTGCCGCGTCCAGAACATATTTGTTGTCGAGCCGGACCAGCATCGAAGCTTTGGCATTCAATTCATCCAGACTGATGGGCTCGAACGGTGCCACCAGCCAGTCGTAACCGCTCTGGTCAGCGTCCGACTGGATGGCCTGTTCCGGATTGCCGGTTTCAGCCCCTCCAGACACTCCCAATGAATGATGTTCTTCATGGCGGAACTGCCGACGACTTCCCGCTGTTGAGATCGTTTGTAACATCACACTCACCTCAGTTTTTGCGGTAGAACACGTTGATGCGAGCGGTATCATTCACGTAGTCGAACGACAGGATCTGGTAAGACATCACCTGAACTCCCAGGCGCTCGGTAAGGTCTGTGCGCATGGTGTTCGGATCAGCCAAGGCATGGACGTCTATGCGATCCAGGGTGATCTTGATGCCATCCACTTTGCTGAGAATTCTGGGGTGGTCGATCAGATACGCACCTATCAGCACTAACAAAGAAATAGCCATCACAAATGGCAGCTGGGTGCCATATACCGAGCAGATCACCGCAATAGCAACACTGCCAAAGAAGTAAGTGATTTCGACTTTCGAAATCTGCTCAGAACGCAGGGTAAACAACGCGAGGATAGCAAACAGACCAAAACCGGCACCCAGGCTGAACTGCACATTTGAGAGCACCGACAGCACAGCGAATACAAACACGTTGAACATGGCAGCGGTGGTTACCAGTTCCTTGTCGCGATAGCGCCGGTAGTACATGCCAAAAATCAGCACCAACATCGACACCACGTTGATACCGAAGCGAGCGATGAGCTCAAAGTAAGAAGCTTCAAACATTTCCATCATTACATCCTCCTTTTGAGGCCTCCGTCACAGACTAGAGGCGAACTACCATGTATCGGTGGAGGGCATAATAATGTTTCAATCATGTTAAATCAAAAAACTTAAATAAATGCAATAAGTTGGAAGGGTTTACTGATGTAGCATCTACCCTCCCCCCTGTTTATCCGCAAAGTCGAGAGAAAAACATGGTTATAAGGGGTAAGCGTAAACCACCACGACCAGTCGTCCGGGAAGCTACCTAAAAGCCACCATCAACACTTGTGCAGATAGATCTACGTGAACTGCTGAAATGAACATCAGGCTGGGTAATTGCGTGCCTGGATATGGCGCGATTGCAGAGTGGTTCCACCAGCAACAGGCTAAACTGTCAGCGGCCTGCGCCCCTTACTTTCCCACTCCGCCAGAGCGAAGGCGCAGCGAACAATAGTATCTGCAAAGCTCCAGGTATGTTGCCGACCCAATGAAATGAGTAAACTGCACCACAGACGCTCTAAAGGAAGTCACCGTATCTGGTCCATTCGCTGATTGATTGAAAAGGAATGTTGATGACACTGGGATGGGTAGTTGCCGGTACAATCGGGCAGTTTCTTCTGGCCTACATGCTGTTTATGTTGGTGGTATTTGGCTTCAGCGCGGTAGGCTCCAACCGGGCCCCAACGCAGTTCGACAATTCCGTGCTGAACTCTGCCATCTATTCCGTGCCGGCAAGCAGCCTGATCAGCGCCGTTATAGTGATCTGGCTCTACCGCACAGGAGCCAGTGAATCAGCCTACCTCTGGTATACAGCACCAATAGTGTTGTTCTCGGCCTATTGCCTGTATATCAAACTGTTCATTCATCGAAGTTGATACGCACTGGTGTCGGAAATCTTCAATACCGGTTTCTCACCATTCCCTATCGTGTCACTCCAAACCAACGGGAGGACATTGATGATAACCGCACGCGCAAACTACGTTGCACTGGCTCCGGAAGCCATGCAGATTCTGATGGATCAGGAACGCTATCTGAGAGACCGTTTTCACGCGTCGGAGCCCCTTGGGGCTGCCATTTGGGAATTGATCAAACTCAGAGTATCCCAGATAAACCAATGCGCCTTTTGCATTGATTTGCACAGCAAAGAGGCACTGGCGCAGGGCGAAACTGCGGAGCGTATTATTGGCTTGAGCGCCTGGCGCGATATGCCTCTATATTCTGCAGTAGAAGAAGCTGCTTTGGCCTGGGCAGAGCACCTTACCGATGGCAGAACGGTAGACGACCAAATGTACCTGAACATGGTCAATACCCTGGGTGAGCGGGCGCTGTTAGATATAACCCTGGCCGTGAATGCAATCAATGGATGGAACAGGATCGTAAAGACCTTCAAACCGGAGGTAGGAAGCTATAAACCCAGATAGCCTCAGACCAGTTCTGGACTTTCAGTTGTCCTGTCCATCGGGACCAGCATCAGCCTTTGTTCAGGGTATCTGGTCAGCGTCGGTAGACAGGGGGGATTCCGGGCCAGTGGTGAAACTGCTGCACTCAGAGGCGTGCAGCAGTCTCTGGTTTCATCTGGCTGGCGAGGTAAAGATCGGCGACACCTCGATTCCCGAAGGCGTCATCGCACTGCCAGTCGAGAAAGCTTCCCAAACCGTTTCCCTGTATCCCGAGTCACAGCTTGCAGGGATACGCTTCCAGCCCGCCATTGGCTACGGTGTCATAGGACAACACGTTGACCGCCCTACCACCCTGAGCACGGAACACGCCCTCATGCCAGGTCTTCAACAGCTCTTCACAGACCTGCAGGCCATTCCAAACAATGAGCACCGGGTGACAACCCTGCATCACTGGGTACAGCAAAATTTCCGTTTCGAAAACGTCATCCCCGGCCCGCTCAAGCAGGCACTGAATCACCTTAATCACACCGTGCCACCCGGTGCGTTGATCGATCGGATGAACGTCAGCCAACGGCACCTGGAGCGTCTTTTCCGACATTGGATTGAAATGACACCGAAGCAGTATCAGCGTATTTTGCGGGTAAAGCGAGCGATCGACCACCTCCGTACCCACAATGAGGCTAATCTGGCGGAGGTTGCCGATCAGTTTGGATTCAGCGATCAGGCCCACATGACACGAGAGTTTCGTGCGATTGCAGGAGTGACCCCCGGAAAGGTCTGAGCCAACTTAATCGCGCTCCTCGCTCCTGACTGGCCTGATCCCTGACCTTTAAAGGCGCCACCAAGCACTTACCTGAGCATACCTGGAAACCCTATGCATAAGCTTCTGTTTTTCCTGATCTTGGTATCAGGAACCACCCTGGCTCAACCCACATGGGACTATCAGGAAAATGTGGAATACCTGGCGAATGGCGATCCCAGCAGGATCTGGCTGGCCGACGGACGTAAGGTAGAAGTGATCTACGAGCCCATCCCGTGGGAGGAAGTCGACAGCTGGGCTGAGGGGAAACCGCTCATTCTGGGCTACCGGACCGGCGTTGGTACCCTGCTGCACGACCCCAAGACCGGCAAAGAAATTCCCGTGTTATCCGGGCTGGCTCAGCACCCGCTGGACCGAATTCTCGATCAGTGCCTTGAGGAAAACTGGACAACCCTTGGAATGATTGAATGCTACGGCGCGACCCATGCCCGTTGGGATGCAGAGCTGAATGCGCACTGTAAAAGGCTGATGAATACATTGTCCCCAGGGCAGCAGGCCCTTCTGAGACAAAGCCAGAAAGCCTGGATCGCCTTCAAAGACGCTCAGCTGGTATCCATTCATGCCATTTATGACCGGGATGGTACAATCTGGCGCGTCGTACAGGCCCAGCAGGCGATGAAGGTGACCAAGGAACAGGCACAGCGCTTAAACAGCTTTTCCGGGTTCTGAGTTCCACGGGGCGGATCAGCACCAGCCCGGTCTCTCTTATCTTTCTATCAGGCCTTCTGCTTACAAGCAGGCAGTCCTGCCCTCAAACCAAACGATGGAGTCACATCAAAGATATGAAAATTGCCGTATTTTGTGGTTCAAGCAGCGGTGAGAATCCAGCCTTTGTCGAGGCCACCCGGGCCTTAGGGCACTACCTCGCAGGCCAGGGCGTGGATTTGGTGTATGGCGGCGGAAACGTGGGGCTGATGGGCGTGATTGCCGATTCTTTTCTTGAAAAAGGCGCGAAGGTCTACGGGGTAATTCCAGAATACCTGAAAGAACGGGAACTCGCCCATCAGGGCCTCACCGAACTGAGTATTGTGGCCGACATGCACGAGAGAAAGGCGAGCATGGCCAACATGGCCGATGCATTTGTTGCGCTGCCTGGCGGTGCTGGCACTCTGGAGGAAATCTTCGAGGCCTGGACCTGGGGCCAGCTGGGCCACCATGCCAAGCCCTGTGCGTTCTATAACATCAACGGTTTCTACAATCTGTTGATGGAAATGGTCTTAAACATGGTCCATTCCGGCTTTCTGAAGCCCCATCATGCAGAGATGCTGATCCATACAGATAATGCCGAAACATTGCTGTCGTCGATCCGCTCTTACCAGGCCCCCAGGCAGAAATGGACCTGAGACGAAGGTTTCAGCAAAAACCACAAAGTTTTGCGCTCACAAGCGGTTTGATCAAAAATGCCCTGCCCGCTGATGCGTTCAAGGATGCATTGGCCGACAACGGAGCCTGGCGATACCTCCGCCGGGCAATCTTTACAAACGGAGCAGTAACATGAGAATTGTTGTTTTCTTGGCCTTTATCCTTTGCGCATCCACCTCATTTGCAAATGAAGAAAGCGAGAAGAAGGCCGCCGCCGAGCGGTATCTGGCGGCGACCCCCATGTCAGACATGCTGTCGGACATGGCGGGCAATATGGCCATGCAGATCCCGGAAGCAGAACGAGACGACTTCATTCGCCTGATGACCACGGAAGTCGACGTCAGCAAGCTGGAATCTGCCGCCCTGGACGCCATGGTAAAAACATTCACACTTGAAGAGCTGAACGCCTTGGCAGACTTTTACGGCTCAGACGTTGGCAAATCCGCCATGGGCAAGTTCGGCACCTACATGGCAATGGTCATGCCAGCGATCCAGCGCGAAATCATGAGAGCCGTTTCGGAAATGCAGTGAGTTCAGACCGGCTCTTTTTAACCCAGGCCCGGAGACGTCATGTCTCCCGGCTGGGCTGGTGTTCCCACGTTTTGCCGCTGCAATCTGACCTCTCCCCAGTCCTGGAACTCCCAAAAGGCGACCACCATCATGGGTAAATCAATAGCGTTGGCAGGGCTACTGGTTCTGCTGCTGGTGTTGCTTGTTTTTCAGTATATGATCACTTCGGTACCAGGCCTGGAGCCGCCGATTGTGGTTCGTGATGCCCGGCTGGTGGACGATGACAATTCGTTGATGGTGTCGCTTATCGGCCGCGATGGACGGCGCTTTACGGTCGGCCTGCGGGGGGACATGACGGAAAAGCCCGAAGAAGCGGCTCTGTTTTTTATCAGCCGCCCGGATCTCGTGCCCTACGTGTACTGGCCCGGATACCGCAGCAACGATGAGAAGCGCGTGCTACGGTTGCTGGGTGCCTGGGCGAAGACTCAAGACGCTCCTGCCCCGGGCGAATTAACGGCCGCCATTGAAAGCGGGCTGCCAGCTCAGGGTGCGGCCCATGCGACGGCCTATCAGATATACACCGTATTGAAAGACAGGAACTGAAGAGCGGTTATGAAAAGCTGGTTACTTCTCGGTGTGGCCATTGTGGCCGAAGTGATTGCAACGTCGGCGCTGAAATCCAGTGAAGGCTTTACGCGTCTGGTGCCCTCTGTGGTCGTCATCATCGGGTACAGCGTGGCTTTCTATTTTCTGTCCCTGGCCATCAAGGTCATTCCAGTCGGCATTGCCTATGCCGTCTGGGCCGGGCTGGGCATTGTATTAATTTCGCTCATCGGTTGGGCGCTGCTCGGCCAAAAGCTGGATTTTCCTGCGGTTGTCGGTATGCTGCTGATTGTAGCCGGCGTACTGGTTATCAACCTGCTTTCCAACACAGGTGCACACTGAACCGACATGACTACCGTAACTTCGATCGCTATTCGTAAATACCGGATTCAGGATCTGAGCCCGGTGGTTCGCCTGTTTACCGACTCGGTGCATGAACTCACAGCAGGCGCCTACGACGAAACCCAGCGCTACGCCTGGGCTTCCCGCACGCCTCATTTAGATACCTGGCGCGAACGCCTGGAATCCCTCGAAACGCTGGTCGCGGAGGAAGGGAACGATCTGGCCGGATTCATTTCCTATGAAAAAGACGGCCACATCGATCTGGTATTTACCGCCCCCAATTATGCTCGCCGGGGCATAGCCTCTGCGCTTTACCATGAAGCCGAAGTACAGCTCAAAGCTCTGAACGTCAACGAACTGAAAACCGAAGCCAGTGTGGTCGCCCGGCCGTTCTTTGAACGTCATGGTTTTGAGGTGGTTGATGAGCAGCGGGTGACCGTCCGTGGCGCTCAGTTCCTTCGCTATCTGATGCGTAAAACCCTGGCAGACTAACCCGTTATCCCACGGGCTCTTCCGCTCCGGCGGCAAGGGCCCGGACCCGCTCGAAATCGTCCTCGGTAAACACGCCGTTCACACCGGAAACCGCAGCCAGCGCCATGCCGTGTTTGAGGCCAAGTTTGTAGATCTCCCGCACTTTCTCCCACTCAATGTTCCGGCCCAGGGTGAAATTTTCAAACCGGGCGTCCAGAGCCAGCACAATGGTCTCCGCCAGACAGGCATAGGCGATGCCATTGGGAAGGCCAATGTCCTTCATTCGGACTTCCCCCGGCAACCGGATTTCACCGGACTCGATGACCAGTACGTCCGGCCGCTTAGCCACGTCTTCGGCGGGAATATCCAGTGGCCGGGCCACGTCGGTAATCACACAACCGGGCTTCACGTTCATGATGTCCAGAATGCGTTTGCCAGCGCCCGAGGTGGCGGTCACTATCATATCCATGTCTGGCAGGTCCCGGTCCGTAGTGGCTGCCACCTGTACACTGGCACCCGGCGTTTCCAGCTCAATGCTTTCTTTCAGGGCCAGCAGTTTTGCCGCCTCAGGGGCCACCAGATAAATTTCGTCCACTGCTTTAGCCAACAGTCGCGCGCACACCGAGCCAATTGCACCAGTGGCTCCCACCACCATGGCTTTACCAGCCATTTTGCCACTCTTGCCAATGCGGACCCGGCCAATCTTGCGGGCAGCCTCGTGGGCAGCCCACAACGCACCTGAGGCGCTGTAGCTGTTGCCGGTGGTAATAGGCAATGGCGCACGTTTGGCCACAGTAATGCCGGCATCACCCACCACCTTGGTGAAGGCCCCCAGCCCCATAATCTGGGCGCCCAGTTTTTTGGCGAGCCGGGCTGCTGCCAGTAACCGGCTATAGGTAAATTCAGGGCCATGGGCCATGATTTCTTTTGGCGTGCCGCCCACGGTGATCAGCCAGCCTTCCACTTCGTCTCCCGTAGGCGAGCGGATACCACTCACCTTCGAATAAATGAACGGAGGTGCGTAGGCCACGGCTTTTTCCACCAGATTCATCACCGTGGGTGGAGACACATTGGCAATCCAGTCCAAAGGGGGTGTCTTGGTCAAGTACTGCTGCGAAAGCGGATGGATCACAAAAGCAAAGCGGTTTACCCGTCGATAACCGTTGGGATACAGGATTCTGGGCTCAATACCCAGCGTCTGGATAACCTCCAGAAAGTCGTCAGTGCCCAGTTGCTCCGGGGTCCGGGACAGGGCTGCGCTGATCATCGCTTCCATCACATTAACGCCGACCGGTCGGCCTTCCAGCCACGGGCTGTAATCCACCACCATGGCTACTTTACGGGACCTTAGCCAATCCAGTGCGGAGTCGGTTACCCGGGAGGTAATCAGGGTTTTGCCATCCAGTTCTTTCTCTGAGAATGCCTCAAGGTCCCCAATGGCGCCCACGATGACATGGCAGTCCCTGACCGATTCATGCAACGACCCTTGAATCAGCTTCTCACCCATGCGGTACAAAGGCGTTTTGTGAACCGCTTCAATCAGCTTCACCGCTACCGGGCGGAAAATAACGCCAGCTGTCATTGAAGTGTAGGCTTCCAGTTGCCGTAGCGACGTCAGCAGCCTGGGTACACCAAAATCCAGATAAGGGTCGGCAAAAAACAGGTTGTCGGTGTGTTCCGAGAGCGCACGGGCGATTCGGTACCCGGCCTGACCGTTGAGAAACAGGACGCGGGCATTATCAAAGAAGTGGCCCAGTTCAGCCTGAGTATGCCTGACCGCCCATTCCTGAAGGATACCCCGCAGCCCTGCCCCGGTGGTGACTGGTTTGTCAGGTACACAGGCCTCCAGCCGGGCGGTATCCGGGTGCTCCAACTGCTCCTCCCCCACCTGATAGTGATCATGAATCATACTCAGCCCTATGGCATCGGCCTCACCCCGAACCGAATCCAGAAGGGCTACAGCGCGCTCCAGATTGCCATCGGCCCCCAGCCGAAGAAGACGGAACGGCTGGTCCATAAACGTGGTGGCCAGTTCGTAATCGAACTCTGACGATCCCAGGCTAACGCTGACAACCGTTTTCATGGTGGGTTTCCTTTTGGATTTATTATGGCTTCAGTCTAGAAGATGGAGCGTCCACCTGCTTTAGCCCAGATCAAATACCCACCACGAAATTTAGGTCTAAACTCATCCTGAACACCAACGTCAGTCACAGGGAGGCACCATGTCCATTCAGGAAGAACTCAACACCACCATTGCCGACCTCGTGCGGCCAGGAAGGGGAATTCTGGCAGCCGATGAAAGCACACCCACCATCGCCAAACGTTTCAGCGCCGTGGGTGTCGAATCCACCGAAGCTTCCCGCCGCGAATACCGAAGCCTCATATTCTCCACGCCAGGCCTTGGCGAACACATCAGCGGAGTGATTCTGTATGAGGAAACGCTGCAACAACTGAGCCTGGAGGATGTCGCCATTCCCCGGCTGCTGTGCAACCAGGGCATCGTGCCCGGAATCAAGGTCGACATGGGCAAAGGACCCTTGGTAAATGCCCCCGGTGACGAGATTACCTACGGCCTGGACGGACTCTCGTCCCGGCTGGAACGCTACAAATCCTTGGGGGCGAGATTCGCCAAATGGCGGGATGTGTTCCACATTTCCGATGTCTTGCCGTCCTCTCAGGCCATACGTTCCAACGCAGAGGTCCTGGCTCGCTATGCAGCCGTGTGTCAGGCCATGGGCATCGTGCCAATCGTGGAACCGGAAGTGCTGATGGATGGCCCCCACAGTATCAGTCGGGCAGCCGACGTTAGCGAAGAGGTATTGCTTGAGGTATTCAAGGCCCTGCACCGGCACCAGGTGAGTCTGGAACAAATGGTACTCAAACCAAGTATGGTAACGCCCGGAAAGGCCAGCAGGAGAGCCAGCCCAGAGGAGGTTGCACACGCCACTCTGGCAGTCTTCCGGCGTGCGGTGCCTGCAGCGGTGCCGGGTATTTTCTTTCTGTCGGGTGGCCAGACTCCGGAGGAAGCCACCGACAATCTGAACGCCCTGAACCGCCTGGAAGAGGCCCCCTGGGCACTGAGCTTTTCCTATGGGCGGGCACTCCAGGAGCCCGCGCAAAAAGCCTGGGCCGGGCAACGGAGTAACGCAGGAGCCACTCAGGCGGCGCTGATAAAACGTGCCAGACTCAATGGCCTGGCCCGTTCCGGCGCCTACGCACCGCTAATGGAGGCTGACGACTAGGCCGCGTTGGTGCAGCGTTTAAGCTGATGTGCCGGCTGGTCCAGGCAGGCCAGCATAGGCGCCACTTCCCGGATTTTCCGAGCCTGGGGCCACAGAGCCTCGGCCTCAGCAAACCCCTGGCGCAGATAATTCAGCCATTGCTTGATACGCCCTGTCACGTATTTGTCTTCGAGCCGGGCCTGTAAGGCAGCAGAGTATTCCCGGACCAGCGCCACAGCCTCTTGCCAGGCCATAGGCTCCAGAGTATCGCCGTTCTGGGAGGCCTTAATCTGAGCCGCCAGATCCGGCCTGGCAATCAGACCCCGGCCGATCATGACGTCGTCGCAACCCGAGACTTCCCGGCAACGCCAGTAATCTGCAACGGTCCAGATTTCGCCATTTGCAATCACCCGGTTGCTGACCGCTTCACGCACGCGGGCAATTTCTTCCCAGTATGCTGGCGGCTTGTAGCCGTCCACCTTACTGCGTGCATGAATCACGATCTCCGCAGCACCCGCTGCCTCTAATGCCTGGCCACAAGCCACTCCCATAGAGCGGTCCTCGTACCCCAGGCGCATCTTCGCGGTTACCGGAATATCCACCGGCAAGGCGGCCCGCACGGCAGCGGTAATCTCGTGCATCAGCTCCGGCTCGCGCATCAGCACACAACCACCTTTGTGTTTGTTGACGGTCTTGGCGGGACACCCAAAGTTTATGTCTACCTGCCCGGCCCCCAGCTCGGCGGCCTTGGCCCCGTGACGCCCCATCATCTCCGGGTCAGAGCCCAGAAGCTGAACCGCCACCGGGGTACCCACTTCCGTCAGGGCCCGATTGTGCAGCTCTGGCGCAAACTTGTAGAAAATCCGGGGGGGCAACATGCCCTGAGTCACGCGAATGAACTCCGTCACGCAACGGTCGATACCACCCACTTTGGTCAGGGTTTCACGAATAGGTGCGTCGACCAGCCCTTCCATCGGGGCAAGGATGATTCGCATGGGGGCTCCAGTGTCGAGAGAAATGCAGTAAGGGTGTTGCTGATCAATTTTCAGGCGGGGCGGATTGTAAGGAATTCAGGGAGAAGTTGGTAGCCGGACATCCCGAAACAGGATGTCCGGCGAGTCTAACAACGTTATGGGTGGCTTACGCCTGCACGTCGAAACGGTCGCTGTTCATGACCTTGGCCCAGGCTGCGACGAAATCCCGAACAAATCTCTCACCGTTGTCGTCCTGAGCATACACCTCGGCGTATGAGCGCAGGATGGAGTTGGAGCCAAACACCAGGTCTACGCGGCTCGCGGTCCACTTAACCTGGTCGGTCTTGCGGTCGCGAATTTCGTAGGTGCCATTCCCGGCCGGCTTCCAGCTGTATGCCATATCGGTCAGGTTCACGAAGAAATCGTTGGTAAGCTGTCCTTCTCTATCGGTGAACACCCCGAACTTAGTGTCGCCGTGGTTGGTGCCAAGCACGCGCATGCCACCAATCAGTACGGTCATTTCCGGTGCGGTCAGGCCCATCAGTTGGGCACGATCCAGCAGAAGCTCTTCCGGTTTGACGATGTAGTCCTTCTTGAGCCAGTTACGGAAACCATCAGCCACCGGTTCCAACGGCTCAAAAGATTCAGCATCGGTCATGTCATCCGTCGCGTCTCCGCGACCTTTGAGGAACGGCACCCGGACCTCATAACCGGCGGCTTTGGCGGCCTGCTCAATACCTACGCTGCCCGCCAATACAATGACATCGGCCACACTGGCCCCGGTGTCTGCCGAAATCTGCTCATACACCTTCAGAGTTTTGCTCAGACGAGCCGGTTCGTTGCCTTCCCAGTCTTTCTGGGGTGCCAGACGGATACGGGCTCCGTTCGCCCCACCCCGCATGTCCGATCCCCGATAGGTGCGGGCGCTGTCCCACGCTGTACTCACCATGTCGCTGATGCTCAGTCCACTGGCTGCGATCTTTGCTTTCACCACTTCTTCGCAGTAGTCAGTATTGCCAGCCGGCACCGGGTCTTGCCAGATCAGGTCTTCTGCCGGCGCTTCCGGACCTATGTAGCGGCTCTTAGGCCCGAGATCCCGGTGCGTCAGCTTGAACCAGGCCCGCGCAAAACAATCCCGGAAGTACTCAGGGTCGGCCATGAACTTTTCGCAGATGGCACGGTATTTAGGGTCCATCTTCATGGCCATGTCGGCATCGGTCATGATCGGATTGTGGCGCTTGGACGGATCACTGGCGTCCTGCGGCTTATCCTCTTCTTTCATGTTGATGGGTTCCCACTGCCAGGCGCCGGCCGGGCTTTTCCTGAGTTCCCATTCGTAACCGAACAACAGGTCGAAGTAGCCCATGTCGAACTGGGTCGGGTGTGTTGTCCAGGCCCCTTCAATACCCGAGGTTACCGCATTGGCAGCCTTGCCGTTCATGTTCGGGTTGCTCCAGCCCAGGCCCTGCTGCTCAACGCCCGCTGCTTCCGGCTCGGCCCCAAGGGCACCAGCATCACCGTTACCATGGCATTTTCCGACAGTATGCCCTCCTGCCGTCAGTGCGGCGGTTTCCTCATCATTCATGGCCATCCGCGCAAAGGTCACACGTACCTGCTCGCCGGTCTTGAGGGGATCTGGCTTACCGTTCACCCCTTCCGGGTTCACGTAGATCAGCCCCATCTGAACCGCAGCCAACGGATTTTCCATGGTTTCGGGTTTGTCTACGTCTTCGTATCGCTCGTCTGACGGCGCCAGCCACTCTTTCTCTGCGCCCCAGTAAATGTCCTTTTCAGGATGCCAGATATCCTCACGGCCGAACGAAAAGCCGTATGAAGGCAGCCCCATGGATTCATACGCAACGGTACCGGCCAGGATGATCAGGTCTGCCCAGCTCAGTTTGTTGCCATACTTTTTCTTAACCGGCCACAGCAACCGTCGCGCCTTATCCAGACTGACGTTATCGGGCCAGGAGTTGATGGGGGCAAAGCGCTGGTTTCCGGTACCACCGCCACCACGTCCATCCGCAATCCGGTATGTGCCTGCAGAGTGCCAGGCCATACGGATCATGAGGCCTCCGTAGTGCCCCCAGTCTGCGGGCCACCAGTCCTGGCTATCGGTCATCAGTGTGTGCAGGTCTTTCTTGACGGCTTCGTAGTCGAGTTTTTTGACTTCTTTGCGGTAATCGAAGTCTTCACCCAGCGGGTTGGTTTTACGGTCATGCTGGTGAAGAATGTCCAGATTCAGGGCTTCTGGCCACCAGTCCATGACATCTCGGTTTTCCGTCGAATTGGCGCCGTGCATGACGGGGCATTTACCACCAGAATTAGTCTCACTCATCATACTCTCCTGCTTCTGCGTCATTGGCAAAAAGGCGTTTCTGATTCAAGAGCCACTATCACTATAGATCATCCATAGTTCACTGCTTGAATGTTTCCTACCGCCAAAATAGTGAAGAACTATCGATATCCCGCCCTTCTCGGATGACTACAACTCATTGAGAAATTGCATAATTCCCACAGTAATCCGCGAGGATGCAAAGAGAATCACACCATGCTACCGAGGTGAAATGAACCAACGCTGACATAGGGACGCTCCTGTGCTTACGAGACAGAACTACCTTAACGCCAGGGCTATCAAGAGAGACAATTAATTAAAGATAAGATTTTGAAAGCTTTTATTAATCGACTAGAGGCGCTCAATAGACGTGAACTTTCCGGTGTCATCAAACAGAATCCGGAAGCTGCCACGCACGCCATCCTGGAGGAAAAAACGGGAAAGGATACGGGCCGGGAAACGAACAGAGCGTCCATCCCGGGCCCGTGTGTGGACATCGGTCGCCACGCCCTGATAGAGCTTGATCCACTCCTCAGGACTAATGTCGATGTCCACAATGATCTGCTGCATCAATCCCGGCTCAGTTCGCCAGTTCCAGCAACAGACGATTAAGGCGACTAACGTAGGCGCCAGGGTCTTTCAACTGCTCGCCGCTCGCCAGGGTTGCCTGATCAAACAGCACGGCAGAGAGCTCCCTGAAACGCTCCTCACCCTGCTCGGTTTCCAGGCGCTGAACCAACGGATGCTCTACGTTAATCTCGAAGATCGGCTTGCTTTCAGGCACTTTCTGCCCCGCCGCTTCCATGATTTTCTTCATTTGGGCGCCCATGTCGAACTGACCCACAACCAGGCAGGCCGGAGAATCGGTCAGACGATTGGTCACACGCACTTCCTGAACCTGGTCTTCCAAGGCCCCCTTGATGCGCTCCAACAGATCTTTGTGCTCTTTGGCCGCCTCTTCCTGATGCTTCTTGTCTTCCTCGGTTTCAACTTCACCCAGGTCGAGATCACCACGGGCAACGTCCTGGAAGGACTTACCATCGTACTCATTCAGGTAGCCCATCATCCATTCGTCAATGCGATCAGACAGGATCAGGACCTCAATCCCCTTCTTACGGAAAACTTCCAGATGCGGGCTGCTCTTGGCCGCTGCAAAGTTGTCACCGGTAAGGTAGTAGATCTTGTTCTGGCCATCTTTCATCCGGCTGATGTAGTCGTCCAGAGAAACGTTCTGCGCTGCTTCACCGGTCTGGGTAGACGCAAACCGCAACAAACCAGCAATTTTCTCGCGGTTACTGAAGTCTTCCGCCGGGCCTTCTTTCAGGACCGCGCCGAATTCATCCCAGAAGCCCTGGTATTCATCGCTGTCTTTCTTTGCCAGCTTGCCCAGCATATCCAGCACGCGCTTGGTCATCGCGGTGCGGATGCTGTCTACCGTGCTGTCGTTCTGCAGGATTTCCCGCGAGACGTTCAGGGACAGGTCATTCGAGTCAATCACGCCTTTGGTAAAGCGCAGATACAGCGGCAGGAACTGCTCGGCGTCATCCATGATGAACACACGCTGGACGTACAGTTTCAGGCCGCGGGGCGCTTCCCGGTTGTACAGGTCAAACGGAGCACGCTTGGGAATATACAGCAGGCTGGTGTAATCCAGCTTGCCCTCGACCTTGTTGTGAGACCAGGCAAGCGGGTCTTCAAAGTCATGGGCGATGTGTTTGTAGAATTCCTTGTATTCTTCATCCTTCACTTCGGTGCGCGGCAGGGTCCAGAGGGCGGTCGCATCGTTA
The DNA here is from genome assembly GCF_000421165.1 of Marinobacter daepoensis DSM 16072. GTDB lineage: Bacteria > Pseudomonadota > Gammaproteobacteria > Pseudomonadales > Oleiphilaceae > Marinobacter > Marinobacter daepoensis. Next base: position 525,952 of record NZ_ATWI01000009.1, read on the forward strand.
ACCGTCTCATCCTCGCCCTTTTTGTCCTCTTCCTCAGATTCAGACGGCATCACCACCGGGAAAGAGATGTGGTCGGAATATTTCTTGACCAGACTGCGCAGCTTCCAGCCATCCGCGAATTCTTTATCTTCGGCTTTCAGGTGCAGAACGATTTCAGTACCACGCTGCTCCCGGTTAACCGGCTCAATAGTGAACTCACCGTCTCCTTTGGATTCCCAGCGCACGCCTTTATCTGCCGGCTCGCCGGCTTTTCGGGTAAACACTTCCACCTTGTCGGCAACAATAAAGGCGGAGTAAAAGCCCACACCAAACTGACCAATCAGTTTGCTGTCTTTCTTTTCGTCGCCGGACAACTGCTTGAGAAAATCGGCTGTGCCAGACTTGGCAATGGTGCCGAGGTTGGCAATAACGTCGTCACGGGACATACCGATGCCGTTATCGGCAATGGTGATGGTGCCCGCGTCTTTGTCGTAATCCAGCCGGATTCTCAGTTCGGAATCACCTTCGTAAAGTGTGTCGTCTTTCAGGGCGGCGAAGCGGAGTTTGTCTTCCGCGTCTGAAGCGTTAGAGATAAGCTCACGAAGGAAGATTTCTTTGTTTGAGTACAGAGAGTGGATCATCAGGTGAAGCAGTTGCTTCACTTCGGTCTGGAACCCAAGGGTCTCTTTGTTGGTTTCTACCGTCATGGCTGTGTTGGTCTCCTGCTGTTTTGGTTTGGCTGATCACACAGCAACACCGTGCTGTGAGCCCTGTCAATGACATTGAAAATGGGGGTGGGCCGGGGCATTTCAACCCCGGCCGGAAGGCAATATCAGTCTTCGAGCAGAAAGTGCGCCCGAGCAGTGGCAATGGGTTGGGAACGGGACTTCTGCCAGGCAGAGATCATTACGTTGGCCACCCGGTTACCCTGACGGGTAAGTCGGCATTCGGCGTAGGTTTCCCGGTTCAGGCCAGCACGCAGGTAATCGAGGGAAAAGTCGACGATGCGCGGCATGCGGAAGGTGTCCTGTGACATAATCAGGTAGATCGCCGCTGACATCTCCATGAACCCGCCGATGACACCGCCGTGGATGGCCGGCAAAATGGGGTTACCCAGATTCTCTTCTTTTTTGGGCAAGCGAAAAATCAGGTCGTCGCCAAAACGGTCGCACTGAAGACCAATCCAGCTGGCGTACGGAATACTCTCCATCATGCGGGAAAAGTCACCGGTTTCCTGGGTGTAGCGGAGAATTTCCGGGTCGGTCATTCTTCACCTCCGGCAATCAGGTCTCGATAGGGTTTCGGCGTGGCGTCTTTGCCAATGCGCATGAACGTGCCCACGCAGTTGGCAATGGTTTCGCCGCCTTCCTGATAGGCCTCACAACGGGTAAATATAATGTTCCGGGTGATTTTGTAGGTCTCAGCCCTGGCGTACACTGGCTTTCGCGGTTCTGCAGGGCGCATGTAGTCCACCCTCAGGTCCAGCGTCGGACACAGCTCAAAGTCTTCCAGCGCACAGATCATCACGGAACCCGATGCGGTATCCATCAGCGTGGTAATGGCCCCGCCATGGATCACGCCAGTGTCCGGGTTGCCAATGATCTTATCGCTGTATGGCAGCTCAACGACCAGGTAGCCTTCCCCCGCCTCAATGGCGTTCAGGCCAAGCTCTCGCCCTTGGTTGAGCGTACTGATAAACCGGTTGACCCGGCTGATTCGGGTTTCGTCATTCATTCAGGACTGTCCTGCAGATCAGCTTTTCGATTTTACGTCGGTCTCGGTGCGTGCAGGTATGGCTTCTTCGAAGACCTTGCCATCACGCAGCGCACTCAAAGCGTCAGAGTGAAACTCCCGGCGGTACAGTACGTATACCACCAGAGTTGAGGCTGCCATAAAGACAACCGGATGGATAAACCAGGCAACCACGGCCAGAGCGTAGTAATACGACCGCAACCCAAGGTTGAAGGCGTCCCCCGCCAGGTTGCAAATATTACCGGCGCTGCGGGCAAACGCTTCACGGGCTGCCGGGCTGGTTTTGCTGTCGTCTGGCAAGGGCGCGCTGCCAATCATCACGGCCACAAAATTGTACATCCGCATAGACCAGGTAAACTTGAAGAAGGCATAGATAAACACCACCAACAAAACCACCAGCCTCAGCTCCCAGATTTCCCGGCTGGGCACCACCGAGAACGGCATGGTGGCAAAGATCTCCATGGCTTCACTGGTGTACCCCAGCGCGGTGATAATACCCGCCAGAATCAGCAGGCAACTGGACGCGAAGAAAGCACCGTTGCGCTCCAGATTACCGACCACGGAGGCATCGGAGATACGGTTTTCCCGCTTGAGCATCACCCGCATCCAGTCTTCCCGGTAGAGATCAAGCGTGTTAGAGAGGCAGGAACGGGAATTGGCCCGGTTCCGGGAATACCATGTGTAGCCTCCCCAGCAGGCGATGAACCAGAAGAGCGCCAGAAAATCCAGATAATAGGTCATTTAGGTGGTTACAGGCCTGCATTACCGGGGGTGAAAAAAACCATCTTCTCTCTATGATACGCCATGGGGCCATGGCCGGCCACCATGCGCCCCGGCCTGCTTTCGGAGACACCGACACGCACTCCGGCCGCAGTATTGGAAAAGCGTCTGTGCTATAAACGAATTTCAACGCTAAGGAACCAGAGGTGATACCAGGAATGTTGAGCAGATATCTCGCAATTGCCACCCTTACGCTGACGCTGACCGGCCTGGGAGGCTGTACTGTGAACCCGGTAACGGGCGAAAAGCAGCTCTCACTGATATCTGAAAGCCAGGAGCTGGCCCTCGGGGCGGAACAGTACACACCGACCCAACAAACTCAGGGTGGCCGTTTCTATATTGATCCCGAACTCTCGATCTACATCCGGGACGTTGGCCAGAAACTGGCCCGGGTGAGCGATCGCCCAGACCTCCCCTACGAGTTCGTGGTGCTCAACAGCAGTGTTCCCAACGCCTGGGCCCTGCCCGGTGGCAAAATTGCCATCAACCGTGGACTGCTGGCCGAACTGGACGACGAGGCCCAGCTGGCCTCTGTGCTTGGGCATGAAATTGTGCACGCTGCGGCCAGACACAGTGTCCAGCGTATGCAACAGGGCATGCTGATCAGTGCGGGGGTCGCAGGTTTGGGCTTTGCACTGTCGGACAATGAATGGGCAGGACTGATTATGGGAGGCGCGGCCGTCGGCGCACAGCTGGCACTGGCCCAGTACAGCCAGGGAGACGAGCTGGAATCAGATTCTTACGGCATCCGCTACATGAAAGAAGCCGGCTATGACCCTCAGGCAGCGGTAGAACTTCAGGAACTGTTTCTCCGGCTGTCAGAAGGCCGCCAGAGTGGCTGGCTGGACGGACTGTTTGCCACCCACCCCCCCTCCGCAAAGCGAGTTCAGGAAAACCAGGAGCTGGTTTTTAAAATCGGTGCCGGCGGTTTCCGGGGCAAAGAGATTTATCAACGGCGTATCGCCAAGATAAAGGAACTCAAGCCCGCCTACGATGCCCACGACAAGGCCCTGAAGCTGGCTTCGGAAGCTGAATTCAAGGCTGCGCTGGAACAGATCGACAAAGCGATCAGGCAGGAGCCCCGGGAAGCCATGTTTTTCGCCCTGCGTGGTCGTATCCACGGTAGCATGGATAACCCTGACCTCGCCAAAGCCGACTTTGACAAAGCGGTGTCACTGTACCCGGAGATGTTTCAGTACCAGCTTTACAACGGCTTGAATGAACTGGAGCTGAACAACCTGACAGCCGCCCGGGATCACCTGCAGAAGGCCAATCAGGTGGTGCCCACCTCAATAGCCTACCTGAGGCTGGGCGACATTGCCCGCCAGCAGGGTCAACGCAAAGATGCCGTGGCCAACTACTCAAAGGCAGCAGAAGCCGGTGGCAACATCGGCGAGGAAGCCAAACGTAAGCTGGCCGAGCTAAGCAACTGATCGCTCCGGCGAACCCTCACCAAAGCCGGGCACTCCCAAGTCCGGCTTTTTTTGTGCCCGTCACATTTGCTGCCCTGACACACCCATCGCGTCAATGATTGCATTGACTTCTAGAGCAATAACTCTAAAAATCAAAAAATCCAACAACAAACGGATGGCGACCATGATTGCAAAACGACTTCAGCCAATGGCGTCTCATGCCAGGCGCAGCTATGTAGAGTTGATGTTCCAGGTGATGGGCCGGGCACTTCAGGCCATCAGTGAAGTGGATGAAACCACCCGCACCGAAACCCGGGAACTGCCAGAGGGGTTCCTGTTTGAAATGCAGGTAATGCCGAATGGGCCAAAACTGATCGTTGAACACACGGGGGATGGCCGATTGCATTTCCATGGCGACCAGGCACCCCGACCGGTCGATCTGTCCATCCAGTTCAAACACATTGCCCATGCATTCCTGGTGCTTTCCTTCCAGGAGAAAACCTCCGTGGCCTTTGCCAACGACCGCATGTTGGTGGATGGAGATATCAGCTATGCCGTCAGGATGACCCGGGTTCTCAATCGTCTGGAATCGTTCATTCTTCCTAAACTGGTTGCAGAGCGGGCGGTCAAGGAGTATCCGGCCAATCTCAAACTGCCGGAGAAGCTGATCAACGCTGCCCGAATCTACCTGAAAGTCGCCTCTAATTTTGTCGAGACAGTGAGAGCATAATGACCAATAACTACTATGAGTTCTTCTGCCCGGTTAAGGTGATTGCCGGAAAATCCGCGCTGGAACACCTTCCTTATGAGCTGACCGGGCTGGCGGCAAAACGGCCCATGATTGTGACCGACAAAGGGGTTCGCGCCGCAGGCTTGCTGGACCCGGTGATTTCAGCCTGTGAAGAAAGCGGGCTCGAAATCGTCTCTGTTTACGACGATGTGCCGCCCGATTCCTCCACCTCGGTGGTTCGGGATATTGCCGGTGTGTATCGGCAGGAAAAGTGCGATTCCATCATCGCGGTGGGGGGCGGCTCTGCCATCGATACCGGAAAAGCGGTCAACATTCTGGTGTCCGAAGGCGGCGATGACATTGCCAGATACAGCGGTGCGGGCATTCTCAAGCACCCCCTGAAACCTTTTTTCGTCATTCCAACCACGGCCGGCACTGGCTCAGAAGTCACCTCTGTAGCCGTGATTACCGATGAGAGCAAAGGCGTGAAGCTGCCCTTCACGTCCTCATTCCTGCTCCCCAACGCCGCCATCATCGACCCCCGGATGACACTGACTCTGCCGCCTCATATCACGGCCGCAACGGCAATGGATGCCCTTACCCACGCCACCGAAGCCTTCACCTGCATGGCGAAGAATCCGCTCAGCGACGCCTATGCTACGGCGGCTATACGGAAAGTCAGCCAGTCTCTGGTAGCGGTGATGGACAATCCCAAAGATACCGATGGCCGGCTTGAACTGGCCCAGGCCTCAACCATGGCAGGCATCGCATTCTCCAATTCCATGGTGGGGCTTGTGCACTCTCTGGGCCACGCCACTGGTGCCATCTGTCACTTGCCTCACGGGCTCTGCATGAGCCTGTACTTGCCCTACGTTCTGGAATTCAACCTTGAGACCATTCGCGAGCCACTGGGCGAACTGCTGTTGTATCTGGAAGGCCCCGAAGTCTACTCAGCCACCCCCGCAGCCCGACGTGCCGAAGCCAGTATTTCCGCCATCCGGAAGCTACGGGACGCACTGTACAAGCGGTGTGAACTGCCCAGAACGTTGAAGGAAACCGGCAAAGTACTGGAGAGCCAGCTGGAAAGCATCGCCAGACTCGCACTGGACGACGGTTCCATCATGTTCAACCCCAGGGAAGTGAGCCTCGACGACGCCATGGCAGTACTGCGCCGCGCCTGGGCCTGACTCGGAATAACCATAGACTAACCCCGTTTCTCCCGGGGTTAGTCTAAAGTCAGATTCACAATGATTGAAATAAAACGGTAAAAAGGTAATATTTAGGTGCATACTGGCAGGGAGTTGGCCGGATAATCATCACACTAATGCATGGGCCTGACCTATCCAGAGTTCCGCGATGAAGAGAGTCCCTATCCCCAAGGCCAGACGCATCCTGTCGGCGGTCGTTACCTTCACAAGCCTGGCGATTCCCTTTACAACTCTGAACGCATCCGCTCAGCCCGGGCAAGATAACCAGACGTTCCGATTCAACATCTCCCCCAATGGCTACCCCCCGTATCTGATCGTCAACGAACAGCAACCATCCGGTATTATGTGGGATGTGGTGAACCTGATCGTCCCCCGCCTGGGATACGAAGTGAAACCACTGATGATTCCCCGAAAGCGGGTGGACCCCATGCTGGCGGACGGCTACATCGACGGTACACCCCGTGCCATCGAATGGACCGAAAACCCGGAGAACTTCCTGTTTACAGATTCAGTTGTCCACGTTGAGGAAGTGTTTTTCTTTCCCAACACTTCGGAGCTGGACTACGAGCATCCCACCGATCTATACGGCAAGACTGTCGTCACGCACCTGGGCTACCTGTACCCGACGCTGGAACCCTACTTTGGTGACCGGCGGATCAAACGCTTTGATGTGTCAAGGGACCGGGACATGTTCACCTTTGTCTTGCACGGAGATCAGTTTCACGCCGCGCTGGCCGACAAACTGGTGGGTCGCTGGATTCTGAGAAACGAGGGGCTGTCTGGCGAGTTTCGTTCATCAGAGGAAGGCATCAGTCAGTTTGGTTTCCGGATTATGCTCAGAAAAGACTGGAGCGACTTCGCCAAAGCCTTTAATCAGGAGCTCGAAACCATCCGCAAGAATGGCGAACTGGAGGCCATACTTGCGGACTACCGTTAAGAACGGATCACTCCAACCGCCTCAGCAACAGCATGGGCGAGACACTGAGCACAGGCTGCAATTGCCAGCGACCAAGGATCGCCAGTAATACGCCGGCAATCACCGGTACAGGCAAAACTACCTGCCAATGCCATCGGAACTCCCCCTCAAACATTCCCGCCTGAAGCGCGTAAACGGCCCCCTCAGCGGCAACCACACCAAGGGCACCGGCAACGAATCCGAGCAAAGCGAATTCTAGCATGGTACTTCGAACCAGCAGTGACTGCCGGCCGCCCAGCGTACGCAACAAGGCCCCTTCACGCTGTCTATCCCTCAGGGTCGCACTGACCACAGCCGCCATGACCACCAGAGCCGCCGCCAGTATCAGCGCCAGAATGGCCTCAATGGCCTGTGTGACCTGCCGAACGATCTGTTGGATCCGATCAATAATGTGGTCAATCTCCAGCACGGACACGGTGGGGAATGCTCGGGAGAAATCGTTCAGTGCCAGCTTTTGGTCCGGGCCCAGAAAGAAGCTGGTGATCCAGGTGGCGGGCATGTCTGCCAGCCCGCCACCTGGCGGGAAAGCCATGTAGAAGTTGGGTTTCATGCTGTCCCACTGGACGGTCCGGATGCTGGTCACCGGCTCTGTCACCCGGCTGGCACCAATCGTGAAGGTAAGACGGTCTCCGAGCTTCAGCCCCAACTTGGCCGCCAGCTCCGCTTCCACCGACACCCCTTCAGTCTGGCCTTGCCCGAACCACTGCCCTGACACAATCTGGTTGTCTTCCGGAAGGCTGCCCATCCAGGTCAGGTTCAGCTCACGATTCAGAGCACCAATACGCTCGTCTTTGCTGACCACCTCTTTCACCGGTTCACCATTCAGCTCCGTCAAGCGCCCTCGTACCATAGGGTAAAGGGCTTCCAGCGGCGCACCCTGACGGTGCCAGAAGCCTTCAACATCATCTACGGCATCGGGGGCAATATTGATCAGAAAGTGATTGGGAGCGTTTTCCGGAAGCTGGGCCTGCCAGTCATCCAGAAGCGAAGAACGCACCAGAACAAGTGTGGCTGCCAGCATCAGGGTCATCGCAAAGACGGCCATCTGAGCCATGCTCGAGCGACGATGCCGGTAGAGCCCCACAAGCGCCAGACGCCAGGCATTACCACCGCCCTGAACCCTTCGCAAAACCGCCACCATGCCCCACCCAAGCATGGCAAGCACCACAAGAAGCAGAGCCAGTCCACCTAGCAGGGCAACGACCAATGTGAATTCCCCGGCATACATCCAGACCAGCCCGAACACCGCGAGCACCGCCAGAACCATATCCGGTATGACCTCCCGGCCGCTTTCACCCGGCTGCGCGCGCAGAACACGCATCGCGGGCACACTCCGAAGGCGCCGGATGGGTGGATAGGCAAACGCAAACAGGGAAACCACCGCTGTCAACAGTGCAGGCATCACCGCCGCCGGGTCCAGATAGAGGTCCACCGGTCGCTCCAGAACATCACTCAGCAGGCTCACCAGCAGCCAGAACAACGGCAGCGCCACCGCAAGCCCCCCCAGGATGCCCACCACGCCCCACAGGCTCAGACGACGCAGGTAGAGGCCACCAATACCACGACTGGACAGCCCCAGCGTCTTCAAAAGAGCGACGGTATCGCGCTGGGACAGCGCATACTGTCGGCTTGCGACTGCCACGGCGACCGCCGCCAGCAGAACCGCAAGGCTGCCCCCCAGAAGCAGGAAACGCTCCGCCCGCTGAAGAGAACGGGAAAAGGTTTCTCCATCTTGTACACCTTCCCACTCGTGGCTGGGTGCCAATTGCGGCTGCAGCCAGTGGTAGTAGTCCTCCAGCATGGGTTCCGCACCGGCAAACAGGTACACATATTCCACCCGACTGCCTTCCTGCACAACGCCCGTGCCCGCAACGTCATCCACGTGCATCATCACTCTCGGAGCCAGAGAAGACAGCCGAAAGCCGCCATCCGGCTCGCGGATAAGCAGGCGAGTGATGTCCAGCTCGAGGTTGCCGACTTCCAGGGTATCGCCAATGTTCAGCTCCAACAGCCGAAGCAGGCGCGGGTTCACCCACACCTCGCCCGGCCCCGGGCCCCGGTCAACAGTGTCCCGGGGTGCCTGATTCCCCGACTGAGTCTCGATATCTCCCCGTAAAGGGTATTCATCACTGACTGCCTTGACCGAAACCAGTTGGAAACCACCCTCACCGAAAACCATGGTGGAGAACTCCACCATCTGTCCGGTCTCCAGCCCACGGGCCTCAGCCTCATCCAGCCACTCGGGCGGAATGGGCAAGCCATTCTCAGCTTCGAGCTGCCGATCCGCAGCCAGAAATGAGCTTGCGGATGAAACCAGAGTTCTTTGCAACTGGCCGGCAAACAGCGCAATGGTAGCGACGGTCGCAACAGCGATCACCAACGCAACCAACACAACCCGGACATCACGTTCTCGCCAGTCCCGGGTCACCGACATGAGTTTTCCGGAAGCGGCCATCAGATTTCCGGCTCCCCAGCGGTTTCAGGCTCAGTCAGAAGGCCAGCTTCAATATGCAACTGCCGGCCGCAACGGGCGGCGAGGTGCTCATCGTGAGTCACCATGACCAGTGTCGTGCCCTGCTCCCGGTTGAGTTCCATCAACAGATCCGACACGGCCTGGCCCGTCCGGTTATCCAGATTGCCAGTGGGTTCGTCCGCGAACATAACGACCGGATCGGAAGCAAACGCCCGGGCAATGGCCACGCGTTGCTGCTCACCACCCGACAACTGTCGTGGTGTATGATTGAGCCGTTCTCCCAGTCCGACCCGCTCCAGCAATTCCCGGGCTCGTTGCTGTGGCGATTCCATACCGGCCAACTCCAGTGGAAGCATCACATTTTCAAGGGCGCTCAGGGCTGGCAGCAACTGGAAAGACTGAAACACAAACCCGACGCGACGCGCTCTCAGTTTCGCCCGCTCATCTTCACTGAGTGTGCTGATGACCGAGCCATCCAGCTCGACCGTGCCCTCAGAGGGTGTGTCCAGCCCTGCAAGCAACCCGAGCAGAGTGGTTTTACCGGAACCGGAGCGCCCGACAATGGCTACGGATTCTCCCCGATTGATTTCCAGGCTGACCCCTTGCAAGATCGTCAGAGTATCGGTTTCCAGGCTGACCCGATGGGTCAGATCAGACACCCGCAACATGGGGCGGTTATCAGTTTTTCTGAGATCCGTCATCTGGTTCACGGTTGCTCCATTGTCTGTCACTTTGAACCTGTAAAGGGTATATGATTTCGCTATGCATACGATATCGATGTACGTCAGATCAATCGCTCTCTCGACGCTCTTTCTTCTTGCCCTCCCGGCCCTGGCCAGTCAGAACACGGTTCTTGTACTGGGAGACAGCCTGAGTGCCGCTTACGGTATACCCTCAGAAACCGCCTGGGTCGAGTTGCTTCGGAACCGCCTGAAGCGCCAGGGTATGAACTGGGCCGTGGTCAACGCCAGCATTAGCGGCGAAACCACCGACGGGGGCCTGCGCCGCCTGCCCGACCTGATGAAAAAGAACGCCCCCGACATCGTCATCATTGAGCTTGGAGGCAACGACGGCTTACGGGGATTCCCGCCCAACGTCATCGAGTCCAACCTCGCAGACATGATCTCGACGGTGCAACAGGCCGGGGCAACCCCTGTTCTGGTCGGTATGCAGATACCACCCAATTATGGTCAGCGCTATACCCGGATGTTTGCCAGTATCTTCCCGACCCTGTCTGACCGCTACGACACAGTTCTGGTTCCCTTCTTTCTGGACGGCATTTACGATCAGGACGGTCTGATGCAGGACGATGGCATCCACCCGACCGAAGACGCCCAGCCGAGGCTTCTCGACAATATCTGGCCGCGCCTCGAGCCGCTGCTGAGCGATCAGGTCAGGGGCTGAAGCCTGTCAGAGTACCTGACGCACAAATCCAAGCGCGCGCCGCTCGGACCAGTAGTAACCATCCCGGGCATGTTGAACAAAACCGACGTGCCCGCCCCACCTGGGTACTTCCATCTGCACACACGGCCCTAATATCTGCGGATCGCAGGGAAAACACCGAGGTGACAGAAATGGATCGTCGGCGGCATTGACCACCAGCGCCGGCACCCGAATCTCACTCAACCGAAACAACGCAGAGCACCGGGCCCAGTAGTCCGCTGCATTCCGGAAACCGTGGAGCGGGGCAGTGTAACGGTTATCAAACTCGTGAAAATCCCGGATCTGCTCAAACCCGCTGACATCAATCACCTCTGGAAATGCGCGGGACTTTTCCAGCATTTTCGCGTGCAGGTCGTTCAGGAACCTCTGCATATAGATGCGTCGACTGGGCAATGCGAGTACATCGGCGCTGCCGGCAAGATCCAGTGGCACGGAATAAGTCACCGCACCACTGACCCGACAATCAATCTGCGCCCCCTGCTCAGCCAGGTACAGCAGCGTCAGGTTTCCACCCATACTGAACCCCGAAAGGAATAAATTCCGGTAGTGCTCTGACAGGGCGCGACTGACCACCGCATGAAGGTCTTCCGTCGCACCACTGTGGTAAAAACGCGGCCGATGGTTCATCTGCCCACCGCACGACCGAAAATTCCACGCCAGCACGTCCCAGCCATCGCCCATCAGGGCACGCGCCAGACCCAGAACATAGGGCCTCCGGCTGTGGCCTTCCAGGCCATGGGACAACACAGCAAGCCGACTGCTTCCCTGCCGATACCAGTCTAGGTGCAATTCGTCCTCATCGGCCGTAGCCAGTACTTCGGTAACCGGTTCTGGCAGAGACACTTTGCGGAACAGAGTGGGCCATACCGATTGAACATGCCCGTTGCGTAACCAGACCGGTGGACGATAGGGTTCCAGCTTACTTTTGTGCAAATTTTGACCTTTTATTTCAGGGGGTTGACGAACAGGATTAAAGTACTTAATATGCGCGCCACATTGATGCTGTTCCCCGATAGCTCAGTTGGTAGAGCAACGGACTGTTAATCCGTTTGTCGCTGGTTCGAGCCCAGCTCGGGGAGCCACTTATTTCGAAAGGCCGCTGATATTTTATCAGCGGCCTTTTCTTTTCTACGTTAGAAAATCTCTTTCCGCTGCATGAATTCACGCAGTACCTGGAACAGCGTGTAGCCGTCCCGGGTACCGATCATTTCCCGGATCGAATGCATCGCAAACTGCGGAACCCCGATATCCAGCGTGGTCACTCCCAGATTACCTGCTGTCAGCGGCCCAATGGTGCTGCCACACGCCATGTCGCTGCGCACCACAAACGTCTGATGCGGCAACCCTAACTCATCACTGATGTGACGGTACAACGCAGCCGACCGGCTGTTGGTGGCGTAGCGCTGGTTATGATTCACCTTGATAACCGGCCCCTGGTTGAGTAACGGACCATGGTTTTCATCGTGACGATCCATATAGTTAGGATGTACACCATGCGCGTTGTCCGCCGAGATCATCATGGAGCGGGCAATCGCCCGGACTTTTCCTGACCCGCACCAGCGATCAAGAACCGCTCCCAGAAACGGCCCCTGCGCCCCTTCAGCGGACATACTGCCAACCTCTTCATGGTCGTTGCATACCAACAGAGCCGGTTCGTCATCCGACGATGCCAGCAAGGCCTGAAGACCGATGTAACAGCTGAGCAGGTTATCCAGCCTGGCCGACGCCAGGAATTCCTCGCGCAGACCTACCAGTGCGGCCCCCTGGGCATCGTAGAAACTCAGCTCATAGCCCAGAATCTTGCTGGCATTAAGGCCTTGTTCGCTGGCCACCTGTTGCCTGAGCAATTCAGAAAATGTGGTGGTATCAGCCTCAGGAACCTGCATAACCACCGGCGGCAGATCCGTCTGAGCGTTGATGCTGCGATTGCTGTTGGCCTCCCGATCAAGGTGTATCGCCAGGCTGGGAATGATCGCGACCGGCTTCCGGAAGTCCACCAGAGTGTCACGCACATGACCGCTATCATCCAAAAATGTGACCCGGCCAGCCAGAGACAAATCACGGTCAAACCAGGGATTCAGCAGCACTCCCCCATAGACTTCCACCCCCAACTGGAAAAAACCTTTCCGGCGAATTTCAGGGTTGGGCTTCACTTTCAGACATGGGCTGTCGGTATGGGCGCCCACCATGCGGATACCGGAACTGACCACATCTGTGGTGCCGGTTCGAAACGCAATAATGGATGAGCCATTCCGGATAACGTAGTAGCCCTGCCCAGGCTTCAACGACCAGTCGTCGCGTTCATCCAGGGGTTCAAATCCAGCCGCCTCAAGCCGAGCCCTCATTGTATTTACGGCGTGCCAGGGTGTGGGTGAGGCGTTCAAAAACTCAATCAAGTCTTTATTGAATTCAGTATGTTCCATGATCTTCCTGATTGCATGATAATGGCGGCTACAGTATCGCATGAAGCCGCGCCTGCTCCTACCGGGCGAACATTCACTGTGAGCACTCAACGGACAACGCAGGAGACGCTTGTGTCGCTACCCCGATTTCTGGACATCGAATACTGCCAGACAGACGATTCCCTGTTCCCCACCGCCATCGCCTGGTCGCTGGCAGACGGCCAGATGAAAACCGTTGTGATTGCGCCGGATGAATCCTGGCTGCCGGAAGACGGCGATCTCGGCGATGTCGACCTCCGGCATCTGGAAGAGCAAGGAGTCCCCCTGCTGGAGCTCACCCGCGAATTACACGAAGACCTGCCAGACCAGACCGTTTACGTAGACGGCCTGGACCCGGATGAAATACTGATTGACCTGATTTTCGGTGCGGTTCATCAGGAAGCCCCCTTCGAGATCGCGCCGATTGCGGAGCTTATCCATGGTCTCGATACAGACACTCTGGAAGACCGGCGGCGCCAGCTGCTGTTTGAGGAAGGGCTTGAGCCTCAGTTGCCCGAGAACGGCGTTTACGCACTTTTGCTTTTGGCTAAGGAAGAGGGCTACCTGGAGGACCTCTGAACCCCTGACGGGGAACTGTGACAGGTGTCTGCGTAACATTGCGTTACACAAGGCAGAATCGGGCGTCAGTATCGTGACTGACAGGAAGCCTGATAATAATGAACAACATTCACCCCCGCGTCCTCAGCCTTACCCTGGCCACCTTGAGCGTGTTTGCTCCGGCCATCGTGGCCCAGGAAACACCCCGCGCCGACAAACACTACGTTGGATTACTGGCGACGGCGATCGAACACCGATCCATTGGTTCTTCTGATGAGGATGGCTGGGGCCAGGCAGGCACTGTGATCATTGGCGGACACCTGAGTGAGCTGATCCACGCCGAGATCAGACTGGGAGGAGGCTTTGCCGATGCTGAAATCTCCAGGGGAGACCTGACGCTGTCGGTGGACTACTTTGGCAGTTGGTACATGGGGCTGCACTACCCGGTTGGCACCCTCGGCAACATCTATGCCCAGGCCGGATTCAGCCATATCAGCGGCGATGCGCACCTGAGCAACCGGGAGGCCGATGCCAATACCCAGTTCCGGAAACTGGAGGGCGACTACCCCGGCAGCAGCTTCAGCTTCAGTTGGCTGGCAGGGCTCGATCTGGAGCTGATGGAGAACACCTACCTGGTATTTGAAGGCGGAAAACTGTTTGAAGACACCGACTCCGGGGCCAATGCCTTCCAGTTTTCCTCCGGCCTCCGTTACGAGTTCTGATGGCGGATGTGCCAACACCGATGGATTTTCGGGTTGCGCTGAAAGTCCTTGTCGAGGGTGCTCCCGCTCACTTCCTGCACTTCAAACTCTGACTCCAGCGACTCATCAAGCCTGAACTTGCGGAAGTTGTTGGAGAAAATAAGCAGCCCCTCACTGGACAACCGGGCCATACACTGACGTATCAGCGCTCCATGGTCCCGCTGTATATCCAGCACACCGCTCATGCGGGCGGAGTTGGAAAACGTGGGCGGGTCCATAAAGATCAGATCGAAACGCTGGTCCACGGTCTTCCTGTCGGCCAGCCAGGCGAGACAGTCCGCCTGCTCAACCCGATGCCTGCCTGAATCGGCTCCGTTCAGTGCCAGGTTCTCTTTGGCCCAGGCTACGTAGGTTTTTGACATGTCGAGGCTCAGAGAACGGCTCGCCCCACCAACCGCTGCATGCACGCTGGCCGCACCGGTATAGCAGAACAGGTTCAGGAAACGCTTGCCCCGGGCATTCTGCTGAATCCAGTGACGCACGGGGCGATGATCCAGAAACAGCCCGGTATCCAGATAATCCTTCAGGTTTACTCTGAGCAGGCAGCCGTGCTCATGCACGTTGAAATAGTCTCCGGTGGCCGCCTGCTTCTCATACTGGCGACTGCCAGCCTGACGCTGGCGCTGCTTGCACACCAGCATTCCGGGCTCCAGTTCCAGCACCTCCGGAATCACTGAGAGTGCTTCAGCAAGGCGCTCCCGGGCCGCCCTCTCATCCACCGACTTCGGCGCCGCGTACTCCTGCACATGCACCTGTCCTTCATAAATATCAATAGCCAAGGCATACTCGGGCATGTCGGCATCGTACAGCCGATAACAACCAATGCCCTGCTTCC
The DNA here is from genome assembly GCF_000421165.1 of Marinobacter daepoensis DSM 16072. GTDB lineage: Bacteria > Pseudomonadota > Gammaproteobacteria > Pseudomonadales > Oleiphilaceae > Marinobacter > Marinobacter daepoensis. The sequence goes on from NZ_ATWI01000009.1 coordinate 541,300, forward strand.
TGGCCCACTGACCGATGGTTTTCAGGTTCTTCTTCAGGCGGTTGCGCAGCATGGCCGCCCGCTCCGGGTTGGCGATTCTCGGCATAATCTCGCCTGGGGCTGCGGGGTCCCGTGGTGTCATAGCGTTCTCAGCAAGCACCTCAAACAGCAAAAGCTGTGCCGGCAGCTTGCCATTGAACAACTTGTACTGCTTGAAGCTTCTCAGCCCCAGGGATTTGCCGAATTCGGGGGCGCCAGTGAAGACGCCAAGACGCCAGCCTGGCAATTCTCGGATGACGGACTCGCCGAGAGCCTGATACAGGACCGCCAACTCTTTGCGGTCGCTCAACCGTTCTCCATAAGGAGGGTTGGTCAGCACCAGCCCCACGTCACTCAGCCCCTCCTGGCGACGAAATGAATGGACAGGCCGCGCTTCCACCTGAACGATATCTTCAAGACCAGCCCGCTGAATATTTTTCCAGGCCGTCGCAATGACCCGCTCATCCTGATCAGAACCAAAGAACCGCGGCACCCGCTTCTGCTTTCCTTCATGGGCCCGTCGCTCGGCCTCCTGGCGTAGCCCCAGCCAAAGATCCGGCTGGTGCCCGGGCCATTTTTCAAAACCAAACCGTTCCTGCTTACGACCCGGCGCAATATCCAGCGCCATCAATGCAGCCTCAATGAGCAGAGTCCCGGAACCGCACATCGGATCAACAAAATCGCCACCGGTCGCAACGAACTCTGGCCAACCGGCCCGAATCAGAAGCGCTGCTGCCAGGTTCTCTTTCAGGGGCGCAACCCCTTTGTCTGTCCGGTAACCCCGCATGTGCAGGCTGTGCCCGCTCAGATCAATACCAAGCGACAACCTGCCCCGGTTCAACCTTGCGGATACGGTGACATCCGGATCTTTGGGCGCCACAGAGGGGCGCGGTGCACCAGCGCCCCGGATACTGTCGACAATACCGTCTTTGACTTTCTGGGCGCCGAACTGAGTGTTCCGTATGGTTTCATTCTGCCCAAGAAACGTCACCCGGAAACTGCCCCCCGCCGGAATATGGACCTGCCAGTCGAGAGAGACCACGCCGTCATAGAGTTCATCCGCGTGGCGCGCATCCACATCCGCCACGTTCAGGATGACCCGATTCGCCAGCCTCGACCACAGACACGCCCGGTAGCCGCTCTCCAGGCTTCCTTCTACCCAGACACCGGCTGGCGCATTGCGAACAAGGTGGAGGCCGAACGTCTCCATCTCATCGGCCAGGAGGTACTCCACCCCTTTGGGGCAGGTTACAAAAAAGACATGCTTAGACAAGATCAACTCCTGGTTTTCTGAGTGATACCGGTAAGTTTACGGAATGGCAGCAAAAGATTTTCGGGCGCCGTCATCTTTATTTCACAAAATAATAAGAAATGCGTCACTTAGATGAAATAATTAGTGTACACCAGCGTGAGATTCGTCCACCTTGTAACTGACGCGTCGTTCAGGAGGCCAAGTATAAGCCTCCTTTAACAGGATCCTGACTGCTCTGACCAGAGCTGGCAATAGTGGGTTGTCCCGGAGAGACTGCCACATGCCACGGTCAGTGCGGATGTGTACACACATGTTCTGTTAATCCATCAGTGAGGAACGGCATGAAAAGACAGAAGAGAGATATGTACGCTCGTGCATTCAAGCGGGGTTATCTCGCTGGCGTGTCTGGCAAATCCAAAGACAGCTGCCCGATTGAACAACAGGAAGTCCGCCAGGAGTGGCTCAACGGGTGGCGAGAAGGCCGCACAGATAACTGGGAGGGCATGACCGGCGTCTCCGGCATCCACAAACTGGCCACGGTAACCGCAACGTGACTGCGGTAGTGGCCAACCCCGCTTAACCCTGATCTGTTTTTTTTCACTTTACGTTACAGATACACATCACAATTCGAGCAGTAACCAAAGTAACCAGAACGGGGCCTCCCGCCCCGTATCATGCGAAGAAGCGCTACGGGGTTTATTCCCCGCAAGGGCCCGCTCAGCGGGCCCACCTTCGCTCTGCCCCTGCACTTATCGCACTTCCTTCCGAATTGCTTCTACCGCCTCATTGATTAAGGCAGGCCCACGATAGATGAACCCGGTATAGAGCTGAACCAGTTTAGCGCCTGCACGGATTTTCTCGGCAGCGCTTTCACCATCGGTAATCCCGCCCACGCCGATAATCGGCATCTTCTCACCCAGCTCAGCATTCAGGCACTGGATAACCTTTAAAGACGCTTCGCGAACTGGTGCGCCGCTCAATCCACCGGCCTCCTGTTCATGCCGATGTCCCTTGACCGCTTCCCGGCTGATCGTCGTATTCGTAGCGATCACGCCATCCAGCCCTGCCTCCAGCAAAGCCCCGGCCACAAACCGGATTCCCTGCTCGTCCATGTCCGGCGCGATCTTGACTGCAACCGGCACATATCGCCCGTGGGCTTGTCTGCACGCTAACTGCTCTTCTTTTATGGCATTCAGAAGCTGCTTGAGTGAATCGCCGAATTGCAGATCTCGCAAGCCCGGCGTGTTGGGCGACGACACATTCACGGTGATGTAATCCGCATAGGAATACACTGCCGCAATCCCTTTGCGATAATCCTGTTCGGACTGTTCGTTGGGGGTATCTTTGTTCTTACCAACATTGATCCCCAGAACACCGCGATAGCGACGGTTACGAACATTGGCGATCAAATGATCCAGGCCTTCATTGTTAAAGCCCATCCGATTGATGATCGCCTGGTGCTCAGGTAGCCGGAACATTCGGGGCGCCGGATTACCTGCCTGAGCCAGTGGAGTTACCGTTCCCACTTCAATAAACCCGAAACCGAGGGCTCCCAGGGAGTCGATGTGATCGGCATTCTTATCCAGCCCCGCAGCCAACCCCACCGGGTTTGGAAACTCCAGCCCCATCACGTTCACCGGGCACGGCGCCGGTGTCCGAGTAAATGCATTCAGAATGCCTAATTTTTGAGCAACATCCAGGCTACTAAGCGTAAAATTGTGGGCCTGTTCCGGGGGCAGACGAAACAGGATATTTCGTAGAAGGCCGTACATCATTAAACTCCTTTCTCGGGTTGCGCGAGTATACAGAAAGTTTTCCACACCATCCTGCGAAAACCCAAAATACTCGCCAAATGCCCAGCCCGCATAGGCTCACGAGGCTTTTCCACGGATTCTGTGGATAACCCTGTTGAAAATCCCGTAGCAAGCGCCCCTACCCCTTGATAACTGCGCCAGCCTACAAATTGATCATTTTTTGATCAGTGTTTTTTTGCTTTATTTTCATGAGGTTACAAAGTTTGAATTAGTGTTTGACGGATTTGGTTACAAAGTGCTACCGGGTAACCGTTTCGTCATGATGTGCATAAAACGACCATAAACACACCGGGAAATCCAGCCCTTTATTTCATAAATACCGCTATACTGCCGACATCAAAAACCCCGGAGTAAGTCAGATGACGCAGCCTGGCCAAACCAGTCAGCCCACCCAGACAACCCTTGAATCGGAAAAGCATGCGGCTTCAAGGGTCACCATTATCGGCATGGTGCTGGATGCGGTCCTCGGACTGATAAAGGTCATTGGTGGCACTCTTTTCAATTCACAGGCTCTGGTAGTGGACGGTGTTCACTCGTTTACGGACGTTGCCTCCGATTGGGTTGTGCTGGCTGTCATGAGGTTGTCCAGAAAGGAGCCGGATGCAGACCATCCTTATGGTCACCAGCGAATTGAGACACTAGGCACACTTTTGCTTGGCAGCATTCTTATCGCGGTCGGCGCAGCCTTAGCCTGGGAGAACATCCTGCGCCTGCTGGCTGGCGAAGAACAGATGGTTCCGGGCTGGCCGGTTCTGGTCGCCGCTGCGGTCTCCATTGCCGGTAAAGAGTGGATCTATCGCTATACCCGCCACGTTGGCATGAAGATTCGCTCAGATCTCATTATCGCGAACGCCTGGCACAGCCGAACCGACGCGTTTTCGTCAGTCGTGGTGCTTGTGTCAACGATCGGCGCCATGCTGGGTTTTGTCTGGCTGGACGTTGTGGCCGCCATCGCCATTGCGGCCATCATCATCCACATCGGCTGGAAGTTTACCTGGGACAGCGTCAAAGAACTGATTGACACCGGCCTCTCTGAGGACGACACCCAGATGCTGAAAACCATTGCAATGGAAACCGATGGCGTACGCAATGTCCATGAACTTCGCAGCCGACGGATGGGGCATGACATCCTTCTGGACATTCATCTGGTGGTCAGGCCCGAAATCAGCGTTTCAGAAGGACACCAGATCGGCATGAAGGTGGTCGCGGGTATGCGGGATGCTCTGGAGAATATACGGGACATCAACTTTCACATTGATGCCGAGAATGATCAGAAGGCCCCTCACACCACCGAATCCCATTTACCTGGCCGGGAAGGTATTCATCGGTTACTGACCGAAGCCCTGGGCGAACTTCCCCCACAAAGCCGTCTTCGCCTCCACTATCTGAAGAACCGGGTCCACCTTGAGATTTTCCTGGACGGCAATCATTCCAACCCGAGCCTGTCGACGGAACAGGTTCGGGCCGTCTTGGCCGACTACCCGTGGTTCGGCAGTGTCCGGGTTTGGATTGCTGCCAGCTAGTCCACCCTCTTAGCGGCGCCGGTTGTCCTCCATCCGTGACAGGAATTCCTGCATCACCAGTGTGTACAGTTCGCCGCCCAGAAACTTGTCCTCCACACCCGAGTCAATGCTCGGGTTATCATTGACCTCAATCACTGCCACCCGGTTTCCGGCTTGCTTGATATCAACACCGTAGAGACCGCTGCCAATCAGACGGGTCGCATTCAGGGCCGCCTGAATGACATTACGAGGGACTTCATACGTGGGCATCGTCTCGAAGCCACCGCTCTCCACCGTTGCACCACCATGCTGATAGATCTGCCAGTGCCCCTTAACCATCATGTACTTGCAGGCATAGATGGCGCGGCCACCCAGCACACCAATACGCCAGTCATAATCGGTGTAAAAATACTCCTGAGCCAGGACCAGGGCTGATTGTCTGAACAGATCACGGAGCCCCTTACGGAGTTCTGTTTCATCCTTCGCCTTGATTACCCCGCGGGAAAAAGCACCATCAGGGATTTTTATAACCACCGGAAATCCCAGTTCCTGGCTGATCTGCTGCACAGCCTCTTTATGGTCTTTCGAAATGATCAGCGTTTTCGGGGTCGGCACCTTGTTGTTTTTCAGGAGGTCGGCCAGAAACACCTTATTGGTGCAGCGCAGGATTGAGACGGGATCATCAATCACCACCATGCCTTCGGCTTCCGCCTTTCGGGCAAAACGGTAGGTATGATGATCAATCGCCGTGGTCTCCCGGATAAACAACCCATCATATTCCGGCAGCCGCATGAAGTCTCTGCGCGTGATTCGCTCAACATTGATGCCGAGTTTCCGGCCCGCGCGTTCAAAGCGCCTGAGGGCCGTTTCGTCACTTGGTGGCAACTCCTCTTCAGGATTCACAAGCATGGCCAGGTCAAACCGGTAGCGGCGACGTGCCCGGGGCTTGCGCCAGATCATACTGCTGAACCGGTCCAGCGCGCTGGCAAACAGATCCTGCTCCCGCACATCCAGATCCGCCGGAGAAGCTGGTTTCATGGATTCAATCTGCCATTGCTTCCGGTGACGAAAGACCACTTCAAGAACCGGGCAGGGAAAACGCTCAAACAGCGCGCGGGCGACAGGCTTCAGATCCTCGTGTTCGGCCTGACCAAAATAAGTCCGGATCCGCACCTCGTGGGTGGCTTCTCCGTTATCCGTGGCCGGGTCGATGGTCAGGGCTGAAGTTTCCAGCCACTGGATTACACTGCGGTCAAGCTCTTCCAGCTCCAGAGAAAACAGCCCCTTGCGGCTCAGATCGTTGAGCGTCATAACCGACGGCACCACATGATGCCCCCTGGCTTCGGCCAGCAAAGAACAGTAGTAACCACGGCTCAGATACTTCGCACTCTGACACAAATTAATAACCCGAACACGGCTATTGGCCGGAGCGGTGAACCGGAGGTACTGGTCAAATGTAAGCACATCTTCGCTGGGGTAATACGGTGCCCAGTCTCTGGCACGGTCTACAACGATGAGCAATCGGGACATGGAGCGGCATTCCTCCCTGAAGGACAGGCCGACGGATTTCAGCAACAATACTCGCCATGCGGCGGCCGTACAATTACCCGAAAATGCGTGCTTCTACGCATAAACAGTCGCTATGACGGAATGGCTTACCTCTACCATAATAACGGCAACGAGCGAGCCTGCCAGGCACAGCTCCAGCCTCTATGAACAGGCCCGTCACGCCATGACTGATGCGATGCTCCGACAAGCGCACACCCACGATCTGAATGCCTTGGTTCAACTTGAGAACGACTGTTTCCCGGAAGACCGGATATCGCGCCGGAGCTTCCGAAGGTTTCTGGAAGTGCCCCGGGACAGGCTGATTGTTGCGGAACAGGAGGGCCGTCTGGTCGGTTACTGCCTGGTTCTGATGAGCGCTGCCACACGTCTGGCAAGAATCTATTCCATCGCCGTCTCACCCTCGGTGCGAGGCCAGGGGGTGGGAGAACGACTGGTGCGCGAAGCCGAAAAAGAAGCCGTTGAGGCCGACCGCATCATCATGCGGCTGGAAGTGCGAGAAGATAACGCTGGCGCCATAGCTCTGTACCGCCGGCTCGGGTATCGGCAGTTCGGCACCTACCGGGATTATTACGAAGATCACGGCAACGCCCTTCGGTTCGAGCGCCGGATACTCTATTACGAGCCGTCACACGATTTCATGCCGGTGCCATACTACCCACAGACCACGGAATTCACCTGTGGTCCTTCCGCGTTAATCATGGCAATGGCGGCGCTGGATGAACGACAGCCGGTCAACACTCTGGAAGAGCTGAAAATCTGGCGTGAAGCCACCACTATTTTTATGCTGGCAGGCCACGGTGGCTGCGGCCCTCACGGCCTTGCACTCTCCGCCTGGCACCGAGGATTCAAAGCCAGCGCCTGGGTCAGCCGCGAAGGTGCCTTATTCAAAGATACTGTGCGCAGTAACGATAAAAAACGGGTACTGGAACTGGTTCACGAAGGGTTTCTGCACGACCTGGCTCAGACCGACATTGAGCTGCACCACGACCCGCTCACTCTCCCTGCCATGGAAACGGCCCTGCTTGAAGGCCGGATCCCGGTGATTCTGATCAGCACCTGGCAGCTGAACCAAAGCCGGGTTCCTCACTGGGTGACCGTCTGCGCCATCGATGACGACTTCGTGTATCTGCACGACCCTGAAATTGATACTCAGGAGGGAGAAACCATCGCCGACAAACAATACCTGCCGATCGACCGCAAGGTGTTTGAAAAAATCTCGCGCTACGGCCGAAATCAACCGCTGCAGGCAGCGGTGATTGTCGGACCAAAGCGCGACTGATCACACAGTACGCAGGGCCGCGTCTTTCAGCTCGGAAATCTGATCTCGCAGGCGAGCCGCCGTTTCAAAATCCAGGTCTGCGGCGGCTTTGTACATTTCGTCCTCGAGCTTCGCCACCTCTTTGAGGACATCCTCCGGCGACCGGTTGCCGGCCTTCACGAGGTAATCTTCTGCCTGCTCTGCCGCTTTCTGGCCGGACCGTTCGCCCTTCCTTCGACCACGACCTCCGCCGGCAGCCCCCTCCATAATATCGGCGATTTTCTTGTTCAACCCCGTCGGCGTAATACCGTGCTCTTCGTTATGAGCCGTCTGCCTGGCTCGTCGCCTCTCGGTCTCGTCAATGGCCCTCTGCATAGATCCTGTGATCTTGTCTCCATACAGAATGGCCTTACCGTTGACGTTACGGGCCGCCCGCCCGATGGTCTGTATCAGGGAGCGCTCGGAGCGAAGGAAGCCCTCCTTGTCCGCATCCAGGATAGCGACCAGAGACACTTCCGGCATATCCAGGCCTTCCCGCAACAGGTTAATGCCAACCAGCACATCAAATTCGCCACGGCGAAGATCCCGGATAATCTCCACGCGCTCCACAGTATCGATGTCTGAATGCAGATAACGCACACGAATGTCGTGCTCCATCAGGAAGTCGGTCAGATCTTCCGCCATTCGCTTGGTAAGGGTTGTAACCAGAACCCGCTCGCTTACACCTACCCGCTTATGAATCTCAGACAGCAAGTCGTCCACCTGCGTGGACGCAGGCCGGACTTCGATCTCCGGGTCCAGAAGACCAGTGGGACGTACGACCTGCTCCACCACCTGACCGGCATGCTCAGCTTCGTAGAGGCCCGGTGTGGCAGACACAAAAATCATCTGCGGCGCTATTCGCTCCCATTCCTCGAATCGCATGGGGCGATTATCCAGTGCAGACGGCAAACGGAAGCCATACTCCACCAGCGTCTCCTTCCGGGACCGGTCGCCTTTATACATGGCGCCGATCTGCGGAATGGTCACGTGAGACTCATCCACCACCAGCAAAGCATTGGGCGGAAGGTAATCAAACAGCGTCGGAGGTGGCTCGCCAGGATTACGCCCGGACAGATACCGGGAGTAGTTCTCAATGCCATTGCAGTACCCCAGCTCAAGCATCATTTCAATATCATACCGGGTCCGCTCTTCCAGCCGCTGAGCTTCAACCAGCCGATGGTTGTCCCGAAGTTGCTGTAACCGGACATCCAGCTCCACCTTGATGTTCTCAACCGCGTCCAGCACCTTTTGTCTGGGCGTAACATAATGGGATTTAGGATAGATCGTCACCCGTGGAACCCGTCTGAGCACCTCGCCGGTCAGCGGGTCGAAATAGCTCAGGTTTTCCACTTCATCATCGAACAGTTCAATCCGGATGGCTTCTTTTTCGGACTCCGCCGGAAACACATCAATCACATCGCCACGCACCCGGTAATTGGCCCGGTGAAACTCTATGTCGTTGCGGGTGTACTGCAGCTCCGCCAGTCTAAGCAGAATGAACCGCTGATCAACCTGATCCCCCCGGTCCAGGTGCAACATCATTTTCAGGTAGGACTGGGGATCGCCGAGACCATAGATTGAAGATACTGTCGCCACAATGATGGCATCAGGCCGCTCCAGCAAAGCCTTGGTGGCCGACAAGCGCATCTGTTCAATATGCTCATTGATGGAGGCGTCTTTCTCGATGAAAGTGTCGGATGACGGTACGTAAGCCTCTGGCTGATAGTAATCGTAGTAAGAAACGAAGTATTCCACGGCGTTGTCAGGGAAAAACTCCCTGAACTCACCATAAAGCTGGGCGGCCAGGGTCTTGTTGTGAGCCATGATAATGGTCGGCCGCTGAACCGCCTGTACCACATTGGCAATGGTGAACGTTTTGCCCGACCCGGTAACCCCCAGCAAGGTCTGGTGAGCCAGGCCGGATTCGATACCATCAACAAGCCCCGCTATCGCCTTGGGCTGATCACCGGCGGGCTGGTATTCCGAATCGACCCGGAAGACCCCGTGTCTGGTAGTGGATGATGTTGTGGCCATAGCTGGCGTTCTAACCTCCGGACACCGGAAACGACGGATAAGTTGCGTCGCATCCTCAAGAAATTTAGTGTTCTGGCAGCTTCATGATACCATCTGTGCGATCGACGGCTGGGTGAAAAATCAGCCCGTAATTCTGGCTCCAGTTGCCCGGCCGATCGCAGCCCAATAAGACGCAGCTTTAAGGAGCTCAAGTTTGGACCTTCAACTTTCCAGCCGAGTACAGGCAATCAAGCCTTCCCCCACCCTCGCGGTCACCAACAAAGCCGCAGAACTCCGCGCGGCCGGCCAGGACATTATTGGCCTCGGTGCTGGCGAGCCCGACTTCGACACCCCTGATCACATCAAACAGGCAGCCATTGACGCCATTAACAACGGCCAGACTAAATACACAGCCGTGGATGGTACGCCTGCGCTGAAGAAAGCGATTATTGCGAAGTTCAAACGGGATAACGGCCTGGAATACGAAGCCAACCAGATACTGGTAAGCAGTGGTGGCAAACAGAGCTTTTTCAACCTTGCGTTGGCCACACTCAATGAGGGCGACGAAGCCATCATTCCGGCACCCTACTGGGTATCCTATCCAGACATGGTACTGGTTGCCGAAGGCAAGCCGGTCATCATTGAGACCACGGCAGAGACGCGCTTCAAGATTACGCCGGAGCAGCTCAAAAGCGCCATCACTGAGCGTACCCGTCTGTTTGTGATCAACAGCCCATCGAACCCCAGTGGCATGGCTTATTCCATGGAAGAGCTGCAAGCGATTGGCGACGTGCTGAAAAAGTATCCGAACATCATGGTTGCCACCGACGACATGTACGAACCGATTCTGTGGACCGGAAAACCGTTCTGCAACATTCTGAACGCGTGCCCCGAACTGTACGATCGCACCTTCGTTCTGAACGGCGTCTCAAAAGCCTACTCCATGACTGGCTGGCGTATTGGCTACGCTGCAGGCCCGGCCCGGATCATTGGCGCCATGAAGAAGATACAATCCCAGAGCACTTCCAACCCCTGCTCCGTCTCTCAGGCTGCCGCAACCGCTGCGCTGGATGGCGACCAGGCCTGCGTGGGCGAGATGGTCAAAGCCTTTAAAGCGCGCCACGACTGGCTGGTGGAAGCTCTGAACAAACTGCCGGGCGTGAACTGCCTCAACGGTGACGGCACCTTCTACGTGTTCCCGAGTTTCCAGGGCGCCATTGAAGCAACCGAAGGAGTAAATACCGACGTAGAGTTCGCCGAGAAGCTCCTGTCTGAAGCTGGCGTTGCTCTGGTGCCTGGCTCTGCTTTCGGCTGCCCGGGACACATGCGCCTGAGCTTTGCGACAAGCATGGATAATCTGGAAAAAGCCATTGAGCGGTTGCAGAAGGCCCTCGGCTAAAAATTTTAGCTTAGAGGGGTTGACGAGGCGGTATGGTCAACTTAATATACGCGCCTCGTCACATGACGACGTTCCCCGATAGCTCAGTTGGTAGAGCAACGGACTGTTAATCCGTTTGTCGCTGGTTCGAGCCCAGCTCGGGGAGCCACTATTTTAAAAGCCCGCTAGTTCAAAGAATTAGCGGGCTTTTTTGTTTAACCGACCGATAAAGACGAAACGCCGGACCAGGCAGCCCTTTACAGAATCCGCAACCAGCACACACACCCGGCCATCCATGGCACCCGCACAGAGCTACAAAGCTAAGAATGAAAAACCAGAACAGCGGAAAACATCAAACCGAAGCCACCTCAGAGTAAATAGCCTCCAAAGCCGCCAGAGGATCAGGGGCCTGAGTAATCGGCCGACCAATCACCAAATAGTCAGAACCAGCCTCGCGAGCATCTGCAGGCGTCATGATGCGCTGCTGGTCGCCCTTATCGGCGGTCAGCGGCCGGATACCCGGCGTAACCAACTGAAAGTCACTGCCCTGCTCGGCTTTCAGGCGCGCGGCCTCCTGAGCGGAGCAAACAACCCCATCCATACCACTGTTTCTGGCCAGGGTCGCCAGACGCGAGACATGAACCTCTGCCGAATCAGCAATACCGATACCGGCCAAGTCATCATCAGACATACTCGTCAACACCGTCACCGCAATCAGAAGTGGACGCTCAGGGCCAAACGCCTCCAGGCGCTCACGACAGGCAAGCATCATCTTTTCACCACCGGATGCATGAACATTCACCATCCATACACCCAACTCTGCAGCAGCAGCCACGGCGGCTGACGTGGTGTTGGGGATATCGTGAAACTTCAAATCCAGAAAAATATCAAAACCACGGCCCTGCAGTGCCTTGACCAGATCCGGGCCAGAGCGAGTGAACAATTCCTTTCCCACTTTCAGGCGGCACTTCTTCGGATCAAGCTGATCAGCCAGGGCCAAGGCAGGGTCCTGGGAGGGAAAGTCGAGAGCAACGATGATTTTAGGGTCATTCAGGTTTTTCACGTTCAGATTCCTGAGTAGAGGTATTCGGAATATTTCAGAGGGAAGCTACTCCGCTTCAACCCCCTGGATGGGACGGACGGTTTCCCACTGCTTGCAGCTTGGACAAAGCCAGTGCAACTGCTGTCCGGAGAATCCACAGTTAACGCACCGGTAGATCGGCCGGTTAGCCAGGATCAAATGCCCAATCCGGCTAACCAGGCGACCTTCATCGGTTGTCATCCCTTTCTCGTAGCCTGCCATTTCAACCAACTGAAGCAAGCCACGAACCGAGGGCCGGGTTTCAAGCTCCAGACGCAACAAATCTATCGCCGCAGGGCGCCCGGACGAACGCTCGACAGATTCAACCAAAGCCAGCAGCAGGCTTGTACTTGGGTACTGTTCATACAGTTTGCGAAGCTTCTTATACAGACGAGCCACGTCGCCATGCTCGCGCTCCAGCTTCATTAACCGGTCGACAGCCTCCGGCCCGAACTCCGGATTCTGGTCAAACACTTTCAGGCATTGATTTGCCGCGTCACGAAAACTCCCCTGCCGAACCTGCAACCGCGTCAGAAGAAAGGTTGCTCGCACACAGGAACGATCATAGTCCAGCGCCTCCTTTGCCAGCTTCTGAGCCGTCCAGCGATCATCGTTTCGGCTAAGCGCGAAATCCGACAACTCGCAGGTAATGTAGGCCAGCGTTTTGAAAATGGCAGGATCTGCATCACCCCGGGCGAGCGTGTTGGCAACCTGAGCCGCTTTCTCCCACTCGCGCTCCTGCTGATACAACTCAATCAGAGCCGTCGCGGACCGCCGTCCGTAATCGCGATCCCCCATAAGCTGATGGAACAGTGCCTCGGCCCGGTCAAGCAGGCCCGCATTCAGGTAGTCCGTCGCCAACTCCAGCGTAACCTGAGGAGAGTAACGGGCAGGCAATTCCGGCCGCGCGAGAAGATTCTGATGGATCAGAATGGCCCTATCCGTCTCTCCCTTATTCCGGAAGTGACTACCAATGGAGAGGTGCAAACTGACGGTATCTTTATTGACGGCGAGTGACTGAACAAAGTTCTCGACCGCCTGATCAGAATAGTTAGTGAAGAGAAACTGCAATCGGTCGCGGACCGAATCCTCATCCATGATAACCCGGGAAGCACGGCCCTTTCGGCTACTGAAACGACCTATAGCCCAGCCAGCAGCAACGGCTGCCGTCAGAAGCAGCCACTGAAACAGCATTTCCATCAAAGCGCCCGATCGTTTTGTGCCCTGGATTTCTCAAGTGCGTGCTCAGTTCGCTCAAGGCGCTTTTGTAGATTGCGGCGCGAAACAGAAGTCCGGAATGTCGCCATCATCGTGATCAGAATCCCGACCAATGCACCGATCACAAACGCCATGATAATCCAGACGGCCACACCATGAGGCTGGGTCTCGAACAACAGGAAGTTGAGCGATACAGCCATCTGATTGTTCAGGGAAAACACCAGCGCTAAAAGGATCAGAACCAGAACCAATAACGTAACTAGGATCTTCCTCAGTCCTGCCATGTCTTAAGCGCTCCAAGTGGGTCAGTCACCCGGTATGTAAGGTTCGGTATAAGGCCAGCCTTCAGGGCTTCAGAAGCCTTTTTTCAAGCTGTCGTTTACCTGTTCCCGCAACTCTTTGCCTGGCTTGAAATGCGGGACAAATTTGGCCGGCAACTGAACAGCATCACCGGTTTTCGGATTACGACCAGTGCGTGCAGCCCGATGATGCAGAGAGAAACTGCCAAATCCACGAATCTCAATGCGCTGGCCGTCAGCAAGGGATTGAGACATATGCTCTATGATGCTTTTCACCGCAAGCTCAACATCCTTTACGGAGAGCTGAGTCTGCTTTGAGGCAATCAGTTCAACCAGTTCGGACTTCGTCATGAGGCATTCCCTCTGTCGTGATTCTTCCGCAGCAAATTTTACCGGGACCCAATGCCTCTAGTTTAGCCAAACCAAAAAAAAACACAAAAAAAACGGGCTCTTAGAGCCCGTTTTTTTGACACCAACCGAAGATATTACTCTTTGTTGGCATTCTGCTGCTGCATCTGCTCCTTGATCAGGTCACCGATAGTGGTGGCACCTGAGGATTCTGCAGTCTTACTGCGCACGTTTTCCAGAGCCTGCTTATCGTCCTCTACATCCTTAGACTTGATAGACAGGTTGATAACGCGGTTCTTGCGATCGATGCTGATGATCTTCGCTTCAACTTCTTCGCCTTCTTTCAGCGCGTTACGTGCATCTTCAACACGGTCACGGCTGATTTCAGACGCTTTCAGTACCGCTTCAACTTCTTCGTTCAGAGCAATGGTCGCGCCTTTGGCATCAACCGCAGACACAGTGCCCTTAACAATAGAGCCCTTGTCGTTCAGCTGAACGAACTCGGCGAACGGATCGCTTTCCAGCTGCTTGATACCCAAGGAGATGCGCTCACGCTCAGGATCAACAGACAGGATCACGGTTTCAACTTCGTCGCCCTTCTTGTACTCGCGAACGGCTTCTTCGCCAGTCTCGTTCCAGCTGATGTCAGACAGGTGAACCAGACCATCGATGCCACCGTCCAGACCGATGAAGATACCAAAGTCCGTGATGGACTTGATCTTACCGGAGATACGATCACCTTTGTTGAAGTTACCGGAGAAGTCTTCCCACGGGTTAGCAACACACTGCTTGATACCCAGAGAGATACGACGACGCTCTTCGTCGATATCCAGGATCATCACTTCAACTTCGTCACCCACCTGAACAACCTTGGACGGATGGATGTTCTTGTTGGTCCAATCCATTTCGGATACGTGAACCAGACCTTCAACACCCTCTTCCAGCTCGGCAAAGCAGCCGTAGTCGGTCAGGTTGGTTACGCGTGCAGTAACCTTGGAGCTTTCCGGGTAACGACCTTTGATGTCGACCCAGGGATCTTCGCCCAGCTGCTTCAGACCCAGAGACACACGATTGCGCTCACGGTCAAACTTCAGAACTTTTACGTTGATCTCGTCGCCCACATTCACGATTTCGCTCGGATGCTTGATGCGCTTCCAGGCCATATCCGTGATGTGCAGCAGGCCGTCAACACCGCCCAGATCTACGAACGCACCGTAGTCGGTCAGGTTCTTGACAATACCTTTGATTTCCAGACCTTCTGTCAGGGTTTCCAGCAGAGCTTCACGCTGCTCGCTGTTTTCAGCTTCCAGAACGGCGCGGCGGGAAACAACCACGTTGTTACGCTTCTGGTCCAGCTTGATAACCTTGAATTCCAGCTCTTTGTTCTCCAGGTGCGCAGTGTCGCGAACCGGACGAACGTCTACCAGTGAACCCGGCAGGAAGGCACGAATGCCGGCCAGGTCGACAGTGAAACCGCCTTTAACCTTGCCGTTGATCACGCCCTTGACAACTTCTTCAGCTTCGAAGGACTTCTCCAGAACCTTCCAGGCTTCAGCACGCTTGGCTTTCTCGCGGGACAGGCGGGTTTCACCGAAACCATCCTCAACAGCATCGAGAGCCACATCGACAACATCGCCGACAGCTACTTCCAACTCGCCTTTTTCGTTCAGGAACTGGGAGGCGGGGATAACGCCTTCGGACTTCAGCCCGGCGTTAACGGTGACCCAGTCGTTGTCGACGTCAACTACGGTTCCCTGGACGATGGAACCCGGTTGCATGTCAATTTCTTTCAGGCTTTCTTCAAAAAGATCCGCAAAGCTCTCGCTCATTATGTGTCCTATGTGATCAACGCAAGTGTACTCCGTGTCGCCAGCAACACGGTCTGTTAGCGATTTCCGGAATCAGCCAGGGCTGGCAATTAACACTGTTTCCGGCATTTCAACAACGAAAAGGTGTGGTCAGGCCTGACCTGCTGCGGCCATACACCTGTCCAACACCTCTTCAATACTCAACCCCGTGGAATCAATGACTTGCGCATCATCCGCAGGCTTGAGAGGGGCCGCAGAACGGTTCATATCCCGCTCATCACGTACCCGTATCTCTTCCAAAAGGGCGTCAATGTTAACATCGACACCTGCATCCTTCAACTGATTGTAACGTCTGCGGGCCCGCTCTCCGGCACTGGCTGTCAGGAAGATCTTGACCGGAGCATCCGGAAAGACAACCGTCCCCATATCACGACCATCCGCCACCAGACCGGGCGCCACCCGGAAATCCCGCTGCCGCTGCAAAAGCGCATCCCGAACCGGCTGCATCACCGCCACCTTTGACGCGTTATCGCCGCAGGTTTCCGTTCGTATCTCAGCGGTGACATCTTCGCCCGCCAACAGAACCCTGACAGGCTGGCCAGCCGGAGTCGGCTCGAAAGTGACATCAAGACCGGCCGCAACCCCGACAAGCGCTGGCTCGTCACTCAGGGCAACCCCCTGACGCATCGCAGCCAGAGCTGTCAACCGGTACAAGGCGCCGCTATCCAGTAAATGCCAGCCCAGCTTGCGAGCCAGCATCTGGGTAATGGTGCCCTTGCCGGAACCGCCAGGCCCATCAACCGTGATTACCGGTGCCTTGCCTTCAGTCATCAATCATTACCTTCTGCGTTAATTCGAATGCCGGTTTTCAGCGCCAGTTCCACAAACCCCGGGAAGGAGGTCGCGACATTGGCACAATCATTAATGCGAATCGCCCCGGTCGCACGCAAGGAGGCAACGGCGAACGACATGGAAATGCGGTGATCTCCATAACTTTCAACCGTACCGCTACCAATCTCCTGCCCGCCATCAATGATAATGCCATCTGATGTGACGGTGGTTTCTACACCAAGGTTGGCCAGGCCATCGGCCATAACCTGAATACGGTCACTCTCCTTGACCCTCAACTCCTCTGCACCACGCAGAACCGTGCGCCCTTCTGCGCACACAGCCGCAATAAACAGTACCGGGAACTCATCAATAGCCAGGGGCACTTGCTCTTCCGGAATCTCAATGCCACGAAGAGCCGCCGAACGCACGCGCAGATCGGCAACGGGTTCGCCGCCGATAACACTCTCGTTCATCACCTCAATGTTGGCACCCATCTGTTTCAGGATGTTGATCACCCCGACCCGGGTCGGGTTCATGCCCACATGGCGAAGGGTAAGATCAGAGCCTTCGGCAATGCTTGCGGCCACCAGGAAAAATGCCGCGGATGAGATATCAGCAGGTACATCTATTGAGCAGGCAGTGAGCTTACCGCCCCCTGTAACGCTAGCCGTTGCCCCGTCCCTATGGACATGGTAGCCGAAGCCCTCAAGCATCCGCTCGGTGTGGTCCCGGGTGGGGGCCGGCTCCGTCACGGAGGTTACCCCTTCAGCATAAAGCCCTGCCAGCAGCAGGCAGGATTTCACCTGAGCACTGGCTACCGGCATTTCATAATGAATACCGGTCAGCTCGTGGCCACCACGAATCTTCAGTGGCGGACGACCTCCGTCTGCAGTTTCAATCACCGCCCCCATGGCACGCAGCGGGTCCGCGACCCGCCCCATCGGGCGCTTCGACAAACTGGCATCCCCCGACAGTTCGGAGTCGAACTTCTGGGCAGCCAAAAGGCCGGCGAACAGGCGCATGGCTGTCCCGGAGTTACCCAGATACAACTGACCGCGAGGGGCCTGCAAACCGTTCATGCCAACGCCATGTATACGCACGAAACCCTCTTCGGGGCCTTCGATGGTTACCCCCATATCCCGGAACGCCTGCAAGGTTGCAAGACTATCCTCACCTTCCAGGAACCCCTTCACTTCTGTGGTGCCCTCTGCCAGAGCACCCAGCATAATCGAGCGATGGGACATGGATTTGTCGCCCGGAACCCGGATATCACCGTTAACAGCCCCGCCGGGCTGCATGTGGAACGTCACCTGATTATCGATATTGGTAGTCACGTACGCCTGTCCTGAAAGCATTTTTGAGAAATGGTCCCGCGCCGCCTTGGCACGACTGAACACCCTGAGCAGCTCAGCGCCATCGCCATTGGCAATGGCGCAACGGAGGCGGCCAAGATCCTCGGTAAAATGATCGATACCCCGAAGCACAGCCTCCCGATTCGACAGGAAGATATCGTGCCACATAACCGGATCACTGGCTGCAATCCGGGTAAAATCGCGAAAACCGCCGGCCGCATAACGGAAGATGTCCATATTCTCATCTTCGCCCGCCAGAGTATCGACCAATGAAAACGCAATGAGGTGCGGCAAATGACTGGTCGCGGCCAACACCTCATCATGATAGGCCGCCGACATGGTGAGAACTGTTGCCCCGGTTCCTTCCCACAACGTTTTCAACCGGGCCACGCCGCCCTGATTCGCATTATTGGCCGGCGTAAGAATCACCTTATGATTAGCAAACAGTTCGGCCTGAGCGGCACGAATACCGCTTTTCTCCGACCCGGCAATGGGGTGACCAGGAATAACCCAGGAGGGGAGCTCACCAAAAACGGCCTCGATATCGGCCACAAAACTCGATTTGGTGCTACCCACATCGGAAAGAATAACGCCTTCCTCAAGCACGGGCTTAATATCTGAAAGCACCTGACGAGTCGCCCTGACAGGTACCGCCAGCACGACCAGATCGCAGCCCGCGACGGCACCCTCAACGGAATCCGCCGCCAGATCAATAACGCCAAGCTCAACCCCCAGACTGAGCTCATCCCGCCTCGCATCAAACCCGACCACCACCTCGGCCAGACCCTGCTTACGTATGGCGCTGGCCAGTGAGCCGCCAATCAGCCCCAGCCCAATGACGGCAACCCGGTGAAACGGAGGCTGAGCAACGCTCACCTCAGGCACCCTGCCCGGCAGACGTCAGCGCCTCAGCCAGAGCATCCAGAAAACGCTCATTTTCATGAGGCAAACCAACGGAAACACGCAGATGCCTGGGCATACCATAGCCTGCCACCGGCCGCACGATCACGCCATGCGCCAGCAGAGCCTGGTATACGCCCATCGCGGACTCGCCCACCTCAACGGCAATAAAGTTGCCCACCGAGGGAATATAGGGCAGCCCCATCCTATCGAAGCCGTCGGCCAGCTGACGCAGCCCTGCCTCATTCACTTCACGGGATTTCTGCAGGTACGCCTCGTCACTGAGGACCGCCGTTGCCGCGCACAGCGCAACCGTGTCCACATTAAACGGCTGGCGCACCCGGTTCAGAATATCCGCAATGGCCGGAGAACTGACGGTGTAACCGACTCGCAACGCCGCAAGCCCCCAAGCCTTGGAGAATGTGCGACAGACAATGAGGTTAGGATAGCGATCGAGAAGCTGGATACCATCCGGGTACTCATCCCCAACCAGATACTCGCAATACGCCTCATCAAGAACCACCAGCACCCGCTCCGGGATCCGGTCGAGAAACCCTTCAAGGGCCTGCCGCGTGTGTACCGTACCCGTCGGGTTATTGGGATTGGCCACAAACACCAGCTTGGTGCGGTCAGTAACCGCATCGGCCATTGCGTCCAGGTCATGCCCCCAGTCCCTGGCTGGCACCGAGATGCCTCTCGCACCGATGGCCTGAGCCACAATCGGGTACACCGCAAAGGCGTACTGGGAAAAAACAACATCGCTGTCTGCGTCCGCAAAACAACGGGCGATGACTTCCAGAACGTCGTTGGAGCCATTGCCCAGCGTGATCTGGTCCATCTCTACGCCAAACCGGTGCGACAGCGCCTGCTTGAGCTCAAAACCATTGCCGTCCGGATAGAGACACATCTCATCCAGTGCCTTTCGGGCCGCCGTCATGGCCTTTTCGCTCGGGCCAAGAGGGTTTTCATTGCTGGCCAGCTTGATAATCTCCGAAGGGTCCAACCCCAGCTCCCGGGCCAGCTCATCAATGGGCTTGCCCGGCTGATACGGAGACAGAGCCTGAACACCTTTCACTGCAAGACTCTGGTAATCCACTGCCATTCAACTCTCCTCAGGATCGTCAATCAGGATCAAAGCACGCCAACCGGATAGGAGCCGAGACGTTTAAGCTCAACGGCTTCGGCATCGATTTCCGCCAGTACTTTGCTGGCCTCCGGTCCGTCCATGTGTCCTTCAAAATCAATGTAGAAAACATACGCCCAGGTACCACTGGGCGACGGCCGGGTTTCAATGCGCGTCAGACTGATACCATGACGGTGGAAGGGCTCCAACAACTGGTACAAAGCCCCCGGCTTGTTGCGCATAGACACGAGGATGGACGACTTGTCCTGGCCACTGAGCGGCACTTCCTCACGACCGATAATGAGGAACCGGGTGGTATTGTCAGGGCGATCCTCAATGCTGTTGGCCAGCTTTTCCAGACCATACAGCTCCGCCGCCATATCGCCCGCAATCGCTGCGGTACCCGGCTCTTCTGCAGCCCGTCGCGCCGCTTCCGCATTACTGGACACGGTAACCCGCTCAATACCATAGCGGTGGGTATCCAGCCATTGACGGCACTGGGCAAAAGACTGCTGATGAGAATAGATACGGGTAATTTCTTCGTCTTTGTGTTTAGGTGAAACCAGCAGGTGATGATGAATACGAAGCTGGACCTCACCACAGATTTTCAGCGGAGAGGAAATAAACATATCAAGCGTGTGATTGACCATCCCCTCCGTAGAATTTTCCACCGGAACCACTCCGTAGTGGGCCGCTCCGGATTCCACTTCACGGAATACCGCATCAATGGCGGCCAGAGGCACACTCACCACGGAGTGCCCGAAGTGTTTGAGGGCGGCAGCCTGAGTGAACGTGCCCTCCGGCCCGAGGAATGCGATGTGCATTGGCTTTTCCAGCGCCAGACACGCAGACATGATTTCCCGGAACAAACGGGCCATCTCCTCGGCTGGCAGCGGCCCCGGGTTCACCTCCTTGATCCGGCGCAGAACCTGCGCCTCACGCTCGGGGCGGTAGAAAAACACATCCTGACCAGGATTGGCCGCCATTTTAACGTGAGCGACTTCCTGGGCACATTTTGCCCGGGCGCTGATCAGCTCCATGATCTGCTGATCCAGAGCGTCGATTTCTTCCCTAAGCTCGCCCAGGCGGGCCTTCTCATCCGTCATGATCAGCCCCGCTCCCTGGCAAATTCCGCCATGTACGCAATCAGGGCATCAACGCCAACCTCAGGCATGGCGTTATAGAGGCTCGCGCGCATTCCGCCAACCGACCGGTGTCCTTTCAGGTTCAGCAATCCCCTGGCATCGGCACCTTTCAGGAAGTCGCCATTCAGAGAATCATCCGCAAGCGTAAACGGTACGTTCATCCAGGAGCGGAATCGTGGATCAATCGGATTGGCATAGAACTCATTTTGATCAATGAAATCGTAGAGTTTCCGGGCTTTCCGGGCATTGAGTTCCGCCATGGCTGGCACGCCACCCTGCTCTTTCAGCCACTTGAAGACCAGGCCCGCCAGGTACCACGAATAGGTGGCTGGCGTGTTGTACATCGAATCGTTATCCGCAATCACCTGATAGTTCATCATGGTCGGCGTTTCTTTTCGCGCCTTACCAAGGAGATCCTTTCGGATAATAACGACAACCAGTCCGGACGGACCGATATTTTTCTGAGCGCCAGCGTAGATAAGACCGAATTTGTTGATTTCGACCGGGCGAGACAACATGGTCGATGACATATCCGCAACCAGCGGCACACTACCGCTGTCCGGAATGAAGTCGTATTCCAGGCCGCCAATCGTTTCGTTAGGCGTGTAGTGCAGGTACGCGGCGTCGGCGCGGGTGTTCCAGGTGGACGGGTCGGGGATGGTGCTGAAGCTACTGTCTTCAGAACTCGCTACCACATTCACCTCACCGTAACGCCGGGCTTCCGCAATGGCCTTTTTCGACCAGATTCCGGTGTTCACGTAGTCCGCAGAAGTCTTGTCACCCAGAAGGTTCAGCGGAATGGTTGAGAACTGACTGGAAGCTCCACCCTGCATGAAAAGAACGGCGTAATCATCTGAAATACCAGCCAATTCACGCAGATCTTTCTCCGCATCTTCTGCAATGGCAATAAACTCATCGCTACGATGGCTCATCTCCATGACAGACATACCCGTACCACGCCAGTCGAGCATCTCGCTCTGAGCCTGCTTCAGTACAGCTTCCGGCAAAGTGGCCGGACCAGCACAGAAATTGAACGCCCTGCTCATTCTTCGGTTTCCTCACCTTCAACGTCGTCGTCATCGGATTCAGCGATCCGCTCCACACCTACCAGGCGCTCATCTTCCTGAGCCAGACGAATCAGTCGGACACCCTGGGTATTCCGGCTCAGAACAGAGACTTCATCGGTCCGTGTACGCACCAGCGTGCCCTTGTCTGAGATCAGCATCATCTCATCACCTTCAAACAGCTGCAGTGCAGTAACCAGATTGCCGTTACGCTCCGAGCACTGCATGGCGATAACACCCTGGCTGCCGCGACTGTATGCCGGGAACTCATCAATAGCCGTCCGCTTACCGTAACCGTGCTCACTGGCGGTGAGAATCACACCGCCTTCCTGCGGAATGATCAGCGACACCACATGATGCTCTTCGGGCATTTTGATACCGCGCACACCCCGCGCCGTCCGACTCATCGGGCGCACCTGCTCTTCCTGGAAGCGCACCGCTTTGCCAGCGCTGGAGAACAGCATTACTTCAGCCGAGCCGTCAGTGATGGCTGCACCAATCAGGGTGTCACCTTCATCCAGGTTCAGAGCAATCAGACCACTGCTGCGCGGTCGCGAAAAGTTAGGCAGAGGCGTCTTCTTGACCACTCCCGCCGACGTCGCCATCAGCACAAACTGGTCTTCCGGATAATCCCGCACCGGCAGGAATGTGGTAATCCGCTCACCGTCGTCCAGGGGCAGGATATTCACCATCGGGCGACCACGGGACCCACGGCTACCACGGGGAATCTCAAATACTCGCAACCAGTACACCTTGCCCCGGTTGGAGAAACACAGAATGGTGTCGTGGGAATTGGCTACCAGCAGTTTTTCAATGAAGTCTTCATCTTTCATGGACGTCGCGGCCTTTCCGCGACCACCACGACGCTGAGCCTGATAATCTTCTACAGCCTGAGTCTTGGCATAACCACTGTGGGAAATGGTGACCACGAGATCTTCTTCGTCAATCAGGTCGGCAATGGTCAGATCACGACGGGAGCTGGTGATCTCGGTACGGCGCTCGTCGCCGTACTGGCTCACAATTTCTTCGAGCTCTTCCCGAATCACCTGCATCAAACGCTCGGGATCGCCCAGGATATCCAGCAGATCTGCGATTTTCTCCAGAATTTCTTTGTACTCGTTCTGGAGCTTCTCCGTTTCCAGCCCGGTCAGGCGGTGCAGACGCAGATCCAGAATCGCCTGAGCCTGCTCCGGCGACAGGTGGTACAGGCCATCGCGAAGACCATAGATTTCCGGCAGCTCATCCGGGCGGCAGGCATCTTCCCCCGCCCGCTCCAGCATGGCCAGCACATCGCCAGGGGACCACCCCTTGTCCATCAGCTTTTCTTTCGCCTCCGCCGCAGACGGCGACTGCTTGATCAGCTCGATGATCTCGTCAATGTTGGCCAGAGCAACAGTAAGGCCTTCCAGTATATGGCCGCGTTCACGGGCTTTGCGCAGTTCAAAGATGGTCCTGCGAGTAACCACCTCGCGGCGGTGGCGCACGAACGCATCCAGCATTTCTTTCAGGTTCAGCGTTTTCGGCTCACCGTTGATCAGCGCCACCATGTTGATGCCGAATACGGTTTCCAGCTGGGTCTGGGCAAACAGATTATTGATGATTACGTCCGGGTTTTCGCCGCGACGCAGTTCAATCACAACCCGGATACCTTCCTTGTTCGATTCGTCCCGCAGTTCGGAGATGCCCTCAAGACGCTTCTCTTTCACAAGTTCGGCAATCTTTTCAATCAACCGGGCTTTGTTCAGCTGGTACGGCAGCTCAGTAATGATGATGGACTCACGACCGGTTTTCTTGTCCTGCTCGATTTCATGTCGCGCCCGAATATAAATCCGCCCACGACCGGTACGATAAGCCTCAACAATACCTGCCCGCCCATTGATAATACCTTCGGTCGGAAAATCAGGCCCGGGAATGAACTCCATCAGCTCATCAATGCTCAGGTCCGGATTTTCGATCAGAGCGAGACAGCCATTGACGACTTCAGTCAGGTTATGAGGCGGGATATTGGTCGCCATACCCACGGCGATACCGGAAGACCCATTCACCAGGAGGTTCGGCACCCGGGTAGGAAGCACCTCAGGAATGCGCTCCGTGCCGTCGTAGTTATCTACGTAATCAACGGTGTCTTTCTCAAGATCCGCCAGCAGGGAGTGGGCAATTTTCTCCATGCGGATTTCGGTGTAACGCATAGCGGCGGCGTTATCGCCGTCAATGGAACCGAAGTTACCCTGACCGTCCACCAGCGGATAGCGCAAAGAGAACGGCTGAGCCATACGGACAATGGTGTCGTATACCGCAGAGTCACCATGTGGGTGATATTTACCGATAACGTCACCCACCACACGGGCGGATTTCTTGTACGCCTTGTTCCAGTCGTTACCCAACTCGGACATGGCGAACAGCACCCGGCGATGCACCGGCTTGAGACCGTCACGCACGTCAGGTAATGCCCGGCCAACGATGACGCTCATGGCGTAATCGAGGTAGGACTGTTTCAACTCGTCTTCAATATTGACCGGCAGGATCTCTTTGGCTAACTCACCCATCGAGAAAGGTTCCTTTGCGTTATCTGGAAGTCGTTCCGGGGCCGTTTCCAGACCCCGTCTTTGTTCTTCAACAAGCCGCCAAGCATACCACAGACCGCCCCCGCCGGGGGCAACTGTGGTGAAGCCTTAATCAAACACGACGGTCTTGTTCTCGTAGGTAATCACGCGATCTTCAATGTGAGACCGCAGGCCTCTGGCCAGCACGTTTTTCTCAACGTCCTTACCCAGGCGGACCATGTCCTCAATGGAATCACTGTGACTGATCCGGATGACGTCCTGCTCAATGATCGGGCCTTCGTCCAGATCCTGAGTCACGTAGTGGCAGGTGGCGCCAATCAGCTTAACACCACGACTGTAGGCCTGATGGTATGGCCGGGCACCGGCAAATGATGGCAGGAAGCTGTGATGAATGTTAATCACCTTACCGGCGTATTTCGCGCACAGCTCGGCCGGAAGAATCTGCATATAGCGCGCCAGCACCACCACATCGGTCTCATACTGCTGGAAAAGCTCTTCGATATGCGCGAAGGCTTCCGCCTTGTTCTCTCTGCTGACCGGCACGTGGTGGTAAGGAATCTCATGCCATTCCACCATACGCCGGAGATCATCGTGGTTGGAAATCACCGCCACAATTTCTGCGTTCATATCCTTGCTGTGCCAGCGGTGCAAGAGATCCGCAAGACAGTGGGATTCTTTACTGCACATCAGAACCACCCGTTTGGGCTGTGCAGAATCGGCGATGTGCCAGTTCATGTTGAACTCACGGGCAATTGGTTCAAACGCCGCGCGAAACTGGTCCAACCCGAACGGAATGGATTCGGCCTTGATTTCGTGCCGCATGAAAAACCAGCCTGTCTGGGTATCAGAGTGGTGGCTCGCCTCGGTAATCCAGCCATTATAGGTGGACAGAAAATTACTCACCTTGGCAACAATTCCTGTCCGGTCCGGACAGGAAATAACAAGACGATAGGTATGCTCCATGAAGCCTTTCCTTAACTTGAATCCGGGAAAGCGGGCGCGACAGGAAACCGCAAACCGGATCGTTGCGGTGGCGGTCAGGTACGCACCAATAAAAATGACCGGCTATGATAGCCTATCTGACGGTCAGAAACGAGGAATCCAACCATGGACAGAGTGATCTACAGCCCCACCTCGACAATCAACCAGAGGCGCTTCTGGGGAGTGATAGCCACCCTACTGCTCTTTCTGCCGGCCTGCTGGACGAGCGCCAACGAACAGGCCATCCTCGAAGGCGAGCGGTTCCATCCGGTTCAGGGCACTCAGGGCATGGTAGCCACCAGCCACACTCTGGCTACAGACGTTGCCCTGAAGGTCCTGAAGAACGGAGGCAACGCCATCGACGCCGCCGTGACAGCCGGCTTCGCCCTGGCGGTTACCCAACCCCGCTCCGGCAATATTGGTGGCGGAGGTTTTCTGCTCTACGCTCCGGGTGATGGCAAGGCACCGGAGGCCATCGATTATCGTGAAACAGCCCCGGCAGCCGCGACAGAAACGATGTTTCAGGACAGCGACGGAAACGTCGTCACAGAACTCAGCCGTTTCAGCCACAAAGCCGCTGGCGTTCCCGGCACCGTCGCGGGCCTGGCAATGGCTCTGGAACGGCACGGCACCTTAAGCCTGAAAGACGCCCTTGCACCGGCCATACGCCTGGCCCGGGAGGGCTTTGTGGTCCCGCACCGGTTCACCGAAGGCCTGGAGCAAGCCCGAAATCGTCTCGAGCGCTGGCCCGCCACCAAAGCAGCGTTTTACCGGGAAGACGGCGCTGCCCCTCAACCGGGCGAGGTGTTCCGTCAGCCCGACCTCGCTGACACCCTCCAGCGCATCGCAGATCAAGGCGCAAAGGGCTTTTACGATGGTAAAACCGCCGAACTGATCGTCACCGAAATGCAAAAAGGGGGTGGCCTGATTACCCGGGAAGACCTCCTTAGCTATCAGCCGGCCATCCGGCAGCCCGTGCACGGCACCTATCGCGGGCACGATGTCTATTCTATGTCGCCCCCCTCTTCAGGCGGCGCCCACATCGTTCAGATACTGAACATTCTGGAGTCCTACCCGATCAGTGAGTGGGGCCACAACTCGGCCAATACGATTCATCATATGGCCGAAGCCATGAAGCTGGCATACGCCGACCGATCTGAGTACCTGGGTGACACGGACTTTGTATCGGTGCCCCTGACGGGACTCATCAGCAAACGGTACGCCGACCAGCTCCGGACAACCATTAAGGCCAACAAAGCCCGGCAAGCCAGCGACATCGGCCCCGGCGATCCCGCACCGTGGGAAAGCCCGGAGACGACGCATTTCTCTGTGGTGGATCAATGGGGTAACGCGGTCTCCAACACCTACACCATCAACTTCAGCTACGGCTCCGGCATCACCGTCGCCGGAGCCGGCTTCCTGCTGAACAACGAAATGGACGATTTCAGCGCCAAACACGGTACCGCCAATGCGTACGGCCTGATCGGCGGCGACGCCAACAAAGTGGAGCCAGGCAAGCGCATGCTCAGCTCAATGTCGCCCACCATTGTCCGCAAAGATGGCCGCAATGTTCTGGTCACCGGCAGCCCCGGCGGCTCTCGTATCATCACCACAACTTTGCAGGTTCTGATGAATGTGATTGACCATAATATGAACATCCAGACGGCCGTCAGCGCTCCTCGCATCCACCACCAGTGGCTGCCCGACGAGATCCGGGTGGAACAGGGAATCAGCTCTGATACGCTGGCTTTGCTGGAAGCCCGCGGCCACGCCATTAGAACCGGCAACGCCATGGGCGCCATCCAGAGTATTATGATTGGCGACGATGGTACGCTTTATGGTGGCGCAGACCCCAGGCGCAGTACCTCATCAGCCATGGGGTTCTGACAATGCATGTATTGACCGGGCCGGACCCGGCCAGGAGGTAACTGATGTATCTTTCCGTACAATTGAGCTGCTATCCGCTCAAAGATGACTACAAGCCTCCCATCTGGGACCTGATCGCACGCCTTGAAAAAACCGGGTTAGAGGTCTACCCCGGCCGCATGAGCACGGAGATCTTCGGTGAATACGATGACGTTATGAGGGTGCTTTCAGACACGCTTAAATGGTCATTTGAGACCTATGGTAAATCGGTGTTTGTTGCGAAAATCATGGAGGGCGACCGGAGACCGAAATGAACACGTCCAACCAGCCCGGAAAGCAGGACCAGCCGCCCTCACCTCAACCGGCCATTCCCAACCAGTATTCATTTCTGTGGTTGAGCGCCGCCATCCTGCTGATGTTTCTGTGGTTACAGGACAATCGGCAACCACAACAGCAAGAACTGGCCTACTCAGAGTTCAAGCAGGCCGTGATCAATGGCCAGGTTGCCGAAATCACCCTTCGCACCGAAGACATCAACGGCCGCTTCAACAACACCGGTGTCGGTCAGTTTACCGGCGACAACCGCGAGCCCACCGACCGCTTTGTGACCCTGCGCCCACCGCTGGAAGACCCGGACCTGCTGCCCTTACTGGAGCAGCAGGAGGTGCTGATACGCGGCTCCCGGTCCGGCCGCCCCTGGTGGCAGGAACTGATTCTGGGCTTCCTGCCCTGGATTCTCCTGCTGGCACTCATGTTCTGGTTCTGGGGCGCCGCCCAGAAACGGATGACTCAGGGCGGAAGCCCATTCGAGTACGGAAAATCCAGGGCGCGCAGAGCCCGGAAGGAAACGTCTACCACCACACTGAACGACGTCGCCGGTATTGAGTCCGCCAAACGGGACATCAGCGAAATCATCGATTTCCTTAAATCTCCGGAAAAGTACCGCAAACTGGGCGCCGAGATGCCCAAAGGGGTCTTGCTGGTTGGGCCTCCGGGAACCGGGAAAACCCTGCTGGCACGAGCGATTGCCGGAGAGGCTGAGGTTCCGTTTTTCAGCATCAGCGCCTCGGAATTCATTGAAATGTTTGTGGGCGTGGGGGCTGCCAGAGTGCGCGATATGTTCCAAACCGCTCGCAAGGAGGCGCCGGCCCTGATCTTCATTGACGAGCTGGATGCTGTGGGACGCTCCCGTGGGGCCGGCCTGGGCGGAGGCCACGATGAACGGGAACAAACCCTGAATCAGATCCTTACGGAAATGGATGGCTTCGAGGCTCATGAGAATATTCTGGTGCTGGCGGCCACCAACCGGCCAGATGTTCTGGACTCCGCCCTGCTACGGCCTGGCCGGTTTGACCGAAAAGTCACCCTGGACCGACCCCACCGGGAAGCCCGGGAAGCCATCCTGAACGTCCACGTTCGCAAGGTTCCGCTGGCTGCCGATGTTAATCTGGCAGACGTCGCAGCCCGAACCACCGGGTTCTCCGGGGCTGATCTGAAAAATCTGGTAAACGAAGCCGCCCTGACCGCCGCCCGGGATAACCTTGCTGAAGTCAACAGCCTCTGCTTTGAGATCGCGCGCGACCGATTGGTTCTGGGCGAAAAACGCGACGCTCAACTCACGAAGGAAGAGCGCGAAGCCGTGGCATATCATGAATGTGGCCATGCCATCATGGCGTTTTATATGCCAAAAGCCGATCCTCTGACCAAGATCACCATCATCCCCCACGGCATGGCCATGGGTGTAACAGAGCAAACGCCCCGGGAAGACAAATACAACTACACGGAGAGCTACCTGAAAGACCGCATCAGAGTCATGCTGGGTGGGCGTTCCGCAGAAAAAATCATTTACGGTGAAGTCAGCACGGGCGCCCAGAACGACCTCAAGGAAGCCACCAAACTGCTAAGGCGAATGATTGGCCAGTGGGGCATGAGCGAGAAAATCGGCCCTCTGGGGCTGGGCATCGGAGAAGAACACGTGTTCCTCGGCCGCGAAATGGGCGCGCCCCGGGAATACAGCGAAAAGCTGGCCGAGATGATCGATTCGGAAATTCAGTCCCAACTGATGGCTTTCGAAGCCTTTACGTTGAACTTTCTCTCTGAACACCGTCACGAACTGGACGCTCTGGCGGAGGCGGTGATGACAACGGAAACGCTGACGGCAGCGGACATTACCCGCGTTCTCGAGCAGGCCCGCAAGAATCAGATGGCCTGAAAACAACCGTCATCGGTCAGGGCGTGACGGTCACGGGAATATTCAAGGCACAGAGCAGTGCTTCCGCCGCCCCCCGCTCAGAGAACAGGCGGCTGCCACGACTGACAACCAACTGGCCAGCTCCCTCAACCTTAACGGCCCTGGCCATCGCTATCGCGCCCGCTCCGGTAAGGCACTTCACCGTGGCGGCAATACCTTCTTGCCCCAAGAACGCTGTCAGGTCGGTCAGCAGACGGCGATCATCCTCCCCATCAGCCCGCACCAGAACCGTTAACGGGCTTCGGTTCCTGTGGGCAAGCTCCGCCCCTACCCTGACCGCGCGGTGATTGGCGCCTTGGTCATGATTCAGTAACACCACAACCCGACCCGCCACGCCCCCCGTGAATGCCGGACAAAGCAGAACATCACCCGGCGCCTGATGAACCAGAGCACGGGCAGTAGACCCAAGCCGGGCACCCGAACCGCCGGACCACCCCGCCCGGCCAAGCACCAACAGGTCGGCGGGCTGCGCCAGTGTCAGCACCTGCTCTGCGACCTTGCCCTGACACGTCGTCAGGCTGCCAGCGACCCCGTGAGGCGCCATCATCTGTTCGAAAGCTCGCCGGATGTTCACGGCCATGGCATCCAGGCGACGGTGAAGTGACTCAACATCCAGAGGCCGGGTGATACCAGAACTCCGACCAACCTCCCGGGCAAACCCATACCCAGCGCTACGGAGCAGATTCACCTCTTCCACAAAGATGCCCAGAACCCGGGCATTGCTGGCCCGGGCAAGATCAGCAACCGTCTCAAGCGTTTCCAGGCTCAGCCTCGAACCATCCAGCAACACCAGAATCCGTCGCTCCGGCACCGGGCCTGGTGGAGTGCCTTCAGGCTTGCGGGTCATTTCCGTCATGTTCTGCGTCCTGACTGGAGTCCTTGCTTTTGCCAACCTTGGCAAAGTCAGCCAGTCGATCGGCCACACGCCGATTGAAACTGCCTTCCGGGAACAAACCATCGCCATCAGGCTCCCCCGGCGCCAGTCCCGACAGCAATTCAATAGCCTGATCAATGTGTGAAATCGGATAAATGGTAAACGCCCCATTCTTCACAGCCTGGCGAACAGCGCTGCTGAGCATCAGATGCTCAGCATTACTGGCGGGTAGCAGTGCCCCTTGCTGACTCACCGCCCCCGACTGCTGACATACATTGAAAAAACCTTCAATTTTCTCATTCACGCCCCCAACAGCCTGGACCTCTCCATGCTGATTCATGGACCCTGTCACTGCCAGCGACTGCTTCAGAGGAACGCCTGCGATGGCCGACAGCAATACGCAGGTCTCTGCCACCGAGGCGGAATCCCCTTCCACACCGCCATAGGACTGTTCAAACGCCAGGCTGGCTGACAACGACAACACGGCCATCGGGGCATAGCGGTTCGCCAGGTACCGGGACAAAATCATCACAGCCTTGCTGTGAATCGGCCCACCAAGCTTGGCCTCTCTTTCAATATCAACTACTTGCCCCTTTCCTGGGCGGGCGGTGGCGGTAATCCGGGTGGGCTGCCCAAACCGCGTGGCCCCTAACTGCAGTACCGACAGGCCATTTACCTGCCCTATCTGTTCACCCTGTGTCGAAATTCTGACAACGCCGCGGCGGATCTGCTCAAGGCTTCGCTCCCGGATACGGCTGGCCCGATATTCCCGCTCGTCAATCGCCTGTTGCACGTGGCAGGCCTGAATGCAGGGGCTTTCCGCCACACCCGACCAATAATCAGCCTCGCTGATCAGGTCTTTCAGCACACGGTCATGCCCCGTCAGTTTGTTCTGGTCGCTGGCCAAACGGCTGGCATGCTCGATCAACCGGGCGACGGCTCCCCGGTCCATGGCCCGGGCCCCGGACGACCGGGCCATGGTCGCAAGCATTCGGGCATACAGCGGGTAGCTTTCATCATCCCGGTCCATGTCATCATCAAAGTCCGCCTCTACTTTGAACAGGTCAAGAAAGTCAGGATCATAGTGGGAAAGCAGGTAGTACAGGGTTCGGTCTCCCAGGAGCACCACTTTTACCGACAACGGTATTGGTTCTGGCTGCTGGCTCACGGTGGTTGCCAACCCATACAGACGCTCCAGGGATTCAATGCGGATCTCCCTCGAAAAAAGAATGCGCTTCAGGCTGTCCCAGGCCATTGGCTGAGACAGGAGGCGCCGGGCATCCAGTATCAGATAGCCACCATTGGCCCGATGCAGCGAGCCAGCCCGTATCAGAGTGAAGTCGGTATACAGGTTTCCCTGATGCGCCCGATGCTCAATCTGACCAGAGAGGTGCTGATGATTGGGATGATCCTCATACACCACCGGGGCACCCTGGGTGTGGGTGTTGTCGACCAGCAAGTTAACCCGGTAACGGTTCAGCAAGCCCGCAGGAGCACCATTTTCCGCATCCCGGAACGCCTCGGCATGTTCCACAACATCTTCACGCACAGCGTCAAGGTAACCGACAACCGCCGACACATGCGCCCACTTTTCCCGAAGCTCCCCCATCGGGCCACCCAGCGTGAGCTGCACCATTTCTTCGTTCAGAGCATGCACACGCTCCCGGACTTCCTTACGCAGCCTTGGCACCTGCTGAATCGCCTGCTGCAGTTTTTTCTGCAGATCTTCCACTTTCGCTTCGATCAGCTGCTTTTCGTCATCCGAAAAGGTTTTGTACTCTTCCGGCTCAATCACTTCGCCGTTGCGCATAGGCGCAAACGTAAACCCCGCCGGGGTTGTGAGCATAGCGATGTGATTGGCGTTCGCCTCCTCTTCGATGGCCGCCAGCCCCTGTTGCTGGCGCCGGGTAACTTCATCCTGCAACTCCTGAATACGGGCCTGGTATTCCTCACTCTCAAAGGTGGCCGGAACGGTAGTTTTCAGCTCACTGGCCAGTTCGTTCATATCGTGCCTGAACCTGCCCCCCTGCCCCGGGGGCAACTCTATGGCTCTGGGTCTGTCAGACTGCTGGAAATTAAAAACATGGCACCAGTCGGACGGTACCGGCCTGGCAGAGGCGTGACTGGCCAACACCCGCCTGACCAGCTCATGCTTTCCGGCACCAGACGGCCCGAGAACAAAAAGGTTAAAGCCCTGCGCCTCCATACTGGCACCAAACTCCAGAGCGCGCAGCATCCTGTCCTGACCCACAGGCAGACTCAGGTCCTCCAGAGATTCAGTGGTGTCAAAATCAAGCCTGTCCAGAGGACACTGGCGATAGACCTGAGCCTCTGTCAGGGGTTCGGGCAGGGCCATCCTTACCTCCTTGGTAATTACGCCTGGCTTTCCAGTTTATCCTGGGTGCGATGCTCGAAATCGCTGGCGTCATGCCGTTCATGGAGCTGAGATGCCAGATCACCCCAGGCTTTGTTCACGATCCGACCACGCCTGACCGCCGGTCGACAGGCCACTTCATCAGCCCATCGGGTCACATTGGTGTAGGTATGCGCCTCAAGAAACTCAGCGGCCTCATACACCATGTTCTTCACCAGGGCGCCATACCAGGGCCAGATCGCCATATCGGCAATGGTGTATTCATCGCCCGCAATGTACGGATTCTCTGCCAACTGGCGATCGAGTACATCCAGCTGCCGCTTCACTTCCATAGTGTAGCGGTTGATCGGATATTCGTACTTCTCCGGCGCATAAGCGAAAAAATGTCCAAAGCCGCCGCCCAGGAAGGGCGCACTACCCATCTGCCAGAACAGCCAGTTCATGGTTTCGGCACGTTTGGCCGGATCTTTCGGCAGGAAGGCGTTGAACTTCTCCGCAAGGTAGAACAGGATCGACCCCGACTCGAACACCCTAATAGCCGGTTCCACACTGCGATCCAGCATGGCGGGGATCTTTGAGTTCGGGTTGATCGTCACAAACCCGCTGCCGAACTGATCTCCCTCAGTAATCCGGATCAACCAGGCATCGTATTCTGCCCCTTCAATGCCCAACTCCAGCAGCTCTTCGAACATCACCGTTGCCTTAACGCCGTTGGGGGTAGCCAGCGAGTAAAGCTGAAACGGGTGCTCCCCCACGGGAAGGTCTTTGTCATGGGTGGGGCCTGCGATAGGACGATTAATGTTGGCGAACTTCCCTCCGTTGTCCGGATCCCATTTCCAAACGTTTGGAGGCGTGTATGTCGGGTCACTCATAGGGTTGTCTCCCATTGCCTTTGCATGATGTGTGAAAGGACTGTACCCGAATCCTGCCATGAAACGCACCTGCACCGGCTCGATAGCAGGGCTCCGGCGCTAAGCTATACTCGGTTTAGCATGCACCGGACAGCAACGGAATCCAACATGGCGTCTGACGCCCACCAGAAAACCCCGGTATTTCAAACCACCGGACTGACCAAAACCTACCATCAGGGCGAGGTAGACGTACACGCGCTTCGGGGGGTGGATCTTGCGCTTTATCCAGGGGAACTGGTGGTCATGCTGGGTGCTTCTGGCTCCGGAAAATCGACCTTACTGAATATTCTGGGTGGGCTGGACATCCCCTCCAGCGGGCAGGTTCGTTACCAGGACATCGAGCTTTCCGGTGCCTCAGACCGGGATCTGACCCGCTATCGGCGGGACTACGTGGGTTTCGTATTTCAGTTCTACAACCTGATTCCCAGCCTGACGGCTCGCGAAAATGTTATCGCCGTCACCGAAATCGCCCGCGATCCCATGGCGCCGGAAGACGCTCTGGACATGGTTGGGCTGGCCAGCCGCATGGATCACTTTCCAGCCCAGCTATCAGGTGGCGAACAGCAACGCGTGGCCATTGCCCGAGCCATTTCCAAGCGCCCTCAGGTACTGCTGTGTGATGAGCCCACCGGGGCTCTCGACTCGGCAACAGGCATTCTGGTGCTGGTGGCTCTGGAACGGGCCAACCGGGAAACCGGAACCACCACCGTCATCATCACCCACAACGCCTCTATCGCACGGATGGCTGACCGGGTTATCACACTGTCGGATGGGGTTATCAGCGGCGAGCACCGAAACGCCGTCCGTCAAAATCCCAGAACCCTGAGCTGGTAGCACCGGGATGTTCGGGCCAGGCGTTCTGCACATCAAGCTGAGGAGGGAGATCTGGCATATGCGTGGCCAGTTACTGGCCATTGCCCTGGTCATCGCCGGCGGAGTCGCCGTGTGCCTGCTGTCACTGGTGAATTACACCTCACTCTCTGCAACCCGTGAGCAGTACTACCAGGAACATCAGTTCGCCGATGTGTTCGTCTCGGTGAAACGAGCCCCCCGCCAACTCGTGCAACAAGCGGCCAGCCTTCCTGGCGTTGCCCGCCTGGCAAGCCGGGTGGAAGGCACGGCCAAACTAACCTTGCCCGATTACCCGGAACCGGTATCCGCTCATCTGGTTTCCGTGCCGCCCACAGGCCAGCCTCGGGTCAACCAGCTTTTCCTCCGTGAAGGGCGACTGCCAGCCCCCTCCCACGCCCCCGAAGTCTCGATTATCGGCAGCTTCGCAGACGCACACCAACTCCGCCTGGATGATACCTTCAGCGCCATCATCAATGGCCGGAAACAAACACTGAAGGTGGTTGGCATAGTCGAGTCCCCGGAATTCATCTACGTCATTCCGCCCGGCGGCATGCTGCCGGACTACCAACGATTTGGTGTCCTCTGGCTGAATCAGGAAACCCTCGCAGCAGCCATGGACATGCGAGGCGCCTTCAATAGCCTGGTCCTTCAAGTTACTCCGGGGCATTCCATCGAAGACGTCATCGACCAGCTGGACCGTCTGCTGGCCCGTTATGGGAGCACCGGCGCCTTTGCCCGGCACGACCAGTTTTCGCATCAGTTTCTAAGCGATGAACTGGAGCAACTCAAGGCCATGGCCGTGATCTTCCCTGCCATTTTCATGGGCGTCGCCATGTTCCTGCTGAACGTCGTGATCACGCGGCTGATCAATACTCAACGCGAGATCGTCGCTATCCTGAAGGCATTTGGCTACAGCAACTGGCAAATTGGCTGGCACTACAGCCAGATGGTTCTGGCCATCGCACTCACAGGCCTGGCCATTGGGTGCTTCAGCGGGCTTTGGCTGGGGCATGAACTGGGGGAGCTCTATATGGACTATTATCGCTTTCCCTCTCTGTTGTTCCGGATCGATCCCCAGTGGCTGGTTTTACTGACCCTGATCAGCCTGGCGGTCGCCCTGCTCGGTGGCTGGCGCTCCATTCGCTCTGCCGCTGCACTGCCGCCTGCTGAGGCCATGCGGCCCGAGGGTCCGGCCCGATACCACATCACGCCTCCGGAGCAATTGCTGCCATGGATTCGCTTCCGGCAGCCATCGAGAATGATTGTCCGCCAGCTCTCCAGAAAGCCCGGCAGAACAACCCTTTCGGTGTTTGGTATCGCCATGGCCACGGCGATTGTGGTGGTGGGAAATTTTCAGTTCAGTTCTGTCTCTCTGATGGTGCATACCCAGTTTGCGCGAGTCCAGAAACAGGACCTGACAGCCACCCTGACGGACCCGGTCAATCCATCCGCTCTATTCAATATGGCCCGTCAAAACGGCGTTCGTTATGTTGAAGGCCGCCGGAGTGCACCGGTGGAGCTGGTACATGAACATCGGCGCTGGCGAACCGTTCTGACCGGAATGCCCCCCGACGCCCATCTCCAGTTTGTCGTTGACCGGAACCTTGAAAACGTTTCATTACCGCCCGCCGGACTATTACTCACCGACTTTCTCGCCGAGTCATTAGGCGTTCGTACCGGCGATTCGGTGCAGGTGCAGGTGCTGGAGGGAAAACGCCCGGTGTTGACTCTGGTGGTGGCTGGCATCACCAGCGAGTTTCTTGGTGTCGGCGCTTACATGAACCTGAACGCCATGAACCGGGCACTACGCGAAGGCCCCCGGGTGAATCAGGTGTTGATGAACCTGGTGCCGGAACAGAGCAACACCGTCTACCAGTCGCTCAGGGATACACCTGGCATTATGGCCACCAACCTACGCCAAGCGATGCTAGACAGTTTCTTTGAAACGCTCGCCCGCACGTTTCTGACCTATACATCCATTATCAGCCTGCTCGGCGGCATAATCGCCTTCGGTGTAATCTACAACACCGCGCGTATTTCCCTCGCCGAGCGTGGCCGGGACCTGGCCAGTCTTCGCGTACTGGGCTATAGCCACAATGAGGTAGCGCACATTTTGCTGGGCGAGCTTGCCAT
Source organism: Marinobacter daepoensis DSM 16072 (assembly GCF_000421165.1). Taxonomy (GTDB): domain Bacteria; phylum Pseudomonadota; class Gammaproteobacteria; order Pseudomonadales; family Oleiphilaceae; genus Marinobacter; species Marinobacter daepoensis. The sequence continues at coordinate 578,121 of NZ_ATWI01000009.1, forward strand.
CCTGCTGTTGCTGGGCATTCCCCTGGGATGGGCCACAGGCTTCGGGCTGGCGGGCCTTGTCGTGACGGCGCTGCAAACAGAACTCTACCGGGTGCCCGTCGTTGTAACCGGGAAAACCCTGGCACTGGCCGCCAGCGTGGTGGTTCTGTCTGCGTTGATATCGGGCTTCATCACCTGGTGGCGCCTACGCAGACTCGATCTGGTCGCCGTGCTGAAAACCCGCGAGTAACCCATTCTACGATGCAAGAGATCAGACATGGCCGCACAACGCACACCAAAGGGTAAATGGATCTTCTGGCTTTTCGTCGCCCTGATGATCACCGCTGTGTTCTCATTCGTCCTCAGACCGGAACCCGTATGGGTAGACCTTGCCGCTGTCGAACGGGGGCCCATGGAGGTGACCATTCTTGAGGAGGGGAAAACCCGGGTGAAGGACCGTTACCTGATTTCCTCCCCCGTGGCCGGGTATATCCATCGGATAGAGCTGGACGTAGGTGATCTGGTCAGCCCTGGGGAACTGCTCACCCACGTGGACCCGACCCCCGCCAGTATTCTTGATGCCAGGTCCCGCGCAGAGGCCGAAGCGAGAGCGGCAGCTGCGCGGGCAGCCCTGCAATCCATTCGCCAGAAAGTTGAGGCCGCCGCAGCCGATGCCGACTTTGCCCGAAACGAATACCAACGCTTACAGGCCCTGGAAGCGTCTCGCTTCGTCTCTGCCGAGCAGTTACAACAAGCAAAATCCACCGCCGCACGCTCACAGGCCATTCTGCGCTCTGCGCGTTTTGATGAAGAAGTGGCAGCTCATGAACTGGCTGCGGCCGAAACTCGTCTTCAGATTTCGACCGCCTCCTCAAACGGGCAGAAACCAGCAGAGCGGGTAGCCGTGCGCTCCCCGGTCAATGGCGCCGTGCTCTCTCTGGTGCGCCAAAGCGAGGGAGTCATACAGGCCGGTGAACCTATTCTCGAAGTTGGCGACCCCAGTGCCCTTGAGGTCGTTGTGGATGTCCTCAGTGTTGATGCCGTCAAACTGGAGCCAGGTTTGCGTGTTCGCCTTGGTGGCTGGGGCGGCAAGGAGCTGGAAGCTACCGTACGACGCGTTGAGCCAATTGGCTTCGAAGATGTCTCTGCACTAGGCGTGGAAGAACAGCGGGTTCAGGTGATCGCAGACATGGTCAGCCCCCGGGAAGAATGGCAGCAACTCGGAGATGGCTATCGGGTGGATGCCCGCTTCATACTCTGGCAGTCTCAAGACACCCTTCTGGTACCCGCATCCGCCATTTTCGAACACAATGGCCGGCCTACCGTGTTTGTCATCCTCGATGGCGCTGCTTATCACCGCACGCTAAAAACGGGCCAGTCAAACGGGCTGGCAACCCAGGTAACAGAGGGACTCCGGGAACAAGACCAGGTCGTTCGCCATCCGGGCCGGGGGCTGAGTAACGGAGACCGAATCCGAGTGCGCTAGCCGTAGTCAGCGAGTGAAGTCGTCCACCTCATCGTACACAGTAACGGAAAGGCGTTCGCCAATCTCGCGCATGCCAACCATCTCCGAGGGATTGTCGGCCACCCAGAAGGCTTCCCAGCTGTCCTGAGAATCCCACCGCGCAACCGTGAGCACCTCGGTTTTATCTTCGGGTCCACGAAGCATAAAACTCCCGAGGGCGCCCGGAACGGTCTCATGGATGTGGTTCGTTGTGCGAGCCCACACCTCCCGGAACTTTGCAAAGTCTTCTTCTTTTACCCGCCAGCGATACACTATCCGGATCATTCCCCCACTCCATGTTTATTGCCTGGATTATGAATGATCGTGGCACTGACCGCCCGCCCATTCCGCAGCGTGTACTTTCGAATATTGATATCCGACGGCGCTGGCTCGCGAACGTGGGATTTGTCTTTTGGATCACTGACACCGAGCTGCAGAAAGTTCACCCGCCCTTCCGTTAATGTCACGTAGTTGGGCCCGCCCCAGCACTCATTCTCCTCGGGGTCATCCTGGCCATCGTCTTCCCAGAAACAAATGGCGCAAATGTGATATCGGCCCGCGTCTCCCAGCGTCGCATAACCGCAGCAAGGGCAGGCGAATAACCCATTGATGGCTCGTTCTCGTTTCATCGTTTCTGCAAATGTCCTGACTCACTGAAGGAAACCAGATGGCTACCAGGTATTTTCATCCTGTCGGTCTTTGCGTTCCTGCTCGGCTTTGCGCTCACGAATACGGTCGAGCTTTTCCTTGGGCAGCTTCATATTGGCGGTGTCTCGCAGCAGCAACAGGCTACCGACAACCATCGCAAAAGCCGCGAAAATGAACAACCATCCAATCATTGGCATCTCAGTATCTCCCAGGGGCGATGGTTACCAGTGTACACTTGCCCGACGCCACCATAAACTCGCTGGCCAAAGCCCTTGGCAGGCGAAAACGGCTTGTCGAGCTTTGGCCCGCTCCGTACTATTGCCTCACACTCCTTTGTCCCACTCCATGTCTCCGGATCTGAACAGCCATGCGCAAACAAGTTGATGTGAAGGTCGAGAGCCCGATAACGGCCGTTGATGCTCTGGCCAGTGCCTCTGGCCTGCCCAAGCAGCGGATAAAAGACGCCATGGCAAAAGGCGCGTGCTGGTGGGTACAAAAAGGCAAGCAGGTTCGGCTTCGTAAAGCCAAACGTGACCTGAAACCAGGCACGCGGATCCAGTTGTTCTATGACGATCAGGTATTGGCCAGAACGCCCGAACCCCCTTCCCTTATAGAAAACAAAGGCCGATACAGCGTCTGGTTCAAACCCCACGGCCTGCTGTCTCAGGGCTCACAGTGGGGAGATCATTGCAGCTTGCTTCGCATCGCCGAAACAAGACTGAATCACCCCTGCTTTCTGGTCCACCGGCTAGATGCGGATGCCGCCGGCCTGATGCTGATTGCTCACGACGGCAAAGCCGCCGCCGCTCTGTCAGAGCTATTTGCCGGTCGAACCATGACGAAAATCTATCGGGCCACCGTAACGGGGGCTCTTGAGAGCAATCAACAGCTGATCGACCAGGCGCTGGATGGCAAACCTTCCGTTAGCCGAGTGACCACGCTGGAGATACAGCCGGAGGAGCCAGCAAGAACCCTGGTGGAAGTTGCCATTGAAACCGGCCGGAAACACCAGATTCGCCGCCACCTGGCGGGTATTGGCCACGCCATCGTAGGCGACCGGTTATACGGCACTCCGGATGCGGAGGGCTTGCAGCTTGTCGCAATACAACTGGCTTTCCAGTGCCCCTTTACAGGACAACACCTGACGTTCTCCGCACCGGTTCCCCGTCCCTGAAACGCAAAAAGGCCAGCGTAACGCTGGCCTTATCAATCGTTTGCTTACAGGTCAGGCTTTGTAGAAATCCCGGTACCAGTCGACAAAGTTAGCAATCCCCTCTTCCACCGAAGTGGCTGGTTTATAGCCAACATCATCAATCAGGTCGTCCACATTGGCATAAGTGGCTGGCACATCCCCCGGCTGCAGCGGCAACAGGTTCTTCTCGGCCTTCTTACCCAGACGCTCTTCGATGATTTCGATAAAGCGGGACAACTCCACCGGATTATTGCTGCCGATGTTGTAGATTCGATAAGGTGCTTTGCTGGTGCCCGGATCAGGCAGTGATCCACTCCAGGCATCGTTGGGCTGAGCAACGTTATCGAGGGTCCGGATAACCCCTTCCACAATGTCATCAATGTACGTGAAATCCCGTCTGTGATGGCCGTGGTTGAAGACGTCAATCGGCTCGCCCGCCAGAATCTTTTTGGTAAAGATAAACAGCGCCATATCTGGCCGGCCCCAGGGGCCATACACGGTAAAGAACCTGAGCCCGGTGGTCGGCAAGTTATACAGATGACTGTAGGTATGCGCCATCAGCTCATTGGCTTTCTTGGAAGCCGCATACAGGCTGAGAGGATGGTCTACGTTGTCATGCACCGAAAAAGGCATGCTTTCATTGGCACCGTATACGGAACTGCTGGAGGCATACACCAGGTGCTCGACACCATTGTGGCGGCACCCCTCCAGTATGTTCATGAACCCCACCAGATTGGCATCCACATAGGCATGCGGGTTTTCCAGCGAGTAACGAACTCCGGCCTGTGCTGCGAGATGGACCACCCGCTCCGGCTTGTGCTCACGAAACAAGGCTTCCATGGCATCGCGATCAGCCACATCCTGGCGTACTTCCGTGAACCCTGGCTTGTTCAGCAAACGAGCCAGGCGGGCTTCCTTGAGATTAACGTCGTAATAATCGTTGACGTTGTCCACACCGATCACTTCATCACCACGATCCAGCAGACGATGGGCAAGATGCGAGCCGATGAAACCGGCGGTTCCCGTAACGAGGATTTTCAAGTTCTGTTCTCCATGAAAATGGCGCCCGAAGGCGCCTTTGTATCTGTCCTGATCAGAAAGCCACGCCAACACTGGCGAACGGCCCGGACAATTCGACATCCAGTTTGTCGTCATCGTCCTCATAATCGATTGACATCTGACGGTAGCCCGCTCTCAGCTGCAGCATCGCGATTTCGTACTGACCATAGGCGTTAAAATCGTGAAGTGAATCGCCGTCAAAACTGATGACGTTACCTTCCGCGCCCACGGAGACGCCGGTAAACGGTAAATCAAAGCGGGCAGCAAGGTACCCCATCGGCACTACTGCATCAACGGAGGTTTTACTCACCCGACCACCAATCACCGTATCCCGGACGACCAGCTCGCCATCAAATTTTCGAGCCGTCAGCCCAAGATCCAGATTGACCCAGTTATCCAGCACTTCATAGTAGAAAGTCGCGTCAAACTGGTCTATATCCAGCTCAGAACGAACATCCGCGCTAAAAATGCCATCAAAGCCTTCGGGACCAATTTCACCATTTCCACTCTGGGAAATGCTGGTGTAATTCAACCGTACGTTCGGCAGAACCGGGATCGGATGCTCAAAGAAAGCGGTAAAGTTAGCGTTGCTGTCACTGTCGAGGTCGAGATCTTTCTCAATATCAACGGCGGAATCCTTGTTAACCACTTCGCCGGAAAAATCGGAATCCCAGTAACTCACGGTCGCACCAACGCCCAGGATATCCGCACTCGCAAGCGGTGCCGCAAGAGCCAGTGAACCACCCACAACAATCATCAGTTTACGCATAACGCACCCGTTTTTTTGGTTGTATTGCCAGGTCAGTCAAAACGAATGCCAAGACGGCGACCGACTTCTTCATAGGTTTCAATCACGTCGCCAAGGCCCTGACGAAAGCGATCCTTATCCATTTTCTTCCGGGTTTCCTTGTCCCAGATACGGCAACCATCCGGGCTGAACTCATCCCCCAACACAATCTGACCACCGCTACGCCCGAACTCAAGCTTATAGTCGACCAGCAGCATACCGGCGTCGTCAAACAGTTTTTTGAGAACATCATTTACTTTGTAGGTCAGTTCCTTCATCCGGGCCAGTTCTGTGTCCTTCGCCCAACCGAAACTGACTGCCAGTGACTCGTTCACCATGGGGTCGTGCAATTCATCGTTTTTCAGGAACAGCTCAAACGTTGGCGGCGTCAGCTCCTGCCCTTCTTCCACGCCCAGGCGACGACACAGGCTACCCGCAGAAACGTTGCGGACCACACACTCTACCGGAATCATGTCCAGCTTCTTGACCAGAGACTCGGTGTCAGACAGCAAACCCTCAAAATGGGTAGGAACCCCGGCGGCTTCCAGTTTTTCCATAATGAACGCGTTGAACTTGTTGTTCACCATGCCTTTCCGGTTCAGCTGTTCTTTTTTCTCACCATCAAACGCTGAGGTATCATCCCGGAACACCAGAACAAAGCGTTCCGGATCGTCAGTGCGGTAGACTGATTTTGCCTTGCCAGCGTATAGCTCTTCGCGCTTTTCCATTACCTTCTCCAAACGGTTGGTGGCCAGCGCCACCCCGTTAATCAATACAGATGTTCAAATAATTGTGTGAGCAGATCTGACGAGGTACGTTCGCCCTCATAGCTGTCCTGCCGCTCCGCTGTCACGCTCATGGCGTCGCCAGATTGCTGAATCCGGATTGTGTGCGTGTGAACCGGTTTGCCAGCGTCGCTGAACCAGGAGAACCATCCGGGACTGCGTTCCTCTTCGGTCCGGAAATCAACCTGTAGCCAGCCCTCGCTGCGGTTCAGATCGAGGATGGGCAGCGCCATATCTTCCAGTGATCGGTTCACTTCCGCCCAGGTACGCCCAAAGTCCAGATCAACCCGGATGGCAACGGCTTCTTCAGCCTCCGACAAAAGGCGAACCAGCGGCTTGGAGACCATACCAGAGGCCGCCCGGGAGAAGGATTTGCTGTCTTCCCGCTCCTTCAGAAACTCACCCAGTTCTGTCAGCAGCTCTCGCTGCTGCTGCCCGGGCGTTCTTCCGGCGCCGTCATCACTTTCCCAGGCCACAAGCTCCCCGGGCGTACTCCCCAGTTCCAGTATCCGAACACGGATCTCCGTGGTCTTGCGGCGAATGCCCGGCGCCAGACGAACCTGAAGGAGTACTTTGGGCTCTGCGGCTGTCGCGTCACTTTCCATCCCCAGCAGACGCCGGCTGCGCATGCTGTAGTTGGCCAGTTCACTCTGAAAAATACCTAACTGGGGGCTGTCATACGCTACCCCGAGACCGCGTTCACTCATCCAGGCACCGACCACGGGCCACAGCCGCCCCGGTACCTCGTTAACCAACAACCAGATACGGTCGTCCAGCTCTTCAATCACATAATTCTGATCAAGGATCTCAGAGGTCATGTCCGGTGGACGGGGTATGGATGACGGGTAAAGACCGCGGGAATCGTCGGTGCTGATCGTACGGATCGGCATCGCCTCCCCCACCCGGGAGGAGTCCAGCCCCTCGGGAATCTGGATCGGCTGACCTTCCTGCGCGTCAACATAACCTTCTGACCGGTCATCAATCAGACTGCAGCCAACCAGAGCGCCCGACAGCAGCATGGCTGCCACAGGGCGACTGACAAACAAGACTTTTTCACGGGCTCTTGCAGGAACCTGCATCGGGTTACTCCGGTTTACGGTAACGGTTGGCCTCAGAGAACACCCGAGGCCTTGAGCGCGTCTTCCACTTCACCGTGGAACTTTTCACTGAGCAGTGTCAGCGGCAGACGGATACCTTCACCGATCATGCCCATGCGGAACAACGCCCATTTTACCGGAATCGGGTTCGCTTCAAGGAACAGCTTCCGGTTCAGGGGCATCAGCAGCTCATTCAACCGACGAGTTTCTTCCTCGTTGCCCGCAACAGCCGCTTCACAAAGCTGGGCCATTGATTTGGGAGCAACGTTGGCGGTCACCGACACGTTTCCTTTTGCGCCTGCCAGCATGAGATCTGCCGCCGTCGCATCGTCGCCCGAATAAACCGCCAGGCGGCCATTCAGTGCTTCAATCAGCTCGGTGCCCCGGGGGATGTTTCCGGTCGCATCCTTGATACCGATAATGTTCGGGATGTCAGCCAGACGGACCACGGTTTCATTCAACATATCGCAGGCGGTACGGCCCGGTACGTTGTAGAGAATCTGATTCATCCCCGGAACCGCTTCGGCAATCGCCTTGAAATGCTGGTACAAGCCTTCCTGAGTAGGTTTGTTGTAGTACGGCACCACGAGCAGACAGGCATCTGCACCAGCTTTCTGCGCTTCGGTGGTCAGCCAGATGGCTTCACGCGTACTATTACCACCTGTGCCGGCAATGACGGGAATCCGACCGTCCACGCGTTTTATGATATGCCCGATGGTCCGGATATGTTCTTCCGGATCAAGGGTTGCGGATTCGCCGGTGGTACCCACGGCCACAATGCCATGCGTGCCGTTGTCAATATGGAAGTCCACCAGTTTGTCCAGCTCCTCCCAGTGAATGTCACCGTTTGGATGCATGGGCGTGACCAGTGCGACAAGGCTACCCGTAATCATAAAAGCTCCGTCCAGATAAAACCGATATGGTAATGTTGGGCTCGAACTGACACAAGGGAATTAAAGGAGATGTCATGTCATCCGCAGCATTGAATCAACCCGTGCCCGATTTTCAGGCAGAAGCAACCGGCGATCAAACGGTCCAGTTGTCCAACCTGAAGGGCCGGAACATCGTTATCTACTTCTACCCAAAAGACAACACACCCGGGTGCACAACGGAAGGCCAGGACTTCCGCGACCGGATGGACGCCTTCAGCGCTCTGGATACCGACATCTTCGGCGTCTCCCGAGACGGCCTGAAAGCCCACGAGAACTTCCGGGCCAAGCACGACTTCCGCTTCCATCTGATTACAGACAAAGAGGAAACACTGTGCAAGCTGTTCGATGTCATCAAGCTTAAGAAGCTCTATGGCAAGGAACACCTGGGGATTGAGCGCAGCACCTTCCTGATCGACAAGGAAGGCGTTCTGCGCAAGGAATGGCGCGGCGTGAAGGTCAAAGGCCACGCCGACGAGGTGCTGGAGGCCGTCAAAACCCTGTAACGACCTCGTTTACTCGCCAGTGGCTGGTGCTGGGGGCATATCCTTCACCGGCCATGCCGCAAAAACCGCTTTGAGCATGGTTGCCAGCGGGATGGCAAAGAACACCCCCCACAAGCCCCAGATACCACCGAAGAACAACACCGCCACAATAATGGCCACGGGGTGCAGGTTATTCACTTCCGAGAACAGAATAGGAACCAGAACGTTCCCATCCAGCGCCTGAATAACGCCATAGACCACCATCACCCAGATGAAGTGACTCCCCCACCCGAAGGCAAACAACGCGATCACCGCAACCGGAATCGTGACAACCGCCGCACCGATGTAGGGAATCACCACACTGAGCCCTACCAGCAAGGACAGCAGCGCGGCGTAGGGCATCCCCAGAAACTTGAAGGCAACATAAGTCACACCGCCCACAATGAGAATTTCGACCGCCTTTCCCCGGACATAATTGGCACACTGGAGATTCACTTCATGCCAGATTCTGACCATCATCGGTCTCTGGGGCGGCAACAGATGGGCAATCGAGTTAACCAGCACCTGACGATCTTTCAGGAAGAAAAAGACCAGTATCGGCACAAGCACCATGTATATCAGCAATGCCACAAGATCCGGGATGCTCGACAGCGAGAACGAAACCAGCCACTGAGTCAGATGGCCCACCTCCTGAGAAATCTGCTGGTACATGGTATTGACCGTTTCCACAGACACCAGATGAGGATACTCTTCGGGCAAAACCTCCAGATAGGACTGCAACTCCCGAATAATTCTCGGCGCCTCGCCCGCCAGGTTACTGAGCTGGGTCCAGATCAACGGCAGCAAACCAAAGATGAACCCGACAAGCACACCCAGAAACACCACGAACACACCGATTACGGCAAAGAGCTCCGGCACGCCCAGGCGATTGAGCTTGGCAACCAGCCCCTGAAGAATAAACGCGACAATCAGCGAGGCGATGGCTGGAGCCAGCATGGCCCCGAACCAGATGATGAAGACCGTTCCGGCCACCAGAAGCAGGAACAGGATAACGGCTTCTTCGTCTGAAAAATATTTGTGGGCTAGACCACGCAGAATTCTGACCATGAATGACTCCGGAAATTAACCGCCGCACTTTATCACGAAACGGTACTCCCCATTACTCTCCGATTGGCTGACAAGAGTATGGGACGATAGCGCAAGCCACGCCGGGATATCCCGTTTCGAACCTGTGTCGGTGGCCACCACCTCCAGCTCCTGCCCGGGAGCCATGGCATTGAGTTCCAGCTTCGTTTTCAGAAGCGGCATGGGACAACGCAAACCGGTCGCATCCAGGGTTTTGTCAGACATATTCAGCCGTTACCATTACGTTTAATACAGTAATCAGGCACGCATTATGCCGCTGGTGTTACTCTATTGCATCACAAGAGTTGGTAATGCTCCTGAGAACTTGCCGGGAGCCGCCTTGTCAAACGGGCAATCTGGATTCAGGGTACTTTCAGACACATGAACCTCCATCGCAACAACCGCCATCGCTCCTGGGCCAGAGCTCTGCTTCTGTCGCTCCTGATGGCACCCGCGCTCCCGACCGCCTACGCCCAGTCGTCCGATCTCCCGAGCATCGGAGGCAGTGGCGGGCTCATTTCCGGACAACTGGAAGCCGATATCGGACAACAGGTGATGTCCTCCATCCGGCGCTCAGCACCGCAGCTGCAGGACCCTCTGGTCTATGATTACCTGAGTTCGATCATCTATCGCCTCGTCCCCTCCGCCCCTCTGGATAACCGGGACCTGAAGCTGGTTATCATCGACAGCCCGGCCATTAACGCCTTCGCCGTACCAGGAGGGGTTGTTGGCGTTAACGGCGGCCTGTTCCTGAACGCCACCACGGAACAGCAATTTGCCTCTGTACTGGCCCACGAACTGGCTCACCTGAGCCAACGGCATTTTGCCCGCCGAATGCAACAGCAGGAAACCAGCGCACCACTTACCCTGGCCGGCATGATCGCCGGCATCGTACTGTCTGCAGTTACTCAATCCGACATTGGCATTGCCGCCATCGCAGGCACCCAGGCACTGACCGTACAGAACATGCTGGCTTACAGCCGGGCGCATGAGCAGGAAGCCGACCGGGTCGGTATGGACATTCTGGCCAGCGCAGGAATGGACCCCCGCGGCATGCCGGAAATGTTTGAAATCATGATGCGCCAGAACCGGCTACAAGGGAACCGGCTTCCGGAATACCTTTCGACTCACCCCCTGACACAGAATCGGGTGGCCGACAGCCGCAACCGGGCGGAGCAATACCCCGACACCAAAATCCAGGATGGGCAGGAATATCACCTTGTCCGCAGCCGCCTCCAGGTGCATTACAGCAAGTCACCGGAGAAAGCAGCAGAGACCTTTGAGAACTATCTCAACCAGGAAGAGACGCAGCACAACGATGCCATTCGCTATGGACTGGCCGTAGCCTATCACCAGAGCCGCCGTTATCAGGATGCTGAACAGCTGCTGAGAAAACTTCTGGAAGCCAATCCCGGGCGCATTACTCTTCAGGTTTCACTGGCCGAAACACTGATCAGCCAGAAACGATACAGCGATGCCAGAAACCTGCTGACGCAGGCCCTGGCGCGAAACCCGGGCAACTACCCGATAACCGTAACGCTGGCTGCCACGGAACTGGCTGACGGCAATGGCGCAACGGCCTCCGACTATCTGCGGGAACTCACTCGACGCCTGCCCGGCCAGGAGCAACTCTGGCTCAGACTGGCAGAAGCCGAAGGCGTGGCAAGAAATATTGTTGGCGTGCATCGGGCAAGAGCCGAATACGATGTACTGATGGGTGACCTGAAATCCGCCCAGCGCCAACTGCGCCAGGCTCAGGAGAAGCTGCCCGCCGGGTCTGCCGAGCGGCAGGTGGTCAGCGAGCGCCTTGGAGAACTCACCAACCGGCTTCAGGCACGCGAAGCCGGTTGATCAGGCGCTCAGGCGTTGCCCGCCGCCTTGAGGTTCATATTGGCCGTAAAGTCCAGCATTCGCCGCAGCGGGCGCAATGCATCCTCTCGCAAGCCCTCATCCACCAGCACCTCCTGATCCCCTGATTCAAGAACCTGAAGCAGGTTCTCCAGGCCATTCATGGCCATCCAGGGGCAGTGAGCACAGCTGCGACAGGTAGCTCCGTTGCCAGCCGTGGGCGCCTCAATCAACGTCTTGCTCGGCGCCAGTTGCTGCATCTTGTAGAAAATACCGTTGTCGGTAGCAACAATGAACTCGTCGTTCGGCAACGTCTGCACGGCGTGGATCAACTGGGAGGTTGAACCAATCACATCGGCCATCTGAACCACCGCATCAGGTGATTCCGGATGCACCAGAACCGCCGCATCCGGATACAGAGCCTTGAGATCTTCCAGCCCCCGGAATTTGAACTCCTCATGCACGATGCAGGAGCCATCCCAAAGCAGGACATCCGCCCCCGTGGTCTTTTGGACATAGCCCCCCAGATGCTTATCCGGCGCCCACAGGATTTTCTCCCCTTTCGCATCCAGATGCTCAACGATGGCCTGGGCACAGCTGGAGGTCACGACCCAGTCAGCGCGAGCTTTCACCGCCGCTGAGGTATTGGCGTAAACCACCACCGTGCGGTCCGGGTGCTGATCACAGAAGGCGGAGAATTCATCTGCCGGGCAACCAATATCCAGGGAACACGTAGCTTCGAGCGTTGGCATCAACACCCGCTTCTCCGGATTAAGGATCTTTGCCGTCTCCCCCATGAAACGAACCCCTGCCACAACGACAGTCGATGCCGGGTGCTGGTTACCAAAGCGCGCCATCTCCAGTGAGTCGGCCACACAGCCGCCGGTTTCTTCAGCCAGTCGCTGAATATCCGGGTCGGTGTAGTAGTGCGCAACCAGAACGGCATCCTTCTCCTTCAGAGCCACCTTGATCCTGGCCTCCAGCTCTGCTTTTTCGGAGGCGCTCAGGGGTTTGGGTTCCGCCGCGTGGGCGAGATGTTCCTGAACCAGAATGCGGTCTTGCGCTTTAGTCATCGTTTATTCTCTGATTGACGTTCACGGCCAGAGTATACCACTTCTGCCTTTTGATTCATGGCCGTGAAACCTATCTGTGATAGGCCACGGGACGGTTTTCATTCTGCCACCACCATTGGGTTTTTGAAGGCAAAAAAAAAGAGCCTTTCGGCTCTTTTTTTCGCAAACCCTATTGCTTGGCCTGCCTTATTGGTGGGTCGTGAAGGATTCGAACCTTCGACCAATTGGTTAAAAGCCAACTGCTCTACCAACTGAGCTAACGACCCATAACTGTATGCTGGCTTTTCATCCAGCGAGCCCCGCCAAAACGGCTACTCTGAATTTGGTGGGTCGTGAAGGATTCGAACCTTCGACCAATTGGTTAAAAGCCAACTGCTCTACCAACTGAGCTAACGACCCAAACGAGGCGCACATATTACTGATATTTTTTTGGTGATCAACCCCTTTTTTTGGGGTGAGCCAATTTTTTTTATCAATCGGTCAAGATGTAGGCAACCTGACCAAAATCCAGTCAACCCTGATTGGACTCCAGGTATTTCTTTGCAAGATCTGCCGCCCCTGACTTCGGATACTGCTGAACCACCATGTTCATCCGCCGCCGGGCCTCACTTTTCTCACCAAGCTTATCCAATGTTACCCCAAGCTTGTAGACCGCATCTGGCGCTTTTCGGTGATCCGCATACCGAGTCGATACGATAGTAAAAGCCTGCTGAGCCTGCTCCAGCTGCGGCTTGGCCAGGTATACCTCTCCCAACCAGTAGTAGGCATTGACCGTCAGATCCCCTTCCGGGTATTTGTCGACAAACTCGTATAGCTGCGTGATGGCCGAGTCAAAGTCCTTTTTGTTGCGAATCAGGTCAATGATCTGATTGTAGCGCTCCTGCTCTTCAGCTTCCGGAGAACGATACACCCGGGCCGGAGTCAGCCGCCCGCCGTTACCGTCCGCGCTTTCGGAATCTGGCTGACCGGCCGCTGCCTCCCGGTTTTCAATGGATTTGGAAAGCTCCAGTATCCGCTGATCCAGATCAACGTAACGATCCCTTCCCTGCTGCTGCAGGCGGGTAATCTGATGTTCCTGCCCCTCAACCTTGCCCCGAAGGTCTCTGACCTCTCGCTGCAACTGCTGAATCATGTAGAACAGCTCCGCCGTTGCCTGACTGTTTCCAGCCTTGCGCTGGGCTTCGGAGCTCGTGTTCTGATAGGCAGGTGTGGACGACTGTGCCTGGGTAACTCCCGCCAGGCCAATGCCCAGCGGGAGAAGCACGGCCGCCATGAGTTGTTTTCTCATGGAAACGTCCGTCCGTTCGGTTTTACGGGAACACCAGCTCTACGCGACGGTTCTGAGCATGTGCACTCTCGGTTCCACCACGCACAGCCGGCTTTTCTTCACCATAGCTGATGGTTTCAATCTGGCCACGGGAAACGCCGTTTACAATCAGGAAGCGTTGTACGGCATTGGCACGACGCTCACCCAGAGCCAGGTTGTACTCTTTGGTGCCACGCTCATCCGCATGACCTTCCAGACGCACCTGACTGCGCGGGTTGTCGGCCAGGTAACGGGCATGGGCTACCAACACATCACGGGTGTCTGGCTTGATTTCAGACGTATCGAAATCAAAGTAGAAAACCGTAATGTCACGCAGTGCTTGCTGCTCCGCTTGCTCCTGAGCTGCCTGACGCTCTTCATCGGTCAGACCTGAACTGGAAATCCCGGAACCGTCATCGCCACCGTACACGGTGGAGCCACCGTCCTGATCGATGGCCGCTACGTCGGAGCCGTAACCTCCCTCATCAACCGTTTCACCTGTGGAGCTACAACCCGCAACCAGACCTGCGGACAGGAGCATGGCAAATGCTTTGGCAGATACAGACGTCTTCATCATATTACTTCCTCTTTTTCAGCTCTTGGTTTTAATGAATGGGTTCAGTACGTACCTATCGGGTGACCGGACCCCAGGCCGGCTCCCGCACCTCTCCTTCCGAGGCCGGGAGACTGTATGCCGCGCCGCCGTCTGCAGACACCACGGTTAACACTCCTTCCCCCTCCTGCCGTGTTGCATAAATCAGCAACCGGCCATTCGGAGACACACTGGGCGACTCATCCGAGCCAGTGCGCGTAATCACAGACTCCTCACCATTTTCCAGATTCATTCTGGCAATGTGAAACGACCGGTCACGCTGATGAACGTAGTACACGTAGTCACCCGTCGGGCTCGGTCGCGGCCGGGCGTTATAGCGACTTCCGAAGGTAATCCGACGCGGTTCGGCGCCCGGGCGTTCCATATGATAAATCTGAGGGCCACCGGACCGATCCGACGTAAAGTAGATGCCACGATCAGAATGATCCCACGCCGCTTCGGTATCAATGGCCCAATGATTGGTCAACCGGCTCAGCTTTCCGCTGGCCAGATCCTTGCTATAGATTTCGGCATTGCCATCACGGGACAACGTCATTAACAGGGAACGGCCATCGGCTGACCAGGCCGGTGCCGAATTAAGCCCCGGCAAGTCCGACACTTTCTGGCGCTCACCTGTGGCCAGTTCATGGACAAAAATCACCGGTTTTCCCGTCTCAAACGAGACATACGCGAGCTTCTTGCCATCAGGAGACCATGCCGGTGACAGAATCGGCTCACGGCTTTCAAGGCGAATCTTGGCACGCTTTCCGTCGACATCACTGACCTGAAGGCGGTAGCGCGTCTGATCGCCCTGCCCGCTCACGGTTATATAGGCCAGCTTGGTTGAGAAGACACCCTCAACTCCGGTGATAGCCTCATAAACCCGGTCACTGATGTGATGCGCCAGCGAACGCACGTTGCCGGCGGGCGCTGCAGCCGTTTCTCCCAGCACCCGTTTCTCCTGATTGACATCAAACAGCTCATAGCGGGCCTGAACCCGGTCGCCATTGCGGGTAAGCTGGCCCACGAGCACGTACCGCTGCCCAAGAAGCCGCCAATCCCGGAAGTAGACTTCTGAACGCTCCGACGGGAGGCTCAGCATTCTGGATGGCTCGAGGGGACGGAATTCACCGCTCATGGTCAGGTCCGATTGCACCACGCTGCTGACCTTATCGCCCGCCGGCATGCTGCCGCTTTCAGCAAAAGGCACTACGGCAATCGGAATCGCCGAACTTGCGCCCTCCGTAATTCGGATCAGAAGCTCCGCCCGAGCGCCCGACGGCAATGTCAGCATCAGGGCCAGCCACACAATGGCCGGGGTTTTGAGTATTCGGTCAAGACAAAACTTTCTGTCTGTCATAAGCATCATCAGCCTTATCGCCGCATTTTCTTGGGATTGAACTCAATCGTGAACTGGCGGAAATAACGCTCAAAGGTGTCACGATTCTCCGGAATGGGGTAGCGATTCAAAGATCGGACCGCACTCAGTGCCGAGTTGTCAAACGCCGTGTTCCCGCTCCCACTGATCAACTTAACGCCAACCAACTCTCCTGTCGGCAACAGGGTAATCTGTAATCTGGCGGTCATGTTTTCCGTGGCCGAAGACGGCGGATACCAGGCCTGGCTAAGCCGTTCACGAATCAAGGCCTGATACTTCTCACTTTCGCTCAGCATCTGCGCTTCCCGGGCACGCGCGGCAGCAGCTTCTTGCTGCTTGCGAGCTTCGGCTTCGCGGTCCTGGCTCGCCTGTTCGGCCAAAGCTTCTAACTGCTGCTCCCTAAGCCGCCGCTCTGCTTCCAGGCGTTTCTTTTCCGCCTCTTTCTTGCGAGCCTCTTCTTCCCTTCGCTCCTGCTCAGCGGCCTCTTTGCGACGCTGCTCTTCCTGGCGCCGTTTTTCTTCCTCAGCCCGGCGCTTCACCTCTTCCTGCTTGCGACGCTCTTCTTCCGCTTTCTGCCGCTCACGTTCTTTGGCTTCAGCCTCGGCCTTCTGGCGGGCAGCCTCTCGCTCCCGGGCCTGCTTTTCAGCCAACTCCTGTGCCTGCGCCTCTTGTCGGCGACGCTCTTCCTCTCGGCGCTGAGCTTCTTCCTGCGCCTTTTTCTCGGCTTCCTTCCGGGCTTTCTCTTCCTGAACCCGTTGGCGCTCCTGAGCTTCCGCCTGCTTTCGCTCCCGATCCTTGTCCGGCTGATCTTTTTCCTCAACCACGGGTGAAGGCCGGGGCTCCGGGCTTATCAACCTGGCCGAGATACTTCTGGGCTCAGGTTCGGGAGGCGTACTCCAGGACCACCCCGCCAGGGCGACCCCGAACACCAACAGATGCAAAGCCACAGAGACCGCAACCGGCGATTTCAGTGGTGCCTTTCCCGAGCTGAGGATGTCCCGCTTGTGACCTTTCAAAATGTCACCACCATCCTGTTACTGGTTATCATTCGGTGCGTCGGTTATCAGTCCAATACCGGTTGCGCCTGCCGCCTGAAGTTCTGCCATCAGGCGCACAACCACCCCATAGTCGACGTATTCATCCCCTCGCACCAGCACTTCGCCATTGGTTCTCTGTGACAGAATCTTTGCCACCTGATTCCGCACTTCGTCGAGCGCCATCGGTTCGCTGGCATCATCCCCGACTTCAAGAAAGTATGCGCCGTTACTGTCGACTGACACGGTAATGGATTCTACGTCCTTATCCTGCTGAATCGGATCAGAGGTGGTTTCCGGCAAATCCACTTTCACGCCCTGCGTCAGCATGGGCGCAGTCACCATGAAAATCACCAGAAGCACCAGCATCACATCAATGTAAGGGACCACGTTGATCTCAGACATTGGCTTACGCCGCTGCTGAGGCATCATTCCCATACCTTTCCTCACGCTAACCTCCTGTCACAGCCAGCCACTTACGCTGCGGTTTGCTCACTGTTATGGACCCGGCGGTGCAGGATGCTGGAAAACTCCTCTGCGAACGTTTCATAGTTCTTGAGCAAAGCATCAGACATGGCGGAAAACCGGTTGTAGGCAATAACCGCCGGGATCGCTGCAAACAAACCCATAGCGGTCGCAATCAGAGCTTCTGAAATCCCTGGAGCAACCGTAGCAAGCGTCGCCTGCTGAACCTGAGCCAGCCCCCGGAATGAGTTCATAATCCCCCAAACCGTACCAAACAGGCCCACATACGGACTGGTTGACCCGACGGTTGCCAGAAATGGAAGATGGGTCTCCAGTCGCTCCTGCTCTCGGGAAAATGCCACCCGCATGGCCCGCTGAGTCCCTTCCATGACGGCATCGGCGTCACGACTTTGCTGACGCAAGCGGGAGAATTCTTTGAACCCGGCACGAAACACCGCCTCCATGCCTGAGAACGGCGTGGGCTCTGCACTCACCTCTTTGTAGAGTTGACCGAGATCCATACCGGACCAGAACCGGTCCTCGAACTCCAGTTGTGCTTGCCGAGCTTTTCTGAAGACCTGCAGGCGCTGGAAAATCAGCGCCCAGGAAACGACCGATGCGAGCATCAGCAACAGCATGACCAGCTGTACCAATATCCCGGCGTTTGAAATCAGGTGCCAGACTGACAGTTCCGCTTCCACTGTTTACTCCCAAGTAGCTTTATATTTTTCAATAGATTATGAGAACTTCTTAAGAACATCCTGCATGTTTTCCGGGAAGCGCCTGGGCTTTCCGGTGTCCAGAGCAACACAGGCAACCCGCACGTCTGCTTCGCACAGCAGCTCTCGGCCACTGGCCCGGTATACGCATTGCCGGAATCCCATCCAAACCCGGGAAGCGCCCACCAACTCCGCCGTAACCAGCAGCTCATCATCCAACCTGGCTGGCACCCGGTAATGCAGATTCATTTTCTGAACCACGTAACTGATGTTGTCTTCAAGACCCGCCCGAAGGCCCACGCCCTGATGCCTCACCCACTCCGTTCTGGCGCGCTCCATGTAATGCAAATATTTTGCATGGAAGACAATACCACCGGCGTCTGTATCCTCAATATACACACGAATAGGTAGCTCAAGAATCCCGATATCAGGAGATTCACTCAAAAGAATCATCCTCCCGACCAGACTTTGGCCCGACAACACCAAAATGCTGATAAGCGTTCGATGTCACCATACGCCCCCGGGGTGTCCGCACCATGAACCCTTGCTGTATCAGGAATGGCTCCAGCACATCTTCGATGGTGCCCCGCTCCTCACTGATTGCTGCCGCCAGACTTTCCACTCCGACCGGGCCGCCATCAAATTTCTCAATCATGGCAAGCAACAGGCGACGATCCATATGATCGAACCCCTGATTGTCTACTTTCAGCATGTTCAGGGCCTGATCCGCAATCTCAGCAGTAATCCGGCCATTTGACCGCACTTCCGCGTAATCCCTCACCCTCCGAAGCAACCGGTTGGCGATCCGCGGCGTCCCCCGGGACCGACGGGCAATCTCAAAGGCGCCAGCCTCTTCGATCTCGACCGACGACAGGCGTGCAGAGCGGGCGATGATATGAGTGAGATCCTGATGATTGTAGAACTCCAGACGCTGAACGATGCCAAAACGATCCCTGAGGGGGGATGTCAGGAGTCCCGCACGGGTGGTGGCTCCCACCAACGTGAAAGGCGGCAGATCCAGCTTGATAGACCGTGCCGCCGGCCCTTCCCCGATCATGATATCCAGCTGATAGTCTTCCATGGCGGGATAAAGCACCTCTTCCACGGCAGCACTCAGGCGATGAATCTCATCAATAAACAGCACATCACCTTCTTCCAGGTTCGTGAGCATAGCGGCGAGGTCCCCCGCCTTTTCCAGAACCGGGCCGGACGTGGTCTTGATAGCCACCCCCATCTCATTGGCAATGATGTTTGCCAGCGTTGTTTTACCAAGACCTGGCGGGCCGAAAATAAGAACATGATCCAGGGCTTCCTGACGGCCCCGCGCGGCAGAGATAAAAATCTCCATCTGTTCGCGCACGGTGGGCTGACCAACATACTCAGAGAGCAGCGTCGGACGAATGGCCCGATCCTGCACTTCCTCATACTCTCCGGCCTTGGCCGATATCAGTCGGTCTGATTCAATCATGTCATTATCCGATTACGGGGGATAAACAACGTGCCCATTGGTTGCCCCGGATGGTCAGGTTGCCCCAATTGTACAAAGGGTCTGTTGCGAGTCACGTTACGCTCTATACACATTGGTGTCATAGTGCACGCGCCCTCAACTGATACAAAAACGCCGGGGGTTACCCGGCGGGAATCATGTTCTTCAAGGCAAGGCGAATCAGTGTCTCCCGGCTCATGTCTGGCTCGGCGATTTTTCCGATGGCTTTCGACGCTTCCTGCGGCTTGTACCCCAACGCAATGAGCGCCGCCTCCGCCTCCTCTCTCGGATCGTCTGCCCCGGCGGCAGGAACGGCCGTATCCAGAGCCGCCCCGGATTCCGAAGCCAAAGGCACGAACTGCCCTTCCAACTGCCCGATGCGGTCCGTCATCTCAATCAGCAATCGCTCAGCCGTTTTCTTGCCAATGCCCGGCAATTTAACCAGGGAGTTTGCATCCCTCGCTTCGATGCATCGGATGAACTGACGGGCATCGAGCCCCGACAGAATACCCACCGCCAGCTTTGGCCCCACCCCGTTCACCTTGATCAGCAGCCGGAAAAGGTCCCTGTCCAGGCGGGAGGCAAACCCAAACAGGCTCTGGGCATCCTCACGGACAACAAAATGAGTATGAAGGGTAACTTCCTGCCCAACCTCCGGCAGATTAAAAAACGTGGTGTAGGGAATGTCAGTTTCATACCCCAGACCCGCGCACTCCACCAGCGCCTGCCCGGGAGACTTCTCAATCAGCATCCCACGGATTCGACCAATCAAATGGACTCTCCTGTCTTGGCATCCAGCCGTTTATGGTTGGCGCACGCGCCCGCTTCTTACCCGACCCCCGGTTCGGGCCACTCGTAAGACACTTTGATTCATATGGGCATGGCAAAGCGCAATGGCCAGTGCATCCGCTGCATCCGCCTGAGGCTTTCGGGACAGGCTCAGAAGTGCCTGCACCATATGCTGCACCTGAGATTTATCGGCGCCACCTGTGCCAACAACGGCTTGCTTGACCTGGCGGGCGGAATACTCATGCACTGCCAGGCCACTGTTGGCGGCGCTGACAATCGCAGCTCCCCTGGCCTGGCCCAGCTTGAGTGCGGAGTCCGGGTTCCGGGCCATGAACACCTGTTCGATGGCAAATTCTTCCGGGCGATACTCGCCGATCAGCAACGCCAGACTGTGAAAAATAGTCTGAAGGCGCTCTGCCATGGGTTTCTCACCAACGCGAATACAGCCACTGTCGAGGTACTCCATAGTGCGCCCTTCGGCACGAATGATGCCGTACCCGGTAATACGGGAACCCGGGTCCACGCCCATGATGATGGCCATCAGCGCGGCCGCCTCTCAACTGGCAAGGTCAAACTAAAGGGACTCCATGATGTCGGCAGAAATCTCTGCGTTGTGATAGACGTTCTGCACGTCATCCAGATCTTCCAGAAGATCAATCAACTTGAGAAAGGTCTCTGCACCCTCACGATCAAGCTCCGCAGTGGTGGATGGCACCATAGTGACCTCCGCGTTGTCTGGCACAAAACCTGCTGCCACCAGCGAGTCTTTTACATCCAGATACTCGTCAGGGGTGGTCACGATTTCATACGAGCCATCATCCTGCACCTGAAGATCGTCTGCCCCGGCGTCAAGTGCTGACTCCATCAGTTGGTCACCGTCGGTGTCGGGCCCATAGCTGATGATGCCCTGCCGGCTGAAAAGATAGGCAACGGAACCCTCTGTACCGAGATTGCCACCGAACTTGCTGAAGGCATGACGCACCTCAGCCACCGTACGATTCCGGTTATCGGTCATCGCTTCCACGAACACGGCGACGCCGCCATGGCCGTAACCTTCGTACGTGAGTTCTTCGTAGTTGCTGTCATCGCCACCACCAGCGCCGCGCTCAATGGCTCGCTCAATGGTGTCTTTTTTCATGTTTGCGGTCAGGGCCTTATCGACCACCGCACGCAAACGGGGATTATCATTGGGATCGCCACCGCCCATGCGGGCAGCAACAGTAAGCTCGCGGATCAGCTTGGTAAAAATCTTACCACGCTTTGCATCCTGGGCCGCTTTGCGGTGCTTGATATTGGCCCATTTGCTGTGTCCAGCCATTATCAATACTCCTGACGGTTACCGGAGCGCCCCCTGGACGCTCCGGCAATCGGATTTACGACTTGTCTTCTGCCTTGTTGCCGTCAACGGCTTTTGCAGATCGACGAAGGCGGATATGCAACTCTTTCAGCTGCTTCTCGTCTACTTCGCCCGGCGCCTGAGTCATCAGACAGGTGGCACTCTGGGTTTTCGGGAAAGCAATGACGTCACGGATAGACGATGAGCCGGTCATCAGCATCACCAGTCGATCCAGACCAAAAGCCAGGCCGCCATGAGGGGGGCAGCCGAACTTCAGAGCGTCCAGCAGGAAGCCAAATTTGGCACGCGCCTCTTCCTCACCAATGCCCAGAATACGGAACACCGCTTCCTGCATTTTTTCATCGTGGATACGGATAGACCCACCGCCCAGCTCGGTGCCATTCAACACCATGTCATAGGCACGGGACAACGCATTTGCCGGGTCTGACGCCAGTTCTTCGGGGCTGCAGGACGGCGCCGTAAACGGATGGTGAATCGCCGTCAGCCCGCCATCAGGCAGCTCTTCAAACATCGGGAAGTCAACCACCCACAGCGGTGCCCACTCAGAGGTCAGCATGTTGAGATCGTGCCCGACTTTGATCCGCAAGGCGCCCAGCGCCTCATTGACCACCGACGCCTTGTCGGCACCGAAGAACACGAGGTCGCCATCCTCAGCGCCTACCCGCTCCATGATTGCCAGTGCAACGTCACCACCCAGGAACTTCACAATGGGTGACTGCAGGCCGTCGACACCCTTGGCAAGCTCATTGACCTTGATGTAGGCGAGCCCCTTTGCACCGTAGATACCAACAAACTTGGTGTAGTCATCAATCTGCTTACGGGTCAGCTCAGCCCCTTTAGGCACACGCAGCGCAGCGACACGCCCTTTCGGGTCCTGAGCCGGGCCGGCGAAGACTTTGAAGTCCACACTTTCAACCAGATCACCAACGTCCTGCAGCTCCAGGGGAATCCGAAGATCAGGCTTGTCGCTGCCATAGCGCTGCATGGCTTCTGAATACGGCATACGGGGGAATTCAGGCAGCTCCACATCCAGGACATCCTTGAACAGAGCGCGAACCATGTCTTCATTCAGCTCCATCAGCGCCTGTTCATCGATGAACGACGCCTCGATATCCACCTGCGTGAACTCCGGCTGACGATCAGCGCGCAGATCTTCGTCCCGGAAGCACTTGGCAATCTGGTAGTAACGATCGACACCAGAGACCATCAGCATCTGCTTGAACAGCTGCGGAGACTGCGGCAAAGCAAAAAAGGAACCTTCGTGGGTACGGCTCGGCACCAGGTAATCACGGGCGCCTTCCGGCGTTGCGCGAGTAAGAATCGGAGTTTCAACGTCCATGAAACCGCGGCTATCCAGGAAGTTACGAATGTAACTGGTCACGCGGGAGCGGAACCGGAGGCGATTGATCATTTCCGGGCGGCGCAGGTCCACAAAACGATAACGCAGACGCACATCCTCACCCACGTCCACATGCTCATCCAGCGGGAACGGAGGGGTGGCAGCCGCGTTCAGAATCACGACCTCTTTGCCCAACAACTCCACCTGACCGGTGGGCATGTTGTTATTCTCGGTTCCAGCCGGGCGACGACGAACTCGGCCGGTGACCTTGATAACAAATTCGCTGCGGACTTTCTCTGCCAGGGCAAAGCTTTCGGGGGTGTCTGGATCTACAACCACCTGAGACAAGCCATCCCGATCTCGCAGATCCAGGAAGATTACCCCACCGTGATCGCGGCGGCGATGTACCCATCCGCAGAGTGTCACTTCCTGATCGATGTGGGATTCGTTGATCCCACCGCAATAATGGCTGCGCATACCGGTTCCCGTTGTTTCTGAATGTGTTCGCGTTAAATCAAAGCGTTAGAGCTGATTCTGTCAGCCCTCGCAAAAAGACGATGGCCGTGGCCGAAAAGCCGCCCATTATAAACACAATGACACTGAAAATCAGGCGTCTCAGAGCACAAATGGTACTCAGGCGCCTCTCCCGGGATGACTATCAAAAACCCCGGGGCTAAAATGCATGGTTTGACCGAAGCATGGAGTTACACGTTGGCCACCAGAGCGGAACAGAAGCTGAGGACCCGTCGCGCGCTGATGGACGCTGCCCTCGCCCAATTGAGCGCAGACCGCGGGTTTGGCAGCCTGAGCCTGAGGGAAGTTGCCCGGGAAGCAGGCATCGCGCCCACCTCGTTCTACCGCCATTTCTCGGAGCTTGATGAACTTGGCCTTGCCCTGGTGGATGAAGGCGGTGTCGCGCTTCGCCAGCTCATGCGGCAGGCCCGCAAGCGGATTGCCCGGGACGGCAGCGCCATCTCCACCTCGGTGGATACATTTATGGAATATCTTGGCAACAACGCCAACCTGTTCCGCCTCATGCTGAGGGAGCGCACCGGGGTATCAAAGCCTTTTCGAACAGCGGTCAAAGCCGAAATCGATCACTTCGTAACCGAACTGGCCGACGACCTGGTTCGATTTGCTGATGAACAGAACAAATCGCTGACAGAGGCGCGATTGGTGGCAGAGGCTATGGTAACGCTGGTCTTCAACCAGGGAGCTGAAGCCCTCGACGCTACCCCAAAAGAGCGGGACGAGCTCAAACTTAAACTAAAAACCGAGCTGAGAATGATCCTGGTAGGCTCGCAGACCCTGGCCCGGTGGCAACAGGGCCAGGAGTAAAGCAATCTCAGGCCAGCGAATCCAACAGCGCCTGAAACTTCGCAGCAACGCCGGCCAGCTGCCCGGCCTCATAAGAGACCGGAGGCTGCATGCCCCAGACGGGGCCCGGCCAGGCCGGGTCACCCTCAAAGCGAACAATGTGATGCAGATGAAGTTGCGGCACCATGTTCCCCAGCGCCGCCACATTCATCTTATCTCCCGAAAACAGCGCCATCATCCCCTCGCTCAGAGCAGAGGACTCTGCCAGTAACCGCTGCTGCTGTTGCTGATCCAGTTCGTAGATCTCCCGAACGCCAGGCACTCTGGGCACCAGAATCACCCAGGGCCAGGTGCTGTCGTTCATCAGCAGAACCTCACACAAGCGACTTTCGCCCAGCTTGTGAGTGTCGGCGGCTAACCGTTCGTGGAGCTGAAACATCACTTGCGCTCCTCAGACCTCAGTCGGCCGAATGAAACTGATTGCGGCCACGACCAATGGCGTAGTAGATCAGGCCGTGACGATCCAGCATCTCTGGCTCGTAGAGGTTCCGGCCATCAAACACCACCGGTTCATTCAGGGCGGTCGCAACCGCATCAAAGTCCGGCGAACGGAACTCTTTCCACTCTGTACAGATCACCAGAACATCGGCCCCTTTCAGCGCCTGCTCTTTCGTACCACACAGCGTCAGATCGTCGCGGTCACCATAAATGCGCTGAGTCTCCTCCATTGCCTCCGGGTCAAAAGCCTGGACACTCGCACCGGCACGCCAGAGACTCTCCATCAATGTACGGGAAGACGCCTCCCGCATATCATCGGTATTAGGCTTGAAGGACAGCCCCCACAACGCGACAACCTTGCCCTCAAGGTTGCCCTGGAAGTAATGAGACACCTTGTCAAACAGCACATGTTTCTGTGCGTAGTTGACAGCCTCAACGGCATTCAGCAACTTGGAATCGTAGTCACAGGCACGCGCAGTACGCGCCAGAGCCTGCACATCCTTCGGGAAACAGGAACCGCCGTAACCACAACCGGGATAGATAAAGTGGTAACCAATACGCGGGTCGGAACCGATCCCACGGCGCACTTCTTCAATATCAGCGCCCAGACGTTCCGCCAGGTTGGCCACTTCATTCATGAAGCTGATTTTGGTGGCCAGCAGGGCATTAGCCGCATACTTGGTCAGCTCTGCGGAACGGATGTCCATGAAAATCATCCGGTCGTGATTGCGGTTAAACGGGTAGTAGACTTCCCGCAACAGCTCCGCCGCGCGCTCGCTTTCTGTGCCTACAACAATCCGGTCCGGCTTCATGAAGTCGTTGATGGCCGCCCCTTCCTTCAGGAATTCCGGGTTGGACACCACATCAAAATCCAGCTCCAGACCACGCTGATCCAACTGAGCACGGACCGCAGCTTTCACCTTGTCGCCGGTACCCACGGGCACAGTGGATTTATCCACCACCACCTTGTAATCATCCATGTACTGACCAATGGACTTCGCCACCGCCAGCACGTACTGCAAGTCGGCAGAGCCGTCCTCATCCGGCGGTGTACCCACGGCAATGAACTGCAACGTGCCGTGCCTGACCGCTTCTTCAGTATCGGTGGTAAACGCCAGACGACCCGCTTCCACTGTGTGTTTTACAATATTGTCCAGGCCCGGCTCATAGATAGGAATCTGGCCATTCTTGAGTTTTTCGATCTTGCCCTGATCGACATCCATGCAAAGTACGTTATGCCCGACATCCGCCAGACAAGCTCCGGTAACAAGGCCAACGTACCCGGTTCCAAAAATCGTGATTTTCATGCAATTCTTCCCGAAAAGATGTAACAAAAATGGTCAGTGAGCAGACTTTTTCTGCAGCCAGATTTTTTCCCAGGCCAACGCGGTACGGACGATGGTATTGAGGTCATCGTAATCCGGCTGCCAGCCCAGAATGTTTTTGATTTTTGTATTGTCGGCCATCAGCGCAGCCGGATCGCCAGCCCGGCGGCCGGTTTCCTGCACAGGGAACGCCGCACCAGACTCAGACTTCACCACATCAATTACTTCACGCACAGTGAAACCACGGCCATAGCCGCAGTTCAGCACCTCAGACTGCCCGCCATTGGCCATATAATCCAACGCCATCACGTGCGCCTTGGCCAGATCCTCAACGTGAATGTAATCGCGGATGCACGTGCCGTCCCGGGTTTCGTAATCGGTCCCGAACACACTCATACCATCCCGCTGGCCGGTCACGCACTCACAGGCGACCTTGATCAGGTGAGTTGCCTCAGGTGTCGACTGCCCCAGCAGCCCATCGGGATTGGCGCCCGCCACGTTGAAATACCGGAGAATCACATAATTGAGCTTTGAGGCCGCGGCCAGATCCATGATCATCCGCTCGCTCATCATTTTGGAAGCGCCGTACGGATTGATGGGGGCCAGAGGCATATCCTCAGTCAACACCGTCTCATCGGGCATGCCGTAGACGGCCGCCGTCGAGGAGAACACCATGTAAGGAATATCGTATTTTTCGACCGCCTTGAGCAAGTTCAGCGTGTTCCGCGTGTTATTGCCGTAATACTTCAGTGGGTTGGCCACCGACTCCGGCACCACAATATTCGCCGCAAAATGAAGCACCGCATCAAAGCTATGGGAAGCGAATACGGCATCCAACGCCTGCTCGTCCGCCAGATCACCCACCACAAGCTCACCGGCGGTCACCGCCCAGCGGTAGCCGGTGGACAGATTGTCATAGACAACAATGTCATGCCCTGCCTGCGCCAGTTGCCGGACAACATGGCTGCCAATATAACCGGCACCGCCGGTAACGAGAACGTTCATGTCAGATAGTCACTCCTTCCCTGATAACTGTTGGCGCCGCTGCCGGATCTCGTGCCGGCGGCGACTGAAAAATTCGCTGATGATCTTGCCGCACTGTTCGGCGAGGATACCCGAAACCGGCTCTACAGCCCAGTTCAGGTGCGGTTCTTCAAGAGTTTTCCGAGCAGATTCAACAGCCCCGGCTTTTGGTTCCGGCGCGCCATACACCAAACGACTGATGCGACTGTGGACGATGGCCCCCACACACATGGTACAGGGCTCCAGAGTCACATACAGCGTGGCGCCGGACAGCCTGTAATTCCCAACCCTCGCAGCAGCATCACGCAATGCCCGGATTTCGGCATGGGCGGTCGGGTCGCACCCACTGATCGGCGCATTAAACCCGGCACCGACTTCCTTGCCGTCAAGCACCACCACAGCCCCTACCGGCACCTCATCGCGTAGTGCCGCCTCGGCGGCCAGAGCCAGGGCGCGATTCATCCAGTACTCGTCAATATTACGGCAGGGATCAGTGCTCAAAGAAGGCTTCCAGTCGGGCCACAGGTCAGTTGCTCATTAAACCTGTACCATCATATCAAATCCTGCCCCGGTTTTACCGCCTCTCAATGCATACTCGACACCCAGAACACGGAAAAGCCATACCGGAGATTCCAATAAAAAAAGGGGGCCATTATCAGGCCCCCCCTTGCTGATCAAACCGGAATACCACCGGCCCGGACAGGCTCAGAACTTGTACAGCAGGCCCGTGCTCACATGGCTCATACCCGCGTCGTAGAAACGGATATCCGACTCCGATTCCATCAGGGCGACGGATGCGATTCCGCTCAGGCGGTTCACACCGAACAGCTTGTGCCAGTACACACTGGCTCCCAGGCCATACTCATCCGAATTCGCCCTGTCCGAGAAAACCGGATTGTCATCGCTGTAACGGGTGGTGCCCGCGAACGCGTTCGCCGTCAGCGACCAGCGCTCCCGATGCAGACCATAGGTGAGCTTGAACAGGTAGCGATCGAAACTGACGGCCTCTCCATCAAGGTCGCCATTGCTGTATACCACCTCGGGGCGTAATCCCTGATTCGGCGCAATCGCCCAATCGTAGGAGAAACGGAACTGGTGAACCGTCCCGTTGCGGTCCAGCAAAGCACGCTCCCGCGCATCAAGCCCGAGGCTCTCCCCGCTTTTTTCCCGGTCCAGATCCAGTTCCTGGTAGGTATAACCGGCATTGAAACCCGATCCCCAGATCTGATCCCAGGCCAGACGCACCCCATCCATCGTCATGTCGGTGTCATCACGGTCACCGTTTTGATAAGGATCACTCCAGGTTTCAGCATCTTTGGTATTGAACACGTAGGAAAGCGCCACGATGCCCTTCCCGTCCACCTCCTGCCGCACACCGAATTGCTGGGTGAAATCGTAGCGGATTGCGTCCTGGAGAAGGTTCCCCAGAAACACCTGAGTCCGGGTTTCCGCAAACGTGTAACGCAAATCCAGACCACCAACGGCATGAACAGCATTCCGGTCATCCGGCCCCCCGCCCAGACCGCCATGGGTTTCATGGTCGTCGTCTGGCCCCTGGAAAAAGTTACTTTGATAGTCGGTATAGCCGACACCCCCCATCACATAGCCGGAAAACCCCGACTCCTGGGGAATCCTGACCACCTCAGCGTGAGCCGAGGCTCCGCTGAGTACCGCCAGTGTTATCAATGAGAATCTACGCATCTGACCTCCGGAAAGTATCCATAATCGGATTTAAACCTGCTGCATCAGGCCAACTCATCCGGGCCAACCCGGACGACCAGCTTCCCGAAATTCTTTCCTTCAAGAAGATCCCGAAGCCCTTCCGGAGCGGCTTCAAGGCCGTCAATAATCTGCTCCAGATACTCAATCTTTCCTTCAGCAACCCAACGGGCCATTTCCTC
Organism: Marinobacter daepoensis DSM 16072; assembly: GCF_000421165.1. Lineage (GTDB taxonomy): Bacteria > Pseudomonadota > Gammaproteobacteria > Pseudomonadales > Oleiphilaceae > Marinobacter > Marinobacter daepoensis. Next base: position 607,161 of record NZ_ATWI01000009.1, read on the forward strand.
GGCGAACTCTTCATAACGATGCCCGTAGTCATCGAAAATGATGAAGCCCTGAACCTTGACTCTCCGGGTCTGCAAAATAGACCAGGCCATATCCAGATGGTCCGGGCCTTCCGGCAAATCCACCGCGTTGTACCCTGAGACTGTGCCGCACAAAGGAATGCGGGCGCGGAAGTTAAGCAAAGGCAACACCGCCCGGAACACCGCGCCACCCACGTTCTCAAAGTAGATATCAATGCCCTTCGGGCAGGCTTCTGCCAGCTTTTGGGCAAAGTCCGGGTCGCGGTGATCCAGAGCCACATCCACCCCCATGGCCTCCAGGTGCTGCCGCTTCTGCTCCCCACCTGCGATCGCGACGACCCGGCACCCCATAATCTTGCCAATCTGAGCCACCGTCGCCCCCACCGGGCCGGTGGCAGCGGCCACCACCAGAGTCTCTCCCGGCTCCGGCTGGCCAATGTCTTTCAGCCCCATGTAAGCGGTAAACCCAGGCATTCCCAAGACGCCCAGCGCGTGGGAAACCGGCCCGAGCTCCGGGTTCAGCTTGAACAGCATGGAACCATCAGACACACCGTAATCCTGCCAGCCAACGGTATAACTGACGACCCAGTCCCCTGCCTGATAATCCGGATGCCGGGAAGCAACCACCCGGTTAACCGTGCCCCCCACCATCACCTCGCCTATCGCCACCGGCTCGGCGTAGGATTTCGCATCACTCATGCGCCCGCGCATGTACGGATCAAGGCTCAGATAAACCGTGCGAAGCAACAGCTGCCCTTCCTCAATCTGAGGCACGGAATCAAGTTTCAGGTGAAAGTTATCCTTTCCCGGCGCTCCGGCCGGACGCGAAGCGAGAGTCAGTTGACGGTTTTGGGTGCCGTTCTGTGTCATGAGCGTTCAATCCTCGTTAGGTACTGGAAGTATTCAGACTGCATAGCGCACGGACAACCAATAAGTACACTATACGGTGCAGTGTATTTCGTGACACAAAACGGAGTAAATAAGTGGAAATAACCAGATCAGGAATTTTTTGCTTGCCAGAAACACCAAACCCGGCCTGAGGCCGGGTTTGGTGTTGGGGAGTCAAATGGAGGGAAAACTCTCCCCACCCAATCGTAAATAATCAAAAATAAAACCAATATTTCAAAACTTATAACAAACGATCAACCTAATACCATGAAAAACACTATGCACAGCATAGTCCATCAATAATTACTGCGAAATCTATTGATTTCGCCTTTTCCATCTTTGCGCGAGGCAGGCCAGCACCGAAGACTACCTACCCTGTGCCTGCTACGCTTCAGGATCAGATATTGTTTGATCAGTGGCGGTTCTGGCCGGTTCGGAACGATCATCACCTCGCCAAAGGTGAGGTGGGATAGGCATGCGATAATGGCGGCAGGCCATGAAGAGGATAGGGGCCAAACCTATTCTCACAGCACTTACTCGCTCCTCCAGTGGATGCTCCCCAATTACGCGATTGATTAGATCGAAAACGGCTTCGAGTGACTCACTGAGTGGAAGACCGGGTACCGATAGGCCATGTTCTCGACCACCGTCCCAGAAGACCTCATCCGTTTGACCGTCAGGAATCCAGATTTGGTGCGTCATGTGGGGAGCGTGCTCAAGCAACGTGCTGCGAAGGCGCTCTGCGCGCTCCTCATCTCCTATCATCGCAAGCCAAGCTAGCACGAAGGTGTACAGAATCCCCGCCCGCGTATGCTCTTCGAAGTATTCGTCGCTTCGGTCTCCGGGGTGAGCGAGGACGTCTCGATAATCTGTCGTCGGGATCGGATAGTGCTGCCGAGTCACCAGACCGTCGCACAAATGCTCGGCTATGCCACGAATATAGTCGGCGACATTGGAAAGACGACCGCGGACGTCTGCTAGACGCATAAACAGAGCTAGCTCGATCGCGAAATCGTCGCGAACGGGAACAATAAGCGCCGGGTTCGCGTTCAGCATCCCGATTGCTATATTGAGCACCTTATCCGCTGCTTCGCTCATTGCCTGCGCGAATGCCTCATCCTGCACATTACTGAAGGCATCCAACCATAGTCCGTGGAGAGATAACCTTCCCAGAGTCTCGAACAGCGCGATGTTGATGTCGACTGCATTGCGAGAATTTACGGCCATTGACAACGCGTAGCGCTTATCGGCGAACGGCCCAATTTTCTCGACGAGAAGAAGGTGAGCGATGATGTTATACAGCTTCAAGACTTGATCGAAATGAGCCAGCCGCTCCTGCTGCGCTGTCCCCTTACGCAGACGGGTATTATCGCAGTGCGGCCAACTACGTAGCAGGACCAGCTCAGATGCTCGGTATGCAGCTTCAAGGTTACCCGCATCACGCGCCCATACGAAGAGAATCCAAAGGCAAAGGTAGGCCTTGCGTAGCTGGCGTGTGCGCTCTGTCTGGTTCTTGGGTTCAGTGAAGATGGCATTTAGCAAGTGACAGAAATGCCGATAAGCAACATCGGGCTGGTCAAGCATCGCTAGCGCCTTCTGAAACCGGCCCCGGTTCTCACTCTCAATTAACTCTGAACGCAACATGCCGTTGAGGATCAGATCAGCGAGGCGATCTCCATTCCACTCGGCAAAGTGAACGTTGGCTGCCTCGTTATTCCGGCAGAACCCGCTCCACTGGGCACGAACATCTTCGCGCATCTCCCCTCCCATGCATACACAGATAACGACTGGCAAGTTTGCAAAATGAGGCGGGATACGGTTCGGTATATAGTCATCAAATATTTCGTTCAGCGATGGCCGCACTGCTTGCTGGCCGGTATCCCAATGCTCTCGCGTCAAATCGCCGGACTTGATTGTGAATAGGAACAGGCTTCGAGCCCCATCGCGTTCCGAATCAGGTCCAACTGCGGCGACATCGACACCGGCTTGCCGCGTCCCACGCCGGGGACGGGTTATAACTTCGAACCCACTCTCTGCTAAAAGATCAGGCAAAATAGCGTCGAGCTCGTCACGTTCGCGCAGTGAGCGCAGATAATGCATAACAACAAGTTTCATCGCTGTTCCTGCGCCTCGTGTTTAAAATATAAAAGCATATTCTCAAGGCCGACGGGATCAACGATATTGAGGAGCGGCAGCTCGGACGAGATAGAAAACGATTTCATCTCGATCTCGGTGAAACCTGCGGTGCCCTGACCGGTATGGAGCGGCGTTAGAGACGAGCGCCCATAGAGGATGTATTGCTTAGAAAAGAGATCCTCAAAGATAGATTTCCGGCGTCCCTGCTCCATGCCCCGTTCCATCTGCTCTTTCCATTGAACACGCTCTGCTTCGCGCTGCATTTCGCTTGGGTGCAGTTCGACCAAACGCTCAATGCCCTCCAGCGCATCCTTAAATGTAGCCTTTTGCGCAAGCAGTTCAGTAATACCAGAACCATTCACTCCGCCGTCCGCGACGTAGCGCTCAAGGTACTCCTTCAGCTTGCCACCATAGCTTAGCAGCAGGGGATCGTAGATCAGATTGAGGACATCACTGGCAATATCTGGAGATCCATCGCGAAGTACTGCTAATGGAATGTCAACCGCTGCCAAAGGATCGATAAAGAACCACCCGACAGCCTTGCGGCAGAGAAACAGCTGATCTGATGGAGCCGCTGGCAGAGCCGTCGTTGGAATTGAGAAAGGTGGAGCATCGTTTCCAACGCGGCACACTTCATTAGCAAGGCATGTACGAATGTACCTCCCCCCGTTGAGCAGCCAGTAGACAACCGCACTACCAACCACATCGGCGCCTGCATCTGTCAGGGCGTGGTAAGTACTCTGAAACACGTCCAGTGTAATCCGCCCCTTTGAGCGTTCAATCAATTCACCAAGTAGGCGGACCGCTCGTTCAGCGCGCCCATCCCGCACGAGTTTGTATAAGGCATGATCGATTTGCGAGATGGTTCCAGTATTACCTGGATCAACATCTACAACGGTACTGAGGCACAACTCTATGGCATTCTCTGTCAGGCCTTCTCGATAACGCCAAAGGAGATCTGCCGCCAAGTGAATCGCGTGTGGGCTACGTGTTTGAAGGACCCGCTCGAGCTGGTCATCGAAGCGGGCTGATGCGTATACTTTTCGTTTTGCAGCAGCTCGGTAGGCTGCTTCAAGGGACCGAAGAGCGGTGCCCTCATCGTCGCTAGACGCTCCTTGGAATAGTGTGTCGAATACCTCACTGTGCCGTTCACCCAATTCCATGGCACCCAATGCCGAAATTGCTGCTAGCTTCGCTTCCCTATCGTGAGCTTGAGCGAAAAGGAGGCCCTCATCGACATCAGCATTCACTAGGAGAACAGAGAACAATTGGCGCAAAGCGAGGCTATCGCCAGTACGTGCGGCTTCGTAGATCTTGAAAGGTCTGGCAGTGTCCTTCTTAGTCCATTCCCCAAAAGCAGTACTCGGAGCACCAGCAGCCAGATCATTACCGCTTTTATCAAGTAGCCGCGTGATGAATGCAAGAAGGACGTCCTGATCTACGTTCAAAAGCGGTATCAGGTCGCAGAGCACATCCTGGACGAGAAAGAAGCGTGATCCCTCCAACTCTGCCAGCGCTTCATCGGCGTGAAGGTCAATCGGTGGCGCATAGGTGGTGCTTAATATTGTCGCGAGTACTTCCAGCAACTCAGAACGGTCATCACTCAGACGACGACATTCTAGGTCTGCGATAGTGCGAACCAAGCCGCGTGTGCGAAGCTGAGTAACCAGCTCCACCTCGTCTAACAGTGCTCTCTCCATTCTCCACACCTACTGGATCATCCGTACACAAAAGAGCTTACAATATCCTCAGGGGGTAGCGAACACATGGAATGGAATTGCAGCTTACCGCCGGAGCCGCGAGCCTCTTTTTTCTACCGCTGACTTTAGGTACACGTCCGACTCTGTTTACGCCTTTTTTGCCAGCAAAATTATCACGCTGGCCGCCTTTTCGTAGATCAGGCTAGCATAATCCCGTCATGTTTCAGGTTCAGGAGCTGGTTATTAGCCATTGCTCGCCCCCAATGATCCATAGATGACGCCAACACATTGGAACAATTAATGTGCACAAAAAACCCACCTGACAAAAGTCTAAGTAAGGATCCAAGTTTTCGAAAAGCCAGCTTTTCATGAAGAGCTTACAGTGTATTGAGGAATATCAGGGGGAAACGCATGGACAAAAGAAGCCCTTCGAATTAGATAATGACTCCAAGCAACACTTACCAATCGAAGCTAACCTGACACCTTCAGTCCAAACGTTCGGAGACCGACATAGCAAAAAATGTAAGAACTACACCAGGATATGGCGGAGCCTTCAGCTTTGCATCGGTCAGCAAGAGTTCTATACTTCTCCGATTTCGATACCATGTACGTACAGGATCAAGCAGCATGGTATCGGCTATCACTCGTGGCTTCATGTTTCGATAATACCACCTTAGATAACATGCTCAAGCAGTGCTTCCCGCTGCCACCAGTTGCCACCAGTTGCCAAACACTGCCAGACAAAAACAAAAAAGCCCATGAAAACATGAGCTTAAGTTTCAACTGATGACAATTAGTACCAGCCAATGCCTAACGCGTACTCACTCCCACTCAATCGTCGCAGGCGGCTTGGAGGAAATATCGTAAGTCACCCGGGAAACACCGGAGATTTCGTTAATGATCCGGTTGGAGACGGTCTCCAGCAGCTCATACGGCAGATGAGCCCAGCGTGCCGTCATGAAATCCACGGTCTCCACGGCCCTGACGGCGATGACGTATTCATAGCGGCGGGCATCACCGACCACACCAACGGATTTTACCGGCAGGAAGACGGCAAACGCCTGACTGGTTTTGTGGTACAGGTCCGCACGATGCAGCTCTTCAAGGAAAATGGCATCGGCGCGGCGCAGGATCTCGGCGTACTCTTTTTTAACCTCACCCAGGATGCGTACACCCAGGCCCGGCCCGGGGAACGGGTGGCGATACACCATGTCGTACGGCAGGCCGAGTTCAAGGCCAATACGGCGCACTTCGTCCTTGAACAGCTCCCGCAGCGGCTCAACCAGCTTCATCTTCATGGTTTCCGGCAAGCCACCAACGTTGTGGTGCGACTTGATCACGTGCGCTTTGCCAGTCTTGGAGGCGGCGGACTCAATCACGTCCGGATAGATGGTGCCTTGCGCCAGCCAGTTCACGTCTTTGATCTTGGCGGCTTCTTCATCAAACACATCAATAAAGGTGTTGCCAATGATCTTCCGCTTCTGTTCCGGATCGGTCACACCTTTTAGCTTCGACAGGAAGAGGTCTTCGGCATCCGCCCGGATGACCTTCACTCCCATGTTGCTGGCGAACATATCCATCACCTGATCGCCTTCGTGCAGGCGAAGCAGGCCATTATCCACGAACACACAGGTGAGCTGATCACCGATGGCCTTGTGCAGCAACGCCGCCGTGACGGAGGAATCTACGCCCCCGGACAATCCAAGAAGAACCTTGTCACTTCCCACCTGCTCGCGGATCTGCTGAACGGCATCATCGACGATTTTTGCCGGTGTCCAGAGTGCTTCACAGCCACAGATGGACATCACAAAGTGCTCCAGAATCCGCTTGCCCTGCAGCGTATGGGTCACTTCCGGGTGGAACTGAACACCATACAGGTTACGGCTCAGGTCCTGCATGGCAGCGATCGGCGCACTTTCTGTGGAGGCCAGCAGTTCAAACCCATCCGGCATGGCAACGACTTTGTCGCCATGGCTCATCCAGACATCCAGCAGCGAATCGCCGGCAGGCGTCAGGTGATCGGTGATATCGGCCAGCAGAGGGCCTTTGGCCCGCACTTTCACCTGAGCGTACCCAAACTCACGCTTCTCGGAGCTGGCAACCCGGCCACCAAGCTGCTCGGCCATGGTCTGCATTCCGTAGCAGATGCCAAGTACCGGAATACCGCGGTCAAACAAGCCGTCGGGCGCCCGCGGGCCACCCAGCTGGGTAACCGATTCCGGCCCACCGGCGAGGATGATGCCTTTGGGGTTGAACTCGTTGAGTTCATCGTCGGTTATATCGAATGCCTTGATCTCGCAGTAGACCCCGATTTCCCGAACGCGACGGGCGATCAGCTGGGTGTATTGGGAACCGAAATCGAGAATCAGGATACGGTGGTCGTGAATGTTCTGGGCCATGGAGTCCTCGGGCTGTATAGAAACAACACGGCCCGGTTTCCGGGCCGTGTCAGATCAGGCAAAGATTAACCGATACGGTAGTTGGGCGCTTCTTTGGTAATGGTCACGTCGTGAACGTGGCTTTCGCGCATTCCGGCGTTGGTAATGCGGACAAATTCAGGCTTGGTGCGCATTTCGTCCATGGTGGCACTGCCAGTGTAACCCATGGCAGCCCGGATACCACCCACGAGCTGATGCACGATGTTACGCATCGGGCCTTTGCAGGCCACGCGGCCTTCAATGCCTTCCGGCACCAGTTTTTCAATGCCTTTACTGGCATCCTGGAAGTAACGGTCGCTGGAGCCCTGCCCCATGGCGCCCAGAGACCCCATACCACGATAGGCCTTGTAACTCCGCCCCTGGAACAGCTCAACTTCTCCCGGTGCTTCATCGGTACCCGCCAACAAACTGCCGACCATAACGCAGTGCGCGCCAGCGGCGATGGCCTTGGCAATGTCACCCGAGAACCGGATACCACCATCGGCAATCAGCGGCACGCCCCGGTCTTTCAGAGCCGCCGCAACGTTAGACACCGCGGAGATCTGGGGAACACCAATGCCGGCAACAATCCGGGTGGTACAAATAGAGCCGGGGCCAATCCCTACTTTAACGGCATCCGCTCCGGCGTCTGCCAGTGCGATAGCGGCATCACCTGTGGCAATGTTGCCGCCAATAACCTGCACATCAGGGTAATTCTGCTTGACCCAGCGAACACGCTCGATCACGCCTTTTGAGTGGCCATGCGCCGTATCAACAACAATCACATCGACGCCAGCTTCCGCCAGCGCCGCGACACGGGCTTCAGTATCGCCACCAGTCCCAACCGCGGCACCAACCCGCAGACGGCCCTGCTCATCCTTGCACGCCAACGGGTAGTCCTTGGCCTTCTGGATGTCTTTCACCGTAATCAGCCCGCGCAGCTGGAATTCGTCATTCACCACCAGAACTTTCTCAATGCGGTGGCGATGCAGCAGCTCTTTTACTTCATCCAGTGCGGCCCCTTCCTTGACCGTCACCAGCTTTTCTTTCGGGGTCATGATGTCGCGTACAGGAGTATCCATGCGGCTTTCAAACCGGATATCGCGCCCGGTCACAATACCGACCAGGTCATTACCAGCCACCACCGGAAGGCCGGAAATGCTATTCGCCATGGTGATGTCGACCAGTTCCCGCACGGTGGTTTCCGGCGAGACGGTGATCGGGTCTTTGACCACACCACTCTCGAATTTCTTGACCTTGCGCACAGCAGCCGCCTGCTGTTCCACCGTCATGTTCTTGTGCATGATACCCACACCGCCTTCCTGAGCCATGGCAATCGCCAGCTCAGCCTCGGTTACCGTATCCATGGCTGCCGACACCAGCGGGATATTCAGGGTAATGCCTTTAGTCAGTTGGGTTTGCAGATTGACCTGGTGAGGGAGCACTTCGGAGTAACCAGGCACGAGCAGAACATCGTCAAACGTGAGGGCTTCTTCGGCAATACGCAGCATTGGGGTCCGCCTTTTGAACATGCTAAATTGGGAATTTCCATGCCGCACCCGCGGCGGAGCGACAAAGCAAAATCCTTAATCGATCTATTATAAAGTGGAGCGGAAAGACAGTAAACCGCGCGGTTTTCGCCCTTCGGTTGCATCTTTTTGAATTTCCGTTATTTTTGGCCTTCTCTCGGCTATTGCGTATGAATCACTCTGGAGCCTGACCTTTGAGCACCCCCTACCCGGACACTCGCCCCCGCGCGCTGACCGTCAGCGAACTTAACCATCAGGCGCGCCACCTGCTCGAATCCAGCTTCATGCAGGTCTGGGTTGAAGGCGAACTGTCAGGGTTTTCACGCCCATCCTCCGGGCACTGGTATTTTTCGCTCAAAGATCAGAAGTGCCAGATCCGGTGTGCCATGTTCCGGGGCGCCAACCAACGCATCCGAACCATTCCCAGGGAAGGTGACCAGATCCGGATTCGCGGCAAAGTCACACTTTATGAAAACCGGGGGGACTTTCAGATCATCGTTGAACACCTCGAACCTGCGGGGCTGGGCGCCCTGCAACAGGCCTTCGAGGCGCTCAAGGTCAGGCTCCAGGCCGAAGGCCTTTTCGATCCGGCGGTCAAAAAGCCAATACCCGCCACACCGAAACACATTGGCGTGATCACCTCACCAACCGGAGCTGCCATCCACGACATCCTGACGGTACTTCAACGACGCTGCCCCGCGATTCCGGTCACCCTGTACCCCACATCGGTGCAGGGCCAGGCCGCAACCAGCGAAATCGTCCAGGCCATCGCCCGGGCACAGCGCCATGGTGTCGCCGATGTTCTGATTATTGGCCGGGGCGGTGGTTCGCTGGAAGACCTCTGGTGTTTTAACGAGGAAGCTGTGGCCCGGGCCATCGCCGGTTGCACGATTCCAACGGTCAGCGCCGTAGGCCACGAGGTCGACGTTACCATCGCAGACTTTGTCGCCGACCTGCGGGCCCCCACCCCCTCAGCCGCCGCAGAGAAAATTTCGCCGGATCAACAAGACTGGCTTCGCCGGTTAAGGGAGCAGCAGTCCCGGCTCAGTCAATCCGCCACCCGACTGCTAAAGCGCCTGGAAAACCAGCTAGGCCATCTCTCTGCCCGCCTGCGGGACCCAAGGCGGGAGCTCCAGGAAAAAGCCCAGCGCATGGATGAACTGGAGTTGCGCCTGCACAAAGCCATCAGGGAACGGCTGGGGCAGCAAAGCCAGAAGACCGGGCATCTGCAGCAGCGGATGAACGCACAATCTCCGCAACGAACCCTGAAAGCGGCCGTCGAACAAACCGCCGCGCTTCAGCAACGCCTCAACCTTGCCACCCGGCATTTGTTGCGCCAGCACCAGGACCGCTTGCAGCATGTTGCGCAAACGCTCAACGTGGTCAGCCCGCTTGCCACCCTGGGGCGCGGGTACGCCATCGTCCGGGACGAGCAGGGCCAGATCATCCGGAAAGCTGCCGACGTTCATCAAGGCTCCCGGATTACCGCAAGGCTCGGGCAGGGTTCCGTATCTGCCCAGGTGACCGAGATCAATTCTCTCCCGGAATAATGCCTTAGGGCCCGGTAACTACGCCTATGGTCTACTAGCCCCGGATTTCAAAGCTCCTAAAGTTGTGCATACACATCAAGAACAACAACATGCACAACTGAGGTGGAGCACAATGAGCTACAACTCCGAGTTTCGCCGGTCTGTGGACCAGCGAGAGGATTTCTGGCGTGACCAGGCGGAACATGTCGACTGGATCAAGACCCCGGATACCATCTGGCAATCCATGGGCAACGGCCACGGCCAGTGGTTCCCCGATGGTGAGCTGAACACCAGTGACGTTGCCCTGGACGCCAACATTCGTGCCGGTCGCGGCGACCAGAAAGCCCTGATTTACGACTCTCCCGTCACCAACACCCAGCAGTCCTTTACCTACCACGAACTGCGCGATGAAGTAGCTCGTTTCGCCGGAGCGCTCAGAGCCCGCGGCGTCGAGAAAGGCGATCGGGTCATCATTTATATGCCGATGATTCCACAGGCAGCCATTGCGATGCTCGCCTGCGCCCGCCTGGGAGCCATTCACTCGGTGGTCTTCGGCGGATTTGCAGCCCACGAACTGGCGGTCCGCATTGAGGATGCCCAACCCAAAGCCCTGATCACAGCCTCCTGCGGCATTGAGGTCGAAAAGGTTATTGAATACAAACCCCTGGTCGACAAAGCCATTGAACAATCGAGCCACAAGCCGGATGTCTGCGTGGTTTTCCAGCGTCCACAGGCACTCGCCACACTGCATGAAGGGCGTGATTTCGACTGGAACATCATCACCGCCGACGCCTCTCCCGCAGAACCCGTACCCGTCAAAGCAACCGACCCCCTGTACATCCTCTACACCTCCGGAACCACCGGCAAACCCAAAGGTGTTGTGCGCGACAACGGCGGCCATGCCGTGGCCCTCAAGTACAGCATGAAACTGGTTTACGACGCCAAGCCCGGCGACGTGTTCTGGGCGGCGTCTGACGTTGGCTGGGTGGTTGGCCACAGTTACATCGTATACGCCCCGCTGTTTACTGGCTGTACGACCATTTTGTACGAAGGAAAACCGGTAAGAACGCCTGACGCAGGCGCTTTCTGGCGCGTGGTTCAGGATCACAAGGTCAACATACTCTTTACCGCACCAACAGCTTTCCGCGCGGTGCGCAAAGAAGACCCGGAAGCGGACCAGCTCAACCGGTACGACGTTTCATCGCTGAAACGAATTTTCCAGGCAGGTGAACGCCTGGACCCGCCAACCTATGAATGGCTGAAGGAGCATACGGGGCTGCCGATCCTTGACCACTGGTGGCAGACCGAAACTGGCTGGGCAATCTGCTGCAACCCGGTCGGCATAGAAATGATGAACACCAAGCCCGGCTCCGCAACCGTGCCATCGCCCGGCTTCAATGTGCAGGTGGTCGACTTGCAGGGGCGCCAGGTCCCCGCCGGTGAACAGGGCCAGATTGCGGTCAAGTTACCCCTGCCCCCGGGATGTCTGATGACGGTCTGGGGAGACGATGAGCGTTTTCAAAGCAGCTACCTGCAACCGATTCCGGGCTTTTACAGCTCCGGCGACGGGGGCTTCATCGATGACGATGGCTACGTCTTCATCATGGGGCGGACCGACGACGTCATCAACGTTGCCGGGCACCGACTCTCGACCGGCGAAATGGAAGAAGTGGTTGCCTCGCACCCCGCCATCGCTGAATGCTGCGTGGTCGGTGCCCACGACGATCTGAAGGGACAGACTCCGGTTGGCCTGGTACTCATCAAGGACGGCGCGACGATAGACCCGGATGAACTGGAAGAAGAGTTGGTTGAAATGGTCCGGGAGAAGATCGGCGCTATCGCCTGCTTCCGCCGCGCCATCGTCGTTGACCGGCTGCCGAAAACCCGTTCGGGCAAGATTCTTCGGCGGATCATCCGCCAGATTGCAGACGGCGAGGCCTATTCGGTACCCAGCACCATTGACGACCCCGCCATTCTGGAAGAAATCAGCGAGAAATTCGCTCACTGATTCCAGAAAATACACGCCGTTGCCTGCAAGCGACCCGGGGCTCTCCTGACTGAGAGCAGACCCGGGTTGCACCATTATTACAAGTCATTGTTTTTTATCAATTTAAAAATCCACTTGATCATAAAAAAAACAATTGACGCCCCACAAAGTCGGTCTATACTGAAAATTGCTGTGCACTTCTGCAGCGTTATTTGGCGAATGCGTTACAACGTCCTGCCCTCGGCTTTTCGTTGCCCCTTCCTCAGTACGCTCCAGAGGTCTCCAGCTCACAAGAAGGTCCCGTGAGGGAAAATTATCAGTAAGACAGGAAAGATCGATGTCCGATACCAAAACTGGCCACGTGAAGTGGTTTAACGAATCCAAGGGCTTTGGCTTCATTGCCCAGGAAGGCGGCAGTGACGTTTTCGTTCACTACAGCGCAATCAACTCAAACGGGTTCCGTACCCTGGCCGAAGGCCAGCAGGTTCAGTTCACCGTCACCCAGGGCCCTAAAGGCCCGCAGGCCGAAAACGTAACGCCGCTCTGAGCCGTTATGTCAGCGTCCTGATGCCCCTCACGGGCAGGTAAAAAGAAAGGCCGGCAATCCCAGATTGCCGGCCTTTCTGTTCAAACAGGAAAGCAGATCAGACCGTCTCTTCGACTTCCGCCCTCAAGCTCTCCTGGCGGTCAGCACCGAGCACCTGAGCAACCGCAGACAACAACGCCTGCAACGTCGCCGACGTTGTATCCTCAGCCAACGCCGCTGCACTGCAATGCTGGCCGTTGGCGGTCAGACGAATGCAGGCCAGCGCATTGGCATTGGTGCCCTCACCCAAGGCGTACTCATCGTACGCTTCAACGGCGACCGACAGCCCGAATTGTGTTGCCAGCGCGTCTGACACCGCCTCAACGGCTCCCAGCCCGCGACCTTCAAGGGTTGCCTGACTTGTATCACCACCAACCACTACCTCGGCACGCACGCCTTCATCATCGCGATGCAGATCGTATGACCGCAACGCCCAGTCGGCATGGACTTTGAGATAATGTTCGTCAAACAACCGGTGGATGGTATGGGAGTCAATCTCACCACCGTTGGTTTCGGCTTCACGCTGTACCACCTTGCTGAATTCAATCTGCAACCAGCGTGGCAAGGTGATGTCGTAATCCCGCTCCAGAACGTAGGCAACGCCGCCTTTCCCCGACTGACTGTTGATCCGGACCACTTCTTCATACCGCCGGCCAACATCGAACGGATCAATCGGCAGATACGCCACATTCCAGACATCGCCTTCTTCCCGGCGGGCCAGGCACTTCCGTATGGCGTCCTGATGGCTGCCCGAGAAGGCGGTAAACACCAGCTCACCAGCATAGGGATGACGGGGGTGAGTTGAAATTTCTGTACAGGCTTCCACCACCTCGGTAATTTCTGCCATGCCGGACAAATCGAGCGTCGGATCAATGCCCTGGGAATACAGGTTCATGGCCATGGTGACCAGATCCATGTTCCCGGTGCGTTCACCATTCCCCATCAGGGTTCCTTCCACCCGGTCCGCACCCGCCATCACACCCAGCTCGGCAGCGGCGACCGCACAACCACGGTCATTATGGGTGTGCAGGCTGATGCTGATATGCTCGCGGTAACGAATGGTGTCGCAAATCCACTCAATCTGGTCGGCAAACACATTAGGCGTTGCCATTTCAACCGTTGCCGGCAGGTTGATGATCACGGGCTGCCCCTGGTCCGGACGCCAGACGTCGTTAACCGCGTCAATCACGCTGGCGGCAAAATCCAGCTCCGTCCCGGTAAAACTCTCGGGCGAATACTGGAAAGTCCATTCTGTCTCCGGGTAACGCTCCGCCAACTCTTTTACCAACGTGGCACCACGAACCGCGATATCACGAATACCTTCCCGGTCCAGGCCGAACACCTGCTCGCGCTGCACCGTCGAGGTGGAGTTGTAGACGTGTACGATGGCGCTTCTGGCCCCTTCCAGCGCCTGATACGTACGCTCAATCAGTTCGGGCCGCGCCTGGGTCAGCACCTGAATTTTCACGTCTTCGGGAATCCGGTTTTCTTCAATCAACTTTCGGCAGAAGTCGAAATCAGGCTGGCTGGCTGCGGGAAACCCGATTTCAATTTCCTTGAACCCAAGCTTGACCAGCAAATCAAACAGGCGCTGCTTCTGCGCAACCGACATTGGCTTGACCAGCGCCTGGTTGCCATCCCGGAGGTCAACGGCACACCAGGCAGGAGCCTTCTGAATAACCTGATCGGGCCAGCGACGGTCTCGTTTGGCAACCGGCTGGAAAGCAGCGTATTTGCGATGGTCAAAAGCCATGATGAAATTTCCTTCCAATGTACTTGAGTGGCAGAAACAACAGTTTACCGATAAGCCTGCGCTATTTGGTTGCCATTTCTTTTCGATTTCACGCACTCTTGGCATACTACTGCCACCAAAATGACAAACAGAGACAGATAATGGCCGACAAACAGAAAGAACTTGTCAGAATCGACAAAATGGACCGGAAAATACTCGAATACTTGCAGAAAGAGGGCTCACTGACCAATCAGCAGCTCGCAGATAAAGTGGGGCTCTCACCATCACCATGCCTGCGCCGGGTACGAGCCCTTGAAGAGGGCGGCATTATCGTTCGCACCGTCACCATTCTTGACCATAAGAAACTGGGGCTGGCCCTGACCGCCATTATCCTGATCGGCATGGACAGCCACACACCCGAGCGGTTTTCGGCCTTTGAAGAACAGGTGGGGGAGTATCCGGAAGTTCAGGAGTGCTACCTGATTACCGGCCAGAGCGCAGACTATATGCTGAAGGTGGTGGTGCCAGATATGGATCACTACCATCATTTTCTACTGAATCACATCACCCGCATACCGGGTGTGAGCGGGGTGCACTCCAGCTTTGTTCTGAGGCGCGTTATCGACAACACCACTTTACCTCTGGGCTACTTGTCCTGACCAATGAGATTACCAAGATAAGCCCGCGCCATGGTTTTCATTTCCCGGACCAGCAAAGCCCCCTGGTCATCCGGCATGGTCGCGGCGAGCCTCAGAATGGTGCCGGCTGATCGGGGTAACAGCAGGCTGGCGGTCTGACGACGATCGGCAGGAAGCTCCGGGCATTCCTGTTCAAGGCGTGTTTCCAGATCCCGTGCGTTACTGTAGAGCTCCCTCAGATCCAGCGCCCTGAGTTCTGGCATGGCCTCGACCCCACTCCAGATCGCCGAATACGCTGGCTCGGTGCGGTAGAAGTCATAAAACAGATCAATCAGCTCGTCTACCGCTTCATTCAGACTCAGGTGTGGCAACTTGGCCCGCAGCGCTTGCTCCATCTTTTCGACATGCCGCTCGGCGATGGCATGAACGATCGCGGCCTTATTCGGGAAGTAACGATAGAGTGAGGCCAACGACATTCCCGACTGCCGGGCTATAGCAGACATACTGGTGCTATCAACCCCCTGCTCATGAAAGATACCGGCGGCGTGATTCAGTATCGAGTTCACTCGCTCCCGGCTACGAGCCTGAACGGGGCGGCGGCGTGGCGCGACATCAATGGATTCGTCAGTCATGATCTGTACCTTGTGAAGCAGGCTCCGTACAATAACGCCCACTTTACGACAATGAAAGGCAACCGCGGGCGATCCCGCCTTGCCAATTAGTCGGACTCTCACTTTTCTCTGACGACAGCGGAAGACACGATGCGAGCGAGCCGTTACCTGATAGCCACCCAGAAAGAGACCCCTGCAGATGCAGAAATCATCAGCCATCAGCTGATGCTGCGGGCAGGTATGATCCGTAAACTGGCCGCGGGCCTTTACACCTGGCTGCCAATGGGCCTGCGGACCCTGCGCAAGGTTGAGCGTATTGTTCGTGAAGAGATGGATAAAAGCGGTGGCCAGGAGGTTCTGATGCCTGCGGTCCAGCCCGCCGAGCTCTGGCAGGAATCCGGCCGCTGGGAGCAATACGGCGGAGAACTACTGCGCATGAATGACCGCCACGGCAGGGACTTCTGCTTTGGCCCCACGCACGAAGAAGTCATCACAGATCTTATTCGTAGCGAGCTTAAAAGCTACAAGGAACTCCCCGCCAACTTCTATCAGATCCAGACCAAGTTCCGCGATGAGCGACGCCCCCGCTTCGGCGTGATGCGAGCCCGCGAGTTCATCATGAAGGACGCCTACTCCTTTCACCTGAACGCAGAGTCGCTGGACGATACCTATAAGGTCATGCACCAGACCTACTGCAACATTTTCAACCGTCTTGGCCTGGATTACCGTCCGGTACAGGCAGACTCGGGCTCCATTGGCGGCAGTTCCTCTCATGAGTTCCACGTGCTGGCATCATCTGGAGAAGACGCCATTGTGTTCAGCACCGGCAGCGACTACGCCGCCAATATTGAAAAAGCCGAAGCGGTTGCCCCGGCTGGTGAACGCCCTGCCCCCAAAGACGAACTCAAAGAAGTTCACACTCCGGGCCAGCGCACCATTGATGCGGTCTCCGAGTTCCTGGGCCTGCCAGCTGAGCGAAGCGTCAAGACTCTGCTGGTAAAAGCCGAAGAGGATGAAAATGGCGAGTCCGGTCTGGTTGCCCTCATCCTTCGTGGCGATCATACCCTGAACGAAATCAAGGCTGAGAATCTTGCGGGTATTGCCGAACCCCTGACCATGGCCAGCGATGAGGAAATCGAAAAGGTCATCGGCTGCAAACCCGGCTCCATCGGCCCAGTCGGGCTTCCGGTTCCGGTCATTGTTGACCGCAGTGCAGCTCATCTGTCGGATTTCGTGTGCGGCGCCAACAAGGACGATTACCACCTGACCGGCGTCAACTGGGAACGGGACGTTGAGACCGGCCGTGTGGAAGATCTTCGGAACGTCGTTGAAGGCGACGCCAGCCCGGATGGAAAAGGATCTCTGGAGATTCGCCGTGGCATCGAGGTCGGGCATATCTTCAAACTGGGTAACAAGTACAGCAAGGCCATGAATGCAACGGTACTGGACGAAAACGGCAAGACGGCAACCATGGAGATGGGCTGTTACGGTATCGGCGTTTCCCGAATCGTCGCTGCGTCTATTGAACAGAACCACGACGACAAAGGGATTATCTGGCCAGACGCGATTGCCCCGTTTGAGGTGGCGATTGTGACTCTGAACGGCCAGAAGTCGCCGATCGTTGCAGAGGCAGGCGAGAAACTCTACGAACAATTGCGCCAGGCCGGATACGACGTGCTTCTGGACGACCGTAACGAGCGCCCAGGCGTGAAATTCGCAGATATTGAACTGATCGGGATACCGCACCGGTTTGTGGTGTCTGAACGCGGGCTGACAGCTGGCACCCTTGAATACAAAGGCCGCCGCGATGCGGATAAACAGGACATTCCTCTGGAGGAAGCCCTGTCGTTTCTGGTGAAAGCCTCCCCCAAAGGCGGCCTGTAATCTGACCCTTCCAGCTCCTTACCGGCAGCCTTTCAGGCTCCCCGGTAAGGAGCGCATTGCCGGGCTCATGGGCTACACTTTGCCCACAATACCCGGCTCCATCTCCAGTTCGACACCGAATCTACCCAGCACTGACTGACGTACGTCTGCCGCAAGCGCGAGTATGTCCTGCCCGCTCCCCCCGGAATGATTGATTAGCACCAGGGCCTGGCGATTATGCACCCCGACTGTTGTGTTACGAAATCCTTTCCAGCCAGCCTGATCGATCAGCCAGGCGGCGGCCAGCTTCACTCCATCGTCTACCGGGTATGATACCAGCTCTGGAAACCGCTCCCTCAGTGCCAGATACTGCTCATGAGGAACGACGGGGTTCTTGAAGAAGCTGCCGGCATTCGGGAGCACCTCAGGGTCTGGCAACTTCCGGCGACGAACGGCCATCACCCCTTCTGCAACCTCCAGAGGGGTCAGCGAGCCCGGATCAGCATCGCCAAAATACTCCTGCAAATCCCGGTAGCCAATGTTCAGCGGCGCTGTGCGGGAGAGCCGGAGCCGGACCTCCAGGATAACGTATTGCCCGGTCTGCCGTTTGAATACGCTGTCGCGATAACCGAACCCGCAATCGCTGGCGCTCAGGGTTTTCAGCCCCAGCGTGGTGCGATCCAGCACCGTGACACTCTCAAGACAGTCGCACAGCTCCGTGCCGTAGGCACCGATATTCTGGACCGGAGCCGCCCCTGCGGTTCCGGGGATGAGCGCCAGATTTTCGATGCCACGATACCCGGAACGAGCGGCGTACAGAACAGCCTCATGCCAGTTCTCTCCGGCCTTGAGCAACAACACCGCGCCCTGGTCATCCACCTGCTCCCAGCTACGTCCCCGGAGCACCAGGCGTATGACAAGCCCGGGATAATCGCCGGAAAACACCAGATTGCTACCACCACCCAGAATCAATACCGGCTGCTGGTGTTCCCTGGCCCAGGTCAAGGCTTCTCCGAGCTGCGCAGCCTCTTCGATCTCCACGAGATATCGAGCCGCAGCCGGCACTGCAAGCGTATTCATCCCCTGCAGACTCACCTCTTCCTGAATCGTCAGCGTCGGGCTCAAGCCAGTCGCCCCCGAATATCCTCGAGCAGGCCAAGACTGGCTTCGTGAATCAAATCCAGCACATGTTCGAAACCATCCTGCCCCCCGTAGTATGGGTCGGGCACTTCAGCCAACTGAGAAGCTCCAAAATCCAGGAACAGCCGGGGTTCCGTACCACCATTCTGGTGCCATACCTCACGAACGTCCGCCAGATTTGAGCGGTCCATAACCAGCACATAGTCAAACCGGTCCAGATCGTCTGCGCAGAACTGACGGGCTTTCAGGTCGCTGATATCGATGCCGCGACGGGCCGCTGCGGCGGTTGACCTTTCATCCGGAGCCTTCCCGATGTGCCAGTTACCCGTGCCGCAAGAGTCGATGCTCAGGCGATCCTGCACACCCTGTTCGCTGGCCAGATGACGAAACACGCCCTCTGCACTGGGTGACCGGCAGATGTTACCCAGGCACACAAACAGTACGCTGATGCGATCAGACATAACGCCCTCCTTTTTCCATCAAGGCCCTCAGGCGGGCCAGGTCTTCCTCAGTGTCCACACCGGGGGCGGGAGGTCGCTCCGCAACATCCACATGAATGAGGGCCCCGTTATACAGGGCACGCAACTGCTCCAGAGACTCAACCCGCTCCGTGGGGGCTGGCAGCCAGGTGACAAACTCACTGAGCACGCTTGCCCGGTAGCCATAAATCCCGATATGCCGGAAATAACCAATGCCATCCGGAAGGTCAACATCCTGAGCGGCCGCATCTGACGGCCAGAAATCCCTTGCCCAGGGAATCGGCGCGCGGCTGAAATAATGGGCCATGCCACGGGCATCAAACACGACCTTGACCACGTTCGGGTTAAACACCTGCCGTGCGTCGTGAAGCCGTTCGCACAGAGTCGAAATCGCGGCTTCCGGATAATGCTCAAGGTTGTCGGCCACCTGGTCAATCAACTGGGGCGGTATCAGAGGCTCGTCGCCCTGAACGTTCACAACCCGATGGTCGGGGTCCAGAGCCAGCGTACGGGCAACCTCTTCCAGCCGATCGGTACCGCTTGGGTGGTTAGGCGATGTCATAATCACCTCCGCACCGAAACTCCGGCACACCTCTTCGATACGAGCGTCATCCGTGGCAATGACGACCCGGCTGGCACGGCTCTCGTTGGCTCGGTCCCAGACATGCTGAATCATTGGCTTGCCAGCAATCGGGGCCAGTGGCTTTCCGGGTAAGCGACTGGAAGCGTAACGAGCGGGAATGACAACGGTAAAAGACATGGACATCGATCCTGCGAATGGCTCAGTGTTTCTCAAGACGCTCATCGTTGCTGAGGGTGCGGGCCTCAACCGCCAGCATCACCGGAATACCCTCGCGAATCGGAAACGCCATGGCATCCTGGTAGCAGATCAGCTCGGTCCGGGCCTCATTAAGCTTGAGATCCCCCTTGCAGACAGGACAGGCCAGCATGGCAAGCAGTTTTTTATCCATCGTTTGTTTCCTCGCTGATATTAGATAGCAACTGGCCGGAACTGACTCTCAGCCGTTCCAGAAAATGCTGTTCAAACGGTTCGGACAGCCTGGCCCGGACCGTCAGTACCCAGGCGTCGTCCGGCGCAAAATCCCGACATTTCACGGCGTCCTTGGCGGTCATCACTACCCACTCACCCGAATCGGCTCTGAGATCTTCCGGGCGGAACCGATGGTGGTCCGGATAAGGCTGCTCTGAGACCTCAGCTCCGAGTTGTCTTAAGGTATCGAAAAACCGGGAGGGGTTGCCAATACCCGCAACACCCCGCACCTTTTTACCGTTAAGGGTCTCAGGCGAACGTCTTTCACCGGTTTTAAGGTGAACCAGAGCAGCTGGCTCAAGCGCCATAGCGTGGATATCCGGGTGATCAATGCCGGCAAAGTCCTCAATCCGTTCCCCTTGCTGTGGAAACGCCTCTCCGTTGAGGATCACGAAATCCACTCCCGCCAGACGTTCGACAGGTTCCCGCAGTGGCCCTACCGGGATAATCGCGCCATTACCAATCCCGCGGCGGGCATCAAATACCGCGAGTTCAACGTCCCTTGGCAAGCGGTAATGCTGGAGGCCGTCGTCACAGATCAAAACGTTCCCCAACCCCTCGTCAAGCGCCCAACGGGCTCCGCGAAAGCGATCCGGGTCCACAACAACCGGACACCCCGTCGCCTGAGACAACATCAGTGGTTCGTCGCCGCACACCGACGCCGGAGTGTCTGCAGACACCCTCAATGGGTACCGGGGGCTCTTGCCACCATAGCCTCGGCTGAGAATCACAGGTGCCAGACCAGCCTCAGCCATAACCTCAACAAGCCGGGCTGTCAGAGGGGATTTGCCTGTGCCACCGGCTGTGATGTTGCCAACCACAACCACCGGCACTGGCAGGGCTTCGTGAACAGCCTGCCAGGCCTTACGGCGACGCCCTTCAGAAATACTCCGGTACAGCCAGGACAAAGGCGCCAGTACCCGAAGCGGGCGCGATTGACCGTACCACAAACGGTCAATCAGACTGGTACTCATGCGTGCTCACTGAACTGGATCTGATGCAGCTGAGCATAGGCACCGCCTGCTGCCAGCAGCTCCTCATGGCTGCCAGACTCGACAATCCGACCGTTGTCCATCACGAGTATTCTGTCTGCCTTTTCAATGGTGGACAGGCGATGCGCAATCACGAGGGTGGTCCGCCCCTGCATAACCGTTTCCAGGGCCTCCTGAATATGCCGTTCAGATTCGGTATCCAGCGCAGACGTAGCTTCGTCGAGTATCAGGATGGGGGCATTCTTGAGGATGGCCCGCGCAATGGCCAGCCGCTGGCGTTGCCCGCCGGACAGCATCACACCGTTGTCTCCGATCATCGTGTCAAGACCATCAGGCATTCGGTTGATGAACTCCAGCGCGTGGGCTTTCTCAGCAGCCTCCAGAATCTCCTCACGCGTGCAGTCGCGCAACGCTCCATAGGCAATATTCGCCGCAATGGTGTCGTTGAACAGCACCACATTCTGGTTTACCAGGGCAATCTGGGAGCGCAGGGCCTGAAGTGAAAATTCTTTCAGGGAATGGCCGTCGATCCGGATAGCTCCCCCCGTGTACTCGTAGAAACGCGGAAGCAGACTGACCATCGTGGATTTTCCACTCCCGGACCGGCCCACAAGCGCCACGCTCTGACCAGCCGGAATCTCCACCGAGATCCCCTCCAGGACGTTGTCGAGCTGATCACGGTATCGAAAACACACCTGGTCAAAGCAGATATCACCCTTGACCCGCTCAGGGCTGTAGGTACCCGGATCTTCTTCCGGTACCTCATCCATGGTCTCAAACACGTCGTAAGCCGCAGCCACCCCTTTCTGAATCTTGGCGTGCACGGAGGTCACCTGACGAATGGGCTTAGCCATCGTGGTGGCCGCGGTAATAAACGCAATCAGTTGACCCGTTGTCATCTCTCCCCGGATTTCCGGCGCGAGCATGGTCCAAACCAGCGCGGCGATTGCCACAGCGACCAGCACCTGAATCACAGGCACACTGATGGCCTGGGTTGACGCCATTTTCAGGCTTTGCTTCAGGTTACGGGCGCTGACCTGCCGAAAACGCTCACGCTCGTAGGTTTCACCGCCAAAGGTACGCACCACCCGATATCCGGTGATCGATTCTGACGCCACATGGGTTATGTCGCCCATTGAGCCCTGGATACGCTTGCTGATGCGACGAAAACGCTTACTGGCGTAACTGACGACCAGCCCGATCACCGGCCCCACAGTGAGGAAAATCAGGGTCAGCTTCCAGTTGGTGTAAAGCATGAAGCCCAGCAAACCAACGATGGTCAGGCCTTCCCGAAGAGTGATGGTGACCGCATTGGTCGCGGCATCCGCAACCTGCTCCACATTGAACGTCAGCTTGGAGACCAGCCGCCCGGAGGCGTTCTCATCAAAATAGCGAGACGGCAGCGACATCAGACGGTCAAAAACATCATTGCGCAACGCATTGATCACGTTCCGTCCGACGTAGCTGATGAAATACTGGCTAAAAAACGTTCCCACCCCCCGGAAGGCAAACACGCCGATAATCAGGCCTGTCAGCAGCATCCGGTTCTGATCCGTGGGGTTCTCAATCGCGGTGATGACGTACTCCATGGCTGCCGCCATGCCCGTGGACGCTGCCGCGTAAATGATATTTCCGAGTACCGCCAGAGAAAACGCCAGCCAGAATGGCTTCACATACCGAAGCAGACGCTTGTAGGTTGTCCAGCTACCGGTTGGCGGAGTCTTCAGAGGCTCGGGCCTGGCTTGCATCACTGGCTGTCAGCCTCCCGCTCGGTGGTAATGCTCAGCTTGGCAAACCCCAGGCGGCCAGCCACATCCATTGCGCGCACCACAAACTCATGGGGCGTGCGGGCATCCGCCGTAATGATAAACGGGAGATCGTTGTCTCCGCCCACCAGCTCACGGACGCCACGCTCGAGCGTTTCCCGGCGGTTATTGACCAGTGGACGGTCGTTCAGGAAGTACTGGCCTTCGGCATTGATCACCACGTCGACTTGCTGAACTTCCGCTGGCGCAACCGGCTCACCACTCGCCTCCGGGAGTTCAACCTGCAGGTGGCTCTCTCGGGTAAAGGTGGTCGACACCATGAAAAAGATCAGCAGCAGGAACACCACATCAATCAATGGTGTCAGATCGACCCCGACTTCCTGACTTCGTTGGCGCTTGAACTTCACGGCGCTCAGGCTCCTTCGACGTCGATTTCGCGGTCCCCGTGGACCACCTCAACCAGTTTGATGGCTTCCTGCTCCATATTGACCACAAGCTCATCCACGCGACGAATGAAATAGCGGTGACAGATCAGGGCGGGGATGGCTACGCTAAGTCCTGCGGCGGTGGTAATCAGAGCTTCTGAAATACCTCCTGCCAGGTTACCGGCATTGCCCACACCCGCCAACTGGATCTCAGCAAAGACCTTGATCATCCCGATCACGGTACCCAGAAGCCCAAGAAGCGGCGTAATCGTGGCGATCGTTCCCAACGGGTTCAGAAACCGCTCCAGATCATGAATAACCTGACTGGCTTCGTGTTCGATGCTTTCTTTCATGATCTCACGACCATGCTTGGCATTGATCAGACCACCGGCCAGGATGCGCCCGAGCGGCGATGACGCCTGCAACGCCTTCAACTTGCGGCCATTCAGCTCTTTTTTCTTGATCCAGCGCCAGAGTTCATTAATAGACTGCGGAGGCGCAACCCGAGAGGCCCGCAAGGTCCAGATTCGTTCCAGGATGATGGCAAGCGCCAGAATGGAACAGGCAACAATGGGCACCATCAGGATGCCACCGGCTTTCAACAGCTCGAACACGCTTGATCTCCCTGATTAGTTACAAGCCGCGCTACTTTAGCATAGCTGCCGGTACAGGCCACACCCGGAATGTCACGGTATTTTACATTGGCTTCGGGTAAGGCCCTGAGACGAGATCCAGAATGGCTGAGATCTCCATAACACACTGGATGTCCGCCCGTTTTCCCCAAAGGAAAGACGGATTTCTCCTGAGCAGGCCGTGCTCAGCGCCCCAACACCTTGCCGCCGATAGCGCTCGGTAACGTCCGGATGAGGGTGTCCGTAATGGTGCCGGTAACCCGCCGTGTATATCACCTGATTCGGACCAATCGCCTTTATCCAATCATCTGATGACGACGTTTTGCTGCCATGATGAGGCGCCAGAACGATGCGGTGTAGAACCTGATCCTGCACCCAACCCGGCCCATCACTACCCAGCATCCGGGTTTCGACCCGCCGGCTGATATCCCCGGTCAGTATCGCATCACGGCCGGTGGCCGGGTGGTAGAGGCGAACAACACAGGAGGCATCATTGCCTTCCTCGCGGCCAGGCATCCGCCAGAAGGCAACGTCCAGGCCCGGCCAGCGCATCCGGGCTGCCAGGCAGCTCTCAACCGGCAAGCCTGTCCGGCCACTGATCAAAGCCGGCTCCCCCGAGATCACCCGTTTGACCGGGAAGGCATCAGCGAGCGCCGCCAGACCACCCGCGTGGTCTTTATCGCCATGGCTAAGCACCAGAAGATCAATCGTTGCAACTCCCATCGCCCTGAGGTTCGGGATCAGCACAGACTCGGCGGCCGAATACGCTCCCTCGACTTCAGGGCCGGTGTCGTAAACCATCACCCGGCTGCCCGCCCTGACAACAACCGACAACCCCTGCCCGACATCCAATATCCGCACCTCAGGCCGTGGCACCGCCTCATTACCCTCTCCGCGGCCCATAAAAGAAGCAGGAGCTGCCAGCAACAAGACCGTAGCGCCAAACACCAGGCGCCATTTCCAGTCGTGCCAACGGATCGCATACAGAGCCAGCAGAGCAAGCCCTGCCGCCAGCGGCATCGCCAGTGGCTGCATATGCCCAAACCGGAATTGCCCAACCCACTCAAGCCACCACCACAACGTACCAAGAACAACATCAAAAACTGCCGACACCCAGGGCAATAAAACGCCATCAGAAAGCCACACCAGCAGAGATCCCAGAAACAGGGTTGGCATCACCACAAGGGACACCCACGGGATAGCCAGCAGGTTGGCCAGCAGGCCTGCCAGCGGCTGAGTCTGCTGAAAAGCCATCAACAGAGGCCACAACCCGAAGAATGCCGCCAACTGGGCCGCGATCAGGGTTGTCAGCCAGCCAGTGCTGCCCACTCGCCCCGAGAACACCAGCAACAACACCGCAACGGCCCCAAAAGACAACCAGAACCCCTGATCAAGCGGCGCAAACGGATCCAGCAGTAGCACCGCCATTAAGGCCAGAATCCAAGGGTACCAGCCACCCTGCTGCCGGGCCTTGACCAGGTACCAGCCGCCGGCAATCACCATCACCAGTGCCCGCCGAGTCGGAACGGTAAAACCAGCCAGCAACGCATAACCGACACAGCCCAGAACCACCACCAGGAAGACCACCACCCGCCCCGTGTACTCACTCACCGTTCCCACCGGTAACAGCAGCCAAAGACGCCGGGCCATAAGACCAGCGCCAATGGCCACCAAACCAAGGTGCAACCCGGAAATAGCCACCAGATGTATCGTTCCCGTGGCTTTGAGTATTTGCCACTGCTCGTCGGTGAGGCCACCCCGATCCCCCATCAGCAAAGATGCAATCAGGGCATACTGCTCTGCCTTACCAAACAGACGTTTCACATGATTGGCAGCATCCCAGTGCCAGGCGTGATACCTGCATTTTGCTCCACAGACAACACCCGGATCTGCGAAAACCTGCTTCACACTGCCGGTCGCGCGATAGCCGTGGCGAAAAAGCCAGTCTTCATACCGGAATCCCTCAGGGTTTAGCTGGCCATGGGGCCGCTTGAGCACGACCTCAAGCTTCAACCGGTGATCCGGAAGCGGCCGCCCCTCCCTGCCATACCAGGTCAGGCGAAGCACCGAAGGCAATGGGTAATCCGTTGCCTGTGCGTGCAAGCCTGGCCAGCCCGTTACACAGAAACTAAATCTAAGGCTGTCAAAATTGCCGGGAGCAGGAAGGTCACAGAGATAGCCGGACACGAGCACCCGCTGCCCCTCAAGCTCTGAGGGCAGACGTTCCGCCAGTCTGTGCTCAGAACTCCAGGAGGCCCAGGCAAGCCCGAACATGACACCGGCCACCAGCACCGGCCACCGTCGGTTTGTGTGTCCACCTCTGAAATGAAAGAGTAACGCACCACCTCCAAGGGCGATCAGCCATGGATATGGTGGCAAGGTTGTGAGCCTATACAGTAAGATAACGCCGCAAGAGAAGGCGAGCATGCTGCCAATCGCAACATCCCGCTTTCCTGCCCGGCGCCTGGTCGCTGGGAATTCGGACAATCCTTGTCCTCCGATTTTCGATTGCGCTGACGGCCTCTGCCCGACAGCGGTTACTCAAGTCAGGAAACAGGCCGAACTTCCTATGCCGAAGAAGTTCATGAAACGGTATTTGCCCACACCCGAAAAGGTGCAGTCGATGAAGTCACTGCACTTTATGGGCGATATCCTCCATGAACCCAACCTGTGGCACATCAACAGGCATTGTGTGGCACGGGCGTTTCTTGTGGGCATTTGGTTCTGTTTTATCCCCATGCCATTCCAGATGCTGGCCGCCGCGTTCTGCGCCATCTGGTTTAACGCCAACCTGCCGCTGTCGGTGGCACTGGTCTGGATCAGCAATCCGCTGACCATGCCTCCCATCTTCTACTTCAACTACAAGGTGGGTGCCTGGATTCTAGACCGGCCAGTGCTTGCGTTCGACTTTGAACTGTCCTGGGGCTGGATCAGCCACCGACTGATCGACATTGGCGTGCCGCTATACCTTGGGTCGCTGATTCTGGCAACCGTCACGGCCTGCTTTGCCTACCTGACAATTCAATACCTGTGGCGCCGCAAGATCCGGACCGACTGGCAGGTACGCCAACAGGAACGCCGGAAGCGCAGTGATCACGCTTCCTGAACCAACCTTCCCTGCTCCAGACGTAAAACCCGCCCCAGGCTCCGCGCCATCGACATATCATGGGTCACCATGATGAAAGCCGTCCCGGAAGTATCCCGAAGCTCGCTGATCAACGCACGTATACCTTCACCCGTCTGCTCATCCAGATTACCGGTGGGCTCATCCATCAGCACACACTCCGGATTGTTCACCAACGCCCTCGCGATGGCCACCCGCTGACGCTCCCCTCCGGACAGCTCACCAGGCTTATGCCGGAGCCGCTCTCCCAGCCCTACACGGGTCAGCAGAGCCTCCGCTTTCGGCCGCGCCTGACCGGGACGCATACCTCCCAGCACACACGGCAGCATGACATTCTCAAGCGCGGTAAACTCCGGCAACAAATGATGAAACTGATACACAAAACCCAGATGCTGGTTTCGGAATCTTGCCCGGCCAGCTTCGGACAACTTGTGAATGTCCTGGCCACAGATGCTGATGTGCCCGGAAGACGGCCGGTCCAGGCCTCCCAGCAGGTTGAGCAGCGTTGTCTTGCCCGCACCGCTGCTCCCGACAATCGCCACGGTTTCTCCCGCACTCACCTCCAGAGAAATATCCGAAAAGATGGTCAGGGTTTCCGGCCCCTCACTGTAGGTTCGGGTAACCTGCCGGCAATCAATCACCAGCGCTGTTGACTGCCTGTTACTCATAACGCAATGCCTCCGCCGGTTCGACCCGAGACGCACGCCAGGCCGGATAGATCGTTGCCAGGAGGCTCATCGCCAGACCAGCACCACTGATAATCAGAACGTCCTGCAACTGAAGCTGGGAAGGCAGGTAACTGATAAAATACACATCCGCATTCAGGAACTGATGCCCCAGGGCTCCCTCCAGCCAGGAGATGAACGCACTGATATTCAGGGCGCCAAAAACACCCAGCGCGGTCCCGGTCAGCGTGCCGAATACACCGATCACGGCGCCCTGGATGATAAATATCCGCATGATTCGCCCGGGCGTCGCCCCCATGGTTCTCAAAATGGCAATATCCGCCGTTTTGTCGGTCACCACCATCACGAGGGTCGACACAATGTTAAAGGCCGCCACAGCAACGATGAACATCAGCAACAACCCGATCATGGTTTTTTCCATCCGGATGGCCTGGAACAGATTGCCATGGGTGCGGGTCCAGTCCGACACGTAGTAACGACCGCCCAGCGTTCTGGCCACCTCATTGACGACCCTCGGCGCCGCGAAAAGGTCATCCACCAACAGACGAACCCCCTCCGCACGCCCACCGGTCCTCATCAGCCGGGCGGCGTCATCCATGTGGATCAGAGCGTAGTTACCATCCAGCTCTGCGCCAACACTGAAAATACCTTTTACGGTAAAACGTTTAAGCCGGGGCAGCACGCCTGCCGGGGTGACGGACGCCTCTGGCAGCACCACCGTCAGCTTGTCTCCCACACCTAACCGAAGACTGTTGGCCATCAGGCGGCCAATGATGATGCCGAATTCACCAGACCGGAGGTCATCCAGCCCGCCCTCAATAAAGTGATTCTCAATGATCGATACGCTGGCCTCTTCCTCGGGCAAGATACCATTGAGCATAACGCCCCGGACGTTGCCGCCACCGGTCACCATCCCCTGCCCCTGAATGAACGGAGCGGCCGCAAGAACACGAGGATAGGCTTCGACGCGCTGATCCACTTCCTGCCAGTCTTCCAGAGGCCCAGAGGCTCCCTGAATCGTGGCATGGGGCACCATACCGAGAATCCGCTGCTTAAGTTCCCGATCAAAGCCATTCATCACTGAAAGAACAATAATCAGAACCGCAACGCCCAGCATCAGGCCGATCATCGAAGTCAGGGAAATAAAGGAAATGAAATGATTACGTCGTTTGGCGGCGGTGTATCGCAGGCCAATATAGAACGATAAGGGTCTGAACATGTAAGGGTGCCTGTCGCTACCTTGCGGTCCGTCGATGATTGAGACCCAATCGGCCGATTTTCATACCGTCCCTAGGAGAATCACCTGGGCACTTACCCGCCGTTGGGAAACTGCTAAACTGTTCTCTAATCAATAAAAACCCGTCCGGAGACAGGATGCCAAGCCAGAGCACTACGCCTCCAGGCGACGACAACGAACGGGAACGCCGGGAGTTTTACCGGATACACGATCGCATCGGGCTTGAGGTGCGTCGCCTGGACGACACCCACACCAGCGAAGATCCCTTCAATAACTCGCCACTGGAAGCCCTGAAAACTGAGTTCCGGCGGCTTGATCAGGACGTACGTACGCACCTGGCCAGCCTGGCAGAGCGCGACCGCCTTCTGGCAGGACTGGTTAAATCTCTGAACAGCAAGGTAGACGCGCTGGCGCGCATTATCGCCTTTGAGCAAAATCCGTTGCAACCGGAGGACTGGCAGGAGGTCACCCTGAGTGAAGGCGGCCTGTCCTTTTACTGGCCCACTGCGACATTTGAGACCGGTGACCATCTGGCAATCCGAATGACTTTGCCACCGGAATTGTATCAGCCCAGAGCGACCGCTCATGTGGTAGACACCGAACGGGACAATCAAGGCCGCACACGGGTTCACACCCTGTTCGCTCACCTGGATGACAACGACCGCCAGCAAATTGCCCGTCATGTGATGCGCTGGCAGATTCGCCAACGACAAAAAGGTTAAGATGCCGAAAAAGAGCTGACTTTTACTAAGCTTTTCGGGATATTACGTTTTATTCATCTGCAGCAACCCATGCGCAGTAACCAGGGAATATTGGAGACCTCTCTATGAGAAACTACCGCAATCTGATGGTCAGTGCTGTCCTGACCACCGCCGTATTTGCCGGCTCATGGCCTCTGGCTCATGCCGAACAGCTGAGGGTTCCGGTGGGCAGCCAGGCAGACCGGAGCCAGATCAGCCTGCCCGCAAACGGCACGAAGAGCGACGCTGTACGTGCTCGCTGGGGTGCGCCCGTAACGATTAAGGGGCCAGTGGGACAACCGCCTATCAGTCAGTGGCATTATCAGGATTTTGTCGTCTATTTCGAAGGCAATCGCGTAGTACATTCTGTGGTCAAACCACAGAAAGACTGACCACCCCTGCCGGGAAAACACGTGCGGCCATCGGACCCCGGGAATGTCGATGCGCCCGCTGCATTGGTCAGATAGAATGGCGGCTTTTGTGAATCAAGGTGACCATACAGTGACTTCCAGACGTACGTTGCCTGCGGAATGGGCTCCCCAGAGCGCAGTGATGTTGACATGGCCTCATCCTGGGACCGACTGGGCCGGGATGATGGCCGATGTTGAGCCGGTATTTGAAGCAATTGCAAAAGCGGTTCTGCGCTTTGAACACCTGGTAATCAGCTGCGAATTCGTTGCGCGCCTGCAAAAGCTTGGGCACCAACTGAACCAGTATGCAGAAGAAAACCAGTTACCTGGACGGGTCATCACCGTTCCGGCGCCCGCAAACGACACCTGGGCCCGTGACCATGGCCCCATCACCATTGAGACAGAACAGGGCCCGGCACTCCTCGACTTCCGATTCAACGCCTGGGGCGGCAAATTCCCCTGGGAAAAAGACGATGCCCTGAACCAGCATCTGTCCAATGCCGGCGTTTTCGGGACACACCCCCTGACCCCGGTTGACTTCGTTCTGGAAGGCGGCTCCATTGAATCTGATGGCAATGGCACTTTGCTGACCACCAGCGAATGCCTGCTCACCCCCTCCAGGAATCCTTCAATGGACCGGGCGAGCATCGAACAAAAATTGTCTGAGCTGTTGGGCGCCAACCGGGTTCTCTGGCTCAATCACGGCTACCTTGCCGGCGACGATACCGACAGCCACATCGACACGCTGGCGCGATTCTGTGCCCCCGACCACATCTGTTATGTCGCCTGTCCGGAGGTTGCGGACGAACACTACAGCGCACTGGCAGCCATGGAGGAGGAACTTCAGGAATTCCGTCAGGCCGACGGCACCCCTTACCGCCTGACAGCCTTGCCATGGCCTGACCCCATCGTTGATGACGAAGGCGAGCGACTTCCGGCAACGTACGCCAACTTCCTGATCATCAACGGCGCCGTGCTGCTCCCGGTTTACGACGTCCCCCAGGATGAAGAGGCCATCCGGATTATGACCAACCTGTTCCCGGACCGTGAAATCGTCGCCATCAATTGCCGCCCGCTGGTCTATCAGCACGGCAGCCTGCACTGTGTCACCATGCAAATTCCTGCCGGAGTGGTAACGGTATGACCGATCCCCGCACATCCAGCGCGCTCACCGTAGCCGCGATTCAGCAACACTGCAGCCCCGACAAAGCCGTAAGCTTCGCCAGTTCAGAACGTCTGATACGGCAGGCGGCTAAAGGCGGCGCTCAGTTAATCGTGCTTCAGGAACTGCATGCAACCCAGTATTTCTGCCAGACCGAAGACACCGAAATCTTCGAACTGGCCGAGCCGATCCCCGGGCCAACCAGCGAATGGCTGTCAGACCTCGCCCGAGAGCTGCATGTGGTCCTGGTAGGCTCTATTTTTGAACGCCGTATGAACGGCGTCTATCACAACACCGCCGTTGTATTCGACACCGACGGCACGCTTGCCGGCCTGTACCGGAAAATGCACATTCCGGATGACCCGGGCTTCTATGAGAAGTTCTACTTCACTCCGGGAGATGCCACATTCAATGATGGCCAGAGCGGTTTTACACCAATCCAGACTTCCATCGGCAAACTGGGCGTTCTTGTCTGCTGGGATCAATGGTACCCGGAAGCAGCGCGACTGATGGCCCTGGCTGGCGCCGACATCCTGATCTACCCGACCGCCATCGGCTGGGATGTCACCGACGATCCGACCGAGCAGGCAAGACAGCTCGACGCCTGGGTCACCGTTCAGCGAGGGCACGCTATCGCCAACAACCTGCCGGTGATCGCACCCAACAGGGTCGGCGTTGAACCCGACCCCAGCGGACATAGTCACGGCATTCATTTCTGGGGCAACAGTTTTATCTGCGGCCCTCAGGGTGAGTTTCTCGCTCGCGGTAACGAAACTGACGAGTGCGTCCTGGCGGTCACTCTGGACCGAAACCGTACCGAATCGGTCCGCCGGATCTGGCCATACCTCAGAGACCGGCGTATTGACGCATACGGAGACATCGTCAAACGGGTAAGGGACTGAGCACGAGCATGAAACAGAGAACGGACACGGTAGTCAGTGCCCTCAACAAAATCCTGCTTGGCAAAGAGAATCAGGTCCGCCTGGCACTTTGCGGCCTGCTCGCACGCGGGCACCTGCTGATTGAAGACATTCCCGGCATGGGAAAGACCACGCTCTCCCATGCCCTCGCAAAAATCATGGGGCTTACGTACCAGCGAATTCAATTCACCAACGACCTGTTGCCCGCCGATGTACTGGGCTATTCCATGTACGACAAACAAGCCGGAGGCCTGGTCTTTCATCCTGGCCCCATATTCGCTCAGGTTGTCCTGGCCGACGAAATCAACCGGGCGTCACCCCGAACGCAAAGCGCCCTGCTGGAGGCCATGGAAGAACGACAGGTTTCCATAGAAGGGGAAACACGGCCCCTGCCGGCACCTTTTTTCGTGATCGCAACCCAGAACCCCATCGAACAGGGCGGCACCTTTCCACTGCCAGAATCCCAACTGGACCGGTTTCTGATGAGACTACGGCTGGGCTATCCAGACCCCAAGGCCGAGCGGGAACTGCTTGAAGGTGAAGACCGAAAACATCTGACCGACAGACTAGACGCCATACTACCGTACGACGAACTGGCGGCACTTCAGGAAGCGGTAGGTGCGGTATCCGCAAGCCCGGCACTGCTGGATTACCTGCAAAGGTTGCTGGAGCAAAGCCGCCGGATGCCCGGACTGATGTACGGTCTTTCTCCACGGGCAGGGCTCGGCTTGTTGCGGGCGGCCAAAGCCTGGGCTCTGATGGAGGGGCGGAACCACGTCTTGCCCGACGATGTGCAGGCGGTCTTCCCCTCTGTTGCCGAACACCGGCTGGAGCAAGGCGAATCCGGAAAGGCCCGGGAACGGGTCCGCCAACTGCTGACAACCGTTTCCGTACTTGAATAATTTGGCTCTGACCACATAGCAAGGTTTTATAAACAGCATTGTCTCAAACGAATGGCAGTTACGGCATTTCATGTTAGCCTTCTTGCCAGCTACCCGATGAACAGCCCTGATCCTTGCCCTGCGAAACAGCAGGAAGACGGGGCTGTCTACTCTTATTCAATTTCAGTGAGACCCAGATGAGCAACACCCAACACTCCCGACTGATCATTCTTGGCTCCGGCCCGGCCGGTTACACCGCAGCCGTCTATGCGGCACGCGCAAACCTGAACCCTACCCTGATCACCGGCATCGAGGTCGGCGGACAGCTGACCACAACAACCGACGTGGACAACTGGCCCGGCGACAACGATGGCGTTCAGGGCCCGGAACTGATGCAGCGCATGCAGAAACACGCAGAGCGTTTCGAAACCCGCATTGTTTACGACACCATCAACCAGGCCGACCTGAACAACCGGCCTTTCCGACTCAAGGGTGACAGTGGTGAATACACCTGCGACGCGCTGATCATTGCCACTGGTGCTTCCGCCATGTATCTGGGGCTTGAATCCGAGGAAAAGTTCAAGGGCCAGGGCGTATCGGCCTGCGCCACCTGTGATGGTTTCTTTTACCGCAAACAAAAAGTAGCGGTTATCGGCGGCGGAAACACCGCTGTGGAAGAAGCCCTGTACCTTTCCAACATTGCAGACGAAGTAACTCTGGTGCACCGCCGCGATACGCTTCGGGCAGAGAAGATCCTGCAGGACAAACTGTTTGAGAAAGCCGAAAATGGCAACGTTAACATCATCTGGGACCACACACTGGATGAAGTCCTGGGTGACGGTACTGGCGTAACCGGCATGCGCATCAAGAGTACGAAGGATGGCAACACTCAGGACCTCGACCTGGCTGGCGTATTTATCGCGATTGGCCATAAGCCCAACACCGGCCTGTTCGAAGGCCAGCTCGACATGAACGACGGCTACATCCGTATTCGTTCAGGCCTGGAAGGCATGGCAACGCAAACCAGTATCCCTGGCGTATTCGCGGCGGGCGACGTCGCTGATCACGTGTACCGTCAGGCGGTGACGTCAGCGGGCTTCGGGTGTATGGCCGCGCTGGACGCCGAGAAGTTTCTGGACCAACAGGACTGACCTTTCGGGAGCAGAATGACGTCGCTACCCTGGCTAGACCCGGACCAACTCTGGTTCCCTCCTGCTGAAGACGCTCTTGTGGACCCTGACGGCCTGCTTGCGCTGGGTGGCGACCTCTCCCCGGAACGCCTGATGCTTGCCTACCGCAACGGCATCTTTCCCTGGTTCAGTGACGACCAACCTGTTCTGTGGTGGTCACCGAACCCGAGATGCGTGCTCTACCCCTCCAGGATTCACGTTTCCCGTAGCCTGCGCAGGACCCTCAACCAACACCGGTTCCACGTTTCTGCTGACCGGTGTTTTGGTCGCATCATCAGGCTCTGCGCCTCCACCCGGGCTGAGGGAACCTGGATTACAGATGACATGATGGCGGCCTATGGCGAACTTCACAAACGAGGGGTCGCTCATTCCATTGAAGTCTGGAATCACAACCATGAGCTTGCAGGTGGCATGTATGGCCTTGCGATTGGCCGCTGTTTTTTTGGCGAATCCATGTTCTCGCTGGAAACCAATGCTTCCAAGGTATTGATGGTCCACCTCGCAAACCAGCTTGAGGAATGGGGATATCAGATTATGGATTGTCAGGTGGAAAGCAGTCACCTGCTTACTATGGGGGCCAAGACCATCCCCAGAGCGGAGTTTTTATCTATACTCAGGGCATGTATTGATCGGAAACCGGACCAGTCAGACTGGAATCTCAGCTGGCGCTGGCCAGGACCGGAGGTGCAATGAGCAATCTCAGAACACTCGTTTTTTTTGCCACGCCAGCCCACGACTGCAGCTACCTGCCCGACCGTGAAGCAACCACTATGTTTGTGGACCCCAGGGCAAACATTGACAAAAAACTCTACAGCCAGCTGACCGCACTTGGATTTCGCCGCAGTGGTTCACACTACTACCGGCCACACTGCGAAAGCTGCAGCGCCTGTGTGCCAGTACGTCTTCGGGTCGAGCACTTTACTCCAGACCGGAATCAGCGCCGGATTCTGAAAAAGAACGCCGATCTGAAGTGCCAGCTGGTCCCGGCCACCTTCAGTGAACGCTATTACGGCCTTTACGCCCACTATATCGAAGAACGCCATCGCGACGGGGATATGTACCCACCGTCCAGAGAGCAGTTCACTTCGTTTCTGGTAGAAGGCGCTACCGATTCCTGGTTTCTTGAAATGTCACTGGACGGCGAACTGGTCGGCCTGGCAGCCATCGATCTTCTGGATGACGGCCTGTCAGCAATTTACACCGTCTTCGCGCCCGAGCTTGAGCACAGAAGCCTGGGCACTTTTGCGGTCCTCTGGCAGATAGAGGAAGCCCGACGGCGCGAGGTACCCCATCTGTATCTTGGCTACTGGATAAAAGAATGTCGGAAAATGAACTATAAAACACGCTTTCGGCCCATCGAAGCCTTACGGGATGGCCACTGGCGAGAGCTGCACACCGATTGAATTTTGCCAAACGTTAAGAAATCAGGCAGAATTGCGCCATTTAAAATCACCGAAACGTATTTCCAACGAGGTTTCTACTGAATGGCGAAATCAGATGTCATTGAAATGGAAGGTGTTATTGTCGACACCCTTCCAAACACCATGTTCCGGGTCGAGTTGGCCAACGGCCACGTTGTGACTGCACACATCTCCGGAAAAATGCGTAAGAACTACATCCGCATTCTGACTGGCGACAAGGTTAAGGTTGAGCTGACTCCCTACGACCTCAGCAAGGGCCGCATCGTTTATCGCGCTCGTTAATAAAAGCCCGAACCGACATCTGAAAAGCCCCGCTTATGCGGGGCTTTTTATCTTTCAGAGCGCTTCGGCTGGCTCATCCTCATATTCAAACGTCAGGTCATCATTTTCAAGATGAATGAACACATCACCGCCGTGATCTGACAAACGCCCGAACAGAATCTGCTCTGCCAGAGGCCGCTTGATCTTATCCTGAATCAGACGTGCCATCGGGCGAGCCCCCATCGTGACGTCATACCCCTTCTCTGCAAGCCAGAGTTTAGCAGCGTCATCCACATGCAGAACAACCCGCTTCTCATCCAGCTGCGCCTGCAACTCAGTAAGGAACTTGTCGACCACATGGGTGATGGTGCTCTTCTGAAGGTCCGCAAACTGGATAATCCCATCCAGACGGTTTCGGAATTCCGGCGTGAACGTCTTGGTGATCACTTCCATTCCGTCCGTGCTGTGATCCTGCTCGCTAAAGCCAATCGACCTGCGAGCCATGTTCTCAGCACCGGCGTTCGTGGTCATCACCAGAATGACATGCCGGAAATCCGCCTTACGGCCATTGTTATCCGTCAGGGTGCCGTGATCCATCACCTGCAACAGAAGGTTAAAGACTTCAGGATGGGCCTTTTCAATTTCGTCCAGCAGCAACACGCAGTGCGGATGCTTGTTGACAGCCTCTGTCAGCAATCCCCCCTGATCATAGCCCACGTACCCCGGAGGCGCGCCAATTAACCGTGATACGGTATGACGCTCCATGTACTCAGACATGTCGAAACGGACCAGTTCAATCCCCAGCACCTTGGCCAATTGCTTGGTCACTTCCGTCTTGCCGACCCCTGTGGGCCCGGCAAACAGGAAAGCACCCTCTGGCTTCTCGGGCGCTTTCAAGCCGGCACGAGCCAGTTTGATCGCGGTTGCCAGGGACTCAATGGCAGGATCCTGACCAAAGACCACCATCTTCAGATCCCGCTCAAGGTTACGCAACAGGTCTTTATCACTGGTGGAGACATTCTTCGGCGGAATGCGGGCAATGTTGGCCACAACATCCTCAATGTCGGTCACATCTATCGTCTTCTTGCGCTTGTCTTCCGGCTGCAAACGCTGCCGGGCACCGGCCTCGTCAATGACATCAATCGCCTTGTCCGGCAAATGACGGTCAGTGATGTACCGATCCGCCAGCTCCGCAGCCACCCGCAAAGCCTTATCGGTGTACTTGAGGTCGTGGTGTTTTTCAAAGTTCGGCTTGAGCCCTTTGAGAATCTGATAAGTATCCTCAACACTGGGCTCATTCACGTCGATCTTCTGAAACCGACGTGCCAGAGCGCTGTCTTTTTCAAAGATGCCGCGGAATTCCTGGAAGGTTGTTGAGCCAATGCAACGCAGCTCGCCTGAGCTGAGCATCGGCTTCAGCAGATTGGACGCATCCATCACTCCGCCCGAAGCAGAACCGGCACCAATGATGGTGTGAATCTCATCGATAAACAGAATGGCGTGATTCTGTTTTTTCAACTCACTCAGGAGCCCCTTGAGACGCTTTTCGAAATCCCCACGATACTTGGTACCGGCGAGCAACGCCCCCATGTCCAGTGAGTAAACCACGGCATCGGAGATAATCTCCGGCACCTGACCATCCACAATCCGCTTGGCCAGCCCCTCAGCGATGGCAGTCTTGCCAACACCCGCCTCACCGACGAGCAACGGGTTGTTCTTGCGGCGGCGCACCAGAATCTGGACCACCCGCTCAACTTCATGCTCCCGCCCGATCAGCGGGTCAATGCGCCCCTGACGCGCCTGCTCATTCAGGTTGGTGGCATAGCTCTCCAGTGGGCGCGATTGCCCACCTTCCTCCGCAGCTTCCTCATGAGCCGCGTGATCAACGCCATCCTGATCTTCTGCGCCCTGTACCCGGGAGATCCCGTGAGACACATAATTGACGACATCGATACGCGCAATATTCTGTTTTTTCAGAACATAAACCGCCTGGCTCTCCTGCTCACTGAAGATAGCCACCAGCACGTTGGCGCCGGTAACCTCTTTCTTGCCAGAAGACTGGACATGAAAGACAGCTCGCTGCAACACCCGCTGGAACCCCAACGTCGGCTGCGTTTCACGCTCACTGTCGGAACTCGGGATCAGAGGGGTCGTTGAGTCAACAAACTCTACCAACTCATCCTCAAGGCGCTTGAGGTCTGCACCACAGGCTTTCAGGACTCCCACTGCCGATTCGTTGTCGAGAAGAGCCAACAGAAGATGCTCCACCGTCATGAATTCATGACGCTTGTCCCGGGCATTCTTGAAGGCCGTATTCAGCGTAAT
This sequence comes from Marinobacter daepoensis DSM 16072, assembly GCF_000421165.1. Taxonomy (GTDB): domain Bacteria; phylum Pseudomonadota; class Gammaproteobacteria; order Pseudomonadales; family Oleiphilaceae; genus Marinobacter; species Marinobacter daepoensis. The sequence continues at coordinate 645,637 of NZ_ATWI01000009.1, forward strand.
TTCCAGATCTTTACTCAGCATGGGCCACCCCAACGTCTGTCAGTCCGCACGTTCAATCTCGCAAAGGAGCGGATGTTCGCATTCCGAGGAATACTGGTTCACCTGTGCTGCCTTTGTTTCCGCGATGTCTCGGGTGTAAACCCCGCATACTGCCTTTCCCTGCGTATGGACGAGCAGCATCACCTGCGTCGCCTTTTCTTCGTTCATGCCGAAGAACTTCATCAATACATCCACCACAAAATCCATGGGGGTGTAATCGTCGTTAAGGAGTACAACCCGATAACGTGCCGGGCGCTTGAGGGCAGGCTTTTCAGGCGCAACACTGACCCCCTCATGGCGTCCTGGCTGTTCATCCTCTCCCTGATTGAATATTAGTAGAGAATTCTCAATTGTCCGCATGGTTCCCTGTACCGGTTATTCGGTTTCTAGCCTAAATGTGGATGCGTGACGACACGTTTTCAAGACACTGCCGTCCGCAAGCGTGCGTTGTTTATCAATACGAGCATGATACCGCTTCCAGACCGCCAAGAACCACCTACTTCAGCCTCACCCGGCACTTGACTCAAGCGCCCGTTTGGCCGAAAGTTAGCGTGTATTGTTAAAACTTGTAAACTTGCGCATCAACATGTAACCAGAATGGCCGCACATGCTGGCAGTTACACAGGGTTCGCAACAGTCCCGGACAGCCAGAACAGCACGCCGGGTAACAACACATAAAACCAATAATAAGGGAGGCCTGCCCCTCTCCTGTCAACAGTCCCAGCCACGCCAGGGCACTGTCAGACATGAAGAAAGGTCAGCACCCCCAACGTGACAGCAAAGGAACAGGGGAGTTCATCATGCCAAGAGGCAAAGTCAAATGGTTCAACAATGCCAAGGGATACGGCTTCATTATTGAAGATGGCTGCAGCGACGATCTGTTTGCCCATTTTTCCTCGGTCCAGATCGATGGCTACAAAACGCTGAAGGCTGGACAGACAGTCACCTTCGACAAAAAGCCCAGCGACAAAGGGGTTCATGCCGTCAACATCATCCCGGACGAGACACCCGAAAGGGCTTCCGGGGGAGATGCTGCTTCTGGCGCCACCGACCAGGCGACGCATTCAGAAGACAGCAATGAAAACTACGCCCCGAGAGCGGCTAACGGCTGACCTTACCGACAGGCTGGTTATGCCAGCCTGTCGGTGATCGCAGGATAAGCATGGCCCCTGCTGCCGGCATGAACGGCCATTAAGCGCTTATGCTTTTTTATAATCAGTGATTGCAGTAGTCTTGGCGCTTTCGAGCATATCGGGCACAGGACACAAACCATGGCAACGCTGATTCTTCTCAACAAGCCGTTTCATGTGCTGAGCCAGTTTACTGACGAGCGCTCAACCAATCCCCGCAGCACCCTGGCCGACTGGATCACCCGGCCTGGGGTCTATCCGGCAGGCCGACTCGACTACGATTCCGAAGGGCTTCTTCTGCTCACCGACCACGGGGGGTTGCAGCACAGGATAGCTTCTCCTGCCAACAAAATGCCCAAAACCTACTGGGTTCAGGTTGAAGGCGAGGTATCGGACGAAGCCCTCCGGCAGCTGCGCCAGGGCGTACAACTAAAAGACGGACTGACCCGCCCGGCCAAAGCCATACCCATCCCGGCACCGGAAATCTGGCCCCGCAATCCCCCCGTCCGGTTTCGTCAGTCCGTACCAACCAGCTGGCTGGCACTGACGATAAGCGAAGGCAAAAACAGACAGGTTCGGCGTATGACAGCTGCAGTTGGCTATCCGACACTTAGGCTTATTCGCACGCAGATTGGCGAGTGGTCTCTGGGCAACCTCCAGCCAGGAGAATCCCGGGCTGTCACCATCAATGTGCCGGACACCCCGGCCAGAACTCCCCCTAAAACCAGAAGGAGGCACCGTCGAACATGACCTGGAAACCCCACGCCACCGTTGCCGTGGTCGTCGAAGACCAGGAGGGCCGCTTTTTGCTGGTCGAAGAAGTCAGCGGCGGCAAGGTCGTTTTTAACCAGCCAGCAGGGCATATTGAAGAAAATGAAGCCATCCTGGATGCCGTACGCCGGGAAACTCTGGAAGAAACCGGCTGGCAGGTAGAGCCTTCCTACTTTCTTGGCGTCTACACCTACAAAGCGCCATCCAATGGCGTGACCTACCACCGTTTCTGCTACGCAGCAAAAGCAGTCCGGCATGTCACTGATGATCTCGACACCGGCATTATCGCCCCCCACTGGCTAACTCCGGACGAAATAAAAGAGCTGGGCTCACAACTCCGAAGCCCGATGGTGCTCAAATGCATCGAGGATTACCGAAACGGACGCAAATTCCCGCTTGATGTCGTTGTCGACGGACAGACGTGACCATCGGATAATGGTAAAATTCGCCGTTTTAACCGGTTTCGCAGAAGAAATGACCCTGAATCCTGAATCCAAAGCGCCCAAGAATACTCGTGTGATCGTCGGCATGTCCGGCGGCGTGGACTCCTCCGTTGCAGCCTGGCTTCTGAAAGACCAGGGCTATCAGGTCGAAGGCCTGTTCATGAAGAACTGGGACGAAGACGACGGTACAGAATACTGCACGGCAATGACCGACCTGGCCGACGCTCAGGCCGTGGCCGACGCCATCGGCATCAGACTGCACACCGCCAGCTTTGCCGCAGAGTACTGGGACCGGGTATTCGAGCACTTTCTTTCAGAATACAGTGCAGGCCGAACACCGAACCCGGACATCCTCTGTAATAAAGAAGTTAAGTTCCGGGCTTTTCTCGACTACGCCATTACTCTGGGCGCCGACTACATTGCCACTGGGCATTATGCCCGCCAGCGCCCCGTCGAAAATGGCAACGGCAAAGCCAGGCTGCTCAAGGGACTCGACCCGAACAAGGACCAAAGCTACTTCCTCCACGCGGTGTCAGGGGATCGGATTGCCCGGACCCTCTTTCCGGTGGGCGAGCTGGAAAAACCCGAAGTCCGGCGCATCGCCGAAGCCCAGGGCTTTGTGACTCACGACAAAAAGGACTCCACTGGCATCTGTTTCATCGGGGAACGCAAGTTCACCGACTTCCTGAAACAGTACCTGCCTGCTCAGCCCGGGAATATCGAAACACCGGACGGCAAGGTGATCGGCAAACACCAGGGATTGATGTACCACACCATTGGCCAACGCCAGGGCTTAGGCATCGGAGGCCTGGCAGAGTTCGGTGATGACCCCTGGTATGTCGCCGAGAAAGACCTGAACCGGAATGTACTGATCGCCGTTCAGGGCAAACACCATCCGCTCCTGTTTTCCCGCGGCCTGGTTTCCGGCCCGATTGACTGGGTTGCCAGCGAGCCACCGGCCCTTAGTTTCAGATGCAAGGCAAAAACCCGTTATCGCCAACCGGACCAGGACTGTGAAGTCACGGTGATCGACGGCGGTGTCAAAGTGGTCTTTGACGACGCCCAGCGCGCCGTCACCCCGGGACAATCCGTCGTGTTCTATCAGGAAGACGTTTGCCTGGGCGGCGGCGTTATTGAAGAGACCTGGCGAGATGATGCCCCCCTGCCAGCCAGACTGAACAACCTGTCCACCGCGGAGCCAGACGCATGAGCCGATCACTCCATGGCCGGACTCTGGCACTCGCCGGGCTTTGCCAGGCCGCCGCACTGGTGCAACAGATAGCCCATCAGGGAACCTGCGAGGAACGCAGTCTCGAGACCTGTATCCGCTCACTGTTTGCAACCAACCCGGCCACCACCCTTGACGTCTACGGTGGAGAACTGTCTGACGTTCACGACGGGCTGAAGGTGCTTTCCACCGTGCTGGCACAACAAAGTCGCGCTCAGGATGCTGAAATCCTGCGCTATGTACTGAACCTGATTCACCTGGAATCCAAACTCAAGAAGAACCCTGAGATGCTGAAGGTGATCGGCAGCCGGATTGAGCAGGCCCGGCACACGGCCAGCCACTTCGGATACAGCCACAGCAACCTGATGGCCAATCTAGCCTCCATCTATGGCGACACCCTCAGCACATTCCGGTTACGAATCCAGGTGACCGGTAACCCACAGATACTCCAGCGCAATGAGAATGCAGATAAGGTCCGCGCCCTGCTTCTTGCCGGTATTCGCTCTGCTGTACTCTGGCGGCAAAGCGGAGGCCATCGCTGGCAACTGATCTTTGCCCGCAAGAAGGTGATCACCCATGCCCGGGCGCTGCTGCGCTGATTCAGCGCGCCCGCTGGTGTATCATTAACATCTTTAGTTTTCTGAACCGTTTTTTCTTTGATGAACTGAGAGGTTTTCGATGGAACTCACCGCCCTGACCGCCATTTCTCCGGTCGATGGCCGCTACGGCAGCAAAGTCAGCGTATTTCGCAGCATTTTCAGTGAATACGGCCTGATCCGTAACCGGGTAACTGTCGAAATCCGCTGGCTCCAGAAACTGGCGGCTCACCCCGCCATCACCGAGGTGCCGGCATTTTCTGCCGACGCCAACGCTTTCCTCGACAAAATGGTGAGCGAGTTCAGCCTGGCCGATGCGGAACGCATTAAAGAAATTGAGCGCACCACCAACCACGATGTGAAAGCGGTTGAGTACCTGATCAAAGAGAAAATCGCCGACGTGCCTGAGCTGCACGCCGTCACCGAGTTCGTGCATTTTGCCTGCACCTCCGAGGACATCAACAACCTGTCCCACGCCCTGATGCTGCGAGAAGGCTTGGATCATGGCCTGCTGCCTGGCATGGAGAAGGTTATCGAAAAACTGGCGGTGCTGGCCAAAGAACACGCAGAACAGCCAATGCTGTCTCGCACCCACGGGCAAACGGCCTCTCCCACCACCGTCGGCAAAGAGCTGGCCAACGTGGTTTATCGACTCCGCCGGCAGCTCAATCAGATCAAATCGGTTGAGCTACTGGGCAAAATTAACGGCGCCGTGGGCAACTACAACGCGCATCTGTCTGCCTATCCGCAAGTAGACTGGGCCGCCAACGCCAAGGAGTTCATTGAAAGCCTGGGGCTGGACTGGAACCCGTACACCACTCAGATCGAACCCCACGACTACATTGCGGAGCTGTACGATGCCATTGCCCGCTTCAACACCATCCTGATTGATCTGGACCGGGATATCTGGGGCTACATTTCTCTGGGCTATTTTAAACAGAAGACCGTGGCGGGCGAAGTCGGCTCATCCACCATGCCCCATAAGGTCAACCCCATTGACTTCGAGAACTCCGAAGGCAACCTGGGCATCGCCAACGCCATCTTCGGCCACCTGTCAGCGAAGCTGCCCATTTCACGCTGGCAACGCGACCTGACTGACTCCACCGTGCTTCGCAACCTTGGCGTCGGTTTTGCTCACAGCCTGATCGCTTATGAAGCAACGCTGAAGGGCCTGGGCAAGCTGGAAATCAACCCAGCTCTCCTGGATGAAGACCTGAACCATGCCTGGGAAGTGCTGGCAGAACCAATTCAGACCGTCATGCGTCGCTACAACATCGAAAAGCCTTACGAAAAACTCAAGGATTTGACCCGCGGCAAGGCCATGACTCCGGAAGTCATCAAGAATTTCGTTGAGACGCTGGAGATTCCGGAGCAGGCCAAAGTCGAACTGCGTGCCCTGACGCCGGGCAACTACATTGGCAACGCCATCGACCAGGCCAACAACATCTAGGCAGGAGCAACACCATGGACATGCTTGGCGGGATAACAGCCCACGAATTTCTGCGTGATTACTGGCAGAAAAAGCCTCTGGTTATCCGCCAGGCCTTCCCTGGTTTCGAATGCCCGGTCAGCCCGGATGAGCTGGCAGGCCTGGCCTGTGAAGAAGCCGTCGAATCCCGTATCGTCATTGAGAATGACTCGGGCAAACCCTGGCAACTCCACAATGGTCCGTTCACGCCGGAGCGCTTCAGTCAGCTTCCAGCCGAGGACTGGACCCTGCTGGTGCAGGGGCTGGATCATTGGGTACCCGACATCGCCGACCTGCTGGACCACTTTCGTTTCATTCCCAACTGGCGCCTGGATGACATCATGGCCAGCTACGCCCCGAAGGGCGGCAGCGTTGGCCCCCATTACGATATGTACGATGTCTTCCTGTTGCAGGCTCAGGGGCATCGCCGCTGGACCTTTGGCGGGCACTGCGATCACACCTCACCCAGAGTACAAGGCACTCCCCTGCGGATTCTGAGCAGTTGGGATGGCGAGGAAACCGTGACCCTGGCCCCGGGCGACATGCTGTACCTGCCACCTGGTGTTGGCCATTACGGTGTCGCGGAAGACGACTGCATCACGCTGTCAATTGGTTTTCGCGCGCCCACCCTCGACGATGTGCTGACCAGTTTCACCGACTACCTGAGCCAGACAGACAGCGCCGCACACCACCTGGACGACCCGGACCTTCAGGTTCAGGAAAACCCGGGCACCATCGGGCCGGACGTGATAGACCGTCTCGACACCGTGATTCGGGAACAACTCGGTGATCGACGCAATCTGGCATTGTGGTTCGGGCAATTTGCCACCGCTCCTAAGAGCATGGACATCGTGGTGCCGGCTGACGAACCCGCCGAGCCCGATGACCTTGCCGAAGCCATCCGCTGCGGCGAGCAACTGCGCTGGAACGAAGGCTCCCGTTTCGCCTACCATGACCTGAACGACGAAACCGCCCTTTTTGTGGACGGTGAACAGTACCTTTTGAAAGGTGACGCCCGCCCTCTGGCCCCGCTGCTCTGCGCAGCGTCTCGCCTCGACATGACGGCCCTGGCGGAATTTTCAGATGATGAGGCCCTGCTGGGCCTGCTGACCAACCTTTACAACCAGGGCTCGATCTATTTCGAGTAAACCATGGCGCTGAGATTCCGAAAATACAGCTGGCAGCTCGCCCCCGGCTCGGTTCGCGACATTCGTCAGAGAGTGTTCATTGAGGAACAACAGGTGCCTCCCGAGCTCGAATGGGACGACACCGATGAGATTGCGGACCACTACCTGGCCGTGAATGAAAACAACCATCCGGTCGCCACGGCCCGGCTGTTTTCAGCCCTGGAAGAAACCGGTTACATAGGCCGCATGGCGGTACTGCCAGAGGCCAGAGGAACAGGCGTAGGCGAAGCCCTGCTCCGACATCTTATGGCGGAGTCAGCCGGCCGCTATCAGGAGCTCCGGCTCTCGGCTCAGGAGCATGCGACCGGCTTCTACCAACGATGCGGCTTCCACATTTGCTCACCAACACCTTACGACGATGCCGGAATTCCTCACCTGGATATGCGCTGTCTCGCACCGGGGCTGGCTCATCAAGTGGCTTCCGGGCATAAGACTCCGCTGGTCCTGGGTGCAGATAAAGAATCCTGGTTGTTCGACCAGCCGTCGTCCTTTCTGGATCTGATGGATTCTCTGGTCGGCCAGGCGGGGCAGCGCCTGTGGCTTTACGATCGCGTGCTTGACCATGAATTCTACGACCGCCACAGACTGCGGGAGCTGATCTCCGCTCTGGCCAGACGGCACCGGTTAAGTGAAGTTCGCCTGTTGATTCACGATGACAAACCTCTGGTCCGGAGAAAACATCAACTCGTCGAGCTGATGCGCCGGCTTACCAGCAGGATAGAACTGCGGCTGGTGAACGAGGACTACCCGACTGAGAACAGGCCATTCCTTCTGATCGACAGACAGGGCGTTCTCAGCCGGCACAGCTTTGACAAGACTGAAGGTTTCGCCGACTTCTCGGCTGCCCACCGGGCCCGACTGATGGAAGAGAGCTTCCAGAAAATGTGGGATGCAGCCCGCCCCTCGCTGGAGCTGCGGGAACTACCGCTCTGAGTGAGACGCTGGCGCCGTTTGTGGCGATTCAAAGCTTGCCCCGAACGGCGCAAACTCAACATCAACCTCTTCGGCCACTTCCACAATCAGCTTTCTCAACCACTGATGATCTGAGTTATGCTGAAGCAGTGGGCTCCAGGCCATTTTAAGCTCAAACGGTGGAATTTCGAAAGGCGGCACCTTCACAACGAGATTGGAGTTGTCCTTTTGCAGCCAGGCCGCCCGTGACGGCAAAGTGGCAATCAAATCATGCTGCTCCGCCAACAGCATGGCGACCTGATAGTGGCGGGTGAATACGGAAATCTGGCGCTTACGCCCCATTCTGCCCAACGCCTCGTCGACCCAGCCCAGGCGTTGAACGTCTTTGGGGTTAACCCCCACCCCCACACCAAAACCGGTTTTACTGACCCAGATATGGCTGGCATCCAGGTAGGTATCCAGCGTAAACGGCTCCTTCAGAATCGGGTTTCGGCCATTCATCAGGCAAGCGAAATGCTCTGTCCAGAGGGTTTTCTGATGAAACGACTGGGGAATCTTGTCAAAACGGTTAATCGCCATATCCAGCCTCCCCTGTTCAACGTCCAGAAAACTGACATCGCTGGGGGTCAGCACGTCCAACGTGACATGAGGTGCCTCCTGACGAATACGCCGGAGAACTCGCGGCATAAGACACGACTCGGCGTAATCACTGGCCATGATCCGGAACACTCGCTGACTCTCCCCGGCAGCAAACGGTGTCTTTTCCTGCACCGCCTGCTCGATGTCCGAAAGAATGCCCCGAACCAGAGGCTGCAGTTCTCTGGCCCGTTCAGTGGCGGTCATGCCTTCACTTGTCCGCACCAACAGAGGGTCGCCAAACAGGTCCCGCAGGCGCCGCAGGCCATTACTCATGGCGGGTTGCGTGATTCCAAGATGGTTCGCCGCCTTGGTGACATTGCGCTCACGCAACAGCACATCAAGATAAACCAGCAGATTCAGGTCAACACGGGATAGATCCATGGATCATCAAACCTCAAGACAACGTCCGGGCGAAGTATTCACCGGTTCAATATACCTGAAAAACCAAATTCATGAAATGAATGGAGGGTGCCGGAGATTACAACCAGATACGGACGGTTGGGCATATTTCTGCTAGGCTTTCAGGGCGTTACCAAATACCATCAAAAACTGTAACATCAGCCCTCGGGCCAGACGTCAACTCAACCCGGAGCCCACCTCACGCCATGGATACCACAACCATTGTGCTGCTGCTCGCCGCGATCGTCGCTGTCTCACTGGCTATCATTGTTTTCAGCCAGATGCGCGAGAAAGCACGGATCGAGCGGGTTCGCAAGATGACGGCTCAGGAAGATGCCTACCACAAAGCCCGTCGGCTGCTCACGGACATCCCCGCGCAGTACCTCACGTCTGACCTGAAATTGCTGCTACTCAAACGGATGGAAGACGCCTGCAAAGAGCTCTCCGCCCTGAAAAGCGAGCAACCTGTCGGTCAGTGGCTTGAAAACACTCAACAGGCCAGGAAGGAGGTTCTTGAAGGTAATGACAGGAGACCTCCGGCCAAGATCGATTCTCCTGAAAAAGCGAATCAGATCAAAGAGCTGCTACAGTCACTTTTCAAACTGATTGAAGCCATGCACAAGGCCGGGCGCCTGGATGCGGCCAACGCCAGGAAAAACCTGAAGTACGTCCTGTTCCTTGTCCACAAGACTCACGCAGACCTGCACGTTTTCCAGGCCCGGGACTTCATCCGCCAGAAGCAGATTCGCAAGGCCATTCACGCTTATCATCTGGCCAGCACGGAAATGGGTAAATCCAGCGACAATCCTCTGGCCAAAAAAGCCGTAAAGAGCTTTCGGATTCGCATAAAAGAGCTCGAGGAAATGAGCGCAGAGGGCTCTATGAACGCGGAAAACCACACCAGACTGGATAAGGCGTGGGATAACTTCCTTCAGGACGATGACGCCTGGAAAAAGAAAGCGGACTATGACGACTGAATGCCTGCGCCCGGAACCCTTATGATCTCAAGGATGACCAGTTTACGTGTTTAACAGAGTCAGGCAACGACTTTCCTATCGCCTTACCCGGGATACCGTTCTCGTGGCCATGGTGCTCGGGCTCGCTCTGAACCTGATACAGATAACTCTGGACTATTTCATTGCCAGAGACGCCATGGAGCGGGAAGTTCGTGCTCTGATCGAAATCACTCAAAGCCCTGCCTCTCAGATTGCCTATAACATCGACGTCCGCCTTGCCGAAGAGTTGCTGGACGGTCTGTTGCAACACCCTGCCACCATCGATGCCCGCATCTTCGACAGCGACGGTCAGACCATGGCGGCAGCCAGCCAGAGCAGCCCGGTTTCCCGGTATCGCTGGCTCAGCGACCTGCTCTTCGGTGCCAGCCGCATTTTTCACCAGCAACTCCACGTGTCCCAGCTCGCTGACCTGCCGCTGGGCAGGCTCGTGGTGACGATCGACACCTATCACTATGGCCTACAGTTCCTCACCCGGGCAGCCAACACACTGATCATTGGTCTCCTGAAGAGCCTCGTGCTGTCCGGAGTTCTGCTGGCCATTTTCTATTTTGTCCTGACTCGCCCGATGATGAACGTCATCAACGCCCTGAGCCAGGTCCGGGCCAGCTCACCGGAAAAGATTCGGCTTCCGATCCCCGAGAACCACCGGCGCGATGAAATCGGAGCGATGGTTGGCATCATTAATCAGCATCTGGAAAACATGGAAGTTAGTGTGGCGAAGCTGAGAACCGCTGAGAGCGCCATGAAAAACTACTCCAGCCAACTGGAACAGGAGGTCGAAGACCGGACTCGAGAGATCTCTGAGAAGAACGATGCCCTCCAACGCGGCAACCGGGCCCTCGTTCGGGCCAAAGAAGATGCCGTGCGCCGGGCGAGAGCCCGGGCAAACTTTCTCGCCAGTATGAGCCATGAGATCCGCACCCCTCTGAACGGCGTTCTGGGTATGCTGGGGCTTGCTCTGGAGAACGAAAAAGATGCTGGCCAGAGAAACCGCCTGGAGATTGCCCTGAACGCCGGCGAAAGCCTGCTCGGATTGCTCAACGACATTCTCGATATTTCCAAGGTGGAAGCGGGCAAACTCAGCCTTGAAAGCATCCCTTTCAGCGTACGCAAACTCATTGAAGAATGCGCCACCCTGCATGCTCAGCAAGCCCGCCGGAAAAGCATTGACCTCGTCAACGAGACGGCGCCAGACTTGCCCGAACTTTACCTTGGCGACCCAACCAGGACTCGCCAGATCCTGAACAACTTGCTGAGCAACGCCATAAAGTTCACCGACCAGGGCACCGTTCGCATCCGCACCAGTTGCTCAGGAGGGAGCCTCAGGCTGGAAGTCATTGATACCGGCATAGGGATGTCCCGGGAGGGGCTGCATCGTATTTTCTCTCCCTTCTCTCAAGCTGACACTGACACAACGCGCCTCTACGGCGGCACAGGACTGGGCCTGACCTTGTGCCGGCAACTGGTCGAACGTATGCATGGGCAGATTATGGTGGACTCCAAAGAGGGGACGGGCACCCACTTTACCGTGACCTTGCCCCTGCCGGTTCAGCAGGAAGCCCAGGCAAACACAGGGGGCGACCAGATGCCACGCATCCGGGAGATCGGTATCGCCATGGCATTGCCCCAGAACCATCCCCATCGCCCCGCCATTGAAGCACAGCTGCACGATTGGCACATCCCGGTCCGCAGCGCCAGCCGATATCCGGAAGGAATTCTGCTACTGGACGCTTCCAGCACACCACTGGAAAGCCTGGCGTTTGCCAACGATTGGCATGGTAAAGGTGTGATTCTGGCAGACCAGAGTGGTAGCGCTAGCAGCCACCACCCAAGACACTGCATTTTGTCCCTCCCACTCCGCCGAGATGACTTGCTCCGTTGCCTGTATGCAGCCGCAGGACTGGGTACAGGCGATCAGCCCGGCCAACTTGGGTTTTCCGGGGAAGACCAGCCAGCCCACGTACCGGCACTCAAAATACTGCTAGTGGAAGACAATCAAGTGAATCAACTGGTTGCCAGCAGCCTGCTCAGAAAACTGGGCCACCGAGTGGAGCATGCCGAGAATGGGCGGAAAGCGCTGGAAGCGCTTCAGAAAGCCACGTACGACCTCGTTTTGATGGATTGCCAGATGCCGGTCATGGACGGCTACGAGGCAACACGGGCCATTCGCCGGAATCCCGACTGGCAAGCTCTGCCCGTCATCGCGGTCACCGCCAACGTCATGCAGGGGGATCGCGAAGATTGCCTGGCATCCGGGATGAACGATTACATCACAAAACCCTATAACCGGGAGGAATTGCGGGCGGTTATTGCCCGATGGGCGCCTTTGCCTCCAGCGCCAGAAGCAGACTCCTGAGCTCCTCCCTTAGCGCAATCAGACGCCCTTCATCCAATTCCAGCCCACACAGCATACGACCGGGCACTTCAGACGCCCTTGCCCGCAATCCCCGACCGCTTTCGGTCAGAGCCACTCGAACCACACGCTCATCTTCAGCCGACCGCACCCTCTGCAGCAACTGCCGCTGTTCCAGCCGCTTCAGCAAGGGCGTCAGGGTTCCGGAATCCAACCGCAGCCGGGCGCCCAGGTCGCTCACCCGAGGTTTCGTTCCAGCACCCTCCTGCTCCCACAGAACCAGCATCACAAGATACTGTGGATAGGTCAGGCCCAACTCATCGAGTAAGGGCCGATACCTTGCCGTTACTGCGCGGTTAGCGGCATACAGGGCAAAGCAGACCTGGTTATCCAAAGCCAGCACCTGATCGTTGGCCGCCACACTCAAAGCAAAGCCTCAATGTCGGACTTGATATCCGCCGGCTTTGCAGTTGGCGCATATCGACGAACTACCTGCCCATCCCGGTTGACCAGAAACTTGGTAAAATTCCATTTCACCTTCTCCGACCCCATCACTCCACGCGCCTCACGTTTGAGAAAACGGTACAGCGGGTGGACCTCGTCACCGTTGACATCAATTTTGGCAAACATCGGGAAACTCACCCCATAATTCAGTGAGCAGAACTGGCTGATAGCATCATCCGTTCCCGGGTCCTGATTCATAAACTGGTTACACGGAAACCCGAGCACTTCAAAACCACGCCCTCCCAACTCATCATATAGACTCTGGAGACCTTCAAACTGAGGGGTAAAACCACATTTGGAAGCGGTGTTAACAATCAACAACACCTTGCCCCGATAGTCCCCCAATGAGACATCTCCGCCCTTGATATCTTTTGCCGAAAAATCGTAAACCGTGTCTTTGGACATCCGGAACCTCTCTTCTGGTCAAGCCTGGTCGTTAACAGAATATAGATTGTGTACTATTTAATTTTGCACAACAACGAAAGAAATGGTCAGTAAAGGCCAGAAAGGTGACACATCACTTGAAGGAGCCTTCGTAAACCATCCCGATTTCGCCACAATTCAACACAATTGCCCCTGTCGCCCGAAGGCCTCCCTCCGCTAGAATAGAGCTTTCGTTCAGAACCTTAGCGAAGGACACCAGTATCCATGCAGAACTATTTCAAATCCGCCAAACTCGACAATGTGTGTTATGAAATCCGTGGCGTGGTTCTGCGTGAGGCGCGTCGTTTGGAAGAAGAAGGTCACCGGGTATTGAAACTCAACATTGGCAACCCGGCCACCTTTGAGCTGAACGTCCCGGAAGAAATTCAGCAAGACGTTATCTACAACATGCACCAGGCTCAGGGCTACGTCGAGTCCAAGGGGCTGTTTTCTGCGCGCAAAGCGGTCATGCACTATTGCCAGCAACGCGGGATTGCCAAGGTCGATATTGATGACATCTACCTGGGTAACGGCGTCAGCGAACTCATTGTCATGTCGATGCAGGCACTGCTGAATACCGGCGACGAGGTTCTCATTCCTGCGCCAGACTACCCGCTGTGGACCGCGGCGGTTACCTTATCCAGCGGCAAACCCGTGCATTACCGGTGCGACGAGCAACAGGACTGGTTCCCGGACATTGACGATATCCGCAAGAAGATCACCCGCCGGACCCGGGCCATTGTTCTGATCAACCCCAACAACCCCACCGGGGCTGTGTATTCAGAGGAACTGCTCCAGCAGATTCTTGAGCTGGCCCGGGAGCATAACCTGATCATTTTGTCGGATGAGATCTACGACAAGATTCTGTACGACGGCACTCAGCACACTTCCATTGCCTCAATGGCCGATGATGTCCTGTGCTTTACCTACAACGGGCTGTCCAAAAACTATCGTGCCGCGGGCTACCGCTCTGGCTGGATGATCATCAGTGGCGCCAAGCACCTGGCCAAAGACCTGATTGAAGGCATTGATATGCTCTCAAACATGCGCCTGTGTGCCAACGTGCCTGCTCAGCTGGCCATCCAGACATCACTGGGGGGGTATCAGTCCATTAACGATCTGGTGGCCCCGGGTGGACGCCTGTACGAACAACGTGAAACCGCCTGGCGGATGCTGAACGACATCCCAGGAGTCAGTTGCGTCAAGCCCAAAGGTGCCCTCTACCTGTTCCCCCGTCTGGACCCCAAGCGATACCCGGTGGTCAATGACGAAAAACTGGTTCTGGACCTGCTGCTTCAGGAAAAGATTTTGCTCGTTCAGGGGTCGGCATTCAACATTGATGACCACCAACACCTCCGGGTAGTCTTCCTCCCGAGGGAAGACACACTGGCCGACGCTATGGGCCGCCTGGGCAATTTCCTTGAACACTACCGCCAATGAGATCGCATGGCTGATATTCACGTCGAAGAGTTCTATAAAGACGCAGCAATCGCGCTGGTTCAGCTCTACATGACTTTCCCGAGGCGAACCAACCTGTTCGTCGAAGACATTGCCGGGCCAGATGAACCCGACGAGTTCGGGTTGCACAGCACGCGTCACATGGCCTGCTTTGGTGCCCTGCTCTGGCTGGCGGAAGAGGGCCTTATCCGATACGTGGACACCATTCGCCAGGAGGCGCTGGATCAGGCCGTGCTCACCCGGCAGGCCTTTGTCCGGCTGAACGCTCCGGCACCTCAGGTACTGGTCAGGGAGCTTTCAACAGCCCCCCGGGAACCGAGTCTGCCGGCGTCCGTGCAGAAGGATCTGTCCACCTACATTCATCTTCTGCGATCTGCTCTGAAAAGCGGCAGCTCCAGCCGCATCAGCCTCGCAGTTCAATCCACCTTTTTCAACGACGCCGGCCTTGAACCCGTTCATTAAATGCCGGTAAGGTTCTTGAACCGATGAACCTCAGCCACATATAACGGTCAGACAGACACTCCGTTTTCCGGTTAGCTGATACAGGACAAAACCATGCGCATTCTGTTGTTTCTGGCCACCAACCTGGCCGTTATTCTGGTTGCCAGCGTCACCCTGCGCCTGCTCGGCGTGGACAGCTATCTGGCCCAGCAAGGTATAGATTATGGCTCTCTCCTGGCGTTCGCCGCTGTGTTCGGCTTCGCCGGCGCCTTTATTTCACTGCTTCTCTCCAAGCCGATGGCAAAATGGAGCACCAAGGCAAGGGTTATCGACTCGCCCCGGACTCCCGCTGAACGCTGGCTGGTCGAGACGGTTGCCGATCTGGCCAAGAAGGCTGGCATCGGGATGCCGGAAGTTGCCATTTTCCCAGCTCAACAGTCAAACGCGTTTGCCACCGGATGGAACAAGAACGACTCACTGGTTGCTGTCAGTGAAGGCCTGCTGAGCCGGTTCAGCAAAGACGAGATCCGGGCCGTTCTGGGCCATGAAATTGGTCACGTGGCCAACGGCGATATGGTGACGCTGACGCTGATTCAGGGCATCGTAAACACCTTTGTTATCTTCGCATCCCGAGTCATCGGCTCGTTCGTCGACCGGGTCATTTTCAAGAACGAGAATGGCCATGGGATCGGTTTCTTTGTGGTCAGTATTGTGGCTGAGATTGTTCTGGGCATTCTGGCCAGCACCATCGTGTTCTGGTTTTCACGCCGCCGGGAATACCGTGCCGACATTGCGGGCGCTCAATTGGCTGGCCGAGGCGCCATGATCGCCGCCCTGGCCCGCCTGAAGCAGGAAAGCGAAGTGCCCGACCAGATGCCGGATACCTTGCAGGCTTTCGGAATCAACCGCGGCGCCCGGGAAGGTCTGGCAGCAATGTTCATGACTCACCCACCACTGGAAGACCGGATTGCAGCGCTGCAAAACGCAGCGGTGTGAGCCAACAACAAAGGGCGCCAATGCGGCGCCCTTTGTGTATCTGTCGAAAGCTCTTTAAGCCGTCAGATCTTCAGTTTAAAACCAATCGCCCGGAAACCGTCCTGTATCGATCTGCTGCTGCCCTTCAGTTGCACCTTGAGGCTGGAGCACTCCCTACGAACCGGATAATCCCGCCGCAACTTGTCAAAGGCCTGAGCCCGCTCTTCAGGAGTTCCCGCCATAGTCAGGCGTAGCCGGGCATCGTCTCTGCGAGGATCGTAGCAGGCTCTCAGGGCCACCTGAACGGCTTCGTCTTCATCGACACTGCTGGTAAAAGAAACTTTGCTCAGGGCGGGCTCAGGCAGGAACTGACCGGACTTTTTCCTGACCGGCAACCCGAGATAACGGCAGAGCGCCCGATATACCATTTCGGTGCCCTGAACTTTCCCTTCCAGGCTATAACCGGCAATATGGGGCGTCGCAAGCCAGACCTTTTCGACAAGATCCGGATTGATTCGAGGCTCGTGCTCCCAGACATCCAGGGCAACCGTGGGCGCATCCGGTTGCGTCAGGCGGGCCAGCAAGGCCTCGCCATCGATCACTTCACCACGACCTGCATTAATCAGCAACTGATCCGGGCCTAGCAGCGCCAGCTCCCTTTCAGAGAGCATCCGATTGGTAGCGTGGGCACCCTGGCGGGTAAGCGGCGTATGCAACGTAACCACATCGCACTCCAGTACCTCTGCCAGAGGCACAAACTCCTCAGCCTGCTCGGGCTCGCTTTCCTGCCGGGGAGGGTCACACAGCTTTACGGTGAAATTGAGGCGTTGCAGCATTCTGGCCAACTCACCGCCCACATTACCAACACCCACGACCCCCACCGACAGAGTCGACCAGTCTTCGATACCTCTACGCTCAGCGTAGAGCGATAACATTGAAAGCACGTATTCGGCCACACTGGCCGCATTGCAACCCGGGGCTGCGGCAAAACCGATCCCCTGAGTTTCCAGCCAGGCCTGATCGATATGATCAGTGCCAATCGTTGCAGTACCCACGAACCGGACGCGACTGCCCTCCAGCAAGGCCTGATCCACCCGGGTAACCGAACGCACCAGAAGAACGTCAGCATCCCGCACCTGATCCGGGGAAAGATTTCTGCCATTGACCCGGCGAATATCTCCAATGTCGCCAAAAAACGAATCCAGCAGGGGAATATTCTCGTCCGCAACAATCAACATAACGGCATTCTCACCAGTAACTGTTAATGACGTCGGGGCCGCGGCCCCCGGTTGCCGCCCTGAGGCCGACGACCGCCGCGCTTGCGGGTAATCGGAGGGTTATCCATGGCCGCGGTCAGGTTCTCATCCGGCACCGCCGTTTTCAGCTTCTGACTGATGTACTTTTCAATTTCAGGAAGCGCAAACGCGTCTTCCTCGCCGGCAAAGCTCACAGAAACACCGGTCTGACCCGCCCGACCTGTCCGGCCGATCCTGTGCACATAATCTTCCGCGTTCTCTGGCAGATTGTAGTTAAATACATGAGTAACGCCGTTTACGTGGATACCCCGGCCAGCCACATCGGTGGCAACCAGGACCTGTATCTGCCCTTTCTTGAACTGGTCCAGAGTTTTCAATCGCTTGTTCTGTGCAATCTCACCAGACATCAGGGCAACCTTAACCCCCTGATTCCTGAGATCCTCGTCCAGATCCCGGCACTGATCCCTGCGATTGGCAAACACAATGGCCTTCTCAACCTCCGGCCGCTTAAGATAGTTCACGAGTACCGGCAGTTTCTCGTTGTCAGAGACCAGATAGACGGTCTGCTCTACTCGCTCTGCGGTTTTCTGTTCCGGCTCGATTTCCACGAACTCGGCATTACGGGTCCACATGGATGCGAGGTTCAGAACATCCTGGTTGAAAGTGGCACTGAACAACAGCGTCTGGCGCTCATCTTTGGGCGTGCACTTGCGGATGATCCGCTTGACGTCCGGAATGAAGCCCATGTCGAGCATCCGGTCAGCCTCATCGAGAATCAGAATGTCGAGCTGGTCCAGGAATACATCCTGTGAACCCAGAAAATCAATCAATCGGCCGGGCGTCGCAACCAGAACATCGACAATTTCATTCTGCAGCTGTTCCCGCTGCTTATCGTAATTCATGCCACCAACCACGGTGACCACATTGTGGCCTGTGTACTGACAAAGCTGTTCCGCGTCTTTGGCGATCTGCATAGCCAATTCACGAGTGGGCGCTAACGCCAGTACTCTGGGCTCGGAGGCAAACCGGTCTTTTGCCTCAATTGGTGTTTCCAGAAGCGTCTGAATGGCCGTAATCAGAAAGGCCGCCGTTTTTCCGGTTCCGGTCTGGGCCTGTCCAATCAGGTCTTCGCAAGCCAGGGTCCAGGGCAGAGTCTCGGCCTGAATGGGCGTGCAGTATTCAAAACCGATTTTGGCAATGGCATCCAGCAGTCGCTTGTCCAGATTAAGATCGCTGAAGCGAAGATCGCCGGTATGTTTGGGGGCAGATGTCATAAAGTTTCAAATATCCTTGATTGGTCGTATTCCAGCTCAGCAGGTGCAAGATGTTTTTTGGCCCGGGACCAGTGATCATGGATCAAAGCCCGGGTTCCGTAGAACTGCGTGAGCGAATCAAAAAATTGTTGTGCGCGCAGTGGTAGCCCGTGCGCCAGGTATTCCTCAGCCTGCCGGAGCACGTTCAAACGGAAGGCATCGCCATTGGCGGCGCCTCCGCCCGCCAGATTGTCGACGCTGATATGGAACAGGAAGCCTGCAGCCAGCGAAAACAGACATTCAATCGCCTGGGGTTTGACTTCCACATGCTCAAAGGCGCTCTGCTGGTCCGGCGTTCGCCCATCGGGACAATACCAGTACCCATAATCATACTGCGTGCGCCTGTGCTCACCTGCAATGCACCAGTGGGCCATTTCGTGCAGGGCGCTGGCAAAAAATCCATGGGCGAAAACCACCTGGGCAACCCCTTCAGGCTTGCTCGCAGGCAGGTATTCCGGTTCTTCACTGCCTCTGACCAGAACCGTCCGGTACGATTCCCGGAACAGGTCATTGAACAGCATGATAAGATCGTCTGGATTGTGATTCATCGGTTGGCTATTGTGCGACTTTAATTCAACCAATGCCAGTGGGAACTTTCCACCGGCCAGCGTGTCCACTGGCAGCAAACCCTTTTCATGCAGATCAGAACCAGGAAATGACCGGATCCATGTCAGTAATCCAGGCTTACCCGCAATCCAGGTTGCCCTTGCCCAGCGTCGTCGTTTTTATCTTGGCACTGGCTCTTTCCGCTTTTTCGACGACCGCCACTGCCATCGGTTTCGGAACCAGCAACCTGTTCGCGAACAGCGAGTTCCTGCCCGTTGACGAGGCCCTCCCGTTTAACTACACCACAGATAACGGCGCCATCGTTCTGACGTGGAACATCGCCCCAGGCCACTACCTTTACAAGAGTCGGATCCAGGTCAGCACTCTGACAGAGGGCGTTCAGGTTGGTGCGCCAGAATACTCATTGCCGGGCACCCTGACCGACGACGAATTTTTCGGTGAAATGACCGTTTTCTTCGAGCCCGTCGAAGCCAGAATTCCCATCCAACTGCCCCAGGGCGCCCGCGAGGCTGAGTTACAGGTTACCTATCAGGGCTGCGCAGAAGCCGGGCTTTGTTACCCCCCGCAGACCCGCGACGTTCTCTATTACCCCGGTAGCGGCGAGGAATCGGGTGCCAGCACCCCCGGCGCGGGCGCAATGCCGGACCAGACAGCAGCCCGCGACACCTCAACAGCCACCGGCCTTGCCGGGTTCCTCTCCAGCCAATCCATCTGGATGATTGCCGGCCTGTTTTTCCTGCTTGGTCTGGGCCTGACCTTCACACCATGCGTGCTCCCCATGGTGCCCATTATTTCTTCCATGGTCTCCGGCCGAAATACCCGATCAACAGGTCAGGCTCTGCTGCTCTCCGGTAGTTATGTTCTGGGCATGGCGCTTACCTATGCCGCCGCCGGCGTCGTCACCGGGTTACTCGGCGCCAGCTTCAACCTGCAGGCACAACTGCAGTCTCCCTGGGTGCTCGGCGTCTTTGCCACCCTGTTCGTGGTGTTCGCCCTGTCCATGTTCGACCTGTTCCAGATTCAGCTTCCGCGCTTTATCCGCGAACCCCTTAATGATGCCAGCCACCGCCTGACTGGCGGGCGCGTGGCCAGCCTGTTCGGGATCGGGGCACTTTCAGCGCTTATCGTCTCCCCTTGCGTCTCGGCCCCACTGGCCGGAAGCCTGCTGTACATCTCGACCACTCAGGATGCGGTGATTGGCGGTATCGCCCTGCTCTCACTGGGCCTGGGCATGGGCGTGCCCCTGATGCTCGTAGCCGTTGGTGGTCGAAAGCTGCTGCCAACAACCGGTCACTGGATGACAACGGTAAAGCACTTTTATGGCGTGATGCTTCTGGCCGTTGCGATCTGGCTAATTGAACGCCTGGTGCCTGCCTGGACAAGCCTGGCGATGTGGGGCCTCCTGATTACCATTACCGGCGTTCAACTGGGCGCATTTGACGCCGCCAGGGCCGGCTGGCAGAGAACCCGAAAAGGGCTTGGGCTGGTGTTGTTCGCCTATGGCCTTGCCCTTCTGGCGGGGGCTGTCAGCGGCGCCAATGACCCACTCAGACCCCTGGCGCCGTTCGTTACCGCCGCTCCGTCTGGCACCCTTCCGGGCCCCGAAACACACGCTGATTTCCAGCGAGCAGAGGCTCCGGAACAGATTCGGGGGCTGCTCGCGACGGCCCGCGAACAGGGGCAACCCGTCATGCTGGACTTCTACGCCGACTGGTGTATCTCATGCAAGGTAATGGAACGCAACGTGTTCAGCGATCCTCAGGTGATCCAGGCATTATCAGCCTACACGCTGCTTCAGATCGACATGACGGACAATACACCAGCACAGCAGGCTCTGCTGGATGAACTCGGTCTGTTTGGCCCTCCGGCCATTCTGTTCTTCCAGGCCGGAGGTGCAGAACTCAGTGATGCACGAGTCCTTGGAGAAATGGACAAAGACCAGTTCCTGGCCCATATCAAAACGGTTCAGAACAACCTCTGAATGCAATCAGTCCTGGCACCGGCGAATTCTGAACAGAAACTCGCCTTCTGCTTCTTCCTGGCTGAGCAGTTCGTGCCCAAGAAACTGACAGAACTTCGGAATATCCCGGGTGGTGGACGGATCTGTCGCAACGACCCTAAGCACCTGCCCCACCTCAATTTCCCGAATACGGTTGTGCAGCATCATGACAGGCTCCGGGCAAAAAAGCCCCCGGGCATCCAGTTCTGCGTGATGATCTTTGTCCGACAAACTCGGCCTCCTGGCGTATGCGTGATTTTTTTTAAACCGGTGCTAAATTATTGTTTATCGCAGCGAAAATAAAGGAGATTAAGATGATCCGGGTACTTATCGAGCGTCATATTGCGGAAACACTGGAGTCGGCCTACGAAGACCGGGCCAGAAAAGTCCTGCAACGGGCGGTGAGCACACCAGGGTTTATTTCGGGTGAAACCCTGGTCGACAGCAGCGACCCCAACCACCGGATAACCCTGGCCAACTGGCGCTCAGAAGCAGACTGGGACCGCTGGTACCGCTCGTCCGAGCGCCGGGAGTTGATGGCAGAACTGACTCCCATGATGGATCGTGATGAGATGATCACTGTCCTGCAACACAGCGACATGCCGTGACGACAGTCAGTCCAGCCGCTCGATAAAGCAGGTAATTTCCTCTCTGTCATGGTAGAGGTGGCGAGCCTTAAGTCGACAGTTTACTCCCGCCTCTGCCAGCCCTTCCAGAAGAATACCCTGACAAATCAACCATTCCTCATAACGCTTTTTCATCGGCAGCTTGAGATTGAACACGGTATACCTGCACAACTTGCTACCCACCCAGTCCAGAGCCATACGAGCCGTTCGGCGGGGTTTGTCTACGATGTCACAGACCATCCAGTCTACCGGCCGCTTCGGCCGCCAGGCATAACCATCAGCCCGTACATGCTCTACATGGCCCGACGCCATCAGATCGGCATTCATCGGGCCGTTGTCTACCGCGGTAACCATCATACCTTGCTGCACCAGTTGCCAGGTCCAGCCCCCCGGTGCCGCCCCCAGATCAACGGCTTTTTTTCCACCTCCCAGGTAGTCCAGAACACGGTCCGGGGGTAGAAACACTTTCCACGCTTCTTCTAGCTTGAGGGCCGACCGGCTTGGTGCCGACGCAGGTAACCGAAGCCTGGGGATACCGGCGGGAAAGGGAGAGCAATTGCCAGTCAGACTGAGCCCGATGATGGCAGTCCCGAAGTCTGGCAGAAGAACTTCCAGCCTGTACAGCGGCTCCGTGCCAGAGGCCGGCGCCAGCAACCCTGCGTCCCGTAGCCCCTTCGAAAGTGGTGCTACCCATTTTCTGGCGAAGTTGCCAAGATCCCGGTCTTCATTGGTCTCCATCAGCCGGGTTTCCACGCGTGAAGCCAAGGGCTCTGCCCACCCAGAATCACGGAGAAATTCAATAACAGCACCCACCCGATCTGTAGCAGGGAGCTCGCAGTCACCAACCACGATGAACCAGTCACGGATGAAGACAAGGTCCTCAAATGCCACCTTTTGCATCAGGTCTTCAGCGCACTCGGGGCCACCCAGAGTAAATCGTGCGAGCCCGGCATTTTTCACCGGCTGAAAATAGCCAAACATGCCGCTTCCAGCAGCCCGGTCCACCAACTCCTGCCCCGCTTCCACCTCAAAGCCGGGCCTACACATCAACATTATCTGCTGCATTCTCTAACCTTGTGGGTAACCGCTGCCAGGAATCTGACACACAAACAGCGGTAAAACTTGAACCTGCTTAGATTACCGTTATTTCCTGCTCCCCGTCACACTGGCACCACCCTGGCAAACCCTTCCATCCCACTCACCCTGATCGCATGCGCACTTTCAATGGCCTTGTTTAGGTGACCGTTCCTCGGCATTGCCCGACAAACATTGTCGGCCCGGGCTCTGAAACTGCTGGCGACAGGGGGCCAGCCTGAATGATGCTCTGACCGGCCTTTACAATCGTCGTCACCTGGATACGATCCTGCCGGGCCTCACCCAAGCATGTCATCCACGAACTGACGCGTCTCTGCCGAAGCTTGCCTGATCAGGTCTTCCTGCCGCTCCGGCTGCCGGGCCGTCGGCTGAAAGTCATGATCGCCGCCCTCAAGCCATGCTAACCGGGTAATCCCTGAAATGACGCCCTGGGCCTCCAGTTCGGCAGGCTTTCCGAAGGGGTCCCGGGTCCCCTGCACCACCAACAGAGGCACCTTAACCTCAGACAAGTGCGCAATACGCCACCGGTCAAGCTTGCCCGGCGGATGAAAGGGATAGCCATAACACACCACACCGTCGATAGCGGTCAGCGCCTCACAGGCAAGCAGGGAGGCCATCCGCCCCCCCATGGATTTACCCCCTATCAATAGCCGGACGTCGTTACCCAACTCCGCCCTGACCCTCGATACCTGATCCTCAAAGGCGGCAAGCAACACTGGCTGACGATCCGGGGGCCGTTTCCGGCCATCTTCCCTCCGCCTGACCATGTATGGAAATTCGAATCGCAGGTTTTCAATGCCCTGCACGGCAAGGTCAGCCGACAGCTGATCCATGAAGGGCGAATCCATTGGCGCGCCGGCACCATGGGCCAGAATCATTACCACTTTGGCACCCTTGCCATAGCTTTTGGTCGTAATTCTATTCAACCGATACTCCCGTTTTAAGTGCAATACCTTTCACAAGGCAAGCAGGCAAACTGTTAAAGCTCCTGAAAAAAGCATTCAACCAGACCTGCAACTTACTGGCCAGACTACTGATTCCGGCGGATTTGACGGATATCATAACTTGATCTTGATCATTGCAAAGGAATAACCGTTTCTCCATACTTGCCCCCGCATAATTCCCCATCCTGAACCCATTGGTAAGGCTATGAGCACAGTAAATGCAAACCTGACATACAACTATAAGGTGGTGAGGCAATTCGCCATCATGACAGTGGTATGGGGTATTGTAGGTATGGCTCTGGGTGTGCTGATTGCAGCACAGCTGGTTTGGCCATCCCTCAACCTCGACCTGCCCTTTACCCATTTCGGTCGCCTGCGACCGCTGCATACCAACGCCGTTATCTTCGGCTTTGGTGGAAGCGCCCTATTCGCAACGTCCTACTACGTTGTCCAGCGGACCTGTCAGGCGCGCCTGATTTCCGATGGATTAGCCGCGTTCACGTTCTGGGGCTGGCAGGCTGTTATTGTGGCTGCGGCCATCACCCTGCCTATGGGCCTGACCTCAACCAAAGAGTACGCAGAGCTGGAGTGGCCGATCGATATCGCTATCGCGGTTATCTGGGTAACCTATGCTCTGGTCTTCTTCGGAACCATTACCAAGCGCAGCACACCGCACATCTACGTGGCAAACTGGTTCTATGGCGCGTTCATCATTACCGTTGCAGCCCTGCACATCGGTAACAACATGGCGCTGCCTGCAACAGCCTTCAAATCCTACTCCGCTTACGCGGGTGTTACCGATGCGATGATGCAGTGGTGGTACGGTCACAACGCAGTTGGCTTCTTCCTGACCGCCGGCTTCCTGGGCATGATGTACTACTTCGTTCCCAAGCAGGCCAACCGTCCGGTTTACTCCTATCGCCTGTCCATCGTTCACTTCTGGGCTCTGATTGCCACCTACGTCTGGGCTGGTGGTCACCACCTGCACTACTCTGCCCTGCCTGACTGGGCGCAAACTGCGGGTATGGTCATGTCCCTGATTCTGCTGGCTCCCTCCTGGGGCGGCATGATCAACGGTATGATGACGCTGTCGGGTGCCTGGCACAAACTGCGCACCGACCCCATTCTGCGCTTCCTGGTGGTGTCCCTGTCCTTCTACGGCATGTCTACCTTTGAAGGCCCGATGATGTCCATCAAGACCGTCAACGCGCTGTCACACAACACCGACTGGACTATTGGTCACGTACACTCCGGCGCTCTGGGCTGGGTAGCCATGATCAGTATCGGTGCGGTTTATCACCTGATTCCCAAGCTCTGGGGCATTCAGGCCATGTACAGCACGGCTCTGGTCAACGTTCACTTCTGGCTGGCCACCGTAGGTACCGTACTCTACATCGCCGCCATGTGGGTTAACGGCATCATGCAGGGTCTGATGTGGCGCGCGGTGAACGCCGACGGCACGCTGACCTACAGCTTCGTTGAAGCGCTTGAGGCCTCTTACCCAGGCTACTTTGTACGCTTTATCGGTGGTGCCATCTTCCTCAGCGGCATGCTGATCATGGCCTACAACGTGTACATGACCGTGCGCCAGAAAGACGCCGTTGCAGAAGACAATGCTGCGGTTCAGGCGGCGTAAGGGGAGAGAGACCAGATGAGACACGAAATAGTCGAAAAAAACCTTGGTCTGATGATCGTCCTGATCGTCTTTACCATCAGTGGTGGCTTCCTGGCGGAAGTTGTGCCCCTGTTCTTCCACCAGGAAGTTAACGAACCGGTTGAAGGCCTGGAGCCTCTGTCGGCACTGGAACTGGAAGGCCGGGACATCTACATCCGCGAAGGCTGCCACGTGTGCCATACCCAGCAGATCCGCCCCTTCCGGGCTGAAACTGAGCGCTATGGCCACTACTCCGTTGCGGGCGAGTTCGTATACGACCGCCCGTTCCTGTGGGGTTCCAAGCGTACCGGTCCTGACCTGGCACGTGTTGGTGGTCGTTACTCCGATGCCTGGCAGCGCCAGCATCTGTTCGACCCGCGCAGCGTTGTGCCCGAGTCCAATATGCCCGCTTTCCCATGGCTGTTCGAAGACCGTGTTGACCATGGCTCCATCGAAGCCCGCATGAAGACGCTGCAGACACTCGGTGTGCCTTACACCGATGAGCAGGTTGCCAGTGCTGCTGCTGAGATCGAGGGAAAATTTGAAATCGAAGCTCTGGTCGCATACCTGCAACAGCTGGGTACTGTGATTTCAGAGAAACGGTGATCCCATGGACATTAATGAGTTACGCGGCATTCACACCTTGCTGGTAATGGCAGCGTTCTTCGGCATCGTCTGGTGGGCCTACAGCGCCCACCGCAAGAAGGCGAACGAGGAAGCGGCCCATCTCCCCTTCGATGACGAAGAGGTGGATAAGCGTACTCTCGAACAGGATAAAACGGAGAAAAAACAATGAGTACCTTCTGGAGCATCTGGGTCACCGTGATCGTGCTCGGTACTGTTTTTGGCTGCTGGTGGCTCCTCTGGGCCACCCGAAAGGGCCAGACAACCGATGTCGAAACCGACCGAACCATGGGCCATTCTTTTGATGGCATTGAGGAATACGACAACCCCCTGCCCAAATGGTGGTTCTACCTGTTCGTAGGCACCTGCGTATTCGCACTGGGCTACCTGGCCCTGTACCCGGGTCTGGGCAACTACAAGGGCCTGCTGGGCTGGACCTCCACCAACCAGTGGGAAGCGGAAGTTGCAGAGGCAGACGAAAAATATGGCGAAATCTACGCTCAGTATGGCGACACCGCCATTCCTGAGCTGGCGCAGAATCAGGACGCCATGAAGATCGGCCAGCGCCTGTTCGCCAACAACTGCTCGGTGTGTCATGGAACAGCCGCGCGCGGCCAGGTAGGGTTCCCCAACCTGACCGACGAAGACTGGCTGTGGGGTGGCCAGCCTGAGCAGATCCTGCACAGCATCACTCAGGGTCGTAACGGCAACATGCCCGCCAAAGGTGTTATGCCAAACATGACCAATGAGCAGGTCGATCAGGTGGTCAACTACGTACTGAGCTTCAGCGGTCGTGAAGAAAATGCAGAAGCCGCCAAAGCCGGTGCAGAGGTATTTTCCCAGGCCTGCGCCGCCTGCCACGGGGCTGATGGCAAAGGCATGGAAGCGATGGGCGCGCCCAACCTGACCGATAATGTCTGGCTGTATGGCTCCACCTACGAGTGGATCAAAGAGACCGTCGTGAACGGTCGCCAGAACCAGATGCCCGCACAGGAAGGTCGTCTGACCGACGACCAGATTCAGATCCTGGCAGCTTACGTATACAGTCTGTCTAACTGAATCTGACCCGGCCAGGCTCGCCCTGGCCCGGTCTTTTCAACCCTGTATCTGCCCTCGCGGGTACAGGCTTGAGAAGATCAGCAGACCCTCCGAGGCCCGCTCCCAGCTTTATCACTCACCGGGAGGTACCCATGAGCAACGAGATTCCGGTCAAGCAGATTGACCCGAACGGCGATTCCTCCAATAACAACAAAAAACCCGAAACCGTTGATCTTTACGCAAGCCGTAAAAAGATCTACGTAAAGGAAGTCAAAGGCCTTTTCCAGAGAATACGAAACGTCAGTCTGACCCTGCTCATGGGCATGTACTTTCTGTTCGTGTGGCTGACTCTGGACGGCCAGCCCCTGATTCACTTCGATCTGCCCGCCCGGGAATTCCACCTGTACGGCGTCACCTTCTTCCCGAAAGATTTCTTCCTGCTCTCGGGCATGCTGATTATTTCGGCCTTTGGCCTGTTTTTCATCACTACCCTGTTCGGCCGGGTCTGGTGTGGCTACACCTGCCCTCAAACGGTCTGGACCTTCATTTTCATGTGGATAGAAGAGAAGGTTGAGGGCAGTCGCAACAAGCGCATGAAGCTCGACAAGGCCCCCAACTCGGCCGAAAAGCTTGCCAAGAAGTCGATCAAACATGCCCTGTGGCTCTTCGTTGCCCTGGCAACAGGGGTCACTTTTGTCGGTTACTTCTACCCGATCCGTGAACTGATCATTGACCTGTTTACCCTGCAGGCAAATGGCTGGGCGTATTTCTGGGTGGCGTTCTTTACCGTAGCCACGTACCTCAATGCAGGCTGGATGCGTGAACAGGTGTGCCTGTACATGTGTCCATATGCTCGTTTCCAGTCGGTCATGTTCGACCCGAACACCCGCGTGGTGTCTTACGACCCCAATCGAGGTGAGCCCCGGGGCAGCCGTAAGAAAAGCGTAGCGCCGACCGACGTCGGGCTCGGTGACTGCATTGACTGCGGCCAGTGCGTTCAGGTGTGCCCTACCGGCATCGATATCCGGGACGGACTTCAGTACGAGTGCATAGGCTGCGCACTTTGCATTGATGCCTGCGATGAAGTCATGGAGAAAATGAACTACCCCAAGGGCCTCATCAGTTATACCACCGAAAACGAGCTGGAAGGAAAGACCTCCAAGCTGTTGCGCCCCCGTACCTTTGGTTACGGTGCTGTCCTGCTGCTCATGATCAGCGCAGTCGTGTTCACCATCGCAACCCGGGTACCGGCAAAGATGGATGTCCTCCGTGACCGCGGGGCGCTGTTCAGCTTCAACGGTGAAGGCCGGGTGGAAAACTCGTATACCGTTAAAATCCAGAACATGTCAGAAGTACCACAGACCTTCAGCCTGGCAGTGGATGGCCTGGAGGGAATTCGCATCCTGACCAACACAACCGTTACCATCAGCAGCGGAGAGAACTTCTCGTTGCCAACAGTGGTGGATGTAGCACCAGAGGTTCTCGTAGAAACCAACAACGAAATTCGCTTCTACGCCGAGTCCGAACCGGATTCTCTGATTAAACTTGAAACTGAAAGCAGGTTTGTCGGTCCAAGGCCCCGTTAGTACGTGGGGCACCACGACCCACCTTCAAGCCACAAACTGAGACATGACTGTAATGACTGACAATGCACCCGTCGCCCCCTGGTACCGCCAGCCGTGGTTCTGGTTTCTGACCATATTCCCGCTTGCATCCATGATGTGGGGCGTAACGGCTCTGGTGGTTTCGTCCAGCATGGACAACTCACTGGTGACAGACGACTACTCCAAGCAGGGCCGAGGCATCAACATGTCCATCGCCCGGGATGAGCAGGCAGCGGCCCTCGAACTCGCCGGTACGCTTAACATCACAGGCCGGTCCGCAACCCTGGCTTTGGATACCACCGCGGGAGCGGCAGATTACCCGTACCTGGTTTTCAACCTTTATCACCCTACTCTCTCCGGTGAAGACAAGACCGTACAGTTCAGCCGTGTTGCACCGGGCGAATATCGAGGGCAACTGCTGGAAGACGTGAGCGGACGCTGGTATTACGACCTTCAGGGCCCCGACAACGACTGGCGGGTAAAAGGCGAACTCCGTTTACCCTCTTCAGCCCCGATTCATATTGAAGCGCAAGGCGACGCTCAAGGGTGACCGCCCTGAACTGCTTCCACTGCGGAGAGCCCGCGGACGGCGGGCCGCTCATAACTCTGGAATTGCAAGGACAGCAACGTCACTTCTGTTGCCAGGGTTGCAAGGCCGTTTGCGAAACGATCCATCAGGAAGGCCTGACAGGTTTCTACGAACTACGCACCGAGCCAGCCGTTACCCCAAGAGAACTGACCAGATCAGAAGTCGACCGTATCCGGGAGCTTGACCATCCACTGGTCCAGCAAGCCTTTGTTGCACCGGTCAAGGCAGGCCAGGAGGCCCAGTTACTGATCGGCGGAATAACCTGTGCCGCGTGCATCTGGTTGCTGGAAAATCACATGAAGCAGCAGCCCGGGGTACAAACCTTCACCGTAAACCACACCACCCAACGGGCAAGGCTGGTCTGGGAGTCGGACAAAGTAAAGCTCAGCGATCTGCTGATTGCGATTCACGAACTGGGATACAGCGCCCGCCCCTATCAGGCCGATGAAGCCGAGCTGGCGCTAAAAGCCGAGCACCGGTCTATGCTCATCCGGCTGGCGGTCGCCGGCATCGGAACCTTCCAGAGCATGATGCTGGCGTTCCCCCTGTACTTCGAGCTGATCAGCGACCTTTCTACGGGGTTCGTCGACTTTTTCCGCTGGTTCAGCCTGCTCGTCGCCACCCCTGTGGTGCTCTACAGTGCCCGACCGTTCTTCAGCAACGCCCGCCGGGACCTGATATCCCGACACCTGACCATGGATGTGCCCGTTGCGATTGCGATCGGGCTGGCCTATAGCGCCAGCGCCTGGGTAACAGTGATGGGCGGCCAGGAGGTCTATTTCGAGTCGGTGTGCATGTTCACCTTCTTCCTGCTCCTGGGCCGCTACATCGAGGTCCAGGCGCGCTACCGGGCCGGGCTGAGTGGTAATGCCCTGGCCGGGTTCCAGCCCTCCGTGGCAGCCCGGGTAACGAATGGTGAGGCAGAGATTGTCGCAATGCACCAGGTGCAGCCCGGGGACATTGTCAGGGTGCGCCCCGGCGAGACGCTCCCTGTGGATGGAGTCATTGTTTCCGGACAGTCAACGCTGAACGAGGCGGCCCTTACCGGAGAGTACCTGCCAGAAACCCGTAAGCCAGGCGATACAGTGCATGCAGGCAGCGTGAATGGGGAAAACCCGATTGACATCCAGGTGACCCATGCCGGAGCCCAGACCCGCCTGTCTGGTATCCTCAGGGTTCTGGATCGGGTCCAGTCAGAAAAGCCGCCGGTGGCGCGTATGGCAGACCGCATTGCCGGCAAGTTTGTTGGCCGGGTACTGATCCTGGCTCCGGTTGTCTGGTTTGGCTGGTGGCTTGCGGGTGCCGACAACGCCTTCGATATCACCCTGTCGGTTCTGGTGGTCACTTGTCCATGCGCTCTTTCTCTGGCAACACCAACAGCCATCACCTCAGCCACCGTGCGCCTGAGGAAACTTGGTTTTCTGCCAACCCGGGGGCATACCCTGGAATCCATGAACACTATCGATACGGTCGTCTTTGATAAGACCGGCACCCTGACCCGGGGTGAGCTGAGCCTGACCGGCCAATCGGTTTATGGCAGCCTAGACGAAGAAACCTGCGCCCGCCTCGCTGCAGGCCTTGAAAAGCACTCAGAGCACCCGATTGCCAGGGTCTTTCACGATCGGCCGTCGTTAACGGTCACTCAGGTGACCAATCATCTGGGCGGAGGTTTATCAGGGCTTTATAACGGCCACCCACTCTTCATTGGGCATAAAGCCTTCGTTGCCGAGCACACCAAAAAAACTCCACCCGAAGCGGATCAGGCTCAGGGCATGGAAATCTGGCTGGCAACGGAGCAGGAATGGCTGGCAAGCTTCCAACTGGATGATCAGATCCGGGACGACGCAGCCGTTGCAGTAAATGCACTGCATGACGCTGGCATCCAGACCCTGTTGCTCAGTGGTGACCGATCCGGTCACGTCCAGCAAGTGGCAAAGGCCCTGGGGATTGATCGCGCCATCGGCGAGGCGTCTCCTGAGCGAAAACTGGAGGTTTTGACCCAACTCCGCCAGGAAGGCCATCAGGTAATGATGGTGGGCGATGGCCTGAACGACCTGCCCTCTATGGCTGGAGCCGGCATATCCGTTGCCATGGGCACTGCGGCAGACCTCACCCAGCTGAAAGCTGACGCGGTGCTGCTCAATGGCCAGCTATACTCCCTGGTCGCCGCGCTGGAAACCAGCCAGAAAACTCGCAGAATCATCCGTCAGAATATGATCTGGGCCTTCGGCTATAACGTCTGTGCCCTGCCCCTGGCCGCTGCCGGCCTCGTTCCTCCCTGGCTGGCAGCCATCGGGATGTCACTGAGTTCACTGATTGTGGTTCTCAATGCGCTGCGACTGAGCCGGGCTGGCAGAAAGAAGGCTCCCACAGAGCCTCCGCTTGGCGCACCGGAAACGGCCTGATACCTTGGCCGTAACACTCTAAGAAGGAGGTACTCATGCAGATCGTCATGATACTGGTTCCGCTGATGCTGCTCCTTGTGGCCCTCGGAATCCTGCTGTTTTCCTGGGCCGTCAAGAACGGGCAGTATGACGACCTAGACGGCCCGGCCCACCGTATCCTCTACGACGATGATAAGGATATGATTCCCAAAGAAGCACGCCAGACCGAAAGCGAGCCTGAAAGCACTGAAAAAGCCGGGGAAGACAGCTCAGCCGGAGACCACAAAGGGTAAGCCAGAGCATGCAGCCAGAACTCTACCTGAGTTATCCCAGTGCCTTTCTGATCGGCTTACTGGGCAGCACGCATTGTCTGGGCATGTGCGGTGGCATCAGCGCATCACTGTCTATGGCTCTGCCGGTCGGGCAAGGCTTCCGCCTGCGTCAGACCTTGCTGCTGCTGGCGTTCAATGCCGGGCGAATTGGCAGCTACGCGCTCATCGCCACACTCATCGCGCTGCTCAGCACCCGTGCGGCCAGCCAGTCGCAGAGCGCAGGCCTGCTATTGATGACGCTGGCCGGTCTGCTGCTGATCATGATGGGATTATCAATGGGGCAATGGTGGCAGGGTATTCGCTATGTGGAGCGGATTGGCACCCCAGCCTGGCGCTTTCTTTCTCCCCTGACCAGAAAGCTGCTGCCGGTTCATCACGGTGGCCAGGCCCTCGCCCTGGGTGCATTGTGGGGATGGCTCCCCTGTGGTCTGGTCTACAGTACTCTGGGCTGGGCGGCCCTGCAGCCAACCGTTTCAAGCGCTGCGCTCACCATGGTGTTTTTCGGCCTGGGTACCCTGCCCTCCATGCTGGCAACGGGATTTGCCGCCAACTGGATAAGGAACCTGAAAGGCCATCAGGGGTTCCGAAAGCTGAGCGGGCTCCTGCTGATCCTCTTCGGCCTATGGACCCTGCCCATTCAAGCGCTGCTCAACCACTGATGTTCAGAGGTTGAGAACGTCCAGCCGCCCGAAATCCTGCTGAGGCTCTGCGCTTTGCACGACCGCCTGCCGTTTTCCACCAAGGCGTTTACCCGCTTTGAAATCATACAGTTCGGGATCCGCCAGGTGTGAAGGTTCCACATTGCAGAGAGCCCGGAACATGGTTTCAAGACGACCGGGGTGCTGCTTGTCCCAGGTCTGAAACATTTCCTTGATGACCTGTCTCTGAAGGTTCTCCTGAGAACCACACAAATTGCAGGGAATGATGGGGAAATTCCGCAGTGAGGCGTAGCGGGCAATATCCTTCTCTCGCGCATAGGCCAGAGGCCGGATGACAATGTTACGCCCATCGTCACTGTGCAAGACCGGAGGCATCGACTTTAGCTTGCCTCCGTAGAACATATTCAGGAACAGCGTCTCCAACATGTCATCCCGGTGATGACCAAGGGCAATTTTGGTAACGCCGTGCTCTTCTGCAAAATTGTAAAGAATGCCCCGGCGCAACCGGGAACACAGACCACAGGTGGTCTTCCCTTCGGGTACTTTTTCCTTAACAATACTGTAGGTGTCTTTCTCGATGATGTGATACTCGATACCCAGTGAGGCAAGATACTCCGGCAGAACGTGTTCGGGGAACCCCGGTTGTTTCTGGTCCAGATTTACAGCGATCAGCTCAAAATGTACCGGAGCACTTTTCTGCAGGTTCAGCAGAATATCGAGCATGGCATAGGAATCTTTGCCACCAGACAGGCAGCACATCACCTTGTCACCGGCTTCAATCATCGAGAAATCAGCGATCGCCTGCCCCACCTCACGGCGCAGACGTTTCTGCAGTTTGTTAAACTCCAGTTTCTGACGGCGCTCTTTCTCGGAAACCGGTGTTTTTTCAGGGCTGATCGTTGCTTCGGGCATTCGTTTTCACGCTCACAAGGTAAGTGAGCGGGCAATTATACGCGCCACAAACCATCAGGGACAGGATAGCGACATGGATATGTTGAATTTGGCCACACCACAGGCCACGGGCAAACGGGCACTCAACCGTATACGTAATCAGAGAGCGATTCTGGGGGCAGCCAGAGACTGCTTTCGAGAACACGGCTATGACAACACCACCATCCGGGATATCGTTCGCCGAACCGGGCTGGCAGCCGGCACCTTCTACAACTACTTTTCCAGCAAACAGGATATTTTTGCGGCTCTGCTCAGTGATTTTCTGACGTCAATGAATGACGACATGAGCCAGCAACGCCAGGCCGCCTCGTCTACCCGGGAATTCGTCTATCACGCCTACCTCGCGCTCTACAGCGCCACTGCCCGGGACCCGGTAGTCTATGAACTGGCGCACCAGAACCAGAGGGCCCTGAGAAACCTGTTTGGCTCTGACATTCTCGGGCTGACCATGCTGTCACTGGAAGAAGATGTTCGCAACGCCATCGCCAGAGGCCTGTTGCCGGCGGTTGATACAGATTACCTGTGCGCTGCTTTTTTCGGCGTCGCCTACGACACCAGCATGCTGGTCGCGAGACGGGCCCACCAGAGCCCCGAGTCCGCCCAGAACGAGGCCCGGAAAGCTGCAGAGTTCTCAACCCAGTTGTTTCTTGGGGGCTTTCCGGCCATGGCCACGCTTTCAAGCGAGGCCTGAGTGGCTTACCATGATGGCCATGACCATCCACCCGACCCCACCATCGTCTCCCGGACACCCGCTCTCCACCTCGGGCAACGAGGCGGAGCACCACTGGCTGCATCAGCAGGTAGACCACCTGCTGGTGGCGGTGGAACATGAATTGCGTGCAGCAGGCCCGACGGGCCTGTCCGAACTGGCGCTGATTCGCGCTCTCCAATCAGACCGATGGGCGCTGATAGGCCCTGTGGCTTTTCACGAACCAGACCGGCTTTATCCCGTGCACTTTCTTCTGTTCCACGTCCTTTACCGGTTACGCGACCAGATAGGAGAAAGCGGGGAAAGCCTCCAGATTTCACCAGGTTGCCTTCGTATTTCCTCATCAGTGCCGATGCCCCTGGCGTCGTCGTTACCTGGCTCACCCGACGCCCTCCGGGAATTCTATCTCGACCTGTCCCAGTACTTTATGTCTGAGGCAACCATCCGGGACATGATGGACCGTTTCTGGTCAGGCGCTGCGGCGCGGAAACCCGACACGCCCAGCGCAGTCAACGCTGGAAAAGTGCTGGGTCTCGACCCTCTTCCCGTCGAGTTTTCGACGGTCAAACAGCGCTTTCGCAAGCTCGTTATGCGGGCTCACCCGGATCGCGGCGGCGATACAGGGGAAGTCCAGAAGCTCAATCAGGCCTTCTCTCTCCTGAAGGCCCACTACGCTTAATCCATCCGGCCAGCCCTTACGGGTGTCAGGAAACAGAACCATGAATCGAACGACCAAACTGATTTTGTTACCTCTGATCAGTGCCCTGCTCTTCTCCGGCCACCAGGCCCGGGCCGACCTTGTGGTGTTGCAGTACCACCATGTCGATGACAGCACGCCTGCGGCCACAAGCACCTCCCGCTCTCTGTTTGAAGCGCAGATAGACATGATAGGGAACCTGGACCTTGAGGTTGTTGCTCTTAAAAAAGGTACTCTGGCCGCGCTCGACGACGCCCATCCCGACACCAACGAAATCGCCATCACCTTTGACGATGCCTATGAGTCTGTTCATCGTTATGCGGCTCCCCTGCTGAACAAACGTGACATGCCCTACACTCTCTTTGTTAACACAGACGCCATCGGCACTCCGGGCTACATGAGCTGGGAGCAGCTCCGCGAGCTGGCAGGCAACCCGTTGGTAACCATTGCCAATCACAGCGCCGGCCATGACCACCTGGTCAAACGACCGGGCGAACCGGAAAATGACTGGGAACAGCGGGTGGCCGCCAGTCTGGATATCGCTCAGAACGTTTTGAAAAACCAGTTGGGTGTCGAGGAACCGCTGTTCGCTTATCCCTACGGTGAGTTCGATCAGGCGCTGGAGCAAAAACTGGAGGAGCGAGGCTGGCTGGGGTTTGGCCAACAATCGGGTGCCATCGGGCCGTTTTCCGGTAAGACCCGCTTACCTCGATTCCCAATGGCCAACGCGTACGGGCAGCTCGGTAGCCTGAAAGACAAACTGATGAGCAAAGGCTTTCCTGTGCCCGCGGAAACACTGCCGGATGGCGTTATCACCCAGAACCCTCCAACGCTGCAGCTCACGCCTTCCGACGCTATCCAACCTTCGCGACTCACCTGCTTCGCGTCCGGGCTTGGGCGCATTGAATTTTCTGTGGCTGGAAACGACATCAAAGTCCGGGCGCCCAAGGCGATTAACAGTCGCCGGTTCCGCTACAACTGCACACACCCTGCGGGCAACGGCAGCTTTTACTGGTTATCGCAGCAATGGCTGAATCTGAACGTTCCGGAAGATTGAGGCTTACCACACATCCTCGAAAGTGGCGATGCCGAGTTCACCAACCGTCGTATGCGGGACGGCCCTCACCGAGCTTCCGGAATCAAGGGTCGTCTGTCCTGCCAGGTCCTGTGGGCGGGTATACAACACCAGCCACCGCTCTCCCTGGCCCGGGAACGCCGGCACCCAGCCTTCCAGGTAACCACGCTTGTGCCAGCTTTCCGGCTGGTAATCAAACACCAGATCGGTTACCACCCGCAGTGGCTTCAGGTTTTTGTCGAGAAAAGCCAGGCTGGGCACCAGAACCCCCTCCTGCTCATATGAGCGGATCCGCATGACAAATCCCGGAACAACAGCCCCGGACGGCAAAGCAATGAGCTTGTAAGGGGAATCTCCGGTACTGAAGCGGTGCCGGGGCGTGTCCTTCTCAAAGCGCACACCAAACTCACGTCCTTCCTGCCATTCCTGAAAGTCCCTGGCCGGCAACTGCTCACAACACCGTTGGGCGAACACCGAAAAAAACGAGGCGGTATCGGCAATCCCAAGAATAGCAAAGGCATCGGGATCATAGCCTTCAACCGGCGCATGGTGTTCCTGACCAGAGGGGAGATAAACACTGGCTTCTGTCAGGGTAACCGGCGCGTTGTCTCCCTTTTTTTGGACTTCACCCCGGGTATCCGGCGTGAAGTAGCTGACCCGGACAACGCCATCGGCATCGAGCCAGGTAAAATAGGGTTGGCGCTGCCCAGGTCGAACAAAACCATTTTTCGCCAATTCATTCCCGTCTGGGTAGTTATCGGTCGTATACTCAGCTGCCGTTTCCAGTGCCAATGCCACCCCTTCGTCGGAGACCGGCTCAGAAGGGGAAAGTGTCTCTTTGCTTTCCTCTGGTTGAGACTCAGGAATTCGCGAATACTGCACTCGTCCCCGCTCATCCACCCAGGAAAAGTAGCCTTCCCGCTCCGGGCGCTCTCCCCCTGTTTGGCAACCCGACATCAAAGCCAGCGCTACCACGCTGCTCAGAACCTTTCCAGCTCGACCTCGCCCCATAGCGCCCCCTTTGGCTGACTCAGAATTTGGTCCGGAAACTCAGACCGGCCATCACCACTCGCAAGGACGTTTTGACGGTGAGGTCGGCATAGGGGTTATAGATGATGTTGGTGATGTTGGCACAGTTCACGTTGCAACTGGTGTTCGCAGGAATCGTTTCCACGGATTGCAGATACGAAAGGTTCATGTCGATTTCAGTGTCCTTGTCCCACCGATACCCCATACCAATACTGTACAGATTGGCCCCGCCAAAGGGCGCCATGATCGATCTCTGG
Organism: Marinobacter daepoensis DSM 16072; assembly: GCF_000421165.1. Taxonomy (GTDB): domain Bacteria; phylum Pseudomonadota; class Gammaproteobacteria; order Pseudomonadales; family Oleiphilaceae; genus Marinobacter; species Marinobacter daepoensis. The sequence goes on from NZ_ATWI01000009.1 coordinate 683,021, forward strand.
TCGTCCGGAATCACCGAGTCACGAATTTCCACCCCGGCCCGGAGATCCAGGCGGGACGACGCGTGAAACTCCATACCAAACGCCCAGTTCCATTGGCTTTTGAAACCAAGCGGCAAACGCAGAGTGTCTGAAGTGGCGTTGTCCGGCGACAGAATACGGGCAGCGTTCAGAAATTCGAGGTTCCGGTCAAACTGGAAATTAAACGCGTCCCACTGGGAGAAGTCCGTCCATCCGACGTCCGCGTTCAGCGTCAGTTTGGGATGAACATCCACGCTGATGCCGGTTTGAAAGTGCTGCGGATAAACGAGATCCATACTGACGTTTCCAGCCTCTCGCGGCGCCCCCGATGGCAGGCTGAGAATGGCGGAGGTAATAGCCCCGAGAATCGACCCATTCACGCTTTGCCAGAACCCGGACCAGTCGTCGGTATACTGAATCTCAAACTGGCCTTTAAGGTTCATGTCGGCTTCAGAGGTATAGCTGGCACCCCAGCGAAACCAGTCGGTTGGCTCCCACATCACCCCCAGGGCATAAGTCGGAGAGATGGTTTCCTGAAGGTTGAGGTTCATCGCTCCAATATCATCCCAGGGGCCAACATTTCCCCCGCACAGAGCCAGCCAGGGCTGCAGGGGCTCGTCCCCGCTTTCACAGTTGAAAGCCTCCTGCAGCACTTCCGCCACACCCATCAGCATGTTGGGCGCCCTCATGTACTGGTCGGCGGCAAACCCGAAGTGAGAGAGGTGAATCCCGGCACCCACGGACCACTCGTCGTTGATTTCATAACCGACAGTCGGGGACAGGTAGGTTGTTCTCTGCAGGGTCGCAGCCTGGGGCTGATAGCGCCCTGGATCATTTTTATCCCGATAAAAGCCGGCGGCCATCGGCAGGTAAAACGCATTGGCAAAGGTCAGTTTCGACCCGGGAGATTTGATGCTGATGCCGGCAGAAGGCGCAACCGCCGGCCCCGGAGGCAGCCTCAGGATGCCATAACCCGGCACGTACAGCGCCACATTGTTGGTGTGGCTGCTGCTGTTGGCCACCGGGTCGCGCTGCTTGCCAGTTAACGGGTCTTTCTCCAACCCGCTGATCCCGAAAATCTCGTAATCGTCATCTGCATAGAAGTCAGCATCGATATCCAGATAGATACTCAGCAGGTTGACCTCCAGCTGGCGCCCATCCAGTTTGGTCAGGCCGGCTGGATTATAATGAATCGCCATCAACCCTGGAGGGTCGGCAGTCACAGCATTACCCAACGCCAAAGCCTTGGGGTGCAACGTCAGGTTCTGCGTCATCTGTGCCTGGGCACCGCAGGACATCCCTGCTGCGATGAGCACGGCCAACATATGTCGCTTGTGGCTAGCTTGTCCCATGAAATCCTTCCCCTTCCCTTGAAACGTCCTCGAAGCCGATCACTCTTTGAGGCCAGAGAAATTAATGGGCAGGGATATACCCAGGGAGAAGTCCGGCGCATCCTCCGTCAGACCGATCCCCAGACTGGTGTTCACGATGGTCAGATCGCTCAGGCGTGTCCCCAGGGACAAGCTCAGAAAACCGGTCATCTGGTCCTGCGCCACAGCCTGGTCACCGTTAGAGAAGGTCAGGACCGTCTCATCGCTGTAACTGAGCTGGCCGGAAATGCTGAGTGAGATATCGTAGGAAAGGGAGTAAGCAAAACCGACAGACCCCGACAGGCCAAACCCCGGATCCACCTCTTCGAGCAGACGCGCACCCCGAACCTGTTCCAGGCCATCGGCGGTCAGATTATAGGTTGCGCTTACCGACCCGAATACCACAACCGGGTCGAGCACTTTAGACATGCTGACACCGCCCCCGAACGAGTAGTAACCGCTGCCGGTCGACAACTGCTCGTTAATATCAATTTCGTAGGGGCTGACACCGGTCTTCGTGTTGAAGGTTCCGAAGAAGGTGGTCGAGACCTTCCCGGGTACATAGGCAAAGGGCTGCCAGCGGCCCGTAAAGGACACATCGCCAAAATCGTAGACGTTCAGCTCGTCCTGAGTGTCATATTTCACCACCAGAGGGACGCGCGTGCCAATCGTCAGGTTATCAAGGAGGCCATAGTCGTATGAGAATGCGTTGGTAAAATTGTGGGTAGCGGTAGGAACCACATCCAGATTCCGGACCGAGCCGTTCGAGATCGCCAGGTCCAGACGCTGATCCCCCGTATAGGAGTAATCAAACGAGTAGTTCAGGGAGTGCGAGCCTTTCTTTTGCAGTGAGTAGTTTTTTTCAGCAGCCTGGAACACCTCCTCAAGCTGCTTTGTGGAATCCTCATCTCCTTCCTGACGCGCCAGCGCTTCCCGCGCCTGATCAACGTTTCCTTCCTGAGCGATGGCCATGCCCGGAAGCACACCCGCTGAGGAAACAAGGATAAAACCTCGCACAAACCAACGATTCATCCTGACTCCCTACTTTTATTGGTTTTATTCCTGCCGGACACCTGCCCGGAAAATTAATGACGACGGTAATGAAGCTGTTTGCGCGTGTTCTCCACGCTACCGTCCGGATTATTCTTCTGGCGTTCCAGCAAGTTCTGGATGCGGCGTTCTGTCGACTCATGAAATGCCGGTATCTGCTGCATGGCGAGCAACGTCATTGTCTGGTCATCAACAAAGCGCAGGTCTTCTTCTTTCAGCTCAAGGTTATCCAGGGGCTTGTCGCTCCCGGGAAAAACGATGAACAGAACGTTGTCGTCCCATTTCTCCTCGAACTGGGCCACCGTAAAGGAAATATTGCCCACAGCCGGGTCGGCCAGATAAACACGACCGTCCCGGATGCTTCTCAGCACGACAAAGTGCTTGAAACCAGCATGGTCAATGGGCACGATCGCGGGATGGTCCAGCTCCATGAGATCTTCAATAGCCGCCTTGAAACCGCCGGAGGGATACCCGAGCGCGGTGACCAGCCGTTTCATATCAAGCATCGAAAATGCCCGACGCTGGACAATGCGCTCACTTTCACCGTAATGAAGCAGGCCTTCCATCACCTGACGCTCTGTCAGTGACCGGCCAACGTAAAAGTTGAGGACGGTGGTCAGTGCAGCGCTGCCGCAGCTGTAGTCATAGGCCTGACGAACAATATTGCGGAAATTCTGTTCTACCAGAGGTTCAACGCGGGTATCCCATCGCAGCTCTACAGGGCTGGAATCTACTTTTTGCTCCAGAACAATCGTGCCCCGATCAAACGGCTCCACTTCCGTGGCTTCCTGCACCATGGTGAACGTGAGAATGGATCCGGCCAACACCAGCAGCATTTTGGAAAGTCCCTGTTTTTATTAGGCGTGCAACTTATCGGGTTACATGTTGTTACCGTACGATACCGAAATCATGGCGGGCTTAAAGATAACTGTGCCTCAAATCTGTCGCTGCAGAGGGGGCCTGTGGGACCGGGTTTGAGAACTGGTTCAAGGCTGTAAAAAACAGCGAGAAAGGCAGACCGGTCAGAGCGTAAACACCAGCCCGAGGAGTGCGTAAGTAATCAGGGTAACCACGGCAATGCCCATCAGGTTCAGGGCGAATCCCGCCCGAATCATCTCAGAGATCTGCATGTGGCCACTGGAAAAGACAATCGCATTCGGTGGCGTCGCCACCGGCATCATAAACGCACAACTGGCGGCAATGGCGGCGGGCACCGTCAACAGGAGTGGTGATACGCCCTGGGCCATCGCCAGCGCCCCCAGCAGCGGAAGAAAAGCCGCGGCCGTCGCGGTATTGCTGGTGACTTCTGTCAGGAAAATGATGACAGTGGCAACAATGACCATCATCATCAACGTCGGCAATGCTCCGGCAACTCCCAGGCTACTGGCGATCCAGCCTGCCAGCCCGGAACTGCTGATAACCCCGGCCATGGCCAGCCCGCCGCCAAATAACAGCAACACCCCCCAGGGCAGTTTGTTGGCAGAATCCCAGTCCAGAATAAAGGTACGGGTGCGGGTGTCGACCGGGATCAGGAACATGGCGATTGCCGCCGCAATGGCAATACCGGTATCACTCAACCACGGCATCAGAGCCCCGGACACCAGCGGACGGGCGACCCACGCCACCGCAGTGGCCAGAAACACCACAGCAACCAGTTTCTCGCCCCGGGTCATGGGCCCGAGTTTCGCCAGCTCCTCACGAATCATCTGGCCGCTATCGGCCACCTCATCAAGACCAAAATCCTTACGGGTCAACCACCACCAGGTCAACGTTAGCATGACCACAGTCACCGGCACCCCAAGAATCATCCACTGGGCAAACCCCACCGATACGCCCTGATTTTCACTGAGATAAGCGGCCAGCAGTGCATTGGGCGGAGTACCGATCAGAGTCGCGATTCCGCCGATACTGGCCGAATAGGCGATCGCAAGCAGCAAGGCCGTGGCATAGCGCCGCACAGCCTCTGGACGGGAACCGTCCATCATTGCCACCACCGAAAGTCCAATCGGGAGCATCATGATGGTCGTTGCGGTGTTGCTTACCCACATACTCAAGAAGGCGGTCGCCAGCATAAAGCCCGCAATCTGCCGTTTTGGCCGGTCTCCCATCGCCCTCAGGGTCACGAGCGCAATACGCCGATGCAGATTCCAGCGCTGCATCGCCAGCCCCAGCGTGAAACCACCTAGAAACAGAAAAATAATGGGGTTGGCGTAAGGGGATGTTGCCTGCCCGATGCTGCCAAGACCAAGAGCCGGCACCAGCACTATCGGCAGCAAGGCCGTCGCCGGGATGGGGATCGCCTCGGTAGACCACCAGGTTGCCATCAGCAACATCAGGCCGAGGGCCCCCCAGGCTTCCTGTGCCATGCCACCCGGAGCAGGCAGTACGACGGTCGCCAGCAGAAAACAGGCACCCAATACCAGCCCTGCAATCTGGCTTCTCGGCAACCCGGGCCGGGGGTTGTGTTCTTCGTATGGCGTGCTCATCCGTTCACTCTGGCCTCAGGGATGAAAACCATCAGTCTTCGGCACAATCGACACACACGGTAGTGTAGGGCAACACCTGAAGGCGCCGGGGATCAATCTCGCAGCCACAACGCTCACACTCGTCTCCAACACCCTGAGCAATCCGCTCCAGAGCGTGATCAATCTGCCGAAGTTCCACGCGGGCTTCCTGCTCCAGAGAATCCACGACTTCGTCGTTCTGGGTCTGCGTTGCCTGCTCCTCAAAGTCTTTTTCCAGAGCCCCGGCTTCCCGGCGCTGGTGTGCCCGGTAGCGGACAAGGCGCGATTCCAGATCTGCCTTCAACGTCTCAAGTTCTGACTGCCGATTTGCCATTGCCTTCCCCCTCACATCGACCACACTTACTCACTATAGACTAAGAGATCTCACAGAGCCGGGCTTGACGCCTGTCAAAATCATGTCACCGGAGGTGAACTAAACTGAGAACTCGGACACCCAAAACAAAGGAGCTGTAAAAATGAATCAGGATCTGATCGAAAAAGCCAATCGCCTGAATGAAACACTGTTTAGCCAGTTCAGCAAAGCCGCCGAAATGCAGATGGATGCCTTTCGTCGCTATGCCGATGTCGCCATGGATCAAGCCAGGAAAGCCTCAGAAGTCCGTGATATTGAAGGGCTGAAAAAGCTGACCACGGAACAGGCCGAGACGCTGAAGTCCCTGAGCGAACAGTTCACGACAGACTGGAAAGCCTGGCAGGACTACTTCACGGAAACCCGCACCCAGGTACAAAGTGTTTTTGAGCAGAACCCTGCTGACTCCACAGATGAAAAAGCACCCACAGGCCCGGAACCCAAAGCCTGACGGAGCATAACCACAATGGCCGGAGTGTTTCATTCCGGCCATTTTCATTGAGAAACAGGAGTTTCCCATGTTTGGTCTGGAGTTCATCAGCAAAACGGCAAGTCAGCTCGTCAACCGTTTCGAAACAAACGTTCGTCAGGGCCAGCAGCAACTTGAGAAATGGCTGGGCGACACCGGGCTGATAGACGACACCAAAATATCCACCCTGAGTGAAATCTCGGACGCTTACCGGGCCATGGCGGAAGACCTGTTCCTCCATCCCCTGAGGTTTGTCAGCGCGGAACTGGACCTGACCCGGAAACATCTGGGGCTGGCACGCTATACCTTCATCAGACTTTCAGGGAAACCCACCGACCCCATTGCCGTGCCAGACCCAGACGACCGCCGGTTTCTGGCCGAAGACTGGCACAAACACCTATCTTTCGATGTGCTCCAGCAAGCGTACCTGATCAACTCAAGGGCATTTCTCAACTGGGTTGAAGGGATGGAAGGGTTACCGGGGCCTGGCCGGGACCAGTTGCTGTTCTATGCCCGCCAGCTCACCAGTGCACTCTCTCCGTCCAACTACCCGTTAACAAACCCGGAAGTCCTGAGGATCACCTGGGAACGCAAAGGCATGAATCTGGTGGATGGCGCCCGAAACCTCGCGGAAGATGTACGCCAGAACCCCAACCTGTTCAATGTCGGCATGACCGACCGATCGGCTTTCGAGGTCGGTGTCAATCTGGCAACCACCCCAGGCCAAGTGGTGTATCAGAACGAACTGATGCAGCTTATCCAGTACAACCCGACAACCGACACCGTCGCCAGGCGACCAGTACTGATTGTTCCCCCCTGGATCAACAAGTTCTACATCCTGGACCTGACCGAGCGTAACTCCTTCATTCGCTGGCTGGTGGATCAGGGCCAGACCGTTTTTGTCGTGTCCTGGCGTAACCCCGGCCCGGCACAGCGGGACAAAGGCTGGGATGACTATATGATGCTGGGCCCTCTGGCCGCTGCCGACGCGGTGACCGAAGCAACCGGCGAGCAACAGATGAACGCCATCGGTTATTGCATCGGCGGCACCCTGCTGGGAACCACCATGGCGTGGCTCGAAAAGAGAAAACGCCAGCCGTTTACAAGCACCACCTACCTCACCACCCTGCTCGACTTTTCCGACCCCGGCGGCATCGGGGTGTTCATCAACGATCATTCCATCCGCGGTATCGAGCGAACCATGGCGAGGAAAGGCTACCTCGACGGACGAGCCATGGCATTTACATTCAACCTGTTAAGGGAAAACGATCTGTTCTGGTCCTACTGGACCAACAATTATCTCAAGGGCCTGAAACCCAAGGCCTTTGATCTGCTTTACTGGAATACGGACGGCACCAACCTGCCCGCTCGTATGCACAGTTACTACCTCCGGGAAATGTATCTGCACAACCGTCTGGTGGAACCGGATGCGCTAACCATCGCAGGCGAATCCATCAATCTGTCACAGATAACCGTGCCATCGTTCTTTTTGTCGGCAAGACAGGATCATATAGCGAAGTGGAAAACCACCTACAAGGGTGCCAGTGTGTACGGAGGCGACGTGCGCTTTGTTCTGTCTGGCTCCGGCCACATAGCCGGCGTCATCAACCCGCCTTACAAAGAGAAGTACGGCTACTGGACCAATGACCAGCCAGCTAACGAGCCTGATGCCTGGTTCGACCAGGCTGAACACCATCCTGGCTCCTGGTGGCCACACTGGCGCCGCTGGCTGGCCACACACGAGGGAGAACAGGTCAAGCCGCGTATACCCGGCGACCATAATCTTGAGGTTATTGAAGAAGCACCTGGCAGCTATGTGAAAATCAAGGCAGCGGAAGCCGGTCGTTGCTAAACTACACCAAAAGATGATCGGTCATTCATTTATTCTGTGCCGTCATCCGGCAACCGATCACAATCGACAGGAGTGCCGATGGGGCAACCGCTTCCGATATCACGCATCATGCACACCGGCGTTCTGCTTCAGTGTGAACCCGAAACCAGCGTCGCAGATGCCGCTGCGCGAATGTCGGAAAACTCCGTCAGCTCCATTCTGATTGCCGACCGGGGGCAGGTTGTCGGGATATGGACGGAACACGATGCCCTGGCCATCGACTTTGCCGATCCTGCCAAGTTCCGGCAACCGGTGAGCATGGTCATGAGCTCCCCCGTTCTGTCACTGCCCGATACTCTGGATGCGGGTGAAGCGGCCGTTCGTTTACGCGATACCGGTAAGCGACACTTTCTGGTCACCAACGCCGAGGGGCAACCCGTCGGCATCCTCTCTCAGACGGATCTGGCACTGAATCAGGGGCTGGAACCCTATCTCCGCCTGCGCGAAGTCAGGGCTGCCATTCCCCGCCCACCACTGATGGTCCGAGGCGATCAGTCGCTGGCAGAGGTGGCAAGCTACATGCACCGCTACCCGGCTGACGCTGTGGTCGTTGACTGCCAGGAAGACGGCCTTGGAATACTCACCGAACGCGACATGGTCCGGTTCATTGCCCGCCGCACCAGCAATACGCTGGTCAGAGAACTTGCCACACGCCCCTTGCTGACCGTCAACGAAGACGACCCGCTGATCTACGCTCGGGACCAATTGATCAACAACCGTATACGGCATCTGGCGGTTGTCAATCCTCTGGGCGAAGTCACCGGGCTGATTGGCTACCACGATATGCTCGCAGGCGCTGAGCAGATGTATCTGGACGACCTCCGGGAAGCTCTGGAACAACGGGACAGGGCCCTCGCCAAGTCCCGGCGCACCCTGCAACTTGCAGAAAGAGTCATTGAATCATCGTTTGAAGGCATCATGGTGACCGACAAGGACGTGCGCATTGAATTCGTCAACCCGGCCTTCACCCAGTTGACTGGCTACGCACCGGAGGAGGTGATTGGACGCTCACCGGAACTGCTGTCTTCGGGTCGCCATGATCATGACTTCTACAAGCGCATGTGGCACTCATTGCAGGCGCATGGATACTGGCGTGGCGAAATCTGGAACCGACGCAAGACCGGAGAGGTCTATCTCGAACTGCTTACCATTACCGACGACAATGGTAAAACCAGCCATTACGCGGGGCTGTTTACCGACATAACCCAGAACCGCAAGAACGAAGAGCAGATCCGGCAGCTCGCCTATTACGACGCTCTGACTGGCGTGCCAAATCGCAGACTGCTGGAGGATCGCCTGGATCACGCCATCCGCCACGCCCACCGCAAAGAGATGCTGCTGGCTGTTATGTTTCTGGATCTGGACCGCTTCAAGGAAGTAAATGATACCCTCGGTCATGCGATCGGAGATGACCTGCTCCTTCAGTTTACAGACAGAATGAAGAGCTGCCTGCGCGAGGACGATACCCTGGCACGACTGGGTGGCGACGAGTTCATCGTGTTGCTTCCGGAAGTGGAACAGTTGGCCGCTGTAACCCTCGTTGCGAATCGCCTGATTGCCGTTAACCAGTCACCCTATCAGGTTCAGGGCAATAGCATCACGATTGGTGCCAGCATCGGCATCAGCCTCTACCCCGCAGACGGCACCACCGTTCAGGAATTGATCAACGGTGCCGATGTCGCCATGTACCGGGCCAAACGGAATGGACGTAACCACTACCATCTGTTCAACCCCGAGGCGATCGAACGTGTGTGAGCACGACAATCTGAGAATCCAGGTTGCCTGCGCTTACCTTTCCTGACCGGGATCACACCCTACAAATTGTTACGTCAAATTCCACTTTAGTCCCATTGTTGGCTCGCGGACTCAGGCGGAAACTGGTTCATTATGCAAACGAAAAACAAAAACAACCCGAATACCGGGAATACCTATTCTGGAGGCCAACCGCAATGAAGCTCAGAACACTCCTGCTCTCAGCAATGATCCTGCTGACTGGCAGCGCCATGGTGTCTGCCGAAGCGCTGAAACTCGGACTCAACTACCCACAAACCGGACGTTACAAGGACCAGGGGTTGCAACAGCGGCTTGGTGCGTACCTGGCGGTTGATGAGATCAACCAGGCAGGCGGCGTGATGGGCCAACCGCTTGAGCTGGTTATCCGAAACACTCGGGGCGAGCCCGAACAGGGCGCCAAAAACACCGCTGAACTGATTGACCGAGAGCGGGTTCGCATGGTCTTTGGTGGGGTTTCCAGTGCCGTCGCTATCGCCTCTGGCAAAGCAGCCCGGGATCGTGACCGGCTTTACTTCGGCACACTGACGTATTCCAACGCCACCACAGGCAGCGAAGGACACCGTTACATGTTCCGGGAGTCCACCAACGCCTGGATGACCGCCAAAGCCCTCAGCCAATACCTGAACCGTCACCACGCCGACGAGAAGTTTTTCTACATTACGTCCGACTATACCTGGGGCTGGTCTGTCGAGGAATCGGTACGCAAATTCTCCAACACCGGGGATAAAAATCAGCACGCCGGGGTAAAAACCCCGTTCCCGAGAGCCCTGATTTCAGACTTCCGTTCGGCTCTGGAGCAAGCCCAGGCCAGTGAAGCCAAAGTGCTGATGCTGGTTCTCTTTGGTGATGACATGGTCCGCGCCCTCAACATTGCCCACGAAATGGGGCTGACCCAGAGCATGCAGATTGTCGTTCCGAATCTGACTCTGGGCATGGCCCGTCAGGTAGGTCCAAGCATCATGGAAGGAGTTGTCGGGGCAGCTCCATGGGTATGGAACCTGCCCTACGAGAATAACTACCCGCGCGGCAAGGCGTTTGTTGAAGCCTTTTCAGACCGCTACGAGATGAGGCCGTCATCTTCAGCGGCATCCGCCTACAGCATCGTTTACCAATATAAAGAAGCCGTTGAACGAGCAGGAACCACCAACACAAACGCTGTCATCAGGGAGCTTGAAGACCACCGCTACAGCCTGCTCAAGGATGAACAATACTGGCGGGCCTTCGATCACCAGAATGTTCAGACCGTATACGTGGTTCGAATCAAACCCCGGGAGACCGTGGTCGCTGACGAGTTCAGTTCCGACTATTTTGAAATCATCGACTTTCTCCCGGGAGATGACGCTGCACAAACCCGCGCAGAATGGGAGCAACGTCGACAGGAAGCGGGCAAGCCCCCCCGTCTTTGAGCGGACCGCTTTACCATTCATGGCAGTTTCCTGATAATCGACCGGGTATTCGGATTTACCGGCGACGATCAGGAGTATTCTGCCAGTGGTCAATCACAACGGACTGGTTACAGGTACAGCCCCCCTTCCACCAGAACAATGCGATCTTCTGGTGGTGGGAGGCGGTGTAAACGGAGCAGGCATTGCCATGGATGCCGCAGGCCGGGGGCTGCGGGTGGTTCTCTGTGAGATGAACGACCTGGCCTCCGCCACGTCCTCCAGCAGCAGCAAACTGATCCATGGCGGCCTGCGGTATCTGGAGCATTATGAATTCCGCCTGGTCCGGGAAGCGCTTGGAGAGCGTGAAGCCTTGCTTCGGAACGCCCCCCACATTATGTGGCCGATGCGCTTCCGACTTCCCCATCAGCCCCACCTTCGGCCAGCCTGGATGATCCGAACCGGGTTGTTCCTGTACGACCATCTCGCCAAGCGCGAATTGCTCCCCGGCTCTCGCTCAATTACCTTTGGCCAGGAATCGCCGCTAAAACCAGATATCACCCGGGGGTTCGAGTACTCGGATGGGTGGGTGGACGATGCCCGCCTGGTCGTTCTGTCAGCTCGTAAAGCGGCTGAGAAAGGCGCCTCAATCCTCACCCGAACCCGGTGCGTACACGCCGAACGTCGCGACGGCAAGTGGCACGCAGTGCTTCACGACCGCGGTCGGGACCGGCAATACAACGTACGGGCTAAAGTGATTGTCAATGCTACCGGCCCGTGGGTCAGCAGTCTGTTCGGTGACAGCCTGGCCATGCCAGCCCCAAAGCAGATCCGCATGGTCAAAGGCAGTCACATTGTGGTGCCCAGGCTCAATCAGGATACCGAAGCCTACATTCTCCAGAATCAGGACGAGCGGATTGTCTTCGTCATCCCCTACGAAGACCGTTTCTCGCTGATTGGCACTACCGACGTCGACTACGTCGGCGACCCGTCACAGGCGAGCATATCGCCCGGGGAGACCGAATACCTGCTCTCCATCGTCAACCAGTATTTCCAGCGTCAACTCTCCGCCGCCGATGTTGTCTGGAGCTATTCCGGCGTTCGTCCCTTAATGGATGACGAAGGGGGCTCAGCCCAGTCCGCCTCGCGGGACTATGCGTTCGAGGTTGACGATCAGGATGGGCAACCGCCGTTGATTTCCGTCTTTGGCGGAAAGATCACCACGTATCGCAAACTCGCCGAAGCCGTCACCGATCAGGTCAGCCTGTATTTCCCCGGTGCAGGCCGATCGTGGACCCGGACAGCAGCTCTGCCCGGTGGCGATTTTGATACCCAGGAACAACTGGCCACAGAGCTGGCAACCGATTACCCCTGGCTGGACAGTGCCGTCATTCAGCGTTTCGTGCGGAGTTATGGTACGGCCAGTTATCAGGTTCTGGAGGGGTGCCACAGTATGGATGACCTCGGCCACTGGTACACCGAAACACTGTCCAGACGCGAGGTCGACTATCTCATGTCTCATGAATGGGCCATGACGCCGGAAGACCTGCTCTGGCGAAGAACCAAACAAGGACTTTACATTTCCCGGGAGCAACACCAGGCACTGGCGGATTACATGGGCCAATGACCCAGTCTTAGCCAAGAACCTCCCCTACCCGGGCCTGAAGTGCAGGCACCACATCCTGTTCAAACCAGGGGTTCCTGCGAAGCCAGAGATTATTCCTCGGGCTCGGGTGAGGCATCGGGATGATGAAAGGCCAGAATTGTCGCCAGCTTCGCACATTATCTGTCACCGCCTGCGGAGCCCCCGGCAGATGCCAGGCATGGGCGTACTGACCAATCACAAGTGTGAGCTGGATATCCCGCAACTGGTCCAGCAGCCGCTGACGCCAGGCCGGTGCGCACTCCGGCCTGGGAGGGAGGTCCCCGGACTTGCCCGTTCCCGGATAACAGAACCCCATCGGCAGGATGGCCAGCTTTTGCTCATCGTAAAAGACATCCCGGCTGACCCCCATCCATTGACGCAGACGGTCTCCGCTTGGATCATTAAACGGCAGGCCGGTTTCGTGAACACGGCGGCCCGGAGCCTGCCCGACAACCAGAATCTTTGACGATTCGCTGAGCTGAATGACAGGCCTGGGGGCATGTGGTAATACCCCGACACAGATCTGACAGGCCCGCACCTGACGGATCAGCTCGTCGAATGGAAGATCCATTTTCCCTCCCCCCTCACACTTCGTCATTACGCAGTGCTTCGGCCGCACCCCGCAGCCCGGTATAGGCATCTGTCACCACATAGACTGGCGTAGATTCCATCAGCGAGCGCATCCGCCCTTTGTCCTCAAAACCATCACGAAACCGGCTGTTCAGCAGGAAATCCAGTATGCCCGGTAAAATTCCCCCGCAAAGGTAGACTCCACCATAGCTGCCCTGCGTCAGAACTGCGTTACCGGCTGTCCGCCCAAGGATCTCGCAAAAATGTTGCAGGGCGTCCATCGCCAGCGCATCCGATCCTCTCAAGGCCGCCGAGGTGATCTCTTCCGGCGTGGAGAAACGCACACTCACCCGTTGCACCTGACTCTGAGCCCTATATAAATTAACCAGCCCTGGCCCGGACAGTATCCGCTCAACCGATACCCGCCCAAACTGCTCCCGCAAAAGGCGATGCACCTCAACGTCCAACTCCGTGGTGGGAGCATAATCCACATGACCACCTTCGGTGGCCAGGGGCACCCACCCCTTCCGCGTTGGCACCAGAGCGCCAACCCCAAGCCCCGTGCCAGGCCCCATCACCAAACGCGGACTGGTGGGATCTCCCGGGCCACCACAAACATGCACCAGGCAAGCCTCAGGTACACGGATCGTCCCCAGGGCCATCGCGCTGAAGTCATTGATTAATTTGCAGGCGGACCAGCCAAACTGCTCCTGTAGCTGCTTCGGGTAAATACACCAGGGATTGTTGGTCATCTTTACCCTGGCCCCCCGGACCGGACAGGCAACCGCCAGGCATGCCTGCCCCACCGAATCCACCCCCACACGTTCCAGATAGTCAGCCACCGCCTGTTCGGGGTGGTCATAATGCCGGCATGGGAGTACCTCGATGGCCCGCAGTTGCCCCCCCTCCTCATCCACCAGAGCAAACCGGGCATGAGTGCCACCGATATCAGCAACCAGTGACGCGCACTTCGTACTCATGCGTCGTGCGCCCAGAACACACTTGCACCTTCTTCCGGGGTGCTGGCTGCCCGCCGGAACCACCCGAATAGCTCACGCCCATACCCGAACTCGCTTCCTGAGTGGTCAACCCTCGCCGGAGAACGCGCCGACAGTTCGTGATCCGGCAGCTCTACACGCAGCACCCCGTTCAAGGCATCCAGTACAAGAGGATCGCCATTCTGAACCCGGGCCAGAGGCCCGCCATCCAGAGCCTCCGGGTAAACGTGAATCGCTGCAGGTACTTTGCCCGAGGCGCCTGACATCCGGCCATCGGTAACCAGCCCGACCTTGTATCCTCTATCCTGCAACACCCCCAGATACGGCGTCAGCTTGTGCAGCTCGGGCATGCCATTGGCTCTGGGCCCCTGAAAGCGCACGACAACAATACAATCACGGTCCAGATTCCCCGCCTCGAAAGCCGCTTTGAGCTCATCCTGGTCATTGAACACCACCGCTGGCGCCTTGATGACGTGGTGCGCTTTCGCCACCGCAGACACTTTGATAACCCCTCGCCCAAGGTTGCCGTCCAGAACTTTCAGCCCGCCATTCGGAGCAAATGGCTCAGAAATACTGGCGAGCACCTCCGGCCGGGCACTTTTCGCCACTGCCGGGCTCCAGGTAAGGCGCCCATCGTCGATCTGAGGCATGCGCGTGTACTGATCCAGCCCGTACCCCATCACCGTCCGGACATCATTGTGCAGGTATCCCCCCGAAAGCAGTTCCCGGATCAGGAAAGGCGTCCCGCCCGCGTCGTGGAAGGCATTCACATCCTCCTGTCCGTTTGGGTAGATCCGGGTCATGGAGGGGACGACCGCGGAAAGCTCGGAATAATCATCCCAGTCAATAATGACACCAGCCGCACGTGCAATCGCAATCCAGTGGATGGTGTGATTGGTGGAACCGCCGGTTGCCAGCAGCGCCACCAGCCCATTGACAATCGCTTTCTCATCTACCATGTCCCCCAGCCCCACGGTGCCTCCATGAGTGCTGGACAAGCGGATGACCTGCTCTGTTGCCGCCTGGGTCAGGGCCTCCCTGAGCGCGGTGCCCGGGTTCACGAATGCGGCCCCCGGCACATGCAGCCCCATCACCTCCACAAGCAACTGATTGCTGTTGGCGGTGCCGTAAAAGGTGCAGGTGCCCGGGCTGTGGTATGAACGGCTTTCCGCGTCCAGAAGTTCCTCTCTGCCAATTTTCCCTTCAGCATACAGCTGACGAACCCGCTGCTTTTCCTTGTTGGGCAACCCGGTACGCATGGGCCCTGCGGGTATCAGGATCGCTGGCAAATGCCCGAAACTCAAAGCTCCGATCAGAAGTCCGGGGACAATCTTGTCGCAGATGCCAAGCAACACCGTGGCATCAAACATATTATGGCTGAGCGCAACCGCTGTGCTCATGGCAATGGTATCCCGGGAAACCAGGCTCAGTTCCATCCCAGGCTGGCCCTGAGTCACACCATCACACATAGCGGGTGTACCACCGGCAACCTGAGCGACAGCCCCCATCCCGTGTGCCGCTTTGCGTATGACGTCCGGAAACGTCTCATACGGCTGATGGGCGGAAAGCATCTCGTTGTATGCCGTCACAATCGCAACATTGGCCTTGTTCATAAACTTGAGAGTATCTTTGTCCCCCTGACTGCAAGCGGCCATACCATGGGCCAGATTGCCACAGGACAAAGCGCTGCGCTGGGGTGAGCGCTGTTTCAGATCCGCCATGCGCTCCAGGTAGGCCGATCGCGTCGGGCGACTGCGCTCGACGATTCGCTGAGTGACCTTTTGTATCGATGGGTGCATCAAATCACCTCCTTGAGAAGCTGCGGCGCCCCGCTGCCCATGAAAGAATAATCACATCATTTTCCCGCCCCAAAAACTCAAAAGGGGTTCTTTTTTTGTAAAAATTACTACATCATACTCCGCAACACTAATATCACGGCACGCCATACGCTCATCGTGGCCTTGTCACGCTATAGTCACGGCCTGCTAAGATACTGATAGCCATTTCCTACTGACCGCTGGCCCGGGCCATGCCCGCGCAACCCGAGGCCCGCACACATACCTAAAGGACACCTCTATGCTCAGGCGCACAAAAATTGTCGCCACACTTGGCCCCGCAACAGATACTCCCGAATCACTCGCGGCCATTATCAAGGCAGGCGTTGATGTCACCCGCCTTAACTTCTCACACGGCAGCGCCCAGGAACATACCACCAGAGCCAACCAGGTTCGAGCGGCGGCCGCCGCCGAAGGACGCTTCGTCGCCATACTGGCCGACCTTCAGGGGCCCAAGCTACGCATTGCCCGCTTCGCAGAAAACAAGGTCTTCCTTGAGGCCGGTCAAACGTTTGTCCTTGATGCCAGTATGGACAAAAACGCCGGCACCGCCGAACGCGTGGGGATTGATTACGAACAATTGATTGATGACGTTTCCCACGGAGACATCCTCGTACTCGACGATGGCCGTATCGAAATGAAAGTGACCGCCGTCGACCAGAACAGCATTACATCTACGGTGCTCATTGGAGGCCCGCTTTCCAACAACAAGGGGCTCAACAAGCGGGGTGGCGGCCTTTCAGCAGAAGCCCTGACCGAGAAAGACAAACAGGACATCGTGACAGCCGCCAGACTGGGTGCGGATTATGTCGCGGTATCGTTTGTGCGCACGGCTGAAGATATGCACACCGCTCGCAGACTGCTGAGCGAGGCGGGCTCCGAGGCCGGCCTCGTGGCCAAGATTGAACGGGCCGAACTTGCCCATGATGACCAGGCGCTGGACGAAGTCATCCTGGCGTCTGACGCGGTGATGGTTGCCCGTGGTGATCTGGCCGTTGAAATCGGCGATGCCGAGCTGGTGGCCGTGCAGAAACACATCATCGCCCGGGCCCGGGTACTGAACAGGGCCGTGATCACAGCCACCCAAATGATGGAATCAATGATCACCAATCCCATGCCGACGCGCGCGGAAGTGTCAGACGTTGCCAACGCGGTGATGGACTATACCGACGCTGTCATGCTGTCGGCGGAAACAGCCGTTGGAGACTACCCCACGGAAGCCGTCGAGGCCATGGTGCGCATTTGCCTGGGCGCCGAGCGCCATCCCTCCATGCACCAGTCCAAACACCGGATTCACGAAAGCATGGAGCGGGTAGACGAAGCCATCGCTCTGTCGGCCATGTATGCAGCTAACCACCTGGAGGGTGTCCGGGCGATTATCTGCATGACCGAAACCGGGGCAACCCCCCGACTGATGTCCCGAATCAAATCCAGCCTTCCAATCTTTGCCCTATCACGCCATCACTCCACACAGCACCGGGTGGTCCTGTTCCGCGGCGTACAGACCATTCCTTTTGACTCGGCGCGGATTGCCAACGAGCAGACCAACGCCGAGGCAGTGGCAGAACTGCAACGGCAGGGCGTTGTCGCAGATGGCGACCTGGTCGTCATCACCAAAGGCGATTATGTGAATGCCCAGGGTGGCACCAATACCATGAAAATCGTGCGCGTGGGCGGCGACATCCGATAACGTCTGACTTGCCTCAGCGATCTGAACAGCAGCCATGCTGCCAACCTGACAAGCCCGCCGCAACGGCGGGTTTTGTTTGTCAGAGATCAGCTAAACTCCCCCGGACAAGATCCGACACGGCATTCCAGTCCCGCCGGGCCACAAGCTCCGCCGGTGTCAGCCAGGACCCACCCACCGCACGAACGTTGGGGAGCGCCAGATAATCGCTGGCTGTGTGCCGGGTAACACCTCCGGTTGGGCAAAACACCACGTCCGGAAATGGCCCCCGGAAGGCCTTGAGCGCAGCCACACCGCCAGCCACAGCGGCAGGAAAGAACTTGAACGCCCGGTACCCAAGGGCATACCCCATCATCAACTCAGAAGCCGTCGACACCCCCGGCAGCAAAGGCGCCTGAGCATTCACACCGTACTCGAGAATGGCTTCGGTCACACCCGGCGTGATCACAAACTGCGCCCCGGCAGACTCCACCTGTCGATACTGCGCAACACTGGTAACCGTACCGGCTCCGACCCAGGCTTCGGGGATGGCTTCCCTCACCGCCTCAATCGCCCGCAGACCATGCTCGGTACGCAACGTAATCTCCAGCACCCGAACACCACCGGCCACCAACGCCCGACAAAGCGGGAGGGCGTCATCCGGGCTACGGATGGCAATAACCGGTATCAGCGCTGAGGCAGACAGAAGCGCACTCGCCTGCTCACGATAGGCGTCAGACAATGTATTCATGATGGCCTCCCTCATTCATCAGGCGTAAAAGCGTTTGTTTGGGCATAGTGACTCAAGGGCTCCAAAACACCTCAAGCCCGGGCTTGAGAAATGCCCGCACCGGCATCGCAAGCTCATTGGGCAAATCGGAGCAGGCTTCGCGAAGCGTTCCCAGCTTATCGTCTCCCCGCAGATGCAAAGCGGTATAGCGCGCGCGCGCCAACACCGACCTGGTCAGGGTAATCCGCCGGTTCGGCTGCGATGCAGGGCTCATAGCCACAACCAATGCGTCATTCTCCGGCGCCATGGCTGACGGCAATTCAGACGCATCGGGAAACAGAGAAGCCGTATGGCCATCGTTCCCCATACCCAGAACAACCACGTCCAAGGGCAACACCAGTTCAGACAATTGCTCATGAACAGCTTTCAGCCCCTGATCCGGGGTTTCCGCCGACACTTTCAGGGGCAGATAACGCGCTTCAGCCGCATTTCCAACCAGAAGGTGTCGTTTTACCAGAGCGGTGTTGCTGGCAGCATCGTCTTCCGGGACCCAGCGCTCGTCAGCCAACAGAACGGTCACACGCTTCCAGTCCAGCGAATGCCCGGACAGCGCCCGAAAGAACGGCAATGGCGTTGACCCACCTGAAACCACCAGGCTCGCTCCGGCAGAATGCGCCAACCTGCGGGCCAGAACCGCGGCGACCCGGGCCGCCAGAGCACGGGCAACCTGTTCCGCACTGCGGTCAACATGAAGGCTCACACCGTCTGGCAACGGCAGGTCAGGCATCTTCATACCAACTCCGTCCATCCCGGGTAATCATCGCGATTGAGGCAACAGGCCCCCAGGTACCTGATGCATAACGTTTCGGGGGCTCACCGCTGTCTTTCCAGTTGCCGATAATCTGGTCAACCCAGCGCCAGGCATACTCAACCTCATCCCGACGGACAAACAGGTACTGATTCCCCCTCATCACTTCCCACAAGAGTCGCTCATAGGCATCGGGAATTCGCTCAGCTTCAAATGTCTCCGAAAAGGTCAGCTCCAGCGGCCCCTGACGTAAGCGCATCCCCTTGTCGAGCCCTTGATCCTTCGTGAGGATTTTCAGCTCCATGCCCTCATCCGGCTGCAACCGGATGATCAACTTGTTGTTGGCCAGGTGTTTCTGATCCGGATCAAAAATATAGTGTGGCGCGGGTTTGAAATGGATGATGATCTGCGAGAGTTTCTCTGGCAAACGCTTCCCGGTCCGAATATAAAACGGCACACCAGACCAACGCCAATTATCAATTTCCGCTTTCAAAGCGACAAACGTTTCCGTCGAGCTGCCCCGGTTGGCGCCTTCCTCATCCAGATATCCCGGCACCGGCTTACCATCACTGGTACCGGAGGTGTATTGCCCCCTCACCACATAACGCTCCATGATGTCCGGCGTAATCTGCTTCAACGCTTTGAGAACCTTCACCTTTTCATCGCGGATGCTATCGGCAGAGAGGTCCGCAGGAGGATCCATCGCAATCAGGCACAGCAACTGAAGCAAATGGTTCTGAATCATGTCCCGAATCTGACCAGCCTGGTCAAAGTACCCCCAGCGTCCCTCAATACCCACACTCTCAGCCACCGTAATTTCAACATGAGATATATGGTTCTGATCCCATTGGGAAGCAAACAGGTTGTTGGCAAAGCGCAGTGCTATCAGGTTCTGGACGGTCTCCTTCCCCAGATAATGATCAATCCGGAACAGCTGGCTCTCGCGATAGACCTCGCCCAGCTCATCATTGATCACCTGCGACGAGGCCAGATCATGCCCGATCGGCTTCTCAACCACGACCCGGGTTCTGTCGTTACAGCATCGTGTGGCCTTGAGATTCCTCGCGATGACCCCGTACATAGAAGGAGGTGTCGCCATATAAACAATCAGCTCATTACGGAGCTCATCCCGCCACTCCCTCAGCGCACCGAACCCCTCAGAGTCGGTAAAGTCCAGCAACTGGTAATCCACTCTCTCAAGTAGGGTGCGTGCCACAGCCTCATCAAAGTCTCTGGCTTTAACGTGATCCCTGAGTTTTTCAAACAACCGCTCACGAATTTCCCGGGTATTGGCCCGGGTACGGGCAATCGCCAGAATACGGCTCCCCGGTGCCAGCAACCCAGCCCGCTCCAGCTGATAAAGCGCGGGGAACAACTTGCGTCGAGCCAGATCACCCAAAGCTCCGAACAACATGAGATCACATCGGGTGCCGGTGTTCTTCAACATCGATAACTCCGTTCAGGAAGAGAGCGGCAGCTCGCTTCTCATCGCATTCACAGGTAGTAATCTTAGACAAAAAACCGACCTGCTGCCGGGAAGGCATCACCACAGACGCAGTTTTTGACACTTTAACTACCGCAAAGGTCACCAAAACCCGGTATACTCGCACGGTTCCAGATCAATTAGCACCTAAGAGATGCAGGGAGTATCCACCCATGGCGGTAAGTCACGCTCACCGGGACGAGAATCTGCTGGAAGATATTCAGGCCAGGCTCGACAACCTGAATAAATCTGAACGCAAGGTTGCGGAAGCCATCCTTAAAGACCCCAGCGCCGCAACACGATACAGCATTGCGGCCCTGGCCCGGGCCGCAAACGTCAGTGAGCCAACCGTAAACAGGTTCTGCAGAGGGTTTTCCGCGACCGGGTTTCCTGATTTCAAGATCCGACTGGCCCAGAGTATCGCAACGGGCACTCCCTACGTGGGTCAGGATATCGAACCAGATGACACGGTAACAGAATTTGCTGACAAGATTATGCTCAGCACCATGGCCAATATCGACAAGGCCCGACAGTCGCTGGACCATAAAGC
Organism: Marinobacter daepoensis DSM 16072; assembly: GCF_000421165.1. Classification (GTDB taxonomy): domain Bacteria; phylum Pseudomonadota; class Gammaproteobacteria; order Pseudomonadales; family Oleiphilaceae; genus Marinobacter; species Marinobacter daepoensis. The sequence continues at coordinate 704,154 of NZ_ATWI01000009.1, forward strand.
CCTGGCCATCGCGATCGATCACCTGATCCAGGCCAAGCAGATTCACTTCTTTGGTATGGGCGGTTCGGCCTCGGTTGCTCTGGACGCCCAACACAAGTTTTTCCGGTTCAATATTCCGGTTACATCCTACGACGATGCTCTGATGCAACGCATGGTAGCGGCCGGAGCACAGGTGGGCGACGTCATCGTTCTTATCTCTTACACCGGGCGCACCAAAGAAAGCGTCGACATCGCCCGGGTCGCCCGTGAGAACGGCGCCACTGTTATCGGCATCACTAACCCGGAATCCCCCCTCGCAGAATTCTGCACGGTGGTGGTCGGAGTGACAGCACCGGAGGACACCGAAGTCTACATGCCCATGTCATCGCGAATCATTCATCTGACCGTGATTGACGTACTGGCTACCGGGGTAACCCTCAAACGGGGCTCCGATTTCCTGGGGCACCTGAAAAAGATCAAGGAGAGCCTGAAAGCGACCAGATTCCCGAAAGACTGATCGCCCAGGCACAAAAAAAGCCCCCATAAAGGGGGCTTTTTTTGTGCCTGGGCTAAACAACTAGGCAGTATTAATTGCGCTCCACCTCAGCCGTGTTGCGCAGATACTGCTGATAAGCCCCATACTCACGCTGCCCTTCAAGCTGTGCCAGAAAGCGAACAAGCTGCTGATACTCAGCTCCATCCCGATCAAACTCTCCCTCATTAACACTTGTCAGAACAATAACAGCCGCTTCTTCAGCGCCCACTGCACGCCCTACTTCCGGAGTATCGCCCTCCGGACGAGCCATAGAGAAGACACGCTCCACCACAAACGGGCTCATTCCCGCCACGTTGCGCCCCTGGTTCTCAAACTGCTGCCATTCACCGGCACCCAGTTCGTCGATCGCATCACCTGACTCAAGCCGGGCCACCAGCTCGTCCGCACGGTCGCTCAGAGCCTCACGAATTCCCCGGGCTTCCAACAGATCGCGAATCTCCTGTTCGACCTCCGCCAACTCGAGCTGACGGGGCTCATGATGCTCAAGAACGCGGGCCACGACAGAAACGCTGTCACCCACATCAATCAGCTCAGTGTTGTAACCACCCTGCAGCACGTCTTCAGAAAACAACTGGCGTACCAGGCCAGCATGATCAAACGGTGCGGCACCGCCCTCCTGAGCAACACCCTCTACCACCCGAATCTCCAGCCCGAGCTCTTCCGCCGGGCCGGCCAGATCATCCGCAGCATACGCTGCATCGGCCAACTGGGAACGCACTTCTGCAAACCGCTCACTGGCTTTGACTCTGGCAAGTTCGGTCTGCAATTCACCCCTCAGGGATTCCAGAGATGGAACATCCGACCGGCGAACGCCCTCAAGTTTGATCAGGTGAACGCCAAAGGTGGTTTCCACTGGCTCAGATACCTCACCTTCCTCAAGCGCAAACAGGGCCTTTTCAAAAGCTTCATCATAAACACCCCGCCCCGCATAACCCAGGTCACCACCTTCCTGAGCGGAACCGGTGTCAACCGAATACTCCTTCGCGAGATCCGCAAACGACTCACCATCTTCCAGTCGTTGCTTAAGACCCCTCAGCGTTTCCTCTGCGTCGCCACCTGCTTCAATCAGGATATGGGCCGCCCGACGCTCTTCACGGGCATACTCTTCCGCGCGCTCGTCGTAGTATGCGCGTAATTCATCCTCCGTGACTTCGACAGACTCGGCCAGAACGCCCCGCGACAAGGTGATGTAGGCTGCGTCCACCCTCTCAGGCTGCCGAAACTGATCCTGATTGTTCTCGTAGTATGCCTGCACCTCCGCATCGGTGATTTCCACACCGGCCTGAACGCTCGCCGCGTCGAGGGTAAGCACACTGAAATCCCGGGTCTGATTCTGAATGGCCAGAAACTGTGCCGCATTCTCCGGTGCAATGACGCCGGTTTGAGCAACCGTGGCCCGAATCTGATTCACCACGTAGTTCTTGGCCATGCTTGCGCGGAACTCAGCTGAGCCCATGCCGAGACTACGCAACGTTGCAGACATCCGCTCAGGACTGTATCGACCATCCACCTGAAACTGGGGCATCTGCCTGATCAACGCATCAATATCTGCTTCGGTCAGCTCCAGCCCCTGACTCCGAGCATCCTGAGTGAGCACGGCTTCCTGGATCAGCGCATCGAGTACATCCCGACGGACCTGGTCCTCATCCAGCAGGGACGGATCCGGATTGTCCATCTGCATCAGGCGCTGCTGGCTTTCCATCTGTACAGTGCGCAGAAACTCCCGCTCCGTGATGTCCTGACCATTAACCGTAGCCACCTCCGGCTCACCGGTGAAGCCACCAATAATGGCGTCCATTCCCCAGATGGAAAGCGAAATAATCAAAAGGCCAACGATAACCTTGGCGATCGTACTCTGGGCGTTATCCCGAATATCTTGAAGCATGTTGTTCTCGAATCCCTGTTCAAGGTTCTGCTGTTGGTAATGGTGAGGCGAGAGCTGAATGGTTCACCGTTAACATGCAAAAAGGCGCACCCTTACCGGAATGCGCCTTGAATTCTGATGACAGCTCCCGCTACAGGAACTGCCAAGGAAAGAGCCGTTACTTAACGGCGTCTTTCAGGGCCTTACCTGCCTTGAATCCAGGCACTTTAGAGGCCGGAATCTTGATTTCAGCACCGGTCTGCGGGTTACGGCCGGTACGGGCAGCACGCTCTTTCACAGAGAAGGTGCCAAAGCCGATCAGGGTAACCTGGTCGTCTTTTTTCAGAGCATCGGTAATGGAGTTGGTCATGGCATCCAGCGCACGGCCAGCTGCGGCTTTAGAGATGTCTGCGGACTCTGCAATTGCATCGATCAGTTCGGACTTGTTCACACTAAACCCCTTCGATTTCAGGTTGAAGATGTTATAGGTCGGTTTGTTTTTTCGCGGACGTTCTCGACTATCGCATATGCGATGGGAGAATTCCATTCTTCAGTTTTTTTATTCCTTTCGGCATTTAACCGGTGTTCGGAATAGGCACTTACTGCGCGGGAGCCCTTGGTATTGGCTGCTTCACGGCGAAACAGTTATACCAACGGGCTCTCAGGCGTGTCAACAACTCATCCGGTGTTTAATGTGTATTTATGCGCTCTGCAGCATCGCCGGAGTCGTCACCTGCCGATGCCGCCCCCGATTCTTTCCCGGCATTTTCAGCACGAGGGTCGGGCTGGTAAGCCAGTGCTATGTCCAGAACCTCGTCAATCCACTTAACCGGACGGATCTCCAGAGATTCCTTGATATTATCCGGTATCTCTTTGAGATCCCGGACATTTTCATCAGGAATCAGAACCGTTTTGATGCCTCCCCGATGCGCAGCCAGCAACTTCTCCTTGAGCCCGCCAATGGCCAGAACACGCCCCCGAAGAGTGATCTCACCGGTCATCGCAACGTCGGCGCGCACCGGGATACGGGTCAGTGCAGAAACCAGCGCCGTACACATCCCGATGCCCGCACTTGGGCCATCTTTCGGGGTTGCACCTTCGGGTACGTGGACATGAAGATCGTGTTTTTCATGGAAATCATCGGCAACACCCAGCCCTGCGGCCCGACTTCTGACCACCGTGAGCGCGGTCTGAATGGACTCCTGCATGACATCACCCAGGGAACCCGTCTTGACCACTCGCCCCTTACCCGGGGTCAGAGCGCACTCAATGGTCAGCAGTTCGCCGCCCACCTGGGTCCAGGCCAACCCGGTCACCTGACCGATCTGGTTGGTTTCTTCCGCCAGACCATAAGTAAACTTCTTAACGCCGGAGTAGTCCTCAAGCAGCGCCGGGGTCAACGTTACCGATGACTTGTCGCTGCTCTCTACGTGCTCACGGACGACCTTACGGCAGATCTTAGCGATTTCCCGCTCCAGGCCACGGACCCCCGCCTCCCTGGTGTAATAGCGGACCAGGTCACGGATGGTCTCCTCCGGGAGCACCAGTTCATCCTTGCGCAGACCGTTAGCCGTCAGCTGCTTGGGCAGCAGATAACGCAACGCAATGTTGACCTTTTCATCCTCGGTGTATCCCGGAATCCGGATAATCTCCATCCGATCCAGCAAGGCCGGCGGGATATCCATCGAGTTGGAGGTACACACAAACATGACATCCGAGAGATCGTAATCGACCTCCAGATAGTGATCGTTGAACGTGTGGTTCTGTTCCGGATCAAGCACTTCGAGCAAAGCCGACGCGGGATCGCCACGGTGGTCCATCCCCATCTTGTCGATTTCATCAAACAGAAACAGCGGGTTCTTCACCCCCACCTTGGACAGTTTCTGAAGCAACTTGCCCGGCAACGCGCCAATGTAGGTTTTGCGATGACCCCGGATCTCCGCCTCGTCACGAACCCCTCCAAGCGCCATACGCGTGTACTTACGGTTGGTGGCCTTGGCAATGGACTGCCCCAGAGACGTCTTACCAACACCCGGAGGCCCGACGAGACACAACACAGGCCCTTTCACTTTCTTGACCCGGCTCTGTACTGCCAGGTACTCCAGAATGCGTTTTTTAACTTCATCCAGCCCGTAATGATCACGATCCAGGATTTCCCGGGCTTTCTCCAGGTCGTGACGAACACGGCTGCGCTTCTTCCAGGGTACCGCCAGCATCCAGTCAATGTAGCCGCGCACTACCGTGGCTTCTGCAGACATCGGAGACATCATCTTAAGCTTGTTAAGCTCTGCCTCTGTCTTCTTGCGGGCCTCTTCAGGCAATCCGGCTTCCTCAAGCTTCTGCTCAAGCTCTTCAAAATCGTTATTCCCTTCCCCGAGCTGCCCCATCTCCTTCTGGATCGCTTTCATCTGCTCGTTGAGGTAATACTCGCGCTGGCTGCGCTCCATCTGCTTTTTCACGCGGCCACGAATACGCTTCTCAACCTCAATCAGGTCGATCTCGCCATCCAGCTTGTCCAGCAACAGATCCACGCGCTTACGAACATCCAGCGCTTCCAGCAACTCCTGCTTTTCGGGAATCCGCATTTCCAAATGCGCGGCCATGGTATCAACCAGGCGCTCCAACTCATTGATGCCCGTCAGCGCATTGGAGACTTCCGAAGGCACCTTCTTGGACAACTTAACGTACTTCTCAAACTCATCCATCAGGGTTTTGGTGAGCACCTCTTCTTCGCGCTCGGGCAACCCTTCCTCGTCCATCAGAATGGCCTGACCAGACAAGTAATCTCTATCCTCAATATCGGAGATGCTGGCCCGGGCATTACCCTCAACCAGAACCTTAACGGTACCATCCGGCAAGCGAAGCATCTGAAGAACGGTGGCCAGCGTGCCCATGCCAAACACATCTTGTGCACCGGGCTCGTCGGTAGCAGCGTCCTTCTGGGCTACCAGCAGGATCTCCTTACCACCCTCCATTGCCGCTTCCAGCGCCTGAATGGATTTTTCGCGGCCCACAAACAGCGGAACCACCATGTGCGGGAACACCACGACATCGCGTAAAGGGAGCAACGGGTATTCGTGCACAGTTTCATCAGGTATACGGGTCATGGGGAATCCTCTGACAGTATTTCTTTCAGCATATCACCCATCATTGGGGCGCAGACAAAAATTGCAATCTTTTTACGGCGGGAAATTACAGGTAGAACAATCAGGGGGTTATATCGATAAAAAGGGGCGTTAAACGCCCCTTTTTACATTCCGGCTGCCCGATCACACCCAGGATCAGTCCTCAGGGACAGCCTTGGCATGATCGCTGCTCGCGTAAATTTTGAAAGGTTCCGAGTCCCCGTTAATCACGCTTTCATCAATCACCACCTTGGACACATCATGCTCAGAGGGAATCTGATACATCGTATCCAGCAGTGTGGCCTCCATGATGGAGCGCAACCCGCGGGCGCCGGTTTTCCGTTCCATGGCCTTGCGGGCAACCGCCCGAAGCGCGTCTTCACGGAAATCCAGCTCGACACCTTCCATATCAAACAGCTTCTGATACTGCTTCGTGAGCGCGTTCTTGGGCTCAGTCAGAATCTGCACCAACGCTTCCTCGTCCAGCTCGGTCAGCGTTGCCACGACCGGCAAGCGGCCGACGAACTCCGGAATCAGTCCGAACTTGACCAGATCTTCGGTCTCGACGTCGCGAATAATGTCACCGGTGCTCTTGCTATCGTCCTGACTCTTGACGGTTGCCGAGAAACCGATGGAACTGCGCTCGGAGCGATCCTGAATCACCTTATCGAGCCCGGCAAACGCGCCGCCACAGATAAACAGGATATTGCCGGTATCGACCTGCAGGAATTCCTGCTGAGGATGCTTCCGCCCGCCCTGGGGAGGAACCGAAGCGACAGTACCTTCGATCAGCTTCAGCAACGCTTGCTGCACACCTTCACCCGAGACGTCCCGGGTAATGGAGGGGTTGTCCGATTTCCGGGAGATCTTGTCGATCTCATCAATGTAGACGATACCCCGCTGCGCCTTCTCGACATCGTAGTCACACTTCTGCAGCAGCTTCTGGATGATATTTTCGACATCCTCACCCACATAACCAGCTTCTGTCAGCGTGGTTGCATCGGCAATCGTGAACGGGACATTCAGCATCCGCGCCAGCGTCTCGGCCAGCAGGGTCTTACCACTGCCAGTCGGGCCGATCAGCAGGATGTTGCTTTTGCCCAGCTCCACATCACTTTTACCCTCGCCATAGCGAAGACGCTTATAGTGATTGTACACCGCTACAGACAAGACGATTTTGGCGCGATCCTGGCCAATAACATACTCGTTCAGCGTTTCCCGGATTTCTGTCGGCACAGGCAGCCGATCACTGGCCTCCTCCGGAGAATTCTCCTGAATCTCTTCACGAATGATGTCATTGCACAGGTCAACGCACTCGTCGCAGATGAACACCGAGGGCCCTGCAATGAGCTTACGGACTTCATGCTGGCTCTTTCCACAAAACGAGCAGTAGAGCAACTTGCCGTTATCGTCGCCTCTGCCGTTTCTTTCATCTGCCATTGAAATACCTCTGTTCTTCGTTGGCCGGCGCGTAAGAATGTACGCCAGCCAGTAGTGATGCGATGACTTTCAGTATTATTTATTCGGTACGCGCTTATCAAGTACTGTATCGATCAAGCCGTACTCTTTGGCCTGGGTCGGATCCATGAAGTTGTCACGATCGGTATCCCGGGCAATGGTCTCAATGTCCTGACCGGTATGTTCGGCCAGCAACTCATTCAGCGTGTGGCGGATTTTCAGGATTTCACGGGTATGAATCTCAATATCCGATGCCTGACCCTGATAACCTCCCAGGGGCTGGTGAATCATTACCCGGGAATGCGGCAGACAGGCACGCTTGCCTTTCGCGCCACCAGACAGCAGGAAAGCCCCCATGCTGGCCGCCTGGCCAATACACAGAGTTGAAATGTCTGGCTTCACGAACTGCATGGTATCGTAGATAGACATACCCGCTGATACAGATCCACCGGGGCTGTTGATATACAGATGGATATCCTTGTCCGGGTTTTCAGACTCCAGGAACAGTAACTGGGCCACAACGAGATTGGCCATGTGATCTTCAACCGGGCCAACCAGAAAGATCACCCGCTCCTTGAGCAGACGGGAATAAATATCGAACGAACGTTCGCCGCGCGCCGTCTGTTCAACAACAATCGGCACCAGGCCTGAGTTGGTTATCATGCTAGGGCCATCAAACGGTTTCTGCGTCATGTGCGCCTGAACTCCTTATGGACAATGGTTTGAGCTCCCCTGTGGCCGGAAGCCCCGTCTATTCCGGTATCCCTTATACTCTGCCAGCAGATTGCCCAGATGAAAACAGCCGGACTCGCCGGCTGCTTCCAGAAACGGCACCGGGCCAGAGCCCGGCCGCCATCAGCGCTGGGCCTGACCGGCCTGAACCGCTTCTTCGTATTTCATTTTCTTCTCTTTGACCTTGGCCTGACCAAGAACAAAGTCAACCACGGCATCTTCCAGTACGGAAGACTCAACCTGAGCCTTCTGGTCCGGGTTGCTGCTGAAGTGCGCAACCACTTCTTCAGGCTGTTCGTAAGTAGAAGCGATCTCCTGGATCTTCTCTTCCACTTTAGCGTCGTCAGCCTTCAGGTCGTTTTTCTTGACCACTTCCTGGAACAGCAGCCCCGTCTTCACACGACGCTTCGCCTGCTCTTCGAAGATTTCCTTCGGCAATTGCTGGAAATCTACCTGCCCGCCAAAACGCTGAACTGCGTCCTGACGCAGACGATCAATTTCCTGATCTATCAGAGCGGTAGGAATGTCCAGCTCGGTCGTTTCCAGCAGGCCGTCTACAACGTCATTCTTAACCTTATTGGAGACAGCTTGCTTGAGCTCACGCTCCATATTTTTCTTCACTTCCTCACGGAAGGCAGCTTCATCTTCGGCTTCGATCCCGAAACGCTTGAAGAATTCCTGATCCAGCTCCGGCAGCTGCGGCTCTTCTACCTTGTGGATCTTGATCTCAAACTTGGCGGGCTTCCCGGCCAGATCTTCGTTGTGGTAGTCCTCAGGGAACTCAACCTCAATTTCCAGCTCTTCGCCAGCCTTGCCGCCAACGATGCCTTTCTCGAAGCCAGGAATCATCTGACCAGAACCCAGAGTCAGGCGATGGCCTTCGGCTGCGCCGCCTTCAAACTCTTCGCCATCAATGGAACCTTTGAAGTCAATGGTCACGATGTCCTTATTCTTGGACTTACGCTTAACCTCTTTCATGGTGGCCTGCTGACGACGCAGGTTATCGATCATGGTGTCGATATCCTTGTCAGTCACATCAGAGACCGGCTTTTCAACACTAACTTTGCTCAGGTCACCGAGTTCAATCTCAGGCAGAACTTCAAACGTAGCCACGAATTCGAGGTCTTTCCCTTCTTCCATGGTCTTCGGCTCAAGCTTCGGCCAGCCTGCCGGATTGATATCCTGCTCCTGCAGCGCCTTGATGTAGTTGTCACGCATAACCTCGCCAACCACTTCCTGACGGACGCTGGCACCGAAACGACGCTTAACCACGCTCATGGGAACCTTCCCAGGGCGGAAACCGTTCAGGCGCACGGTGCGAGCAGTTTCCTGCAGGCGTTTCTGAACCGCCTTGTCGATTTCCTGGGCGGGCACACCAATCGTCATTCGACGCTCGATGTTGGAGGTCGTTTCAACAGACACTTGCATGGAAGTTCCTCAAATTACAGATTCTGTAGGTGAATGAAAATATAACGAAAATCCCAACAAGAGCAGACAACCCTCAAGGGACGCAAAATTAAAAGCCGGTAGTTTATCACGGTTTGCCCCGCTGAGAGAATCACCCAACGGCCCTGATTGCGGGTTTGATATGCGCTTAACCACGCAATTGTTCAGAATCTGGAGGAAAACCTGAAAAAAGAAAGGATGGTGCGAGAGGAGAGACTTGAACTCTCACGGGTTGCCCCGCTGGAACCTAAATCCAGTGCGTCTACCAATTCCGCCACTCTCGCATGCCTGGCCCCTGAACAGACTCTCGTCGAGAATCCAGGAACAACAGAAATAAACAAGGGGAAGTGGGGTGGACGAAGGGGTTCGAACCCTCGACCGCAGGAGTCACAATCCTGAGCTCTACCAACTGAGCTACGTCCACCACATCAAAGAAATGCCTTCCGGCATACTATTGACTTCAACTTTGCTGGTCCGGCGAGTCCGGTGCCATTTCGCGTTTCAGGAGATGGCGCGCCCGGCAGGACTCGAACCTGCGACCATCCGCTTAGAAGGCGGATGCTCTATCCAGCTGAGCTACGGGCGCTTGACCGTTCGCCCACCTGAATATTCAGAAAAATGGTCGGGGTAGAGAGATTCGAACTCCCGACATCCTGCTCCCAAAGCAGGCGCGCTACCAGACTGCGCTATACCCCGTTTAAACTGAACAACAAGTGCCTCAGCAAAGTTGGCGCGCATATTACCGGCGCCAAACGCGTCCGTCAACACAGAATTTAAAATTCATTGCATTTGTTACGATCTAATGACCCCTCGCGGCGCCATAAGTTCCCCTGAGACCCCACCCTACATTGGCCTTGAGTACGAAGCATGAGACAATGCACGGCCTTCACTTTATTACTCACGCCCAAACCGACAAGACGGAAACATGAGCGCCAAACTGATTAATGGAAAAGAAATTGCTGCCCAGGTCCGGCAACGGGTAGCTGCCGGTGTCGAAGCCAGAAAACAGAAAGGCCTGAGAGCCCCCGGCCTGGCCGTAGTACTGGTCGGCAACGACCCTGCCTCACAGGTTTATGTTGGCAATAAACGCAAAGCCTGCGAACAGGCCGGCATCTTGTCTCTATCCTACGACTTGCCGGAAGACACCTCTCAGGCCACTCTGGAGGCCCTGGTCGACGAGCTGAATGAAAACCCTGCAGTAGACGGCATTCTGGTCCAGCTCCCCCTGCCTCCTCACCTGGACGCCGACCCAATCCTCGTCAAGATCCGCCCCGACAAAGACGTGGACGGCTTTCACCCGTACAACATCGGCCGCCTGATGCAGCGTAAGCCTACCCTGCGCCCCTGCACACCGGCCGGCGTCATCACCCTGCTCGACTCGATCAACACGCCCTACAAAGGCCAGCATGCGGTTATTGTCGGCGCCTCTAACATTGTTGGCCGCCCGATGAGCATGGAACTCCTCCTGAAGGGAGCTACAACCACAGTCTGCCATCGATTCACGGATAATCTCGAGAAGTTCGTTGGCGAAGCAGACATCCTTGTGGCGGCAGTCGGCAAACCAGGCATTATCAAGGGATCATGGGTCAAACCCGGCGCCACCGTTATTGATGTTGGCATCAACCGCCAGGAAAACGGCAAGCTGTGTGGTGACGTTGACTTTGAGGCCGCCGCGGACCGGGCAGCTTACATCACCCCCGTTCCAGGTGGTGTAGGACCGATGACCATTGCCACCCTGCTGGAAAACACATTGTACGCAGCGGACGTGTTACACGCTGACGAATAAAACACCAAAGGGCACAACACCGCTCCTACCAACAAAAAACCCCGCCAAGGCGGGGTTTTTTGTTACCACATCAGGCGTTTTACTGCCCGTATTTGGCCTTGGCCTTCAGGCGGTACGCGTGTAGCAACGGCTCGGTGTAACCCGCCGGCTGTTCACGCCCCTTCAGAACCAGATCCACAGCCGCCTGGAACGCGATGCTGCCATCAAAGTCTGCAGCCATGTTGCGGTAAGCCGGATCGCCGGCGTTCTGCTGATCAACCACAGCAGCCATACGCTTCATGGTTTCCATAATCTGCTCTTCAGAGCAGATGCCGTGGTACAGCCAGTTGGTCAGCAACTGTGAGGAGATACGCAAGGTCGCGCGGTCTTCCATCAGGCCAACATCGTTGATGTCAGGCACCTTGGAGCAACCCACACCTTGGTCGATCCAGCGCACAACATAGCCAAGAATCCCCTGGGCGTTGTTGTCCAGCTCCTGCTGGATATCTTCAGCGCTCAAAGAAGATGGATCGTCCATCACCGGCACGGTCAGGATATCGTCCAGAGACGCACGCTGACGGCTTGCCAGCTCTTTCTGCACATCAAACACGTTCACCTGGTGGTAGTGAGTGGCATGCAGAGTGGCGGCCGTCGGAGACGGAACCCAGGCCGTGTTGGCACCAGCCTTCGGATGACCAATCTTGGCCTCCAGCATACCCGCCATCAGATCTGGCATGGCCCACATACCCTTACCAATCTGAGCAACCCCGGACAGCCCTGCTTCCAGGCCAATGTCCACGTTCCACTGCTCGTAGGCGTTGATCCAGGCAGCCTGCTTCATCGGACCCTTACGGATGAAGGGGCCCAGCTCCATGGAGGTGTGAATCTCGTCACCGGTACGATCCAGGAAGCCTGTATTGATAAAGACGGTGCGCTCTTTGGCCGCGTGGATGCACGCTTTCAGGTTCACTGTGGTGCGACGCTCTTCGTCCATGATGCCGACCTTCAGAGTGAAGCGCGGCAGGCCGAGAGCATCTTCAACACGACCAAAGAATTCGTTGGTGAATGCAACCTCTTCCGGGCCGTGCTGCTTGGGCTTAACAATGTACACGGAACCTTTGGTGCTATTCTGGAATTTACCATCGCCCTTCAGGTCGTGGATAGCGATCAGGGAGGTCAACAGACCATCCATCAGGCCTTCCGGAATTTCGCTGCCATCGCTCAGCAGGATCGCCGGGTTGGTCATCAGGTGACCAACGTTACGAACGAACAACAGGCTACGCCCTTTTAGAGTCAGCTCGCTGCCATCCGCGCCAGTGTAGGTGCGGTCGCCGTTCATGCGGCGAGTCATCATCTGGCCACCCTTTTCGAAGGACTCTTCCAGATCGCCCTTCATCAGGCCCAGCCAGTTCTTGTAGGCGACGACCTTGTCATCAGCGTCTACAGCGGCTACCGAGTCTTCGCAGTCCATGATGGTGGTCAGAGCAGATTCCATCAGAACGTCTTTAACATTGGCACCGTCGTCTTTTCCGATCGGGTGACTGGCATCAATCTGAATTTCGAAATGCATGCCATTCTTCACCAGCAGAATGCCTGTAGGGGCATCAGCGGCACCGGTGTATCCCACAAAGCCGGATGTGTCTTGCAGGCCGGTCACTTCACCATTCTGCAGCTTCACCACCAGCTTGCCGCCGTCGATGCTGTATTTGGCCGCATCTTTATGACTGCCAGACGCCAGAGGCGCAGAGCCGTCCAGCAGATTGCGTGCCCACTCAATCACCTTGGCACCCCGCACCGGGTTGTAGCCACGCCCCTTCTCGGCACCATTGTCCTCTGAAAGAGCGTCGGTACCGTACAAAGCATCGTACAAGCTACCCCAACGGGCATTAGCTGCGTTCAGCGCAAAACGGGCATTCATCACCGGAACAACCAGCTGTGGGCCAGCCATCGTCGCGATCTCAGGATCAACGTTCGACGTAGAGATTTTGAAGTCTGCCGGCTCATCGACCAGATAGCCAATGTCCTTGAGGAACGACTTGTACTCAGCCATGTCGAGCTTCTGGCCTTTGTGATCGCGATTCCAGGTATCCATCTTCTCCTGAATCTCGTCACGCTTGAGCAACAGCTCGCGGTTGCGCGGAGCGAGCTCGTTTACAATCTTGTCGAACTCGGCCCAGAATTTCTCAGCGTCGATACCGGTGCCCGGAATCGCCTCGTTGTTTACGAAATCGTACAGATTCTTGGCGATCTTAATACCGCCAACTTGAACGCGTTCTGTCATCGTTGCTTGCCTCAATGGGTTTGTAGTTCCCGACTCCCCTCTCGGCGCCCACAGGCGCGGGGACGTTCTGATTAGAGCGCCGCATTGTACGTGAAATTCCCTACAAGGTCATTCCCACACAATACAATGCGGCCATAGGAGCAATTGGACCATTCAGGCCCGGCGCCAGCTGGTGCCCTCACGACTGTCGTCCAGGATAATACCCTTGTCGAGAAGCTCATCGCGGATGCGGTCGGCTCCAGCAAAGTCCTTTGCTTTACGGGCATCGGCCCGGGCCTGAATCATGGCCTCGATATCCTCAGCCGTCAGCTCGCTCCCGGTATCCGCCTGAAAGAAAGACTCAGGATCCTGCTGCAACAGCCCGAGCACGGCACCCAGCCTTACCAGCACCGCAGCGCTGCGCTTGGCGGCACCTTCATCGCCATCCCGACGCTGGTGATTGATCTCATTGGCCACTGCATGCAGCACCGAAATGGCCCCGGCGGTATTGAAATCATCGTCCATCATCTCAACAAACCGGCGATCATGGTCTGTCTCCGGCACATCCGAACCCTTCGCCGGTACAACACCACGCAAGGCGTGATAAAGCTTGGTCAGCGTACGCCCCGCCTCTGCCAGATTGTCTTCAGAGTAATCCACCTGACTGCGGTACTGACTGGACACCAGGAAGTAGCGCACCACTTCTGCAGGGTACTTCTCAAGAATCTCTCGTATGGTGAAAAAATTGCCCAGCGACTTGGACATTTTCTCTTTGTTTACCCGAATGGCACCAGCGTGCATCCAGGTATGAACAAACTTGTGGCCGGTCGCACACTCAGACTGAGCAATCTCGTTCTCATGGTGCGGGAACAGCAAGTCCGGCCCGCCCCCATGGATATCAAAGGAATCCCCCAGGCACCGGGTGGACATGGCCGAACACTCGATGTGCCAGCCCGGACGCCCCTCTCCCCAGGGCGACGACCAACTCACCTCTCCCGGCCGGGCCGCTTTCCAGAGCGCGAAATCCGCCGGGCTGCGCTTGGCCTCCCGGACATCCACACGGGCGCCCGCCACCAGATCGTCCAGTTTCTTTTTGCTGAGCTTGCCGTACTCCGGAAATGACGCTACCGAGAAATAGACATCTCCGTTATCGGCAGCGTAGGCATGGCCACCCGCAACCAGCTTCTGGACCATGGCCACAATATCATCGATGTACGCCGTCGCCCTGGGCTCTTCACTGGGTGACAGCACCCCCAACTTGGCCTCATCTTCGTGCATGGCGCGGATCATCCGGTCGGTCAGATCGGTATAGACCTCCCCGTTTTCATCGGCGCGGCGCAGAATTTTGTCATCAATGTCCGTAATGTTTCGCACGTAATGCACATCGTATCCACGATGGCGCAGATAGCGGGTAATCACGTCAAACGCCACCAACACTCTGGCATGCCCCAGATGGCAGTAATCGTATACGGTCATACCGCATACATACATGCGCACTTTGCCAGGTTCGAGGGTTTTGAACGCTTCCTTCTGCTGTGTCAGCGTATTGTAGATACGCATCACTTGCCTCCCTTGCCCCAGGAATCCCGGAGCGTCACAGTACGGTTAAACACGGGCTTACCGGCCTCTTCGGTCAGCTCTCGGTCGCAGAAGAAATAGCCCTCACGCTCAAACTGATACGGCAAATCGCTCCTCGGTTGCGCCAGCGTTTTCTCAACCCTCGCACCCTCAAGTACAACCAGAGATTCCGGATTCAGGTGATCAAGGAAATCTCCCTCCTTATCACTGTCCGGAGATTCATGATTGAACAGACGATCGTACAGATTGACATCAACCTCAACACTGTCGCTGGCAGACACCCAGTGAATCACCCCGTTGGGCTTATAGCCTTCCGGATTCACGCCCAGGGTGTTCGGATCGTACTCACACTTGAGCTCAACAATCTCGCCGTCGTCGTCACGCACCACCTCCCGGCAAGTCATGACATAGCCGCCGCGCAGCCGAACAGCCTGATCCGGTGCCAGCCGTTTCCACTTGCGAGGAGGCTCCACCTCAAAATCGTCCCGATCAATGTACAGCGTCTGACTCCAGGTCACCTGCCGCTCTCCCATGTCAGGGTTTTGCGGGTGCACAGGCAAGGTCAGGGTTTCAGTCTGGCTTTCAGGATAGTTGGTCAGCGTAACTTTGAGCGGGCGCATAACACACATTGCGCGTGGAGCGCGGCTATTCAGATCTTCACGAATGGCATGCTCCAGCATACCAACATCGACCGTACCGCCCGCCTTGTTCACACCGATCATGTCGCAGAAGCTGCGAATCGATTCCGGCGTGTAACCTCGGCGACGCATCCCGGAAATGGTCGGCATCCGGGGGTCATTCCAGCCGCCAACGACATTCTCATCGACCAGGCGCTTGAGTTTGCGCTTGCTGGTAATGGTGTAATTCAGGTTCAGCCGGGCAAACTCAATCTGGCGCGGGTGACACGGAATGGTGATGTTATCGAGCACCCAGTCGTACAGCGGCCGGTGATCCTCAAACTCCAGGGTGCACAGAGAGTGGGTGATCCCTTCCAGGGCATCGGAGATTGGATGCGTAAAGTCGTACATCGGGTAGATGCACCATTTACTGCCCGTCTGATGGTGGTCAGCGTAGCGAATCCGGTAGAGGATCGGGTCCCGCATATTGATATTGGGCGAGGCCATATCAATTCTGGCCCGCAGCACCAGCTCGCCGTTTTGGAACTTACCGGCTCGCATATCCCGGAACAGCTGCAAACTTTCCTCTGCCGGACGGTCGCGATACGGACTGTCCTTTCCCGGCTCTTTCAAAGAACCCCGGTATTCAGCCATCTGCTCCGCGTTCAGGGCGCACACATACGCCTTGCCCTTCTGAATAAGCTCCTCTGCAAACGCATACAGCTGATCAAAGTAATCCGACGCAAAACGCACCTCGCCGGCCCACTTATAGCCCAACCACTCCACATCCTGCTTGATCGCATCGATGTATTCCTGGCTTTCTTTCTCCGGGTTGGTGTCATCGAACCGGAGGTTACATACGCCCGCAAAGGTCTCGGCAATTCCGAAGTTCAGACAAATAGACTTGGCATGCCCGACATGCAGATAGCCATTAGGCTCTGGCGGAAATCGGGTGACAACCTGCCCGCTGTGCTCACCCTTGGTGACGGCGTCTTCAATCAGGCTCTGGATAAAGTTATGGGCTTTCTTCGACTCGGCGCTCATACAATCTCTGTTAACAGGGAATGAATCATGGGAGCTGTCCGGATGCTCCGTTTAAACCGCCTATTATACTCACAAATCCGCGCCGGACTCATGCACTGAAAGAAACTCTTGAGTACAATACCCCTTTGAACACTCTGATCCTCAAACACAGGAAACCCTGATGATTCTGCTGCAGACAAACTTCGGTGATATCAAACTGGAACTGGACTACGAAAAAGCCCCGGAAACCGCCAAAAACTTTGAACAGTATGTTCGCGACGGCTTCTACGATGGCCTGATTTTTCACCGAGTCATCAGCAACTTCATGGTTCAGGGCGGCGGTCTCGAGCCAGGCATGACCCCTCGCAAAACCCGCGACCCCATCCAGAACGAAGCTGACAACGGCCTGAGCAACATGATTGGCACCGTCGCCATGGCCCGCACCATGGACCCGCACTCAGCCACAGCCCAGTTCTTCATCAACGTCGAGAACAACGGCTTCCTGGACCACACCGCCAAGAACGCCGAGGGCTGGGGCTATTGCGTATTCGGCAAGGTGGCGGAGGGCATGGACACCGTCAACAAGATCCGCGCCGTCCGCACCACCATGCGCGCAGGCCACCAGGACGTTCCGTTTGAAGACGTCGTGATCGAGAAAGCCGAGGTTCTGGAGGACGCGTGACCACGCTGCTTATCTCGGATCTGCATCTTGAAGAATCGCGCCCGGACATTACAGGCGCGTTTCTGTCCTTCCTCAAAGACAAAACGCCGGGAGTGGAGCGACTGTACATCCTTGGCGACTTTTTTGAGGCCTGGATTGGTGACGACGAACGCACCCCACTACAGGAACAGGTAGCGTCGGCGCTGAAGGAAGTCCGGAGCAAAGGCACCGACATCTACCTGATGCACGGCAATCGCGACTTCCTCATTGGGGATGACTTTTGTGAACGCGCCGGCGCCACTCTGCTGACAGACCCGACTGTCGTAGACCTGTACGGCACTCCGACGCTGTTGATGCATGGCGACAGCCTTTGCACAGCCGACGTTGAGTACCAGAAGTTCCGGGCCAACATGCGCAACCCGCAAACCGTGAAAATGCTGCTTGCCCGCCCACTGAAAGATCGCCAGCAAATGGCCCGGCAACTCAGGGAAATCTCCATGGCGAAAAACCAGGGCAAAGCAGAGACCATTATGGACGTGACACCAGAAGAAGTGACCCGGGAACTGGAAGCTCACGGAGTGCAGCGAATGATTCACGGCCACACACACCGCCCCGCCATACACAACCTGGAAGCCAATGGAAGATCAGCACAACGCATTGTGCTGGGCGACTGGGAGCACTATGCCTGGTGGCTGGAAGTGCGCCCGAGCCAGGAACCAGAACTTAAAAAAATCCCCCTATAAAGCCGGACCAGGGGCTGGCTCCCGGTAGCTCTCGACTCGCTTGAGCCAACCCGCCAGCCACCGCTCCCGCTCAATGGCGTTTTCGGCATTCCGGGCACGGCGGGTCAGAACAGTTGCCGCCGCGCTCCGGAAACGATCCAGCGCCGTGTCACCGGGCTCCGCCCCCATGGACACCAACACCTGAAGCAACCCCCATCCCTCGCCCTGATATCGCTCCCCGGGCGCCAACCCCTCGCCCTTGAAGTTCACATAATCCATCAACGCGTACACTCCACCAGGCGTCGCACTCAGCGCCTTAAGATCACCAAGGATTGCTCCCCGCCGACCTTCCGGCGCAGCCTGAATGATCGCACCCAAAGCCGACTGGGCACGGCGAAAAATAAACTCAGCCTGAATCCCCTGCGTCCCAGCCAGGAACTCCCTGAGCTCAGCCACCCGAGTCGAATCACTCGCCGCCAGGAAGTTCGCACGATCGGGCCAGGGGGCATCGAAGGGCTCAAGCGACAACAACCAGTCCGGCACAGACGCCTGGCGCTGGCTCATGTACCGGATCAGCTCAGGGAAACTCTCAACAAATCGCCCCTGAACATCCCTGGGGTACCAGATGAAATGACCAATCCCCAACGACGGAAACAACTCCCCTTCGTTCCAATGCACCAGACACTGGAACCGCCCGGCACACTCATTCTGGAAGATCTTCTGACCCACCCAATCCATTTGCTGCGGCTCAAGCGCCAGAGAAATATCCGGGGACGCTGACCGCCCCCCCGGCACTTCTCCAACAGAATCAGAATCGCAACCCACCAGCGTTGCGAAAACGACGAGGACAACCATCTGAATCCAGGCACGCAGCACAACCCCTCCCTCTATCTCCGGACCAACCCAAGGCACCCAAGCCTCACCAAGAGGCTAATTGTGCCCTGTCCGTTCCGTGGAGGGGAACCAACTTTGCGCTTTGGTAATCCAAGGAGGCCAAGCCTCCTCTCTGCTCACTGCTCGACGAAGGCCCGCTCAATCACGTAATGCCCCATCTCACCGCCTCGCGCTTCACGGAACCCCATGTTGTCCAGAATGGCACAGGTGTCCTTCAGCATGCTCGGGCTACCACAAATCATGAACCGGTCCTGTTCCACATCGAAATCCGGCAGCTCCAGATCCCGAGTGATCTTGCCGGTTTCCATGGCATCAGTCAGGCGCCCCTCATTCCGGAAAGGCTCCCGGGTAACCGTGGGGTAATACAGCAGCTTGCCACTGACCATCTCACCAAAGAATTCGTTCTCCGGCAGCTCTTCGATCTCGCCCTGGTAAGCCAGCTCCGAGATATAACGCACACCGTGAGTCAGAATCACCTTATCAAAGGCCTCATAGACTTCCGGGTCCTTGATGATGCTCATGAACGGAGCCAGTCCGGTCCCCGTACTGATCAGCCACAGATTCCGCCCCGGCAGCAGATTATCCAGCACCAGGGTGCCCGTAGGTTTGCGGCTGACCAGAATCTCATCCCCGACCTTGATCTGCTGCAGGCGAGAGGTCAGCGGGCCATCGGGTACCTTGATGGAGAAGAATTCAAGCTCCTCTTCATAGTTGGCACTGGCAATACTGTAGGCGCGCATAAGCGGCTTACCATCCGTCTCAAGGCCAATCATGACGAAATGCCCGTTTTTGAATCGGAAGCCGGGATCCCGACTGGTCTTGAAGCTGAAAAGCGTGTCATTCCAGTGGTGCACACTGGTGACGGTTTCTTTCATCAGATTGCTCATCGGAGCCCTCGCCTGTTTAAGTCTGTCTATCAGGAATTGGGAATAGTTTAACCTTTTGCTTGAAATCGACAAAACGGGCTGTTCTCATATGCCTATTCGATTTTTCCGATAACAATACTTTACACCGGAACCTTCATCATGAAATACAGCTTTCGTCAGCTTGAGGTTTTTCTGGCCGCAGCCCACTTCCAGAACATCACCCGGGCTGCCGAATCCCTCGCGATGTCCCAGTCAGCAGCCAGCAGCGCGCTTAAAGAGCTCGAGGGCCAGTTCGACATCCAGCTGTTCGATCGTGTCGGCAAACGACTGCAACTGAACGAGCTGGGGCGCCTCTATCGCCCCAAAGCGGAGTCATTGCTGGCACAGGCCACAGAGCTGGAACAGGCATTCAGCAAACATTCCGAAGTTGGTGCCCTGAAAGTCGGAGCGACTCTTACCATCGGTAACTATCTGGCCGTTGGTGTAATGGCCAAATACATGAATACCCCTACCCGCCCCAAAGTCTCTCTGGAAGTGGCCAACACCAGCTCCATCGCAAGACGAGTGCGGGATTTTGAACTGGACATCGGACTGATTGAAGGAGAGCTGCAATCTCCTGAACTGGAAGTCATTCCCTGGCGGGAAGATGCCCTGACGGTTTTCTGCTCCCCCTCACACCCACTGGCCCGTAAAAAGAGGCTGACGGACGAGGACCTTCGTCAGGCAGTCTGGATTATGAGGGAAGAGGGGTCTGGCACCCGCCAGAGTTTCGAGCGAGGGATGCACGGCCTGCTTCCGGACCTGAACATCCTGCTGGAACTGGAGCACACCGAAGCCATTAAACGAGCAGTAGAAGCCAATCTCGGCATTGGCTGCCTGTCAAAGGTGGTACTGGCCGACGCCTTCAAACGGGGGAGCCTGGTCCCCCTAAACGTTCCCGATGCCCGAAAGTTCGACCGGCACTTCTACTTTATTCTCCACAAACAGAAATACCGGAGCGCCGGAATTGCCCGCTGGATGAGCCTGTGTCAGGAGCTTCAGATCTCAGACACCGGACCACTGTGAAACCTGAACTCCTGGTCGGGCTGCTCTATCAGCGCTTGCTCAATCGAGAGAAAGTCCGCGACCCGCCCTTCCACAGAGCCGCCGCTGGCTTGTTCCGCAAGCTTTAGATAATCCTGATAGTGACGGGCTTCAGATTTCAGTAACCCGTTATAGAAATCTCTGAGGGTGTCATCCAGAAACGGCGCCAGGGCGGCAAATCGTTCACAGGAGCGTGCTTCAATGATTGCACCCACAATCAGAACATCCACCAGCCTGCCCGGTTCTTCCGCCCTGACCGCTTCCCGCAAACCCGCGGCATACCGCGCTGGCGAGAGATGAGCGTAGACAATGCCCCGTTTTTTCATGATGGCCAGCACCTGTTCAAAGTGACGCAGTTCTTCCCGGGCCAACCGAGACATTTTATTCAACAGGTCAGTGTTGTCGACGTATCGATACATCAGACTCAGCGCTGTAGAGGCTGCTTTTTTTTCACAGTGGGCATGATCAATCAGCATCAGATCCTGATTGGCCAGCGCATTTTCAATCCACTGGGCAGGCGTCCGGCACGGGAGGAAGTCGTGTATTTCTTGCAGGGCGTTAGTCATGTCACCGTTCAGTCTGGAATGTCTTGGGGGCCGGAGTATAACGCACCTAGCAGATTCCTCCGACCTCTGTCCAACTTAACTTTATAAGGGCTTTCCTATAGAATACGGCGCCAGATCAAGGAGTCTCTGAATAAATCCTGAAACCCCATCGGTGATTTGAGGCGTTATTCAGAGGCTCCTGCGGCCTTTTCGCCACAAAACTTCCGCCGGGCACCACGCCCACAATGCGGAACATTCCAACTGATGAGGGTCCATATCGTGTTAGAAGCCTATCGTGAACACGTTGCCGAACGTGAAGCTCTGGGTATCCCCCCCAAGCCCCTGAATGCCGAGCAGACCGCCGCTCTGGTAGACCTGCTGAAGAACCCGCCGGCCGGAGAAGAAGAAACTCTGGTTTACCTGCTCGAAAACCGCATTCCACCGGGCGTGGACGAAGCAGCTTACGTTAAAGCGGCTTTCCTTTCCGCGGTTGCCAAGGGCGAAGCCTCTTCCCCGCTGGTCAGCAAGGAATACGCCGTCAAACTGCTGGGCATGATGCAGGGTGGCTACAACATCGAAACTCTGGTTGAGCTGCTGGACGACAGTGAACTGGCCGAGCTGGCTGGTGAACAGCTGAAGAAAACCCTGCTGATGTTCGACGCCTTCAACGATGTGAAGGAAAAAATGGATGCAGGCAATGCCATCGCCAAGTCTGTGGTTGAGTCCTGGGCCAACGCCGAGTGGTTCACCGGCAGGAACAAGGTAGCCGAGAGCACCAAGATGGTGGTCTTCAAAGTTACCGGCGAAACCAACACCGACGACCTCTCCCCGGCTCCGGACGCATGGTCCCGCCCGGACATCCCTCTGCATGCTCGTGCCGCTTATAAAATGGAGCGCGACGGCCTTAAGCCGGAAGAGCCCGGCGTAACCGGCCCGATGAGCCAGATCGACGAGATCAAAGCCAAAGGCCTGCCGGTTGCTTTCGTTGGTGACGTAGTCGGTACCGGTTCCTCCCGGAAGTCGGCCACCAACTCTGTACTGTGGTTCTTCGGTGACGACATCCCAGGCGTGCCCAACAAACGTGGCGGCGGCGTCTGTATTGGTAACAAGGTTGCTCCGATCTTCTTCAACACCATGGAAGACGCTGGCGCTTTGGTATTCGAGGCTCCGGTCGACAACATGAACATGGGCGACGTGATCGAAATCCGTCCGTACGAAGGCAAGATCCTGAACGAAGCCGGTGACGTGATCTCCGAATTCAAGTTCAAGTCTGACGTGATCCTGGACGAAGTCCAGGCAGGCGGCCGTATCCCGCTGATCATCGGCCGTGGCCTGACCAACAAGGCCCGTCAGGCGCTGGGCCTGGGCGCAACCGACACCTTCCGTCTGCCGAAAGATCCGGAAGCTGGCACCAAGGGCTTCTCCCTGGCCCAGAAGATGGTCGGCAAGGCCTGTGGCCTGGAAGATGGCCAGGGCGTTCGTCCGAACACCTACTGCGAGCCGCACATGACCACCGTGGGTTCCCAGGACACCACCGGCCCGATGACCCGTGATGAACTGAAAGACCTGGCGTGTCTGGGCTTCCAGGCAGATCTGGTGATGCAGTCTTTCTGTCACACTGCAGCGTATCCGAAGCCGGTTGACGTTGAGATGCAACACACCCTGCCGGACTTCATCCGTACCCGTGGCGGTGTTTCCCTGCGTCCGGGCGACGGCATCATCCACTCCTGGCTGAACCGCATGCTGCTGCCGGACACCGTAGGTACCGGTGGTGACTCCCACACCCGCTTCCCGATGGGCATCTCCTTCCCGGCCGGTTCTGGTCTGGTAGCGTTTGCCGCCGCGACCGGCGTCATGCCGCTGGATATGCCGGAATCCGTTCTGGTTCGCTTCAAAGGCGAAATGCAGCCAGGCATCACGCTGCGTGATCTGGTACACGCGATTCCGCTGTACGGCATCAAGCAAGGCATGCTGACAGTAGAGAAAAAAGGCAAGATCAACGAATTCTCCGGCCGCATCCTCGAGATCGAAGGCCTGGAGCACCTGACCGTTGAGCAGGCATTCGAACTGTCTGATGCCTCTGCCGAGCGCTCTGCCGCTGGTTGTACCATCAACCTGTCTGAAGATTCCGTGGCCGAGTACCTGCGCTCCAACATCGTCATGCTGCGCTGGATGATTGCTGAAGGCTACGGCGATCCGCGTACTCTGGAGCGTCGCGCTCAGCAGATGGAAGAGTGGCTGAAAGATCCGAAGCTGATGCGTGCCGATAAAGACGCCGAGTACGCTCACGTCATCGAGATCGACCTGGCCGACATCAAAGAGCCGATCGTGTGCTGCCCGAACGACCCGGATGATGCCAAGTTCCTGTCTGAAGTGGCTGGCGACAAGGTAGACGAAGTGTTCATCGGCTCGTGCATGACCAACATCGGCCACTTCCGTGCCGCCGGCAAGCTGCTTGAGCAGCACAAAGGCCCGCTGAGCACCCGCCTGTGGATGTCACCGCCCACGAAGATGGACCAGCAGCAGCTAATGGAAGAAGGCTACTTCAACACCTACGGCACTGCCGGTGTTCGCACCGAAATGCCGGGCTGCTCCCTATGCATGGGTAACCAGGCCCGCGTTGCTCCGAAGTCAACGGTTCTGTCTACCTCAACCCGTAACTTCCCGAACCGTCTGGGCGATGGTGCCAACGTGTACCTGACCTCTGCGGAACTGGCGGCTGTGGGCGCGGTACTGGGCAAACTCCCGACTCCGGCGGAGTACATGGAGTACGCCAAGGACCTGAACAGCATGTCCAAAGAGATCTACAAGTATCTCAACTTCGATCAGATGGAAGAGTACACCCAGAAAGCGTCTGAGGCTTCCGTAGCCTGAGATCTTCTGAGGAGGTAGCTCACCTCTGATTTGAAAACGCCAGCCTTCGGGCTGGCGTTTTTTTTGGCGTCACCCCATTATTAAACGCTAAAAAAAAGGGCCCCCGCAGGAGCCCCTCGTTCAGGTCAGGTGACCCATCACCGCTCGATATGCTGGTACTCACCGGCATCGGAAGTGGCCAGAGTAACCACGACGATGGCGATAAACGCAGCAATGAAACCAGGGATGATCTCATACACACCAGGGCCACCCATGAACTCGCCATTCCAGCCCAGAGAAATCCAGGCCATCACGGTCGCCGCGCCCACAATCAGGCCAGCCAGGGCGCCCGCACCGTTGGTACGTGGCCAGGTCAGGGCCAGAATGATCAACGGACCAAAGGCTGCACCGAAGCCTGCCCAGGCGTTACTGACCAGCGCGAGAACCTGAGAATTCGGGTCAGAGGCAATAAAGGCGGCCACCAGGCCAACCGCAACAACACATGCACGGCCAACGTTAACACACTCTTTGTCAGTGGCTTCCTTGCGCAGGAACAGGCGATAGAAATCTTCCGTCAGGGAAGCAGATGACACCAACAGCTGACTTGAAATGGTACTCATCACCGCCGCCAGCAGTGCCGCGTAAAGGAAACCCGTAATCAGCGGGTGGAACAGAAGATCCGCCAGAATAATGAAAATGGTCTCGGGGTCGGCAATATCAAGCCCATTACGAACCGCATAGGCACGACCAAACACACCCAGAGCAATCGCACCAATCAGAGAGATACCCATCCAGGACATACCAATGTTCCGGGCAGTCCCAACCTCATGCACCGTCCGGATTGCCATGAAACGCACAATGATGTGTGGCTGCCCAAAATAACCAAGGCCCCAGGTTACTGCCGACAACCAACCAATCACCGTTAGCCCTTCTGTCCAGGACAACAGGGTCGGGTCAACACTGTTCAGGGTTTCAGAGGCCTGCGCAAATCCGCCACCACCTTCACCGAACAACACTACCGCCGGCATGATAACCAGCGCCAGCATCATGATACAGCCCTGCACGAAGTCAGTCATACTGACCGCCAGGAACCCGCCCACCACAGTGTACGCGAGCACAACACCCAACGTGATGATAATACCGGCTGCGTAGTCGGTCATACCACCGAAGTTGAAGATACCAGCAAACGCACTTTCAAAAAGCTTGCCGCCGGCCACAAGACCGGAAGCCGTGTACACCGCGAAGAACAGAACGATAACGATCGCCGACACCGTGCGTAGCGGCATCGCTTTGGTCGGGAACCGGTTGGCCAGAAACGCAGGGATGGTCAGAGCATTACCGTAATGAACCGTTTGTTCCCGCAAACGAGGCGCGACAACAATCCAGTTAATAAAGGCACCGACAAAAAGCCCGATCCCAATCCAGGCCGAGGCAAGACCAGTCACATACAGCGCTCCCGGCAACCCCAGCAGCAGCCAGCCACTCATATCTGATGCGCCAGCCGACAAGGCAGCGACTTTAGGGCTGAGGGCTCGCCCACCCAGCATGTAATCCTCAGCAGTGGCTGATGATGTACGCATGGCCCAGAGACCAATGACAATCATCAGGGCGAAATACGCAAATAGACTGATCCAAACTCCAATAGCCATAAGGCTCCTCCGGTTTTATGAGTCGGACTAGATCCGCTCGATTGGCACAACACCAGATTCATGATTGGCACGGTGTGCCGTTTTTTGTATGTCTCGGATTCGTCGGACCTGTAGCAAGAATCAACTTGCCGGGATTCCTCCTTGAATATAGCTGATCGTCAAATCTTTGCGACCAACGGGCTCATATCCTGCGCCTCGGTCCTCGGGCGATATAAATTAGTATTACTACGCATTCGAGGCTTACAGAATCCTACGATTATTTTGCAGAATCCTACGGGACTGACAGCTATTCCCGCGAATCAGCAGTCGGATCAGGCCACACGTTCACTCAATTGCAGTCTGGATGGAGTAATGCCCCGATGCTTTCTCAGCGCATTCGTCAGAGCACTCTGGGAAGAGAAACCGGTGCGGTAGCTGATTTCAGAGACCGAGAGAGAGGTAGAGGACAGCAGACCCACCGCATGGTCCAGGCGAGTCTGCAACAGGAACTGATGAGGCGTAGTGCCCGTGACCTGCCGGAAAATCTCATGGAAACGACTGACACTCAGGCAAGCTACGCCCGCCAGGTCCTGCACCGTAATCTTGCGATGAAGATTGGCAACAATGTATCGACGCACATCTTCCGGATTCAGGCTATTCCTGTTACTGGAAACGACCGGACGGTCTACGATACGTTCAGCCATGCAGTGCAGGATGCTGGCGGCCAGATGCTGATGGAGAATCCGGTTCTCCGGCGATCGGTCAAACTCTCCGGCGGCAAACTGAACGAGCCCCTGAATGCGGTTATCCATCTGCACGGTGCGGGGCATCTCAAAGAAACGCACCAGCTTATCGTAGTCTGAGTGCAATGGGGTAGACAGCGCCGGGCTGAAAGGGTCTACGTTAATGACAAGAACGTGGTTTTGATGATCACCACAATAGTCATGACGGGCCTCGGTCGGCACAAGACAGGCTTTCCAGGTATCCAGGCACGCTCCGGAGCCTTCAACGCGCAGCTCTGCCTGCCCCCGGACACCGACCACAATCTGATGATGTTGGTGGTTGTGCTGGTGGGCAGCGGTGGGAAGCTTCAAAAGTTTCGCGTTGAGCATTACTGCTGAAAGCCGTTATCGAGAATGTTCCTCAATTAAAGCAGAACATTACAAAAAGTGCACGAAAAGTGTTCGATCTGGCCGAATATCGCCACAGGTTAGTCCGCAACCGGCAGCTTTGACAAGGCAGAAAGGAGAGCCGACACGCTTTCCGTCACCTGCTCCAGCGGCAGAGCTGCATTGACCACATGGTAACGACCAGGCATCTCAGTAGCCCGCTCCAGGTAGGCGTCCCGGATACGCTGAAAGAACGCCAGTGCTTCCTGCTCAAAGCGATCCAGCTCACCTCGCTTTCTTGCCCGGGCCATGCCTGTCTCTACCGGCGCATCGAGAAGAATGACATGGTCTGGCCGAAGATCGCCCTGCACCAGATTCTCAAGCAAGGCAATTCGCTCTCTGGAAACGCCGCGCCCGCCCCCTTGGTACGCAAACGTGGCATCCGTGAAGCGGTCGCAGAGCACCCACTTTCCGGCAGACAACGCGGGCAGAATACGGTTGTAAAGATGCTGCGATCTGGCAGCAAACATGAGCAACAGTTCCGTCGTTTCATGGACTGGTTCTTCGCGGGTGGCGAGCAGCATCTCCCGGATACTTTCCGCCATCGGAGTGCCTCCGGGTTCCCGGGTGACCATATAGTCAATCCCGAGGCCTTCAAGGGTCGCTGCGGCCGTTTCCAGCTGAGTGGATTTGCCAACCCCTTCCGTCCCCTCAAATGTAATGAATCGCCCTCTGGTCAAATCACTGATCTCCGTTACTGCCGGTTTCGGAACCCGGTGCCGGGAAAGACCGGTAATCTTCCCTTCGGTTTAGCTGAAACTCTCTCACCGCCTTCTGATGCTCTGACAACGTGCGGGAGAATTTGTGACTACCATCTCCGCGGGCTACAAAATAAAGGGCGTCGCCATCGTCCGGGTGCAGTGCTGCGTGAATAGCTCCCCGACCAGGCAACGCGATCGGGGTCGGCGGGAGCCCATCAATTCTGTATGTGTTGTAGGGCGTCCAGGTTCTCAGATCACTACGCCCTATCCGGCCACGGTATTTATCACCCATGCCGTAAATCACCGTAGGGTCGGTCTGCAGCCGCATCCCCTTCTGCAGACGACGAACAAACACTCCCGCCACCTGCTGCCGCTCTCCTGCAACGCCCGTTTCCCGCTCGACGATAGACGCCATGATCAGAGCCTCGTATGGCGTGCTGTACGGCAACCCTTCATCCCGCTCCTGCCATTCGGTCTCAAGAACATCCACCATGATCGCATAGGCACGCTTGAGAATATCAAGATCGGTCTCGCTGCTATCAAACAAGTAGGTGTCAGGGAAAAACCAGCCTTCAGGATGCTGCCCCTCGGCGCCGAGGGCCGTCATAATCTGCTCGTCGGTCCAGTCAGTCGTTTTTCGCTTCAGTTTTTCATTACGGGCAAGCGCCGCACGCATCTCCGAAAAGGTCCAGCCTTCTATAAACTGAACCGACCAGAGCTTGACCTTCCCCTCCACCATAACCCTCAACATATCGATAGACGTCATGCCGGAGGTAAATTCATAATCGCCGGCCTTGATGTGCGTCTGTTCAGGGTTGAGGCGACCGTGGAGCCGAAGCCAAAGAGGGTCTGCCACGAATCCTTCCGCCGCCAGCTTACGCGCAACCTGACCAAATGCTGAACCTGGCGCCACAGAAAACAGGACTGGCTCTTCCATCACAATGGGGGCCTGGAGCGTTTTCAGGCCCTGCCACAGCCAAAGAGCTGCACCGGCTCCGGCCAGAACCATCAGAGCAAAAATACCAACCACTAATTTTTTAAGCACTCGCATCAATCCGGTCGATTCTCAGGATCGCAGATTGTCGCAAGTCGGTTGTCGACAGGCAAATCGTGACCAGCAAGGTTATTAACCGGCACAACACCGATCACGCTGTTGCTCAGCCACACTCCGCGACAATGAGGACTCAGCAACTCCCCTACGCCAACCGAACGCTCCACCAGACGCTCCCCCGTCAAATGCAATCGTTCAATAACCTGTCGGCGCATAACGCCGGACACTGCCAGTGAAGCACCCGGCGGCGTCACCCAACCCTCGGGCCCCAGTAGAAACAGGTTAGTTCTGGTGCCTTCCACCACATGACCGTCGGCATTGGTCATGAGAAGCTCCCATACGGAACCGTGCATTTCACGAGCCGCCATGACCTGCTCCAGGCGATTGAGAGTTTTCATGCCGGAAAACAAGGGATTAACCGTCAAAGGAATCCGGGAGAAATCCGCCCGCACCCCCGTCTCCGGAGGGCCTGGAGGAGCCGGAGAATGAAACACAAAGAGATTGGGCCGCATCTCCGCAAGGGGGCGGTAGCCCCTGCCCCCGGTACCGCGCGTGACCACAAACTTGAGCACCCACGGAGCACCGCCATACACAACCCCATAACGGTCAACGGCATCAGAGCAGGCTTTCTCCAGCTCAGGGCGGCTCAGGAAGATCCCCAGGCGCCCCGAGTCCGTGAGCAAACGATCCAGGTGATATCCCAGCAAGGCTGCTCTGCCCTCGCACACACGGATGGTCTCAAACAGACCATCGCCATAGGAAAACCCTCGATCACCAGCGGGCAGGCAATCGTCGTCAGCCCAGTAGAGCTGAAACACGTTCGGTTAGCCCTCGTAACGGCTGAAAATCAGGGTGCCATTGGTGCCGCCAAAACCGAAGGAATTGGACAAGGCCACCCGCACATCCGCTTCCCGGGCCTGATGCGCCACGAAATCCAGATCACACCCTTCATCCGGATTGTCCAGATTAATGGTCGGCGGCAACACACCGTCTCTAACGGCCAGAACTGAGAAGATGGCCTCCACAGCCCCGGCAGCCCCCAGCAAATGCCCCGTCATAGACTTGGTACTGCTCATCGCAAGCTTTTCTGCATGGTCACCAAAGACGGATTTAACCGCCGCCACTTCGGCCACATCCCCAACCTGCGTCGAGGTGCCATGGGCGTTGATATACCCGATATCATCCGGACTCAGGCCGGCATCCCGAATGGCGTTGCGCATCGAGCGGGCGGCGCCGTCACCACCAGGCGCAGGTGCGGTAATGTGATGGGCATCATCGCTCATACCAAAACCGATCACCTCGCCGTAAATAGTCGCACCACGTGCTTTTGCATGCTCCAGCTCTTCAAGAACCACAACGCCGGCACCATCACTCAGTACAAAGCCATCGCGATCCTTGTCCCAGGGTCGGCTGGCTTTTTCAGGATCGTCATTTCGAGTGGACAAGGCCCGGGCCGAGGAGAATGCAGCCAGCCCACTTCGGGTTGTCGCCATTTCAGAACCACCTGCAAGCATCACGTCGGCATCACCATAAGCAATGGTGCGGGCGGCATACCCGATATTATGAGTACCTGTGGTGCAGGCCGTTACAATCGCAATGTTTGGCCCTTTGTAGCCAAACCGGATCGCGGCGTTACCGGAAATCATATTGATGACCGATGCAGGAACAAAAAACGGTGACACCTTACGGGGACCGGATTTCTCCATCTGGATCACATTTTTCTCAATGTACTCCAAACCGCCAATCCCCGAACCAATGGCAACCCCTACCCGCTCTTTATCAAGATCACCATATTGCTCAAGACCACTGTCATCCACCGCCTGCTGAGCGGCAATCAGACCGTAGTGAATAAAGGCATCGAGTTTTCGGGCTTCCTTGCTGGACAGCCAGGGCTCAATATCAAGATCCTTGATCCCACCTCCGATACGGGTGTTGTACTCCGAGGCATCGAAACGATCAATCACGCTGATTCCGCTACGCCCGGCACGAATGGCTTCCCAGGAAGACGCTACGTCATTCCCTACCGGAGAAAGCATTCCCATTCCTGTAATAACAACCCGTCGCTTGCTCATATCCCCAATCACCCGATTTTTCTGACTCTATTCGTTCACTGTTGGCCGGTATTTGGCCAATAAAAAAGCCGTCCTTCAATTAGCCCAAAGGACGGCTTTTTGCCTGGCTATCTGATTCGCAGGGTATCAGGTGTGTGCGACGATGTAGTCGATCGCGTCCTGAACGGAGCCCAGCTTCTCAGCCTCTTCGTCAGGAATTTCAGTCTCGAATTCCTCTTCAAGGGCCATAACCAGCTCAACAGTGTCCAGTGAGTCAGCGCCAAGATCTTCTACAAAAGAAGAGGTGTTCTGAACTTCGGACTCTTTAACGCCCAGTTGTTCACAAACAATCTTCTTCACGCGCTCTTCAACTGTACTCATAATGTCCTCACTTTAAGTGTCAACCAAGCAACTCGATGGCTGCCAGTTTAGTTTAAACCCTACCTGCAAACAAGCAGGGATTCAGTCAAACATGTTGTACGACAAGGGGTTGCACATCAGCCCGAAAATGGGCTTAACCCATATACATGCCGCCGTTCACATGAATGGTTTCTCCGGTCACGTAAGCCGCACCATCTGAAGCCAGGAAAGCCACAACCGACGCCACTTCCTCAGGCTCCCCGAGTCGGCCGGTCGGTATGATTTCCAGCATAGCCCCACGCTGCTTATCGTCCAGTTTTTTGGTCATATCCGTATCAATAAATCCGGGCGCCACGCAGTTCGCAGTGATGCCCCGATTTGACATTTCTTTGGCCAGACTGCGGGTAAACCCCTCAACCCCGGCTTTAGCGGCACAGTAATTACCCTGCCCCGGATTGCCCATACCCGCAACCACAGAACTGATATTGATGATCCGCCCCCAGCGGGCTTTGGCCATACCACGAAGCACCGCTTTGCTTGTGCGATAGACGCTGGAGAGGTTCGTTTCCAGCACCGCAGACCAGTCATCGTCCTTCAAACGCATCAGCAGGTTATCACGGGTAATACCGGCATTATTGACCAGAATCAGCGGAGCCCCGGATTGCTCAGTAAGCTGCGCAAGGCCTGCTTCAATGCTTTCTGGCTCGGCCACGTTCATAACAAGGCCATAACCCTGGTATCCCTCGGCTTTCAAACCGTCAGTAATTGCCTGAGCACCCTCAGGACTTGTGGCGGTCCCCACCACTTCAGCACCAAGGCGGGCCAACTCGTGGGCTATGGCTTTACCTATCCCCCGACTAGCGCCGGTTACCAGTGCAACTTTGCCTTCCAAAGACATAAAAAACTCCGTGTAATCAGGACTGACCAAAAGCCTTGATGGCTTCTGACAGAGAATCGGGGCTCTCAATACCGTAAACCGGCAGAGAACGGTCAATACGCTTAATCAAACCGGCCAACACTTTGCCAGCACCGCACTCCACCGCCACACCAACACCATCGGAAGACAGCTTTTGAACGGAATCGGTCCAGAGCACCGGAGAGTACAGCTGTTTAAGCAGGTTTGCTTTCAGAACCCCGGCATCCGTGGCTGGCTCTGCATTGACATTCTGAACGACAGGAATGACAGCATCGTTAAAACGGATATCTTCAAGGGCCTCTGCCAACTGCTCTGCAGCCCCTTTCATGATCGCACAATGCGATGGAACGCTGACAGGAAGCGGCATGGCTTTACGGGCTCCTCTGGTTTTGCATAACTCAATGGCACGCTCAACCGCTGCGGCACTGCCAGCAATGACCACCTGCCCCGGGGCATTGAAGTTGACGGCAGACACCACATCCCCTTCCGCCGCTTCCTGGCACGCAGCGATCACATCAGCATCATCCAGCCCAAGAATGGCAGCCATGCGCCCCTGCCCTTCAGGCACCGCATCCTGCATCAACTCTCCGCGCAGCTGAACCAGCCTCACCGCTTCTATAAAGTCCAGGCTCTCAGCTGCAACCAGAGCGCTGTATTCGCCCAGGCTGTGTCCTGCCACAAAATCCGGCCTCGGGCCGTCAGACACACACCACTGGCGCCACAACGCCACACTTGCCGTCAACAAAGCCGGCTGGGTGATCATGGTTTTATTGAGCTCTTCAGCGGGGCCATGCTGACAAAGATGCCATAAGTCATAACCCAAAACGTTAGAGGCCTCGTCAAACGTTTCACTGATCATTGGCCACGTCTCAGCCGCAGCAGACAGCATGCCAACTGATTGTGAACCTTGTCCGGGAAAAACAAACGCTGATTTCATAAGCGGAATCTTATCGTCATTGAAGGGTTACTGAAGATTAGCCAATAGTACAATTCAGGCCAATTATCAGCGAATAGGGGTTGGGATGCGGGACGACTTTAGTCGTGCACCCTGTGGGGAGGGATCATAACATCAGATCATCGAGTCTTTCGTTGATCCTTCGTGGCACTTCCAGCTGAACTTCACGAACAGCCTGCCGGATAGCCGCGAGCATTGCACGCTCATTGGCATTCCCATGGCTTTTGATCACTACCCCCTGAAGCCCAAGAAGACTGGCACCATTGTGCCTGGAGGGATCCATCAATTGCAGCAGGCGCCCGATAATTGGCTTTGCCAGCATCCCCACGAGGCGACCATACATTGAACGGGTAAATGCCTGCTCCAGAAGCTCTATCAGGAGCCCGGCAACCCCCTCTCCGGTTTTCAGGGCAATATTACCCACAAAGCCATCACAAACCACGACGTCTGCCACATCCCGAAACAGGTCACTGCCTTCAACATAACCGATGTAGTTGATGGTGTCGCACTGGGCCAGCATATGAGACGCAAGCCGCACCTGCTCATTGCCTTTGATTTCTTCTTCACCCACATTGAGCAACGCAACCCTGGGTTCGGATTGCCGGCAGATGGCCGACGCCATCAAAGACCCCATCAACGCGTACTGGTATAGATTCTCCGCCGTGGAATCCACGTTGGCACCCAGATCAAGAACATGACAGCGCCCGCGAAGGGAAGGAATCAGCTTGGCAATGGCTGGGCGCTCTATACCCGGATACATCCGGATAATGGAGCGACCAAAAGCCATGAGGGCGCCGGTATTACCAGCGCTGACACAGCCTTGCGCCTCACCATCCCGGACGAGACTGAGCGCAATAGCCATGGAGGAATTCTTTTTGTGCCGAAGGGCGTGGGAAGGCCGCTCATTCATACGAACAACGTCGGCCGCCTCAACAATCTCTATGCGCGCATGCCCTTCTTGCAACAAAGCCTCAAGCTCACTCCGGATTCCAACCAGAACAAGACTCAAGGCTTCATTTTCGCGCACTGCTTCCAGCGCTGCATGAACGACAACCGCGGCACCGCGATCACCGCTCATTGCATCAATGGCAATGGTGACCGGCTTGTTCACCACTCGTCCATGCGGCACAGGTCAGAAGAAAGTCCCGACGAATTACTCGTCGCGAGCCTCTACCACCTGCTTGCCACGGTAAAAACCGTCCGGGGAAACATGGTGACGACGATGAACTTCACCTGTCGTTGAGTCGGTAGACAGGGCAGCAGCGGTCAGCGCGTCGTGTGAACGGCGCATGCCACGCTTGGAACGGGTCTTGCGGTTTTGCTGTACAGCCATGATTATACTCCTGACCTATTATCAAATTCGTTAATGCTTTGTCGTCTTGAGACCCGCCAGAACACTGAACGGGTTTTCTTTTCTTTGC
Source organism: Marinobacter daepoensis DSM 16072 (assembly GCF_000421165.1). Classification (GTDB taxonomy): domain Bacteria; phylum Pseudomonadota; class Gammaproteobacteria; order Pseudomonadales; family Oleiphilaceae; genus Marinobacter; species Marinobacter daepoensis. The sequence continues at coordinate 738,433 of NZ_ATWI01000009.1, forward strand.
TCTGTCTCGGGCTCTTCGGCAGCCTCGGAAACTTCCAGCGCTTCAAGATCTTCCTTTGCCGGACACTGCTCTCGCTCGTGCAGGGGAAACGGCGGCAAAACAAGCAACAGCTCATCCTCAACCATCTCCCAGAGATCTGCACTAAAATCCTCAACCAGAAACGGCTCCAGCGCTTTTGGCAAACGCTGAGCCTGCTCATCACTGATCACCAGACCAAGATCAAAGCGAGACTTGAGGGTTGCCTGCATATCTCCCATGCAACGCTGGCACTCCAGAACAACCGGAGCGGACAGCTCGCCAGATACGATTCGCCGACGCTCGCCATCCCGATAAAACGCCAGTTTGACACTGCAGGCGCCATCATCAGGAAGGCCGGGCACAGCTTCGCAAAAACGAGAAAGCCCCTTGAAAGGCACAACCCCCTCAAGTTTCGTATTCTGCTCTGCCAACTTATTCGGGTCGACAGATCTGGGCAATTCGGCAATCGGCGCTTTGGACATAGGCGCGCAATTTTAGGGGCGAGATCTCCCGCTGTCAAAGACTTAATCAATTCCCGCTGGGTCTTTCACCCGGAATACGGGTATTTTACGATAACAACCCACAAACTCCAGCGCGGACCCAGCCAAACCATGCCGAACCGTGATCTCGTTCTCGCCTCGTCCTCACCATACCGAAAACAGCTATTGGCCCGGCTAGGGCTTTCGTTCAAAACAGCCAGCCCGGATATCGATGAAACACCGCACCCCGGAGAAGCACCGGAACCCCTGGCCACCAGACTGGCTACCGAAAAAGCATTAGCCTTGGCACCAACCTTCAGCAACCACCTGATCATCGGCTCCGATCAGGTAGCCACCCTCCCCGACGGAACGCTCCTCAGCAAGCCTGGCAACCACAACACTGCCAGACAGCAACTGAAACGCAGCAGCGGAAACCGGGTACATTTTTTCACCGGCCTCGCACTGGTCGATTCACGCACGGGCACTGTACGCACTCACTGCGAACGCTTTGACGTGTACTTTCGCTCTCTGAGCGAGCCGGAAATTGAGGGGTACCTGCACAAGGAAACACCCTATGACTGTGCAGGCAGCTTTAAAATGGAGGGACTGGGCATCGCCCTTTTCAGCCGTCTGGACGGCAGAGACCCGAACAGCCTCATCGGCCTCCCCCTGATTGCGCTGAACAAGCTCTTGAGGGAGATGGGCATTAACCCTTTGCTGGACTAATACCCACAGACCACCGTTAACGCAGCTCCAGGCGCGATTCCACCAGACTTGTGGCCAACCCCTCACCAACAGCGACACCCAATTGATCCACAAGATCCTGAAACGGAGACCGGGAGCGGCTGTAATCGATCAACTCCTCTTCGCCCACCAATTGGCGGGCAACCCAGGAGGTGCTACCCAGCCCGTCGATCAACCCAAGCTCCAAAGCCTGCTCACCACTCCAGACCAAGCCACTGAACAATCTCGGATCCTCTGCAAGACGATCCCCCCGACCCTGTCTGACCGCCTCAATGAACTGCTGATGCGTACTCTCTAGCACCCCCTGCCAGAAAGCCACCTCCTCCTTCTGCTCTGGTGAGAACGGATCGAGAAAGGCCTTGTTCTCTCCCGCCGTATACAGACGACGGTCAACGCCAATTTTCTCCATCACCTCGGTAAAGCCGAAACCGCCCGCCACTACACCAATAGACCCGACAAGACTGGCTCGATTGGCATAGATCTCATCCGCCGCCGCCGCGATGTAATAGGCCCCCGAAGCACCAATATCTGAAATCACTGCATACACTTTCTTGTCTGGATATTCCGCCCGCAAGCGTTTGATTTCATCGTATACGTAACCAGACTGAACCGGACTCCCGCCAGGACTGTTAATCCGCAGAACAACCGCCCGCGAACCTTCAGCTTCAAAGGCGGAACGCAGAGCACCGACCAGATTATCGGCACTGGCCAGCTCATCTGCGGCAATCGGCCCAGTCACCTCAACCAGCGCAGTATGCGGCTCCACAACCGCACCAACTCCTTCGCCAATCGGCGCTCTCAGCATGAACAACAACGAAAACAAGTACCCAAACGTCAGCAGCTTGAAGAAAATACCCCAGCGCCGACTGCGCTTCTGCTCAGCCTGCAGTGACATCACAAGCTTCTCGATCAGGCGCCAGTCGCGACCGCTCTCCGGAGGCAGCGCAGGCTTCCGGCGCCCCAACAACCCGCCTCGCGAGCCAGAGCCCTCGGGTTCAACAGGCTTGTCACCCCAACCAGCTTCTTTATCTGAATCCCACTCGCTCATTCGTCTTCCTTAATCTGCTACACCTGAAATAATCAGTTCAACCCGAGTACCCGCCGGAGATCAGCCACCGTGTTAACCACCGCATAAGGGGCATATTCTTCGAGAACCTCTCGCCCATGCACCCCCCACTCCACCCCGATAGATGGCATCCCTATCCGTTGAGCCATTTCAAGATCATAACGGGTGTCACCAATCATGACCGCCTCCCCGGGCTCAAAACCGTAAAAAGCGAGAATTTCTTCAAGCATCAGCGGATGCGGCTTGGAACGGGTCTCATCCGCACAGCGCGTTGCATCAAAGTGATGCCCCAGACCACTGGAAGTCAGCGCCAGCTCAAGACCACGACGACTTTTCCCCGTCGCTACAGAGCACCCCAGACCAGACCGTTTGATATCCGCAACCACCTCGGCCATTCCATCAAACACATTCTGAGGCGTGGTCACCTTCTTGAAAAAGTACCCCGCATACCCTTCACGGATGCGAACCATCTCCTCGCGGCTAAGACCAGGATAGAGCTTCTCCAGCGCCTCAATCATTCCCAGGCCAATAATATCCCGATAAGCCTCGCGCTCCAGGTCCGGGTAGCCGAGCTCCGTTGCCGCCTGATGCAAACTGTCCGCGATATGATCAACGGAATCGATCAACGTTCCGTCCCAATCAAAAATAACCGCCTTCACCTTCATCACTTACCCTTCCCGCTCCGCCTGATCAATTCATTGAGTACCCTGGAAAAGAGCTCATCATAACCTGCCTCAAGACGGGTTATCTCCCCCGTTCCCGGAAGCGGAAACTCCAAGGCACGGGCATGCAGCATCAGCCGCTGCCCTCCAATCGCCCGAAACGCCTTCAGGCTGGCCTCATCCATATATTTATCATCACCCGCAATCGGATGCCCCGCCCAGGCACTGTGTACCCGAATCTGATGCGTCCTGCCGGTCACCGGCGACGCCTCAACGAGACTATAGCCCTCAAATCGCCGGAGACATGAAAACAGCGTGAGCGACGCTTTACCCTCATCACTGACTCGAACCCGGCGTTCGCCATTAGACATCTCATAGCGCAACAAAGGCTCATCAACACGACTCACGCCATCCGCCCAGCTTCCGACAACCAAGGCATGGTAATACTTACGAATGCGCTTCTGCCGCAGCTCTTCCTGCAAAAAGCGTAACGCCGACCGCTTCTTGGCCACCATTACCAGGCCCGACGTATCCCGATCCAGACGATGCACCAACTCCAGAAACCGGGCCTCCGGCCGAGCAGCCCGCAACACCTCAATCAACCCGAAGCTCAGCCCACTGCCACCATGGACTGCAATGCCGGCCGGCTTGTTCACCACCAACATTTCATCATTCTCAAAGACGACGGCGGCCTCCATAACACCCTGAACCCGGGCCCCGGGCGTGACCTGCTCAGCCTTCGGCTTCTGTACCAGCGGAGGAATCCGGACCACATCGCCCGAATTCAAACGCGTATCCGGCTTCACCCGCCCTTTATTGACGCGCACCTCCCCTTTTCGGACAATTCTGTAGACAATGCTTTTGGGCACACCGCGCAACCGGGACAGCAAGAAATTATCCACGCGCTGCCCCGCCATATCTTCATCAACGGTCACCCACTGAACTTCTGTTGCCACCGCCCTGCCACCAGCGGATAAGGCCCGGGACGGCCCCTCTCCGCCACGACCCCGGTCTTTGACGGAGCGCCGGGCCTTTGATTTGTGCGAATCGGGAGTGCGGGGCATGAAAATCCTTACGTTGATGAATCACCCGGCAGGGATTAACCCGGCCAGCAGCCTGACAGCAAAACCTGGGAGTTGTCGGGCTACGACTTACCTGTTATATTCCGGCGTGCTCTGCCGTTTGTCTACGGCCTGACGAATTCTGGTCAGAAGCCGGAGCGGCAGCAGTATACCGATACTGATTAAGAGTTTGAACGCTGCAAAACCAATCATTAACGGGTGCAGCTAAAAACAGAGACTCCCGGACCACAGGCCAGACCGAGAAAGGCTGTTACCTGCTCCGGGAGAAGAAAACCGACCAGAAAACCGTCGGACGACATCGCGAAGAATCATTGCCACGCAAACCCGGGCCGTCCAGCAAACCAATACGACGTGAGACCCAGGGGCTTGTGTGAACCTGAAACGGATACTATGCGTCAACAGACTCTCACCCTATTCGACCTTGGCCTGCCTACCGGCAGACGAGATGTCGGCGGTGGTCTCAGACACCCAGGATCACACCCCATAAGGGTCTGATCCGTCTGGCCGCCGGTTCGCCTGTTGTACTGGGCCCGCGGCACGCACATCCCGCTTCGCTGATGCGAATCCCCCCGGTTTTCTGTCACCAACAAACGACAGGAACCCTTTCTTTCCATGAAAAGAATGCTGATTAATGCAACTCATCCCGAAGAGTTGCGCGTCGCACTGGTAGATGGCCAACGGCTGTTTGACCTGGATATCGAATCCAGCACCCGTGAGCAAAAAAAGGCCAACATCTACAAAGGCCGAATTACCCGGGTAGAGCCCAGCCTTGAGGCTGCTTTCGTTGACTTTGGCGCAGAGCGCCACGGCTTCCTCCCCCTGAAGGAAATCTCAAAAGAGTATTTCAAGAAATCGCCAGGGCAGATCGAAGGCAAAATCAACATCAAAGATGTGGTGTCTGAAGGACAGGAAGTTATCGTCCAGGTCGACAAGGAAGAGCGTGGCAACAAAGGCGCAGCCCTGACCACCTTCATCTCGCTGGCAGGCCGCTATCTGGTCCTGATGCCCAACAATCCCCGTGCTGGCGGCATCTCACGCCGGATTGAAGGCGATGACCGGGCCCAGCTTAAAGAAGCCATGAACGGCGTTCAGGTGCCCAAGTCCATGGGCATCATCGTGCGCACCGCAGGCATCGGGCGTACTACTGAAGAACTTCAGTGGGACCTCGACTACCTTGTACAGTTCTGGGAAGCAATCACCCAGGCGGCCGGGGAACGCAAAGCCCCCTTCCTGATCCACCAGGAAAGCAACGTCATCATCCGGGCAGTGCGTGATTACCTCCGCCAGGATATCGGTGAAGTCCTGATTGATGCGGATAGCGTCCATGAGGATGTACTGAGCTTCGTTCGGGCAGTCATGCCCACATTTGAGAACAAGATCAAGCTCTACAAAGACGAGATCCCGCTGTTCAGCCGCTACCAGATTGAAGGTCAGATCGAAACCGCTTTCCAGCGCGAAGTAAAACTACCCTCAGGCGGCTCCATTGTCATCGATCCCACCGAGGCACTGGTGTCCATCGACATCAACTCATCCCGGGCCACGAAAGGGCAGGATATCGAGGAAACCGCGCTCCAGACCAACCTGGAAGCTGCGGAGGAAATCGCGCGGCAACTCCGTCTGCGGGATATGGGCGGCCTGATCGTCATCGACTTTATCGACATGACTCCTGCCAAGCACCAGCGGGAAGTCGAGCAAAAAATGCGCGAAGCCCTGGAGCTGGACCGTGCGCGGGTTCAGGTTGGCAAAATTTCCCGCTTCGGACTGCTGGAAATGTCGCGCCAACGCCTGCGCCCCTCTCTTGGCGAAACCCGTAGCGAAGTCTGCCCCCGTTGTGAAGGCCAGGGCACCATCCGGGGCATTGAGTCTCTCGCCCTGAGCATTATGCGGCTGATTTACGAGGAGTCGTCCAAGGAAAAGACCGCTGAAGTCCGCGCTATGGTGCCGGTTTCAGTCGCCACTTTCCTGCTCAACGAAAAACGCAAACAGCTGGCCGACATTGAAGCGCGCCAGGGTGTTGCCGTTGTTGTCGCTCCCGTTCCAAACATGGAAACCCCTCACTTCGAGATCCTTCGCCTGCGTCAGGACGAAACCTCACCAGAGCACGTTTCCAGCCACGAGGTAGCTCAGCAGTACAATGAACGGGAAGAAGAAGCATCGGTAGAAGTCACAACCACCGAAAAACCAGCCCGCGAACAAGCGGCCGTCAAGGCAATCCGTCCCACGGCGCCCGCACCGGCACCCTCCGCCCCCACCTCCCCCGCAGCAGCGGAACAGGAAGAAGGGCTGTTCAGCAAGCTCGGAAAGAAGATTGCCGGTTTCTTCCGGGGTGAAGAACCGGAACAGGAAGCCGCCCGCGACAACAACCGTAACGAAGAGCGTCGCAACCAGGCTCGTCAGGATCGTCGGAAATCGCGGGTAGCGCGCGACGACCAGCGTGCAGGAGCCAACCGCAGCGGCAACGAACGCCGCCAGGGCACTCAGCAGAATCGCAACGATGACAACCGTGGACGCAACCGCGGTGGTCGCAGTGACGAGCAACAGGCCCGCAGCAGCCAAAGCCGTGGCAACCGTGAAGAGCGCTCCGGTGAGAATAAAGGCAGCGACAACCGTCGGGATAATCGCAAAGACGCCCAGAGTCGCAGCCAGAACCGCAATCGCCCGCAGCGTGACCAGAAAGGCCAGCAGGAAAAGCAGGACGTCCAGAAAGCACCGGTCAGCGACAATAAGCCTGGTAGCGAGGACAAGCCTCGTAAACCGCGCCGTCAGCGCAACCGGGACGGATCTCCCGCTGACACCCCTGCATCTACACCTGCAGAACGCAAGACTGAGCGCAGCGAAAAGCACCAGAAAGACACCCAGCCAGAAAAACAGGCTGAGACCACAACGGTTGACGCAAAGCCAAGTGAAGCACGCGTAGAAAAAACCGAACAGCTGACCACCGTCGCGGAAGCTCCTGAAAACAAACGCTCAGCCGAAACCGGCCAACCCGAGCAACTGGAAAAAGCGGAGCAACCAGAGGCTAAGGTCGAGCAGAAAGACGCGGAGGCCGGCGCAGACAAAGCTGGCGCAAAGGAAGAGGATAGCAGCAAGGAAAAGCCTGACGGACGCAAGGGTCGCTCCTCAGGCCGTCAACGCAAGCCTCGCACGACGGACAAAGCCGAGAAGACTGAGCCGAAAACGGACGATCAGGCCGGCAAAGAAGCTGCAGTTGAAGCACCGGCTCAGCCAACCAAGCCAGCAAAAGCCGAACCCGTAGCCGACGCTGCGAAAACCGAGGCAACGCCAGACCAGACGCCCCTCCAGGCCGAGGAAAAGGCGCCGGCAAAAACCGAAGTTGCAGAACCGGAGCAAACCCCGGTCAAAGATCTTGCACCTGCAACCGAAAGCGAACATACCGGAAAATCGGACAAAGCGCCTGAGCAGAAGCAGGACGACACTGAAACCGAGACTGCCCCGGAGCAGAAGGCCGACGAACCAAAACGCGGCAGGCCAAAGACCGTAAAAGCTGCACCGAAAAAGCCAGCGGAACCTGTTATCGAAAACGCTGATGCACCCGCAGAGCAGGCTCCGGCACCCGCAAAAGCCGAGCAAACTGAAAGCAAAGCCGAAAAGCCGGTTGAAGCGACCGATGACGCGGCTGACGGTGATGCACCAGAAACGGTACCTGTGACCCCCGGCCGGGCCTACAATGACCCAAGAGAGGTCCGCAAACGCCAACGCGCGGCCGAAGAAGCCAAAAAGGCAGACGAGGCCAAGCCGGCCGGGAGCAACTGATTATGCTGAGTAACTCCGACATCGAAGCGCTGGAAGACATTCTGTTCGCGGAACCCTGGGGCGATCATGCCCTGGACTTTTTCGGGTTTCACGGCGTGGTGTGCGCCAGTGTGATCGGACCGGTCAGCATGCAGGCGGAAGACCTCTTCCGCCTTGCCACGGGTACGGACCAATTACCTGAAAGTGGTGTTCCGGATATTTTTGTTCACTGCGTCGCCGAGCTGGCCCGTGACATGGCCCAAGCTCTTGATATGGGCCAGCCACTCGAACTTCCGGAACCGGAAGACGGCGACCCGATGAACGCCCTGGAGAACTGGTGTGCAGGCTTTGTCGACACCTTCCTTGAGAACGAAGAGACCTGGCTGCAGGCTGCCGATGAGGATGAGGTTGCAGACCTCATGGTGCCAATGCTGACACTGTCTGGGTTATTCGATGACGAGGATTTCCAGAAAGTTCGAAGCGATGAAAAGCTTTCAGCGAAGATGGCAGAAGCCATCCCCGATTCGCTGACCGATCTCTACCTGCTGTTCCACGCACCGGACTGAAGCCTCAGGCTTCAACCGGCTGCCTGAAATGATGCCAGACGGGCTCCAGCCCGTCTGGCATTTTCATGATACGCCCCAGCTCGCACCAGGGAGCTCCCGGAAAGTGAAAATCACTACCCTGGGACGCCCATAACTGCTCCCGACGAGCCAGCTCAGCAACAAACCCCAGGTCACCGCTGGATTGCCCCGACACCGACACTTCAATGCCCTGCCCACCCGAGCGACGAAAATCTGCCACCAGCGAACGCAACCGGGTGGCGGTCAGGCGGTACTTCCGAGGATGAGCCAATACTGCTATCCCCCCGGCAGACAAAATCCACTCCACCACCTCATCCAGTTCCGGCCAACACGCTTTCACATCACCTGGCTTACCTGTCCCGAGAAACCGTTTGAAGGCATGCATTGTTTTCGGCACTACCCCCTCATCAACCAGAACCTGTGCAAAATGAGGGCGTCCGGGCACATCCCCTCCTGCCACCTGGGTTGCCTTGGCCAACAGATCCTCTACCTGAAGACGCCCAAGACGGTCGGCAATCAAGCGCGCACGCTGCCACCGATTGTCATTCTGGCGCTTAAGCGCCGCCACGAAGCCTGGCGCGCTCTCATCGAAGTCCAGGCCGACAATGTGGATGGTATGACTTCGCCACACACAGGAAAGCTCAATCCCATTGATTAGCCTGAGCCCCAAACCCGAAGCCGCCTCCCTGGCCGCGTTGAGACCAGCCACCGTATCGTGATCCGTCAGTGCAAGATGACTGACACCCATGTCGGCGGCCCGGGCCACCAGGGCCTCCGGCGGCAAGGCCCCATCGGAGGCAGTGCTGTGGCAGTGCAGATCAATGCACACTCTAGAGTCTTGCGGTATAGTCACAAACAATCCTGAATGACAAAGTGGCCCCCAGTGTAACAGCATCGCTTCGGGGCCCCTAACCCCCATGCAGCGACAACTCCGGAGGCACAATGTATTACGCAATTATCAGTGAAGACATCCCAGACAGCCTGGCTCTTCGACTTCAAGCCCGGCCTGCCCACCTGGCGCGGCTTGAAGCCCTTAAAGACGATGGGCGACTCCTCGTTGCCGGCCCCCATCCAGCCATCGACTCGCCGGACCCCGGGGAAGCGGGCTTCAGTGGCAGTCTGGTCATTGCGGAGTTTGCGTCTCTTGAAGAGGCCAGAGACTGGGCAGACGCTGATCCGTACGTTGAAGCTGGCGTCTATGCCAACGTTACGATCAAACCCTACAAGGTAGTGCTACCCTGAAAGCCAGGCACACGGCGCCCCACACACCAGCATGAGCGGATTGTAACGCTGCGCTACTTGAATAGCGGCCACCGTGTGACAGAATTGCGGCTTTAAACTATCAGTAATAACACTATCAGGAAACGCATTCGTGACACCGCTCCGCCTTATATTCAGCCTTGTGCTTCTCGTCAGTTCGGTCTCCGTTGCGCAGGCACGTACCGTCTGGGTCGATGACCAACTGTATCTGCCGGTACGCTCCGGCGCAGGCACCCAGTATCGGATTATCGAAAACGCTGTACCCAGCGGTACACCGCTGGTCGTTCTGGAAGCCGGAGACAATTACACCCGGGTACGTACCCCCAAGGGCACAGAAGGCTGGGTAGCCAGCCAGTACCTCAGCAATGAGCCCATCGCCGCAGACCAGCTGCGTCGAGTAAGCAAGCAACTGGAAGAAACGCAAACTGAACTGACTCAGGCCCAGCAAAAACTGGCCACAATTACCGAAGAACGGAATACCCTTCAAAGCGCAGAGAACAACCTGTCCACGCAGGCGGAGGATCTTCAGTCGGAACTGCAACGCATCAAGAACATCGCAGCAGACTCCATCAACCTTGATCGCCGCAATCGTGAGCTACGTGAAGAAAACCAGAAATTGCGCAACGATCTTGAGGTGCTGACGGCCGAAAATGAGAGGCTTGAAGCCGGCAAAGAATCCGATTTCATGCTCTTGGGTGCCGGTCTCGTCTTTGGCGGTGTACTGCTGGCTCTGATCATCCCAATGCTCAAGCCCACAAGAAAGACCGACAACTGGGCCTAATAATAAAGGTAACGGGTGATGAAAGATTACTCGGAAAAGCGTGATTTCCATCGTATGCAGGTAGACAGCACTCTGGTAATTACCGATGACCAGGGCAATACCTTTCAGGGCGTCTGTAAAGACCTCAGCGCGGCCGGAATGCAGATCTCCGTCGATCACCCATTCGCCATCGGGGACGAGCTGAAAACCCGCATGGAATCGGCAGGAGACCAGTTCCCCGCTCTCGAAACCGTTTGCGAAGTCGTGCGCTGCAAACCAGATGGGGAGCGCTACCTGCTCGGCATCAACATCATAGAAGTGATGCAATAAAAAACGGCGGCCCAAAGGCCGCCGTTTTTGTTTTCACCCGAAGCGTTCAGACCAACGGCTTCTCGGAGACAATGATGCCGTTATTGTCGGCATACACATACTGCCCGGGCCTGAAGGTAACACCGTGGAATGTGACGGGAATATTCAGGTCACCAATGCCACGCTTTTCAGTCTTGCGAGGCACCGTCCCCAGCGCCTGAACCCCCAGATCAGTCTCGCCGATTTCATCGACATCCCGAATACAGCCATAAATGATCAAGCCGGCCCAGCCATTCTCGGCCGCCTTCTCAGCCAACATATCGCCAAGCAAGGCGTTACGCCTGGAGGCGCCACCATCCACGACCATTACTCGGCCATTGCCCGGCAATCCTACCTGCTCCTTCACCACCGAGTTATCTTCAAAACACTTTACTGTGACGATCTCACCACCAAACTGGCGCACCCCACCGTAGTTATTGAAGCCAGGCTCAACCACCTGAACCTCTGGAAACTCATCACACAGATCCGGAGTAATGATTTTGCTCACGTTACCTTTCTCCTTTCCCAACGTGTTGGTGGTTAGTCAATTTTCTCATCGGCCAGGAAGAACCAGGTATCCAGTACAGAATCCGGGTTCAGGGATACCGTATCGATACCCTCTTCCATCAGCCACTTGGCCAGATCCGGATGATCTGAGGGCCCCTGGCCACAGATACCGATGTACTTACCAGACTTCTTGCACGCCTGGATGGCATTGGACAACAACACTTTTACCGCGTCGTTGCGCTCGTCAAACAGGTGGGCAATGATGCCGGAATCACGATCCAGGCCAAGAGTCAGCTGAGTCAGGTCGTTGGAACCGATGGAGAAACCATCAAAGTGTTCAAGGAACTGGTCCGCCAGCAAGGCGTTGGCCGGCAGCTCACACATCATGATCACGCGCAGACCGTTTTCACCACGCTTAAGGCCATTCTCCGCCAGCAAACTCACAACCTGCTCGGCTTCGCCGACCGTGCGTACGAAGGGCACCATCACCTCAACGTTGGTCAGGCCCATCTCATTCCGTACCTTTTTCAGAGCACGGCACTCGAGCTCAAAGCAGTCGCGGAAGGTTTCAGAGATGTAACGGGATGCCCCACGGAAGCCAAGCATCGGGTTCTCTTCGTCCGGCTCGTACAGCGTTCCGCCAATCAGGTTGGCATACTCGTTGGATTTAAAATCTGACAACCGAACAATCACTTTCTTCGGCGCAAACGCGGCGGCCAGGGTGGAGATCCCCTCTACCAGTTTGTCGACGTAGAAATCCACCGGCGACTCATAACCGGAGATACGCTTTTCTACGGTCTGCCTGATATCACGGGGCAAACCGTCAAAGTTGAGAAGCGCTTTGGGGTGCACGCCAATCATGCGATTGATAATGAACTCAAGGCGGGCAAGGCCGACACCTTCATTCGGCAACGCCTGAAAATCGAAAGCACGGTCCGGGTTACCCACGTTCATCATAATCTTGAACGGAATATTGGGCATGGAATCTACGGTATTCTCGCGCAGCTCAAAGTCCAGTGCGCCCTCGTAGATCATCCCGGTGTCACCTTCGGCACAGGAGACTGTCACTTCCTGTCCGTCCTTGAGCTCCTCGGTGGCATCCCCACAACCGACAACGGCGGGAATACCCAGCTCACGAGCAATGATGGCAGCGTGACAGGTACGCCCGCCACGATCTGTCACGATCGCGGAAGCCCGCTTCATTACTGGCTCCCAGTCCGGGTCTGTCATGTCTGTCACCAGCACATCACCGGCCTGAACCCGATCCATTTCATTGATGCTGGTGATGATTTTCACCGGCCCACTGCCGATTTTGTGGCCAATACTGCGGCCTTCCACCAGTACCTTGCCGGTTTCTTTCAGCAGGTAGCGCTCCATAACATTGGCAGCAGCCCGGCTTTTAACGGTTTCAGGGCGCGCCTGAACGATGTAGATCCTGCCGTCGTCGCCGTCTTTGGCCCATTCAATGTCCATCGGGCGCTGGTAGTGCTTTTCAATGATCATCGCCTGCTTGGCCAGTTCCTCAACTTCAGCGTCGCTGACCGAGAAACGGTTACGCTCTTCCTGCTCAACCTTGACGGTTTCAACAAACTTGCCCTCACCAGGGTCAGAATGATAAACCATTTTGATGGCTTTGCTGCCGAGGTTGCGGCGAAGCACCGCAGGGCGGCCTGCCTCAAGCGTCGGCTTGTGGACGTAGAATTCGTCGGGGTTCACCGCGCCTTGTACAACTGTTTCTCCCAGGCCGTAGGAAGAAGTGATAAAGACGACATCGCGGAACCCGGATTCTGTATCCAGTGTAAACATAACACCGCTGGAAGCCGTTTCACTGCGGACCATTTTCTGGATCCCCGCCGACAAAGCCACCAGTTTATGATCGAAGCCATGATGCACCCGGTAGGAAATCGCCCGGTCATTGAACAGCGAGGCAAAAACCTCTTTCACCGAGGTACGTACCTGATCCAGCCCCACAACATTCAGGAAGGTTTCCTGCTGGCCGGCAAATGAGGCGTCAGGCAGATCTTCCGCAGTCGCAGAGGAACGCACGGCAACAGCCATCTGATCGTTGCCGTTCTGCAGTCTGGCATAAGCCTCTTCCAGCGCGTTTTCCAGCACTTCCGGAAATGGCGTATCAATGACCCACTGGCGCACCTGAGAGCCTACGCGGGCGAGTTCATTAACATCATTAACGTCCAGGGCATCCAGTGCTTCGTCGATACGGTCTTTCAGACCATCTTTTGCCAGGAATTCCCGATAAGCGTGTGCAGTTGTAGCGAAACCGCCAGGGACGGTAACACCAGCATTGGCGAGATTACTGATCATTTCACCGAGAGAGGCGTTCTTGCCTCCGACACGGTCTACGTCGGACATTCCCAGGTGGTCAAACCAGATGATGTAATCTTCCAAAGCGTGTCTCCCTTGAGTCTGTGTGGCGCGGAGTCTCGAATATGGCGAGTATGATACTGTAAGCTGCGGAATTTACCTAGGGAGGCAACCGAAGACTCCCCGGATCAGTTCAAATCAGATCGGATATGACCATGAAAAGAACGGCATTTTTTATCTCTGATGGCACAGGCCTGACGGCGGAAGCTCTGGGCCATGCCCTGCTGGCCCAGTTTGAAAAAATCGAGTTTGAACGAGTAACGGTGCCCTACATCGATGATGAAGAAAAAGCCCGGGATCTCGTCGATCGCATCAACAAAGCCGCTGACACCGACGGGGACCGCCCTTTGGTATTCGACACCATCGTTAATGGCAGCATCCGGGAGATCATCAGCCAGGCCGACGGATTCATGGTAGACATCTTCGGCACATTTCTCAGCCCGCTGGAACAGGAGCTGAACTCTTCGTCGTCCTATTCCGTCGGCAAGTCCCACTCCATCAACAATGCGGGTAGCTACGAGCGCCGGATTCACGCCGTCAACTTCGCACTGGACAACGATGATGGCGCCCGCACCCGGCATTATGACGAAGCCGACCTGATTCTGATTGGTGCATCCCGCAGCGGAAAAACCCCAACCTGCCTCTATCTGGCTCTTCAGTATGGAATCAAGGCAGCCAACTACCCGATTACCGAAGAAGACCTTGACGATCAGAAAATGCCCGCGGCCCTCCGGCCCCACAAAGAAAAACTGTTCGGCCTGACCATTGAACCGGAACGCCTCGCAACCATCCGCAATGAGCGTCGGCCGAATTCCCGTTATTCATCGATGCAGCAATGCATGCACGAGATTGAAGAAATTGAACTGATGTACAAACGGGAACGCATTCCCTACCTGAACACGACTGCGTATTCGGTTGAGGAAATCTCGACGAGGATCATGGTAACCACGGGCCTGAAAAGGAACCGCTGAGGAAAACCAACGGGGCAGAGAGCCTGAAACCCTCTGCCCTGCCAGTCAAAGCTCCTGAATGGCCATGCCGAGGCCTTGCACAACCCCTCGGTTGTCGGGACTCGTCACAACGGCCACGTTGGCCTTATCCTGCGTCAGCCAGGTACTGGCCACGCGCCGCAACTCGTCCAGAGTCACGCCCAGAACCCGCTCGCGGAAGCGGGCCCGCTGCTCTGCCGTGCGCCCAAACAGCTTGTTGTGGTAGGCATGGCGAGCCGCGCCTGACGGTGAGCGGGGCCGGTCCAGTTGCCCGATCACGCCAAGAATCGCTTCTTCTAACGCCTGGTGATCGTGCGTTTCGGTGTCCAGCCAGATCAACGCGGCATCGAAATCGTCCAGAGTTTCCGCAAGCCGGGGGTCGCGGTACGAGAAGAACCGGAAAACGCCATTGACGCTGTCCTGGCCTGCGCCACCGCCATACGCCCCGCCCTTCTCACGAATGGCCCGGTGCAGATAGCCATTACGAAGGAAACCGCCCAATACCGTCAATGCAGCCGCATCCGGGTGGTCTACAGCGACTGTCGGATATGCCTTGGCGCAGAAATTCACCTGCGTCGACGTCAGCCAGGCTTCCTGGGTGCGATAGTCGACAGGCTCCATGGCCCACTTCTCTTCACCTTTCACATCAGCATCCGCCCAGCGGGACACCAGCTCATCCCGCATGGGCGAAAGCTGCTCTTCTTCACCGATCAGAAGAAACCGTCGGCTCTGCCCACGAATCCGGCGGTGCAACGCCTCCAGCCTGCCGCAGAACGCCGACAGGCCAGCCTCTTCCTTCAATTGCTGGTCCAGCTCCTTGGTTCCGCGGATTCCAGCAAGCCCCCCCAAACGATATGACAACCAGGCTCCTGAACTCAGCCCCTGGGCCGCAGCCCCCATGGCGAGAGCGTGGCCACTGCCAGTTACCGCCTGTTCCCGGCGTGCGCGGATCTGAGCAATGATTTCGCGAATGCGCTCTTTCTCATCAAAGCGAACCCCGTCGTAGACATCTTTCAGCAAACGGGTCAGCGCTTCACCATTCCGGGCCAGTGCCTTGCCGCTGAATATCAGATAGCCAGACATCGCTTGCACATCATCAATCTGGCCTTTGGCACTGAATGAGGCCCCGATGCCCCCCGATTCCGCGGAAATACGATCCTGCATCTGCAGGTAGTCCAGCTCTCCGCAACCCACTTCGGAAATCAAAGCGGTGTAGTAAGGTAGCAGCAACAATTCCTCCTGCGACAGCGCAGGCAACGGCACTATAATCTGTTGATACACCAGCCCATTGGTGCCGCGCGAATAGAGAGTTGCCCCGATGTCTGCATCGTCACGACCTTCCGGTTCCGGCATTTGCAGGGGAACATCGGCCAGACCAACCTTGGGCAGAATGGAATCATCATCCTTTCGCATCTGGCGCTCTTCCAGCTCCCGGGCACGCTGTACGATCCCGGTAACCTCATCCTCAGACAAGGCCGCCTTTCGCTGGGCCAGGGCTTCCCTGATGCTTGCCTGGCGCCGGCTCTCAAGTTTTTCATCTGGCCTCAAGGTCAGCGTTACCCGGTGGGGGTTATCCAGCAACTTCCGACGGATCAGGCCCGGCACATAGTCCGGATCTTTGATTTTCTCCCGGAGACTCACCAGCACTGGCTCCAGATCCAGAAGCTCAACCGGATCGCCGCCATGAACCATGGGCGCAATGGCACTCATGATCAATTGCAACCCATAAGGGAACTGGTCTCCCGCTATCTCCCGCTGATGCAGCTCCAGCTGATGCAGGATCGCTTCCAGACGCTCCTGGCTCACACCGTGCTCAACCACACCCTGAAGGGTAGACTCAATCAGTTGCTCCAGCGCTTCCCGGCAATCAGGCTCGCTGCCTTCAATACCGCAGACAAACGTCATTTCCCGGTTGGAATCCTCAAGCCCACACATGGGCGACGGTGCATGCCCCAGCTCTGTGGTCTCCAGCGCCCTCATCAAAGGAGAAGCACTGTTCTCCAGCAACACCGCAGACAACAGTTGCCCCTCAAGATTTTCCTGAAGATCAAAACTGTGGCCCAGCAACCACCCCATCACAATATGGGTCTTACTCTCAGTACCCTCACCGTCGTTAACCGCGTATCCCTGCTCCACACGCACCGGAGCAAACATCCGCTTTTCATCTTTGACCGGCAACTCGATATCCAGCCGATCAAACCGGCTGAGCGCAAGTTCCTCGAACTTCTCATGGTGCTCCCGCGCAGGAATGTTGCCATAGGTTGCAAAAATGGCGTTACTCGGGTGGTAGTGATGACGATAAAATTTCACCAGATCGTCATAACTCAGATCGACAATGTGATCCGGTTCACCACCGCTGTTGTAATGGTACGTGGTCGTCGGGAACAGATGGCTGGTCAGGTTCTGCCAAAGCTGAGAGGTCGGCGCGCTCATGGCCCCTTTCATCTCGTTGTAGACCACCCCACGGTAGACGAGGTCGCTGGCGGGGTCATCCGGTTTCTCGAATTCCAGCCGATGGCCTTCCTGTGCAAAATCCAGCGGGTCCAGCTTGGAGAAGAAAACGGAATCCAGATACACCGACAACAGGTTGTCAAAATCCTTCCGGTTCATGCTGGCAAAGGGATAGGCCGTCCAGTCACTGCTGGTAAACGCATTCATGAAAGTATTCAGGGACCGGCGGATCATCATGAAAAACGGGTCACGCACAGGATAACGTTCGCTGCCACAAAGCGCGGTATGCTCCAGAATATGAGCAACCCCCGTAGAATCCATGGGGAACGTGCGGAGCGCGACAAAGAAAACGTTTTCGTCGTTATCGGCCGCCAGGTGAAGATGGCGGGCACCGGTTTTTTTGTGGCGGTATTCCTCCACCTCCAGGTTCAGGGTACCAATCCGGTGACTGCGAAGTTTCTCGAAAGCCGGATGGATTGCGTTGTCAGTCACTGCAGCCATTAAAAAATCCTGTGTCTAGAACGATTGGAGAATTACAGGGTAACACGTAGTATCGGATACTATGCACGGAACAGACTCAACAAGGTAGCCTGCCAATTCATGACAGACAGAAGCCCCGAGAAAACGCACATCGATGCCCCGGAAGTTGCCGCCTGGTGGGCGGAACGACGCGATTATCTGGAGCGAATCCGGAAAGTGCCCGACCTTCGACAGAGATTCTGGCGGGAAGTTGCCATTTACCTCCTGCGCAGGGTGCTGTGGTCCTACGGTTTTTTCCCAGTGTTTATCGCCTTCTGGCTACCCTTCGTGTTGGCCAGTTTTAACCCGGTGGTCATGGCGGGTGACCTGATACCAATGCTGCAGAGTTTTGTGGACTCCAACCCGGAAGAACAGGCTACAACCCTGAGCACCCTGTTGATTGCCTGGCTTTCAATCGGCTCCTTCTTTCTGGTCTTCGATTTTGTCTTGACGCCCTTCCGGTCGCCTTACCAATACGAAGCCGACGTCTACATGAAGTCCTGGGAACAACTCAACCATGACCAGCTTCCGGATAAAGTGTGATACGACCGGCATTCTGATCAAGTCCAGACACTTTCTGTTACATAACATTGCAGACAGTGGTTAAGATGACCCAATAACAAAGCATCCGGAACGTTTGGATCAAGAGGTTTTGTCATGGTCGATTTCAGGCCACTGCTGTTTATTAACGCACTTGCCCTCATGTTGCTGGTGACCGCAGGTTTTGCATCAATTCGCCAGGATCTGACCAGCCCCCAGGTGGCCGCTCCGGCTCTGGCGCAACCACTCAAGACGTCTCCTGAAACCGAACACTCGCCGACGTCGGAAAAACTGATGGACCAATCTCTGGTACCCACAACAGAACTCTCCGACACCGGGCCGACAGCGGCCAGGCCGGCAATCGCAATCGAAACAGCGGCGCCCTCTGCACTCAGCGAACCCGATGAGCCGGTCACCAGCCCCCCGGCCCCCCGGCCAGAACCCGCCCCCCCTGAGCCACCCACAACCGGCACTCTGGTACTACGCTCCAACGTTGTGGATGACCGGGTAACCATCAATGGCCAGCAATACGGTGCAACCCGGCTTGCTCTGCAGCTTGAACCAGGTCGCTATGACGTCCTGATTGAAAAAACCGGGCACCGACCCTGGAGCCAGTCCGTCGCGCTTCAGGCTGGTGACGAATTGACGCTTGTGGGCAAACTGGACGCCTACACCCGTGTGAGCTACAACAATGGCGAGTGGCGCGGAGGAATAAAAACCGGTAACGGCACCTGGCAAGACGACACCGGCCTGCGCTACGAAGGCGAGTTTGTTGAGGGTGAGTTTGAGGGTCACGGCACCGCCTGGTATCCGGATGGTGGCCGATATGAGGGAGACTGGAAACAGGGCTCGCGCCATGGCGAAGGCCTCTGGCGATCACCCGACAGCACCACCTACACAGGCCAGTTCCAGCATGATCAGTTTCAGGGCAAAGGCACGCTGACTCTGCCCGAGGGCGACATCCTGACAGGTTCCTGGGACCAGGGCAGACTGAATGGCCACGGGTCACTGACCACCGCCGACGGCATGCTTTATGTCGGCGGGTTCCGAAACGGTGAGTTTCATGGTCAGGGCGCCCTGACCTACCCCGACGGCCGATCTTACGAAGGCGAATTTTCCAACGGCGAGTTTCACGGCAAGGGCTCTGAAGTATTTGCCGACGGCAAGAAGTACGACGGGCAATACATGGAAGGCCGATTCCATGGCAAAGGATTTCTGCGCAACCCCAATGGCAGCGCCATTGAGGCCACTTTTCGCTACGGCGAGCCTTATGGACAGGTTCGCCTGACCACAGCAGCAGGAGAAGTGTTCACGGCCCGTACCACAGAGCCCGGCGTCTGTTACCGGGAGAAAAGCTATCGGGCGACCCAGTGCCCGAATCTGGAAGGCTGGTAATCACCGGGGCGGTAGCACCCACGCGTTTGATGTAACAGGTTGAGGGAATGACATGGCGATCAAAAATGCTCTGCTGGTGGACGATTCAAAAGTCGCCCGGTTTGCACTTAGCAAACTGCTTGAGAGTCGGGAAATGGAAGTCACTATGGCGGGCTCTGCCGAAGAAGCACTAGACTTCCTGCGTAATCATGGTCGGCCGGATGTGATTTTCATGGATCACCTGATGCCCGGAATGAATGGCGTGGAAGCGACAAAAGCCATCAAGAGCAACCCGGACACCGCCGACATTCCGATCATCATGTGCACGTCCAAGAAATCATCCTCCTTCATGGATGAGGCTCGTAACTTTGGTGTTTACAACATCCTGACGAAGCCGCCCCACAACGAAGGGCTCAGCCTGATGCTGGAACAACTGGCCACCGACGTGGAACAGGGTACGGTGCCGGAGGTCCCGCTGGAAATGAACGGCCACGAGGCGTCAGAACCGGAGGACGAGCCCATGACTCTGCCGGAAGACGCATCCGTGGAGCTGTCCCCCAGAGCGGATCAGGGCCCGAATGGCGTAGCCAACCCCAATGTCGTGCCTCTGACCAGCGACCTGATCGAGCAGATCGCCCGCTCTGCCGTAAAAACTCACATCAACAACCGGCTGCACGAACTGCTCAGTTCGCTTTTTGACGAGCAATTCGATCACCTTAAACGCGCCCTTGAGGAAACACGAAGCAAACAGGAATCTGCCATTGAAGAACGGCTGGAATCGCTTGCCGGGCTGGTCGATGAACGCACTCGCAGCCTCCGGGATGAAGTGGCCGCTGAGGTCAACCTGAGCCTGGCCCGCGAACTCGCGGCCCTGAAAAAAGAGCTGTCCAGGAATGCCGGCTTCACCCCCGAACACATGTCCGAGCTGAAAGACCACATCACCAGCGTACAGACCATCGACACCGAATTCTGGCAGACACTGCAATCCGAGGCCATTCAGCAGGCCCACGAGATCTCCCGCGAGACTGCGGAAGATATCGCCCAACGCACCATCGACCTGTACGTCTCTCAGCAACGCTCGGCAAATTCCCGCGTTTATGCCGTCGGACTGGCCATCAGCCTGGGCATCTTCAGCGTTGGCATCGCCTGGCTATCCGGCCTGTTCGGCTAAACGGCGGACCGCGCTTTCCCAGTCCTCAGGGGTGTCAATGTCCTGGTGCACGCCAGCAATATCAACTGGCCGCGCACCCGAGCGATTCAGAACCAGGCCAGCCCCCACATCTCCCCTGAGGGCCAGAACCTCCGGCCAGACATGCCGGGGGAGCCATGCGGGCACACCAACACGACGACCATAACAGGCTGCCCAGGGAATCCCGGGGCTCTGCCGGGCACGACGCGCCAGCCGCTCAAGACCGCCTTCCGCCAACATAGGCTGATCAGCCAGCAACACAAACACGCCAAGGGCCTCACCCGGCATACGCCTGATACCCGCGATCAAAGAGCTTGAAAGCCCTTCAGACCAGCGAGCATTGTAGAGCCAGCGCGAGGGTGAACAGTGGCAACGGTAGCGAATCAACGGATACCCCGCACCAGCCACAACCCAGGTATTTGAAGAGAGCAGGCGGGCCTGAGAGACCGCATGACTCAGCAGCGAGCCGCCACCGGGCAGCGGCAGCAATTGTTTGAAGCGCCCCATGCGGGCAGCCTGGCCAGCCGCCAGGACCAATGCCGGAAACTGCGGATCCTTCCTGATACCATTCGTGTTTATGATGCGCCCCCAGAAACTGCTGAATGCAGCGATTTTTGCTAGAATTCCGCCATCATGCAACCTCACCACGCCGGACATCCCATGAACCATCTCTTTGTCGACAACCTGACCGTCATTGACTTCGCCTATCTGGACCCCTCCCGTGGGCTGGTAGGTGAAAGCTGGATTGCCGACGTCGTTCTCGGAGGTGAGTTGGACGACCAGGGCATGGTGTTCGACTTCAGCAACGTCAAACGCACCATCAAACGGGTGATCGACGAACGGGTTGATCACCGGCTGGTGATTCCTCGCGGCTATGAAGGTCTGCAGTGGAGTGAGGACACACCCGACACGTTCCGCTGGGCACTGACGGGCGGGGGGCATATTGAGCACACCTCTCCCGACGAAGCCGTTGTCTGGCTTTCGTCGGACCGGGTCGTGCCGTCAGCCGTCGCCAGCCTTCTAGAAAAAGAATTGAAGGCTGTCCTGCCCGGCAACGTTACCTCCGTTGACATCCTCCTGCGGGAGGAAGTGATTGAAGGCCCTTACTATCATTACGTTCACGGCCTGAAGAAACATCTGGGTAACTGCCAGCGCATCGCCCATGGCCACCGGTCTCCTATCCGCATCGATCGCAACGGTCATCGCGACGCGGATCTGGAGAGACGGTGGGCCAAGCAATGGCAGGACATCTACGTTGGCACAGAGGAAGACGTCGTGCGCCGGCATGTTGGTGACGACGGGATTGCCTACATTACCTTTGAGTATGAAGCCAATCAGGGGGAGTTCGCCCTTACACTGCCGCAAAAACACGTTTACATGATGGAAACCGATACCACGGTAGAGCTGATTGCGGCCCATATCGCTGACAAGCTGAAAGCCGAGTGTCCGGAGGACAGAATCCAGGTAAAAGCCTACGAAGGCGTTGGCAAAGGCGCAATCGCCGTCAGAGCCTGATCACTCATGGGCCCCTGGCGAGATCAGGGGCCCAAAGCCAGCTCTCCAAGAACATCAGACACAAAAAAACCGCCCGAAGGCGGTTTTTTTGATGGCTATCCGGTGGACTAAACCGTCAAGCCTAATTGGCGTCCCCTAGGGGGTTCGAACCCCTGTTGCCGCCGTGAAAGGGCGGAGTCCTAGGCCACTAGACGAAGGGGACTAGAAATTGGTGGAGCCAAGCGGGATCGAACCGCTGACCTCAACACTGCCAGTGTTGCGCTCTCCCAGCTGAGCTATGGCCCCTCAACGGCTGCGTATATTAAGGATCCGCCCCCGGGGCGTCAACCGTTAATTTCCACTTTTTTTCATTTTTCTGAACATCCCTGTCCGGCGCGTTTATTTCTTGACCAAACCGCTCATCAAATATCCAGAGCAGCGTATTCCTTCTCTACTTTCTTGGTTTCCTTCTTGGAAAAGCCACCCATCACGTCAAGCGCATGGCGCAATCGGGAGCGGGTCATGTCAGGCCCCAGCAAAGCCATGGAATCCATCACCGACCAGGAGTTCGGCGTACCGGCAATGGCCACGAAGATCGAGAACATGAAATCCCCCATCTTCAGGTCCATCGCCTTGGCCAGAGCCTTGATGTCCGCAAAAATGGTTTCCTTGCTCCAGTGGCGCTGCGCCTCCAGTCTCCATAGGGCAAACTGCAGCACCCGCTTGATCTGACCTTCATCCAACTTGTTATGAGCAAAATCTTCCGGCGTCAGGTTTAACAGACCACTGAACATGAACTGGGCCATTGGCGCCACATCCGAGAATACGTCCGCCCTGCCCTTGATGTGAGGAACTAAAGCTTTCAGGGCGTCTTCGTTAAACCACCAGTTCTGCATGCGCGCCATGAACTGCTCATCGGTCAGCTCTTCCCGGATCCACTGGCCGTTCAACCAACGAAGCTTTTCAACATCGAACACCGGCCCACCAAGAGAAACACGCTGAATGTCGAAGTTTTCGATCATTTCATCCAGGGAGAACTTCTCACGCTCGTCCGGCATCGACCATCCCATACGACCCAGATAGTTGGTCACAGCCTCCGGCATGAACCCCATGCGCTCGTAGAAGTTGATGCTGGTCGGATTTTTACGCTTGGACAACTTGCTCTTATCCGGGTTACGCAGCAGCGGCAAATGGCACAGCTCCGGCATGTCCCAGCCAAAGTACTGGTACAGGAGTTTGTGCTTGGGTGCCGAGTTAATCCACTCTTCACCACGCAAGACATGGGTAATCCCCATCAGGTGGTCATCCACCACGTTCGCCAGATGATAAGTCGGCATCCCGTCTGACTTGAGCAGGATCTGGCAATCCACCTGCGCCCAGTCAATCTCGATGGTGCCCCGAAGCATGTCCTGAATCTCACACACACCCTGGTCTGGCACCTTCATCCGAATGACGTAGGACTCCCCTGCATCCAGACGGCGCTTTACTTCCTCTTCCGGCAACTCCAGGTCGCCCTTGATGCCAGGGTTCAGCCCCTGAGCCTTCCGCTCTTCACGAATCGCATCGAGCGCTTCCGGCGTCCGGAAACAATAAAACGCGTGGCCAGCGGTCACCAGGTCTTCAGCGTACTGGGCATACATATGCTTACGCTCTGACTGGCGGTAAGGGCCATGGGGGCCGCCCACATCAGGGCCCTCGTCCCAATTGAGACCAAGCCAGCGCAAGGCCGTAAGAATGTCATGTTCAGATTCTGCGGTACTGCGCGCCTGGTCTGTATCTTCGATGCGGAGAATGAACTGGCCGCCGTGCTGACGTGCAAAACACAGGTTAAACAAGGCCACGTAGGCGGTACCAACGTGAGGGTCACCCGTGGGCGACGGAGCAATTCGAGTGCGTACTGTCATGAAACCATCCTGAAAATATGTGGCCGATGTGTAAGAGGCGCATTATAGCGGCCCTCCTGAGGTTTCGCATGGCCCGCTTTTGCATTTCCGGCACCAAAAGTTATATTATAACGTTTCAAGAAAACCACAGATTCTGGAACCCACATGCCGTATAAAAGCCTCCCCATTGCCATCGCCCTCACCGCCCTTACCTGGACGGTTCCGGCTTCTGCCACGGACATCGTAACCTCAATAAAACCCCTGGAACTTCTGGTGAAAGCCGTTGCTGGCGAAAGTGTCAGCGTGTCGACTCTGATCCCACCCGGCTCCAGCCCACATAACTACAGCATGAAACCGTCTCAGCGCCAGGCACTGGCGCAGGCAGACGTCATTTTTTGGGTAGGCCCGGATATGGAGACGTTTCTGGGACGTCTGTTAAAGGGAAAGGAGTTTCACGAAAAATCCGTTGCCTTCCTGGACTCCGATGACTTGGATACAACGGAGGAGGATCATGCTGATCACGGTCATCAGCATGAAGAGCATGACCACCACGATCACACCGAAAACCTGAACCTGCACGAGCACGACCACGGAGAAGGTGAAGACCCGCACATCTGGGTCGATCCGATGCTCGCGCTGAAAATGGCAACCGATATCCGCCAGGCGCTGGCCCGCTTCGACAGTCTGAATCAGAGCGAACTGGATGCCAACCTGGCTCGTTTCGAAGCCGACCTGCGAGCCAGCGAACAGAGCATCAGAGCCAGTTTTTCAGGGCTGGCCAACGTCAGCCTGTTCGCCTACCACGATGCCTTCACCCGGTATGCCGAACACTACGGTCTATCCCTCGAGGGGACCCTGACCCTCAATCCGGAACTTTCCCCGGGGGCCAGACACATCGCGAATGTGCAGAACAAGTTGCAAGCCGCCACGCACCCCTGCCTGCTGACAGAGCCTCAGTTTAACCGGCAGTGGTGGCGCTCAATCACCGAGGGAATAGACGTGACGTTCAGCACCTGGGACCCGCTGGCAACTGAGATCGCATCTACACCATCCGGTTACGTGGAGTTTCAGCAATCGGTGGCAGAGGCTGTCCTGGCCTGCTTACCAGAGCAGGCTCAGCATCAGGGGAATTGACACCATCGCCAACAGGGTTTGCCCGCTGATGATACCCGCCATCAGCGGCGCATCCCCCCCAAGCTGGCGCGCCAGAATGTACGCCGATGTGGCCGTTGGCAGAGCCGCTAACAGGACAACCACCTGCACCAGCAGCCCCTCCAAACCAAGCATCCAGGCCAGAGCGGCCGCCAGTAGCGGGAAAACCAGAAGTTTCAGCGCAGAAGACACCAGAAAAGGCCCCGAGCTTCCCCGCAAGGCACTGAGCTGCAGCCCAGCACCCACGGTCATCAGCCCCATCGGCAACGCCAGATTACTCAGTGGCTCCAGAATCCCCGCCAACAATGGATGAAAACCTATCTGGAAGTAGCTCCATAAAACCCCGATCACCGACCCGACAATCAAAGGGTTGGTCACAATCGCCCGGAACACCCCGGCCAGGTTGATCCGCCCACGCTCCGCAACCAGGGAGAACATCAGAATACAAAGCAGGTTCAGCAGAGGCACCATAATGGCCACGGCAATCGCGGTCAGAGACAACCCCTCATCCCCCAACAGCATCCCGCCAGCGGCAAGCCCGACGTACGAGTTGAAGCGGATGCCGCCCTGGTACACGGAAGAGAACACAGGCCCGGACCACTTCCAGAACCATTGTGCAATCGTAAGAACCAGGGTCATGGCCACCAGCATCGTGATGATAAGCAAAGCGGTGTCGCCGTAGGCCGATGGTGGCAATCGTGCCTGCCCCAACTTGAAGACCAGCATGGCAGGAAACAGCACGTAATAGGTAAAACGCTCGGCCCTTGGCCAGAAATCCCCACCGGGGAAGTCTGCCCGGCGCAATCCGTGGCCCAGAATGATCAGTACAAATACCGGTATCAGAGCCTGAACAACTACTGGCATCGCGATCTCCCACTCGCCCCTATGGAAACACCTATTGCCGCAACGGCAACAAGCGACGGACACTAGCACATATCTTCGACAAGTTCGCAGTTGCCATTTTCTGCGTCCGAGGGTAGATTCAGAACTTCATCAACTTTAAAGGCGACGTGCAGTTACCGTGAACATCCTCTGTTCAGGCAATTACACAAATTTTCTGGCACTGCGGTCTTCCTCCAGGAACACCGGCAGGGCTGCTATCCGCCTCTGATTCCGCTGAATCCAACCTTTTCCCCATCCGGATTCAGCGCTTAACAACAATCCAATATCCTTATTATCTCCCGGAGATTCTTATGGCTGATTTACCATCCATAATCGTTGCAGAAGAAGATTATAACCGCCTCAGCACCCTGATTGAGCGGGTAGCAGGCCAGTCCGATGTGGCCGATGGCCTGGAGGAAGAACTGAGCCGGGCAGACCTGAAACCCCTGGCAGAGATGCCAGAGGGCGTTGTCACCATGAACTCACGGGTACGCTTCCTGAACGAGGATAGCGGAGCGGAAAATGAAGTGGCTCTGGTTTACCCTCATGAAGTGGATGGAGCCGATCACAAAGTGTCCATTCTGGCACCGGCCGGTGCTGCCATGCTGGGGCTGAGCATCGGCAGCAGCATCGAGTGGCCCATGAGAGGGCGCAAGCCGATTCACCTGAAAATAATCGGCGTTACCCGAAACGCATAAGCACTTTCCTTTACAAATATCAGCACTTGATATTTCTCCAAAGGCAGAACGGCCTCCGGTGATAGGCTTTTAAAAAGCCAAGTTCATTGTCAGGAGGCCGTATGGCAGAACAGTATCGGGAAGACTGGGACCCCAGAGACGCCAGCGTTCAAAAGAATCAGACCCGGGCCTACGATGCCATGCGCAACACCTGCCCGGTTGCCTGGAGCGAATACCAGCAATGGACGCTGTTCCGTCACGCCGATGTCATGACCGTGCTGGAGGATCACCACACCTTCAGCAATGTCGTATCAGCTCACCTTTCCGTCCCCAACGGCATGGACCCTCCGGATCACACCCCTTACCGTAAGGTCATTGAGCCCTATTTTGCGCCGGAGCGAATGATTCAGTTCGAGCCCCAGTGCCGGCACCTGGCCAGAACGTTAATTTCGACACTCAACACCGGAGAGCCGATTGATGTCGTCAGCACCCTGAGCCGCCCTTTTGCCCTGCAGGTTCAATGCGACTTCATGGGCTGGCCTGAGTGCCTGCATCACCCTCTCGCGGAGTGGGTCTCAAAGAACCACAAAGCAACGCTGGCAGGAAATCGCTCGGCGATGGGCAACGTGGCGGCCGAATTCGATGGCTACATTCGTGATCTCCTGAACGTCCGTCGCCGCGCAGGCACACAGGCGCCTGACGATGTCACGACGCAGCTGATGCGCGAAAAGGTGAACGGCACGTCCATGACGGATGACGAGCTGGTCAGTCTGCTGCGAAACTGGACCGTAGGGGAACTAGCGACCATCTCCGCCAGCATCTCCATTCTCGCCCACTATCTGGCTCATCACCCGGCCCTGCTGAAGGACCTGAAAGCCGCCCCGGATCAACTGCCGAACGCCATTGATGAAATCTTGCGAATGGATGCACCGCTGATCTCCAACCGGCGCTTAGCCACCAGAGAGACGGAGATCGGCGGCAAGACCATCCCGGCAGGTGCAAAAATCACCCTTCTCTGGGCTTCCGCCAACCGGGATGAGGCTACTTTCGGTGATCCGGACAGATTTTGCCCACAGGAGAATGCGCCAAAGAACCTTCTCTATGGTGCAGGAATTCATGTCTGTCCGGGTGCACCGCTGGCGCGAATGGAACTGAACGTCTTTATGGAAGAGTTATTGAAACAGGTAAATATGATAGACATGGTGGAAGGCCATCCGCCAGAGCGAGCCTCGTTCCCAACGGGCGGATTTAACCATCTTCCGCTCGTGTGCCACTAAACACCTTACAAAAAAGCCGCACCGGAGATTTCCCGTGCGGCCTCGTTTATTCGCCGGCTCAGTCTTCGATAAACACCAGGCTGTCTTCAGAACCAGCAGCCTCCAGACACCCCAGCGGCTGCAACTCCAGGCCATGTTCACGAGCCACTGCCTCAAACGTCTCCCGGTTCTCTGCAGCAACACAGACCATGAGACCGCCACTGGTCTGAGGATCGCAGAACAACAGCTTATCGGCGCCGGACATACCAGAAATGGCGTTACCGAAAGCCGCCGCATTGCGATGGGTTCCGCCAGGAATACAGTCCGCGTCAATATAGGGTTTAAGGTTAGGCAGCACCGGCACAGCCCGACGGCTGACCCGGGCCTGAAGGCCACTGCCCCGGCAGATTTCCAGCAGATGCCCCGCCAGACCGAAACCGGTCACGTCGGTCATCGCATTGACACCCTCCACCTCAGCAAAGGCTTCACCCACCTTATTCAAAGTGGCCATGCTCTCCACAGCCACCGCCAGGTCTTCAGGCGTCACCTTACCCTTTTTGGAAGCACTGGTCAGGATTCCCACCCCCAGCGGCTTGGTCAGATACAGCAGATCACCGGCTTTGGCCGTATCGTTACGAACGATACGATCCACGGCAACCTGCCCGGTAACCGCCAGGCCGAAAATCGGCTCAGGTGAGTCGATACTGTGCCCCCCGGCCAGTGCAATGCCCGCCTCGGCACAGACTGCACGACCGCCATCAATCACCCGGGCCGCAATCTCCGGTTCCAGTTCATTGACTGGCCACCCCAGAATCGCAATGGCCATCACCGGCTTACCGCCCATGGCATAGACATCACTGATCGCATTGGTGGCCGCAATTCGGCCGAAATCGAACGGATCATCCACCACCGGCATAAAGAAATCTGTAGTACTGATAACCCCCAGACCATTCCCCACGTCGGCAACAGCAGCATCATCGCGGCTGCTGTTGCCCACCAACAAGCGGGGATCATGGAATTCCGGAGCATCGGTATGAAGGATGCGATCCAATACATCCGGAGCGATTTTGCAGCCACATCCGGCACCATGGCTGAACTGAGTCAATTTGATGGACAAGGTCTGTTCCTTCTGTGTTACAGCCTGCAAGGGTCTATCAGGCTCATCTGTTGGATACAGGCTAGTCTAACCTCCAGCTCACTCTGCAGCCACCCGTCAGCAACTTTAAGAGCATCGGCCGGCCAGAGAGGGCGCTTTACCAAGAGAACCCGCCCTCTTCCTAGCGCCCCTGTAGCATGAACGTCTCATATTCAAGCTCATTGAATTTGCGCGACAACAACGCCAGGCCAGCCAGAGCGGACACCAGCGTGGCTGCGGCGTAGCCATACCCGTAAAACGCCGCACCCAGTTCGATGGTAATCAGGGTAAAGACAATGTTAGACACCAGAAACAACACACAAAGGATCAGGTTGATACCTCGGGAGTCCAGATAGAAAAGCACGTTCTGGATAGCCAGCAAAATTAACTGCATGGCCACCGCCACCAGAAAAATATGAAACAGGGGCAGGTAGAGCGTCGAGATACCAAGCGCTGACAAAATCTCTTCTGCCCAGAGGAACAGGACAATCACCGTCATACCCTGCACTTTAAAGATCTCGTAGATGCCGTTTCTCGCGACCAGCACCATATCGTCCCGGAAACGGTTAATGCGCTCGAGGGTATCGCCTTCCCTGACCGCATCGTAAAAACGGTCGTACGCCTCTGAAAAGTCGGTTTCCATCCGGACCAGGAACACCGCCATACCCGGGATAATGGACAGATATGCCAGAAAAATCGGGATATCGTAGATAACCGATGCCCGCAAAAGCCCGATGATCGGCTCAGAAGTTTCCGGCACAAACCAGAAAATCAGCTTGTCAGCCCATACCGCAGCATTGAACAACAGGCCGGTAAAAATCAGAGTTGGGAAAATCTGGGTCCGCTTTGTGAAGTCAAAGCGGATCAAGGCACTACCAGGGTATTGCCGGATGATGGTGTAGAAAAAACTGAAAAACAGCAGACTGTGTCCCAACAGAAGCCCAATCAGGAACCCTTCGATGCCAAAGTCCCGCAGCTGGATGGAGCCTACAATGGCAACCATATACCCGAGGGCAAACACCACCACAATCCGCCGGTAAGACTTCATGCTCGACAGGAAGATCGTAACCGGCCAAAGATTGCAGAGCACCACAAAGTTGGCCAGCATCAATAATCGATAGGTATAGCTCGTTCCCGGCATCAGCCAGATGGCAGCCATCACACCCAACACAAACGACAACCCTGTTGATACCCAGATCACCCCCATCAGGTTCGGGAGAATGATGTCACGCCGGGACTCGTACAGCCGGTCCGCCACCCAACGCGTAAACACATGCTGGAAAAGCCCCGACAAAATCAGCGAAAACGCCATCAGATAGGTCACAGATACCAGAAACTGGACCACGGATACCTGGTTGGCCTCCAGGGCGAAACTGAACACCCCGATGATCATCACGCCCAGCACAGACAAAACCCAGGGGCCGGAACTGATGATACCGGCCAGCCCGTATGCGCCAAGAAGGTTTACGAAACTCTCGCGCCGCAGTATCCGCCTAAGCTCAAATCCGATTCCTGCCACTAGTCTTCCTCGTTTCCTTGTGAGCTCAACGCCTGCTGGTAGAGTGCTCTGTACCGGGTAAACATGCTCTCCAGCGTGTAAAAGCGGGACACGCGCTCCAAACCAGCTGTCTGGGCCATTCGCCAGGCCTGGCTATCGGTGAGCAAGCGTACCGCCTCCCGGGCCGTGGCTTCAGGATCGGCAATCGGAACCACCGCCCCCGACGGCCCCAGTGACCGGTCTTCCTCACTCATGCCCTCAATCAACTCCCGGCAAGCACCAACATCCGTCGCCAGACAAGGCAAACCCGCGGCATTGGCCTCCAGAATGACTAACGGTAACGCTTCTGAAATGGAGGTCAGCACCATCAGCCCCAATTGTGGCAATATCTCGCTGACATTCTGGAATCCCAGAAACTTTACCCGGCCTTCCAGCCCCAGACTGGCCACCAGATTCCGGCACTCGGTCACATACGCCGGGTCTTCATCTTCTGGCCCGACAATCCACCCTTCGGCCTCCGGAATCTGCTCACTAACGGAACGCATGGCCCGGATAAACGTTTTGATATCCTTGATCGGGACAACCCGCCCAACCAGCCCAAGAACTTTTGGAATCGCCTCCTGGCGAGCTTCTCTTGGCACCCGGAAACGTTCGGGGTCAATACCGTTTGGAATAATGCAGGTTTTTTCCTCAGCCGCGCCATCCTGATGCTGTCGCAAACGGTTCCCGGAGTATAAGGACACAATCGTATTGGCTTTCTGGTACGCAAGTCGGCCGATCACCTCAAAAAACCGGATCCACAGTCGGCGGATGTACCCCAACTGGTCACTGAGTGTTTCACTGACCTGATCATCCGGATCGTCAATCCACTGAGCCTGAGAAAGATCAATCTTCCGCTCTTTGGTGTAGATCCCGTGTTCGCTGATCAGATAAGGCAAGCGTTCCCGATCACTGACCATCGCCCCCAGAAGCCCCGCATAACCGGTTGAGATTGAGTGCACCATGCGAACCCGGGGCATGTTTTGAGCAATCTCCGCCAGAGTGAACAAAGGGGCGTGCATGGTTCTTATCGTCCAGAAATAATCCACGAACGAGGGCTCGGTGCAGTAGGTATGGAAGCTCTCCTCAATCACCTTCCAGCTTTCGCGGCTGTACAGGAAGTCCTTTCGGGTAATACCCCCGGTCTTCCCCAGATCCCTGAACACCCGCGTCAAAACCTCCTCTGGAATGGACTCATTGGCCTTAAAACTGTCATGAAGCCGACGCTGATTCTGGAACGCTTCGGCATTTCCATCCCGAGGACGAGGACGCTCTCTGGCACCAGATTCCATCAGATAGTGGCACTCCAGATGGGTCACATTCTCCGGCAACGTATACTGCTGCTCACCATAGTGGCCTGGATCTCCGCCCAGAAAAATCAGCGCGAACTGATACTCGGGGAGCCCGGTGATCATCTGATGCACCCAGGATGAAACACCCCCCCGAATATAGGGGTACGTGCCTTCCAACAGAAGAGCAATGTCGGCGACATACGGTTGCTTACGCTTGAACAGACTCATAACCAGGCTTCAAGAAGAGGGGTGATTGCGGGGTGACTGTGCCCGTGGGCACATCTGGCCAGATAAAACCTGACCCGCTGATAGTCTTGGTCCAGAAAGGCGATCTCCGCCAGGTACGGAAGGATATGCTCCTGACGGGCCCCATTATCAATGGCTACCTCAAAGGCATCACGGGCCTGATCAGGCTTGCTCAGTGCCAGCTCCACCCGGCCCAGCAACTGCCAGTCTGCAGGCTCATCGTACGTGGCCACCAGTTTTATAAGCAATTCCCGGGACTTTTCAAGGTAGTACTGTCGCAAACTGCCCTGTGCAAGCCCCAGATAGGCGGTTTCCCACCAGGTTTGGGCCAGCCGTCGGTTCATCTGTTTAACAGGCTTCGGCTCGGTGGTCTGTGCCAGCTGCGTCTGCAGCCGTTCGGCCTCCTGTACCAGCGCCTTTTCCCTTTGCTCCAACATGGAGTAGGCCAACAGCCGAACGTCATCAACCGGATCCTTCAGGGCCTCCCGGAGAATGTTCACGCCTTCCCGCCCGGACATCTGTCGGCTCGCCAGTAGCGCTTTCAGACGTTTTGCCGGGTCATTGGCTTCACGGAGCACCTGCCTCAAACCACCCTCGGTATAAACCACCTGATTGTCCATGTCGGTTGGCCGGTAAGGAAGCTCCGGGATGGGCACTTGTTGCCAGGGCAATTCCCGGCTTGAACGGGGAAGGTAAAGCGCCAGCAAAATACCGGCAAAAACGCCAAGGCTGCCAACCAAAGGAATAGCAAACTGCAGTGAGAACAAAAATATAGCCGGGAGCCAGCGTTGTTGCCGATAGCGGGCAGGCATAAAAACAAGCAACGCCAGCGTAAAAACAAGGCAAGCAAGTGCGTGCGCAACCAGATACCCTGCCAGGGCGTGGGCAGCATCCCCTGCGGTAAAAAGCGCAACGGCCCCGCCTACCTCAGAGAGCAGGCCAAACGGCAGGAGCCAGTAACTAGTCACTCGCGCCATCCTCCCTCAACAGCCAGCCGCTGACCTGTTCTTCCTGACGAAGCACCAGAGTCTGCTTGACAGCAAACGCCCACAGAGAACGCCCGGTGCTCTCCCGGATATCCAGCTCCAGCCGATGCAGGTACCCCGCCAGCCCGAGTTCGTCCGTCAGCGGCATCAGCAGGACCACGCAGGGGGCGCCAGCCTGACGATCCACCGCGATGACATCCAGGCCACGCAGCAGCCCGGTCATCCTTTCCTGCAGTGTCGCCAGGTCCTGTTCTTCGACCTGCAGACGCAGCAAGACTGAAGGCAGGTCAAACTGCTCCGCATCTCGTGCCGCGCGCCGGGCCTGGAAGCACAGGTTCTGCCACTCATGAGAGCCGTCAACTGTGTCATCTCGCTGACAGAGCATGTCGGCCAGGTGGCCAGACAGAATGGCCAGCAATCTCAATGTCCGGTTCTGAAAACTGAAAAACGGCAGTGACTTAACGGCACACAAAGCCACCAACTCACCACCAGAGCTGATCAGTGGTATAACCACAAGCAGTTCAGTATCGAGTTTTTTCAGGTGTTTCCGAAATTCCGTTTGCACCGAGACCAGGGTCCGTTCCTGCAGAGCGTAGTGAATAAGCGGGTCGGAGGCTGGAACCTCCCTGAAGTCACCGATGATCGCCAGTGGTTCCGGCCCAACCTGCTGCCCGGACACGGGCAGCAGCGCGGCAGTCTGAAGTTGCCCGTAACGAGCGAGCACCCGAAGCATTAAAGAGGCACGTTCGCCATTCAGACCGTCCGCCTGAGTCTGGGAAAGCTCACCATAAAGACGCCTGAGGGCTTCGCGCAAACTTCCTGAGCTCCCCGCAAGCTGCTGTTCCAAGCGATCATGGGATACTTTCATCAGGTAAAAATTGCGGGTAAATTCCTCAAGACGCTGGAGACTGTAGTCATTGACCGCGCGGGAGCGTTCCAGTTGCCGCTCCCAATAGTCGCGAAATTCACCCGCCAGCAGACTGCACGCAAGAATGCCTGCGGCCCACCCCCAGGGGTACGTGGACACCATGGCGATTTCGTACTGCCAGCCAGCCACCAGCAGAACCAGAAGCCCGGACATCAGCGCAGGAAAAAACCCGTAACGCAGCCCGATCAGTAACGGCGCAAGTACCGGCCAGGCAAACGTATTCTCAACATGCAAAGGGTCCTGCGGCCGGAGCCAAAAGCCCGAACCGAGGAACAGGCCGGTAACCACAACCACTTCCAGCCATTTCAGCCAGCCATGCGCTTCAACCGCTGTATCGGCCATGGGGACAGACGGATGAGCCCGGGACTCCCGCATTGCCATCAGTCTAAGCTGCGAATCAAAGGCATCGCATTGGTGAGGTCCTCAAGCACATCGCGGCCAACCGTGCCCAGGCTCTCCCGACCCCAGCCAGTGCTGGCAGCCGTGCCGGACCATACGATGTCATTACTGCCAGCCCGCCGGACTATCAACGTCACACCAACGGCCGGCTCGCTATCAAACCCGGCTTTGTACCGCCACTCTTCCACCGTTCCGGTCACAATCAGGTCTGCGCCCTCGGCTTCAGCCATCATCAGGGCTTCTTCCTGCCGTGCCTGGCTTTCATACATCAAAGGATTAGCATCCTCCGGCAGGTATAACTCAACTCGGGGAGCGCCTTTCGCCCGAAGAATCGCAACGGCGATACTGGCGGCCCGGTCTCCGGCCTGCGGGGTCTCAGACAGGTTTACAAAAGGCACTACGGCAAACCGCTCGCCCAGCTCTATAGGCGTTTCACCCGATTCCGAAATCAGGGTCGAGCACCCGGTCAGTGTGGCTAAAAACAGCCCGGCCAAAAGCAGGGGTCGTAGCAGAGTCATCGATTGTCTCCTGACGTATTGAAAAACAAAGTGTAGGTGAGGCGCGCATCCACGGTGCTGTCGCCACTCAAACTATCCGAGGAGTAACCCGCGGAAAGAGCTATCTCGTCATTGCCCCCAACCGACCAGCTCACCCCCCCGCTGATGCCATACTCAACGGTCTCGGAAGACAGCACGTAACCGGTCGTCATATCAAAATACCAGCCTGGCTGTGCCCGCTGTTCAAGCAGCGAATGCGGAGCCTGTTCCTGCCAGCGCACACCTACAGACAGGCGTTCGTAGTCTCTGGTCAGTAATTCGTCCGTCCCAAGTGGCCGGGTGAACAACGACTGGGTCTCAGACTTCAGAGGAGTCATCTGGCCCAGATCCTGTAAAACGTATTCACCGCGCACCACCCAATCGGGGTGGCCCCTGGATAGCTGGTAGCTGCCGAACAGCTCATAGCGCTGCCCTTCCGCAATCTCACTCTGCCCGGCAGCATCAAATGACAGGGCCTCCACGCGGGCGCCCACCACCGCTCGGCTATCGGCCTGATAAGTGCCTTCCAGTGAAGTGCGATTCTTATCGATCAACCACCATGCCTCGGCAGAATCGGTAGCGCGCTCTCCCAGATACTGGCCCAGGGTAACTTGCCATCGACGCCCAGGCTGGAAGCGAAGTTCCAATGCAGACCACAAACCACTCCCTTCTAACCGGTCCAGATGCCCGATGCCGGCTGTCAGCAACCAATCCGTCGCGTTGTTCTGAAACATCACCTGCCCCTCAGAAGACGGCCGAACGGGCCCCGTAAACCGGGTGTCGTTGTTGGTGTCCAGGCTGGCGACCCGCCCCGTAACGCGATATGCCTCGGTACTGTAATCCCAGGCACCGTAATAGTGATCAACCGCCATGCTGCTTATCCGCTCCCGCTGCCAGCCAAGTTGCACGGCGCGGTTGTCAGAGAGATACAGCGGAGCGGACCTCGCTTCAGGCACAGCGTCAGGCCTGCGAGCTAACGAGGGCGTTCGCGGCTGCACGCTGACAGGCTCCTGCCTGGCCGCAAAACGCCTCAGGTGGAAGGCAAGCACCGGATCTCCCAAGCGTTCCGCAAGACTGGCCTGCTCAGCCAGTGGGAGCCAGCCTGCGTCGCCACCCTGGCGCAACTTCTGAAGCCAGTATCGGGCCCGCTGATCCTCACCGAGTTCGGCGTAACCGTAGGCCAGTAGTGCATGCTGCCGCTGCCCCGGCAACAAAGACAGTTCTGTCAGAACAGCACGCAATCGGTCTTCATGCCCACCGGCATCCGCAACCAGCAACCAGCCCCAGGCACCCAGAATATCCTCGTTTTCCGGGCTCAGAACCAGGGCCCGGCGGTACGCCTGCTCTGCCCTGTCCCGCTGACCCGCATGTTCATACAAACGACCACGAAACGCCCAGTAGCGATCATCTTGCTCATGGGAAGAATACTGCTCCCAATTCTGCAAGGTTTCTTCCAGTGCCGGCCATTGGCTGGTATTGGCCTGGGCATCCGCCAGTATGGAAAGGTAACCGGGATCTCCAGTCTGCTCGAATTGCGCCTCGGCGAGGCCAGCCACCCGTTTGTAGTCGCCGAACTGCGCCGCCAGCCCAATCAGCCGGTCAGCCACTCCCTCGTCGTGCTGCTGCCAGTTCCCGGCCATGAGTGTCTGGTACTCTTCACGGAGTTTTTCGGGATCACCAAGCAAAGTCAGCAGATCAAGCCTCATCAGCTCAGCTTCCGTAAAGTGCTCTGGGGTCGTAAAAGTGGCCTCCAACGTGGCAATGGCGCGCTCCACCTGGCGCGTTCGCCAATACAAATTCGCCAGGATCAGCCGCTCAGGTTCTTTCAGTGTTTGCTTCCTTTCGAACAGCCGTATGGCATCCAGATACCGGTTATTGTTTACGTATAGCTGGTAGAGTCGATCAACAAAGCCCTGCTGGCCAGGGTATCGCCGTTCCCCCTCTTCCAGTATTTCCATCGCCTGTTCAAGCTCAACCGCACGGGTGTAGCCATCCCCGAGAAGGAGGTAGCCATCAGCATCAAGATCCCCCCGGTTTCTAGCCAACTCGAGTACCCGGAGCAGGTCGTCCCACAAATACAGATCCCGGGATAAGGCCGTTGAGCGTTGCAGCGCTTCAAGGTGTCCATGCTCACGGTAAAGCGAGCGCCATTGAGCCAGGGACACTTCCGGCTGCCCCTCCCATTCTAGTACCCGGGCGGCCCAGACTCTGTCTTCTATCGAGGCATCGTCCAATTGAATGATGCGCACGGCAGTTTTGGCCGCAGATGACAAATCGCCATTGGCCAACTGCAATCCCCGCAAACGTCTGAGCGCCTCAACATCGCCGGAACGAACGGCTGTCAGGGCCAACAGCCACTGCCTCTCCAAAGCATCATTCCCCGCCAACCGTGCCAGTCGAACTGCGTTCTGGAGGCCGTCAGAGCCCGGTGTCATCAGGCCTCTGGCCTGAAAGGTGGCCAGGGCTTCGAGGGGCTGACCAGACGCGAGGTATAGGCGGACCAGCTCCTGCCCCGCCCGGGGCTGCTCGGGTTCCGGAAGGTCATCGATAATCTGCTCCAACGTCTCTGCGGCGACGGCCGGGTCTCCGGAAGCCACCTGGGCGTTGCCCAGAGAAAGCATCAACCACAGCCGATCTTCTTCATTCGCAGACCCCAGCAGCGAGGGCAGCAACTGAAGCTGTTCTTCAGGCGTCAGCCAATTCAGCAGCGGCTCCACCATACGGTGAATCTCTCCATCTGCACCAGGCACGGTCACAAGGTGTTTAACCATAGCCAGCAAAGCAGCCTTGCGCTGCTGACGTATGGCAGTATCCGGAGCCGCTGCCAGGTCTGCCGTGGCAAGAGAAAGCGCAAGCCTCGCGGCCTCCGGCGGCACTGAGGGGCTCCTGAGCAAAGGCTGCAATGTTTCCAGCGCCTCTCGGGAATGCCCCACGTCAGATTGCATCTGAGCCAGGCGGACACGTAGCTCCTCGTTGTCCGAGTCAGCATCCAGCAACACCGACAGATAAGCCAGGGATAACGCATCCGGCTCCTTGAGGCGCCCTATCTGATCGAAAAACGCCTCCCGGGGATGCAAAACATAGAGCAACACAATGGCCAGGGTGCCCATCACCACCAGAGCAGGCATTCCGAACAGACTTGGACGCTTCAAGCTCCTCCGCACTCAGTCGCACTCCACGACAAAGTCAGAAACGCTGTTCCCGGACAACCGGAACCCCCCGGGGCCGAGCCTTGTTACCTGGTGTGTGCTGCGCACCTGGCAAGCGCCTTTGGTGCTGAACCGCAGTTCCACTGGCACATGCCCTTTCGCAGACAACGTCAAACGCCACCGCTCTTGCGAACTCTGCTCCCGGCGCCAGTCCATGAGCGGAGCATTAGCCGATTCCAGATACGCGCCGTCCGGTGCCTGCCCGGTTAACACTAACTCCGGGGCCCCGCCAACCAGATGCACATAATGTTTCCCGCCATGACGATTGAAGCCCGCCACTCCCTCGCTCTTCTGGAGATCCGGATACGTTCCGGAGGGCAAGGTTACCGTTGTTGGTCGCTCAAGCCCTCGCCACTGGTAATGTCCGCTTTCACTCAACATCAAGGCACCGTAATAACGAGCCTTCACACGAGAGGCGTACTCACTGAGGTAAAGCGGAGTATTCGGTTCCGCCAAAGCGTGTTGATAAACCTCATTCAAGGCCTTGAGGGATTCAGGATAGGTGCCCGAATAAAAGTGGTAGTAGATTCCACTGGGCTTCAGACGATACGGTGTATTAAGCAGATCAAAACTCTCTCTGGCATTGCGATAGCCATAGAAAGGTCCGGTCCACAAATTTGTGTACACGTTTTCGTTAAGCACAGGTGCATGCACCTGCAGCTCATCCCCGACAAGACGCCCATCGGGCCAGACCGCCGCCAGCGCGGAGTCGTATTTCAACGGCCGGGTGTTCCCGCCATTGACATTAATCAGCCCTAACTCCCGCACTCGGCGAAGCGCCTCTTTCCCCGGGCGGGCATCACCACTCCACAGAAACACACGCAAGGGCTTGTCTTCTGGCGCGAGCTTCT
Source organism: Marinobacter daepoensis DSM 16072 (assembly GCF_000421165.1). GTDB lineage: Bacteria > Pseudomonadota > Gammaproteobacteria > Pseudomonadales > Oleiphilaceae > Marinobacter > Marinobacter daepoensis. Next base: position 777,603 of record NZ_ATWI01000009.1, read on the forward strand.
CAACGAAGGCCACCGAACCGGAGATCTCCCTGGCCAGATCAGGCTCGTATCCCGGGATTTCCAGAGAGTATCCGTAGTCTGTGTCTTCTTTAGATGGCGCCGCCTCCCCTTCCATCATGCGCCAGAAAAAGGGATGGCTGTAGGTATGAGAGGCAACCTCAACGTTCGGCTCCTGAAAAATGCGGCGAGCGGTGTTCAGCGCTTCTTCACTTTCAGCCGGATACAGCCCTTCCGGAGATACTTCGGCTTCAATCACCGAAACCGTGTGAGGGATTGGATAGGCCTTGATAATCTCATCGAGAATCACCTCGATCGCTTGTGCCGTCCCCGGCATTTTTGCTCTCGACACCGCTCCATCACCATCAATGTGGGCGGTAATAATACGTCGACCGCTCTCGGTTGTTGTGTCCACCCCCGGATGGTTCCCGGGATTCAGCGAGTCAGCCAGAAACTGAACCGGATCGAACAGCCAGTAGGCGGCGGCGTCCGGGCCGGGCTCGAACAGAAACGGGCTGAGGGCTACCCCGCCGTCAGGATGGATAAAGACTGGAGAATAAACACGATCTTCCTGATCCCGGATCGTAACCCAGGGCGTCAGCTTTTCCGTTACAGGAGCCATGACCAGTGGCACCCGTGCGGGCAAACGGCGACCTTCAAATTCCCCCACACTGTCGTGCTGAGCGGTCAGTTCAAGTGGCGCTGCGGGAACCTTCATCCGCTGGGATGAGACTAACCGCTGGCAAGCTGGAGCAGACGGAGGCAACCCCATCAGCACCAGGGGTACCTGACTCTGAACATTGCGCCCCAGCCACTGGCAAAACCGGTTATGAGACTCACCAGCCTCCCACCAGACGACAACGCCGTGGTACCGGTCCAGGACTGGTTCAGAAAGCGGTACATCAAGAGCAGACCGAAAAACCGGAGCAAAACCAAGGTACTCCAGGATCACCCCCAGTCGACTGTGGGCCTGACTTTGATCGGCTCCAGGCTCCGGCAAGTCGTGTATTACCAGAACCTGTCTTTTGACCGTTTCCGGAAACGTTGGACTGAGTCGGTCCAGTGCATGATTGCTGACCACCGGCAAAAATCCGCGCTCCCGCAGTTGCTCTGCAACATCCGACGCGTCTTCCGGCTTTTCAGTGTAGTCAATCGCAATCAACGGTTTGTCCGGGTGCTGTTTCTTCCAGTCCTCAAACTGGAAGTCCAGCCACTTCCTATGTTCGCCGGGTACCGGTCGGTACTTGCCTGTGCCAGGGTCGTAACCTGCGAGGTAGGATTCAAACGCAAGGGCGTCAACCTGGTTGCGGGCACGTTCTGGTAAATGGAACCCACGGTTGATAACAACGACAGCCGCCGGGTGTTCTGCCTTAATCGCCTCAATCAGCTCAGCCTGAGCTTCCGCAAACCCTGATGAGTCAGCACGGCCAGCCTCGGTCATCTGGTGGCTGTCAAGCGTATCAAGAAAGACTCCACCAAAGCCTCTGGCCAGCGAAGGGTTGATGCGTTCTTCCAGCAGAAACTGCCTGACGGCGGGCATGCGGACATCCAGAATCACGCTGTTCCACGCATTATTCCGGCCAATAACCCAAGCAGGATCAACATCAGGGAACAGCGCGTGCGATTTGGCGACCTCGTCAACAGCCACATACGCAAGGGATCGGGTTCCGCCTTTCGACAACAACGTCAACCGGCTGTCGGTTGCCTGGTCCGGCTGAAGCACCAGCCAATCGTAGGCAAACAGCGGCCCTATCGGTGACTCATCACCATAATAAAACCCGATATTTTGGGGTGTTGCGGCCAATGCCACGGGAAGAGTCGTTAACAATGCAAGGACAGCAAGAAATCGATAAAAGGTCATGGAAGCGGAATGGCCGTCTAACCCAAAAGATGTGAACCGTGTCTCACTAGAGTAGCATGCGTCACATCTCCATCATACTGTTTCAGGTCAGAAAACTATTGAATCAGCACCACTATCGTGACACCGGAGAGTCCGATACCGGACATGGATTATTAAGCACGAGCGCCAAGAGCCAGCTGAGCGACTGAGCCGAGCTCTCGACCTTCATGTTCAAGCCTTAGTCCTATTTCCTGAACCGCAGGTTTATGAAACACTCGGCGGCATAGAGAGATGTTTACAGACAAAGGATTCAGAATGGCCGTTAAATCCGTCGCACTGGTGGCGCATGACAACAAGAAACAGGAACTGATCGATTGGGCAAAAGAGAACCGTACTCGCCTGGCGCCACTCAGGCTTTATGCCACCGGCACCACCGGCCGGTTATTGCGAGAAAACCTGGGCCGCGAAGATCTGCACTCCCTGTTGAGCGGACCTTTAGGGGGTGACCAGCAGATTGGCGCAAAGATCGCAGAGGGCGAGATCGATCTGCTGGTGTTTTTCTGGGACCCTCTGGAGCCACAGCCCCACGACCCGGATATCAAGGCCCTGCTCCGTATCGCCGCGCTCTGGAACATCCCGGTGGCCTGCAACCGGGCCACGGCAGAGTTCATTCTGACGTCCGCTTACATGACCGATGATCAGCACCACCCGAGGAAACCGGACTTTTCCTCTTACACAGGCCGCAACGTTCCGTAACGGAAAGACACGAGCGCAGAATCAAAACAGCGCTAGTCTGTTTATAAACCCTTCAAGGGATCAGAGGGGAAATTCATGCACACCACCATCCGGTTCGCAGTGTCAGCGTTGATGGCACTGACCCTGCAACCAACACCTTCGTCAGCAAACGAATTGCCGACGAAGGTGCAAATCGCAGTTATTGACAACATTCCCAGCGCCAATGCGGCACAGCAACTGCTTGAGGCCGCATACCAGCGACTGAACATCCACATGACGACACTGCACGTGCCGTCCCGCCGCGCCTTGTTAATGGCAGATAACGGAGACCTTGATGGCGATCTGTTTCGCATTGATTCTGTGGCGGAGGCCTACCCCAACCTGCTCCGGGTTCCTTTCCCGCTGCTCAATGGCAAGCTCCATGCCGTAGTTCGTGACCCGGGAATAAGTCAACTGCCAGCGTCCTCGGCTGAAAGCCCGTTGAAAGTAGCTATTCTCAGGGGCGTCATCATTGCAGAGAAAACCGCGGACGCCCTCGGGATGGAGCCAGTCCATGCAGAAAACTACGATCAGATTCGCACGCTGCTGGAACTGAATCGGGTAGACCTCGCATTCGTCGCTGATATCGAAGGCATTACTCCGCTGGCGAATGACGCATGGGCCGGGCTCCATGCATTGCCAAACCCAATCGTAACTTTTACCCTTCATCATTACCTCAATCAAAGGCATGTTCGGCTGGCCGGTGCGCTAGCCGACGTTCTGGCCCAGCTCGAACGAGAAGGTGTAAAATCCGGCATTCTCAAGTCAGTTCGGGGAGAGTGAGGCCCAATCCATAGCGGTCCGCAGGGCACCGTATTTTATAGGGGGTGTATGGTGAGACCATCAAACGAGTTTCGGATCATCGACATGCTGGGCATCGAAAAGCCCATCATTCAGGCTCCTATGGCGGGGGTGCAGGACCACCACTTGGCCGCAGCCGTTTCTAACGCAGGAGGCCTGGGCTCTCTCCCCTGCGCCATGCTGACGCCAGACGCTCTGAGCCGTGAACTCGAAGCGCTGAACGCAGCCACCAGCCGCCCATACAACCTCAATTTCTTCGCGCATACACCACCGGAGCCGGACCCTGAACAGGAAGCCCTCTGGCGCCAGGCACTGGCGCCCTATTACGCTAAGTTCGGGATAGACCCTGCAAGTATCAGCAGTGGTCCGGGACGTTTACCATTCAATGAGGAATCGGCCACCATCGTCGAAACCTTTCGTCCAGCCGTCGTCAGCTTTCACTTCGGACTACCGGAACCCAGGTTGCTGGAGCGGGTTAAGCAAGCCGGAGCCAAGGTTTTCTCCACCGCCACCACCGTTGAAGAGGCCATATGGCTGGAACAACACGGGGCCGATGCGGTGATAGCGCAGGGCCTGGAAGCTGGTGGACACCGAGGTATTTTCCTCACCCGAGACCTGACGACACAAATGGGCACTTTCGCTCTACTGCCACAAATTGTTGACGCAGTGAAGCTTCCGGTCATCGCCGCTGGCGGCATTGCAGATGCCCAAGGTGTTCAGGCAACCTTGACGCTGGGAGCCTCGGCGGCCCAGATTGGCACCGCGTTCTTGCTGTGTCACGAAGCCACGACCCGCCCCCTGCACCGCCAAGCGCTGAAAAGCTCCGCCGCCCGACATACCACCATAACCAACCTGTTTTCAGGAGGCCCCGCCCGAGGCATTGTGAACCAAGTCATTCGGGATCTTGGCCCCATCGCCCCCCAAGCACCAGCGTTCCCACTGGCAACCAACGCCATCACCCCCCTCCGAACCGCCGCTGAGGAAAGAGGCTCCGGTGACTTTTCGCCGTTGTGGTCCGGACAAAACGCCCAGGGATGCCGGGAAACCAGCGCCGGAGACATGGTCAAGGTGCTTTCGCCCTAAGAGGGGGGCACTCGCTCCCCAACCAGGCAGCCCCACGGACTCCACTGGAGTCACCGTGATCCGCCCGAACCACGGGGGTATGGCACTCCGCGCCAAACACGTACTTAGGCAGCAGGGCTGGCAATTCCCGGTATATTTCCCCGACATTGCTCATGCCTCCGCCCAAGACAATGATATCCGGGTCAACTACGTTGATGACAGCCGCGAGACCTCGGGCAAGGTGCACCAGATATTGATCAAAGGTTTCACGAGCGCCCCGGCCGCCCTGTCGTGCCTCCTCGACCAGAATGTGAGCAGGGACTTGCCGGCCGGTGCGCAGCTGGTGGGTAAGAGAAAGGCCTGTTCCAGACAGGAAGGTTTCGTTGCAACCGTATCGGCCACAGAAACAGGGACGCTGCAGAAGCTCGGCTTCTGCGGTCCAGGCCAGCGGGTTGTGCCCCCACTCTCCGGCGACACCGTTAGGCCCCGTTAATAGGGTTCCATTTACGCTGAGGCCGGCACCACAACCGGTGCCCAGAATGGCCGCAAAAACCGTCTGATAACCCTGGCCCGCACCATCGGTTGCCTCAGACAGCGCCAGGCAGTTTGCGTCGTTAGTCAACGTCAGCGGCCTTTGCAGTCTCTGCCGCAAATGGTCCTGCATCGGCTGACCGTTTATCCATGTGGAATTACCGTTTTTTACGCAACCAGTCACTCGGGATACGCTTCCGGGAATACCAACGCCCACGGGAATCCCATCCACACCCGCAAAGCTCTCTGCTTCTCTTACCAGGGCACAAATTGTGTTCAGAGTCTCTTCATAGTCACCACTTCTGATGGCTACGCGCTTGCGAAAATGTTCCTGGCTTTGCCGGTCCATCAAAACCACTTCGGTTTTGGTGCCCCCCAAGTCAATGCCGATCAGCCAGCCGCTTCTCATGTCGCTCTCACCGTCTAACGGGTTCGTGAAAACTACCGGGTTATCCATAAGGCGCTTAAGCTTTATCGGAAATCCCTGTTTGCCTTGATTTTCGTCAACCCCTATTATCCGGCCCCCTCATAACGCACCAATTCAGGGCATTCACAGGCAGCATGGGACGTAAAAACGAACAGCTTCGCTGGCAGCTGGCCAAAGGTCTGGTTCAGGCGCTGCATCTGGAGCGACTGGCAAGCAAATACAGTCGAACCACGGTGATGGCGGTGTTTAACCTGATCAATGGCGGTTTCAGTATCGCGTTGGTAGCCTTTGTTGCACTGATCACACAAGAGGCGTTCATTTTCCCATCTCTTGGGGCGACAGCCTTTATTCTTTTTTATGTCCCCCTGGCCCAACCTGCTTCCCCAAGAAATACACTCTGCGGGCACCTGACCGGCGCTTTGATGGGGTTGCTGGCCCTGTACATTTTCGGGCTGCAAGGGCAACCCTCCGCTTTCACAACCGGGGTTGATTTGCCGCGAGTCGGCGCCGCGGCCCTGTCCCTGGGGCTAACCAGTTGCCTGATGGTGGTGTTTCGGGTGGCTCACCCTCCAGCGGGCGCTACCGCCTTGATTGTCTCTCTGGGCCTCATGCCCGACCCGGCGCAACTGCCCATCCTGATGGCGGGGGTCGCGCTGTTGCTCGCGCATGCTTTCTTGATGAACCGGCTGGCCGGAATCCCCTATCCTCTCTGGTCCGCAGCCCCAGAACCCGTATTGCCACAGCACCAGGCATCCAGGGCCGACTAACCGCCCGGTTATTTCCTGACCCACTTCCCGTTCATCAACACAAACTGGCCAGAGGGGGTTTTTTCAATCGCTTTCTGGCCAGCAACGGTTTCAACCTGCGTAACCGAAATGCTGTGTTTCTCCGCAATACGAGTGTATTCAGCCCGGCGCGCATTGTTGATGGCCTGAACAACGGCTGATGCGTCCCCTCCCGCCTTGACCACGTCGAGATACCCCGTTGGGGTTTCACCAATCAGGCCTTGCTGTTTAAAGCCATCCAGTTTCTGCTTGGCTTCGTCGAGTCCTATCGCCAGCGCTGGCAGCGTAATGGCCAACGCCATAATAAAGGCACTCAGTTGTATAAGTCGTCTCATCATCTCCCCCTTGATCACGCCGTCTACCCGATTCGGTTTGCTCAGAACAGCCCTTGCTCGCTGAACAGTTCATCCACTTCTTTATCAACCTTCACGTAGATCTCATGCTGGATTTTTACGTTCAGGTTGACGGTAATAGGCTCTTTCGGTGCCGCCATCTGCACGGTTGGCGTACAGGCGAATAACGCCAGCGGCAGCATCAAAAGCACCCATGCCCTGGCCAGCTGCGACCGGCTCCAATACCCCAGGTTAATCATGGCACTGCCTCCTGCCCGGATTGTTTCAGCCGTTCCCGGACCCTCTCCGTAACGGCCTCGTTGACTCGACCACTCAGCTGCAGACTGGTTAACAAGGCGGGAATATCTTCTTCAAGATTAATGTTCAACACAACGGGTTGCCCACCCCGGTAATCCGGGTTTTCACCTTCCAGTTTTACACCGAGGCTCAGTTTGCCTTTCTCATCGTAGTGTATCGTGCTGCTCAATACCGAATAGTGAAAGTTTTGCAAAGCTTGCACAACCAACGCCATCGCATCACTGCCACCCAACAGGGCTCGCAAGCGATCGGCGGGCATAGTCAGAACGCCACCGGGAGCCTCTGCGAACAACGTGCCCCGTTCAACCTCCACCCCGCTTTGCGTTACCCGTATCGGAAGCCGTCCCGTAAGTCTGCCGGTTCCCGACAGCCCTTCCGTTGGATAAAGCTGGAGCACTCGTTCAAGGGACAGGTCGTACACTTCGAGAGGCAAGTGCCAGGGTTGTGCCGAGAAATCGACGGTACGAGGAGCAATTCGAAGCCGCCCGCCAAGAAAATCGGCGGTCGCCTGATGAAGAGCAAGCTTTCCGGCCAGCGGCGAAGCAACTTCCGCTTGATAATCGGCCAACAGGCGAATCGGCCCGACACCAATGCCAGAGTCCACCTCTTTCACCCAAAAATCACGCAAACCAGCGGATACTTCTCCGTCTTCCAGGCCCAACAGAAGGCGCCCGCTCAGCCCCGTAACGGCGGTACGATCAACAATCCCGGAAACTTCGGTGAACTCAAGACGGGCATCAAGTGTCAACGGTGCTCCGGGCTGAATACGCAGGCTCGTTTCCAGCACCAGCTCACCAGAGTCCAGCGACAGCAACTCTGGCCAGTCGTTGAGTGTGGCCGACAACACGTTACCAGCCGCTTGAGCAGCCCCGGACAGACGAAGATTGGCTATCACTTCGTCGTCAAACTGATTGCGCAGAGAAAGGTCCAGCGCCAGCCCCGCCCCGGACTCCAGCCGGCCATTTAACTCCAGCCCGGCCAGCGCTCCGTGCACCATTCCCTCAAACCTCCACCGCTGCGGGATCAGTCTCGGGTGAGTCAATTCGCCTATGTCGAAGCTCAGCTGCCCGTCGATCCTGGTGCGCTCCGGCAATGGATCGGAACCACCCAGCTCCACGGTCAGGCCGACCCCATCCAGGTTAACCCGGACGTTATGTAATTCAACGCCGGGGCCATCGACCCGCCCTATCGCCAGATGGGAGCCCGGCTTGAAGGTTACCCGTAGCTGCTCAGAACTCGCTTGTATGGAATTGACAACCTTTGCCCGTATCCCCACGGCCTTCCAGGCATCGTTTTCGTAATCCGGCAAATCAATATCCATTCGCCCCTGCTGGAGCGCAAACGACCAGCCCCCCCCATAAACCGGCTGTGCAAGCATGACACAGAGAAGAATGGCCCAGAGGCAAGAGCGAAGAACCTTTGTCACGAATATCATGGGTGGCGGTCTGCACAGGGTCATCAAGCGTTTCCGTTTCGTCTGGTTGCGCCATGCGGACAGAATACAAACCGGCTGAGGATACTACGGAGGCTGAGTCTGTGACATTTCATGGTAAACTCCATCCCCTAAATACTCCTGTGTTCCTGATCGCCATGACTTTTCACCAGCCCTCTGTTTCAGCTCTGTCCCGCCGCTTTTCCGTTGCCCCCATGATGGACTGGACAACGCCACATTTTCGTTACCTTGCCCGAATACTCAGCAAGCGTGCACTGCTGTATACGGAAATGGTGACTACCGGTGCTCTGGTCCATGGCGATACCGAGCGGTTTCTCCGCCACGACGCGTCAGAGTACCCCCTGGCCCTGCAACTCGGCGGCAGCAATGCCAATGAGCTGGCTCATTGCGCTCGACTGGCGCAGCAGTTCGGGTTCAGCGAGGTTAATCTGAACGTCGGCTGCCCGAGCGACCGGGTGCAAAATAACATGATTGGCGCCTGTCTGATGGGCCACCCCGGTAAAGTCGCCGAGGGCGTGGCTGCGATGAGAGAGGCCACGGATATCCCCGTTACCGTCAAGCACCGCATCGGCATCAACGGTCGGGAATCGTGGGACCATCTGTGTGAGTTCATCGAAACCGTTTCGGCAGCAGGTTGCCAGACCTTCATCGTACACGCCCGGATCGCCATTCTGGAGGGGCTGAGCCCCAAAGAAAACCGGGACATCCCGCCACTGAAGTACGATTGGGTCTACCGCCTGAAACAAGCCTACCCACACCTCGAGATCATCATCAACGGCGGCATCAAAACCTTTGAGGAGTGCCACCAGCATCTGGAGCACACCGACGGGGTGATGCTGGGCCGAGAGGCTTACCACAACCCATGGCTGCTCGCCGATGTGGATACCGAGTTCTTTGGTGAGCAACCAGCAGTGAACAACCGACACGAGGCCTTACAGGCCATGTTTCCCTTCATCCAGCAGGAACTGGACAGGGGGGTCTATCTCACGCACATCACTCGCCACCTTATGGGATTGTTTCTCGGGCAGCCTGGGGGCAGGCAGTTCAGGCGCCATCTGAGCGAAAATGCCAACAAACCGGGCTCCGGCCTGGAAGTGATTGAACAGGCCCTGTCAAAAGTCCGGGAACCGGAACCCAGTCTGGCAAGCTGACCAGCCCCTTACCTTTTGTTGTCTTGTTCCTGTCGTAAGCTGCCGTTATTGTAGGCGTTATGCAGGCATTGCGGACGAATGCCACAATAACACCGAACCACCGGGATGACGGGACGAATGAACAGCAAACTGGAACAACTGAAAGCCATGACGACGGTTGTGGCAGATACAGGTGACATCGACGCTATCCGCCAGTGGCGCCCGGAAGACGCCACCACCAACCCCTCCCTGCTACTGAAAGCTGCAGCGTCCGAGGCTTACCGACCAATGCTTGAAAAAGCGGTAGATTATGCGGCCAGGCACGCCAGTTCCGACGCAGAGCAGCTGATGGTGGCGACCGATATGCTGGCAGTGCTGGCGGGCAAAGAAATCCTGGGGCTGATTCCCGGCGTTGTCTCCACAGAAGTTGATGCGCGACTGTCGTTTGACACCTCGGCCACCCTGGAACGAGCCCACAGGCTGGTGGATTTTTATGATCGTCAGGGTGTAGACACCAGCCGTGTCCTGATCAAGATTGCCTCCACCTGGGAGGGCATTCGGGCCGCCGAACAACTTGAGAAGGACGGCATCAGGTGCAATCTCACGCTGCTGTTTTCGTTCGTACAAGCCGTTGCCTGTGCCCAGGCAGGAGCCCACCTGATATCACCATTCGTGGGTCGCATTCTGGACTGGCACCTTGCCAGCACTGGTCGGGAAAGTTACCCCGCGGAAGACGATCCTGGCGTACTTTCGGTAACGCGCATCTATAATTACTACAAGACCAACGGCTTTAACACCGTGGTTATGGGGGCCAGCTTCCGTAATACCGGCGAAATTGAAAGGCTGGCCGGTTGTGATCGGCTGACCATCAGCCCTGCTCTGCTGCACGAGCTGCAGGAAGATCAGGGCAGACTGACCCGCAGGCTCAGTCTGGATACGGCATCTTCAGCAGACAACCCGGGACAGGTTCACGAGAGACAGTTCCGGTGGGAATCCAATGAAGATGCCATGGCTACGGAGAAGCTGGCTGACGGCATTCGCCGTTTTGCCGCCGATCAGGTCGCGCTGGAACAACGGGTGCGCCAGCTCGCGCAGGCCGCCTGACATTCGTTGCAGAAAAGTGGTTCATGATGATCGAACGCCTTAAAAAACTGTTTACTACTTCCGATTCCGAGCCTGTCAGGCCCGATGCTCATCAGCTGGCCGTGGCAGCCACGGCCCTGATGGTGCAGCTTTCGCGGGTGGATAATCAGGAAGACGAGCGGGAGCTGAAAACCATTGTGGATTGTGCCGTCAAGGCACATCAGATTACCCGGGAAGAAGCAGAGGAGATCCTGAACGACGCTCTGGCCCACGCAGACGATGCCACATCGCTGTATCAGTTTACCGGGCAGATCAACGACCATCTGGATCAGCAACAAAAGCAGTCTCTGCTGGAAAGCATCTGGCGGGTTGCCTTTGCTGACGGCCGCATCGACAAATACGAGGAACATCTTATTCGTCGCATGGCCGACCTGCTGCATCTTAACCATCGGGAGTTTATGCAGGCCCGACACCGAGCGGAAGACGCCGCGCCCTGACTCAAGGAGGTTCCATGCTAGCCATTCTTCACCCAAATACCGCTCTTGATAGCGACGCTTACCGCCAGACTATGGATTACCTCGAGCATCTTCCAGGGGTTAGCGTCAAGGTCCATGAAATACAGGGCGCCAGCCAGCGCCTGACAGAAATCTATTTGCTGGGTGACACCAAATCTCTGGATAAGGACGACATCGAAGCCTTGCCTGCCGTGGAAAGGGCCATCCGGATTTCCGACGATTACCGTGTCCTTGGCCGCCACAAAGATGACAAACGGCAGAGTGGATTTCACTACAATGGTGTGGAATTCAGCCAGAACAACCTGAACATCTTTGCCGGCCTGTGCGCGGTTGACGTGCCCGAACACGTCGAAATGATGCTACAGGCCCTGGAGGAGCATGGCGAAGTGTGCACCCGCATGGGGGCCTACAAACCGCGCACCAACCCCTACTCTTTTCAGGGTCATGGCAAGGGGTGCCTGCCCTGGGTATTCGAGAAGGCGGGAAAGCATGGCATTAAGGTCATCGCCATGGAAATCACCCACGAAAGCCACATCGAGGAAATTGACACCTGCCTTGAGAAACTAGGCAGGCCAACCGGTGTCATGTTGCAGGTCGGCACCCGAAACACTCAGAATTTCGAGCTGCTCAAGGCCATCGGTCGGCAGCGCACCTACCCGGTCTTGCTCAAGCGCGGGTTTGGCATAACGCTGAATGAGTCCCTGAACGCCGCCGAGTATCTCGCCAGCGAAGGCAATGCCAACGTCATTTTCTGTCTGCGCGGTATGAAAACCGAAGCGGGACTTCCACACCGGAACATGGTGGACTTCGCACATGTCCCAGCCGTCAAACGCCTTACCCGCATGCCCGTGTGTGTCGACCCCTCTCACTCCGTGGGCAGCCGGGAACAGGCTCCGGATGGTATCCTTGATGTCATGCACGCCACGGCACAGGGTGTGATTGCAGGCGCGAACATGGTTTTGGTCGACTTCCACCCCAAACCGGAAAAAGCTCTGGTTGATGGCCCGCAGGCGCTTCTCATGAACGAGCTCCCGGCCTATCTCGAAGACATCCGTCTGTGTCACGACATCTGGAAAAAGCGCCAGGCCATTTACCAACGTCTCAGGGAAACCACCGCAGAATGATCATCTATGGTCACCGGGGAGCCAAAGGGGAAGCTCCCGAAAATACGATGCCAGGCTTCATCCATGCCCACCGGCACGGCATCCGGCACTTTGAACTTGACCTCGTCCTGTCTAAAGACGGTATCCCCGTTCTGGTGCATGACCTGACCGTAGACCGAACAACCGGCCAGAAAGGAAACGTGGGGCGGTATACAGCCGCAGAGCTGGCCGACATGGACGCGCGCCGAAATACCAGCTCCTGGGCCCGGAAAACCGGAATCCCCTCACTGGAGACCCTTCTTGATCAGTTTGATGACATTGAGCATTTGCAGCTTGAGGTCAAAAAAGACGCCCGGCCACGCCTGAACATTCTGTGTAACCGTCTGACCGAGGTGATTCAACGCCGGGATCTTTACCAGACCGCTGCCATTACCTCCACCGATCCCTGGTTTCTGAGGGAAATCCGGCGGCGCGACAAAAACATCCGCATCGGCCTGGTCGCGGAGCGAAAGTTCCCGAAGCCACTCAACCTGGCCACTCGCCTGGGTTGCGAGTATTTCTGCGTGAATTGGAAAATTCTGACGAAGGGTATGGTGGACACCGCCCATCGACGGAACATGCACGTCTCCACGTGGACAGTAAACCGCATTCACGACATGTTGCTTCTGGAAGAGATGGGGGTCGACAGCATCATCACTGACTACCCAACGAGCACCCGGATATTTTTCGACAACCGGGCCAAGGCCATGTTGAATTTACCGTTGAGGGAAACCGTGTCAGAGCCAGCCTGAGGCCAGCCCTGACACCGTTACTGCCCCATCAGAAAATCCGATTCAGGCCATTCAGTGCGGCTACCCGATAGGCTTCAGCCATAGTCGGGTAGTTAAAGGTTGTGTTGATAAAGTAGTTAAGGGAGTTCGCCTCACCTTCCTGGTTCATGATGGCCTGCCCGATATGTACGATCTCAGCGGCCTGGTCACCAAAACAGTGAATACCCAGAATTTCCCGGGTTTCACGATGGAACAGGATCTTCAGCATGCCGACCGCCTCACCGGTGATCTGAGCTCTCGCCAGATCCTTGAAGAATGCCTGCCCAACATCGTAAGGCACCTTGGCTTCGGTCAGTTCCCGCTCGGTTTTGCCAACGGAGCTGATTTCCGGAATGGTGTAGATCCCTGTCGGCACATCATCAACAAACCGGAAGTATTCGTCCTGGGTAATGTCTGAAGAGGCTGCGCGGCCCTGATCATAGGCAGCACTGGCAAGACTTGGCCAGCCAATGACATCCCCTGCGGCGTAGATATGCTCAACCTCTGTACGGTAGTGCTCATCCACCGCCAGTTGGCCCCGGCTGTTCGGTGTCAGACCAATGCTTTCAAGCCCCAGGTTTTCGGTATTGCCGCTGCGACCGTTACACCACAAGAAAGCATCGCCACGAATCTTCTTACCGGATTGCAGAGACAACACCACCCCGTGGTCATCGCCTTTCACCGATTCGTACTGCTCGTTATGACGCACCAGAACGCCGTTATTCCGCAAGTGGTAACTCAGCGCATCGGAAATTTCATCGTCCAGAAATGACAGCAAACGGCTACCCGGGTTGATCAGATCCACTTTGACACCCAGGCCAGCAAAGATCGAGGCATACTCCGACCCGATCACGCCCGCCCCGTAAATAATCAGTGTACGGGGCGTGTGAGACAGATTCAGGATAGAGTCCGAGTTGTAGATCCGGTGATGACGGAAATCCACGTCGGGCGGCAGATACGGACGAGACCCCGTAGCGATGATTGCCTGTTTAAAATGAATCGTCTCTATCGACTTGTTGCCACGAATTTCCAACCGGTGTTTATCGACAAACACGGCACGACCGTTGATCAGATCTACCCGGTTTCTGGAATAGAATTGCGTGCGGAGTTTAACCTGTTTGCCAATGACCTTCTGGGCATTCTGCAAGACCCGTGGGAATGAGAACCAGCGGGGCTCTCCGATATCCCGGAACATCTGATTCGTGTTAAAGGTAATGATCTGTTTGACGGAATGACGCAACGCCTTGGAGGGAATGGTCCCCCAGTGGGTACAGTTACCTCCGACGGTGGGTTTGTCCTCAATGATCGCGACCCGCTTGCTATGCTTTGCCGCGTTCATTGCCGCCCCCTCTCCCGAAGGACCGGCGCCAATAACCACCACGTCGTAATGATGCTCTGCCATGCGCGCACTGACTCCTTATCTACGTCTTGAAAGCGTAGCTATAGTTATTGATGTATGGATAGCCGGGACCAGTTACTTCTCGGATTTGGTGGCATCGTATGCCAGGTATTCCGGGTTCACCGCCTCATCTGAGCCTGTCCGGCTTTCTTCACACTTCTGGGTATTGCCGCCACAGATTTCACAAGACGTGCTGATACCCAAAGCGCCAATACCACCGCAGGTTCCACTGATCGGCTTACGGCCAAAGATCACACCGATCGACATACCGGCGATCAACAGAACCACAATAAACAACACCAACAGAAAGGTACCCATTACTGCCCTCCTTCACTGGACAAGGTAAGACGAGAATGCAGGTGTGTGATGGGTTTCAAAACCACCCTCTCCCCTCACAATAAAAAACGCGGGAATATTCTTCCGGGTTGCCAGGCTCATGGCTTTCTGGAACCCCATCACATTAAACCCGGTGGCCAGCGCATCAGCCGTCATACAGTCCTCGGCAATCACCGTCACAGAAGCCAGCCGGTGTGCAATTGGTTTTCCCGTTTCAGGGTCTATTGTATGGGAGTATCGAACCCCGTCCGATTCGTAATAGTTACGATAGTCACCCGACGTCGCCATAGCCTGGCGGTCCAGGGCAACCACACTACTGACCTCACGGCCGTTCGTTACCGGCTGCTCAATCGCCAGGCGCCACGCTGTCCCGTCCGGCTTCCGCCCCTGAGTCCGAACCTCACCACCAACCTCAACGAGGTAGGCCCCGATGCCCTGCGCATCGAGGTAGCGGGCCACCGCATCAACGCCATAACCTTTGGCTATGCCGGACAAATCCACGTACTGAGGTTTTTCGCTGCGTATCGAGGTATCCGCCGGGTTAAAGTCTAGATATTCCCAACCGGTGCCGCCCAGAACCATCGCCAATTCCGCTTCATCAGGAATCTGCTCCGGCTGCGCCTGGGGCCCAAACCCCCAGAGATTGACCACTGGCCCCACCGTAACATCAAAGGCACCGCCGGTGAGTTCCGCAATTTCGACGGCTCGATGGATCACCTCAAAAAGCTCGGGGGAAAGCCCATGCCAGCCTGACTGATCCGCCAGCGCATTCCAGCGGGATAGCTCAGAGTCAGACTTCCAGGTCGACATGGCCGCATCCACTTTATTGAGCTCCTGCTCAATACCATGGGCAAGAGTCTGAAGCCGCTGCTCATCCTCTGGCAATACAACATTAATGTGGTAGGTCGTCCCGAAAATCCCACCCGAGATTTCCCAGATATTTTCTTCTTCCTGAAACGAACAACCCGCCAGGGTGGCCAGAGTCAGCGTCATAACGACGCTGACCAAGGCTACCCTGACGGGTCGAAACATGCGGGATGTCATGCGGTTTAATTAACCTCCGAAATCATCCAGCATGATGTTTTCGTCCTCAACACCAAGATCTTTCAGCATCTTGATCACGGACGCGTTCATGATTGGGGGCCCACACATGTAGAACTCACAATCTTCCGGAGCCGGATGGTCCTTCAGATAGTTCTCGTACAACACGTTATGGATAAAGCCCGTCGGGCCATCCCAGTCGTCGGTCGGCAGTGGGTCGGAGAGTGCAACGTGCCACTCGAAGTTGTCGTTCTCAGCCGCCAGGCCGTCAAAATCTTCGACATAGAACATCTCGCGGACGCTCCGGGCACCGTACCAGAAGCTGATCTTCCGGTTCGAATTCAGGCGCTTGAGCTGGTCAAAGATGTGGGAACGCATGGGTGCCATACCCGCACCACCACCAATGAACACCATCTCCGCATCGGTATCCTTGGCGAAGAACTCACCAAACGGCCCCATAACCGTCACCTTGTCACCCGGCTTCAGGTTGAAGACGAAGGTAGACATGATTCCTGGCGGGTGATCAGTACCCGGAGGCGGCGTCGCAATACGGATGTTGAACTTCAGAAGACCTTTCTCTTCCGGGTAGTTCGCCATGGAATAGGCACGAATGGTCTCTTCCTTGTTCACACCCTTGTAGCGCCAGATATCGTGCTTGTCCCAGTCTTCGTGGAACTCTTCCTCAATATCGAAACCCTTGAACGGAATTTCATATGGAGGACACTCCAGCTGGACATAACCACCGGCACGGAAAGCAACCTCTTCGCCTTCGGGCAGTTTGAGCACCAACTCCTTGATGAAGGTCGCCACGTTGTGGTTGGAGATAACCTCACACTCCCACTTCTTGACGCCGAAGAACTCTTCCGGAACTTCGATCTTCATATCCTGTTTAACAGGAACCTGGCAGGACAAGCGCCAGCCTTCTTTTTCTTCACGGTTGGTGAAGTGGGTCTTTTCGGTAGGCAGCATGGCACCACCACCGTCAAGAACCTTACATTTACATTGTGCACAGGTACCGCCGCCGCCACAGGCAGAAGACAGGTAAATGCCGCTGTTGGCCAGGGTGCCCAGCAGTTTGCCGCCCGCGGCCGTCTGGAGCGTGTGCTCAGGGTCGTCGTTGATCTCAATGGTCACGTCACCGGTGCTTACCAGCTTGGAGCGGGCGGCAAGAATGATTGCCACCAGCGCCAGAACGATAACGGTGAACATGACCACGCCGAGAATAATTTCTGTATTCATGGTCTCGCCTTTTCGTTAAACCGAATCACCGGGTGAATTACAGGGAGATGCCGGAGAACGACATGAAACCCAGAGACATCAAACCAACCGTGATGAAGGTGATGCCAAGGCCACGCAGTCCATTCGGAACATCGCTGTACTTGAGTTTTTCACGGATACCTGCCAGAGCAATGATGGCCAGAGCCCAGCCAACACCGGCACCGAAACCGTAAACCACGCTCTCTCCAAAGGTGTAATCACGCTCTACCATGAACAGAGACGCACCCATGATTGCGCAGTTAACAGTAATCAGCGGCAGGAACACGCCCAGCGCGGAATACAGGGCCGGAATGTATTTATCCAGCACCATTTCCATGATCTGTACGATCGCGGCAATAACCCCGATGTAAGTCAGCAAGCCCAGAAAGCTCAGGTCAACGTTTGGCAAACCGGCCCATGTCAGAGCACCTTCACGCAAGATGCCATTATACAGCAGGTTGTTCACCGGAACGGTGACGGTCAGAACCACAACCACCGCGATTCCGAGCCCCGTTGCGGCTTCGATCTTCTTCGAGATGGCAAGGAACGTACACATCCCCAGGAAGAACGCCAGCGCCATGTTTTCAACAAAGATCGCCTTCAACAGAAGGCTGATGTAATGCTCCATCAGAAGGCCTCCTTGGTGGTGTGGCGAGACATTTTGTAATCCGGCTCTTCGACCTGATCCGGCTTCCAGCTACGCAGAGCCCAGATGCCAAGACCAATGATGAAGAACGCGCTCGGCGGAAGCAGCAACAGGCCGTTGGTCACGTACCAGCCACCATCGTTCACCGTCGGCAGCAGAGTGACACCGAACAGTGAGCCTGCTCCCAGCAGTTCGCGGAAAAACGCGACGAACAGCAGGATGATGGAGTAGCCCAGGCCATTACCGATACCGTCCAGGAAACTCATGAACGGCGGGTTGTTCATGGCGAAGCCTTCCGCGCGGCCCATCACGATGCAGTTGGTGATAATCAGACCAACAAACACGGACAGCTGCTTGGAAATCTCATAGGCATAGGCCTTGAGAATCTGATCAACCACGATAACCAGGGAAGCAATGATGGTCATCTGCACGATGATCCGGATGCTACCCGGAATCTGGGTCCGTACCAGCGAAACCGCCAGGTTGGAGAACGACGTTACCGCGATAACCGCCAGACACATAACGATACTGACGCTCATGCTAGTGGTAACCGCCAGCGCCGAACAGATACCCAGGATCTGCAAAGCGATTGGGTTATTACTGAAGATTGGTTCGAAGAGAACCTGTTTGGCTGATGCACCGGCCATGATCAGACCTCCCCTTCACGAAGTTTTTTCAGGAACGGAGCGAAACCGCGATCACCCATCCAGTAATTCACAAGCTGTTCAACGCCGCGGCTGGTCAGTGTGGCACCAGAGAGGGAATCAATCTTGTGTTCCTTATCTTTGGTATCAGCACTCACGCCACCCTTGACCAGTCGAATCTGGGGTTCAGTCGGGTCTTCGTTGTACAGTTCTTTGCCAACCCACTGCTGTTTCCAGCGAGGGTTATCCACTTCACCACCCAGACCCGGTGTTTCCGCGTGAGCGTAAAAACCCAGACCTTCGATGGTGTTCAGATCACCTTCCAGGGAAACAAAGCCGTACAGCGTAGACCAGAGACCATAACCGTGAACCGGCAGTACCACTCGTACCAGCTGGTCGTTTTCAGTCAGGGTGTACACCTTGGCCACATTGGGACGACGCTTGATGCCAGCCTTGTCTTCAGACGACGGAATGTTGGTAGACATTGCGGGGTCTGAAGCGGCCTTGTACATGTCGTACTTCATAGGATCATCAACGCCTACAGCGGACGGCTCTACAAAGTCACCGTTATCAAGGTCGACCAGACGCACATCAAAGCGGGCGAAGGTTTCCTCGATCTGCTCGGCACTGGCGCCGGGCTCAAACATACCGGCGGCAGCCAGTATGTTGGTTTTGATATCCAGGTTCTGGTTCTGGATCTGAGCTGGACGGAGCATGACCGCAGCCGTGGAAACCACCACGGAGAAGACAATACTCAGTACCAGTGCAACCATCAGGGTTCTGGAGACAGTATCTTTAGCTTTAGCCACGAGCAAGCCTCCGTTTGATGTTGGCCTGAACCACGTAATGGTCCATCAGCGGCGCAAACAGGTTAGCGAACAGGATTGCCAGCATGATGCCTTCCGGGAACGCCGGGTTGATCACTCGGATCAGAACCGTCATCACGCCGACCAGGATACCGAAGCACCAGCGACCGGTGTTGGTCATCGCTGCAGACACAGGGTCCGTTGCCATAAACATCATGCCGAAGGCGAAACCGCCCATCACCAGATGCCAGTGTGCCGGCACGCCGAACATCGGGTTGGTTTCAGAGCCGATGATATTCAGCAGCAGCGACATGCCGATCATGCCGATCAGGACGCCTCCGACAATGCGGTAAGAGGCAATTTTCATGGCCAGCAGGATCAGGCCGCCGATCAGGATGGCAATGGTGGACGTTTCGCCCATTGAGCCCTGAATGGTACCCACAAAGGCATTCATCCAGCCAATCTGTGCTTCCAGAGCTTCAAGCCCGCCAGAGGCAGCCCAGCTAAGAGCCGTAGCGCCACTGAAGCCGTCAACGGCTGTCCAGACGGTATCGCCTGAAATCTGAGCCGGGTAAGCGAAATACAGGAACGCACGACCTGTCAGGGCTGGGTTCAGGAAGTTTTTGCCCGTACCGCCAAACACTTCCTTACCAATAACCACCCCGAAGGTGATACCCAGAGCCACCTGCCACAAAGGAATCGTGGGCGGGCAGATCAGTGCAAACAGAACCGAGGTTACGAAGAAGCCTTCGTTCACCTCGTGCTTGCGTACGGTGGCGAACAACACTTCCCAGAAACCGCCAACTACAAAGGTCACCGCGTAGATCGGCACGAAGTAAGCCATGCCGTAAACGAAGTTATCCCACCAGCCTGCACCAGCTCCAGTGACTGCCAGCGCGGTGATGAAAGCTTCACGCAGGCCACCATCGGCAATCATGGCGTCCGGGTTGGATGCCAGGTAACTGTTGGCCTGAAAGCCAATGTTCCACATGCCAAAAAACATGGCCGGGAAGGTACACAGCCAGACCGTGATCATGATGCGCTTCAGGTCTATGCCATCACGTACATGAGAGGTCGTGGAGGTCACACTCCCGGGCGAGTAGAAAATGGTATCAACGGCTTCGTACAGGGCGTACCAGCGCTCGTACTTACCGCCTTTTTCAAAATGATGCTCGATGCCATCGAGAAACTGTCGGATTGCCATCGTATTAGCCCTCGATCTCGATTCGGGTCAGATTCTCGCGAAGAATCGGACCGTATTCATATTTGCCGGGGCACACGAAGGTGCACAGCGCCAGATCTTCTTCATCCAGCTCCAGGGCACCCAGTTTCTGTGCCATTTCAGTGTCGCCCACGATCAGCGAACGCAGCAGCTGCGTTGGCAGAATGTCCAGCGGCATCACCTGCTCATAAGCCCCGACCGGGACCATGGCACGCTCACTGCCGTTGGTGGTGGTGGTAAAGTTGAACCGTTTACCCGGTGCAAACTTGGACAGATAAATGTTCAGCACAGAGAACTTGTTCGGCCCGGGCGACAACCAGCCCATGAATTCACGCTTACTGTGCTCTTCAAGCACAGATATCTGGTTGGCGAACCGCCCCAGATACGCACAGGGGCCATCGCCTCGGCGACCACCAAACACAGAACCGGAAATAGCCCGAACGTCACAGTCCGTGGCCACTTCACCATCCAGAAGCTCTGCGAAGCTTGCGCCCACACGGGTGCGGACCAGCCGCGGCTTCAACGCTTTGGGACCGCCAACGGCCACAATTCGCTCAACCGGCAATTCGCCAGAAGCAAACAGTTTGGCGATGTCGATCACGTCCTGATAATTGATGGACCAGACCATTTTGGTGGCAGAGACAGGATCAAGATGATGGATATGGGTCCCGACGTTTCCGGCAGGGTGCACGCCATCGAACTGATGAACTTCGATCTTGTCGCTCTTGGGAACGGAAACATCAGAACCCGGTTTACCGGTCACAAACACCTTGCCGTTCGTCAGGCGAGACAGGATGGTCAGGCCTTTTTCAAAGGCGCTGCTGTTTTCCCGGATAATCACCGTCGGATCTGCAGCAAGCGGGTTGGTGTCCATCACGGAGACAAAGATGGAACTCGGTACGGAATCAATCTCAGGCACTTTGCTGTATGGGCGGGTGCGAAGTGCAGTCCAAAGACCGGACGCTACCAGATTATCCACCACCTGCTGACGCTCCAGACCGGCGAGGTCTGAATCGTTGTAGCGGGCAAAGGTTTCTGCCTCGTCGCCATCGATCTCGATGACAACAGACTGAAAGACGCGGCGCTCACCGCGATTGATTTCTTTCACCACGCCAGCGGCGGGTGACGTAAAACGAACGCCTTCGGTCTTCTTGTCCGTGAACAGCAGCGTACCGCGCTTGACACGGTCCCCCTCTTTCACAACCATCGTCGGCTTCATACCGTGGTAGTCAAAACCGATCAACGCCACGTGGCGAACCGGCTTGCCGTCAGTAATGGTCTGTTCGGGAGCGCCGCTGATGGGAAGATCCAGGCCTTTTTTGATCTTGATCATTAGCCTCATCCAATCATCAGAAACTATTCTGTGGATTTGTAACGCCCGGCCCCAGCGGCCCTGGTTTCCTTTCCGGACTGCGCCAAACGGCTGCCTCCGGACGTTCAAATGTCATGGCAGTTGCTGCCAAAAGCCATTTAACGCAGGAAAAGATAAGAAACGGGGTGCCAGACGTACCCAAAATCGCGCCAATTATAGAGATTAAGGAAACCTATTTCCACCGGTAACAAAAATGGTTTTCTCTCGTCGAAACCACAAAAAACCCTGACAACTCGCGCTGTCAGGGCTTCCTGTTGCCGTCTCACCAAAACCGGCCTACGACTTTAGTCGCGGGCCCGCTTGGGAAAGATCGGGTACGTTACGCCCGCCATCTGGTTTACACAGCGGATAACCTGGGCGCTGTAACCGAACTCGTTGTCGTACCACACGTACAGAATCAACCGCTTCCCATTGGCAATGGTCGCCTGAGCGTCCACGATGCCAGCGTGGCGAGAACCCACAAAATCGGTCGATACCACTTCCGGAGAGTTCACGAAATCGATTTGCTTCTGCAGCTCAGAATGCAGCGCCATGTCGCGCAGGTATTCGTTTACCTTCTCCGCATCCACCTCAGACTTCAGATTGAGATTCAGGATCGCCATGGAAACGTTGGGAGTCGGAACACGGATGGCATTACCGCTCAGCTTGCCTTTCAGCTCCGGCAAAGCTTTGGCAACGGCTTTGGCCGCGCCGGTTTCGGTAATAACCATGTTCAACGGGGCGCTGCGGCCACGACGACTGCCCTTGTGGTAGTTGTCGATCAGGTTCTGGTCGTTGGTGTAGGAGTGCACGGTTTCAACGTGGCCATCCTCAATACCGTACTCGTCATTGATGGCCTTCAGTACCGGCGTGATGGCGTTGGTGGTACAGGAAGCAGCAGACAGGATCTTGTCTTCGTCGGTGATCCAGTCGTTGTTGATGCCGTAAACGATGTTCTTGATGTCGCCCTTGCCCGGCGCCGTCAGAATCACGCGACTGACACCCCTGGACTTCAGATGCAGGCCCAGGCCCGCTTCATCGCGCCACTTACCGGTGTTGTCGACCACGATGGCATTGTTGATGCCGTATTCTGTGTAATCAACCTTATCGGGGCCATCGGAGTAGATCACCTTGATAAAATTGCCGTTGGCGATCAGCGCAGAGTTTTCCTCATCTACCGTGATCGTCCCATCAAACGGACCGTGCACGGAGTCACGACGCAGCAGGCTGGCACGCTTTTCGAGATCGTTCTCGGCACCACCCTGACGGACCACGATGGCACGCAGACGCAGGTTGTTACCGCCACCGGCCTTCTCAACCAGAATCCGGGCCAGCAGACGTCCAATCCGGCCAAAGCCATACAGAACCACGTCCTTGGTTTCGTCCTTGGCGCCCTGAGCGGCCTCTTCGGCATACTTGCCAACCACAGTGCCAATTTCCTGCTTCAGGAACTCGGAAAGATCCCCGCCAACAGACTTGAATTTGACCGCCAGCTTGCCGATATCCACGTGAGCGCGCCCAAGCTCCAGCTTGTCCATGGCCTCCAGAATCGGCATCGTGTCGTGAACAGACAGTTCACTGTCTTCAACCTGACGCACAAACCGATGGGCGCGGAGGATGTCGATGACAGACTGATTGATGATCGCACGACCATATACGGACGTAACGACATTGTTCTTGCGGTACAGACGGCCGATCAGAGGGATCATCGCTTCTGCGGTGGACTCCCGGTCAGTCCAGTTGGACAGGTGCTGGTTGATCTGTTCGTGACTCACGGTAGGAACCTCATATAGCACTGGAAATAATTTAGGGCGCACATTATCCAACTTAACGAGCCGAACGGCAAATAGCCGTTTGTCGGTACCACCCATGACACTGTCACAACCGGGCGATAGAATAGCGCCGCTCCGATCACTGATGCACCTTCTCAGGAGAACGCTTCACTCATGACCAAAGGCCAGGCTAACGTGCCGCTCATTGCTCCCATTGCGCCGGAAAAGGCAGCCGATCACCGAAAATGGGGCCAGCTGAACGGCTGCGCCGAGGCGCTCGCCATTTGCGAAGGTGCCCGGGATCACAAAGGGCTTACCCTGGTCATTACTCAGAGCACGAACGAAGCCATCCAGCTGGAGCAATCCATCCGCTTCTTCCTGGGGCTTCCAACCGACGAAGACGGTGCAACCCTCAGCCCCGACGGCCTGGAACTGCTCTCCCTGCCAGACTGGGAGACACTTCCTTACGATCTATTTTCGCCGCATCAGGACATCACTTCTCGCCGAATACGCTCACTGCACCGGCTGCCAACCACACGCCACGGCATTCTGGTGGTCCCTGCGCGCACACTGATGCACCGGCTGGCACCACCCAGCTACTTGCAAGGCAACACTCTACTGCTTGAAGTTGGCCAGACGCTCGACATTGACAGCTGGCGCATGCAACTGGAGGCAGCCGGTTATCACCATACAGACAACGTCTACGAACACGGCGAATACGCGGTTCGCGGGGCCATTCTGGACATCTACCCCATGGGCTCTAACCTGCCCTACCGCATCGATCTCTTTGACGATGAAATCGAAACCCTGAGGACGTTCGACCCTGAAACCCAGCGATCCATAGAGCGAACCGAGCGCATCGAACTGCTGCCAGCGAACGAGTTCCCGTGGCGCAAGGAGGCCCGTTCCGGCTTTCGTAACCGCTGGTGGGAGCATTTTCCGAACGCCGATAAAGATTCACCCGTCTATCAGGACGTGACTCACGGCATCACTCCACCTGGCATCGAGTACTATCTGCCGCTGTTCTTTGACGAAACCGCCACCCTGTTTGACTACCTGCCAGACACGACACTGGTCTTCACCGCCGACAGTCTGAACGACGCGGTGGACGCTTTTGACGCCGAAACCCGCTCCAGGTACGAAGACCGCAGGCACGACCGGCTGCGCCCGATTTTACCCCCGGGCAAACTGTTCCTGCAGCCAGACGAAGTGTTCAGCCAACTCAAACGCTACCCACGCATTACCTGCACCGCCCAACACGCGGCTGGTGCGGGAGCCACCAACTGCGGAACGGAATCGCTGCCAGAAGTCGCCATGGACGGACGCGCCGCAGACCCTGCCGCGCGCCTGAAGCGCTTTATTCAGGAGTTCCAGGGCCGCATCCTGATCTGCGCAGAATCTTCAGGGCGCCGGGAAGCTCTCATTGACAACCTGAGCGACCACAAACTCAGGCTCGCCACCGTACAAGGCTGGTCGGAATTTCTCGAAAACGACAAGATCAGTCTGGCCATCACGATTGCGCCACTTGAACAAGGCATGGTGTTATCGCACAAAAATCTGGCCCTGATTACTGAGACCGCACTGTTTGGTGAGCAGGTTCTGCAGCGCCGCCGACGCCAGAAACCCACAGAGACAGACGACGCCGGTTACCGGGACTTATCCGAACTGAGAATCGGCGCCCCAGTGGTGCACATCGATCATGGTGTCGGACGATATAAAGGCCTGGAAACGCTCACCGCAGGAGGCCAGTCCGACGAATTCCTGACTCTGGAATACGCGGGGGGATCAAAGCTCTACGTGCCCGTTTCCAGCCTTCACCTGATCTCCCGCTATGCGGGCACCGATGAAGAGCATGCCCCTCTGCACAAACTGGGCACTGAACGCTGGAGCAACGCCAAGCAGAAAGCCCTGGAAAAAATCAGGGATACCGCCGCCGAGCTGCTCGACGTTTATGCCCGGCGGGAAGCACGTAAAGGGTTTCAGTTTGAAGACCCAAAAGAGGCTTATCGTACTTTTGCCGCCGGGTTCCCATTTGAAGAAACACCAGACCAACAAGTCGCTATCCAGGCCGTCTTCGAGGACATGACCGGAGAACGCCCCATGGATCGCCTTGTCTGCGGGGATGTGGGCTTCGGCAAGACCGAGGTCGCTATGCGGGCCGCCTTCCTTGCCACCTGGTCGGGGAAGCAGGTCGCCGTTCTGGTCCCGACCACCCTGCTTGCTCAGCAGCATTATGAATCGTTCCGCGACCGCTTTTCGGAGACCCCGGTCAACGTGGAACTGCTCAGCCGGTTCCGCAGCGGCAGCCAGACCAGCAAAGCCATTTCCGCCCTTGAGGAAGGCAAGGCCGACATTGTGATCGGCACCCACAAGCTCCTGCAAGGCGACATCCGGTTCAAGAATCTGGGACTGGTGATCATTGATGAGGAACACCGGTTCGGCGTTCAGCAGAAAGAGAAGCTCAAGTCGCTGAGAGCGGAAGTCGATATGCTGACCCTGACCGCCACGCCGATTCCACGCACCCTGAATATGGCCATGGGGCACCTGCGGGATCTCTCCATCATTGCCACTCCCCCGGCTCGCCGTTTGTCCGTCAAGACCTTCGTACGCCAACGCGACGACAGCATGGTGAAAGAGGCCATCCTCCGTGAAATCCTTCGGGGCGGCCAGGTGTATTTTCTGCACAACGACGTCTCAACCATCGAAAAAACAGCCGAAGACTTGCGCACCCTGATTCCCGAAGCGCGCGTTGGAGTGGCCCACGGACAAATGCGCGAGCGACAGCTTGAGCAGATCATGTCGGATTTCTATCACAAACGGTTTAACGTACTGGTGTGCACCACCATCGTGGAAACCGGCATCGACATCCCAAGCGCAAACACCATCATCATCGAGCGCGCGGACAAATTTGGCCTCGCCCAGCTTCACCAACTGCGGGGCCGGGTTGGGCGCTCCCACCACCAGGCCTATGCGTACTTACTGACACCTCCACCCAAAAGCATCTCTGCCGATGCCAAAAAGCGGCTGGACGCCATTGCAGAATCTCAGGATCTGGGGGCAGGTTTCATGCTGGCCACCCACGATCTGGAAATACGGGGCGCCGGAGAACTGCTCGGAGAAGAACAGAGCGGCCAGATCGAGAGCATTGGCTTTACGCTGTATATGCAGCTTCTGGACGAAGCCGTCAAAGCCATTCGCGATGGCCGAACACCCAACGCCGAGCTCCCGCTGAGCCACGGCACCGAGATGAATCTCCGAATCCCGGCCATTATCCCGGACGACTATCTGCCAGATGTACACAACCGCCTCATGCTCTACAAGCGCATCGCCAGCGTGAAAGACGACGAGGCATTAAAAGAACTTCAGGTAGAAATGATTGACCGTTTCGGATTATTACCGGAGCCGGCAAAAAACCTGATTCGCCAGACCCAGCTGCGCCTGATGGCAGAAGCTCTGGGCATGGTCAAAGTGGATGCCGGCAAGGAATGGGTACGCCTGGAGTTCGGCACCTCAACCCCGGTAGACCCTCTCGAACTGGTTAAAAAAGTGCAATCCGCACCCGACAGATACCGGCTTGAAGGCGCCAACAGCTTTCGCTTCCGGCTGAATGATGACTCAACCGATGGTAAACTCGACGCCATCGCATCGATGCTGGCCGAACTGGCCCCGGACAAGCCCCGGACGAAAGCATCCTGACAACCAAGACTCTGGTGGAGTAACGCCCTTGCAAGCCCAACTCTCACGCTCCAGGCCCATCATGGCCAGCGTAACACTGGCCGCATCACTCGCGCTCATACCATCGAGCCTGTGGGCCCAGGAAACACCGAACAACTATTACCGGGCCGAGCTGGTGATTCTGCAACGCCTTGTGGACCCGGCAAGCATCGAAGAAAACATGGCAGGCAAGCCGGTGGAGCCCACCAACACTCAGAGCAAGAGGCTCTGGGTTGAATCTGAATCCGGGGCACGTCAGACCGACCTGAACCTGGTCTCCCGCAACAACTTGCATTTAGGCGAAGGCGCCAACCGTCTTGAGCGTAGCGGCCACTACAAAGTACTGGCGAGTGCCGGCTGGTATCAGACCTTCCCCCCAAACCGTAAAGGCGAACCGCTGCGAGTTGCTGTTGGAGAGTGGCTGACCGAAGCCGGGCAGCGAGCCATTGAGGGCCAGATCACGATTGACCGGCAGCGTTACCTCCACGTCAATGTTGAGCTTAACCACTGGGCCATAAGCGAGGAGGCAGACACCCTGCCGGCGACACCAGCCTCGGAACGCGCAGAAAACTCCGCTCCGGTTTTTTCTGACGGAACTGCAAGCAGCGCCAACCCTGAAGACCGAGAATCCATGGCTGACCAAACCGCGCCGGCTTACACCACTCGCCAGGCACCAGTAGAGCTTGTAACCTGGATTCGTGAAACCCGCCGGATGCGCAGCGAGGAAATCCACTTCATCGATTCCCCCACCATCGGCGTCCTGGTATTTTTCAGGAAAATCAAGGGGTAGGCGAAAGCCGCCCCAACTTCTCCATCGACCCTTCCAGAATCTGCTTCACACCAGACATGCCCTGAGCAATAGCTTCCTCAATTTCGGCCATGGTAATGATGTGGTCGGTCTTTCCTGCAGCCCAGTTCACCACCAGCCCAAGGCTGACATACCGCAACCCCCTTTCCGCCGCCAGAACCGCTTCGGGCATCCCCGTCATACCCACAATGTCACACCCATCCCGCTCCATCCGCCGAATCTCGGCCGCCGTTTCCAGCCGCGGGCCCTGAGTCGCACCATAAACTCCAAATGCCGAAAATGGCACTCCGGCCAGACGGGCAGATTCAATCAGCACCTCCCGGGCCTCCTGATCGTACGGCCAGGTAAAATCGATGTGCGTCACCTCCGCCAGATCTCCCTCAAAGAACGTACTCTCACGCCCCCAGGTGTAATCGATCAGCTGGTCCGGAACCACAATATGAGCAGGCCCCATGTCTCCGTGAATACCACCCACGGCATTCACACCCACCACCACCCGGGCTCCGGCATCGTGCAGAGCCTGAATGTTTGCCCGGTAGTTCACCTGATGCGGCGGGATACGATGGGGATTCCCATGCCTTGAAAGGAAAACCACCGACTGATCTCCTAACTGGCCACGCAACAAGCTGGAAGAAGGCTCTCCCCACGCCGTCGTCACCGACTCTTCGCCGGTAATCCTGAGATCACTCAGGCTGGTAAGCCCGGTTCCGCCGATGATACCTACCGGCGATTTTCCACTCTGCTCTGTCATTCCCCGTCTCCGGACTCTGAATTGGCGTCTCCGTATCCACGGCCCTGATCGCGGCTGGCAGGCTTTCCAGAGCGCGATGACGACTGCCCTGCCGCCGCTTTGGCCGCCGGCTGTTCGCTGCCAGGAGGCGCCGGGTCATCCACCCGAACGCCATCCGGCAAATGCAATGTGCGCGTCGGGAAGGCCACCTCGGCACCGTGATTTTCAATAATGTCGCTGATTTTCAGCAGAACATCTTCTTTGACTTCATGGAAGCGCACCCACTGGGTGGTTTTAGTGAAGGTATACACCATGATATCGAGAGAGGATGCGTTGAATGCCAGAAAGTTGACGATCAGAGTCTGCTTGGCGTCAATCTCCTCATGGTTACTCAGCATGTCCCGAATCTCGTCCACAATCGTTCTCATGGAATGGACGTCAGCATACCGGATGCCGATGGTTTCGCTGATACGACGATTCGTCATGCGGGAAGGGTTTTCCACAGCAATACTGGTGAATGCCGCATTCGGAACGTAGAGCGGGCGTTTGTCAAAGGTGCGGATCGTCGTCAGGCGCCAGCCGATATGCTCCACGGTTCCTTCAATATTGCGGTCGGGAGAGCGTACCCAGTCCCCGACCTTGAACGGCCGGTCGAGGTGAATGATGAACCCACCGAAAAAGTTTGCCAGCAAGTCTTTGGCGGCAAAGCCAACCGCAATACCGCCCACGCCACCGAAAGCCAGTACACCGGAAATGCTGAACCCAAGCGTCTGGAGCGCGGTGAGCACCGCAGTGATGATGACCACAGCCCTGGAGAGCTTGCTGATTGCGTTAACCGTGGTGTAGTCCATCGGTTTCCGCATTTTGATCGGCGAGGTCAGAATTTTTTCCAGCTGCTTGATCAGACCAAGGAAAACCCAGACAACCACCCAGACAAACCCGATCTGTAACAGCGTGCCGTTCGCCTTGAAGATCTCGGCTTCGGAGAAATGGTGAGCGACCTCCGCCGCCCAGTAGATGCCCTGCAGCCAGACAAACGCCACCAAAGGCCGGCGCGATGCATGAAGGATGGCGTCATCCCAGATATTACTGGTCGCGGCGAACTTTTTCTCCAACGCAGCGACAAGATGACTGACCATGTAAGCAACCGTCGCCGTACCCAGAACCAGCAGAAAAACCAGAACACCGGCACGCCAGCCATCGGACAAAAGACCAAAACGCTCGATCCAGCCATTCAGCACATTCAAGAGTTCAGCGATCATCCTGTTCCTCAGATATTTTCAGGTTAAGAAATCCGAACGTGGGTTCCGGCAGGGACCCGATCAAACAGTTCAACAATATCGGCATTACGCATCCGGATGCAGCCATGGGACCGGGCCACCCCCATAGGCTCACTGTCTGGTGTGCCGTGGATATAGATATAACGACGAAAGGTGTCCACGCCCGGACCACGATTCTGCCCCCACTCACAACCGCAAAGCCACAGAATACGAGTCAGAATCCAGTCGCGCTCCGGATAAGCTTCCGCCAGCCCAGGACTGTATACCTCGCCCGTCGGGCGGCGCCCACGAAATACCGTATTTACAGGTTCGCCAGCGCCAATTCGGGCACGAACGTAATGATCACCGAGCGGGGTACAGCCACTGCCATCCGCTTGACCGGGCCCGTTAAGGCCAGTGGAAACCGGATAGCGGGCAACAATCTCCCCACCCTGATTGGTGAGTGTCAGGCTTTGACTGGCAATATCAACAGACAGAATAACCCCGGGGGGCATAGAATCGGGCATTGGAAAAAGCTTCCCTCCGGTTACAAACCACAGGGAAGCCTACCCGAGGCAGGGGAGTTCAGGCAACAGAAACGCCAGAACCTGAGAGACTAACCAACATTTTATCCGGGGCCTTCATACCGGCTGCCAGGAAAGGAACCAGGCGAGACGCAATTTCCTGCACTGTCGTCTCAACCCCAAGTTTGTTCTCAAGGATGTCGATCAGAGCATCGCTGCTGGACATGGTGAAGGCTGTGGCACCCAACATGAACTGGATACGCCAGTATCGGTCAACGGACGACAGCTCTGGAGTCGCATCTTTCAGGAGCCGCATGAATCGCCCGAAAGGCTCACTGTACTCTTCCTCAAGAAACTTTCTGAGGTGCCCCTGAGACTGCGTATAGGCAAGCCCCAGCAAACGCATGAAGATGGAGATTCCCTTCTCGTTTCGCTGCGGCATGCGCACAGCACTTTCGGTCAGCGCCCACAGAGTCTGGTTAAGCGTTGGCGGCTTGCCCTCGCAACGCTCTTCAAGTTCATCAAAGGCGGTCTCCAGCGTCGCCGAAAATGGCGTCAGAAACCGGGCAAACACCGCATGGATCAAGGCATTTTTTGAGCCAAAGTGATAATTGACAGCGGCCAGATTTACCTTAGCCTTACTGGTTATCATACGAAGGGATGTTTCCGAGAAACCACGCTCGGCAAACAGCTCCTCAGCGGCATCAAGAATGCGGTCAACAGTATCGGACTGAGCCATTTTGTTGTCATAGCCTCTAGCAAACGTCTGTTTGAAACATACGTTTGAAGACCAATTATGTCAAGCCCGGTCTGCCGGGACAGCCGCCACTGCTTGCCAGCCCCGGTCTATCGCATCCTGATTGCCCTCGAAAAATGCCTGCTGAGCCTTACCGTATGCCTTCTCGGCCTCCAGCAAATAAATCAGATACAGCCGCACGTGCTCGCGACGGGTGAGATAGCGCGGCAGTACCCGCTGCTCTGACAACTGCAGCAACTCACTGAATCGGGTATTACGCAACACGGGGTTAAATTCCGCCATGCGGGCGCACTGCCAGATCAGCCCATCCTTACCTTCCAGGTGCTGGGCATGTTTTCGGGCATCCCGCAGCATTCGTTGGCGCCGGATAACCAGGTCCATATATGAAGGCCGGGAAGTATAGATACGACGCACAAAAGGAACACCAAACAGGAGAATAATCACGAACGCCCCAAAACCACCTCCGGCCATCCAGGCCGGCACAAATCCGGTCAGCCCGCTCAGGAACAGACTGGCAGCCAGCAAGGCACTGAATACCCAGAGATCCCGGCTTCGACGCGCCGCCGCCATCTGGTAATTGTCCGGCCAGTCCGACATCGCCAGGAGATTGAAATCCATCAACAACACCCGATCGCACTGCCGCAGCATCAGTCTCAGCTTACGCTGCCGGGAATCCGCCAGCGCCTGCTCAATATCCTGCGAGCCCGAAGATGAATCCTCGCCGTCCTCCAGTGCGCCCGGCTGCGCCTCGTGGCCTGAATCATCCTGACGACCATCCTCTTCCGCTTCCGCTTGCAAGGCAGCCGTGCGCTGAGCGGCGTTGATCGCCGATTCGGGTGCCACCGGGACCGGGTCTGCCGCCCTCCCAGGCCTTAGTACCGCTCCCGAGGTGGCAGGCGCGCCTGTATTGTCTACTGCATGATTTTCCGACATGGGGGCCACTGTTATTTACGTTCTTTCACCGGGTATCGGCCTGTATGTCTGGTTCTTGAATCGCGGGAATAAATCCGGGCCCGTTCCGTTCCGGGAATTCTTGGCAACACCCCACGGCAACGGTATGCTTGCGCGAACGAACGGGTTTCAGGAGAACATTTATGTTTACCGGTATTATTCAGGGTATGGCGAAAGTCCGGGAAGTTGTGTCGGAACCTGGCCTGAGCACCTTCGTTATCGAGTTCCCGGAGGAACAGGTACAAGGCGTAACCATCGGCGCCTCAGTGGCCATCAACGGCACCTGCCTGACCGTCACTCGCCAGCAAGGCAACCACCTGTACTTTGATGCCATGCAGGAGACACTCCGCCTGACAACGCTGGGAACTCTGCAACCCGGCGATGACATAAACTTTGAACGAGCCGCCCGCATTGGCGATGAAATTGGCGGCCACCTGCTGAGCGGCCACATTCACACCACCGCGACCATCGTGGAGATACTGCGCCCGGAGAACAACGTGACCCTCTGGTTCGAGCTCCCGGATGCCTGGGCCCGATACATTTTCCCAAAGGGGTACATTGCGATTAACGGAGCCAGCCTGACCATCGGAGAGGTCGCGGGCACCCGCTTCAATGTCCACCTGATTCCCGAGACACTGCGCGCCACCACGTTTGGCAACGCCGTGGCCGGGCAAAGCGTCAACATTGAGATAGACAGTCAGACCCAAACGATTGTAGATACTCTGGCGCGACTGGGTTACGACCGCCCGGCTGCCCTTTAAGGCTCCCGGGAAGCCTCAAACACCACAAACCTGGGGCTGGCGACTTTCTGCGACACATTCCGGAAGTACTTTTTCAAGGATCGATGGTAACCGAGGTGCCGGTTCCCCACCATCAATACCCGCCCGCCCGGCGCCAGGTGCCGGGCGGCGTCCCGGAACAACCTGAGAGCAATGTGGTCACCCACCACCCCCCCTTCATGAAACGGCGGGTTCAGCAGAATGAGATCATAATCAGGCGCCTCGTCGGCTACTCCATCCTGATGCCAGAGTTGCACCGCCGGAGAGCCCGGCAAAGACGACAGATTACGCTCAACACTGGCAATCGCCTGACTGGAAACGTCGCTGAAGTGCACCTCCAATTCTGGCCTTCTGGCCAGAGCAGACAGCCCTAACACCCCGTTACCACACGCCAGATCCAGAATACGCCCCCTCTCAGGAACGCGGGCAACCGCCTCCGGAATCAGCGGCAACAATTCGCGGGTCCCTATATCGAGCCTGTCTCGGGCGAAGACTGCGGGTAATGCCTCTACCCGACAGGAAAGCGCTCCCTCCAGCCGGTAGCCTTTCCATTGATCAGGCCACTCCCGTACTAACGCCGAACCACCGCGACAGACAACCACCCTCGCCTTTTTACGGGCAGGCAGCACCTCGTCGGTGACCACAGCCTCAGAGAAAACCTCGACGCTTCGGTCTGGCAAATGCTTGATCATACCACCAGCCAGTATCTGCCCGCCGTCCGCGAGGACACCGTTTATCCAGCGCAGAATCCACGCCAGGTACGCCGCCTGCCGGGGAATCCTCAGTACAACAAGATCGAAAGGCCCCGACGGCACGGATCGCCAGTTCATCACCGACAGATTCACGGACAGCCCCGGGTTTCGCGCCACATTGGCTGCGAGCGAGTTTGGCAGAACGGCACTGTCTGCCAGAGTACAAACATCGTGCCCGGCCAGCCCCAACGTCAGCGCGCCAAACTGGTCATCCACCACAAGCACCCTACTCTCCGGCTGAAGCCGTGTTGCCGCTGCATCCAGCAATAGCTCATCGGCCGCATCCCACGCCCTGAGACCCGGCGAGCCACCGGGTCTCACCAGCGCAAGCTCCCCTACTGAAGCCTGAAATATGGCACCTGTCATTTTGGGCTTCCGTTCGCAGCTTTGAGAAAAATAAACGCTTTTAGGCTGTTTATTCTAGAAATTAAACCTAAGTTAGTGGGGTTCACGCCGAACACCCTTTCCGGTTATACCCCAGCCTGACCGGGCTGGATGGTCGCATTTTTCCGGACAAGATCTTTTGCCCCTTACCCCAGGGGCTTTTTTCTGCCTTCAATTTATCGCCGCTTCTTCAAAATCGCGCGATACACCGTAAACCGCCGATCCTGAGCCAGCCTCTCAACCGGCCCGATGTAACGCTCCATCAGGGCCTCATATGGCAGGAAGCTGTTCGCAACGAGCCTCAGCTCACCACCAGGTGCAAGATGTGAGGCGACCTGAGCGAGAAACTGCTCGGTCATGGACGTGTCGGTTTTTACTCCGGTGTGAAACGGAGGGTTGCTGATCACCGCTGGCCAGTCGCCTTCAACCGTCGCCAGACCATTGGCCGCATGGATGTCGCCCTGGCAGCCTGCCCGCGCGTAGGTTTGACGAGCACAGTAAACTGCCTGGGCCTGAACGTCGGAGCCATCCACCCGGATCGGCCTCGCGCCCGCCGCCTGGCAAAACTTATGGAGCCAGGCGCCAATAACACCGGCACCACACGCAAAATCCAGCACCCGCTCAACCCCAAGCGGTGATTCAGCCAGAGTCTCAAGCAACATCCGGGTACCATCATCCAGACGCCCCAGACTGAAAACACCGGGCAAACCGGCAATGCTCAAGGGAATCCCTGCACATGCGAGGTCCGTCCAGGTCAGCCACTCAGACACGCTGAACGCAGACAAAGGCTGGCTGTTTGTGCCAGACCAAACCTGACAGTGTCGAGCACTGTCCACTTTCATAACCGACCCTGCCACAGCGGCAAATTGCTTCACACCACCGGCAATGCCTTCTTTCTTTTCGCCAATGACCAGCAACATGGCCCCGGGCCTCGCCAGATAACGGGCCAGGGCAAGACGAAATTCCAGCTCAGCCCGGGCCTTGGGCAGGAAAACAACCACGGTTTCAAAGCTCGCCGCGTGATCTGATGCGACGTCATAGCCGAAACAGAAGTCCCAGCCGCGGTTTGGAGCAAACGATTCAGACACACTGGCCTGATCGGTCACTATCAGACCGCTTGCAGTAAGCCGGGGTAGTAATGAATCATCGGTGAGCCCCAGCAGCGCTACCCTGCCGCCAAGCAGTTGAGCGTTTCGGAGCAGGACTTCATGGGTATTGGGCATTGCAGACATGTGTAGCGGACCATAACCAGAATCATGAACCGCGTATGCTAACCGGAAACAAGCACCGAGTCTGCCGTTGATTCCCAACTGAAGCACAGCTGGAAATCAACGGCATGACCAATCCGTCAGTGAACGGTATCCTCGTCCCGATGCTGGTGCATCGTACTTTGCGCCAGGTCGAGCAACTCCCGGAGCGCAACAGAGAACATCGCATATTCCGGTTCACGAACACATTTGAGCTCAGCCAGCATGGTACTCCAGCGCTCAATCATGGGTTGATGGCGCTGCTCCCACACCTGCACACAGTCCGACACTTTCTCGGGGCTTTCAGCCATTTTCAGAACACCCGTGGTCAGCGCCCGCTGCTGCCAGTCCAGGTCTTCCCTGAAGCTCTCCCGCGCCAACGCCTGCCAGTGAGAACTTGGCGTAAGGTCTGCGATGGAGTTGGCAAACCAGGTCAGGTCGAGTCGATCTCCCAGATCATAGTAGAGGTTGGCCACCGTCTTCAGCGGCATACCCGCTGATTCCTGAGCCTCGATAATTCCCAGAGAGGAATACAAGTAACCTGTGCCGGCCAGAACCGACGCCAACTCTTTGGGCAAACCGGCCTCCACCAGCCGATCATGACGCTCTCCCCAGCTCACACGAGCCTGCTCTCCCAGATAGTCGGGCAGGTTGGAGGTGATGGCCCAGACGCTGTCAGCAAAGCGCTCCATGTGACTCTGTATGTTCAGCTCTGCCCGGCGGTTACGCAACAACCAGCGCACCGTCCGGCGCATCAGTCTCATCAGGTCCTGCATAAGCTCCATCTGCAGGTCCGCAGAGATGTGATAATCCAGAGCTTCAATCTTGTCCCACCAGCTATCAATGCGGAAGACATCCCGCGCTATGATCCAGGCCAGAGCAATGGAAGCCGGATCGGCTCCGGTAGATTGGTTCAGCCGCTCCACAAAGGTAATGCCCATGTGGTTCACCATGTCATTGGCGATCTGGGTGGCAATGATTTCACGCCGCAACTGGTGTTCACCCAACTCTTTGGAGAAATGCTTGGTCAACTCCCGCGGGAACACCTTGTACATTTCGCCAGCCAGCAGGGGGTTATCTGGCAGATTGCTGTCGATCAGTACCTGCTTCAGATCCCCTTTCACATAGGAAATCAGAACCGAAAGCTCAGGACGGGTCAGGCCTTTCTTGTCCAGCTTGCGCTCGGACAAAGTCTCATCGTCAGGCAGAAACTCCAGCGCCCGATTGAGCTTACCTTCGCTTTCAAAGGTATTCATCAGCCGCCGGTATTCCTCCAGTCGCGTGGCGGCATCCTCACTGGCGATACTGATTGCCTGGGTTTGACGGTAGTTGTTCTTCAAAACCAGTGAAGCAACGTCATCCGTCATCTCTTCAAGCATGACATTACGCTGCTTACCGGTCAGATCGCCCATCGCCACGGCGCGGTTCAGCAGGATTTTCATATTGACTTCATGGTCGGAGCAGTCCACGCCGCCCGAGTTGTCGATGAAATCAGTGTTCAGCCTGCCACCCCCAAGGGCGTATTCAATCCGGCCCATCTGAGTGAAGCCCAGGTTGCCACCTTCACCCACTACCCTGCAGCCGAGTTCACCGCCATTGATCCGCAAACCGTCGTTGGCCTTGTCACCAACATCCGAATGACTCTCATCACTGCCTTTTACGTATGTACCAATGCCACCAACCCAGAGCAGGTCCACCTTGGCCTTAAGGATATGACTGATCAGCATATTCGGAGGTACACGGTCGGCCTTAACCCCCAACAGTTTCTTCATTTCGGGGCTTACCGGAATGGATTTTGCGTTCCGGCTGAACACCCCGCCGCCTTTGGAGATCAGCTTGGTGTCATAGTCTGTCCAGGCTGAACGGGGTAGTTCAAACAGCCGCTTGCGCTCTTTATAGCTTCGCTCGGAATCAGGGTTCGGGTCGATAAAAATATGGATATGGTTGAAGGCTGCCACCAGCCGGGTTTTCTCGGAGCAAAGCAGGCCATTACCAAACACATCGCCCCCCATGTCACCAATCCCGATCGCAGTGAACTCATCCACCGCGGGATTAATCCCCATCTCTCTGAAGTGGCGCTCCACGGAGACCCAGGCCCCCCGGGCAGTGATCCCCATTTTCTTGTGGTCATAGCCATTACTGCCGCCAGAGGCAAAGGCATCGCCCATCCAGAAGCCATATTCTGCAGCCAGGCCATTGGCAATATCAGAGAACGTGGCGGTCCCTTTGTCGGCGGCAACCACGAGGTAGTGGTCGTCCTCGTCGTGCCGAACCACCCGTTCCGGTGGCTGAATACCAGCGTCTACAAGGTTATCCGTAATATCCAGCAGCCCCCGGATGAAGGTCTTGTACGCCGCAACACCCTCAGCCTGGAAAGCCTCTCGATCGGAAGGGTCTGGCAGGCGTTTAGCAACAAATCCCCCCTTTGCCCCAACGGGCACAATCACCGCATTTTTCACCTGCTGGGCCTTTACCAGCCCCAGGATTTCTGTGCGGTAGTCTTCAAACCGGTCGGACCAGCGCAGTCCCCCACGGGCCACCTTGCCACCACGGAGATGGACACCTTCCACCCTTGGCGAGTACACAAATATCTCAAACATCGGCAGGGGCAGCGGCATGTCCGGGATCCGGGAAGGGTCGAACTTCACACTGATATAGGGCTTGGGCTGGCCATCGCCGTCAGGCTGGTAATAGTTGGTTCGCAGAGTGGCCTGCATCAACTCAAGATACAGCCGAAGTACCCGGTCTTCACTGAGGTTCTCAACCTCATCAAGCCCCGAATTGAACTCAATCTCCAGTTTTTGCTGCGCCGCTTCACTTTTGCCCCGGCTCTTGGAACGCTCCGGATTGAAACGGGCCTCAAAATACTCCAGCAGAATCCGCGTCAGATTCACGTGGTTAACCAGCGTATTGGATATGAAAGTCTGACTGTTGGAGAACCGAATCTGGCGCATGTAGCGGGCAAAGGTCCGCAGCAGGGCTATTTCCCGCCAGCTCATGTAAGAGGACAGCAACAGCCGGTTAAAGGCGTCATTTTCCGCCTCACCGTGCCAGACCCGCCGGAACAGCTCTTCAAAGATCGGCCTTATCCGGTGAATATCGACCACATTGCCGCTATGGGACTGCAGCGTAAAATCGTGAATCCACACGGTTTTACCCGTGCGGTCAATCACCTCGAAGGGGTGCTCACCGATCACCCGGAAGCCCAGATTGTCAAAAATCGGCATGACATCAGACAATGGCAGTGGTTCGTCGGGGTAGAAGAGCTTGAAATGCAAGACGCTTTCTTCTTCCTCGAGCGCCCGATAAAAACTCATCGCCAGGTCGTCGTTGCGGGCGGAAGCGGTGATGTGCTCCAGGTCGATCGCAGCACGCCGGGGCGAGAACATATCGGTATAGCTGGCGGGAAAGCCACCGGCCCAGACCCGATAGAACTCATTGCCCTGCTCTTCACCATAGGCTTCGCTCAGGGCGTCGTAGAGCCCGTCACGCCAGGACTGGGCCAGTTCGATGACCTTGTCACGAATCTCCGCCAGCGGAAGTTGGCGATTTTCCACCTGTGGAACACGGATGGTGAACTGCACTCTGGCC
Organism: Marinobacter daepoensis DSM 16072; assembly: GCF_000421165.1. Classification (GTDB taxonomy): domain Bacteria; phylum Pseudomonadota; class Gammaproteobacteria; order Pseudomonadales; family Oleiphilaceae; genus Marinobacter; species Marinobacter daepoensis. The sequence continues at coordinate 816,533 of NZ_ATWI01000009.1, forward strand.
AGCACCGACTCCGAGAAATGAGTAACGAATTCAATATCCTCGGCATCCAAACGATCCAGCAGCACCTGTTCAACCTTCAGGCGCAACTCCGTGTTGTAAATATCTCTCGGAAAAAACGCGAGGCAGGTGACAAACTGGCCGTATACGTCCTCCCGCATAAACAATTCGATGCGACGGCGTTCCTGAATGTAGAGAATGCTCTTCACCACCCGCAACAGCTCGTCGGTTTCAATCTGGAACAGCTCATCCCGGGGATAAAGAGTCAGAATCTGCTCCAGCTCTTTTCCGGCATAATCGTCGGTCAGAAAACCTGACCGTTTCATCACCGCCTGAAATTTACGACGCAGCAACGGAATCTCGTCGGGCCGCTCGTTATATACCCGGGCCGTATAAAGACCGAGGAAACGACGCTCCCCAACCACTTCACCCTTGCTGTTGAATTTCTTTACCGCGATGTAGTCAGGATAAGCCGGGCGATGCACACGGGAACGCTGAGCCGATTTGGCAAAGATAAAAATGTCGTCCGAACGCGTCATTTCGTTGCGGGTACGCTGGGGCAGTTCATTGATCCGAACCCGGTCAGGACGCTCGTTGTTCACCCTGAGAATTCCCAACTCCGAGTTCTCGACCCGGCGCACTGCCATCCCCTGCTTGTCTTTTACAAAGTCGTATTCATCGTAGCCGAGGAACGTGAAGTGATCTTCCACCAACCAGCTCAGAAATGCCCGAGCCTCTTCTTTACCTTCCTCACTGATACCTGCGGTCGTTGCATCCAGCTCTTTGGCAATTTCACTGACCTTGTCCTTCACTACCGGAAAGTCACCCACCGCTATGCGAACTTCGTGCAGCACCTGCTGCAGGGTCTGCTCCAGATCCCGAAGGTCTTCCGGGTCACTGTGCCGGTCAATTTCAAGTACAATGAATGCCTCGTAGCTGGCCGCCGCACTTTTCTTGGTGGTATGCAGCTTCTTCAGTTTTCCGGCGCTGTCGCGATCAACGCGCAGAATGGAATGCTGGATAGAATGGGTACCAATTTCCCGCTGATTGATGGCCATACGCAACGAATCAATCAGGAAAGGAATGTTAGGGTGAAGTATGAAAATCACGGAGTGGGTGGATTGCCAGCCATCACTCTCAAGATCCGGGTTAAAGACCGACACCGGCGTTTCATCGGCGCTCCTTTTCTGCAGGAACTGCCAGGCGGCAAGAATGGCGCCGTAGGTATCAGAGAAGCGTCGACTGACCAACTCCTCCAGAGGAATATGAGCATAATGCTGTCGCGCAAAATCGGCGATCTTCTTCGCTTCCGTTTTCGCTATCTTTTCCGAGAACGCATCGGCCAACTGTTCAAAAAACTGATCCTTGCTGGCGATTGTCAGCGCATTCATATCCGACCTCTGGTTTGTGTGAAAGAAACGTAATCACAGTATCGTCACATAAGCATAGTCAAACCCTTGATTTTTGCTGGCCAGACACCAAAACTGCGGCAACTACCTACGCAAGACATCAAAAACCAAGAGCTGTCATTTTCATGTCGTTACAACAAACGTTCGGTGATCTCAGAGCACAATTGGCCAAGCGCATCATTGGCCAGGAAAAACTGGTCGACCGACTTCTGATCGCCCTGCTGGCCGACGGGCACCTTCTGGTTGAAGGAGCTCCGGGCCTTGCAAAAACCACCGCCGTAAAAGCGCTTGCCGAGCATCTCGAGGGCGACTTCCACCGGATTCAGTTCACTCCGGATCTACTGCCGTCGGATATCACAGGCAGCGAAATCTACCGCGCAGAGACCGGCACCTTTGAATTCCAGCGCGGTCCGATTTTTCATAACCTGGTGCTGGCTGACGAAATCAACCGGGCACCCGCCAAAGTGCAATCCGCCCTGCTCGAAGCCATGGGCGAGCACCAGATCAGTGTCGGCCTGAAAACCTTTCCCCTGCCGAAGCTGTTCATGGTGATGGCCACCCAGAACCCGATCGAACAGGAAGGCACCTACCCGCTCCCGGAAGCACAGCTTGATCGCTTCCTGATGCATGTGATGATCGACTACCCGTCTGCCGATGCTGAGCGTCAGATTCTGCACCTTGCCCGCAATGACTACCGTCAGGGAATCCCGAACGTAGACATTCGTCTAACCCAGGCACAAGTCATGGAAGCCCGTCAGGCCGTCTCCGACATTTACATGGCGGAACCCGTGGAGCAGTACCTGCTGGCTTTGATTCTGGCCACCCGTGATGCCGCCACGCTCGATCCGGAACTCGCCCGCTGGACCGCCTTCGGCGCCAGCCCGCGCGGCACCATTGCCCTTGACCGTTGCGCGCGGGCAATGGCCTGGCTTGACGGCCGGGACTACGTGACTCCGGACGATGTTCAGACCATGGCCTATGATGTGCTTCGCCATCGGATTCTGCTGACCTTTGAAGCTGAAGCTGAAGGCATGACGGCAGATTCTGTCCTTCAACGGCTGATCGACCGGGTTCCGGTAACCGCCTGAGGTGTTGTCTACAGGAGCCGGTAACCCCACTATGGAAAACTCCCGTCCAGTCACCATGATCAGTCTGCAGGAGCTCGTCCGCCTGCAGGCAGATGCACGGGCTCTGAAGCTGCCATCGGCAAAGCCCATCCGGTCACGGCAGGCCGGATTGCGGCAATCGCGGCAACGCGGCCGGGGGATGACGTTTTCAGAAGTACGTCAGTATCAGCCAGGCGATGACATCCGTAGCATCGACTGGCGGGTAACGGCAAGGCGCCAGTCCCCCCACACCAAGCTCTACGAGGAAGAACGGGAACGACCGGTCCTTCTCATCACCGACCTTGGTCCAACCATGTTCTTTGCCAGTACCGGCGCCTACAAGCAGGTCAGAAGCGCCCAGGTGACCGCGCTGCTGGCATGGTTGGCTTTATGGGCCGGAGATCAGGTGGGCGGCCTGGTGTTCAACGACGAGGATCTGGCCGTCGTGCGGCCTGCCAGGCGCCGGAAATCAGTCCTCCGGCTACTCGACCACCTGGCCAGCCATCAGCACCCGGACACATCCCCCCCCATCCCGTCTGCCCACGGCCCGGGGCTAGACGTAGCTCTGGCTGAAGCCCGGCGGGTGGCGCACACAGGGTCCCGAATTTTTATCATCAGTGACTTCATGAATCTGTCAGAGCAGACCACAACCCTTCTGGGCGCCATAGGCCGGCATAACACCGTCAGTGCCATTCGAATTCAGGACCCTCTGGAACAGTCTCTGCCCTCATCCGGCAGGTTTGCCGTGGCGGGCCCCAGCGGGCCGATCTGGTTTGATGCATCCAGCGCCCAATTCCAGCGATCCTGGCAAGAAAAAATAGATACCCATGAGCGCCACCTCTCGGAGTGTTTCCGTGCCTGCGGAGTACGATCGGCGACTCTGGCCACGAACGAGGACCCGGCGGCCGCTCTGCGCCTGCTGTTGGGCCCGGGAGGTCGGATCGGATGACCCCACAGGACCCACTCGCACAACTCCGGGATATCCAGCTACCTGCTACCGGAGGCTGGTGGCCACCGGCCCCCGGTTGGTGGCTCTTGGCGCTGGCCGTTGTGCTCTGCGTGCTCGCAGCCTCCTGGTTCGCTGTTCGCCAGCATCGAAAACATCTTTGGAAGCGGACCTCGCGGCACGAACTTCAGCGTCTGAAGCAGTCAGCCGCACCCACCCCAGAATGGTTTGCCGGAATTAATGCCTTGTTAAAACGAACCGCACGTCAGGCCTTCCCTGATCGACATCCGGAAGCACTGACGGGCCAGCAATGGATCGAATTCCTGCTGGAAACTACCCCCCGGGACCGCATTGCCTCCCGGCCAGTGGTTGAAGGCATGGTGGCCAGTGCCTGGCAGCCCCGGCCCAGCGTCCAGCCAGACCAGGCTCTGGACTTTGCCCGAGCCTGGATGGAGGCTGTCTCATGATCAGCCTGGCTTACCCCTGGATACTCTTGCTGGTGCTGCTGCCCCTGGTATTCGTCAGAAGTAACCGGAAAAGCGAACCCGTGGACGCCCCCGTCATCCCCGTGGGGCATTGGTTATCCGACATGCCGGGCGTCACCACCCAGGGACAATCGGTGCCCCGGTGGCGTCAGTTCCTGATCCTTGCAGGCTGGCTTTGCCTGATCCTGTCCCTCGCCCGCCCACAGTACGTAGGCGAAGAAATACAGATGCCAGTCACAGGCCGTGACCTGATGCTGGTCGTCGATATATCCCCCAGCATGGATGAGCAGGACATGGTGTTTCAGGGACAAAGCATCAATCGCCTTCAGGCCGTTAAACGGGTATTGGACGACTTTATTGATCAACGCGAGGGTGACCGCCTTGGCCTGATCCTGTTCGGCACCGAACCCTACGTACAGGCCCCCCTGACCTTTGACCGTGACACCGTTCGCACGCTGCTGTTCGAAGCCGGGCTGGGCATGGCCGGTCGTGCCACCGCAATCGGAGACGCCATCGGGCTTTCTGTTAAACGCCTTCGCGAACGCCCGCAGGATCAACGGGTCGTCATCTTACTCACCGATGGCGCAAACACAGCGGGCGAAGTCAGCCCCGAGAAAGCCACCGAGATTGCCCAGGCCGCAGGCGTTCGGCTGTATACCATCGGCATCGGTGCCGACTCCATGATTCAACGCGGTTTTCTGGGGTCTCGGCGAATCAATCCCTCCCGGGATCTTGACGAAGCGCTGCTAACCCAGATGGCAGAGCAAACCGGCGGGCAGTACTTCCGGGCCCGAAGCCTTCCGGAACTGGAAATGATCTACGACAGCATTAACCAACTCGAACCCATCGAGCAGGACGGGCAGTTCTACCGCCCTGTGACCGAACTCTACGCCTGGCCAGCAGGGGCGACAGCCATGATCTGGCTGCTGTTGATGTTCCTGCGGTTACGTTCCAGCCAACCCAGACGCGATCAGACGCCGGAGGCCGGCCATGGCTGACTTCCATTTCATGCGTCCACTCTGGCTGTTGCTCTTGCTCGCCATTCCGGCACTGTTTGCCATGCGGCACAGGCTCCGGAACGGGTCATCCGGATGGGCACGGTACATTCCCTCCCACCTGCTACAGCCCTTGATGCGCGGTCGGGATGAAAGCACAAGTGGCCTGGCCCGCTCGCCACTGATCCCGCTGTATCTGGCCCTGGCCTGCCTGTCCATCGCGCTTGCCGGACCAAGCTGGCGGCAAGCCCCGACGCCCCTCAAGCAACCTCAGGACAGTCTGGTCATCCTGCTGGACCTCTCTCTGTCGATGCTTGCCACGGATGTTGAACCTGACCGCCTGACTCAGGCCAAACGGAAAGTCCGGGATATTCTGGATCAGCGTCAGGGTGGGCTGACCGCGCTGGTAGTCTATTCCGGCGATGCTCACACCGTCACACCGCTCACCGGCGATACCCGAACCATTGAAGCGATGCTCAGTGTTCTGGAGCCAACCATCATGCCCGCACAGGGGAACCGGGCCGATCTGGCCGTCAGTCAGGCCATCAACCTGCTGCAACAGGGCGCCCCCGGGCAGGGGCGGATGGTGTTGATCTCCGACGCAGTCCCAGAACAACAAAGGAGCGGCATTCAACAACAACTGGCGGAGACCTCCTACCCACTGAACACATTGGTAGTCGGCACCCGGGAAGGCGGCCCCATCCCTCTGGCGAAGCGCGGATTCATTCGTGATCAGGGAAAAATTGTGATTAGTCGAGCCAGACCGGATCGGCTGGCCGATCTGGCCCGTGACAGCGGCGGTAAAAGCCATGAGCTGACCCTGGATAACCGGGATATCCAGGCTCTGGCACTGCAACCGTCCGACTCCGATGACTGGCAAACTGCGGAAGACGACCTGGCAACCAATCGCTGGCAGGACGATGGCTACTGGCTTTTATGGGCCGTATTGCCGTTGCTGCTTGCAGGTTGGCGTCGCGGGGCCTTTGCAGCCGTAGTGGTGCTTCTCATCCCACTTGCCGGAGCTCCCCAACCCGCTCAGGCAATGGAATGGGAGAGCCTGTGGCAACGGGAAGACCAGCGTGGGCCAGGCCTCATCCAACACGATCCCGGGAAGGCTGCGGAGATTCTGGAGCAGCCTGGATGGCGCGGATCCGCGCTCTACCGCGATGGCCAATTCGCCGAAGCAGCAGAAGTCTACGCAGATCAGCCCGGCGCCATCGGTCACTACAACCGAGGCAATGCCCTCGCCCATGCTGGCAAGCTGGAAGACGCGATTGAAGCCTACCAGCAGGCGCTGAACGAAGACCCGTCTTTTGAGGACGCCAGCTTCAATCAGAAGCTTGTACAGGAGCTTCTGAACCAGCAACAAGAATCACAGAACCAGAGTGGCGACGGTCAGAGCCAACCAGACAACGAGCAGGACTCGGAACAGCCCTCCCCATCAGAGAATCCCGGGGAAGAGAGCCAGGAAGGTTCCGGGCAGGCGTCGAAAAACGAGAGCCAAAGCCAGTCGTCCGGTGACCAGCAGGAATCCTCCCAGCAAGAACCGGAGTCGCAAGACAATCCCGGTGACCCCTCGTCAGAGAACAGTGATCAGGAGACATCAGCTTCTCAGGGACAAACCGAGCCCGCCGCCCCAGACAGCCAGGCCGGACAAGCCCAGGCGCCCGCCGAGATTTCGGAACAACCCCTGAGCCAGGGCCAGGAACAATGGCTACGCCGCATTCCGGATAATCCCGGCGGCCTGTTGCAACGCAAATTCCTGCAACAGCACCAACAACGACAGACAACTCCCGATGAGGGCGACACACCATGGTAACGCGCGTTCTCGCTGCAGCGTTCATCGCTTTGCTCATGCTCGCTTCAGCCGCCACCCACGCAGCCGGAAAGCTGACCGTGGAGCCAGACCGGACCCGGCTTTACGAAGGCGAAGTCCTGACACTGACCGTCAAGGGCTCGATGAAGCTGGACATCAACCTGACCAACCTGTTCAGCTTCGACCTCTCCCAACTGCCATCGCCGGATATCGAAAAAGTCGAGCCCGACTTTGAAATCCTGGCACGAAATCAGCACTACAGCGTTCAAACGGTTAACACCGAAATGGTTGGTGAGATTACCTGGACCTATCAATTGGCGCCTTCCCGCACCGGTACTCTGAGCCTTCCCTCTCTGACGTTCAAGGACGCCGTCTCGGACCCGCTGGAGATTGAGGTCGTTGCTGGCACACCTCCGGATCAGGCAGCGTCCCGAACCAGCTTCATCGAGCTTTCTGCTGACAAAGCTGAAGTGTACGTCCAGGAGCAACTGGTTCTGACCGTACGGCTCTTTTTCTCCGGCAACCTCATCCGGGGTGAGCTCTCCGAGCCGGAACACCCGGATGCCATTATTGAATCACTTGGCCAGCAAAAAGAATCCACCCGCTATCGCGATGGCATAAGGTACCGGGTAGTCGAGCGGCGTTACGCTATTTTCCCCCAGACACCAGGCACATTGTCACTGGCGCCAATCCGGTTTGATGGCCAGTCCAGGGACGCTTCCGGCCAGTTGCGTTTTCTGCGCGACCAACAACAGCTTTACGATGTCCCCGTCAAAGCCGTGCCGGCAGAGTACCCGATGGACCAGGCGTGGCTGCCAGCCTCCAAGGTCACTTTGAGCGACGAGGGCCTGCCATCAGGACAAGAACTGATCGCTGGCAGCAACCTGAATCACAAGATCACCCTGGAGGCAGACGGGCTTCCCTCTGAAGCTCTGCCCCCCATTGTACAAGACATGCCAGGCGCCATCCGAAGCTACCCGGAGCAACCAATACGTAATACCGAAACCACACCCAGCGGACTGAGATCCGCACTGCAACAGACCGCAGCACTGGTCCCCGTTCAGACCGGTGACGTGATCGTCCCGGCAATTCGTATTCCCTGGTGGAACACCGAGACCAACACTCTGGAGGAGGCCGTTCTGCCAGCACGACATTACACGGTCTCAGGTAACAGCGCGTTGCCGGCCGCTGCCTCGTCCCCCGAAACCTCAACCCCGGCGGAAGGGCCAGCCAGTGAACCGACAGCCAACGTGGACACAGCCCAGGGCACCGGCTCCGGAGACAGCCGGTGGCTCTGGGCAACCGGTATCTTTGCGGCACTCTGGCTGATCACTCTGGGGCTTTGGTGGCGGGCTCGACAAGCACCGTCTGGCAAGCAGGAGTCACACCCTGCGGCTGACGATTCAAATGAACGACAGGCATTTGAGGCACTGAAAAATGCAATCAACGAAGGCTCCGGGCAAACATCGCGGGCCCTGCTTCGGTGGGCACGGCTGAAATTTCCGGAGCGGGACTTCGGATCGGTACACGATCTGCTGAGATTTGCCGGAAACCAGCCTCTGAACGATGCCTTTGAGCGCTTCCAGGCAACACTCTACTCGGGGCAACAGCATGGCGAACACGCGCGCGAGCGCACCGACCTGGTGAAGGCACTGCAAGCGTTGCGGGAAACCTCGGGGAAGAATCAGACGCGATCACAGGAGCTTCCGCCCCTGTACCCGTCCTCGTTAACCTCTTGAAGAAAGCAAAAAGCCCGTCGAGGCGACGGGCTTCCGGGAGTCATCAGTTGGTCAATTCCTGATTGATGACCAGCTCGATGGGTGCTCCTGCCTCGGCCGGAGGTAACACCGTAGTTTCAACCCGGCCCTCCCAGTCTCCAGGCTGGGGCATCACGCTCCCGGTGCGGCTCAACCGGGCAACAACCACCACGTCCTGCTGAGCTGATATCGCAGACTCCGGAGACATCGCGTACCGATCGTCCAGCCGGATCTCCGCAGGCAGATCAGCAGCGGTCATTCTGGCGACAGCAACCGGTGCTCCGCCAGCAGCCGCCGCTGGCCGGGCAAAGATAAACAGCACGGTGTCATCCTTAACGGCCTGCTGCAATCCAGCGTCCAGAGAAACTCTCAGGGAAACGCCCGGGCCCGAGGCCAGCTCCGGAGCCGCAGAAACCTGCTCTGGCGGTGTCTCACCCAGTCTCCGATAGGCCTCGTCGATGCCTCCCCGGATGGACGCGAGCTGCGGATGATCCGGTGCAACTTCAGTGATGCGCTTCCAGTACTCTATCGCTTCCCGGTAATTCTGCTGCCCGAAAGCATTAATACCCATCAGGCCCAGTGCATTGACCTCATCGGGGTTCAGTTCACGCGCTGCATTAATCGCCGCTGTAACCTCCGGGGTCATTTCTCCTTCGCTGCCAAAGTATGCCGCCTGGGCAGCCAAGCCTAATGCTACTGCACTGGCGTCAGGCTCCACAGACACCACTTCTGCCAACCGCCGGTAGGCGTTTGCGGCATCATCGTAACGCTCAATACGCATGTAGGTCTGGCCCAGCATGGCCCAGCCATCTGCGTTGTCCGGACTTTGCTCCAGCCGGTCCCGTAGCTGGTCCGCCAGTTCCGCCATACGAGCAGCCTGATCGCCCTGAGCTGCATTCATCTCCTGCATGGCAATAAACTGTTCCACCTGATCCATGGAACCCCATTCCTGGTAGCCAAAATAGGTGCCAATCGGTAGTACCAGAATGGCCAAAAGGGCGACGACAACTGCGCTTCGGCGTCCGGGCAGGCGCCGTTGAGCAACATTCTCCTCTGGCACATCGTCAAGCATTGAGCCAGCCAGTTCCTCTTTCAGCTGCTGGTAGCTCTCATCGTTGTGAATGCCCGCCTCATGCTCATCGTCCAACTCTTTGAGCCGTGTGCGGTAAGCCAGAAGGTTATGGTTACGGAAATCCGTTTCAAGGCGAGCTTTAGGTTTATGGAAAAACACGGGATAAAGCACAAATGCCAGGGCGGCCAGAATAAGTACGGTCCCGGCAATCCAGAAAGTATCGGTCATGGAAATATCGTCACATCTCGGGATGAATGGGAGTTATGGGCGTTCGGTCTTGTCACCGTTGCTGGCCAGGATCTGCTCGGCCCGCGCCCGGTCTTCCGAACTTAAAGGCGGCTCGTCATCTCTTCCCCGGGCACGCCACACAACACCAACAACAATCAGAAAGCCACCAATTGTGGCAATGGCCGGAAATGCCCAAAGCAGGATGGTTCGGTTGTCGACCGGCGGTTTGTACTGAACAAACTCTCCGAAACGGTCTACCAGGGCCCCGACAATTTCGTCGTTGGAGGAGCCCCCCTGCATCATGCGGTAGACCTCATCCCGCATGTCTTTGGAGATAGGCGCATTGGAATCGGCGATGTTCTGGTTCTGGCATTTCGGGCAACGCAATTCGGAAATCAGTTGCTGATAGCGCTGTTCCTCGGCCCGGGTATCGAAATCGTAGACTTCAGCCACCTCAGCCCGGACCAGTCCCGACAGCGCCATGCACAGCGCAAAGACTCCGGCTAACCAACGCATCAGCTTTCCCTCCGCGCTTTCTGAACCTCAGGCTTCAGCACATCATCCCAGACTGCCTGGTTAACCACGCCCACATGGCGGTAGCGCACCACACCATTGGCATCAATCACAAAGGTTTCCGGCGCTCCATACACACCAAGATCAAATCCCAGAGTTCCCTTCGGATCGAAAATGATGGTTTCGTAGGGATTGCCCAGTCGGTTCAGGAACCGGAAAGCCGTCTCACGCTGGTCCTTATAGTTCAGACCCACAATGCGAATGCCCTGCTCTTTCGCCAGGAACATCAGATAGCCGTGCTCGTCCCAGCATGCGGGGCACCATTCCGCCCACACGTTCAGCAATGACACCTCGCCCTGAAACACAGACGGAGTAAGCGAGGTGTCGGCATCTTCCAGGGACTCCAGGCGGAAGTCGGGGACCGGCTTGCCAATCAGCACCGACTCGAGTTTCGTGGGGTCCTTCCCTAACCCGGCGAACAGAAAGATGCCAACCCCCAGAGCAATCAGCAGTGGCAGAAACAGGAAAATACGTTTCATGACGACACCTCAGCCGGGTGACCTGTGGCGACCTGCACCTCATTTTTCCAGCCCGCCTCGTCACGGGCGCGAATCCGGTACCGTTTGTCGGCAATCGCCAGGAAGCCGCCAATCGCCATCACCAAAGACCCAAGCCACAACCAGCGCACCAAAGGTTTGTACTGGAGACGAATCGCCCAGGCCTCGTCACTGACCCGCTCTCCGACCGCCACAAACACGTCCCGGAACAATCCGGCATCAATATCCGCCTCGGTCATGACACTCATCCCCACGGGGTACTGCCGCTTTTCCGGATGCAGGTCGGTCACCAGTTTGCCGTCGAGATACACGTCAAAACTGCCGTATTGCGCTGTAAAGTTCGGGCCACGGCGCTCGCCAATGTCGGTGAAGACGATCTCGTAATCTCCAACCATAGCGCGATCCCCGGGCTGCATGCGCACGTCCCGTTCAATACCGTAGTTGGACACCACCGTTGCACCCGCCATCACCATGGCCAGCCCCAGGTGCCCGAGAACCATGCCCCAGTAACTGCGGGACTGGCGTTTCAGGCCGTGCAAACGGCCCTTTCTGGACGAAGACTTGTCCCACAGATCCCAGAACGTCGCCACGGTCACCCACATAGCTGCGAACACACCCAGGAACGCCCAGGGCGCAAATCCGCCATAACCGATCATCACCAGGGCGCTTGCAATCAGGCTCACCGCCAACGGCCAGAGCAGTTTTCGGGCAAGCCATCCGCCATCTGTTTTTTTCCAGCGAGAGAAAATCCCTGCTCCAAGAAGCAGACCCGTTGCAACCGCGAGCGGGCTAAAGGTGGTGTTGAAGAACGGCTCACCAATGGACAACTTCCCGAGATCCAGATAATCCAGCACCAACGGATACAGCGTGCCAATCGCCACCAATAGCGTTGCAGAGACAAGCAGAACGTTGTTCAGCAACAGGAAGATTTCCCGGGACAACGAACCATAGCGAGACCTTACGTGTACAACTGGCGCCCGGAACGCATACAACGTCAGGCTGGCCAGGATGGTGATAGCCAGCAACGCCAGCAAGAAGCTGCCACGCTCAGGATCCGACGCAAAAGCGTGAACCGATGTCAGAACACCAGAACGCACCAGGAATGTCCCGAGCAGGCTGAGTGCAAACGTCACAATCGCCAGCAGTACGGTCCAGCTTTTGAATACGCCACGCTTTTCGGTCACCGCCAGGGAGTGCATCAGGGCAGTACCAGAAAGCCAGGGCAGCAGAGACGCGTTCTCAACCGGGTCCCAGAACCACCAGCCACCCCAGCCAAGCTCGTAGTAGGCCCACCAGCTCCCAAGGGCGATACCAAGAGTCAGGAACGACCAGGCAACCGTGGTCCAGGGGCGGGACCAGCGGGCCCAGGCCGCATCCAACCGCCCATTGATCAATGCAGCGATGGCAAAGGCAAAAGCCACAGAAAAGCCAACGTACCCCATGTACAGCATCGGTGGATGCATGATCAGGCCAATGTCCTGAAGCAACGGGTTAAGGTCCTGCCCATCTGCTGGCACGTTCGGCAGCAGGCGGTCAAATGGGTTGGAGGTCAGAATAATGAACAGCAGAAAGCCCACCGAGACCATTCCAAGCACAGACAGCACCTGAGAAATCATCACCGAGGGCAAATTTCTGCTGAAGATAGCCACCGCGAGGGTCCAGCCAATGAGCATCAGGATCCACATCAACAGTGAGCCCTCATGCCCACCCCACACCGCACTCATTTTGTAGTACCACGGCAGCATACTGTTGCTGTTATTCGCAACATAAGCCACCGAGAAATCATCCACCAGAAACGCGTGGGTCAAAATCACAAAGGCCAGGGCTGTGAAGACAAACATGCCCGTTGCCAGCGGCCTGGCAAACGCCTGCAGACTGTCACGCCCGGTCAGAGCGCCCGCCAGCGGCACAACGGAGAGAAGTACTGCCAGCAGCAAGGAAAGAATCAGTGCAAGCTGTCCGAGTTCCGGGTACATCGGGTTTCTCCAACGTCAGAGATGAATTGAGCGCTCAGTACGCGGTCGTTTCTGCAGCTTTTTCGACATCGGCCGACTTATGCTGCCCTTTTGATGAGCGCTCCAGCGCTTCAGCGACTTCCGGCGGCATGTAATTCTCGTCGTGTTTGGCCAGTACCTGGTCCGCCACAAACACGCCCTGATCATTCAAACGCCCCATGGCCACCACGCCCTGCCCTTCTGCAAACAGGTCCGGCAGGATACCCTCGTACTGCACCGGCACCGATGCGGAGAAATCCGTTACCCGGAAGCTAACCAGCAGGCTGTCAGCATCCCTCGCCACACTGCCTTCCTCAACCATGCCACCGGCGCGGATCCGAACATCGACTGGCGCGTTACCGGCGGCGATTTCGGTAGGATCATAAAACAGATTGATGTTCTGCCTCAGCGCGTAGGTGGTGAGCCCAACAGCAATAGCAATACCGGCCACCAGAAAGAGCACTATGGTCAGTCGTTTTTTTCGGATCGGATGCATGAATTACCTGCCCTTTAGTCTTGGGAAACTTCAACACGGGTGAACGTAGCTGCCGGCTTAGGCCGGTTGCCAACGGTACTCTTCTGCTGCTGATAACGCCGCTTGCACGCCGACGTGACCGCCCGGTGATGCCGATAAGACTGCACCATCAGACCAATCAGAAGCACCGCGAATACCGCATAGCAGGTCCAAACGTAAGGACCATGGCCTTCCATGGCGATAAATGCTGAGAAGGATTCAAATGCCATGGGTCAGCCTCTCTCCGCCATAATCAGCTCTCTTACCCAGCGGGTTTTCTGCTCCCGCATCAGAATTTCTGTTTTCATTCGCACACAGGCCAGCCAGCCAAACAGGCAATACAGACCGAGCACCGATAGCAACAACGGCACCCACATTTCAGCGGGCATGGAAGGTTTTTCTGTGAGCTTGAACGTTGAAGGCTGATGCAGCGTATTCCACCACTCCACGGAATACTGGATGATCGGAATATTCACAACACCCACCAGCACCAGAACGGCCACCGCACGGGCGGCGGACTTTTCATCATTGATCGCACGGTCCAGCGCAATGGCACCGCCGTAGAGAAAGAGCAGGATCAGCATGGAGGTCAGCCGGGCATCCCATACCCACCAGGTTCCCCAGGTTGGCTTGCCCCAGACCGCCCCGGTAAACAACGACAGGAAGGTAAAGATCAAACCCACCGGCGCCACGGATTTGACAAAAACATCGGCCAGTTTCATGCGCCAGACCAGTGTCACAACCGCAGCAAACGCCATCATGATATAGATGGACTGCGCCAGAAATGCCGTGGGGACATGAATAAAGATGATCCGGTAACTGTTACCCTGGAGATAATCCTTGGGCGCAAAGGCCAGGCCCCAGACCACGCCAGCCATCAGCAGAATGGCCCCGGCCGCCAGCAACCAGGGCATAAACCGGGTCGCAATCCCGAAGAACCATTTTGGGGAACCCAGTTTGTGAAAAAATTGCCACATCAGTTGGTCACCATCTTCAGTGTTGACTGTTGTTTATGGAAATCAATGAACCTGTCAGCTGTTTGACAGGCTGATTCTCAAAGCTGCTGCCGAAGCAAATGGCGCCAGCGTTACAGCCAACACCAGAAATGCCCCCATAAGGGCCAGATACCCGGCTACAGGCGCGCCCTCTGCTGCTGCCGCTACCGTTCCGGTACCAAAAATCAGCACGGGAATGTACAGCGGAATGATCAGCAGTGACAAGAGCACACCCGCCGAGCGCAATCCCAGTGTCAATGCGGCCCCGATAGCGCCAATCATGCTCAACACCGGGGTACCGATCAGCAGCGTTAGACACAGAATTGCAATAGAGTTCCCGTCAAGGTGAACCATCACCCCCAAAACCGGCGCCAGAAGCACCAGCGGTAACCCGGTCAGCACCCAATGGGCCGCTGTTTTCGCCAGTATCAGCAAAAACAATGGCTGAGGCTGAAGCACCAGTTGTTCCAGCGTTCCATCATCAAAATCATGACGAAACAAATGGTCCAGAGACAGCAGGACCGACAATAGTGCAGCAACCCATAGAATACCGGCCCCGGACTGCTTCAGGAATGCCACTTCCGGGCTGACTCCCAGGGGAAAAAGGGTTACGACCATGATGAAAAACAACAGGGGGTTGAGCAGATCCTGCCGTTGCCGGAAGGCTACCCGGACATCTCTGGCAAAAACGGCCCCCATGGCCCCAAGAGGACCAACTGCACTGGACACCGGCTTCACAGAAGGACGCGCGTCAGCGTTCATATTGTCCTCCCGTTCCCAGCGTAATCCGCTGCATGCCAGGCAAATCCAGATCGTGGTGCGTGGTGACCAGCACTGCCCCTCCCTCTTCTGCACGCTGCTGAAGCAGTGCTTCAATGGCCCTGACGCCATCCGCATCAATCGCGGTAAAAACCTCATCAAGCAACCACAAAGGCTCATCAGCAACCAGTAACCTTGCCAGGGCCACACGCCGCTGTTGGCCTGCAGAGAGGTTGCGGCAGGGGACATGCTCAAATCCGGACAACCCTGTACCCTCAAGCGCCCGGGCCAGAGCTCCATCGGCAATCTCGCGCCGGCCGGCCATCAGGGCTCTCAGGTTTTCCATGGGCGTTAGCAAGGGTTTTATGCCAGGGCGATGCCCCAGATAAAGCGTATTCCGGAGGAAAGATTCGCGCTGGGCCATTCTCGGTTGGCCACACCAGAGCAATTGCCCTGACCAGGCATCGTTCAACCCGGCAAGAATACGAAGCAACGTTGTTTTCCCCGTACCGTTCGGCCCCTCGACACGGGTAAGCGTACCGGGCAGTATGGAAAAGGACAGATTCTGGAACAACAGACGCTCGTCCCGCTCACACTCAAGATCGATCGCCTGTAGTAACGGCTCGGACATCAGGGCTCCGTTTCAGAGCGATGGATGCACAACGGGCATCAGGTGCATGAAATGAAGGTCACACGGGTGCCAACATGAAATCAGGGCATTTACTGCCAGCGCGGCGTATTATAACGAATGCGCCAGCGGAATACTCTTGCCCGACATCAAATCGACAACAATGAAACTTAACGGCGGACACCCCCCTATAGCACCAGAACCTGCCCACGGCCCGGCCCCCCGGAGCTCTGGCCGCACCGGTGCCGAAACAGCTCAGGAGCCTGGCACCATGCAGACCGCCAGGGAACAACTCGCGCGCCTTCAGATTGCGGACAGGGAAACTGTACTGGCAAAGGTGGCCGACATCCTACGCCAGCAAAACGGTAGTCACGAGGCACTGATCGAGCTGCGCGGGCAATCTCTGAGGGTGGCCCTGGGCAATCGCCCTCCGGATCTTGCTATTGGTGACCTGATCAAAGTCATGAGGGCCGGCAGTACGCTGCAACTGATCGGCAAACTGGCACCCGGGCAAGAAAGCCTGATTGCCAGGGCACTGGCTCAGCACCTCCCTTGGCAACACAATCTGCAGAGCGGGCTCTCACAGCTATTCAGTGCACTTCATCAGGGGTTGAAGCCAGCCCCTCTGCCCGGACAGCTTCCCTCAACAACCCCCGTGCAACCCTTGCCCCCAGAGGCTCAGAACGCGATCCAGAATCTGGCCAACCGGCTTGCGTCCACAGAGAAGCTGGTGCCCGGGGACGGCAAGACGGCAACCATGGCACATCAAGTGCGGCAGTGGTTATCTGATAGCGGCCTGTTCTCCGAGGCCAGACTGCTCCAGAGCAACTCATTGGCTGAGGCTCAACCCGACCTGAAGCAGGTTCTGGCCCGAACGATCTCGGCCCTGTTAACCAGCCAGAACCAGGGGCCCGAGCATTTCAACCGATTGACGCCCCTCTCCAGCCCGGAGCTGTTACAGTCGCCGTTACAGTTTCCCGCCCCGCAGGCACCTGCCGCTCACCAGAGCACAGGCGAACCGTCGACCGTCGGCCATACTCTTCGGCTCCTGGCAGGCATGTTGAATCGCATTACCGTGAATCAATTGCACAGCCAGACCCTGAACGCCCGGGCTGGCGCAGAGCCCGGTATGCCAGTCAACACCCTTCTGGTGGAACTACCGTGGCTTACCCATCAACAAGAACCTCGCTTGGCGCAGATTCGCCTCGAACAATATGATCAGCACAAGGAGAGCGCGCCGGGGCCCGGGCGTGCCAGTGCCAGCGAATGGAGATTGTCGTTGTCCATGGATCTGGATGATGCAGGCCCGCTGCATTTCGATGTCAGCTTCCGACCGCCCTCGGTAAGCGCGCTGATCTGGGCCGAAAAGCAGTCTACCCTGAGAGCCGTGCATCAGGAATTGCCGCTGTTGCGTCAGAGTTTCAGTGATCTCGGGCTCGATGTGGCAGAGCTGGATTGCCGAAAAGGCAGCCCACAGCAGTCTCAAACCCGACTGGAACATCGCCTCGTGGATACCAAGGCATGACCGAAAACACACAGAACACAGCCCCAGCCGCTGTGGCGCTCAAGTATGACGGAGAGCGGGCACCGATCATTTCTGCAACAGGCACCTGGGAGCTTGCCGAAGAAATCATACGGATCGCCCGCGACAACAACGTGCCCCTGTACGAGAACGCCGAACTCGCGGGGATACTGGCTCGGCTGTCGCTGAACGAAGAAATCCCGGAAACGCTCTACCGGGTCATCGCCGAGATCCTCGCCTTTGCATTCCACATTCGCGGCCGGACCCCCGGAGATGCCCGGCCAGATGTCGATCCCGGCTCAGTAAATGAGTGACCGTAACGCCTGAACCTGCCGCCAGCCATCCCCTTCCCGCGAGGCCACGGTGGTATCAAAGTAATGTCTCAGGCGCCGACGGTCGTCGGGCTGGTCCTTCAGAGCAGAACCGATCACATGATGCATCATGTGCTCTATCGTCATTGCGCCGCCACCGTAGTACCAGGCATTCAGACTGGCAGCGTGGGCGACAGAGACCGCTTCCGCCGTTGACAGTGCTGCGCCCGCGAGCCGATCAGTGCTTCGGCCGTCCAGTGTCTGGCCATTACGCAGCTCGTGGAACATGGTTACCAGAATTTCAACGACCAACGGATCCACGGCGGGCTCAATGCCCGCGCGTTGATTGGCTTTGGCAACCTCCCGCATGACCACGTCGATCTCATCATCCAGATGAGGTATCGGGCGAATTTCCTCGAAATCCATCCGCCGCTTAAGCGCCGCGCTCATCCGGTGCACGCCTTCATCAAGGCTGTTGGACGTTGCCACCAGGTTGAAGCCTTCCCGGGCCAGAATCACTCCGTCGTCCCCGGACAGCTCCGGAATAATGACCACCCGGTCAGAAAGCACAGACAACAGAGCATCCTGCAGAGCCTGAGGGCAACGTGCGATCTCTTCAAATCGCACCAGGCGCCCTTCCATCATTCCCCGCAACAGCGGGGTGGGCACCAACGCTTTCCGGCTCGGCCCCTCGCTGCGCAGCAACGCCTCATTCCAACTGTAGAGTAATTGACCCACCTCGCTGATTGCACCGCCCTGCAGAGTCAGAGTTGAAACGCCTGACACCGCCGCAGCCAACAGTTCAGAGAGCCAGGATTTAGCAGTCCCGGGCTCACCAACCAGCAAGCACCCCCTGGACGTACACAAGGAAATGATAACTCGGACGACCATGGAACGGTCAGCGACAAACTTCCGCTCAATGCCCAGCTTTTCATCGCCCAACAAAAACTTCTCCACCCCTCTGGGCGACAGCCTCCACCCTGGCGGTGTTGGCCCCGGGTCCATGGACATCAGTTTGTCCAGTTCTTCCCGGTAGAGCACTTCTGCGGGCTCACGCTGGACTCGTCTGGTAGTCGATCTGGACTCCGTCATCCGTTTGTCCTCCGTCCGCCGCGTACTTCGGGCGCCATTCGCTCCCTGGGCAGGATTCTTGGCAGTTCCGACAACGGTATAATACCCTCAAGAACGTGATCCAGTGCGCTGTCACGCATTGTGACCAGCCCCCCATCCAGAGCCCGCCATCTCAGCTCTCCAATCGGCGGCTGGCTGGATATGGCGTTGCGGATATCGGCATCTACTTCCATATACTCTACGATCGCTACCCGGCCCTGAGTCCCACGCCCGCCGCACTTGTTACACCCCTCACCCTCAAAGCAGCGGAAGCCCGCAGGTGGCCCACCCGGAAACACTTCGGCCATAATGGCTTCGTCCGGCTGCGCTGGCTTACGACAGTGCTCGCAGATACGCTTGGCCAGGCGCTGGGCAACGACCGCCAGCAACTCACCCGCAATAGAATTGGGGTGTATCCCGAGGTCATACAGTCTCTGCAGAGAATCAACCGCATCGTTACAGTGCAGCGTCGATAGCACGACATGACCGGTCTGTGACGCCCGAATCGCTTCCAGCGCCGTCTCCTGGTCACGGATTTCACCCACCAGGATAACGTCGGGGTCTTCGCGAACAAAGGCACGCATCGCATCGGCAAAACTGAAACCAATCTCGGTGCGCACCCGGGTCTGCTGGATGTTGTCGATGGAGTATTCAATGGGGTCTTCAACGGTAATGACTTTGCGCCGGCCATCATCTGCCAGGGTCTGTAGCCCTGCGTAAAGCGTGGTTGACTTACCAGAGCCCGTCGGGCCGACAACGAGCACGAGCCCGGCCGGATTATCAAGCAGACGCTGATAACGGGCTCCAATCATTGGCGACATTCCCAGTTCCTCAATGGTCATCGCCCGACCGGTCTGCGGCAACAAGCGGATAATGGCATTCTCGCCATGCAGCGACGGCTGAGTCTGGATTCGCAGATCGTAAGCAGTATCACCGAGCTGCAGGCGCGACCTCCCGCCCTGGGGTAGCCGGTGTTCGGCAATGTTCAGCTCGGAACGCAACTTGATGACATTGATGACTCCCCGGATCTCCCGGGCAGACAACTGGTATTGCGGCAGGTCATGCAGGTCGCCATCCACCCTCAGGCGGATACGGACACGATTCTCATATTGCTCGATATGAATATCACTGGCCTTTTCGCTGACGGCATCCAGCAGGATGGCCTCATAAACCGATACCAGATAGGGACTGATGTGCTTGCCGTTATCCCGGCCCAGCACATCGTTACCGGCAGTCCCGGGAGCCACCGCATTTCCTACCGAAACACCCTGTTCAGCCACAAACCGACTGCCTTTTACCGTCAGGTCCAGCGCTGACCAGATCCGCCTGAAATCCGTCGGCGTGACCAGCAGGCATACAATGCGGTGCTTCGGCGTCAGCCGTTCCAATTGATCGGTCCGGGCATCCGGGTCGTCGGTGACTACCGTCAGTGTTGTGTCTTCTTCGGAAACAGGTATAACACGAGCCAGATCGAGAAACGTGCGGGAGAATCGCCGGAAAAGATCGGTGTTCAAGTGGCCGAGCACATCATCACCTTCCGTAAACGTCATCCCCCGTTGCCGGGCTAGCGACCGATAGAGCTCGCTTTCTTCCAGGTTAAGCTTTCGGCGCAACACATCCAGAACCCGCTCATTGCCACCGGCCGCCTCCTCCCGGGCTTCCTTGAGTACGGTGTCGGTCACCAGACCAAGGTCAATCAGGATCTGTTCGGAATTACGATTGAAGTCTACCCAGCCCAGTGTTCGCTCACGCTCCAGCTTATCGCCTTTGCGGCGGAACAGGGCAACACTGGGCACAGGGCCAGCCCGCCCCTCCAGACAAACCAGCGCCCCGCCCTCAGACAGACAGGGCAAAAGCGCGCTGGGGGTAGCAATGAAAGTGGTACACAGAATCAGATCAACCGGTGCATCAACCTCCAGGCCTTGCTCAGCCGAAGCCTGCACTACATCCACGTTGTGGCAGCCACGGTCAAAAAATCGATCCCGCGCTTTGTCGACCAGAGCGGGATTCCGGTCAACGTAGATAACCCGCTGGGCCAACCGGGCCAGCACCGCCGTCATATATCCGGACCCACCGCCAATGTGCATAACCACCTGGTCTGGCTCAATCTCAGGCATCAGGCCCAGCAGATGACCTACGGTTTCTTCTCGTGGAATGGAGTGGCCGGTTATGGAAGGAATCAGATCGGCACCGGCAACGAAATCGGCGCGGGAAACAACCGTGAGGGCCTCACGGGCCCTCTGATAGAGAGTCTTCATTCAGCAGCATCCGTGTGAAGGCCGGATCAGGCTGCCTGTCGCCTCTTGAGTGCAGAGACCAGCTCAGCCTCCGGACGGGAAATTCCGCAGGTGTTCATAAGATCGTCGATATCGGCCCCAAGATCAACCAGCCGGGCGGCTTCGTCGTAGGAAACCCGGAGAGGATCATTCTGGCGCATTTCATCAAGGGTATTTTTCAGGTCATGGAGCTGGCGCTCACAGGCCACCAGTCGCTGCCCAACCCCAAGGCTACCGCTGGTGGTCGCATGGAGCTCCCGCCCCAGAGTATCACAACGCTGTTTCAGTGTGGCCTGTAACGCCCGGATGCGTCGACCATGAATAACGCCCTGAACCAGGACCAGAATAATCGCCGTGGCAGTCAGGCCCCAGGGGAGCCAGGAAGGAATGCTGGAACTCATAATGGACGTCTCCGTTGTGGTTGACCACCGAAAGCGTCCATCACTGCGCTGAATAAAGCCGGTTACAGCGACGCGATTTCAGCCCACTCGTGGTCTGACAGCATCTTGTCAAATTCGACGAGGATGATCAGCTCGCCGTTCTTGTTGCACACGCCCTGGATAAACTTGGCGCTTTCCTCGTTACCCACGTTCGGTGCGGTTTCAATCTCACTGGCCTTCAGGTAAACCACCTCGGCCACCGAATCCACCAGAATCCCCATAACCTGGCTTGAGGATTCCATCACAACGATCCGGGTGGCATCGGTAACTTCCGCATCCGCCAGTCCGAAGCGGCGACGGGTATCAATCACCGTGACCACATTACCCCGCAGGTTGATGATGCCGAGCACATAATCCGGGGCTCCCGGAACCGGCGCGATCTCCGTATAACGCAAAACCTCCTGAATCTGCATCACATTGATGCCATAGGTTTCATCGTCCAGGCGGAAGGTCACGTACTGCAGTACCTGATCGTCCTGGGCCTGATTTTGCTGTCCGCTCGGGGATGCCATAGCACTCTCTCCTTCTCGGCTGCCCGGCGGGCAACCTGATCGTCAAAAAAACATCATCAGTGCCCAATACTATAGTTAAGGGCACAAACCGTGCCAGCCTGGCTCGGTTTCATTCCGTAACGGAATCGCTCAGCTAAGATCCAGGTGGTGTTCCTGTTCAGCCCGCGCCAGCAAATGAGCCATCGTGCGTACGTCAATGAGCGCACACATATGGTCAACCACCGTCCCCGCCAGCCAGGGGCGTTTGCTCCGCGCTGTGCGCCATTTCACCTCTTCCGGCTTTAACGTAAAGGACTGGGCAACTTCATCACAGGCCAGCCCCCACTCACTATTGTCCAGGCGGATCACGAAACGGTAGTTGTCCCGGACACCCTCCGGCACCCGGCCCGCCATAATCCATTCTGCAGTATCCACGACCCGCAGATTATGATCCCGGTCCGGCCGGATCCCCATGTACCACCGGGGACTTCCCGGTAGGGAACGTATCTCTTCTTCAATGCGATGGACGGCTCCCAACAGAACCAATGGTACCGCCAACTGCAGCCCTGCCACGGTAAAAATCAGGCATTCAAAAGGCTCTCCAGACCAGTCTGGCCGGGCCGGAGGCTCTGCCTCATACTTATCCGGCCCCCCTGTCGGTTCGGGCTCAGGCGTCAGGGCCGGCTCAGCAACGACCCGGACAGGTTCAGGAGTTGCCACGACTACGGGCTCTGCAACCGAAGCTGGCTCCTGAATCACCGGCTCATCTTCCCGGGCACTGCTGGTTGCGGTCTGCAGCAAGTCGTCAAGATAACTGGCGATGGCCGCCTCCGGCGCGGCCAACTGCGTCATTTTTCTGTCAGCCATGCTAACGCTCCGTCAACGAGCCGGTTCGTTTCAGGAGTTCATCCAGCAGGTGCTCATAAGCGCGGACGCCGTGAGTCTGAGCGTCCAGCTGTGAGGGGATAACCCCTGCCTGACTGGCATCCCGAAACTTGGTGTCCACCGGCACGGCAAACCGCCATAGATTATCCTGGTATGTCTTACGCAGCAGATTGAGGCTTTTCACCGACGCCTGGGTTCGCCGGTCATACAAGGTAGGAACAATCAGATAGGGCAGCTCGTTTTTTTGTGACCGCATGATCATCTGCAGCGTATGGAGCATCCTCTCCAGCCCCTTGATCGCCAGGAATTCGGTTTGTACCGGGATAACAAGAAACTGAGCGGCTGCCAGCGCATTTACCATCAACACACCCAGAGACGGTGTATTGTCGAGAATTACATAGTCAAAATCGTCCCAAAGCTGTGCCAGGGCACGGGATACAATCAACCCCATACCCTCAACACCAACCATACGCCGCTCCAGAGTGGCCAAGGCCGTGCTCGCTGGCAGGAGCGACAGGCCCGGGCAGGCCGTCTCGGTGATCAGTTGTGCCGGTAATCCATCGGGCACCTTGCCCTGATGCTGAAACAGATCAAACACACTGTGGGCAATGGTATCCGGATCATAACCAAACCAGCTGGTCAGAGATCCGTGTGGGTCGAGGTCAACCACAAGCACCCGCTTGCCTCGCTGAGCGAGAAGCCCGCCCAAAGCAACCACCGAGGTTGTCTTGCCCACACCACCTTTCTGATTGGCTACAGCCCAGATACGCACACTTTGTACTCCAGTTACGACATCGGCCGGCACACCATGCCAGCCTATGTTCATCTTATCGGCAAGAAAACCGGTAACTTGAAAGCCGAATCAATGGAATTGCGGCAAGCCCTTGCCGATTCGAACCACGAACGCCAGGTAATACAGGAAATGTGCCAGCTCCGACATACTCACCCTTACCTGACGAGAGTCAGCGCACCGCTCCCCGGATGCTGGCATCCCGGGATATCAGCAATACCACCCTCCGGTTACGGCGGCGCCCTTCCTCAGTGTCGTTACGGGCAACAGGCTGGAATTCACCATACCCTACCGCAGCCAGGCGCTCTGGCTCGACACCTTCCATCGTCAGCATTCGGGCAACCGCAGCAGCACGGGCCGTCGACAACTCCCAATTAGACGGAAAACGGCTGGTGCGTATGGGCTGATTGTCAGTGAATCCCTCAACTTTGACGGCGTTATCTCGCCCTCTGAGAACCCTGGCAATCTTGTTGATAACCTCAAAGGAATCGTAGTGAGGTTCAGCATCGCCGCTGCTGAACAGCATGCTGTTGGGCAGGTTCAGTTCGAGCCACTCGTTGCTGGTTTCCAGACTGACCACGCCCTGGCTGATCAGTTCATCGAACTCCATCGCCAACTGATTCGCCATCGTACGCAACGCCTGGGCTCGCTCCTCGGCATCCAGTTCGGGCGACCCCGGGGCACGGGTGACTGGCGGCGGAATGATGTTTTCCTGAGGTTGCTGCGGCAAACGTGCCGGCTGGTCACCAACACTGACCGGCTGCAACGAGCGCTGGGGGGCATTAAACACGCCCGTAAAGGTGTCCGAGAGCACTTTGTACTTGCCCTCATTCACAGACGACACGGAATACATCACCACAAAAAAAGCGAACAGCAAAGTGATGAAGTCCGCGTAGGAAATCAGCCAGCGCTCCTTATTGTGTAGATCATCCTGGGGGGGTCTGCGACGACGCATAGATAGCCCTGGTCCGCTGCTACTGCAGGAAGCCCCGCAGCCTCAGCTCAATGGATTTAGGATTCTCGCCCTCCGCGATGGCAATGAGACCATCAATCATCATGTCTTCGTAGCGGGTGCGCTCCCGGACAATTCCCCGCAACTTATTAGCGATAGGGAAAAACAACAGGTTAGCCAGGGCAACACCGTATATGGTCGCCACAAAAGCCGTGGCAATCCCGCCACCCAGTGACTGCGGATCTTCAAGGTTGGTCATAACCTGTATCAGCCCCATGACCGCGCCAATGATGCCAATGGTAGGCGAATACCCGCCCATGGCCTCATACACCTTTGCCGACTCCAGATCCCGTTGTTCACGGGTTTCCAGATCCACCTCCATGATGCCGCGAATCGCGTCCGGTTCGGCACCGTCAACCAGCAACTGAAGCCCCTTACGCGCAAAAGGCTCAGGCTCTCGCTCTGCCAGCCCTTCGAGCCCCAGCAGGCCCTGTTTACGGGCCTTGACACTCCAGTCAATCACTTTGCCGATACCGTCTTCCAGAGAAATATAGGGGGGAACGAAAACCCAACGAACCTGGCTGACCGCTCGTTTGAGCATCGGCCATGAGGTTTGCAGAATGGTCGCCGCCAGCGTCCCACCAACCACAATCAGCCCGGCGGGGGCATTGAACAGTGAGCTGGCAGCGCCTCCTTCCAGCAAGTTGCCACCAAGAATGGCAACGAACGCCAGAATGATTCCGAGCAGACTCAGGATATCCATCAGCGAACGCCCTCAACCAGTCGGGCTCCGATCTCATCCAGCGCAAGGACTTCATCGCTCAGCCCGGCCTTGGCCACGGCCATGGGCATGCCGTATATGACCGACGTTTTTTCATCCTGAGACCAGACAACCGAACCGGTCTGCTTCATCATCCGGCAACCTTCCTTGCCGTCGGCTCCCATGCCGGTCAGGATCAGGCCCAGTGTTTTACCCGGGTAGCTCCGGGCCAGCGAACCGAAGGTCACATCCACGCTTGGTTTGTAGTTGAGGCGATCGTCTCCGGGCAGAATTCTGACCCTGGCCTGCCCGCCCCGACTTTCAACCATCATCTGCTTGCCCCCCGGCGCCAGCAACGCAAGCCCGGGACGAAGTACGTCTCCATCCTGGGCCTGACGTACTTCAATACGACACAGGCGATTCAGACGCTCGGCAAACGCGGGAGTAAAGCTGGCAGGCATGTGCTGCACCAGAACAATGGGGGAGGGAAACGTCGCCGGCAACGCGGTCAGCACCTTCTGAAGGGCAACCGGACCGCCAGTGGAAGTCCCGATCCCAACAACACTGTAGTGTCTTGCCTCGGTTTTTCTGGGTTTGCGAACCGGTTCTCTGGCTAAAGGCTCTGGCCGATGCGCTGGCGAGGCAGTGTGACTCCCCCGGGTAGCCAACGGTCGACGAGATTCCGGCGCTGCCACGGCGGGTTTTGGACTGGTAGTGGCCGGGCGAGACCCCGGGCGACTGCCCGCAACGTCAAGAACCCGCTGGATCAGGATTTTCTGAAGCTGACTGGTGTCCCGCGCAATCTCCTCAAAATTCTTGGGCAGGAAATCCACCGCTCCGGCTTCCAGCGCATCAAGCGTTACTCTGGCACCTTCGTACGTCAGGGATGAAAACATGAGCACTGGCGTCGGGCGTTTACGCATGATCTCACGCACCGCTGAGATGCCGTCCATCACCGGCATCTCATAATCCATGGTAATAACGTCTGGCATAAGCGACTCGGCCAGCTCAACGCCTTCACGCCCGTTCGTGGCAACACCGACCACCTTGATCTGGCCCGAAGCCGTCAGAATCTCCGTCAGTCGCTTTCGAAAGAAGCCCGAATCATCCACGACCAGGACAGACACTGTCATCCGTTTCTCCTAAACAATCCCGGAACCGCCAATCAGCCGTAATGCTGCAGCAGACTTGGTACGTCAATAATTAGAGCGATACGACCATCACCGGTAATCGTGGCGCCCGCCATTCCCGGCGTGCCCTGCAGGGCGCGGCCAAGCGGTTTGATGACAACCTCTTCCTGGCCAATCAACTGATCCACCACAAAACCAACCTGCCGGGTCCCCATGGCCACAATCACCACATGGGCGTTATCGGGTTCGGCCTGTCCCGCAGCCCCCCTTACCAGCCAACGCTTGATGTGGAACAAGGGGAACACCTTATCGCGCACCACAATGCACTCTTTTCCATCCACAACGTTGGTCTTGGTCAGATCCAGATGAAAAATCTCCACCACGTTCACCAACGGCAACGCAAACGACTGGTCGCCCAGCATGATCATCAATGTTGGCATGATCGCCAGCGTCAGAGGCACCTTGATGATGATGCTGGTGCCCTTGCCCTGCTCAGACATAATGTTGATCTGGCCGTTGAGCTGGCCAATTTTGGTTTTCACCACATCCATGCCGACGCCACGGCCGGACACATCAGAAATCTGCTCTTTGGTAGAAAAACCAGCCGCGAAGATCAGGTTAAAGCACTCATTGTCCGTCAGCCGATCGGCAGCATCCTGATCGTACAGCCCTTTCTCCACAGCCTTTCGCCGCAATACATTCGGGTCCATGCCGGCACCGTCGTCTACGATCGACAACAGAATGTGGTCCCCCTCCTGCTCGGCCGACAAGGTCACGGTTCCGGCCCGGGGCTTACCCGACCTTTCACGAACATCCGGCGCCTCGACACCATGATCCACCGAGTTTCTGACCAGATGCACAAGCGGATCTGCAAGCGCCTCAACCAGGTTCTTATCCAGGTCGGTGTCTTCGCCGTGCATCACCAGGTTGATCTCTTTGCTGAGGCTGCGAGCGAGATCCCGCACTACCCGGGGGAAGCGGCCAAAAACCTTTTTGATGGGCTGCATCCGGGTCTGCATGACTGCAGCCTGCAGGTCGGTTGTGACCACATCGAGGTTGGCCACGGCTTTGTGCATATGCTCATCTTCACTCTCCGAACCAAGTCGCTGCAGGCGGTTACGCACCAGCACCAGCTCGCCCACCATATTCATGATGTCGTCCAGGCGCTTGGTGTCTACTCGAACCGTCGTTTCAGCGACTGGCGCGGCGTCACGGGCGGGCGCTGACGAAGGCTTGGCGGCCGCTTTGATTTCGCCCCGGCGTTCCGCTTTCCCGGGTTCAGGCTTGGTGGCAGGCTCTGGCTTGGGAGCCGCGCCGGCTATAGCCGCACTTGGGCCAGCGCCTTTACCGTGGAGCTCGTCCAGCAGGTTTTCGAATTCGTCATCGGAGATCAGGTCGCCGCTTGCAGACTCCACACTGCCAGCATCACTGGCCCTCGCAGAAGGCTCATCATCTGCAACCGCTGCCCCGGAAAACTGTCCCTTGCCATGAAGCTGATCAAGTAACGCCTCAAACTCGTCGTCAGTAATCTCATCATTGCCTGAGGAATCTGGGGGGAGAGCGCTTTCCTCAGAGGGTTCCGAAGTCTCTCCATCGGAGGGGGCATCGGCGAGTGCATCGAGCAGCTTCTCAAACTCTTCATCGGTGATGTCGCCCTGATCCGACTCACCAGGCCCGACAGCCCCGGGCCCTGACGTTTCTTGCGTCTCTTCGACCGGAGCTTCATCGGATTCTGGCCGGGCCAGCTGATTCAGGGCGTCGATCAGTGCCTCGGGAGCCGGGGTAGGCTCTTCCCGGTTACGCACTTCCTCAAACATCGCATTTACGTGGTCAAGGGCTTCCAGCACCACGTCCATCAGTTCGGAAGTCACCTGACGTTTATGATTACGCAGAATATCAAACACGTTTTCTGCGGAGTGACAACAATTCACCAAGGCATCCAGCTGAAGAAAGCCGGCCCCGCCTTTAACGGTATGAAAGCCACGAAATATGGCGTTAAGCAGATCGCTGTCCTCGGGATGCTGCTCCAGATCCACCAGCTGCTCCGACAACTTTTCGAGTATCTCGCCAGCTTCTACCAGGAAGTCCTGCAGGATCTCTTCATCAGCATCTAACGCCATGCGTTACCCTCTTATTATCAGAATCCAAGACTGGACAGCAGATCATCCACGTCGTCCTGTCCCGAAACTACATCGTCCCGCTCATCGGCCTTGATTTGTGGCCCTACCCCTTTTTCGGCCGACTCTTCCATTTCTTCAATCTGGTGCACCGTCCCGGTCAGCTGATCCACGTGACTGGCCATAACCACCAGACTGAGCAAGTTGTCTTCTACTTCCTTCACCAGCGCCGTCACCTTCTGGATGACCTGTCCGGTCAGGTCCTGAAAATCCTGAGCCAGGAGAATTTCTGACAGGTTCTGGTACAGATTGTCGGAATCGGTCGTCAGGCCGGCAAAAAACGTATCGATCCGTCCATACAGCTCGCGAAATTCGGCCGGCTCCATTTCCCGACGGCGCAGTCTCTGCCATTCGTCCCGGAGAGCAACGGCTTCATCACGCATGGCATGGGCCACTGGCATACTTTCCTCAACCAGATCCATGGTCCGGTTGGCCGCCTGCCCGGTCATCTGCACAACGTAAGCCAGCCGGTCAGAGGCATCACTCATCTTCGACAGCGCTTCTTTCTGCTCAGCGCTGCGCGGGTCTATCTGGAAATTCCGGATTGCCTCGTGGAGACTGCGGGTCAGGCGCCCCACTTCCCGGTACAGACTCTGATCGCGAACCTCACTCAGATCATTGATCAGGGTCATCGCCTTTGCATAATTGCCGGCGTTAACAGTATCCGCCAAGTCGGCGGCCTGCTTCTGCAGCTTCTCTGCCACGTCCGGATCAAGGCCCTGATGGTTCTTTTTGGTATCACTCATGGCGAGCCATCCGACCTCTGGTTACTGGATTCGTTCGAATATCTTCTCGATCTTTTCCTTCAGGACCGCCGCTGTAAACGGCTTAACCACGTAACCGTTCACCCCGGCCTGAGCCGCCGCAACGATCTGGTCCCGCTTGGCTTCCGCCGTCACCATAAGGACAGGAAGGTTCTTAAGGTTCTCATCGGCCCGAACCGCTTTCAGCAGATCAAATCCGGACATTCCGGGCATGTTCCAGTCCGTCACCAGGAAGTCGTACTTGCCGCTTCGGAGCATCGGCAACGCGGTGTTGCCGTCGTCTGCTTCATCCGTGTTGGTGAAACCAAGATCCCGCAGCAGGTTCTTGATGATGCGTCGCATTGTGGAAAAATCATCCACAATGAGAATTTTCATATTTTTGTCCAATGGGACCTCCAGTCAGTAACACCCGGAATTCATTCAGCCTTTTGAGAGTCTAGCAGGCCGCTTTCATAACCGCTTATTGTGTGATGTTTGGGCGCGTTGTAAAGCGCCGGTTACCAAAAGCTACACAGCCTGCGAACAGAGAAATATCTCTCCACCGGGTCAGGCCGGAACCGCATCACGCCAATCGGCCAGCCGACTGCGGAGCCGCAAGGCAGCCTGGCTGTGAATCTGGCTTACCCGGCTCTCGCTGACGCCCAGGACAGCGCCGATTTCCTTAAGGTTAAGCTCTTCCTGGTAATACAGGCTCAGCACCAGTTGCTCACGCTCGGGCAGCTGTTCAATGGCCTCAGCCAGACTTTTCTGAAACGCGCCGGAAGCAACCCCATCCAACGGATTATCGCTGGCTTCTGCTTCTTCTAACGGCAACTCTCCCGATTCATTGAGTTCATCAAGACTGAAAAGCCGGCCACTGTTGGCGTCCGCCAGTGAGGCATGGTATTCACTCAGGCTGATACCCAGCTCATCCGCGACCTCCGCGTCCTGGGCCTCCCGGCCCGTGCGGTCCTCCACCACTTTGATCGCGCCGGAGATTTTCCGGGCATTGCGGTGAACAGACCTGGGGACCCAGTCCCCTTTGCGGATTTCATCCACCATGGCGCCGCGAATGCGAATACCAGCGTAGGTTTCGAAGGTGGCCCCTTTCCCGGAGGAGTAGCGCTGGGCAGCCTCAAGCAGGCCAATCATTCCGGCCTGCATCAGATCATCAAGCTGCACCGACGCAGGGAGTCGGGCCATAAGGTGAAGGGCGATTTTCTTGACCAGCGGAGCGTGCTCTTCAATCAGTGCTGAAGGACTCCTCGCACCGGCCTGATGGTATATTCCCAGATTTTTCGCCAATGTCATGCATCCGGTTTCTTGTGGGGCTGGATTCAGATCAGACTTCGACGAGCCGCTCCACGAAAAACTCAAGGTGGCCCCGGGGGGTGGACGGCAATGGCCAGCTATCGACCTTTTCAGCCAGGGCACGAATGGCCAGAGATGCCTTGGCTCTCGGATAGGCATCCAACACCGCCTTCTGACGCTGAACGGCTTTCTTGACGGCCTCGTCGTAAGGCACGATACCTACGTATTGTAGTGCGACATCCAGAAAACGCTCGGTGACCCGGGTCAGTTTTTCAAACAGATGGCGGCCTTCCTGCTCGTTCCGAACCTGATTTGCCAGAATCCGGAACCGGTTGGTACCGTAGTCCCGGTTCATGAGTTTGATCAGCGCATAGGCGTCAGTAATCGACGTTGGCTCATCACAGACCACCAGCAGTAACTCCTGCGATGCTCTCAGAAAACTGACAACAGACTCGGAAATACCTGCTGCAGTATCCACAATCAGAACGTCGATCTGATCACCCAGTTCACTGAACGCGTTGATCAGACCAGCATGCTCCATGGCGCTGAGCTGGGTCATTCTCTGGGTACCGGATGACGCTGGCACAATTTTGATGCCTCCAGGCCCATTCACCAGCACATCCTTCAGATCACACTCACCGTTCAACACGTCCTGAAGATTCCGGTTTGCAGTGATCCCCAGCAATACATCAATATTGGCCAGCCCAAGATCTGCGTCCAGCAATACCACCCGGCGCCCCTTCTGGGCCAGAGCAATACCGAGATTGACCGAAACATTGCTCTTGCCGACGCCGCCTTTGCCGCCGGAAACCGCAATCACCTGAACCGGATGTGGTCTGCTCATACTGTTATCAGTCTCTTACTACGTTCTTATACGGGCACGCATGCCACGTGTTCATAATGCCGGCAGAGTCAGGCGCCCTCGGCGACGGCCTGAGCATTCTGCAACCCTTTGAGCCTGTCTACCCCCTGGCGCACCAACGGGATGGCTTCTGCTCTGTGAAGGTCCTCCGGTATCTTCTGGCCGTCGGTATACCAGGACACCGGAAGGCTGGTTTCCATCACAAATCCCAGCGCCTCACCCAGAGTCAGGGCCTCATCAATCTTGGTCATGATGCAGCCTGCAAGGTTTGCCATCTTATAGCAATGCCACACGGATTTCATAATACGCGGCTGACTGGTTGCCGACACCACCAGATGCGTGCGAATCGCATGATGGCTTCGGGCCAGCTCTGCCAGCTGCTCCTGATAGCCCCGGTCTGCACTGGTCAGGCCGGCCGTATCAATCAGAACCAGATGTCGGTCAGACAGCTCATCCAGGATGTCATCCAGAGAATGACTTTCGTCCACAACCCTCACTGGCACATTCAGTATACGCCCGAACACAAAAAGCTGTTCATGGGCAGCCACCCGATACCTGTCTGTGGTGACCAGCGCCAGAGAGTCCGGCCCGTGCTCCAGAACATAGCGAGCGGCCAGCTTGCCAATGGTCGTGGTCTTTCCGGAACCCGTGGGGCCAACCAGAGCGTACACGCCACCAGCATCCAACCAGTCCTCCCGGGCCGTTCGAACACCGGTTGCCAGCATTTTCAAGGATCGCTTCCAGCCATCCTCAAGCCGCCCCGACCGGTGCTGCCGAGACAAAGATCCCGCCAACTCTGCGCTCAGCCCGAACTCCTGCAAGCGCTCAGCCAGGCGCTGCTGAACGGCATTGTTCCCAACATCCCGGGAGGCTGACGCTGATCCCGCACTGACAAGATCTCTCAGAGAGCTGATTTCTGCCCGCATGCTGGCCAGCTCATCCGCATAACCAGCGGACGCGTTCGCCGGGGCCACCTGAACGTCAGACACCTCAGTTGCAGGTGCCGTACTTTGGCAATACGAAAGGCCATTGGCCCTTTGTTCCCTGACCTCGCGGATGCGGCTGCGAGACCGGTTCAATTCATCTTCAAGCCGGAGATGCTGTTCCGCCTGCATCTCCGCCAGGCGAGAGCCGTTTGTGGCTTCGGCGGCCTTCTCTCCCAGCCGCTGCCGCGCCATATTTTCGTCGTAATCGAGCGCCGTCACAATTTCGACACCCCCTTCCACCCGGCGATTAGACAGAATCACGGCATCAGGCCCCATTTCATGGCTGACCTGTTTCAGGGCTTCAGCCATGGACTTCGCAAAAAACCGTTTCACTTTCATGATGCTGCTTCCTCCCACCGGCAAGCCCTGAGGCTCTCCGAGATGCTCCGACGAATTATTGTCCGACGGAGGCGACTATCGTGATCTGTTTGTTGTCCGGGATTTCCTGGTACGAGAGCACGTGCAAACGCTCCACCCCATAGCTCGCAAACTTTGCCAGCACCGGACGCAAAGGCCCGGAGACCAGCAGAATAGCGGGCTTGCCGAGCATCTCCTGCCGCTGCACGCTGTCTTGCAGAGAGCGTTGCAGCTTTTCAACCATATTCGGTTCAAGCACCAGGCCAATGTCATCCTGACCGCCGGATTGTTGACTCTGCTGGACAGACTTTAGCAATAACTGTTCCAGGTCTGGGTCCAGCGTAATGACAGGAATTTCCGAATCATTTCCACAGATGCTCTGAACAATCATCCTTCGCAACGCCTGACGGGCCACCGTGGTCAGGATTTTCGGGTCCTGACTCTTAGGATGCACATTCACGATGGCCTCAGCGATGGAGCGCATATCCCGGACAGGGACTTCTTCTTTCAGGAGATTCTGCAACACTTTCAGCAAGATGCTGATGGAAATCGTGGTGGGAACCAGCTCCTCGGCCAGCTTGGGTGAAATCTTCTCCAGCTGATCCAGCCACTTCTGAGCCTCTTCATGGCCGATCAGCTCATGCGCATGAGACTGCAGGATCTGATTCAGGTGGGTGGCAACGACCGTACTGGCATCAACCACCGTGTACCCCAGAGTCTGGGCCTGATCTTTTCGGTCAACCTCAATCCAGATGGCATCCAGCCCAAAGGCTGGGTCTTTGCCGGCAATCCCTTCCACTTTTCCAAACACCTGCCCCGGATCAATGGCCAGCTCACGCTCCGGATGAATTTCAGCCTCAGCAATAGTGACCCCCATGAGGGTAATCCGGTAAACGTTTGGCATCAGATCCAGGTTGTCGCGGATGTGCACAGAAGGCATCAGAAAACCAAGGTCCTGAGACAACTTCTTGCGCACCCCTTTGATCCGGCTCAGCAACTGGCCACCCTGAGATTTATCCACCAGCGGGATCAGCCGGTAACCCACCTCCAGCCCGACAATGTCCACCGTGGCAACATCGTCCCAGCCCAGCTCCCGGGTTTCTCCCGGCGCCGGCAAGGCCTGGCCCTCGCCGCCAGACCGATCCGGTGCAATGTCGGCGCCCGGACGAACCGCCCCACCCGCCAGGCCGCTACGCCCCACAAAATTGCCGGAATCCTCAACCGTCTGCCGTTGTTTCTTCCAGATCAGCCAGGCGGCCCCGGCCGCCAGCAAGCCAAGCCCCAGAAACGCCACGTGAGGCATGCCTGGAATCACCCCAAGAAGGAGCAGAATGCCGGCAGCGATTCCCAATGCCTTGGGAGCGCTGAACATTTGCTGAATGATCTGCCCGCCCATGTCCTGGCTGGACGTCACACGGGTCACCATGATTGCCGCCGACGTCGACAACAGCAGAGAAGGAATCTGGGCCACCAGGCCATCACCAATGGTCAGCAGCGCGTAGCGCTCCATTGCAAGCCCGAAGTCCAGGCCATGCTGCAACATGCCAATCGCGATGCCGCCAATGATGTTAATGGCGAGAATCAGCAAACCGGCGACGGCATCGCCTTTGACAAACTTCGAGGCGCCGTCCATAGACCCGTAGAAATCGGCCTCCTGGGCAATTTCAGAGCGTCTGGCTTTGGCCTCATCCTGATTGATCAGGCCGGCGTTCAGGTCGGCATCAATAGCCATCTGCTTGCCTGGCATGGCATCCAGGGTAAAACGGGCGCTGACCTCAGATACCCGGCCGGCACCCTTGGTAACCACCAGAAAGTTAATAATCATCAGAATGGCGAACACCACCAGCCCCACAGCGTAGTTTCCGCCGATCAACACCGCCCCAAAGGACTCAATCACCTTACCGGCGGCATCCCCACCTTCGTGGCCATTAAGCAGAACAATCCGGGTGGACGCGACGTTCAGCCCAAGGCGCAGCAAGGTCGCCACCAGCAACACCGTAGGAAATGACGCAAATTCCATCGGCCGGAGTGCATAGACACACACCAGAAGAATGACGATGGAAAGCGTGATATTGAAGGTAAAAAACACATCAAGGAGAAACGCGGGCATCGGCAGAATCATCATGCCCAGCAATCCCATCAGCATCAGCGGGATACCCAGGTTCCCCCGCGTCAGGGATTTGACGTTATTAAGGACGAGTGCTCGGTCCATGCCGGAATGTCTCCACGTATCTGGGGTTGCAGGTGAGGTCAGGGTCGGAAATCTGACGCCTGCTGTTGCCTTAGCGGAGTCACCGCAAGAACCGTACCAGCCCGGCAAGAGTTGACGCAGAACACACTTACAACGCCTGACGCAGAGCGCGAGATACGGTATCCTTTTCGCCATTTGCGATAACACAATTCAAGCAAGAACTCCAAACACACAGGTGACCCCCCATGCCGATCCACGAAGTGAAGCACCCCCTGATCCGCCATAAGCTGGGCCTCATGCGCCGCGCCGACATCAGCACCAAGAACTTCCGGGAACTGGCACAGGAAGTTGGCGCGCTGCTGACCTACGAGGCCACCAAGGATTTCAGTCTTCAGGAAAAAACCATCGAAGGCTGGGCCGGCCCGGTGTCGGTGGAGCAGATACACGGCAAAAAAATCACCATTGTCCCTATCCTGCGGGCAGGGCTGGGAATGCTGGACGGCGTGCTAAGCCTGATCCCGGTCGCCCGGGTCAGTGTTGTCGGCCAGATTCGCAACGAAGACACTCTGGAGGCCGAGACCTATCTGGAAAAACTGGTTGGTGAACTGGACCAGCGTATGGCTTTGATCATTGATCCTATGCTGGCCACAGGCGGCTCCATGATTTCCACCATCGACCTGCTCAAAAAAGCGGGCAGCACAGAAATCCGGGCGCTGGTGCTGGTAGCCGCGCCAGAGGGCGTGGACAAGGTTCTTGAGAAGCACCCGGACGTTTCCATCTACACGGCATCGCTGGATGAGTGCCTGAACGACAAAGGCTACATCCTCCCCGGCCTTGGCGATGCGGGAGACAAGATCTTCGGCACCAAGCAGAAGGACGTCTGAGCATGCAGGAATCTACCAACGATCCCCTGTGGAAACAGGCCATCACCGGCTCTCAGATGCTCTTGGTCGCCTTTGGCGCTCTGGTACTGATGCCACTGATTACCGGCCTCGACCCCAATGTCGCGTTGTTCACCGCCGGGCTCGGCACCCTGATTTTCCACATCGTCACTGGCGGACAGATCCCTATCTTTCTGGCATCCTCGTTTGCGTTTATCGCCCCTGTGCTTGCGGCCAAAGGACGTTTCGGCCTTGAGGAAACACTGGGTGGCCTGATGGCCGCAGGTATTCTCTACATTCTTCTCTCGGGCGCCGTGCGCCTGCGCGGCACCGGATTTATCACGCGTTTGCTGCCCCCGGTAGTGATCGCACCGGTCATCATGACAATCGGACTGGGGCTGGCTTCCGTCGCGGTCCACATGGCCTCAGGCAGAACGGGTGACGGCGAAGCCGTGCTGGTGCCCTATGACACTGCCATCTGGATTGCCATGGCGTCGCTGGCCGTAACCATCACCATGTCGGTCTGGGCAAAAGGCTTTTTCAGGTTAGTGCCCATCATGTTCGGCGTGGTTGTTGGCTACCTCCTCTCCTGGTTTGCGGGCATCGTCGATACCACCCCCGTTCAGCAGGCCGCCTGGTTTGCCGTTCCGAACTTTGTCGCCCCAGCCTTCAGCTGGGGCGCTATCCTGTTCATGATTCCCGTCGCCATCGCGCCAGCCATCGAACACATCGGTGACATTCTGGCCATCGGCAACGTTACCCGGAAAAACTATCTGGAAAAACCGGGGCTGCACCGGACCCTGCTTGGTGATGGCCTGGCAACCAGTGCCGCATCCCTGCTCGGCGGGCCGCCAAACACCACGTATTCCGAGGTGACCGGCGCGGTCATGCTGACTCGAAACTTCAACCCGAAAGTCATGTGGTGGGCCGCTTGCGTGGCCATTGTGCTGGCCTTTGTGGGCAAATTCGGTGCCGTGTTGCAGACCATCCCGGTGCCGGTCATGGGGGGAATCCTTTGTCTGCTGTTCGGCTCCATCGCCGTTGTCGGCCTGAACACCCTGATTCGTCACCAGGTAGACCTGTCTCAGTCCCGCAACCTGGTGATTGTAGGCGTGACTCTGGTGTTTGGTATCGGCAACATGGTACTGGGTCAACTGGAAGGCATTGCTCTCTGTGCTGTGGTCGCCATCGTTCTGAATCTCATCCTGCCCGGCGAGCGCGAGGCCTGGGGCAAACGGATTCACGAACACGACACCCACTAACCCAGGCACTCCGATCTGAGGCCCTCGAAACCGGTACGTCCGGCCAGAGGGCTTCAGACATCCCGGCGCATCTCCGGAGGAATCGGGAAGTCCGGCATTCCCGGTTTGGCCCCCCGGCCCTTGCGGAACTGACGTAACTGGAACACGTAGGCAAGCACCTGGGCAATGGCCATATAAAGCCCGTCAGGTATTTCTTCCCCAATCTCGGAATTGTGATAGACCGCCCGCGTCAGGGGGGGCGTACGCAGCACTTCCACCTTGCTTTCCCGGGCGATCTCCATAATCTTGAAGGCAACCTCATCGGCACCTTTGGCGACAACAACTGGTGCGCCCATCGACTGCTGATCGTATTTCAGTGCAACGGCGTAGTGCGTGGGGTTGGTGATCACCACATCGGCCTTGGGGACGTCCTGCATCATCCGTCGCTGAGCCATCTCCCGCTGCAGCTGGCGGATTTTGCCTTTGACTTCCGGCTTGCCTTCGGTGTCCTTGTACTCGTCCTTAACCTCCTGCTTGGTCATACGCAGCTTTTTCTGGTGATCAAATATCTGAAACGGTACGTCAATCATCGCAATGGCTATGGTGGCGCAAGACAGAAAAAAGAAGCTCCAGCCCAGGGTCCATAACACATGTTCCATCGCCGGAATGGTCGGCTCTTCGGCGATGCTGAGCAGGTCGTCAGTGCGCAGGTTGAGAATCAGAATCGCCACCGCCATGACCAGCCCGACTTTGGCAATGGCTTTCACCAACTCAATCAGAGAGCGTATTGAGAACATACGCCCAAGCCCCTTGATCGGGTCCATTCGATTGGCCTTGGGCGCAATGGCCTTGGCACTGAACAGCAAGCCGCCAATGCCAATAGAACCCGCGATGGCGGCAATCACCAGCAGGATCAGGATGGGAGAGAGGGCCCAGGCAGCTTCCTTGGCCGAGATAATCAACTGAACGCTCATATGTCGGGTATCAAAAATCTCTGAGCGTTCCAGCACAAAGGCATCACGCATGATGCCCTCAAGCGCGCCTCCCAATGACGCCCCGAACAGCAGCAACCCTCCGGCACCAGCCAGCAGAACCGCCATGGTCGCCAGTTCCTTGGAACGGGCGGTCTGCCCCTCCTCCCGGGCTTTTTCCAATCGCCTGGGGGTGGGTTCTTCGGTTTTTTCCTGACTGTTGTCGTTCTCTTCAGCCATGGCTAAGGCTGCCCCTGTAACGCCCGCATGAAGTCAAAGGTTTCCCGCGTGTACTGATCAAAGTGTGGCAGGAAGTTGGCATGCAATACCCAGATAGCGAACAGCCCAAAAATCAGACCAATGGGAAAACCCAACGCAAAAATATTCATCTGGGGTGCGGCACGGGTCATCACCCCGAACGAAATATTGACAATCAACACTGCCGTGACAGCCGGCAGAGCCAGCAACATGGCAGAGGCGAACATCCAGCTGACCCGGTGCGCCAGGGCCCACACGCCGCCCTGCCCCAGGCCTTCCAGGCCGATGGGCAGAGTATGGAAGCTTTCAATAAACACCTCAAACGCCACCAGGTGGCCATTCATCACAAGGAACAGCAAGGTGATGGTGATGGTATAGATCTGTGAGAGCACCGGTACGTTTACACCATTGGCAGGGTCCACCATAGACGCAAACCCAAGCCCCATTTGCATGGCAATCATCTGGCCGGCAATAACGAACAACTGCCAAAGGGCGGTCAACGCAAAACCAAGGCCCACACCGATGAGGATCTGTTGCAGGGTGATTACCACAGCCTCAGCACTCAGCGCCTCTATCTGAGGCACCGCAGGGATCAGGGGAGTAATCAGAATCGTCATGAGCAGTGCCAGCCCAAGGCGAACTCTGGCGGGGACCAGCTGCGTCCCAAAAACAGGAATCACCATCAGGAAACTGGCCAGCCGGAACAACGGCCAGATATGCTGCCCAACCCACTGGCCTATCAGATCCGCACTGAACTCCACCGGGCCCATGATCTCAGCCAATCAGGTAGGGAATACGGGAGATCAACCCGTTTGCATGATCCAGCAGGGTCGTCAGCATCCAGGGACCAGCAGCGATGATCACGATCAAGGTAATCAGAAGGCGAGGCAGAAAGCTGAGGGTCTGCTCGTTAATCTGTGTGGCGGCCTGAAAGGTACTGACCACCAGACCAATCAAGAGCCCCGGGCCAATGATCACCGCCGATAACAGTACAATCAGCCAGAGCGCTTCCCGCAGAATATCGATCACCGTTTCGGGAGTCATATGGCCTCCTAGATTCCGTAGCTGGCGGCGAGAGTTCCCATAATCAGAGCCCAGCCATCCACCAGAACAAACAGCATGATTTTGAACGGCAGAGAAATGATGATCGGCGACAACATCATCATCCCCATCGCCATCAAGACACTGGCTACAACCATGTCGATGATCAGAAACGGAATAAACAGTATAAACCCGATCTGGAATGCCGTTTTCAGCTCACTGGTCACGAAAGCCGGCATAAGCACCCAGAACGAGACGTCCTGAGCGGTTTCATACCGAACGTCCGCAATCCGCATGAACAAAGCCAGGTCGTCTTCCCGGGTCTGCTCTAGCATGAATTTCTTAAACGGCTGGCTGGCCAGTTCCACCGCTTC
The DNA here is from genome assembly GCF_000421165.1 of Marinobacter daepoensis DSM 16072. Lineage (GTDB taxonomy): Bacteria > Pseudomonadota > Gammaproteobacteria > Pseudomonadales > Oleiphilaceae > Marinobacter > Marinobacter daepoensis. The sequence goes on from NZ_ATWI01000009.1 coordinate 856,364, forward strand.
CAGTGATGTCACCTCTTCCTGCAGATAGGGCTGGAGCCCCACCCGATTGGCCTCTTCCAGTACCGGCTTCATGATGAAGATACTCAGAAACAGGGCCAGCCCCAGGAGGATCTGGTTGGAAGGCGTTGCCTGTAACCCCAGAGCCTGCCGAAGTATGGCAAACACGACAATGATCCGGGTGAACGAGGTCATCATCATGAGCATGGCGGGCAGGAACGTGAGCGCTGTCATCAACGCCAGAATCTGCAGGGTTACCGAGTATTCTTCGGTGCCGTTTTCCCCGGGCTCAACGGTAAACGCGGGAATTCCTGGCAGATCCGCCAGAGCCAGCGCCGGAGCACAAACGCCAGCAGACAGAAACAGCCAGGGGAGGTAGCGCCTGATAGTGTCCAGAACCATCACGTCAGTCTTTCCTCTCCGGGGCTGACCAGGTCTTTCCGATCATGGACTGAAGTTTCCGGGCAAAGTCCCCCGAACCTGCGCTGACGGAATCCACTACGGGCTCCTCAAACACTTGCAGAGTCCGAATAGCTGTCGGGGTAATGCCAAGCAGAATCTGTTGCTGCCCCACTTCAACCAGCGCAATCCGTTCCCGGGCCCCAATCGCCAGAACTGAGACAACCTTGATGGCGTTGTTATTCATCCCCGTCATCCCGCTCATCCTGCGGATCAGCCAGGCACACCCGTAAATAATGGCAACCACCGCCAGCAGACCCGCGCCCAGGCTCATGACCGTGGCCAGGGTATCCGGAGCCCGAGCCGAAGTGGCAGCCGCTTCTTTCGCCGCCGCAGCCGACTCTTCCGCCTTCAGAGGCACCGATACCATCAGCATGAACCAGATCGCGAGTCGTCTCATGTTACTTCTGCAACCGCTTGATACGCTCACCGGGGCTGATCACGTCGGTCAGCCGAATGCCGAATTTTTCATTCACCATCACGACCTCTCCATGAGCAATCAGGGTACCGTTCACCAGCACATCCAGCGGTTCACCCGCCAAACGGTCCAGCTCGATAACCGACCCCTGGTTCAGCTGAAGCAGATTCCTTATCGGGATCTGGGTGTTGCCGACTTCCATGGAAATGGTTACCGGAATATCGAGGATCACATCAATGTCGGGCGATTCCCCCCCCAGACCGCTCTGATCTGCACCAAACTCTTCCATGGGCGCAGTGCGAACATCCTGATCATCGGCCTCGGCGGCACCCGCGCCGCCTTCAGCTTCAGCCATTGCGGCAGCCCACTCATCTTCGGGTGAGCCGTCTCCGTCGCCGGCTTCTTCCATCGCTGCTTCCCACTCAGCCGCCAACTTTTCGTCTTCGCTGAGTTCCTGCGCGTCTTTCTTATCGTCTTCAGCCATTACGTCCCACCTTCAGTTGCTTCTTCACTTTGGGCAACTTGGCCCGGTCATGAATTCTAAGCGCCAGTTTCCCGTCACGGGTGCCCAGCGTGGCTTTATAGATCGGAATGCCATTGGCGGTTACCGTGAGATGCTCCGGCACATCGACCGGTATTACATCTCCGGCCTTCAAACGGGCAATGTCCCGCAACGAAATCCGACGACGACACACGGTAGTATTAATCGGAACATTCACTTCTTTGATGTCTTCCTGAAGGGCGTTCACCCAGCGTTCGTCAACGTCGTCAATATCGCTCTGGACCCCAGCATCCAGTACGTCACGGATAGGTTCAATCATCGAATATGGCAATGCGAAGTGCAGTTCACCGCCACCGCCATCAAGTTCAATATGAAAAGTACTCACCACAACCACTTCGCTGGGGCTGACAATATTCGCCATGGCCGGGTTTACTTCCGAGCTCAGGTAGTCGAAATCAATTTGCAGTACAGCGTGCCAGGCTTCCTTCATGTCGTGGAAGACCTGGTTCAGAACCATCTGGACAATCCGGGTTTCCGTTGGCGTGAATTCACGGCCTTCAATCTTGGCGTGGCGCCCTTCCCCCCCGAAGAAATTATCCACCAGTTTGAACACCAGCTTGGCGTCAAGTACAAACAACGAGGTGCCTCGCAACGGGCGAACCTTGCACAGGTTAAGGCTGGTGGGTACGTATAGCGTGTGAATGTATTCGCCAAACTTCATAATCTGGACACCACCGGTGGAAACGTCGGCATTCCGGCGCAACAGATTGAAGAGGCTGATCCGGGTGTAACGGGCAAAGCGCTCGTTGATCATCTCAAGAGTTGGCATGCGGCCACGGACAATCCGATCCTGGCTGGCAAGATCGTAGCTTTTTACGCCGGTATCGTCGGTTTCTTCGTAGGTATCGATATCACCGTCGTCCACCCCGTGAAGGAGCGCATCGATTTCGTCCTGTGACAGTAAATCCTGCATACCTGTTTCTGCCCCTAACTGTTGTTTATCTGGCCATCGCGCTCACTGAACCACAAAATTCCGGAACAAAACCCCGTCAATGGCAGGCTCACCTTCCTGTTCCAGTAGCTGGTTGACCGTTTGCAGCATATGTTCCGCCAGTACCTCACGCCCTTCCGGGGTTTGCAGCGTCATGAAATCGCTGCCGCCCAGCACCATGACAAGCTGACTGCGGATCAACGGCATATGAGTATCTGCCGCAGCCAATGCTGCCGGATCCCTGGCCGCCAGCGACAAATAGACCTGCGCATACCTTTGCCGCCCCTGGGCCTGCACCGTGGTGACCAGGGCCTTCTCCAGGTCGGTATAACTGCTGGCAACAAATGCCGGGCTTTCAGAAGCCGCTGCCTCATCGTCACCGGAGCCCGGCACGCCGTCACCAAGAAACCAGAGCGTGCCTGCAACCGATAACCCCACCGCAAGAATAACGATGACCACCAGCATGATGATCAGTTTCAGTTTGCCTTTCTTGGCCGGGGCCTGAGTCGCAGTATTTTCCGCCATAATCGTCGCTTGTCAGTTTTCCGGCACCCAAGGGGGTTCCCGGGTGCTTTCAGTGAGGTAATGCAAAGGATGGGCCAGATACACCACCCCCGGCGTTCAGACTCGCAGTTTAGCGTTGCAGGAGGGGATGGGCAAAGATGTCCGGCATAGAGTGGCGGGATAGGCCGGACTTTGCCCTGGATCAGGCGAAAATATCCACCTCACCCTGCCAGCCCAGATCAAGCTGGCCAGTGGTTCCCAGATCTCCGTCCAGGTCCTGGCTGGCCATCGCCGGGCTGTGTGATGAGCGCCCGTCGCCTTCGCCAGCTTCACCACTCTCGCCACCTGACTGCTGACCGGCCTGATCAGAGACATCAAACTGCCCCAGAGACAAGCCCTGCTCTCCCAGCAGGTCACGAAGCCGATGGGAGTGCAGTTCCAACTGCTCTCGGACAACCGGATTAGCGGCGTGAACGGTCACACTCGCCTGGTCGTTCTGGACCCTTACCTTGACCTCCATGGGGCCCATATCCGGAGGCGTCAGATGTATTTCAGCCACAGACATGTTACGGGCGGTCAACCAGCTGAGTTTGCCCATCACCTTGTCGCCCCATTCGGCCTGACCAACCGGCACATCAACCGAGGTAGCGTATCCCCGTAATGGAAGGGCGGCCTCAGCCGCCAGCTTTCCGGGCTGGGCAGCCTGTTGTGTGGCGGTTTCCATCATCGCCTGAAAGCGTGGGGTGGCCAGCAGACTGGCGGGATCAACAGGGCGAGTCGTCTCTGTCGCTGAGCTGCCGACAAGCAGCTCCGCCAGGGAAATCCCGGGTACCTGAGACATCGCGCCGTTGCCCTGCGCTTGTCCCGGAAGGCCGGAATTAATCCCGGGTGGCACCTGTGAGAACACGGGGGACAGGCTCCGGTGCTCCGCCCCCCCGTTCAAAAGAGACTGCAGACTGGCAAACGTCAGGGGCTGAAGGGCTTCGTCGACCTCGGAGGCGCTTTCCTCAACAGCGCCGCCCTGACGCCCGGTGGGGGCCGATGAGCTTGATTCCTCTTTACCTGCCACCGGCTTCGGTTTCCCGTTCGTGGCAGACGCTTCCCGCGCTACCCGGTCGCTCTTTTCTTCTGCCTTGTCAGCGGCTTTCCTGTCACTGAGGGCCTCAGCCTGATCCCGGTCCTCTGCGCGCCGATTCTCAAGCCGTTTCCGCTCAGCCCTCGACAACTCGTCAAAACGGCTTTCTCCGGACTCCACATCCTTTCGATTTGACGACTTGGCCCCACCGGCCTCCTGCGGGCCCGCACTGGCCGGAGACTGAGGAAAAATGGTCTGTTGCATGGCAACCTCTTGCCGCTTTTGATCTCGGTAGACTCCGTTCGGAGCCTTTTATCATCAGGCAGCAAAAGCAGTGCCAAGATGTTATACCAGACCCTTCCTCAAGGCTCTGAGTCGAAGTTTTGCAACCGCCGGGACACTTCGGAAAACTCAATATCTATGCGTTCAAGTACCCCGGAAGCGGGGGCCAGGCTCGACTGTTTACCCAATTGTTCGGCTTCAAAGCAGAGGGCCCCAAGTCTCGGAGCTCCGATATTGATACAACTTCCCTTGAAACTGTGGGCTGCCTTGGCAAATTGATCGGCGTCGCCCGCCAGCAATGCCTCTTTCAGGCTATCGATGCGTGAACGGGAATCTGCGAGGTACGTCTGGATCAACACCTCAAACTCCTCCTCCATCACATCCTGCAGCTCGGCGAGCGCCTCTACGTCAAGATGGGGTTTGTCGTTCATTCGCTATCCTCGTTTGTCGGCAATGCTGCTCCGCCACTAGTGGCGGTGCCAGGAAGTCTCCAGTCATAGATAACTTCCACGCGGTTGCCGGGACTGTGCACACGGAGTTTGCGGGCCATTCGTCGCAAGATCGCCAGCCCACGGCCCGCATAGCCGGTCGCCGATGCCATCGGCACGTCTGACCGGGCAGCGGTGTACTCCGCGTAATCAAAACCATCGCCACTGTCTTCACAGACAATCGTCAGTGTACCTCCCCCTTCGCCCGGTTGGTGACTTAACGAAAAACGGATGTGATGCCCATGAACCTGTTCGAGCCTCCGGCTGCGCTCCTGATAATACCGACTGAAACCACCCGGAGAGGTTTTCCACGCCGACGGCAAAGCCAGTACGCCGTGTTCCAGAGCGTTGTTATACAACTCTGACAACATGGTATAGATCTCCCCACTCCAGCTGCGAAGCCCCGGCACTTCCAGGCAGATATGCAACAGCAACGGCAACGGATTGAAATCCGCCAACGTCCGGTCCCGCAGCTCATAAACGCAATGCCAGTCTGCCGGGCCGGAAAGTACAGATTCAGGTGCCTTACCCGGCAAGGACTCGGAGGCACCGGGTTCGATAATCTGAAGGCAACACAGTGTCAGGTCATCAGCAAGGTCTGGCAGCCCGGTGTGTTCGCGCATCTCCGCCAGCAAGGCCTCAAACGGTTCGTGCCAGGGCATCAGCTTAGCCAGTACTGACTCAACACCGTCTTCACCCAGGCATTCTCCCCGGCCATTACGGGCCTCAGGGAAACCGTCGGTCATGAGAACCAGCCAATCCCCCGGGGACACATCGATAACCATCATCGACACGGAGAAGCGCTCTGGCTCCAGCACCCCCAATGGCAGATGCCGGGAAGAAATGGGCACCCGATCGCCACTGCTTCGAACCAGCCATGCGTCCGGCAAGCCACCATTCCAGGCTCTCACGCTACCATACTTGAAATCCGCCTCAATCATCAGGCCACAGCAAAACATACCAACGGGCATGATCCGCCGGAGCTTGCGATTGACCTCCGTCAGAATATCCGTCGCACCGAACCCCTTTGCCGCCATCCCATAAAAGATTTCAGCAACCGGCATGGCGCCAATGGCTGCAGGAAGCCCGTGGCCGGTAAAATCCCCGAGAAAGACCAGAGTGCCGCCACCGGGGCGCTGGGCCGCAAACAGCACATCACCATTGAACACAGAGAGAGGCGAGGCGTGGTGACGAATATTAGGCGCATCCAGGCACCCGGTGTGAGCAATGTTGTCGAAAACTCTGCGTGCAGTGCGCTGCTCTTCAAGTATCTGCAGATGCTGCCGCCGGATATGGTCACGCTGATCGGACAACGCCTGATGCATCGCCCTCATGCGGTTGAACGCATTGATCTTGGCTTCGAGAACCACTCGGTTATAGGGTTTTACGAGAAAGTCATCGCCCCCGGCATCCAGACACCGGGCCAGATCCCGGGCTCCGGTAAGCGAGGTCAGAAAAATCAGCGGCACCAGGCGCTCACCGGCAATAGCCTTGATCTGTCTGGCTGCCTCCATTCCATCCATTCGCGGCATCAGCGCATCCAGTAATACCAGGTCTGGCTGAGCTTCTCGAAACAGATTAACCGCCTCGGTGCCATCCGAAGCTTCAATCACGGAATGACCTAACCCGCTGATCAGCCGCACCAGGATCAGTCTGTCGCTGTTGCTGTCCTCGGCTATAAGTACCTTCAAGATAATCGCCTCAGCCTATGCTGAACAATTGCTCGAAGTTGGAAATGGAAAGGATGCGACGAACATCGCTGTTGCAGTTTTCGATTGAGATTCTGGCTCCGTCACCGCCAGCATGATCCCTTAGCAACAGCAGCATACCCAGAGCCGAGCTGTCCAGATAGGTGGTATCAGAAAGATCTACCACATAGCAGCTTACTGAACCATCACTATGTTCATAGGCATCCCGAAACGCCTGATGAGTACTGAAATCAAACCGGCCATCCACGCAAATCGTGAGCGTGCTGCCGTCATCACTTCGATGTGTTTCTATCGGCATTCCCGAACCTCCCAGCCCATTCAACCGTGGCCCCTTCCGTCACGCCTGCCCGTTAGAACAAGTTCATCTGGTTAAGGATAGACAAACTGCGGGAATTTGCATCCATGGCGGCGGGAGCCGGCAATCGAGCCGGAAACATCATCGCTGTCGTCGGGAAAAAGACCTGACTGCGGCTTCATCGGCCAGCTTCTGATCTTTCAGATCCTGTTCGCGCTGTTCCTGTTGCCGACAGGACTCAATGTATTTTTCCATGCCCCGTCGGCGCTCCCAGGCCTGCTGCCAGTCGAGCCTCCGGGCATCAAAGACCTGTTGCGCCTGCTGCAACAAACGATGCTGCTGCGCGATAACCTGATCAAGCTGGGCGATAAACGCCTGCCAGGCCTGCAGCCTGGCAACCGGCACAACGCCGTGCTGATTCGCTCGTATCTGGTCCCGATACTCTTGCTGATATCGCTCCAGGTTATCCACCTGGTCCCGGTGGGCATCCACCTGTTGACGGGCCTCACCCAGCCGCTCCAGCGCTTCCTGCTCTTTGCGCGCTTCCAGGGTAAGCACAGGCTCAAGACGTTTTGAGCGCAGCATCAGATGTTGTCCCGGTTACCGGCAGAATTTGGCACAGCGGTCTTTCGGCGCTCAGGCGACCGACGTTCGGGCACCACCGCCAGCAACTGCTCAATTGCCTCCTCCAGGGGAGCGCTTTCGTTCAGGCCCTGTTGCAGGAACTGACGCATATTGCCGATATGCTGAATGGCGAAGTCTGTTTCAGGGTCCGAGCCCTTCACATACGCGCCAACGCTGATCAGATCCCGGGCTTGCTGGTAACGGGAGTAGACCTGCTTGAACCGCTGAGCTCGGGAGAAATGTTCCGGGCCTGTAACCTGAGGCATAACCCGGCTGATCGACGCCTCCACATCAATGGCCGGATAATGACCTTCTTCCGCCAGCCGCCGGGATAACACGATGTGGCCATCCAGTATCGCACGGGCCGCATCAGCAATCGGGTCCTGCTGATCATCGCCTTCCGTCAGAACGGTATAAAACGCCGTAATGGAACCCCCCCCCGGGCGCCCGTTTCCCGTGCGCTCCACCAGTTGGGGAAGCTTGGCAAAAACGGAAGGCGGGTAACCTTTGGTGGCCGGTGGCTCTCCCACCGCCAGCGCAATTTCCCGTTGGGCCTGTGCGTAACGGGTCAGCGAGTCCATCAGCAGCAGCACCCGCTTACCCTGATCGCGATAGTACTCCGCAATACGGGTAGTCAGCATGGCAGCCCGCAGCCGCATCAGTGGCGAGTCGTCTGCGGGAGCGGCCACCACAACGGAGCGTGCCAGGCCGTCTTCACCAAGAATGTCCTCAATGAATTCCTTAACCTCACGACCCCGCTCACCGATCAGCCCGACCACGGTAATGTCGGCATCTGTGAAACGGGTCATCATCCCCAGCAACATACTCTTGCCCACACCGCTTCCGGCAAACAACCCCAGACGCTGCCCCTGCCCTACGGTCAGCAGTGCGTTGATTGCACGTATGCCGACATCCATGGATTGGCGAACCGGAGCGCGATTAAGCGGGTTGATGATGTCGCCGGTTAACGGTACCCGCGCTTCCGCCTGCAAGGGGCCTTTGCCATCCAGCGGGTCCCCGGCACCGTTGACTACTCGCCCCAGCATCTGCGGCCCAACCGGCACCCGGCTTGCTGAGGCCAGAGGAACCACACGGGCACCAGGCCTGAGCCCCTCAATAGCCGTCAGTGGCATCAGGTAAACCTTGTCTTCCTCAAAGCCCACCACTTCGGCTTCTACTCCCGAAGCGCTGTCGCCCTGGATCAGGCAACGGTCGCCCACCACCATCGGACACCCGACACACTCCAGGGTAAGGCCAACCATTCGTGTCAGCCGGCCTGAAAGTTCCGGTGCCGGTTCAGCATCTATGGCACTCTGCAGTTGCCGCAGGCGCTCAGCCAGGCGTGAGGTCATCGCTATGGCCCTGATCATCGTCGATGTCGCTACCAGCCTCCGGGAACGAGGCCATCCCCGAGTCACTCAGCACATCCCGGTGAAAGTCGGTCAGTTCGCCCATTCGCGGAGCCCGCTCGTCCTGCTCTGAGCTGACAGGCTCAACCAACTGCTCCTCCAGCATGCCCTGAACGGCGCGCTGGAAACGTTTCTCCACGGTGTAATCCACCAGACTGTGACGAGACTCCACCTTGCAGCCCCCAGGCATCAGGGCATCGTCTTCAATGATCACCGCCTGAATATCCAGGCGCTCGACCACTTCTCTCACCGGTTCGATATCGTCGGGGTGGATGCAGACACGAAGGTTGTCGGCTGTCGAGGGCAAAGAGGACAGGGCCCGCCGCACCACTTGACGAATCTGGGAAGAGTCTACGCTTAGCTCCCGGAACACCACAGCGCGCGCCAACACAGTCGTGAGGTTAACCAGTACCGATTCCAGCTCTTCTTCATGGCGCTCAATCGGCAAAAGCAACTCCCCCATAAGATGCTCCAGGCGCTCCATACGAGAGGCAACTTCCTGTCGGGTCTGCTCTCCCGCCTGCTGCTCACCATGACGACGGCCTTCTGCCTCACCAGCTGAATAACCTTCCTCGTACCCTGCCGCCCGGCCCAGTTCAGCCCCTTCAGTGTAGCCGGCCTGACGCCCTTCCTGGAAACCATCCTCATGGGCCGCCAGCCGTATCTCCTCCAGATCGGCTGCGGTGAGAGGCTTGACCTCTTCTTCCTCAACCACCGGATTACCACGGTCATCCAGTAACGGTAATTCCCAGCGTTCCCAGGCTGTCATCTGTTTTTTGGGGATGCGCTTGGCATCCTGGTCGGAGTCTTTCATCACATCATTTCTTCACCGCTGCCACCCAGCGAAATCTCGCCGGCTTCGGCCATGCGGCGAGCAACGGTAATAATGTCTTTCTGAGCCGCTTCCACTTCACTGACCTTAACTGGCCCCTTCGCCTCCAGGTCATCCTGAAGCAACTCTGCCGCACGCTTGGACATGTTCTTGAATATCTTCTCCTTGACGGCTTCGTCAGCACCCTTGAGTGCCACCACCAGGACTTCCGAGGAGACCTCCCGCAACAACGCCTGAATGCCCCGGTCGTCGATATCCTTGAGGTTATCGAAGACAAACATGAGGTCTTCAATGGTCGAGGCAAGATCGGGGTCCATATCCTTGATGGAGTCCATCAGGGTGCCTTCAATCCCCCGGTCCATGAAGTTCATGATATCAGCGGCCCGTTTAACGCCTCCGATCCGGCTTGTCTGAGACGCAGCGCCACCAGAGAACTGTTTCTCCAGGATATCGTTCAGCTCCTGCAGGGCCTGAGGCTGAATACTTTCAAGCGAGGCCACCCGCATCATGACGTCCAGGCGCACTTTCTCGTCCAGCGTAGCCAGAATCTCTGCCGCCTGATCCGGGTCCAGATAGGAAATAACAATGGCCTGAATCTGCGGGTGCTCGTAGCGAATGATGTCGCCCACAGCGCGGGGCTCCATCCATTTAAGCGTGTCCAGGCCGGTGGTGTTGCCGCCCACCAGAATCCGGTCAATCAGGCTTGCCGCTTTGTCGTCGCCTAATGCCTGGGTCAGCATGGCCCGGATGTAGTCGTCGTTGCCAACCCCCAGGCCAGTCTGACCGCCCACCGCCTCCACGAACTGGCTCAGAACAAAGGTCACATCATCTTTGCTGATGTCCTTCATCTGCGCCATGGCAACGCCAACCCGCTGAACCTCTTTCGGCCCCATGTGCTTCAGCACTTCCGCGGCATCGGCCTCACCTAGCGACATCAGCAGGATAGCCGCCTGTTCCACTCGGGGAATCTTGCGCTGAGGCTTTTGGGGGCTATCCCCGGACAGTTGGCTGTTCTGTTCAGTCATCGACGTTCACCCACTGGCGCATCACCTGTGCAACCCTGGCGGGATCTTCCGCTATCAGGCCTTTGAGTGCATTCAACTGTCTATCATAGCTGTCTGTCGCGCCTGGCAAAAGCAGGTCATCCTGAGATGACATGGCATCCCGCAACGCCTGGCCACCCTCAAGATCACTCAGGCCACCATAATCGCTGTCTCCGCCGTCATCGGCGCGCTCACGACCAGTGCCGCCAGACAAGCTCTTCAGCGTTGGCCGTAACAGACCCAAAACCAGTATCAGGATGACGAGCCCTGCCAGCACCTGCTTCATGAGATCCCAGAACCATGGCTGTTCCCAGAACCCAGGCGCCTCGAACTCAACGGCCTCCTCCGGCGCAAACGCGGTGTTCATGACCGTGACACTGTCTCCCCGGGCGGCCGAATACCCAACCGCATCCCGCACCAGCATACTCAAGCGCTGGAGCTCCGCCTCCGGCCAGGGCTGATAACTCACTTCGCCAGTTTGCGGATCAACCACCTTCATGTCGTCCACCGCCAGGGCAACCGTTACCCGCTTAACGGCCCCCAGTTCCTGGCGAGTGTAACTGACCGTGCGATCCAGCTCGTAATTGCGGGTAGATTCCCGGCGCACATTGACCGGAGGCGCGGCACTTTCAGCGTTTTCAGCGCCTGCGGCATTTACCTGCTCGGGCACCGTCGCTTCGCCCGGAGGCTGGTTAGACAGGGCTCCGGGGACACCGCCCTGGGCTCCGGAAAGGCGCTGTTCTGACAACTCCCTTTCGCTCCGGACCGCCTGTTGTTCCGGGTTGAACAACTCCTCCGCACGTTCTACCGCCGAAAAGTCGAGATCCGCCGTCACTTCCGCACGATACCGGCCTTCTCCGACAATCGGCCCGATCAGGGAAGCCACCCGCCGGGTCAGCCGCTCCTCAACTCGGGAGGTGTATTCGTACTGATCCTTCATCCGATCGGTTTCGGCCTTTACATCGTCTCCGGTCAGAAGATTGCCATTCTGGTCCACCACCGTGACCTGGTCCCGGTTCATCATCGGGATACTGCCCGCCACCAGATTAACGATGGCCCGGATTTGCTCCGGCTCAGGCCGGCGGCCAGCAAAGACTTCCAGGAACACCGAGGCCGTGGGCTCCCGGGCGTCCCGAATAAAAACGGAACGCTCAGGAATAGCCAGATGCACCCGCGCATTCCTGACTCCCCGCATCGCCGCGATGGTGCGAGCCAGCTCGCCCTCAAGACCACGGCGATAGCTGATCGTTTCCATAAACTGAGAAGTACCAAGGCCTCGCTCTTGATCCAAAAGCTCATAACCCAGGGTTTTCTGATCGGTCACACCTTCCGCAGCCAGCTTCAGCCGGGCACTGTAGACCTGTTCGGATGGCACCAGCAACGCACCCGAGCGAGGGTCCATTTTGTAATCAATGCCGTTACTCTCAAGAATCGTGGTTACATCCTGAGGGTTGTAAGCCGACAGGTCGCCCACCACAGGCTGATAGTTAGGTTCCTGAGCCCAGAGCACAACCGCAACACCTAACGCCACACTGGCCGCCAGCCCCACCATAAGCCCGACCTGCCGCAGCAGGTTAAGGCGATTGAACCCGAGGATAAAGGTGTTCCGGCTTTCCGGAGCGTCGCCCTCCTGAGTGGCCGGCAGGTCAGAGGCGGCGGTTTCCGCAGGTACGCTTGCCATGCTAATGCTCCGTTATCAGATCGGCATGTTCATGATGTCTTCATACGCCCGAACAACCCGGTTTCGCACCTGGGTCAGAGCTTCAAAAGACACCGAGGATTTCTGGGCTGCGATCATGACCCGGGTAATATCCACTCCGGGATCTCCAGCCTCGTAAGACGTCCGGAGTTCGTTGGCCTGCCCCTGCAGCTCATTGACGTTGTTGACCGCCTTACCCAGCATATCGCTGAAGCTGGGAACCTCCCCGGGTTCCTGAACCTGCCTGAGACCATCAACACGTCCACGTACAGACTGATCCTGCTCAACCCTCTGATTCTGCATCATCTGGGTACGCAGGTTACGGATCTCGGACAGAACGCTGTTTATGTCGGCACGTTGCACCATAATTCTCTCCAGGCGGCCCGCCAGGGCCTTCTTCGTTGACCTCTTGATTAACTCAAAGCAATCGACAGGCCACAAACGAAAAACTCTTTTTTTTCAAACCATTAAAAAAAGAGCTAAGCCCCTGAAAGAAGGGTGCGACAAACATTTGACAGGAAACCCGATATGGATGACGGCAGGCATCAGGGATGCCCTCCCCCAACGCTGGAACGGTGTCTGCAATAAAAAAGGCACCCAGAGGGTGCCCGAAGGAGTATCACTCAATAAAACCTGACGATCTCAGACCAGAGCCAGCTCTGCGTCCAGATCAATGCCCGCCTCGCGCATCTGGGCAAGTTTGTACCTCAGCGTTCTCGGACTGATGCCCAGCTGCTCCGCGGCCCGGTTGCGCCGGCCACGCTCTTTTCTGAGCGTCTGGATAATAATGCGGAATTCCTGCTGACGAAGGTCGTCGCCCAGGGACCCGATAGCAGAGTCACCGTCCGCAGGGTCATCGGAACCAACCTCCCCCGCGGTCAAGGTGGACGCCGGCTTCTCCGGCAACACCTCTGCGGCCTCAGGCTCGGCGAATGCCGCCAACCCACTCGCCCCCGTAATCCCTAACTCCAGGCAAAGATCTCCCGCGTGGATCACATTTCCCTGGTGAAGCACCAGCGCACGCTGGATTGCATTGTCCAACTCCCGGACATTGCCAGGCCAGGGGTGAGCCACCAACGCTTTCCGGGCATCTTCTGCCAGCGTAATGCCGGTCAGTTTCATTTTTCGACAGTGTTTTTTAAGCAGCGAGCGGGCCAACGGAAGAATGTCCAACGGCCGCTCCCGAAGCGGCTGCCAGCGCATGGGAAAGACCGTCAGGCGATAGTACAGGTCTTCCCTGAATTTCCCTTCCCGCACATAGTCCGCCAGGTCACGGTTCGTGGTAGCGAGCACCCGGACATCCAGCTGAATGGGCTTGCGCCCACCCACGCGCTCAACCTCCCGCTCCTGCAGGACCCGCAGCAGTTTGGACTGGAGACCCAGATCCATTTCCGAGATCTCGTCCAGCAGAATGGTGCCGCCATTAGCCTGTTCAAACTTGCCAGGCGATGCCGCTACAGCACCGGTAAACGCACCTTTTTCATGCCCGAACAGCATAGCCTCCAGCATGTTCTCCGGAATGGCGGCGCAGTTTATGGCCACAAAAGGCTGATCTTCCCGGGAAGATTGCTGGTGGATATATCGAGCCAGAACTTCCTTTCCGGTCCCGCTTTCGCCGGAGATCATGACCGTGGAATCGCTGGTGGCAACCTTGGCCGCAAGTTGAAACATGCGCTTGCTGACCGGGTCTTCCGCAACAGGCTCATCGCCGGATTTCTGCCGGCTTCCCCCGACTACACGACTGACAGCATCAACCAGCACCTGAGGCTCGAAAGGCTTGACCAGGTAATCAATAGCACCCGACTGCATGGCAGAAACGGCATGGCTGATCTGTCCATAGGCCGTGATCAGCATCATGGGCAACCCCGGGTAAAGCCGCTGAACCTCAGCCAGCAAATCATGGCCAGACATGCCAGGCATGTTAACGTCGCTGACCACCATATCCACCGGCGCCCGGGACAGGCTCACCAGAGCATCTTCGGCGCTCGCAGCCTCTCGAACCTGAAACCGGGCCAACTCAAGCGTTGTGACCAGTGCCTCTCGCAGGTCGTGGTCATCTTCCACAATCAGAATCTGAGCCTTTGCCATGTTCTATGCCTCCAACCTGCTCATCAAACCCGGACCGGGAGGATGGGCAACCTTACAACAGCCTCAGCACCATCCTGTCCGGGGGACACTATTGAAAACTCGCCCTGATGGGCTTTAACAACCGCCTGAACCACCGCCAGCCCCAGGCCTGTGCCGTGCGACTTTGTGGTATAGAAGGCTTCCAGAATACGGGCCGTCTGGTCTGCGTCAAAGCCCGGACCATTATCACAGACACGAATATCCAGATGCCCCGAGCCGGAACCAATCTCAATCCGGATGTCGGTTGCGCCAGCCTCCAGACTGTTATTGACCAGGTTGATACAGGCGCCCACGAGGGCATCCCGGTTGCACATCAGTCGGCAAGCCTCGCGAACCCGGTCGTCCAGAGTCACGGACACCCCGGGTGCCAGCTTAAGACCGTCAGCCGCGGAGGACAGCGCTTCCACCAGACGCTTCGCGTCGAGCTCCTCCGCAAGGCGAGTCTCACCCCGGGCAAAAATCAACATGTCACGAACCTGCTGCTCCAGATGGGTAAGGCGAGACATCAGGCGAGAGGCACACCGCTGACGAAGCTCTTCATCAAGATCTGACTGACTCAGATGCCCACCGTAGAGAATGGCGGCAGAAAGCGGTGTGCGTATCTGGTGAGCCAGAGAGGCCACCATTTTGCCCATCGCCGACAATCGCTGGGCATGAGCCAACTGGGACTGGAGCTGGCGGGTTTCTGTCAGATCAGTCAGCAGAATCAACTGCCCCGGCTGATTTTCCATGGTGCGGATTTCGATACTGACACGACGGCCATCTTTCAGAGACACTTCATGGCCGTCGTCATTACGGGGCGCGAAGCAGCGGCGGATCACGTCAATCCAGCGTTCCCCCTCCAGAGGCTCTCCGAGCAATGAGATGGCTGCCGGATTGCTCTGGCTCACGGTACCGTGCTGATCCAGCACCACAACGCCGGCCGGAAGGGCTTTGAGAAGCGTAGAAAGGCGATCTGCCAGCTGCTCTTTCTGTTCGAGCTCCTGCTGACGCTGGCGAGATTCGTGAGACAGCTCTCCGGACAACTGATTAACCCTGGATTCCAGGGTCCGGTAGGAATCAGTAATCTGCCGGGACATACGATTGAACAGTTCCAGCGCAGAATCCACGGCTTCATCGTCCTGCTGCGGAAACAAAGCGGTCACCTTGTCGTTGGCATCCGCCGCCGCATTCCCATCCTGCTGCTGGTGAGACTCCAATACGACACGAGCATGACTCATAACCATTCCCCCTGATCAGCTCTGCACAGAGCCATCGAATCTTTCGTTCAGAGGTTAAAGCTAACAATGTGCCAAAATTTTTTTATCCTTATTATTCAGCCAGTAACGAAACCCCTAAAATACAGAGTGACGATTTACCGGCGGCCAGAAACGAGAAAGGCGCCGAAGGTTACAAACCTTTGACGCCTCTCTTCACGCAGGGCCGGGAACGTATCAGGCCTCTTGAGAATCTTCCCTCAGGCCGTATTTTCTGACTTTTTCAACCAGCGTCGTTCTCCGAATCCTCAGTTTTTCAGCTGCCCGGGCAACCACCCCACTGGCCTCATCCAGCGCCTGCTGGATCAACTGTCGTTCCAGATTGGAAAGGTAATCTTTCAGATCAATTCCATTCACTGGCAACAAGGCTGGTGCATCAAGTCCAACCAGCCCGGGGATTGCCGATGGCATTCCGGAATCTTCCACCGGTCGATTCTCATCGTAGTCGTCGACATAACGGAATTTCTTCGGCAGTTCCTGAACCCCGATCACACCATACGGATGCATGATTGCCAGGCGCTCTACCAGATTGGCCAGTTCCCGGACATTACCCGGCCAGTCATGGCGGCAAAGGCTCATGATGGCAGCCGAGTTCATTCGCAAGGAACCCCGCTTCTCCTTCTCCATCCGGGAAATCAGTTCGTTGATCAGCAGCGGGATGTCTTCCACTCGCTCACGAAGCGCCGGCATCTCGATCGGAAAGACGTTCAGACGGTAATAGAGATCTTCCCGGAAATCTCCGGATTCAATCATCTCCTCAAGATTCTTGTGCGTTGCCGCAATCACCCGAACATCGGCGGTCTGAGTGCGGTTGCTCCCCACTTTCTCAAAGGTACGCTCCTGTAATACCCGGAGAATTTTAACTTGCATGTTCAGCGGCATATCGCCGATTTCATCCAGGAACAGGGTGCCGCCTTCTGCCATTTCGAAGCGCCCCACCCGAGCCGTTATTGCGCCGGTAAAAGCTCCCTTCTCATGACCAAACAGCTCACTTTCGAGCAACTCAGCCGGAATCGCCCCACAGTTCACCGGTACGAATGGCTTGTCCCTGCGAGATGAATGGTAATGCAGGTTTCTGGCAACCACTTCTTTGCCGGTCCCGGACTCACCCGTGATCAGAACGCTGACGTCTTTGTCCGCCACCTGCTCCATCAACTGACGCACCTGCTGAACCTTCCGACTGGTTCCTACAAGACTTCTGAATAGCTGGACGCCGCGTTGCTGACCCCGCTGCCGGCTTCGGCTGAACTGATCACGATAGATCTGCGCCCGGTAAAGGGAATCAACAAACTTGGTGTAATTAAGCGGCCATTCCATCCGGGCAATCACTCTGGCCGCATCATCATCGGCCAGAGCACGGAGATCAGGGTCTCCCACCATCAACACCGGAACCCCCGTCAGTGACCGGCATACATCTTCTATAATCGTGCCAACAGACGCCTCATTGCCGTGCACAAGGGCAACCGAGACACTTTCTTTAATCTCTTCATTTTCACTGACCAAAAGCGCCAAAGCCTCGTCGCCGGCGACCACCTGCTCTTCCCCGACAAACTCCAGGATGGTGATCAGTTCGCGGCGTCTGGATTCATCCTCACTCAGCACCAGCACTTTGTTATTTTTGGACATTCACAGAAATCTCTTCATGGATTTGTGCGGTATTTAAGACCGTATACCTGCCCGAGTCAATTTTATGACGCTATCTTTGACGATTTGATGAAACATCCTGGTAGGTTTTGGCAGCGTTGCGATTCTGGCTGACACCCTGCAGGGATGCCCTGGCTTCATCGCGCGCTTTCGCCGCTGCCGAGTTGGCTTCAGAAACAAAGCGGTTCAGAGCTTCAAGATGCTCCCGGACCAGAGTGGCACTGAGCCGCCCCTGTTCCACCTCGGACATGATCGGTTCAACAGTCGGACGGACCTGGGCATTCAAACGACTCAACTGTTCCCAGTCCTGTTGCTCCAGCGCTTCTTGCAACTGTTCTTGTAACTGCTCCAGGTTGGCAAGCAAGGTCTCGGGGGTGGCCATCAGCGATCTCCAGAAAGGTGCTTTCACTCTGGCCTGAACGATAGCGCCACCTCTCCCGATGGCGCTATATTAAGCAGTTTACCGGCGGGCTGCGCGACGGGCCGCGGAAGCCGTAAACTCATTACCACGATACCCCGGTGCAAAGTTATAGGCGGGGTAGCCGTTGTCCAGACCGTCAATGTAATAACGATTAGCTTTCAGATCATACGCCATTTCAACGGTTGTCCAGAAGACCGGCTCGCTGTAATAACTGATATTGTGTGCTTCCGACACCCTCCAGAGCTCTCCCTTCTCGTTGTATTCCTCGGAGGCGAGAATCTGCCAGCTATCCTCATCAATATAGAACACCCGGCGATCGTATATGTGCCCTATCCCGGTACGACGCTTGGCCTCGACAACCCAGACCCTATGCAGCTCATAGCGCGCCAGAGACTGATTGATGTGGTTTGGACGAATAACGTCTTCCGGCCGGACACTGGCATCATGAAGTTTATAAGCATTGTATGGCACCAGCAGTTCCTGCTTGCCTTTAAGCTCCCAGTCGTACTGATTCGGTGCCCCGTTGTACATATCTTTCTGGTCAACCGAGCGCAGTGACGATGAGTTCGGGAGATCGGTTTCATAAGCGAGATTCGGCGACCTGCGCAGCCGACGCGAGCCCGCGTCGTAACGCCAGGCCAGACGAGGCGAGCGCACCTGGTCAAGCGTCTCGTGCACCAGCGTAATGGTCCCTGCCAGGGTCGTCGGGGCGATCGTCTCGGTTTTCAGGTAAAAGATCTTGTTATCGATATCGGCAAGATCGGCACCAATCTGACTGTAGGCAAAGAAATAATCGTAGTGGTTAACCACCGGGTTAAAGGCCCCATCCTTCTGCGGTGTTGCCGAAGCACTCCGGAAGGACACTTCCTCTCCCCGATAACGGAGGATATGGTTCCAGATTGCTTCCAGTCCGTTCTGGGGGATCGGGAAGGGGCTTGTCATGATGGTGTCTCTGACACCATTTCCATTATCCAGTAACTCCGCGGTCAGGGCGTTCTGCCGAAACTTTTCATACACATGTTCAGGAAAGGCCGCCGTACGGCGTGTTGGATACACCGGCATGAAAAACTCAGGCCCATACTGCTCCAGCATGCGGATGTGGCCATCAGATAACTTGTCTCTATACAGCTCAATATTCTCGGCAGTGACCACATAAAGCGGCTTGTCCTGAGGGAACGGGTCGACCTCTACGGACCCTTCACGCCAGTTTGCTGGCGGTGTATCCAGACCTCCGGTCCAGGCCGGGATCGTCCCTGCGGCATTCCCCGCACGCTCTGCGCCAACTGGCGTCAAGTCGTTGTCCAGGCGCGCCGCCTCTGCGGGTGATACTTTCGCCGGCAACGGGCTGGAAGCTCCCATGACAGCAACAGCGATGGCAGCAATTAGTCGGTTTCGCATCCTTAACCTCCAGCATGAATCGTATAGTGGTTAATACTCACTCAATCTGCTGCTCTTTTTGCCAGTTTCAAACACCCGTTTCAAGCACTTGTTTGTATTTTATTGTGAAACGCTGCCAGACGTCTCAGACAGAACGAGAAATGATCAGCTACAAATGGTATACTCACCGGGTTTTACCGACCGGATCTGGCAACGCTCTGTCTGCAGGTTTTCCCATGGCATCTCAATGGCACTCCCTGGTTTCCCAAAAATTGTTTCTCGCCAAAACGTTGCTGGCCAGACTCTCGTCGGAGCACAAGGCGGGAGCCATGCAACAAACTCCGGCAGCGGAGGCCGAAGCCCTCACGCAGGGGGCAGTGGAACTGATGCTCAGGGCACGTCAGAGCCTGCTGGTTATGATTGCCCGCCATCACCAGAACAAACAGGAAAATCCGGGTTCAATCGAAGCGCTGGAAGCACTGTTTCCCTACCCGATTACGGAAGTGGACACACTGCGGGAACTGTCTGAAACCACCGGGAGTTGGTGGCAGCATCTGGCACAGCTGGAATTGGCTATAACCGAGCCAAACAAAACGCGAAAAACGGTCACCGCTGAAAACATCATCGCGGTTTCTGCCGACCAGGGCCCGGACAAATCCTTGCAAGCCCTGAATGAAACACTGGTATCGATGACGCGTTTTGCCAGAGAAATCGATGAGCAACACAGCGAGTGGTAGCCCACAACGCTGAATCACAACACCAATGCACACTGAATAGTTTATAAAGGTTGAATGAATGTCACCTTCGTTTTTTGAAATTGTACAACTCGCCGACGGCGACTACGCACTCCGACGAATCGATGACGACGCCGCACCACTGGTGCGTATCTCATTCTCTGAAGAAGCCCGGGAGATGATGGAAGACCGGGATATGAACGTCGCCAAAGCCATGATTGCGGCGGGCATTGAAGCTGCCGGCAACATCAGCCATGACATTGACTGGGAAGAGGATGAAGGCGACATCGCCGACAGCCAGCCCCACTACACCCTGCACTGAGCAGACTTATCTCTGGCGCAGCACCACACCGTGGCTGTTGCCCTGCGCAGACGCTTGCTGCAACGACTCCAGTGCTGCGCGCCCCAGCTTATGAGTCCAGAGCACGACCGCATGGCAGGTACCTGCTCCCAGCGCCCGCTCAGCTAACTGCAGAGCCGGGAATTCAGCGGTTGAGCGCAAGACAAGTATTTCGCTGGCCACAATCCCATGCATTTTCTGCCACTTGGCCACCAGAGACTGGGGTGGATCAATCCAGGCCAGCCAGCGTTTTTCCTGATTAAGCTGTGTGAGCATCGGCAACAGCAACTGAAAGTTTTCCACCTGCTCTTCCGGCAGAATAATTTCCGTCACATTGCCGCCAAAGCCTGGCTCCGAACGATGCCTTGCCGTTCTTGTTGCCGCCATCCGCGCGCCTGAGGAGACTGCTTGAGCCGAAACACCAATTCCCGGCTGAAACGCCATGTTCTGAGTGAAGCTCAACTGTTCCATTACTCACCTGCCTGCGCTGTGCGCTTATTGATGCTGAATTCAGTGAAGGTCCGAGCGACGAATCACACCCACACCCAGTCCTTCAATGAACAATTCCTGCTCTGTCAGGTCCACCTCAATCGGGGCAAACTCTTCGTTTTCTGCGATCAACCATACTCTGGAGCCTTCCTTACGGAACCGCTTGACGGTGACCTCCTCTCCCACCCTGGCCACAACCACCTGGCCATTATGGACATCCTGAGTCCGGTGCACGGCCAGCAGGTCGCCATCCAGAATTCCGACATCTTTCATGCTCATGCCCCGAACCCTGAGCAGGTAATCCGCAGAGGGTGAAAAGAAATCCGGCTTCAGAGTGCAGTGATCCTCGATATGTTCCTGCGCCAGGATGGGGCTACCTGCCGCGACCTGGCCGATCACAGGCAACCCCAGGTCCTCTTCTGCTTCGGGGAGACGAATACCACGACTGGCTCCCGGGACCATTTCTATCGCCCCTTTTCTCGCCAATGCCCGCAAATGCTCTTCTGCCGCATTTGCTGAACGAAACCCCAGTTCAGCGGCGATTTCAGCCCGGGTAGGCGGGTATCCGGTTTCATCCACGTAACGGCGGATGATATCCAGTACCTGGGATTGTCTTGCGGTCAGTTTCATCAGTCAGACTCCGGGATTAATCCTGTTTTTTTATACAGTGAAACGACTATATACAGTGTTTTATCCAGTGTAAACCCCTTACCAATTCTTTTCCGTCCTGTAACGAGAGCGCCCAGAGTCTGTATGTTAAGGTGACGGAAAACAGCCACAGGGAAGCCGCTAGACGCCATGACTGCATATAAGCGCTGTAAGATGCCGGTAAACCAGAAAAACCAG
The DNA here is from genome assembly GCF_000421165.1 of Marinobacter daepoensis DSM 16072. Lineage (GTDB taxonomy): Bacteria > Pseudomonadota > Gammaproteobacteria > Pseudomonadales > Oleiphilaceae > Marinobacter > Marinobacter daepoensis. The sequence continues at coordinate 877,925 of NZ_ATWI01000009.1, forward strand.
GACGGACAGGAACGAAAGGTTGGGGTTGAAATTGAACTGTCCGGCCTGAGTTACGACGACCTTGTCACACACGCCGCGCACCTGCTGGCTGGCACGCCTGAGCTGGCTTCCCGCTATGTCACCCGGCTGGAGACAGACGCCGGCACCTACACCATCGAACTCGACTCCGACCCGATCAAAGATCTGGACCTGGCTGACGAACGCTTCCCGGAATCCATTCGGGAGATTGGCACCCACGCGATGGATGTTATTGATTTTGCGGCCGAGAGAGTTGTGCCTCTGGAAATCGTATCGCCTCCCCTGGTGATGTCGGCCCTGGACGACATCGAACATCTGGTTGACGAACTAAGAGCCCTCGGCGCTGAAGGCAGCCGGGAAGCCATCTACTTTGCGTTCGGCCTTCAGCTCAACCCTGAGCTTCCAGACCTGCAAGCAGGCACTCTGATTCGGTACCTTCAAGCATTCGGCCTGCTGTATGACTGGCTAAAATCCAGACACCAGCTCGACATCAGCCGGAAATTCACCACGTATATCGAGCCCTGGAGCGGCCGCTATACGGAGAAGCTGACGGCCGATGATTACAATCCCGACCTGCAGACACTGATGCGGGATTACCTCCAACACAATCCAACTCGCAATAAGGCTCTGGACCTTCTGCCGCTGTTTGCTCACCTGGATGACGTATTACTCGCGGAATATGTCAACGATCCACGAATCAAGAGCCGCCCCACCTTGCACTACCGCTTGCCAGACTGTGACATCGACAACCCTGACTGGCACTTTTCGACGGTCTGGAACGACTGGGTGGTTCTCGAAGAACTGGCAAACAACGCGCCGGACCTAAGCAGCCTCAGGCAGGCATTCCGCGACGCCCAGAAATTCAATCTGCACAATCTGACTCACTCCTGGCGTGAGACAACAGACACCTGGCTGCGCCAGCACGGTTATGTCTGAAGCCCACAGGGATACAGACATACCAGGGCTGACCATTGGTATCAGCGGCCCGGCCAGACGAAGCATGTCACACCGGCTGATCAGCCTTGGACTTCGGTTGCATGGCGCGAGAACACACTACATCCGCCCCGGAGACCGGACGAATGTCGACCTTCTGGATGGCCTTGTGCTGTCCGGGGGCACCCATGTGCATCCTGGCCGGTACGGACAGCAGCCACAGGTGACAGCGCGTTACGACCTGAAACGCGACGCAACCGATACCCGTCTTCTGGAGCGGGCCGAAGCCATCAGTATCCCCGTGCTGGGAATCTGTCGCGGAGCCCAGTTTATCAACGTTTATCACGGCGGTTCACTTTGCCAGAATGTCACGCCGTTACGCGTCCACACTCGCCACCGGCCTCTTCTGCTCCCCCTGCAAACCGTTCGCCTGGTCCAGAACAGTCGTATCGGAAGGCTGATGTACAGCCACGTCATCGGAGCCAACCGGATTCACAGTCAGGCCATCAAGCGCCTCGGCCGTCAGCTTCGGGTGAGTGCCGTGGATAACGACCTGTTTGTACAAGCCATTGAAAACACCGGCCAGCAATGGCTACTCGGGGTGCAGTGGCATCCCGAATACCTGCTCTACCACACCGGACACCGTCGGATCTTCAGCCATTTTGTGCATGCCGCCCGGTTCCGGAAACTGGAGCGCCTGAACGACCGGCAAAGCCCGGACGCCCATTGAAAAGGAGAAGGATCATGTTCAAGTCCCGATTTACCGGGGTAATTGCCGCTGCCCTCATGACACTGCCTGCGACGACCCTCGCCGGAGAAGTCAGCCTGAGCGGTGAAGGCAGTGTCCGCTATGAACCTGACAGTGCCAGACTTCAGTTCACCGCCCGTGCCGAACACTCCGACGCAAAGACTGCTTCCGAAACGGTCGGCAACGTAATGGCTGAATGGCGTAAGGCCATCGGCACGTATCGGTCTGAGCTCAACGACTACTCAGACGCCGACCTGAGCGTCTATACCCGCATGATTCCGACACAGGAGAAAGATCAGGACCCGAAACAGATGTCTGTCGCCAGCCAAACCGTCAGCTTCTCTATTTCAGATCTCTCCTTGCTGAACCCTCTGATCGAGAAAGCCAATGGCCTGGGGCTCCAGTATCATCTGGGCAGCCATCAGTTTTTCCACTCCGATGAGCAAGGCATGGAGCGCGAAGCTCTGGCACGAGCGATTGCTGATGCAAAAAGCCGGTGTGAATTTGTCGCACAGCAACTGGACCAGCAATGCGGGGAGGTAGTGACTCTGAACATTAACGGAGGTCATCGCCCCGTCCCCATGATGAGAGCAGAAGCCAAAATGGTCGGTGACGCGGTTTCCAGTGTCGGCCCAAGAGAAGTCAGCGCCAGTGTCCATGCCACCTTTGAACTGGACTGAACACAGACGTCAGAAGTTTCGGGTGTAGAAAATATCCAGCGAGGCCGCCAGTCCACTGGCGGCCTCCAGATAAAAGTAACGCCCAAGATCGTAACGTAACGCCACCGTCGTGATGGGCTCGAATATGCCCACGCCATATCGCAGGCTCAGATCTTCAGTGATATAGCCACTCGCCACCACCGAGGCCTGGTCACCCGATCCCTCAGCCTCCAGAGTCAGGTTGCGGATCCCCAGCTCATTACCAATGCCCTGGGTGATTTTGCTCGCCTGAGTGAGACCCAGCGACAACGCTGCCTGGCTCATCTGGCCATCGTCACCCTGCCCTCTGGGAGCGCGCCCGAGAATGACGTAGGACAAAGCCTCGCTCTGGGGCATGGCGGGTTCAGAAAAAACCTCGGTCTCAGGCGCCTCGGCGGGGCCGGTAAGCCGGATACCGGCAACCACCGTATCCACTTCCCTGATCGCCTCAATATCGAGGTAAGGACTGGTCAGCGCCCCGACAAAGAGTATCCGCGCCTTGCGAAGCTCCAGCTCCTGACCAAAAGCCTCATACCGGCCATCCACCAATTGCAGTGTGCCTCGCGTGTCCATGTTGTTGCCAACCCGCAACGTACCCTCCAGATCGCCCGTAACACCAAACGCGTCAAAAGACACCCTATCCTCACCAACGACAACCGTCACATCCATCAACATTGAGCGAATGGCTGGCTCTTCGCGCTCAACACCGACAATCACCTCATCTTCAGAAACCGACACGGCCGACGGTGGCACATTCTGGACTTCAATTTCCCCTCTAGGCACGTTCACCTGGCCCGCAACCGACAATTCCCCTTCTCTAAATGAAATATCGAGGTCCGGGCCGACTTCCAGGCGTGCAAAGGGCTCCAGGGTCACCGGCAGCCTGTCTCCTTTAAGGTTGATCATAAGGTTAGGCGTTTGCGCCCACTCCAATGACCCGGACACCTCCCCCTGACTGCGATCATTGCTGTGCCAGCGCCCACTGACGTCTGCGGCCTGGCCCCGGAATTCCAGCACAACCAGCAAATCTTCAAGAGGCAGAGGCAGACCTGGATCAAACACCCGTCCGTCGGTCAGCACCAGCTCGCCCGTAACCTCCGGCCTGAGCAGCGGGCCGGACAAGGCACCCTTCCCATTAACCTGCCCCTGAACATCTTCAATACCTGTAAAAGCCGACAGGAACGCCAGGTTCAGATCCTCCAGACTGAACGCACCTTCTATCGGCCGGTCTGGCGACAGGGGATCAACCGCGAGATCCAGATTCAGAGTTCCCAGCTCCGGACCACTGAAATCAACCCCGATATCCGCCACCTCGGGCTTCAGGGTAGCTTCGAGGACCAAGTGGTCATGCTGGATGGATTCCCACTCGTCCAACACCAGAAAACGGAAGGCTCCTGCCCCTGCATCCACCCTGAGACGGCCATTCGGCCCGGCATCGGTCAGTTCAAGGGCGATGTCAGCATCGATAGAGGACTGCCACTGAACGGTCTCCGGAAATGCCGGGCTGAACGCTGCAGCCGGGAAGCCTCGTACTTCATATGCAAGACGTGGTGCAGGCCACAAACGCTGATCTTCGGCGCACACAGAGCTTTCCTGCCAGAGCCAGCAGTGACGACCAAGGCTCAACGTGCTGTCGATGTAGTTCAGATCAGCCTTGCTATCAAGGCGCCAGGTCTGGCCGGGCTCCATCACCACAATCTCACCCCGGCTGATCTCACCACGCCACTCCTGCCACTGCTCCCCCAGCCCACCAGCAAATTCCAGTAGCACCGAAGCTTCCGGATGATCCGCCTCAACCCGTAGAACATGACGCGCCTGATCGCCATCCAGCGTTGCCTGCACCCGATCCAGCTTCTGGCCAGCCAGGCTCAGTTCATTGCCGTCGAGTTCAAGTGCAACGGTACCTGAAGGGCCAAGGCGGGCCTGGAGCTGCCCTTTTCTCACACGAACCTTATCTTGCCAGGCGAAATTATCCACACTCAGCGATGAGCTACCTTCCGGTGCTCCCGGCGATCCAGACAGGCGAACCCTGCCTTTGGCGACGCCAGCAAGACCGTTCATCAGCTGCTCGGGCCGGGATAAATCAAGAAAAAGATCGGCCAGCAGGGTTTCACCGTAACGACCCTCTCCCCCGACGGTATTCTCACCTACCCTCACAGAAAAATCGGTCAGCGCCCAGTGCTCGTCTTCGGTCGTCAGCTCTCCCTTTGCCACGACCTTCTGTTGCCGCCACTGGCCACTCAGGTCTACGTTGGCAGATAATTCAGGTAAACCGGAGGGGCGCATCTGTCCCTCAGTAACGACCTGCCCGTTCAGACTGCCCTCCAGCATGGGCAGCCAGTAACCTGGATTGAACTGATCAAGTTCAAGTCTGGCATTCCAGGCCAGTGGCCCCGCAAAACCGAGTTCCCCGTCACCGCTGAGTGAGCCTGCTCCGGTACTGACATCCAGATGACGGACGGTGACCGATGCCAGGTCGCCCTCGAGGCTGGTCCACAGCTCAGCCTCCCCAAGCGGCCCTGTCACCGAGGCTTCCAACTCCGCCTGATACTCATGGGCCTGATACTGAAGTTCACCTTCCAACCGATTCAGATCAACCGGGGGTCGATCCAGCTCTGGGAGCAATCCATACCACGGAAACCGATCCATCATCAGCTGAGCTTCAGCCGTAATATCACCAGCCCACACAACACTGCCATTTGCCTCGAATCGACCCTCAGGGACGCCCTCCTGACCGGGCGAAACCATGGAGAGCGCCACGCCTGACGCGCCCTTCGGTGTCAGTAAACCTTCAACGGATGCACTGACGGGCCCCGTTGTAGCAGGAACGGTTGCCTCAGTCCGGGCACGGAAACCTCCGGCCAGAGAACCTGCAAGCTCCAGCCGCCAGTCTTTCAGCATCAAGGTTTCAGGCAGCGTCTCATCAGGGCGAAATGCGTCCGACGTCAGTGTCAGGCGGGCCGGAAGATCAGCGGAAAGCGGTTCAGCCCGCCCTTCAAACAAGGCCGTAAGATACCCCGAACTGGTACCTGAAACACGCAGCTCTCGTACGCTCCCCGAGAGGTCCAGGCCGATCCGCCACTCGTCCCCACCGGGTGGTGGGAGTTTTGCGTTCACGGTGAGGTTAAGAGGCCAGTCGCCACGCATGACGGTTCGCCCTTTCGCGCTGATCACGATATCGTCGCGCTGGAAGAGCACTTCCTCAAGGTCGACGGTAGCTCCGGAGAGCCTGGCCTGGAGTTCAAGGCGATTCCAGACAGTCTCATCGTTCACGCTCAGCTGCCCCAACTGAACGTTCCGGATCCTGACGGCCAATGGCAAACTGAAGGTCGGCAGGTGAATATCGGTTCGAGGCGCGTCCTCCCCACCGTCGGCGTTCTGTACCACAACGGCCACGCTGTCTGCTTTCAACGTATCCAGGCAAACGGTCAACTCCAGCAGACAGCCCGGAGACCAGTCAAGTTCAGGCTTTTCAACCCGAACGCGAACCCCGTAGCCCTGCCACGACAATTCGTCAGCCTGCCAGGCCCCCAACATCGACCCTTGTGCATCATGAGTCTGCAACCCGGGGATCTGATCAATAACCCAGGCTGTCCCGGTCTCCGACCGGAGCACAAGCAACGCTGCGAGCAACAACACCAGCGGCACCAGCACCACGACCAACACGATGATCAGTGGCCAGAACCACCAGGGCCTGTGGCGCCGGCGCCTGGCTTCAGGTGCCGGGTTCTCCTGCCGATGCTCGTCGGTCAAAGTTCGGGCCCCATGGAAAAGTGAATACGCCAACCGCCATCCAGTTCGTCGTTCAGGCCTTTGGCAACATCAAGACGCAATGGCCCTACCGGGCTGACCCAGCGAATGCCCATCCCGACACCCGTAGCCAGTGGGTCAAAGACATTGTTCACAGCGTTACCCTCATCCACAAACGCGGCCAATCGCCAGTTTCTGGCAAATTCGTACTGGTACTCGGCACTCCCGACGATCAGATACCGGCCACCAATCGCAACGCCATCACTGTCTTCCGGCGACAGGGTTTCATAGCCATAGCCGCGCACACTCTGATCGCCCCCGGCGAAGAATCGCAATGACGGCGGCACGTCAGAAAAACTGTTGGTGGCCACCCCTCCAAAATTAAAGCGGGCCAGGAACCGATGATTATCCGCCAGGGTGTACAGGCCCTTGGCCAGAAAGTTGATATGAAGAATATCGGCGTCGGAGAGTAACGCCCGATGGGCGCCGGTCACGTCCAGTTGGAGACGAAACCCCTGAGACGGGTCCAGCGGCGAGTTCGCCCTCAGCTTGGAATAACTGACGCCAGGTAACAGAAGGCTTGAGGTACCACGTTCCTCGTCACCAATACGGTAACGCTCCCCCTCCCAGCGCATTGACAGCACCTGCATCCAGCCACTATCCAGCTGGTGGTTCCACTGCTGCCCTAACGTCAGCCTTTCCGACTCAACATCTTCGATATGTTCACGCTGATAGCCGGTTCCAAGCCGGATCGAGTCGGTCATCGGAGGGTCAAGCGGCAATTCATACCAGCCACTGATGCTCTGGCGCAACTCGGACAATTCGGTATCGGCCCCCCGCTTGTACCCCTTGGCATTAATGTAGTGCTCTCGCCAATTACCCCGAAAACGCGGGCCCACATCGGTCGAGAAACCAACACCGGCGGATACTGAGCGGGGCGGCCGGGGCGTGAGACCAATATCCACAGGGATCACCCGGTCTTCGGCCTTGGTCGGAGAGACATCGACATCAACTCCTGAAAAGTAGCCACTGTTCGACAGATCCTGATTCAGGCGCGCCACCTTGTCGGCATGAAACGGTTCGCCAGGTTCGATGGTCACGAACTGACGTAACAGGGTTTCATCGAATCCATGGCCATCAAGGAAGGTTACCTCTCCCAGCCGGTAGCGCTCCCCCGTCTCGTACTCTAGCTGGATATCTGCAGCCAGGGCTTCCGGGTCGACCGCCAGCTGCCGCTCAAGGTATTGCCCATCGAAATAACCTGAGCGGCCAGCCCGATTCTGGATTGCACGTCGCAGGGCGTCATATTCTCCATGGTGCAACACATCCCCCGCCCGCGGACGTTCGGGCAACCCGGAGACCAGGGACGGATCTCTGGCTCCCGGCCCCCGCACGTCGACACGCCGGGACCGAATACGGACAGGTTCGCCCGGAGAGACGGTCAACCGCAATTCTGCCGGCTCTTCTTCCTGTTCGTAGACTTGCCAACGAACCACCGGGTTGTAATAGCCAAGCGCTCGCACCGCTTCTTTCACTTGCGCCACCGCACTCGATGCATACCGTCGCAGGCCATCGGCCGTGCGGCCCTCAACCTCCCCCAGAAGGATTTCGGCATTCTCCTGCAGTTCGTCGAAGTCACCCTCAACTTCCACACGGACCTGGTTGGCAAACACAGCATGCGTCGGTGCCAGGAACAGCAGGGCCGCAATCAGATTACGCGCCGTCGGCCTTTGTATCCATGGTAGTCGCATCAATGAAAGTCTGTCCTGACCCGATAAGTGTGTGGTCCTTGTCACAGGGACGGAGAGTTTACCCGCAAGCTCCCTGGCTATCCATGCCCATCCCCGGGCCACGGCTCTCCCCCGGAGTGTTGCCCTCATCATCGCACTCCACTGCCTCGAACCAACCGAGAAAATGCGCTAATCTGTCAGTCACTTATAGCACCCACTACAGGCCCGACGGATGCTTCGAATAAACCGTGAAAACCTCAAGTCCAGCCACCAGCTGATCTGGTTTGTCATCGACTTTGTCATGCTGGGCCTCCTGATCGTCAATCTCACGTTCATTATCTGGGACTCTATCTACAATTTCATCGCGGTTCAGAACCTGCTTCGGGACTATGTACCGGCGCTCCAGTCTGCCTATCACCCCATTCATGAACGCTTCATTTTCTACGACATCCTTTTTGTTGCCGTTTTCCTGACCGAGTTTGTGGTTCGCTGGGCCTATTCCATCAAGGCAAAGATCTATGACCGCTGGTACTTCTATCCGTTCATCCACTGGTACGACCTGGTTGGCTGCATTCCGGTTGGCAGCCTGCGCTTTCTGAGGATTCTTCGCGTTATCTCGATTATCTACCGATTGCACCAATACAAAATCATCGATTTCACAGACACCAGATTATTCCGGTTTGTGAACTTTTACTACGACGCATTCATGGAAGAGTTATCGGACCGAATCGTCCTGAAAGTCCTGAGCGGAGTTCAGGAAGAAGTCCGGAAAGGATCACCCCTGTTTGACCGAATCCAGCACGACATCCTGTTTCCCCGTCGGGAAATGCTGTCCGACTGGTTATCCGGCCGGGTTGCGATGGCAGCCCGGGAAGGATACGTGCCCAACCGGGGCGCCCTCAGAGCCTATCTTGAAAACCGGGTGGATCAGGCTCTGAAGCAGAACCACGAGCTTTCACGCCTGAAATACCTGCCCGTCGTCGGGCCGACGATACAGGACACGCTGGAGAACGCGGTAGGGGACATTGTGGCAAATGTTGTACACCAGGTTCTGGAAGACCTGGCCTCCACCACTAACCACGCGTTTATTGAGGATATCGTGAACGTTTTTCTGCCGGACAGAGGGCACGCACCGTCGGAGCCGGAGGAAAATGAAGCGCTGATCCGCCTGATTCTTGAAATCGTTGACGCGATCAAGGCTCAGGTCAAAGTCAAACGTTGGCGGGAAGAACTCCCCTGACCCGCAAGGGCGCTCAGACGCGAAGACCGTCAATCACCAACTGACAGACCGCCTCCTGCGTTAATCCCTGGCCAGGAACGGTCAGGTCCGCGTATCGGGAATAGAGTGCAAACCGTTCGTCATAGAGCGCCTCCAACGACTGCCCGGGGCGCCGGGAAATACCCCGAAGACTGTAATCCCCGATGCGCTCCCGAACGACACTCAACGGGATATCAAGAAAGACAACCGTGCCGGCCTGCCTGAGGTGATCCATGGCACGTTCACTGTACACGGCGCTGCCGCCCGTACTGATCACATCTCCACTTCCCTGCAACTCCAGTAGCACACGCTCCTCAACCTGCCGCAACGCCAGATAACCGTCCTGGTCCACGATCTCCTGCAGGGTGCGCCCCTCGGCCTGCTGTATCAGCAGGTCTGTATCGATAAAGCCCAGCCCCAGCCTCTTGGCGACGAGCACTCCGACGGTGCTTTTGCCACTGCCTGGCATGCCAATAAACACAAGATTACGAGACGCAGAGTACGCAGGCATCCGCAGATTCCCTTTGCTTGTCTGGAAAACAAAAAAGGCAGGTCAGTAACAATAACTGACCTGCCTTTTCTGGTATTGGTAGCGGGAGCTGGATTCGAACCAACGACCTTCGGGTTATGAGCCCGACGAGCTACCAGACTGCTCCATCCCGCATCAAACTGGCTGATGACCGGGTTAACCCGATCAACGTGGCGCGAATACTATAGCGCTGAGCGCTCGCTGTCAAAGAAGATTTCGGTTATTACGTATAATCCTATCGCTCCAGGATCGCAGTCACTCCCTGCCCCCCGGCAGCACAAATCGAGATCAGGCCGCGACCACCGCCTTTTTCTTCCAGCAACTTAGCCAGCGTCGCGACTATACGCCCTCCCGTGGCCGCAAACGGATGCCCGGTAGCCAGGCTAGACCCCTTCACATTCAATCTGGCCCGATCGATACTCCCCAGCGGCTTATCCAACCCAAGACGCTCCTTGCAAAATCCAGGGTCCTCCCAGGCTTTCAGAGTAGAGAGCACCTGTGCCGCGAAGGCCTCGTGAATCTCATAGAAGTCGAAATCCTGCAAACTCAGGCCAGCCCTGTCCAGCATACGCGGCACAGCATAAGCCGGAGCCATCAACAACCCTTCTTTCTTGTCCACAAAATCCACAGCCGCCACCTCGGAGAACGTCAGCCAGGCCTTCACCTCCAGGTTGTTGGCTTTCGCCCACGCTTCGCTGGCCAGCAGCACGGCAGACGCCCCGTCGGTCAGGGCCGTGCTGTTGGCAGCAGTCATCGTGCCATTCTCACGATCAAAGCAAGGCTTGAGGGAGGCCAGCTTTTCCAGCGACGTATCCGGACGCAGGATGTTGTCTTTATCCAGCCCTGCCATCGGGGTCACGAGGTCATCAAAGAACCCTTCATCGTAGGCAGCAGCCAACTTCTGATGACTTTCCAACGCCAGGCGATCCTGATCTTCCCTGGCAATGCGCCACTCTCTGGCTGTCACCTGACAGTGATCCCCCATGGACATTCCGGTGCGGGGCTCGCCATTCTCCGGAATTTCCGGCATCAGATGCCCCGGACGGAATCGGCCGAGAACCTTCAGTCGCTCACCGGTGGTTTTGGCTCTGTTGAGATCCAGCAGGATCTCCCGCAACCCTTCGCCAACCCCGATCGGGGCATCTGAAGTCGTGTCCGTGCCGCCGGCAATGCCGCACTCAATCTGCCCCAGCGCAATCTTGTTGGCCACCAGGATGGCAGCTTCCAACCCGGTACCACAGGCCTGCTGAATGTCGTAAGCCGGCGTTTCCGGCGCCAGCCCGCAACTGAGTACTGCCTCGCGAGTCAGATTAAAGTCTCTGGAGTGCTTGATTACCGCGCCGGCAACCACATCTCCCATTCTCATACCCTGCAAACCAAAACGATCCACCAGCCCCCGCAACGCGGATGTCAGCAATTCCTGATTGCTGATCTTGCTATAGGCCGTGTTTGAGCGAGCAAACGGAATTCGGTTACCACCAATGATCGCCACCCGCCGTATTCCCTGGCTGGTCGCGCTTTTTCCGGGCGCCGTGCTTTTCTTTGCCTGTGCCATCGCCGTGCTTCCTTGTAAGTGAGAGTATGAAGTGTCGGTTATCCAACACGGTTGCAGAGTCTAGCGCCTGACCGCGCCGTCTCATTGGCAAGTCTGACAAGGCACTACCGGCATTGAGTCAATACAATAGCTGGAAGATTCCTTACCCTTTAGGCTAATTTGCAATCAATCGCGAACACAAGGAAGAACCTATGTCTGACCTGTACCTGAAACTCGTGAACACTCCCGTTGGCAAGACTGCGGCCCAATCTCTGGGCCTGCCTTCACCCATCCCCCTCAAACGCCTGAAACGTGTAGACCAGCCATTTATCGAGGGCGACGTACTGATGGGGGCCGGCCAGGGTGCCAGGGCGATTGCCACTCTCGGCAACATTGTTGGAGCGAGCCCTGCGACACTGCATCATGCCTCCGGCCTGGAGACCCTGGCAGAGTCATCAAAAGCCGGGCCCAAAGCCCGCCCCCTGGACATCACAGGCCTCTCCGACACGACTTTCCCGGCCCTGGTATTTGATGCTTCAGGCCTGCAAAAACCAGACGAGCTTCGGGCGCTGTATGATTTCTTTCACCCGACCATTCGCAGGCTGGCCACCAACGGCCGGGTCCTGGTGATTGGCCAGGATCCCCACACCTGCCGAAAAGCACCCCAGGCCGCAGCTCAGCAGGCTCTGGAAGGTTTTGTCCGAGCTATCGGTAAAGAGATTGGCAAGAAAGGCTCAACAGCCAACCTGCTCTGGATTGCCCCCAATGCTGAAAACCAGCTTGATTCCTCGGTGCGTTTCTTCCTCTCACCACGGTCAGCTTATGTTTCCGGACAAACAGTGCGCATTGGCAAGGCCAGTGAAGCAAAAGCAACCAACCCGGTAGCACCTCTTGCTGGCAAGGTAGCCCTGGTCACCGGCGCTTCCCGCGGTATCGGCGCCGCCATTGCAGAGACCCTCGCCAGAGACGGAGCAACGGTGATCGGCCTAGACATTCCAGCAGCGCTTGATGCACTCAGAAGCGTGACCAGCAAACTGAAAGGCAAGGCCTTTGCCTGCGACATCACCGACGACGAAGCGCCAAAAATCATCGCGGATTTTATCCAGAAAGAGACCAGCGGCGTGGATTTTGTGATTCACAACGCCGGTATTACCCGCGACAAAACTCTGGGTAACATGCCTGAACACTTCTGGGATATGACCATCGCAGTCAACCTGACGGCTGAAGAGAGGATTGACGAAGAACTGGCTGCCCGCAACCTGATGCGGGAGAACGGACGCATCGTCTGCATTTCATCGATCAGCGGAATCGCTGGCAATTTCGGTCAGACCAACTACGCCTGTGCCAAAAGTGGCGTGATTGGTTATGTCGAATCCATGGCCCGCCACCTGAAGAACGGAATGACCATTAATGCCATCGCCCCGGGTTTTATCGAAACCCAGATGACCGCCGACATGCCATTCACCATTCGAGAGGCCGGCCGACGCATGAACAGCCTTTCACAGGGAGGACAGCCCGTAGATGTTGCTGAGGCGATAGCCTGGTACTGCAATCCGGCTTCCGCAGGCGTGAACGGCAACGTGGTAAGGGTATGCGGGCAGTCGCTCATCGGCAAGTAATCGCGACACCCCCAGTCAAAGCCGGCGAACGAAGGACGAGCGCCGGCTTTGCTACAGAAAACAACAAGGCCTCCGGTTTCCTGAAGGCATAAAAAAAGCAGGTCCAACCGGACCTGCTTTTTAGAATTCTGGTGGGTGGTGCAGGGATCGAACCTGCGACCCTCGCCTTGTAAGGGCGATGCTCTCCCAGCTGAGCTAACCACCCA